>NZ_LAJH01000012.1 GCF_001292625.1 Shimia sp. SK013
CGATGACCTCTCAAAGTCAAACTGCCATCTGTCTCAAATTATCTGATGACGGACAGTAAGCACTGCAGGCGTTAGAGAACATTCGATATGAGGTAAGTGGCGGTGGTGTCAGACGAATTCGAACCAGTCTCTGCTAGGCCGGTGAGGCTGACCTTTATGCCGAGCAAAGGCCACGCCACTCAGCAAGAGCAGCGTTGCGGTTCAACTTGAAAGGATCTCTTTGGGAAAGTCTGCCTGATTGAAATGGTTGAAAACGGAAGCATGGACGGAGACAAATTTTTGCAAGCTTCGCAGACGACTAAAGCGAAGCATGGCTCGCTCTCGCCTTCGAAAAGGTAGATGTGAATTCTCCACTCGGTTGTTCAGCCAACGGCCGGTTTCTTGCCCGGCCACATTCCCAATAACTTTCATCGCCGCGCCATATGAACGCAGTTTGTCTGTGACGACGACCTCCGGCTTGCCGTAACGTTTTATGGCTGCTTTCGATACCCCGTTCGTGCAGCAAATCCTCCACATTCCGCAGCGAGAGCGGAAACCGTACCTATAGCATCGCCGCAAGGAGAATGACTTCCGGACTGGTTTTGAAATAGCGAAAAGGAGAACGTTTCGTCATCCAGTCAAACCACAAAACCACCCTGCCCTTCATAAGTGAGTTTCCTCTGACAGTGCCATGCGAACCAGTCTCTGTTCTCCTGTCAATCGCAGTGTAAAAAGGGACCAGATCGCGGCGTAAAAAGGGTCCACTTCAGTTGATGTGTTCCGTCGTTACTTGTCAGGCTGCTTATTTATGCGCTTTGTTGGACTTATTCCCTATTGGCCAATTTACGAGAAGAACGCGCTGGGTGATTTTCCGAATATAGACTTAAAGGTCGCCGAAAAATTTCCCGGATTGGTGAACCCCAGTTCTCCGGCGACTTTGCTCACCGGCGCGCCAGTCGCCAGCATTTGCAACGCGAGGCTCATACGCATGTGGCGACGCCAGATGCCGGGGGTCATGCCAAGCTCGCTATCAAACAAGCGGTAGAGCGTCCGTCGAGAACAGTTCGCGAAGCGAGACAGCGTGTCGAGATCTTCTCTGTCCGTCGGGTTGTTGCGCAACCAGCGCGTCGCGAGCCGCAATCTAGGGTCATGCCCTTCAGGCAATGACAGCCCGCGGTCGTCGAGTTTCTCCATCCGCGTCACGAGCATTACCAATGTCATGTACTGCATCTTGTCGGACGTGGCGCTGAAGGCGAATTTGGTGGCTTCATTCAACAAAGCAGTCGACAGCTCATCCAGTCGGTAGATTTGCACATCCGCAGGATTATCCCACGCGATCGCGTCCTTTTCGAAAAAGATTGTCCCCATCGACGACGCCTGAGGATACCGCGCCCAATGCGGCACCTGAGGGGGCAGCCAGATCGCCCGCCCCGGAGGCAAGGTGTAGGTGGCCGTCGCTGTGCCCACGACAATGACGCCCCGTCGCACGTGCAGCAACTGCCCCCTCGTATGCGCGTGCATTGGAATTTCTGAATCGCGATTGGAGACGTCCTTCATCTTCGCCACGAAGTCGTCAGACGCCTCGAGATTGGCCGCATCCCATATGCTGCGTTCGACTTCTACGGTCTGTGGTTGCTGAATCCCCATCGCCCTATCCGTTCTGCGGCAAATCGTCCGCAGCACAAAATTCAGGCAAACCCGCCTCCTTTCATGCACGCAGCCTTAGCCACCTATGATTTCGTGCCATTGTCTTATGTCTCTTTGCCACATCTATCCTGCCCCACTGACGGCCTCACGGAAGGTCGTTCTTATCGTTTGCATCAGCCACGGGACGCAAAATGGGCACCTGCCTATTCCAGCGCCGCGCACGCTCAAAAATTGGAACCAATTGCAACGTAAGGATCTTGCATCATGTCGACACCCACTCGCGGTCCCGCCTTTCGCTCCTCCCCCAGCAACCCTGTCGTTCAAGAAATTCAAACCATTCCCGAACGCCACACGGACATGCCCTATGCGCCAGCAATCCGATTGGAAGCACCCGGCGACATGTTGTTCCTCTCGGGGGCGACGGCCTCGCCCCTCTACCACGCACATCCGCACGAGTGGGAGGACCACAACCACGCTAACGACATCGAAGCCCAAGCACACAAAGCCATGCTGAATGTGCTCTCAATCCTTGAGCATCAGGGGCTGGGCGTCACCGATGTGGTCAAGGTCACAAAGTACCTCACGGACATGCGCGACCAAGACGGCCTCAACACCGTGTTGAGCGAATACTTCGGCGACTGGAAGCCCGCGAGCACGATGATCTGCGTCAACTCTCTCTCGACCCCCGGCGCGCGGATCGAGCTGGACGTTATCGCCACTTACCCAAAAACCAACGCATAAGGGATATCGAGAAATGAAACGCTTCATTTGCACAACTGCCCTCACAGCCTCACTGATTGCATCCATGAGCCTTGCGGCCCATGCGCAGGACGTTTTGCGCCTCAACGTGGGATCGAGCCACCCCGAGGTGATCCCTTGGGTGGCGAATATGAAATCCGAGATTGTGGACCGCCTCAATCCCGCACTTGAAGAGGCGGGTGTGGACTTACGCGTCGATTGGACAGAGAATTACGGCGGCGTCCTCTACGGTGTCGGTGATACTCTCGAAGCGGTATCCGACGGGCTGGTTGATATGGGGTGGGTCGGCGCGCTGTTCGAGCCTGGCAAAATGCCCGTACACAATGCGCCCTATGCGGTCCCCTTCTCGACACCGGATCCCATAGACGCCTTGGAAATCCTCGACCGTTTGAGCACAACAAGTCCGCTCTATTCCGACGAATGGACCAAAAACAACATGGTCTATCTCGGCACCATGTCGACCGACGGTTACCAGATCTTTTCAAAAACACCGATCCGCACACCTGCGGACCTTAAGGGGTTAAAGGTGTTGGGTGTTGCCTCCATCGGGCCTTGGATCGAAGGCTATGGCGCAACCTTCGTCAATACTGGTATCCCTGCGCTCTATAACCAACTCGAAACAGGCGTCGGTGATGCGGCCTTCTTGATCACCTCCGGCGCGTTGTCGATTAGCCTGCACGAGGTCGGCAATTATGTGACTGTGCTGGACATGGGCCCCGCGCCCGGCGGCGGTGTGGCGATGAACCTCGACACGTGGGAAAGCCTTCCGCTGGGGGCGCAAACGGTCCTGCGTGAGCTGGGACAAAACTACAATACGGCGCTGGCGAAAGAGATTATTCAACTGCGCGACGTCGCCTTGAACAAGATGGAAGAAGACGGCGCTACCTTGATCCGTCTGACGCCAGAGGAACGCGCCGAATGGGCCGACGCTCTTCCCGACATTGCAGGCGCGTGGGTTGCGGAGCAAGAGAGACGCGGCGTCGATGGGCGTCAGGCGATTGATCTGTTCCTCTCCGCCATAGAAGCCACCGACAGCGAGCCACTGCGTGACTGGAGTGTAGCACAATGACGGCCGTGAATACGGTACTTGGCGTCCGCTCCCACGGGAGCGGAATCGCGCTCCTTGAATTGGCGCGGCGTATTGCAATGGTTCCAGCGGCGGCAGGCGCCGCTTGGACCTGCGCAATTGCGGTGTTGATCTGTTCAGAGGTGATCGCGCGATCCGTGTTCAACAATCCACTTACAGGGCTAACCGAATTCATCGCCCTTTCCGTTCCCCCCGTGGTGTTCCTTCAATTGCCGATGCTGCTCCTCACAGGGAAACTGTTTCGCGTGGAGCTGTTCACCGGGCCACTCGATCACGATAACCCGCGCCACGCCCCCTTTGGCATTACCTATGCCATCGTGCTTCTCGCGGTGTTTGCCCTGTTTGGCCCATGGGTCGGGTCCGAGGCGATAGATGCCTATATCGAGGGGGACTATGTGGGGTCAACGGGCGCATTTGCGATCTCGACATGGCCGTTCCTTGCTATTGTAGTCTTCGGCGTTGCGGCAAGCGCGCTGGCGGCCGTGGCGTTGCTGGCGGTTAACCTTACCACCCTCTTGGGTGACGGTGGGTTGGCCCGTTCCGCGACGTGGCGGGTCGGGGTGCTCCTGCTCACCATGGCTGGCTTTGCAGTATTCGTCGCCATCATGCCAACCGATCCCCTTTTCGTTGGCGCAACTTTTATCGCCGCGCTGTTCATCTTCTTGATGCTCGGGTTTCCCATTGCGACGATTTTGATCGTCCTCTCTGCGCTCGGCATTTACCTTATTCGTGAGAATTTCCGCGTCACCGAGGTCGCCATCGGCGTCGCCCTCACGCGCTCCATTGCCAATTTCGAGTTTGCCGTCGTACCGCTCTTTGTGGCGATGGGCCTTGTCCTCGACAAAGCGCGATTGGGCGAGGATGCCTTCTCTGTCGCAGCCTATCTGCTGCGCCGCGTCCGTGGCGGCTTGGCGATTTCAACGGTAATAGCAAACGCCATCTTTGCATCTGTCGTCGGCTCCTCCATCGCGTCAGCGGCGGTCTTTTCTCGCGTCGCCGTAGGCCCCATGATCTCGGCAGGATACTCACCGCGTCGTGCCGTTGGGACGGTGGCGGGGTCGTCGGTTCTCGGGATGCTCATACCGCCGTCGCTGCTTCTCATCGTTTTTGGCCTCACCGCCGAGCAAAGCATCGGGCAGCTGTTTGTTGCCGCTATCGTTCCGGGCCTCCTCCTCGCATGTGCCTTCGCCGTGGTGGCATGGCTGCTCGCCCCGAAGAATGTCAAGGCTTCGGCAAATGCCGAGGACGATACCAGTACAGATGTGCCGCGCGTTAGCATTGAGGACAGTATGAGCCTGCGCGAAATTGCGTCGCGCCTTGGGCCCGTGGCCTTGCTTGTGGCGTTGGTGCTTGGCGGCATCTACTCTGGTTGGTTCACCCCGACGGAAGCGGCGGGTGTGGGGCTTGCAGCGGCGATTGTCATCGCGATGGTGCGACGCACCATCACCCTGAGTGGCCTCGGCCATACCGCACTGGAGGCTGGGCTGATCTCCTCCGCAATGCTCATCTTGATGGCAGCGGCGAGTGCCTATACGCGCTTGCTCGCGTTCTCTCGACTGCCCATGGAGCTTGATGCATTGCTACAATCGGCTGACTTGCAACTCATGGCGTTGATGTTCGTGGTCATTGTTGTCGCCCTCTTGCTCGGGTCGGTTCTTGATTCCGTCTCGATCATCCTTGTGCTGACGCCTATTGCGCTGCCGCTGATCATTCAAGCAGGAGCGGATCCGATATGGTTTGGCGTGGTGCTGGTGATCGCGGTTGAGGTTGGCCTTTTGACCCCCCCCTTCGGTTTATCGGCCTACACCGTGCGCGAGGTTCTATCGCGCCAAGGCGTAACACTAACGGATGTCTTCATCGGCGCTATGCCCTTTGTCGGGGCAATGCTGGCCATCATTGGTGTACTGGTATGCGTGCCAGAGATCGTGACGATGTTCCGCTAACCCACTTTTTCAAACCAGCCCTCCCATTTCCACCGTAAGCCCCAAGATCTGCTCCCACAGTGGGGGTGGCGCGGCTTCTGACACCCAAAGGACTAACATGACCCCGATCCTATTTGCTCTTATTTTCCTTGCGGCGGGCGCCGTAGGGGGCTTACTTCTCGGCTTTCTTGGCATTGGAATGGCGCTAATTGCGGCCCCCGCGCTCATCGTTGCCCTTCCACATTTCGGGCTGCCCACAGCGGAGGTGCCCCTTGTAGCACTGGCTACCACTTTGGGATGCGTGGCAATGGGCGCACTCACCTCCGTCAGCGCCCACGCAAAGCACGGTAACGTCGACTACAAAACCTTCTGGGCGCTGATGCCGCTCGCTGTTGGCGGCATGGGGGTGGGTAGCATTTTAGCCATTGAAGTCATCCCCGCAGAAGCGCTGCGATGGTGCATCTGCATCATGGAATTGATGATTGCATGGATGATGCTGCGCCCCTCCAAGCGCTCTAAAACGCCAAAGGCACAAGAGAACTGCGAAACGCCTTCAAACGGCCCCTTCGATCTGGGCGTGTCTTTCCTGACAGGACTGGCGGGGAGCCTTATTGGTGCAGGCGGCGGTATTTTCCTTGTACCGTGGTTGTCGCGGCGCGGAAGAAAAATGCCCACAGCCGTAGGGACATCCACGGCCATTGGATTGCCTGTTGTTCTCGTCGGCCTGCTGTTCTACGCCCTGCAAACAACACCTCCAAACCTTTCGACGCTCCCAGGACCGACTCTCGGCCTTATCTATTTACCTGCGGCATTAGGTATAGGAATCGGCAGCATGGCAAGCGCACCTTTCGGCGCGTGGTTGGCAATGCGCGCTCAAGGGAACATGCAAAAGCGAATTTTTGGAGTTATTCTGATTATCCTCGCTGTAAACGTCGCTGTGGCCTAAGCGGCAAAGGTGTTTAATGGGGACACACGTTCGGTGCGGGGCGTATATTACCGAAGGAACGTTGAATCGCTTAAAGCGAACCGTTTGCAAGAGTAGCATAAGCCCGGTTTCCGCCTGTCGTGTCGATCGATGCGACCGGCCCGTTGCGGACCTTGGCCATCACTTCTAAATGCTGCAATGCGGTCCGCCATTGCGGCCATTCGTGCATCACGCAGCATCTCTGTCCCTCGAATGACAGCAGAGCCGGACGACGCCGATGGTCGCGTCCTTATCGTCTGGCTGTTGTCAGAAATGCATCATCGGCGCGACCGTTCAGCCGGGAAGTCCGTCGATCCTTTCGATGGAGGCCAGAGCTTCGTCCCAGTTCGCGCGACTGGAACAACAGATATGCGCGTTGGGTCGAATGTCGATTGGGCTGTCAAGCGAGCCCGCGGGCACCACAATCAAACCAATCTCCGGCTGGGAAATAGGCAGTGCGGATCCGCAGTCGGAGCAAAAGCTCTTCATGTGGCGCGAACCAGGGAGATGAAACGTCTTGATGTTTGCAGCGCCTGACACCCAGGTGATTTTGGCAGTGGACGAAAACAGGTTTGCCGAATGGGCAGAACCGCTGTCCTTGCGGCAGCGGGAACAGTGGCATAGGAAAAAGCTCTCGAACTCTCCTGATATGCGGAATTTCACAGCGCCACAAAGGCATTGTCCCGTGGTCGGATTGTTGTCCATTCACACTCCTCGCGACCGGTAAGCCCTGCCGCCAGTCGAACGCATTTCATTGTTCCTTTGTATCCGCGTGTTGGATCCGGGTCAAAAGGGGCTAAAAGAAAGACAGTTTCGGCGTCGCAGAGCATCAGCGGATCGAAAATCATGCCTTTCGTCGTTCACGGCCCACACCGGACATTGACCCTACCTTGCGTCGCTGCGCCGCAGCCTCCCCGAAGCGGACTTTGGAGCGGTTGCGCAGCATTTTGATCCGTTCGATGGCGGCAATGCGGACAATGCGCTAGTTCGCGGATAATGAATTAGGGTCTGCTTTTTAATGACACACCAATGCTAACTTCCCTCATTTGAACTGTTTGATCGGATAGGCTTCAGGCCCTAACAGGAGCCTACTGGGTCCAATGGTCAATCTGTTTGGTGTACTCGGATGACGGGCCAACATGATTACCGACGGTCGGCAAAGATGAAGCCGGGCCTTCTGGGAAATCATGGGGTTGTTGTCAAAAGGGGAGCCAATCCGAGGATCTCACGAGCTTCGCTGCTTGATGCCACGGGACGTTCGTAGGATTCACACAAATGCACAACTCGTTGAACTAGGGCGGCGTTCGATGGCGCCAGTGTGGCCCGATCAAGACGTACGTTGTCCTCAAGTCCGGTCCTCGCATGCCCGCCAGATGAAATTGCCCAATCATTCAAGATGATCTGGTTGGGCCCGATACCCGCCGCACACCACGGCGTTTCTTCCCCGAACAGACGCTTTGTGGTCGCGACGTAGAAATCAAAAACCTTGCGATCTGCAGGCATCGCGTTTTTCACACCCATCACGAATTGCACATAAGGAAGCCCCGAAATCAGGCCTTCCCGATACATCTCTGCTGCCCGAAAAATATGGCCCAAGTCAAATGCTTCGACTTCAGTTTTGATCCCATGGCCTTTCATCTCGCCCGCAAGCCAGTCTACCAACGCAGGTGGGTTCTCATAAACCCGTGTTGGGAAATTGGTTGACCCGACGGACAAGGATGCCATGTCTGGTTTCAATGAAAGCATTCCGCCACGCTCTTGACCGGCGCCCGAACGCCCGCCGGTGGAAAACTGGATGATCATCCCCGGGCAATGCTTTTCCAACCCTTCTTTCAGGCGGCTGAATTTTTCAGGATCTGAACTGGGGGTTTGGTCAGGATTGCGGATATGTGCATGGCAAATTGTTGCCCCTGCCTCATACGCCTCCTGAGTACTTTCAACCTGTTCCTCAATTGAAATCGGAACTGCCGGATTGTCGGCTTTGGTCGGAAGAGATCCCGTGATGGCGACGCAGATGATGCAGGGGTATGTCATATCGATTCCTTGTTCGGCTGACGATCGAGCTGTGCGATCAACCGTTAGACCCGGTTGATCTTGAGTTTCGTTTTTAGGTCGGTGCGACAGAACGCATGCAAGAAGCAGGTCTGCTCAGAGATATCAAGCATTTCCTGAGCGGTTTCATCGCTCTCGCTTGTGTTCAGATACACATGCGTTTCAATCGGATCGGCTGTGCCAGCTTTGCCTGTGCCGCCCGATGCGCCACCCAACCCAAAATGTGTATCCTGAACGATCCGATATTCGGGCAGGTCAAGTTTCAGCATCGACACGAACCGACCGAACTGCGTCATAAAGCAGAACCCGATGCCCGCACTGATCAGCGTATTGGCGTCCGGCGCCCTGCCATCTTCGGAACTCAGGAACCGAAACGAGGTGCCGTGGGGCGAATACTGCATCTGTTGGATGTCCTTGATGCCATCCTCACGCAGAACCGCAACAGCGCCGATATTCAGGCGTCGATCCTGTTCAGCTGCGAGACTGCCAGCCGCGCTGACCGTGCCGCCTGACACGTTCTTTTTCGGTGTTAGCCCGATTGGTTCCATCAGGGGCAAGTCGGTTGGTGTTACATCAGATTTAGCAAAATGATCGCCCGGGTCTGGGAACAATGGCGCGTCTAGTTCCGCGACCTTTGCAGTTTTCAGCGGAATGCCATTTTTGCCCAACTTAAACAGGCTTTCAAGTTTACCGCGCATCAGCCCGTTCAAGGGCGAGGCATGAACCGCATTCATCAGAAACTGCGTCAGCGCGCCGTCATCCAGGTCGCAGTCGATCTCAACCACCAGTTCGACCGGCTCGGCGCCGCCGACCATGGTGCGTTTGGGCATCGAGCCCTTCATCGTATAATAATTGTCCTGAATCAGGCGCAGCTTGCGAATCTTGACGCCCTGAATTTCAGCAAGCGCGACAATCTCGTTCATGTAGCTAGCGACCATCCCGCTGGACAGAAACGCCAAGGGGCAAGGGGCGGCGTCATGCCCGCTCAGATAAGGTCCTTCATCCGAAACAAGACGCCATGTGTCACCCGTTTTCGCAGAACGCACCAGCGCCTCTTTTTGGAACCCGCTGAGGGACCGCACCCAGGTGCGCAACGCATCGCCCAGTCGGTTTTCCGGAGCGTCAATCGACACGTCATCCGCATTCGAGACTTTGAAAAATGGGGCAATCCCGCTTGTTCCGATGATATCTTCGCCAAGTTTAGCCATTGGGCGTTCCTTTAAAATTCGTGGATGTTGGATAGGATGTGGTTAGACATGCCACCATCGGATGTCAGGTTCGCACCGCGGAACCATTTGGCGTGTTGGCTCAGGGCGAACGCCACAACTGGCGCCAGATCCTGTGGGGTGCCTGGGCGATCCATGACCTTCATGTCTTCTTCTGCGCGCGCGCCCAGGGTTTCTAGGAAATCTCCTAGGATCGGCGTGTCGACAGGTCCTGGGCTGACGCAATTCATGGTGATCCCACGATCCCGCCAAGTCCAGCGATTGGCCATGGTCCAGACGATCAACGCCTCTTTGCTCAGAAAATAGGACCTGCCACTGGCATCCGTGCTAAGCGCCTGTGCGTCACAAAACCCTTTTATGTCATCGACCAGAGTCAGATCTAATGCGGCTTTGACCTGAGGAAGCGCATTAGCCCAGCCAAACCCGGCAAGAGAGGCCAAGTTAACAATCGACGCATTATCAGCGAGCTTGGGTACACATCCCAATGTCAAGCGTTGCAGGCCATACAGGTTGACCTTGAGAACCATGTCAGAGGGCATGGTTGGTGGCAGACCTGCGATATTGGCCAGTCCGTCCACTCCGGATGGCAATGCATCAATGAGCGCGTCAATCGAGGCCGGATCGCTTAGATCAACCTTGTGAAACTGATCGACAGCATCTGTTTCGTTGCGGTCCACACCGATAACTTTTGCACCGTTTTCTTGTAGAAAACGTGCGGTTTCTGCGCCGATGCCTGACGCGACGCCGGTGACAATATATGTATTTCCATCATGCATTCGGGATCTCCGATCTATTTCCGACATCGCGAGGATGCGTCGAAATTTGAACTTCTGAATTGTGTCTTTGGGTTAGGCGGCTATTCCGGAGCAGCTTCGCGCGCGTCCAGCACGTCGAAAAATCCGCTTAGGTTCTCGGCAGCAAAATCCAGGGTCGCAACATTGGCGAATATCCCGTCTTCCACGGCGGCGATTGAATGGGCCACAACGATTTCCGGGGCGGGATAAACCTGCGCGAGCATCCCATTGAGGATGTATTTCAAATGTGCCTGCGCACGGACGCCTCCCAAGGCGCCCGCTGACACCGAAATCACGAAAACCGGTTTGCCTTTGAACACTGAATTCAACGCGGGGCGCGATGCCCAGTCGATGGCATTTTTCAACGGACCCGGCACGCTGTAATTATATTCTGGCGTGACAATGACGATGCCGTCAGCTGCCGCGATCTGATCAACAAAGGTTGTGACCGCGCCATTGCGTTCGATGTCCGAGTTAAAGTGCGGCAGATCGCCGATTTGGGCGATTGTAACGATACATTGATCGCCAAGCCGGTCGGCCAACGCAAGGGTCAATGCCTTTGACGACGATTGTTCGCGCAGGCTGCCATAGATGAATAGAACGTTTTTCATGCGGCGGTTTCCTTGTCCGTGGATTGCGCCAGAACAAAGTCGTATTCGACGTCATAGTAGACATCCGAAAACCCATGCTCCTTTACTTTGGCGGGATCATCGATGCGTTTGAATTCGGCCATCAGGCTTTCCTTGACGCCAAACACCGCATCCGAGTGGATGTATTTGTCGTCAGGATCAAAGATGTGCGTGGTCAGTTTCTGATATCCATCCAGCGTGATCAGATAGTGGAAATGTGCCGGGCGATTGGGATGTCGACCCAGCATTCCCAACAATTGTCCAACAGGGCCGTCATCGGGGATTGGATAGTATCTCGGCTTGATCGCTTTGAACCAATACCGGCCATCTTCGCCGGTATGAAACACTCCCCGCAGGTTGAAATCGGGCTGAACGCCGCGCTGCTGCACGTCGTAAAAGCCTTCGTCATTGGCTTGCCAGACATCAATGCGCGCACCCTTCAACGGGTTCCCGGCCAGATCACGGATGCAGCCATGGACCAACATCGGTTCGCCCTTTTGGTCGAGACAGATGTTCGATCCCATCTCCATTTCGGGCACTTCACCCACATGAAATGGTCCCAGCACTGTGTTTTCCGTCGCGCCAGAGGGTCTGCGGCTTTGGATGGCGTCGGCCAACATCGAAACGCCCAGAATATCTGACAGCAGGATGTATTCCTGGCGGTAATCATCACAGATTTGGCCGGTTTTGGTCAGGAACTGGATGGCGTGCATCCATTCTTCGTCCGTCGGTTCAATCTCTTTGACCGCTTCATGTAATTTGCGGGTGATGACCTCCATCACCTCTTTCAGGCGTGGGTTCTGCGTATTCTTGTTCCGGTTGGTGACAACTTCGACCGAGTTTTCTTCGGTAAAGTACCCAAATTCATGCGCGTCCATCTTGTGATCCTCGCTATCTTTGATTTGATTATTGTGGGGTGTGGGGCGGCGTCGCGCCGTCAAATGCGTTTTGAAGCATGACCCTTAGTCCGGCCTCATCAATGGGTCTTGGATTCCAATATGGATTGCTGGCGGCGATAGATGCCGCTCGATCCAAGTCCTCTTCTTTGAAACCCAGATCCTTGAGAGCGACAGGTGATCCCACCGATTTCGCATACTCATATAGAGCGGGCCCAGGTTCGCCGCCAAACAGGGTGGCAATTGGCTGCAACACATCTGGCACAGCCTGTGCGTTGTAGCCAATGGTGTGGGGTAGCATGACTGCGTGTGTCTCGGCGTGGGGCATGTCGAACGACCCGCCCAGCGTGTGACAAATCTTGTGGTGCAGGGCCATTCCGACCTGCCCAAGGACAGTTCCACACAGCCACGCGCCATACAAAGCCGAATCGCGTCCAGACTTGCTTTGCGGATCTGAGGCGATCTGTCCCAAACCATCCTTCATTGCAGACAGTCCTTCGACCGCCAGCATCGATGAAATCGGGTTTCTGTTTTGGGCATAAAGCGCCTCCGCAGCATGTGCCATGGCGTTCAAGCCGCTGACTATGCTCATCTTTAATGGCAACGTATCGGTCAGGTCCGGATCATAAATCACAGCCGTTGGCAGCACTTTGGTATCATTGATGGTGGTTTTTAGACCCTGTTCCGTTTGCCCCAGAATCGGCGTGACCTCAGACCCTGCATAGGTCGTCGGAACCACGATATGGGGCAATCCGGTTCTGTACGAAATCGCTTTGCCCAGCCCGGTTGTCGATCCCCCACCAACAGAAACAAGACAATCCGCCTGAACAGAATCACAATAGGCGGCCGCCCCCTCTGTCACCTCAATGGGGGTGTGCATGACGGCACCCGCAAAGGATCCACCGGCAACCGATCCAAGATGCTTGGTCGCGGTTTCGGCGATTTCTCCTTGTTGTTCAGTCGCTAAAACAACCGCTCTTGTGCAGGACAGGTCCAACACCAGATCGCGAACACGGCCAAAATTTCCACGGCCAAATTCGATGCGCGCTGCCCCGGATTTGTATGAGAATTGATTCATCTGCACCTCCTGCACTTTCATTATGGATCCATTAAGTTGCGCGGTAAGTCAATAGCGGACACAAAATCGCTTTATTGGATGCATTTTGTGTTGACCGAATCCAAACTTGGCGATATCTCTTCAATATTCGCTGAAAAGGCCGTAAAATGGATCCCATAATGCAAAGAGTAAAAAATGGGAGACCACAAATGGCAGATGCAGAGCAAAGGGTTCTATCCGAGCTAAGACGCATGATTTTGGAGGGTGAAATTGATGCTGGAGAAAAAATTTCCGAAGTCGTCGTCGCCGAAATGCTGGGCGTTTCCCGCACTCCCGCAAAGCTCGCCTTGGCGCGCCTTGAAATGAATGGATTGGTCGAAAAACGACCCGGTCGTGGCTACACGGTCCGAGAAGTCAAAATTGGCGATGTCGAAAAGATCCTGATGGCGCGTGGTGTCCTGGAAGGAACCGCCGCAGGCTATATGGCCAGACATGGCGCCCCTGAAGATGCCCGTCAGGCGTTTTCGCATTCCTTGCGGGTCACCGAAAGCATCATCGAAAGAAAATCCGCGACGGTCAGTGATGTCGAGGAATATCAGAACGCGAACACGCTGTTTCATAAGACGATCATGGAACATTGCGGCAATGAATACATCATGATGGCCTATGAACGCATTCGCCATTTGCCATTGGCTGAACTGGGCTCTGTTGCGTCACGCACGGACCGTTTGGATGGCGAATTTTTGCGGATGTCGATTGGTCACGCGCAACACGCTGTCATTCACGACGCGATTTTGCGCGGTGATGCGATGCGCGCCGAAATGGTGATGCGTGAACACTCGAATGCAACGCTTGATTATGCGCGACTGTTTGTCGGGCAGGATGTGGACGCTCATGTCCCATCTCTCAAGCTTGCAACAGGAAAATAAACTCGGCGGTGGCACGTTTCAGGATCGCTATTGCTCAAACCGATGATTGGGAGACCCGTTGTGTCACTTGATGAACTGATGAAAGATCAAAAACTGAGCGCGCGATTTGCCAAAAAGGGCATGCCGATTGGCGGCGAGTGGGTGCAAGCCCATGATGGCAAGACCTTTGAGGTTATGAACCCTGCCACGGGCAGGGTTTGGAGCGAAGTTGCCGATGCCAGTCGCCAGGATGCCGCCGCTGCCATCAGCGCTGCATCCAAAGCGCAGCCAGCCTGGGCTGCATTGCCCTTTACCGAACGGGCCATCCTGCTGAACCGTGTGGCCGATGTGCTGGAACGCCGCCGTGACGAATTCATTGCCGCGCTGACAGCAGAATGTGGCGGCTGGGTCCGCAAAAGCATGTTCGAAATCACCTATGCCCCAACGGTTTATCGCGCCGCCGCCGCCGAGGCCTATTCAGCTATGGGCGAAACGCTGCGGTCCGAAAGCCACAAGGTCAGTCAGGTTGAACGGTCGCCGTTGGGTGTCATTTCAGTCATCTCGCCGTGGAACGTGCCGCTGTTGCTGTCCAGCCGTGGGCTGGGTGTGGCGCTTGCGGTTGGCAACACCATCGTTTTGAAACCCTCCGAGGAAACACCTGTCACCGGTGGTCTGATGCTGGCCGAAGTCTTTGAAGAGGCCGGAATGCCGCCGGGCGTTTTGAACGTTGTGACCTGCTCGCGTGATCGTGTGGCCGAGGTCGGCGACGAATTGGTCATCAATCCATTGGTCAAGGCGATCAGCTTTACCGGCTCTACTGCCGTGGGCAAAAACATCGCCGCGACTGCAGGCGGATTGCTGAAAAAGGCCTGTGTGGAACTGGGCAGCAAGGATTCCCTGCTGGTTCTGGATGACGCCGATCTTGATCGGGCAATCAGTGCGGCCCGGTTCGGCGCGTTTTTTCATCAGGGTCAGATCTGCATGGCCACGGAAAAGATCATTGTTGACCGATCACGGGCTGATGAATTCCTGACGAAATTCATAGCGGCCACCAACGAACTGAAACTGGGTGATCCAACGAAAATGGAGAACCAGATCGGGCCGATCATCAACCAGAAACAAGTCGAAGCCGTTGATCGTCGTCTGGCCCAAGCCATTGAACAGGGTGTGACCCTTGAACATGGCGGTAAACGCGATGGGCTGTTCTTTGAACCCACAGTGATCACCGGCGCGACACCTGACATGAACATCTTTCACGAAGAGGTCTTTGGACCAGTTGCGAACATCATTTTTGCCGACGGCGAAGATGAGTCGATCGCACTGGCCAACAACAGTGAATATGGGCTGTCGGCCTCGGTGATGACCCGCGACGAGGCCCGTGGCCTGCGCGTCGCGCACCGCATCGAAAGCGGCATGGCGCATGTCAACGACACAACAATCTACGACGAGCCGACTGTGCCGTTCGGAGGCGTGAAAAACAGCGGAATGGGTCGCCATGGTGGGCGTTGGTCGGTTGAGACATTTACCCAGACCCGGTGGCTGACAATCGAACGCGGTGGTCGGAAAACACCGTTTTAATTGAAAGGGATATGAACGTGAATCAGGATCTGTTGGATCGCCTGGAGCTCAGGCAACTTATCGACAATTGGGCCATCTGGCGTGACGCCGGGATGTGGGAAAAATTCCGCACGGTCTGGCACGATGATGGGCGCATGATGGCCACTTGGACACAAGGTACGGCCGACGAATTCATTGCGATGAACAAAGAAGGCTGGAAACGTGGCGTTTCAATCCTGCACTTTTTGGGGGGATTCACCGCTGACATCCAAGGCACACGCGCAGTGACGCAAACCAAAATGACCATTTCCCAACGTGGCGATGTGCATGGGGTGTCCTGTGACGTTGTCTGCACCGGGCGGTTCTATGACTTTCTGGAAAAGCGTGACGGAAAATGGGGCATGTGCCTGCGTCAGCCGATCTACGAAAAAGACCGTCTGGACGCCGTTGATCGGAATGCAGAACTGGTGCTGGATCAGGCGCTGCTGGATCAGTTTCCAATCGGTTACCGCCATCTAGCCTATATCCAAACCAAGGTTGGGTATGAGGTCGAAAAAAACATGCCGGGCCTGAAAGGGGACCGCGTCGAAGAGCTATATGCCGAGGGCGAAAAATGGCTAAGCGGCGGCGCGGTCAACTGGGCCGGAAACACTTGGAAATGAACTAAGGATCGCGGGATCTTCCGCGACGCTATTTTTTGGGAGGAGAAACCAATGAAACTCAAATGTACATTCCTGTGGGCGACCGTCTGTGTCGCCGCAGCAACCACATTTGCATCCGCAGATACGATCCGCTTAACTGCCGGGTCCAGCCATCCCCCAGTGTTGCCCTGGGTCGAAGTCATCACCAACCACGTGGTGCCTGAAACCAATGCGCGGCTCACTGCGATGGGCAGCGAACATCAAATCGAATGGACAGAAGCCTATGCTGGCGCCCTGTTCAACGCCCCAAATGCCCTAGAAGGCGTCGAGATTGGCCTGGCTGATCTGGCTTGGGTAGGCACGATTTTTGAACCGGCCAACCTGCCGCTGCAAAATGTCCATTTCTATGCACCGTTCCTGGTGGGCGACGTTCATGCCTTGACTGAGATTGGTAACGAATTGCATGAAACCGTGCCCGCAATGAACGAGCAGTGGGATGATTACAACCAGCGCTTTCTTGGGGCGATGGCTGACGGATCTTATCACCTGATCACCAATAAACCCATCAACTCGATCGAAGATCTGCGTGGGATGAAGCTTCTTGCGGCGGGTGCGGTTGCAAACTGGCTGCATGGCACTGGCGCTATTGCCGTCGACGCGGCCTTTCCTGAATTCTACAACAACATTTCCACCGGTATTGCCGACGGTGCTGTCATGACGACGAACGGTATGTATCCGTTCAAGATTCATGAGGTGGCCCCGTATATCACACTGGTTGATATGGGCGGTCCGATCACAGGCGCGCTGACAATCAACAATGACACTTGGGATAGTCTTCCCGAAGATGTGCAATCCGTACTTACCGATCTTGGCGGCGAATACAGCACAATGGTGGCTGATCAAGTCGCATCACGCGAAGCAAGATTTATGGATCTCATGGTTGCGGAGGGGGCAATTGTTTCGACCCTCAGTGATGCGGATCGTCAGGCATGGGCCGCTGGACTTCCTGATCTCGCTGGCGATTGGGTTGCGCGGAACGAAGAGGCGGGCCTTCCTGCTGCCGACGTACTGAATGCGTTCCTTGATGCTGCTCGCAGCCGTGGCTTTGAGCCGCTGCGCGATTGGGCTGAATAAGAAACCAGACTTTACGTAGGGAAAATGAAATGGCCGATCAAACTCCAGTATCCAGATCTGTTTTGGAGGACGAGCACGGCTCGGCCAATCCACTTGCCACGGTGTCCAACAAAGTACTTAGGCGCACCACAGAATTCATGAGTAGCATTGGCACCGTCTGGTTCTTTGCTCTGGTGATCCTGATCTGCACCGAAATCGTGGCCCGCGAGTTTTTTCTGTCACCCATTCGTGGTGTGACAGAAATTGCGGCCTATTCGATTGTGGGGGCTGCGTTCCTTCAACTTGCCAACACGGTTTACGCCGAACGGATGGCACGGGCAGATTTCATGCTGTCCATTTTCGGCAAACGGTTTCCGCTGAGCGTCGCAGTGATCGAGGTCGTTGTTTCGATCATTGGCCTGATCGCCATGGTATTGCTGGCTCAAGCCACGTGGCCCAAACTGGTCGATGCCTATGTTGATGCGGAAATCGTCGGTGTTCCGGGCGAGTTTTCGTTTCAGGTCTGGCCATTGCGGTTTCTTGTCCTGATCGGTAGCGCGATGACCGCGCTGGCATTCCTGGCGCGGGCGTTTCAAAAAGTCGGCAGCGTCTATGCTAACCACGGCAAAGCTGGAATGATTGGCTTGGTCCTGACATTGGCTACACTCACGATCCTGTGGTTCACCGTGTTCCCAATGGTTATGGATGCAAGACTCTCGACATTTGCAATCGGTGCGATCCTGCTGGCAACGTTGATCCTTGTCGTTATGACGGGCGTACATATTGGTGTCGCCATGCTGCTGATCGGCTTTATCGGATTGTGGCTGTTAAAGGGCCGGATCGGCTTTGGCTATTCCATGTTGGGACTGGCCGGAAACGAATTTCTCGCGAACTACTATTTCAGCGCTGTGCCACTGTTCGTGTTGATGGGCCTCTTGGTCGCCGCTGCAGATATTGGCAAAGAAACGTTTGCTGTGGCTAGCTGGCTAACCCGACCCATTCGGGGTGGTCTGGGTATTGCAACGGTTGGGGCCAACGCTATGTTTGCGGCAATCACCGGATCTTCGGTCGCCTCGGCCACTGTCTTTTCCAAAGTAGCCACACCGGAAATGATCCGTCACGGATATAACAAACAATTCTCGGTTGGGGTTGTTGCGGGCAGCTCGGTGCTGGGCATGTTGATCCCGCCCAGCCTGCTTTTGATTGTCTATGGGTTTCTGGCTGAACAATCGGTGGGGTACCTCTTTATTGCCGCTATCGTTCCTGGCCTTATCCTGGCATTTGCGATGTCCTTTATGATTTGGTTCAATGCAACGTTTCGTCCACACAAAGTATTCGACACCGCACCGGATGCCGGATCCGACGTTGACGCGATATCTGGCATTGGCCAAGCGGCCCTTTATCTGGCACCAATCATCGGGCTGATCGTCCTTGTTCTTGGCGGGATTTACGGCGGGTTCTTCACACCTACCGAAGGAGGCGCCGTCGGATCGGCGGGTGCCCTGATCTATGCAATCCTACGCCGCCGGTTACCGATGCAAAAGCTATGGCAGGTGATGGTCGAGACTGGCCAGATTGCGACCACCGTACTGTTCCTTATCTTAGCTGCGAACATATTCACGATCATGCTGGCCTCTTCCGGTTTCGTGCAAAACGTCGGGACGTTGATCAACAGCCTGGACCTGAGCCTTCTTCAATTTGCAGCAATTTATGTGATCTTGCTCGTTATCCTGGGGATGTTCCTGGAATCCGTTTCGATCATGTTGATTGTAGTGCCAATTGCTTTGCCAACCGTGGCAGCGCTGGGTGGTGATCCGATCTGGTTTGGCATTCTGACGGTGATCGCTGTTGAAATCGGTCTGCTGACACCGCCTTTTGGCCTGTCTTGCTATGTCGTCGCGGCGACCCTCAGGGACAAGGGGATCGATTTGGTCGACATCTTTAAGGGCGTGCAGCCCTTTGTCTTTGTGATGTTTTTGATGACGATTCTGATCATCCTTTTCCCGGACCTCGCGTCGATGACCTTCCAGAAATAGCCTTGGAAAGCGACCGTGGCGTTGGCCCAGGTCGGGAGGGAGACAGAAAAAACCTCGCTAGTTGGCTTGGGTGAAACGTTTTGAAAAACACATCCGTTCTCCGCTCAATTCCTGCGGAATGGTTGCCGACTTAGTGCAGGGATACACCAAGCGTTAGGAGCAGAGTGTACGTTTGGACGTTTGCAGGGACCGCATGTTCGTCATACTACAGCAACAGTCAAAGCACTTTTCGCGGGCGACGAGGAGCACTGGTCGACCCGATGCGAGTAACGGAATAATCCACTGTTCCAACGCAAACCGCAGCCTGCGCGGCAAATGTGAGGAAGAAGAACGCGCTCCAGTTCCGAAAACAAAATAGCCCAATGTCTTGCTCGGTTTGCATCTCTCGAGTCTTTGCGAATTTCCTTGCAGCAGCCATCGGTGCGCCGTGCAGCATCGGTCGGAATGGGCTCATTCCGGCCCTTAGCCGCGATTTGCACCAAGGTCCGGTACTGCATGTTGCTCCGGGCAGATTGTCGATCGAAGCAGGCCGTCTTCGTGCAGCGCGGCCTGCGTGTCGCCGTTATCCCACTGATAAAGTAGGCCGATTTCGACGCCTGTTTTGATGCACGTAATACGGCCGATGGCTTCGGCGGTTGTGCGACTACTCTCAAATTCGGGCAAAACTAGCCCCTCTCGTTAAACAATTCCTTGGGAGCGACCTCGAGAGCATGTGCGATCCGCTCCAGAACATCGATCGATGCTGAGAATTTCGCGAGCTCGATCTCGCTGGTATAGCTGCGATCCATGTCGGCAGCTAAAGCTAATTGTTCTTGGCTCAATCCTCTGGAATTTCTTAGATTCCGGATATTTAACCCTACTTGTTCCCGTAATTTCATGGCCTGTATTCGGGCAGATCACAAGAATTGCTCTACGGAATATATTCCACAAAACGCGCGCGAGTGGACCTAATCGCTTGCTCGCATATGGTGTGCTGGGCGAAGTTGGGCAACAACCTTCAATATTATAGGAATGAAGTCGAAAGGCGCTTATTGATATGTGGCTCAAATCGATCCGTAATTTGCTTGGCGGGGTCGCCGTAGGTGTCGTTTCCAGCTTGGCTCCGCAGGCGGCAAAAGCCTACCAGGTTGATTGCGCCATTCTGCTTTGCCTGGCTGGCGGGTGGCCAGCTTCAGCAGAATGTGCCCATGCTCGTGTGGTTTTCATTAGGCGGATTACGCCCTGGCCGATCGAGCCGCCGTTGCAGATCTGGCGGTGTCCGATGGGGGTTGCGGAGCGAGGTCCGTTGCAAAGCACGGCACCACGAGTTTGGGACGCAATCACTCTAACGGGAGAGAACCTTGGTCAATTCATTTTAGCGCAGGTGGTCGAAGGCGGCGCCGATATCGACATCAGCGGCCTCGAGTTTGATTTCGTGCGCTCGATCCGCGTCTGGGATGTTCGGTACTACAGCCATCGCGAACGCGGTCGCGACGATGATTGCTCTGAGAGTTACAATATGCGCCTCGGGACCTATGGCACGCAGGGTGAATTTAGCTGGCAACGAACGACACCAGCAGCGGCCCCGCAATGGGTGCTGCCGTCGCGACGGTGTTCGTCATCGAATTGGCGTCGCGGGGTCGGCGTTGAATGGGAAGATCACGAAGGCAACCATGGATACGAGTGGGTGGCCTACTAAGGCTATTCCCCGATATCCTTCATGCGTTCCGAAATATCGCCCGCAATACGCTCGTATAGGGCGGCTTGCTTGTCTCTGGGTGAGCCCGGTTTCGGGCTTCTCCGTCGGATTCGTTTGGCGAGCCAGAATAGCATTCGGGCTGCAGGGTCGCTGATGTTTTCCGGGACTGGCGCGGGGTAGTTTTCTTCAAGGAGGGCAACGACCTCAGCGTTCATGCTACGGTGATTGCTCTCGGCCGCAAGCCGTATCCGGTCACGAAGGCCATCCGGCAATCGCACAATGAACTTGTCCTGATTTTGAGCACTTTGTTCTGACATGGTGGCACTGTGCCATAAAATTCGATTGACGCAATAGTGGCTAAGTGCCACTAACGGGTTGTGGTTTCAACCTGGAGGCGTTTCATGAACAGTCGTAAACCAATGCAGCTTCGGCTTCCGCAAGAGCTCAAAGAGTGGATCAAGGCGGAGTCCGATCGCAACGGCAACTCCCAGAATTCTGAAGTGATCCGCGCCATTCGCGCGGCAAAGGACAGGCGCTCTACACCTGGAACAATTGGAAATATCATTATGGATCAGGGCGATAATGCGCGTTGTTAACCCGGTGAGAGAGGTGTTGGTACTATGACCAAAGCAAGTGTACAGACGAAAGCGAAACAAGCGGCCTCGGCCTTTATCCGCGAGGCGCGGGAGGCAGGCTGGCAACGCGCGAAGTTCGAGATCAAACCCGATGGCAGCATCATCGTTGACGCCAACATGGTGGCGGCCGAGGCAGCAGACGACTTCCTCAACAGTGACCTGAGAATGGGCGAATGACCCGCAAGAGCCTTCCAAAATACGTCTACAATGATAGGGGGTACCTTCGGTTTATTCGGCGCTCACGCGGTATCTCAGTCATGATGCACGAAGAAGCGGGCACGCCGGAATTCTGGGATCACTACAATCGACTGCTGAAGGGAAAGCCAGCGCCTGCGCCGGTGAGGCGCAATTTTGAAGCGCTGATTCTTAGCTACTACGAGAGTGACGCCTACAAGAAGCTGAAGCCCCGGACGAGATCCGACTATCGGCGGTACATCAGCCACATTCGTGAGATCTGGGCCGAGAAAGACCCGGCCAGGATCGAAACCCATCACATTTACGAACTGCACCGCGCCAATGCGGATCATTGGAGGCAAGCCAACTATCTCGTTCAGGTCATGGTCGTCTTGATGAACCACGCGCGATTGATTGGCTTTATCAAGAAAGAGCATGGCAACCCGGCGAAGGGCATCCCGCTCTTTAAGCAGCAGAGCGACGGCTGGGAGCCTTGGCCAGACGATGTTCGTGCCGAGTTCGAAGCGCTGGCTTCAAAGAGGGCGCGGCTGGTTTACGAGCTTTGCGTTGGTACAGGCCAACGCATTGGCGATGTCGTGAAGATGAAGTGGGAGCACTTTTCCGATGAAGGTTTCGATTTTACGCAGGGTAAAACCGACAAGCCGTTGTGGATCCCGCTTACCGACCGACTGAAAACCCATCTCGAAGGCATCGCGCGAACAGACGGCACTGTTGTGACCGACGCGAAGGGTCGACCAGTGAGCTACCGTATCGTTGCCGAGGAAATGCGTACCATCAAAAGGAAGATGAAGCACGAGAAGGCGAGCTACTACAAAACGCACGGGCTGAGGAAAAACGCGACGATCGAGCTGTATCTGGCAGGATGTGATGACGAGATGGTCAAGGCTGTCACAGGTCACTCAGGCGTTGAGATGCTAAAAAAGTACGGTGGGCCGATCCGGCAAAGAGAGCTCGCGAAGCGCGCTCAAGAGGCAAGAAATCAAATGGAACGAAGCAAGACCGAAACGTGAAAGTTTCAACGGTTGTTTCAAAAATGGCAGTGAAGGAGAGTTGGGATGACGCAAGTCATTGATTTTATTGGAGGCGAGTACCGGAATCGAACCGGTGTACACGGATTTGCAATCCGCTGCGTCACCACTCCGCCAACTCGCCATCCGTGGTGCTTCGGAGCCTTGCCCTCGAAGTCGCGCATACATGAAATGAATTCAGCGGACGTGCAAGTGGTTTTTTCGCGCATTTTCGCGTGTCGATAATGCCGATCCGCGCGGCGACATATTGGACACCTGTTGTGAAATCCGTCTGGCAGGCGTTGCTCAACTAAGTCAATTGTGGCATGAGATCAGCAGATGAGTCCGATCAAATGAGTTGGAAATGACAGACTATACTGCCCTCCGAACAACTATGGTTGATACGCAAATCCGTCCTTCTGACGTTACAAAATACACGGTCATCGAAGCTATGTTGTCCGTCCCACGCGAAGCTTTTGTTCCCAGCGCGAAACGTGACGCGGCTTATGTTGGCGAACATGTTGCGCTGGAAGATGGTCGTGTGGTGCTTGATCCACGCGTTCTCGCAAAGATCCTGGACGAACTGGACATCCAGAATGACGAGTTGGTTCTCGATGTCGGCACAGGATTTGGCTATTCTGCAGCTGTAATGGCGCGCATGGCGGAAGCCGTAATTGCACTAGAGAGCGACGAGTCGCGGGCCGAAGATGCACAGACGACACTGTCAGAGCAAGGTGTGGACAACGCCATTGTGCACGTGGGCCCGCTGAGCGACGGTGCGGCCGAACACGGTCCATATGACTGTGTTCTGCTGCAGGGAGCCGTGGAGCAACTGCCAGACGCCATTTTAGCGCAAGTCAAAGAGGGCGGCCGGATCGCAGTTTTGTTTGTTGACGGCGCTTTGGGGGTTGTGCGTATTGGTTATAAAATCGATGGTAAGATGAATTGGCGTTTTGCGTTCAACGCGAGCGCTCCTGTTTTGCCCGGCTTTGAAAAAAGTCGCGCCTTTCAACTCTAAAACAAGACGCGCCCCACGCGTAAAATGCGGAGCAACAAGGATTACCATGCTGCAAAAGCTTCAGAAAGCGGTTCATGTCGGCGCACTGGCGCTCTCGGTTTCATTCGGGACAGTGCAGGTGGCGGCGTCGCAGACCCTGGCCGACGCAATGGCCATGGCATACGAGCACAACGGTCTGTTGGATCAGAACCGCGCTTTGCTGCGGGCGGCAGATGAAGATGTAGCGATTGCCTTGTCGGCTTTGCGACCCATCATAAGCTGGTCAGGAAGTGTGGATTACAGCTATGGTAGGGTCCGGACACCTAGTTTTCTTGGACCAGTGACAAACATCTCGCGGACCCCGGACGCGCAGATTGGCCTGAGCGCCAGCCTTCTTGTGTTTGACGGCGGCGCTGCGCGTTTGGCTGGCGAAGCTGCAAAAGAATCCGTTCTGGCGACGCGCCAAGGGCTGATTTCGGTAGAGCAAACTGTTTTGTTGAGCACTGTTCAATCCTTTATGGAAGTTGTGGCAAATCGCGAAATCGTCGAGTTGCGCCAAAACAACCTGCGCCTACTGGAGCGGGAACTGCAGGCGGCTCAGGACAGGTTTGAAGTGGGCGAAGTAACCCGAACCGACGTTTCCCTTGCCGAGGCCCGGCTTGCTGGCGCACGCGCACAACTTGCTGCAGCACAAGGTGATTTTGCGGCAAGTCAGGAATTTTATGCGGCGACAGTCGGGACGCGTCCCGGCAATCTCGTTGCGCCACGCTCGTTGCCACGCACGGCAAAATCGATCGAAGATGCCAAGGCCGTGGCCATTCGTTCGCATCCTGACATGATCCAGGTCCAGCATTTTATCGCCGCGACCGAGTTGAATGTCGATGGTGCGCGTGCGGCTTTGAACCCGTCAATTAGCCTTAACGGCGGCCTCTCCGTCACGCATGAATTTGGGGCCAACGCCTTCCAAGAAGGTGCCAGCGTGGGCGTTAGTGTAAACGCGCCAATTTATCAGGGCGGACGCCTTTCTGCTTTGATACGCAAAGCCATGGCACAGCGCGACCAGCAGCTCGCCAATCTGCACATTACCCGGCACAGTATCCGTCAGCAGGCTGGTACCAGCTGGTCTCGGCTGTTGGCTGCCGGTGCGCAGATACAAGCCAGCGCCCGCCAAGTTGAGGCCGCGCGTATCGCATTTGAAGGTGTACGCGAAGAAGCCAAGCTGGGTGCACGAACCACATTGGACGTGCTGACCGCCGAACAGGATTTGTTGGATGCCGAAGCTGACAGGATCTCGGCGCAGGCCACGCAGATTATCGCTGCCTATGCGCTTTTGTCGTCGATGGGGCAGCTAACGGTGGATCAACTGAACCTGAAAGTGACGCGCTACGACCCTGAGGCGTACTATAATTTGGTGAAAGACGCGCCTGTACTGAAGTCCAAACAAGGCGCGCAGTTGGATAAGCTTCTCAAAGCTATTGGAAAAGAATAACAATTCTTCCTATCTGTTGTGCGCATGCACCCCAATCGTTACACTCTTGCCAAGGTAAGAGTGGTGAAAAAAGATGCCAGACCCAGTCAGCAACGCTGAAATAGAAGATGTTTTGACGTCTATTCGACGGCTCGTGTCAGAGAATCGGCAGGTGCCAACGGAGTCCGTATCTGAGGGTGAGCATCCTGAGAATTCGGCACCAAACAGCGATGAACCTGTGAAGAATGCACCTATGGCGCTGGTTTTGACCCCTGCGTTGCGCGTGTCAGATGCTGTCGCAGATGAAGACGAAGACGTGTTTGTCGAGGACAGTAGCGACGGTGCCGCTGAGCTTTTTGTTTCGGACATCGGCGATAGTGACATAGAAGCCCTGGATTTGGCGGGCCACGCTGTTGAGATCCCCGAGGATGAGCTGTTTTCGGAAGGCGATGAGCTGGAAAACCGCCCTGACGACGTGGTTGCTGATGCAGAAGAATTGCAGATAGAGAATGCGTCGGAACTGGCTGACGAGTCGGAAGATCCCGCCGAGCAGGCGTGGGATGTTGAATTTTCCGAGGACGCGTTGGAAGCGGCCGAAATAACAGAGGACGTTGACGGAGAGTTTTCAGCGTCCGGCACCATTACGCCAGAAGCCGTATCTGAGGCAATGGATTCCGCTGATTTTGATGAACCCTCGTACCTCGAAGAAACTGCCGCAGTTGAAGAAACCTCGGACGTCTCTGAGGTGTCTCTCACGCTTGAGGGCGGCGCGGACGAGGTAATGGACAGTCGTCTAGAGTCCGTGGATGAAGAGGCCGGGTTGGATGACGTCGATGAGCCGCAGGACGACGTGCGTGACGAACCGTTTGATTTCAAAAAGGTGCTGGAGGCGCGTCTGGTGCATTGGCGTGATGGAGACGGCAGTGAGGTCGAGGCGGACCCGGCAGAGCCTGTCGATAGTGACTACACGGACGCTGAGGCATCGACGCCTGCTTGGGGTACGGACGAAGACCCAATCGAAACATTGGATGCCCCAAGTGCGGCAGAAGTAATCGAAGCCGTGGCGATAGAGCAGGCGGCGGAAGACGTTGCCGACGCGGTTGACGTGGGTCTGAGTGAAGCCTTGGACGAGCCTGCGGTGATCGACGAAGAGGCCCTTCGGGAGATGGTTGCAGACATTGTACGCCAAGAATTGCAGGGCGCCTTGGGCGAGCGGATTACCCGCAACGTGCGCAAGCTGGTGCGTCGCGAAATCCACCGGGCCTTGGCGGCTCATGAACTTGACTGACCGCTTTACATTGCGGGCATAAAAAAACGCGCCCTTTTAGGGCGCGTTTTTTTTGGCAGCTTTGAAATTGATCAGGCAGCTTCGGCCTGTGCAGCAGCGTTGCGACGCTCGCTTTCTTCGCGCGACAGCGCCACGGAAGTTCGTACACCTTTGGCGACGAAATCCATCAGTCCGGAAACAACGCGTTCGTTCGGGTCGATGCCGGCGCAAGACAGCACCTCACGACCGTCGCGGGAGCGTGCCCAGCGAGCGATTTGCTCAGGACCATTGCCATACTTTTTGTCGTCGGCAATGGCATCATCCAGCGCAGCCAACACAACGGCTGCAAAAAGTTTGCGGGCACGGTTACCTTGTTCGTTATTGAAAGCCGCTCCGTCAACGAAATCTCTCATCTCGTCGTCCTTATATTATTGCTCTTGTGTTTTCGGCGTGACGCCCCTTATGGAGCAATCTGCGTGATTCGGGTAGCCTGAATTTGCATAGCTCTTATGCTGCAAGCGCATGACCAAAGTATTAACGTTGGTCCCCAGGTTGCCTTGCCACAAGGGGACTGGCCAGATATAGGACTTCGAACCCTTCAATCAACCTTTGTGCACAGGTTTTACGACAATGCCAAAAATTAACGGTAACGAAATTCGCCCTGGCAATGTGCTGGAACACAACGATGGTTTGTGGGCGGCGGTGAAAGTGGATCACGTGAAACCCGGCAAAGGCGGGGCGTTTGCACAGGTCGAGCTGCGCAACCTGCGCAACGGGTCGAAACTGAACGAACGCTTCCGCAGTGCCGACAAAGTCGAGCGCGTGCGCCTTGAGCAGAAAGACCAGCAGTTCCTATACGAGGACGATGGAATGCTGATGTTCATGGACACTGAAACTTATGAGCAAATTCAATTGCCTGCAGAAATCTTGGGCGATCGTCGCCCCTTCTTGCAGGACGGCATGACCATCGTTGTCGAGTTCCATGACGAGGAAGCTTTGAACGCCACAGTGCCGCAAAAAGTGATCTGCAAAATCGTAGAAACGGAGCCTGTGGTCAAAGGTCAGACCGCGGCAAATTCGTTCAAACCGGCCATTTTGGACAACGGTGTGAAGGTTATGGTGCCGCCTTTTGTGGGGCAGGATGAGAGCATCGTGATCAACACTGACACCATGGAATATTCCGAGCGCGCCTGAAATTCGTGACCCATTAGCAAGCGAAAAGCCGCCTATTTAGGGCGGCTTTTTTTGTCTGCATTGCACCTGTATCGCGTCGGTCGCATGGCTGGGGTCCCACGTACGCCGGTTAACTCGTGTTTAAAAAGAGTGAAATTCACATCAGTTTGACGGACGCATCTCCGGCCTGCATGTCCTCGCCTGCTCGGTCGAAGCGCAGATAGGCGAGCGCCTTGCCATCTGCCTGCGAAAAAAGGACGCCAACGCTGCGCCCGTCTCGTGTGATCGGGGTGCCTAGCGGCGCGGCGCCATCGATGGAAACAATTGCCAGCCCTTTGCGCAGTTCAGTTTTGTGTTTCATGCGCGCGGTGACTTCTTGCCCGACATAACAGCCTTTGCGGAAGTCGACGCCGTTCAGACGTTCGAACCCATTTTCCAGAATGTAGCTGTCGCCAGTCAGCTCGATGCCGGACGATGGCACGCCATGGTCCACATAAACCGCTGTCCAGTTGGCGGTATTAAGGGCTGCTTCTGTTTCACGGTAGGCCCGCCATCCAAGACCCTTTGCGCGCGGGTCTTTCAATCCGTCGGCGGGCACCGCGTCCATGCCTCGGTGCAGGTGCAGGTCTGTCATCTCGATTGTGACATCAGCGCGCAATTTGTACATGCCAAGGCGGGTGACAAGCGCCGGAGCCTGTTCCGCATCGGCGTCCAGCAGAATGCTGTCCCTGTCACGACACAGGAAGAAATCGGCGATGTATTTGCCTTGGGGTGTCAAAAGGGCCGCATAGAGCAATCCGTCGCCCATGGCATCGAGATCGTTGGTGATGAGACCTTGCAAGAAGCTGTTGGTGTCAGCTCCGGTGAGGCGGAGGATTTTTCTGGGCCGATCCATGAGTGTTCGGAGCCTGTTCTGTTTTTGTGCGTCTTCGTTCATATAGACACCAATGGGCCATGCAACAGGGCAGGAAACAACAAAATGCGAGCACCACTGTCAGTCGTGATCCCCACTTTGAATGCGGAAGTCCCGTTGCCGAGCTGTTTGGCTGCGCTTTATGAAGGTGTGGAAGTGGGTGTGATCCGGGAGTTGATCGTGGTCGACGGTGGTTCAAACGATGCCACGCGCGCGATTGCAGACGAGGCCGGGGCAATGATCCTGACGGCACTTCCGTCGCGGGGTGGGCAATTGGGGGCAGGCGTGGAGGCGGCGCGCGGAGACTGGGTTTTGTGCCTGCACGCAGACACCGAACTGGCGCCGGGTTGGACGGACGCAGTTGGAGCCCACATGGCGCGAGGGCCCGATGTGGCCGGCTATTTCAGGCTTGGGTTTGATTCCGGCGGTGCATCCGCGCGGGCCGTGGCGCGCTGGGCAAACGTCAGGTCACAGGTGTTAGGATTGCCATACGGCGATCAGGGTTTGTTGATGTCACGGAAATTGTATCGAGAAGTTGGCGGCTATTCCGAGATACCATTGATGGAAGATGTCGCGATGGCGCGGGCATTGAAGCGGCGGCTTCGGTCGTTGGAGCATTTGGCGGTCACCAGCGCTGCAAAGTATCAGGCACAAGGTTGGGCCCGACGCGGGGCACGCAATCTGTGGACTTTGATCCGGTATTTTGCGGGTGTGTCGCCCGAACGGCTGGCGCAATCCTATCGAAAGTAAATGCGTGCCACCCCAATGGCGTTTCTGTGGCCTTTTTTGAACCTTGGCGCCTTTGGTGTCTAACGTCGGCTCATAGCTCCAAAACAAACTTGGCGCTATCGTTTCACGGAAGGTCACGCAAACCGGTAAAGTCGGTCCAGAGGAAGCGGTGTGAGTTACTTGTGCACTTGGTAGTATCCTAAGAACACCAACAAAGGCTCGGCTGTCGCGGGCGGGAGGGCGACGAGAAATATGGCGATGTTGCGATTGCCTGCAACGCTGGCCACAGATACGCGATCATCGCATGGCTCATCGCATGGCTCATCGCATGGCTCATCGCGTGGCTGATCGCGTCGAAGGATGACGAAACTCAGGACTTGCATGCCTGTGGTCACGACAAAGGCGCGGCCAACCAGCTGGCGACTGTGCTGATGGATTGCGTCATCCCTGGTCGTAGGGCCGCCATCAGGCCGATCACGATAACGGCTAGAGCGATCGTCATAGCGCCATCCATCGCCTGTATATTTTCAACGGTTGGTGTGGGCAGCAGCACTGCGCGCTTTAAAAACCCCAACCTCACAACTAATCGTCCACGCGCGTGGCGCGAAACGGTGGTGAGCACCGAGATCAGCAGTCTTTCATGGCGGGTTGCCTACGTTGTTTTAGCCCCAAAGACACATGCACGCGCTGGGCCTATCAACTGACGGGCTTGGTCAGGCTTTCCTTTGCGGTTGAGCTGTGTGACAGTTTTTTGCGAGCAAGGGAGTTGAGCATGAACGTCATCGTGGTGGGCGCGGGGATCGTCGGGGTGTCTTGTGCAATTTGGCTCCAAAGAAGCGGGCACACCGTCACAATCGTGGACAGGACAGGTCCGGCGTCTGGCACGAGCCACGGAAACGCGGGCGTTCTGGCTGCAGGGGCAATTGTTCCCGTGCCGGTTCCAGGGTTGTTGCGTCGCGTACCGAAGATGTTGCTAGACCGCGATGCCCCTTTGTTTTTGCGGTGGGGCTATCTGCCCAAGCTACTGCCGTTTCTTGTGAAGTATCTGTCGTTCGCTACGGATGCGCATGTGGATGCCTACGGGAAAGCGATGACGTCGTTGATGCATGACACGCTCGACCAGCACCGACAGTTGGCAGACGGAACACCGGCCGCAGGGTTCGTTCATTCTGATGATTTCTGTTTCGGTTACGAAACGCGTGCCGCGTTTGATGCTGATGCCTATGGCTGGGCCAAACGCAAAGCGGCAGGGTACGAGTATGACGTCATGAGTGGCGCCGATTACGCGGCGCGAGACAGCTCGTTTGGCCGCTCTTTTGAGACTGTCGTCGCTTGTAAAAACCATGGGCGCGTTTCCGATCCCGGGGCTTACGTCAAGGCATTGGCGGACCATTTCGTGGCCGAAGGTGGCACGCTAAAGATCAGTCAGGTGACCGATGTGGATGTTGACGGTGGCGTGATCACCGGTCTGCAAACGTCTGATGGCCCCATGAGTGCGGATCACATCGTGTTTGCTATGGGTCCATGGTCCAAAGAGATCGCGCATAAACTGGGTGTGAGAGTTCCGTTAGAAAGCGAGCGGGGCTATCATTTGGAATTCATCAACCCAAGCGTCATGCCGTCGGCACCGATGATGGTGGCGAGCGGCAAGTTTGTGCTGACTCCGATGGAGGGGCGATTGCGCGCGGCTGGGGTGGTCGAATTTGGCGGGTTGAAATTCGAGGCCAGCCGCGCACCTTTTGAGATGCTGCACCGGCAGGTTGCCGCCCTAATGCCTGACATGACCTATGACAGTGTCGTTGAATGGATGGGGCACCGCCCTGCGCCTGCCGATAGTTTGCCTCTGATCGGTGCAAACGACGCGCAAGGCAAAAGCTATAGCGCGTTTGGACATCAGCACGTTGGTTTGACAGGTGGGCCAAAAACGGGTCGGATCATTGCGGATCTGATAAGCGGAAAGAAACCAAACATTGATTTGGGGGCCTTTGATCCGATGAAATTTACCGCGCTCTAGCGTGGCGATGTGGGGGAGGACTCTGATGGCTTTTATCAAATCCGCAACCCTAGCCATAGTCGGCGCATTGATGACCACATCCGCGATCGCATAGGCCACGCCCAATCGTGGGACATGCCCATGGCCGATGTGGCCACCAGTTTCCACTCTTAGCATGGCGAAGTCTTTGCTGATCTCGTTCGGGATTACACAGACAGCGCAATCGACATCACTGTGCACCCCGGTGATTCCCTGTTCGGCGTCGGTGACATTATACGCGCCATCCAGACAGGTCAGGTTCCAATTGGCGGACGTTTCACGTCCGCGCACGCCAACGAAGCGCCACTTTTGGGGTGGGACAACCTGCCATTCATCGCAACAAGCTATGACCGTCAGGTTTGGGAGCATCTGTCTCACTACTACAAGGTCAACGCTTGGTTGCCGCGCAGCTATGTGATGGTGAACACGCAAGTATGGGATGGTCTGGACGCCGAAGTTCAAGCGGGCCTTCAGAAAACTGCAGACGAAACATCCGCATCCTGTGCAGCGACATCGTTCTTTGCATTGTGCTATGCGATGACTCGCGGCGCGCATATCCGAGTGTCGATTTTTCTGAACGCGACTGATTTTTTGAAACGCTGGCTTGATGTCTTTGCTGTCATTAGGTCAATGTATTTCGGTTGGGCGACGGCGACTGAGGCCGCCGCTGTGGGCGTCCTGGGCGCCCTCATACTGGCTGCATTTCAGCGGTCACTCACACTATGGACGTTTCTTGAAAGCCTTATGGGCGAAACGCGCACGTCCGCTCTGATCGCGCTGTATGATCTTTGCGAACTCTATGCGGTGGAAGACATCCTCACGGTGACATTTGACGCTAGAAGCCTGAACTAAAATCACTTTGGACGGCACAAAAGGACCTGCTGGGATTGCCGGAGGATGTGCACCTGCGCCTAGTAATCTCAAGAAACCAAACCACCTTGGAAGTTGAACGTGCCAGCAGAGAGATCGCCGATCCATTCAAACCACCTCATCCCATAAGGAGATTTTTTCCGATGACCGGCTTTGCGGATGCCATGCAGACCAGCGCGGCAACAATCCCCGTCGTCGACATCTCTGGCGCCATTTCAGGGGGTGACATCCAAGGGGTCGCGGATGCGATCCATACAGCAGCGATCGAGCACGGTTTCTTTTACATCTCAAACCACGGAATTGATCCTGTTGTTGATGCGGCTTACGCCATACCTCTCGCAAGGGGGCAGCTCGTTTTTTATCCTGCGTCTACGAAAGAAGATGAAGCCGGGGGACGTTCTGGCGTCGCGCCCCAAACCGATTTTGGCGTGCTCACGGTTTTGCTGCAAGACAACAGCGGAGGGCTTCAAATGCGTTCAGAACCCGGTAGCTGGGTCTAAGCGCCGCCGATGCAAAGGTACGCGGTATTCCATTTCTGTTTTCTTTGATCCTCATACGAACACGATTGTAGATCCAGTCGACTTGAGCGCGTCACCGGCCGACAGTAAGTATCCGCCAGTCCGGGCTGGCGAACACATCGCGAGCCGCAACTCCACGAGTTTTTCGCAATACAAGACGTGAACAGATCTTTTGCGCGTAGGTTTCGAACCAGTCACGCGGTGCGGCCACCAACACTGGGGCACTTCCGAATTTTCCATAAAAGTACAATTCTGGAACAGGCGAGGGGCTTTGCCCCCGCCGCAGCGAGCTGCGGCTCCCCCAAGGTATTTACGGAACAAAAAGCTGGCGTGGGCGGCGTTTAGGGTGTGTCTGGTGAGGGTGCGAAGACGTCTGTCGGATAGGTAATCCCTGCAAGGAAAAGGCCGTGTGGCGGACAAACCGGACCACAGGCGGCACGATCGCGTGCTTGCAAGGCGGCGGTAACGTCATCGGGTGACCAAGAGCCAGCGCCAACACGTTCAAGTGTGCCGACAAAGCTGCGGACTTGGTTGTGCAGGAATGAGCGCGCGCGGACATGAAAATGGATTTCCGGTCCGCCAAGTGTTTCGACGCGTTCAATGCTCAGGCCGTCCAGCGTTTTTACAGGGCTGGCGGCTTGGCAAATTGTGCTGCGGAAAGTGGTGAAATCGTGGTTGCCCAACAGACGGTTGGCTGCGTTTTGCATAGCGGCCTCATCGAGGTCTTGCTTGACCTGCCAGACGAGGCCGTCCTGATGTGTGGCGGGAGCGCGACGCATCAGGATGCGGAACAGGTATTGACGCTCCAGAGCCGAAAAGCGTGCGTGCCAATCGTCGGCAACCTGAGCGCAGGCCGTGATTGCCACCGGCGCGGGCTTGAGTTGGTAGTTCAACGCTTCGGACAGGCGGAACGGATCCCATGTCTTTTCCAGATCGCAATGCGCAACCTGCGCCAAGCCATGCACGCCAGCGTCGGTTCGGCCCGCCGCCGCAATGGTATGAGCCCCGGGTTGCAATTTGGCCAGCGCGGCCTCGATTGCGCCCTGCACAGAGGGATGATCGACCTGACGTTGCCAACCCGAAAAGGGCTTGCCGTGGTATTCAATTTTGAGGGCGTATCTGGGCATGGCGCGCAAATAGCGCACCTTGGGGGGAAATAGAAGGCTCTTGAACCACTGGTAATGGCGTGCGGCAGAGCTTAGGTTTTGATGCGAAACAGGAAAAGGGGCCCTGAGTGTGGTCATTTCCAGCATAGCCGATGCAGTTGTCCGCCGCGTTGAGGCCGTGGGCGACGGGGTGTCTGAGGCGTTCTTTGAGCCTGTGATCCGGCTCGGCGTTACCGGCATGGCGCGGTCCGGCAAGACAGTGTTTATTACGTCGCTCGTGGCGAACCTGCTTGATCGTGGGCGGATGCCGCAATTGGTGGCCCACGCCGAAGGGCGTATCGTGGCGGCTTTTTTGCAGCCGCAACCCGATGATCTGGTGCCGCGATTTGATTACGAGACCCATTTGGCGGCGATGACGGGCGAAGCGCCGCGCTGGCCTGAGAGCACTCGGGCTATCAGTGAACTGCGCGTTACCATGAAAGTAAAGCCGTCTGGCATGTTTGCAGGGCTTCAGAGACCGCGGACGGTACATCTCGATATTGTCGACTATCCCGGTGAGTGGCTGATGGATCTGTCCTTGATGGACAAGAGTTTTGCGCAATGGAGCGCGGAAGTACTCAAGGCGCTTGAGGCGCGCGAGGCGGCGAAGGACTATCTGGCGGCATTGGCAGAAGTGGACGGGGCGGCGGCCTTGGACGAGCCGCGGGCGCAGAAGTTGGCAGCGACATTCACGGCTTATCTGCACACGGCCCGCGCGGCCGGTTTTAGCGATTGTACACCGGGGCGTTTTTTGTTGCCCGGAGATCTTGAAGGATCGCCGGCGTTGACGTTTGCGCCGTTGGAAGAGGTTAATAAGGCAGGGCGGCGGTCCTTGTGGCGAGCGTTTGAACGGCGATTTGAGGCCTACAAGACCCGGATTGTAGCGCCGTTCTTTCGGGATCACTTTTCACGGTTGGACCGACAGGTGGTGTTGGTGGATGCCTTGGGCGCGATTCATTGTGGACCGCAGGCCGTGGAAGATCTGCGCGGCGGCTTGCGCGACACTTTGGCGGCGTTTCGGCCTGGACGAAATTCGCTTTTGGCACGCCTGATGCGCGGTAAGCGGGTGGAAAAAGTGCTGTTTGCGGCAACCAAAGCTGACCATTTGCACCACACGCAACACCCACAATTGACGGCGATCATGCAGGCATTGACACGGGACGCGGCGGATCGGGCGCAGTTCGCGGGGGCAATGACGCAGGCGGTGTCCTTGGCGTCGCTACGTGCAACAGTGGAAGAGACGGTGATGCACGACGGCAAGCCCTTGGATTGCGTGCGCGGGCGGCTTTTGGATAGTGGCAAGCAGGCGGCTTTTTACCCTGGCGCCTTGCCTGAAGATCCCGGTGTTTTGCTTGCTCCGGCCCGGGATGGGGCAACGGGATGGCTTGGGCAGGATTACCAGGTGATGAAGTTCGCCCCGGCGCCCTTGACGTTGCGCCCAAGTGAAGGGCCGCCGCATATCCGGCTGGATCGGGCAGCGCAGTTTTTGATTGGAGACCTGTTGTGAGCAAAGGGCCGGTGTTGATCGATTTGGACGATTCCGTCAGGCCGGACGTGGCGGAAGCTGCCCCTGTGCCGGAATTGGGCATGGGTGCAGCGCAAGGGCAGGCAATGCAAGTGGCGGCTCGGTTGGGCGCACGCAAGGTCAGTTGGCTTGCGAGCCTGTTCTGGGGCTTGCTGGCGACATTTGTGGGCGCAGCGGTGTCGGTGACGGCGTGGGATTTCGCTGTTGGATTGGCAGCCCGATCGCCGACATTGGGTATGGCGGTAAGCGTCGTGGGGGCAAGCTTGCTGGTCGTGGCTCTGTTGATGATCCTACGTGAATTGGCCGGGTTCGCGCGGCTGAGGCGTGTGGACGGGATCAAGAGTGCCGCCGCCCGAGCCGTTGAGACCAAAGAACTCGGGGAAGCCCGGAAGCTGGTGGATCAGATTTTGCGATTTTATCGCGACCGAGACGACCTGAGATGGGGGCGCGAGAGTTTGCAAAAGCGGCGCGCAGAAGTGATGGACGCCGACGCTTTGATTGTTTTGCTCGAGACCGAGATGATGGCGCCGTTGGACAAGGTCGCGCAAATGGAGATCGAGGCAGCGGCTCGGCAAGTGGCAGCGGTGACGGCGCTGGTGCCATTGGCACTGGCCGATGTTGTTGCGGCATTGACGTCGAACCTGCGGATGATCCGTCGGGTGGCCGAGATCTACGGCGGGCGCACAGGGGCCATAGGTAACTGGCGATTGTTTCGAGCTGTGATGACGCATCTGGTGGCCACGGGTGCGGTCGCTGCTGGCGACGACCTCATCGGAACAATGGTTGGCGGCGGGGCTTTGGCAAAGTTGAGCCGGCGTTTTGGTGAGGGTATCGTAAACGGCGCTTTGACGGCGCGGGTTGGCGTCGCGGCGATGGAAGTCTGTCGGCCAATGCCATTTGGCGAGGGGCGTCGCCCCTCTGTGACAGGCTTGGTCAAGCGGGCGTTGGCAGGGCTTTTCAGCAAGGAAAGCTAGGAGAGTACGGGTATGGCCCAGCACGGGCATTCGCAGGAAGAAGTGGAGCTTCGGATCGGCAATCCGCCGGGGCGTGGATTGCTGCGCGATGTAGTCTATGGCGGCATTGATGGATCGGTCACGACCTTTGCCATTGTCGCTGGCGTCGCGGGGGCTGGCCTTTCGCCGGTTATCATCGTGGCATTAGGCATTGCCAATGTGCTGGCCGATGGGTTTTCGATGGCCGCAGGAAATTTCCTTGGCACAAAGGCGGAGCTTGATGACGCGAAGCGCCTGCGGTCGGTGGAGAAACGTCACCTGAAAGAATGGCCGGAAGGGGAGCGTCGCGAAATCCGCGAGATACTGCGGCTGAAAGGTCTGGAAGGTGAGGTGCTTGAAGCAGCAACGGATGCGATCGCAGCCAACGAAGAGGCCGCAGTTCAGTTGATGCTTGAAGGTGAATACGGTCTGGCCGGTGTGGACCCACGTCCGCAACGCGCCGCAATGGCAACGTTTCTGGCGTTTCTTGTGGCGGGGATGGTGCCCCTTTTGCCGTTCATTTTTGGTGTGCCGGATGCCTTTCGGTGGTCGGCGGTGATGACCTGTGTGACGTTTTTTGCGATTGGCACAATGAAGGCGAAGTGGTCGCTAGAGCCATGGTGGAAATCGGGACTGGAGACGCTGGCGATTGGCGGGGTTGCGGCAGCGATAGCCTATGGCGTTGGCAGTTTGTTCAACGTGGGTTGATCGGCGAGGTCGGCGCTCTGTTACCGGAGTATCGGGACACCATCCGGACTTTTGACCTTTTCTACCACGCCAGCGCGCAGGCTGCGGCCGATATTGTGGGCGAGTGCGGACCAGGCGGCGGCTTGATCCTCGCGCAGCTCTTGCGTCAGGATGCGATCAAAGAGCGCGAGCCACGTTTCAAACATGCCGGGCTGCACATTGCCGGCATTTCTGTGCACCAAAAGCGGATTGCCGTCATAAGAGCGTTCAAACAGGATCGCATTGGCCCAGAAATCGGCGACTTTGGCCTCATGCGGCCCCCAATCCGAGATATGCGCCGCAAAGATCGGCCCGAGCCCAGGATGTTCCCGAATGCGGGCATAGAAGGCGGCAACGACCCGCTCGATCTCGGGGCGGGTGATGTCGAATTTGGGGGGGATACTGGCCATGGTCGGACCTCGAATTTGCGCTGCTCAGCGATACCAACTTCGGCTGACGGGTTCAATCCTTCAGCAGTTGCGAGCAAAGTCTACCCCGTAGCGTGGCAACGGCTCTGATTTTCGGGTCACCACGTACCAGTAAGATGCTTTTTGGTGGCAGGAGTTGTTGCGCCCGAAGGCTTCCGTGATCAGTTGCCCGACAATCTCGTTTCCGTCGACAGTGACCGCTTCGCAGCGCCAAGTGGCAAAAACGACTTGTTGATCCAGATCGGAGTTTACCGACACCAATCTGGCATTCTGAAAGCAGGAGCCGCGGGCATCATAAAGCGAGCGATCACCGTAAAACATGCTGCGCTCGCCAAGCCTATCTTGCGCAAGGACGGCACTCCCCCAGTCCAACGTGCGAACCGTCGCTTTGTGTTGCCAGGGTGTCAGATAGTCTCGCAGTAAAAGTCCGGCGGCAAATGCCACACAAATTGCCACAATCGTACCCTTATTCATCAAAGTTCTGCCTGCAATGCCTCACGGGTATCCTATCGCAGCTTTACCACATGACAAGAGCGGCCTATAACGCGGCCATGATGAAGATACATGCCATCATTATTCGAATTATTAGCCCGGCGCTCTGATCCATCGAGCCGCCGGGACAAGGCGTATGGAACACCGCGCCGCCCCTGAACCATTCCTGAATAGACCGCCTGAAAAGGACCGGACACATGTGTGCCGATACACCTGAATACAAAGAAACGCTGAACCTGCCGAAGACCGATTTTCCTATGCGCGCGGGATTGCCCAAACGCGAGCCCGCGTGGCTGGAGCGCTGGGAGAAGATTGGGGTCTATGACCGTCTGCGTGAAAAAGAAGGCCGCACGCCATTTACGCTTCACGACGGACCGCCCTATGCCAACGGGCATCTGCACATCGGTCACGCGCTGAACAAGACCATCAAGGACATGATTGTCCGCTCCCATCAGATGATGGGCCATGATGCGCGCTATATTCCGGGTTGGGATTGTCACGGTCTGCCGATCGAGTGGAAGATCGAGGAGCAGTATCGCAAGAAGGGTAAAGACAAAGACGCGGTTGATATTGTCGAGTTCCGTCAGGAATGCCGCAAGTTTGCCGAAGGTTGGATCGATATCCAGCGCGAGGAATTCAAACGTCTTGGCATCACCGGCAACTGGCCTGATCCTTATATCACGATGGACTACCACGCCGAGGCGGTGATCGCCGAAGAGTTCATGAAGTTCCTGATGAACGGTACGCTCTATCAGGGGTCCAAACCCGTGATGTGGTCGCCCGTGGAGAAAACCGCGCTGGCCGAGGCTGAGGTGGAATACCACGATAAAGAGAGCTTCACGATCTGGGTGAAGTTCCGTGTTGCCGAGCCAACCGATAGCGCGCTTGCGGGTGCTTACGTGGTGATCTGGACGACGACGCCTTGGACGATCCCGTCCAACAAAGCAGTCGTTTACGGCAAGGACATTGCATACGGTCTATATGAGGTCACATCCACGCCGGACGAAAGCTGGGCAAGTGTTGGTGATCGCTTTGTATTGGCAGACAATCTGGCAGGCGACGTGATGGCACGCGCGCGACTGGACGAGACCATGTGGAAACGCGTTGGTGACGTTTCGGCAAGCGATCTGGAAGGTGTAGGTCTTGCGCACCCCTTGCATGGCGCCGAAGGCGGTAAAGGCGAATGGGATGATCTGCGTGATTTCCGTGCTGCCGAGTTCGTGACCGACACAGAAGGCACAGGTTTTGTGCATTGCGCGCCGTCCCACGGGATGGAGGAATTTGAGCTCTACCGTGATCTGGGCATGCTGGAGCAGGTCCTGACCTATAACGTCATGGACGACGGTGGCTTCCGCAAAGACCTGCCATTCTTTGGTGGCAAATACATCCTGAACCGCAAAGGTGGTGAAGGGGATGCCAACAAAACCATCATCGACAAGCTGGTCGAAGTTGGCGGTCTGTTGGCACGTGGCAAGATCAAGCACAGCTATCCGCACAGTTGGCGGTCCAAGGCGCCGATCATCTATCGCAACACCCCGCAGTGGTTTGCGAGCGTGGACCGCGCTGTGGGCGATGGTCAGGACAAGCTTGGCACGTCGATCCGTGAACGGGCGCTCAATGCCATCGACCAAGAGGTGAAATGGTGGCCGCAGACCGGCCGCAACCGTTTGTATTCCATGATCGAAGCGCGGCCCGACTGGGTTCTGTCGCGCCAACGTGCGTGGGGCGTTCCGCTCACGTGTTTTGTGCGCAAGGGCAAACTGCCGACTGATCCGGATTTCTTGCTACGTGACCCTGAGGTCAACGCACGGGTGTCGGCGGCCTTTGAAACCGAAGGCGCGGATTGCTGGTATATGGATGGTGCCAAGGAGCGCTTCCTTGGTGACGGCTATAATGCTGATGAATGGGAGCAGGTCTTTGACGTGCTCGACGTGTGGTTTGACAGCGGGTCCACACATGCATTTGTCCTGCGGGATCGTGAAGACGGTACGGCCGACGGCATCGCCGACGTGTATATGGAAGGCACGGACCAGCACCGTGGATGGTTCCACAGCTCGCTGTTGCAATCTTGTGGCACGAACGGGCGCGCGCCCTATCGCAATGTCGTGACACATGGTTTCACGCTGGACGAGAAGGGCAGCAAGATGTCCAAATCGCTCGGTAACACCATCGTTCCTGAGAAAGTTGTGCAGCAATACGGCGCGGATATCCTGCGTCTTTGGGTTGCCCAGACCGATTATACCGCCGATCAGCGGATCGGGCCTGAGATCCTCAAAGGTGTGGCGGACAGCTATCGCAGGTTGCGTAACACAATGCGGTTCATGCTGGGTTCGCTAAGCGAGTTCACCGAAGCGGATCGCATGGACGTCGCCGACATGCCCGAGCTTGAGCGTTGGGTTCTGCACCGTTTGGCGGAACTCGATCATCAGGTGCGCAAAGGCTATGCGGAGTTCAACTTTCAGGGTGTGGTATCGGCGGTGTTTAATTTCGCCACCGTTGAGTTGTCGGCGTTCTACTTCGACATCCGCAAAGACGCTCTGTATTGCGACGGCGACACAGTGAACCGCCGCGCGGCGCGCACCGTGTTGGACATTTTGTACCTCCGTCTGACCACATGGTTGGCGCCGGTTCTGGTGTTTACCATGGAAGAAGTATGGCTGGAGCGGTTCCCAGGTGAAGAAAACTCGGTGCATCTGGTGGATTTCCCTGACACGCCTGCGGATTGGCTGAACGAGCCTTTGGCCGCGAAATGGGCCGAAGTGCGCGACGTGCGCCGTGTGGTGACCGCCGCGCTGGAAGTGCAGCGGACGGACAAAGTGATCGGTGCGTCGCTGGAAGCTGCGCCGGTCGTGCATGTGCGTGACGCTGACGTGGTCGAGGCGCTGAAATCGGTAAACTTTGCGGACGTCTGCATCACATCTGCCATTGATGTGACCAATGATCCTATGCCCGCCGAAGCATTCCGCTTGCCGGAGGCGGAAGGTGTGGGCGTGGTGTTTGAACGCGCGGACGGTGAGAAGTGCCAACGCTGCTGGAAGATCCTTCCGGATGTTGGAAATCATAGCCATCAAGCCGTATGCGGTCGTTGTGATGAGGCATTGGAGTAGGCATCACGCGCGGTTCTACGGTCCCCGCAGGGGAGCCCGGAAAACCGGCCCCGCTCCGAATGTTGCGCAATTTGAGGCGTCCCGCTTGCGGGGCGCCTTTTCGTTGGGCAGGGTGGGGGCATGTTGCAGATCACTGTAGATACCCCGACCGGACCAATGACGCTGAGCGAGCGTGACGGCGCGATTGTGCGGGCGGAATGGGAGAGCGGTGGGTCAGATGACACGCCGCTTTTGCGGCAAGCGGCCGCGCAGCTGACGGCGTATTTTGAGGACGCCAGTAATGGGTTTGACCTGCCGTTACGGGTAGAGGCATCAGAGTTCCAACAGGCAGTGTGCGATGCGATGGTTGCGATTCCGCTCGGTGAAACAAAGACTTATGGCGAATTGTCCAAAGAGCTTGGCGTCCCTGCGCAGGCAATTGGGCAGGGCTGTGGCGGCAATCCAATCCCGGTGATTATTCCTTGCCATCGTGTGCTCGGGGCAAACGGGCTGGGCGGGTTTTCTGGTCTTGGCGGTGTGGAAACGAAAGTTTGGCTGCTCAAACACGAGCGCGCTGGTGGGCTATTGATCTGAAATATCAGAGCTTTTCGCGATAGATCAGTTGCTGCGCAGCGCCCGCGAGGGTCAAGTAAACCGAGGTTGCCACGAGGCCCCAATGCGCCCAGCTTTGGGGGTCGAAATTTACCCACGCGGCCCAGCCAGCGAAGAAGGTCCAGCCCAAAGCCATTGGCAGTGTCAGCCAACGCCAGCGTTCGGTGCGTACGGGATGCACAAATTTGATGGGGAGGAACATGGCCACAGCGAGAGCGGAAACCAATGCAAAGCTGACCCAGAAATTCGGCTGTACCGCAAAGATCACGATCACCAGCATGTTCCAGCATCCAGGGAAGCCGGAAAAGGAATTATCCTTTGTTTTCATGCGCGTGTCGGCAAAGTAGAGCGCCGAAGCAAAGGTGATTACGATGATCGCGAACCAGCCTGTCCAGCCATCCATCAACCCGGATTTGAACAAGGCAAAGGCCGGGATGAACACATAAGTCAGATAGTCGATGATCAGATCAAGCAAGACGCCGTCAAACTCGGGCGCGTTCTTTTTAACGTGATAGTGACGCGCCAAAGGGCCATCGATGCCGTCCACGACAAAGGCCACCACCAGCCACAGGAACATGAGGCTCCAGTCGCCTTCTACTGCGGCGAGCATGGCAAGCATGGCAAAAACCGCACCGGTTGCAGTGAAGAGGTGAACGGCGAGGGCGCGGCTACGAAGTGTCATCCGACCGTCATGCCGGAAACCGATCGGTTTGGCAACGGTAACGCGTCGGTATTGCGTAGGTGCAGGAAACGCGCAGGATTTTTGAGGAAAACCAGCGGCTCAGCAACGTTTTCTAGGAAGATTTGGTGTGTTGGTTTCGCGGGCCGAGGGCACGGATCGCCGCCTGGACGGTTTCCGGAAGGGTGGTGTCAGCCTGATCCGGCGCGGCGTCCAACGCGGAAGCAACGTCTTTGGTGAGGATGCCAATGGTGTTGTCAGGCTGCCAACCGTCGCGGGTGAATTCGATATCCTCAAATCCGGAGGCAAACCAGTTTTGACCGGAACTGGTGTGGATCAGATCGAGAAGCCTGGTTTCGTCTATGCCGGCGGCATCGGCCCAATCCAGCACAAGGCGGGTCATGGCTGTGTTAGAGGCGGCCAGAAGATTGTTGAGCACCTTGGCCTGCATACCAGCGCCGAAGTGCCCCATTCTGTGGAAGTGCGCGCCCATGGCGTCAAACAGCGGTTGGTGCACATCCAAGTCACGTATTTCGCCGCCCAGCATGAACGACAGGCGTGCCTCGCTTGCGGCGACGGCAGCGCCGGACATCGGTGCGTCGATCAAGGCGATGTGATCCGGTATGCGGGCGCGCAAGTCGGTTACGTAGCGTGGCGATAGAGTGGAAGAGATGAGGACGCTGCGCAGGTTTGGGGAGGCGCCAACGAGGTTTTGCGCGCCAAAGAGCACGTCGTCGGTTTGCGCGATGTCGCGCACCACGGTGATGAGGGTTTCGGTGTGATCCCTAAAAGCGGGCAGGGGCAGCATGTGGGGCGCGAGCGTGCCGAAATCGGTGACGGGGCGAACGTCAAAGCCTTTGGCGTCAAAACCCGCCGCGCGCAGAGCAGCAAGCATGGGCGCGCCCATACGTCCACAGCCCGCAATGCCAATGCCTGTGAGTGTCATGCTGTCTCCCCCTGTTTTGGGGGAGGGTAGCGGTGTGGTGATGGCTTAGTCCAGCCCTGCGATGATGGCGCGCAATGTGGCGATGCCGTCGCCTTTTTCCGAGCTGGTCAGAACCATTTCGGGGTAGGCTGCGGGGTGCTTGGAGAGCTTTTCGCGCACTTGGTTGAGGATCTTTTCACGGTCGTGGTCCTTGACCTTGTCCGCCTTGGTCATAACGACCTGAAACGTCACGGCGGAGCTGTCGAGCAGGCTCATGATTTCTTCGTCCACTGCTTTGACGCCATGGCGTGTGTCGATCAGCACAAAAGCACGGCGCAGATTAACGCGGCCGGAAAGGTAGCGTTTCAACAGGCGTTGCCATTTTTCGACAACCGGAATGGGTGCGTTGGCGTAGCCATACCCTGGAAGGTCTACGAGGTAGTGGCTGTCGGTCAGTGTGAAGAAGTTGACTTCCTGCGTGCGGCCCGGCGTGTTTGAAGCGCGCGCAAGACCTTTGCGATTCGTGAGCGCGTTGATCAAGGATGATTTGCCTACGTTGGAGCGCCCGGCAAAGCAGACCTCAAGCCGGTCGCCTTCGGGCAGACCGTCCATGGCAACGACGCCTTTGAGGAAGTCGGAGTTAGACCCGTCAAACAATTTGCGGCCACGTTCAGACGCGATGGGATCGGGGTCTTCGACCAGCGGGAAGGGAAGTTGCATCAGAGTACCTCTGCAATGTCGCCGACGGAGATGTCGCCGGATTTGGTCACGACGCCATAAACGCCAAAATCCTGATGGCCAAAGGAGTCGTTCAAAACGCCTAGCGTATCGGTGTCGCGGTGGCCGGTATCAGGGTTGGCGGTGGTCGCCAAGCAGCGCGTGATGCGCTCGCGGACTTCGATTTCTGCAGCACCGATGCAAAGCGTTTTTCCGATCCAGTCGAACTCTTCCCATGGGGCGTAGCCATCCAGCCAAATGTTGCCGCGCCAGCGTTCGGTCGAGAGCCGGCGGCCAAGGCGGCCTTCGACGGCGCGGTGGCTGGCCGTGGTGTGGATCGCGATTGATGGGAAGGGGCTGTCGGTCATGCCCACATCACCAGCGGGCACCAGTTTTGTGCTGGCGGCACGATCGGCGGGCATCAAAGGACGGACCCATTGGATCAGTTTGTCACCTTGGGTTTCAGGATCAAATGTCAGTTCCCACAAGTCGGGGTGCTGCAGGGTGATTTTGCCTGCGGCCTCGTCGACTTTGGCAGTGATCGCTTGCAGCGCGGGCGCTTTCGCGGCGCGTGAGAAATTGGCGCAGGCGGCCCATTCGCCACCCGATGTCTTGGCTGCTTCGTGGGCGACGGCATAGCGTCGGTCCCAAGGGAAGGTTTGGCCCTCCACCAAAGAAACATGACCCACGGACTCTCGTCCGTGGGCCTTGATTGGGTGTCGCCAAAGAGCTTTTACAAGGCCCATTACTTGGCGTCCTCCTTAGCCTTCTTCTTAAAGCTGGATCGGATGTTGCCAAAGACGTCTGGCTTATACCCGTGCTGTCGCATGATCGCGTATTGCTGCACGAACGTGATGACGTTGTTGGTGATCCAGTAAACGACCAGACCGGAGGCAAAACTGCCGAGCATGAACATGAAGACCCATGGCATCCACGCAAAGATCATCTGTTGCGTCGGATCGGTGGGGGCCGGGTTCAGTTTCTGCTGCATCCACATTGAGATACCCAGCAGGATTGGCAGGATGCCGAGGCTGAAGATTTCGAGGAAGCCCAGTTCCGGAATGGCAAAAGGAAGGATGCCAAACAGGTTGAAGATAGAACTCGGATCCGGTGCGGACAGGTCGGTGATCCAGCCAAACCACGGCGCGTGGCGCAGTTCGAGTGTGACGAAGATCACTTTGTAGAGCGAGAAGAAGATCGGGATCTGGATCAGGATGGGCAAACAGCCCGCCGCCGGATTGACCTTTTCCTTCTTGTAGAGCTCCATCATAGCTTGCTGCATCTTCTGGCGGTCGTCGCCAGCGTCTTCTTTCAGCTTTTCCATCTGTGGCTGGAGTTCTTTCATCTTGGCCATGGAGGCATAAGATTTATAAGCCAGCGGGAAGACGATGATTTTCAGGATCACAGTCAGGCCGATAACGGCCCAGCCCATGTTGCCGATGACCGAGTTCAGCCAGTGCAACAGCGCAAAGATCGGTTTGGTCAGGAAGAAGAACCAACCCCAATCGATGGTATCAAGGAAGTTGCGTACGCCGCCTTCGCGTTCGTAGTTGCGGATGGTTTCCCATTCCTTGGCACCAGCAAACAAACGAGTGGTGGCGGATTTGGTTTCGCCGTCAGCCAGCGTGATTGTGTCCAGACGGGCGACCGAGCGATAGACGTCGCGGGAGGCGTCATATTGGAGCACGGAATCAAATCCGGCGCTGGTTTCGGGGATCAGCGTGGTCATCCAGTAGTGGTCGGTGAAACCGGTCCAGCCGCCTTGGGTGACGCGAGCCACGTCGGCGACAACCGCGCCGCCGGCCCATGCGTTCTGGCCCTCAAAGCCGCGCAGTTTTTTGTAATCGAGATATTCACGCTCTTCATCGTTTTGACGCAGCGCGCCTTCGTGCAGAATGAAGAAGTTTTTGAGATCCTCGGGCTCGCCATGGCGGGTCAACATGGCGTACGGCGCCAATGATACGACGCCAGCACCAGAGTTTTGTACGGACTGATCGACCGAGAACATAAAGTCTTCGTCGACAGAAATGGTGCGTGCGAACGTCAGGCCCGCGCCGTTGTCCCATGTCAGGACCACAGGCGAAGTGGAGGTCAGCGTGTCGTTGCCACTTACCGACCAAATTGTATTTGCGCCGGGCACTTGATCAAGCGTCAGACCCGCACCGGGGGCCCAGCCGTAGATCGCATAATAAGCGTTGGCCGAACCTGTGGGCGACAGAAGCGAAACAACGGCGGCATCATCGTCCAGTGTTTCGCGATAGTCGTTGAGTTTCAGATCATCGATGCGCCCGCCCTGGAGCGAGATCGAGCCGGACAAACGGTCTGTGGTGATGTCGACGCGAGGCGCATCAACCGCGGTATCCGCCGCATCGGATGTGCCGGTGTTGGCTGCTGCCGCTGTCGCGTCTGCATTGGCGGTGGCCGCGGGCACAGCGGTGTCGCCCAAAGTGGCCTCGGCCACGGCGGGCGCGTTAGGATCTTCCACGGCCTCTGGGGGTGGGAACAGGAGGAACCAGACCAGGATGACGGCAAAGCTGAGCACCGTCGCGAGAATGAGGTTCTTGTTCTGATCGTCCATAGCCACTGCCATCTGTCGTTGAAACGTTGGGGAGGTTCAACAGAGAAGGGGGGCAAAGGTCAAGCGGATTCCGCTTGGGCACCTGCTTGTCGGCGGGTTTGTTGGGGAAAAGCGGCTTAGCCGGACTTTTGCCCGATGGTGATCGCGGGGCCAAGCTTGGCTTTGTGATCTTCCATCCATTGGATGGTGTCTTCAAAGGGCATGGGTCGGGCGATGCCAAAGCCCTGCACATGGGCGCAGCCCAGTTGCGACAGCATTGCGTGTTCCGCTGCGTTTTCAACACCTTCCGCCAGTGTCGAGAGATCGAGCCGCTCAGCCAGCGTGACGATTGCGGCGATCATGCGTTGCTGATCGGTGTCACGGTCGACGTTGGTGACAAATGAGCGGTCAATCTTGATGCGCTTAACGGGCAGGCGGCGAATCGAAGAAATCGACGCGTGGCCGGTGCCGAAGTCATCGAGATCAATGTTGCAGCCCATTTTGGCAATGGCCTCAACGTTGCGCACGACCATATCGTCCGGCGTGCCGGCGATCACGCTTTCCAGAACTTCGATGCCAAGGCGGCTCGCATTGAGTTCGTTGCGGTCAAGTTCCCACTGAAGGCGTTCCACGAGCGTGGGGCTGCGCAATTCGTCACCGGCAAAATTGACGCCAACACATGGCACATAAAAGCCGGCATCGTCCCATGCTCGTACGGCATTGAGAGCCTGACGGGTCATCAGATCCGCGAGCTCGCCCATCTGACCGGTTTGGTTCAACACATCCAGAAACTGCACCGGGGCGAGGATGCCGCGTTCGGGGTGTTCCCACCGAGCCAGAACCTCAAAGCCGGTTACTTCGCCAGTATCTGTGGAGATCTGCGGTTGGAACCATGCCTTTATTTGATCTTTTTGCAGGGTGCGCGCAGCTTCGCTTTCAGTTTTGCGACGCGAGATCACCTTGCGGCCCATATCGGCGGTGTAGGCGCGGATGTTGGACGTGCCAGACAGATGGGCCTCGGACATGGCCATTTCGGCCCCCTGGATCATCGCCGTGGCGCTGGGTCGGTTTAAACGTGATGACAGACAGAACCCGATAGAGCAGGTGACATAAATCGAGGCCATCTGGAGGGGAATGGTTTCTTCTACCGAAGCTTGAAAACGGTTGGCCATCTGGATCGCGGTTTCGAGATCAAGGTTTGCCACCGGATCGAGAGACACCAGGAACGCACTGTCACCTGAGCGTGCGACGATGTCGCGGGCACGCAAGGCGCTGCGGATGCGGTTTGCCAAAACGCGCAACACTTCTTCAGCGGTTTGGTCGCCGTGGTTCTCGCGTAAACGGGCGAACCCGTCGACTTTTATCGAAAAACAGCATGTGGCGTTGCCGGCGTCGGTCAAGTTCGCCATCTGTGCTTCCATCCGGCGTTCTAGCGCGGCCTGTAGCAGCAGGCCGGTCAGGCCGTCAAAGTCACCATCATCAGAAGTTTCCCGGTCTCTGGATTTCAAAGGAGACAAAAGGAACGGCAACGGTAAAAGCGTCGCGGCCAACATCAACCCGACCTCACCCAGCGCTGCCCAAGCCGCCAGTGTCAAAAACGGGATGGCGGCCGGAAACGCACGGCGTCGCATGAAATCGTGCGCCGCTGCGGACTTTAGGGACTGAATTAGTTTTGCACTGCGCAGAGGCATGGGCACGTCCTGATCGGAATATTTGTGACGACGAAACTACGTGAGTTTCCTCATCCTGAGGTTAACGGAACACGGGTACATCCTCGTCCTTTTCTTCAAATTTGAACGGTTCTGTTAAGAGGCCGGAAAAATCGAAGAGTTTAGGGTCGAGCATGTGTGAGGGGCGGATGTTGGTGAGCGCACGGAACATGACTTGGCGGCGTCCGGGGTTGTTGCGCTCCCATTGGTCGAGAATTTGTTTGACTTGCTGGCGTTGCAAGCCGTCCTGAGACCCGCAAAGGTCACAAGGAATAATTGGGTAATTCATGGACTTAGAGAACTTTTCGCAGTCCTCCTCGGCGACGTGGGCGAGGGGGCGGTAGACAAAGAGGTCGCCCTCTTCGTTAACCAATTTTGGAGGCATCGTGGCGAGTCGCCCACCGTGAAACAGATTCATGAAAAACGTCTCGAGAATATCGTCGCGGTGATGGCCAAGAACCACTGCGGAACACCCTTCTTCGCGTGCGATCCTGTAAAGGTTTCCTCGCCGCAAACGGGAGCACAGCGCGCAATAGGTGCGTCCTGCTGGTACTTTGTCTTTAACAATTGAATAGGTGTCCTGGTATTCGATTCGATGCTCGACTCCCATTTGCTCCAAAAACTCTGGCAAAACTGTGGCTGGAAAGTGGGGTTGACCCTGATCCAGGTTACAAGCGAGCAATTCGACGGGTAAAAGTCCACGCCATTTGAGTTCGTGCAGCACTGCGAGCAGGGTGTAGCTGTCTTTGCCGCCTGAAAGGCAGACGAGCCAGCGGGTCCCGCGCTGGATCATGCCATACTGTTCGATGGCCTCACGTGTTTGGCGAACAATGCGTTTGCGCAATTTCTTGAAAGAGGTCGAAGTTGGGGCGCCGTGAAAAAGTGGGTGAATATCATCAAGATCATCAATCATGGCTTGGCTTACGTGACTTCTTTACTTGTGGTCAATCGGCGACCCGGATTGGTTGGATTAACGTTTAGAGCCGCGCACGGCCGTAATGTGTCTGCTGTTTGGGCGGAATTTATTTAATTTTGCGGCACATTGGATTGTCCGGCGGTGCCAAAAAGATGTGAATCTCCGCCGAATTCGGCCCGGTTTGTGGAAATTCGCCAACAAATTGGGTGCGCGATGCATCGTTGGCGCGGCTTGGGAAGCAAAAACGGGCCAGAATCGGCGATTGTTCGGACCCATCGTTTGGCGCGAACGAAAAGAACCGCAGCAAGGCTGCGGTTCTGAAATTGTCCGGGCTGATTGGACTGCGACGTTTAGTTCAGTTGGTCATCGTTGCACTGACGGGCCAGTTCTATTGCCTTGTAGGTGCCTGCCAAATTCACAGAGAAGGCGTATTCTTTCTCGGGAAATACGGTCATGACATATTCTTTGGCGATGTCTTCAATCACTTGGGGATCATTGGTGAGAACGTAGCCGCCGCTATACCCTTTGGTGATATTGCCACGCATGCCAGTTGCCTCGCCCCAATAGAGGTTGGGTCCGATAAGGATGGCCACTTCTTCCTTGGAACCGCGCTTGATTTTGGTTTTGGCTTTGGTGAATACGCCGATATAGGCCACGTCGCGCTCCTCTGTCAGACCCATCTGAACCACGTTGTCCAGATCGTCCTTGGCCTCGATCATGCAGGTGCCTTTTTCGGTATCGACATAGACATTCCACCCTTCGATGGCGCCGTACCCGACAAATTTTTCGGCGGCGGCAGGGAGGGCAGTTAAGGTCAAGGCGGCTGCAAAGACGTGGGACATAATGCGCATAATAAAACTCCGGATACCTAGATTGAATATCCTGACGCTAGAGCCCGGCGGTGGCGCTGTCCAGTTTGGCAATGCCTTTGGATGCGCTCACGGCTCGTCCTTGGAGTCCGGCACGGGATCATATCCGCTTCCCCCTAGGGGATGGCAGCGGCCAATGCGGCGCAGAGTGAGCCAACTGCCTTTTACCGCACCATGCTTTTCCAATGCTTCCAGAGCATAGGCGGAGCAAGTGGGCTGGTACCGACAGTTAAATCCCACCCAAGGGCTGAACAGCAGGCGATAAAGTCGGACCGGCAGGGCGGCGATGTGGGCGAGCGGTGTCATGACGCCTATTTAGGGACGTGGAAATGAAATGAGAAGAGCGGGACCATGGCCCCGCTGGTGTTATTTCACGATGTGTTCGTCTTTGACGAACATGTTTGCCCATGCGCGGTCGATCAGATCGGGAGTCATCTGATAGGGGATGCCCTCGAATTCGCAGATCGCGATCATCTGGTCGATGAGGAAAACCGGCTGATAGTTGGCATAGATGTTATCGATCGTTGGGTATTTGTTTTTCAACAGGTGAATGAGCGCGGGCTCATTCAATGGCAGGCCTTTTTTCTTGGCCACGAGGGCGAAAATTTTCAGGAAGTTTTCCTGACTTGGGCCGTCGATTTTAATCTTGTAGAAAATCCGGCGAAGCGCCGCTTGGTCAAAGATTTCGTTCGGGTGGAAGTTGGTGGAAAAAATCACCAGCGTGTCAAACGGCACCTCGAATTTTTCGCCCGATTGCAGGGCGAGGATGTCTTTGCTTTCTTCTAGCGGAACAATCCAGCGGTTCACCAGAGACTGCGGGGGTTCTTCCTGACGTCCCAAATCGTCAACGATGAAGATGCCGCCGGTGGATTTCAGCTGCAGCGGTGCCTGATAGGTGCGGGCCGTCGGGTTGTAGACCAGATCAAGCATCGAAAGTGACAATTCACCACCGGTGATCACAGTGGGGCGGTCACATTTCACATAGCGGCTGTCAAAACGTGCGGTGCGGCGCAGGCTGCCGGCGTCTTGCGTGTCACCCTCGGCGGCCGAGTGCACGATGGGATCGTACACCGTGATAACCTGACCGGCATATTCGATGGCGTGGGGCACATAGACCTTGTCACCCATTGCGTCGCGGATGCCGTTGGAGATCGAGGACTTGCCGTTGCCGGGCGGGCCATACATCAGGATCGAACGACCGGAGCTGACAGCTGGTCCAAGTTCGCCAAGTAGTGATGGTGGCAGGATCAAATGTCCCATGGCGTTCGTCAACTGGTCGCGCGTGATTTGAATGTTGCGGATCGACTGACGTTTGATTTGTTCGCGATACACATCCAGCGGAACCGGCATGGCGCCGAAATATTCGGATTGTGCCAGTGCATCCAGTGCGCGGGCTTTGCCGACGTCGGTCAGCTGATAGCCCATTTCATTGCCGCTGTTGGCATTGAGCGTACCGGTTGCCTCGAGCAGGCGCTGCTCGCGGCCCATATCGATAAGTTCCTGAGTAACCGCCGTTGGCAGGCAGATGGCACGTGCAACATCAGACACCATGTCGATGTTTTTGCGGAACATGGTTTTGAGCATGATATCCCGCATCATCACCACGGGAAGCTTCATGTCCTCCAGCCGTTTGGGTGGGGGCGGGGCCATGACGTTGCCGGTCTGCATGTTCATCGTCGAAAACTCCAAGTTCAGGCCATATTGGCCCTTCTGTGTTTCCAAACCTTAAACAATGCAAAATGGGCGATTTTGGGGCCGGTTGTGGCCAGCGGTAGGGAATGTGGGCGCTGATTACCCGGTCATCACGGCGCGGATCAGATAGGCGCACAGCATCAAGCCAAGACCGGTGCCCATAGGGACGGTAAATTGCGTTCCGCCCCCCACTGTGTTGGGGTCGTCTTTGTCGGGGCTACGCCATGCAGCCCAGTCAGGGGCCATACGTTTGAGCGGGGTCCAGCGCGCCAAGAGCGTTGCTGCAGTGGCGCCGAGGATGGCCGCGAAGGCAATCCACATCACCACGCCCGCATCGGCGGGGTCGATGAACAGCGCCATAACTGCGGCGAGCTTTACATCGCCGGCGCCAACCTGACGCAGCATCCACATCAAGAGGCCCACGACGAAAACAACGCCGTAGTTTGCAAAGCGCCAAAGGAAGTCTTCAAATGGCAGCAGGAGCAGACCAAAGATCACAAAAACAAGGAACAGAACCCAGACGATGCGGTTGCTGATCTTTTTGTATTTCATGTCCACAAAAAATATGTGCACACAAATCGGCAGCACTGGCAAAAGAAACCAGAATGCCGTGGTGGCCGGGATGTGCATCATACCAACGTCAGGTGTTTTCGAGTGCGCGCAGCGCTCTTACTGCGGCCTCAAAGTGTTGTGGGTGGGTGGAAATTGCATCGCGTAGCAGGGCTTTGCCGGTTTCGGTATCACCTTGTTTGATCGCCGAAAGCGCCAGCGTGTGCAGCAATTGTGCGCGCTCAGTCTGAACCATTGGCACAACCGGAAGCGTGTAGTTGCGTTGGGCGCCACGGGCCAGAACCATATTGTTTTTGGCGGTGAAAAGCGTGCTGTCCTGACGGATGGCTTCACCAAACAGGCGTTCGGCTTCGGCATAGTTTCCACGGGTCAGCTTGGAATAGCCCCAGTTGTTCATGACGCCAGCCGGGCGGGTGGTCAAACCCACGGCTGTTTCATAAAAGCTGTCGGCCTTTTTCCATTCCTGATTGACGTCGGCAATCATCGCTTCGAGACGGTAGCGTTTGAAGGTTTCATGCGTTGGCGGAACCGCGTCCAAAGTGCTTTCGGCCTCTTTCCACTGACCCGCGCGAATTTGGGCATCCGCGAGATCAACCTTGTCGCTTGGCGTGCTGTCTGCGTGTTTGACCACACGTTGCCAGGCAGGCACGGCCTCGGTGAACCGTTTTGCGCGCACAAATGAAATCGCAAGGCCGCGCTGGATATCGACGCGGTCAGGGGATTCTTGGAGAGTGCGCTGGAAATAGATCACGCCTTCGTTCGGGTCTGCGACAGTGAGCATCACATCCGAAAGATTGGCACCGTCTACGGCATTCACGTCCTGAAGGGCGCGTTCAACATTTTCCTGTTCCTTGTCAGCGCACGCTGACAGGACCAGAGTCCCTGCAAGACAAATTGTCCCGATCAAAGGATGGCGCATAGTGTGCGTCCTTTACTGCTTCAACCTCATTCTGGCGTCTGTCGGATCAAATAGTCGCTGCTTCCCCGACGCACCAATTTATATTCTTGTATTTTTTTGTCATCATAAGCAGGATTTTCAGCTTTTGCGAGTACTAAGCGTAAATTATCACGAATTGCGTCACTTTCGCCATTGTCCAGCGCATATGCTTTTTTCAGAACCAGTTCCGCTTCTGGCAGCGCGCCCTTTTCCATAAGGACAATTCCGAGATTATTCCATGTTTCCGCGTGTTTGGGTTGTTTGTCCAGAGATTGACGCAAAAGATCTTCGGCCTGCCCCAATCGGCCAAGTCCAAGGTTAGCTGTACCCGCCGCGGCCAGAATTTCTGGCGTGGGGCCATGGGCATTTGCCGCCCGATAAAAGGTCTGCAAAGCCAATTCGTATTCGCCTGCCTCCATCAGCCGCCAACCGACAATCACTGGATCTACGGCGTCTTTGGCTGTGTCGACAGGGGGGGCGAAGGGGCTGTCAGGAGAAACACTCTGGCCGCCCGTGATACAGGCGGCCAGGAAAAAGCATATCGTCATCAGAAGGGCGGTGGCCCGGATCATGGCATATTCAATCGGTTATTGGGGTGCACCGAAGTTCATGATCCCGATGATGGATGGAGACACCAGAATGATCAACAGCGGCGGCACTGTGAGCATCATTGTGGCAAGCGTCATTTTGGTTGGCAACTTGTTTGCGGCCTCTTCGGCGCGCATCACACGTTTGTCACGCATTTCACTAGCGTAAACCCGCAGCGCGTCGGCAATCGACGTACCGAAAGTGGCCGATTGAACCAAAACGGTGGTGAATGACGACACGTCCTGGACGCCACACCGTTCGCCCATGTCAGACAGCACTTGTGATTTCTCTTTGCCCGCCTTCATTTCGTGCGCCACGATCTGAAACTCATGCGCAAGTGCGGGGTGAGAGGGACGCAATTCCTCGGCAACACGCACGATGGCCTGATCAAGTGATTGGCCGGCTTCAACGCAAACCAGCATCATGTCGAGGCTGTCGGGGAAGCCAGCTGTGATTTCTTCCTTGCGGGCTTCGACGCGGCGGGTGACCCAATATTTAGGCAGCATATAGCCGGCAGCACCGGGACCGAGTGTCCACATCAGCATGTCTTTGGTGGTCGACGCGTCGGTCTGTTTGACCATCACGAAATAGGCCACCCCTGCGATCAGCCCGCCAATGCCCAGCACCATCTGGGCGAGGTGAAAGGCGCGCACTGCGTCGCGGGAAGGATAACCAGCCTGCATCAGTTTGAGTTGCACAGAGGACAGTTCTTCGGCATCCTGCGGTTCAAGGAAGGCTTTGTATTTGTCGAGCTTGGCGTTGGCTGATTTGCGGCGAAGTTTTTCTTTTTTGTCGACGACTTGGTCGTTGCCGCCAGACTGCGCACGTTTCAGCTTTTCGATCGGGTCATCCTGACGCGTGAGGATCAGCGGCACAGCCGCCAGCGCCACAAAAGCAACAATCACACCAACTGCAATCATCGGACCATTTGGCCCCAACATTTCAGTGAGCATTAGGACGAGGGCTTCCATCGTGGTCATTTCGGTGGTCTCCTCAGACTTTGATGTTGGTGAGCACGCGCATCACAAACAGGTTGACGGCAAGGAACATCCCGACGGCGATACAGCCAGGAATGAACAGTTCGTGGGTTTTCACTTCGTCGTAATAATTCGGGTCCATCACGTTGATGACAATCAATGCGCCAATCGGGAACGCGGACAGAAACTTGCCGGACCACTTCGCCTCGGCAGTGATGGCTTTCACACGACGGAACAGACGAAAGCGGGCGCGGATCACTTTTGACAGACCCGCAAGGATCTCGGCCAAGTTACCACCGGCTTGCTGCTGGATCGTCACCGCCATCGCGAGGAAGCGCATGTCTTGCATGTCCAGACGATCAGACATGTCCTTGAGCGCCTCGCCCATATCGCGGCCATAGGCATTTTCGTCGGCAATCACGCCAAATTCGGTGGCCAAGGGATCTTCGATCTCCTTGGAAACGATCTGAATTGCCGAGGAAAATGGATGGCCGACGCGCAGGGAGCGCACCATCAGTTCGATGGCGTCAGGCAGTTGTTCTTCTATGAGGGAGATTCGCTTCCCGGCTTTCATAGAAACCCAAGTGTAAACGCCGCCAACACCCACCATCACTGCGATTCCGCTGCGTACAGCCAGGCTGGTGCTGGTACCAATCGACAAGCCGGCAAAGGCAAACACAGACATACCCAGCATCATCAACATCAGCTGCTGTGGCGTAAAGGCGATGGCAGCCTTCTGCGCTTTGTCCGCCAGAATTGAGTAAAGCGGAATGGTTCTGTTTTCGGAGTGCTGGCTCATCTCTTTGCGGAGTTGATCAAGCACCTCTTCGCGGCGCGCACCTTTGTCCATCATCTCGAGGCGGCGATTGACGCGGCTGTTGAGACTGATGGATTTGCCGAAAACGGTCAGGTAGACGCCCTCGACGAGGAAGAATACCCCAACGAAAATAGCACCATAGACAAGAAGTTCGGGAGAAAATGGCATAGGTCTTACTCCGCGGTCGGTTCATAAATGGCCGCCGGCAGGTCATAGCCCCACAGGCGGAAACGTTCGGAATAGTGCGAGCGCACACCGGTGGCGGTGTAGTGCCCGATAATTTTGTTGTCTGGCGTCAGGCCGGTGCGCTGAAAGCGGAACAGTTCCTGCATGGAGATCACGTCGCCTTCCATGCCAGTGATTTCGGTGATCGAGGTCATACGACGCGACCCGTCTTGCAGGCGTGACGCCTGTACAATCAGGTTCACAGCCGAGGAAATCTGCGAGCGCACAGCCTTGAGCGGCATTTCGATACCGGCCATCGCAATCATGTTTTCCAGTCGGGAAATCCCGTCGCGCGCGTTGTTGGCGTGGATTGTCGTCATCGAGCCGTCGTGACCGGTGTTCATGGCCTGCAGCATGTCGATCACTTCTTCGCCACGCGTCTCGCCCACGATAATGCGGTCCGGGCGCATACGCAGGGCGTTTTTCAAACAGTCGCGTGGGGAGACTTCGCCTTTGCCTTCAACATTGGGCGGGCGGCTTTCCATGCGGCCGACGTGGGTCTGTTGCAGTTGAAGTTCCGCAGTATCCTCGATGGTCAGGATGCGTTCGGCGTCATCAATAAAGGAGCTGAGCGCGTTGAGCGTTGTGGTTTTACCAGAACCGGTACCGCCCGACACAATCACGTTCAGGCGAGTGGACACGGCAGCTTGCAAGAAGGCGGCCATTTCTTCGGAGAAAGCCCCGAAGCGCACCAGATCATCAATGCCCAGCTTGTCCTTTTTAAACTTACGAATGGACACCAGCGATCCGTCCACCGCGACGGGTGGAACCATGGCGTTGAAACGCGATCCGTCTTGAAGACGGGCATCCACATATGGGTTGGATTCATCGACGCGACGACCCACGGCGGATACAATTTTGTCGATGATGCGCATCAGATGCTTTTCATCTTTGAAGACGATATCGCTCAGCTGCAATTTGCCGTCTCGCTCGACGAAAATCTGTTTCGGACCGTTGACCAGAATGTCGTTCACGGTGTCGTCTTGCAGCAGGGTTTCCAATGGGCCGAGGCCGGTAACCTCGTCATAAAGTTCCTGAAACAGGTTTGAGCGTTCTTCGCGGTTTAGAACGATGGCTTTTTCCTGCAGCACTTCGGTCGCGATCGAACCGATTTCAGCGCGGAGGTCTTTTTCGGTCGCCTTATCAAGGGCGGCAAGGTTCAGGTTGTCCAAAAGTTCGCGGTGCAGCTCAAGCTTGATCTCACCAAGGCGCTCCTTGCGACGGCGTTCCTTGTCGCCGGACGCGGCTGCGGCGGCTTTGACCGCCACGGGACGGCGCATAACCTTGCTTTCCTCAGACACGGCATCGGGCCGCGGCGCAGCCGTTGGCGTTTTGGGCGCCTGTTTGGGGGCCGGGGTAGCGGCCTTTGAAACCTTACTTGAGGCCGCTGGCTTGCCAGCATCGGGTTTTTTGTACCGTGAAAACATTTAATTAGCTCCCGTTCACGCTGCCTGATCGTCGGATTGGTCCAACTCGTGCAGGCTTTTGGCGAGTTTGGCGATTTCTTTGCGGAGTGGATTTTTGGCGGCGCCGACAGCCAGCGGCTGACCATGGTCGGCCGCTTGCATGATCTGACGCGATCCATCCGGAAGATGAATGTCGATTGAAATTCCGAGGCTTTCGGCCAACCGCTTCACGCGGCTTTTGCCGGCGAGATCGGTGAACTTTGGCGCGCGGTTCATAACATACCGCAGCTTTTCAAATGGTAAGTCTTCGGCCTGAAAGGCGCGTTTGATACGCATGGCGTTCTGCGCCGAACGCATGTCGATTTCCATCGTGGCGAAATAGACATGTGCGGCTTGCAAGACCACCTCGGACCACTGAACCAGCGTGCTGGGCATGTCCACAATCACGTAGTCATAGTGGCGACGTGCCATGTCTATGATGCGCTCCACATCTTCGGGTCCGATCAAATCGAGCGGAATGACATCAGAAGGCGCGGTCAACACGTGCAGCTTTTCCTCATAGGTCTGCAAGGCCTGGCCAAAGCTGTCGCTGTCCATGCTGTCGGTGTCGGTGATCAGTTCAAAGACGGCCTCAATGCGCGGCAGATCCAGATACGTGGACACCGTGCCAAACTGCAGGTCAAGGTCGAGCACGCAGACGGAAGGGGCTTTCTTTTTGTCGATGTTGGCGAGTTCCCAAGCCAAGTTCACGGCAAGCGTGGTCGCGCCAGTACCGCCGGCCAAGCCGTGCACAGCTATCACAACGCCTTCGCGGGATTCGCCTGTGGCCGCAAGTTTAACCGTTGGCTGAGGTTGCTCAACTTCGGCCTCGACCGGGGCCGAGCGGATCTTGTCGATTGCGGCCTGAAGTTCGCCGGGGGGGATCGGATAGGGAATGAATTCATCGGCGCCGTGGCGCAGCAAGTGGTGCAGCGAGGCCGGCGTCACGTCTTCGGCAATAAGCAGGATGCGGATGTTGCGGTTGCGGGCTTCGGTGATGATTTCAGTCAGAACGTCGAGACCGTCTTCGTCCATGTCGTCGATGGCGAGGGCAATGAATTCAAGGTGATGCGCGTCTGGCTGCGCCATAAAGGGAATAGCGTCCTCAAACCCGAGGTCGCCCCATTGCTCACCAAGAGCTTCTTCCATGTCCACAATCAGAAGTTCGAAGTTCTGAACGTCCCGGCAAATGGTGCATGCCAGGATTGGACTTGGTTCTGTCTGAATCGGCTCGTTACTCGACATCAGCCTCTAGTTCCTTATTCGCGGTTTCCGCGTATTTTTTGTAGGACACCTAGCGCAAAAGGCTATTTGGTCCCCCACCGTGCTTTTGGAATTGGTACAGGCGACTCTGATGCGCGTACTTTTCCCGTTATTGAGAAAATCACCTGCAAGTTGGGCAACATTGGGGCCAAAAAGCCGAAATTGTGCGGAATTTTGCGACGATAAGAGAGAATTTCGCAGACCGTTTCCGAATCAAAAAAGGCCAATCGCGGGGCGATTGGCCTTTAAGGTACTGAATTTGTTCGGTTTACCCGTCGTCGCCATCGGAAGTGAGGCCTGAGAGACCCGTGACGGGCACGGCGCTTCCGACGTAGTCACGATAGATGATTTGCGCGTACTTACCGTCCAGCACGGTGGGGTGGCGCGACACAAAGCCGGTGACCTCTGTCACAGTGCGGCGATTTTTGCGTTCGCGGCCCTGAGTCACAATCAGCGGCTGGGTTTTGCCAAGCGAGACCACGGCCTCAAGTCGGCTGCGTTCCACACCCTGCGAGACCAGATAGTTTACCGCAGCACGTGCGCGACGCAGGCCGAGTGATTTGTTGTATCCGGCACTGCCAACCGCATCTGTATGGCCGTAAACCCGGAAGCGTACTTCGGGGAATTGGCGAATCCAGTTGGCTTGTTCGTTCAGAACCGCACGGGATTGAACATCAATTTTGGCACTGTCGAACTCGAAGTTGATCGTGCTGTTGACCTCTTCGGAGAAACGGGTGGCCAATGAGAGCACATAGCTGCGTTCGCCGTTGTGAATGCCGATGTTGTTGTTGACCGCGGCGCCAAAGCTGTCGGTGTCGATCACGGCGCCTGCTTCTCGGAAGAACGAAGGGGCATAAGACCCATCGCCGTCCGAACAGGCGGTGACAAACAAAAGGGCGAGGGCGGCAAGTTTCTTGATCATTGTTTTGCTCCCTTAGTCCATCACGTAGCCATAGGAACCGGAGAAGTCTTGTTTCGCGACTTCGCCCACGGCGCCTTTTTGCCTTTTCTCACCACCGGTGACGTGACCAAACAGGAAGAGTTCCTGCTCGGTTGGTGGTTTCACACGGTCCGTGGGCAAAGCCAGCGCCTCGCCGGATGTTGGCGTCACGAGGTGGGCCGTGACGATGATCACCAGTTCCGATTGCGACCGCTGGAAATTGGCGCTGCGGAACAAGGCACCCAGTACAGGCACATCGCCGAGCCAAGGCACTTGGGAGTTGCCGTCAGAAAAGTCGTCCTGCAACAGGCCAGCGATGGCAAAGCTTTCACCATCACGGAGTTCCACGGTTGTAGAGGTTTCCCGACGCTTGAAGCCAACAACTTCTAGGTCACTGCTGATAAAGCTGTTTGAGGAGTCCGGAGAGGACACGGCGGCTTGAAGCTCAAGATTGATCAAATCGCCATCCACAACCCGCGGGACGAAACTCATTTCAACACCAAAGGGTTTGAATTCAATGGAGATTTCGCCACCGTCCTGCGCCACGGGGATTGGGTATTCGCCGCCTGCGAGGAATTTGGCCTCTTGACCGGAAAGTGCCGTCAGGTTTGGTTCCGCCAGAGTGCGAACAACGCCTTTGGATTCAAGAGCTTCGAGCAAAATTCCAACCGAGAAGGAGCCAGAAGTGAAGCGGAAAATGGCACCGCCGGTTGACTCGGCCGCCAAAGGCACGCTGCCATCGGCATTGAGTTCACGCAAAAAGCCGCCTGTCGCGATGCCGCTGTTACCATCTGACAGACTGAGGCCGGCGCCCAATGATTTGGCCACGCTGCGTTGCATTTCTGCGAACCGCACCTTGAGCATGACCTGCTGGATGCCGCCCACCACCAACAAGTTAGATACGCGTTCTGGCGCATAGCGTTCGGCCAGATCCAACGCGCGTTGCTGTTTGTGGATCGAAGACACGATGCCAGACAGGACAACGCCGTCGTTGGCTGTGCGCACTTCGATCTTTTCACCTGGCAGGATCTGCTGCAGGCGCTCTTTGAATTCGGAGATATCCGGCGCGACGCTGACCTCGACATTGGTGATAAGCTTGCCGCTGCCATCAAGCAACGTAAGCGTGGTGCGTCCGGGGGATTTGCCAAGCACATAGATCGTGCGTTCCGACAACGATGAAATGTCAGCGATGGCCGGGTTCGCGATGGAAAGTTCCGCGAATGGTACGTCGCTTTCGACCACAACAGCGCGGTTCATCGGAACACCAAGTGTTGACGATGTGCCGCTGCGCACGACGCGCAATGTGTCCGCTTGAACGGGAGCTGATGCCAATGGCACAACCCCTACGGCAAAGCCCAGCAGGGCCGCCTTTAGAAAACTTAGATATGTCATGTGACCTGCCTCTCGATCACGCCTCGGTATGTGGATCTTTTGTCCACTCTTGAACTCACTGTGCGCCAGTTCCGGAAATTTTGCAAGAATCAATGGCTTCCAGTGATCTTTGAATGTGGGAAGGATGTCACATAAATACATGGAAAAGGCGCCCGAAGGCGCCTTTGGTCGATTGTTTGGTTGACCCGTTCGCACAATCTAGAGCGCGCGCAGGTCCGAAAAGGGTCAATTTGTGCAGGGGATCACAATTTTGATTTTCTCGGTGCCTTTGTTGTTGGTGATGGTGCAGACACGTTCCTGCTCCATCTCAGCAACTTCCTGAACGACCTCTTCTTCCTGAATGATGCCGAGCAGCTCTTTCTGGTCGATTTCAACCGAGGCGGACACCGTGTCGTCGGTCGCGCCAACAAGGGTCAGCGACAATCGCCCGGTTTGCTGTGCCAGTTCCAAGCCTGCGACCTGCCGCAAGGTGCCGGCAACGGTCACTGTGCGGGCCACACGTCCAGCCTCTTCTTCTTGGTTGGTTGATTGGTCAATCGCTACGATCTGAACATTTGCGTCAATCAGCTTGGTGATTTCACCGCGGCCGCGTTTTGCGCCGGGGGAGCCGGTCCAAAGAACGTCAACACGATCCCCTGGACGCAGGAAGCCGGAAACACCGGAGGTGGCGTCGACCTTGATGGTGAACGCACGCTGTCCGGTTTTCAGGCGGGACGTGATGCCGGCATGCTGTCCGGGTTCTGTCACCTTGGCGGCGATCAGAAGTTCCCCTTTTTCCATGCTGCGCAACATGACGCGTTCGCGATCAGTGTTGGGCGGGAAAATCGCGTCGACGGATGTGAACATGCCGTCCGGCATTGCGTTTTTCGGCCATTTGACCCGACGAAGATCTTGTTTGGTCAGCGGCGCGCCGTAACCCATGGCGTGCTTTGTTACATAGCCTTCGACAAGTTCAATGGACTCGGCTTGCCCCTTGGACTGCGCGGCTTCAATGCCTTTGATGTAACTTTGGGCCATGTAAACGGCCGCCCCGGCAATGCCAAGGCCGACCAAGAGAATAACTGCGAAGATTGCGCGCATGATATGTGACCTCATTTCAAATGTGCGGTGACCAATATGGCCGGCACAAGGGGTGATTCAAACGCACTGTGGACCGCCAATGTGGCAACAATAGGGAGCAAATGCACGGCATTGGTGATTGTTTCCTGCATTTTCGGAAACGATCAGCGCATATGTTGCTGGTGAACAAGGACCGCCAGAGCCTGCACGGATTTGTCGGGTCCGTCAGGGTGTTGCGCGGTCGCCAATTGCGGTGGCTGCGGAGTCGGAAAGATCGGTTGTGCTGTTTGTGATCAGAGTCGTGACGCCGATTGCCAAGCCAACCAAGGCCGCCGTTAAAACAACCCAATCAACGGTGACGGCACCGGATTCGTTGCGCTTAAATCTAGACAAAAAGGATTTCACAAGAGACACCTACTAGCTTGACACCCAGTCATGAAATCGACGCATAAATCGTGCGACTGCATTGCTTGAATGTCGGTTGAATAACCCAAAAAGGGCCGACACTTTGGCGGCCGGCCCTTTTTGATTTTGCCATGCATCCGATCTTACGGAGTGGTCAGGTCGTCTTCTGCAGCAATCGCACCAGCAGCGGCACCGGCCAGAGCGTTGGTGTTGGTTTCGATTGCGGAATAAGCTGCAACAGCCAGGCCAACTACGGCTGCGGTCAGAACAACCCAGTCAACAGTTACGGCGCCAGCTTCGTCTTTGCGAAAGTTTTTGAAAAATTTGGTCATCGAATGTCCCTCCAAAGGATCAGTTTATTACTTCACCCTGTCAAACCTTAGTGGCGTCTCTCTCTCGCCAGTTCGACTTGGTATGAAGGCAATATGTCCGTTGAATAGGGCAGGATTTTGGCGCGTTCAGAGCTTTTTCAGATCTTTTTTCTCGCCCTGCTATGGCGGCGGTATCCGAGCTTAGCTGCGGATCATCGCGTTAAAGCGATACGGGCTCATGGCTATTGGATCGGTCGCCGCGTAGGGGACGCATGACAGTTTTGGCAATGCGTCCCCTTGGGTTTTTGACTTATGGAGTAGTCAGGTCATCTTCGGCAGAGATTGCGCCTGCTGCGGCGTTTGCAAGGCTTTGTGTGTTGGTTTCGATTGCCGAGTATGCGGCGATCGCCAAGCCTACAACAGCTGCGGTCAGAACAACCCAGTCGACGGTGACTGCGCCAGCTTCGTCTTTGCGGAAGAGATTAAAAAGTTTCATTCTGTGTCCTTTTAGATTTCGCGGGGCACTGGCCCCACCCAGGGTTAAATCCAAGGAGTCACAACGACCCTCGGTCCAGGGTTTTTTTCACTCAAGAATGGGGCGACAATTGGGCTTTGTGGCCGGAATGAGGCGACACTTCGAATCGAATTTTTCGGAAAATTTATGCAGCTGGACTGAGCAGCGGGTAGGTCCACAACAAGTCAGACACAGTCATAACGAAAAAAGGCCGCTCTAAAAAGAGCAGCCCTAAATCTGATAGCTTTGACGTCCGATCTTACGGAGTAGTCAGGTCGTCTTCTGCAGCAATCGCACCAGCAGCGGCACCGGCCAGAGCGTTGGTGTTGGTTTCGATTGCGGAGTAAGCTGCAACAGCCAGGCCAACTACGGCTGCGGTCAGAACAACCCAGTCAACAGTTACGGCGCCAGCTTCGTCTTTGCGGAAGTTTTTGAAAAATTTAGTCATCGTGTGTCCCTCCAAAGGATCAGTTTGTTAATCGACCTTATCAAACCTTAGTGGCGTCTCTCTCTCGCCAGTTCGACTTGGTATGGGAGCAATATGTCGGCGGATTAGGGCGGGATTTGGGCGCAACTGGTTCGATTTTGGAACATGACAATTTTTCCCACTTTTTGAAGCTAATTGTCTGTAACTAAATGATAAAAACTTCCAAATTTTTGCAGTTTCTTACGTGCAACGTTGCAAAGGGCATACAATCTGGGGTCTTTTTGAACAGATGGCGGTCCAAAAACTGGTTCGGGCGCGCATATTTTGCGATAGTTGGCCCAAACAGGCGGGAAGAGGTGAGGGTATGGCGATTTTGCGCACGGGTTTGGTGTGTTTTGTTTTTCTGTGCGCCTTGCTGAGTAGCGATATGGCCGCGCTTGCCGAGGCCCCCAAGCCGTTTCCTGATTTCAACGCCAAGAGGGTCAAGCCGCCGAAGGCCGGTCAAGCCAAGCGTATTACTGTGCAAATTGAACCGCAGGCTGTTGCTCCGGTATATGATGATGTACCCGAAGACGGCGACGCGGCTGTTGCCGAGGCCAGCTCGGCTGTTGGGTCATTTCCGTGGTTTTGGGCCAAAGTGTCGCCTGCTTTGAGCGCGACTGGGCCGGGGCGACTTGAAACGGCGCTGATTGCTTTGGGTAACGCCCCCAGTGGTCAGGGGGTTCGGACACCGCGTTTGGATGCGTTGCGGCAGGTGATCGACACTTACGGAACAGACATATTGTTGGCCACGATTGGCACGGACGTGTCACCAGCATTGGCGTTGGCGGTTATTTCGGTGGAATCCAGCGGACAGACCGACGCCGTTAGCGGCGCTGGTGCACAGGGTTTAATGCAGTTGATGCCTGCGACAGCCGACAGGTTTGGGGTGACGGATGTCATGGAGGCCAAAGACAACATCACCGGTGGCGTGCGGTTTCTGGACTTTTTAATGGATGAATTCGAACGCGATCCGGTGCTGGTTCTTGCCGCTTACAATGCTGGCGAGAATGCGATTCCCGCCCACGATGGCGTTCCGCCCTATGCGGAGACGCGGGATTATGTGCCTAAGGTGCTGGCGGCCTTTCAGGTGGCAAAGGCGTTGTGTGTGACGCCTCCGCAGTTGATCACGGATGGCTGCGTGTTCGCGCGGCCCTGAAACTTGTTATTTGAGGCGCTGGGGGTGCTTTACTCCATGGCGAAGAGCCGGCGATCAGCAGTTTGGCACGTTCACGGCCAGCCCACCGAGTGACGTCTCTTTGTATTTCTCATGCATGTCGGCGCCGGTTTGGCGCATGGTTTCGATCACCGAATCCAGTGGCACCAAATGTGTGCCGTCGCCACGCAAGGCCAGCGAGGCGGCCGAGACGGCCTTGATCGCGCCGAGGCCGTTGCGTTCGATACAGGGCACTTGCACCAAGCCTTTGACCGGATCGCAGGTCATACCAAGGTGGTGTTCCAGCGCAATCTCGGCGGCGTTTTCGACTTGTTGAACTGTGCCCCCCATAACCGCGCAAAGCCCTGCGGCAGCCATGGCCGCGGCGGAACCCACTTCGGCTTGGCATCCGGCCTCCGCTCCCGAAATCGACGCGTTGAATTTGACCAAGCCTCCGATCGCGGCAGACGTCAGGAGAAATTCGTCGATTCTGGAGGCGGTGGCACCGGGCACATGGTCCAGCCAATAGCGGATCACAGCGGGCAGCACCCCTGCCGCGCCATTGGTGGGCGCGGTGACAACTTGGCCGCCGGCGGCGTTCTCTTCGTTGACCGCCATGGCGTAGGCACTCATCCAGTCGTTTATTGTGTGGGGGGCGTTGAGGTTCATACCGCGTTCGGCCTGAAGGGCATTGTGGATTGATTTGGCGCGGCGTTTGACGTTCAAACCGCCAGGCAAAGTACCGTCGGTGGTAAGGCCGCGATCAATGCAATCGTTCATCACCTGCCAAATGCGGGCACAGCCCTTGGTTAGGTTGTCCACGCCTCCGCGAGCGCTCTCGTTGGCATGTTTCATCTGGGCGATGGTTTTGCCGGATGTCTGCGCCATCTGGAGCATTTCGGCTGAAGATTTGAAGGGGTAGGGTACCGGGGCGCCTTCGTCTGTGTCTTTGCCAGAGGTCAACTCTTCTTCGGTCATCACGAAGCCGCCGCCGATAGAATAGAAGGTTTCCTGCAGAAGCACGTCCCCTTGTGCATCGGTGGCCATCAGGATCATACCATTGGCGTGACCCGCAAGATTGGGGCCGAAGTCAAACTTGAGGTCCTCGCGGGGGTCAAATTGTAGGCGGGGCAGGCCGTCGGGTTGAAGGTGGCCGCTGTCGCGGATGTTTGCCAGCGCGATTTCGGCTTTGGCGTGGTCATATGTATCCGGCAGGAAGCCGGCGAGCCCCAGTATCGTGGCGCGGTCCGTGGCGTGGCCAATTCCTGTGAACGCCAGAGAGCCATGCAGTGAGGCCCGCAGACCGTGGAACTCAAACGGGGCCGCGCGCAGCAAATCAAGGAATCTGGCTGCCGCCACCATAGGGCCCATCGTGTGAGACGAAGAAGGGCCAACGCCCACCTTGAACATATCAAAGACTGAGAGAAACATTTAGAGAGCGGATCCTTCGGGTGGGGTTGGGGGCTTAGGAGCGGTGAACGGGTTGGCTGCCATACCTTCGGCTGTGCGCAGGGCTGCCGTCGATGGGCGGACGTCGAGCTTGGATGCAAGTATCGTTAGGCTGGGCCAGTCCGAAAGAGTGAACCATGCCGTGTCACCTTTGGGATAAAGGGCCATCCAGCGCAGCATCGCTCCTAAATAGAGGTCGAGCGCGCTGGGCGTGGTGGCGTTGATCCACGTGTGTCCGGCACCTGCGAGATCATCAAGCAGGGCTAGGGCCGTGTTGAGGTTTTTGCGAACGCCGACAACAAGCGCGGCGCGGTGGATTTCGGCGATGTATTGGTCGGGATAGAACGTCATTCGCAGATTGGCATGCATTGTATTGGACAGGTAAAACAGCCAGCTGACAAAAGCGGCACGTTCGCGAGTATCGGGCACAGGTGCCAGTCCTTTGTAGGCGTCCGCCAGCCACAACAAGATTGCGGCGGTCTCAAAAATAGGTCCGTCAGGTGTTTCCAGAGCGGGAATTTTCCCAGCCAGATTGATGGCACGGAATGGTGGCGAGTAATGTGCAGCCGTACGGCGGTCAACCAGCACGGTTTCATAAGGCACGCCGAGTTCCTCGAGCGCGAGGCGCACGATCAGGGACGCATTGTCCGGGGCGTAGTGAAGGCGCAGCGGTTTCGTCATGAGGTCACTATGATGGATCAGGGTGGTGGACAGACGTCAGATTGCGACGTTTCCGATTGGAAACACGCACTGGCAGAGGTTGCAAGGCCGTGTGTAAAGCGGCGCTTAAACGCCGTTGCGGCGTGAAATGCGCAAGTTTTGGCAATCTGCTCTCGCCCCAAGGCAGCTTCTTTCTTATAACCGTTCAAAAGCAACGAGGAGTCGCCGCAATGACCGGAGAACTGTCGCCCATCGACAAGGCAAAATTCGTGGCCGCGAAACAGGCCACGGATTATGTCGAGGACGGGATGCGTGTCGGTCTTGGAACCGGGTCTACCGCTGCATGGCTGGTGCGCTGTCTGGGTGAGATGGTGCGCGACCAAGGCCTGCGCATCAAAGGTGTGCCGACCTCGACCCGAACCGCGCAGTTGGCGCGGGAAGTGGGCATTGAGGTGGTGAGCCTTGATGAAGCCAAGTGGTTGGATGTGACCATTGACGGTGCGGACGAGTTCGACGCGGACCTGAACCTGATCAAAGGCGGCGGTGGCGCATTGTTGCAAGAAAAGATCGTGGCGACCGCGTCTGATCAAATGGTGGTGATCGCGGACATCGGCAAAGAAGTCGAAACGCTCGGCAGTTTTCCTTTGCCCGTAGAGGTCGTGCCCTTTGGGTGGCAGACGACACAGGCGCTGATTGAGGAAACCCTTGTCAGTATGGACGTTCTGGGGCGTACGACGACGTTGCGGATGAACGGTGTTTCGCCGTTTGTGACCGACGAGGGCAACCACATTCTGGACCTGCATTTGAACCGCATTGGCGATGCTCGCCAGCTTGCCATGGTACTCAATCAAATGCCGGGTGTGGTTGAAAACGGTCTGTTTATCGATATCTGTGACGCTGTGGTTGTCGGCTATGGCGATGGACGCGTCGAAGTACGCGACATCAACGCCGGCACAATCGAGGAGGCGATGCTTGATTTCGCCGAAACAGATAATTTGTTCACCGATCTGGTGGACTAGGGGAATACGAACAACATGTCGTTTGATTACGATCTTTTTGTCATCGGCGGTGGGTCCGGTGGTGTACGGGCTGCCCGCGTTGCGGCGGCTGGCGGCGCAAAAGTGGCCTTGGCTGAGGAAGACCGCTATGGCGGAACCTGTGTGATCCGTGGCTGTGTGCCCAAAAAACTGATGGTGTTTGCCAGTGAATACGCGGGCATGGTCGAGGATGCGCAGGCCTATGGCTGGGACATTCAGGCCGGTGATTTCAATTGGGGAAGCTTCAAAGTCAAGTTGCATGCCGAGTTGGATCGTTTGGAAGGCATCTACCGCAATCTGCTGAAGAACAACGGTGTTGAGACGTTTGATCAACGCGCCAAGATGGCGGATGCGCATACGGTTGAACTTGCTGATGGCAGCAAGAAGACTGCCAAGCATATCCTGTTGGCGATGGGCGGACGACCGGTGTGGCCAGACATGCCGGGTGCTGAACTCGGAATTTCGTCTAATGAGATTTTCCACCTGGAGACACTGCCGAAGGATATGTTGATCATCGGCGGTGGCTATATCGCCTGTGAATTTGCAGGCATCATGAATGGTCTTGGTGTGAAGACCACGCAGTACTATCGCGGTGCGCAAGTTCTGCGTGGCTTTGATGACGAAGCGCGTGGTCTGGTCGCCGAGGAAATGTGCCAACGCGGTGTTGATTTGCATTGCGGCACCAACATTCTTGAGATGCGCAAAGAAGGCGACAAGATTTGGGTAAAAGCCACCAATGGCGACGAACGCCTGTTTGATCAGGTAATGTTTGCCACGGGGCGCGCGCCCAACACCGACGACATGGGGCTTGAGGCGCTGGGCGTCGAGCTTGGCCGCAAAGGCGAGATCGTTGTGGATGAGTACAGCCAGACGGGCGTGCCCTCGATCTATGCGATTGGTGATGTGACCGATCGGGTCAACCTGACACCTGTGGCCATCCGAGAAGGCATGGCTTTCGTCGAGACCGTTTTTAAAGGAAATCCAACGCCGGTGGATCACGACTTGATCCCGACCGCAATCTTTACGCAGCCCGAAATGGGCACTGTTGGACTGGGGGAGGAAGAGGCGCGGGAGCTTGAGCCGATTGAAGTCTATGCAACCAGCTTTAAGCCGATGCAGCAGAGCTTTGCCGGACGTGCGGAGCGCGTGCTGATGAAACTGATCGTAAGTCAGGCATCGCGCAAAGTGTTGGGTTGTCATATTGTGGCGCCTGGCGCGGGCGAAATGATTCAGCTGGCGGGCATCGCCGTAAAGATGGGCGCGACCAAGGAAGACTTTGACCGGACAGTGGCGGTGCATCCGACAATGTCCGAGGAACTCGTGACGATGAAGGAGCCGGTGCGCACAGCGTGACTCGGCTGATGGCTTGATTTTTCTGGCGTAACCCTCAGATTTAAGGGGACGCCAAAAAGTTTGATGAAAGGGAAGATCCCGAATGGCAGGAAACAACGGCGGCCCCTGGGGTGGGGGCGGCGGCAACCAAGGCGGCGGTAATCGCGGCAACAACGGGAACGGGCAACGCCCGCCCGAAGGTGATGGTCCGCAAATCCCCGATATCGATGACCTGATGAAAAAGGGTCAAGACCAGTTGCGTGTGCTTATGGGCGGACGCGGCGGTGATGGTGGCGGCACCGGAAGCGGTCAAGGTGGTGGTCAAGGCGGTCCCGCTCTGAACCGCGGCACTGTTGTACTGGGCCTGGGTGTGGCGGCTGTGCTTTGGGGCATGGCAAGTTTTTACACCGTCAAACCGGAAGAAAAATCGGTTGAGCTGTTCTTGGGGAAATATTCCTCGACTGGCGGTCCCGGTCTGAACTTTGCGCCCTGGCCAGTGGTCAGTGCAGAAGTCGTGCCAGTCACAACCGAACAGATCGAAGATATTCCATCGCGCTCGGGATCAACCGACGGCTTGATGCTGACCGGCGACGAGAACATCGTCGACATCGATTTTCAGGTGGTCTGGAATATCAACGATCCGGCGCAGTTCCTGTTCAACTTGCGTGATCCGCGTGAAACGATCCGCGCGGTGTCAGAATCGGCCATGCGCGAAATCATGGCGCAATCTGAACTCGCGCCAGTGCTCAACCGTGACCGTGGTGTGATCACCGATCGGATGTTGGAACTGATCCAGTCGACAATGGATAGCTATAATTCCGGCGTGAACATCGTCCGAGTGAACTTTGACGGTGCCGATCCCCCCGAGCAGGTAAAAGACGCTTTCCGCGAAGTGCAGTCTGCATCGCAGGAGCGTGACCGTCTTGAGAAGCAAGCGGATGCCTATGCCAACCGCAAGCTGGCTGGTGCGCGTGGTGAAGCTGCGCAAATCCTCGAAGAAGCCGAAGCGTATCGTGCGCGTGTCGTGAACGAGGCGGAAGGTGAAGCCAGTCGCTTTAGCGCGGTTCTGGAAGAATACCAGAAGGCCCCGGAAGTGACACGCAAGCGTCTGTATCTGGAAACCATGGAACAGGTTCTTGGTGACATCGACAAGGTGATCATCGACGAACAAGCTGGCGGTCAGGGCGTTGTGCCTTATCTTCCGCTGAATGAACTACGCAAAGGGGAGAAATAAGATGCGGAGAGCGACTTATCTACTACCCGTTCTGGTGATTTTGGTCGCCGTTGCGTTGTCGAGCGTGTTCATCGTGGACGAGCGCGAAAAGGCACTGGTTCTGCAATTTGGTCGTGTTGTCACGGTCAAAGAAGAGCCTGGTCTGGCGTTTAAAATCCCGCTTATTCAGGAAGTGGTTCGCTATGATGACCGTATCCTGAGCCGCGAAGTAGGACCACTTGAGGTCACACCTCTGGATGATCGCCGTTTGATCGTGGACGCATTTGCGCGCTACCGGATTGCTGACGTGACCCAGTTCCGTCAAGCGGTTGGTGCCGGTGGCATTCAATCTGGCGAAGGCCGTTTGGACAGCATCCTGCGCTCGCAAACGCGTGAGGTTCTTGGTTCCGTGCGCTCAGATTCGGTTCTATCGACCGAGCGTGTGTCGCTGATGAACCGCATTCGTGACAATGCGATCACCGAAGCGCGTGCGCTGGGTCTGGAAGTGGTCGATGTGCGTTTGAAGCGCACCGATTTGCCACAGGCCAACCTTGAAGCGACGTTTAACCGGATGCGCGCTGAGCGTGAGCGGGAAGCAGCGGACGAAATCGCGCGTGGTGACGAAGCCGCGCAGCGCGTGCGTGCGCAGGCGGATCGTACTGTTGTTGAACTTGAATCTGACGCCAACCGTCAATCCGAGATCATCCGAGGCGAAGCCGATGCGGCACGCAACGCGATCTTTGCGGATGCGTATGGTGCAGATCCCGAGTTCTTCGCGTTCTACCGGTCACTTAACGCCTATCGTGGCGCTTTGAAGTCGGGGAACTCGACCATCGTTATGTCGCCTGAAAGCGAATTTTTCGACTATCTGAAGAGCGATCAAGGTCGCAACTGATGGCCGTCGCGCTTTATGCGATTGGGCTTGTAATGATTGTGGAGGGGCTGGTCTATGTACTGGCCCCTTCTATCGTTGAAGACCTTCTGGCAATGATACGGTCCCTGCCGGTGGGACAGCGACGCACACTTGGTTTGCTTGCGGTAGTTTCCGGGGCTATTTTTGTCTGGGCGGCCAAAACGCTGGGCGTCTGAGCGGCCCATTACAGGCACGTTGAGTTTACCAAATTCACAGACTGGTCACGCGCAATTGTGAACATGCGATGTGGCGCCTGTTGCACTTACCCTGCCAAACCCCCATTCTTTCTTCCAACGACAGGGCAGCCCTGTCCTCAGGTTTCTAATAACAAGGAGATCCAGCGTGATTCCGAAGGCATTTCCCATGAAAATGACTCAAAGCGCGGTTCCGCGCGCAATGATGGTGGCCTTTTTGGCAACCGCAATAATGCTGGTTCAGGCTTTGGCTGCGCAGGCGCGTCCCGACAGCTTTGCCGACCTAGCCGAGCAGATCAGCCCGTCAGTGGTCAACATCACCACTTCGACCGTGGTCGAGGGGCGCACCGGCCCGCAAGGCATCGTTCCCGAAGGGTCGCCGTTCGAAGATTTCTTTCGCGAATTTCAGGACCGCCAAGGCAACAACGATCGCCCGCGTCGAACTTCGGCTCTGGGGTCAGGCTTTGTGATTTCAGCAGATGGATATGTGGTGACAAACAACCACGTGATCGACGGCGCGGACGAGATCCTGATTGAATTTTTCGAAGGTGAGGAACTGCCGGCTAAGGTGATTGGAACCGATCCCAACACAGATATTGCGTTGCTGAAGGTCGAGAGCGACGAGCCGCTGAAGTTTGTTGAGTTTGGTGACAGCGACACGGCACGTGTTGGTGATTGGGTTCTCGCCATGGGCAACCCGCTCGGGCAGGGTTTTTCTGTTTCCTCTGGTATTGTGTCGGCTCGTAACAGGGCGCTTTCGGGCAGCTATGACGATTACATCCAGACCGACGCCGCGATCAACCGGGGCAATTCGGGGGGACCATTGTTCAACATGAACGGTGACGTGATCGGCGTAAACACTGCGATCCTGTCACCCAATGGCGGCTCGATCGGCATCGGCTTTTCGATGGCGTCCAACGTGGTCACACGGGTGGTTGAGCAGCTGCAAGAGTACGGTGAAACCCGCCGTGGGTGGCTGGGAGTGCGCATTCAGAACGTAACCGAGGACATGGTCGAAGCGGTTGACGGGCTTGAGGCGGCCTCTGGCGCCATGGTCACGGACGTGCCCGAAGGTCCGGCAATGGAAGCAGGCATGAAGGCCGGAGACGTCATCATGACCTTTGACGGCGCCAATGTCGCGGATGTGCGTGCGCTGGTGCGCCGCGTGGGCAACACCACCGTTGGTAAAGCGGTTGATGTTGTTGTGTTGCGTGGTGGTGAAGAGGTGACGCTGCAAGTCACACTGGGCCGCCGCGAAGAAGCAGAAGGCGCGGTACCCGCCAGCCAGCCGGCTCCGGAAGTTGAGGATGAACCCGTCGAAAAGGAACTGCTTGGTTTGACCCTTGCGCCTTTGAATGACGCGCTGCGCGAAGAATTGGGCGTGGACGGCGATCTGGACGGACTTGTGGTCAAAAGCGTCGATGAAACTTCCAAGGCGTACGAAAAAGGCCTGCGCGCGGGCGATGTGTTGACAGAAGCCAGCCACCAAAAACTGCGTTCTGTGGGTGATTTCGAAGCCCGCATCGATGAGGTGCGCGAGGCGGGACGGAAATCGGTTTTGCTTTTGGTGCGCCGGGCCGGTGAGCCGCGATTTGTCGCGCTGTCCATCGAGGAGTGATCGCCTGGGCGATCGTCATCGAAGATCAAGGGCGCCGCGTGCGCCCTTTTTCGATGCTGGCGGAGGCGTCATTCTTCGCGTTCCACCGCGACCAGGCCAAGGCGTCGGGCGCTTTCCAGTGACAATATCACGCTGTCGAGTCCGCCTGCTTTTTGATACCGCCGGATTGCGGCGCGGGTGCGGGCGTCGTGGATGCCTGTAACCGGCCCGAAAAACAGGCCTCGTACTTTAAGTGCGCGCTGAACTGAGGCGGTGAATTCCTCTGTCCAGATATGTGGGCAGGGCGTTTCGAACCAGGTTTCGCGGCGCTCTTTGACGATGCGTTGTTGCTGTTCTGTCCGGAAAATGCCGGGGCTGGTGACGGTTCCGTCGGCCAAGACTTCAGGCGGCTGCACCATGATTTGTTCCGTTACAGTTTCCAGGACTGCCGGCGTCACGTCGCGGCCCCAGCAGCTTCCGGGGCGGGCATTGGGCGGCGCTCTTGGATCCTCTGCGCGTACGATCTCAGGCTCGGACCAGACCGCCAGATACGGCGGGTCCGAAATTGTCTCCTCGCAACCTGCTGTGGCCAGCAGGGCGAGTGCCGCAAATGGGGCGATTAGGCGTGTCATGCTCGTGCCTCGCGCTCAAGGCGTGTTTTTGTTAGCTTCTTTGTAGCGCGTTTTGGGCGCGGTCAAAAGCCTCAGCTGTCTTGCGGTACAAGTAGGCTGTCCAGCATGGGGGAAATATCGTCAACCCGTTCGGCAATCAGGTGAGTAACGTTGTTTTCGCGCTGGATGCGGCCGGTGACTCGCAGCAGGCGGCCAGCTATGACAGCACGGCGGAACGCTTCGTAGAGTTTGCGCCAGACGATCACATTCACCACGCCGGACTCATCCTCTAGTGTGATAAAAATCACGCCTTTGGCAGTGCCGGGGCGTTGACGCAGAATCACCAACCCTGCGACAGTGACGCGGGCGCCGTTGGGCGGCTCGCCCAATCGGGAGGCCGTCAGAGCCGCAGGGGGCCTTGGCCACGCAGTTGTGATCGCTTTAGTCATGGAACAAATATAGAACATTTGCGTTTTGTCGCAAGAGGACAGGACCTGCGTCGCAAAAGGGGGTGGCGGGCAGTGGATCGCTTGACTAACTAGGAGCGACGGACTGCACGAGAAGGAGCCTCCAGGCATGGCCAAGATCACCTATGTCGAGCACAACGGAACCGAACACGTGGTTGAGGTCGCAAACGGCCTGACCGTGATGGAAGGCGCGCGCGACAACAACATCCCCGGCATCGAGGCCGATTGCGGCGGCGCTTGCGCTTGCTCAACTTGCCACGTCTATGTCGATGCGGCTTGGGCCGAAAAAATCCCGGCCAAGGACGACATGGAAGAAGACATGCTGGACTTTGCATTTGAGCCCAATCCAGCCACGTCGCGCCTGACCTGTCAGATCAAAGTGACCGACGCGCTGGACGGTTTGGTCGTGAAAATGCCCGAGAAGCAGATCTGATGATTGGCAAGGCGCGGCGTCAAACGTTGCGCCTGTTGCGCGCTCTTGCACGCCGCGCTCGGCTTATGTTGCGCTTGTTGCTGGTCGTCCCGGCTGTTCCTGTGCTGGCCGAAATCAAATCTGCCGATTACGTGGAGCCGACCACACGGTATGCGCATGGCGTTCTTGGGGATGCCATCGAATACGGTGCACTCCAAATGAAGCTTCGCAGCGGCAAGACCGTCACCCTCACTCTGCCAGAAAGCCGCGTGTTCGAAGACATTGCACCCCGCCTTTTTGATGTGACCGGTGACGGCGCACTTGAAGCAATCGTTGTGGAAAGCAGTCAAAGAGGTGGCGCAAGGCTGGCGGTTTACAATGAAACCGGTTTGATCGCCGCTACGCCTCACATAGGTCAAAGCAACCGCTGGCTAGCCCCTATTGGAGCGATTGATCTGGACGGCGATGGTCACGTCGAGATCGCCTATATTGATCGGCCACATCTGGCCAAAACACTGCGTGTTTGGCGCTTTGAGAACGGCAAGCTCACAGAGGTCGCAAACCGCAAAGGGCTGACCAATCACCGCATCGGCGAGGATTTCATTTCCGGCGGAATACGCGACTGTGGCACGGATCCCGAAATGATCACGGTAGATGCCAGCTGGCAAAAGGTCGTGGCAACGCGGTTTGACGGCAAACGCCTGACGTCCAGAACGCTTGGCGCCTTCACGGGCCAAAACGCATTGCAGGCCGCGCTGAATTGCGAGTCCTTCTGACTTCCTTTTGCCAGAAAGTATCCCGGGGTGAGGTCACTGCACGGCAGTGGCTGAGGGGCTGGCCCCTCGGCGCCCCTATCGGACTGTGCCGTCGCTGGCAGAATAGATGTGGCGCGTGCCGATGGCACCCAGCGACTGAAAAAGGCTTGCTGTGTTGCTGACGCCAAACTTCTTAAGAAGTTTGCCACGATGCACCTCAACTGTGCGGTTGCTCATCTCCAGCTTGAGCGCAATTTCCTTAGATGTCAGCCCTTCAGCCAAAAGTGAAAACACTTCACGTTCGCGACGGGTGAGCGGCTGGTAGGGGCGGGTGTCGGAGATGTCGGCAAAGCTCCAGACTGCGCGTTGCAACGGCTCGTCGGGCGTAAACGTATGCCCGCGGACGCGGCACCAGAACATCTCACCGCCACGGCGCATCATGACGCGCTCGTCCCAATAAAAATTGCTTTCTCGCAACTCTTGAACGCCGCGATTTCGGATGTTGGCGAATTCTTCCTGTGTGGGATAAAGCGCGGCAAATGTGCTGTCTTTGAGCGTGGCGCGCTCGTAACGGAACATGTCAGCGAAAGTGTCATTGCAGTCGCGGATCACACGGTTCTCCGTCACAACGATGCCCACCGGCGCAAAAGAGAACGCCAGCTCGACAAAATCGCCGTCCGCGTAAGCTTGATCTACTGATTTGGTCATGACGTCTCCCCCGTCTTGCGGCGGAGAATAGGGTGCGGGCGGCGTCCGTGCAACGCCCGCAGAAATACCCTTATGTCAGAGCGCGCGCCAGCCGATGTCGGCGCGGTAAAACCCTTCCGGCCAGTTGACCTGATCGATCATCGCATAGGCACGGTCGCGGGCGTCTTGCAGGCTGTCGCCGCGTGCGGTGACATTCAGAACCCGGCCACCCGTGGCCGTGATCGCGCCGTCCTTGGTCGTTGTGCCGGCGTGGAAGACCATGTTTTTGCTGTCTTCCGAAAGTGCGTCCAAGCCCCCAATCACAGAACCTTTTTCGTAGGATCCGGGATAGCCATTCGCCGCCATAACAACGGTAATCGCGTGATCATCGGCCCAGTTAACCTGCGTTTCATGCAGACGTTCTTTGGCGGCGGCATGCATCAAATCAAACGCTTGTGCGCCAAGACGCATCATCAGTACCTGACACTCAGGATCACCAAAACGCACGTTGTATTCCACAAGACGAGGCTGCCCGTCTTTGATCATCAAGCCAACATAAAGAACACCCTGATATGGCGTTCCGCGTTTGGCCATTTCATCGATTGTCGGCTGCACAATCTCATCCAGCGCTTTTTGCGCGATTTCATCGGTCAGAACAGGTGCCGGAGAGTAGGCACCCATACCGCCGGTGTTGGGACCGGTGTCGCCTTCGCCGACGCGTTTGTGGTCTTGTGCCGTGCCAATCGGAAGCGCGGTTTTCCCATCGCAAAGGATAAAGAAGGATGCTTCTTCGCCTTCCATGAACTCTTCGATCACCACTTCGGCGCCCGCGCCGCCAAAGGCGCCGCCGAACATGTCATCAACGGCATCCAGCGCGGTCTGCTCGTCCATCGCGACGATCACGCCTTTGCCTGCGGCCAGTCCGTCGGCCTTCACCACAATTGGCGCACCTTCTTTGCGGATATGGGCTTTGGCGGATTCTGCATCCATAAAGTGGCCGTAGCCCGCGGTGGGCGCATTGGCCGCGTCACAAATTTCCTTGGTGAAGCTTTTGGACGCCTCAAGCCGTGCGGCGGCTTTGGAGGGGCCAAACACCAAAACGCCGGCCTCGCGCAAGCGATCCGCAACGCCGCTGGCCAAAGGCGCTTCGGGGCCGATGATCACAAAGTCGATGGCGTTGGCCGCGACAAAACTGACAACCTCACCACCGTCGTCGATGTCCAACGACGCACAATCCGCGACCTGCGCGATACCCGCGTTGCCTGGCGCCACGATCAGCTTGTCGCATTTGGGGTTTTGCATCACTGCCCATGCGAGGCTGTGTTCGCGCCCGCCGCTGCCGAGGATGAGGATGTTCATGAGTGTCGCCTTCCGCTTGGCCTTCGGTTGCGGGCGTTCTAAGCTGTGGCGAGCAGTCTTACAAGCGAGCCGAGATGTCTGACCTTATCGACGACCCGATTGAGGGCGAAAACGCCCCGGAATTCAGTGTTTCCGAGCTGTCAGGCGCGATCAAACGCATGATCGAGGGCGAGTTTTCGCATGTGCGCATCAAGGGAGAGATCGGGCGCGTGTCTTTTCCACGCTCGGGGCATGTTTACCTTGATCTGAAGGATGACCGCTCGGTCATCGCGGCAGTGATGTGGAAAGGTGTCGCGGCACGTGTAGCAACACGGCCTGAGGAAGGTATGGAAGTGGTCGCCACTGGGCGACTGACGACGTTTCCTGGGCAATCCAAATATCAGTTGGTGATCGAAGACCTGAAGCCTGCCGGTGTTGGCGCCCTGATGGCGATGCTGGAAAAGCGCAAAGCGATGTTGCAGGCCGAGGGGCTGTTTGAGCAGGGGCGCAAGCGGCCATTGCCGTATCTGCCAGAAATCATCGGTGTTGTAACTTCACCCAGCGGGGCCGTGATCCGCGACATTCTACATCGGCTGCGGGATCGGTTTCCGCGCAAAGTGATGATTTGGCCGGTGGCTGTACAGGGTGAGCAATGCGCACCGCAAGTGGCAAACGCCATTGAGGGGTTTAACCGGATGTCCGCTGGTGGGGCGATGCCACGGCCGAATTTGATTATTGTCGCACGAGGAGGTGGCTCGATTGAGGATCTGTGGGGGTTCAATGAAGAGATCGTGGCGCGCGCTGCGGCGGCCTCCGACATCCCGTTGATTTCGGCGGTGGGCCACGAGACTGATACGACGCTGATTGATTTCGTTTCGGATAAACGCGCGCCGACACCCACAGCGGCGGCGGAACTTGCGGTGCCTGTGCGGCTGGAGATTGCGGGCTGGGTCGAAGAACAGGGTGCACGCATGACCCGTAGTCTGGGGCAGGCGTTAAGTCTGCGAGGCCAGCGATTGCGGGACCTGTCGCGCGCCATGCCGAGGGCGGACGTGTTGCTGCAGATACCCCGACAGCGGTTGGACGGTGCCGGAGACGCGCTGCCACGTGCGCTGCAGGGCGGTGTGCAAAGCCGCCGAGTGGTTTTGGCCACAAAGAGCGGCGGGTTGAGCGGTGAGGGGCTTAAGCGGTTGATTGAAATTCAGCGTCAAAAGATGGGCCGCCACGCGGATCGTCTTTCGGTGGCTACGCTAGAGCGCGATCTGTTGCGCCACAAAGAAAAATCCAGCGATCTTGGGCGTCGGCTTGCGGATGTGGGCGGTCGTCAAGTGAAGGCTCTGAGAGACCGGCTTGAGGCAACAGACCGCATGCGCCAGACCTTGGGCTATCAGGCCACGCTTGAGCGCGGCTATGCGGTGGTGCGCGGCGATGGTGATCTGGTGAAGACGGCAGTGCAAGCAGGCGGGGCCAGTGAGATCGAAATCGAGTTTGCCGATGGGCGGCTTAAGGTTGGGAAGGGTGCGGTTGCGACACCTGCTGCGGAAGTGACACCCAAGCCGAAGCCCAAACCAAAGCCAAAAAAACCGGACGCGCCTGGTCAGGGTAGCCTGTTTTAGACGCCCACTTCGGGCCCAAGGCAGAGCATGTCTTCTCCCGCGTCTTCGATTTCATAAAGCACGGTGCCGTCTGGTTCGTTCTCAAATCGTGCCGAAAGACCTGCGTGTCCTTCAAAGAAAGTCCAGCATTGCGGCGACGGATTGTCCTCGTAGATAAAGCAGATCTGACCAGCCTCTTCATACCAAAGACCTTCTTTGCATTGGCCATCTAGAAAGGACCAACGCACGCGACGGTCCGGCAAATACTCTTCGACCCCATAGCGTGTTCCCTCAGTGGCAAAGAAAAGGATCTTGCCAGTAACGTAGGCTTCGAAATCAGCAGCTGTCATTGCAGATTGCGAATAGGCTGGTGAGGCGAGCAGGAAGGCGGCAACAAGAATTCGTTTCATAAAGTGATGCTGCCACCGGAACGCGTTTCGATCCAGTCTCAATCTCCTGACGTTTGCAGTCTTTGGACACGGGGATCCATCACGCGTCGCCAAAAGCGTGGCCAAAGTGCGAGTGTGCCCATCAACGGCAGCGACCTTGGCAGGATCGGCATCGCCGCCTCGTTTATCCGCAAAGATGGATAGTCGCGGGTCGGGTTTAGGTGGTGGTCGGAATGGCGCGGCGCGTTAAGCATCAGCGCCGAAGAATAGAATTGCGGCGCGTTCCAGCTATGTTCGGGACCAACGGGTTCATACTTTCCACTTCTCAGCAGTTTGCGGGACAGACCGTAGTGCTGCACATAATCCGAAACCAAATGCTGCATTTGCGCGTAGCCTGAGACAAGCACATAGGCCAATAGCCCGGCCCAGCCAAATGCAAGGCCACTTAGAAGCAGGCAGATGACTGCCCCCCCAACATACGCGACATAGGGGTGTGTCCATTTCGGCGGATGCGGGGTTTTGCGGTTGCGCATGGTATTTTCGGCGCTCAGGCCCTTGCGAAAAGACCCAATCCACGCCCGAGGCCAGAAACGGTAAAAGCTCTCGCCGGGCAGGGGAGTGTTTGGATCGTTGGGAGTGGCGACCCATACATGGTGCACTTTGGGGTGGGCTGAGGCGTGGTGCCCAAAAAGGAGGGTGATGTAGGCCAGTTTGCCGAGGCGGCGTGGAAAACGTGCGCCCTTGTGGATCAACTCATGGGCGTTGGCGTTGCTGACCTGTCCAAAGAAAAGTCCAAACGCCAGAAAACATAATAGCCGCGCGCCCCAGCCAAGGCCCGTTGCCCCTGAAACAGCAGCCACGGCGAGGCCGATTAGCGCCAGATGCGCGAGGCCCAGAAGAATCGATAAACGCGCTCCGCTGGGAAACTCGCCATCAGCTCCGGACTTGGCCGCGGCACCATGCACGAGGCGATCCATGACGTGCACAAAGACGGCCATGTAGAGAAAGGCCGCCAGCGACCATCCACCACCCAAGAAGGCGGCAAGGCTGAGCAAAGCAACAGGCAGTGAGGTGGCGATCCAGAACCAAATCATGCGGAGTCGGTGTCCCTTTGGTGGAGTTTGCCAGAGACTAACGGCTTTGAAGGTGGCTGCAATGGCGCCGATCCGCACAAATCTGGGCTCCCCAAAAGTTTCTTGGGGGAATCCCATTGACTCGGGCTGGTGCATCAGTAAAAGGCACCTTCATAGATTTTCACGGGGCGTATGCGCCCTGGCGCAGGAGAAGACAAATGGCGAAGCCGACGACAATCAAGATCCGTCTGAACTCTACCGCGGGCACGGGCCATTTCTACGTGACCAAGAAGAATGCGCGCACGATGACCGAAAAGATGGTCGTACGTAAGTACGATCCGGTGGTGCGCAAGCATGTCGAGTACAAGGAAGGCAAGATCAAGTAAGATCCTCCCTCCGAGACATTGCAAAAGCCGCGCCAGACCAAGGCGCGGCTTTTTGCTTTTGAAGATGCCGCGCCCTGACAAAAAAGACCAACAGGACGCAGATCATGACTTTTCCATTTTTTATCAGACCCGCTCGTATTGACGACCGTGAGGCCGTTGATGGGTTGTTTGAACGTTCCTATCCTGAATTGTTGCCGAAGGATTACGACAGCGAGACGCTTGATGCCGCGCTGCCGTTGATCACGCGCGCACAGCCCGCGTTGTTGACCAGTGGGACCTATTTCCTGGCGGAATGTGTGGCGACGGATGAAGTGGTTGGTGCTGGCGGGTGGACGGACTTTAGTCCGGTTCGCGGCGCAGGCGATGCGCGGCAAGCGCACGTGCGCCATGTTGCGACGCGGGCTGATTGGGTGCGTCGTGGGGTGGCCAAGGCGCTGGTGGACGTGATCCTCGCCTCTGCTGAGGCTTATGGCATCAAACGGCTAAGTTGCATGAGCACGTACACAGCGCGGAGTTTCTATCGTGAAATGGGGTTTGCGGAGCGGGGCGAGGTTGAACTGAGCCTCGCACCGGGAGTGCATTTTCCAGCGGTGCAAATGCAGATGGCCTTTCCGGAGTAACCTAGACAGTTCACAAAAAAGGGCCGGTCAATGTGACCGGCCCTTGGCATTTCAAATGGTGCTGCTGTTATTCGCGGTTTCCGAGGAACTGCAGCAGGAACATGAACATGTTGATGAAGTCCAGATACAAGCTCAGAGCGCCCATGATAGCCGCTTTGCCCAACCATTCGCTGTCGCCGCTGTGGGCGTGCTCCAGATAGGTGTTCTTGATTTTCTGTGTGTCGTAGGCGGTCAATCCAGCGAAGATCAGAACGCCCAGAGCAGATATCGCAAAGCTCATCGCGGAAGATGCCAAGAAGATGTTTACGACGGACGCAACGATCAGGCCGATCACGCCCATGATCAGGAACGTGCCCATTGGTCCAAGGTCGCGCTTGGTGGTGTAGCCGTAAAGCGACAGACCCGCGAAAGCGATCGCGGTAACCAGGAAAACCTGAATGATGGATTCACCGGTGAAAACCAGGAAGATAGAGCTGATTGAGAGGCCCATAACAGCAGCGAAGATGTAGAACACAAGCTGTGCAGTCGCGGCCGACATGCGGTTGATTGCAGCGCTTAGGCCGAAAACAAACAGCAATGGTGCAAACATAATTACCCATTTCAGCGGCGAGCCGTAGATCGCGTAGCCGAGCGAGGTCAGGTATTTGTCAGCGCTCAGCTGGGCAAACGCACCTGAAGGGTCAGCTGTCACAGCCAAATTGGAAATCGCCCAAGCTGCTGCAAAGGTGATCAACATGCCTACGGACATTGTGCCGTAAACTTTGCTCATATGGGCGCGCAGGCCCTCGTCAATCTGGGCGGTCTGCGTGCCAGCAGCGCTCCGGATTGTGTCAAATTCAGCCATGTAAGCCTCCGATAATAATTCTGTTAGGCCGCCGAGTTCCCCCGACGGCCGTTTCAAGAAATATCGTGCAGGTCGGGCCGGATTTCAAGGATTACCCGCGTGGCAATCGTTGAAAAAGCAGCGATTTTCGGCCAAATTCGTTAACTGCCGCTATGGTTTAGCCGCGCCAATGGCATGGCACGTCCCAAATTGGGCGTTTCAATTCATGTTCGACATCAGCGCGAGTCAGGCCCATGTCGTCAAGCGCCCGGTCATCCAGGCGCGCGAGTTTGTTGCGCTGACGGGAGACGAGAAGCCAGTTGAAAAGCTGTTTGAAGCCTTTTGTGCGAAGGCTGGGGTTGCGGCCTGCGATGCTATAAGTGGACATGTTCGCTCCTTTCAAAAATTGATTGAATGTCGATTTATCATCAAGTTGCTTGATGTGTATGACGCTCTATGATCTATTTGTGAAACGAATATTAATGAAGAGATACATCACAAGGATTGATGGAATGCGGAATTTGGATGTGACGACCTTGCGAAGCTTTGTGGCAGTTGCAGATCTTGGCGGGGTTACCAAAGCGGCGGGCTTTTTGCATTTGACTCAATCCGCGGTCAGCATGCAGCTCAAGCGCTTGGAAGAATTAATTGACGTGGATCTGCTGGATCGCTCCGGTCGCGGCATTGCCCTTACACCTGAGGGCGAGCAAATGCTGGGATACGCGCGGCGCATGGTCACGCTTAACGACGAAGTGATTCGCCGTCTGACCCATGACGAGTTTGAGGGCACGATCTCGCTGGGTGTGCCGCATGATATTGTCTACCCGGCCATTCCACGGGTGCTGCAACAGTTCAACGCGGCTTATCCGCGTGTGAAAGTGGTGCTGCATTCCTCGTTCACCATGGAGCTCAAGGCGCAGTTTCAAAAAGGTGAGATGGACCTCATCCTGACCACCGAGGCCGAAAGCCCCGAGTCGGCGGAGTTGCTGTGCAAGCTGCCGTTGGCGTGGGTTGGTGCACCAGGTGGTGCCAGCTGGCGACGCCGCCCAATTCCATTTGCGTCGGGGCGGCAATGTCTGTTCCGCCCGCGCGCGATTGCGGCGCTGGACCGGGCCGGAATAGAATGGGAATCCGCCCTTCAGACAGATTCCGACCGGACAGTTGAGGCGACGATTTCTGCCGATCTGGCATTGGGGGCCATGATTGAGGGCACGGAGCCTCGTCACCTTGAAGTGATTGACCACGGTGGCGTGTTGCCGGAGTTGGGGGAGCAGCACATCAACATGTACGGGGCGGACACCAGCAAGGGTGATGTCATTGCGGATCTAGCCGATTTGATCCGGGCGGGTTTTCAGCCCATGCGTGGGCGCCCGGACCATCCTGTACGGCTTGGAGTCGTGGGTTAAAGCCCGCGACTGCCTTGGCTGATGGGTTTAAGGTACGCTGACCACAACTTTGCCGGTTGATTTGCGCGACCGCAGTAGTTCGTATGCGTCAGCGGCCTGATCCAGCGGCAGTACGTGGCTGATGTGGGGCTTGATCTTGCCTTCGGCGTGCCAGCCAAACAGGGTGCGCATGCTGTTGAGGATCACTTGTGGTTTGAAAGCCATGTAGCCACCCCAGTAGAGACCCATCACCGTGAGATTTTTGACCAGCAGATGGTTGGCTGGGATTGAGGGAATGTCACCGGACGCAAATCCAATTGGCAAGAGCCTTGCTTCGGGACGGCAGGCGCGGAACGCTGCTTTGAACTGTTCGCCGCCAACTGGATCATAAACAACATCGGCCCCACCAAGCGCCTTGACCGCGTCGCGGATGTCTTCGGTTCCTGCATCGATCAGGTGATCAGCGCCCATCTTTTTGGCGACGGCGAGCTTGTCGGCACCGCGAGCACAGGCGATCACATTGGCGCCCATGAGCTTGCCAATTTCCACTGCCGTGAGACCAACGCCGCCGGCGGCGCCCAAAACCAGAAGGTTTTCGCCTTCCTTCAGGCGGGCACGGTAGTCTAGCGCAACATGGCTGGTGCCGTAGGCCACTGGAAAGGCTGCGGCCTCCACAAAGTTCATGCTCTCCGGTAGGGGGATGGCGCTGTCCGCACGGTAGCATCCAAATTCCGCAAGCCCGCCTTTGCCGCCAAACACCAGAACCTTGGAACCAACAGCAGGGCCTTTGGTATCGGGCCCGAGAGCGTCGACTTCGCCGGCAACTTCCATACCGAGAATGAAAGGCAGCGGGGGGGTTTCCTGATACGTGCCTTTGATCATCAATAGATCGCCGAAGTTCAGCGCGCAGGCGCGAATGCGCACGCGAATTTCACCTTTGGCCGGTTCAGGCATGGGAATATCCTGAATTGTGGGAGTGGTATCGTGGGATGTAACTTGAAATGCGCGCATGAGATTTGCTCCAGTTGGTTGTCACGATTAGACAGCCGATAGGAGCGCTGTCAAAGCGAGAACAGCCTCCACAAGCGGAACGCGACACAACGTCACCGAAAAATCCAAAGAGAGTATCAATTTAGAATTGTACCTATTGACGCGCGCTTAACCGTCAGCTTGTAGGATGGACCTTGATTGCAAGGCAAAAACTGTTAAGCTAACGTACCGCGAAGGGATGCGCGGTGAATTCATAATGGTAACTGTGTAACGCTTTTTGAGTGAGTTATACTGATTGAGCGATGTCAAAAGTTGATTGCAAAGGAGTGGCGGAATGACGCATCCAGTGGACGTGCATGTTGGCAAAAAAGTGCGACAACGGCGTTGGCTGACGGGGATGACCCAGCAGCAACTTGCTGAGCAGGTTGGGATTAAGTTTCAGCAGATTCAGAAATACGAGACCGGAGCCAATCGCGTAAGCGCTTCGCGCCTATGGGATATAGCCGATGCACTGGACGTGCCGGTCAGCTTCTTTTTTGAAGGGCTGGAAGCGGAAGAGGGCGAGTTGGCCAGTAAAGTGCCAGCTGATCTGATGGGCGATAAAGAAGCGCTTGATCTTATCCGTAGCTATTACGCAATTCCGGAAAACCAGCGACGCCGCCTGTTTGAGTTGGCGCGTGTCTTGAGTGACGTCGCCTGACAGCGCTTCAAGGCAATCAGACGTTGATTGAGAGCACTCACCTCTCGTTGACGTTGCTTGTTTCTTTTTCCGCAGTGAAGTAGCCCAAAGACAGGCGCCCACTGCGGAGGAAGTTTCATGAAAGAGCAAGATCGAAGCGATATCGTTGCTGTGGCCAACGATATGGCCGACACGGCCCGTGCGGCCATACTTCCGCATTTTCGCGCAAAGGGCCTTACCGCAGAAAACAAGCTGGATCATGATTTTGATCCCGTGACCGTTGCAGATCGCGCCGCCGAATTGGCGATGCGCGATGTGCTGGCAAAGCGGCGGCCGCAAGATGGCATTTTTGGTGAAGAGTTTGGCAGGACCGAGGGAACAAGTGGTCTCACCTGGGTTCTGGATCCGATCGATGGCACGCGAGCGTTTATCAGCGGCGCGCCAACGTGGGGGGTTCTCATAGCCTTGTCAGATGCCAATGGCCCCATCTTTGGCATCGTCGATCAACCTTATATTGGTGAGCGGTTTGTCGGCGGATTTGGTATGGCCGAAGTCGCTGGGCCCGCCGGCGTGCAAGCTTTGAGTTGCAAATCTACCAGCGTTTTGCAGGACGCAATTGTATTCACAACTTTTCCTGAAGTGGGCAGCGTCGAGGAGCGCGCAGGATTCATTGCTGTCGCTGAACAGTGCAAGCTGACCCGGTATGGCATGGATTGCTACGCTTATGCGCTTTTGGCTGCGGGGCAGATTGATTTGGTGGTTGAGGCTGGGCTGAATGCCTACGACATTCAGGCGCCCATCGCGGTGATCCAGGCCGCTGGCGGCGTCGTCACGGATTGGACTGGCGGACCCGCCCATGAAGGGGGACGCGTCCTTGCGGCAGCCAATGCTGAACTCCACGCTGCGGCATTGAATATTCTGCGAAGCGCTTGAAATCAACCGTGCGGGGACGTTACAAATAGCGACGCGTCGAGTCCTTTTCCCGTTTTCTGTCGATGCCTGATCACACTTCACCGAAACGGGACAGAAGGAGTGTGGCATGACGCAAGTATCTGAAATTCTAATAAAATCAGCCAAGGTCGTTTTGACCATGGATGATGCACGGCGCGAATTGTCTGAGGCGGACGTACGTCTAAGAGACGGGAAAATTGTCGAAATTGGCACCGGCCTTCAAGGCGATGGTGAAATTGTGTTGGCACAGGGGTGCGTGGTGACGCCCGGTTTGGTGAATACCCACCATCACCTTTATCAAACGCTGACCCGTGCGGTTCCGGGCGGACAAGATGCCTTGCTGTTCGGTTGGCTCCAGACGCTGTATCCGATCTGGTCACGGTTTGGCCCGGAAGAGATGAACATTTCGGCGCAGATCGGGCTTGCCGAGTTGGCCTTGTCGGGCTGCACGTTGACCTCGGACCACCTGTATTTGTATCCCAACGGCGCGCGTTTGGATGATACGATTGAGGCTGCCACAGAAATCGGATTGCGGTTTCATCCCACCCGCGGCTCAATGAGCATCGGAGAAAGCGACGGGGGCCTTCCGCCAGACTCACTTGTCGAGAACGAAGCCGCCATTCTAAACGACACAATCCGCCTAATAGACGCGCACCACGATGCCAGCGAAGGCGCAATGGTGCGGGTCGGTGTGGCGCCTTGTTCGCCCTTTTCTGTTTCGCGCGAATTGATGCGTGACGCAGCTATATTGGCGCGGGACAAAGGAGTGATGTTGCACACGCACCTCGCGGAGAATGAGGAAGATATCGCTTATTCGCTTGAGAAATTTGGCTGTCGCCCAGGACAATATGCCGAGGACTTGGGTTGGACTGGCGAAGATGTGTGGCATGCGCATTGTGTGAAACTGGACGGGCAAGAGATTGAGCTTTTTGCCCGTAGTCGGACCGGGGTGGCACATTGCCCTTGTTCCAACTGTCGGCTTGGTAGCGGTATTGCACCGGTACGCCAGATGCGGGACGCCGGTGTGCCCGTTGGGCTGGGTGTGGATGGGTCGGCCAGCAATGACGCGGGCAACTTGGTTGCAGAAGCGCGACAGGCAATGTTGTTGCAACGCGTGTCACGCGGTGCTGACGCGATGAGCGCGCGTGAGGCATTGGAGATTGCAACGCGTGGCGGGGCGCAGGTGTTAGGGCGAACGGATTGCGGGCAGATTGCCGTTGGCAAACGGGCAGACATCGCGATTTGGGATGTGTCAGGCATAGAGGCGGCGGGCAGCTGGGATCCTGCGGCGCTTTTGCTCGCAGGGCCGACGCGGGTGAAGCACTTGTTTGTCGAAGGTCGGCAGGTGGTGCGTGATGGCCGTGTCACAACGATTGATATGCCGCGCGTGATTGAACGGCAAAACGCCTTGGCACTTGCGTTGATGGGGTGAAAACAAAAAGGGCGCAGGAAAACCTGCGCCTCTTTGAAATCCAAATGGAGCGGGCGAAGAGATTCGAACTCTCGACCCTAACCTTGGCAAGGTTATGCTCTACCCCTGAGCTACGCCCGCGTCCTTTGGGTGAGGCGGATGTAGCCGCAGAGTGCGCGGGGCGCAAGGGCTAAATGGTGCAATTCTCCCGGTATGGTAAAAAAGCGAAAAGGCGCGGAATAAACCGCGCCTTGTTCGGCTTTCCCTGAGAAGGGAAAATGGAGCGGGCGAAGAGATTCGAACTCTCGACCCTAACCTTGGCAAGGTTATGCTCTACCCCTGAGCTACGCCCGCGTCCTTTGGGTGAGGCGTGAAATATAAAGAGTCGGTCAGGGCCGCAAGTCCAAAATCGGCAAAAAACAAAAAAACTTTGTGCGACGGAAATACGTGGGGCAGACGTTTTAGTATCCAAGGAGAGACTGGGCGATGATCACGAGACGGGCCTTCATACTGGCGGGATTGGCAACACCGTTGGCGGCGGCGGCGCATGACGGGCACAGCCATTTGCCGGTGACTGTGGCGGCCGAGGGGCGCATCGTGCGGGGCGGCGGTGTTGTTGTGACATTGACCACGTTCAACAGCACTCATGCGCCTGTCACGTTGTCCGGTGTCGCCGTTCAAGGCGCCGAGGTCACCGCGTTTGCGCCGGTCCTGGTTGCTCCGGGAAGCGTGAATGAGGCGGAAATACACCTTGGTTTTCAAGGTGATGTGCCGAAATCATTCTTCATTACGTTGGACTTTGGTGATCAAGGTAACGGCCCTGTCGCCGTGGTGATGTGAATTGAGAGGAGCACAACAGTGAGACTGCACCAAAATGTGAAGCTCGTCGTATTGGCGATTGCGATGGCGCTTGGGGTGGTGGCGCAGGCTGAGGCGCAAGGAGCGCTCACAATGCAGCAGCACACAGTGACAGAGGCGAAGTCGCTTTCCTTGACCAAATCCGAGGCGTTGCCATTGATTTGGAATGCGGCAGGCGGGCTTCATACAAATGCAACAACGGCCGCAAATGGCGGACCGACAAAGAAATGCGGAGTTTGTAACTCTTGAAGTCTGGCAATCGCCCATTTGAGTCGGCGCCAAACGGCGCATAGCGAGATCTTTGTGCAGGGCCACATTTTTGTGAAACGCGCGGGCGATCTGGATCAATGCAACGGTGCAGCGGTGTGTAACGAACGCTAACCATTCGGCACGTTTGCATCTTCTGACGCCAGTTTATTCGGTTGTCCCACGCTTTTAGAAAGGAGCGTCGGATGCCTGTTTCAATCCGCGTCGTTCAGAAGAGTTAAATGCAACGCTAGGCCCGACGCGCGCTTTGTGCTAAGCCGCTGACGGACAACTCTTTCAAGAGCGCGCAGTGCCTCAGCCCTATATTATTTCCCTGTCGTCAATCCCGCCTCGATTTGCGGAGTTGAATTCCACTCTGAATAGTTTGCTGGCGCAGACTGTTCCGGCAGAACGCGTGATACTATACTTGAGCAGACAATATCGGCGGTTTCCTGAATGGGACGGCACGCCGCCAGATGTCCCGGATGGCGTGGAAGTTCGCTGGGTTGAGGAGGATTTTGGCCCTGCAACCAAGGTGTTGCCTGCCGTGAGGGACTTTCAAGGCGCAGGTGTCGACATTCTGTTTTGCGACGATGATCAGGTCTATCGACCGATCCTTGCCGAGCGTCTTTTGGCGGCGCGAGCGCGCCGGCCAAATGATGTCGTGGCGATTAGCGGCATGCAGACCTATCCTGCAAAGTCTGGTGCGCGTGTTTCGCTGCGCCTTCCGCGGCGCCGCTTCCTGTGGCGGACCACAAATCCGCGCTGGCAGGCGCGGCGGCTTTGGGCGCGCGCGCTCGATCGGCTTGGCTGCGCGCCCTATGTGCAGCCCCCTTGCCGGGTCACGTTGCGCACAGGTTATGCCGATGGGTTTGAGGGGTTCATGGGTGTGATGGTTTCACCCAGCTTTTTTCCGGAAGAAGTCTTTGATATTCCTGACTTTGCGTGGCCGGTGGATGATGTCTGGTTGTCTGGTCACGTGACTCGAAAGGGACATGGAATCTGGGTCATCGGCGGCTTGTTTGAGCCGATGCTGACGCCGATCCGCAAACCGTCGCATTTGGATCATACGGCGTTGAACCAAAATGCCATCGGCGGTGTTGGACGAAACGATGCGAACCTTGAAACGATCCGCTTTTTTCAAGCCACCTATGATATTTGGACCTGAGGCCAAGCGATGTATGTGATCACCCTTTCAGCCATTCCACCCCGGTTCTCTTCGATGCAGGTGACGCTGGAATTGTTGTTGGCACAGCGTACTAAGCCGGAGGCCGTGATCCTCTATATTCCTAGGGCTTATGACCGGTTCCCCGAGTGGGACGGCACTTTGCCTGAGGTTCCAAAAGGTGTGGAAATTCGGCAAGTTGAGGCCGATCTGGGACCGGCAACCAAAGTGCTGCCCGCGCTAAGGGAGTTCGCTGGACAGGATATGAATATCCTGTTTTGTGACGATGATATCCATTATCGAGATACCTGGGCGCGGGGTTTTCTGAACGCAGCCAAAAGGCATCCGGGATGCTGTATTGCGCTTGCCGGTCAGCAGGTTGGCAAGTTTCACGAAAATGCGGTCCCGAGTGTTCACATGCCGCGAGCAGTGCGGCAATGGGTGATCACGGACGTTGAATTTCACCTGCGCAATCGCATCGAACGGTTCCACGCGGATAGGGCGGGTGCACGGTTCCATCGAGTTGGGCGACGGATATATCTGCGCGGAGGATATGCCGATGTTTTGCAAGGTTATGCAGGGGTTATGGTGCGGCCCGAATTTTTCGCTCCCGAGGTTTTTAACGTGCCGGTGGAGGCGAGGAACGTTGATGATATCTGGCTGTCGGGTATGTTGGCCAAGGCGGGCACGCCGATCTGGGTGCCGGGTCTGATGCGCGAGCCGGATGTGCTGATTTCGGGACATCAGAGTGATGCGCTTCATCAAACGGACGTGGACGGGTTGGGTCGCAACGCTCAAAATCGGCGCGCAATAGGGTATCTGCGGGACACCTTTGGCGTCTGGCGTTAACCTTGAGGAATCAGGGAAAAACAGCTGTCTGCAACGCGTCGGTATGACGTCGGTATCGCGACAGTGCGGTTTTCGACAGACTCTATGATTGTCGCACCGCGCGACGCGTTCACCAGAAAGACTCAGCGGGACAGGCCAGCGGCCTCAAGTTCGTCGATGTGAAAGTCGACGTGCAGGTGATTGCCGTCCGGATCGTGAATGTTGACCTGAACGATGGGAACGCCCGGTGGGAAACCCAGAAAATAGTCGACGTCGTGGGTTTTCAGACGGGTGACAAACGCGGCCAGATCCGTAGCACGGAAGGCGGCGTGTTCTAGCGCGAGATCGCCGTCTGTTTGCGGATTGCCATCAACACCTACGAGATGCACCACGGCATTGTCCCCCAGATAGAGCCAGGCGCCCGGAAAATCGAAATCCGCGCGGGGGCCGTTGGTCATGTCTAGCACCTGCTCATAAAAGGCGATCATGGCCTCAAGATTGGTGGTGCGGATGTTGGCGTGGTCAAGCGTGTGTACAGGCATGGGGTGACCCTAGGCAGCGAGATGAGGAGGGTCAAGCGATTGATGGTTGCGCTAACGGGCGCGGTTTTCTGTTAGCTGCGTTTGACTGTTCCGCTGCACCCCGGAAGGCCTGCGGGCAGCACCAACAGCGCGCCAGCGGCGTAGAGGGATTTCACGAAATCTGATCCGGTGGAAGTCACAGTGACGCTGACGGGGCTGCTGTCGATGATCGCCACATCGGGGGCGAGGCTTGGTATCAGACCCGAGGGCGGGAACAGGATCATCTGGGCGGGGGCGCTGTCAGAGACAAAGCCCATGCCGACCAGTACTGCGAGCCAGCCGCAGACCAATATGGGCAGACCTATAGAGAGCTGCCTAATAGTCATGGATATGTTCCAGCCGATGACCGCGCGCGTTCAAATTCCGCAGCTCTTGCGCCAGATCGTGGACTTTGACCATTTGAATATGGCGATAGTCAGTGTGACCTTGGCGCGGCATGACGGAAATGGCGTCCTGTGTTTGTGAAGATGGGGCGATGGTGGTGAACATGATATCATCATTGCCGGCGATTTCGATAAATTGCACGCCGTCCTTGGCCATCTCGGCAAGCAAGTGGGTCAGGGTGCGGTACCGCGGCGTTTGCAGAATTGTTAGGGCATCAGAGCTGCCAACGACTTCGACCGCGTCGTAAGCCGAGAGGTCGCGCCCTTTGGCGTCAACCACCATTCGCAGAGTCAAAGCGTCAGCGCCGACGTTTTCCACGGCTTGGGCGATGACACCGGCGTAAGCTGCCTTGGCGCGATATTCGAGGCCAACTGCCAGTCGGCGTTCGGTGTCGCGAAAGCCTTCGGATGGCGTGGTGGCGAGGGCGGTGGCGTCTTCGCCAAAGTGCCATTTGTACCACGGTACCTGTTGCAAGAATTGCGCATACTCGGCGGCTTGGTGCGCGGTCAGTGTGTCCAGCGCGGCATGGTCTGACCCGCGAATCCATGTTGTCACGCGGCCAAAAGTTTCCTCATAAAGCGCCTTGAGTGCCAATTCGGCGGTGAAGCTTACCCCGATCACATAGACCATTTGTTTGGTGCCGCTATCGACGGGACCAAGATGGGCCGATTGGCGGCTTAGATCACAGAGGGACGACCAAAACCCCCCGATGGCGGAGAAGAAGCCGAAGTCGTGCGGGTCATTGGTGGCAATCACCGTGGCGTAGTCATCATAGGCATGCACGATGTGCCATTCCGGATAGGTCATCAGTGTACGGGATTCGGGGCGGTGATCCTCGGGTGGCAGGATCGGCGTGTAGGCTGTCGCTGCGGCATCGCCGCGGCACATGGTTTCCACATAGGCCACCGGCGACAACAGCAGCGCCAGCAACAGCACGAGGCACAGGCTGCCGCGCAAGGCCCATCGCAACAGACGTTTCATGCTGTGCGGGCCCGCAAGCCGGCGACAAGAGCCAGTCCGCCAAGACCAAGATGGGGCAGGTTGGCAAGGAAGCGGCCCAGCGAGAAATCGAGACCAAGCGAGGCGTGGGTGAAGATGCCCATGTCGAGGAAACCATAGCCGGTGAAGATGCCAAACACGCCGTCCGCCAGATAGGCCGCGCCAAAGAGGATCATGAATGTGCGGGAGGCCTTGTGTGAAATGAGCCCAGCCGCCAGCGCCCAAAGTGCTGAGGCGACATGCAAGGCGTCGTCATAGGGATCGAGCGCAAAGATGCCAAAGGCCAGCCCGTCGGCGTCGGTGAGACCAGGAATGTAGTTGATCGAGGCCGCAATCATCAAAGCGACGAAATAGCCAAGCGCGAGATATTGAAGGCGTGTCATAGGTGCTCCAGATAGCTGTCCCAAAGGTTGTTGCGGAGCAGACCATCTGGGTCCAGCTCTCGTTTCAGGCGGGCGAACTGCGCGGCTCTGGGGTAGGCGGCGCTTAATTGGTCCAGACGCGCATGGGGGCGATAGGGCAGATAATAAGTGCCGCCTGCGGCCACGATGCGGTCGATTAGGGCTTTCGTCATGCGGGCCATGTCGGCCTCGCCGCGCTGCGTGAGTTCCTGACTGAAGGACATCACCGCCGCGATGCGCGGCACGCTGGCGTAGCTGAGCACGCTCTGATCGTCTTGGGCGACATATCGCAGAGTGACGTTCAGAAATTCCTGATAGGAGGCGGGAATGACATCGCGGCAGGCGGCGAGGAAAGCGTCGAACTGGTCAAAGCCGATGAAGTATTCATGCAGGATATCGACACGTTCAGAGGCGCCGTCGTCCAGCGTGACCACTGGTTCGTTGATTAGCGCGTTGCGTGTGGTTTCACCGCTGCCAAGCATTGGGCCAAGCGTGGTCTCGTTCCACCAGCGGAAGGATTTGGCCGGCTCGTTGCCAAGTTGGGCGCGGTAGATGCGGCTGGCGACGTGCGACATCCAGCCGGAGCCGGTCGCGGCGGGCAGGGCGTCTTGCTCCTCGGTTTCGCGGTAAGTGATCAGCAAGGCCTTGGTGAAGAAGTCGGCGCGTTCGACGTTGAGCCGCCCGTAGGCCATCGTCACGTCGGGATCATTGATGGCGCGCTGAAAGGCGGCGGCATAGTCGCTGGCGGCCATTTCCTCAAAGCTGGGCACAAGGCGGGTGTTGCGGGCGGCCTCGACCTGCATGTCGATGATCACGCCGATCAGGCCGTATCCGCCCATTGCAAGATTGAAGAGGTCGGTATTCTCGCTCGGCGAACAGGTCACAAGATCACCTGAGGGCAGGATCATACGCAGGGATTTGACGGTGGAGCCCATCGGGCCTTTGGGCACGGGCCAGCCGTGGGCGTTGACCGAAAAGGTGGCGGCGACGCCGAAATCGTTGTTGGACTGCATCACCATGGGCGACAGGCCCGCGGGATCCAGCGCGGCAATGACCTGCGACCATCGGGCGCCGGCGTGGGCGCGATAGGTTTGGGCTTGGCTGTCGATCTCGACCAGACCGTTGTCAAAGGTGATCGCGGTGCCGTCGCGCGGAATGGCTTGGGCCCCCATCGAGTGGCGCGCGGCGCCGACGTTTAGCGGGTGGCCTGCGGATTTGGCCTCGGAGAGTTCCTTGCGGATGGCATCGATCAAGGCCGCGTCGGGGTCTTGGGACAGGATGATGTGTTTGTGGACCGGCGTTTGCGAAAGCTCGCTGGCGTCGTTCAGGATTTGCGGGCCGTTGGCGGGAGCGATACGGGCGGTGCCGTCATTGACAGGCAGATTGGGCCGCAGTTTTTGGGCGGCAATCCAGCCGGCGGCGCCGCCAAGACCGGCGAGAAAGGTTCTACGGGCAAGGGTTTTCACGTTATGTCTCCTGCGTCATCTGTCTTAGTACATCCAGAAGCGCCTGCCAAAAGACTTCGGGCGCTTCGATTTGCGGGATATGCCCGACGTCCGGCAAGACCGTGAGCGATGCGCTTTGGTTGGCGGCTTGCAGGTCTTGGCCTTGGGACAGCGGGGTGATGGTGTCGGTCTCGCCCCAAATCAGCGCCAACGGCAGCGGCAAGGCTTGCCAATTTCCGGGGCGCGTGCTGTGGGCGTCGAGCGGCGTGGCAAACAGCTGCGGCAGCCAGTCCGCGGCGGCGGCGGTGTAGCCTTTTCGGCTGAGCGGCACTTTGAGGGTTTGCACCACATAAGGGGTGGCCGCGTCTTTCACCGAGATGAAATTGCGCAGAAAGAGCCGGGTCAGAAGCGGGTTGGACAGGGTGGCCGAGGTGAGAAAGCGGCGCAGGCCGGTGGGGCGCAACCAGATTGGGGTTGTTTTGGGCGCGAGATGGCTGTTGAGCGAGATGGCGCCATCGACAACCACAAAGCCGTCAAACAAATCGGGGCGCTTCATCACCGCCTCCGCGAGCGGACCGGCGCCAACCGAGTGGCCAATGGCGATGGGTCTTGTGTCGAGCGCCTGAACCAGCGCGATGATGCGGTCGGCCTGACGCGGGCGGCTGTAATCGCCATCGGCGGCAGGGTGCGAAAAGCCGAATGGAGGCAAATCATAAGCGATGGCGTGAAACCCCTGCGCTGCCATGTGATCCAACGTTGGAAGCCAAAGGCCGGACCAAGCGGCAGTGCCATGGGCAAACAGGAGAGGCGTGCCTGCACTGGAGCCACGCTCGATGACAAAGATTGATCCTTCGGACGTGGGCACAGCGCGTCCAGATACATCTGGTAAAACCGTCAGAGCGTTGGTTTCCCGAACCTGAGCTGCGATGCGAAAAATGCCAAGTGCCACTATGGCCAAAAGCAGCGGAGCCACAATGGTAGCCAGGAAAATGGTCCGTGGTTTCAAAGGGTTCGCCTCCTGAAGTTGTCAACATCTAGGAGGCCGCGCCGATGGGTGCAAGTAAGGTATATCGGTACTTGAAACGTAGCAGCACCCGCCGAGGGGCTGCTTAGACCCAAACAATCGCCACCAATACACAGCGCCACAAACAGGGGCGTAGCGGTCAGTGGGTTGCAGGGGCTGGGTCTTTGCCAAACAGCCGAACTGGGTCGGCGCTGCCGCGCAGAACGGTTTTGCCAAAGTCGTGCCAACCGGTTGGGGACAGGTTGGCAGCCGCAAATACCGGCTCGGATGCAACGATGTGCATGTCTTGTTGTTTGGCCAGCCCTTCAATGCGAGAGGCTTCGTTCACGACGCTGCCAAACACACCAAATTCCAAATGGCGCGCGCCGCCAATGGCGCCTGCGATTACAGTACCTGCGTGCAGGCAGATAACGACATCCACGGGGTGGTCTCCGGCGGCGGTTCTTTGGAGAGACCATGCGGTGATGGCTGTGCTGAGCTCGGTGGCGGCCTGAAGCGCGTTTTGTGCGGCCACGCCAACGGGATCGTTCAGGCCAAACACCAAGAGCGCGCCATCACCGATGAATTTGTCGACCACACCGCCGTGGTTCTGCATGCTGGAGAGGACAAATTCGCGAAACCCAGAAAGCAGCTTCGTGGTGTCGCGTGGGCCGATTTTTTCTGATTGTAAGGTGAAGCCGCGGATGTCGACGAACATGACAACAACGTCGACAGACCGGCCCTGTTGCAGCTGATGCAGGCGCTCATCGGTGAGATCCCCCCGAAGTTCGGACGGCAAAAATCGCGAGGCATTTCGGGTCTGCTCGGATTTGTGGGCGATGTCATGCACCATCCGGCGGGTGCGCCAAACGGCCACAATGCACACCGCGCCGATCATGGCCACAATCACCAGCCGGGCGATGTTGGGTTGGCGTTCGTAGTTTTCAATCAGGAAAGCCTTGTCCAGCGGAGACAGTAGCGTGTCGGGCGCGGCGAGGGTCAGAGCAAGAAGACCGATGAGCAGGCAAAGCGTCAGAACGATTTGGAGGCGCAGGCGGACGCGGAACAGTTGTGACACAAATACCAGAATCGCAAAAAATGCAGCCGGGGAAGCCAGCGCAATCGATGGATTGGTGCCTCGGATGTCTGACGTAAAGTACATGTTGCCGAGAACCAGCAAAACGTCTGAGATGCCAAAGGCCCAAGACATCCAAGGTTTGTGCACGCCCGCGCGCACCACGGCGATCGAGACCACGCCGATCAGGAAATATGTTGTCATAATGGTGACAGACAGGACCAGTCCGGATTGGCCCACCGCCGCTGGGATTTGCGTGCGTCGCACCACGAAGCCCATAAACACCAGCAAAACAGCGGCCACGGCGACGCGGGTCACGCCAATGAGTTGTTCTGCCTGCGCATCGGCGCGCCGAAGGGATCTGGTGGCAAAGGAGTCTAATGGCATGTCTGCCCCCTGCTTTTGCGATCAGAAGGTATCACGCTTAGTGCCGACGGCAATGCGCAGTTTCTGCGCAAGACAGCATCGCGTCGCGCAATTTTGGTCCGGGGTCGGGTCGACGGGGACATCATCGAAATGGTGTACGTGGCGGGTTGGTTCGACAGGGTGTTTGAAACAGGAGGCCATGTCCTTCGGCTTCCTTTTGGCGTTGCAAGTTGCCACTGAAATGATAGACTTACGGTTTGTAACTCACCCCAAAAAGGGAGCGCCGGCATGCCCTCGACAAAAGCCATCAATCTGAGAATTGAGCACGATTATGAACAGTTGGTGCGGGATGTGTTCGCGCGCATTCGCACTGGTGGCCCCGGGTTTCGCAAGGCGCTGCGGTCTTTGATCGACGATGAAAATGCGGCTGCTTATGTGCCTGCGCATGAGGTGCATTCGCGTTTTGGTGAGTTGGAACGTTTGGTGCATAAGGCAACAGTTGATGGTGGCAACGGTGTCATGCCGGAGCACATCGAGGAGAAGCTGCACGCGCTTGAGGCGCAAATGCAGGCCGCGCTTGAGGATACCAATGACCGGTTTGTGGCGGCCCCCGAAGTCCTGTCGCGGTTTGCGCGGATCGAGAAGCGGCTTGGCATGGCGGGAGAGGGCGGTGAGGCCTATATCCCGGCCAAGGAGCTTGATGACCGGTTTGCGACAATCGAAGCCTCGATAGGCGCGCGCGAAGGCGATTCTCTGGAGCAGTTCCTGCCGGCGACAGAGATCCGGGCAATGTTTGCTGAAATGGAGCAGCGGCTGAGCGCTTTGGAAGGGGCGTAAAGCCGCGCGACAGAGTCGCATTTGCGAAGGCGCCCTTGTGGCGCCTTTTTTGATGCCTGGGAAAGTTTCCATCTGTCGTGCTTGTGAAGTGCAATCAGTATGCATACTTTTGTGTTTGATTTGACGCAGAGGACCGCCATTCTAGATGGAGTGAAGCAGCATGAGCGCCACGCAGGGAAAGACCAAGGCCGTAAATCTGCGGATTGAAGAGCAGTTTGAGGGGCTTTTGCGCCAATCCGTTGGCGGGATCCGAAAGGGCGGTCCGGAATTCAGGAAATCGTTGCTAGACCTGCTGGATTCGTTGAAAGCGGAGAACCCGACGCCAAGTGAAGAGCTGCAAAGTCGGTTGCTGGATCTGGAGCGGCGGATTCTTGCCGTGGAGCAAAAGTGTCTGGTGCGCAGTGACGGTCTTGATTTGTAAGGATCTTTTCAAACTCACTTGATCTGGATCAAATTTCTATTGAAATGAGCATCTTAGGGCGCTTAAGCTTGCTCTATTATTTTTCGTTTTTTTGGTGTTGACGCATTGGATGAGTGGGCGATGTGCCTATATGGGTGTTAACAGACACTTAACTTTCGCACACTCTTGGCAGATTGGTCACAGAAATACGCGCTAGCTTTGCCTGTTGAGGCTTCGACATTCTGACGAAGCGGATAAACATAGTTAAATCAAAGAAGTAGGCCGGATCCTAGTGTTCGGCGTCTTGTCGATGGTAGGGCTTGCGTGGTGTGCAATCAAAATGCTAGCAAATTGAAGTGATATCGCAATCAATATGATTGCATTTGTGTTGCGAGCACATTAACTTCGTTATCGAAACACAATCGAACTCAAAAGTTTTCCCAAGGAGGGGACAATGACCAAGTTCAAATTCCCCACAGCATTCACAATTCTATTTGTGCTTATCGCTGTGGTCGCCGCACTGACATGGATCGTGCCGGCGGGTGAGTACGCTCGTGAAATGAGCGAAGAAATGGGACGCATGGCACCAGTGCCTGGATCCTATTCTGGTGTCGAAGCCAATCCGCAAGGCATCGTTGATGTTATTCTCGCACCGTTCCAAGGCTTCTACGCTGCGATCGATGTATCGCTTTTCGTGTTGATCATCGGGGGCTTCCTGATGGTGGTTACGAAAACCGGTGCAATTGATGCGGGTATCGGCGGGCTGCTGGCCAAACTGAAGGGCCGGGAGCAGTGGATGATCCCGATCATGATGATCGCGTTCGCTGCTGGTGGTACCTCTTATGGTATGGCCGAAGAATCGTTGGCCTTTTATGCGCTGTTGATCCCTGTGTTCATTCGCGCCGGCTATGACTCGTTGACCGCTGTGGCTGTGATCATGCTGGGTGCTGGTATCGGGACTTTGGGCTCTACCTTCAACCCGTTCGCAACCGTAATCGCATCTGACGGTGCCGGCATTCCGTTCACCGACGGCCTGATGCTGCGCGCTGCGATTCTCGGCACAAGCTTGCTGGCCGGTATCATCTTTGTCATGCGCTACGCTGCCAAAGTGAAAGCCGATCCGTCCGCTTCGCTGATTGCGAGCCGTACCGAAGAGAACCGTGCGCACTTCCTGTCGGACTCCGAAGATGGCGCGATGCCCGAGCTGACCGGTGTTCGCAAACTCATCCTCGTCCTGTTCGGTCTGAGTTTTGCGATTATGATCTACGGCGTTGTGTCCCTGGGTTGGTGGATGGACGAAATGTCCGGCCTGTTCCTGGTGATGTCGATCGTTGTTTGGTTTGTTGGCAAATTCGCTGAAGAAACCCGCATGGACGAAGGCACCTTTGTGGAAACCTTTGTTGACGGTGCCCGTGACCTTTTGGGTGTTGCTCTGATCATCGGTGTTGCGCGTGGTGTGGTTGTCATCATGGATGCCGGTAAAATCACCGACACCATCCTGTTCTCTGCAGAAGGTATGATTTCCGGTCTTTCCGAATTCATGTTCATCAACGTGATGTTCGGTATCCAGTTCCTGATGTCGTTCCTCGTGCCGTCTTCCTCTGGTCTTGCTGCTCTGAGCATGCCTGTGATGGCGCCGCTGGCAGACTTCGCTGGTGTGGGTCGTGAACTGGTGGTCACCGCATACCAATCTGCAAACGGCCTGGTGAACTTGTTCAACCCGACCTTCGCAGTTGTGATGGGTGGTCTGGCAATCGGCCGCGTGCCTTACGATCGCTGGCTCCGGTTTGTCGGTCCGCTGGTTCTGATCCTGGCTGTGATCATCGCCGTATTCCTGAGTGCCGGTGCAATGCTCGGCTAAGGCAAACGCAAACTTCTGGGGTGGGACTCCGGTCCCACTCCTCCCCCCCCAAGACTTCTCTAAATCTCCCCAGTCACCGAAGATTTTCTCGAGGTGACATCACAAAAAAACATTTTTCGAAAGGATGAAGTAATGACATTTGGTGTACATTCCGAAGTTGGTAAACTTCGCAAAGTCATGGTGTCACGTCCCTCTCTGGCGCATGATCGTCTGACCCCCGGCAACTGTCATGAACTGCTGTTTGATGACGTGCTGTGGGTCGAGCAGGCCCGTCGCGATCACGCTGATTTCGTTTCCAAAATGCGCGAGCGTGGCACTGAAGTGTACGACGTACAGGATTTGCTGGCTGAAGCATTCGATGCCACCGCAGACGCCAAAGCATTCGTTTTGGACCGCATCGTAACCGCGAACATGGTTGGCCCCGGTCTTGCTATGGCAATGCGCCCCTGGCTGGAAGAAATGTCCGGCAAACAGCTCGCGCGTCAGCTTCTTGGTGGCATCGTTGTTGACGACCTGCCCGAAGGAAACATGACACGCCTCGTTAAGGACTCCCTGCCGCGCAGCGAGTTTCTGTTGCCAGCCGTGCCAAACGCCCAGTTCCAGCGCGATCCATCCTGCTGGATCTATGGTGGGGTCACTGTCAACCCAATGTACTGGCCAGCCCGTCAGCCGGAAACACTGTTCCAGCGTGCGGTTTATAACTTCCACCCGATGTTCACAGCAGCAGACTTTGAGTTCTGGTGGGGCAACGATGACCAGAACTACCAGCGCTCCAGCGTTGAAGGTGGTGATGTCATGCCAATCGGCAACGGCACTGTGTTTATCGGCATGGGCGAGCGTACAACACGTCAAGCCGTGGCTCAGGTTGCACGCGCCCTTCTGGACAAAGACGGCGCAACCCGCGTTGTGGCCTGTGTGATGCCAAAATCCCGTGCTGCGATGCACTTGGACACTGTCTTCTCTTGTCTGGATGTCGACAAAGTCACGGCCTTCCACGAAGTGACCAGCGAAATCAAATGCTACTCGATCTACAAAAGTGGCGAAACCGTTGAGGAAAAGGGTACAATCTTTGACGTCTACAAAGACGCAATGGGCGTGACCGATCTGACCATTGTCGGCACCGGTGGCAACGAATTCCAAGCCGAGCGTGAACAGTGGGACGACGGCAACAACGTTGTCGCACTCTCGCCCGGTGTGGTTGTTGGCTACTCGCGCAACACCTTTACCAACAAGCTGATGCGCGACGCCGGCGTCGAAGTTGTCGAAATCAATGGCCAAGAGCTTGGCCGCGGTCGCGGGGGCGGACACTGCATGACCTGCCCGCTGGAACGTGACGCCGTTTAATTCAATTCGAAAAAATCTGAAAAAGGAACTAATATCATGGGTCTTAACCTCAAAGGTCGCAGCTACCTCAAAATCGCAGACTTCTCTCAGCGTGAGCTGGTTTTCCTCTTGGATCTTGCACGCGACTTGAAGCGCGCAAAATATGCGCGTGCCGAGCAGCAAGCACTTGTCGGCAAAAACATCTGCCTGATTTTTGAAAAAACCTCGACACGTACACGGTGTGCATTCGAAGTAGCCGCCCACGACCAAGGTGCTCACGTAACATACCTTGATCCTGCCGGCAGCCAAATCGGTCACAAAGAGTCGATGAAAGACACTGCCCGCGTGTTGGGCCGGATGTTTGACGCCATCGAATACCGTGGATCTGCACAGGACTTGGTTCAGGAACTGTCCGATTACGCAGGCGTTCCGGTTTACAATGGTTTGACCGACGACTGGCACCCAACTCAGATGCTGGCCGACATGCAAACAATGCTTGAGCATGCTCAGAAACCACGTGGCCAGATTTCCTATGCTTATGTGGGCGACGCGCGCAACAACATGGGCAACTCGCTTCTGATGCTTGGTGCTATCATGGGCTGTGATGTTCGCATCATCGCGCCAAAAGAGCTGCAGAACGAAAGCCACATCGTTGAGATGGCCCAGGCACGCGCTGCGCAAACCGGTGCACGCATCACCATCACAGACGACATCAATGCCGTTGATGGCGTGGACTTCATCCACACCGACGTTTGGGTATCGATGGGCGAGCCTGCCGAAGTTTGGGAAAGCCGCATCAAGCAGCTGTCGCCTTATCAGGTGAACTCCGCTCTGATCGCAAAAGCAAACAACCCGAACGTCAAGTTCATGCACTGTCTGCCAGCCTTCCATAACACCGAAACCAAAGTCGGTGCTGACATTTTCGAAAAGTTCGGCGTGTCCGAGCTGGAAGTGACAGAGGAAGTGTTCGAAAGCGACTACAACATCGCATTTGAGCAAGCTGAAAACCGTATGCACACCATCAAAGCGATCCTCGTCGCTACTTTGGGAGCATAAGAACATGCGTGTTGTCGTCGCCCTTGGTGGCAACGCGCTTCTTCGCCGTGGGCAAGCCCTCACGGCGGAGAACCAGCGCGAAAATGTGCAGATTGCGGCAGAGAGCCTCGCCCCCCTCGCACAGGAACATGAACTGGTCATAACCCACGGCAATGGCCCGCAAGTTGGTCTGCTGGCCCTTCAGGAAGCTGCTTATACCGAAGTGGACGAATATCCACTGGACGTGTTGGTTGGCGAAACGATGGGCATGATCGGCTATATGATCGAACAGGAGATGGGCAACCTTCTGCCGTTCGAAAAGCCGCTCGCAACTGTTCTGACCATGGTCGAAGTTGATCCGGCAGATCCTGCATTTGAAGATCCAACCAAATTCATCGGACCGGTCTATTCGGAAGAAGAAGCCAAGAAGAACGCCGATGAAAAAGGCTGGGCGATCAAGCCAGATGGCGACAAATGGCGCCGTGTGGTTCCATCGCCAGCACCCAAGCGGATTTTCCAGGTGCGTCCTATCAAATGGATGCTGGATCAAGGCGCGGTTGTGATTGCGGCAGGCGGTGGTGGTATCCCCACCATGTATGACCGCGAAGGTCACCTGACTGGCGTGGAATGCGTGATCGACAAAGACAACTGCTCTGCGATGTTGTCGACCGAGATTGATGCCGACGTATTTGTGGTCGCCACCGATGTCGAAGCTGTGTTCCTCGATTGGGGTACGCCGGATCAGAAAGCGGTTCGCGAAGCGACGCCTGACATGATGGACGAGTTCGGGTTCCCCGGCGGCTCCATGGGTCCGAAAGTCAAAGCGGCTCAGGATTTTGCCCGGGCTTCCGGTAAGCGTGCGATTATTTGCGCATTGAAAGACGTACAGGCGGCTTTGCGCGGAGAAACAGGCACAACTGTGTCGGAATCCGTAACAGAGTTGAAACTTGTTGCTAGCTGATTACGTCAAAAACTGAACGGTTCCCCGGAGCGCCGGGGGACCGAACCAAACTCCCCAATGTCCGTCCTGGAGAATTTCGATGACCGATTCAGCCAAAATAGAAAAACAAGAGAACAGCGGCGCATTGGTGCCCTGGACAAAAGCTTCGCAGGAGGTGGCCGAAACACTCGCCAGTGATCCAAAGACCGGTCTGTCCACGCAGGCAGCCACTCAGAAGCTTGCGGAAGTCGGGCCAAACCGTCTGGCAGATACCAAAGGCGTTTCCCCAATTTTGCTGTTCATCGAACAGTTCAAAAGCCCGCTGCTGATCATTCTGATGATCGGTGCAGCGATTTCATTTTATACCCAGCATTATGTGGATGCGGTGGCCATTGCCGTTATCGTCTTCCTGAATGCTTTGATCAGCTTCATGCAGGAATTCCGCGCCGCACAATCGCTGGCCGCACTCAAGGAAATGTCCGCACCGTTGGCGTTTGTACGGCGGGACGGCAACTGGGTGGAAATCCCTGCTGCCGACATCGTGCCCGGCGATTTGCTGCGCTTTAAGGCAGGCGACATCATCGCCGCTGACGTGCGCTTTACCGAAGCGGCGCGACTGGCCGTTGATGAAGCCGCGCTGACCGGTGAGTCCGAGCCCGTCGACAAGCATACGCTGCCGATTGACGACGAAAAAATCGTACTGGCCGACCGGTTGAACATGGGCTTTATGAGCACCAAAATCACCAACGGCACCGGCGAAGGCATCGCGACGGGCACCGGCATGGCGACCGAAGTGGGCCATATCGCGCACCTGATGGCGACCGCTGAAGACCCCAAAACGCCGCTGCAAATCCGCATCGAGAAGCTCTCCAAAGTGCTGATCGCGGCTGCGCTGGGCGTTGTGGCGATTGTGATTGGTATCGGCATCTTCCAGGGCATGGATGTGACCGAAATGCTGAACACCGCGATTTCGCTTTCGGTGGCTGCCATTCCTGAAGGTCTGCCAACTGTTGTGACCATCGTTCTGACCCTCGGGTCGCAGCGGATGGTGGCCAACAATGCGCTGGCCCGCAAACTGTCTTCGGTTGAAACGCTGGGCACGACTTCGGTCATTTGCTCGGACAAAACCGGCACCCTGACGCAGAACCAGATGCAGGTGATGCGCACTTGGGCCGGTGGCAAGACCTGGGACGTGAGCGGCGAAGGCTTTGACCCCAATGGCGAATTTGTAGACGCAGACGGCAACGTGGCCGACATCCGCAAGGAATTCGACCTGCGCCAAATGCTCAACATCTCTGCCTATTGCAACGACGCCGAGTTGATCACCAAAGACGGTCGTCCAGCGGTGCAGGGCAACCCGACCGAAGGCGCGCTTGTCGTGGCTGCGGCCAAGGTTGGCCTGTCGCGTGCGCGTTTGCAGGAGCGCAAAGTGCAAACGATGGAAGCCTTCCCGTTTGACAGCACTCGCAAGATGATGAGCGTGCACACCAAACTGCCAAATGGTGAGAACTTCCTCATCGCTAAGGGTGCGCCTGATGTGATCCTGAAGCGCGCTAAAGGTGTTTGGTTGAACGGCGAGTTGCACGAGCTGACCGACGAGATCCGCGCTCAGGTAGAGGGCGTGATCGAGGACTTTGGCGGCCGCGCGCTGCGCACGTTGGCGATTGCCTTTCGTCAGACCGATGATGGGGCGTTTGATCCGGAAGATCCGGAGCAGAACATCATTCTGATCGGTATCCATGGCATCATGGATCCACCGCGCCCTGAAGTGCGAGGCGCCGTGGAAGATGCAACATCGGCTGGTATCCGTACGGTTATGATCACTGGCGACCACGCGGTCACCGCGCAGGCGATTGCCGAGCAGATCGGCATCAAAACCCGCGACGACCAGACCGTGCACACAGGCGTTGAACTCGACGCGATGAGCGACGAGGACCTCGAAGGCATCGTTCCAAATGCGGCTGTGTTTGCCCGTGTGACACCGGAACACAAGTTGCGGATCGTGAAGGCGATGCAAAACACCGGCGAAGTGGCCGCAATGACAGGTGACGGCGTGAACGACGCGCCTGCGCTACGGACGGCCGATATCGGCGTTGCCATGGGCATTGCCGGCACCTCGGTGGCGAAAGACAGTGCCGCGCTGGTGCTGTTGGACGACAACTTCTCGACCATCGTGAAAGCGGTGAAAGAGGGGCGTCGGATCTATGACAACCTGCTGAAGTTTGTGCGTCAGGCATTGACCGCAAACGTGGCCGAGGTGTCGACGATCCTGTTTGCCTTTATGCTGATGGGGGCTGATCCACTGATGCCGTTGACCCCGTTGATGATCCTTTGGGTTAACCTGATTTCGGATGGTATCCCGGCGCTGGCTCTTGGTTTTGAGAAAGCTGATGACGACATCATGGGGCGTAAGCCTCGGGCGAAAGATGAAGACATTTTTGCCGGTGGTTTGAAAGAACGCATCCTGGTGCGTGGTCTCGCGGTTGGCTTTGTCAGCTATCTCGCTTTCAAGGAAGGCCTGAGCCTTGGTCTCAGCCTTGAAACTGCGCAGACCATGGCGTTTGTGACCATCATGTTTGCCCAGCTGTGGCACGTGTTTGATGCCCGGACCAACACAACGCTGTTTCGCAAGTCGCCGTTTGGCAACCCGAAACTGCTGATGGCTGTGGCTCTGTCGCTGGCGCTGTCTGCAATTGCGGTCTTCACCCCGTTGGGTCACTTCGTTTTGGGCACCACAAGCCTGTCTGTGTATCTCCTGCTGGGCTGTGCCTTTGTGGCTGCGTTGCCGACGTTCCTTTTGTCGGGTGCCAAGGAAGTCTTTGGCTGGAAGTGGCTCTAAGTCCTTCTGGAGTAAACTTTGGGAAGGGCGGTCGTTCGTCGCGACTGCCCTTTTTTCGAAGTGTCGGTCTTCGCTTCAACAGAGTGGGTGCCGATGTCATTAAAGGTGGCGGAAAGTCGCCGGTCCTGGATTTGCGCCGAACCTTTGCGGGGCGTAAGGATGCGGTTGAGTCTGTCCTGAGGGCGGATCGTGTTAAAAGATCATTTAAATCAACCGGTTGATTTTTGGTTTGGCTGGTATGGGGGCGCAAGTACTTTGCTTTCCTTATGCAATCGATCGGCTTGAATGAATCCTCGATAGACGCTAGTTTGCAACCGAAATGCAACCGATGTGCAATCTACAGATTGATGCGCGGAGCGGCACTTGGGGGTGAGTAAGCCTGTCGATTGGCTCGCTTGAGTTTGGCAAAGATGTGACCGTCTAGGCGTTTCGGGCGAGCCGGTTCGCCTGCCGCCCGATAGATCGGAGACGATGATGAACGTGCAAAATGGTGGCGCACAGCGCTCTGAAGATCTGCTGTTGGCAGCTATGACACGGGCCGGTGCGAGCCCGCGTGAGATGGTGAATATCCGGAAGAGCTTTGAGGATCGGCTTGCGCGCACAAAGGGTGGCCAAGGCCTTGACTGGGAAGATCGGCGGGCGATGTGGGTTCGTGCGGCCTGTGTCGGAACCGACAACTCAACCTTTGCTGCGAGACTTGGTTTTGCGCTGCGCCATGAGGGAAATCTGATCGAGTACATTGCGCGCCACGCCCGGGACTTGAGATCTTTGATCCAAGACACTGGAGGATTGCACAAGGTGGACAGCCCCGCATTGGGCTGGACGCTTTTGGAGACAGAAAACGAAGCGCGCATGGTTTTTTCCTGGAGCGGCGTAAAACACTTTGCGGATCACCGGCTTGTCGAATTCGCGGTGTTCACAGCGCTCGCACGTATCAGGGCTGCGACGCGCTCGGTTGTGGCCCCGATTGAAATTCGGTTTACCCACCAAGTGCCAATCGACGCCGGCCGGTATCGTCAAGTGGCGGGCTGTCCGGTGATTTTCGGCAGCCACGAGATCGCGTTGGTGTTTTCGCCGTCAGCAATCGAGATGCCGATCCCCACACACGATCCCGATCTGCATGCCCATTTGACGGGCTATGGGCAGCGCTTGTTGGCGGAAGAGGGGCCAGCGCCCAATACGGTGCGCACACGTGTCGAAAGCGTGCTAACTGATGCGCTGCCCGATCATATGCCTGCTGTCGACGACGTCGCCGGGAAACTAGGTATGAGCACGCGCACTTTGCACCGCAAGCTGCTGCGGGAGGGTATCAGTTTTCGTGATATCGTTGGCGAGATGCGCAACGATCTGGCGCAAACCATGATCAAGGATGAGATGCGCATCAGCGAGATTGCTTATGCGCTCGGGTATTCTGACCAGTCGTCCTTTACAACGGCGTTCCGTCGCTGGAACGGGGTGTCTCCTCGCCAATTCCGCGCCAACCAAGAGGCGCCGCGCACGACCAAACAATGTGACGCGACATCTGGTCGGGTCGTGCCGCGCGACAGCACAGTCCTGCACTTGCCAGTGCAGCGGGTTGGCTGACGGCGATATTTAGGCAACCGAGGTGACACCAAGGGGGGGCGATTTGCAAATGGCCGCCCTTTTTGGTGTGAGGACCACGGTCGCTGCGGGGTCAGTGCAGCCTTGTGCTTGGGCCTGTTGGTGAAGGCCTCGGGTAGGCGCAGGGCCAGCTTCCTCAAAGGTTGAATTCTACAGAAAATTTTAATCAGGGGTTGATTTAGGGTGAAGGTTTGCCGCACCTTTGACGCAAAGATTTAGCGAGAATGTATTTTATGCGTGTCCACGGCCACGCAGAGGAGGCCCGCATGCGGCGCGCGTTTGAGCGGATACTCGTTGTTATGATGGAGAACCAATACCGCAATTATGTGTTGGCCGATCCGTTCATGGAAAAGCTCGCACGCGCGGGGATGACTCTGAGCAATTCGTTTGGGTGCTTTCACCCGTCGCAGACCAACTATGTGGCGGCGTTGGCCGGGCAGTTGTGTGATGTGACCAATGACGACGCACCAACCGCGCCGTTGCCGCAAGCGAACCTTGTCGACCTACTGGAAAACAAAGGTGTAAGTTGGAAAGCTTATATGGAGGCGCTGCCGCAGCAGGCGTGGAACCCAGTTTGGGCGGACCCGACCTATCCGGCGTCTGAGGCGCCGCTTGAGCAATTTCCCAACACGAATGACGCATTGGCGCGGTATTTTCGCAAGCACAATGCATTTGCGTCGTTTCAGTCGGTGCAGTCGCAACCAGACCGTTGGGCAAAGATCGTGGATGAGGCGGCCTTTTGGGACGATGTCGAAGGCGGGAATTTGCCGAATTATGCGTGGTTTACGCCGGACATCTGGAACGACGGTCATTACCTTTACAACACCCATTTTGACACCAATCCGCGCACGCGGCTTGTGCCGCAATTGTCGGCTTGGCTGGAGTTCGTGTTTTTCGGCAATCCTGGTGTCGAGAACGTTCAGGGGGCGGCGGCGTCAGGGCTGAGCAATATCGGGCTTGATCTGGACGTGGATCTGTTGCTGAGCGATCCGGCAGCGGCATGGAAGACATCACGGGTTCCGCCCGGCACGTTGATCATGGTGACCTTTGACGAAGCGGATTACGACGCGGTCGGTTATGACACCAATTACGACGGGCCCAACCAGATTTACTCGGTCCTGTTGGGGGACATGATCACACCGGGCAGCACATGGGATCGGCCGTTCAACCATTACAGCCTGTTGCGTACTGTCGAGCAAAACTTTGATCTTGGCACGCTGAAAACCAACGATCGCGGCGCAGGATGGCTGCGGTCGTTGTGGGGGCAGGCGTTTGACTGGTCGGCACCGCAAGATGCGGGGCTTGAGCTGGGCAATGTGGCCGAGGCGGCGCTGTGCCAAGGGGTGCCATGTTTGGTGACCGATACCAGTGATGACGGGCCTTTGATGCTGTCGCGGCTCGACGGCGGCGCTTGGAGCGCGGCAGAGCCGATTGACTTGCCCACGTTTGGGCGTGAGATCTGCCTTGGGTCAGACACCCACGGCTTGATGTTGGTCGCGCAAACAAAGGACGACAGATTTGTTTTTAGCCGGTCCAAAGACGGCTGTGATTGGCCCAACTGGCGCACGTTGCCCGACGAGATGCGGGGCAGCAATCCGGCGTTGGTTGGCTTTACGGATGTCGGAGACGGTGATCGGCGCAAGGTGATGCTGTGTTGGCAAGATGCCCATGGGTTCATTCAAAGCGCGGTGTTTGACGGTGAGAGTTGGGGCGCGGCGATTGGGGTTGGGCAATTGTCTGACGGGCCAATGGCGCTGGGCCAGCTGGGGGCGTCTTTGTTCCTTGTTTACAAGGAGCGCAACACGCAGGCGATGCGCGTGACGTCCTATAACCTTGCTGATTTCAACGTTTTGCAGGCGAAGGATTTCCAAGGAAATCCCGCACCTGACAACGACACCACGCAATACGCCTGGACGATTGCGGATTTTGCAGTTGGGAATTTTGCTAAGAAATTGGCGGCTGTTGCGCATGAATATCAGGCGGATGGCAAGCTGACGCTGGCTGCGATGGAAGGCGAACTGCATCTGGTGCATCGCGGCGCGTTTGCAGACACGCCGCAAGCCTATGATGCGGTGTTCGGGCTGACCGGCATTCTGTCCACAGCATCTGCAAAATCAAACGGATTTGGCACTTTGGATCAGGCCGGATGGACCCGCGAAGCCGAAGTTCCGGGCGTTATACTGCCAGAAGGCGGTCAGCACGCGCTGTGCGAAGATGGCGCGGGCGGGATGGTTATGGTCTGGCGCGATGCCAGCAGCAACGTCGTGAAGTGGAGCCGAGCCGGATATCAGGCGCGGCCCGAGGAAGATTGAAAGACATTTTTAAACAGAGAGTTAGAGGGCAAACCGATGGACAACCAAGTTTCGTTTTTTCTGAACGGTAAGAAGGTGACGTTGGACGAACCATCGCCCGACATGCTGTTGATCGATTATCTGAAATCGCCGGATGTGAATTTGACCGGCCCCAAGAAACCCTGTGGTCAGGGCGGCTGTGGCGGCTGCACTGTGATCCTGTCGGATTGGGACGAAAAAATCCAAAAGCCGCGGCATCGTGCGATCAATTCCTGCTTGCGGCCAGTTACAGCCTTGAACGGCTTGGTGGTGACGACGGTGGAGGGCACCGGTACGCCGAACAAGCCGCTGCCGGCACGGATCGAGCATAACCTTGTGATGGGTCGGGCGGGAGCGCCGAGAATGGGCAGTCAGGACCGCGTCGCGCCTGATCCGGTCACGTCCGTGACCGCGGCAAAAGCGCTGCATCAGGAGGTCGTTGCCAAAGCTGACACCGCCGCGCAAGTGGTGAAAGACGGGGCAAAGGCCGATCTGTCAAAGCTGCCGCCGCATGGCGGTATGAACCCTGTTGCGCATAGGTTGGCGGCCAACAATGGCACGCAATGCGGCTATTGCTCGGTCGGATTTGTGATGAACATGACCGAATTCCTGTTCAACAATTGCAAGGCAACCAAGCGCGAGATTGAACAGGCGTTGGATGGCAATTTGTGCCGCTGCACTGGCTATCGAGCGATCCTGACAGGGATGAAGACCTTTGCCGATGATTGGAGCGAGGAAGACGAGAAAGAGCGGATGAAATGCCGTCTGGATCACGAAGCGCGGACGCAAATTCCGGCCTCTGAGATCCTGATACCGTTTCCTGAAGCGGCGGAGGCGGCCCCGACGCCTGCGGAGCAAACAGATGGCGCGCGCAAATGGCTTGCGCCGACGTCGATGGCGGAGCTTGTGGATTTGATGAACGCGCTGCCGGAGGCGCGGTTGGTGCATGCCAACACCTCGTATGGCATCTATGCCGATGAATATCAGGCGGCAGAGGTGTTGATTGACGTGCGCGCAGTGCCAGAGTTGCAAGGCGAGTTGTGTCAGGAGTACGGATATTACAACATTCCGGCTGGCACCGATTACAGCACCCTGTTGGCGAAGCTGGAAAAAGAGATGCAAGCGGTGGGCCAGACCACCACCGATCCTGACGGGCGGATCATCTATCCCAGCACGACGCCATTGGGCGCGCTGCATCACATGGCAATGCGCACGGCGGGACGTTTGGTGCGCAACGTGGCGACAATTGGCGGCAACTTTATGTTGGTCGCGCATCATGTCGCCGAGGGCGAGCCGTTTCCGTCTGATGCAGCGACCGCACTTGCCGGGACAGAATCCTGGGTGGAATGGGTCGATGTCCGGAATGGGGCGGAGCCGAAGTGGACCAAGGTTGACGACCTTTTTGATGAGCTGAGCAGGGACGCGAGTTTTGCGAAGTATATGGTTCTGACCCGTTTTCAGGTGCCGGTGGCACCGGAGCAAAACGTGCTGACCCTGGCGCAAAAGGTGGCGTTGCGGGAGGTGAATTCGCATTCGTTGGTCAACACCACGTCACAGATCACGCTGGACGATGCAGGGCTGATCACACATGCCAATCTGACGTTTGGCGGCGTGGCGCCTTACCCATGGCGGGCGCGGCAGACCGAGCAGTTGATGCTTGGAAAACCATTTAGTCTTGATGCGATTGGTGAGATCGCCGAGAGCCTTTTGAAAGAGGTTCTGGCGGAATTTGACGCGCAGAAAGAGCGGATGGCGGGCTTGCCTAATGAGGGCGTGTCCAACGCGTATAAGGCGCAGTTGGCGACCAGTTTCCTTTACAAAGCCTACGTCAACGGCTTGGAGCAGACTGGCGGGCTTGTGCCAGAGCCGGATCAATCGGCCGGCGTGGAAAGCTGGGGCAACTGGGAAGTGAGCCACGGGCATCAGAGCTGGGAATCCGATGCGCCGATGGAACGCCAACCGGTGGGCGTGCCGTACATCAAATATCTGGGCATGGAGCAAACTGCGGGCAAGCTGCGCTATACCCATGAGTTGCCAAGCCCGCATGGCGCCCTGTTTGCCAGCCTTGTGCACAGCTCTGTGGCGCTGGGCGTGTTCCATTTTAAACATCCAGACAGCGGTGCCAAAATGACCGCTAAGGAGATGTCGGAGTTTCTGGCTGAGAGATTTGCGGCATTTGAAGAGCTGATCACCTGTAAAAACGTGCCGAAGACGGGCATCAACCCTCAAGGGATGGGCGCGGATCAACCGCTTTTGAGTGACGGAACGGTGGTTTATGTCGGCCAGTGTCTGGCACTTGTAGCGGCGACATCGCCAATGGCCTCCGAGAAGATCGCGCAATTTGTTCAGGCGAAGTGCGTTGGCTACACGGCCAAGGTCTATAAGGCGCCCGATGGCGGGGAAAAACCGGCGTGGTGGGACCAGCCGGTTCTGACACTGGAGGATGCGATCAGCGTTGGCTCGATCTATCCGGATTGGCCGTCACAGGCGAGTTTTGTCTCTCACATCTGGAAGATCACCCGGCCCGGCAGCGTCATGGGCTGGAGCGATTGGGACGCGGACCCGGTCACGCGCCCGACGCGGGATGACCAGATCAGCCTTGATGGCGTCAGCTGCACAGTGTCTGGCAGCACCCACAAAATAGGCGGGCAGGTGCATTTTTACATGGAGCCGCAAGCGGTTCTGGCCGAGCCCGGTGATGCGCATACAATGACCATCCGTCCATCGACGCAAAGCCCGCAGGAAATGCACCAGACCAGTGCAATGGCGATTGGCGCGCAATACAACCACCTGCAAGTCAGTGTGCCGCCAGTGGGCGGTGGCTTTGGCGGTAAGACCGAGCAGACCCGCTTTGTGGTTGGGCCTGCTGTTGTCGCGGCTAACGCGACTGATAAGCCCGTGCGCCTTGCGCTGAGCCGCGATGAAGATACGTCGATGATCGGCAAGCGGCACGGCTATTTCGGTAAAGTGCAGATTGCCTTGGACAATGGTGACATTGATCCGGCGGATCGGGGACGCATTCGCGGTCAGAACATTGAAATGTGGGGCGACGGCGGCGCGTTTTACGACTGCTCGTTCATTGTCTCAAACTGCATCATCACACGGGCGGACAATGCCTATTCTGTGCCGAATTATCAGGCGAAGATCGATGTGTGCCGCACCAACACCGCACCATCAACAGCGATGCGGTCTTTTGGCGACATTCAGTCCAAGGCCATCGTAGAGGCGGCGATTGATGACGCGGCTTACGCGTTGAGCCTGAAGGGCGATGTGATCACCGGCGAGGAGGTGCGCGAAAAGAGCCTTTATGTGCGCGGTGAGGCGACCCCGTTTGGGCAGGCGCTGACGTATTGTTACATGCAGGAAGTTTGGGACTGGCTGAAAGACAAGGCAGAATTGACGGCGCGGCAGCAAGAGGTCGCTGATTTCAACGCCAAGAACCGTTGGCGCAAGCGCGGGGTCGCGATGCTGCCGGTTAAATATGGCTCGGGTTACAATTTGCCGCTGCTGGAGCAGGCCACAGCCAGTTTGGCCATTTATCAGTCCGACGGCACGGTGGTGATCCATCAATCCGGTGTGGAAATGGGGCAGGGGTTGTTGACCGTGTCGCGGCAGGTGGCCGCGATGATCCTGAACATTCCGATGGACATGGTGCGGGTGGAAAACGCCCACACCTCGGTCACGCCGAACCCGACATCGACAGGCGGTTCAACTGGTACGTCTTACAACGCAGAGGCGGTCAAACAGCTGTGTCAGGAGATGCGCAAACGGTTGATGGCCTATGCCGATGATCTGCGCGATCAGAACGGCGAGCAGTGGTGTGTCAATCTCGGTGTGGACTACTGGAACTACAAACGTGAAGGCTGGCAGGCGACGAGCCCTGTTACCGGCAAACAGATCTGGCCGACCCTGATTACGCAGGCCTATGGCGACCGGGTGAACCTTACGGCGACGCACAATGCCCAGATCGAGGGTGGTTTGGATGACATGCCAAACATCACCTACAAGTCCTCCAACCCGGCAGATCAGCCGTCCATTCCGGGCTACAAAGTGAGTGATACGCCCATTCCGGGGGCATTCACGGAGTTCTGTGGGTGGACCTATTCGGCAGCCTGCGCGGTTGTCGAAGTGGATGTGTTGACCGGGGAGACCAAGGTCCTGTCGGCGGATCTGGCGTATGACATGGGCATGAGCCTCAATCCGGCGGTGGATATCGGGCAGGTCGAGGGTGCCTTTGTGCAAGGTGTCGGGTTGATGTTGACCGAGAAGTTGGCGTTCCAGCCCAAAGGGGCGGACGACGAGGGTCGCCTGAACACAGTCAACACGTGGCGCTACAAAATTCCGGCCACAACCACCATTCCGCTGCGACTGGACACGCATTTGTTCCCGCGCAGCAAGGTGCCGTTCGAATTGAGCCCGACCGAAGGTGTGTTGTCGTCCAAAGAGGTTGGCGAGCCGCCGTTGGTATTGGCCACCAGCGTTTTCCTCGCGGTGCGCAACGCCGTGCGGGCGAGCCGGGTGGAGCGCGGACTTGATCCATTCTTTGTGCTGGATGCGCCCGCCACAGTGGATGCGGTCAGCGACGCGCTTGAAGTTACACCAGAGCAATTTTCAATATCCTGAATTTTTCTAAAATGGGAGGACAGACCCTTGAGACATAGACATATTTTCCTAGCAGGCGTGGTTGCATTTGCGATACCGGCGGCGGCGTTGGCTGAGGCCAAGCCAAGCGACATCAATCCGCTGTGCCCAAACAATGCCAGTGCACCTTTGCCGCCCAATGCGGACAGGCCGGTTGATCCACAAACCGATCCGGCGGCGTTTGATTTCCACAACAGCCCCTATCCCGATTTTGGCTTTATGGTCAGCCAACAAGAGTATTTTTACTGCTGGTCCGATCAGCCGATTTTCCGCCTGAAGACTGATTTCCCCAACACGTTGCCCGACACGGTGCCGGATTTTGTGGGCACCGGTGAGTTTATGGATCCGAGCACGGCGGCAGAGTATCTGGAGAAGGTGAAACGCTATTCCCTGACGGGCAACACGCCGAACTGGAACCCGTTTGAGAACACCGAAGCCAATTGGTATCACATTCCCTGGCTGCACAGCTCTCCGACGGCCTATCCGCCCAATGGCGGCACCGAGGGGTTTCGCGGCCTGATCAAAGAAGCACCGATGAGCCCGCATCAGATTTCGGCGGGGCAGGACGGACAGGACGGGAACTATTCCGTCTATGCGATCACGTTGGTGAACGACATTGCCGCCTATACGCTGCATGAGATGTGGAAGAACCCCGAAGGACCAGATCCGCGTGTCACAGATGCGCGCTATGGTGGCGGGTTCAAGGACGGCGCGGTGTTTGCCAAGCTGTTGTTCACAGATGCGCCACGGGGCAGCGACAAGGGCAACATTCCGTTCCTTGAGAACCCCTATTCCTGGTTTGGCTATATCACACCGACCTTTGATCCGGTTGGCGACGGGCCAGTCACGCGTGAAGTGCATCAGGTCAATCTGTTGCAGATGGACATTATGGTGCGCGACAGCACGGCACCGGTGACCAATTGGGTGCTGGGAACGTTTGCCTATAACGGTCAAGCGGATGTCAAAGGCGCGCCTGCGCCAGCCGATCGCAGCGACGCCGAGAAGCTGCATCACAACCTGATCCCGGTCGGGTTGATGTGGGGCAACGATCCGCAAGACACCACCAATACGACCACACCATTCCCGCCCACCAAAACCATGATCAATCCTGATTTGAAGGAAACCATCATCACCGACAGCGCCAATCTTCCGGCGCAGCATTTGGGATGGAACGGGCGCTTGAACGGGCCGGCGGATTTGAACACAACGTCTTGTCTGGCCTGTCACATCATGGCGCAGTATCCGGCTCTGACGTCGTTGGTGCCTCCGGGATCGGTGCCGGATGGTGGCCCCAACCCGCCTGACATCAAAGATATGGACGAGTGGATGTTCTGGTTCCAGAACATTCCAGCGGCGACATCAAGCAACGCTTCGGCCTACTCGACCGATTTTAGCTTTCAGGTGGCGATTTCTTTGACGAATTTCTATGCGGCCAAAGATGCGGCGGAGTTCGGCCATCGCGCGGATGAATATCTGATTGCACCGGTTCCGATTGGACGTGGCGTGTCGGACTGACGGCGCATTCGCCAAGCTTGCTAGGAACGTTTGGCCGGCGGCTTTCCTTGGGGAGGCCGCCGGTTCTTTTGCGCGAGGACCGGTTCAGGCTGTGACGGGGCGGCACATGGATGCGTTTGCATTGTGTAAGGGCCGAATCCGCGGTTCCATCTGCAAGACCGGCGGAGGCCGGAAGCACAGCAGCAACAAAAAGGCGCGGACATGGAAGTTGATCAGGCAATACAGGAGCGCCGCTCCATTCGGGGGTTTACGGATGAGCCGGTGTCGCGGGAGCTGTTGGAGGAGGTGATTGCGTTGGCAAACCGGGCGCCGTCGTCAATGAACACCCAGCCCTGGCATTTGCATGTGCTGACCGGAGAACTGCTTGAGCGGGTGCGGCAGGGCAACACGGAACGCATGCTGGGTGGGGTCACGCCAACGCGGGATATCGAGGATTATGCTGCCTATGAAGGCGAGCATCGCGCGCGACAAATCGAAATCGCCGTGCAGCTTTTTGAGGCGATGGGCATTGAGCGCAACGACAAGGAGCGCCGTCAGGATTGGGTCATGCGTGGTTTTCGCCAGTTTGATGCGCCGGTGTCGATTGTGGTCTGTTTTGACCGCAGTCTTCTGAGCAACACGATTGCGCATTTTGACACCGGCGCCATGACCTATGGGTTGGTACTGGCCGCGTGGAATCGCGGACTTGGTGCGGTGATCAACGGGCAGGGCATTATGCAAAGCCCTGTTGTGCGAGACGTGGCACAAATTCCTGAGGATCAGGTCATCCTGACGTGCGTGGCGCTGGGTTGGCCGGACAAGGATTTTGTCGCCAACTCTGTGGTGTCCCGCCGCCGTCCGGTCGAGAACGCAGCGCGTTTTTTGGGGTTTGACGACTAAGGCCAAGTTGGCGCGCTTTGTCAGGTGGCCGATTGAGTGTGTCAAACTGCGCGCTCCTGTCTTGTCGACCTATCTGCCATTTATGGTAAAGGGGTAACCCCAACAGGAGTTTCAAATGACCCGGCAAAAAGTTCTTATCGCAGGCGGTGGTATCGGGGGGTTATCGCTCGCGTTGACCCTGCATCAGATTGGCGTTGAATGCGTTGTGTTTGAAGCGGTGCGCGATTTGAAACCACTTGGCGTCGGGATCAATTTGCAACCAAATGCGGTGCGCGAGCTTTATGATCTGGGCTTTGGCGCGGCGGATCTGGATCAAATTGGCGTGCCTGTGAAAGAATGGGCGTTGGTCGGTCAGAACGGTCAGGAGATCTATGCGGAACCTCGCGGCACGCAGGCGGGCTATCACTGGCCGCAATACGCCGTTCATCGCGGTGAATTCCACATGGCGCTTTATCGGCGGTTTGTAGAGCTTGCTGGCCCTGACGCGGTTCGGCTGGGCCACCGCGCAACGGGCTATGAGATCGAAGATGACGGGCGGGCAACGCTTGTTTTGCAAAAAGACGGACAGGAAGTGCGGGAAACCGGCACTGTGGTGATTGGCGCAGACGGCATCCATTCTGCCATTCGTGCGCATATGCATCCTGATCAGCCGGACATCCATTGGGGCGGCGCGGTGATGTGGCGGGGCACGTCTTTGGCAAAGCCGGTGAGGACCGGATCGTCGTTCGTCGGTCTTGGAACCCATGCACAACGCATGGTGATTTATCCGATTTCGCCCCCTGATCCAAACACCGGCCTGGCGTTGGTCAATTGGATTGCGGAAGTCGTTGAAGAAGATCCTGAGTCCCGAAGAACCAAAGGCTGGTTCAAGCAAGTCGACTTGCAGGATTTCATCCATCATTTTGAGAATTGGACGTTTGACTGGTTGGATGTTCCCGCGATGATACGGGGGGCAGATGTGGCGTATGAAAACCCCATGATCGACCGCGATCCGGTGTCCACGTGGATAGACGGACCAGTGGCTTTGATGGGGGATGGGGCGCACGCGATGTATCCGACGGGATCAAACGGGGCCAGTCAGGCGATTATTGACGCAAGAACCCTTGGCGCGATGTTTCTGGATCACGGTGTCGGGGTGCAGGCGCTCGCGGCCTATAACGATGCGCTGTGTGGGCCGGTTTCTGACCTGATTTTGCGCAACCGCGGGGCGGGTCCGTTTGGACTTCTGAATATGGTAAATGATCGCTGCGGCGGCGAGTTCGACGACATCGAAAATGTTATCTCCAAAGAAGAGCGCGACGACTTTATGGCAAAATACAAGGCCGCAGCGGGGTTTGCGCGCGACACTTTGAACGCCGCGGAGCCGATGATATCTTGGGAAACGGAGAGCTAGAGACGCTCTGTGAGCCACGCCGCCGCCAGTTCACAAACCTGTTCCAGCTGCGTCGCATGATCCACACCTGTCACGCGCTTGCGTGGTTTTAGGTCATGATCGCCATCTTCGACCCAAGACAGTTTGATCTGTTCAGATAGCGTGTAGCCGGCCACATCCTCACGTGTCCCAAATGGATCGCGGGTGCCCTGACATATCAATGTTGGCGTCTGTAACTGCGACAAGTGCGCGGTGCGTTGCTTTTCAGGCTTTCCCTGAGGGTGAAACGGGTAGCCAAGGCACAAAAGCCCGCTGACATGCCTATTTGCAAACAGGTCATCAGCCACGAGGCTTGCGATGCGTCCACCCATCGACTTGCCTCCGATCACCAGTGGGCCGTCACTGGCGAGCACTTTGATCACCTTGTGGAATTCCTCCTGCAATACTTCGACCTTCGGCGGAGGCCGCTTTGGGCCCCCAACACGTCGCGCGGCCATATAGGCGAAGTCAAACCGCGCCACACGTATGCCGCGGCGCGCAAGACCTTGGGCGATCGACGTCATAAAGGGCGCATCCATCGTGGCGCCAGCCCCATGTGAAAACAGAAAGGTCGGCGCCGTCGGCCCGCCGTCCTCAATCAGAAAATCAATCTCAGTCATACTGCTCCTGCCACAGAAAAGGCGCGCGAGGGCGCTTTGCAACCAATATCAGGATACGCGGCAAAAGCATCGATCAACCGGAACTCTTTGAAAGTCGGGAGACAGGTGTCTCTTAGGGTCTTGATAAAACCTTTGGATTCAAGGGGTTATTTGCTGTCCATTTCTGTCGATCAACGACCGGACATCCTTTGGGTTCGCCACCCCGCCAGTCAGGTTTTGATCGATCACGCGGCGTCGCGGCAATAGGTGGCACCGATTAATGAGAGCACGCCTAATCCTAATTCGCCATAGCGGAATTCAAAATGTGCCTCCATCTGGCGACCATCATCCCGAGCGTTTTGCGGTTTTGACGTTGGTGCCGAGCCACCGCTCTTCGGCGCCTCGCGCCGTCCAGTCAATCCGCAAGGATGTGGGGAACCAAGAAAGTCCTTCCTTAATCCGGCTGGGCAGGACTAAGCTCTAAAGGAAGCCTACTTGATATTCCGAATTGATTTAATGCGCCATGGGCGGCCACAATTGCCACGACGGTGCCACCAACACGAGTTCATAGAAGACCAGATTGTTCCTGGTCCGAGTCCGATTTGAAGAACTTGAGCTGGTGAATTGCTGTACGACCCCGGTGAGGCGGTCGGCGGAAAATTTTGAAAGGAGTGTATTTGTGTTGAAGATCCACCGAACGCTAAAGCGCGTATCTGTCCTTGTCATTCTGTCCTTCTTGGCGACGTCTATTGCAATCACAGTATCCTCTGTGCCTGTTATTGCGCAAAGTGAACAAGGGCCGGTTGTGCTGGTGCAAGATGTTGCAATGCAGGAAATCCGCCCTTCTTTTCAGCATCCCGCAAAACTTGAAGCTCTGCGAACGGCGTCTGTGCGGCCTATCATTGCGGCTCAGATATCTGATATTTTCATCAAGGCAGGCGATCTTGTTAAAGAGGGTGATCTTCTGATTACTCTGGACAAGAGTGACTATGAAATTGCGCTTGCCGAAGCGGAAGCCAATCTGCTTCAGGCCGAAGCAAATGCCGTAAAAGCCGACGCCGATTTTGAGCGCGCCAAACAACTGGTAGACCGCGGAACGATCTCGGAGCGCGATTTGGACATCGCTTTGGCCGATCAAAAAGTTGCGCATGCGCAAGTGAAGATTTCTGAGGCAAGGTTGGAAAAGGCTCGGAAAAACCTTAGTGACACCGAAGTGCGCGCGCCATTCGACGGGCGTATTAGCGCGGCGAACTATGCCAAGGGAGATCTGTTTTCACCGGGCGATCCAACGCAGCCGGGGTCGGTTGCCGATATCGTTGCGCTTGATCCAATCTATGCAACGGCTTTGGTAGATCAGGCAAATTACTTTCAGTTTCTCGCACGGCGGCTGGATCTTGAGGAGGCAGGTGTGAGCCTGCCACCGCTGGAGCTCGAACTGGTTTTACCCGGTGGTACGATCTATCCAATTCCTGGCACCTTTGAAAACTGGGACAACACGGCTGTTTCCAGCACTGGCACCATCGCGGGTCGGGTCATTTTCGACAATCCCAGAGGCACGCTTTTACCGGGTGAGAACGTCACAGTTGTCGGATCGCTAATTAAGCCAATCAACGCTGTACTGGTGCCGCAAAAAGCTGTGAGTTTCGATCAACAGGGGCACTACGTCTGGATCGTTGACGACGACGGTTTGGCGCGCCGACAGAACATCGAAATTGGCATTCGCAATGGCGCTGACTGGTCTGTTCCGGTTGGGCTGGAACCCGGGCAGACCGTGATTGTCGAAGGTCTGCAAAAAGCGCGCGAAGGCGCGCCCGTAACGGCAAAACCTGTGCAGGGATAATCGTCCGGAACGCAATTTTTCTGCGGAGGAAAAACCATGGGACCAAGCTTTTTCATACGAAAGCCAAAGTTTGCTTTTGTCATTTCCATTCTGATCACGCTTTTCGGCTTGTTGGCCATGGTGGTCATGCCGATCGATCAGTTTCCAAGAATTTCATCGCCCAAGGTCGTGGTAAGGGCACTTTATCCAGGCGCAAGTGCCGATACCGTACTTAAGGCCGTTGGTGCGCCCATCGAAGATGAGGTCAATGGCGCGGAAGGCATGGTTTACATGTCCTCCAAAGCGGCGAGTGACGGCAGCTATACGCTCACCATTACGTTCGAAATTGGCGTGGATCCGGATTTGGCGCAGGTGGATGTGCAAAATCGGGTTGCATTGGCAGAACCGGGGCTGCCGGCTGAGGTGCGGCAGCGCGGGGTAAAAGTCAAAAAACGTAATCCTGACATCCTGATGATGGTCAATGTCATCTCGCCGGACGACCGGTTTGATCGCGTGTTTCTTTCCAACTTCACCACGATCAACGTCGCCGGAGAATTGGCCCGAATACCGGGGGTCGGCGAGGCCAGTATTCTGGGGGCGTTGGATTATGGCCTGAGGGCGTGGCTGGATCCGATTGAGATGTCCAATCGCAACATCTCGGTGACGGATGTTATTGCGGCCCTTAAAGAGCAGAACATTCAAGCGGCCGTCGGCCAGCTTGGCGCGGCGCCGTCACCGGACGAAACACAATTTCAATATGTGCTGACCGCCAAAGGCCTTGTGGAGAGCGAGGAGGATTTTGGCAACGTGATCCTTCGGGCCGACGACGCAGGCTCTGTCGTGCATCTAAGAGATGTGGCGCGGATCGAACTCGGTGCCGAGGTCTACAAAGGCTATGGCGAGGTCGACAATGGGCCCGGGGTGCTTCTTGCCATCTACAAATTAGGCGAGGCCAACAGTCTGGAGGTGGCCGAGGCCGTCAAACACAAGATGGAAGAGCTTAGGGGGCTGTTCCCGGAAGGCGTGGATTTCACGATAGGCCACGACACAACGCTCTTTATCGAGGCGTCCCTGGAAGAGACTGTGCTTACCATGATATTCACCATCGTTCTGGTGGTTTTGGTGACGTATTTCTTCCTTGGAACAGTCCGTGCGACGCTGATCCCTACGATTGCTGTCCCGGTATCGATTATTGGCACACTGGCCGTGCTTTACGCGGCGGGAATGACGATCAACACAGTCACGCTTTTTGCACTTATTCTGGCGATCGCCATTGTGGTGGATGACGCCATCATCGTGGTCGAAAACGTTGAGCGCATTATGCACGAAAACCCCGAATTGAGTGCCCCCGTGGCCACGCGCATGGCAATGGAAGAGGTGACAGCCCCGATTGTGGCCACGTCTTTGGTGCTGGTGGCTGTCTTTGGGCCAACGTTGTTTTTGCCCGGCATCACGGGGCGCATGTTCAGTCAATTTGGCGCCACGTTGACGGTGTCGGTTTTGATTTCCATGATCAATGCGTTGACCCTTAGCCCTGCTTTGGCGAGTGTTCTTATGACTTCCCATCACAAGCCGAACGCCGTGATCCGCGTCTTTAACAAAGGGTTTGATTTTATCACCAAGGGCTACGTTTCCTTGGTCGACTTTCTATGCCGAAAAGTCTGGCTGACTGTAGGTCTTGTCGCAGTCTTCATGGCGTCGCTTTACACGCTTTACACCAGCATCCCGACGAGCTTCATCCCCAATGAGGATAAGGGGTTCTTTATTGTCGATGTGCAACTGCCTGGCGGTGCATCCCTAAACCGCACAGAGCTTGTGATGGACAAAGTCACGGAGATGCTTGGCGAAGACGAAAGTATCGAAAACGTGCTTTCTGTTAACGGCTACAGCTTGCTCAACACGGCCCTTCAATCAAACGCGGGCATGATCATCGCCAAGCTCAAGCCATGGCACGACCGAAAGACCGCGGAGTCTCATCAATTTGCACTTCAAAAGAAATATCAAGCAGCCTTCGCTCAGATACCGGAAGCCCAAATGATTGTATTTGGGGCGCCGGCCATACCAGGGCTCGGGGCGATTTCCGGCTTCAGTTTCGTTTTACAAGATACTCAGGGCAGATCGCCGCTTGAATTGAAAGAGGCTGTCGATGGCATTATTGCCGAAGCAAATGCGACGCCGCCTATTGCGCGCGCGTTCAGCACGTACAAGACAGATTCTCCCCAGTTGCGATTGGATTTTGACCGGCTGCGCGCCAAAACGCTTGGCGTGAAAGTCAGCGATGTTTTCCTGACATTGCAAACCCAATTGGGTGGTCTTTATGTGAATGACTTCAGCCTTTTTGGGCAGACATACAAAGTGATGCTGCAGGCTGATGCTCCTTTCCGACAGAATGAATCGGCGTTGAACGACCTCTATGTACGAAACAACAAAGGCGAGCTTGTGCCAATGAGCACGGTTCTGACGGTCAAGCCGGACCTCGGTCCTGATGTTATGTATCGCTACAACGGCTTTAATTCCGCAACGATCAACGGGGTTCCGAACACGGCTGAGGGTTTCAGCTCCGGCAACGCTATGGACCAGATGGAGGAGGTTGCGGACAACACATTGCCGCCGGGTTACAAATACGAATGGACGGACTCCAGTTTTGAAGAGCGCGCCTCCGGCAACGCAGTGCCGATCGCATTGGCCTTGTCGCTGGTGTTCACCTTCCTGTTTCTGGCTGCACTTTATGAGTCTTTCCTGACGCCGATCTCGGTTTTGCTTGCGGTACCGTTTGCGATCCTTGGGGCGCTGGTGGCTTTGACGATCGCAGGCGAATCCTTAAGCCTTTATGGACAAATTGGATTGCTGATGCTCATGGCATTGGCCGCCAAGACCGCCATTCTGATTGTCGAGTTTGCCAAACAGCAACGAGAGGTCGCGAAATTGGAGCTGCATGAAGCGGCGATGATGGCTGCAAAGCTGCGTTTCCGCCCTGTTATGATGACAGTGCTGGCCTTCGCCGTTGGCGTCTATCCACTCGTGATTGCGTCTGGCGCAGGCTCTGCGGCGCGGTCTTCCTTGGGCATTGCCGTGTTCGGCGGAAGCATTGCGGCGGCTGTATTCGGGTCTATTTTTGGACCGGTTTTCTTCAAGATAATCCAGGACATTCGGGAGAAAATCCACAAAGGCCCGACCGGTGTGGAGATCGAAATCGACTGAGAGTGTCCGCATTTGCGGCACAGCTGCGCTTTGCCCGGATCTAGATGGCAAAAGAGACGAAAGGGCAGCGCTTTAGCTGCTTTCCGAAAGGTCGTCGATCTGTATGGATTGAGTGGGGTAGGCCAGAGAACAACCGACTTCCTCGGTCACCCGCAAAATCTCAAGTGACAGATTTTCTTGCGTCGCAAGCCAGAATGCATAGTCAGATTGACGGGTGCGCGCGTAAAACAGGATGTCTGCAGAGAATGTGGACAAACCGCTTATCGCGACATACCTCGGTGCGTCGGCTGTTTGAACACCGCCTTGCGGCTTTTGCGTGGCTGTCATTCGCGCATCATGCAGTATGTTACCGGTTAGATACTTGCTTCTTACGGTGGGTTTTCGCTCAAAGGACCGCGAGTTGTCCCACCGGGTGTGTACGTGTCCTAAATCATGCCTCTGCCGTGGAAGGCGATGCGTGAAACGGATCCAGTCAAGTGGCTCAAGGCGTCAACGAAGCTTTGGACGTCAGTTTTGTGTTCACCCGGTGCAATAACCCTACGATATAAGGCTATGAACATCAAAACCGTGGCGGCCGACAGCACAGAAAACCGGCGAATGAAACACTTGTCCCTTTGGGCTGATGAAGACGCCCGCTTAACAAAACTGACGTTGGTTTCAGTGGTTTCCAGCGCGTTCGTCCATGAGGTCATGCGCGCGCCTTTTCAGGCTTGGAAACTTCAATTTGGCCTCCTATAGTCGCCGCTCCGCCAGTGATTTGGATGTCTAGGTGCAAAACTTTTCCGTCGATAGATTCGAAGTAATGCAAGAGATTGCACCTAATCATTTTTGGTTTGAAGGGCGGCGCAGGCTGATCGATTACATCCTTTCAAAAAGCTTGAGTAAGACCACCGATCTCGCGGTTGATTTGGGCTGTGGGGCGGGCGACGCTTTGATAGAATGGAAGAAATTTGCCACCAAAGTCATCGGGATCGATGGCCACGCCGATTTGATTGCGGATGTGTACCTTGATCCGGCGGTGTCAACAATTGCTGCGGATGTCACAGACCTGCCGTTGCCGGATGCATGTGCTGACCTCGTTCTCGCTCTGGATGTTTTGGAGCATGTACCGGACACGCAGGCCCTGCAGGAGGCTCACCGAATTCTGCGGCCCGGCGGCACAGTGGTTGTGGCCGTTCCGGCCTTTCAATGGCTCTGGAGCTATCGGGATGACGATGCCGGACACCTGCGAAGATATACCAAGCGCAGTGTCCGCAAGCTGGTTGAAGGCGCCGGGCTAACTGTGGAGTGCATTCGGTGGTATCAGTTTTTCTTGTTCCCATTGGTGGTGGCGGCGCGCGTTCTGGGCAAGCGTGGCCCCCGGGTTCGAGACTTGGAGGACAATCCGCGGGGATGGGTGAATAAAATGCTTCGAGGCATAAATTTGTTTGAGGTCAAACTTGCAACCCTGGGCGTGAATATGCCTGTTGGATCTTCGATCTTTGTGATTGCCCGGAAAAGCTACGGTGAGGCCAATGCCAATATCTGATGAGCGTTTTGATCTGCTGTTGTTTCACCGTGAAATCGAAACTTCAATTGCATGCCTGCAGTCAGGTGTAGCCGGAATTATCGTGGATCTGGAAAGCGGTAACAAGCGGCAGCGGCAATTGGGGTACGATACTGAAATCAATAGCCACAGCATTGCCGACCTAACAGCCCTGCGCCGCAGAACCGACGGCGCTTTACTGTGTCGTCTCAGCCAACCGGACCCCGATGATCAGGAACTGGCCGCCGTGATCGGGGCGGGGGTAAATGAGGTCATCGTGCCCATGTTGACCAGCGCGGATCAGGCGGAGCGACTTCTGAGCCGAATTGACGGAGCTTGCAAAGTGACGTTGATGATCGAAACCTGTGGCGCCGTTGCAGACAGCAAAAAGATTACCGCATTGCCAGTGAACCGCATCTATGTGGGGTTGAATGACCTGCGAATTGAGCGCGGCACCAGCACAATCTTCGCGCCGATGGCGGATGGGCTGCTGGACCGGCTGCGCAACAGCTGTGACGATGTTTCTTTCGGGTTCGGCGGCTTAACACTACCCGGGAAGGGCGCGCCGCTTCCGGGGAGCCATCTTTACGCTGAAATGGCGCGCCTTGGCTGCGGTTTTACCTTTCTGCGCCGATCATTCTATCGCGACGTAGAGAAACTGGATTTGGGTCAAGCACTGGCTTCAATTCAGAGTGAAATCCTGCGCTATCGCAACCGCTCAGGCGCAAAAGTCGAGCTTGATTTCGCAGAAACCGCGCGCGTGGTCCAAGCACTGTCGGAGTTCCGGCATGCAATTTGATGTCAGAAACGCCTCCGTTTTGGTTACAGGAGCCGGCGGGTTCATCGGAAGTCACTTGATTGCCGCCCTCTTAGCGCGCGGTGCAACAGTACACGCAGTACTGCGGCCAGGATCACCGGCGGTGCGGTTTCAGACGCTGAAATTGCGTCCGATAATCCATCATGTTGACGTGACCAAAGTGGACGAAACGGCAGACCTTGTTGACCGTCTGCGGCCGGATGTTGTTTTCAACCTTGCCGTCTGTCGCGCGACGGAGTGTCCGCGCAGTTTGCGCCAAACAAACGAAACGGCGGCGGAGTCCCTGTTGTCGGCTTGCACCCATGCCGGGTTTCGCAGGTTTGTGTCCATTGGGAGTTCACTTGAGCAGCAGGCAGAAGACCAGACGGCAACCGCCTATGCGCGTAGCCGGGCTGCGGCAGCCACCAAGCTACGGGTGTTGGCCAAGCAACTGGACATACCCTTGACCCACTTGCGGACTTATTATGTATACGGCCCCTTGCAAGACGAAGGTAAACTGATCCCCTCGGCGCTACGGGCCGCTGAGACATCAGAGTCGCTGCCTCTGGCACAGAACAACTTTAGAAAGGATTATGTGTACGTCAGCGACGTTGTCCGCGCTTGTTTTGCGGCGGTAGTGAGCGACAGCCCACCCTACACCGAGGCCGATATCGCGACCGGGCAGCAATGGTCTGTGCAAGACGTCGTCTGCTTGTTGGAAAACCTGACCGGAAGGCCGATACCGACACGTGCTGACCCAGCCATGACCCGGTCTTGGGACAGACCAGACTGGAACACCGATCTGGCGCCAGCACGGAATCTGCTTGGCTGGGAACCGCAGATCACACTCCAGCAGGGGCTGGCCGATCTTGTCGCCAATTGGGGGGCTGCCAATGCCGCCTGAACACGTCGCAATCGTGATTCCTGTTTTCCGCAATGCCGAGACACTCCGCGCGCTCCACAATCGGATCTGTGACGCGTTGGCTCACGTGAATGCTGTGCCGCATTTCGTATTTGTTGAAGATGCGGGCGGGGATGCGTCTCTGGGCTTGCTCAAAGAAATGAGCCAATCTGACCCGCGAGTTACGCTGATCACCAACCAACATAATTTGGGGCAACAGGCTTCGATCCGAAAGGCTCTGGAATTTGTCGGCGACCGCGATGTGGTTGTGATGGATGCCGATTTGCAGGATCCACCTGAAGCGATCCCAATGCTGCTGGAAACCCTCTGGTCAAGTGGAGCCGATGCGGTTTTTGCCGCTCGGGTTGGGGCCTATCAATCAGGCTTCCGCATGGCGACTTCCAAACTTTACCGCTCCCTTATGTCCCGGTTTGCTTCAATCCCGCCGGGCGCGGGTGGGTTTGTCGCGCTGCGCGCAAACCTTGCCAAGCGGTTGGCCGCCTCACGTAACTCGCGGTTTCACCTTGCCGGCATGATTGGATGTCATGCGGGTTTGCTTAAGGCCGTCAGTGTTGAGCGAAACTATCGTCAGGTGGGTAACTCGGCCTATTCGCAGCGAATGCGGTTGGTGGTGGCACTGTCGAATTTTGTCTGTGTTCTTGAAGAAAGGTTCCGCCGTGGCGCGCTCTGAAGCCAACCGCGATATGCACAACAAGCTGCAGCGCGCGTATTATGAAACCCGCAAACAAGGGGGCAACCATCGTATTTTGGTGCGCTCGACGCCCTATGTCATCAACCAGTTGGACCGGCTGCTGGACGAAAGCCATATCAAATCGGGCGATCGCATTCTGGATGTGGGATGTGGCATGGGCAAATACACCATTCCACTTGCCGAACGCGGTTATGATGTCGAAGGCTTGGAGCTTTCGGGCCAATTGCTGGAAGAATTCCAAAATCAGGCGCGGGGGCGGGCGGATATTGCAACCCATCAGGCCGATCTTTTGGCGCCGCCGTCGGACATGATCGGTCAATATGATCACGTGATTGGGTTCTTTGTTTTGCATCATCTGTTCGATCTGGACCAAGCCTTTGCCAGTTGCGCGCGGCTCTTGAAACCAAAGGGGCGGGTGATTTTTCTGGAGCCCAACCCCTTCTGCCCATTGTTCTATCTGCAGATCACACTCTCACCCGGCATGTCATGGAAGGCTGAGCGCGGTATTCTGGACCTTACGCCCAAATCCACGGCCCGTAAGCTAACAGACGCGGGTTTTGTGAACCCACAGTTGCACAGGTTTGGTATTTTGCCGCCTTTTCTGCGAAACCGGTCAGGCGCCGCCACGATTGAGAGGGGGTTTGAACGGGTTTCGCTGTTAAATCCCGTCAACGCTTTTCAACTGATCAGCGCTGAGTTGCCGGAAAATGGCATTTAGACGGTATGTTGGATGTCCTGATCTGCTTGTCGCCTCTTGTGCTATTGTTGGTCTCAACAAGAGTTAGCCTGCATCGTGGTATCAACCTCGCCGACGAAGGCTACTTGGCTTACGGCACACAAGAGGTTTTGCGCGGGAAGATTCCCATCAGGGATTTTCGGGCATATGACCCCGCGCGATACTATTGGTGCGCCCTGTGGTGCCGCTTGATCGGCTCTGAATTCATCGCCATCCGGATTTCGATGGCGTTCATGTCTGGATTGTCTCTGTGTCTTGTTTCTTGGATGGTCTTCTCCGCTTCGGGCAATCCATGGCTCAGCGCTGTGGTTGCGGCAACGGCGTTGTTGTGGATGTTTCCACGCCACAAGCAGATCGAACATTTCTTTAGCCTTGGCTGCTGCGCGGTCATGTTCTCGTTGTTATCAGGGACCGGACAGCCTTTCTGGCTGGGTGCGACGGGCGCGCTCGGCGCGGCGTTTGGGCTCAATATTCTGGCCTATTTCGTCGGATCCGCAACGCTGACATTTTTGGCGATTGGGCTTTTGTACGGGACTTCTGGCCTGATTGCACTGCCAGTTTTTGCACTCGGATTGGGAGCCAGCATCTCGTTTCTGGTCCTTTGTTACGCGTTGGTTCCCGGTTTTTTGCGATGTTATCTGGATTTGAAAGTCCTTGCGCTTTTTCGGCGGAAAACAACAAACCTTGCGCTGCCGAAACCGTGGATCTGGAACGCCGCCCCTCGACAGTTCGCCGGGTTTTCGAGGCTCCGCCGTCTGGTATTGCAAGCGCTGTTTACGCTGCTGCCCGTGGTTTATTTGGCCAATACCGGGTTCTTACTGGTCACCGCCGATGCAGACCGTGCCGCACAGCTTGTACTTGCGTCGAGCCTGGTCGGATTAATCTACTACCATCATGCTTTGTCGCGTGCTGACCTCAACCATATCCATCAGGTCATCCAGCCCTTTTTGGTGACTGTCGCCGCGGGGCTTGCCGGGTTATTGCCCATTTCGGTGGCTCCCGCAGCGATGCTTTTGATCGGTGTCGCGAGTGCCGCGCTGCTATGGAAAACCCCCGCTTTTTCAGAGAGTTGGTCCTTTCAAAACAACCACCCTGTGACTTGGGTCAATGGGGCCGACACGTTTCGTATCACTGAAGAATTGCACAAGGCGCTGACTCAACAGCGCGATGTGGTAGAGGCATGCAGCAACTCGCAAGACACGCTCTTTGTTGCGCCTGCCGCTCCGGCCTTACTCGCCCTGTTTCATAGACGATCCGCAGTATACGATACCTTTCCCGTCTATCCGGCAAGTGAGGCTGCTCAAACGCGTATGCTCGAAGATCTAAAGGCATCAGATCCTCCTGTCGCCATCATTTCAAACGGCATGATCGATGGTAGAAAGGACCTGCGTTTTGACATCAATTACGCATTGGTATTTGAGCATTTGCGTTCTCAATATCATCTGCAAGACAATACGCCTAGCGGGTACATTTTTGTGCGGCGAGAACAGGGCACGTCAGTTGAAGGAACCGCTTGAGCGGGGTATCCATTGTCGCTTTGAGCGATCATGAATTGAAGTTCTCTATCGATGTGCAAACACACTTAGTGTGTCCAGGGACCGCGGCGGTTGGTTGCGAAATTTTCGCCGTAACCACCGGCGCGAATGTTGACTTTGCGTTTGTGTGGCTGGCTCACTTGCACCTCGATGCCGTGGTCATCGGCGTAAGCGAGAGCTGCGTCTTTGCTGTCAAACCGCAGGCGCACCTGGCTTTGGGTGTCGCCGGATCCGGTCCAACCCATCAAGGGATCAATTTCACGCGATTCAGAGGGGCCGTATTCAAGGATCCAATCCTTGGTATTGGCGGCCCCCGAAGACATTGCTGTACGGGCGGGTTGGTAGATGCGCGCAATCATCGAAAACTCCTTGGTTACTGCGCTTTATCTCGGATTCCATGCGATCCGGCAAGAGCCGAGTTGCCGCAACCGGTGCGAACACACAGGAGTATCGTTTGGAAAATTGGAGAAAGCTTGCAAGCAGCCCTTTGCGCCGGACCAACCACGGGGAGCGAGGGGTGTAATGTGGCATCCAAAGCAAAATTTGGCGGCTGCTTGCTAAGGGAAGCTTACGGCTCGATGTGGATATTTGGCAAGTGCAACATGTCGAATATTTCACAAAACCAGAGAATTATTTCCTGAAATTACCATCTGGTTCGTAAAATTCTACCATTCTGTCTTTGATGGTGGCGCGAATGTCGCGCATTATTCTCGAAATTCGCGACAACCGGTTTCTTATCGCGCGCAAACTTTCTGCGTGCGCGAGGGCGATCAATTTGTAATACGCCGCCGCCTTGAGGCGCCAAACCGATGCGCAGCTTTGCGACATGTCAGTTCTCTCTTGCGAAAGAACAAAAAGAGACCAAACTGCAAGGTAACCAAAAGGAATCTGTTTATGTCCCGATCCGTTGAGGCCCCGCTTTTAAGTGCCGCTCCGGCAGACCCGAAAACCCGTCCCAAGCTTGAGGGGGGCCGTCGCATTGTGCTGCACACTGAGTTTGAACCCGCAGGTGACCAGCCGACTGCCATCGCCGAGTTGGCCACAGGTCTGAACGAGGGCGAACGCAATCAGGTGCTATTGGGGGCAACGGGGACCGGTAAGACTTTTACCATGGCCAAAATCATCGAGCAGACCCAGCGTCCGGCGATTATCCTGGCCCCGAACAAAACCCTCGCAGCGCAGCTGTTTGGCGAAATGAAAGGGTTTTTTCCCGAAAACTCCGTCGAGTACTTTGTCAGCTTCTATGATTACTACCAGCCTGAGGCCTATGTCGCGCGGTCCGACACATACATTGAAAAAGAAAGCCAGATTAACGAGCAGATCGACCGGATGCGCCATTCTGCGACGCGGTCGCTTTTGGAGCGGGACGATGTGATCATCGTGGCCTCGGTCAGCTGCATTTATGGTATCGGATCGGTGGAAACCTATTCCGCCATGACGCTCGATTTGAAGGCCGGTGGAGAGTATGATCAACGTGCGGTGATCGCGGATTTGGTGGCGTTGCAGTACCGGCGTAATGATCAGGCTTTTCAGCGCGGCTCTTTCCGCGTGCGGGGCGACAGCCTTGAAATCTTTCCGGCCCACCTTGAGGATCGCGCGTGGAAGTTGTCATTTTTTGGCGAGGAACTGGAAGCGATCACCGAGTTTGATCCGCTGACAGGGGAGAGAACCAATACGTTTGAGCAAATCCGGGTTTACGCGAACAGCCATTACGTGACCCCTAAGCCGACACTGCAACAGGCCATTATCCAGATCAAAAAGGAGCTGCGTCTGCGGCTTGATCAGCTGGTTGATGAAGGAAAGCTGTTGGAAGCGCAGCGGTTGGAGCAGCGCACCACCTTTGATCTGGAGATGATGGAGGCGCAGGGGTTCTGCAACGGGATCGAGAACTATTCGCGATACCTTACGGGGCGCGCACCTGGAGAGCCGCCCCCCACGTTGTTTGAATTCATACCTGATAACGCCATTGTTTTTGCGGATGAAAGCCACGTGTCTGTGCCACAGATCGGCGGCATGTACCGAGGCGACTATCGGCGCAAATTCACACTGGCGGAACATGGTTTCCGGTTGCCGTCTTGCATGGACAACCGGCCTCTCAAGTTCGAAGAGTGGGACGCGATGCGCCCGCAATCGGTCTTTGTATCCGCTACTCCGTCGGCATGGGAAATGGAGCAGGCCGGAGGCGTGTTTGCCGAACAGGTGATCCGCCCCACGGGACTTTTGGATCCAGAAGTGGAAATCCGTCCTGTCGAGATGCAAGTGGATGACCTGCTTGATGAAATTCGCAAGGTGTCGGCGGATGGGTTTCGAACGCTGGTGACCACGTTGACCAAGCGCATGGCGGAAGACCTGACGGAATACCTGCACGAACAGGGCATCAAGGTGCGCTATATGCACAGCGACATCGACACGCTTGAGCGCATCGAAATCCTGCGTGATCTGCGGCTTGGTGCGTTTGATGTGTTGATCGGTATCAACCTGTTGCGTGAGGGGCTTGATATTCCTGAGTGTGGTCTTGTGGCCATTCTGGATGCAGACAAAGAGGGCTTTTTGCGGTCTGAGACGTCGCTGGTGCAGACCATTGGTCGTGCCGCGCGGAATGCCGAGGGCCGGGTGATTATGTATGCGGACCGAATAACCGGGTCGATGGAGCGCGCCTTGGGCGAAACCGACCGGCGGCGCAGCAAGCAAAAGGCCTATAACGAGAAACATGGCATCACGCCGGCGACGGTCAAGAAAAACGTCGAGGACGTTTTGGCCGGATTGTACAAGGGCGATACAGACCAGTCCCGTGTCACCGCCAAAATCGAAAATCCGCTCCATGGTGGCAATCTCGAAACCGTGTTGGATGGGTTGCGCGACGACATGCGCAAAGCTGCGGAGAATTTGGAATTCGAAGAAGCCGCCCGTTTGCGTGACGAGGTCAAACGGCTGGAAGCTGTCGATCTGGCGGTGTCTGATGACCCGATGGCGCGGCAATACGCTGTTAAAGCCGCCGAGGAGCAAGCCACCAAATCCAAAGGCCGCTCCATGGCTGGGCGTGCTGGGCAGCGTGGTGGGAATGTGAAGCGGCGGGGGCGGTAGTTGGCCAATACCTCCAAGCCCCCCAAGAAGCACCACTACGTTCCGCAAGCGATACTAAGCTATTTCTGCTTCAAGGGTGCCTCCCTACACTATGTTGATCGGGATAAACTTGATAAAGGGATCCAGCAAAGGAACAAGGAAAGTGTTTTCCGCCGCATTCATTATAATTCTTTTGAAGAGCCGGACGGTAACAAAAACGCTTCATTAGAAACCTTCTTCGCGGAAGAACTAGACAACTACATTCCTGAATGGGTCAGGCTTTTTGAAAGTGCAACAAAAACTGGTAGGCTCGATTTCGGGGGTAATCAATCGCGCGACCGCTTCGTTCAGTTCTTCTTCAACCACCGAAAACGAACACCCGAATTCCTTGATCCAATTGTCGAGAAAGTCGCAAAAGAAGCTTTCGATGAAAAGACACTCGTCGACCTGGAGGACAAGTTCCGACCGCTAACCGAAGAAGAAAGGCAGCTAGTTCGCAGTGACCAATTTCAGAATAAGGCGCTCCGAAATGCTCGTGTAGAAAACTTGAGCAAGCAAGCCGAGCCTATTCTTGGTCGTTTGGCGTCCATGAAAATCGTCATCGCCTCACCAACTCGCCTCACCAAAAATTTTGTTGTTGCGAGTAATCCTGTTGCAAGATTTGAAGATTATCCTTGGGAACAGCTTGGGTCGTCTGGGGTGGAGCTTTGGACGACAATGACACCGAGAATTGCTGTAGGTTTTGTGGCCAAGTCCCGAATACCAGATGTTATCCTTCTGGACGACTCCACGGTTCGAAAAATGAATATGACTTTGACTAAACAAAGCCGCGCCATAGCGGCAACCTCGGCACCACTCCTACGCTCAATTGCAAAATCGGCATGGTAGACTATCGCTGGCCCCACCGCGCACGACCTCGGGAGGAAGCGAACGCGCCCTCCCGTGGGGGAGGTCGGTCGCGGCATGATGCAAGGCATCATGCAATTGTGACCACCGCCCACTCGACGCAGACAAACCCAATCCTTTACCCTCCCCCCATGCGCACCCTCATCGCCCTCCTCCTCGCCGCGCTCGCCTCCTCCGCCACCGCTTGGGAGGCCACCACCACCCCCATCTGCACCCTCACGCATGAGACCGACACCGCGCATATCCGCCTGACCTACGACCCTACCAAACCGCTCTACACCCTCGCCATCACCCGCAAGGGCGCAGCTTGGCCCGACGATCCGTGGTTCGCCATCCGCTTTGTCGGCCCGCGTGAACTCACCATCTCCACCGACAAACACGCGCTCAGCGACAATGGCCAAACCCTCAACGTCGCGGACAGCGGCTTTTCCAACGTGCTGGACGGGCTGCAATTCAACGCCATGGCGCTCGCAGGCACGCAATCGGACGGAGAAGCCATTGACCTCGAAGGCGCCGCCCCCGAAGTGCAGACATTCCGCGACTGCACGTCTGCACAGATTTCCTGAACCGCCGGACGTCGCTTTAAAATTGGGCGAAGGTCTGGCGGTTTGAATAAAATCGCGTATTGAATTGTGTCGCGACCCGGTCGCGGGGCGAAGGCAAAACACCACAGGCAGCATGGTGGCAATGTCAAGCGGCGCGGGCGGTAGGCCTCAGGTGAAAGGAGTATGCGTTGTGCGGAGCAGACGTCGGCGACTTTGCGATCGTAATTCGCGTAGGTTTTGTGCGGTAAGGTCTGGGGCGGCGATAATTCCGGCGCGCGTGTCAGATTGGTCGTCGCAGAATGCGGGCGGTGCTGGCTTGGCGGCGTGGCTTTTGATTTTGCGTCCGGATGCAGTGGCAAAATAGCCGCTTGATGACAGCCAAAGTTCGCTTGTACAGCAAAGGGGGACTTTTATTCTGGTAAAACAATTTGTGCGCCCGAAAGGCGATATAGAAATGATTGATAAACATCTTATTCTTCATGTTGGCCCCCCTAAAACCGGCTCAAGCGCCATTCAAAGGGCCTTGTTTGAAACCCAGCAAACCGGAGAGGCCACATATTGCTATCCAGAAGTCGGATTGTCCAAACGGTGGCACTCACATGATGTCCTGATCCGGACGATCCGTGAAAATGGTGGCGACAGTGAAGCACGGGCCAGGATGTTCGGAGAAGTGGCAGAGATCGCGTCACAATCGCCCCATGATCGTGTGATCCTGAGCGATGAGTATCTGGGCGGCAGCAATCTGCGCGCAGCCGAAATGCTGCCGACCTGCCTGCCGAAATTTCGCGAAGTCACAATCGTTTACGTGGTGCGCAGCATCTACGAAATGGGGTTTTCTGCACTGAACCAGCGGATGCGTAGAAAGGTCACAATGTTTTGTACGCCTGATCCGTATTTGAGTGCCAACAATCACAAAAAACGGGCGGTTGCTTTGACAGCTTTGCGCAATGGTTTCGACAACGCCAATATTGCCTTCATCGTATATAACAGGGATCTGGTGAGCACGTTCTTTGACCGATTTGCCGGAATGGCCTACGCGCCGCAATCCAGCGGTAAGTCCGTCAATAAGTCGCTGGATTTTGGGACGTTGTTGGCGCTTCAGATGCCGCAAAAAACCAAGCACGCGTTGCGTCCGCTGGAATTTGAAACAATGCTTCGCGAGAGGGACATCGAGCCGCTCAACGTCGATTCCATGCTGCGGGATTATTACTATGGGCAAATCGATTCCGTGGCGGCAAAAGTGCCGGCGATTTACAAAGATATCTTTTCGCAAGAAGCCGTAGATGAGTTGATCCGGCGTCCTACGGTTCCCGAGGCGCGGAATATTTCGAAAAACGAGTTGTCTGATTATTTGTCCGAGCTGGAAGCCACTATTGCGGCCTATCGCAAAGCAGTGTGCGGGGACTGACCCGCCGCTTTTTGCCGCGCGTTCTAGAGCAACCCCGCTCGGTCACGGTTTTCTAGAACCGCTGGCGTCTGCGCCAAAATGAGGCGAAGGGTCTGGCGGTTTTAGCAAAATTGCGTATTGATTTGGGGGGCGGTCCGAACACCGGGCGACGGCAGTACAATACGGGCAGCATGGCGCAAAAAACCAACACCTATCATCACGGAAACCTGTCTTCGGCCTTGGTGTCGGCGGGGGTCGCCTTTTTGCAGGACCACGGTGCTGAACAGCTGTCGCTGCGTGCGGTGGCTGAACGGGTCGGGGTCAGCCGGACAGCGCCTTATGCGCATTTTCCAGACAAAAGGTCGTTGCTATTGGCAATCAGCGTCGAAGGATTTCGGCAGTTGTCGCGCGCGATGGAGGCCCGGCGGAAAGATGGCGAGCCCGCGCGCGAGCAGATACTTGCGTTCGGTGCAGCCTATGTTCAATTCGCTTTGGATAATCCGAACCTTTATCGGCTGATGCTGTCGACGATGACGCCGGGATCAGAAGGTGGAGATGCCGATGTGTACTGGCAAGACCTGATGGCCGAGGCCACCAAGCCCTATGCAATACTAAATGCCGAATTTGACCGTTTGGTGGCAGAACCAACCCGTGCAAAGGCCCTGTCGCAAGGCGCCTGGGGCATGGTGCATGGTTTGGCATCGCTGGTGGGAGAGGGATTGATCGTGCCGCCAAATGGGGGCGTCGAAGAGATCTTGCGAACCTTTATGCGGGCGCAGCAGCGCCCTTGAGGATTACCGCCACCCAATGAGACCTCAGGTGGCGGAAAAAGGTAACCGATCAGAGCAGGATTTCGACATCCGACGTTGCATATGCCACGCATGAATGAACCCAGCCAAAACGGCGGTCGGATTGGCGCAATTTGGCTTCTGACGGGTTGAATACGTCTCCGGAGAGTATTTTGATGCGGCACAGGCTGCATTCGCCGGAGCGACAGGCGTTTTCCACCTGATAGCCCGCCTTTTCGAGCGCGTTGAGAAGCGGTTCGCCAGCGGTGGTTTCAAAGCTGCCTTTGCCATTGACTGTCACAGTGACGTTTTGATGCGCCGCGACGCCTGACGGCCACCCTCCGCGGGCGGTCGGGTCGACGGGTGGGCCATTGGCCTCGATGTGCAGGCGCTTGTTGGTCACGCCGACGTCTTTGAGCTCCTTTGCGCAGGCAGCGTTCATCGCAGGAGGACCGCAGAGATAGACGGTTTTGTTTGCCATCTCGCCGCAGACTTCGCTGATTAGGGCTGCGTCGATGAAACCGGTGCGGCCTTGGAAGGCGTCGTTGGGCTCGGAGATGACCTGCGTTAGCGTCAGGAAATCGCAGGCGGCGTCCAATTCAGAAAGCTCGCGCTGAAAAATGACGTCATCTGTTTGGCGGGAGCCGTAAATTAGATGAAATTTCACTGGCAAGCGCCGCGCGGCGATGTCGCGGATCATGCTGATCGCGGGGGCCACGCCGGACCCGCCCGCAAGAAACACCAGATCGTCTCCATGATGGATCGGGTTCACATAAAAAGACCCCATCGGGCCAGATGAGCTGACCTTGGCGCCAACTTGCAGACCCTCGACGAGCCAAGGGCTGACAAAGCCGCCAGCTATTTTGCGCACCGTCAGGTCATAATGGCCGCGCTCTTGCGGGGCGGAAGAAATCGCGAAGGGGCGTGCGGTTTCGACGCCGTCCACGGTGACGAACAGGTTTACATATTGTCCGGCTAGAAACGGGGGAAGGGTGCCAGCGTCACCCGTGAGGCGCAGCGTGCGGGTGGTCGCGGTTTCCTCGACCAGGTCTGACACGGTCAGCGCGAGGCGCTTGGGGTGCAGAGACGCGACGCGAGTTTGGACACGTGCACCTTCGTTGGCAAAGTCCTGACCGGTTTCGGCGAGGTTTTCCATCTGGGCGCGGGTTGCGTCAAAGCCGTCGATGACGGAACGGATGTCTTTGAGTGTCATGGGATTAACCCGCCTTTTTGTTTTGTTTGCACAGGATGGATCCGCCAACAGAGGCGCCGGCCTGATAGGTGGGTTGGAAGCCGCCCATACCGGACCACGATCCGGCGAGATGCAGTCCGTGCACCGGCCGCACGCGATCGCGCACGGTGCCGTGTTCGGCGATGCCTTGGCTAAAGCCATAGATCGCGCCTCCGGGTGTGTTGAGATAGCGCATCATGGTCATCGGGGTTGCGACCTCGATTTCCTCGATGTGGTCGCGCACCGACGGAATGACGGTCTCGGCCAAATCAATCAGCTTTTCGGCGTATGCGAATTTGGTTGCGGCGTAGTCCTCGGGTTTCACATTGTCCCATGCTGAGCCGTATTGCAGGCACATCAGCGCCACCACGGATTTGCCTTTTGGCGCGAGGGTTTCGTCGCCCACGGTGTAGCATGTGAAGAGACAGCCTTTGGGCGCGCCATCCAGCGTAAGGGCTTCGGCGTGCTGCGCCTCGTCGTCGATGGTGTTGGCGACAAAGTTGGTCGCGACCTCAATGCCGAGGTCTTTGGGCGTGCAATCCAGCCCGAGGTAGAGCACAAAGCCCGACACGCCCATGCGGCGGGACTTAAAGTCTTCGCGCACGTCGCCAGCAAGTTCCGGGCGGTCAAGAAGCTGATTGTAGGTCAGTATCGAACTGGCGTTTGAGACCACCTGATTGGTGGTGAAGATCTCACCGTGTTCGGTGCGCACCGCGGCAACAGCACCGTTGTCGGTGGTGATCTGTTCGGCGCCACAGTTGAAACGAACGTCGCCGCCGGCCTCAAGAAAGCTGTCCAAAAGCGCATTTGACAGCGCCTGTGAGCCACCCACGACGTGCCATGGTTTCATTGCGGCATAGGCGTAGAGCATCACGCCGAGATCGGAGAACGGCAACTCTTTGAGCGGCAGGCCCATATAGCCCCAATAGCCGCCGAGGACGGCTTTGAGCACGGGATCATCAAAGAATTCGTCCAGCACGTCTTTGGCGTTGCGCAGGCCGTATTTCACAAAATTGCGGCAGTTCTTTTTGATGACCTCGGGATCCCCCGTTGCCTTGGCCCGCGGGTAGGCCAAATAGGCCTCAAGCGTCAGCACCTCGCAAAGGTCCAAGAAAGGTTTCAGCTTGTCGGCTTCGGCCGGAAAAGCCTCGCTCAGAACTGCGATGATGCCTTTGACGCTGGCGGGCAAAGTGATGTCGATGACGCCGGGTACGGCGTAGCGATAAAGGTGGTGTTCCTCGACGTAGTCGACCTTGTCGCTGATGCCCATGCTGTCAAACACATGGCGCAGGATCGCGGGTTGGTCTTCGGTGCCGAGGCCTGAGAGTTGATGAAGCGCGACCTCAAACTCGTAGTCGCCGCGCACAAAAGATGTGGCGCAGCCCCCCGGAATGTTGTGGCGTTCCAGCAAGAGCGTCCGCATGCCGCCCCGTTGCAGTGTGGCCGCCGCTGATAGCCCCGCATTGCCCGCACCAATAACTATTGCATCGTAGTCTTTCAAAACCCGCCCTCCGCAGAACAATCTAATCAACGATAAGATCGGTCGGAAATCTTAGCGTTGTCAAGATAAGTTTGCAGTGGGTCCGGCGATGCCTTGAGGTCTGTTTTTTATGGCTTGAAGGCGAGGGGCGTGGGGTGGTCAGCAACAGGTTCCAGCCACGTCATGCGCAAAAACTTGTCGCCAAACGACGAAAAATTGGATCAACCTTGCGGCAAGAGCCCGAAGGGGCAAGGGAGGAATAATGACACAACCACAAACGGACGAAGCGCTGCTTCGCCAGTTGCAAGACGCCTATGCCGCAAAGCAAGCGCTTGCTCGGACCGCAACATGGGAAGAGACACAGCCTTATCACAGCATCCATGAGATGGTTGCCAGCATGGGCGAAAAGCATCCGGATCAGCCTGCGATCACGTTTCAGCTGACGTCGGATCCCAGTGATGCGGGGCGAACCTTGAGCTATGGCGATTTGCGGGCACAGGTGACGCAATGCGCCAACATGCTACGAGGTCTGGGCGTAGGTCCAACGGATGTGGTTGCGCTCGTTTTGCCAAACTGTGCGGAGACCGTTGTGGCGATGCTTGGGGCCATGTCGGCTGGCATCGTGAACCCGATCAACCCGCTGTTGGAAGCCGAGCAAATCAGCGGCATTTTGCGCGAAACCGACGCCAAGGTGGTGATCACTCTGCGCAGCATGCCCAAGACTAACATCGCACAGAAATGCGCTGAGGCCGTGGCACATGCCCCGAGCGTGCAGACAATTCTGGAGATCGATCTTGCAAGTTATCTGAGCCCAGTGAAGCGTGGCATTGTGGGTCTGATCCGTCCCAAAAACCCGAACCGGCACAAAGCGCGGGTTCTGCGCTTTGGCAAAGAGTTGGCACGGCAAGCGTCCGACACCCTTGATTTTGAAGACGTCAAAGAGGACCGGTACGCCGCCTATTTTCATACCGGTGGCACCACAGGCACGCCGAAAGTGGCGCAGCATAAAGTGTCAGCAATCATCTATCAGGGCTGGATGTTCAGCGACGGCATGATCTCGACGGACGACGTTATCATGTGCCCGTTGCCTCTGTTTCATGTGATGGCGGGGCACGTGATTTTGGGCCAATCTTTGCAAGGCGGCGCGCATCTGATTTTGCCGACGCCGCAGGGGTTCCGCGGCGAGGGTGTATTTGACAACTATTGGAAGCTGGTCGCGCGCTATAAAGCGACAGCAGCTATCATCGTGCCGACGGCTGCAGCGGCGTTGATGCAGCGGCCTGTGGACGCGGATGTGTCTTCGTTGCGGTTGGCAACATCCGGTTCCGCGCCGATGCCTATGGACCTGTTTCGCCAGTTCAACGAAGCGACGGGCCTGTCGGTCATGGAAGGCTACGGTATGACCGAGAACACCTGTATGGCGTCGATCACACCGCCTGGTGTCGCGGACAAGGTTGGCTCGGTCGGGGTTCCGGTGCCGTTTGCGGACGTGAAGGTTCTGGACGTGAAGGCTGACGGGACCGTAACCGAACGTGGTGTCGATGAGATCGGTGAGATCTGCGTGTATTCGCCGGGCGTGAATGTTGGGGCCACTTATATCGAAGCTGACAAAAATGTCGGGCTCTATGCGGCGGAGAAATACCTGCGGACCGGCGATCTGGGACGCAAGGATGCAGATGGCTATATCTGGATCACGGGACGTGCGAAGGATCTGATCATTCGTGGCGGTCACAACATCGATCCGGCCGTGATCGAAGAGGCATTGATGGCGCACCACGACGTGTCATTTGTGGCTGCTGTCGGCCAGCCGGACGAAAGCGCGGGCGAGCTGCCATGTGCTTATGTCGAGTTGGTTGAGGGCGCGAACTTGTCTTCGGAAGCGTTGCTGGCTTTTGCCAAGCAACACATCTCGGAACGGGCGGCGACTCCGAAGCATCTTGAGATCGTGGACGAGATGCCGCTGACGCTGGTGGGCAAAGTGTTCAAGCCGGAGCTGCGCAAACGGGCAATCACGCGGGTGTTTGACGCGGCCTTGGCCAAGGCCGGATCGGAGCAGCGCGTGTCAGCCGTGGTGGACGACAAAAAGCGCGGGCTCGTGGCGCAGATAGCGCCCAAGATTGAGGCAGATGCCGCCAAAGTCGAGGATGCCTTAAAGGGGTTCATTCCGGTTTGGGAGTGGTCCGAGTAAGCCAATCTTTTGCGTCAAAAAAGGGGCGTTGTGATCGAGGGATTACAGCGCCTTTTTTTGCGCGATTGGAAGCAATCGCAAGGGATGTGCAAAAAATAGTGATGGGCAAGGTCCGTGGCCAAAGCTAGGCTGCGCTGAACGAAAACTTGGGAGCGATGCGTATCATGAAACTGTCGGAAAATCCGTTTAAGGGACAAGGCAAAATTTGCGCGGGGTTCCCTTACCCGTCCGACGATGCAGAGAGGGTTGCCGCGTTGTTGGGGCTCTGCCCCGTTGCGTCGGAAACGCCTTTGGTTGACGCAAGCGCAGCGGCCCCTGTGGGCGCGTTTTGGGTCAAAGATGAGCGCACCCGCATGGGGCTTGGATCGTTTAAGGCGTTGGGCGCAGCTTATGTGATTGCGCGGCAGGCATGGGACGCGAGTGAAGGTAATCCCGGGGCGCAAAGCCTTGTTGGGCGCACGTATGTGACGGCCAGTGCGGGCAACCACGGCATGAGCGTCGCGGCCGGAGCGCGGGTGTTTGGTGCACAATCCGTGGTGTATATTGCTGAAACAGTGCCGGAAAGTTTTGCGGTTCGGTTGGCGGATCGCGGCGCGCGCGTGGTGCGCGAGGGTGCGGATTATGCGGCGTCAATGGTGGCAGCACAAAAGGCGGCGCAGGACAACGGCTGGATCCTTTTGTCGGACAGTTCATGGGAGGGCTATGCCGAGTTGCCGCATATCCTGATGGAAGGCTATTTGCAGATGGCGGCAGAGGCCGTGCGGCAATGTCCTGAGGTGCCGACGCATGTGATGCTCCAAGCTGGTGTTGGCGGTTTGGCCGGAGCGGTGGCCGCTTATGTGCGCAAGGTCTGGGGCGAAGGCCCAAAGATCGTTGTGGTGGAGCCCTCGGCGGCGCCGGCATTGCAAGCCAGCATCGAAGCGGGTGCGCCGGTGATCGCAGACGGGCCGGACAGCATTATGGGACGACTGGATTGCAAGGAGCCGTCGCTGATTGCGTTGAACGGCTTGGCGCGGGATGCAGATGGGTTTCTTACGTTGGACGACGACGTGGTGGCGGGCTACCTGCCTGCAATGGCGGCATTGGAGCTTGAAACTACGGCTTCTGGCGGGGCTGGCTTGGCAGCGGTTCTGGACCCCGACGCACGGGCGTTGATCGGGCTGGATGACACCAGCCGCGTGTTGTGTTTCCTCTCGGAGGTGCCAGATTGAACGGGCGGGGGTTTCCAGTAGCAGAATTCGAAGCCCGCTGTGCAAAGGCACAGGCCAAAATGGCCAAGGCCGGGCTTGCGGCTTTGTTGGTGACCAGCGAGCCAGAGGTGCGGTATTTCACCGGCTATCTCACGCGGTTTTGGGAGAGCCCGACGCGCCCTTGGTTCCTGATTGTGCCCGCGAGCGGTAAACCGATTGCCGTGATCCCCTCGATCGGTGCGGCGTTGATGGGGCAGACTTGGATTGACGACATTAGAACATGGTCCGCGCCGGATTTGCGCGATGATGGAGTGAGTTTGCTTGCGGAAGCTTTGCGCGAAGTGGTGCCGGAGGGCGGTCAAATTGGCTTGCCGGACGGACATGAAACCCATTTGCGCATGCCCTTGGCGGATCTGCGTCGTATGCAATCCGACATTGGTGGGCGCGACATTGTCGGGGACAGCGGTGTTTTGCGTGCTTTGCGGATGGTGAAATCTGATGCGGAGATTGGCAAGATCGAGACCGCTTGCGCGATTGCCGGGCGGGCATTTGGCCGCGTGTCCGAGATTGCGCAGGCAGGTGTGCCGCTAGAAGAAGTTTACCGACGGTTTCAAATGTTGTGTCTGGAGGAAGGTGCCGATTGGGTGTCCTATCTTGCGGGCGGGGCAGAACAGGGCGGCTACGGCGATGTCATTTCACCGGCCACAGATGCGCCACTGCAAGCGGGCGATGTGTTGATGCTGGACACGGGCGTGGTCTGGGATGGGTATTTTTCAGACTTTGATCGCAATTGGTCGATCGGACCGGCAACACCTTCCGTGAAAGACGCACATGCCCGATTGATTGATGCTTCGGATGCCGCGTTTGCGATGGCCAAGCCCGGCGTGACGGCGGCGGAGGTGTTTCACGCCATGAACGACGTGGTCGCGGTCGGTGGAGGCACGGACGCCGGGCGATTGGGGCATGGACTTGGTATGTCATTGACGGAGTGGCCGTCCTTGATCCCGTCGGATCACACGGTATTGGAGGTCGGTATGGTGCTTACGCTTGAACCAGGCATTGCCGTTGGCAACAAGATCCTGGTGCATGAAGAAGACATTGTGATCACCAACACCGGCGCGCGGTATCTTTCGCCGCGGGCCAAACGGGAGTTGCCAGAGTTATGAGTCATTTGCCTTACACGCTCGAAGATGATGATCCCTCCGCGCCGCCGATGGGATTGATCGTCTTGCAAACGGACGAAACAATCGAACCGGAGTTTCAGAGGTACTTTTCTGGTCACAAGAGCCCGCTTTTTGCATCGCGCATCCGGAGTGCGGCGGAAGTGACAACAGAAAACTTGTCGGCGATGGCCGCAGATCTGCGCGTGGCGGCGGATCTCTTGCCGAAGGCGCGACAGTTTGGCGTGGTGGGGTATGGATGCACCTCCGCGAGCTCGGTGATTGGGTCGCAAAAAGTCGAGGAGTTGGTTCGGCAGGGTTGCGACACGGCTGCAGTCACGAATCCATTGCGGGCCGCAGTGGCCTGCGCCCAGAATTTTGGCATTTCGAGAGTGGCGCTTTTGTCGCCTTACATTGAGGAAGTCAGCGCCCCATTGCGCGCCGCTTTTGCCGGCGAAGGAGTCGAAATGCCGGTCTTTGGCAGTTTTGGCGTGGCGGAAGAATCCAAGGTTGTGCGCATCTCAAACGAATCTGTTGTGGAGGCCGCCACCCGCTTGGGTAGCGATTCTGGTGTTGAAGGTGTGTTCATTAGTTGCACAAACCTGCGTACTTTTGAGGCGTTGAAAACTGTTCAGGACAGGTTGGGAAAACCCGTTTTGTCCAGTAATCAAAGCCTTGCGTGGCACATGCAGAAGCTGGTTGGGGGCTAAAGCAATATACGGCCACATGGCGTTTCTGTTACCCATTGGTCGCTTTCGGCCTTGCTAAAGTCGTTTGCAGTCCCTTCTAATGGGGCAGTCAACTGCGACAGCGAGATCAACTCGCTGCGATATGGGAAGACAGGGAGATACCGTGGCCGAAACGGGAAACCACGATGCGTTTGTCGAATTCAAACGTGTGCAAAAATCATACGACGGCGAAATTCTCGTTGTGAAGGACCTGAACCTTTCCCTGCCGAGGGGTGAGTTTCTGACAATGTTGGGCCCGTCGGGGTCTGGCAAAACCACCTGCCTTATGATGTTGGCCGGCTTTGAGACTGCCACTCACGGAGAGATCCTGTTGGGTGGCACGTCCATCAACAACATCCCACCACACAAGCGCGGAATTGGCATGGTTTTTCAGAACTATGCTTTGTTCCCGCACATGACGGTGGCAGAGAATCTTTCGTTTCCATTGGAAGTTCGCAAGCTGGGCAAGTCTGAGCGTGAAGCCAAAGTTAAACGCGCTCTGGACATGGTGCAGATGGGCGAATTTGGCGGGCGTAGACCGGCACAGCTTTCGGGCGGGCAACAGCAACGGATCGCGTTGGCGCGCGCGTTGGTGTTTGAACCCGAACTGGTTCTGATGGACGAACCGCTTGGCGCGCTGGACAAACAGCTGCGCGAACACATGCAGTTTGAGATCACGCGTCTCGCGCATGAGTTGGGCATCACCACAGTTTATGTGACACACGATCAAACCGAAGCTTTGACCATGTCGGACCGCGTGGCGGTGTTTGACGATGGCCGCATTCAGCAGCTGGCACCGCCTGATCAGCTTTATGAAGAGCCGGAAAACAGTTTCGTTGCGCAGTTCATTGGCGAAAACAACACGCTCGAAGGCGTGGTGACGTCAATCAGCGGCGATACCTGTGTGATTAAACTGGACAATGGCGATGAAATAGACGCCAAGCCGATCAACGTTTCCAAGGTGGGAGAACGGACCAAAGTGTCGATCCGCCCCGAGCGTGTTGAGTTCAACAAAGATCGCCTGAACCCTAAAGCGCATACGCTGAAGGCCAAGGTGATTGAGTTCATCTATATGGGCGACATTTTCCGTTTCCGCCTGTCGGTTGCCGGCAATGATGACTTCGTCGTCAAAACGCGAAACGCGCCGGATGCCATCAAGCTTCAGGCTGGGCAAGACATCGAAATCGGCTGGTTGCCGCAGGATTGCCGTGCGCTGGACGCATAAGGCGTTGGCACTTGAAAACCCGGGCGCAAGATCCGGAAAAACCAATCAATCAATCAAAGAGTTCAATAAGGAGTGTATGAAATGAAAACCAAACTGACAGCTCTTGTCGTCACAACAGCACTGGTGGCCCCTGCCGCTATGGCCCAGGAAATGACCATCGTGTCTTGGGGCGGTGCATATTCCAAATCGCAGCTGCGTGCGTATCACGAGCCCTATACGGCAAAAACCGGCGTTAGCATCATCAACGATGACAGCTCCGCTGAAGCCGTGGCCAAGCTGCGCGCGATGGACGAAGCCGGCAACGTAACATGGGACGTTGTGGACGTTGTTGCAGCGGACGCGATCCGTCTGTGTGACGAAGGCCTGGCGATGGAAATCGACGCCGACACAATGCTGGCGGCCGCACCTGATGGCACGCCTGCGTCCGAAGACTTCGGTGACCTGCTGGTCTCTGATTGCTTCATTCCGCAGATCGTTTACTCGACCGCGTTTGGCTATCGCACCGATCTGGTGGGTGACACTGCGCCGACCGAAATCTGTGCCGTTTTTGACACCGACGCCTATCCTGGCAAGCGTTCGCTGGAAAAGCGTCCAATCAACAACATGGAATGGGCTTTGCTGTGTGACGGCGTTGCAAAAAGCGACGTTTATGACGTTCTGGCGACCCCAGAAGGTCAGGACAAAGCGCTGGCGAAACTCGACACCATCAAAGACGACGTGATCTGGTGGTCTGCTGGTGCTGACACACCTCAGCTGCTGGCTGATGGTGAAGTTGTGATGGGCTCGACCTACAACGGTCGTCTGTTCTCGGTCATCGAAGAGCAGAAACAGCCAGTTGCCATGCTTTGGGACGCGCAGGTGTTTGACCTTGATGGTTGGATTATTCCTGCCGGTCTGTCCGATGAGCGTAAAGCACAGGCTCTGGACTACATCATGTTTGCAACAGACACCCAGCGTCTGGCGGATCAGGCCAAGTACATCTCGTACGGTCCTGCACGTAAGTCGTCTGCTCCGCTGGTTGGCAAGCACGCCGACATGGGCATCGAAATGGCACCACACATGCCAACCGATCCGGAAAACGCAAAGAACACGTTCCTCTACAACTACGAGTTCTGGGCTGACTACCGTGACGACATCGACGCCAAATTCCAGGCGTGGTTGGCGAAATAATCGCCTGTCTATGACTTCCTGAGGGGGCGGGCCTCGCCCCCTCAGACCCCAAAACGGTGGAAAAACCACCGAGCAAACAACCGACGGGATCAGGAATATGAGCGACGCAACGCAGCCGGATACGGCAAAGGCGGGTCCGGTGTTGGCCGCAGATGGCACACCGTTGAAACGCAGCCTGGCGCGGTCCTTGCGGGTTCAAAAAATGCGTGCGATGGCGCTGATTGCGCCGCTTCTGATTTTCGTCCTCGTCTCTTTTATTATTCCGATTGGCTCGATGCTGTTTCGGTCTGTTGAAAACGGCATGGTTGAGCAAACGCTCCCATTGACGGTTGTCGAACTGCAGGCCTGGGATGCGTCGACCGGAGAGTTGCCGGACGAGCCGCTTTATGCAGCCTTCGTGGCGGACATGGTCATTGCCATCGACGCCAAAAGGCACACGCGTCTTGGGACGCGAATGAACTATGAAAAAACGGGCATGTCGTCGCTGTTTCGCAAATCCGGGCGACAGATTAAAAAGCTTGATCCAGCAACTGACGGGCCGTTCAAAGACCAGTTGATTGAGATCGACAAGAAGTGGGGCGAGCATGAAACGTGGTCAGTGATCAAAACGCATTCGGTCGCGATCACCAACGGCTATTTCCTGAACGCCATCGACATGCAGCGCACGCCAGACGGGGCGCAAGCGCAGCCTGAGGACAAACGCATTCTGATCACGCTGTTTAAGCGCACGTTGATCATGTCGATGATCATCACCTGTTCCTGTATCGCACTGGCCTATCCGGCGGCGTGGCTGCTGGCGAACCTGCCCGCGCGCTCTGCCAACATGCTGATGATCTTGGTTTTGTTGCCGTTCTGGACGTCGCTTCTGGTGCGGACGTCGGCGTGGAAAGTGATGCTGCAACAACAAGGCGTGATCAATGACGTGCTTGTGTGGCTGGGAATGGTTTCTGACGCCTCGCGGCTTGTGTTGATCAACAACCAGACCGGCACGATCATTGCGATGACGCACATCCTGTTGCCCTTCATGATCCTTCCGATGTATTCGGTAATGCGCACCATCCAGCCGACGTATTTGCGGGCGGCCAAATCGATGGGTGCGACCAACTGGACCGCATTCTGGCGGGTGTATTTCCCGCTTTCGGTGCCGGGCATCGGCGCGGGTTCGATCCTCGTTTTCATTCTCTCGATCGGCTATTACATCACGCCGGAAATCGTGGGCGGCACCAAAGGTGTCTTTATTTCGAACCGCATTGCCTATCACATCTCTAGTTCGTTGAACTGGGGTCTGGCGGCTGCGTTGGGGACGATCCTGCTTGCGGTCGTGCTGATCCTCTATTGGGCCTACGACAAGATCGTCGGCATCGACAATGTGAAGTTGGGATAAGACAGATGGCATCACTCACTCCAATTTCCCGCAAACCTTTGTCTTTTGTTTTGCCAACCACGGCGGCCTTCGGCGCGCTGCTGGGGCTGTTCGTTGGCACGGCCAACGGCTCTGCGTCCCTTGGGATACTGATCGGCGCCGTGATTGTGGCGGCGATGGGGGCTGTCTTCATTCTGGGTCTCAAGAATGAGCAGATGGCAAAATGGATTGCTATTGTCGGCGTCGCAGCCCTTGGATTCTTTTTCGCAGGCTTGCCCGGGGCAATCATCGGTGCCCTGTCAGGTTGGTTCTTTCATTGGATAACCTACTGGCTTTACGAAGGACGGTATCGCGCCAAGCTGTTGCCCTATCTGTCAGGGCGACAAGTGCTGTGGCACTATACGTTCCGTGTGATTTGCGGGTCGATTTTTGTCTTCCTGATCACGCCTATCCTTGTTGTGATGCCGCTGTCGTTCAATGCCGAAGATTTCTTTACCTTTACGCCGGAAATGCTGCGGTTTGATCCCGAAGGCTATTCGCTCAAGCACTATCGTGACTTCTTCACCAACAATGAATGGCAGCGCAGTTTCAAAAACTCGCTGATCATTGCGCCGATTGCGACGGTGATTTCGGTCAGCCTTGGTACCTTGGCCGCAATCGGCCTGAGCCAGAGCCATGTGCCCGGACGTCGGGCGATCATGGCCATTCTGATTTCACCGATGATCGTGCCGCTGATCATTTCGGCCACCGGTATGTTCTTTTTCTACAGCGACATCGGCAATTGGCTGGAAGGCACACTGGGTTTGCCAAAGACCTTTGTCGGCTATGTCAAAGTGGTGTTGGCGCATGCTGTGTTGGGCATTCCCTTTGTGATCATCACGGTCACAGCTACGCTTGTGGGCTTTGACCATTCGCTGACGCGGGCCGCGGCCAATATGGGCGCCAATCCGGTCACGACGTTCTTCCGCGTGCAAATGCCGCTGATTTTGCCGGGTGTGATCTCGGGCGGGCTGTTTGCTTTCATTACCTCGTTTGACGAAGTGGTTGTGGTGTTGTTTGTCGGGTCGGCCAGCCAAAAGACGCTGCCGTGGCAGATGTTTACTGGCCTGCGCGAGCAGATCAGCCCAACCATTCTTGCGGTGGCGACGATCCTTGTGGGCATTTCAATCCTGTTGTTGGCGACGGTCGAAATTCTGCGCCGCCGGTCTGAGCGGTTGCGCGGTATGAGCCCGACTTGACCAACTGCGAGTGATGTTTTAGCCGTTCTGATATGCAGGCCGTCCGCGATGGCGTCGTGGACACACGGGCTGCAGGGTCCTCGCTTGCCGAGGCCGCCTTGTCCTGAACGCCGGGACTTTGTGGCCGGGTGACCTGTTCTACCCGGACAGGAGTGACTAAGATGACTGACCTTTCAAACCGCCCAGAGTTTTTTAACCGCCCCAATGGCGACAAAGCGCCTTTGCCGTTCAGCAAGGCGGAATACGCCCGCCGTTTGGCGGCGCTGCGTGCGATCATGCAAGCGCGGGACATTCCTGCTGTTCTGCTGACGTCGATGCACAATATCGCCTACTACTCGGGCTTTCTGTATTGCTCTTTTGGACGGCCTTATGGCTGCGTCGTTACGATGGACGACTGCACGACGGTTTCCGCCAACATTGACGCGGGTCAACCGTGGCGGCGATCGGTGGAAAACAATGTAATTTACACGGATTGGCAGCGGAATAACTATTGGCGGGCTGTGGCGTCTTTGGTTGGCAATGCGCGCCGGATTGGCGTTGAGAATGACCATCTGACGCTTGCGCAGAGGGATCTTGCACTAGATCTCCTTGGTGCGCCTGAGTTGGTGGACATCGCGCCTGCCACCATGCAAGCCCGCATGGTGAAGTCCGAAGAGGAAATCACGTTGATCAAAGGTGGCGCGCGGACGGCTGACGTTGGTGGTGCGGCCATTCATGCGGCGATCCGCGAGGGTGCAACCGAAATCGAAATAGCAATGGCGGGGCGTGACGCGATGGAGGTCGAGATTGCCCGGGCCTATCCTGATGCGGAATACCGTGACACCTGGGTTTGGTTTCAATCCGGTCTCAACACTGACGGCGCCCACAATCCGGTGACAAAGCGTGCGCTTGAAAAGGGCGATATCCTGTCCCTGAACACGTTTCCGATGATCTCCGGCTACTATACGGCGCTGGAGCGTACTTTGTTTTGCGGTGCTCCCGATGCTGCATCTTTGCGCCTCTGGGAGGCCAACGTGGCGGCGCATGAGTTGGGTCTGAGCCTGATCAAACCCGGTGCGACCTGCTCGGGGATCACGCAGGAGATTAACCGGTTCTTTGAAAGCGAAGGTCTGCTGCAATACCGCTCGTTTGGCTATGGGCATTCGTTTGGTGTTCTCAGCCATTACTATGGCCGCGAGGCAGGACTTGAGCTGCGCGAGGACATCGACACAGCGCTCGAGCCGGGCATGGTCGTGTCGATTGAGCCGATGATCTGGGTGCCCGAAGGCACGCCAGGGGCAGGCGGTTATCGCGAGCATGACATTTTGGTGGTCGGGGACAGTGGTGCGGAAAACATCACCGGATTCCCCTATGGGCCCGAGCACAATATCATCGACGCCTGACAGATCTATGCGGGTGCGCAGGGTGGTCTGCGCACCTGATTTGCTTGCTCCAAAAGCCCGTGCCGCTTATCAAAAAAGAAGCGGGCAGGTTTTGTGGTTGGGCCATGAGACCAATGGGCGGGGCTATGGCCCCGACGTGAACATTGGGAGGTTTTATGGCTAAGGTTATTCACTATTACGCCCATCCCGGGCACAGGTTCTCCCATACAAACAAGGCGATGTGGGATGCGTCACAGCCGGTTGAGGGGGTGACACGTGTCGACCTTTACGCTGAATATCCGCGCCATAATGTGAACATTGATCGGGAGCAACGTCGCCTGATTGATCACGATGTGGTCCTGTTTCAGTTTCCGGTGTTTTGGTATTCAGCGCCGTCTTTGCTGAAAGAGTGGATCGATTTGACGCTGGAACATGGGTTTGCTTACGGCAAGGATGGCGACAAGCTTTGCGGCAAATGGATGATGCTGGCGGTGACGGCCGCGGGACCTCAGGACGCTTATTCCGAGGGCGGCTATCAACACTTTCCGCTGCGCACATTTCTGACGCCGTTCGAGCAAACTGCACGACTTTGCAAGATGCGATTTGCGGCGCCTTACGTGTTTTACGATGCTTTGAGGGCAGATCCGGCGGCCCATGCGCAGGGGTTTGCGGACCTGTTGAGCGGGTTGCGCGATGACCGGATTGATTTGGACAAAGCCGAGGCTGAGGGCTGTCTGTATCACGACAGTATCGCGTCGGTATCGCGTCGGCCCGAAGGGAGCCCTGCTCAATGACTGATTTTCTGGTTCTTGCGTTCGTATTTCTGGCTGCCGGAGTGGTGGCTGTCCCCATCGCGTCGCGCTTGGGATTAGGATCCGTGCTTGGCTATCTGATCGCCGGCGTGGCCATCAGCCCGATCCTTGCCGCGCTACAAGTGGATGTTGTTGCAATCCAGCATTTTGCCGAGTTTGGCGTGGTGATGATGCTGTTTCTTGTCGGGCTTGAACTGGAACCCAAAATGCTCTGGCAAATGCGCCATCGGCTGTTGGGGTTGGGGGGCTTGCAGGTTGGCGTGACCACAGCGCTGGTGATGGGCGTGGCGATGGTCTTTGGCCTGTCGTGGTCTGTCGCGTTAGCCTGTGGTCTGGTGCTGGCGCTGTCTTCGACGGCGATCGTGCTGCAGACGCTCAACGAAAAGGGTCTGATGAAATCCGACGGTGGGCAGGCGAGTTTCTCGGTGCTGCTGTTTCAGGACATCGCTGTCATTCCGATGTTGGCGTTGATCCCGCTTTTGGCGCTGCCGGAGTTGGCGGATGTCGGCGGGCATGTTGTGGCGGGACATGGCGCCGAAAGTGTGGCCGAGGCCGCGCATGGAGAGACACACGGGGAGGACCATGGCGGCGGTCATGGCATGAACATCAATCTGGTGGAAAACTTGCCGGCATGGCAGGCGGCGCTGGCTACGATAGCAGCAATTGCTGGAGTGATCATGGGCGGGGCTTATCTTACGACACCAGTGTTCCGTTTCGTGGAGATGGCCAATCTGCGAGAGTTGTTTGTCGCCACCGCATTGCTGTTTGTGATCGGCATCGCGCTGTTGATGACGTTGGTCGGATTGTCGCCTGCATTGGGCACTTTTCTTGCGGGCGTTGTTCTGGCCAACAGCGAATACCGGCATGAACTTGAAAGCGACATCGACCCGTTCAGGGGGCTGCTGCTGGGATTGTTCTTTATGACTGTTGGTGCGGCGGTGAATTTTGGTCTGCTCTTTGGCAGTTTTGGCACCTTTCTGGGTCTGACCCTTGGTTTGATGGCGATAAAGTCGGCCGTGCTGTTCGGGTTGGCGCGGATTTTCAAATTGAAGGGTGGTGACAAATACCTGTTTGGCCTCGGATTGGCGCAGGCGGGTGAATTTGGGTTTGTCTTGTTGTCCTTTACGGTTGCCAACAATGTGCTGCCGCCCGTGGTCGCGGACCAGCTGTTGCTGGTTGTGGCACTGTCGATGATGCTGACGCCTTTGCTGTTCATTTTTCATGAAAAAGTGATCCTGCCACGCATGGCGGGGGAAACGGAGCAGGAGCCGGACGAAATTGACGAAACCGGCCAGATCATCATCGCAGGGCATGGCCGTTTTGGCGGGGTCGTTAACCGGATGATGCGGGCCGCCGGTTATTCGACAACGGTATTGGACCACTCCTCGGTTCAGTTGGAAAGGTTGCGCCGTTTTGGTGTGAAAGTGTTCTTTGGGGACGCGACGCGGCCGGATTTGCTGCATGCCGCGGGACTTCGTGAGGCGCGGTTGCTGGTCGTTGCAATTGACCAGCGGGATGCGGCAACCGAACTTGTGCGGCACGTACGCCACGAGCACCCCAAATTGGGCATCGTGGCACGGGCCGTGGACCGGCACCATGTCTATGAACTTTATGCCGCAGGCGCCACGCACATTGTACGCGATACGTTCGATAGCGCGGTGCGGGCCGGTCGGTCAGCATATGAGGAACTGGGGATGCATGCCTTTGATGCAGAGATGTTGGCGCAGGCTTTTGTGGATGATGACAAAGCCACGCTTCTGACGCTCGCGTCGGTATATGATCCGAAAATTCCGGCGTATGAGAACGAAGAGTATCTGGAGAAACTAAAAGAGGTGGCCAGCCAGCGCGACGATATTCTGTCGGGCAATGGCAAAGCGTTTCATGTGCGGACCGATCGGGGGTGGACGCCACCGTCGCGGGAAGATCTGGACGCCGAGCAGGAAGCGGACAAAACGTGAGTGCGCAGGGCGGCAAGTCGGCGGTCTTCCTTGAAGGCAGCCTGATGCGGCACGTCACGCGTATGTCGTTGACGACCAGCATCGGCTTGATGGCCATTTTCGCCGTCGATTTTGTCGATATGGCGTTCATTGCGATGCTGGGCAACGACGCATTGGCGGCGGCTGTAGGGTATGCGGCGTCGCTGTTGTTTTTCACCAATTCTATCAATGTAGGGCTGTCGATTGCGGCAGGCTCTTTGGTGGCGCGTGAAATCGGTGCCGGGCGGGACAGTCAAGCCAGAAAATACGCGACAAGCGTGGCGACTGTGGGTGTGGTGGTAGGGCTGTTGCTGCCAGGCGTGATCCTGTGGAACGTCGAGGCCATCTTGGAGGCGTTGGGCGCACAAGGAGAAGTCCTGCGGCTGTCGGCGCGCTACGTCTGGTTCATCCTGCCGACCATGTGGGTGATGGCGCTTGCGATGACCGGTATGGCGGTGTTGCGCGCGTTTGGCGATGCGCGGCGCGCGATGCAGGCGACATTGTATGGGGGCGTGGTCAATGCGGTGCTGGACCCGATCCTGATATTCGCGGTTGGTCTGGGGCTCGACGGGGCGGCTATTGCTTCGGTGGTGGCGCGCATTGCGATGATGATCTTTGCGCTTTTGCCTGCCATCCGGACCTATGGCGGGTTCGCGCGGCCTTCGGTGGGGCAGGTCAGGGATGATTTTCAAGCGGTTCGCGCCATTGCGGTGCCGGCGGTGTTGACCAATGTGGCGACACCGGTCGGCAACGCGATTATTGTCCGCGAAATCGCGCAATTCGGCACCGACGCCGTGGCGGGCATGGCCGTGATCGGGCGGCTGATGCCGGTTGCCTTTTCGGTGATCTTTGCACTGTCGGGTGCGATTGGTCCAATCATCGGGCAGAATTTTGGGGCTGGAAAAACTGATCGCGTTCGCGGGGCGTATTTGGCGGGCCTAAAGTTCACGGCGATCTATGTGGTGCTGATGACGGTTGTCTTGTTTGCGTTGCGTGCGCCGATTGCGGACCTGTTTCAGGCGCAAGGCGAGACGCGAACGCTGATCTATTTGTTTTGTGGACCACTGGCGCTGGCGTCGGTGTTCAACGGTTTGATTTTTGTTGGCAATGCGAGTTTCAACAACCTCGGGTATCCGATTTATTCAACCTGGGTGAATTGGGGGCGACACACGTTGGGCACCTGGCCGTTTGCGCTGCTTGGCGGGCAGATAGCGGGAGCGTCAGGTGTGTTGTTGGGGCAGGCCGCTGGCGGGATGATCTTTGCGGCTGTGAGCTGGATCATGGTGAACAGGGCGTTCGCCAAGCTGCCCAAGCCCACAGAGGTTGACCCGCATCATCCAAATTTGAGCGGGTCAATTGATGGTTCGTTGGGGGCGCGGGTGAAAAACCGTTAGACGGAGACCGCGTCACGCAAAGCGTCTTTGGCGATGGTTTGCGCGGTGCCGGTGAGTTTGACTGTGCCGCGATCCATCACCACAAAGCGGTCGCCAAGGTCGTAGGCAAAATCAAAGAACTGTTCGACCAGAATGATGCACATCTCGCCTTGGCCGCGCAGGTGGCGGATGACGTCACCGATTTGTTTGATGATGTTGGGCTGGATGCCCTCGGTTGGTTCATCCAGCAGCAAGAGTTTGGGGCGGGTGATGAGCGCGCGGGCGATGGCGAGTTGCTGTTGCTGCCCGCCGGACAGATCGCCGCCGCGGCGGGCGAGGAAATCCTTGAGGATCGGGAAAAGGTCGAAGATTTCGTCCGGAATTTTATGATCAGAACGCGGCAGGCAGGCAAAACCGGTCTCCAAGTTTTCCTTCACGGTCAGAAACGGAAAGATTTCACGCCCCTGCGGCACGTATGCGACACCGTTTTGGGCAAGTCCGTGGGCGGAGGCTTTGGCGATGGTTTCGCCGTCAAACTGGTAGCCGCCGCCGCTGTGGGCGTGCGTGCCCGAGAGCGCCTTAAGCAAGCTGGTTTTGCCAACGCCATTGGTGCCCATGACGCAGACAACCTCGCCGATGTTGGCAGCAAGCGAGACGCCGTTGAGGATTTGACTACCGCCGTAGTGCAGCGTCAAGTCGTCGATCTGAAGGAGATTATCGGCCAAGGTACACCTCGATTACGCGTTCATCGCTGGTCACGTGGTCAAGCGAGCCTTCGGCCAGCACCGAGCCTTCGTGAAGCACTGTCACCCGGCAATCCAGACGACGGACAAATTCCATATCATGTTCCACAACCACCACCGCGCGGGTCTTGGCGGCTTCGACAAGCAGCTCCGTGGTGTGTTCGCGCTCAGACGGGCTCATGCCTGCGGCGGGTTCGTCCACCAGCAGAAGTTTGGGGTCCTGCGACAGCAACATGCCAATTTCGAGCCACTGTTTTTGCCCGTGAGACAGCTCTCCGGATTTGCGGTAGAGCGCGGCAGAGAGGCCGATCTGATCCGCGATTTCGGCGACCTTGTCGTGATCGTGTTGTTTCGGGCGAAACCCCAGAACCGCAAACGGCGAACGGTCATTTTTTAGCGCGAGCATGAGGTTTTCCGCGACGGTTTGGTCTTCGAAAACTGTGGGGCGTTGGAATTTGCGCCCAACGCCTGCCTGCGCGATGCGGCTTTCGGTCATGGACAGGAGTGAGACCGATTTCTCGCCCCATAAGACACGACCTTCGTCCGGTTTGGTTTTGCCCGTGATGATGTCCATAAATGTGGTCTTGCCAGCCCCGTTGGGGCCGATCACGGCGCGCATTTCTGAAGGGCCGATCTGAAAGGCGAGGTTGTTGATGGCCTTGAACCCGTCAAAGGACACCGAAACACCAGAGACTTCGAGAAGCGTGCTCATTGGTCGGCCTCCTTTTCCTGCAGCGCGCCTGCGCCTGGCCCGAGAGCTGCGCCGTGGCGGTCGGGCGCGCGACGCTCGGAGATCAGATCAAACAGTCCGCCAATGCCGCGTGGCGCAAAGATTGTGACGGCCACGAACGAGATGCCCAGAAGGATCGTCCACCAGTTGACCCATTGGATGGTGTAGATGCCGAGATTGATGTCGGGGGCTTGGCCGCCGGTGAACCATGTGGACAAGAGCGAGACAAAAGCTGCGCCGATAACTGCGCCGTAGAGCTTGCCGCGCCCGCCGATGGCGACCCAAACCGCGAGGTAGATCGAGGCGATAGGCGCGATTTCGGCGGGGTTGATGATGCCCGCTTGTGGGTAATACAGCGCGCCTGCGACGCCCGCGATGATCGCGGTGAAGGTGAATATGAAGAGCTTGTAGGCCTCAACCGAATAGCCAAGGAAACGCACGCGCGCCTCGTCGTCGCGGATGGCGCGGATCACAGAGCCGAATTTGCCGGAAATGACCCATGAGCACAGAACAAAGGCCAGCGCGAGTGCGAGGGCGGATGCCCATAAGAACACAATGGAAATCGTGGATTGCGGCACGTGGTCCAGTCCGGGCAGGTTTTGCAGCCCCGACAGGCCGTTGTTGCCACGCAATCCGCTGTCGTTTTGAAAGAGGAACAGCGAGAGGGCGAGTGTCATAGCTTGGGTCAGAATGGACAAGTAGACACCAGTGACACGGCTGCGGAAGGCGAGCCAGCCAAACACAAAGGCCAGAAGGCCGGGAACAATCACGACGGCGGCGAGTTGCAGCGGGAACGAATGGGCGAGGGCCCAGATTGGCGGAAACTCGGATGCGCCAACGACCCCAAAAATCTGCGACGCAATGCCGTCGGAGACTTCGGCCGGTGTGGGCGGCAGTGGGGCATTGGCGAGAGAGGCGGTGACGATGATTTCGGTGCGCGCATACATCAGCCACATGCCGATGGCGTAGCCGCCGATGCCAAAGAACGCCATGTGCCCGAGAGACAAGATACCGCAGTAGCCCCAGACAAGATCCATCGCGAGTGCGACCATGCAGAGGCAGAGCGTTTTGCCCAAGGTTTTCACAAAAGACGTGGAGATGACGCCGATGCCGAAGCCTTCGGCCAGCACGGTCACTCCAACCGTAAAGATCGCAAGTGTTGCCAGGAAAATCAGCACCGCCGGGTAGCGGGCCACAAAGGACTTGCGAGGCGGGGTGAGTGCAAGATCAGACATTTAAGCCTCCGCCGCGCGGCCTTTGAGGGCGATGATACCTCGGGGCCGGAACTGAATGAAGAAGATGATGAAGAGGATCATGTAGGTCTGTGCCGCAAGTGTATTTGACGGGTTCAGCCACTCGATGCCCTTTTGCAGTGAGCCGACCATTGTGGCCCCAAGAAGCGTGCCCCAGATGTTGCCAACGCCACCAACAACCACCGTCATGAAGGACTGCACGATATAGTCCGTGCCCATTTCAGAGGTGACCTTGGCATAGAGGCCAATGGCGACGCCCGCGATACCGGCGATGCCGGAACCGAAGCCAAAAGTCAGCATGTTGATGCGGTCAGGGTTGATGCCCATCGAGGACGCCATGCGCGGGTTCTGCGTGACGGCGCGGACCTCTAGCCCGAGGCGGGTGCGGTTCATCACGAAGAGGAACATGCCGAGGAACAGCAGAGCCAACACAAAGATCGCGATGCGGATGTAGCTGATCGAAACGACGTCGTTGATGATCCACGACCCGTCGAGCCATCCCGGAGCGGTAAGCGGACGCGCCTGCGTGCCGAAGATGTTTTTCGCCAGTTGCTGCAGGGCGATAGAAACGCCGAACGTGGCCAAAAGGGTTTCCAGCGGGCGGTGGTAGAGCCAGCGGATCACCAGCCGTTCCATGGCGACACCGGCAGCGAAAGTCACAGCAAAGGCGGCGGGGATCGCGATGATGATGGAGAGCGTGTAGTCGGGCACAACAAGCTGCACCACATAGCCTGTATAGGCGCCCATCATGATGAATTCGCCGTGCGCCATGTTGATCACGCCCATAACGCCAAAGGTGATGGCGAGGCCGATGGCGGCGAGAAAATAGATCGACGCGAGAGAAATCGCGTCGAGCGCGAGGTCAGCGGCTTGGTTCAAGGCCACGCTGGTTTCAATTCCGTCCAGCACGGTCTGTGCCGCCAAAGCCACGGCGATCGGCGCGTTGGTGTAGGTCTGGAAGAACTGGAACTGCGCCAAGGTTGCTGTGATGTCGGCGTCGGTGACCGCAGGGGCGGCGTCGCCCTGCTTGACCAGCGTTGTGTAGGCCGCGAGGCGGGCGGCGTCTGTGTCCAGAGAGGCCACCTGAACGCCTGCGACCTCGGTGCCATTGATGTTGGCGATCAGCGTGTCGTGGATGGTGTCCGACGAGACGTGCGCGGGCGCGAGGCCTTTGCCGACGAGAAATGCATAGGCGTCTTGCGGAGGCAGGTCGACCGGCATGGCGCCTTCGGGGAGGGTGGCCGCTGCGTCGAGGGCTGTGGCAACCAGCGGGTTCAGCGCGGCGCGGACGTCGACGCCAAGGTCTCCGGCAAAGCCGTTGATTGCGACAATGCGGTCGACGTCGTCCTCAGAGAAGCGAATGGTCAGAAGCCGTTCGAGACGTTGTTTCTGGCCTTTGAGATCCGCGTCGGTTTCGCCCTCGATCGAGCCGCGCAGGGCCAGCAAATGGGAGGCCTCGGCGTCGCGTTCGATCGCGGTGAGCGCGGTGGCGCGGGTGGCGATGTCGGGACTGTTGAGTTGGAACTGCACCAGAGCTGCGCCAATCAGGCCGCGGATGCCGGAATTGGGTTTGAGTTGTTTGAATTCTTTCTTGGGGGCGTCGCCGAGGGCGGCGTTGCCTGCGACGTCAAAAAGCGTGAGCGTCTTGCTGTCTGCCTTTTGTGCAAAGACGAAGAGGCCGGTTTCTTTGCTGAACCACATGTCCTTGGTTTGCCAGCGTTCCAGAACCACTTGTGCATCCTCAAGGCCGCTGTCGGCAAGCGCGGTGATGGCGGGCCCGATAGTTTTGCGCGAGGACTTTTTGAGGATCTCGCCGTGCTCTTGCAAGAGCATCTGGATAGGGGCGTCGGCAGTCTGGGATGTTGCCGGGAGAGCGTGCAGGCAGAGCGCCATGCAAGCGACCAGAAGGCGGCATAGGGTCAGCATATTCTGATGTCCTGAGAGGGTCTTTGGCAGGGTCCGGGCGCACCGCAGTGATGCGCCCGGAAATGTCAGCTGGTCAGATCAGTAGTTGGATTTGATCTGAACGCAGGATTTGGTTTCGGTGTTGTACATGCCGCAACCCAGTTCTTTCCAATCCGAGACCAGAACCGCAGATTCCGGCAGGAAGTCTGTCCAAGCATCGCCCGGAACTTCGGTGGTTTGGGAGATGATGTCGAACTGACCGTCTTCCTGAATTTCACCGATCAGAACCGGCTTGGACAGGTGGTGGTTTGGCAGCATTGTCGCGGTGCCACCGGTCAGGTTCGGGTACTCTTGGCCGTACATCGCGGTGCGCACTGCATCAACTTCGGTGGAACCGGCTGCAGTCGCGGCGTTCACCCACATGTTAAAGCCGATGAAGTGGGCTTCCATTGGATCGTTGGTCACGCGCTCTTCGCCCATCTTGGCTTTCCAAGCGGCGATGAAGGTGTCGTTGGCGTCGGATTCTGCAGACTGGAAGTAGTTCCATGCTGCGAGGTGACCCACGAGGTTGGAGGTGTCCAGACCGGAGAGTTCTTCTTCACCAACCGAGAAGGCCACAACTGGAATGTCGTCCGCAGAGATACCGGCAGCAGCCAGCTCTTTGTAGAAGCCAACGTTTGCGTCGCCGTTGATCGTGGAGATCACGCCGACTTTTTTGCCGTCTGCGCCAAGCGCCACAACGTCAGCAACGATCTTGGACCAGTCAGAGTGGCCAAAAGGGGTGTAGTTCACGAAGATATCGTCAGCGGCGATACCTTTTTGCTGCAGGTAGCTTTCGAGAATGTTGTTTGTTGTCCGTGGGTACACATAGTCGGTACCCAGCAGCGCGAATTTCTCAACTTCCAGCTCTTCGAGGAAGTAGTCGGTTGCCGGGATCGCCTGTTGGTTAGGTGCGGCACCGGTATAGAAGACGTTTTTGGAGCTTTCCTCGCCTTCGTACTGCACAGGGTAGAACAGCAGGCCGTTGAGCTCTTCGATCACTGGCAGCACGGATTTGCGCGACACGGACGTCCAGTTGCCGAAGATCACGTCAACGTCGTGCACTGTCAGAAGCTCGCGCGCTTTTTCAGCGAACAGCGGCCAGTCTGAGGCCGGGTCGACAACAACAGCTTCGATCTCACAACCCAAAACGCCACCCTTGGCGTTCTGCTCTTCGATCAGCAGCTCCATAGTGTCTTTCAGAGTGGTTTCGGAGATGGCCATAGTGCCTGACAGAGAGTGCAAAACACCTACTTTTACTGGACAATCAGCCAGAGCGGGCATGGCTGCGGTCATCATCAACGCGGTCGTGGCGCCAAGTAGTTTAAGTGACATCGTAGATCCCTTCTTACGACGCGCAGCGGTCTTGCGAAGCATTTCAAACTCCCCCATATTCCGCCCACGCAATTTATTGCGGCGTGCGATGGACCAATGGTTCCTAGGCCGGATCCGTCGCACGTTTTCTAGTGGGTTTTCATCCCGTGCTCACCATAGGGGCAGAGGTGCGCACTGCGTAAACATCGCGGCGAAATGAATGGCCGGAAATCGAAGTTAGCGCCCAAAAAACAGACAAGAGTCTAGATTTTGCTCAAATTTTAATGGATCGCGACTCCGGGGCTGGGTTAGCCGCCCAAAATCAAACTGCGACAGCTGTCCAGATATCCGTCAGCCAGAAGCCGCGCGGCCCGCGCGCGGGAAGTGTCGTGGCTAAAGCTTGCCACGGTTAGCAGCGACGCGTGTGCGTGTTTGACGTCAATTCTGTGACCAAGGATCGCGCGATGATCGGTTTGCATGGCGGCGTCCAGCAGGTGGACAAATGTTTGGCGCTCACCTTGAAAGGCCTCTGCGCGGTCGTCGCTTATTAGCCATGAATGCTCCATTTCGGCAGAAAAGCGCCCTGTGCAGCCGGCAATGGTTTTTGTGATGTCCTGCGCGGCATGGGCCGGTCCCGAAAGGGGCAGGAGCATGAGCAGTGTTGTGATGTTTGTTCTCAAACTGACCATAAAATAAGCGTTGACTACAAAATTCCGCGCGTCAAGAAGGCAGTTTGAAAACTATGATGGGATTTCTTGATGTTTCGGCCGGTATTGCTGCGGTTTAGGCCGGCACGCGATGGACAAGAGCGCCACCTGCATGGTGATCGGGAGCGCATGGTGATCTGGCCGGGGTTCCCTAGTCGTTCCGTTTATTCTGTGCGGATGAGGTCGTAGCAACGCGGTGGCATTGCGTGTTCTCAGTATGGCAAAAGCCTCTGGGCAAAACTGACAGCTTGATTTAGGAACAGGCCAAGCGGTCCCTTAGCTCAACTGGATAGAGCAGCTGACTTCTAATCAGCAGGTTGAGGGTTCGAGTCCTTCAGGGATCGCCAATTTATCTTTGAATCGAATTCGTTGCACTATTTCGAGTGCCGAGGATTGCCCTTGGGGCTTTGTTAACAGTCGTTGCTTTACCGCGTTCCAAAAGGAGTGGGACAATTGGCGACACTGACCGGCTATAGCCTGTATTGGGACGAAAACGGGGATGGCTTGGGGGCCAGCGATGGTATCTCTGGCGGTTCCGAGACATGTCCTATTTATACGGACTCAGATTTTCCCTTAGGAAGCGGGTCGGTAAATTATCCAACCACTTTGGGCACAGTAAGTGGCGTGTTTTATGAATACGCCGGAGATACCTATTTTGTGCCCGACGATGATACCGGGTTTCCACCATGGGAAGCCGGAACGGTCACCAGTTTCACTGAGGCGATAAAAGGCTCAACTGGAAACGACGACCTGACGGGCACGACCGATCGCGACGTCATCCATGACTCAGACCAGAACCTGTACAACCAGACGGGCGACGACCGCATTTCTGCAGGTTCCGGCGACGACACTGTGGTTTTCGGCGACGGCAATGACACGATCCGCGGCGAAGATGGCAACGATCAGATAGGATCGTGGTCTTTCGGCAGTGGAAACAATCTCATTGAAGGCGGCGCCGGTGATGACTCGATAATCGGAGGGTCCGGAGACGACCAGATCATCGGTGGTGAAGGCGACGACTGGATGGCAGGCGCCGGTGGGCGGGACACCATGGACGGTGGTGACGGGTACGACCAATTTTGGGTCACCGATGACCACGATTATGCCGATATCACCGGCGGTGAAGGTTTTGTCGACTGGGACATCGTAGGGTTTGGAAACTGGGCCACGAACAGCGGCGTAAACGTTACGTTTTCCGGCGATGAAGCTGGTAGTTTTGCTTTTCAAGACACGTCGACCTCGGGCGTGTTTCAAGAAATCGAACATATCATAGGTACGGACAACGGGGACAATATCGACGCGTCAGGCAACAGTCGCGGCTTAACCCTCGAAGGGCGCGGCGGAGATGACTCCATCATCGGCGGGTCTGGCGACGACTATATCAGTGGTGGCCGGGGCGCAGATACTCTGACCGGTGGCCTTGGCTCAGATACTTTGGTCGGCGGCGACGGCAACGACCTGTTTGTCGTGCATGACTCGGACGAAACGACCGATGTGCATGGCGAAGGCTGGTGGGACATCATTCAGTTTCAGGATGAAGGCACCGGCGAAGGCGCGGTTGTTACCTATGAAGGTGACACCTATGGCACCTATTCTATCGGCGGCGCGGCGGGCAACTTTTCAAGCATCGAGCAGACGGAAACCACACGCAATGACGATATCGTTGATGCCAGCGCCAGCAACTGGACTGCTGTTACCTCGATGCTGGACGGCGATGATACGTTTCTCGGCAGCGGCGGTGATGACCGGGTGTGGGCGGGGGACGGTCAAGATTACGTCGATGCAGGGGCAGGCGATGACGAGATATACGGCGAAAGTGATGACGATACACTTTTGGGTGGTGACGGGCATGACTCGATTTATGGTGGTGAGGGCGCGGACAGCATAGTCGCCGGCCAGGGCAACGATTTGGTCGATGCCGGTGCCGGCCATGACACCGTCGACGGCGGCAGTGGCCAGGACCTGATTTACGGCGGTGATGGCGATGATGTGCTTGGTGGCGGGAGTGGCGACGACACTCTGATTGCGGATGCAGGCAATGACACGCTGGGCGGTGGTGCCGGGAGTGATGTTCTCAAGGGCGGCGCTGGGGACGACGTTTTTGTGATAGCCAACAACGGCGGATATGACGTTGTTGATGATTTCCGGATGGACGGCACCGAGCATGACCAACTGGATGTGACCGGGCTGACCAATGCTTCGGGGAATCCTGTGACTGTGGGCGATGTGACCGTCCTCGACGATGGAAACGGCAACGCTGTTTTGACCTTTCCGGGCGGCGAGGGGATTCAGCTCAACGGGATTGCTCCTGCCACGTTGAGCATACCTACTTTGGTGAGCATGGGCATTCCTTGCTTTGCGGGGGGTACGCGCATTCGCACGCCTTCGGGGGATGTGCCCATCGAGAATTTGAATGTCGGGGATCTGGTGCAGACGCTGGACAATGGGATGCAGCCTGTACTTTGGGTCGGACGACGGCATTTGACGCAGGCCGACTTGGCCGAAAACCCGAAGCTGCAACCGGTGCGTATTCGGGCGGGCAGTCTTGGCAACGAGCGTGATCTGATCGTTTCGCCACAGCACGGGATAGTGACGACACATTCCGGCGAAAGCCCAGCTTTGGCGCGCGCAATCCATCTGGCACGAGATGGCGGGCCGGGGTTTCGGGTGGCGCGGGGCATCAAGTCGGTAACGTACTATCACCTGATGTTTGAGAGCCATGAAATCATCATTGCGGAAAATGCACCCAGCGAGAGCTTTTATCCCGGACCGATGGCTTTAAATGCGCTGGCACCGGCAGAAAGAGCAGAGGTAGCGGCCCTGTTTCCGGAGCTTTTGGCCAATCTTGGGGCGTTGGAAGTTTACGGCCCCACCGCGCGCCGGTTCTTGATACGCAAAGAAATCACGCGCGATGTTGCGGAGAAGTTTAGTCCTGCCCGCGCGTTTGGGTAGGTGACTGCGGGACTAGGGGCACAGGCACACTTTCGTGTCGCAAAGCGCACATTGGGTCGCGAGGGGTTCGGAGATGGCATCCGTATACAATCGGTCAAAGGCCTCGGGGCCTGCGATCCGGACCGGTGCGTGGCGCTGATATTTGGACTGATCCGCCAGCAACCAAACAGCGTTGGCGCGTGACATGGCCGCTTGGCTGACGGTAATTTCGTCAATGTCGAAGTCAAACGCCTCTGCTGTTTCGGTCAATGCGGAGCATCCGAGAATGGCGTAGTCAAACGCAAACCCGTTGACCATTTGTGCCGCGACCTGTCCGACAAGGCCGCCGTCCTCAGGGCGGGGGCGTCCACCGGTTAGCAGCACTTCGCAGCGCTCATTGGCGGACAGAATGCGGGCCACGTTGAGATTGTTCGTCACCACCAGAAGGCCATCATGGCCCAAGAGTGCCTGAGCGAGCGCCTCGGTGCTGGTGCCGATGTTCACAAAAAGCGAAGAGCCGTTTGGAATGTCTTGGGCGGCGGCAGCAGCCATAGCGTCTTTGGCTTCGGCATTGACGCGGCGGCGTTCCTCATAGGCGATGTTGCGCACGCCCGAGGGCAGCATTGCGCCGCCGTGCACCCGTTCCAAAAGCCCCGCATTGGCCAGTTGTGTCAAATCGCGGCGAATGGTTTGCACAGTGACGTCAAAATGCAGGGCCAGGGCGTCAACGGTGACTTTGCCCTGGGTGCGGGCAATTTCGAGGATGTCGTGTTCGCGAAATGACGAGTGCATAGGCGCGGTCCTGTTAGGGTGCGGAAATATTGCATGAGTGTTTGCCAGAGCATCGACGGTTTGCAAGGGAAATGCGTCAAAGCGATGGGGGCATTCCGTAACGAAAAAGCCTTGGCGATTTGCATATATCGCTCTGTCATCCGGTCAACAGGCAGTCACGGGCCACATATTGAAACCAAGAGCGGGCGGGCTCACGATTTTGGGCGTGGGTCCTTTCGAAAGCGGTCGAAGCCGGTGATGAGACTGGTCGCTGAATAAGGGCCTTTGGGCATTCAGCCCTTGACTGGCAGTGGAAAACTCTATTCGAGTGTGCTCGATAATGTTCGTGAGTGTTCGTATGGCTTCAGGTAATCAACAAACAGTAGATATTTTTGTAATTGGTGGCGGCATCAACGGATGCGGTATCGCGCGGGATGCAGCGGGCCGTGGTTTGTCGGTGGAACTTGCGGAGATGCACGATCTGGCGACAGCCACATCCAGTGCATCCACCAAATTGTTTCACGGTGGGCTGCGCTACCTAGAATACTTTGAGGTGCGTCTTGTGCGGGAGGCGTTGATCGAGCGCGAGACGCTGTTGCGGGCGATGCCGCATATTAGCTGGCCAATGCGGTTCGTTTTGCCGATGCACCGCGAGATGCGGTTTGACAACGAAACGCCGACCTCGCGGTTGCTGAGCGTTGTGATGCCGTGGATGAAGGGGCGCAGGCCGGCATGGCTGATCCGGCTTGGGCTGTTCATGTACGACCACTTGGGCGGGCGTGAGATTTTGCCCGGTACACGGTCGGTGGATTTGTCTGACGATGAGGCCGGTGTGCCGTTGCAGGATAAGTTCAGCCGCGCCTTTGAATACAGCGACTGTTGGGTCGAGGACAGCCGTCTTGTGGTCCTGAACGCGCGGGACGCGGAGGCGCGCGGTGCCACCATTCGCACACGTACCAAGGTGGTTTCGGCGCGGCGGGAAGGCGATCTATGGCGGGTTGAGACAGAAAATATGGACACCGCCGAGCGGTCGACACGATATGCGCGTGCGCTGGTGAATGCGGCCGGGCCGTGGGTGGCGGATGTGATCGAAGGCGTGATGGGCCAGAACGCCAGCGCCGGTGTTCGCCTTGTGCGCGGTAGCCACATTGTGACGAAACGCCTTTTTGATCATGACCGTTGCTATTTTTTCCAAGGCACGGATGGCCGGATTATTTTTGCCATTCCGTATCAGGAAGATTTCACGCTGATTGGCACCACCGACAAAGAGCACCTTGATGCTGATGTGCGTCCGGAATGCACAGATGAAGAGGCGCTCTATCTTTGCGAGTTTGCATCGCAATACTTCAAACGCCCTGTCACAATGAATGATGTGGTCTGGCGCTATAGCGGTGTGCGGCCACTTTATGATGATGGAGCCACGTCGGCCACAGCCGCGACGCGGGACTATGTGCTTAAGCTGGACGGCGACCGCGCGCCGGTTCTGAACGTGTTTGGCGGCAAAATCACCACCTATCGAAAACTGGCTGAGGCAGCGATGGCGAAGCTTACGCCGTTTTTTGCGCAGGCGTCGGGCGCTTGGACCGCCGGGGTTGCGATGCCCGGCGGCGATTTTGCGGTTGCGGATGTTGACCTGGTGATTGCGTCTTTACGAGCGGACTACGGATTTTTGAGCGCGGCTTGGGCCAAACGGTTGGTTCGTGCCTACGGCATCGAGGCGCGCGAGATTTTGGGGGCGGCACAGAGCGAAAAAGATCTGGGCCTTGGTTTTGGCGCCACCCTGACGGAGGCCGAGGTCACTTGGCTGATAGAGCGGGAATACGCGGCCAGCGCCGAGGACATTGTCTGGCGGCGTTCCAAGCTCGGATTGCGCCTGTCGACGTCTCAAATCGAGACCTTGGAAAGCTTTGTTGCGGCGGCGCGGCAAAATGCGCTCCAAGAAGGCGACGCGAAGAATTGATCTTTGCCGTTTTGAGGCCTATAGGAACCCTGCACGTTGCTGCCGTGCAGGGCTTTCTGTTGCGGTGGCGGAGAAGGATTTGACGAGAATTCCGGCGGACATCGCCTGTGAACGACCCGATACCAGACACCCCGAACCCGAAAAAAGGTTGTGAGAAAATGGCAGAGAACAAGACCCCAGACATATTGTATACCATTGTAGACGAAGCGCCCGAGCTGGCCTCGGCGTCGTTTTTGCCGATCATTCGCAAGTTTGTGTCTGCAGCTGGTATCACTGTCGGAACCCCTGATATTTCGCTGGCCGGCCGCATCATCGCGACCTTCCCAGAAAACCTGACCGCAGAGCAGCGTCAGTCCGACGATCTGGCCGCGCTGGGTGAATTGGTGAAGACACCTGACGCCAACGTCATCAAGCTGCCCAACATCTCGGCATCGGTGCCGCAGTTGGTTGGCGCGGTTGAAGAGCTTCAGGCGCAGGGTTACGCCATTCCGTCCTATCCAGAAGAGCCCAAGACAGACGAAGAAAAGGCGATCCGCGCCCGTTTTGACACCATCAAAGGGTCGGCTGTGAACCCTGTTTTGCGCGAAGGCAACTCTGATCGTCGTTCTGCCCGTGCCGTGAAAAACTTTGCCCAGAACAACCCGCATTCGATGGGCACATGGGACAGCGCGAGCAAAACCAAAGTGTCGTCCATGCCGGGTAATGATTTTTACGCCAACGAAGTGTCCGCCACCATTTCGGCAGATCAAGCTGGTGACGCGAAGATCGAATTTGTGGCCGCCGATGGCGCCGTGACGGTTCTGAAAGACAGCTACCCGCTGGAAGTTGGCACCATTGCTGATGCGACTTTCATGTCCGCCAAAGCGCTGGGCGCCTTTCTGGCAGACGCGATTGAAGACACCAAAGCCGACGGCACCATGTTCTCGCTGCACATGAAGGCCACGATGATGAAGGTCTCCGACCCGATCATCTTTGGTCACGCTGTCAAAGCATGGCTGGCGCCAGTGTTCGAAAAATTCGGCACAGAAATGGCCGATCTGGGTGTGAACCCCAATTCCGGCATGGGTGACTTGTTGGACCGGGTCTCTGGCAACGCCGACATCATGGCCGCCATCGACGCCGTGACCGCGGACCGTCCCGGCATGTACATGGTCGACAGCGACAAAGGTATCACTAACCTGCACGTACCATCCGATGTGATCATCGACGCCTCGATGCCAGCCGTGATCCGCGCAGGCGGCAAAGGCTGGGACGCAGCTGGCAACAAGGGTGACACCAACTGTGTGATCCCCGATCGCTGCTATGCCACCGTTTATGATGAATCCATCAACTTCTTCAAAGCCAATGGCGCGCTTGACGTGACCACCGCCGGGTCGGTCGCCAACGTTGGCCTGATGGCGCAGAAAGCTGAGGAATACGGTTCTCATCCGACGACGTTTGAAGCGCCTGCCAATGGCACTATCCGCATCGTTCTGGCCAATGGTGAGACGCTACACAGCCACAACGTGGAAACAGGTGACATCTGGCGGTCGTGCACCGTGAAGCAGGCGCCGATCGAGAACTGGATCGAATTGGCACTGGACCGTCAGCGTTTGACCGGTTCCGAGGCGATCTTCTGGCTGGACGCAAACCGCGCCCACGATGCGGAGCTGATCAAATACGTTCAGCCCGCGCTTGAAGCGGCTGGCAAAGCGGATCTGTTCATGACCCTCGCACCGCGTGAAGCCACGGCTCAGTCCTTGAAGACCATCACCGCAGGCAACGACAGCATCGCCATCACCGGCAACGTGCTGCGCGACTACCTGACCGACCTCTTCCCGATCCTTGAGCTGGGCACCTCTGCCAAAATGCTCTCCATCGTGAAGTTGATGAAAGGTGGCGGCCTGTTTGAAACCGGTGCCGGTGGCTCCGCACCGAAACACGTGCAGCAGCTAGTCGAAGAAAACCACCTGCGCTGGGACTCCATGGGTGAATTCTGTGCCCTTGGGGAAAGCCTGAACTTCCTCGCGGACGTCAATGGCAACGCCAAAGCCGGTGTTCTGGGTGTTGCAGCCGAAGCCGCCACGCAAGGCATTCTGGACGACAACCGTTCGCCATCGCGCAAAGTTGGTCAGCCAGACAGCCGCGACAGCCACTACTGGTTTGCTCGCTACTGGGCCGACGCGGTGGCAGCGCAGTCTGACGACGATGATTTGGCAGCCGAATTCGCTGGTGTGGCCAAAGCATTGGCCGAGGGCGAAGAGGCCATCCTTGCCGAGCTCGCAGCGGCCCAAGGCCCAGCAGCCGACATTGGCGGTTACTTCCGCCCATCGGTGGAGCTGAAAGCCAAAGTAATGCGCCCAAGCGCTACCCTGAACGCGATCATCGGCTAAGGCCGACGCGCTAAGTTGAAACAAGGAAGCCGCCCTGAAAGGGGCGGCTTTTTTGTATTTTCTTTGCTTCAACACGAGTTGTGGCTGCGAAGGATCACTTTCTGAGGAGAGCCTCAAGCTGCGACGTCCTAAGGGGAATGGCAAAATTTAACCCCATTCGCGTGCCGGAACTCCAAACGATTTTTGCTTTTCGAGATATAGGCCCAGGGAGGATTATTCGAATTTCGCTCTGAAAGACCGCTCTGTGAACATTGAGGCTGGCTTCGATGCATGCACCATGAGCGCCTATGTCCATAGTCTTGGCGCCCAAGGAATGGTTCTCAAGCTGAATTTCGCAAGTCAATTGTTTTTCATGCCGTTTTCCCGATTTGCGCATGTCTTGATGCCGCCGATTTCCAATCAAATCCAAGTTAGGCGTTCCCCAGCAAGGCAGTGTTCCATGGCGTTAGGTGGCAGTTGCCCCAGTTGTGAAAAAAGGGAAAAGTAGTCAAATGCAGTGTGATGTTCCGTCATCACACCATCCTCGAACTTGGCCAAAAGCATGACGTCGATCTTAATTGGGCCTGCGTTTTCAGGGGAGCGGGACGTTAGAAGGAACTTCGCTGCAAACCAAGGAGGATCCTCAATCAGGTTTTTTAGATTGATCTGACCCGGCCCGGTTATTCGTCTAAAAAGACTGACGAGTTCCGCAAAATCGGATTTAGGAAAACTCTCTTTGTTCGAAAAGTCCGGTACGGAGAAGTATGCGGGAAGTATTTTTTCTATTGTGGATTGGTTGCCCTTGAGCCAACCGTCTTCAATCCATTCTTTTAGTAATTCTTTTGACATTTGCACCTCGCATTGGCCAAAACGTTGTCGATAACTTAATAATATAACATTACACCAACTCTTTCAGAGTGCGCTGGTCCAACAAACAATCGGCGAAGGCCGACGACTATGTCTCCCTTTAATAGTTTTCAGATTGTGCGTTTCTTGGGTGTGGATTGCTCCTCATGCCAATCTGCAATGTAGATATGTAAAAAAACTGCATTGTCTTACATGCACATCCAAAAGAATGAGGCCACTATATGGGGTTTAACACCGTCGGAACCAACCGTTTTCTACAACGTAGATCTGAAGCCGCTTACACATATCTGCCTATTTTCACTTTTGACACCGTAAAGGTGCATTTGAAATGTATAATTCATGAGTCGAATTATGTTCCAAAGGTTGCTAAAACGTCAACCGTTTCCAGGTATTAGTAACATAAATTCACCTAAATCATTGATAATATTATGGCATTTCTGAGTGGATCTTGTTCAGGGTAGTTCTCCGGCATGGGGGGCGCCACAAATCTTTAGCCTATGGTTGTGTAGTGAGTTTCGGGACAGTGAGAAATTCCAACCCGGTGCCACGAAAATGAGGCAAATAATCCGTGCCTGACGCGTGCAAGCTGGGGCGTCCAAAGCTGGAGAAACTGGTGAGCCTCTCGGAGCGTCAGTTGACCAAGCTGCAAACCGCCAAAACCGCAAACCAGCCCGAACCCGCCTTCCGCCTTCCCACTACGTTGCAAATCCCAACGCAGGCGCTCACTGGCGAGTTGCCACTGATTGACGACGACCTTCAGCCCAAAAGCACCTGCACCAACGGCTGCTGCGGATGAGACCGACTGCGATTTGATCGGAAAGAAAAATCTCCGTTTTGCGACCTACACCATGTCGCGGGTTTGCATGACAAACGCAAAATGACACGATCACCCTGCTTGTAACGACAACAGGGAGTGGGTCATGAAGATCGGATTTATTGGGCTCGGCAATGTGGGCGGCAAGCTGAGTGGCAGTTTGCTGCGAAATGGTGTGGACCTGACGGTTTACGACCTGAACGCTGACCTTGTCGCCGCGCAGGTCGCAGCAGGCGCCATGGCGGGCGAAAACTCGGCGCAGATGATGCGCGATTGCGATGCGGTGATCACTTGTCTGCCGTCGCCTGCGGCCTCGGATGCGGTCGTGCAGGAAATGTTGCCAGAGGTCGGGCCGGGCAAGATCTGGATGGAGATGTCCACGACGGATGAGGCAGAGGTCAAGCGGCTGGGTGGCTTGGTCATCGCGGCGGGAGGCGCGGCGGTGGATTGCCCGGTTTCAGGCGGCTGTCATCGCGCGGACACCGGCAACATCGCGATTTTTGCCGGATGTGACCGCGATACGTTTGAACGTATCCTTCCCCTATTGACCACCATGGGGCGACGGATTTTGCACACTGGCGATCTTGGGTCGGCGTCTGTTCTTAAAGTGGTGACAAACTTCCTTGCGACGGCGCATCTTGTGGCGAGTGCAGAGGCGCTAACCACCTGCGCGGCGGCGGGCATGGACCTCAACACGGCCTATGAGGCGATCAAGATCAGTTCGGGAAATTCCTTCAGCCACATAACCGAAAGTCAGGTGATACTGAACGGCAGCCGCGACATTTCTTTCACGATGGATCTGGTGAAAAAGGACATCGGCCTGTTTCAGGAGGTGGCCAATCGCGCCGGCGTGCCGTTGGAAATGAACCCTCTGATGATCAATATCTTTGACGACGGTATCGCGCGTTATGGGGAGCGGGAACTGAGCCCCAATATCATCAAGCGTTTGGAAGACGCGGCTGGTGTGGATGTGCTGGCGCCGGGCTTTCCGCCCGAGATGTTGGACGACGAACCGGAAGAACCGGGTTACGAGGTGATCCCCCAGGGGCGCGGCTAGGCGTTCTTTAGGCTCCAACCCGAATGGGTTTGAGCCATGCGCAACCGCGAAAGCGGGCAGGCGTGGTTTGCTGGATCAGATGGTCTGGTCGTATTCGCCCACACTTGGTTCCGTGCGGATCACAGCATCGATTTCGGCAAAGATCGCGCGCATCTCGTCTTCGCTTTGGGCGCTTTCGATGACGACCACAAGGTTCGGCGTGTTCGAGCTTGCCCGCACCAATCCCCAGCTGCCGTTGTCCAGAATGACGCGGGCACCGTTTACGGTCACGACGTCTTTGATCGCGCGACATGCCATTGTGTCGCCGGCCTCGTGTTTGGCGACCAGTTTTGCGACCAGACGGTCCAAAATGTCGTATTTTTCGGTGTCCGCCGCGTAGGGCGACATGGTTGGTGTCGACCATGTTTTTGGCAGTGCCTTGCGCATGTCCGACATTTTCATATCAGGGTTGCGATCCAGCATTTTGCAGACCTCAACAGCGACACGCATGCCGCAATCATAGCCACGGCCAATAGGTTCGGCGAGGAAGTAGTGGCCGGATTTTTCAAAGCCCGCCAATGCGCCCAGTGCATGCACACGACGTTTCATGTGGCTGTGGCCGGTTTTCCAATAATCAGTCTTGGCACCAGTGGCCAAGAGTTCGGGGTCGGCCGCATAGAGTCCGGTGGATTTGACGTCGGCGACAAAGGTCGCGTTCGGGAAAATCTTGCCCAAATCCTTGGCCATGATCACGCCGACTTTGTCGGCAAAAATCTCTTCGCCTTCGTCATCCACAACGCCGCAGCGATCGCCGTCGCCGTCAAACCCCAACGCCAGATCGGCACCGGATGCTTTGACGCTGTCGGACATGTCATGCAGCATCAGCATGGCTTCGGGGTTCGGGTTGTAGTGCGGGAAAGTGTAGTCGAGGTCACAATGGCTTGGCACCACTTCGACGCCGATGCGTTCCAGAACTTCGGGGCCGAATGCAGCGGCGGTGCCGTTGCCGGTGGCGCAGACCACTTTCAGTTTGCGGCTCATTTTGAAGTCACCAACAAGGTCGTCGATGTACGCCTCGCGGACACCGTCCACGATTTCGTGCTTGCCGCCATCATGGGCGTCAAAGTCGCCGTTCAGCACGATGTCGCGCAGTTCCGCCATTTCATCCGGGCCATGGGTCAGCGGGCGCTCAAAGCCCATTTTCACGCCGGTCCAGCCGTTGGGGTTATGCGAGGCAGTGACCATCGCCACGGCGGGCACATCTAGATGAAATTGTGCAAAATAGGCCATAGGCGATAGGGCCGGCCCGATGTCTTTGACGTGGATACCTGCCTTCATCAGGCCGACGATCAGCGCATATTTGATGGCCACGGAATAGTCGCGGTAATCGTTGCCGACCGCAATCACCGGGTCGACGCCTCGGCGGCGCATTTGTGTGCCCAACCCAAACCCAAGCGCGGTCATGCCGGGCAGATTGATCGCCTCGGGATACTGCCAGCGCGCGTCGTATTCGCGAAAGCCTGTAGGGGCAATCATCGGGTCACGGAGGAATTCCCAAGTGTTTTGGCGCACGTCAGGCAGGGGCTTTTTCATAAATCGTCTCTCGGTCACTGTTAAATGGCTTAAACGCGAATTGGATTGGCCTTGGCCAACTCATCAAAGCGCATCAATGTTTCGATCAGGCCACTCATTTGATCCAGCGGGATCATATTTGGCCCGTCTGACGGCGCAGTGTCGGGATCTTCGTGAGTTTCGATGAACACTGCAGCGATGCCCAGTGACACGGCTGCGCGCGCCATAACTGGCGCAAATTCGCGCTGCCCGCCGGAGCTTCCGCCTTTGCCACCGGGTTGTTGCACGGAATGCGTCGCGTCCATAACCACCGGATAGCCCGTTGCCGCCATCTGCGGCAGGCCACGCATGTCGGCCACAAGGGTGTTGTAGCCAAAGGACGTCCCGCGCTCGGTCAGCATGATGCGATCATTGCCGGTGCTTTCGATCTTTGTGACAATATTTCCCATTTCCCATGGCGCGAGGAATTGGCCTTTTTTGACGTTCACCACGGCGCCGGTTTTGCCGGCAGCCAGCAGCATATCGGTCTGGCGACAGAGAAAGGCTGGGATTTGCAGGATGTCCACGGCTTGCGCCGCAACCGCGCATTGCTTTTCGGTGTGAACGTCGGTCAATACCGGCACACCGAAGTCTTTGCGGATCCCGTCTAGCACCGTCAGCCCGGCGTCAATGCCCATGCCGCGTACGCCCGAAAGCGACGTGCGGTTGGCTTTGTCATAGCTGGCCTTGAACACATACTGCGCACCGACCGCTTCGCAGGCTTCTTTCATGGTGCCAGCAATCATTTGCGCGTGATCCGCGCTTTCAAGCTGGCAGGGGCCGGCAATAACGGTCAGCGGTTGATCGTTGCCGATCGAGAGGCCGAAACCTCAACGGTTTTCATCACGAGGACACCTGTTCTCTGAGGATGGATGCTGTGAGCGATATCATCAGGTAAATGCCTGAAAAAATCAGTAAGGCCAAGACGGTGTTCTCAAAGCTGCGCGGGTATGACGGGTCCTCAGACGCGACGGGTTCCACAGATGTTGTGAGATAGCGAACTTGACGGCTGGCTTCCAACTCGGTCTGTTTCAGGGTCTGAAGTGCTGACTGCATCATCAAGTCGGCCGTTGCAAGATCCGCCTGTGCGATCTGGATTTCCGCTGATTGCGCGGCCAGTGACGCCTCGCCCTCAGTGGCGTCGGTCATCTCTGTTTCCAGCTTATCCAGCAGGTTATTCAAGCGCCGAACATCGCCGCGCACGCCTTCGACGCGGGCTTGGTTTGGGCGACTGTTGTCCAGAAGCGCGGCCAGCTGCAGCTCTTTTTCTTGTAGCTGAATTTGCACATTTGAAATCTGCTGGCGTAAGGCTGCGATCACGGCTTGTGGATCCACCACCGAATTTTGCTGTTTTTCAACGAGAGCCAGCTGCGCATCCCTGCGTTCGGCTTTGGCCTCGTCGAGGCTGGTGCGTGCGTCGCGCATTTGGTCTTTGCGTTTGCGTTGTGACAGCGTGTCCACGCGGGTTTCGGCGTAGGTGATCAAGGCTTTGGAATAGGCTGTGGCGACGGCAGGATCTGCGGCAATCACTTCCATGCGCACGGATCCTTCGGTCGGGTCGTAGCCGATTTTCACGAACTTTTTGTAGAGCTTGTAGGCTTCTTCATTGGATGGATCGGGATCAAGCCGTTGAATTGGGTCGATGGACGGATCGGAGAAATGCGATTTGAAGCCAACATCGTTGTCGAGCCGGATCATCGCGTCTTTGGACGTCAGGTAATCCTGCACCGCGATGGCATCCTGATTTGAATTCATTTGTGCGGGCAGCAGGCCGCCAAGCACGGAGCCGCCGGTGTTGTCGGCCTGTTGTACCAGAAACGCGGATTTTGTGGCGTACATCGGTGTGGAAACACCGTAGAAATACCAAGCTGCGAAGATCGTCGGCAGAAACACAAAAGCCGAGAGGCGCGCCAGCAACAATACAAGGCGTTTGCGGCGGCGGCGGGCAATGTCTTTCTGGATTTCGCCAATTTCCAACGCACGCATCTCTGCTGGAGAGCGTGTTTCAGTGGAGGGTAGGTTGTCTTTGTCTACCGGCATGGTTTGCGGCAATTGAATCCGCCCGATGGACATTTTGTTAGACTGCGCTTTGGGCGTTGCGTCGTCACTTTCGGAAGTTTGATCCGTGGGCAGCAGCTCAAGCATGTTGGTGCGCTGGAACGGATCAATGCCGGCGTTGCGTAGCAGACGTACAGAATCATAATCCGACGTTGCGGCCAAACCGTGCTTTTGCGCCATACGGCGGGCCAACCTCAGCTGTCGACCGGTCAAACCTTCACGCTTGACGGCATCAATTTCCGCCTCGGGAGATCCGCTAGGCTTTGGGGGTGCGGCTTTGACTGGGGCCTTTGCCGGCAGGCCGACCTTGGCCGTTTTTTGCGGCGGATTGGGCGCCTTGGGAGCCGGTGTGGCTTGCGGTTGCGCGGGAGCGGCAGCCGGTGCTGGCGTGGCAGCACGTGGCGTTGCGTCCTGCGCGACGGCGCCGGTCTCCGCTCCTGTTTGGGGAACGGATCGACGGATGCGAAATTTTTTAGCCTTGGGTTTGGTAGTCATAGAGCTGCTTGGCCTCTTCCAAGGTGTCGAACATATAGAGCTTACCGTTTAGCAGAACTGCTGCGGAACGGGCAAACTTCTCGAGCACCTGGGGTTGGTGCGACACAATAATAATGGTGGTGGTGCGCAGGCGTTCGCGAAGCACTTCGCCTGCTTTCTTGTTGAATTCCACATCTGTGGAGGAGGGCATTCCCTCATCGATCAGGTAAACATCGAAGTCCAGTGCCAGCATAAGCGCAAAGGTGAACCGCGCCCGCATACCGGAGGAGTAAGTGCCGAGCGGTTGTTCGAAGTATTCGCCCAAATTGCAAAGCCAGCGGCAGAAGGCCTCGACATAGTCCGGATCCAAACCATAGAGCCGCGCGATATAGCGGCTGTTTTCCACGGCGGTGTGTTTGTTGACCACGCCGCCCATGAACCCCAGAGGAAAGGAGATGCGGCAATCGCGCCGGATCACACCTTCGTCCGGTTTTTCCAGGCCGGCCATCATGTTGATCAATGTGGTCTTGCCCGTGCCGTTTGGTGCCAGCACACCTAGCGAATTACCCAATTCCACGCGAAACGACACGCGGTCAAGGATCACCTTGCGCTGCGTGCCCGTCCAGAAGGACTTGCTCACGTTTTCGAACTCGAGCATCGGGTGCTCCTGTGGCTGCTCTTCCGACCTTTTTAACGGATCAAGGTTAACGCTCTCTGTTGGCGTTTTTCCCAATATGTCGGATTGTGACTACGTTTAGCAATGTCTTGCGGCACAAATTGGGCATCGACACATATTTTTGATACCCAAAAACAGCTATTTGTGTCGAATTTTCGAGAAATGCGCTGTCGATTGAATTTTGTCTTGCCGTAAATCGGGGAAACACACAAAGGGCGCCCGAAAGCGCCCTTTGGTTCAGCCTGACCGGCGTTTGATGATGTGAGGCGTTACGCGATGGCCTGCCACGCGGTCCCGGCGATCAAAGCGCCCAACAAAGCAAAGCCGATGTAGGCGGCAAAGACCCGTGGTTTCACCAATGCCCAGACGGCGATGGCAGCTGGGATGCTGCTGACACCGCCGGCGATGACAAAGCTCATGGCGGCCCCGTTTGCCATGCCCTGTTCCAGAAGGCCGGCCACCAGCGCAGGTGCTGCGTAACCGTTGAGGTATGCGGGCATGCCGACAAGTGCACCGAGGAAGATCGGTTGAAAACCGTCGCCGCCCAAGACGTTCGCGATCAATTGCGCGGGCATATAGGAGACCATCAGCGCCTCTATGACGTATGCGAAAGACAACCATTTGAGCAGGAAGGCACCGTTTTCCATTGCTGCCTCACGAAAGGCGTCACGGCGTGCAGGTTCCTGCCAGAACTTCCAGTTTGGTTTGTCTGCAAAAGGTTTCTTGACGCCGCAGCACCCGCCGACCTGTGGTTTCTCGCGAAGCGGATTGTGGAACACGGCGGTCGACTTCATGAGCTTGGTGCCAAACCCACCGAGCAGCCCGAGGCTCACGGCGAAACCCAGTTTTGCGAGGGCAAATTCAAAGCCCAATGCACCTGCGGTGATGCCGAACATCGCCGGATCCATCAAGGGGGACGCCAGCCAGAAAGCCATGACCGCCGAAAGAGGCGCGCCAACTGCCAAAAGCGCGGCGATGAAGGGAATCACTTCGCATGAACAGAATGGCGAGAGCCCTCCGAGCAGGGCGGCGAGAATAATCATGCGGGTTTCGCGGCCTTCAAACGCGTTAGACAGCAGGTTCTCTGCGCCTGTGGCCTTGAGATAGCCTATGGCCAAGACGGCGAATAAAATGAATGGCAACGTGCCGAGAAGGGCATTGAGCGCAAATTCAACGGTGGGCACAAATTCCGGTGGGTCGAGGACTGCAACCGCGATCAAAATCGCAACGACGGCGGCCCATACTTTGTCGATCCGCGCCAGACGCGCGCCAAGGGGGGACGGGGATTGTGTTGTATCAGCCATGATCGTGGTCCTTGTCTGGCAATGTGCTGTCCGCGCAGCATTCTTTGAGCAGGAAGTTGGAAAGGTCGCGCACCGCATCAAAGGCAACCGCGGCGCAAATGATTGAACGCCCTTGTTTTTTCTGGGTGACCAGCCCTGCCTGCGCGAGGATTTTCATGTGATGCGTCAAGGTCGAGCCGGTTACGCCGCTGCGCTGACCGAGTTCGCCAATCGAAAGGCCGCTCTCGCCTGCGCGCACAAGGCAGCGCAGAACGGACAGGCGTTGCTCGGAGCCGAGCGCTGCAAAGGTCGAGGCGGCAATCTCAAGCGAGATATCTGTGGGGTCTATATGTTTCATGATTCTAGAAATATCGAAATTATAGATTTGTTCAAGTGTTATTTCGAAGATTGTCGAAATTAATTTGGATCGCTATCACAAGGCATGAAATTATTTGAGGAAATTCAGGCCTGTCGTCTATGTGCTGATCGATTTGCTGCGACGGCGACCGCGCATGTGCCGCGGCCCGTCGCCTGGTTTCGGCCAGGAGCGAAAGTGCTGATCGTTGGGCAGGCGCCAGGGGCACGTGTTCACCAAAGTGGTCGCCCTTTTACCGATCCGTCCGGCGACCGGTTGCGGGACTGGATGGGGGTGGATGCGTCTGTTTTTTATGACACATCACAAATCGCAATTGTTCCGATGGCTTTTTGTTTTCCAGGCTATGACGCCAAAGGCAGCGACCTGCCACCGCCGCCGATTTGCGCGGAAACTTGGCGGATGCGGGTGATGAATGAACTGGGCGAGATACCTCTGACGTTGGTCGTCGGTGGCCACGCGCAGAAGTGGCATCTTGCCAGCAAGGCGGGGGTTACGGACACAGTCCGGTCATGGCGCGACCATGCGCCTGCGGTCTTTCCCTTGCCACATCCGTCGTGGCGCAATACGGGATGGATCAAGAAACACCCGTGGTTTGAGGCGGACCTGCTGCCTACCCTTCGGGCGCGTATCAAGGAGACTTTGGCGTGACAGATTCAACCGAGCTTACGACCCCACTGGATCAATATCACGCTGCCATGCAGAGCGCGCCCGACGATGACGGTGCCCGGTTGCGGTTTTTTGAGCGGTTGGCGGATGCGGAGCTTTTCCTGCTGCTTGAAAAAGAGCCAGAGGGGGATCGGATTTCGCCAGAGGTGTTTGAAACCTCGGATGCGTCGTTTGTGTTGGTGTTTGATACAGAGGAGCGGCTGAGCCAGTTTGTCGGACGGGTTGCGCCTTATGCCGCGTTGTCGGGGCGCATCATTGCGTCGATGTTGGCAGAGCAGGGCATCGGTCTGGCGCTGAACCCCGAGGTTGCGCCGTCTTCGATGTTGGTGCCAGCGGATGCGCTGGGCTGGTTGGTGGACACGCTGACACATGCGCCGGATGAGGTGGAGGCCAAGGTCGAGGCGTTTACCGCCCCAGCAGGATTGCCGGAAGAATTGATCACCGCGCTAGACGCAAAGCTTTCGACAACAGCGGGGTTGGCCAAGACGGTTTATCTTGTGGGCGTGACCTATGACGGCGGCGGGCATTCGCACTTGTTGGGGTTTGTCGATGCAGTCGACGCCGCGCAGGGCGCTTTGGCGAAAGCCGTCAACGAGGCTTTGACATTCTCGGGAATCGAGGCCGGCGCTTTGGATGTCGGGTTCTTTTCAGCGAGTGATCCGGTGTCGGCACAGCTTGCCCGCGTTGGGCTTCGGTTTGATTTGCCTGAGCGGACGGAGGTGTGTGATCATGTGCCTGCGACCCCCGGCAGTGACCCCAGCAAGCCACCAATCTTAAAATAGCCTGTGGACCTCCCGCCCGGATTTGATGCCTGACGGCATCGCACCCGGTTGGGCGTGGCTCAACTGCGCTGAGCCTGACACTTAGTAACCGGCTGATCGGTCGACGAGGTGCAGCAGAGGGGCACCGGTTTCGCCTCGGTGAATGTTGTCCGCGATCACCTGAGAGGCGGTGCGGGCGCGTGTTTCCGAGGCAATATGCGGTGTCACGGTCACTTGTGGATGCGCCCAAAATGGGTGGTCGACGGGCAGTGGTTCGACGCGAAAAACATCAAGTGTGGCGTGTGCGATGTGTTCGCTGTTAAGCGAGTCGAGCAAAGCGTCGTCATCAATCAGCTGACCACGGCCGGGATTGACGACAAATGCACCTTTGGGCATCCAGCTGATCCGGTTGGCGTCGAGTAGGTTCTCTGTTGCGGGCGTTTTGGGGAGCAGAAGCACCAGAATGTCCGCAACCGTTAGGGCCTGGCGCAGCCCGTCATCGCCTGCAAGACAGGTGATGCCGTCTGCGGTCTTTTGACGTCGGCTCCAGCCCGTCACGGGAAATCCGAGTCCGGAAAGCGTTTTGGCGCACGCCAAGCCAAGTTCACCAAGGCCGAGCACGGTGACGCGCCGGTCCTGCGCCAGCGGCGGGACATGGTCTCGCCATTGGCCGTCCTGACCCGCGATGTGCAGATCCATGCCGAGGTGATGACGCATCACGTGCCCGGCCACATACTCCACCATGCCTTGCGTCATACCCGGGTCGACCATGCGAGCGAGAGGTTGGGTCAGGGTTTTATTGCCAACCACGTTTTCGACACCGGCCCACAGGTTCAGCACGGCTTTGCAACGGGTGTAAGGCGTAAAATCCTGAACAGGGCTGTTGGGCGCGTACACAATGTAGTCCACGTCCTGCGGCGCAAATTCAGTGCGTAGGTCAACAGACAGGTCGAGTTCCGTAAATGCGGCCTGTAATGTCTCTCTGTATTGCTCCCATCGTTCTGGCAGCGCAGCAAACAACACGTTGATCATGACGCGAAAACCCCATCCATGTTTGCAAACCCTTTGATCTCGATTGGGTTTCCGGAGGGATCACGGAAAAACATGGTGCTTTGCTCGCCGGGTTCGCCAGCAAACCGAGTAAACGGTGCGAGGACGAAATCGACGGCGCTGTCCTGTAGGCGTTTTGCCAGTACGTCCCAGTCCTGTTTTGGCAGGATCACACCAAGGTGCGGCATGGGCACCAAGTGCTCCCCGACATGGCCGGTCGACGCGGTTGCAAATGGGGTGCCCAAGTGCAGCGAGATCTGATGTCCAAAGAAGTCGTAATCGATCCAGGTATCGGTGCTGCGCCCCTCGCGGCATCCAAGCAAGTCGCCATAAAAGGCGCGGGCCGCGTCCAGATCGGTGACGTTATACGCCAAGTGAAAAATGCTCATGTGCAGGTTTCCTCGTTTCGGTGTGTCGGGCTTGGGCCAAGTGGTATCGGCATCGGAAGGGGCAGGCCAGCCCGTTTCTTCATGCTCAAACGCAAGAATTCATTGGATTTGAGATTTGAGGAGTCGCCGATCAGGATTGTAACCTAAGTTGCCTCCTTCGTTCGTGGCCTTGTGGCAGGAGGGCCGTCTGGGCTGACACGCCGCAGGGTTAGCGGGGGCGGTGCACGTGGGCGCTTTGCACCAGGCCGAACGCTAGCATGAGGACCAGCATTGCGGAGCCACCGTAGCTTACCAATGGCAACGGCACACCGACAACCGGCGCCAAACCCATGACCATCGACATGTTGACCGCAAAGAACAGGAAAAATGCGCCGGCAATCCCGATGGTCAAAAGCGATGCATAGCGGTCCCGATTGGAAATTGCAGAGGCCACGCAGAACAGGATGATCAAGGCATAAAGGGATAGCAGGGACACGGCGCCGATGTAGCCGAACTCCTCTGCCAAGGTCGTAAAGATAAAGTCCGTGTGCTTTTCCGGCAAAAAGTTCAACCGGCTTTGTGTGCCTTGCATGAAGCCGCGCCCGGTCCAGCCGCCGGAGCCCAGAGCGATTTTGGACTGCGTGATGTGATAGCCCGCGCCCAGCGGATCAGATGCCGGATCAAGGAAGGTGTCGATGCGGCGATACTGATAGTTTTTGAGAAGCTGCCAAGAGGTTCCGCGGGATTGAAAAACCGCAAAAACAAGGCCCATGCCCATTCCAAATACCGCGGTGAAGTACCCCCAGTGGACGCCGGCCGCAAACATCACAATGGCGCCACCAGCCAGCAAAAGAATCGCGGTGCCAAGGTCCGGTTGGCGCAAGACAAGGGCCGTCGGTATGACAATAAGTAAGACCGGAATCAGCACATACTGAGGACGAGACGTCTTTCTGGGTGGCAGCCAATCATAATAGGCGGCCAAGGCCATTACGAGCGCGACTTTCATCAATTCGCTGGGCTGCAGACGCATGAAGCCCAGATCGATCCAACGCTGTGCCCCCATTCCGACGCTACCGATGACTTCCACCAGAATGAGCAGCACGAGGGCGCCGATGTAAACCGCCCCTGATACGGATCGCCAGAACCATATTGGCACCATTGCCACGATGAACAAAAGCACGACGCCCATGGCATAACGCTTCATCTGAGGTTCGGCCCAGGGGGAGAAAGACCCGCCAGCAACAGAATACAACATCAAGAAGCCGACGCTGGCCACTGCTGTGACAAGCAAAAGCAAAGGCCAGTTCAGATGCAAGATTTTGCGAGGCCCAGTTGGCACATGTTTGACGGAGTATTCGAGGTAACTCATATCCGCACCTACGCCCGGTCTCGTCGTGTGACGCTGCGCCCGGGTTCCAGTATGCGCATCTCTTCTTGCTGTTTTTTGATGCGCTGACGGTCTTTTGCGGGGTAGGCGTCCAGCGGCGGTGCGTCGCCGTAAAGCGCCTGTAGGGTGATATCGCGCGCGATGGGGGCAGCCGCTTTGGAGCCGCCGCCGCCGTGTTCGACCACCACAGCCACGGCAATTTCAGGCGCCTCGTATGGGGCGAAATTTACGAACAACGCGTGATCTCGCCGGTTCCAGGGCAAGTCCTCGTTGCGGGTTACGCCGCGCGCGCGTTCTGCGGCAGTGATGTTGCGCACCTGAGATGTGCCGGTCTTGCCAGCCAGTCGGAATTTGTCCTCGATGATGCGGCTGCCATATGCCGTGCCTCGCCGATGGTTGGAGACGGCGTACATGCCGCGCCGAACCTCGTTTAGGTAAGCCTCGTCGATACCGATGTTGGAAGCAGGCGCCACGGGCGCATCAACGCCGTTGACCGATTTGACCAACCTTGGCGTGACATTCAGCCCGGTCGCCAATCGCGCCGTCATCACAGCAAGTTGCAGGGGCGATGTCAGGACAAAACCCTGTCCGATGGAGACGTTGACCGTGTCACCAACAACCCAGTCCGCGCTGCGTGCATCGCGCTTCCAGTCCCGACTTGGGTTCAACCCACGCGCCACGCCGGACAGCGGCAGGTCGAACCTTTCACCAATGCCGAATTTGGCGGCCATTGCGGAAATATTGTCAATGCCGACCTCTAACGCGAGTTCATAGAAGTAGACGTCGCAGCTTTCACGCAGTGCTTGGGCTAGGTTCACATGTCCGTGTCCCGCTCGTTTCCAGCAGTGAAAGCGACGGTTTGAGACTTCGAGATGTCCAGGGCACCACACGGTTTGATCAGGACGGGCAATGCCGGCCTCAAGTGCTGCCAAAGCCGTGATCATTTTGAAGGTTGAACCGGGCGGATAAGTGCCCTGAACCGACTTGGCGGCTAGGGGACGATGGTCGTTTTCTGTCAGCTCGCGGTAGTCAGCCACCGAGATGCCCTGCACAAACAGGTTTGAATCAAAGGTCGGCGCGGAGGCAACGGCAAGCAAGTCGCCGCTTCGGCAATCCATTACGATCGCCGTGGCGCTTTCCTCTCCGAGGCGTGCCTGCGCGTAGGATTGCAGCCGCTGATCGATGGTCAATTGCACCGCATCGCCCTGCTGGCCTTCGCGACGATCTAGCTCGCGCATAACACGGCCTACGGCATTCACTTCAACCCGCTTGGTGCCGGCCTTGCCGCGCAGGGAGTCCTCCAGCTTGCCTTCGAGACCAACTTTGCCAATTTGAAACCGCGGGATGCGCAACAGTTGATCCGGGTTCTCGATCTTGGACAGGTCGTAATCTGACACCGGGCCGACATAGCCCACCACATGGGCAAAGTCGCCGCGAAGCGGGTAGAATCGAGACAGGCCAACTTCGGGCGTGATGCCGGGCAACGCGGGCGCGTTCACGGCCACGCGGGACAGTTCTTCCCATGTTATGCGATCCGCGACGGTCACCGGCAGAAAGGGTGGCGAACGCCGCATTTCTGTCGCCGCTGCGTCGAGTTCTGCGGGGTCGAGTTCGATGAGAGAGGCCAATTTTTCGATCACAGCATCAACGTCGCCGGCGTCTTCGGGCACAAGTGTGACGCGATAGGCAGGTTCATTTCGCGCCAGTACCACCCCGCGGCGATCAAAAATCTCGCCTCGGGCGGGTGGAATTAGACGGATGTTGATCCTGTTCTCTTCGGCCAAAAGCCGGAACTGATCAGCTTGGTTTAGCTGCAGATGGCGCATCCGCATGCCGAGGCCACCCATAAACAATAGCTGTGTGCCGCCCAAAAGTAGGGCGCGGCGAGATACGCGCGCATGGGTTTCTGCACTTTCCGCTGGATTTTTGCGCATTACACTGCCCCCAGCGTGGCATCACGCGCGGCCTGACGCCGTACACCGAAAAGCGTCTGAGAGAGCAAAACCACAAAAGGGTAAATGGCGATGTTCATAATGACCTGAATTAAGGTCAAACCCAGCGATGGCCGGTCCAAGAAAAACAACATCAAAATCAGACGCGCAACGATCGGTATAAGGATCATCAAAGCCGCAACCGTCGCCCATTCGGTGACAAATGTGGCGTCGCGCAGAGCTGGCGCACGACGGCGCAGCAATTCCACGCCGATCACCATTGTAAATGCGCCGAGCCCAGGCGGGCGCAGAAACAAGAAATCTGCCAACAAAAACACCAGAGCCACGAGCAAAGGCGGGGTGTAGTCCGGTTGACGTACTGCCCATGCCAGGCACAACACAACCATCAGATCGGGTCCCGACCACAATTGGGGCGCGGTGCTGAAGGGGGTAAGCTTTAGAAGAATAAAGATTACGCATAGCAGCGAAAAGACCAGCCGCATGCCCCATTTGCGCGAGAACACCCCCTCAGCCATCGTGATCACCATTGGTTAGCGGAGCGCCACTTGGCCGCACAATGGCGCCATGGGTGTCAATTCTGTCCTGCCCGTGGTGGCGCAGGACCCGCAGGAATTCGAGGCGCTCGTAATCTGCTGCTAGCCGCACTCGCAAGCGGCCCGCAGGGTCAATAGCCACCTGACCAATCAGCAAACCGCCGGGAAACACGCCGCCATCTCCCGAAGTCACAACGCGATCGCCGGGACGTACCAGATCGGGGGTTTCGACAAAATCAATCAACGGCGCAACTGAGTTGTCGCCGGCAATCAGCACGGATTGGCCAGACTGCTGGATCACAGCGGGGATCCGGCTTGAGGTGTCTGTCAGCAATAGCACGCGCGCGGAACTCTTGCCGACCCCGGAAATCCGCCCGACCAGCCCCACGCCGTCCATGGCCGCCCAGCCATCCACAATGCCGTCACGTTGACCAATATTGAGCAGCACGGATTGTCGGAACGGCGACCCGCTATCGGTTAAAACCACGCCGGTGACGAATGTGAGGCGTGGGTCAAGTCGCACATTGTTGAGGTCCAAAAGACGTGCGTTTTCCTGCTCCAACTGCAGCGCCGCCTCTTTCCAAACTTTCATCTGTTGCAATTCACGTCGCAGTTCGCGGTTTTGCTCGACAATACGTTGGTAGCTTTGAAAATCGCGTAGGAGGTTCACCGCGCCTGTAACGGGCGCCATGGCCCAATCAAAACTGGGAACTACCGCATCGGTGATTTGCGCGCGGAAGCGTTCCACGCGCGGGCTGTCGATGCGCCAGATGATAAAAATCCCGAACAGCGCGAGCAGAAGCACACCCAAAAGCAACCGCTTGAGCGGGCCACTAAAATCTTCGCCCTGATTGCGTTCGCGTGCCAACGTGACCTCGTGTGTGAAACCTGCGTATGCAGAAGCTGTCCCAAGGTTTAGCACGGCGACTTGCACGCACCAAACTCACATATTGGTCAGACCTTTAGCTGTCGTAATCGATCGCGTGGCGCAGCTGCTTTTCGTATTCCAAAGCTTTGCCGGTGCCCATGGCCACACAGTTCAGACTCTCGTCTGCGATCGACACGGCCAAACCAGTCTGCTCTCGCAGGGCCAAATCCAGATCACCCAAAAGCGCGCCGCCACCGGTCAACATCACGCCGCGATCAACAATATCCGCAGCCAGATCCGGAGGCGTGGCTTCCAGCGCGGTCATGACGGCCTCGCAAATTTGTTGCACAGGTTCGGCAAGCGCTTCTGCAACTTGTGCCTGAGAAATCTCGGTCTCCTTGGGTACCCCGTTCAACAAATCACGACCGCGAATCTGCATAGAGGCGCCGCGCCCGTCGTCAGGCATGCGAGCTGTCCCGATGGAGGTTTTGATCCGCTCTGCGGTGCTTTCGCCAACGAGCAGGTTCTGCTGGCGGCGCAGGTAGTTTATGATGCCTTCGTCCATGCGGTCGCCGCCAACGCGCACGGACCGCGCGTAAACAATGTCGCCAAGCGAGAGAACCGCAACTTCGGTGGTGCCGCCGCCGATATCGACAACCATGTTGCCGGTGGGGTCCGTGATGGGCATGCCTGCGCCAATCGCGGCTGCAATCGGTTCTGCGATCAGACCGGCGCGGCGGGCGCCTGCCGAGAGAACGGATTGACGGATCGCGCGTTTTTCAACCGGCGTTGCGCCATGCGGCACACACACAATGATCTTGGGCTTAGAGAATGTGGAGCGTTTGTGCACTTTGCGGATGAAATGTTTGATCATCTCTTCGGCAGTGTCAAAGTCCGCAATCACGCCGTCGCGCATCGGGCGGATGGCCTCGATGGAGCCGGGCGTGCGCCCTAGCATCAGCTTGGCGTCTTCGCCCACCGCGAGCACCTTTTTCACGCCGTCTTTGACATGATAAGCCACAACTGACGGTTCGCTGAGAATGATGCCTTTTCCTTTGACATAGACCAGCGTGTTTGCGGTCCCCAAATCAATGGCCATGTCAGAGGTGAACAGCCCGCCCAAATTTCCCAGCATGTGATTACTTTCCCTCAAATTCAGTCGGCCCGCGACTCTCCCAAGTCCGAGCGCTGCACTTATATGAAGCCTTTGGCAGATGTGAAAGACCAAGAAGGCGTGTGGGCGGGTTTTCGCCGCGTCGATTTGTCAGAGTGGACCTGTCAAAACTAACAAACCGTGAACAAGGGATTGCAGTTGGAAGCGACCACGTGCCCAAAGGCGTTGTGGCCCCTTAACGCTTCTGATTAATTGCCGACCATGCTGTCATACCAACATATCTATCATGCCGGAAATCTGGCCGACGTTCACAAACACGCCCTGTTAGCCTGTGCGCTTGACTATATGACCCAAAAGCCAAAGCCATTGAGCTATCTGGAAACGCATTCGGGGCGGGGTTTGTATCACCTGGATGCCGCCGAGGCTGTGAAAACTGGCGAAGCTGAAGCTGGTATCGGGGCTGTTGTGGATTGGTTTGGGGCAGACCATCCTTACGCAAAAGCGTTGAGCAAGGTCCGGGACCAGCACGGGGCGGCGGCGTATCCCGGATCGCCGGTGCTTGCAGCGTCGCTGTTGCGGCCGGCGGACCAAATGCACCTTGCCGAGCTGCATCCGCAAGAATGTGAAGCGTTGCGCGAAGCCATGTTTATGTCGCGTGCCAAAGTTTACCAGCAGGATGGGTTTGAAATGGCGCAGGCGGTATGCCCGCCCACGCCCCGTCGAGGGATGCTGTTGATTGACCCGAGTTATGAGATCAAAACCGACTATGCGACCATTCCTGGCGCGATTGCCAAGTTGAACCGCAAGTGGAACGTTGGTGTGATCGCGCTTTGGTATCCGATCCTGACCGACGACAGCCACACGGAGATGGTTGGCGCTTTGCTGGAACGAGATCTGCCTGGCGCGCTGTGCCATGAGGTTCGGTTCCCGCCGGCAAGGGATGGTCACCGCATGGTTGGGTCCGGTATGTTTTTTGTAAATGCACCGTTTGGATTGCAAAAGGAATGCGATCGGCTTGAGGCGCTTTTTGCAAGCCTCTCAGCCTGACAGGACGCAAAACGGCATGGGCGATTTTGCGCCAAACCAGAAATCAAAAACTGGGCAGGATGCATTGTGCCTTGCATACCGCACCTTTATCAATCCAACTACTGAAAACTCATGGGAGGCGCGTTCATGACGGGCGGCACAAGTTTGCTGGCGATCATTGCCATTTTGCCGTTCTTGGGCGCGTTGGTGCCTGGGGTGATGATCCGAGCTGGCCGCAATGCCTGTGCAAGCTTTGCAGCGGTGCCAACGGTGCTGGCGCTGATCCTGCTGGGCACGCAAGCGCCAGCTGTGCTGCGTGGTGAGGTCATCCAGACCTCTTTTGAATGGTTGCCCACGCTTGGCCTGTCGGTGAGTTTCTTTCTGGATGGGCTGGGTCTGCTGTTTGCGCTGATGATTTTGGGCGTTGGGCTTTTGATCACGGTCTATGCGCGGTTCTACTTGTCCTCTGCTGATCCGATGGGACAGTTTTATACTTATCTATTGTTGTTTCAGGGGGCGATGCTGGGCATCGTTCTGTCTGATAACATTCTGTTGCTGCTCATTTTTTGGGAGCTCACCAGTCTTTCGTCGTTCTTGTTGATCGGTTTTTGGAAGCATTTGCCCGAAGGCCGACAAGGGGCCCGTATGGCGCTGACTGTGACCGGGGCAGGTGGGCTGGCGATGATCGCTGGGATGCTGATCCTTGGTAATATCGTGGGCAGCTACAATCTGACGGATATTCTTGCCGGAGGCGACGCAATCAAGGCCAGCGAATGGTACATGCCCGCGTTGATCCTGATTCTGATCGGGGCTTTTACCAAATCGGCCCAGTTTCCGTTCCACTTCTGGCTGCCGCACGCGATGGCCGCACCAACGCCGGTGTCGGCATATCTGCATTCTGCGACGATGGTGAAGGCGGGTGTATTTCTGATGGCCCGCATGTGGCCCGCGCTGGCGGGGACTGAGGCGTGGTTTTATATCGTGGCAACAACCGGCCTTGTGACAATGGTGATCGGCGCGCTGATTGCGTTGTTTAAAGACGACCTAAAGGCGCTTTTGGCCTTTTCCACGGTCAGCCACCTTGGCCTTTTGACCATGTTGTTGGGTTTCGGCACCAAAGCTGCAGCAATTGCGGCGGTGTTTCACATCATCAACCACCTGACGTTCAAAGCCGCGCTTTTCATGACTGCTGGCATTGTGGATCACGAAGCACACACCCGCGACATCAAACGTTTGGGCGGATTGGCAAAGCTCATGCCGATCACGGCCGTCATTGGTACCATAACGGCACTTTCGATGGCGGGGGCCATTCCGTTGAACGGATTTATTTCCAAGGAAATGATGCTTGAAGAGGCCGCGCACACGACATGGATGAACAACCCATGGATCGTGCCGGTTCTGGCCACGTTCGGCGCGTGCCTGTCGGTCGCTTATTCGCTGCGCTTCATTTTCCACGTCTTTGGCGGCAAGGTTCGTGATGATTACCCGTCGACACCGCATGATCCGCCCTTTGGTTTATATGCGGCCCCTGCACTGCTGACCGTTTTTGTGGTGCTGCTTGGTGTGATGCCCCATTTGGCTGAGCCCTTGGTTATGGCCGCTGCCAATGCGGTTACCGGACAGGAGACGCATCCGCATCTTGTGCTTTGGCACGGTATCACCCCAGCGCTTTGGATGTCGGTAATCGCGTTTACCGTGGGTGGCGTGTTTTATGCGATGCATGGCCAAGCCAACCGGATCTGGCTTGCAATGCCGCGCCCCGAAGCAAAGGCGGTTTTTGATTGGATCATCGCGCAGTGCGTCGGGTTTGCAAAATGGGCGTCTGAAATTACGCACAATGGCGCCATCAGTCGCTATTTGGCCATTTTTGTGAGCGCCACGCTGGTATTGGGTTACATGGCATTTCGCAGTGGTCCAATTGCGCCACCCACGCGCGAGATGTTGCCTGTGCCGTTCCCAGTCCTGATCGGCTGGACAATTTTGGTGGCAGCAACGTTGCTTGTGGTCATGAACCACCACCGCCGTTTCCTAGCGTTGGTGTTCATCAGCATGATCGGTTTGGCGATTTCGGGTGGCTTTGTTTATCTCTCAGCACCGGACCTCGCATTGACGCAGATTTCGGTCGAAACTGTCACCATCATGCTGTTGTTGCTCGCGTTGCACTTCATGCCCAAGACCAGCCCACGTGAAAGTTCCATGGCGCTGAGATCCCGTGATGCGGGCATCGCTATAGCGGCAGGCGTGGGTGTGGCGGCGCTTACAATGGCGTTCCTGGTGCGCGATTTTGACTCGATTTCAGCATACCACCTGGCCAACTCCTACACGGGCGGCGGCGGCACCAATGTGGTCAACGTGATCCTCGTCGACTTCCGCGGCTATGACACCTACGGCGAAATCATCGTTCTGGGGATCGCGGGACTTACGATCTACGCGCTGATGGATGCGCTTTTGAGAGGACCGGCAGCCAAAAGGCTGCGCGCCCGTGACTATTCGCAGGACCGCTCGCGGGATCGTCACCCGTTGATGATGGTTGTCGCCACACGGGCCATGTTGCCGATTGCCATGATGGTCGGGGTTTACATATTCCTTCGCGGACACAACCAGCCGGGAGGCGGCTTTATTGCCGGGTTGGTGATTTCGATCGCCTTCCTGATGCAATACATGGCGTCGGGTTTTGCCTGGGCACAGCTCCGCCAAAAGGTCGAATACCACAAGCTGTTGGGCTGGGGCGTCGTTATTGCCGGGCTCACAGGGGTTGGGTCGTGGTTTGCCGGCAAACCTTTCCTGACAAGTGCATACGGCTATATTCACTGGCCTCCGATCGAGGAATTTGAATGGGCCACGGCCATTGCCTTTGATCTGGGCGTGTTCCTTGCAGTGTTGGGCGCGGTGATGCTGATGCTTTATAGCCTCAGCCGGATTGCGCGGTTTGCGGGTGAAACCATCAACATCGATCCCATGGATCACGACCCTTCGGCGGACGCCGAGATGACCGAAGCGGAGGAAGCGTGACATGGAAGCTCTTGTTGCAAGCGCAATTGGCGTTTTGACCGCTGGCGGAGTCTACATGATTTTGCGGATGCGCGCGTTTCCGGTGATTATCGGGGTTTCGCTGCTTTCTTATGCGGTAAACGTGTTTCTGTTCTCCACGGGCCGTCTCGCAGTGAATGCCCCGCCGATCTTGCAGAAATACGCAGATGTACCTTATTCCGATCCGTTGCCGCAGGCATTGGTGCTGACGGCAATTGTGATCTCTTTTGGCATGACGGCCGTGTTGGTGATGATCGCGCTGGGCGCCTATCTAGAAGCGGACCACGACCGGATAAATATCCGTGAGGGTGAAGACGACGGCGATTTGCCTTCGGATGAGAAAGGGCAGGACGCATGAACCACTGGATCATTGCACCGGTAGTCCTGCCAGCGCTGCTAGCGCCGTTGCTGGCGTTTGTGATGCGTCACGACATTGTCTTGGCGCGTGTGGCGTCCATGACAGGTGCTGTGCTTTTGGCGGGCATTGCCATTGGTCTGGCCATGTTGGAAGCCGGTGGCGGCACACAGGTCTATTTCCTTGGGGATTGGCCCGCGCCATTTGGCATTGTGCTGGTGTTGGATCGCCTGTCTGCAGTGATGCTTCTTTTGACCGCGCTGCTGTCGCTGGTGGTGCTATGGCACGCGATTGCGACTGGATGGGACAATCGCGGTCGCCATTTCCATGCCTTGTTCCAGTTCCAGCTGATGGGCATCAACGGCGCCTTCCTGACGGGCGATGCGTTTAACCTTTTTGTTTTCTTCGAAGTGCTCCTGATCGCCTCTTATGGCCTGATGATCCACAGCGGTGGCCGGGCACGGATGCGGGCCGGTTTGCAGTACGTAGTGATGAACCTTGCTGGGTCCACGTTGTTCTTGTTTGCGCTGGGCACGCTCTATGCCACGACAGGCACGCTGAATATCGCGGATCTTGCCGTCACAGTGCGTGAAATGTCACCTGATGATGTGGCGCTGGTACGGGTTGCGGCGGTATTGTTGCTTGTCGTCTTTGCCATCAAGGCGGCCTTGTTTCCTGTGCAGTTTTGGCTGCCAGGCACTTATGCGAATGCGCCCGCACCTGTGGCAGCGCTGTTTGCGATTATGACCAAAGTTGGCGCCTACTCGATCATCCGGATCTACACGATTGTGTTTGGGCCTGACGTTACCGCGACCCAAGGTGTCGTGACGGATTGGGTGATGCCAGCGGCTGTCATCACTGTGATCGCCGGCGCGTTTGGCGTGTTGGGGGCCAAAAAGTTGATGCCGATGCTGGCATTTTCGGTGGTCGGGTCGATGGGCACGCTGATGATCGCCGTGGCGGCTTTCACACCCTATGCGATGTCCACAGCGCTTTATTATCTTCTGCATTCCACGTTTTCGGCGGCGGCGCTTTTCCTGCTGGCTGACCTTGTGGTGGCCCAGCGCGGCAATGATACTTTGACCGCCCAGCCTCCGGTCGCGCAGAACGGTTTGCTTGCGGCGCTGTTTTTTGCAGCGGCGATCGGCATGACCGGCATGCCGCCGTTGTCGGGCTTTCTTGGCAAGCTGATGGTTATGGACGGCGTGCGGGATCAGTCGTGGATGGCGCTGGCATGGGCCGTGATTTTGCTGGGCTCTCTTGTGACCATCGTTGGGTTTGCACGCGCCGGAAGCGTCATTTTCTGGAAATCGACGGCGCAGACTGTAAGCGAGGACGCACTGCCAAGCAAAGCCACACCCTTGCAGCTTGTTCCCACAATGCTGGCGCTTGGCTTGCTGGCAGCATTGTCGTTGTTTGCGGGGCCCGTCGCGGGATACCTTGAGGAGACCGCCACACAGCTGTTTGATGCCAGTGAATACATCAACGCAGTCCTCACGCCGACCATGGAGGGTTTGAAATGATCAAACGATTTCTGCCGCACCCGCTGTTCAGCCTTACGCTGGTTGTTGTCTGGCTGATGCTGGTCAACAAAGTGACGCTGGGCAATGTTCTCCTTGGCTCGATCCTTGGCATTATTGTGCCCGCGCTGACGGCACCTTACTGGCCGGGCCAACCGCGTGTGCGATCCCCATTGCGTGTGGTCGAGTACATGCTGGTTGTGCTGTGGGACATCGTCGTGGCCAACTTTCATGTTGCGGCGATCATCCTTTTCAAACGCAACAAGGACATTCATTCGCGGTGGGTGACAGTGCCGCTTGATATCACGTCGCCTGAGGCGATCACGGTTCTGGCTGGCACAATAACGATGACACCTGGCACTGTGTCATCGATGCTGTCTGCCGACGGGCGCAGTATTTTGGTGCATTGCCTTGATTGTGACGATCCAGACGCCGTGCGGGACGAGATCAAAAACCGTTACGAACGCCGGCTTGAGGAGATTTTCTGATGATCGATTTGGCTTTGACCTTTGCGGTGTTTTGCTTTTCGCTTGCGCTGCTGTTGAACCTCTGGCGGATCACGCGAGGGCCGACACGGGCTGACAGAATTCTGGCGTTGGACACTATGGTGATCAACATCATCGCGCTCCTGGTGCTCTATGGTATCTACGAGCGTACAGCCGTCTATTACGAAGCATCGATGCTGGTGGCGATGGTTGGATTTGTCTCGACCGTTGCCTATTGCCGCTTTGTGTTGCGCGGCGACATTATCGAATGAGGGGGGCAGCATGACCTTGGTAATCGAAATCCTCATTTCACTGTGTTTGGTGACGGCAGGCGTCTTTGGCCTTGTTGGGTCTTATGGCCTGATTAAGCTCAAGGACACCATGCAACGTCTTCACGCCCCGACAAAGGCGACGACGGTTGGCGTTGGCGGCGTTCTGGTGGCGTCGATGCTGTATTTCCTGTTGATCAAAGGGTCGCTTTCGTTTCATGAGCTGATGATCACGCTGTTTCTGTTCTTGACGGCCCCGGTCAGCGCGCACTTTATCGCCAAGACCTTTATTCAGGCAGAGGTGACTGAAAAAGACCTGCCAGATCCCGAGCAGGAGTTTGGCTGGGCGGTTTTTGATGATGCGCCGTCTTATCCAGATGACGAAGGCCAGGATCAAAATTCTTAGACCGTTGCTTATGCCGCGCGGAATTTTGGCAATGACACAAGCCCACGCTTGTTTGGTGCGCGCACACATGGTTTGATAGTTCCGATAGCGAGGTCAGTTCGCCTGTTTTACAATTTGACCCTCGCCCAAGTGTTTGTCAGGACAGCCCATATGCGCAGATTTACCTTCCAACGAATTCCGACTTTGGCTTTGATTGCGGCGCTGTCTGCTGGCGGCACATTCGCTCAGGAGGCCGCGGCCCCTAAAGTGGCGGTGGCGGCCGCTTACAATGATGAATTGATTGACGAAGTAACGTTCATCGCCAAGGGCGCGGCGATCGACAAGGTCGACATCCGAGCGCGGGTGTCCGGCTTCGTAGATGAGATTTTTGTGGGAGATGGCGACACTGTAAAGGCGGGTGACCCGCTTTTTAAGATCGAACCTGAGGTCTATGAGGCCAATCTGGCCGCCCGTCAGGCGGACCTGTCGCAAGCGGAGGCCAATCTGCAGCTGACTGAAGTGGAACTGGTCCGAAAAACCGAATTGTTTGAACGCGATGTGGGGACAGAAGCTGACAGGGATGTTGCCTTTGCAAACAATCAGGTGGCGATTGCACAAGTGGCCATTGCGAAGGCGGCGATCCAGCAAACGCAACTGGATCTTGATTACACTGAGGTACATGCCCCGTTTGACGGGCGGGTCGGCAAGTCAGCTGTCAGCGTCGGAGAGTTGGTTGGCCCAACCACGGAACCCCTTATCACGCTTGTCCGTAACCAACCCATGCATGTTGAGTTCGCTCTGACTGAAAAGCAGCTGGTCGATGTCATCGAGCAAAAAGAAAACATGGTGGGGGCGCATGAAGCCACGGACCAATTGCCCAACGTGATTGCGATTCTTCCCAACGGTGATCAGATGGACGAAATCGGGCGTGTGGTCTTCGCCGACAACGTGATCGACCCGACGACCGGCACTATCACGCTCCGCGCGGAATTTGGCAATGAGCGCGGTTTGATCGTGGATGGATCGTTCCTGAATGTCCGCCTTCAAAGTCAGCAACCTTCCAAAGTGTTGATGATCCCGCAAGCCTCAGTGCAGCGCGATCAGCGCGGGGATTTTGTGCTGGTGGTTGGACAGCAACGCACGGTGGAACAACGCTATGTCACGTTGGGTCGACAGGTTGAGGCGGCAGTGGTGGTCGAAGACGGCTTGCGCGAAGGCGAGGCTGTGATCGTCGAAGGGTTACAAAGAGTCCGCCCAGGCGTCGAGGTCGACGCTGTGTTGTCCGGTTCTTCGACAGAGGAGAACTGATCCGTGTTCTCAGCAATTTTTATCCGACGCCCCAAGACGTCCTTTGTGATTTCTTTGGTTCTCACGCTTATGGGCATCATTGGCTATATGGCGCTGCCAGTAGAGCAGTTTCCTGATATTACGCCACCGGTGGTGAACGTTAGCGCCAATTACACTGGCGCCAGCTCCGAAACAGTTGAAAACACGGTTGCCGCGCCGATTGAGGCACAGGTCAACGGCGTCGATGACATGATCTACATGTCGTCTGACAGCACCGACACCGGGTCATACAGCCTTCAGATTACCTTTGAGGTTGGCACAGATCCCGACATTGCGTCAGTTAACGTGCAAAACCGGGTGGCGCAGGCCACCTCCGGCTTGCCGACTGAAGTAACAAACTCCGGTGTTGTGACGCAAAAAGCTTCGTCGAACATGCTGATGATCGTCACTCTGGCATCTCCAAATAGCACCTATGACGAAGTGTTCCTTTCCAACTATGCGTCGATCAACCTTGCGGATGCGCTGGCGCGGATCGGTGGCGTCGGCAAAGCGGAGGTGATGACCAACTTCGAATATTCGATGCGGATGTGGATGGACCCTGACCGGATGGCGGGACTTGGCTTGACGCCCGGAGACATTATCGCCGCCGTTCGTGAACAGAACCTCGAAGTATCGGCGGGCCAGATCGGCACGCCGCCGATCGCAAGCGGCCAGCAGTTTCAATACACCATCAAATCCAAAGGGCGCCTGACGACGGTCAAGGAGTTTGAAAACATCATTCTGCGGACCGGCAACGCCGGCAGCATCGTGCGTGTCAGCGATGTTGCGCGTGTGGAACTTGGGGCGAATTACTACAACGCCTCTGGTCGTGCCAGCGGTCTACCAGCGACAGTCTTGGCGATCTATCAGGCGCCAGGAGAGAATGCGTTGGCCGTTGCTGATGGTGTTAAGGCAGAATTGGAGCGGCTCTCTCGGGCGTTTCCCGATGATGTTGTCTATCAGGTGCCATATGACTCCACGCTTTTTGTGAAGCAATCCTTGAGCGACGTAATCTCGACCTTGATTTTGACCTTTATACTGGTGATCTCGGTTGTGTTCGTTTTCCTTGGAAGTTGGCGGGCCACAATTATTCCGGCTGTCGCCATTCCTGTTTCACTGATTGGTGCGTTTGCCTTTCTATTGATGTTTGGCATGTCGCTTAACACGGTGTCGCTTTTCGCTCTGGTTCTTGCGATTGGCATCGTGGTGGATGACGCAATTGTTGTGGTGGAAAACGTCGAGCGCATCATTGCCGAAGAAGGACTTAGTGCCCCTGAAGCCACCCACAAGGCGATGGGGCAAATCACGGGGCCGGTCATTGCCACGACGCTTGTTTTGCTTGCGGTTTTTGTGCCGGTTACCTTTATGCCGGGCATCTCGGGTCGGCTCTTCACGCAGTTTGCCGTGACCATCTCCATCGCTGTGGTGATTTCCTCGGTAAACGCGCTGACACTGTCTCCGGCGCTGTGTTCGCTAATTCTGAAGCCACGCGCTGAGGGCGGCCCCAAAGGGGTTATGGCCATCTTTGAGCGGAGTGTGGATCGGTCCCGGAACGCCTATGTTGGCGTGGTTCGACGTCTGGTGCGCGTCCCGGTCATTGCCTTGGTGATCCTTGCCGCCATGGGTGTGAGTTCAGGCACCTTGTTGAACAAAATTCCGGTAGGTTTCATACCGCTGGAAGACAACGGCGCGCTGTTTGTTGACGTGCAACTTCCGGATGCTGCGTCTTTGGAGCGTACAGAGTCCGTGACGGAGCGTTTGAATGCGCAGCTTCTGGACATTCCCGGCGTCGCCGGGTCGGTTAATGTGAATGGCTTCAGCCTTATGAATGGGTCTGGATCTAACGGCGCGATGATCATTCTCAACCTTGAACCTTGGGACGAACGCCAGACCGAAGAGCTGAGTGCCAATGGCATTTTGAAACAGGTTTATGGCCTCGCCAATCAGGAGATTTCGGCAAGTATCATCGCCTTCAATCCGCCCCCGATCTCTGGCCTTGGTTTGAGTGCTGGTGTTGAGATGAAGGTGCAGCAAACCGGCGGCGGGTCCGCGCAGGAGCTCGCCAGTGCGGTTGGGTCGCTGGTCTATGCAGCCAACCAACGCGAAGAGTTGTCGCAATCGTATTCGACCTTCCGCGCCAATGTTCCAAAAGTGTTTGTTGATCTGGATCGCGAAAAGGCCAAGTCCCTGAACGTGTCTATTTCGGATGTTTTCATCACTTTGCAGGCCTATATGGGGTCGTTTTATGTGAATGATTTCAACCTGTTTGGCCGCGTGTATCGCGTGATGATTCAGGCGGATGGAAGTTTTCGCGACAACGTCGAAGACCTCAAATCGCTATATGTGCGTTCGCAAAGCGGGGACATGGTTCCCATGGGCACAATCATTGATGTGCGCAACGAACTTGGACCAGTGGCTTTGAACCGCTTCAATATGTTCCGTGCGGCCACCGTGACAGCCGTGCCTGCAGCTGGTTTGTCTACAGGTGACGCGATCCGGGTGCTTGAGGAAGAAGTCGTGACAGCTTTGCCGCCGGGCTATGCATATGAGTGGACCGGCACGGCATTGCAGCAGCAATCTGCGGGCGGAATGGTTGTCGTGATCCTGCTTTTGGCGGTGACATTTGGGTATCTGTTCCTTGTTGCGCAATACGAAAGCTGGACGATGCCGATTGGCATTTTGTTGTCGGTGACGGTCGCGCTCTTTGGGGCTTTGGCAGCGGTGCTGATATCCGGCGGTGATGTAAATCTTTATACCCAGATCGGGATGATAATGCTGATTGGCTTGGCGTCCAAAAACGCGATTCTGATTGTGGAGTTTGCCATGGAAAGGCGGGCGGCAGGCCTGTCGATCCAAGAAGCGGCGCTGGACGCGGCCAGGCAACGTTTCCGAGCGGTGATGATGACAGCGTTGTCGTTTTTGCTGGGGGTTGTGCCCTTGCTGGTGGCGAGCGGTGCGGGTGCGGCAAGTCAGAGAGCAATTGGCGTGGCCGTGTTCGGCGGCATGTTGGTGGCGACGGTGGTCGGCGTGGTGCTGGTGCCGGTGCTTTATGTGCTGCTGCAGTCCTTGCGGGAATGGATCAAAGGCATCGGAAAGAACGACAAGGCTACGGCGGCTTAAGCCGCCGTCCATGCCACAAAGTGGCGCGCGGGTATCCGCGCGGCATCACCGGAGCAACGGCCATGGCCGCCTCCGGTGATGCCACACACAAATTCCAAAACTGGTAAATTGGGCCGTCTGCATAGCGTCGGTATCGCGTCGGCATTGCAGCGGCGCCAAAATCGACCTGCCATTTGCTTCGACTTGAGAGGCTGACGCTCTATGTGGGCAAAGGTTTGGACAGGCCTTGCCCTGTCTTTAGAACGACCTTGGACAAGGTCTCAAGCTGGGGCGCCAGCGGACTTGAGTTTCGCCAGATCATGCCGATTGTTCGCGCAGGTTGTGCGCCAGAAAACCGCGAGACGCTGACTGCGGCGGTTGGCGTATCCACAGGCACAGCCATTTCAGGGATCACGGTCACGCCGAGACCGGCACCGACCATTTGCACCAGCGTCGAAAGCGACGATCCGTCCAGTCCTTCATGCGGGCGCGCCGTTGGCAGCGTGCAGAATGACAAAGCCTGGTCCCGGAAGCAGTGGCCTTCTTCCAGCAGCAACAGACGTTCCCGCTCAAGCGCCTCGGGCGCGGGTACGGGTGCCGTGGCTTCCGACTGTGGGCGCACCAGCACAAATTCCTCCGACCACAGCGGCACCTCGGCGAATGCGGGTTCAGACACTGGCAGCGCGACAATTGCAGTATCGATCCGGCCTGCGTGCAGCTCGGATATCAGATTGGCTGTCATGGTCTCGCGTACCATCAGGGCCATTTGCGGAAAGGCGACTTTCACGTCGCGCAACAGCGCGGGCAACAGGTAGGGCGCAATCGTTGGGATCACGCCCAGCCGCAACCGGCCGGACAGGCCCGATTGCGCGGCGCGGGCCATATCTCCCAATTCATTCACGCTTCGCAGAATATCGCGCGCGCGGATCAGCGCATCTTCGCCGAATGCGGTGAGGCGCAGCCTTCGGGTGGTGCGTTCTATTAAAGGTGCGCCTAAGCTTTCTTCGAGGTCTTTGATCTGAACTGAGAGCGCGGGTTGGGAAACCGAACATGCGTCCGCAGCGCGGCCAAAATGGCCGTGTTCGGCAAGGGCATCGAAATAGCGGAGTTGGCGAAGGGTTAGATTATTCATAGGAAGCTCCTATCAATATTATCAGAAAATGCAACTTCTGATAATGAAAAACCCTTGTTAGAATAATTCCAGAGAATCGCGTTACACCACTTTTCCCCAGGAGGATCCTATGGACGGAGACATGAAATCAGGCGGCTGCCCCGTAATGCACGGAGCGGTAAGCCAAGGTGCCAAAAGCAACCGTGACTGGTGGCCCAATCAGTTGAACCTGCGCATTCTGCATCAGAATTCGGCCAAATCCGATCCGATGGGCGGCGTGTTTGATTATGCCGAAGAGTTCGGCAAGCTGGATCTTAAGGCACTCAAGGATGATCTTTATGCTCTGATGACCGACAGCCAGGACTGGTGGCCTGCGGATTATGGTCACTATGGCGGCCTGTTCATCCGCATGGCGTGGCACAGCGCAGGCACATACCGCACAGCGGATGGCCGCGGTGGCGGTGGCACCGGTCAGCAGCGGTTTGCGCCTCTCAACAGCTGGCCTGACAACGGCAACCTCGACAAAGCCCGTCGTCTGCTGTGGCCGATCAAGCAGAAATACGGCAACCAGATCAGCTGGGCCGATCTGATGATCCTTGCGGGCAACTGTGCCATCGAAAGCATGGGCGGCAAAACCTTTGGCTTCGCCGGTGGACGTCCGGACACATGGGAACCCGAAGAAGACGTGTATTGGGGCGCGGAAAGCGAGTGGCTTGCGACTTCGGATGCAGACGGTACGCGCTATTCTGGTGATCGCGAGATGGAAAACCCGCTGGCGGCTGTTCAGATGGGCCTGATCTATGTAAACCCTGAGGGACCAGATGGGGAACCGGATGTTCTGGCGTCTGGTCGCGATATTCGTGTCACTTTTGCGCGCATGGCGATGAACGACGAAGAAACCGTCGCGCTTGTTGCGGGTGGTCACACATTTGGTAAGGCACATGGCGCGGGTGATCCCACGTTGGTGGGACCAGAGCCTGAAGCCGCAGGCATCGAAGAAATGGGCCTTGGCTGGATCAACGCGCATGGCACCGGCAAGGGTGGCGACACCACAACGTCCGGCATCGAAGGTGCATGGACTGCGAACCCTACGCAGTGGGACAACGGCTATTTCGACCTGCTGTTCGGCTATGAATGGAACCTGACCAAGAGCCCTGCGGGCGCGTGGATCTGGGAACCCGTTGAGCCGACCGAAGATGACATGGCGCCTGCTGCGCATGACGCCAGCCAGAAAGTGAAGACCATGATGACCACCGCCGACATGGCGATGCGTCTTGATCCGGCTTATGGCGCGATCTCCAAACGGTTCCACGAGAACCCTGCGGAGTTCCAGGATGCCTTTGCTCGCGCGTGGTTTAAACTGACCCACCGCGATATGGGACCGCGTGCGCGCTATCTTGGCGACGAAGTGCCGGGTGAAGAACTGCTTTGGCAGGACGTTATCCCCGCATCCGAAACCGATTTGTCCGAAGATGATGTTGCGGCCCTGAAGGCGGCTGTGATGGCGTCGGGCCTGTCGGTGAGCGATCTGGTCAAAACCGCTTGGGCGTCGGCGTCAACTTTCCGTGGCAGCGACATGCGCGGCGGGGCCAATGGCGCCCGCGTGTGTCTTGCACCGATGAAGGATTGGGCCGCAAATGAGCCTGCGGAACTGGCACGTGTTCTGAGCAAGCTGGATGAGGTGAAAGCCGCGTTTGGAAAATCTGTGAGCATGGCCGATCTGATCGTGGTTGCGGGTGCAGCCGGTGTTGAAAAAGCCGCGCTGGATGCGGGCCATGACGTTTCGGTTCCGGTGTCGCTTGGCCGTGGTGATGCCACGCAAGAGATGACGGACGTCGAAAGCGTCGGTGTGCTTGAGCCAGCCGCAGACGGGTTCCGCAATTTCCAGAAAGCGCAGTATTCGGTGTCGCCCGAAGAGCTGCTTTTGGACAAGGCGCAACTTTTGACGCTGACCGCGCCTGAGCTGACCGCATTGATTGGCGGTTTGCGCGTGATCGGGGCCAACCACGGCGGCACGGCGCATGGTGTGTTCACCGATCGTGTGGGCCAGTTGACCAACGACTTCTTTGTGAATGTGCTTGATATGGGCACCACTTGGACGGACGCGGGCGAGGGTGTTTATGAAGGCAAAGACCGCGCCAGCGGTGCTGCCAAATGGACCGCTACACGGGTTGATCTGGTGTTTGGCTCCAACGCGCATTTGCGGGCTTTGTCCGAGGTCTATGGTCAGGCGGATGGCGAGGCCAAGCTGGTCGCCGATTTTGTCGCTGCTTGGTGCAAAGTCATGGACGCGGACCGCTTTGATCTGAAATGACCTGAGCGGATGCGATTGAAGTGATAAAAGGCGCGGCTTGGGTCGCGCCTTTTTGTTTGGTGTGGATCACTTTCCGACGTCGGTGAGTTGATTTGGTCTTCGGCTCAGTCGGGACGGCCAAAATGATCAAGCCAGATGTCGGTGCGGGTTTTGTCACGCGCGTCATAAGCCGCAATGGCCGAGCCGAGATCACCATAGTCCGGCTTAAGTGTATCGGTGCCAATCTCCGTCAGGCGCATCGTATACCATGCGGTGATGCCGCCTTCGGGCGCCTCTGAAAATCTGGGAAAAGCAGGCGATAGGGCCTCATTGGCATGCCATAAATCGGGCAAGGACGGTTCAATGGCCAGAGCGCGGGCCAGTCCGATGATGTCAACGGTGCCTTCGGTCACCGCTGAGTCTGCTTGGGCGTATGTCTTGAAGCCCCCTGTTAACATGAGCGGCAGCGTGGTGACGGTGCGCGCGCGTTTTGCAAACTCGAGGAAATAAGGCCCGCCGCCCACCGCATCGGAGGCGGATTTGGCGCCGGGAAAATAGGTGCCGCCGCTGATATCGATCAGATCGACGGACGTCGCATTCAGCGCCGCCACCACTTTGAGCGCGTCAGTTTCGGCAAAGCCCCCTTCGAGTTGGTCCGAGGAGTTGAGCTTTACCGCGACGGGAAATTCGGGGCCGACGGCGGCGCGAACGGCGTCTACGGTTTCGATCAACAACCGCATTCGGTTCTCGATAGGGCCGCCGTATTCGTCGCGGCGTTTGTTGAACAACGGCGACAAAAACTGACTCAGCAAAAAGCCATGCGCCGCGTGGATTTGAACACCGCCAAAGCCTGCTCTTTGCGCCAATTGGGCGGTGTGGGCGAAGTCGGCGGGGACCTTGCGTATCGTGTCCAACGCCATTTCAGCGCAGTTTAAATCCGGTAGGTCAAGCGGGCTTGGACCTCGTGGGGCGCTTGTCGGCGCGTAGGCCAAGGCCCCGCCATGACCGAGTTGCAGCCAAAGGTGGCTGTCATTTTCGCGGCCCTTTTCGGCCAATTCGCGGAAAAGGGTTAGATCGGCCTTGTCGTCCAAAACCAGATTTCCGGGTTTTTCGGCGAAATCCGGTGAGCCTTGGACTTCGCCGATGATCGACAGGCCCAACCCGCCTTGGGCCCAGCGTTGATAGAGCCTGATTTGAGATTGGGTCGGATGGCCGGTGCCATCGCCAAGAGAATCCGACATGGCCGATTTTGCGATCCGGTTCTTAAGAACCACGCCGCAGGGCAATGTCAGGGATTTGAATAGCGGGCTTTGGGTGTCCATGTCTCACTCCGATCCGGTTGACGCAAACCATCCCCTAAATGAGGAGACACATCAACTTGGAGTTGGCGATAGTCAGTGCGTGAGGCAGGACTAGCTGGTTTGCACCAGATATTGACGGCAGCCTTCGAGCGCGGCTGCATCATCGGTGATCACTCCGAGCGGGAAACTCTTGGCGTCGACAATACCGGGGCCGTCAGCCGTCAGGCTTGTGACAAAGTCGTCAAATGCATCCGAGCCGAGGACGCCGCGGGAGGCGCTGCCAGCGAAGGCGATGCCGTCGCGGGGCATATATTGGTGCATCATGGCGCAGGTGAGGTTGCCCAAAGCGCGGGCAAAGAGACGCACAGTGTGTTGCGCGTCTTGGTCGCCGGCGGCAAAGGCCGTCATAATGTCTGCGCCGCCAAGCGGCTGGCCGCTGATGACAGTGTGCAACCGCTCAAGGCCGGGACCACAGAAGATGTCTTCGTATGTTTTGAATTCGGCAGCTGCGGCGCCGAGATCGTCGCGCAGCAACAGGGTCACAGAATGCGGCAGTTCGGCGTGGCCGAGTTCGGCCTCCATCGCGACGGTCACGCCTGCGAGGCTGCGTTTGGTTGGGCTGACGTTAAAGCCGGTGCCCATGCCAACCACCAGAGCCTGCCCGTTCCTGGTGCCATCCAGAGCGCCGTAAAGATATTCCGGTGTGTTGCGGGAAAGCGCAAACCCCAGCGCGGTCAAATCGTTGATCAAAGCGGCCCGCGCGGCGCCGCATTGAGCGCCGAAACTACCAGCCTTGAGCGTCCAGTTCCGATTGGTGAGCCGGCCGGTCGTGCCCTGCACGGGGCCGGCAATGGCGACGCAGACGCCATCTATTTCACCGGTGTCGTGCTTGGAGAGGTAATCCGCCAGCACCTCGTCAAAGCTGGCGTAATCGTTGTTGCGGGCGCGCATAAGGGTGCCGGCTTTGACGCCGTCACTGTCTGCCAAAGACAGACGTGTGTTTGTTCCCCCGATGTCGCTGACCAAATATGTCATGCGCCCGCAACCTTTTTCATACGTCTACTCTTAACCTTGAACGTTCACGCCTTCGGGGCGTTTGCCAAGAATGATCATGCTCAAAAGGTCATCATCGGTCACGTCTTTCACGTCAACCGTGCCTACCAATTCGCCGTTTTTCATCACGCTTGCGCGGTCGCAAAGTTCCATGACGTCATGAATGTCGTGGCTGATCAGGAAAATGCCGATGCCCTGCGTCTTGAGCTGTTGGATCAACTCGGACACCATTTGTGTTTCATGAGGTCCGAGAGCGGCTGTTGGTTCGTCCATGATCAGGATCTTGGCATCGAAATAGACAGCACGCGCAATTGCCACCGATTGGCGTTGACCACCAGACAGTGCTGAGACCGGCTCGGAGAACTTTTGGAAGTTCGGGTTGAGTTTGGCCATAATCTTGCGGGTCTCGGCCTCCATCGCGTCGTCATCGACTGTGCCTATGGGAGTGACCAGTTCACGCCCAAGAAACAGGTTGGAGGCGGCATCCAGATTATCGGCCAGCGCAAGCGTCTGATAGATCGTCTCGATGTTGAATTTGCGCGCGTCGCGCGGGTTGTGGATCTCGGCCTTTTCACCGTTGATATAGATCTCGCCGCCGTCTGCTTGATAGGCGCCGGACAGGATCTTGATAAGCGTGGATTTGCCTGCGCCGTTGTGGCCCAGAAGGCCGACAACTTCGCCCGGATACAAATCAATGGAGACGTGATCCACCGCGTGAATACCACCAAAGGAGATGTGGATGTCGCGCATGTCTACGAGAGGTGTTTGCTTGTCCATAATGGTTCTCCTTATGCGCCAGCGCGGCGGCGATATACGATGTCGACCCAAACGGCGAACACCAGAACGACCCCGACAACGATGTTTTGCAATGGTGCGTCAACGCCAACAGAGGCCATGCCCGATTGCAGGGATTGCATGATCAGCGCGCCGATCACCGCACCATAAATGGTGCCTGCGCCGCCAGCGAGGGCGGTGCCGCCGATCACAGCGGCAGCGATGACGCGAAGCTCGTCCAACGTGCCAAGACCAACGTCAACCGCATTCAGGCGAGCCGAAGCGATGACAGCGGCAATGCCGGTCAGCGCGCCCATCAAGGAGAATATTTTGACGGTCAGCCAGCGGGTGTTGATGCCGGAGAGTTCCGCGGCTTCTGGGTTGCCACCGGTGGCATAAACATAGCGGCCAAAGCGGGTGCGCGTGGCGATCACGGTCATGACAATGGCTACGATCAGCAGAATCACCACCGGAATGGCGACACCGTGGTTCCAGACCATGCCATCGGTGTATTCGATGCCTTGCGCCTTGGTCATGCGTTTCATTGCACCCTTGGAAATAGGGTAGCTGTTCATAATCCAGACGAAGCCGATAATACCGCCTGCGGCGATGGCCAGCAGGATGCCTTCGGCCCATGCGGGTTTTACCGCGAAACCGTGGTTGGCTTTGTTGCGGCGGCTGAGCAGCATGAGGGTCACGGCGGCCAGTGCGGCCACGATACCGAAGATCCAGCTTAGGGATTCACCCAAGGTGCCTTCGGCACCGCCGCCCAGAAGGCGGAACGTGGTGTCCAGTGGCGCTTGGGTTTGGCCTTCGGTGACCCACCACATGGCGCCGCGATAGACCAGCAAGCCGCCCAGGGTGACAATGAAAGCAGGCACGGCGAGGTAGCCGATGATCCAGCCCTGAAAGGCGCCAAGTAGTGCGCCCATCAGGATTGCAGCGATCACCGCGATGATCCAGACGGACCAGTGACCCAAGCCGACGAGGTCAGGCAGAATTTGCACCTGCAATGCGGCGACGGCCATGCCGATAAAGCCCAGCATCGAGCCTACGGAAAGATCGATATGTCGGGTGACGATCACAAACACCATGCCTGTTGCCATGACAGCGACGGAGGCAGTTTGGACCGACAAGTTGAAGAAGTTGCGGGGCGACAGGAAGCGGCCATCGGTGAAGATGCCGAATACGATCCAGATCGCCACAAGCGCGCCGATCATTCCAAGCAGGCGGGGATCCAGACCCAGCTTGTTGATCAGGTTCTTGGCTTGATTTTGCATTGTGCGTTCCCTCTTTGGCTCGCGATGCGTGAGACACCATACCTATTCTGTGCGGAGGATGCCGCCTCAGTAAAGGGTTTTGAAATCTCAGGGGATGGGGGCAAAAATGCCCCCCCGCGCAAATCGGCGGAGGGGCAGGTGTGTTTAGTTACACGCTGCGTTCGAAGAACCGGCGCAAAGTGCGCCTTTTTCGATCCAGCCAGCATCCAGAACAACGTTCAGGTTGTCGGCGGTCACAGGAACCGGAGACAGGAACATGGAGTTCATGGTTGTGCCCGATGGGGACGTCCATTCAGCGGATCCGTCAACGGATTTGCCAGCAGCCAGAGCCACGGCGATTTCACCCGCTGCGGCGCCCAGTGCACGGGCGTCTTTCCAAACCGATACGGTCTGTGTGCCCGTTGCAACACGGTTCAGAGCGGCGTGGTCGCCGTCCTGACCGGACACTGGAATACCTTCCATGCCTTGTGCGGTCAGCGCTGCAACAACACCGCCGGCGGTGCCGTCGTTGGAGGCCACAACCGCGTCAACTTTGTTGTCAGTTGCGGTCAGGATCTGCTCCATGTTGCGCTGTGCGTTCGCAGGAACCCAGCCATCAGTGTAGGCTTCGCCAACGATGGTGATGTCACCGGCGTCGATTGCCGCCTGCAGGATTTCCTGCTGGCCGCCGCGCAGGAAGTCTGCGTTCGGGTCAGTCGGAGAACCTTTGATCATGACGTAGTTGCCTTTTGGCTGTGCTGCCAGAACGGCCCGGGCCTGCATGCGGCCAACTTCGACGTTGTCAAAGGTCAGGTAGAAGGCGCGAGCGTCTTCGATCAGACGGTCATAGGCAACAACCGGAATTTCTTCGTCTGAAGCGGCCTGAACAGCCGGACCAACCGAGGATGCATCCTGAGCCAGGATGATCAGCGCGTCGGCGCCTTGTGCGATCAGGCTTTCGATGTCGGACAGCTGTTTAGCGGAAGAGCTTTGTGCGTCAGCAGAGATGTATTTGGCACCAGCTGCGTCCAGCGCGCCTTTGATGGCGGCTTCGTCTGTTTTCCAGCGTTCTTCCTGGAAGTTGGACCAGCTTACGCCGATGACAAGATCGTCGGCCATTGCAGCCGTGCTCATGAATGCGCCGGCGATGATCGCCGTCGCGGATGCGAATAGTTTCATAATTTCCTCCCAATATTCAGTCCAGGTCCCGAAAGGCGTCACACGACGTGAATCGAACTCCGGGCTGGTGTCGTCATGTTAGCGTATTAAATTTGTAAATCAAATTAAATCGGCTAGACTTGAAAAAATACGCAATTTGTCGGCACCTCGTCGAACCGATGTTGCTTTGAAGGCAAGCATCCGCGACAACGTCGGCAGCGAAGAAAGTGATCTATATGTCCGTGAATCAAAGAGAAATTGGGCGCAGAACATTGTTTGCGGAAATCCGCCGCCAAGCGCGTATTCCGCGTATCAGGCTGTCGGAAGTCACGGGAATCAGCCGCGCGACGGTGACAACAATCACCGCAGAGCTGTTGCGTGATGGTCTCATTGAGGAGATCACCAGCGAATCTCCGGACAAGGATGCGCGCCGTGGGCGCCCCAAAGTGGACCTCAAAGTTCGCGGTGATGCGCGCTTGATTGCGGGGTGCAAAATTTCCAACAGGTCCGTGTCGCTGGTGTTGCTGGATTTCGAAGGCAATCAGTTGGCGGATCATGAAGTGGAGCTTGAACAGACCGCGCATCAAGCCGTCGATCTGGCGCAATTGTTGGCGGGGCACGTGGGCGATCTGGCCAATAAAGTGGGGCGCAGTCTGGCGGATGTGTCAGGCTTTGGTCTTGGGATTGCCGGCATCGTCGATGCGCCGCGCGGGTTTGTGCATTGGTCGCCGTCGTTGACATCGCGCAACGTGGAATTTGGCAAGGTGCTGTCTGACACATTGTCGATCCCGGTCTTTCTGGACAATGATGCCAACCTTGTTGCAATGGCGGAAAAGAGCTTTGGTCTCGGGCAGGGGCATTCTGATTTCATCGTGGTGACCATCGAAAGCGGTGTCGGCATGGGCATCGTGATTGGCAACGAGATTTATCGTGGCACCCGTGGGTGTGGCGCGGAATTCGGCCACACAAAGGTGCAACTCGAGGGCGCGTTGTGCCGGTGTGGGCAGCGGGGCTGTCTGGAGGCATATGTCGCCGACTACGCTTTGCTACGCGAAGCCATGAGCGCCAGCGGCGGGCAGGACGATCGGCAGGTTGAAGATCTATTGGCAGCGGCCAAAACCGGCGACGCGGTGGCAAGCTCAATCGTAGAGCGGGCCGGGCGTATGTTCGCGATGGGGTTGGCCAATTTGGTGAACATCTTTGATCCGGAACTGATCATTCTGGCCGGTGAACAGATGCAGGCGAGTCACCTGTATGCCGAAGAAGTTATTGAAGTTATGCGAAAACTGATCGTTCAGGTGGACAAGGCGCCGCCAGAGGTTGTCGTGCACAAATGGGGCAACCAAATGTGGGCCCGTGGTGCGGCGGCTTATGCTTTGGAAAACGTGTCGGAACTGGCTTTGCAGGAAATGAAAGATAATGTGGTCTAAAGGTTTGGCGGCACTGAGTGTCGGGGCGTTGGCAACTTCGGCAGCGGCCGAAGCGCGGTTTGTTCCGGTGGATGTGGCCCCGCATGTTTATGACGGCGGGTGGGAGCATTATGTTGGCGGCGGTGTGGCGGTGTTTGACTGCGACGGTGACGGTCTGTCCGATCTGGTGGCAGCAGGTGGGGAAAACCCTGCGATTCTGATGCGCAACCGCTCGGACACGGATGGCGATATCCGGTTTGAAACTGCAACCCCTGACGACTTGACGCTTACCGGTGTGGCCGGAGTCTATGCGTTAGACATCGATGGTGACGGTTGGCGTGATCTGGTGATCCTGCGGGTTGGCGAAAACAAACTGCTGCAGGGCGGGCCGGAATGTTCGTTCCGTCCGATGGAGATTGACGGTTTTGACGGCGGCGATGGCTGGACCACGGCGTTTTCGGCCACTTGGGAAGCAGGCAATGCGCTGCCAACGTTGGCCTTTGGCAATTATGTCGACCGCACCAATCCTGATGGACCGTTTGAGGCGTGTGACGCCAATGTGCTGTTTCGACCCGAGGGCGACGGGTATTCTAAAACTTTGCTTGAGCCGGGGTTCTGTCCGCTGTCGATCTTGTTTTCCGATTGGGGGCGTCAGGGACGTCCCGACCTACGGATGAGCAACGACCGGCACTATTATGTCAAAGGTGGTGCAGAACAGATGTGGGCGATGGAGGCTACGCCGCGCCTTTTTGATGAGGGCGATGGTTGGACCACCCACATGCTTTGGGGGATGGGGATTGCGAGTCGGGATATTGATTTTGACGGGGTGAGCGAAGTCTTTATGAGTTCGATGGGCGATCAACGCCTGATGCGGCTTTCGCGCGGTGAGGGGCCGACGTTTGAAGACGTGCCATATGAAATGGGCACCTCGGCGCATCGCCCTTATCAGGGGGGCGACGGACGGCCATCCACGGGGTGGCACATTGCTTTTGGGGATGTGACCAACAACGGGCTGGATGATGTGTTCATCGCCAAAGGTAACGTTGAACAGATGCCGGATGCGGCGATGGAAGATCCCAACAACCTCTTGATCCAAATGCCGGACGGCAGCTTTGAGGAACAGGGCGGTATTGCGGGCATTGGCACGATGGCGCGGTCTCGCGGCGCGGCTTTGGCGGATTTGAACAACAACGGCTTGCTGGATCTGGTGGTGGTCAACCGCCGCGCGCCGATGGAAGTTTATCAGAACGTGACCGAGGACGCGGGGCATTGGGTGGCGGTTTCCCTATTGGGCGATGGTGGCAATGGCGACGCGGTTGGTGCGTTCATCGAAGTGCAGGCCGGTGCACGCGCCTATGTACGTGAGGTGGTTGTCGGCGGTGGCCATGCAGGTGGTGTCGCCGTGCCTGAACATTTTGGTCTGGGCGATGTGACGGCTGTGAAGGTGCGGGTGATCTGGCCCGGTGGCATTGTGTCAGATTGGGTTGATTTGAAGACCGGTGCGGTCTGGATGCTGTGGGCCGATGGCGACGGGCTGGCGGTGGCAGAGTACTGATCTTAGGCGGTTTACTTGTCCAGCGACAGGCCTGAAGGCACGGTTTCCGGCACACCCAAGCGGCCTTTGAGACTGTCGTAGTCAGTGAGTGCGCCGAGGAAGGCAATCAGTTGGGCGACTTCTGTGTCGGTCAGATGTGTTGTGGGCAAGGTATTGGCCGCGGCAATTGCTGCAACGTCCTTTGCGTTTTCGATCAGGGCCGTGTCGTTGGTGAAGGCGCCTTCGCTCAGCACGGCCTGATTGATGGAGTAAGCCGCGAGCGCAGTGGTTGGATCAAGGTGGTGGCGCACGACGTCTTCTAGCGACGCATAAGCGCCCGAGTGGCCGTAAGGTGCGGTTTCAGTGATGTTGCGCAGCGAAGGCGTGCGGAAGGCATAGAAATCGGTTTCATCACCGGTCACGCGTCCGCGACCCACATCGCGGTTGTGGCGTTCAAATCGGGCGGCTTTGCCGGGGCCAATCTGGGGCATGGCTATGGCGTGAAAATCGTGATCGGTTTGGAAAAGCCCGCTGTGACAGGCGCTGCATTCGGCTTTGCCATAAAAGAGGTTCATGCCAGCTGTTTGATCCGGATCCAGCGGGGTGCCATCGCGCAAGTGGGCGTCAAACGGGCTTTGGTCCGCGCGCCATTCAAAGGTGATAAATGCGGCGATTGCGTTGGCGATATGGGTGAAGTGGACCGGAGTGTCTGCGCCGATGACGTCATCAAATGCTGCGCGGTAAGTAGGGATCGCTTCCACGCGTTTTGCCAGAATGTCCCACGCGCCGCCGTCACCTGTTAGCTGTCCCAAGCGCACCGCCTGCGCGACGTCGTTTTCCGAATAGTGCCCAGCCATTTCATCGCCAGATAAAACGGGAAACATGGCTTGGGCGGCGAGGGCGTTGGTGAACCCCATCTCCATCTCTGCTCCTAAGGGCGTGCGGATGCCGGAGAGCCGAGAAGCGTCGTCTTCTAGTCTGCCGTCGTGGAAGAAGACGGTGAATTCAGTTGCTCCGAGGTTCCAGAGCGCGGGCGCGTTGCGCGGAATGCGTTGTTCGGGCGGGTTCGCTGCATCAATGACGCGGTTGGTGCCAAGGCCGCTCGCCCCGTCGCCAAGGCCAAGGGACAGGCCGTCAGAGGTGCCAAGGTCGGGATGGTGACAGGTGGCACAGCTAACCGAGCGGTTGCCTGACAGGATCGGGTCATAGAACAGTTGCCAGCCAAGGCGCGTTTCGTCCTCGCCTTGCGCAGGGAACACTGCGTCTGGCTTGGGCAGGTCGGCGGCGATTGCCGTGACTGGCAAGATCAAAATAGCGGTGGCAAGTAGATGGCGCATGGTCGTCCCTGGATAGTCAAACCCCCTCGCACCAGTTCTGGCGCGAGGGGGGAGTGTGTCAGTCAAATCCACTTCTGTCAGGATCAAACGAAGCGGTTTACGTAGTTTTCCAAGATTTCCTGACGACCGGACTTCGGAGCCGGATTCATCTTGCCTGCGTTCACGTCGGCAAAGATGCTGCCGAGATCGCTGGTCAGCATCGCTTGCGCCTCGGGTGTGTCCCAACCGGAGTACCGCTCAGACAGGGCCGCATCCAAACCACCGTCTTCGATCATGGCTGCGGCGGCTTTCAGGCCGCGTGCGCAGATGTCCATACCGCCCACATGTGCCGCGATCAGATCGTCGGCATCCAGTGATTGACGGCGCAGTTTGGCGTCAAAGTTGGTGCCACCTTTGGTCAATCCGCCATCCTTGAGGATGTGGTAATAGGCCAGCGCGACTTCGGGCACGTTATTGGGGAACTGGTCGGTGTCCCAGCCGGATTGATAGTCGTTGCGGTTCATGTCGATGCTGCCCAGAACCCCAAGTGCCGTGGCGGTGGCAATTTCGTGTTCAAAGCTGTGCCCGGCAAGAATCGCGTGGCCCTGTTCGAGGTTGAGTTTGACCTCGTTCTCAAGGCCGTACTTTTGCAGGAAGCCGTAACAGGTCGCGGCATCATAATCGTACTGATGCTTGGAAGGTTCCTGTGGTTTGGGTTCGACCAAGATCTGGCCGGTGAAACCGATCTTGTGTTTGTAGTCGACAACCATGTTGAGGAACCGGCCCATGTGGTCAAGTTCACGCCCCATGTCAGTGTTCAGCAGTGTTTCGTAGCCTTCACGTCCGCCCCAAAGCACATAGTTCTGCCCGTCCAGTTTCATGGTGGCGTCCATGCAGGTTTTCACGGTCGCGGCGGAGTAGGCAAACACATCGGGATCGGGGTTGGTCGAGGCACCCGACATCCAGCGGCGGTGGCTGAACATGTTGGCCGTGCCCCAAAGAAGTTTGACTTTGCGGCTGCTCATCTTTTCGCCGAAGTAGTCGATGATGGCCTCAAAATTTTGCAGGCTTTCGGCAAAGGTGTCGCCTTCGGGGCGGATGTCGGCGTCGTGCCAGCAGAAGTAGGGCTGGCCCAAGATGTCGAACATTTCAAACGCGGCATCGGCTTTGATCTTGGCGGTCGCCATTTGATCTTGGGGGTGCCAAGGGCGCTCTAGTGTTTGTCCACCAAAGGGGTCTCCACCTTCCCATGCAAAGCTGTGCCAGTAGGCGATGGCAAAGCGCAGGTGGTCTTCCATGCGTTTGCCCATGACAATTTCGTCCGGGTTGTAATGATGGAAGGCCATCGGGTTGGTGCTGTTTGGGCCTTCGTATTGAACGGGCGCGATGCCGGAGAAAAAGTCGGTCATGATTGTAGGGCCTTTATGCCGGAGTAGGAATTTCGGAAAGCGGCATAGGCCGCTTCATAATCGTCGCGCAGATCGCTGCGCGGTTGGATGATGGTGGCGACGTCGGGACGGGTCATGGTCGCAACCGGATCGGCGTCGGTTGCAGCGCAGATGGCCAGTCGGGCGGCCCCAAGCGCGGCGCCGAATTCGCCGTCTTTAGGCAGGGCGATTGGCAGGTTCAAAACCGTGGCGATCAATTCGACCCAGAATGGCGACTGTGAACCGCCGCCAATGGCGATGACTTGATCCAGCTTGGCGCCGGTGGATTTCAGCGCTTCCAGATTGTCGCGTAAGGCAAAGGTCACGCCTTCGAGGACGGCTTGCGTCAGCGCCTGATGCCCTGAGGCAATGTCCAGCCCAATGAAGGCACCGCGAACGTCGGCGTCATTGTGCGGGGTGCGCTCGCCAGACAAATACGGAAGGAAGCGCATTTTGCCGGGGCCGGAAATAGTGTCGCCGAGCGCTCGGGTCAGATCAGCTGGGCTCTCTTGCAGATTGCGAGACAGCCAGTTCAGGCAGTCAGTTGCCGCAAGAATGACGCCCATCTGATACCAGCGGTCCGGAATGGCGTGGCAAAAGGTGTGCACGGCGCTGGCGGGTTTCGGGGCATACGCGTCGCGGCCTGCAAGCAGCACACCCGAGGTGCCGAGCGAGACAAAACCGTCACCTTCGCCCAAAGCGCCGATGCCGCAAGCCGCTGCGGCGTTGTCGCCGGCACCGGCAGCCACGACAACATCGTCAGGCAGGCCGAGCAATGATGCGATATCAGAGCGCACTGTGCCGATGGCGTCGGACCCTTCAAACAGGTCAGGCATCTGGTCGCGGCGCATACCTGAGGCCGCAAGCAGGTCTTCGGACCAGTCACGCGCGCCAACGTCGAGCCAACTGGTGCCAGCGGAGTCGGACATGTCGGATGCGTAGACACCGGTCAGCCAGAAGTTCAGGTAATCTTTTGGCAGCAGGACTTTGGCGGTTTTGGCAAAGATGTCAGCTTCATTGTCTGCCACCCAAGCCACCTTGGGCGCGGTGAAGCCTGGAAACACGATGTTGCCAGACAGGTCGCGCACATTGGCCGTCGCATCAAGCTTGGCAGCTTGGTCGACCGAGCGTGTGTCGTTCCACATCATGCAGGGGCGCAGGGGCGTACCAGCCGCGTCCAGCAGGTTGGCGCCGTGCATATGCCCAGAAACGCCGATGCCACGAATGGCAGCAACTGCGGCGGGCGCTTCGGCGCGCAGCTCTGCAAACACGGTGATGCAGGCGTCTGTCCAGTCAGATTGGGCCTGTTCGGACCAGCCTGCGTGCGGACGTGTTGTGTCATATGATGCTTCTTTGGCAGCGACCACCTGTTGCGCTTCGTCGATCAAAAGCGCGCGCAGGCCGGACGTGCCAAGATCGATTCCCACAAACATGGGGCTCTCCTCAGTGTCTCCTCTAATTAGTTTTTGCCTCAAATTAATTCGGATTTCAAACCAGAAATTCAAAAATCGCGAATTGTTTTGGCCAGTTTGCCCGCAGGACCACGGCCTATTACCGGCTTTCGCTTTGTTTTCATGGCTTTGAGCGAAAGAGCCCTGCCATTTTCAACATAGCCGTAATGCAAGCGCATCGCTTGACCTTCCACCAGCTGGAACCCTTATGTAGCGTGTCAGGACAATAGAAAGACGACTCATGACGGCACTGACCTTGGATTTTCAGATCGACGGATTGAACTGCGCGGGCTGCGTCGGGCGCGCTGAAAAGGCGTTGGCAGCAGTGGATGGCGTGCGCGTGGCATCGGTGAACCTTGCGTCCGAGACAGGGCATGTGGTGTTTGATGCGCCGGCAGAAACAAAGGCGCTGTTGGCAGCTTTGGACACGGCAGGGTATCCGGCGCGCATCGCCGAAACGACGCTTGAGATTTCGGACTTGAGCTGTGCGAGCTGTGTAGGGCGGGCGGAGGCGGCCTTGCAGGCGGGGCACGGAGTCATTGATGTCTCGGTCAATTTGGCCACGGAAACGGCGCATGTGCGCTATGCCGAAGGCGTAATCACCGCGTCGCAAGTGGCTGCCTTGTCGACACGGGCGGGCTATCCTGCGCGGCTACAGCAGGCCGAGGCGCCGTTGGTGGATCGCAAAGCGGACGAGGCGGCGGCACTAAAGCGCAAAGTGGTGATTGCGGCGGCGCTGGCTTTGCCCGTCTTCCTGGTGGAAATGGGCGGGCACCTTTATCCGCCGTTGCACCATTGGATCATGGCCAACGTCGGCATGGCCAACAGTTATTATGCCCAGTTAGTTCTGACTGCGATTTTGCTCGCGGGGCCAGGACGCCAGTTTTACACCAAGGGATTTCCCGCGCTGATCAAAGGCGCGCCGGATATGAATTCTCTGGTGGCGATGGGCACCAGCGCGGCGTTCTTGTTTTCGGTTGTTTCGACCTTCGTTCCTGGATGGCTGCCTGATGGTACGGCAAACGTCTACTACGAAGCGGCGGCGGTCATTGTGGTGCTGATCCTTGCTGGTCGCTGGATGGAAGCACGAGCCAAGGGGCAAACGGGTGAGGCCATTCGCAAGCTGGTGGGCTTGCAGCCACGCACCGCGCGGGTTGAGCGCAAAGGCGAGATCAAAGATATCGCGATTGACGAGATCGCAGTTGGCGATGTTGTTGTCGTGCGCCCCGGCGAAAAAATCGCCGTTGATGGGCGGGTGTTGGAGGGTCTGTCTTTTGTCGATGAGGCGATGATCACAGGCGAACCTGTGCCGGTTGAGAAAACCGCCGGCGCAGTCGTGGTGGGTGGCACGGTTAACGGGCAGGGTGTTCTGCGCTTTGAAGCCGAAGCGGTTGGGGCCGACACCACGCTGGCACAAATCATTACGATGGTGCGTGACGCGCAGGGCGCGAAGCTGCCTATTCAGGGCATGGTCGATAAGATCACGGCCGTTTTCGTGCCGGTGGTGATCGGCATTGCGGTGGCGACGGTCGCGCTTTGGCTTGCCTTTGGGCCAACGCCTGCGTTGGGTCACGCAATGGTGGCCGGTGTGGCGGTTTTGATCATCGCCTGCCCCTGTGCGATGGGGTTGGCGACGCCGACGTCGATCATGGTGGGCACCGGCCGCGCCGCGCAGTTAGGCGTTTTGTTTCGGCGCGGAGACGCGCTCCAGCGGTTGCGTGACTGCGATGTGGTGGCGTTTGACAAGACCGGTACATTGACCGAGGGGCGGCCAAGCCTGAGCGATTTTGTGGTATCGCAGGGCTATGAGCAGGCCGAGGTTTTGCGGCTGGTGGCCGCGGCAGAGAGTGGATCGGAGCATCCGTTGGCGCGGGCGGTGATTGAGGCGGCGGATGGTTTGGAGTTGCCGGACGCGGATAGCTTTGAGGCAGTGGCAGGTATGGGGCTTCGGGCGAAAGTCGAGGGCCGTGTCATCACTGTTGGAGCGGACCGGTTCATGGCGGCGGAAGGCATTGCATTGGAAGGTCATACGGAAGCGGCCAAACGCCTTGCCAGCGAAGGCAAGACGCCGGTCTTTGCGGCGGTTGACGGTCAAGTCGCGGCGCTTCTTGCTTTGTCGGACAAGGTGAAGCCTGCAAGTCGTGCGGCGGTCGATGCGCTGCACGCGATGGGCGTGAGAACGGCGATGATCTCGGGCGACAACCGCGCCACGGCGGAGGCATTGGCCGACCAGCTTGGCATTGACCATGTGGTGGCCGAGGTATTGCCGGAGGGCAAAGTGGCGGCTTTGCGGGATCTTGCAGCCGAAGCCGGTGCGGTGGCCTTTGTCGGCGATGGCATCAACGATGCGCCCGCGCTCGCGGCGGCGGATGTGGGTATTGCAATCGGAACAGGCACGGATGTGGCGATTGAGGCGGCAGATGTGGTTTTGATGTCCGGTGATCTGCGCGGTGTGGTGAACGCGGTGACCGTGTCGCAAGCGGTGATCCGCAACATCCGGCAGAACCTGTTTTGGGCTTTTGCCTATAACGTGGCGCTTATCCCCGTGGCGGCAGGCGCGCTTTATCTTTTTGGCGGGCCGCTTTTGTCGCCAATGCTCGGGGCTGGCGCGATGGCGCTTTCGAGTGTTTTCGTGTTGAGCAACGCCTTGCGGCTGCGGTCAGTCAAAGCAGCAATGCCAGAGCAGGAGATTTTGGTATGAATATCGGAGATGTGGCAGAGCGGTCTGGCCTGCCGGCCAAGACCATACGTTACTATGAAGACATCGGATTCATTCGCCCCGCGCGCAGCGCCAATGGCTATCGGCAGTTTGCGCAAAAAGATCTGCACAAGTTGACGTTTGTCGGGCGCGCACGCTCGCTTGGTTTCACCATTGAAGATTGCCGCACTTTGCTGGCGCTTTATGAAGACCGTGGACGGGCTTCGGCGGACGTAAAAAGGGTGGCACAACAAAACCTTGCGGATATTGATACCAAAATTGCGGATTTGCAGGAGATGCGGGCAACGCTCTCGCATCTGGTGACGTCTTGTGCGGGAGATGACCGGCCAGATTGTCCGATCCTAGACACCCTTGGAGGCATGCCAAAGGCGTGAATTTTTGTAACTGTTGACAGGGACCCGTGCATGGCCGCATTTGACGGAACGCATGGGAGAGGACAGCAGGTGTATCGACAAATTGACAAGGCCGTAGGCTGGCTTTCGCGGGCCGTGGCCATCGCGGGGGGCATCATTCTGATTGCATTGGTGATCATGGTGTGCGCGTCCATTACCGGGCGGGCCCTGATCCCTCTGGGACTGAAGCCGGTATCGGGAGATGTGGAATTGCTGGAGATGGGCATGGCTTTCGCCATATTCGCGTTCCTGCCCTATTGCCAATATGTGCGCGGCCACGCGCGAGTTGATTTGTTTCAAGCGTCGTTTGGCCAAATGGGTAACCGGTTTCTTGACCTGATCGCTGATCTTGGTATGGCCGTTGCCGCGATTGTCATCGCGTGGCGGCTTTGGCTTGGTATGCTCGACAAGAAGTCCTACTTCGAAACGACTTTTATCCTGCAAGTCGAAATTTGGCAGGCATATGCTGGCGCAATGCTGGGCGCTGGCACGTTTGTGATTGTCTCATTGTTTTGCGTGTGGCGCAGCCTTAAGGCGATGCCGGGAGGTGGCGCATGAGCAATCTAGAAATTGGCGTTTGGTCCTTTCCGGTCCTGCTTGTTCTGATCTTTCTGCGGGTGCCGATTGGCCTTGCTATGATGGGCGTAGGCGTTGGCGGCACCTATTTGGTGATGGGCAGCACCCTGATGACGATGGGGCAGCTTAAGCACCTGACATTCAGTACATTTTCAAGCTATTCGCTGTCGATTGTGCCGCTTTTCCTGCTGATGGGTCAGTTCGCCACCCATTCCGGCATGTCCAAAGGGTTGTTCAAGGCGGCAGAGGCCTGGCTTGGGCATCTGAAGGGCGGCGTGGCGATGTCGGCCATTGGTGCCTGCGCAGGCTTTGGCGCGATCTGTGGCAGCTCGCTCGCGACTGCGGCCACGATGGGGCAGGTGGCTTTGCCGGAACTGCGCCGCTATGGCTATTCCGGCCCGCTGGCGACCGGAACATTGGCCGCAGGCGGCACGCTGGGTATCCTGATCCCGCCGTCGGTGATCCTTGTGATTTATGCGATCCTGACAGAGCAGAACATCGCCAAGCTGTTTGTTGCAGCATTTGCTCCGGGTATTCTCGCCGCGATCGGCTATATGCTGGTGGTCGCGATTTATGTGCGCGTCGTGCCCGGATCGGGGGACGCGTTGGAACGGGTGCCGATGGCAAACCGCTTTCGTGCTCTGATTGCTGTCTGGCCAGTGATCGTGATTTTTGGCGCCGTCGTGGGCGGCATCTACACTGGAGTGTTCACGCCAACCGAAGCCGCCGCTGTGGGGGCCATGGGCACCGGAATTGTGGCGCTGGTGTCTGGCGGGCTGAACATGTCCAAGCTGGTGCAATCTATACTGTCGACGGCCAATTCCACTGCGATGATCTTTTTCATCGTGTTGGGTGCGGGCATGTTCAACAGCTTCCTCGCGCTGACCCAACTGCCGCAAACCTCTGCGCAATGGGTGGCGGATCAGGGCTATTCGCCGATGTTTGTGCTGTTCTGCGTGTTGGTGCTGTATCTGGTCTTTGGTTGCGTGATGGACAGCTTGTCGATGGTGCTGCTGACCGTGCCGATCTTTTTCCCGATCATGATCGCGCTTGATTTCGGCATGAGCGTCGAAGACTTTGCATTGTGGTTCGGCATCATTGTTCTGATTGTGGTCGAGGTCGGGTTGATAACCCCGCCGGTGGGGATGAACCTGTTTGTGATCAACGCCATGGCGCGCGACATTCCGATCAGCGAAACCTTCCGCGGAACTGCGCCGTTTGTACTGGCCGATATCATACGGGTTGTGATCCTTGTGGCTTTCCCGCCGATCACGCTGGCGCTGGTGTGGTGGATCTATTGAGGTGAGGCATGAGCAGCGACGGACCTGCGATCAGAGATGGTGAAAGCCAGCTTGGGTTTGACCCGCTAGAGCGTGTGGATGCGCAGATCCGGTTTATCGGCCGTATCCGCACGCCTTGGTCGCGCGGCAATTGCCCAAAGAACGTCACCCGCGCCCGGGAGACCGGCGAGGGGGCCCGTGTCGAGTTGGAGCCAGGTTTTGCTGAAGGCTTGAGCGGGCTGGCGGTCGGGCAGGGTATATTGCTGTTTTACTGGATGGATCAGGCGCGGCGCGACTTGATCACACAGCGTCCCCGGCATCACGATACGGCGCGTGGCACTTTTGCGCTGCGCTCGCCCAATCGGGTCAATCTGGTGTCGCTGGCTGCGGTGCGCATAACGGCGTTGGATTTGGTCAAAGGAGTGATTGAGATCGACGCGATCGATTGCTTTGACGGCACGCCTTTGGTGGATATAAAACCCAGCGCGCCCGCGGTGGATGTACCACCCAACGTGTAACCCGCTCGGTTGCGGTTCAGTCGCGGCTCAGGAAAGGGCGTGGCGACGGCACACGGTTCAAATTGTCCGGCGTGGATTGCGACATCAGGTCTGGGCGCAGAGCCGCCTGCGTGGTGGCCCAAAAGAAAGCCCCCTCGGTTTGTTCGGCGATTTTGCCTGTGGCCAACTGGGCTGAGACGTGCGGCAACGTCCACATCAATAACAGGTGCTTGGGCATGAGGGATCTCTCCGGTGGTGTATCGTCAGACGGAATTAAGTTGTGATTGGCTCGCCGGATGCTCGGGGAACGTGCGGCTCGCCAGTGTGTGTAAGCCTCAGGAGACGAGAGTCTATTGAGGGGAGATAGCACCGGCGGCATTGCACTCAAAAGGCAAGGCGTTCAGCGGAGGATTGCCGCTTTAGGCCGTGAAATGAAGAAGCGACGCTAAAAACAGTTCGGATCATGCCCTCGTGTCAGTGTTGAGTCAGAAGCAGTGGCAGCCCGTAGGGGAATCGAACCCCTCTTTCCAGGTTGAAAACCTGGCGTCCTAACCGATAGACGAACGGGCCACGCTTATGCTGGGTTCGGGTGGAGCTGATGTCCGGAGAACCGGCTTCGACTGGCAGCCCGTAGGGGAATCGAACCCCTCTTTCCAGGTTGAAAACCTGGCGTCCTAACCGATAGACGAACGGGCCGTGCCGAAGCGTGAGGCGTATCTAGTGAATGGCGGGGTTCTGCGCAAGGGCAAATATTACCCGCAGTGTGATTTTTCGCCGGGCCAGGCAAGGGCATGTTGCCGCCAGCGCAGCAGAGCCACGATTCCCCCAAGGTATTTGGGTTTATCGAGACGAGACTGGCGCCAAATCAGGCGCGCGCGGCGTCCTCAAGTCTGAGTTGAACGCTTTGGCGGCCGCCCCAAGTATTGATTTCAAGTCGGCCTGCAAAGTGGAAACGGGCACCGCCGTGTGATTCGAGTGCCGCCCCCATTGGGGTGTCAAAAGCACCAAAGCAGATCGCGTCGAGGCGCGTGCCAAACCCGTCGCCAAAGGTGACCTTGAGATGGCTGTCGCCCACACGTTTGGCAAAGCGGATTTCAACGTCGGGAAAGGCAAAGCGCGGCGCGGGTGCACCAGCGCCAAACGGGCCGGCCTTGTCGATGTCTTGCAGGAGATCGACGGTGGCGGCGCCCGGCATCAGGAGCCCGTCGAGTTTCAGATCAGCAGGGCCCGCGTCGCCAGCGCCTTGTTTGGCCAGAAGCTCTGAGAGCCGCGCCATTGCGGGCTCCAGCTGATCGCGCGCCACGGTCAGTCCGGCGGCCATTTTGTGCCCGCCGCCTTTGATTAGCAAACCTTCGGCGGCGAGTTTCTGGATGGAAGCGCCAAGGTCTACGCCGGAAATAGATCGGCCGGAGCCTTTGCCCTCGTCGCCATCAAGGCCGATAACAATGGCCGGGCGGTTGGTGTTTTCTTTGAGGCGGGAGGCCACGATGCCGACGACGCCCGGATGCCAGCCTTCGCCAGCGGCCCAAACAAGTGGCGCGTCAAGCCCGCGTTCTTCGGCCTGTGCCAATGCGGCGGCGCGCACGGCGGCCTCGATGTCGCGGCGTTCGGTGTTGAGGTGATCAAGTTGGTCGGCAATGGCGCGGGCCTCTTGTTCATCGGCGGTGGAGAGCAGTCGCGCACCAAGGTCAGCCTTGCCGATGCGGCCACCAGCATTCACCCGCGGGCCGAGCAGAAAGCCGAGGTGGTAGGTGTTGGGCGCGCTGTCCATGCGGCTGACATCAGAAAGCGCCACAACGCCGACGCGCGCGCGCTTTGCCATCACCTTGAGGCCCTGTCGCACCAGAGCGCGGTTCACGCCAATCAGCGGCGCAACATCGGCCACTGTGCCGAGCGCGACAAGATCGAGCATCGACATCAGGTCAGGGCCTTTCGCGCCGTCGCTGCGCAATTGGCGGTTGGCCTCTACCAGCATCAAAAACACAACCGAGGCCGCGCAGAGATGCGCAAGATCGCCGCTTTCGTCCTGACGATTGGGGTTCACCACCGCAACGCAATCAGGCAGGGTTTCACCGCCAAGGTGGTGGTCGAGCACAACAACATCCGCGCCTTTGGCGGCAGCAATCGGGCCGTGAGACAGCGTGCCGCAATCCACGCAGATGATCAGGTCGTGGTCCTTGGCCAACGCAGCCATGGCGTCCTCGTTGGGGCCATAACCTTCGTCGATGCGGTCCGGCACATAAAGCGTTGCGGTCATGTTCATGGCGCGCAGCCAAGTGATCAGGAGCGCGGCCGACGTACCGCCGTCCACGTCATAATCGGCAAACACGGCAATGCGCTGTTTGGACTTCACGGCTTGCAAGAACCGTGCGGCGGCGGTGTCCATATCCTTGATCGAATGCGGATCGGGCAGCAGGTCCACCAGTTTGGGGTCCAGAAAGGTCGGCGCCTCTTGCGGGGTTACACCGCGGCGCGCCAGCACCGCACACAATGCGGGCGGCAAGTTGGTGTCTTGCGCGATCTGCTCGGCCGCGCGGGTGGTTTCTACCGCCGGGCCAACCCACCGCCGCCCTGTCAGGCTTTCGGAGACATCCAGAAAATCGCTCATTGTGTGGCCTTCTTGGTATGCAAAGGCCCGCCAAAAGAGGCGGGCCGATGTCGGGGCGTCGCAGCCCTATGTATCAGAGCCGTTTCCGGCGCTGTAATCAAGTCGCGATCAGGACGTTTGATCGACCGGTGCGCGATAGGTCATGCGCCGCACGGAGCCTGATTTGGACCGCATCAGTAGTGTTTCGGTCTCGATCCAGCCGGGTGTGCGTTTGATCGCGGGCAGCAGCGAGCCGCCGGTCACGCCGGTTGCGGCAAAGATAACGTCCTGTGTCACCATTTCGTCGCGCGCATAGACGCGGTCGAGATCGGTGATGCCTGCCTTGGCGGCGCGGCCGCGTTCGTCATCGTTGCGGAACAAGAGGCGACCCCACATTTGGCCACCCATGCATTTCAATGCGGCTGCGGCGAGAACGCCTTCGGGTGCACCACCTTGGCCCATATACATGTCGATGCCGGTTTCTTCGGCTTCGGCACAGTGCATGACACCAGCCACGTCACCGTCTGTGATCAGACGGATCGAGGCGCCGGTGGCGCGAACTTCGGCAATCATTGCCTCGTGGCGAGGGCGTTCGAGAATGCAAAGCGTGATGTCGGAGGTTGCGCAGCCTTTGGCGGCGGCCAGCGCTTCAACGCGTTCACGCGGCGACATTTCCAGCGACACTACGTCTTTGGGGTAGCCCGGGCCAATCGCCAGCTTGTCCATATACGTGTCAGGCGCGTGCAGCATCGAGCCGCGCGGGCCCATCGCAATTACGGTCAATGCGTTGGGCATGTCCTTGGCGGTCAGCGTGGTGCCTTCCAGCGGGTCCAGCGCGATGTCGACGCCGGGACCATTGCCGGTGCCAACTTCTTCGCCAATAAACAACATTGGCGCTTCGTCGCGTTCGCCTTCGCCGATCACCACAACGCCTGCGATGTCGAGCAGGTTGAGCTGTTCACGCATGGCGTTCACAGCAGCTTGGTCAGCAGCCTTTTCGTCGCCGTTGCCGATCAGAGCGGCGGAGGCGATTGCGGCTTGTTCGGCGACCCGTGCGAGGCCGAGCGACAGCATACGATCGTGAAATTCCGGCTTTTGAGACATGGAAAAATCCTTATGTGCTGGTCCTGCGGATCGAATAGCGCAGGGGGGGCTGGCTCACAAGCCCGAAGGGGCTTGCGGGCCTTGTAAATCAAACGGTTTCAATACGAAGGGCAACGGGATCAGATGCCACGACACCCGAAACACGCATGGCTTCGATGGCCTGATCCAGAGCGCTGCGTTGTGTCTTGTGGGTGACGATCAGAACCGGCGCATGGGCATCATCGTGACGTGTCTGACGCATGCGATCGATGCTGATGCCGTTGTCGCCAAGCGCCGTAGCGATTTTGGCCATCGCGCCGGGTTTGTCCTCAAGCGCAAGGCGCAGATAATAGGGCGCGGGCGAGTTTGACTGTGCACTTTTGGCGACGACAAGATCGTTTGCAGGCACGCCAAAGGTCGACAGGCGGAAGCCACGCGCGATGTCGCAGACGTCACCCATTACTGCACTGGCCGTAGGACCTTCGCCGGCACCGGGGCCGCGCAGCACAACTTGCTCAACCGCGTCGCCTTCGATCACAACCATGTTGGTCCCGCCCTGAAGTTGGCCCAGTGGGCTGTCTGCTGGCACCAGACATGGCGACATGCGTTGCTCTAGGCCGCGACCGGTCATCTGGGTCACACCCAGAAGTTTAATTTTGTAGCCCAGTTCCGCGGCCTGATTGATGTCTTCAATCGAAATACGCTGAATACCTTCAAGCGCGACACCGTCAAAATCCACGCGGGTGCCAAAGGCGATCGCGGACAGCAGGGACAGCTTGTGGCCGGCGTCGATGCCGCCAACGTCAAGATTTGGATCAGCTTCCAGATAGCCAAGCGCGTCGGCTTCGGCAAAAACTTCGTCATAGGGCAGACCCGCGTCCTGCATTCGGGTCAGGATGTAGTTGCAGGTGCCGTTCATCACGCCCATCACGCGGCTGATTTCATTGCCGGCAAGCCCTTCGGTCAGGGACTTGATCACCGGAATACCACCGGCGACCGCCGCTTCGAACCGGATCACGGCGTTTTTCGCCTCGGCAGCTTCCGCGAGCGCCTGACCATGGTGGGCCAAAAGCGCCTTGTTGGCGGTGACCACGTCTTTGCCAAGCGCGATAGCGGCCTCAATGGCGTCCTTGGCAGGGCCATCATCGCCCCCCATCAGTTCGACAAAGACATCGACGTCGTCGCGTTTGGCCAATGCAACAGGATCGTCTTCCCAGGCATAGCCGGTCAGCGCGACGCCGCGATCCTTGTCGCGGGAGCGCGCAGAAACTGCGGAGATCACAATCGGACGACCGGTGCGGCGGGCCAGCAGGTCGGCCTTTTGGCGGACGATTTTAACAACGCCGACACCGACGGTGCCAAGCCCGGCGATGCCAAGACGCAATGGCGGGCGCGGGGAAGTGGTCATCGGCGAAGTCTCCTTGCAAATCTGGTTTGGTGGTGCTTGCCGTTTAGCTTGTTCAGCGGGACGGTGCAACGCGCTGAGCGGATCTATTCCAGTAAGTTCTGCGCCCGCCTGCGCAGGCGCCGTTCACGGGCGTCAAGTGCGTCGTCGCTCCCGGAATGCAGGCGCGGGGTTTCCGCCACCAGAGCCTCGGTGTTTGGCAAGATCAACGGATAAGGCGCCTTGGCAATGTCGTCATCCACTTCGCCAACCACATCTGGAAACTGTCCACACCCAAGCAAGGCTGTGCAGGTCAGTGTCATCAGAATAGGGCGGGTAAGAAGGCGGGGCATGCGGGCCTGCGGTGATTTGGATTTTGTCACACTATGGCGCATGCCTTGGGGCGCGACAATAGATGGAAACCAGAGGGATGTGGACCAGAAGGGGTTTTAAAAGAACGTCTGTTCAGTTAACTAAAGAAGATGGCACGTACAACAGGTTCACATTCCGATATTACTGGCCCGCGGGTGCGCGCGGCGGCGCTGGCGCTGTTTGCACAACACGGCTTTGCTGCGGTCTCGATGCGCCAAATTGCGCGGGACGTGGGCGTGCAGGCCGGGGCGCTTTATAACTATACGCCAGATAAGCAGAGCCTTTTGTTTGATCTGATGAACGCGCATATGGGCGAGCTGTTGGCGTCGCGGGCCGATTTGCCTGGCTCGCAGTCTCCGCTCAAGGCACTTGAGGCTTTTACGCGGTTTCACATCCGGTTTCACTCGGAGCGGCCTGAGGAAGTTTTCATCGCTTATATGGAGCTTCGCAATCTGAGCGCCGAGAATTTCGAAAAGATCGAGGAGCTGCGCCGTGCTTACGAAGACCAACTGGAAGAGATCCTGCGCAGCGGTGTCGCCGAGGGTGTGTTCCAGGTGGCGGATTCCAAGCTGGCGACGATGGCGGTGATTGCCATGTTGACCGGGGTCAACACATGGTTTCGCGAAGGCGGCCGGTTGTCTCTTACTGAGGTTGAGCAAATTTACTGGGATATGGTGCGAAAATCCGTGGGCGCCTGACCGATCACGCCCCTCAGTCGCGTGCGCGCAAAATGCGTGCGGGGCGTGCGGCGAGGGAAGGAAGAGAAAAAACCAGACCCGCAATCAGATTGGCCAGAAGTCCCGTGCCCACCACGACAAGCGCGTTGGGCCAGATCACCTCAAACTCACTTTCCATGACAAATGTCATCACAGCCCAACCGCCGGTGACACCAACCGCTAGCGCCACGATTCCGGCCGCAAATCCCAAGAGCGCAGCGCGCAGTGCAAAGCTGCGCAGGATCTGGCTTCGAGTGGCGCCAAGGGTTTTCAGCACCGCGGCCTCATAGGTACGGCCTTGCTGGCCAGCGGCTGCCGCGCCGATGATGACCAGAAGGCCAGTTAGTAAAATTGCCGCCGCGCCGTAGGTTGTAGCGTTGGCAAGCTGCGCCACAAGGTCGGAGACGCGTCCCACGGCCTCGCGGATATGGATGGCGGTGATGTTGGGAAACGCGCTGGACAGCTCGCGCAGGATTGCGGCCTCAGATTGGGCTGAAGAATAAACTGTGGCGATGAAGCTGTGTGGCGCCCCTGCAAGCGCGGATGGGTTCATCGCAATGATGAAGCCCATACCGGCGGTTGAGAAGTCCACTTCGCGGAAGCTGGTGACAGTGGCGGTGATGTCGCGGCCCAGAACGTTGACGGTCATGGTGTCCCCAAGGGCGACGCCCATTTCCGCGGCTTCTTCGGCGGCGAAGCTGATTTGTGGCTCGCCCATGTAGTCAGAGGGCCACCACGTGCCGTCGGTGATTTTGGTGTTTTCGGGCACGCCGGCGGAATATGTCACGCCGCGATCGCCTTCGATCACCCAGTGATCGCCCGCCACCTCGCGCGCGGGCTGGCCATTGATGCGAGTGATGATGCCGCGCAACATGGGCGCGCTTTCGACCTTTGTGACCTCGGAATTGGCTGCAAGACGCGCGGAGAAATCCGGCATTTGGTCGCGTTGGATGTCGACAAAGAAAAACGATGGCGCCACATCAGGAAGGTCGCGTGCGATGGCGTTGCGCAGGTTGCCGTCAACTTGACCAACCGTGGCCAGAACCGACAGGCCGAGGCCCAGAGATAGAACCACGGGCGTCGCAGCTTCGCTGGCGCGGCCGATTGCAGCAAGCGCCCAAGCCAACGCAGGTTGGGTGCGCAAACGAGGTGCGAGCGTGCGCACAAGGGCGCGTAACCCCAGGGCTGCGAGGCTGAGAAAGACCATCGCGACCACCACGCCAGCCGCGAACCACAGAGTAAGCCGCGTTGATCCCGACAGCAGTGAGGCGGCGAGAAGCAAAGCTGCAAAAAGCGCGCCCACTGCGATCAGATATCGAGGCGCGGGAAGAGAGGCACGGGCCGCCATGGCGTCGCGGAAAAGTTGGGTAGGCCGCACGTCTTCGAGGCGGGCAAGCGGCCACAGGGTGAAGATTGCTGCGGTGAGCGCCCCGTAAAGTGCAGCCTCCGCTAGGGGCAGGGGATAAAGCGTGAATTCAGCGGGGAACGGCAGGACCGAGAGAATAAACGGCGCCAGCAGGATCGGGGCAAGTGCGCCAATCAAAAGTCCGAAAGCGATGCCAACGACTGCGACCATGCCGATTTGCAAAAAGTAGGTTGCAAAGATCACTTGGCGCGTGGCCCCAAGGCTGCGCAGCGTGGCGATGGTTTCCGTTTTGCGGGCGAGAAAGGCGCGGATTGCCGTGGACACACCGACGCCGCCAACGGCCAGCCCAGCCAATCCGACAAGGATCAGGAAAGCGCCGAAGCGGTCGACAAACTGGCTGAGGCCCGGCGCGCCGTTGCGGCTGTCACGCCAGCGCAGGCCGGTGCTCTCGAACTTTTCCGTGGCATCCGCGCTGAGGGTTGCGAGGTCGGTTGTTGACGGCAAAACAAGACGATAGCGACTTTCAAAAAGCGTGCCTGGTGCGAGAAGACCGGAGGTGCCGAGCCCGTCAATGGTCACAATCGTCCGAGGCGCGAGACCAAAGCCGCCGGAGCTGTCAGGTTCGCGCATCAAGCGGGCGGTCAGCACAAATTCTTGTGCGCCAAGTTTGAATGTGTCGCCGAGCGTCAGGCCGAGCCGATCCACCAGCAATCCTTGGACCACGGCCCCTGGCAGACCGTTTTTGCCGGCGAGCGCGTCTGCGAGGGGGATGTCCGGTTGCAAAGCGACGGAGCCAATCAAAGGATAAGCATTGTCGACGGCTTTGACCTGAGTGAGGGCGCGCTCGGCGTCGTCGCCACGCGGCACCACGGCCATAGATCGAAAATCGATGATCTCTGAGCTGTCTTGCGCATTGTCGCCCATCCACGCCAGTTCGACGTCGGTGGCGCGTCGGTAGGTGAAGCTCATCTCTGCATCGCCGCCAAGAAGCGCAGCGCCCTCGTTGGCAAGACCAGTTTCGATGGCCGCGCGCACCGAGCCGATGGCGGCAATGGTGGCCACGCCAAGCGCGAGACATGCCAAAAACACGGTGAAACCACGCAGACCGCCCCGGATTTCGCGGCGGGCTAGGCGGGCAGCGGTGGTAAGGCTCATTGAGCGGCCTCGGCCTGAGGCGCGATCACGCCGTCACGCAAGCGCACTGTGCGGGCGCAGCGGTTAGCGAGATCGTTGGAGTGGGTCACCAGAACCAAGGTGGTTCCGCGTTTTTCGTGCAGGTCAAACAACAGGTCCATTATGACCTCTCCGGTGGCCTGATCGAGGTTGCCTGTGGGTTCGTCTGCCAACAGGATCTGCGGCGACGGTGCGCAAGCGCGCGCCAGCGCAACGCGCTGTTGTTCGCCGCCAGAAAGTTGACTGGGGTAGTGATCGGCGCGATGCGACAGGCCTACGGCATCCAGTTCAACCCGGGCGCGCGCCATCGCGTCTTTGCGACCGGCGAGTTCCAGTGGGGTCGCCACGTTTTCCAGCGCTGTCATTGTCGGGATCAGGTGAAAGTTCTGAAAGACGACACCCATGTGCTCTCGTCGGAATTTTGCCAAGGCATCTTCGGACATTTGCGACAGGTTTTGATCAAGGGCAGTGATTTTGCCTGACGTTGCGCGTTCCAGCCCGCCCATCAACATCAAGAGCGAGGATTTCCCCGAACCCGACGGGCCAACCAGTGCCAAAGTCTCGCCTTTGTGAACGTCTAGTGTGATCCCGTTGAGGATTTCCACCCGTCCGGCATTGCTATCGAGCGCCAAAGTGGCATCTTTGAGGGTAAGAACGGATGTCATTATGGGGGCTGCCTGTTGAAAAATCTTTCATCTCTATATGGGCTTGTCGGGGGCCGGAACAAGGCATTGGCAATAGGCATTTTGATGAGCTTGGGCAGCGCGCCCGTGTTAGCGGAGCCTGTAGTGATCGCCGCATTGGGCGACAGCCTCACCCATGGATACGGTTTGCCACAGGGCGATGGGTTTGTGCCGCAGCTGTCGGCGTGGCTGAAGGAAGCGGGTGTTGAGGTTGAGCTGCAGAACGCCGGAGTGTCGGGTGACACAACGCAAGGCGGGTTGGCGCGGGTTGACTGGACGTTGGGGCCGGATGTGGATGCGATGATCGTGGCACTTGGCGGAAACGATGTGCTGCGCGGGATTGATCCAGCGCTGAGCAAGGCCAACCTTGCAGGCATTCTTGAGGCGGCAGCGATCGCAGATGTGGATGTATTGTTGGTTGGTATGACCGCCCCAAACAATTTTGGCGTCGAGTATAAGGCCGCGTTTGACAGTATGTATGGAACGCTTGCCGCTGAGTTCGACGTCGCGCTCGCGCCGGATTTCTTTGCAGGGCTGCGGGATGTGCCAACAAACCAGTTGGCAACGGTTATGCAGCCGGATGGCATTCATCCCAACAAAGACGGCGTGGTGAGGATTGTAGAAGTCTTGGGACCATATGTGCAGATCTTGGCGGCAAAGATCGAGTAGGCTCGACATGGCGTGCGGCGGTGTGGTGTGCTGTGGTGCGCGTGTCTTGGCGCAAATCGCCAAGGTGACATCTGCACCAAACTAAAATGTCGGACCGCTGATGGTGCCCGGTCTGAGTGGGCTTCTGGCGGTTCAAGAGGCCGCCGATGTGGATTGGGTCGCGTCTTAGGTGGCAACACACAAAAAAGGCGACCCAAAGGCCGCCTTTCAAAACAACGTAAATTTTGGTTTTTACATCAGGGACAGATCGGTCGCGTTCTGACGGCCATCCCGGCCTTCTTGCAACTCGAAGCTGACTTTCTGGTTGTCCGCGAGGCCGGTCAGGCCGGAACGTTCTACTGCTGAAATATGCACGAACACATCGTTGCCGCCATCATCAGGCGCAATGAAGCCGTAGCCTTTGGTGGTGTTGAACCATTTGACGGTGCCAGTCGCCATCGTCGTTCTCCTTAAATTGGGCTGTCCGCAGCATGCGACAACTCGGCGTGTATCTTGATCGAGAGACTGAGCCGTTTAGGAGCAGATGGTCGATAATAGAAACTTCGCAGGGACCATCAGACCAGAGGATTTGAATAAAGCAAGAGTCTTTGTGACGTGGGGGCAGTTTACAGGCCAAAAAACTACAGATTTTATGGTTTTGTCATGCGATTTCAGTGGCCCAGCAGTCTTCGACTTGTTTTGAAGCTGCTAGAAACAGCAGGATTGTTGCGAATTTTCGGCGTGTTTTCGAGTTGCACATTGAATTTGCAAGCTCATGGGAAGGTGCTGTTTTTTCCGCCATTGCAAATGTTTTGACCGTGCGGTCAAAATTTTTATTGATTGGTCAAAAGACCTGTGTCAGCTTGAGGTCAATAGCCAAACAGGGTGTACGGGGAGGTATCATGTCCAACACACCGTTCAGCGAAGGTATCCAGTCGGGTCGTTTAAAGCCTGCGGAACTTGCCGAGAACTTTGGGGATTTGCATCCCCGTCTTGACGATCATGAAGCGCTTGTCGCGGCGGATCGTTGTTATTTTTGCCATGACGCGCCGTGTATGACGGCCTGTCCAACGGACATCGATATTCCGTTGTTCATCCGACAGATTTCAACAGGAACACCGGAAGCTGCGGCCAAGACGATTTTCAGCCAGAACATTCTGGGTGGCATGTGCGCGCGGGTCTGCCCAACGGAAACTCTTTGCGAAGAGGTCTGTGTGCGTGAGGTCGCCGAGGGCAAGCCGGTTGAGATTGGCCGGTTGCAGAGGTTTGCGACTGATGTGTTGGTAGACACGGGGGAGCACCCGTTTGAACGCGCTGAGGCGACTGGTAAAAAGATTGCCGTGGTCGGCGCGGGTCCTGCTGGTTTGTCAGCGGCGCACCGGTTGGCGGGATACGGTCATGACGTGACCGTGTATGACGCGCGGGCAAAGGCTGGTGGCCTGAACGAATTTGGCATCGCGGCTTATAAATCGGTCGACAGCTTTGCGGAGCGTGAGGTCGACTGGCTGCTCAAGATCGGCGGTATTACTGTTGAAACGGGCAAGGCGCTTGGCGACGGGCTGTCGCTTGATGCGTTGCAAGCTGAAAACGATGCGGTGTTTCTTGGCATTGGCCTTGGCGGTGTAAACGCGCTGGGCGTGGACGGCGAAGACAAAGACGGCGTTGATGATGCAGTCGATTTCATCGCGGACTTGCGTCAGGCCAAAGAGCTTGGAACGTTGCCGATTGGGCGCGATGTGGTCGTGATCGGCGGCGGTATGACCGCTGTGGATGCGGCGGTGCAGGCCAAGCTTCTGGGCGCGCTGAATGTCTCGCTGGTCTATCGCCGTGGCAAAGACCGGATGAATGCGTCGGAATTCGAACAGGATTTGGCAGCTTCCAGTGGCGTGCGGATCATCACCAATGCGTCGCCCAAAGCGGTGATCGGCAATGGCGCGGTGCGCGAGATCGAGTTTGAATACACAGACGACGATTTGAAACCCACGGGCCAAACCGTGCGTTTGCCTGCGGATCAGGTGTTCAAGGCAATTGGCCAAACGCTGGAAGGCGATGGTTTGCCAGATCTGGAGCGTGGAAAGATCGCTGTGGACGGAACAGGACGTACGTCAGTTGAGGGCATCTGGGCCGGGGGCGATTGCGCCACGGGTGGCGATGACTTGACTGTGACAGCTGTTGCCGAGGGCCGCGATGCGGCCGAAGACATCAACGCCCACTTGTCGGCGTAGGAGGAGATAAGCAAATGGCCAATCTTCAAAGTGATTTCGTAGGGATCAAATCCCCCAACCCGTTCTGGCTGGCGTCCGCGCCACCGACGGACAAAGAATACAACGTGCGCCGCGCCTTTGAGGCGGGCTGGGGCGGAGTTGTTTGGAAAACTCTGGGCTCCGAAGGCCCACCTGTGGTGAACGTCAATGGCCCGCGATATGGGGCAATCTTTGGCGCGGACCGACGGTTGTTGGGGCTTAACAATATTGAGCTGATCACCGACCGTCCACTTGAGGTGAACCTTGAGGAAATGGCGCGCGTGAAGCGGGATTATCCCGACCATGCGGTTGTCGCCTCGGTCATGGTGCCCTGTGAAGAAGACGAGTGGAAGCGCATCTTGCCGATGATTGCGGAAACCGGCTGTGACGGGTTTGAGCTGAACTTTGGCTGTCCGCACGGTATGGCGGAGCGCGGCATGGGCTCTGCGGTTGGTCAGGTGCCAGAATACATCGAAATGGTCGCGCGCTGGTGTAAAGAAGCCACCGATTTGCCGGTGATTGTGAAGCTGACGCCCAACATCACAAACATCCTGCGCCCCGCTGAGGCGGCGTTGCGCGGTGGGGCGGATGCGGTGAGTTTGATCAACACGATCAATTCAATCACCAATGTGAACCTCGACATGATGAGCCCGGAGCCAATGATTGACGGCAAAGGCACACACGGCGGTTATTGTGGTCCTGCGGTAAAGCCCATTGCACTCAACATGGTGGCGGAGATCGCCCGCAATCCCGAGACGGCGCGTCTGCCGATCTCTGGTATTGGTGGTATCACCACTTGGCGCGACGCGGCAGAGTTCATGGCGCTCGGCGCGGGCAATGTGCAGGTCTGTACGGCGGCGATGACCTATGGCTTTAAAATCGTTCAGGAAATGATCTCTGGTCTCAGCCAGTGGATGGACGAAAAAGGCTATGAAAGCACTGCCGATTTTGTCGGCATGGCGACGCCAAACGTGACCGATTGGCAGTATCTGAACCTTAACCACATCACCAAAGCCGAGATCAATCAGGACGACTGTATCAGCTGCGGCCGCTGCTATGCGGCATGTGAAGACACCAGCCACCAGGCGATTGCCATGAGCGAGGACCGCGTGTTCACCGTGAAGAACGACGAGTGCGTGGCCTGCAATTTGTGCGTCAATGTCTGCCCGGTCGAGGGCTGCATCACCATGCGCACGCTGGAACCAGGTGACATGGACGAACGCACCGGTACACCGGTTGTTGCGGACTACGGCAACTGGACGCAGCATCCCAACAACCCGATGGCCAAGGCCGCCGAGTAAGTCAAAATCTGCGCAGGAGGATTTGTTCCCCGCCTGCGCAAGGGGGCTCTCCCGTCCCTGAGAGAAACCCGTCGCGATGGCTTGTCGCGACGGGTTTTTCTTTGACGAGGCGCTCCTGCCCCTTTTGAGATGTGCTGACGCACGCCACAAAGAGCTGAGCCTGACCCAACATTTGATGTCTTTCGCAGAAAGTCAGAAGAAGCCGGACGCGCCTTGTCGAGCTATGGCGTCAAAAGTTTGGTGAACAGCGTTTCAATGTAGATCTCAGCGCCGTCCAGTGCGTTTTCGTCTTCGGGCATAAGAACCTTCACCTGAGCATCGAAATCCGCATAGTGCTGTGTCGTGGCCCAGATCGAAAAGATCAGATGACGCGGATCAACTTGGGCAAGTTTACCCTGTGCCATCCAGCTGCGAATCACTGCGGTCTTGCGATCAAACAGAGGCTTCAATCCGCTTTCGAGGTGCGGCTCCATACGAGGTGCGCCCTGTAGGATTTCATTGGCAAACAGGCGGCTTTCACGAGGAAAGGCGCGGGTCATCTCCATTTTGCGCCGCACATAGCCGAGGATTTCAGTCAATGGATCGCCTTCGGGGTCCATATGTTCCAGCGGGTCCAACCAGCTTTCCATCAGCTGATTGAGCAGCTGCACGTGAATGTCTTCTTTGCCGTCAAAATAGTACAAGATGTTGGGTTTTGAGAGCCCGGCTTGCTCTGCAATTTGATCCAGCGTGGCGCCGCGATAGCCGTACCGGGAGAAGACATCCAGCGCCGCCTCAATGATTATTTTGCGATTGCGCAACTGGATGCGGCTGGGTTTGCGTGCGGAAGCCTCGGTCATTTTTCACCTTCTTTGGGCGGTCATTGGCAAGCTAGTGCAGGCAAGTGCTCTCTGTCCAGATAGGTCGGCACGCTAAACGCAGTCAGACGTGGTCTTTTGCGCCGATGCCTTTGAGAATGATGCCTTTTACGCTGGACTTGGCCGCGTTCCATTGTGCGTCGCTGAGTGCGGTATCGCCGTTGAGGGTTTCAATCTGATGGCCGAAATCCGCATAGTGCTGTGTGGTCGCCCAAAGCATGTAGAGCAGATGGCGCGGGTCAATCGGGTCCATGCGACCCTCAGAAATCCAGCGTTCAATCACAGAGATTCGTCCATTGGTCCACTCAGTCAGAGTGGTTTCCAAATAGTCTTGAATGACGGGCGCGCCGTGCATCACCTCGGCGGCCCAAACTTTGGAGCCTTCGGGATGGCGGCGGGAAATCTCCATCTTGGCGTCGATATAGGCGCCGATGCCTTCGGCTGGACCATCGGCTTGATCAAAGATGTCTGCGGCCTGCAGCCAAATCTGAAAGATGTTTTGCACCACTTGGCGGTAAAGGGTTTCCTTGGTCGGAAAGTAGTAATGCAGGTTAGCTTTGGGCAATCCTGCCATGTCGGCGATCAGCTGCATCGTGGCCCCGCCAAACCCCGCCTCGGCGAAGACTTTTTCTGCTGCTGACAAAATGAGCGCCTCAGCTTCCTGGCGGCGCATTTTCTTGCTGCTGGCTTTTGCGGACGAAGATTGGTGATCTGGCATCAAAATCGCTTTGCTAAAAAATCTTGACCGGTTGGTCAGGGTGTGGTCGTCTGAACTTGACCATACGGTCAGGATGGCCGTGAGATCAATAGCCCCTCGGCAGGGGCGGCCCGAGAAGGTGAATGCCTGGGCCAGATATAGGGAGTGATGAGATGGGTGCACCCGGAGAAAACCTGAAGGTGAATGCGGATCGGCTGTGGGACAGTCTGATGGAGATGGCCAAAATCGGCCCCGGCGTGGCAGGTGGCAACAATCGCCAGACCGTCACGGATGAAGACGGCGAGGGTCGCGCGTTGTTCCAATCTTGGTGCGAGGCCGTTGGCTGCACCATGGGGCTGGACCAGATGGGCAATATGTTTGCCGCATATCCGGGGACCGATCCCGAAGCGCTTCCGGTTTATGTGGGTTCGCATTTGGATACGCAGCCGACTGGCGGCAAATATGACGGTGTGCTGGGCGTGCTTGGCGGTCTGGAAGTGCTGCGCACGATGAAAGACCTTGGCATCAAAACCAAACACCCGATTGTGGTCACCAACTGGACCAACGAAGAAGGCACGCGGTATGCGCCTGCGATGCTGTCATCCGGTGTGTTTGCGGGCATTCATACGCAAGACTGGGCGTATGACCGAGAAGATGCAGAAGGGTTGAAGTTCGGGGACGAGCTGAAGCGGATCGGCTGGCGTGGCGACGAAGAAGTGGGCGCGCGCAAGATGCACGCAATGTTTGAATTGCACATTGAACAAGGGCCAATTCTGGAAGCCGAAGGCAAAGAGATTGGCGTGGTCACCCACGGTCAGGGGCTCAGCTGGACGCAGGTGACAATCGAGGGTAAGGACGCGCATACCGGCTCAACGCCGATGAAAATGCGTAAGAACGCCGGGCTGGGGATGGCCCGCGTTCTTGAAAAAGTTGATGACATCGCCTGGAGCCATGCACCGGATGCGGTGGGGGCGGCGGGTCACATCGATGTTTACCCGAACTCGCGCAACGTGATCCCCGGCAAAGTGGTGTTCACCGTTGATTTCCGGTCACCTGAGCTTTCTGTGATCGAAGATATGGAAGCGCGGCTGCGTGTCGAAGGGCAGAAAATCGCGGACCAGATGGGGCTGACGATTTCCTTTGAAAAGGTCGGCGGCTTTGATCCGGTGAAATTTGATGAAACCTGTGTGAGCGCTGTGCGTTCAGCGGCGGAACGGCTTGGTTATAGTCACCGTAACCTGATTTCCGGCGCGGGGCATGATGCCTGCTGGATCAATCAGGTGGCGCCGACGGCGATGGTGATGTGTCCTTGTGTGGACGGGTTGAGCCACAACGAAGCTGAAGAGATTTCCAAAGACTGGGCGGCGGCAGGGACTGATGTGTTGATGCACGCTGTGCTGGAGACGGCGGAGATTGTGGAGTGAAGCCCTTTCTTCTCTCCCTTATTTTATCTCTTGTTGGCGTTTCTGTATCGGCCTTTGGTGCGAGTGACGGCGACGGTGGCGTCTGGGGTGCTGGTTCAGACAGCGGCTGCGGTTGGGCGTGCGGCGATGGAGGAGCTAGCTGGGTTCCGGAGAGCATTGAAGACCAAGCAAATGCGTTGTGGGAGGAGTTCGAGAAACTCAGCCGGAAGGAGCTTCTCAACCAGCAGATTTTGGGAACTCTGTGCCAGAATAACGACTGTGGCGACTTAGCGGAAGAGCAGGCAAGTCGGTTGCTTACGCGTGCCGTCGAGTTTGCGCGTGACCAAGCGATCAATAGCGAGAGGCGGGAGGTGAAGTGGCTTACAAGAATGGGAGCCGTTTTTACTGCCGCTGGGCTGCTGATTGCCTGGCTTGCATATCGTCAAAGCATTGAGGCTGATCGTCGATCGGTCAGAAATCAAATGGAAATCAGTCACCTAAAGGGCGGAGAAAAGCCTCATAATCCCAGGGAGAAAGCACTATGACCACCAAGGTTATCAAAAACGGCACCGTAGTGACTGCAGATCTGACCTATGAGGCGGATGTGCTGGTTGAGAACGGTGTGATCATCGAGATCGGCAAAGGCCTGAAGGGCGACGAGGAACTGGATGCGACCGGTTGTTACGTGATGCCGGGCGGGATTGATCCGCATGTGCACCTCGAAATGCCGTTCATGGGCACCTATTCCACCGATGATTTCGAGAGCGGCACGCGGGCAGGGCTTGCGGGGGGCACCACGATGGTGGTGGACTTCTGTCTGCCCAACCAAGGCGAAAGCCTGATGGATGCGATCAAGCGGTGGGACAATAAATCGACCCGCGCAAACTGTGATTATTCCTTCCACATGGCGGTGACATGGTGGGGCGAGCAGGTTTTCAACGACATGGAAACGGTGATCAAGCAACGCGGGATCAACACGTTCAAACACTTCCTCGCCTACAAAGGCGCGTTGATGGTGAATGACGATGAGCTGTTTGCCTCGTTCAACCGCCTGTCCGAGCTGGGCGGGATTGCCATGGTGCATGCCGAGAACGGCGATGTGGTTGCTGAGATGACTGCAAAGTTGCTGTCCGAAGGCAACACCGGCCCAGAGGCGCATGCCTATTCGCGGCCTTCACAGGTGGAAGGTGAAGCCACCAACCGTGCGATCATGATTGCCGATATGGCGGGCGTGCCGCTTTATGTGGTGCACACATCGTGCGAGGAGGCGCATGAGGCCATCCGACGCGCCAAGATGCAGGGCAAACGCGTTTGGGGTGAGCCGTTGATCCAGCATTTGACGCTGGATGAAAGCGAGTATTTCAACGCCGATTGGGACCATGCCGCGCGACGCGTGATGAGCCCGCCGTTCCGCAACAAGAAACACCAGGACAGCCTGTGGGCGGGTCTTCAGTCCGGCAGCCTGAGTGTTGTTGCAACGGATCACTGTGCCTTCTCAACCGAGCAGAAACGCTTTGGCGTTGGCGATTTCTCCAAGATCCCGAATGGCACTGGCGGTCTTGAGGATCGTTTGCCGATGTTGTGGACGCAGGGTGTGGCGACGGGGCGTTTGACGCCCAACGAATTTGTCGCGGTGACCTCGACCAACATCGCCAAAATCCTGAACTGTTACCCGAAAAAGGGCGCGGTTCTTGTGGGGGCAGATGCGGACCTTGTGGTTTGGGATCCGGAGAAGTCCAAGACGATTACGGCCGCCAGCCAGCAGTCGGCGATTGATTATAACGTGTTTGAAGGCCATGAGGTCAAAGGCCTGCCACGCTTTACGCTGACACGGGGTCATGTAGCTGTACACGATGGCGAAATCCGCACGCAGGAAGGCCACGGCAAGTTTGTGGCGCGGGAGGCCAACACCACTGTGAACAAGGCGCTGTCTACCTGGAAAGAGCTGAGCGCGCCGCAGCCAGTGAAGCGATCGGGTATTCCGGCGACGGGGGTCTAGGGAAATGCGGTCATTGCGGCACCAAATCCTCAAGTTCGGGCAAAAGCTTTACGCTTTCCTGTTCGTGCGGGTCGGTGCGGGCGATGACTGCGACCGCTTCACGCGATCCAGAGTTGATTGGCAGGTGTGGCACGCCAGCGGGAATGTAAATCAGATCACCCGCGTTGGTTTCCATCAGGTTTTCGAGCTTTTCGCCCCAATACATGATCGCTTCGCCTTCAATCACATAAATCGCGGTTTCGTGGCTTTCATGCATATGGGCGTTGGCGCGACCGCCGGGCGGAATGCGCAGCATGTGCATACAGATTGCCTGCGATCCGGTGGTTTCACGGGCAATGCCTTGAAAATAACTAAACCCTTGTTTGCCTTCATAGGTTTCGCCAAGGCGCAGCTTTTGACAGGTGGTGGGCATGGACGTCGACATGGGGGCTCCTTCCCGCAATGGGTAAATACAATAAGACTATCAGAGAAGTGGAGAGCGGTGTGTCAAGCGTGATCAGCGCCAAAAACCTGAGCCTGACGTTTCAGACAAACGACGGGCCGGTGCATGCGCTCAAGGATATTAACCTTGAGATTAACAAGGGGGATTTTGTCTCCTTCATCGGGCCGTCGGGCTGTGGCAAAACCACATTTCTGCGCTGCATGGCCGATCTGGAACAACCCACAGCGGGTGAGATCACCGTCAACGGTGTGAGCGCACGTGAGGCCCGAGAGGCGCGGGCCTATGGCTATGTGTTTCAGCATGCGGGGCTCTATCCGTGGCGCACGATTGGCGGCAACATTCGCTTGCCGCTTGAGATCATGGGCATGGACCGCGCGGCGCAGGATGCCGCGGTCAAAGACGTGCTTGATCTGGTGCATCTGGAAGGGTTTGAGAACAAATTCCCATGGCAATTGTCAGGTGGGATGCAGCAGCGGGCGTCTATTGCACGGGCCTTGGCGTTTCATGCCGACATCCTTCTGATGGATGAACCATTCGGGGCGCTAGACGAAATTGTACGTGATCACCTGAACGAACAGCTGCTAGACCTTTGGGCGCGGACCAATAAGACGATTGGGTTTGTGACCCACTCGATCCCCGAGGCGGTGTATCTGTCGACCAAGATCGTGGTGATGAGCCCGCGTCCGGGGCGGATTGCGGATGTAATCGAAAGCCCGTTACCCAAAGAACGGCCATTGGATATTCGCGACAGTCCGGAATTCATCGAGATTGCCCATCGTGTGCGTGATGGTCTGCGGGCGGGGCATGGCGATGACTAAGCTTTTGTCGATACGACTCGCGGGACTGCTCCTGTTTTTGATTTTAGGACACGCTTTTTATGCTTCGGATGCTGGAGCAGAGACAGTCGGGAAGCTTGGCGATGTTGTCCTAAAACTGGATGCGCGCGTCGAAAGCGGCGGCGACCCGTATCAAAACGTGGGGTATTCGGAAACACGGACTTTTCCCAAGGCGGTTAAAGTGAAAAGGGGCCAGGTGGTTCGTTTTGTGGTCGCGATCGGGGTGCCTCAAAGTGAGGCGGCGGGGCGACGTTTCAGGTGCCTGCCGAAATTGCGCGCGCCGGATGGGCGCCAAGGAAACGTTGGAAAGAGACAAAGGTGCTCTAGGAAGTCGAATGCTGAAGTCGACGGCTTTACAGACGCGGGGCTAGCCGATTTTACAATTGTGTTCGAGAAGGTCGATCCGTCGGGCACTTTTGGTTTGGTACTTGAGGTGACGGACACACAAACACGTGAGAAATTGACCCTAGTGCATCCGGTAACGGTGGTGGACTGAATATGAAAAACCTCTTTCCCATTCTCACCGTCGTCGCGGCGATTTTTGCGCTTTGGTATGCGGGGTCGGTCGCGTTGAACGCGCCTTGGGCCCATGACAAAGCGCAGCGGGCGGGCATTGAGTTGACCACCAAAGAGCTGATCGCCGACACGATGGCTCAGAAGAAGCCCAAGTTGCCGCCGCCGCATCAAGTGGGCGCGGAAATTTGGAAAACCACGGGTGCTATGGTCGCCAAAGGCCGCGCGTTTTCCAAGCGCAGTCTGATTTACCACAGTTGGATCACGCTGAGCGCCACGCTGCTTGGCTTTGCGCTGGGCACGGGCTTTGGCATCCTGCTGTCGGTTGGGATCGTTTACAACCGCACGATGGATATGAGTGTGATGCCGTGGGTGATTGCCAGCCAGACCATTCCGATCCTCGCGATTGCGCCGATGATCATCGTGGTTTTGAATGCCATCGGCATTTCGGGGCTGCTGCCTAAGGCCATAATATCAATGTATCTTTCGTTCTTCCCGATTGTGGTCGGCATGGTCAAAGGCCTGCGCAGTCCGGATCATATGATGGTGGATCAGATGAAAACCTGGTCGGCGAGCAAAGGGCAGGAATTCTGGAAGCTGCGCCTGCCGTCGTCGATGCCGTTCCTTTTCCCGTCCTTGAAAATCGCGATGGCAGCGTCGCTGGTGGGTGCCATAGTTGGTGAACTGCCGACAGGGGCTGTGGCCGGATTGGGCGCACGTCTTTTGGGCGGGAGTTATTATGGTCAAACAATCCAGATTTGGAGCGCTCTGATCACTGCGGCTGTGTTGGCGGCGACACTGGTTGGCATCATCGGAATGATCCAGAAAGTGGTTCTCAAACGGATGGGGATGGCGTGATGGTGTGGCTATTTGCAGGGCTTATTGGCTGGCTTGTGGCGTGGCGTGTCAACGTTTGGTTGTCGTCGCTGCCGCCGTCGCGCGCGATATCTTTGGCAGTGCCGACCATTTTCGGCCTGACGCTCATTTTCATTTGGGAATGTCTGGTGCGGGGATTTGAGATCAATCCGGTTCTGCTGCCCGCTCCTTCTGTGATTGCGGTGACGTTTGCCACATCGATCCCGACACTTTGGGCGGATTTTGTGCAGACGGCGATCAAAGGCGCCTTGTCTGGATACATCATCGGCTGCGGCGCGGCGTTCCTGACAGCTGTCGCGATTGACCGCTTTCCGTTTTTGCAGCGTGGTTTGTTGCCTGTGGGCAACTTTGTGGCCGCGTTGCCGATCATTGGCATGGCCCCGATCATGGTCATGTGGTTCGGCTTTGATTGGCAATCCAAAGCGGCGGTGGTTGTCATTATGGTGTTTTTCCCGATGCTGGTGAACACAGTTGAGGGGCTGCAGGCCACAAACCACATGCAGCGGGACCTGATGCGGACGTATGCGGCGAACTATCCGCAGACGTTGATGAAACTGCGCTTGCCAGCGGCGATGCCGTTCATTTTTAATGGGCTAAAAATATCGACAACATTGGCGTTGATCGGCGCGATTGTAGCCGAGTTCTTTGGAAGCCCGATCAAAGGCATGGGCTTTCGGATTTCGACCGAGGTGGGCCGGTTGGCGCTTGATATGGTCTGGGCTGAGATCGTGGTGGCCGCATTAGCGGGATCGCTGTTTTATGGTGGCGTTGCGCTTTTGGAGAAGGCGGTGACTTTCTGGCACCCAAGTCAGAGGAAGGACCGCTAAGACATTGGAATTCAAGACCATCCGGGGAGCGGGTGGGTTTGCATAAAGAGGTGCCGCACCAGACGGCGCGATAACAAAAATCAAAACAAAATGACCAGCTAGGAGACTGAAGATGAAGACATTTTTGAAAACAGCCCTCGCCAGCGCAGCGGTTTTGGCCGCCGGCGTGGCACAGGCCGCAGATGACGTAACGCTGCAACTGAAGTGGGTCACGCAAGCCCAGTTCGCAGGCTACTATGTGGCGCAGGATCAGGGCTTTTATGAAGCTGAAGGCCTGAACGTGACCATCAAGCCCGGTGGCCCTGATATCGCGCCTGCGCAAGTGATCGCAGGTGGCGGAGCCGACGTGGTTCTGGACTGGATGCCGTCGGCACTGGCCAGCCGTGAAAAAGGTCTGGCGTTGGTGAACATCGCGCAGCCGTTCAAAAGCTCTGGCATGATGCTGACTTGTCGCAAGGACGCGGGGATCTCTTCGCCAGAGGATTTTGCTGGCAAGACATTGGGTGTCTGGTTCTTTGGCAACGAATATCCGTTCCTGAGCTGGATGAGCAAACTGGGTCTGGCGACAGATGGTTCGGAGGGCGGTGTAACCGTGCTCAAGCAGGGCTTTAACGTTGATCCGATCCTTCAAGGTCAGGCGGCTTGTGTGTCGACCATGACCTATAACGAGTATTGGCAGATCATCGACGCGGGCCTGAGCCCCGACGATCTGGTGGTGTTCAAGTACGAAGATCAAGGTGTCGCGACACTGGAAGACGGCATGTATGTGCTGGAGAAAAACCTGTCAGATCCCGCCTTTGAGGACAAAATGGTACGTTTCGTACGCGCGTCGATGAAAGGCTGGAAGTGGGCCGAAGAGAACCCGAAAGATGCGGCAATGATCGTGTTGGACAACGATGCGACCGGCGCTCAGACAGAAGAGCACCAGATCCGCATGATGGGCGAAGTTGCCAAGCTGACTGCTGGCAGCAACGGCGCACTTGATCCGGCAGACTATGACCGCACGGTCAGCAGCCTGATGTCTGGTGGCTCTGATCCGGTGATCACTGCCAAGCCCGAAGGCGCATGGACACATGCGATTACGGACAAAGCTCTGAACTGATTTTCCAAATCGGTGAAATTGGAAAAGGCCGGGCCATGTGTCCGGCCTTTTCTTTTGAAGCCAGGGTATACAGGCGCGCAAGAATACATATATGAAATATCGAATATTGAAATGTGGAGGCAGATATGGCGGGCAAGAAACTCACCTGTTTTGAATGTGGTCAGATCAATCGCGTGCCTTTTGAAAAATTGGGTGCGGGGCCGAAGTGCGGCACCTGCGGAACCGGCCTGATGAGCGGCAAAGTGGCCGAAGTGGATCTTGCGACTTTCGAGAAAGCGGCCCGAACGGATGACGTGCCTTTGGTGGTTGATTTCTGGGCGCCTTGGTGCGGGCCGTGCAAGCAAATGGCGCCGCAATATCAATCAGCGGCGCAAGAATTTAAGGGCGCCGTAAGATTGGTGAAGCTTAATACCGAGGCACATCCCAATGCGGGTGCAAAATTCCGGATACGCGGAATTCCGACGATCGCGGCCTTTGCAAATGGAAAGGAACGTGCGCGCCAAGCCGGTGCAATGCCCAAGTCGGCGATTGTGAATTGGGTAAAAAAATCTGTGTGATGTCAGCGTCGAAACGCGTTGACCACGTAGCGGGGCAGGCGTGCCAATACAGCGCGCGCGAGTTGCGGGTACTCCAACTCGCCAGCCAGAAGCCGCATGTACATCACACGAACGGTTTTCGATCTGCGGAAGGTTTCAGTAAAGGTTTTTTGCCATCGAGGGGCAAAGATGATCCGGCGCAAAGTGCAGGCAATGCGCAGGTTTTTATGCATGTCGCGCAGGCCCATTTTGTGGCGGGTAAGCGTGGTTTCCGGCGCGCCAGCGGCCAAGGCATCCAGAGCAGACTGCGCGGCGATCTGGCCGCTTTTCATGGCAAATGCGATGCCCTCGCCGGTGATCGGGTCCACAAGGCCAGCCGCATCGCCAGCGAGGACAATATTGGCGCGACCCGGGGTCTTACGGAAGTCGCCGAACGGCAAGTGATGGCCTTTGAACTTGACCGCGTCAGGGTCCAATCCAAGAGCTTCGAGATAGTGACGCATATGCGTTTTCATGTTCGGATTGGGTGCACGCAATCCGCCAACGCCGATTGTGGTGGAATGCTGCTTCGGGAAGGACCACCCATAGCCCCATGACGCGGCACCGAAGTCGATCCGAAGTTGATTTTTGCCCGGGTTTTGAGTGACTTCAGACAATTCAATTTCGAGACCAAATCCAACTGTTTCGGTGTCAAAGGCGGCGCCGAAAAGATGTTTGGCGACAATGGAGTTCACCCCGTCCGCGCCGATCAGGATATCAGTTGTGAGGGTTTCGCCATTCTTGAAACTCATAGAGTTTTCAGAAAGTTGCGCGATAGAGCGACCAGAGAAGTCGACGGCACCGGCATCGAGGGCGTGGCGAAATAATGTATCGTCGAGGTCCAGACGCATGGTCAGATGCAGGGGCGGGATGTCGCGTATTACGGCGAGCTCTGAACCTTCATGCCAAAAGGCAATGTCGTGGCGGGTGACCGCTTGGGTAAGATCGAAATCTTGCCCGAAGATTTCACGGTAATAGCGCCTGCTGCGTTCGGTAAACAGCCCGCCGCAGAGCTTGTTGCGCGGGAAGGTGGCCTTGTCGACAAGGGCGACGCGCGCGCCGTGTTTTGCGGCCCAAGCCGCGGCCGCGCTGCCGGCAGGTCCGGCGCCTATGACGATGATGTCGAAGTCAGACATGGGCTCTCCTGATTACGCGTGGTTCTACCAGCTTTCGCCCGCGACGCCAGAGGGTTACGATAGGGGTGATCAGCGAAGAGGAACCAGCATGACCGATCAGCGCGAGGAGAAAAGACCGGAGGGTGAGGCGACCTTGCGGGTGTCGGCGATGCCGCGGGATGTGAACATCAACGGCGACATTTTCGGTGGTTGGGTTCTGAGCCAGATGGACAGCGCGTCGGGTATCGTTGCGGGGCAGCGGGCCAAGGGGCGTGTGGCGACTGTGGCGGTGGATGCGATGAAGTTCATTCGCCCCGTGAAAGTTGGCAATATTCTGTGCGTTTGGGCGTGGGTTGAACGGGTTGGGCGCAGCTCTATGGGCGTTCGGATCGAGGCCTGGGCGTTTCGGCACCGGCGTGGTGTTTATGAAAAAGTGACGGAGGCGGTGTTCACCTATGTGGCCATTGATGAGCACGGAAACCCACGTCCGGTGCCGCCGGAAGATGAGATCTGGCCCACTGAATAGGCTGTCTGTATCGCGTCGGTATTGCGGCTGCATCGCGTAGGTGCCGCCGCGCGGTGCGTTTAGGGCGTCCTAAACGCCATTTGCGAGAGTCATCAGCAATGGAGATTTGCCGATGACCGGATCAAAACCACAGACCAAAACGTTGACCAAAACCCAAAAGCTGGCGCAGGCCAAACTGGCGCGCAATATGCTGTTGCTGAATTCTGAAAGCTGGCTTCCAGTGGCATTGCGGGAGGACATCCCCGAGGCGTGGCACACGCTTGAGGCCGATCTGGACGTGGAGGAGCCGAAGGAAAAGGTGACCTTGTATCTGGATCAGTCGGTGGCAAAGTTTTACCGCGCGATGGGCAAAGGCTATCACGCCCGCATCAACCGTTTGCTGGCGACGTGGGCACAGATGAAAATCGCGGATGAGCTGCGTCTGGAAAAGGCGCTCGCGGCGCGGCGTTAGGCTTTGTTCATGCCGTAGTTAGACTCGGTTTCATCGTCCATCGAACGCAGATTGGAAAGCGCATAGGCCAGCAGGCCAACGAAGAACGGGATCGCGAGGGAGAAGGTGCAGTAGGTGCCAAAAGCCTGCCACAGGGTCGCGTTGTGAAACAGCGTCTGCACGGCGGCAACGATAATGCCTAGGAAACTTCCGACAAAGAACAGGATCAGGGCCATTGGAGGGACTCCGCCATTTGATTGGATTGCACACATTAACCTTGTCGGGGAAATAGGGCGGAAATGGGGCGCTGGCGAGGCGAGAGGGTGCCGAGGCGCGGGAGCGGCGGGAGGTTGCCGGTTTGGGAGGGGAGTGGGCGGAGAATGGCTTGGGGGGGCAAGATGATTGCCAGTGGTTTGTGGTGCAGCGGGAGCAAGATCGCCCTCCCGTCGCGCCGGAGGCGTGCCATCAATAAACGGCGCACCTTTGGTGCGACGGGGAGCGCGGGCGATGGCCTGACATTTACTCGCACCAGGAGTTTTACCCATTTCGTCAAAGTTGGGCTTTGATTCACTAGTCACTACTTCTATCTTCTAAGCTAATTCACAGCTTAGGATTGAGTATGAACGAAGATAACCCATTGCCAGTTCTTCCCTCTCAAGCGGTCGTTGAGATTGTGAAAGCCGCATCAGGAGGAGCGGGCGATGGAATTAGATCGACAGTCACTGATGTTTGGGGCGGATTGATTGGCGATAGGGTGAAATTGTGGCGACAACGAAACTTAGTCAATTCGCTTGAAAAAACTTGGCGAATCCTCAATTCGAATGGCATTTCTACAGCTAATTTGCAAGCGCTTCCAGACGGTGAACTTTATCGAGTTTTTGAAGGGGCTAGCAAATGCGACGAGCCCAACCTTCAATCAATGTGGGGTGGATTGCTTGCAAACGCCTTGCGCGGAAACACGTCCGAAGAAACGTCGCAAAGAGTGTCATCTACACTGTCGACAATGTCTGGATTTGACGCTCGACTTCTCAAGCTAATTGTTGATGTGGATGAAAAGTTGTCGGATTTCAACGACGCTAGGATTGCTAAACTCAACTCTTTTCGGGAAGGAGAGCTCGAACAAAAAGAAGAAGCAGGAAAAGTGGACGAATTTCGGCGCAGGCTTCACGATGATGAAATTGAATTCAAAAATGAAGTAGCGGGGATAATCGCGGAACAAGGCATGGAAGATAGTACCTTTCGTGAACTAGCAAAGGCACAACTCATTGCTTTACATTTAATTCAGCCACTTGGTGGACAAAAAGCTAGTTCGATCTTCTTTAACAGACGTTATCCTGGACTATTTGTTTCTAACTCAAAACGTGACTTTGACAAGCAAGTCCAGGCTGCATTTCAGGAGCTTCATAGGCAAAGCGAGCATTTTGAAGATTGGGCATCTGAAAGGCTTTTGTCGATGGATCGTGAGGTTTTTGTTTTCAGGGAAGGCAAAGAAGCAAAGGTCAATTTCGAGCTGAGCGATTTCGGGAAAGTGTTTCTTTCGATAGTGGATCCAGAATTTTTCTAAGTTGGTTTCGTGTTTTTGGAAAAGTGGGTGCTGGTGATATTCGGGCAAGGGCAGTGGTTGTGTTCCCATGAATTTTTTGGTGTCGTCAGCACTCAAGTTTTAGCATGTCAAAACAACGCCATGCCCCCCGCCCGTTGGGGGCGGATCGGACGCGTAAGCCCGCTTTGCGGGCTTTGGGGTGGCAGTGTTGAGGTGGGGAAATGAGAACACCCGCGACGGAGCGCGGGTGTTTTTGTTCTGTCAATCAGCGTTTGCGAGCCGCCTCACCGGGGGGCGTACGGGTTGTTGGCTGCGCCAAAACCCTGCCACGCACTCTTTGGAGCCAAACGGCAATCCCCAGAAGGTCAACCTAGCGGCTGAACTTCTTGTGCTTGAGCCGCTTTGGCTCCAAGGCATCCGCCCCAAGCCTGCGTTTCTTGTCTTCCTCATAGTCCTCAAAGTTGCCTTCGAACCATTCCACGTGGGCATCGCCTTCGAAGGCGAGCATGTGGGTACAGATGCGGTCGAGGAAGAAACGGTCGTGGGAGATGACCACGGCGCAGCCGGCGAAATCCACCAAGGCGTCTTCGAGCGCGCGGAGGGTTTCGACGTCGAGATCGTTGGTCGGCTCATCGAGCAGCAGCACGTTGCCGCCTTCTTTGAGCAAACGCGCCATGTGCACGCGGTTGCGTTCCCCGCCCGACAGCAGGTTCAATGGTTTCTGCTGGTCGCCGCCTTTGAAGTTAAACGAGGAGCAATAGGCGCGGGAGTTCACTTGGGCGTCGCCAAGTTCGATGATTTCCGCGCCGCCCGAGATGGCTTCCCAGACGGTGTCTTTGTCGTTCAGGTCGTCACGGGATTGGTCGACATAGCTGAGTTTAACAGTGTCGCCGTATTCCACAGAGCCCTCGTCAGGCTGTTCCTGACCGGTGAGCATTTTAAACAGCGTCGATTTACCGGCGCCGTTGGGGCCGATCACGCCGACAATGCCGCCCGGGGGCAGGGAGAATTCGAGGTTCTCGATCAGTTGCTTGTCGCCATAGTGTTTGGACAGGCCCGCGACCTCGATCACTTTGGAGCCAAGACGCGGGCCGTTGGGGATGACGATCTGGGCGCGGCCGACCTTTTCACGCTCGGACTGATTGGCCATCTCGTTATAGGCCGAAATACGGGCCTTGGATTTGGCTTGGCGAGCTTTTTGGCCCTGACGCATCCAGTCAAGTTCGCGTTGCAGCGTTTGTTGCTTGGATTTGTCTTCGCGGGCTTCCTGCTCCAGACGTTTGGCTTTTTGTTCCAGCCATGCGGAGTAGTTGCCTTCGTAGGGGATGCCCTTGCCGCGATCGAGTTCCAGAATCCAGCTGGTGATGTCGTCGAGGAAATAGCGATCGTGGGTGACGCAAAGGATCGTTCCTTTGTAGTCGATCAGGTGCTGTTGCAGCCATGCGATGGTTTCGGCGTCCAAGTGGTTGGTCGGTTCATCGAGCAGCAGCATTTCGGGGGCTTCGAGCAGCAGTTTGCACAGAGCGACACGGCGGGCTTCACCACCCGAGAGGTCGGCGATGCGGGCGTCATCAGGCGGGCAGCGCAGGGCCTCCATCGAGATGTCGACCTGGCTGTCGAGATCCCAGAGGTTCTGGGCGTCGATGTCGTCTTGTAGGGCGGCCATTTCCTCAGCGGTTTCGTCGCTGTAGTTCATCGCCAGTTCGTTGTAGCGATCCAGTATGGCCTTTTTGGCTGCGACGCCAAGCATCACGTTTTCGCGCACCGACAGGGTGTCGTCCAGTTTCGGCTCCTGTGGCAGATAGCCAACGCGCGCGCCTTCGGCGGCCCATGCCTCGCCGGTGAAGTCCTTATCCAGACCAGCCATGATCTTCATCAGGGTCGACTTACCGGCGCCGTTGACGCCGACGACACCGATTTTCACGCCGGGAAGGAAGGACAGGTGAATGTTTTCAAAGCATTTCTTGCCACCGGGGTAGGTCTTGGACACACCCTGCATGTGGTAGACGTATTGATAGGCTGCCATTGGGACGACTCCGTCATGGGGGAAACTCTAGGTTGGCAGAGGTGATAGCGGAGGGAGCAGGCGGGGGCAATGGAGGTTGGTGTTTACGGTTGCGCGGCGTGCGCGAACCGAGGGGTGGAAGCGAAGCGCCCGCCCCGTGGGGGCGGTTCGGGCGCTAGCCAAAGCATTGCTTTGGCTTTGGTGGCTGCTTCACACCGCCCGCTCAAAAAACACGTCCGGATAGGGGTCTTCGTTGAAACGCTCGATTGGGGTCCAGCCGCTGGTTTCATAAAGTTTGACCGCCTCGCCGAGCTTTGAGTTTGTGTCGAGCCGCAGTAGGGAAATGCCGAGATCACGTGCGGCAGCTTCGACCTGTTCCATCATGCGTTTTGCCAAACCCAGTCCACGCGCGGAGGGCGCGATCCAGAGGCGTTTGATTTCAGCGTAGCCTTTGTCGGTGCCTTTGAGGCCAACACAACCCAAAGGCAGGCCGTCTGACATCGCCAAAAGAAAGGTGCCGCGCGGCGGCATCATGTCGGTGGCGTCGGGATCGGCAGACAGGTTCACGTCAAAGCCGACGTCGATGCGGCGGTCGAGTTCGGCGTAGTATTCATGCAAGCAATAGAGCGCGATTTCAGAGCGTGGATCGACCGCCTCGAAGGTGATTTCGTCCTGCCCGAGTGCGCTGCCGATCAGGTCCATCGCATCCAGCAGGGCGTCGGCGCGGGGGTGGCGGGAGAGGATGGCGTTGGCCTGTGCATCGGAGAGCGCGTTGTAGGCGGTGTGTTCAGCGCGGCCTGTTTCGGTGAGGGAGGCGATGCGGCGGCGGCCGTCGTTGGGGTCTTGTTCCAGCAGCACCATGCCTTCGTCTACAAGGGATTTCAAAAACCGGCTGAGCAGGGTTTTGTCGAGGCCGAGATAGCTGCGGACTGTTTCCAGTTCGGCGCCATCAGGGCCAATGGCATGCAGCACGCGGGCAGGCCCAAGCGGTCGGCCACGACCGAGATAGCTTTGGTCAAGCACACCTGTTTCGCGCACAACGGCACGGTTGAAACGGCGGATGCGGGTGATGGGATTGATGGACATTGGTTTACCTCGGTCAACTTTAATTGTTTACATAAGTCAACTAATGTATGAGGTCAAGCAGGCAATTGCCGGTTGACAGGACCCGGGTGCAAGGCAAGAAACCCTTGATGATGAACGGGTTGCCATATGCGCCACGGGGCCGTGTTATTGGTCTGTTGGGGGGATCGTTTGATCCGCCGCACGCGGGGCATGTGCACATCACCCAAGAGGCTTTGAAGCGGTTTGGTCTGGACGAGGTCTGGTGGCTGGTGAGCCCCGGAAACCCGTTGAAGGATCATGGGCCAGCCGACCTCGGGCGCAGGATGGCGGCGGCGCGCGCGATCATGGATCATCCGCAGGTCAAAGTGAGCGATTTTGAAGCCCATGCTGGCACAAGGTACACGGCGCGCACAATCATGGCGCTGCAGGCGGCGTGCCCGCAGACGCGGTTTGTCTGGCTGATGGGCGCGGACAATCTGGCGCAGTTTCATTTGTGGAAAGACTGGCGTGAGATTGCATCGAGGGTGCCGATTGGCGTGTTGGCGCGGCCTGGTGACCGGATTGCAGGCCGGACCGGCAAGGCGGCGCGAGTGATGCGTCAAGCGCGGCTGCATCCAAGGGCGTCGCACCTGTTGGGGCGCAGCACGGCGCCGGCATGGTGTTTTGTGAACCTGCCAATGCATGACGCAAGTTCCAGCGAGATCCGCGCCAAGGGGCGATGGCGTTAGGCCGGTTTGCGACTGGCAAGCATCGCTGAGGCGAGGCCTGCTGCGATTATGAGCGCCAGACCCGCCCAAGTGAGCGCATCCGGCAAGTCCGCAAAAATCACCCAGCCGAGTGCCACGGCGCTGGCGAGTTGAAAGTAGACGTACGGCGCGAGTTCGGACGCATTGGCGCGTGTGTAGGCATAGATCAGTAGTAAATTGCCAAGTGCGGAGAAGGAGGCGCTGACAAAGGTTAGCCCAGCGACCGATGCGGTCATGTCCGGCAAAACAGCAAGCCCGAAAGGCGTCAAAGCGATGGCGCCAAAAAACAGCTGCGTGAACAACAGGTCAGCAGGGCGGGCGGCCGTGGCCAGCCAGCGCGAGGCGGTTAGGAAAGCGCCGTAAAACAGACCGGCCATCAGCGCGAAACTGCGCCCTGATGACAGGAGCGGGCCGTCACCGCCGAGCGAAGGGCGTACCACCAGCAGCACACCGAAAAAGCCAAGCACCATGAGGACGGTGCGGACCCGGGTGACGGGTTCGCGCAAGAGCAGGGCGGAGAGTGCAAAGCTGAAGATCGGGCCGATGAAGAAGGCGGCAAAAACATCCGCCAGCGGCGCGCGGACCAATGCAAACTGGATCGAGGTGATGCCGCCCACCAGCAATAGCGCGCGCAACCAGATGCGCCAGTCCGCCAAGAGGCGAAACGTATCGGCGCGGACCAGCGGCAGGGCGAGTAAGGCGCCCAGAGCAAAGCGCGACCATGCAACAAAGATCGGGCTGAGGCCGTGATCCTGTGTCATCAGTTTGCCGGCGGCGTCCCCGGCCGGGATTAGGGACATCGCCAGAAACATAAGGGCTGGAAGTTTCCACATAGTGAAGGCCGTTACACGCCAGATGGCGGAAATGACAGGAAGAATTGCGGTTTGAGCGCTTGAAACCAAGGCGCGGGCGCGGGTAGGCTTGGCCACATGGGTAACGATGTTTCACGGCGTGTGTTTTTGGGTTTGGCGGCGGCCGGTTTGGCGACGCCTGGCTGGGCCAATCCGCCGTCCAGATCGTTGCGGCCGGTGCCGCGTCCGGACGGGCTTGGTGTGGTCAACATGCCGGGCATCGAACGTCTTTTGAAAGACGCAGGTGTCAGCGGCAAGGTAAGCGTTGCTGTGGCGCGGGTTGGCGATGCAGCGGTGCTGGAAAGTTATGGTGCCCAAAGTGCGCAGCCGCCCGCCAGCGTGGCGAAGGCGCTGACCGCGCTTTATGCGTTGCAGTATTTGGGGCCGACGCATCGATTTTTGACCAAAGTTGTGGCCACGGGACCGGTGAAGAACGGCGTGATACAGGGCGACCTTGTTCTGCGCGGTGGGGGCGATCCGACGTTGGACACCAACGCGTTGGCGGCTTTGGCCCGCAGTCTTAAGGCCGCGGGTATCATCGGGGTGACAGGTCGGTTTTTGGTTTGGGGCGGGGCGATGGCGCGCGTCGCGCGGATCGACAAGAAGCAGCCTGATCATGCCGGTTACAATCCGGCGGTTTCCGGTCTGTCGCTGAACTACAACCGCGTACATTTTGAATGGAAGCGCAGCGCCAATGGCTATGTGACGTCGATGGACGCGCGGTCAAACAAGTACCGACCTGATGTCACGGTAGCGAAGATGAAAATCTCCAATCGCGATGTGCCGGTTTACACCTATAAGGCTGTGGGCAAAGAGGATCACTGGACCGTGGCCCGCAGTGCTTTGGCCAATGGTGGGGCGCGGTGGCTGCCGGTGCGCCAGCCGGAGCTTTATGCGGGCGAAGTGTTTCGCACGATGGCGCGGTCGCATGGCATAACGCTAAAGGCGCCGAAAGTGACGCAGGGCGCGCCGTTTGGCTCCGTTGTAGCCCAACACCAGAGTCTGGATCTGCGCACGATTCTGAAAGGAATGCTGAAGTATTCCACCAACATCACGGCGGAAATGGTTGGCATGGCTGCGAGCCACGCGCGCGGGGCGCAGGTCACCAGTTTGAAATCGTCGGCACAAGCGATGAACCTGTGGGCCGAAGAAACGTTGGGTCTGCAAAGCGCCCGTCTGGTGGATCATTCGGGCCTTGGCGAGGCATCGCGAATACGGGCAGACGAATTTGCGTTGGTGTTGGCGCAGGCGTCGCAACAGAAGGTGCTGCAACCGATCCTGAAAGACATTGCGTTGCGGGGCGAAAACGGACGCGTCAACAAGGGCCATCCGCTGGAGGTTAAAGCCAAGACCGGCACGTTGCATTTTGTCAGCGCGCTGGCTGGGTATATCTCGGGGCCGGGCAATACCGAACTGGCGTTTGCGATTTTTGGCGCGGACGTCGGCGCACGCGAGCGATTGATCGGGCCAGATCGGGAACGGCCCAGAGGCGCGAGGACTTATAATAGCCGGTCCAAGAAATTGCAGCAAAAGCTGATTGAGCGCTGGGGCGCGGTGTATCGGGCGTGAGATGATGAACCAAACCGCGACATTGCATGTGCTGTGCGGCAAGCCGGCGGCCGGAAAATCGACCTTGTGCGCGCAGCTGTCGCGTGCGGCGGGTGCGGTTGTGATTTCAGAGGACGCATGGTTGGCGACCCTTTTCGGGGATCAAATGAGTTCGATTGCCGATTTTGTCCGATGTTCGCAACGGGTGCGTGAAGTGGCCGGGCCACATGTGGTGGACTTGCTAAAGGCGGGCGTGACGGTGGTGTTGGATTTTCAGGCCAACACGCTGGAAAGCCGGGCATGGATGGCGGGGCTGGCCCGACAAGCACAGGTGCAGGCGACAGTGCATCATCTGGATGTGCCCGACGAAGTTTGCAAAGCGCGGCTGCGGGAACGTAACGCCAAAGGCAGCCACCCGTTTTCAGTCAGTGAGGCGCAGTTTGATCAGTTGGCGCAGCATTTTGTGGCGCCAACAGACGAAGAAGGTCTTGAGGTGGTTGTGCATTCCGCCGTCTGACGCGCAACGCGGCCCAACTGGCGCGCAAGAAAAAACGCGGCCCGCATATTGCAGGGCCGCGTTTTCATGTCTTTGTCAAAGCGTGCGCGACGCTCGCAGGTTGGCTTATGCCAGTGCGAGGTTTGTCGCGGATTCGCGGCCGTCACGGCCTGCTTCGATGTCAAAGGTCACTTTCTGGTTGTCTGCCAGGCCAGTCAGGCCGGAGCGCTCAACAGCAGAGATGTGTACAAACACGTCTTTGCTGCCGCCGTCTGGTGCGATGAAGCCGAAGCCTTTAGTTGTGTTGAACCATTTTACGGTGCCAGTAGCCATATCCGTAGTCTCCTAAAAAAACCTGTCCGCATGATTGCGACAGCGTGGCGTGGTCGGTCTGGATCGAAGGACTGACCGCCGTATGACGGGAGACAGTGGTCGAAAAAGAAAAACGTTAGCAAGCGTCACATAGGAGCTTAGGGGACCGATTGAAAGGGTTCAGAAATATTTTTTTGCGGCTCGTGTTCTTAAGCGCATGGCAAGAATTTGATAACGAGTTTGAGTTAAGCCGAAAATAACTACCGTTAATAACAGTCGACTTAGTCGGAGGCGCCCGTGACAAAACCCCTTGGTTTGGATCCCTTTGTCCTGATGGACGCACTGCAAATATCCGTTTTTGTTCTAAAAGTTTCGGATGACGGTTTGCCTCGGTATGTCAAAATCAACGATGTTGGTCTGGAGTGGACGGGTTTGACGCCTGAAAAGGTTGTTGGGAAAACCGCGCTGGAAATTTATGGCGGTGTTGCAGGAAAGAAGGCGCTGAACCAGCATTTGGAGGTGATCCAGGCCGCGCGACCGGTGTCTTATGAGGTGGTGATTCCCTTCGCGCAACGGCTGGGGCTGCTGCGGTCCACGCTGGTGCCCTATTTGGACGACGCTGGGAAAGTGACGCATTTGATCGGGTCGTCCATGGACGTGACCTCGGAAAAAGAGCGCGATGCGGCTTTGGAGCTGACCAAGGTTGCCAAAGAAGAAGCGGAGGAGGCCAGCAAGGCCAAAGAACAGTTTCTGGCCAATGTGAGCCATGAAATCCGCACGCCAATGAATGGCATCATTGGGATGTGCGAACTCCTCCGCGAGACGCCGCTGGATCAGAACCAAGGGCTTTATGCGGATACGATTTACAATTCCGCAAATGCGCTGCTTGATATCATCAATGACGTGTTGGATTTCTCCAAAATTCAGGCGGAGAAATTGTCGCTACACGATGCCCCGTTTTCACTGCGTGCTCTGGTTGAGGAAATCTGCATGTTGTTGCGCATTGGAGCTGAAAGCAAAGGCGTCAGGTTGTTGTTTCACTATGATAGCGCGATGCCGGAAGAGTTTGTCGGGGACCAAGGCCGTTTGCGACAAATTTTGACGAACCTGATCGGCAATGCCGTCAAATTCACCGATCATGGCCAGATCGATGTGCGCGTGGACTATGGGGAACGTGGGCGGTACTTGCCGTTGAAAATCTCAGTCGCGGACACGGGACACGGGATTGAGGTGGCGCATCAGGAAACTATTTACTCCGCGTTCGAGCAGGTAGAAAACCCCGGAGTGCATCGCGAAGACGGAACTGGGCTTGGATTGGCGATCACTCGTGCTTTGGTTGAAAGAATGGGCGGTGACATCACGCTGCAAAGTACGCTTGGCAAAGGCACAACATTTTCTGTGCATTTGGATTTGTCGGAGCCGACAGCCGTGGGGGCAGCGATCCTAGAGACAGCCCAGCAGGTTGGAAGGTTTTCAGCGGGGACGCAAAAACCCGACACGGCGCCGCCTGATTTGTCCGGGATGACAGTCTTGGTCGCAGAAGACAATCTTACCAACCAGTTGGTCGTCAAAAAGATGCTGGGGCAAACGGGCGTAACCATACGCGTTGTCGAAAATGGACAGCAGGCCGTTGAGGCGTATAAGGCAGCCGCCTGCGATCTGGTTCTGATGGATTTGTCGATGCCGGTGATGGGCGGGCTAGAGGCGACCCAATTGATCCGTCAGCATGAACAGGCGGCCGGATGGGCGCAGGGCAGGATCATTGCCCTTACCGCAAACGCGCAACCAAAGGACGTGCGGGATTGTTTGGCCGCCGGCATGGACGACTTTCTCAGCAAGCCGTTCCGCAAAGACGCCTTGTTTTCCATTCTGCAAGGAACCGCAGGTCCCGCAGCAGAGGCTGCGGGCACTGACGGTTAAGCTTCACGCCAAGAACAGGATGCGGCGATCACACCATGTGGCGGGCGCGCGCGCCGCGTTCGATGCCGGCCGCGTGCAGCCGGTCGATGTTCAGCTCGTAGCGGATTTCTTCGAGCAGGCGCAATTCCGGTTCGGCCAGTGAGCCGTCCGCAGCAGCCACATCGCAGGCCAGCGCATATGCTGTTTCGTAAAGCCGTTCGTCGAGGCCTTCGCGCACAAGCCCGAACAGCGCCATGAGACCGTCTTCTTGTTCAAAGAGGTCAAACACGATCTGGCTGATGGTCTGTAGGCGGTCGATGTCGTATTCGGCAAAGACCGGCAGGTTGTTCAGAGCCACCTGAATCTTTAGCAGTTCAGCGGTGCGGATGTTTTCATCTGAGGCCGATACGGCGATCATCACAGCGACGAGGCTGTCTTGTGGCGATAAGGCGTGGGGCAAGTCTTGTGACACGGTCATTTCCTTTGCAAGGCTGTGTTGCAGTGCAGATTATTGACTGCCAGTGTCAGGGGCAATAGGAAGCGTCGGATTGTCACGCGCATTCCGGCGTGTGGTAAGACTTCCTAAAATCGGAGAAAACCCATGTCTGACCTGCGTGAAGCAGCCCTCGTATCGAAAGCCTGGCCCTTTGAAGAAGCGCGCCGGCTGCTCAAACGGTATGAAGGAAGCAAGGACAAGAAGGGATTCGTTCTGTTTGAGACCGGCTATGGCCCGTCAGGATTGCCGCATATCGGCACTTTCGGCGAAGTTTTGCGCACGACGATGATCCGCAAAGCCTTTGAGGCAATTTCCGATGTGCCCACGCGCTTGATCTGTTTTTCCGATGATCTGGACGGCATGCGCAAAGTGCCGGGCAACGTGCCAAATCCGCAAGCTCTGGAGCAACACCTGCAGCGACCGCTGACCTCGGTGCCGGACCCGTTTGGCACGCACGACAGCTTTGGCGACCACAACAACGCGATGCTGCGTCGGTTCCTTGATACCTTTGGTTTTGAATATGAGTTTTACTCGGCCAAGGAATTTTATGAGTCCGGACAGTTTGACGAGATTCTGAAACTGGCCGTGGAACGCTATGACGAGGTTATGGCGATCATGCTGAAGTCATTGCGCGAAGAGCGTGCGGCGACCTATTCCATCTTCCTGCCGCTGCATCCCGAAAGCGGTCGGGTCATGTACGTGCCGATGAAAAAGGTCTGTGCCGAGACCTATACGGTGACGTTTGATGACGATACGGGCAAAGAGTGGACCGTGCCGGTGACGGGCGGCAATGTGAAGTTGCAGTGGAAGCCGGATTTTGGCGCGCGCTGGGCCGCGCTGGGTGTCGACTTTGAAATGTACGGCAAGGAGCATGCCACCAACGAGAAAATCTATGATGCGATCTGTCGGGTTCTGGGCGGACGCGCTCCGAACCACTTTTCTTATGAGCTGTTCCTGGACGACAAAGGGCAGAAGATTTCCAAGTCATCCGGCAACGGCATCTCGATTGACGAATGGCTGACCTATGCCTCGACCGAGAGCCTGAGCTACTTTATGTATCTGAAGCCGAAAACGGCAAAGCGGATGCATTTTGATGTGATCCCGAAAGCAGTTGATGAATATCATCAGCAGCTGCGTGCCTATCACACCCAAGACGCGAAAGCGCAATTGAACAACCCTGTTTGGCATATCCACGCGGGTGACGTGCCGGAATCCGATATGGTCGTCAGCTTCTCGATGCTGCTCAATCTGGCGAGCGCGTCTTCGGCTGAGGACAAGGCGGCGATGTGGGGCTTTATCAACAAATATGCGCCTGATGCGACGGCTGAAACGCATCCCGGTATGGATGCGGCGGCGGGTTATGCGGTGCGCTATTTCAATGATTTTGTGAAGCCTGCGAAAGTGTATCGTGCGCCGACAGAGCCAGAGCGTGCCGCGCTGGAAGATTTGTGCAGCGCGCTGGGTTCGGCTGAGACCGCACTGGCGATGATTGCGGCCAAAAACGACCTTGTTGGCAACGACGATCCGCTGCCCGAGCCGGATTTCAGCGACGAGGAGTTCTTGCAGTCAATCGTGTTCGCTGTTGGCAAAATCCACAACTTTGAGCCGCTGCGTGATTGGTTCAAAGCGATCTACGAGGTGCTGTTGGGCGCGAGCCAAGGGCCGCGTTTTGGTGGGTTCATCGCGCTTTATGGCGTGGAAGAAACCCGTCAGTTGATCAACAAAGCACTGGATGGTGATCTCGTCTAAGCGATGATCAAAGGGCTGCGCCTTGTGGCGCAGACACGTTTAGCAAGGGTCCGCTTTGGCGGGCCTTTGGCCGTTTTGGCGTGTGCGTCAAGGGGGAGGATGATCTGAAACGAGTGGTGGTGCGTAGTCTTGGGTAGGAGGACGTGTGATGAAACAGATGCTGCTGACGTTTTTGATTGTGATTGGCTTTGCCGTTGGGGCGGGCGCCGAGCAAAACGGTAAAGACGGGGTTGCGCCGCAGATTGAAGCGGTGATTGATCAGCAAATGCGGGCTTTTCAGAGCGATGATTATGTGGCGGCCTTTGGATATGCCGCAGACAACATCCGCCGGATGTTCGGCACGGCTGAAAACTTTGGCGAAATGGTCAAGCGGGGCTATCCGATGGTGCACCGCCCCGCAGAGGTGCGGTTTGGCGCGATGCGTCAGGATGGCGGAGCTGTGTGGCAGCGGGTTTTGGTGCGCGATGGTGCTGGGGCATTCTTCGCGTTGGACTATCTCATGGTGCCAACTGAGGCGGGATGGCGGATTGCGGCCGTGACTTTGGTAGGTGCGCCGGAAAGCGCCTGACGTTTCACAACATTTGAGCTTGCGGCAACGCGCGGTGGTCAAGCCGCGCGTTAAAGCCTTGCGCGCTATGCCCTTGGTGTCGCCTTGAATTCGGGCGCACGGGTTGTGGATATGGGACGTCTTGCATGGTGGTGCCGGGCGCGGAAAGGGCAAGATGAACAAGGCGATTACCGACGGGCTGGTGTTGATGCCAACGGCTTTTGCGGGTGGGCTGGATGTGTGGTCCAGTGAGAATGGCACGCCGGGCTCTGACACATATGACGGGGCGAGCAACGCGGCCTTTGTGCCGGCGGACAGCGATTTTGGCGGGTGTCTTGAGCTTTTGAAAACCGAGAGCACTCAGAAACTGCGGTATATGGCGCAGACGCCGATTTTGCCGGGGTGTTATCTGCGCATCACCGCGCGGGTGAAAGCGATCAGCGGCAACCTTCCGAACGTGCGCATCGCCGGCTGGGCTGCGACGGCGGGGGGCGCACACGTCAACGGGCTAACTGAACTTGGCAACAGCGAGACCTTGCAGACCTACGGTTCTGTTGTGGAGCTGAGCGCGATCGTCGGCAGTGGCGCGCGCGGTGGTGTTGATATGATTTGGGGCACCACGCCGGCCTATGGTCATTTTGGTCTGGATCTGACCGGATCCAATGGCGGCGTTGTGCGGGTGGATGACATCAGGATCGAGGACATCACTGGCGAGTTTTACCGCGATATGATGAACTGGGTCGATGTGAAGGATTTTGGCGCCGTGGGCAACGGCAGCACGGATTGCGCCGCGGCCTTTGAAGCGGCGGATGCGGCGGCGGACGGCAAGCGTGTGCTGGTGTCTGAAGGGGAGTTCTTTCTTGGCAGCAGTGTGACGTTTGAAAACCCTGTGGTGTTTGAAGGCACCGTTACGATGGGCACAGGGTCGATTTTTTCGCTGACCAAGAATTTTGATCTGCCGACTTATATCAACGCGTTTGGCAACGAGGAGTTGGCATTTAAGAAGGCGTTTCAGGCGATGCTGAACAACGCCGATCATGAGAGCCTTGATCTGGGCGGGCGGCGCATCACCATAACCGAGCCGATTGATTTGCAGGCAGCGGTGCCCAATCGGGGCAGCTATGCGCAGCGGCGACATATTGCGAACGGGCAATTCTACGTCTCGGGCGACAGCGCTTGGGAGCCGGACGTTGTGACAAGTCAGGCGACCTATTCCACAAGCGAGGGGCGGCGTCTGCGCAATGTCAGCAACGCGGCAAATATTCAAGTTGGATCGCTGGTGTCGGGCAATGGTGTGGGGCGGGAGGTCTACGTTCGGGAGGTGAATGTGGCGACGCAGGAAGTCACGTTGAGTCAGCCGCTTTATGATGCGGCAGGCACGCAGAATTTCACCTTTACGCGGTTCAAATACATCTTTGACTTCAGCGGGTTTTCCAAGATCAGCGCTTTTTCCGTGTCTGACATCGAGTTTCAGTGCAATTCCAAGGCAAACGGGATTTTGTTGTCGCCGTCCGGTGTGGCGTTTCATGTGCGCGACTGTTTCTTCACAAGGCCGAAGCATCGCGGGATCTCGTCGCCCGGAGAAGGTTGTCAGGGGCTGTTGGTGGATCGCTGTCAATTCATCACAAACGAGGGCGGTACGCGCTCACAGGACCGGATTAGCGTTGGCATCAATTGCAACGCCAATGATTTCAAATTGCGCAACAACCGTGCCAGCCAGTTCCGCCATTTCGCAGTGATTGGCGGAGAAAACGCCATGGTGACGGGCAACCACTTCTTTCAAGGCGATGACGAGCCAGATGGGGTGCGCACGGCGGGGATCGTGTTTGCGCAGGGGTTCACGTCGGCGACGTTTGACGGGAACTATGTCGATAACGCGTTTCTGGAATGGTCAAACGAATATGACAGCGAGCCGGATTTCACCGGTGGGTTCTCGTTTGGGTCGCTGTCGATTACGGACAATGTTTTTCTGTCAGGGGATGTTGCGCCTTGGTTTGGCTATATCGTGATTAAACCGCATGGGATCGGGCATTTTTTCACCGGCCTCAATGTGACGGGCAACAAGTTCCGGTCGATCAATGGCACCATTGATCGGGTGGATCGGGTGGACACGAGTTTTTCCGATCTCGATATGAGCAAAGGCAAAAATGTCCTGTTCACCGGCAATACGTTCCACAATGTCGTGACCGCCGCGCACAATCCACTGAGGGTGCAGCATGACCAGAATTCACATCAGAGCACGTGGACGGTGCGCACCGAAGGCAAATTGCCGTTTGGCGGGCGTGCGCGTGGCGTGGACGGGTTGGTGGCCACGTCCAAGCTGAAGGATACGTCCAATGTCACGGCCTACGACATGCCCAATGTGAATTTGGAACAAGGCAGCGATGGCAGTGAAGTCGATCTGCGGTGGGCGGAGAGCTATGCCGGGAACATGACGGTGATTGTGCGCATGGACTAGGCGTTAGGGGATTTGCCGCATTCTGGGGCGGGCTTCGCGCCAGACCAGAATGCCGGCAGCAGTAAGGATCATGGCGGCGCCGATCCAAGATATGGTGTCGGGCAGAACGGTGAAGACCAGAGCATCATAAAGCGCTGCAAACGCCAGTGTTGTGTAGAAAAACGGCGACACAAAGCTGGCGTCGGCCATGCGCATGGCGTTGACGAAACAGGTTTGGGCCGAGGCCATCAACGCGCCGATGCCCGCAAGCGCCGCCCATTGGGCGGCGTTTGGCGTTTGCCAGATGAAGGCCGCAGCAATGGTGGAAATCACAAGGCCGATGGCGTTGTTGACCAACAGGATTTGGAAGGGCTTTTCGCGGCCGGACAGCAGTTTTATGAAAATCACTTCGGCACCCAGCGCACAGGCCGCGCCAAGCGCAAGTAGCGCGCCAAGTTCCAGTGCGCCGGACCCCGGGCGGGTCAGAACAATGGCGCCGCCAAACGCCAGCGCTGCAGATCCCCAACGCCATGGGCCGATGCGTTCTCCGAGAAACGGAATCGCCAGCAGCATGGCGACGACCGGGTTCAGGAAACTGATCGCTGTGGCATCTGACAGCGGGATAAAAGCGGCCGCAGCAAACATCAGGGTCACTCCGCCCCAGCCGAGCGAGGAGCGCCCGATGTGAAGCCGCCAGTTGGGGCGCGTGAACTGCGGCCGCAGGAGCGTTGCTGCGGTGGAGAAAATCAGAAACGCAAAGAGGAACCGTCCGTGGCTGATCTGCAAAGGGTGCAAAGGGGCACCAAGCGCGTCGGTGCCAAGCGCCTTGGCAAGCAGGGTCGTGCCGGCCGCAAAAGCGGATGCCGCCAGCGTCAAGGCGGCGGCGAGGGCGGGATTTGAGCGGGGTGGGGTTGGGGCGGTCATGGAGTGCTTATGAGCGGGGTGTTGCCGGAGGGCAAGCGTTGCGCCACACGTCTATAAGTGGCGGCGGTTTGTTCGCCCGAAACGGATGAATGCGGGGTCGGTTGCGCAAAGCGAAAGAAGGGGGTTCCCATTTGCCGCCTTTCAGTCTAGGCAATCGCCATGATCAAACGACGAGATATCCTGTCTGAGCGACGCCGACGCCTTTGCGCGTAACCGGCCTTTGATCCCCTGTGTCTGAAAACGGCGCAAAACCTTCCATGACTGTTGACGAAAACGCCTCTGCTCATCACTGATTGAGGCATAATTTTTTTGAAAAGGAAGATCGCGATGATCCCCTCCGTTTTGCCAACCTATAATCGTGCTGACCTGACGTTTGAGTCGGGCGAAGGCAGCTGGATGATCGAGGCGGACGGGCGACGTTTTCTTGATCTTGGTGCCGGCATCGCGGTGAATGTGCTGGGCCACGCCAATCCAGTGCTGGTTGAGGCGCTGACGGCGCAGGCAAACAAACTGTGGCATGTGTCCAACCTTTACAACATCACGCAGCAGCAGGCCTTGGCCGACAAGCTGGTGGGCGCCTCCTTTGCCGACACGGTGTTTTTCACCAATTCAGGAACAGAATGTTGTGAACTGGCGGTCAAGATGGCGCGCAAGTACTGGCATGACAAAGGTCAGCCGAACCGCGTGGAAATTATCGGATTTCATGGCGCGTTTCATGGCCGTAGCTCGGCGGGTATTGCAGCTGCTGGTGGCGAGAAACTAACCAAAGGCTTTGGGCCGCTGTTGCCAGGGTTTGCGCATGTGGACTGGGAAGATCTGAAGGCTTTGGAAGCCTCGATCACCGAGAACACGGCGGCAGTAATTGTTGAACCGGTTCAAGGCGAAGGCGGCATTCGCCCGATGGAAGACGCGGACCTGAAGGCCTTGCGCGAGATCTGTGACGAGGCAGGCATTCTGCTGATTATGGATGAGGTGCAATGCGGTGTGGGCCGGACCGGCAAGCTGTTTGCGCACGAATGGGCTGGCGTGACGCCCGACATCATGATGGTTGCCAAAGGCATCGGCGGGGGCTTTCCGCTTGGCGCAGTACTTGCGACCGAAGATGCGGCCAGCGGCATGGTTGCTGGCACGCATGGGTCGACCTATGGCGGCAACCCGTTGGCCTGCGCCGTAGGCGGCGCGGTGATGGATGTGGTCGCGGAAGACGCGTTTCTGGCGGAGGTCAACCGTAAGGCAGGTTTGCTGCGTCAAAAGCTGGAAGGGCTGGTGGCTGCGCATCCGGACGTGTTTGAAAGCGTGCGGGGTTCAGGCCTGATGCTGGGTCTGAAATGCGCCAAGCCTGCGTGTACAGATGTGGTGGCCGCGGGCTATGACAACGAGGTGATCACGGTGCCGGCGGCGGACAATGTGGTGCGACTTTTGCCGCCTTTGAACATCTCTGACGACGAAATCTCTGAGGCGGTTGACCGGCTCGAAAAGGCAGCGACGCAAGTCGCTTCGAAAGTGTAAGGACTTGAGAAAATGAAGCATTTTCTGGATATCAACAAAACCGACAAAGACGATCTGCGCGGCATGATCGACAGTGCCAAGGCCATCAAAGATGCCCGCAGCGGTTTGCCCAAAGGTGCGCTGGACCAAGACCAGCCGTTGAAGGACCACATGGTCGCTTTGATCTTTGAGAAGCCGTCGACCCGGACGCGGGTAAGCTTTGACGTTGGCGTGCGCCAACTGGGTGGCGAGACAATGGTGTTGTCGGGCAGTGAGATGCAGTTGGGCCATGGCGAAACTGTTGCCGACACCGCCAAAGTGCTGAGCCGGTATGTCGACATGATCATGATCCGCACGTTTGAGGAAGCGACGCTGTTGGAGATGGCGGAATACGCCGATGTGCCGGTGATCAACGGGCTGACCAACCGCACGCACCCGTGTCAGATCATGGCGGATATTCTGACGTTTGAAGAGCACCGTGGGCCGATTGCAGGCAAGAAAGTTGTTTGGTCGGGTGACGGCAACAACGTGTTTGCCAGCTTTGCCCATGCGGCTGGCCAATTCGGGTTTGACCTGACGTTTACCGGTCCAGACACGTTGGACCCCGAGGCGGTGTTCATCGAGGAGGCGCGCAGCAAAGGTGTGTCTGTCGAGATTGAACGGGACCCGATCAAAGCCGTGCAAGGCGCAGACCTTGTGGTGACAGATACGTGGGTCAGCATGCATGATGCGCCGTCTGCACGCGAACGGCGGCACAACCAGCTGCGTCCGTTTCAGGTGAACGAAGAGCTGATGCAGCACGCCAACGCAGATGCGCTGTTCATGCATTGCTTGCCTGCGCATCGCAACGAGGAAGCCACAAACGCAATCATGGACGGGCCGCATTCCGTGATCTTTGATGAGGCGGAAAACCGGCTTCATGCGCAGAAAGCGATCATGAAGTGGTGCGTGGGGAAGTAAGCCCTAGTGACTGGAACGAAATGGCAGGCGCTGCGTGTGACGCGGCGCCTGTTTTGTATTCCGCTCTGCGATATGCCCCAAAATTGCCTCAAATCGTGCATAATTGTCATTGCAAGGGCATCTGGCTTTGGGGAGCGATATGACGGACGAAGAGCGGAAACAGTCGGGGCAACCGCGTATTGTGGTGGCGGGCGCGGGTAGTATTGGCTGTTTTGTAGGTGGCATGCTGGCGCGGGGCGTACAGGATGTGACGCTGTTGGTGCGGCCTTATATGGCCGAAGAGCTTTCAAAGCAGGGGGTTTCGCTGACAGATTTTGGCGGTCTGGATGAGGCGTTGTCGCCGGATGCAGTGACACTTGTGACCGGTTCGGCTGGCCTGTCTGAGGCGGATATCATTTTGGTGACGGTCAAGAGCGGTGCGACGGCGGCGATTGCTGAACAGATTGCCGAACACGCGCCCAAGGAGGCCGTGGTTGTCTCGCTGCAAAACGGCACGCAGAACGCGCAGGTCTTGCGCGACCGTCTGCAGGGCTGGGATGTGCGCGCGGGCATGGTGCCGTTCAACGTGGTCGCGATGGGGGGCGGAAGGTTTCACCGCGGCACCAGTGGTGACATCCTGATTGAAAAAGGGGCGGGGCATGTGGCGCGCAAGCTGAGTGTAAACGGGCTTGATGTGCATGAGGTCAAACACATGGAGCCGGTGCAATGGGGAAAACTGCTGATCAACCTCAACAATGCGCTCAATGCGTTGTCTGACCTGCCATTGCGTCATCAGATCATGGACATGCGTTGGCGGCGGCTAATGGCGGATCAGATGAAAGAGGCGTTGGTGGTGCTGGACGCGGCGCGCATTGAGACCACAAACCCAGTCACGCAGGCGGTGCCAATGCGGTTGGTACCGCGGATATTGCGATTGCCGACATGGGCGTTTCGCGGAGTGGCCAAGGCGATGCTGGCGATTGATCCCAATGCCCGCAGTTCGATGTGGGAAGATCTAAGCAAGGGGCGGCACACCGAGGTCGACGAGTTGCAGGGGGTGATCGTGGCGCTGGCCCGTGAGAGCAACATTCCAGCGCCAATCAATGAGCGGGTCGTCAACCTTATACGGGCTGCCGAAGCGGCAGGTGCAGGCGCACCGGGACTGCGCCCGGATCAGGTTCGAGGTGACTGAGCGGACAATATACGTGTCAGCCAATCAGTGAATTGAGTACCCAAAACACAAATGCAGACATCAGTGCAGCGGCCGGTACGGTGATCACCCAAGCCGCGACAATGGTCATGAAGTGGCTGCGGCGGACCAGCTTGCGGCGGCGGCGTTCTTCCGGAGCGAGGAGCGGAATATGTGGCAGCGGACGCGTTGCAGCCAACTTGCGGCGGCGGCGTTCGGTGTGCCATTCACGGTAAAACCCAACCCCGAAAATACCGCCCACGGCGATGTGGGTGGAGCTGACGGGCAGGCCCAGCCAAGAGGCGACAATCACCGTGATCGCGGCAGAGAGCGCCACGCAGTAGGCGCGCATCGGGTTCAATTTGGTGATCTGCTCGCCAACCATGCGGATCAGTTTCGGTCCAAAGAGGAACAGGCCGAAAGAGATACCAAGCGCGCCGATAATCATAACCCAAGTGGGGATTGCCACCTTGGCAGCGATGTCGCCGAACTGCGAGGCATGCACGATGGCCGCCAACGGACCTACGGCGTTTGCCACGTCGTTGGCACCGTGTGCAAAGGAGAGAAGTGCTGCGGAGAAGACCAGCGGCAGGCCGAAGAGGACTTTGAGAGATTTGTTGCGGTTCTCAAGGCCTTCGGATTGGCGACGGATCAGCGGGCGGGTGATGAAGTAAGTGGCAACACCAATTGCTGCACCGATCAGCAAAGCGGTTTGCAGGTCGATCTTGATGATGCGCTTGAGGCCTTTGAGCGCCAGATAGGCGGCGAAGGCAGCGGCCATAATGGCGACCAGAACCGGCACCCATTTGCGGGCGGCGGCGATTTTGTCGTCCTGATAAACGATCTTGGCTTTGATAAAGGCGAGGAAGGCGGCCGCGATGGCGCCGCCAAGAACCGGCGAAATCACCCAAGAGGCCGCAATTTTCCCCATTGTCGGCCAATCCACAGCGCCAAAACCCGCTGCCGCAATGCCTGCGCCCATGACGCCGCCAACCACCGAGTGGGTGGTGGACACCGGCGCGCCGACCCATGTGGCAAGATTGACCCACAGCGCCGCTGAGATCAGCGCGGCCAACATGGCCCAGATAAACACCTGTGCACTTTCCATGCCTGAGGGATCGATGATGCCTTTGGAAATCGTCGACACAACGTCGCCGCCTGCGAGCAAAGCTCCGGCGCTTTCGAAAATGGCTGCGATCAGGATCGCGCCGCCCATCGTCAAGGCATTGGCGCCCACCGCGGGGCCCATGTTGTTGGCCACATCGTTGGCACCGATGTTGATGGCCATATAGGCGCCAATTGCAGCTGCGGCGACAATCAACAGGTTGCTGGGGTGGTTGCCGAAGAAAAACCCTGCAACCAAGCCCGCGACCACGATAAACGCCAGCGCGACGCCAAGGCCCACCATTGGGCGGGACACATATTGAGTGCCAGCTTCCAGATGAGAGATACGGTGCAGATCGCGGTCCAGAGCGGACCATTGTTTACCGTGTTTAGGCGCAGCCATGATGGAATCCCTGAAATATTTGGCACAGGGCTAAAGACATGCACCGCGCATTTCAACGGTGTAGTTACAAATCTGTCACAAAGGGAATGGTTTTAGCGCGACAAAGACGGCTTGCGGCGGATTAGAAGTCTCGCAGCAACGCTTGCAGTTCTGGTTCGTTCACCATCTCGGCGGCCTGCTCGAGCCGCACCCATTTGCGCGTCCGCTCGTCTGCTTCGGGAAAGGTGTCCTCAAGCTGAGTCACATGCGCCTCATAGACTTTGACTTCGACCGGGATCTCAAGGCCTGTGTCCAGACGCTTGTCATAGCCGTAGCTGCCCACAGGACTGGTGTTCATATTGGCCTCACGTACGCCGGCCTCTTCCCAGGCTTCCTGCAGTGCGGAGCCGGGGGCGTCTTTGCCGTCAATTGGCCAGCCTTTGGGAAGGACCCAGCGGCCGGTGTCCCGTGAGGTGACAAGCAGCACCTCTTGAGCAGGACCGGGTTCACGCAGGCACAAAGCAGCAACCTGCAACCGCCGGGGGCGACGCAGCAGCGGAACAAGCACGCTGTCAAAAGCTTTTCTAAGTGCGCTGGGCATAGTGAGGTCAGTCTGCTCGGTCTTGTTGTTCTGTTTTTGTAATCTTGATTGATTAAGAATGTATATACGTACGATATGCGCTCGCGTCAAGGCGGGCAGGTTTTTCAAGGGTTTCGTCGTTTTGCGCGCAATGTCGGATCGGCCTGAGTTGGGTCTTCTGGCCAAGGGTGTTTGGGGTAGCGCCCACGCATGTCTTTGCGAACATCCGCATAAGAGCTCGCCCAAAATCCGGGGATGTCCATGGTGGTTTGGACGGGTTTCTGTCCTGGAGAGAGAAGTGTGACGCGCAACGGCGTGCGGCCCACCATTGGGTGGCTGGTTTGACCAAACATCTCTTGCAGGCGCAGGGTGATTTCCGGGGTCTCGCCGGAGTAGTCGATCGGGATTTTGCGGTTGAGCGGCGTGGTGAAGTGCGCAGGCGCGAGGCGGTCAACAAGCTGCATCTGCGGCCAATCAAGGCGGGTGCGAAGGGCTTCCAACAGGTCGAATTTCTTCCAATGATCCGAGGTTTTCACGCCAGACAGATGTGGCAATAGCCAGTCTTCAATCGAGGCCATCAACCCTTTGGGCGTCATGTCCGGCAAGTCGTGACCCGCGGTGCGGATCAGCTCGACCCGCGCCACAAAACGGTGTGCGGCAGGCGCAAGCGTTATGCCAAGATCGCGCACACCGTCCAACATGGCTGAGGCTATGGCGTCGTCCGGCGCGTCTTTCCAGATGCGGTCATCCAGCGCGATGGCGCCAAGGCGTTCTTGGCGTCGGGCAATGACCCGCCGTTCCCGTTTCGACCACGTGCAGGTATCAATCCATTGAATTTGTTCGATAAACAGGTCGCGAAGTTGGGATTCTGAAATTTGAATAGCTTGGCGGATGCGGGCTTCGCGCGGGTTACCGTCAGTGTCGGTCACAACGATCAGGCGGGCATTTGCCATTGGATCGCCGTCGTCCAAGATGACACCTTTGCCGCCCGACAGCACGAACCGCGGCGTGTCGCCTTTGCGGCGAAGGCCGATGCGGTCAGGGTAGGCCAGTGCCGCCATTTCTTCCGGGGCGAGGCTGTCTGAGCGCAGGTCCCTTGTGGATTGGCGCAAGCGCTTGGCTTCGCTGCGGAGTGTAGCGAGAGTGGCGCGGTTGACGCTGAAGGGGCGGCGGTTGGTGAACGTCTGCAGATCGTTTAGCGCCTCAAGCCGTAGGGCAAGGTCGACCGGCGCGCCCCGGCTGAGCGGATCGCGTGCGGCCAAAAGGGCAGCGACGGGCGCAGCCTGCGGGCCCGCGACGGCCATCATATGCGCGAGACGTGGATGCAGGGGCAAAGTGGCGAGGGTTTTGCCGTGCGTGGTTATGCGATTGTTGCTGTCTAGCGCGCCGAGCATCCGCAGGACGGTTTGCGCTTCGGCAAAACTTCCCGGGTTGGGAGGTGTCAGAAAGGCGAGGCCGTCGGGTGTCGCGCCCCATAGTGCCAACTCAAGCGCCAGACCCGTGAGGTCGGCGGCCTCGATCTCGGCGGGGGGGTAAGGCAGCAGGCCGCCTTCTTCTCCTTTGGTCCACAGGCGGTAGCAGATGCCTTCGGCGACACGACCGGCGCGACCTTGGCGTTGGGTGGCTTCGGCGCGGGTGACCCGCTCTGTTACTAGGCGCGACATTCCGGATCCGGGATCAAAGCGCGCGCGGCGGGCGCGACCAGCATCCACGACAACGCGTACGTCCTGAATGGTGAGAGAGGTTTCGGCGATCGACGTCGCCAGAACCACTTTGCGGCCTTTGTCGATGGGGCGGATTGCGGCCTGTTGGTCTTTGAACGGCATGGCGCCAAAAAGGGGATGCACGGTGCAACCCGGCGGCAAACGCAGGGCAGATTGGGTGCGGCGAATTTCGCCTTCGCCGGGAAGGAACACCAGAACGCCGCCATCGGTTTCGGCAATGGCCTGTTCAACCAGACGGGCGGTGGCCTCTTCCAACCGCTCGGTTTTGGCCAGCGGGCGGCCGCGCCAGCGGGTTTCCACCGGAAAGGCGCGGCCCTGCGAGGTGATGACCGGCACGTTGCCCATCAGTTCGGCCACCGGGTCGGCGTCAAGCGTCGCGGACATGGCGACAAGGATCAGGTCATCGCGCAGGGCGTCCGCGATCTCAAGGCACAGGGCGAGGCCAAGATCGGCGTTCAGGCTGCGTTCGTGGAATTCGTCAAAGATCACCGCGCCGATGCCAGAAAGCTCGGCGTCTGATTGGATCATTCGGGTGAGGATGCCCTCGGTCACAACCTCGATGCGGGTGGATTTGCCAATTTTTCTGTCGCCGCGCACGCGGTACCCGACGGTCTCGCCAGCCTTTTCGCCCAGCGTCTGGGCCATGCGCTCGGCCGCCGCGCGGGCCGCGAGGCGGCGTGGCTCCAACATAAGAATGCGGCCTTTGGTGAGGCCCGCTTCAAGCATCGCAAGCGGCACAACTGTGGTTTTGCCGGCGCCGGGAGGGGCTTGCAGCACGGCGCGATTGTGCGCCCGCAAAGCGGACAGCAGCGGGTCAAGCGCGTCGTGGATCGGCAAGGTGGTCATGCCTGCGTTATCAGGCAGGACGTGGGCGGCGTCCAGTGGTGAGATCGGCCGGAATCAGTCTTTGCGGAACAGTTTGGCCTTGCCGTGGCGCGATGTCAGGTGGATTTCGGAGGCCTGCCACATGTCTGCTACCCGCTCGTAGGTGATAGACAGGGGCGAGGTTTTGAGTTCTGCCAGCTCGTCGGCTGAATAGCCCCCGATGCGATCATAGGTGCCGGAACAGGTGACCTTGTTGGCGTCACCGTCGCGGTTTTTCAGGGTGATGCGAACAAGGCGTGTGCCGTCAAACTGGGTTTGGTCCAGCTGGCACAGCGTGGCATCTGTTTGGTCGCGAAGCGTGAGCCACATCATTGTCATGGGGTCAATGGCATCCTGTTTTGCAGTGTCTGGGATCGGCGTTTCGGGATCTTGTGCGCCGGCGGTTTTGGTGGGCAGGCCGTTGGCAAAACGCAATTTGGTTTCCGACACGCGCCGACCGGTGTCGATTGACCCGTCATAGGCAGCGGGCACCAAGCTGGCTTGGCGCACAGCGCCGTTGGCGGCAATTTCAAACCGGATGCGTTTCAAAATCCCCGCGAGCCCTGTGGTTTTGAATGCGCCGCGGCCTTTGTAGGTCGTCGAAGTTTGTGAGGTCGCCACCCGCAGTTCTCCGACTTTGAGGCCAAACGCGTGAACGGACCAAAGTTGGGACTCGTTGGCCGCGGCCGCGGTTGGCAGGATCAGGGGTGCGCAAAGAGCGACCCGTTGTCCCAAATGGCGCAAAAGTGGCCGGCGGGCTGGACAAGAGTGTTTTGGGCGGGGCATGAAAAGGGCCTAGATCATTACAGGTGACGGAATGGATATCGCAGACTTGCGTGACAGGATATTGAACCAAGAGCGTCGGGCGCTTGCAAGGGCCATCACGTTGGTTGAAAGCGCACGCGAGGACCACCGGGCGCAGGCCGCGCAATTGCTGGACGGTCTGCGCGGAAGTGGCCGTCAGTCGTTGCGCATTGGGCTGTCGGGCACGCCGGGTGTGGGCAAATCCACGTTCATTGAGAGTTTTGGTATGATGTTGACCGCGCAGGGACTGCGGGTTGCGGTGCTGGCGGTGGATCCAAGTTCAGCCCGCTCAGGCGGGTCGATTTTGGGGGATAAGACGCGGATGGAGCGGCTGAGCCGCGACAAAAACGCTTTTATCCGGCCATCCCCCAGCCAGACCCATTTGGGCGGTGTCGCGCGGCGTACGAGAGAAGCGGTGGCGCTTTGTGAAGCGGCAGGATTTGACGTTGTGTTGATCGAAACGGTGGGTGTTGGGCAATCCGAAACTGTCGTGGCAGAGATGTCGGACCTATTCTTGTTGCTGTTGGCACCTGCGGGTGGCGACGAATTGCAGGGGGTGAAGCGCGGCATTATGGAGATGGCGGACCTGATCCTTGTGAACAAAGCCGACGGAGATCTGAAATCCGCAGCCATGCGCACCTGTGCCGACTATTCCGGCGCCCTGCGCCTGCTGCGAAAACGTCCGCAGGATCCCGAAGGGTTTCCCAAGGCGATGACGGTTTCGGCTTTGCAAGAAGACGGTCTTTCCAAGACGTGGGAAGAGCTGTGTTCGCTGACCGAGTGGCGCAAGGAGGCCGGACATTGGGCCACGCGGCGGGCCGATCAGGCGCAGTATTGGTTTCATGAAGAGTTGCGGCAAGCGTTGTTGGCGCAGCTGCAAACAAAAGACGCGCAGGCCGTGATTGCCGAAATGGGCCGCAAGGTTGCTGCGGGGGACGTTGCGCCGTCCGTTGCGGCGGACCAAGCGCTCGCGGCTCTGGGGATTACTCAGAGCTGAGACGAGGCGGTTACGCGCCGCGCGGGGCGGCGGCCCTGCGCAAACGGTCATTGATCGCGCGGCCCAGGCCATGTTCCGGCACAGGTGAGACAGCGATCGGGGTGTCTCCCTCTTGATCGAGCCTATGCAGGTGGTGAAACAGATTGGCAGCGGCTTCGGTCAGGTCGCCGGACGGGCTTAGGTTCAGCGTGGCGCCGTCTACCTTACCAAACCCTAGCAAGCGTTCGGTTGTTTTGACCTTGATCGCGTTCAGTCGCACTGGCGCGCCGGGGGCATAGTGTGACGTCATCTGGCCTGGTGCGGTCAAAGCGTCGCCATCCTGATACAGCGCGAGTGATGCGCCAAGCGCGGCCTCAAGGGCTTCCAGTGGCAAACCGCCCGGACGCAATAGGCGTGGCGTGTCCGCGAGACCCAATATGGTGCTTTCGACCCCAACGTCGCAGGGGCCGCCATCAACCACGGCTTCGATGCGGTTCGACAAACCGGCAAGAACATGGGCAGCCTCGGTTGGGCTGATACGGCCGGACGGATTGGCCGAAGGCGCGGCGACGGGACCATCAAACGCCTTGAGCAAAGCCCGCGCCACTGGGTGGGCAGGGATGCGGATCGCCAACGTGGGAAGATCAGCCGTCACAAGCGGGGAAAGTCCGGCGTCGGGCCGCAAGGGCAGCACCAGTGTTAGCGGTCCGGGCCAGAAGGCGCTGGCAATCCGATCGGCCGTGTCGTCCCAAACGACGTAGCGTTTGGCTGCCTCAACATCCGGCACATGCACAATCAAGGGATTGAAGCGGGGGCGGCCTTTGGCCTCAAATATGCGTGCCACAGCCAAATCGCTGCGCGCATCCGCGCCAAGCCCGTAAACGGTTTCGGTTGGAAACGCGACGAGCCCACCTTGACCGAGAATGTCGGCTGCGCGGGTAAATCCGGTCGCATCAGGCGTGAGGGTTTCAGTTTCCAACGGGGCGGCTCCTGTGACGCTGCGTTCTTCTATCATAGGGCTCTTTCGCCCCTTACCGTAAAGCGAAATGCTGCATACAAGCCGCAGCAGTTAATGCCAAGCCTGCCGGAGAATGTTATGCCGTTTCGCGCCCCTGTGACCGATTTTCAGTTCCTATTCGACCATGTCGTCGATTTTGCCAACGTGACTGCGACCGAGCGGTTTGCCGACGCGGATCGCGAAACCACCGAAGCCATCCTGCTGGAAGCCGGCAAAATGGTCGAAGAGGTGATGGCACCATTGAACCGCGCGGGCGACCTTGAAGGCGCCCGATTGGAGAATGGCAAAGTGCGCACGTCGCCGGGTTTTGGCGAGGCCTACAAGCAGGTGGCAGACGGTGGCTGGATTTCAACAAGCGCGGATCCGGAATACGGCGGCATGGGCCTGCCGCATTCGATCACCACAGCTGTTAATGAGATGATGGCCTCGGGCTGTTTGGCATTGCAGCTGAACCCGTTGATGACGCAGGGCCAGATCGAAGCGCTGGAACATCACGCCAGTGACGAGATCAAGGCGCTTTATCTGCCCAAACTGATCTCTGGTGAATGGTCCGGCACGATGAACCTGACCGAACCTGCCGCGGGATCGGATGTGGGTGCGTTGCAGTCCAAAGCGGTGCCAAATGGCGATGGCAGCTATGCTGTGACGGGTCAGAAAATCTATATCACGTGGGGCGACAACGACTTTACCGAAAACGTCTGCCACCTTGTGTTGGCGCGTTTGCCTGATGGCGTTGCGGGCACCAAAGGCATCAGCCTCTTTATGGTGCCAAAGCTCATTCCGGATGAGAACGGCAAACCTGGCGTGGCGAACACTCTGGGCGTTGTGAGTCTTGAACATAAGCTGGGCCTGCACGGCAGCCCGACTGCTGTGATGCAGTTTGACGGCGCCAAGGGTTGGCTGGTTGGTGGGGAGCATGACGGCATGAAGTCGATGTTCACCATGATGAACAACGCCCGTCTGGGTGTTGGCGGTCAGGGTATCGGCGTCGCCGAAAGCGCCTATCAGTATGCGCTGGGCTATGCTTTGGAACGCAAACAGGGCCGCACGCCGGTTGAAGGCGGCACTGGCACCATTCTGGAGCACGCCGATGTGCGCCGCATGTTGGCAGGTATGAAAGCCGACATCTTTGCCGCGCGCGCCATCGAGATGTCTTGTGCTGTGGCAATCGACATGAACACGGCAACCGGTGACAAAGATTGGAAAGCCCGCGCGGCATTCCTGACGCCGATTGCGAAATCCTTTGGTACCGAAGTCGGCATGGATGTCGCCCAGCAGGGCGTGCAAGTTCATGGCGGCATGGGCTTTATCGAAGAAACAGGCGCGGCGCAGTTCTTGCGGGATGTGCGGGTGACGGCGATTTACGAAGGCACCAACGGCATTCAGGCGATGGACCTTGTGGGGCGCAAGTTGATGGATGGCGGCGACGCGGCCTATGCGTTGTTGGATGAGATCGAAGATTGTGCAGAGAAGGTGCGCGAGAGCATGTCTGATCTTGCCGAGCCGCTGTGGCAGGCGACCGAGACGTTGCGCGAGGCCACCGAATGGATGGTTGCGCAGACCGATATGAATGAGCGTTTCGCCGGATCGGTGCCGTTCCTGATGGGGTTTGCCCGCGTGTTGGGCGGGTATTTCCACCTGAAAGCGGCCATTGCCGAGGGTGGCGAAGGCGCGCGCAGCAAGCTGGCAGCGTTTTATATCAAGCGGTTGTTGCCTGAGCACTCTGGTCTTCTTGAGCACGCGATGCAGGGTGCAGCCGGTATTTATGCGCTGAGCGCGGAAGAATTGGGAGCCGCTTAATGAGCGACACAAAGGCTGCAGCTATTCGGTATCCTTGGGAAACCCCACCTGAGGTTGGAGAGGCCATAGAGGTGGCCGAGGGGGTTTTGTGGATGCGGTTGCCACTGCCGATGGCGTTGGATCATGTGAACGTCTACGCCCTGGACGAAGGCGATCACTGGACGATCATCGACACCGGATTTGACACCAAAAAAAGTCGCGCCATTTGGGGCGACCTTTTGGCCGGTCCGCTGGGCGGCAAACCCGTTGGCCGTGTGATCGTGACCCATCACCACCCGGATCACGTGGGCCTTGCAGGCTGGTTTCAGACCGAACATGGCGCGAGCCTTTGGACCACGCGCACGTCGTGGCTTTTTGCGCGGATGCTGCAACTCGACGAGCAGGCGGTTCCGCGTCAGGAAACTCTGGATTTTTATCGCAGTTGCGGCATGGACGAGGCGATCTATCAGCAGCGGGCCAGCGAACGGCCGTTCAATTTCGCCGACGTTGTGGCGCCAATGCCGTTGGGGTTCAAACGCATCAAGCAAGGTGACGTGATCGAGATTGGCGGGCGCGTCTGGGACGTACACGTCGGCAACGGCCACGCGCCGGAACACGCAACGTTCTGGAGTCGTGACGACAATCTGGTGCTGTCAGGCGATCAAATCCTGTCATCGATCAGTTCCAACATCGGTGTCTATGCCACCGAGCCAGAAGCTGATCCGGTGGCGGATTGGTTGGAGTCTTGCGAGCGGTTGTCCTTGTTGGTGCGTGAGGATCAATTGTTCCTTGGCGGCCATAAGTTGCCGTTTACCGGCGCGCCACTTCGGATGCGGCAGTTGATCGACAATCATCATGGTGCACTCAGGCGGTTGCGTGACCATCTGGACACGCCGATGACGGCGGCCGAATGTTTCATTCCGTTGTTTAAACGGAACATCGAAGGCGGGGCATATGGGCTGGCCTTGGTAGAGGCTCTTGCGCACCTGAACCATCTTTATCATGTTGGGACTGCACGGCGCACGGTTCGGGATGACGGCGCGTATTTGTGGCAACGCATCGACTGAAAAGGTCACCAAAATGAGCACTGAGATCAATACCACCGCTGAAGCCGTCGAGGCGTCGGCCCTGCCGCGCAGCCATGAAGTGCATTCTGATCCTGACGCCACCCCTGTAGAAGTGCCTGACGGCGTTGCCAAAAAACCCGTTGCTGAGAAAAGCCCGGCCGAATGGGCCTATGAGCGACTGATTATGTACATCCAGAATTTCGAGAAACAGCTGGACGGCGACCACGAAGTGGCAATGGGGTTCACTGGCGGTGATGCGGGTGTGATGCGCATCGAAGGCATGGGGTTCTTTGATCCCGATATTGTGACGTTTTACGGTAGCGACAGCAACGGTATCAAAACCCAGTTGGTGCAACACGTGAGCCAGCTAAACGTGTTGTTGCGGGCTTTGCCAAAGCCAGCAGAGCAGTCCGAAGCTGCACGTATTGGATTTCGGCTGGCGGACGATCTTGAGAGATCGTGACACCTGTGCGTCAATGTCGTGGTGACAGGGCTGCATGAATCGGGTATCCAGCCGAAAATGAATGTGATCAGGTTTCTGATCAGAGGGAAAGAACGCTTGGGCCTGTCCTAAGCCAGCGAACTAGAGGGAACGCGACAATGGCGGAACATGAACACGGCACGATGGACACCAAGGTTCAGGAAAAGACCTTTGATGGCTTTGTAAAATGGTCGATCGGCGTTGCAGCGGCTTCGATTGGTATCCTGATCTTTATGGCGCTGTTCACCAGCTAATTGCGGGATTTAGCGTCATGAAATCGGTGTTGCGTTTGTGTGCCGTGATTGCGGCTGTTGTGTCTTTGTCGGCTTGCACGGTGCGCAATCCGGTTAAGGAAAACTCTCCTGATACAGAGGTTCTGGCCGCGCGTTATGTGCATGACGGGCCAGCCCGATTGACGCTTTATACCATGCGGTCCAACCGCAACGGGTCTGGCGCTCACACGTCGCTGATGATCAACGGATCGGAGCGGATTGCGTTTGATCCGGCCGGCTCTTTCCGAAAAGAAGGTGCGATTGTCGCCAAGAACGACGTGGTATACGGCATGACCCCTTGGTTGGTGGATCAATACACCCGGTTCCACGCGCGCGAGACCTATCACGTTGTGGTGCAGTCTCTGGACGTAAGCCCGCAGGTCGCCGAAATGGCACTGCGCAAGGCGCAATCTTTGGGGCCGATTCTGGAATCGCAATGTGCGCAGTCGACGTCGCAGATTTTGCGGGGATTGCCGGGATTTGAAGACGCGCCATCGACGCTGTTCCCGGTCAAGCTTGAAGAATATTTCGCCGCAAAAGGCGCGACCTATGAGCGTCTGTTCGAATATGACGAGGATGACAAATCCAAGGTTCTCGCAGCTTTTACGCCGCAGTACGAAGACGAACCTACGAAGCCGACGAATTAATCGCCGGCCTTTTTTCGTCAGCCCAGCAGAAACAATCCCAAATAGAGCGTGGCGGCGCCGCTGAAAATTGCGGCAAGCACGTTTTTGGTGAAATATCCGACGCCAAGCGTGACCAGCGCAGCAGCCATGCGCGCGGGATCGGGCTGACCGTTGGTCGCTGCGGGCCAAAGGACAAGTGGCGCCACAAGGCCGGGCAGCACGGCGACCGCAGTATAGCGTAGATGGCGCAACACCCAAGGCGGCATCTCGCGGTCGCCAACCAGCCCCAGAAACAAGAAGCGCAGGCCGAAGCTGCCAATCCCCATCGCGATGATGATGATCCAGAGGTCGGATTTATCAATCATGATGCGTCCTCGCTGCCAGACTTGCGTTCTTGCCAGAGTTCGACTTGTGCGCCCGTCATCATGCCAACAACGCCCGCCACGATCAGGCCGAGGTTCCACGGCAGAAACGCAAACAGAATGGCGCAGGTCACAGACACAAAGGCGGCGGCCACATGCGCGCCGGTGCGCAGCATGGGGCCGATCATAGCGATGAAAGTGATCGGCACCGCAAAATCAAGCGCAAGTTCGGGCGGGATCGATTGACCCACCATCGCACCAATAAGGGACCAGAGATACCAGTTGGGCAACACCGGAGTGATAACGCCAAAGAAGTAGGAGGTTTTCTGCGCTAGCGTCATGTCGGGGTTCTTTTCATACTCCAACGTGCTGAGGGCGTAACTTTGATCAACCAGCGTGTAAGCCGCAAAGGCGCGCCGCCAAAACGGCAAGGCACCAAGGTGAGGCGTGAGCGAGGCAGAGTACATTGCCATGCGCAAGTTCACAGCGAGGGCCGAGGCAATCACAACGACGGTTGGCGCGTTGTCGTTCATTAGCTGAAGCGCGGTGAATTGCGCGGCACCCGCGATGACCACCGCCGAAAAGGTCATGGTTTCAAAGACGGTCAGCCCTGCTTCGGTTGCGACAACACCAAACAGCAGCGCAAATGGCGCAACCACGAGGATAAACGGCAAACCGTCTTTGACGCCGCGCAGATAGGTGGATCGGTCATAATAGGAGGGCATCGGGACTCGCAACAGGGGTAAGAAAACACTCAGACTGCAAAGGCGTAGCGCGGTATAAAGGGGGATGCAATGAACGATGATTCATCTGTGGTCACTTTGACAAAACCGCATTAGGTTTCGGTGAGCTGGAGGAGCCTATTTCATTGAGCGACCAAGAATTATTGCAAGACTATATTATCGCGCCAGATCCCGGTGCCGCGCGGTTGACGCGGGTCGTGACAGGTCGCGATCAAGAGGGCCGTGAGACCACAATTTCAGTGGTCGAGGAGCGCCCGCTGACGATCTATCTGAACAGTCAGGAGATCGTCACCGCGATGACAATTGGCGACTATCCCGAATTTCTGGCGCTGGGGTTTTTGCTCAATCAGGGCATGGTCGCGCCTGATGATGAGGTGACGGGCGTTCAATATGACGAGGAACTTGAGGTGGTCGTGGTGCGCACCGCGACCGAAACCAACCACGAGGAAAAGCTTGCCAAGAAAACCCGCACCAGCGGTTGCGCGGTCGGCACGGTGTTTGGCGACATGATGGAGGGGCTGGCGGGCGTTGTGTTGCCGCCGACGCAGACGCGCACATCGGACCTTTATGCGCTGGCACACAAGATCAACCGCACGCCGTCGCTTTATCTCGAAGCCGGTGCCATCCATGGCACGGTGCTGTGCCAAGGCGCGCGACCGCTGGTCTATATGGAAGACGTCGGGCGGCACAACGCTGTCGATAAAATCGCGGGCTGGATGTTTCAGGAAAGCGTGCGGGCGGACGACAAGGTGCTGTACACGACGGGGCGTCTGACCAGTGAGATGGTCATCAAGACTGCGATGATGGGCATTCCGGTGCTGGTGTCGCGCTCTGGATTTACGGCATGGGGCGTGGAAATCGCACAGCAGGTCGGCCTGACGCTGATAGGCCGGATGCGCGGGCAGCGGTTTGTTTGTTTGAGCGGCGAGGACCGGCTGCTGCGGGATGTTGACCCGAAGAGCGTCGGCGATGAAGACAAAAAACACCGGCGCAAAGGGGCGGGGACGTGACGTTTGAATTTGAGCAGAATGGGCCGGTGGATGCTAAGGTAATGGCGCGGGCGATAAAGGGTTGCCCTAAGAAGCACGGCAGTCTCCGATCAAGAATCGTGAGTTTTGCGCTGGGATCATTCCTTGCAGCAGTCTTGGGTGTAGGTGGTATCGCGATTGCGATTGGTGTCGCTTTCAAGGTCGGTTATGGGCAAATTGCACGTGACATGCCTGTCGTTTTTGGCGGCTTTTTCTTGGCGCTCCTATTATGGAAATTGGCGTTTGCGTATAATTTTCGTGTTCACGTCGGTGCCATATTGAAGTCGCCGATCTATTCTGGAAACACACGGTGTTCCTTCGGCAAAGAGGGTTTGTCGATGGCAACCGACAACGCCAAATGGGAGGTTAAATGGCCCGCTGTGACCAGTTTCAAGGCTACAGCGGACGGCTTTTTCTTCTACTCGGGCGCTTATGTTTATGTCCTGCCTTCAACAGCCTTTGGCAATGCGGATCGGGATACCTTTGTCGGCGCCATCAATGAGTGGAGAGCTGCCGCATGAAACAACCTCTCGGCGTGATACTTGCGGGCGGACAGGCCACGCGTTTGGGCGGAGGCGACAAGGGGCGCTTGATGCTCGGCGATCGCTCGATCTTGTCGCATGTGATTGAGCGGCTGGAGCCGCAAGTGGCGGGGCTGGCGCTTAATGCCAATGGCGATGCCACGCGATTTGACGATCTGGGTTTGCCGGTGATCGCAGATGATCTGGACGGGTTTGCGGGACCGCTTGCTGGTGTGCTGGCGGGTCTGGATTGGGCGGCGGAACAGGGCGGAGAAACCATCGTAACAGCTGCGGCGGACACACCGTTTTTTCCTTGTGATCTTGTGCCGCGTCTATTGATGGCAACAGACGGTATGGAGCATCGTCTGGCGTTGGCGGCGACGCCGCGTGGCGAAGGTGAGGCAACCAAATCCATGTCCCGATCCGGCCTGATCCGGCACCCGACTTTTGGCCTCTGGCCGGTGGCATTGCGTCATGACTTGCGGGCGGCGCTTGACGGAGGCTTGCGCAAAGTGGTGCTGTGGACCGACCCGCATGACGGGCGATTGGCGGAGTTTCCTACCAGCCTTGGGAACCCGTTTTTTAATGTGAATACTGCCGAAGACCTCTCGGAGGCACGGCGCATGGTGGGGGCAGTATGACTCAGAGAATTTACGGCGTGGTGGGCTGGAAGAACGCCGGCAAGACAGGGTTGATGGAGCGACTTGTGTCTGAGATCACGGGTCGCGGATTTTCGGTTTCGACAGTGAAACATGCGCATCATACCTTTGACGTGGATCAGCCGGGCAAGGACAGCCACCGTCACCGCACAGCAGGCGCGCGCGAAGTTCTTTTGGCGTCAGGCGCACGCTGGGCATTGATGCACGAGCTTGCCAAAGAGGAGGAGCCGCCGCTGGAGTTGTTGCTGTCAAAACTGGCGCCGGTCGATTTGGTGCTGGTCGAAGGCTATAAGCGCGATGCGCACCCCAAAGTGGAGGCGTTTCGGGCTGAGACCGGCAACCCTTTGATTGCACCAGATGATCCAACCATTTGTGCCATCGCAGCGGATGCGCCGGTCGCGAGTGACCGAGTGGTGTTTGATTTGAATGACACATCGGTGATTGCCGATTTTGTGCTTTCAGAGGTGGGTTTGCCGCAGACCAAAGGTGAGGCCAGCTGAGATGAACGACCCGCTTATGCCACCGCCGTTGACGGACGATTGTTTTGCGCTGCCTGCGGGCACCCATTGGACGCCGGTGGCTGAGGCGCATGCCATGCTAGAAGATCGTTTGGCTGTGGTGGTCGGGACAAAGACTGTTGCACTGGACGCCGCTTTGGATCGGGTGCTGGCGCAGGATGTCATCGCCCGACGGGCCAATCCGCCGGAAGCCAACTCTGCGGTGGATGGGTACGGGGTGCGCCATGCGGGCACGAAGGATGGACCGCAGACGATGGCGTTGATGACTGGGCGTTCGGCGGCAGGGGCGCCGTTTGAAGGCGTGCTGGCCGCTGGTCAGGCCGTGCGTATCCTGACGGGGGCGACAATACCGGAGGGCGTGGACACGGTGATCTTGCAAGAAGGCGTGACAACCGATGGTGCGCAGGTCGCGTTTCATGGTCCTCTCAAAAAGGGCGCTAACCTGCGGCAGGCTGGAGAAGATGTGGAAGCGGGCGATGTGATTTTGACCGAAGGGCGGCGGGTGACACCTGCGGATATGGCGCTGGCGGCAGCCACTGGGGTGTCGGACTTGCAGGTGCGAAACCGTCTTCGGGTCGCGGTGCTTTCCACGGGTGACGAGTTGGCCCAGCCGGGAGAGGACGCGCGGGCGGGCCAGATTTATGATGCCAATCGGCCGATGTTACTGGCGATGATAAACCGGTTTGGCTTTGAGGCAGTAGATGCCGGGCGGGCGCCGGATGATCGGGCAGAGCTGAAACGCATGATGGATCGTGCTGCGGAGACGTCGGACTTGATCCTCACGTCGGGCGGGGCCTCTGCTGGAGATGAAGACCATTTGTCGGCGCTGCTCAATGAAAGTGGTGCCATGACGTTGTGGCGACTTGCGATCAAACCGGGACGGCCGCTTGCGTTAGGGATGTGGCGCGGAAAACCGGTGTTTGGTCTGCCGGGCAATCCGGTGGCTGCTATGGTGTGCACCTTGATTTTTGCGCGACCGGCGATGGGGGCTTTGGCTGGTGAGGGCTGGCGTTTGCCGGAACCGATGATGGTGCCGGCCAATTTCACCAAAAGCAAAAAGCCGGGACGACGCGAGTACCTGCGCGCGCGTTTGCGCGATGGCAAAGCGGAGGCATTTGCGTCTGAAGGATCAGGCAGGATTAGCGGTCTGAGCTGGGCCGAGGGTCTGGTCGCGCTGCCGGATGACGCTTGTGAAATAGCCCCCGGTACAGATGTCGCATTTTACAGCTACGCTGCATTCGGGCTCTGAGCTGCTTCTTATTCGCCTAAATACTCCGGACGCGACCTGCCGGAACCGCTTAAAATTCTGCTGCCAGCGACAACAGACTTATATCATTGGGGTTGGACTTTAACGCTTGCTGCATGAGCTCTTGCGCAGCTTCCAGCCCTTGTGCCTGTGCCACCATCCGAATGAGGCTGTGCCAGGCTTGCGGTGTCTGTGGGTTGATGCGCACAGCTTCGCTCAAGGCGGAAATTGCCGCCGGAACGTTGCCCGCGACCATCGAAAATCCGCCGACTTGCAAGTGAGCTTCTGCGAAATCCATCTGGTTGCGCAGGACGCCGCCAAGTTCCGCGTAGGCTTTGCCAACCTGCGCGCGAAGCCCTTCTGACATCCGCCCTGGTTGCTGGCTGAGTATTGCGCGCGCCGCGGCAATCCGTACCGCGCGCGTGTCATCGTTCAATCCGCGGATCAAATAAGGCTCCGAGATTACAGACGCGCGTTGGCGCAACGCCGAAAGCGCGGCGACGCGTACTTGGGGATCAGCGTCATTCATAAACGCACCCAGGTCGGAGACTTCGAGGCTAATGGCCCCATCGCGCAGGAGCCACAACGCGGTCGCACGCACGATGTCCGGCTGATCCAAGTCCTGAGCCAGCCCAAGTAAAAGCGGCGCGGCCGAGGTCGGACTCCGTCGCCCTTTGGCAAGAACCTCGCCATAGTGCGGCTGTTGCCATTGTCCGTCAGGGAACCATTCTTGGATTTTATCGGCGGCCCATGTGGCAGCTTGATCCGTGTGGCAGGTTGTGCACGCGTTGGGTGCACCCAGCACGTCACTCAAATCTGGGCGGGGCACGCGAAAGCTGTGATCGCGCCGGGCGTCGATACCCATATAGACCTTGTCGGTCATGTGGCAGTTCACGCACATTGCTGCGTCACTGTTTTGCGAATGGCGGGTATGGGCCTCGGTGTCGTAATCGGCCAAGGGCAAGCTTGGGAAATCCGGATTGCCCGCTTCGGAATGGCATTGCGTGCACACAGCATTGCCATCCGCAACCGTGTCGGCCGCGTGGGGCGTATGGCAATTGGCGCAGGTTACGCCCTTTTGGTGCATCTTGGATTGTAAGAACGAGCCATAGACATAGACCTCGTCCAATATCTGCCCGTCCGCGTGATAGAGCTCGGGACGCAACATAGCGAGGTTGTAGCTATCTGCAAAAGCCACTCCGGGCACAGGATTGCCGTCGCCAAAAGCCTCGCGTCGGGCGTGACATCCGGCGCATTGCGCCATTTGGCCTTCTGGATTGGACAGAACCTCGGCAAATCCCCAAAATTCCGGTCCGCTGACAGTTGGGTCTGCGGTTGTTTTGTTTGCAATTGCCACATGTGCCGATCCCGGGCCATGGCAAGCTTCGCATCCTACACCAATCTCGACCTGTCTTGAGGCATAGCTTCGGTTGCGGAAGTCGTAGTTTTTCTCAAATCCGGTGGCGTGGCACTCTGCGCAACGTGCATTCCAGTTCTTATAGGCACCGGACCAGTGAAACGCGTCCACAGGTGGCAAATCCTGATCCGGATAAAGGTGGTACCAGCGCCGCTGCTCCACATCCCAGACGATATCAAAGCTCTGTAAAAAGCCGTCGCCTGTTTCAAGGATCAGATGCTCCAGCGGATGCACACCACCAACAGAGTGCACCTTGTAAACGGTTGTGGTGGCATCGCTCTCTTGAACTGTGACGGTCAATCCGTCGGTGTCTTTTGTAAACTTTGCCTGCAGGCCGTTCGCGGAAAACATTTCGCCCTCAAAGGCGCCCACCAAAGTGTCCGGGCCCGCAAGCCGCCAGGCCTTTGCGTGATGGGAGCCTTGCCATGCGGCGTAGGCCTGTGTGTGGCAGTCAGCGCAGGCTTGGGACCCGATATAGTCTGCTGTCCCATCCCCGCCCTGCTGCGCAATTGCGGGCACACTTGCCGACAAAAAGACGCCAAAGACCAAGGTAAAGATCCGGAGGGAAATGCTGTCACGTGGCCAGAAATTCATAAGGGCCCTTTCGGCCGGCACGCAGTGGTTTTTGGCAAAGCCAGTGCCTTAGCGCCGGAGATAAAATCAGTCACTCGCCGACTATGCGACAGTATGGGAGGGACGCAAAGTCTGCATATCCACACAAGGCGAAAAATCTTTTAGCCATTGCATCTGGCTAGGTCGGATTAAGAGGCGGCAAAATGTTGGGATTGGACCGCGCCAATCTACTTTTACGGTCCACTTTGAACGCGTCGGAAAGCGCATCCCATGCCTCGGTTCCGTCTGGTTCTTTCCCATAAAAACCTTTCCCAACCGCCGCCAACGCGGTTTGCAAGCCAGACCCAGATTGACCGGGACAGCGGGCCTCCCAAAGAGGCAAGGCGCGGTAAACTTGTGAAAGATCATGGGCGCGGATCGCATCGGTCACCAATGAACTTGCATAAGCTTCGCTGTTGAACCAGCGGGCGCGACGCCGTTGCAATGCCGCAGTCACAGGCGGAACCACATACCGCTGAGACAGGCGCAGCGTTGCCGCCAAAATCGCCAGTATTGTGGCAACAACGACGATTTGACGTCGGCTGATCACGGGCTCTCTTGGTGCTGCGGGCGCATCAATCTCGACGGTTGCGCCATTCAATTGTGCCGTTTCGACTTTGTTGGTCTTGGTGTTGAACCACTGCACCGAGATTGCAGGGAGTTCCAGAGTGCCGCCAAATTGCGCGACATAGCTGGTGGTCTCAAGCCTCATGCCGGAAAGCACCCCGCGATCCTCACTTTCAGACACCGCAGCCTCTTTGGGGTAGGCCCGCGCCGCGTCAGTCTCGATTGGCGCAATCAGGGGTGGCAGGAAAAGCGCGGAACTACCTGTGATCTTGGCGGTGACGGTGCGTGTCAGGGCGTCACCTTCACCGAGCACCCCATCGTTTCCCTCAAGTTCTTGCGTCAGCGTGAGCCCCTGCGCCACGATCAGCGGATCCAATTGTTCTGCGCCGGGCGGGACCGTTGCCTCAAAGACGATTGGCCCCAAAGGCACATCAATTGAAATCGGCGCGCGAGTTTCGGGGTCGGCATAGGTCACCCCCACTGATTTTTGCGTCAGGGAAAACCTGCCCGGTACCATCGGGTACAAGCGATAGGCACGGCTGACACCCGACCACGTTTCGCCCTCGATGGTTTCGCTTACCGGATTGCTGGCACGGCTCGGCAGTCGCACAATCAGGTTGGGAGTTTCCATCGACGGGAACTGGGGCGGTTGCGGGAGCCATGTGGGCACCAAAACCGTTACTCTCAAGACAATTGGCTGGCCAACAACCGGCGGTTCTTCAGGCAATGCTGCGCGCACGATCACCGGCGGTTGAGAAATTTCCTGTGCGCGGATTTCACCGCCGATCCCGAGCATCAATAAGGCCAGCAGCACACGGATCATGGCTGATCCCTCGTGGCATTTTCCTGCACAAATCGGGCGCGCAGAAAGTCTCCCATATCTGTGTCCACAGAGCGCATCCACTGCTCGGCGGTTTGCATCGGCGGGGGTGTGTCTTCTTGCTCGGAAAAATCGGTGTCTGTCTCGGCGCCACGGTTGGCTTCATTGTCGAACACAACATCGTCCGCGCCGACGCCTGTTTCCTCTCCGGTGTCCCCTGCTTCGCGCGCGGACTCGACATACTCCAGAACTGCGCGGCTGACTTGCAGGTTCCATTCGGCCTCAGCGTAGTCTGGACGCAATGTCAAAGCCCTCTCATAGGCCGCAATCGCGGGCCGGTATTGGCGGTTTCGCATGCGTGCCAAACCCTCGGCAAACGCGGCCTCCGGCGTGTCGATCCGCGCATAAAGGTCGGCAGCCTCCTCGTAGTCGCCCGATTTGAGCAGCGCATAGCCACGCCACATCGGGTGTTGAAACCGCTTTGCCGCGTCGGAATAATTTTTGTCGCGCATGGCGATCATGCCGCGCTGATCCGGCGTGAAAAACCAATCAAGCACGTCTGCCCGCGCAGACGAGGGTGCGACGGTCCCACCCAACAGAAGGGCAACGACTGCCCAGCGCATCGTCCATCCGCGCCGGAACCAAATCAGCAACAGCGGCATCGCCAACCAGCCCAAGACCCATCCCCGGTCTTCCCATTCCAGACGCTCGTCTTCCAAAAGCGCAGCCCGGTACGCCGAGGCTGTGGCTCGCTCTATGGCTTTGATATCGGAGTCATCCGCGCTCAGGGGCACAACTGTGGCGCCGGGGATTTGCGCAAGCGCGCCAGTCGCAGCGCCTTTGGGCGCTGCCACCAAAAAAATCACCGGCGCATCTCCGGTTTGCGCATCCGCTGTAAAGGCTGCGGCATCGTTTGCGTCCAGCGCATCCAAGACAAACAGGATCGCGCCGGGCGTCTGGCTGCTCTGCAAAGCAGTTTTCGCCAGTTTGAGCGCGTCAGTCGCGTTCTCCCCCGGCGTTGGCATGACCGCAGGCGACAAAGCCTCTAACATAACCCGAAAAACATTCGGATCTTCGGTCAGAGGCGCAACCTGATGTGCGGTTCCACCATAGGCAATCAACCCAGTGCGCGCGCCTGCGCGGGCTTCAACAAGGTCGAGAATTTTGAATTTTGCGCGTTCCAGGCGGTTAGGTGGCAGGTCCGGTGCCTCCATCGATCGGCTCACTTCCAGCACAACAACCATAGGTGCGGTCTTGGCCAGCAACGGATTTGGCACACGGGTCCACGACGGTCCCGCCGCAGCCAGGCTAAGCAGGATCAGGCAGATAGCAACGCCGTCAATCGGCACAAAACGCCGGTCCTTACCAGCGCCAACGGTGAGCGCACGCGCAAGATGCGGCGCCATACCCCGCGTGGGTTGATCTGGTTTCACCAATTGATGCCGAATGGCCCACCAGAGCAGCCCGATTGGCAGCAGCAGGCCCAAAAACGCAGGGCGCAGGAACCGAAAGGCGCTGACGGCATCCCAAAACACATCCATCATGCTTTGGCCCTCCGCAAATCTGTCAGGTGTAAACCCAGCAGCGTCACCATGGCCAAAATAGCCGCGCAGCCAAACGCGATCCATGCCAGTGGGCGTTTGGGCTGAAAGCTGAGGGTTTCCGTCATCCGGGGATTGAGACGGTCGATCTCGTCATAGATATCCTGCAGACCATCGCGGCCAGAGGCAAAGTAAAACGCGCCGCCGGTGCGACGCGCAATGTCTTCCAAAGCTTGCAAATCAACCTTGTCATCGCCACTGCCTGATGGATCACCAACTCCGACTGTGAAGATTTTTACGCCTCTGTCGGCGGCAATTTCAGCCGCGTTCACAGGCGACATGCGGCTTGAGGTATCCGCGCCGTCAGACAACAAAACCATCAGTCTCTGGTCCACCTCAGAGGTTTCAAAAGTGCGGATTGCGAGGCCAATTGCATCGCCAATTGCCGTGTGAGGGCCCGCCATGCCAACCGTGGTCGCGTCAAGCAAATCGCGCACCACCGCAAGGTCTTCGGTAAAGGGGGTTTGTACAAACGCGCGGGTCCCAAACACAACGAGTGCCACTCTGTCGCCTGCGCGGGCTTCAATGAATTCGCCAACGACATCTTTGACGACCGCAAGGCGTTGTTGCGGTTCCCCATTGGTGTCTTTCATATCGCGCGCATCCATCGATCCGGAGATATCAACCGCGATCACAAGATCCCGTGCGGCTTTTTCAATTGTGGACAACTGACCCAGCTGCTCGGGTCGTGCCAATCCCAGCACAAGCAGCATCCAGACAAGCGTTGCAGCGACAATTTGCACGCGCTTGCGCGCCAGGATCGATGCCCCCGCCTTGGCTTGTACGCCCGCCGCCTTGGTCAGCTGCCGGAAAAACGGGATGCGGATCGCTTTGCTTTGTTCCCGATGCGGTGGCGCGAATTTCCAGATTAGCCAGGGCAATGGCAAAAGCAAAATCGCCCAGGGAAACGCCAGCGTGTAGGTCATTGCATCGACCCTGCCGTATGCGTCTTCAGCCATACGCGGCATTGCGCCTTCAGTTCGGGATTTTCGCGTGAGTTTTGGTGATAGGGGCCGGCGACAAGCGCCTCCGCCGCCAGGCCCGAAAAGGGTGCGTCAGGACAGTTTGAATTTAAAAACTGCACCCAGTCCTGCCCGACCAAAGAGGCAACTTTCCGACGAGGGAACGCCACCAAAGCCGCGCGGCGTATTATTCTTGCCATTGTGGCAGGGTCTGCTGCAACCGAGTGTAATTCGGCGAGCGCTTCGCGGCGATAAGCAGTAGCCCGCCGACGTCGGACCAACACCACACACCCCCAGGAACATGCCATCACGGTCGCGATGGCCAGCCAGATCCACCCTTGGGTTTCCGGCATCATTGAAATCGGCTCGGGTTCAGGTACCGGCTTGAGCAGGTTGAGCAGGTCGACAAGCCCAAGCCCGTCGGTGTCAGGAGCATCCGCCATCAGCGCGCGCCACCTTTGAGGCCCAACAGTTCCCGCAATTGCGGCACCGTGTCGCGTGATGTGGTCAACGGCAGCACCGGAATGCGGTATTTTCCAGCCCACCCAATCGATCTGGCGACGCGCCCTCGCGTAAACGACCCAATACGCTCGGCGCGGTCACCCTCTTGAAGGTTCAGATCCGCCTGCAATTGTCCGTCCGAAACCACAATTCGAAGGTCGTCGGGCAATCGGCTCTCTGTGGGGTCCGTGACTGGAAACAGCATCACATCGTTGTGCGCCGCCATACGACGCACCAGATTTTCTGTTTTCTCGTCGGCTTCGGAAAAATCAGAGAAAATCAGGATAAGATTGCCAGTGGTCGCAATGCGCGCAGCCGCTTCGAGCGGTTGATTGAGTGGCATGGACTGGGTCACAATCCGGTCCGCTCGCAGCGCGCAATTGGCATCCCCAATAGCTGACACAAACCGGTTCAACGCTTTTTCAGAGGCTTTGGGGCGCAATTCCGCGACGACCTCGTCGGAAAACACGATGCCTCCGACCCTATCGCCTTGCGCCCGGATCCGGAATGCAGCCAAGGTTGCAGCCTCTGCTGCGGTTACCGATTTCATGTTGTGCTGGCTGCCATAGAACATGCTCATGCGCTGATCGACCAGCAACAAGGTCGGCCGGTCCCGTTCTTCGGTATAAACCCGCACATATGGGGTGCCTGTGCGCGCCGTGACTTTCCAGTCAATTGTGCGTGTGTCATCCCCGATTTGGTAATTGCGCAGCTCTTCGAAATTCAGGCCCCGTCCGCGCAGTCGCGATGAGTGCCGCCCGTTCAATAAAGACCGGACCGGTTGGCGTGGCAACAGCGACAAAGCCCGCGCTGGACCCGAAAGACGACGCAGGTGGGCGTGATCGGCGTGTATCCTGGGGTCCAAATCTTGCGTTTTCTCAGCCATGCGGACCGCCTCAGGGCAACGCGACTTGCGCCGCAATTTCGTCGATTACCTGATCGACAGTCACGCCATCACCTTGCGCTTCGAACGACAACGCTATCCGATGCCGGAACACATCATGCAAGATCGCGCGCACATCTACCGGATCGACGTAGTCCCGGCTTTGCAGCCATGCATGCGCGCGGGAGCATTTGTCCAAGGCCAGAGACGCCCGCGGACTGGCGCCAACTTCAATCCACCGGGCAAGATCATCCGACAGCGCAGCCGGTGTTCGCGTCGCCTGCACGAGATCGGCGATGTAGCGATCCATTGCGTCAGACACGTGAATTTTCCCGATCTCGACCCGCGCAGCAAACACCGTGTCCTGCGCAATTGGTTCGGCCCGCTCCGCTCCGACGGTGCGGTGCGCCTTTTGCTCTTCGCTCCGGACCAGCCGGATCACGTTCACCTCTTCCTCAACAGACGGATAAAGCACTTGAACGTGCATCAAGAAGCGGTCCATCTGTGCCTCGGGCAAGGGATACGTCCCTTCTTGCTCGATCGGGTTTTGTGTGGCCATCACGGTAAAAAGTGGCGGCATTTTATGGGTGGTACCGGCAACTGTGACCTGTCGCTCTTCCATCGCCTCAAGAAGGGCGGCTTGTACTTTGGCAGGCGCGCGGTTGATCTCATCTGCCAGCACTACGTTTGCAAAAATGGGGCCCGCCTCAAAGCGGAACTCGGCGCCCTCGGACGTTTGGTGATACACCTCTGTTCCGGTCACATCCGCAGGCAACATGTCGGGCGTAAACTGGATGCGGGAAAACTCGGCCTCAAGATTGTTGGACAAGGCTTTGACCGCCCGTGTTTTGGCAAGCCCCGGCAAACCTTCAATCAGCAGGTTGCCATTCGCCAGCAAACCAATGATCAACCGCTCGATCACATCGCGTTGGCCAATAATGCTTTCGCCCATGCGCGTGCGCAATGTCGCGATCTGCTCGAGTGGGGACATGCGGGTACTCCTGCTGTTGTGCGGATTTAGGGAAAGACTTCGGCCAGTGGCGCGCCAAATGCACCCGACGGCATTTTTGTGCCAAGATAGGTGGCAATAGTGGCTGCCACGTCCACAGTTTCCACCCGCCGCGCGACACGGGCGGGCGAGATGCCAGGGCCTGCCACAATGATCGGTACATGTGTGTCATACGACCATGGTGACCCGTGCGCGCTTGCCACAGTCAGACCGTCAAAATCGGCAATGAACCAGTGGGGCTCAAAGACAATATAGATGTCGCCGGACCTCTCCGCATGAAAGTTCGCGCGCACAGCCTGCGAGATAACATCGTTGTTCAATTTGGAGTCGCGCAACCGCCAACTCGGAATGGCCCGTGCGACCCCTGGCAACAGCGCCAGCTCTTTGGCCAATTCGTCGGCCACGGTGTCAAGCTCAAGCCCCTGTTTGTTGATTTCCTTGCGATCCAGATAAACGTAGGGGTTCGAAAAATTCCGCACCAGCCCACCGGTGCTGCCTAGTTTGACTCGCAACCGCACGGTGCCGGGCTGCATGTCGGTGCGGTCAAAATCAAAGGTATCAGCCATTATGCCGTGTTCGGCCAGATAAGCGGGATGATCCGGCGCGCCGTGATCAGCGGACAGCACGACGAGCGTGTGTTCCAACCCCACAGAGGCGTCCACATGGTCTAGAAAATCCGCCAAGGTGTCGTCCAGCCTGCGAATGTTGTCTTCGGCCTCAAGCGAGGAGGGACCAAAAATGTGGCCGACGTAATCGGTGGAGCTGAAACTGACCGACAGGTAGTCGGTGACGTCATCTTGCCCGATGCTTTCCGCATTTATCAGCGTCTTGGCGAAATCGCCGGTTAGGGAATCCCCTGCGGGGCTGAGTGTTAGGAGTGTGGTGAAATATTTGCCGTCAGCAGGTCCGAAGTCGTGCGGGAAAACGCGACCATAGCCGGGGAAATCCGTCTCCCACGGTTGATCGTCCCGCTCACCAAACAGATAGGAATCGCGCGCGTCGCGCAGTGTCCACCACGTGTTTGCAAAGGCGCCGACTTTGCCGCTGTCGTTCCAATCCTTCACCCACTGGGGATAGTCGTCGCGGTAAAACGTCGAGGTGACAAACCGACCTTCGGCTTTGGAAAACCAATAGGCCTGTCCGCTGTGGCCCGCCATCGCGATGGCGCCGCGATCTTTGACGGAAACGCCAAAAACCTTGGCCTTGGGGCCATAAAACATCTGAATTTCGTCTGCGATCGTGCTGACCAGAATATTGCCGGGAGAACGCCCGTCAGTGGTCGCCGCGCGTTGCGTCGGGTCAATCTCGCTGCCCGCGTCGATGCCGGCCGCCCCCACCAGAGGATAATCGGGGTCCTGAACGTTGTAAAACTGACTGCCGGTTTCGCGGTCATACCAAAGGTTGGCAACCATACCATGCATCGCCGGATCGGCGCCGGTTGAAAGCGTGGTGTGACCCACGATGGTCTCGTTGTTGGCGTGGCGATGGTGGGCGTTCACGTAGGTCACGCCAGAGGCACGCAGACGGTTGAAACCACCGTCGCCCAATTCGGAGCCGTAGCGTTCGATCAGGTCACCGCGAAGTTGGTCCACCGTGATCTGTAAAACAAGTTTGGGGGGCGTCTGCTGTGCAAATGAGGGCTGAGGCAAAAACAATCCAGCACAGATGAAAGTGGTCAAAAGCAATTTTGACATAACCATTACAAAAGGTCCTGTTAACATAAAAAATGCGGCCCCAAGTTGGGGCCGCATCTAGGAGATTGGATCAGTCGCCAACCGCTTGGGTCATTTGATCCATGACCTGTTCAAGCGTGAAGCTCGCCGCCTTTTGGCGCGGTGGGAATTCCTGGAACGTTGCCAGGAATTGCGCCACATATTGCTGCGCGGGAACCATCAGGAACACCCTGTCGATCAACCAATCGTAGTAGGTATTGGAGGTGCGATAAGCGCGCTCATAAGGGTCGCGACGAAGGTGGAAAATCAGTGGAACACGCAGTTCGGTCCAAGGTTCAGCCCAAGCACGCAACGTGGTGTATTGGCGCTGCTCAAGGAAGATCATCTTCCAGTCCTGATAGCGAAGGGCAGTCAGATCACCGTCATCCGAGAAATAGAATATCTCGTCACGCGGGCCTGCGTCTTCCCCACCGGTCAAATGTGGAAGGAAGTTGTAGCCATCCAAATGGACTTTGTATTCGCGCCCAATCGCTTGAACACCGCCTTCTTTCAGCTGCGCCTTTATGTCTGGGTTACCTGCAGCAGCAAGATACGTCGGCAGCCAATCCATGTGGTGCATGATTTCATTGGAAACCGCGCCTGCTTCGATTTTGCCGGGCCAACGCACCATTGATGGCACGCGCCAGCCGCCTTCCCAGTTGGTGTTCTTTTCACCAAAGAACGGTGTCGCCGCCGCGTCAGGCCAGGTGTTGTAATGCGGTCCGTTGTCAGTGGAGTAGTGCACGATTGTATTGTCAGCGATGCCAAGTTCATCCAGCAAATCGAGAAGCTGTCCGACATGCATGTCGTGTTCGATCATGCCGGCCGTATACTCATCCACTTTCTTGCCGACAATTTCATTGGCTTTCGCGCGCATTTCGTCTTTCACGTGGGTGCGAAAGTGCATACGCGTTCCGCTCCACCAGACATAAAACGGCTTGCCCTGCTCATTGGCGCGTTTGATGAAATCAATGGTCGCGGCGACGGTTTCTTCGTCAACGGTTTCCATGCGTTTCTTGGTCAGCGGGCCGGTGTCTTCGATGGAGCCATCAGCAGATGATTTGATCACGCCTCGCGGACCAAATGCTTCGCGGAACGTCCGGCCATCCGCAAGAACAGCATCGCCGGGATAATCTTCATTCTCGGGCTCTTCCTCGGCATTCAGGTGATAGAGGTTGCCGAAAAATTCGTCAAAACCGTGATTTGTCGGCAAATGCGAATCCTGATCGCCCAAATGGTTCTTGCCAAACTGAGCGGTCATATACCCTTCTGCTTTCAGAAGGCCGGCAATGGTCGGATCTTCTTCTTGCATACCTAGATCCGCGCCGGGCAGACCCACCTTGGACAAGCCGGTTCGAAACACAGACTGGCCCATGATGTAGGAGGACCGGCCGGCGGTGCACGATTGTTCACCATAATAATCGGTGAAAATCATACCCTCGTTGGCAACTCGGTCGATATTAGGCGTGCGGTAACCCATCATACCCATCGTGTAGGCAGAAATGTTGGATCTACCGACGTCATCTCCCCATATGACAAGTATGTTCGGACTGTCTTGCGCCGATAGGCTGGTAGCTGCTGACGTCAGAGCTGCAGTTGCCACTGCCAGCCCCCTCAGCGCCATGGAAGTGGAAAAAGCCATCTTCTCTATCTCCTCGTTGAAAATGCCCACGAATAAAAGGCCACAGAAAACGTGTGGTGTGCCAAATGGACTTAATGGTTACGTATCCCAAGAGTAACCCGATCAATAATAGAGTCAAATAAGATTTGGGACTCGGTAGCTTGGTTGTCCTGTCACAAATTCTTTGCACAAGGGAAGGCGTGCAATAGGGAATTTGCCTTATTTCATAGGAGCATGACGTGTATAAGCGTTTGTTTTTGTGTGGGACTAGGGCGTCGAATCTGTGATGCAGCCCCTCAAACCAAGAGGAACCGCTTCTGTCCAGACAACGACCCCGATGTAACCTGCGTCTTAGATGATCTATGATCATGATTGGGCGAATTACCACGCCTGTTAAGTGATCCGCCGTGGTGCAAAAAAAAGGCCCCGAAATGGCCGATTTCACAGTTTACAGGTGGCTTGAGTCATCCGCTATCGGCACGCCTCAGCAGAGAGTTTTAAGTGTGAAATTCCCCAGTGAAGCGCGCGCCACATCTAGATGGTCAGTCAAAAATCCCCGCCACGCGGCCCAACAACATGAACGCATGTGCGGTGCGTGTGTCCGCAAGAGCGGCGATTTCGGCATCGGTTGCGGTCTCTTCAAACTCGACAAAACTCGTGTCAAACCGGCGCAGAAAGTGGTGCGCGGCATCGCGAAAGATCGGATCTTGCTTCATTCGGCCAGCAGCAAGTGCCAGAGAAGAGCGGTCCCGCACCCCGCCCAGCGCGGCAATCGCACGGCCACGTTCACCTGCGGCGAAATGGCGCCAAATTTCAGGGCGTGCAAGGTCGGGGCGCAAGTCGTCCATATAGATGCCATCTTGACTGAGCAGTGTCAGAATATCCTGGCTGGCTTGGATGAGATGCGCGGCCTTGCGGTCTTTTAGTGCCAGTCGCAAGGCCGCAAACCCCTGGGCGTCGTCTGGGTTTTCTGGGAAATTCAGGGCGGTGATGAAGTCGGCACGCGACAGGGGAGGGCCAAGCTCTTCGGCGGGGGTGCCTAGCTCCAACAGTCCCTGATTTGCAATCTGGTCCGAAACTGCGGCTTCGGCGGGCTTTCGGATGCCGCCTTCACGTTCGCGGCTGGTTGAAAATGTGGCTAGCGTGGTTTCTGTTTTGCGGGTGGCGGCCGCAATTTCATCCAGTTTTTGCGTTACGGAATTCTCTGAGTTCATCTGGACCTGTGCGCCCTGAGATTGAGCCACATAGGTGCGCCGCATCCCGTCAATCGCAGCCTGAAGTCGCGCGCTTTCCTCGCGTACGACCCGCGCCGAACGTGCGGCCGTGGCGGCGACCCAAATCATTGCAACCGGCATAAAAATCGCCAGCAACGTCATAATGAACCGCAGGTTGTCGACTTCTCCAAAGGCGTCCGTATCCAGGACCAGAAAGAACACAACAGCCCCAGCAAGCCAAACAAAGCTCAAGGCAAACGCAATCACCTCGACACCGCTGACGGTAGGAACTTGCGGCCTGTCATAGATGCCCAGAGGGGTCGATTTACTGTCGTTTTCGTCTTTGATCTTTTGCTGACGGTCTGACTGGCTCATTTGTAGGTGATGCTCAGAACTTCGTAGCTTTTCACGCCGCCCGGGGTGCGTACCTCGACACTGTCGCCTTCGTCTTTGCCAATGAGAGATCGGGCGATGGGAGATTTGATGTTGAGCAGACCTTTTTCAACATTGGCTTCGTGTTCACCAACAATTTGCCAGGTCTTTTCTTCGTCTGTGTCTTCATCCACGAGCGTAACGGTCGCGCCAAATTTGATCGCTCCGGAAAAGGCCGTGGGGTTAATGACCTCGGCAAGGCCAATCACGGCCTCCAATTCTTTGACCCGACCTTCGATAAAACCCTGCTTTTCGCGGGCAGAATGATACTCTGCGTTTTCTTTGAGGTCGCCAAGTTCGCGTGCCGTGGCAATCGCCTCGATGATCGCAGGGCGTTCCACGGATTTGAGTTGCTTCAACTCCGCTTCGAGCGCCGTGTAGCCGGCGCGGGTCATTGGTAGTTTTTCCATGGGGCGGTCCCGTTGGTCGTTGGCCCCTGAATATGCAAACAAAGGCAGGTCAGTCTTAAAACACGTGGGGCAACTTGCCCCAAGGCGCTCTTGAAATGCAAGAGCGGAGCGCATTGCAAGCACAATTATGCTGTGTCGCAGCAAAACATGTCGTTTTAGCGCGAAATGTCGTGGGGTTCCGATTGACGGAAACGTTAAACTCAGGCTAGCAGATGCGAAAGAATATTACGCCAGCGATCCGGGAAGGGAAGCCAATGTCGGAAATCGAACGCGAAGCCATGGAATATGATGTTGTCATCGTCGGTGCGGGTCCTGCGGGCCTGTCAGCCGCGATACGACTGAAACAGTTGGATGCCGACCTTGATGTTGTGGTTCTGGAAAAGGGCTCCGAAGTGGGCGCGCACATCTTGTCTGGTGCCGTGCTTGACCCCTGTGGTCTGGACGCTCTGATCCCTGATTGGAAAGAAAAAGGCGCACCGCTGAACACACCGGTCACTGAAGACCATTTTTATCTGCTTGGTGAAGCGGGCGAAATTCGCGTGCCCAACTTTCCGATGCCGCCACTGATGAACAACCACGGCAACTATATCGTGTCGATGGGCAACGTTTGTCGCTGGATGGCGGAGCAGGCTGAAGAACTGGGCGTGGAAATTTTCCCCGGCATGGCGTGTTCTGAGTTGGTCTATGGCGACAACGGCGAAGTCAAAGGCGTGGTGGCCGGTGTCTTTGGTCTGGAAGAAGACGGCACCTATGGCCCCAACACCGAGCCAGGTATGGAGCTGCATGGTAAATATGTGTTCCTGTCCGAAGGTGTGCGCGGTTCGCTCTCAAAAGAAGTGATCGAGAAGTTCGACCTGCAAGCTGACAAAGAGCCACAGAAATACGGCGTCGGCATGAAAGAGATCTGGGAGATCGACCCAGCCAAACACAAAGAGGGCTCTGTTACCCACACCATGGGGTGGCCTTTGAATTCCAACGCGGGTGGCGGGTCGTTTGTCTACCATCTTGAAAACAATCAGGTCTACGTCGGTTTTGTGGTTCACCTGAACTACAAGAACCCGCACATGTTCCCTTACATGGAATTCCAGCGCTTCAAGCATCACCCGATGATTGCGGAACTGCTGGAAGGCGGCAAACGTGTGGCCTATGGCGCGCGCGCGATCACCGAAGGCGGCTATCAGTCTATGCCGAAACTAGTGGCACCGGGCGTGGCGTTGCTGGGGTGTTCTGCAGGCATGGTCAACGTGCCGCGTATCAAAGGCAACCACAATGCGATGTTGTCGGGCAAAGCAGCTGCCGAAGCGGCCTTTGATGCGATTAAGGCGGAGCGGTCCGGTGATGAGCTGAACAGCTATGAGGACGATGTGCGCGGTGGCGCGATTGGCAAAGACCTCAAGAAAGTGCGCAACGTTAAGCCGATGTGGTCCAAGTGGGGCTTGATGCCGTCGCTGGTTCTGGGTGGCTTTGACATGTGGTTCCAGACGATCTTTGGTGGGTTCTCGCTGTTTGGCACATTGGGCCATGGCAAAAACGATGCGGAAGCAACCGAAGAAGCTTCCAAGCACAAGCCGATTGATTATCCCAAGCCCGATGGCAAGCTGAGTTTTGACCGTTTGACCAACGTGAGCTTTTCGATGACCAATCATGAGGAAAGCCAGCCTTGTCACTTGAAGCTTGCTGATCCTGCGGTGCCGACTGCGGTCAACCTGGCGAAGTTTGATGAGCCAGCGCAGCGCTATTGCCCTGCGGGTGTTTATGAGATTGTGCAGGAAGAAGGCAGTGATCCGCGGTTTGTGGTCAACTTCCAGAACTGCGTGCACTGTAAGACTTGTGACATCAAAGATCCGAGCCAGAACATCACCTGGACCACGCCACAAGGTGGTGACGGACCCAATTACCCAAATATGTGACGGGTCCAGTCGTTAGAAAGCGGCATTCAGGCACCGGTAATAGAACTTCGCGGACATTGGCGCGGACATCAAAAAAGCTCCGAGTGGGATATCCTGCTCGGAGCTTTTGGTTTGAACAAGACCGGTGCAGATGTGTTTTTGAACACATTTTTGCGGTGGTCGAGGGCGGCAAAACCTCAATGTCAGCGCCACTGTGCGAGTGAGGTACACACAATGATCACTTCTTGGACATCAATCCGCTCAAAGGCGCTGTGCCCCATTGCTAGTCTGTTGGGCGCGGACTACCTTTCTTTGGTGATCTGAACAGGGAGTTGCCCGTGGCCCATCGATTTTTCCGCTCTGTTGCCGTTTCGGCGTTGCTGGCTGCGTTTGCCGTGCCGGTAAGTGCTGATGGAGGAGCGGGGTCCTACCTTGCGGCCCGACAGGCAAGTTATGGCAGCGATTATGCGAGTTCCGCGCGCTACTATGCTCAGGCCTTGACCAAGGACCCATCCAATCCTGCGTTGCTGGAGAATACAGTTCTGGCGTTTCTTGCACTGGGGCAGATGGACCGTGCGATGCCCGTGGCGCGCAAGTTGGACGCGGAAGGGTTCAAAAGCCAGATCGCCGAAATGGTGATCACGTCCAGTATGGTTCTGGATGGTCAGTATTCCGAACTTCTGGCGCGCATGGAAACCCGGGGCGTTGGGCCGTTGGTGGACGGGCTGATGAAAGCCTGGGCGCATATCGGACGCGGGTCTATGTCCGAGGCGGTGGCGGCTTTTGACTCAGTGGCCACTGAACCCATGCTCGGTGGATTTTCAGCCTACCATAAGGCGCTGGCAATGGCGTCGGTTGGTGACTTTGAAGGCGCGCAGCTGATTTTTGACAACAGCGCGGAAAACGGTCTGCAACACACCCGTCGCGGCGTTATGGCTGAGGTGGAAGTGCTAAGCCAGCTTGATCGCAATGAGGATGCACTGGCATTGCTTGAAGATGTGTTCGGCGGTGATCTGGATCCGGAACTGCGCCAAATGCAAGCGGACTTGCGGGACGGAAAGCAGTTTGCGTTCAGCCATATTCGCAGTGCGCAAGATGGCATTGCCGAAGTGTACTACACAATTGGCAGCGCGCTACAGGTCGAGGCCAATGCAGATTACACTCTGCTGTACACTCGGATCGCAGAATTTCTGCGATCAGATCACATCGAGGCCCTCCTTTTGAGCGCCGAGTTGCTGGAGCAGTTGGGGCAGTTCGAATTGGCGTCTCAGGCTTATCGTCGTGTTCCTGCGGATCATCCGTCTTTTCACGCAGCCGAGATGGGCCGTGCAGAAGCACTGCGAGAGTCGGGGAAAGTTGACGCTGCGATTGAAGTTCTGGAGCAACTGGCGCGCAGCCAAGGGACACTGCCCTACGTACATTCCGCGCTGGGTGACTTGCATAGGCAAGAGCGGGATTTTGAACGCGCGGTTGCAGCATATGACACCGCAATCGAGATTTTTGACACACTAGACCAACAACAGTGGTTCCTGTTTTATGCCCGCGGGATTTCCCATGAACGGCTGGAGAATTGGGAACAGTCGGAGGCCGATTTCCGCACGGCACTTGAGCTAAATCCCGAGCAGCCGCAGGTTCTGAACTACCTTGGCTACTCTCTTGTGGAAAAGCAGATCAAGCTGGATGAAGCGCTGGACATGATCGAACGCGCAGTCGCTGCGCGGCCTGACAGCGGCTACATCGTCGATAGCCTCGGCTGGGTTTTGTTCCGCTTGGGACGGTATGACGAAGCGGTCATTCAAATGGAACGCGCCGCAGAATTGATGCCGGTTGATCCTGTTGTGAATGACCATTTGGGTGACAGCTTTTGGGCTGTGGGCCGAAAGCTTGAGGCGCAGTTTCAGTGGCGTCGCGCACTGAGCTTTGTGGATGAGGAAACTGCCGAAGAGGCCAAACCTGACCGCATCCGGCGCAAGCTCGAGGTCGGGCTGGACCAAGTTCTTGAAGAAGAAGGCGCTGCGCCTTTGAATGTGGAAAATGGCTCGGACGGTTAAGGCATTCGCGCCTGCCAAGGTCAATCTGACTCTGCATGTGACGGGACAGCGGGCTGATGGGTATCATCTGCTCGATTCCTTGGTGATGTTTGCGGATGCGGGCGACGAGATCACGGTCGAAGCGGCGGATGAAACCACACTCACGGTTTTGGGCCCGATGGCTGCGGGAGTTCCGACAGATAAACGTAATTTGGTGGTTCAAGCCGCTAATCTTCTTGGGGTAACCGCGAAGATCACGCTTGAGAAGTATCTGCCTGCTGCTGCGGGGATTGGCGGCGGGTCATCTGACGCGGCTGCTGCGCTGAGAGCATTGAGTACGCTTTACAACATTCCACTCCCAACAGCGGACGAGGCGCTGAGGCTTGGTGCCGATGTGCCGGTTTGTCTTGCACCTGATTGGACGCGAATGGCGGGCATCGGAGACCAAATCATTCGGTTAGGAACAGGGGTCAATTGGCCGATGATCTTAATCAACCCACGTGTGGACGTACCGACGCCCAAAGTATTCAAAGCACTCTCGAATAAGAAAAACCCTCCTATGGATGAGGGTTTTCCTGATTGTCTCCAAGACGATCTGGCACTGTCTTGGCTTGTGGCTCAGCGCAATGATCTTGAAGCGCCAGCAATCGCTGTCGAGCCTGTGATCGGCACATGCCTAGAGGAGCTTCGCGTGAGTCCGGGGTGCTTGCTGTCGCGTATGTCCGGGTCGGGCGCGACGTGTTTTGGCATCTATAAGAATGACGAATTCCGCGATCAGGCTTTGGCGCAGTTGCGCCAAGCATTCCCGAAATGGTGGATTGTCCCAACCGAAGATTGCGGCGTGAAGTGCCGCTAAGCCGCGAGCGCGATCAATTCAGGCGCGCGACCACATAGTCGGCAATGTCGCCGAGTAGATCCCGGATTTCATGTGTGGGCAGTTTTGCTATGGCGGACTTGGCTTTGTCGGCCCATGCAAGCGCATCCTGTTTAGTGGCTGATAGTGTGTCGTACTTGTCCATCAATGCCAATGCGTGCTCAAGATCGCCGTCTTCCTGGCGTCCCTTTTCGATGGTACGCACCCAAAAGGCCCGCTCTTCATGGGTGGCCTGCGCCACTGCTTTTATCACTGGCAGGGTCAGTTTACGCTCACGGAAATCGTCTCCGACATTTTTGCCGGTCTGAGCGCTATCTCCCTGATAATCCAGCAAATCGTCGGCAATCTGAAACGCGATTCCAAGTGCGTCGCCATAGTCAAAAAGTGCCTTCACATCGGCTGTGTTGGCTTCGGCGATCACGCCGCCGACTTCGGTTGCCGCCGAAAACAGCGCGGCTGTTTTGCCGCGCACAACCTGAAGATAAACACTCTCATCTGTACGCAGATCGGTTGCTGCCGTCAGTTGTAAGACCTCGCCTTCGGCAATTGTCGCAGACGCGTTGGAAAGGATGCGCAGCACGTCGATGTTATTGGTTTCCGTCATCAACTGAAAGCTGCGTGAAAACAAATAGTCACCAACCAGAACCGAACTTTTGTTGTCCCACAACAAGTTAGCGGTGGGGCGCCCTCGGCGTTTGTCGCTTTCGTCCACCACGTCATCATGCAGCAGAGTTGCCGTATGAATAAACTCAACCGTGGCCGCAAGATGCACATGGTATGGGCCGTCGTAGCCACAAAGCCGCGCGGCCGCCAGTGTCAGCATGGGACGCAAACGTTTGCCGCCGGCTCCGACAAGGTGGGCCGTAACCTCTGGAATGCGCGGTGCGTGTTCAGAGGCCATGCGGGCCTCAATCAACGTATTCACGGCGTCCATATCGTCTGCCAACAGCCCGGCGAGGGCCTCGTGAGGTTTGCTTGTGGCGATATCCAGACCCATACGCACTTTTCCTGGCTCAACTTCTTGTGGCTAGGGTCGACAAAACGTCTTCCCTGCACTTACATCCTCTTATGAAAGAACTTCTGCGTAGCAACGACCCGACGATCATCGCTTTTGCCTCGGCTCTTCTCCGAGGAGAGGGTATAGACTGCTTTGAAATGGACGTAAATATGAGCGTGCTAGAAGGCAGCATTGGTATTTTGCCAAGGCGTCTGATGGTGCGTGCGGTGGAATTGCAAGACGCCGAAGTCGTAATGAGCGACAACGGGATTGCCTTGGGGCGGGGCTTGTGACGAAAACGGTCACAGAAAATGCATTTCTCGGCGGGCAGCTGTCGATTATTCAGCCGGAGAAGGGCTATCGGGCTGGTGTTGATCCGGTTCTGCTCGCGGCATCGCTACCTGCCAAATCCGGGCAATCGGTTCTGGAACTTGGGTGCGGTGTTGGCACTGCGTCGTTCTGTTTGGCTGCACGGGTGCCTGGGCTGAAGCTGTCAGCCATCGAAATACAGCCTGATTACGCAGAATTGGCACGTAAGAATGCGACCCGTAACGGCATTGAGATTGATGTTTTTGAGGGTGACCTGCAGGTTTTGCCAGAGCCGTTGCGCCAAATTCAATTTGATCACGTGATCGCCAATCCGCCCTATTTTGATCGCGCGGCTAGCACGGCGGCTGTCGACTCGGGTCGCGAAGTGGCGATGGGAGAAGCAACGCCGCTGGCCCATTGGGTCATGACCGCCGCCCGCCGCCTTAGGCAGGGGGGATATGCAAGTTTCATTCACCGCACCGAGCGTTTGCCAGACCTTCTTTCTGCGATGTCGGGACGGCTGGGGTCTATTCAGGTGTTGCCGCTGCAGGCTCGCGAGGGCCGGGAGCCTGGACTTGTTTTGGTGCGTGGCCGGAAGGGAGGACGGGCGGATTTTAGGCTTCATGCGCCTGTTTTGATGCATCTAGGCGCTCGGCACGAGGCGGATGGTGATAGTTATACGCCGCAGATTCGCGCTGTTTTGCGGGACGGTGCGCCGTTGCCGTTCGAAACCTCGGCCAAAACCGCCTGATTTTATTAGGTCGGCGGCAAGGCAAATCAGGGTCTGAGACACGCGAGGGAATTCCAAAACGATTCCAGAGAGGTGCGGGTGTCACGGGGATGAAACGGAATTGCGACAGATCGCACGGTTGGCGGCAATAAAGCGCCGTTGTTGCAAAAGCGGCGCAAGTCGCGCGTGACAGGCTGAGAAATCTGTGCTGCAATCATCAAACGGTTTTTTGTTTGATAGGAGAGACACCATGAGCGTAAGCGCGCACCTGGAAGAGCTGAAACGCAAGCACGAAACGCTTTCTGAGCAAGTCGAAGCAGAGCAGCGTTCGCCTGGGTCCAGTGATCATGAGATCGCTGAAATGAAAAAGCAAAAGCTGAAACTCAAAGAAGAGATTAACCGACTTTCTGTTTAAACCAGTCGCCGCGCTCGGACTTAACGATCAGTTTTCATACTGGCGAGCGCGGCACACACGGCCCCTGCGGTGATCAGCAGCGCGGCAAGCGCCAACTTCCAGCTGGGGGTGGCGATACCGGCAGCCACTAGCGCAAGTGTTGACAAAAGCGGCGCCGAGTAGGACGCGGTCCCCAAAAGCTGAATGTCACCGCGCTTTACGCCTATATCCCAAACATAGAAGGCCAGCCCCACAGGCCCAAGGCCAAGGGCGATTGTCGAGGCCCAGCCTAGCTTTCCCGCGGGCCAAACAGTGTCTTCCACCGCAAAGTGCAATCCCGCAGACAGCACAGCAGAGGCCAAGCAAAAGACGATGACTGACGCTGTTGGAACGTTGCCAAAGCGGCGGGAGCCGACGGAATAGGTCGACCACATAAGGGCGCAAGCAGCGGCCAGAATATAGCCCTTCGTATGAGCAGGGTCGAAACCCGTACTGCCGCCCAAGATGATCAAGGCAGCCCCTGACAGACCCAAACATGCGCCGATGAGATGGCCTCTACGCAAGCGTTCGCCGGGCAAAAGTCCGGAAAACAAAACGATCAACAATGGCCAGAGGTAAGCAATCAATCCCGCCTCCGCAGCAGGGGCATTGCGCAGGGCGCTGAAGTACAGCGCGTGGTAGCCGAAGAGGCCGATGGTGCCAAAGGCATAGACATGCCAGGGCACGCGGCGCAATGCAGACAAATTGCCTGTGATTAGGCCCCATATGACACCAAGCCCGCCACCGATGGCGAAACAGAGGGCATTTAAAAGAAGGGGCGGTGTTGGCGCGCTGCCAACTGTAAACAGAGCCAGAAGGGCCCATAGCAAAATCGCAATCAATCCCACGTATGTGGCACGGGCACGTGTCATGAAGGGGGGATGTCCTCGATAGGGGTCAGGGTCAGCGCCTCGGTGATGTACGCGGTTTTTTCGATTTCTTCCAGAATCCAGTGTCGGAAGGCGGCAATGTGCGGACGATTTTTCGCGCCGTTTTGGCAAAGAAACCGGAAACGGGCTTGTAAATTGATCGCTTGCTTAAAAGGCGCAACAAGTCGGCCTTCGTGAATGTCTTTGACCACCAATGCACGGCGTCCCAGCGCGACACCTGCGCCTGCAAGAGCCGCGTCGATAGAGTGGTCGGCACCGGAGAAGCGCGGACCGTGGGATGTGTCCAGCGCCACGCCCATCATCCGAGCCCAAGCCGACCAATCAGCGCGTGGCTTGAGAAAGTTTATGGAATCGTCATGGATCAGAGTGGCATGTGCGAGCGATTGAGGTGTGGTGTGGATCTTGGCGAGCTCCGGCGTCATTACCGGGATCACCCATTCCCGTGCGAGTGGATAGGTCCACAGCCCTGCGGCGTCCTTTTCAAGGCCAAAGCGGATGGCCACATCGACTTCGTCTCGGGCAAAGTCAACGTTGCGTAGGGTTGCCGAAAAGCGCAGGTCAATTTCCGGGTGTGCACGGGCAAATTCGAAAAATCGCGGGGCAAGCCACTTCGCTGTAAAGCCCGGCCCTGCTGTAACCATGAGTGTGGCGTCGTCCATCAAGCGCTGGACAGTGCGCCAAGCCACATTGAGGGATTGAAAGCCGTCTTGCACGCCGGGCGCCAAAGCAGTGCCTGCCTCCGTCAAAGAGACTGCCCGATTAAGTCGATGAAACAAAGGTGCCCCCAAATGCTCTTCGAGTGACTTGATTTGGTACGAAAGTGCGGCCGGAGTGACGAACAGTTCCTCTGCCGCCTTGGCAAAAGACATGTGGCGGGCGGCGGCCTCGAAGGCGCGCAGGGCGGTGAGTGGCGGGAGACGGTCAGACATGCGTTCAGTTAAATACAGCTTAACTGAAGATGTCAAAACTCTCGTTTGTAGGTTTGTATCTTGGGCGACATATTGGGTGCAGTTAAAGAACACTGAGAACCGACAATCATTTAGAGCCCAAGGAGGCGCATCATGATCGAAACAGCCGCAAACGCCCGCATCGCTCAAGCCATGCAAGACGCCCACGCCGAGCGCAGTCGCGCCTTTGTTGGCATGTTCAAATGGTTGTTCGGTAAGTCCGAAACACCGCTGGTCGATTTTGGCCTTACGGTGCCGTCCCGCTGAGCAGGTTTGCACTTACGGGACTATAAAAAAGGGCCGGTCGCGAGACCGGCCCTTGTTGTATTGTCGTGGTTTTAGACGTCAGACGAAAAACTGGCCGCCGTTTGCGGAAATGGTCGAACCGTTGATAAAGCCCGAGTCGTCGGAGGCGAGGAAAGTCACGCAGCGCGCGATTTCTTCAGGTTCACCCAATCGGCCGGTCGGAATTTGGCCAATAATGGACTCGCGCACTTTTTCCGGCACAGCCATGACCATTTCGGTAGCGATATAGCCTGGGCAGATGGCGTTTGCGGTGATGCCCGCGCGGGCGCCTTCTTGGGCCAAAGATTTGACGATTCCCAAATCGCCAGCCTTTGTGGCGGCATAGTTGGTTTGAGCAAACTGCCCTTTTTGCCCGTTGATCGAGGAAATCACGATAATGCGGCCAAACTTACGCTCGCGCATACCTGGCCAGATCGGGTGCACGGTGTTGAAAACACCGGTCAGGTTCGTGTCGATAACTTCGTGCCACTGCTCGGGCGTCATCTTGTGGAACGGAGCATCGCGTGTGATGCCAGCGTTGGCGACAACCACGTCAATCGGGCCGAGGTCCGCTTCGACTTGTGCGAGACCGGCTTTGGACGCTTCATAGTCAGCGACGTTCCATTTGTAGGTTTTGATACCGGTGGCTTCGGTAAAGGCCGCAGCCTTTTCGTCGTTGCCGGCATAGGTTGCAGCAACGTCATAGCCTTCGGCTTTGAGTGCTTTGGAAATGGCTTCACCGATACCGCGGCTGCCGCCGGTGACAAGTGCTACTCTGGCCATGTGTGGTCCTCCAATAAGTCCAGTGGTCTGGTAATTCTGTTACGGTCTATAAACATAATACGCAACATAATTGCGTGATGAATTGCCGCGCTGCAGATATTTTTTTGCTGCCTGTGCGAAAAACCCCCTCCAAAACAACAAAGGGGCGCCGAGATGGGCGCCCCTTTGCAGAATCATTTGCGGGCGCCGAATTATGGACGCTCAAGGCACATGGCCACACCCATGCCGCCGCCAATGCAAAGCGTAGCCAGGCCTTTTTTGGCGTCGCGCCGCTGCATTTCGAACAGCAATGTGTTCAGGATACGGGCACCGGATGCGCCGATAGGGTGACCGATCGCAATCGCGCCGCCGTTCACATTCACAACCGCCGGATCCCAGCCCATGTCCTTGTTCACAGCACAAGCCTGTGCGGCAAAAGCTTCGTTGGCTTCGACAAGATCCAGATCTTCAGCCTTCCAGCCGGCCTTCTCAAGAGCCTTGCGGGACGCATAGATAGGGCCAACGCCCATGATCGACGGGTCCAGACCCGCGGTGGCGTAAGATGCGATACGAGCAAGCGGCTCGATGCCGCGCTTTTCGGCGTCGTCTGCCGACATCAGGAGCGCGCCAGCTGCACCGTCATTCAAACCAGAGGCATTCGCGGCGGTGACAGAGCCGTCCTTGGCAAAGGCGGGACGCAGTTTCTGCATCGCAGCCATTGTGGCGCCGTGACGGATGTATTCGTCCTTGTCCACGATGATGTCACCCTTGCGGGTTTTCACAGTGAAGGGGATCACTTCGTCGTCAAATTTCCCAGCCTTTTGAGCGGCTTCCGCTTTGTTTTGCGAGGCAACAGCAAATTCATCCTGCTGTTCACGGCTGATCTGCCATTTCTCGGCGACGTTCTCGGCGGTTTGACCCATGTGGTATCCGTTGAACGCATCCCATAGGCCATCTCGAATCATCGAGTCGATGTATTTGACGTCACCCATCTTGGTGCCGGCACGCAGATGCGCGACATGGGGGGAAAGCGACATGTTTTCCTGACCGCCAGCGGCAACGATGCTGGCGTCGCCCAGCTGAATGTGTTGCGCCGCAAGGGCAACGGCGCGCAAACCGGATCCGCACACCTGGTTGATGCCCCATGCGGCACTTTCCTGAGGAAGACCTGCATTGATATGGGCCTGACGGGCCGGGTTTTGGCCCTGACCGGCGCTGAGCACCTGACCGAGAATGGTTTCAGAGACATCAGATTTGTCGATACCCGCGCGGGCCACGAGAGCCTCAAGCACTGCGGTTCCCAAATCGTGGGCGGGGGTGTTTGCGAAAGAACCGCTGAAGCTGCCCACGGCGGTGCGGGCTGCGGACGCGATCACAACATTGGTCATATGGTAGTCCTCCACTTGGTGATGGCGTAGCATTGGCAAAATGCTCCGATCCATCAAGGTGCCAAAACACCTTTCCGCGACGTCAATAGCGCATCTGCCGCACTGCGGCAATGGACAGCTTGTCTCAGCGAGACGTTGTGGAGTTGCCTGGTCAGGCGGCGTCGGTTTTTCGGCCCGATTTCAGCCATGGTGGCGAAATAGTGGGGGCGCCAAACGCAAAGCCCTGCAAACAATCAAAACCTAGTTCGTGCATGGTTACGGCGTCTGTCGGGCTTTCGATGCGGCTGCCAACCGAGATCATATCAAAGCGTTGGGCAATTGCGGCCACGGCACCTGCGAGGACTTGATTGGCGGAATCATTGGCGATGTTGTAGCTGAAGGTGCCGTCGAGTTTAACGATATCAAAGTCGAAATCGCGAAATACCCGCAGTGAAGACAACCCAGCGCCGAAGTCATCAAGACCAAAGGAAATGCCTTTGATTTGTAGATCTTCCATAAAACCGCGCACGATTTCAGGCACTTGCACCACGGACTTTTCGGAGATCTCAAGGATCAACCGTTCCGGAACTGTCCCCATTTGCGACAGCCCCTTCTGCAGGGTCTGCATCCACGGCGCATAGCCAATTGAGCGTGCTGACATGTTGATTGAAAGGCGCAGGTTGGGTTGGGATGCGAGAGTTTTCAGACCAAGTTCCAGCGCGAGGCAGTCCAGCTGTCGACCAAGTTCGTTGTCTTCAACGGCGCCCATGAAATCTTTGGCTGGAATGATGCGTCCGGTTTCATCCAACACCCGCAAAAGGCCTTCAAAATAGGCCGCGTGATTGGTTCGACTTGATTGAACAACGGGTTGAAAAGCGAGCATGACTTGCTTGTGACGGATCGCTTCACGCACCATGTCCAAAGTGGACGAATCGCGCTTATCGACGGCGTAGGCGAGCGGGTCGCGCTGCTCACGCGTCAATTTCGCTTTTTGGTTTTTCTTTTTGGGGCGATCCATTACGAGTCCTGCGCTGAACCAACGGTTCTGAGCAAGATACAGGTTTAGTGGTGAAATCTTCTTTAACGTTCAGCCGCGTGTTTTTCGGCGCAAGCGGATAAACGCTTACGCAAAACAGCGAGGGTTATTGATCCGGCCGCTGTTCGCGACGCTCATCCCGAACCGGGATCAAAACGGCACGCTCATCAAGCTGCGGCCCAGCGATCAAAGACGTTAAGCTCGCTTCCAGCCCCGACACTGCGTTTTGAACGCGGATCATCACCTTGCGGATCATTTGTGTGGTAGCGGACATTGCGGCGCCTCCTGTCTTGGGTTTGCAAGTCGAATGTATGCCTTGCCTTAGAGATGTCAAGAAAGCTCCGCCTTTTATCGCCGCATCCGTCGAAGGCGCGGCCCTTAGGAAAAGCCTGCGGAGCCCTTGTCTTCGGGGTGTCGCCGCAGATGGGCTTGTTTGAGCTCGTCTGATGATTTTCGGCTGCCGTCGTGGCTCCAGCCAGGTGGGGCAAAAGCATACATCAGACGTTCGCGGACCGTGAGGCCCCGTTGGGTCATGTCACGGTAAATGCCAACCCATTCGTGAAATGCGATGCGCAGGGGATTGAATGTGCCAAGGTTGTGCACAAGGCCGTAGTCGACCTTATCATCGTCCTGTTCAGGTACGAAAGTGCCAAACAATTTGTCCCAAATAATGAGCACGCCGGCATAGTTGCAATCCAGGTACCGCGGGTTGCGCCCATGGTGAGCGCGGTGATGGCTGGGAGTGTTCATAATCGCTTCTACCCAGCGGGGCAGCCTGTTGATGGCCTCTGTGTGGATCCAGAATTGGTAGATCAAGTTGAGGCCGCCGCAAAACAGCACCATCGCCGGATGGAAGCCCACCAAAATCAACGGCGCGCGTACCACCATCATAAATGTGAAGGTGCCGGTCCACGTTTGGCGCAGAGCGGTAGTCAGGTTGTAGTGCTGCGAGCTGTGGTGGTTGACGTGGCTAGCCCACACCCAGCGAATGCGGTGACCGAAGCGGTGCACCCAATAATACCGCAGGTCGTCCAAGACAAAGCAGATAAGCACAATCCACCAGCTGGTACCCAAATCAAGTGGCGTGATCTCCCACAGCACCATGAAAAACCCCCAGGCAATAAACCCTAGCAGGATACCGGATGTCACATTGCCCGCGCCCATAATCAGGGATGTCACCGCGTCACGGGTTTCGTAACGCCCGCCGCGTCCCTTGGTCGCGATCCAGACAAGTTCAACCAGGATGGCGATGATGAAAAACGGCACAGCAAGTTGAACCACATCGGGATAGGTCAAGTGATCGGTCATTGGGCCTCCAGTGCCTTCATCCAGATGTCTAGATCGGTCTCCTTCAAGCGCACCTTAAGCGCCGAAGACCCAAAATCCGGAAAGTCGAATCGCAATCCGTTTTGGGTTTTTTGAGGCGGCGTGTCGCCAAGAAGGCGGGCAACGGTGTCGCCGCCGAAGCTCCAGACAATGCCGACGCCACCTTCAAAAGTGACCAGTGACGCGCGAGAATCTGATGACAAATGGAAGCCTGTTGCCGGTCGCTCTGGCACCTCGCGCTCCCAAGCGGATATGGCATCGTGCCCATTGGAAAACCGATAAGGTGTGGTCAATCCCATGAGATGCAATATTGCCGCGATACCCGCGATTCCGCCGACAACCAGCGCAAGCAACACCGGTAAAGTCATGCTGTGCGTCCTCCTCCGGTTAAATTGAAGCCTTGGAGCGATGCAATTGTCAAAGGTGGCGTTGGGTCACCCGGAACGGTGGACCACGCGACAGATTTGTTTTGATGGGTCGGCAACGGTGGTTCGCAAGTGTTCAGGGGTCTTGCGCAGCAGCTTGCGCGCCGCTTTCTCGCAACGTCTTAGGGCTTCCTCTTCGGCGGAATCACGGTTGTGTTCCGCCCAGCTAAAGCCGGACGCGCCGTTGTCGCTTTGGGCAAAAGCGCCATAGCGCTCAGGATCTTGCAGACGTTGGTACTCGCGAAAGTCTTTGTTGCCTTGGCGAGACAACGTCAGCCCTGGTTCGGTTGGGTCGAATTTTTTGGGCAGCATGCGCGCGTAAAGCACACAGCCAAAAGGGTTGCGCGAACTGGCTTGGCAGACGGTGCGTGCGTAGTCTTCGGCCACGGCGATCGAACTGGCGTTGTAGTAGTACCCAGCGGTGTTTTCAGAAGGGTTGGCAAAAAAGGCACCGTAAAACTCAGCCTTGCGTTTGAACTGCTTGAACTCGGACTTGGCCGTGCCGCGAAGCTTGAAGTCTGCCACTTCGTGCAAACGGCTTTTCTTTTTCTGGACGTTGATGCCCTGCGCATTGGCCGCAGCCAAATGCAGGCCTAAAAACATCGTGGAGAGGATTAATACAAGAACGATACGGAAGGTTGGCAGTTGGCGATATTTCATGACGTCAAGGCGCCCACCTCCGGGCAATTAGGGTGTTTCTATCTCTATTAACGCCGAGAGGATAGCACGGGCATTTTCGCTAGACCAGTCCGCATCCCCTTGAAGTCGTGCAATTTCTTTACCGTTGGCATCGACAATTAGTGTGGCCGGCAGGCCGAATACGGCCATTTCACGTGCCAGCAATTGTTTCGGATCGCGATGCAGGGGAAGATTGTCCACGCTGATGTCTTCGAAAAACTTTCGCATAGCGGGCACCATGTTGCGACCCGTGGCAATCGTTACGACCTCAAAAGAGTCGCCGCCCAATTGCGTTTGCAGCTCTGACAACATCGGCATCTCGTGTCGACAAGGTGCACACCACGTAGCCCAGAAATTCAGCAGCACGATTTTGCCGCGGAATGCCTCAAGCGTCATGTCTTCTCCGTCTTCAGATATGAAGCTCTTGGACGAAACCGGTTTGGGGTCGGAGTGAAAGTTGAGTTTGCGCATGTCGCCTTCTCGCATCTCGATGATCGCAGCCAAATCGCGTGCTTCATCCGCGCGCGCTGCAGGGGCAGCGACAAAGGCGCCCGCTGCAATTGCGAATACTGTACTCGCCGTATAGACCAACACTGACCAGTGTTTTATGAACCCGTTAACTTTCATTTTCCCTCCGAAGGGCAGACGATGACCAAAGATACCTCGAACCAAATGTGGGGCGGCCGCTTTGCCGCAGGACCGGACGCGATCATGGAGGCGATCAACGCCTCGATCGGGTACGACCAGCGTATGGCAGCGCAGGATATTGCCGGCTCGCGGGCCCATGCGGCGATGCTTGCCAAGACGGGCATCCTGACTGATAGCGACGCCGAGGCCATTCGGGAAGGGCTGCTCACGGTCTTGTCAGAGATTGAAAGCGGCACATTCGAGTTTTCTGCGGCTCTGGAAGACATTCATATGAATGTCGAGGCGCGTCTGAAAGAGATTATCGGCGAGCCTGCGGGCCGCCTGCATACAGGACGCAGTCGCAACGATCAGGTCGCAACGGATTTCAAACTTTGGGTGCGGGATCAAATTGACGCGGCCATTCAAGGCATTGCTGCGTTGATCCGAGCATTTGTTGCGCAAGCTGAGGCCGGTGCAGAATGGGTGATGCCCGGGTTCACCCATTTGCAGACCGCGCAACCAGTAACGTGGGGCCATCACATGATGGCCTATGTGGAAATGCTGGGCCGCGATTTGACACGGTTTCAAGATGCACGTGCCCGCATGAATGAATCTCCCTTGGGCGCCGCGGCCTTGGCCGGAACATCCTTTGGCATTGATCGCCAGATGACGGCCGAAACACTTGGATTTGATCGTCCCGCCGCAAATTCCTTGGACGCGGTGGCGGACCGGGATTTTGCGTTGGAATTCCTGGCAGCCAGCAGCATCTGTGCCATGCACCTGAGCCGTTTTGCTGAAGAACTGGTGATCTGGTCGTCTGCGCAATTCCGGTTTGTGACGCTTTCAGATCGTTTCTCCACCGGTTCGTCGATCATGCCGCAAAAGAAAAACCCGGATGCTGCCGAGCTGATCCGCGCCAAGATCGGGCGCATATTCGGTGCGAATACCGCGCTTTTGATGGTCATGAAGGGGCTGCCGCTGGCCTATTCTAAAGACATGCAGGAAGACAAAGAGCAGGTCTTTGATGCCGCGGACAACCTGATGCTGGCGCTGGCCGCGATGGAAGGCATGGTGAAAGACATGACCGCCAACCGCGACAGCCTTGAGGCCGCCGCCGGCAGCGGTTTCTCGACAGCAACGGATTTGGCTGACTGGCTTGTACGTGCACTGAACATGCCATTTCGTGATGCGCACCATGTGACGGGCTCACTTGTGGCGATGGCGGAATCTCGCGGATGCGATTTGCCGGACCTGACGCTGGAAGATATGAAATCCGTGCATGAGGCCATCACCACTGACGTGTTTGACGTTTTGGGTGTTCACAACTCGGTGGCCTCACGTTTGTCTTATGGCGGAACAGCACCCGCTCGGGTGCGAGAACAAATCGCGCGCTGGAAAGAAGCTTTGTGATGAAACTTATTGCGGCTATCGCCCTTGCGGCGATCACACTTTCGGCCTGTGGCGCCCCTTCGGGGTATCCGAGGCCGCAACAGCAGGCGCCTCAAAAAACCCAGTCGGGTATTACGATTTCCGGCAGCGCCGAGATTGGCGTGACGAGCGGCAATATTCCGTACAGGAACCGCGGGCCTTCTCCGACGGATCCCCAACTTTGTCACTTGCCCGGATATAGCGTACACTGTCGGCCCTGACGGGAGAGTGATGTGCTGCGAATCATTGGACTAATTTCGACTTTGGGCCTGGCGGCCTGTGGTGTTGACGGAGAGCCGTGGACGCCAACCATGTCTGGCACGATTGGGGTCGGCAGTGACGGTGTACACACGTCTGGCAGCATCGGCATCAGCAATGGACCGGTTACGATTTCAGTCGGCGGCGGGTGTTACCGCTATGGATGCCGGTAGACCAAGGCTGGTTTTTGGTTGAACCATTCCACGATCTCGGGCGTAGTCTTCGAGATTGATTTATGCACCGTCGGAGACCGCCAATGTCACCTCTTCGTTTCGTTTTTCTTGGCCTTGCCATTTGGGGTGCCATTCATCCGATGGCTTATTTCGCGCCGTGGATCGCGGAAAACGGATTTGATCTTCAGGCGATGGTGGCCTTGTGGAAAGCAAATGACGCGGTCACGGGCATCTATTGGGATCTTGTGATATCGGCGATCACGTTGAATATTTGGATAATCTCTGAGGTTGCTGTCCGGCGGAACTGGCTGGCGCTTTTGGCTATCCCGGCGATTTGGATGATCGGGGTTAGCTGCGGGTTGCCGCTGTATCTGTTCCTGCGGGCCAAGCCGGTGCGGTGATCACGGTTTTGCGCCATTGAATGGTGTCGGGTGCGGCGCTATGACGAGGGCTGACAGACACCACGACCGGCAGGAGGCGCCACATGGATCATTTTCTTTATCGTGACGGCGAGCTTTATGCCGAGGACGTTCCTGTGAGTGAAATCGCGGCGCAGGTTGGAACGCCATTTTACTGCTATTCCACTGCCACGCTCGAGCGGCATTTTCGTCTGTTTGACGAAGCTTTGGCCGGCATAGAGCATCTTGTCTGCTTTGCCATGAAAGCGGCAAGCAATCAGGCCATTTTGAAAACGCTAGCCGCCGTTGGCGCGGGAATGGATGTAGTGTCCGGGGGGGAATATGCACGGGCCAAAGCGGCTGGCGTACCTGGTGATAAGATTGTATTCTCTGGCGTTGGCAAAACCGATGAGGAAATCGCCGATGCGTTGTCGGGCGGCATTCGTCAGTTCAATGTCGAAAGCGAGCCTGAAATGGCGGCGATCAGCGCGGTTGCGACGCGGTTGGGCAAAACCGCTCCGATTACGATCCGGGTGAATCCGGATGTGGATGCCAAAACGCACGCAAAAATCGCGACAGGAAAATCAGAGAACAAATTTGGCATTCCGATCAGTCGCGCCCGTGAGGTTTATGCACTGGCCGCAAGCTTGCCCGGGCTGGATGTGATCGGTATCGATGTTCACATTGGCAGCCAACTGACTCAGCTGGAGCCGTTTGAATTGGCGTATAGCAAGGTTGCAGAATTGACCGAAACTTTGCGCGCGGATGGTCACAACATTCGCCGTCTGGATTTGGGCGGCGGGCTGGGCATTCCCTATGAACGTTCTAATACGGCACCGCCTTTGCCGGTGGAATATGGGGCCATGGTTCAAAAGACACTGGGTTATTTGGGCTGTGAGATCGAGATCGAACCAGGCCGATTGATCGCTGGAAACGCCGGTATCATGGTGAGCAAAGTCATCTATGTGAAATCCGGTGAAGACCGGGAGTTTTTGATCATTGACGGGGCGATGAATGATCTAATTCGTCCTGCCATGTATGAAGCGCATCATGACATTGTTCCGGTGGTCGAGGCCGCTCCGGGTCAAGAGCCTGCGCGCTACGATATTGTTGGTCCGGTGTGTGAAAGCGGTGATACTTTTGCCAAGGGCCGGGACTTGGCCGAGCTGAAGGCAGGCGATTTGGTCGCGTTTCGCAGCGCGGGCGCCTATGGTGCGGTGATGTCGAGTGAATACAATTCACGCCCTTTGATCCCAGAAGTACTGGTGAAAGGGGATCAATTTGCGGTTATCCGCGAACGCCCCACCTATGAAGAGATGATAAACCGCGATAGCATCCCCACATGGCTTTGAGGCATTCGCCTCGGGGGTCACATCGTGACCCTTTAAACCTGCTCTGTGAATGGAAGCGCCGTGCGTAATCGGTCGACCAGTGAAACAGCCCTTAAACGCCTAAGCTTCGTGCTTGGGCTGACACGGCTCGGTCTATTGGCCGAGACCCTGACGCGCGCGTTCTGGCCCGTCTGGACAGTGCTTTTTGTCGCTGTTGCGGCTGTCATGATCGGGGCATTGGAGGTGCTGCCGCTTGAGGTCACGTGGGTGTTGGCCTTGTTGGTCGTGCTGACCAGTGCGTGGTTCATCGTGCGGGGCGTGGCCAGAGTTCATTTGCCGTCACGCGGAGACGCCATTTCACGCCTGGATTCGACCCTTCCGGGCAGGCCGATTCAGGCGCTGCGGGACGCACCCGCAATTGGCGAAGGCGATATGGGATCGCAGGCTCTGTGGCGCGCCCATCAGGCACGCATGGCTGAACGCACCGCTGGAGCTTCTGCGGTCGCGCCGGATTTGAAGTTGGCCCGACTTGATCCGTTTGGTTTGCGTTATACCGCGACTTTGCTTCTGCTGATCGGGTTGCTGTTTGGCTCCTTCACACGCGTGGGCAACATCGCAAATATTGCGAGCGGCGCGGGCTCGGACCTTGTTGCTGGCCCGACTTGGGAGGGATGGATAGAGCCGCCATCTTATACCGGAAAACCGGCCCTTTATCTGAATGACCAACCTGAAGGCGCACTGGTGATCCCAGAAGGTAGTCGCATTCTGTTGCGGCTATATGGCGAGGTGGGCGCGTTAACGGTGGCTGAAACTGTGTCAGGCCGTACTGGTGAGGTGCCAAGTGCTGCGGAGCCTGAGCAGCATTTTGAGGTCACTCAGGATGGTGGACTTGAAATAGCGGGTCCGGGCGGTGCCAAGTGGGATGTGGCTTTGTTGCTGGATGCGTCCCCCGAGATTGCCATCTCCGGACAGGCTGACACCTCGGCGCGCGGAGAGATGACACTCGGGTTTGAAGCTCTTGATGACTACGAAGTTGTCGGTGGGCAAGCTCAGATCACCTTGGACCTTGCCAATGTCGAACGCCGCTTCGGGCTGATGGCTTCGCCGGACGCGCGCGACCCTATTTCTGTGCCCCTGCCATTGCCAATCGCCGGGGACAGATCTTCCTTTGAAGAAGTCTTGATAGAGGACTTTTCCAAGCATGTCTGGGCGCATTTGCCAGTCACTGTCACCTTGAGCGCAGAAGACGCCGCTGGCCAGTCCGGCCAGTCGATTGATTTGCCCATCACGTTGCCTGCACGCCGCTTTTTTGATCCTTTGGCGTCGGCTGTGATCGAGCTTCGCCGTGACCTTTTGTGGTCCAAAGACAATGCGGTGCGTGTGTCACAACTTATGCGCGCCATCAGCCATCGACCGGTAGACGGCATATTCAAACGAGAAACGGATTACCTGCGCTTGCGGACGATTTTGCGCCGGCTTGAAGCGTACAAGGCATACGGCCTGAGCGAAGAGAAACAAGAAGAACTGGCTGAGGCGCTTTGGGAGCTGGCACTAAATCTGGAAGATGGCGACCTCGGCAATGCGCTGGAAAGGTTGCAGCAGGCGCAGGAACGGCTGGCCGAGGCGATGAAAAATGGCGCCAGCGATGCCGAGATTGAACAACTGATGCAGGAACTGCGTGAGGCCACCGATGATTACATGCGCGAATTGGCGCGGCGCAATCAACAGGAAGGCCAACAATCCGGCGAACAGCAGCAAGCTGAAAACTCGATGCAGATGAACCAAGATGATCTGCAACGTATGATGGACCGCATTCAGGAGCTGATGGAGCAAGGCCGTATGGCTGAGGCACAACAGGCGCTGGAGGAGTTGCAGCGTATGTTGGAAAACATGCAGGTGACACAAGGGCAGGGTCAGGGCAACGAGGGTGACCAGACCATGCAGGGGCTAGCCGACACGTTGCGCGATCAACAGGGGTTGTCGGACGAGGCGTTTCGCGATTTGCAGGAACAGTTCAACCCCAACGCTCAGGCGGGCCAGTCTGGAGAGAACGAAGGCCTTAGCGGAGGCGAAGGCCGTGGTACGGCGCATGATGGCACCGGAGGTTCCGGACAAGGCGAAGGGGAAGACGGCTCTGAACAGGGACAAGGTGAAGCCGGTGAACAAGGTGAGGAAACCGGCGGTGGAGACATGGGGCTTGGCGATCGCCAACAAGCGCTGCGTCAGGAGTTGGACCGCCAGATGCGCAATTTGCCCGGTCAGGGCACACCGGATGGCGACGCTGCGCGCGAGTCATTAGGGCGCGCAGGGGATGCAATGGACGGGGCTGAGGACGCCCTGCGGCAGGATGATCTGGCCACAGCAATTGACCGGCAAGCGGACGCCATGGAAGCCTTGAGAGAAGGCATGCGTGAGCTGGGAGAGGCCATGGCGCAGGATCAACAAGAGGGCGCGCAAGGAAATGCTCAGACCCAGGGCGCAAACCGTGATCCGCTGGGGCGGTCTCAGGGCAACCGGGGTGCTGCGGGTACAGATGACGGGCTTTTGCAGGGCGAAGACGTTTATCGGCAGGCACGACGCTTGCTCGACGAAATACGTCGACGCGCCGGTGAAACAGATCGACCTGACATCGAGCGCAACTATCTTGAACGGCTATTGGATCGTTTCTGACCCAGCCTATTAAAAGGCTAGGTATTGTCGCAGCTATTAGCCTTCTGGCGTTCCGCTCGCGATTTCGTTCAGCCACAGAAACAACCCGGTAACCTGAGTGTCCAGCCAGACGCGCGAATTGTTCGCGCTGTCAACAAATCCCTCGATTTGTGGCGCAAACTGCGGATAGCTTGCCGAGAGACTGTCGTGGCTGCTGTAGACATAAACTGCGCCTGCAGCGAGCAAAATCACCAAGACAAACCCAAGCCTGAATCCGCGGCCGCGGGCAGAACTTGAGGGGAGCGCAGTATCCGCATCCGCTGGACGCGCCATGTCACCCGAATGGCGGAGTGTCGAATTAGTCTCTTCGATGTCCGGCAACAAGTCACGGCGGCTGTCCCGTTGGGGGCTGATATCGACGGGCTCCGAGGCTGGGCCGTCGTCGGTAAGACCGCGTAATTTGCGCATCCGGTCACGGGCTTCGGTTGCCCGACTTGCGACGTCCGGTGCAGATGTGCCCAACCCGAGTTCGGTTTGCGTTTCAAGTGTTTCACGCCCTTCGGAGGCGCGGAGATGGGCTTCGTGTTCGGCCTCTTGGCGCAGAACGTCGGCCACCGACGGATCCAGACCACGCCTTTGGGGGGTGTCTGTTTCGTCAGTGTCATTCTCTAGCGGAGTGTTTTCAAGAGCCTCATCGACACCTTCATAGTCCGCGAATTCAGTCGCCTCGTCTGGCTCGTCGGTGAGGTCAGCTGTGGAGCCTTCGGTCAGTTCAGCGTCATGCGATGGTGTCTCGTCGGCATGAGCAGACTGTGCAGGCGTGTCTTGCCAGTCGTCGTCCAAATCCCAATCGTTGCCGTCAACGTCAGTGTATTCGTCGGCGTCTTCATCAAAGCTCACATCCGGGGGCTCAACCTCATCAAATGTCTCAGCGGGCTCTTCGCTGAGGTCCCCATCAACAGAATCCACCGTTGATTGCAACTCTTCGGGCGCGTCGTCCTCAGGCAACAGCGCGTCCTGATGGGCTTGAAACCAAGTGTCGCCGCAGTTTGAGCACTGCACGTCCCGCCCTTCGGCAGGAATAACGTCGTCAGGCACCTCATATTGAGCGCCGCAATTCGGGCATGTCAGCCGCATCGCAAGTCCCCGTTGCCCCATGTTTTGTCTTTGTTCATTAATTCTAATCTGTAACAAACCTCTGCGAAAGTGCAAAGCCTCTGGCGATGTGGATTGAAACCGCAGCGATGCTCAGGCACAACAGGCCCAGACAAAGGGGTCCCGTTTGATCGAATTAAACAATATTGCGTATAGCTATGGCGGCGGTGAACTTTTGAGTGATGTGTCACTCAAGATTGCCCCAGGCTCGTTTCATTTTCTGACCGGTCCGTCGGGCTCAGGAAAAACCACCTTTCTAAAGCTTTGTTACGGCGCTTTGGTCCCTACGTCAGGGCATGTGGAGCTGTTTGGTCGCGATGTGCGCGAGATGAGCCGTGATGATCATGCGTTGACGCGGCGCCAGATCGGCGTTGTGCATCAGGACTGTCAGTTTTTGGATCATTTGCCCGTTCGCGAGAATGTGTCTTTGCCTTTGATGGTATCTGGGCGTGAAAATTTGGAGCAAGTGTCCAACCTTAAAGAGCTGCTTAGCTGGGTGGGCCTTGGCAATCGCGCGGGTGCTTTGCCGCCCGAGCTTTCGGGCGGGGAACGCCAGCGTGCCGCATTGGCACGCGCCGTGATTATGTCGCCCGATGTGGTGTTGGCCGATGAACCAACGGGCAACGTCGATTGGGACATGTCACAGCGCCTGCTTCAGTTGCTGGTGGAGTTGAACAAGATGGGCAAGACCATCCTGATCGCGACCCACGATATGAACCTGATCCGCGCGGCAAAAGGCCATGTGCAAGCGCGTGTTCTGCGGATATCCAATCGCAAGTTGCAATTGGCGGGGGCGGATCTTTGAGGTTTCTGAACGCGTTAAGCGCTGTGTTTGTGGGCGACGCGCAAGCGGACCGTGTGGTGCCTCCCACTGGATACACCGCGCGACTGACGTTGTTTGCGGCTGCGGCGATGGCGTTTCTGACCGTGTTTGCGCTGGCCTTGTCTTTGGCGACAGGCCGTCTTGCACAACGCTGGGGCAACGAGTTGGCCCAAAGTTCTACTTTGCGGATTTCGGCACCGTCCGAGCAACTGGATGCTCAGACCGACGCGGCTTTGGCCGTGCTTGAAAGCACACCCGGCGTTGCCAGTGCGCGCGCCTTGAGCGCGGATGAACAGCGCGCTTTGCTGTCTCCTTGGTTCGGACCGGATTTGCCAATAGACAGCCTGCCCATTCCGCAGCTGATTGAAATCAAAGAGACCGAACAAGGCTACGACACCGTTGGGTTGCGCCATCGGCTGCAGGCTGAGGTGCCCGGTGCGGTGCTGGATGATCACACGCGCTGGCGGCGCCCGCTCGAAAAAGCAGCCGGACGACTGCGATTTCTGGGCTGGGTGTCGATTGGGCTGATCGGGGCGGCCACCGCTGCGATGATCACGCTTGCGGCCAACGCCGCGTTGTCAGCTAACGCGCAGGTGATTGCGGTTTTGCGTCTTATCGGGGCGCAAGACGGCTATATTGCGCAGGCTTTTGTGCGCCGCTTCACGCTGCGCAGCTTGACCGGTGCTGCGCTGGGAACTGCGATTGGGATGTTGGCGATTTTTCTGCTACCGGCGGCACAGGATGAAGCCGGATTTCTAACTGGTTTAGGCTTCTCTGGCGCAAGCTGGGCCTTGCCTCTGGTGATCCCGCCGCTGGCCGCGGTGGTGGCCTATTTGGCGACAGGGGCGGCAGCTCGACGAACATTGGGAGAACTGGCCTGATGCGCACCGCTTTCCAGTGGATCATGTCTATTGTTTATGTGTTTCAGAACGCAGTGATGATGTTGGTCATGGGCATTTTGTTTTTTCCCTGGGCGCTGGTGTCGCCGAAAGGGGCGATGACAGCTTGTAAGACTTATGCGACCTGGGCGCTTTGGTCGGCCCGCTGGCTTGTCGGCATTCGCACAGAAGTGCGCGGAACGGTCCCCTCGGGCGCAGTTCTGGTTCCCGCCAAGCATCAGTCGTTCCTTGATATCTTGATGATTTACAACGCGATCCCGCAGCCACGTTTTATCATGAAATACGAGCTGCTGTTTACGCCCATCATCGGCGTTTATGCGTGGCGACTTGGCTGTGTCCCTGTGCGGCGTGGAAAACGAGGCGCGGCGATCAAGTCCATGTTGGCAGATGTGGACAGCGGCCGTGTGGCTCCCGGGCAGCTGGTAATCTATCCGCAGGGCACGCGGGTGCCGGTGGGAGAGTACCAGCCCTACAAAGTCGGGCCTTACGTACTTTATAAAGAGACCGGCCAAACCGCCGTGCCTGTGGCCACCAACGCGGGTATGTTCTGGCCAAAGGGAACAATGCTGCGTACCCCGGGTTTGGCGGTGGTGGAGTTTCTTGATCCGATTGAGCAGGGCGTTGACCAGAAAGATTTCATGCATCAGTTGGAAGACGCCATTGAGACAGGGTCCAACAATTTGATGCGCGAGGCGGGGTTTGAGCCGGATGAAGTGGGTTGAAGACATTGCAGAGCTTGAAGCGCTCTATGGAAAGCCGGGCATTGCATCAACTGCCAAGGTCGCAGACCACCTAACGCCGCTCTATCGGAAATGGATCATGGGTTCGCAGTTTTGCGTGATGTCCACCGTTGGACCAAAGGGCACCGATGGAAGCCCGCGTGGCGACGATGGTCCGGTGGTGCGCGAACTGGATCCCAAGACGCTGGCCATGCCCGACTGGCGTGGCAACAACCGGATGGATTCGCTGCGCAACATCGTGGCGGACGGACGGATTTCACTGATGTTTGTGATTCCTGGTTCCAACACTGTGGTGCGCGTGAACGGCTTGGCGAAAGTCACCACGGATACGGAGGTCTGCGCAAGCTTTGAAGTCAAAGGGCGCCATCCTCGCTCGGTGATCGTGATCCGAATTGCAGAGATTTACACACAATGCGCCCGCGCAGTGATGCGCGCGGGCCTTTGGAGCGGCGAAGACCAAAGCGCTGGTCTGCCCACTGCGGGCGATATTCTGTCAGAGCAAACCGACGGGGCCGAAGGTGGGGCAACGTACGACGACGCGTGGGGCGCACGGGCTGCAAAAACGATGTGGTAGCAGCCCGTTGGGTGATCAACCAATGTGATTGCTGAACGCCTTAGCTGACGCGTTGTGCATCGCGGATCAAGGCGGCCAGCCGATAGAACCCATGCGCCATTTTGGTAAAAGGCGTGAGCAGAAAGAAGGTCAGCACTGCGCCAAGATGGATGGCAAGTAGTACTGGCATGGCTGTGCTGGCGCCTAGCGCATAAAGTGCAAGGCCCGAGAAGCCGACAAACCCGAGCAAAGCTACAAAGGCCATGTCTCCGCCCCACGCCTTTGCGTCACCGAGTGTCGGATCGGATTTGCGTTTCAACATGATCATGCCGATGCACCCCAGTGTCAGAACGATGCCGCCAACAACGCCAAGGAGTTTTGGCAGAGACAGCAGCGGATAAGGGGCGGGCATGTCAAAGACGTAGTGCATGACCGTGGCCGTGGAAGTTGACGCAAAGCACAACAGAAAGCCGTACATTATAGCTTGATGCACGTGTCGACGGCCTTGGCTGAAACGGTCTTCGTCCTCAAAATTACAGCCGTCGCCATGACCCGCAGCGAGGTCTTTCATTTTGGCAGCACGACCAAAGGCTTTGGTGAGATGCGACATGCGAATTCCGATGCCTCCGACGTCTCGCCAATAGCGACGCAAACCTATGCCGAGGCTGGCAAGAGGCAACAAAAAGGCCGGCGCGAAAATCGCAACCATGGCGTTGTGAGACAGTGCGGCGTAAAAACCCTCGCCGCCAGCCGACCCAATCATCTTGATCGCGGCAAAGAGCAAAGCAAAGCCAACTACCAACGCGGTCACAATGGCTGCGCCGTGCGTGTGGAACCGCCGCGCCATTGGCTGTGGCCATGCGTAGCTTTCCCAGCTGTCGCGACGGACTTCGGCCAGGGCAGCGGGCAGGTTCAGGTCAAATTCGTGCGGCGCAGTGTATTGGCAGGCATAATAGCAGCCCCGGCAGTTGTGGCAGAGATTTGCAAGCTGCGCGATGTCGCCGTCAGTGAATGCGCGATTGGCATGAAGCGCCGGAAACACCGAGCAATAGCCTTCGCAATAGCGGCAGGCGTTGCAGATTTCGGCCTGACGGCGGGCTTCTTGAACGAGGTCAGTTTGCATATGCGGCGGCCTCCCGGCCTGCGATGCGTCCGAAGACGGTTCCGATGGTCATGCCGTATCCGGCGAGATAGCCTTGGCCCAAAATCGAGCCAGCCATGGTTTCCCCGGCGGCCCAGAGGTTCTTGATGGGGCCGGTATCGGTGCTGCACTGGGCGTTTTCGTCGACTTTCAATCCAAGGTAGGTGAAGGTCACGCCGGTGCGCAGAGAATAGCCATAAAAAGGTGGGTCGGTGATGGGGCGGGCCCAGTTGGTTTTAGCAGGGCTGAGGCCTGAGGTGGCCACACCGTCCAGTTCCGTTGGGTGGAAATCCGACGTGTCCCCGCAGGCGGCGTTGAAGGTCTCCACCGTGTCTTTGAGCTTGGCGCCGTCGATGTCCATCAGCGCGGCCAGTTCTTCAAGCGTGTCGGCTTTGAGCGGCGGGAAAACAGAAGGCATAAACAGGTCGATCGATTTGCTGTCGATCACCACATGGCCAACCTGATCAGGCTGGGCCGCAACAAGGCGCCCCCAGATAGCGTACCGTTTGGGCCAAACGTCTTCGCCCTCGTCATAGAAACGTTCCGCGTTTTTGTTCACAACAATCGAGAAAGGCACGCAGTCCAGTCGGGTCACGATCCCGCCGTCGTATTTGGGCGCGCGACCATCGATGGCAACGGCGTGGCATTGATCAGCGTCACCCACTTGGCTGACGCCTTGTTCCAACAGGTCTGCAAGCACAATCCCGCGGTTGTATGGCGTTCCACGGATCAGGAAATTTTGGGCCGCCGGTCCCCAAGCGCGTGTGAGCCAATCCGTGTCTGCTTGAAAACCTCCAGATGCGACAACCACGGCTTTGGGCGTGATGCGGTGGGATTTGCCTTCGTGGGTGTAGTCCACCCATTGGACGGCGTTCTCGCTGAGTTCGAGGTGGGTCACTGCGGCCTCATACAGAACATCAACACCAAGCTTGTCGGCGGTGCGGTAATAGGCGTTCACAAGGCTTTTGCCGCCGCCCATGAAGAAGGCATTGGTGCGCCCCAATGAGAGCGTGCCGGACAGCGAAGGCTGAAAGCGGACCCCGTGATCCTGCATCCAGGGCAGACAAGCCTCGGATGTGCGAATGGCAAGGCGGGCGAGCGTTTCGTTGGTCTTGCCCTTGGTGACCTTTAGCAGGTCCTCGAAATACTCATCCTCGGAGTAGGTCTCGACCAATGGCCCAAGTGGTCCCGTGTGCATACAGCGAAAATTGCGGGTATGGCGGGAGTTTCCGCCGCGATAAGCCTTTGGGGCGGTTTCCAAAATCAAAACTTTGGCGCCGGATTCGGCGGCCGTCATGGCTGCGCATAGCGCGGCGTTTCCGCCACCAATTACTGCGATGTCATACTGCGTCATGGCTCATTTCCTTGGCTGATACTTTGATATTGACCAGCCGTTTATTTGACAAATGACGGTTGGTGCATAATTGATGCGCCATGAGCATTAATTATGATTTTGGCGACCTTGAAGCCTTTTTGGCCGTTAAAGAAACCGGCTCCTTTCATGGAGCGGCTGACCGTTTGAACCTGTCGCAATCCGCCATTACACGGCGGGTGCGCAAATTGGAGGACGCGCTCGGCAGCCAGCTGTTTGAGCGCACGACGCGGGCAGTCAAACCGACGTTGGCAGCCAAAAGTCTACAGGCGCGGGCGGAGGCGATGGTCAATGACGCACATGAAACTGCACGTGCGATGCGGGATGCAAGCGTCGCCTTTGCCCATCAACGCGGGACAGTGGTGACGGTGGCGAGTGTTCCGACGGTCATAACCCGTCTGCTGGTGCCGGCCTTGAAGGGCGTGACAGACCGATCACTCAGAGTACGTTTGCTGGATGGGTCGGCCAATGAGGTGGCTGAGGCGGTGGCCCAAGGAGAGGCGGACTTCGGGCTGTGCTCGATCCCGGTGCTTGAGCCGAGTACGGAGTTTGAACCGCTATTGGATGATCCTATCGTTGTGGCCATCGCGCAGGGCAATGCGTTGACCGGACAGCAAAACCTGCCGTTTGACGCTCTGAAAAACTTGCCGTTGATCCTGCCCGCCAAAGGCACCGGAAACCGGTTGCTGATTGACGAAGCTTTGGCGCGTGCGCGGGTGCAGGTGCGGTGGAGTTTTGAAGTTGGGCGCACCACATCGGCGCTTGATCTGGTGGAAGGGGCAATGGGGGCCGCGTTGTTGCCGCTTTCGGCGATTGATCCGGCGCGGGTGGGCGTCGCAACGCTGCAGTCGCCAGGGATATCGCGGTCGATTGGTTTGTTGTCGCGGGTCGGGCAGGTCGACACGTCGTTGGTGAGCGCTGTTAAGGCTGCCATTCGGGCGAATGTTTAAGTGCGCGCCCAGACTTCTGGGTTGATCATATGGCTTGGATTTCCGTCGGCGTAGTCGACAATTTGATCATAGATATCAGAGAATTGCTTGTCGAATTCGTCCTCGGTGACAAAGCCGATATGAGGCGTTGCGATCAGGTTGGGGTGGGCCAGCAGCGCATCGTTGGCGTCGATCAAAGGTTCGGTGTCAAAGACGTCGATTGCAGCTGAACCGGGGCGTCCATTGTTAAGACCGTCCAGCAAGGCGCCAGCGGCCACAAGGCCGGCGCGGGAGGTGTTCACAAAAACTGAGTCAGGGCGCATATTTGCGAAATCTTGGGAGGTGATCAAACCGCGGGTTTCCGGTTTCAATCGGACATGAAGAGAGATCACGTCGCAGCTTGAAAAGAACGCCTCGCGAGAGGGGGCGACCTGTGCGCCATCACCAGCGGCGCGGGTGCGTCCGTCGTCCGAAGCCCACCACAAAACATGCATGCCAAAAGCCTCGGCATATTGCGCAACAGTGCGTGCAATGCGGCCATATCCGTATAGGCCAAGTGTCCGGCCATGAAGGGTTTTTCCCACACCGGCTTGCCATTTCCCCGCTTTGGCGGACGCCATCTGTGTTGGCAGATCCCGCATCGCTGACAACACCAGCGCCCAAGTCAGTTCGGCTGCGGCATAGTTGGTTCCACCGCCTTTGGGCTGCTTGGAGCAAAGCAGGATATCCTTGTCAGAACAGGCCTGCACATCGACGTGTGGAAAGACGCCACGTTGGCTGATCAGTTTGAGGTTGGGGAGCCGTTCCAGTAGGGCGCGGGTTACGGCGGTGCGTTCGCGAAAAAGGATCAGGACCTCGGCTTTGGACAAACGCTCCGCCAAAGTGCCGATATCGTCGGTATGGTCGGTCCAGACGGTGACGTCATGCCCTGCAAGTTTGGCAAAAGACGGCAAGCTGCGCAGTGTGTCAAACCAGTCGTCGAGGATGTGAATTTTCATGTCTGTATCCCGTCGGTATCGCGTCGGTAATGCGGAGGTGCCGTTTTCAGTGGGACAAAAGCACTGGAATGGGGGTGCGTTTGAAAACGCGCGCGGTCATGCCACCCAAAAAGTCCTCCCGGAACTTCGAATGCTCATAAGCCCCCATCACCAAAAGACAGGGGTCTTTTTCACGGCAATAGGCTAGCAAAGCACGCGCTGGACCGGGGGTCGCAGGGATCTTTTCGCGGGTTGCCGAGATCCCGTGACGCGCAAGATGGTCCATCAGATCTTTGGAAGGGCGCGGCGCATCTGTGTCTCCGACACTAAGCACGGTGACGTGGCCCTGATCTTCGAGAAGGCCAAGCGCATCAGAAAGTGCGCGGGCGGCAGCGCGGCCCCCGTCCCACGCAAGAACCGCATGGGAGTGGATGGCCTTGGCGTCGTGGCCTTGTGGCACGATCAGAACCGGACGGCCGCTGACCAAAGCGATGCGGTCGGGGTGCACGAAAATGTGTTCGTTGACCTCTTCGGTTGGGAGATCCTGACCGATAACCACCAGATCAAAGGCGCGGGCAGTTTCCGAGATCACACCGTCCACGCGGCCGGCCTCGCGCCGGTAGTGCAGGCGATCGCCGAGATTTAGGTCACTGCGCAGGGCGTTAAATCGCGCTTCGATTTCGGCCACAAAGTCGATGTTGGCCTGTTCGATGATAGCCCGCGCGCTGCTGGGCACCCACATGCCGCTGGAGGTCACAATGTCGTGGTCTGAATGCGCCAGAAGCACGGTGACGTGGGTTGTTTCATCCGCCAATGCGGCGGCGTATTTTAGGGCCGAGACCGATCCTTCGGATCCGTTGAAAGCGACGAGGATGTTCTTCAAGCTCATGGGAAATCCTTTCTACGTATCGGGGTGGCCCGACCAGATTGTGGAAGGCACATAGACCTGACCGTCTGCCAGTTTTCGGGCGGTGCGCACCAATCCGGCGGCGTTGAGGTCAAACCCGTTGTTGGCTGTGAAATCGACAAGCACCTCGATTGTGCCCGAGGCGTGTTCTAGCACAACATTGGCCGGGCTGTCAGAGGGTCGGTCCAACATGCCATCCGACACAGACCCGGGGGTGAGTGCGCAAGACGCAATGCATTGGGCTCCGGTGACGGCCATCGACGGGTGGGTGTTCCATGGCATGAAGTAGCGCGTGGCAATGGTGCCGCCGCTTTGCGCGGGTGCGAGGAAGGCAAACTTGGGTGTCACAGATTTGGTGACGTCGCCCATGCCCATGGCTGCGCCTGCCTGAAGGCGGATCGCTTCCATCCGGGCGAAGAACTCAGGGTTGGCGTCCAAGTCTTCGGCACTTTCATGCCCTGTAAGGCCGAAATCCTCGGCGCGGGCGATTACGACAGGCATGGCGACATCCATGCAGGTAACTTCTATCCCGTAAAACGTATCGCGCAGGTTGCCGGTAGGCAGAAGCTGCCCAGTTGCGGAGCCAACCACCCCCATGAATTTAAGGGCTACAGGTGCCGCTGTGCCGGGCACGCTGGCGATGGCAGTGTCGCCCTCATAGGTGAGCTGCCCCCCCCGGGTGGCGACGGTGGCCTCGACCTGAGCGCCGGTGTTCACGGCGCGGATCTTGATGTCGGTGCTGTCGCCGGTTGGGCGGATCAGGCCCATTTCGATTGCCGCCGGACCCACACCGGACAGGATATTGCCGCAGGTGGGTTTGAAATCCACCAGCTTATCCTCGACCGAAACCTGCGCGAAGAAATAGTCGATGTCGGCCCAGTCATCCTCCGAGCGCGACAACATCGCGACTTTGGTGGTCACGGCGGCCCCGCCGCCGATGCCGTCGATATTGAGCGGATGGCCGGACCCGACCGCGGCAATCAGTACCTCGGCCAAAGTGTCCAATTCCGCTGGCAGATCCGAGCGGTTGAAGTAAGGGCCGCGCGAGGTGCCGCCCCGCATGAAGACAAATGGGATACCGGTCTGCGTCATTTGAGTGGCCATGGCAGATCCACCATTCCCTGCAGCAGGCCGGGTGGGAAGTCACGGTTGAGCGCCCCCGCCATCAGACACATAAAGGCGATGCCTGCAGCCGTCAGCAACAGCGTCCGTGGCCAGCTGGCACCGGCGCGAACGCGGAAGAAGGCGATCAGGAAGCCGACCAGCGCAAGGATGAAGCCGACAAAGAATGTGCCGGCGATCAGGCTGGCAAACCACGCAAGCGTAGACCACAGGCCGTAAGGCGCGTCTGCTTCGTCTCCGGCGACTTCTTTGTCTGCAAAGATGGGATCGCCTTCGGGGCGCATCATCATTTGCACCATAAGGATCAGGCAGCAGAGCAGCGCAAACCCTCCGATCACCAACGGGATGACTTTGTCGGTCATGTTGTAGTCAGGGATCATGCTGGCGTTGATGAAGGCGGTCAGAAGGTAGCCCGCGATCACCAGAAGAAAGATAACCGGCGCGCGTTTGCTGCCTGCTTTGACATCGCCCTCGGCCATGATCGACTTGGCCTGACGGATGCCAAAGAAGACCGACACAACAGTGATGACGATCAGGACGATCACGATGGGTGAGAAGATATACTCGATGCCTTGGTCAAAGCTTTTGCGGAAGCGGAAAGACGCGATCTGGAAAGCTTGGTTGGTGAATTTTTCTACCGGATTGGACAACACAAAGCCGATCAGGAAAGCGGGACGTGACCAGTCAAAGCGGCGCAGGAAGATGCCGATCAGGCCGATCACAAACAGCGCCAGAAGGTCTTCGAAGTTTTGACCAGACTGGAAGGCGGCGAAGCTGATCAGCATAAAGAGGAACGGCGCCAGATAGGTGAAGCGGATGGTGGTCAGCTTGGCGATGCCACCGGAGGCCGCAATGCAAAGGACCGTGCCAACCACGTTGGCAAGCGCCAGCAGCCAAACAATCGAATAGGTGATGTCGAGGTTGTTTTTCAGCATGCCGGGGCCGACTTCGATTGAGCCGGAGCCCAAAAGCGCCACCGCACCGATGAAGATCGCCATCGAGCCTGAGCCAGGGATACCGAAGAGCAGAGTGGGAACGAGCCCTCCGCCTTCTTTGGCGTTGTTGGAGCTTTCAGGGCCGATCACGCCGCGCACTTCGCCTTTGCCGAAGTTGGATTTGTCTTTGGTGGTTTGCACCGCGTGGCCATATGCGATCCAGTCAACGACCGAGCCACCAAGGCCGGGGATCACACCGACGACAACGCCGATAATGGAGCAGCGCACCGACAGCCAGATGTTGGCGAACCAGTCGCGCACGCCGTCAACCCAGCCGCCGCCGAGTTGCGCGCCTTTGGCAATCGAGCGGTCCTGACGCAACAGGGATACGATTTCCGGAATGGCAAAGATGCCGAGGCCGACGATCACCAGTTTCAGCCCGTCCGTGAGGTAAGGCAGATCATAAGAAGACATCCGCAGGGAGCCACCTGCGTCGGCCTCGCCAATCGTGCCGATCATCAGGCCTAGGCCGGCGGCTGCGAGGCCTTTAAGGGCGTAGCGCCCGGCGAGCACGGCAACCATGGAAAGGCCGAGAATGGTGATCATCAGCATCTCGGGTAGCCCGAAAGCCAGCACAATGGGGCGGGCCACGAGAATAAAGACGGTTAGGAAAGTTGCGCCAACAAGCCCGCCAAACAGCGAGCTGGCAAAGGCGGCGGACAGGGCGCGCGCGGCTTCACCTTTTTTCGCCATGGGAAAACCGTCAAGCACCGTGGCCTGTGAGGCCGACGAGCCGGGTATACCCATCAGAACCGAGGCAAAGGTGTCGGAGGTGGGCACCACCGCGACCATGCCGATCATCAGCGCGAGGCCAAGAATGGGATCCATGCCAAACATGAAGGGCAAAAGCAGGGAAAGACCGGCGATGCCGCCAAGACCGGGAAAGACACCGACCGCGAGGCCCATGACGACACCGAGCACCAAGTAGCCAAGAACGACAGGTTGCAGAATCAGAGCCCACGCATCTGAAAGTGCAGGAAGGGCTGTGGCGAAAGCCTCCATGGGGGCCGCCTTTCTTGTTCGAAAAATGGGAAGGTGGGACGACCTCAGAGGGGTGAGGCCGTCCCTGTGGTGTCGCGCTTACTTCAGCTCGACGCCGTAGGACTCTTTGAGCCAGTTGATGACGTAGGCCTTCGCCGAGTCTGGCACGTTGGTCGCGGTGCCAAGTGCAGCCTGTGCGCCTGCACCGGTGAAGACCGAGTATTTGCCGACGCGCTTGGAGGAGATCTCAGCGAAGTCGGCGCGGGCCACAACAGCCTCAAAGGCAGCGGTGTAGGTGTCGACAACGTCTTGTGGTGTGCCTGCGGGCAGGAAGGCCAGTTTTTGCACGGGGAAGCCCGCCACAAAGAAGGCTTTCCATGCGTCCCACTGTTCGCCCGAGGTTTCACAACCGTCGGTGGCTTCGCAGACTTCTTTGAAGGTTGCGATATCAGGGAAGGTCGGGTCGCGCACGATGTTGCCATCGCCGTCCAGAGATCCCCATGTCATCATCGCCACCGCGTTGCCGTCAGCAACCATTTCGGCGGAGCCTTTAAGGTAGCCCGAAGACGTTTGGTAGTCGATGTTGGCTTCGCCGCGCTCAAACATCAAACGGCCATCACCACGGCCTTTGATGCCAAACACAGGTTCAACGTTCATGCCCAGCATTTGCCATGCCAGCAGAGGCACGAGGTCAAGGCGGGTTGCGCCCTGCGAGCCGTAGATGAAATCCACGTCCTTGAGCATATTGGCCGAGCCGTCAAATTTGGTGCCATCTTCGGCGTTCAGATAGGCCACGCCACCGGTGCCGGATGCCATAACCGGGGTCCAGTCGTTGTATTCATAACGCACGCGCGGGTCGCCCAGAAGATAAGGGAACTGCGTTGAGCCGGATGTGCCGAACAGCAATGTGCCGTCGTCATGCTTTTCCTTCTGGAACCAGTTGGCGCCTTTGGTCGATCCAGCGCCGGGCATGAATTTCACGACCACAGTCGGAGCGCCGGGCAGGGCTTCGGACAGCAGAGGCGCAAAGAAGTTGGCCCATTTTGCCGAGCCGCCGGTTTCAGAGAAAGGGATGACCCATTCAATGGTTTTGCCGGAAAAGTCGACTTCGGCGGTGGCCGGAGCCGCAAGGCCAGCGGCCGCGAGCAGGCCGACAACGGCACGGCGCGTAAAGGTTGAAATGGTCATTGGTTCCTCCCTGTAGACCAGACAAGCACGACAACGTCTCCAGCGTCACCATGATTGTTCGAAATTTCGGGGATTGATTCCCCCTTCGATCTGCCGATCATGGAAGGCCAACCTTGCGCCAAGCTTGCGGAGCCAAAATGCGTATCGCCATTATCGAAGACAACACGGCCTTGGCCAATGCCATTGCCTATAGGATGCGCGACCACGGCCATGCAGTTGATGTCTTGCATGACGGTGACGAGGCGGACCGCTTTCTGACACAGGAAGGCGCGGATTTGGTGGTGCTTGATATCAACCTGCCCGGCCGGTCAGGACTGGACATTCTGCAAGCGATGCGCGCCCGTGCGGATGGCACGCCAGTGATTTTGTTAACTGCACGCGCCGAGACCGCCGACCGCGTTGCAGGGCTGGACAAGGGGGCGGACGACTACCTTGTTAAACCCTTTGAAATGGACGAGTTAGACGCCCGTATCAGGGCCTTGTCGCGCCGCAAAGATTTGGACTATGGCGCGCAGGAAACGCTCGGAAATCTGACGTTTGACCGCAGCAACCGACAGGTTTTGGCTGCTGGACAAACGCTTGAGATCCCCCGCAGGGAACTTGCGGTCCTGGAGTGTCTTGTGGAGCGGCGAGGGCGGATCGTGTCCAAAACGCATCTGATTGATTTTGTTTACGGGGTTGGCGCGGATGTTGGCGACAACGCGATCGAGCCGCATGTGTCGCGGCTGCGCAAGAGGTTGGCGGACCACGGTGTCAGGATCAAAACCGCGCGGGGGCTGGGATATATGCTTGAGGTCACGGACTGATGCGGCGGGCGTCGCTGCGGCTGCGGTTGTTTGTTGTGATCCTGACGCCGTTGATCGCGATGGCGATCCTGTTGGGGTTTTGGCGGTTCACGGTTGCACAGCAAACCGCGCAAGAGCTGTTTGATCGCTCTTTGTTGTCAACGGCGTTGGCGATTTCACGGGATGTGGCGGTGTCGGGCGGAGACGCTTTGTCACCCACCACTCGGAGTTTGATCCGCGATGTCGCGGGTGGGGAGGTGTTTTATCACGCCACCGGACCCGGCGGCAGTTACGTCACGGGCTACGCTTATCCACCGACCAGCCTGACGGCCCTTCAGATGGAGCGGAACAAGCCGAACGTGTTTGAGGCGGTTTACCGCGGCGAAGGTGTGCGGGTCATGAAAGTCACAGAGCAAGTGACGGTTGACACTTTGACCGGTGACACAACGGTGACTGTCTGGCAGCGATTGAGCGACCGCAACCGGATTGCGGTGGATTTGGCGTTTCGGGCCGCCGCACTGATTGGCGCGCTGGTGGCGACGGTGGCGCTTGTGGTTTGGTTTGGGGTGGCGATTGGTTTGCGCCCACTTTTGAATTTGGAGGAGGCTATCGCTGTGCGTTCTCCAGACGACCTTAGCCGGATCAAACGAGCGGTGCCGATGGAGGCGCGTGGCATTGTGCGCACTCTGAACCGTCTTTTTTCCAAGGTGGATGCCAGCATGAATGCGCATCAGACGTTTATTTCGGACGCGGCGCATCAGCTGCGCAATCCGGCGGCAGCGGTGCAGTCCATGGCCGAAAGCCTGCGCAATGCGCCAAGCGAGCAGGAGCGTGAACGGCGCACGGAGGAGCTGATATCTGCGGCGCGTGCCTCGGCACGGGTGACGGAGCAACTCTTGTCGTTGGACCGATTACGCCAGCCGCTTGGGTCGGGCCATTTCCGAGAGGTAGATTTGACGGCGTTGATGCGTCAGGTGTGTTCGGACGTGGGGCCGGCGGTGTTGTCAGCGGACATCGATTTTGTGGTTGATCTGCCAGATAGGCCTATGGCGGTTTCTTGTGATCCGCTGTTTGTCAGCGAGGCGGTCAAGAACCTTGTGGACAATGCGCTTAAGCACGGCGGCGAGACCTTAAGCAGCATTTCGGTGGCAGTGTCCTCCAATAAGGACAGCGTGGACATAACAGTGTCCGACGACGGAAAGGGCCTTGTGCCGGAAGAAGCGGCGACGGCCTTTGGGCGGTTTTCCCAGATTGAACCGTCAGAAGGTAGCGGCCTTGGGTTGGCGATTGTGTCCTCGGTCGCCGAACAGCACGGCGGGACTGTAACAATCAATCGTGTTGAGAAAGGCGCGAGCCTTTCGGTGATGTTGCCACGGCTTCAGGCGTGAGAGGCGTTGGGCGCGGCGCGGGTATCTGACGCTGAACTTTGGGGCATTTTCCAAGGTGCGAAGCGCCGCCACGCGGATAAATGCAATACTCAGGAATTTCCTGTTGATCTATATGCTTTGGTTGTGCTGAAGATTGGTCAATCCCGACAATAAAGGCATTGCGCGCTGCTGTCCGGGTGAGCGGAGCCTGTCTGCTCAAAGTGAGGGTGTTGCTGCCCCACGTGCGCAAATGGCTCCTTTTCAACACTCAGGCGGCGCGCCGCCATCGTCGAAAGGATTAACCATGCTACACAACGATAAACTGGAACAGTGGGACCGCGAGTCGTTTTTCCATCCGTCCACACATCTTGCAGAGTTCGCGCGAGGGAACCTGCCGCAACGTGTTGTGACCGGCGGTGACGGATGCCACATCGAGGACCGGAGTGGGGCGCGGATGCTGGACGCGTTTGCCGGGCTGTATTGTGTCAACGTTGGTTACGGGCGACCCGAAATCGCCGAAGCGATTGCCGAGCAGGCCAAGGAGTTGGCGTATTATCATTCCTATGTCGGGCATGGCACCGAGGCGTCAATAACGCTGGCCAAAATGGTGCTGGACCGCGCACCTGATCACATGTCCAAAGTCTATTTTGGCCTGTCGGGTTCGGATGCCAACGAGACCAACGTCAAGCTGATTTGGTACTATAACAACATTCTTGGTCGTCCACAGAAGAAGAAAATCATCTCGCGCTGGCGTGGGTACCACGGGTCCGGCCTGATGACCGGCTCGCTGACCGGATTGGAGTTGTTTCACAACAAGTTCGATCTGCCGTTGGCGCAGGTTTTGCACACCGACGCGCCGTATTATTTCCGGCGCAAGGATCAAAGCCAAAGCGAGGCACAGTTTGTGGCGCAATGCGTGGCCTCGCTGGAGGAGATGATTGCACGGGAAGGGGCCGACACCATTGCGGCCTTTATTGGCGAGCCGGTGCTTGGCACAGGTGGTATTGTTCCGCCACCAGAGGGCTACTGGCCTGCCATTCAAGCGGTTTTGGACAAACACGATATTCTGTTGGTGGCTGACGAAGTTGTCACAGGTTTTGGCCGACTTGGCAGCATGTTTGGATCAGAACATTACGGCATGAAGCCCGATCTGATCACCATCGCCAAAGGGCTGACCTCTGCTTATGCACCACTGTCGGGTTCGATTGTATCTGACAAAATCTGGGCGGTGTTGGAGCAGGGCACCGATGAGAACGGACCGATTGGCCACGGTTGGACTTATTCCGCGCATCCAATTGGTGCGGCGGCAGGCGTGGCGAATTTGCAGCTGATCGACAGTCTCAATCTGATTGAGAACGCGGGCAGCACCGGAGCCTATCTGAATGCCAGCATGTCTGCTGCGTTGGCGGATCATGCAAATGTCGGTGAAATACGTGGCGAAGGTATGCTGTGCGCAATCGAGTTTGTGGCCGACAAGGACAGCCGCACGTTCTTTGATGCGGGCGACAAGATTGGGCCGCAGATTGCCGCCAAACTTTTGGAGCAGGACAGTGTGATTGCCCGCGCCATGCCGCAGGGTGACATCCTCGGGTTCGCGCCGCCGTTTTGTCTGACCCGCGCAGAGGCCGACCAAGTTGTTGCCGCGACAGTGCGTGCTGTTACGTCGGTTTTGCCATGATTTCGAAAGGAGCCACACGATGACCCAGTCAAAAGCCCCGTTCAGCATTGCGGAATATGAACGCCGCTTGGCCAAAACCCGCGTCGCGATGGCGGCTGCGGGGCTGGATGTGCTGTTTGTCACGGATCCCTCCAATCAGGCTTGGCTTACCGGCTATGATGGGTGGTCGTTTTACGTGCATCAGGGGGTGATCGTCACAATGGATGGACCGCCGATCTGGTGGGGGCGGTACATGGACATGATGGGCGGGCGTCGCACGTGTTGGATGGATCACGATCACATCCTTGGCTATGGCGACCATTATGTGCAGTCCACCGAGGTGCATCCGATGCAGGATCTGGCGCAGCATCTGAGTGCGCGTGGATTTGCCCGCCAGCGCATCGGTGTGGAGATGGAGAACTACTATTATTCCGCCAAAGCGCACGCTGTGCTGAGTGCTGAGCTGCCCGACGCAACATTGGTGGACGCAACAGCGCTTGTGAATTGGCAGCGGCTGATCAAGTCCGACGCAGAGCTTGATTTTGTGCGCAAAGCGGCGCGGATTTCGGACAAGGTGATGCGCACGGCGTTGGAGCGCGCCGAGCCAGGTGTGCGTAAAAACGATCTGGTGGCGGACATCATGCACGCCGGCATCACAGGCGTGGACGAGGACTGGGGCGACTATCCAGCCATCGTGCCGCTGACGCCTTCGGGATTGGACGCGACTGCTGCGCATCTGACGTGGGATGGAACTCCGATGCAGGCGGGTGAGGCGACGTTCTTTGAGTTGTCAGGCTGTTACCGCCGCTATCACGCGCCATTGTGTCGGACGATTTTCCTTGGCACCCCATCTGAAGACATGCGGCGGGCCGAAGCCGCCCAGCTTGAAGGGATTACAGCGGGTCTTGAAGCTGCGCGGGCTGGCAACCGCACCTGTGACATTGCCAATGCGTTTATGCATGTGCTTGCCAAACATGGTATCGAGCGGTCAGGCCGCATGGGCTATCCGGTTGGGCTGAGCTATCCGCCGGATTGGGGGGAGCGCACGGCGTCGATCCGCAGCGAAGACGAAACCGTTCTGGAGTCGGGTATGGTGTTTCACTTTATGCCTGCGTTGTGGATGGACAGTTGGGGGCTTGAGACCACCGAAACCATCCTGATCCGAACCGACGGCGCTGCGGAGCCATTGTGTGATGTGGACCGTCAATTGTTTGTCAAAGGCTGAGCGATGATTGACGCCACCAAAGCGCTGTTGTCTGAGCTGATTGGCTTTGAAACGGTCTCAGCGGACAGCAATCTGGAGATGATTGCGTGTCTGGCCGGGCGCTTGGAGGACTGTGGCGCCAAGGTGGAGGCGATGATCGATCCCAGCGGGAAGAAAGCCAACCTGTTTGCCACGCTGGGGCCGGAGCGCGACGGGGGCATCGTCCTGTCGGGCCATACCGACGTGGTGCCTGTCACGGATCAGGATTGGCACAGCGATCCGTTTGTGATGGAGGAGCGCGACGCGCGGCTTTATGGGCGCGGCAGTTGCGACATGAAGGGGTTCATCGCGGCGGCGGTGACGATGGCGCCGGAATTTGCAGCGCAGGTTGCCGAGCGGCCGTTGCACTTTGCCTTTACCTACGACGAAGAAACCGGCTGCGTCGGGGCGGGGCATTTGGTGCAAACTCTAAAGGAGCGCGGGCTGAAACCTCGGATGGCGTTGATCGGTGAGCCGACCAGCATGCGCATCATTGAAGGCCACAAGGGGTGTCATGAATATACGACCCGGTTTCATGGGCTTGAGGGCCATGGATCAGCGCCTGATTTGGGTGTGAACGCGGTCGAGTATGCGGTGCGGTATGTGGCGCGGCTGTTGGCGGTCAAGGACCAGCTTAGGGGGATGGCCCCGGTGGACAGCCGGTTTGATCCGCCATGGACCACCGTGAATGTCGGTGCGTTTCAGGGCGGTAGCGTGCACAACGTTATCGCGCCGAAAGCCGAAGTTGCGTGGGAAATGCGGCCGGTTCAAACCAGCGATGCGGATTTTGTGAAACAACATCTGCAAGCATACTGCCGGGATGAATTGCTGCCGCTGATGCGCGCGGTTTATCCCGACGCAAAGATTGACACCGAGGTGGTGGGCGAAGTTGTGGGGCTGGTTCCCGAAGACAGCAATGAGGCGCGGCGTTTGCTTATGGACCTGACAGGAGCCAACAGCGCCGAGTTGGTGCCGTTTGGCACTGAGGCGGGGCTGTTCCAATCCATGGGCATGGATGTGGTCGTCTGTGGACCCGGCGACATAGCGCAGGCCCATAAGGCCAATGAGTTTGTCGCGGTTGCGCAGCTTGAGGCGTGCCTTGGGGTGCTGGACGGGTTGGCTGGCAAGCTCGCTGAGCTATGATCCGCACCGCGTGAAAAGCAAGAGTTTGGAAATATTGCAAAAATCTCTTGCCTGACACGTGGTCGATCCCGCAGTCTTCGCAAAATTGATCTCAGAATTTATGCAAAACCACTCGAGGGGAGGGAACTATGAAATTGAAACAATTACTTGTGACGGCAGCGTGCACAGCATTGCTTGCGACAACGGTGCAGGCCGAGGGCGTTAAGGTCGGCATGATCACCACATTGTCCGGCGGCGGCGCTGGATTGGGGATTGATGTTCGGGACGGGTTTATGCTGGCGGTCGAGCAGGCCGGTCGCAGCGATCTGGAAGTTGTCATCGAGGATGATCAGCGCAAGCCGGACGTGGCGGTTCAGCTGGCCGATAAGATGATTCAATCCGAGAAGGTTGATGTGCTGACCGGGATCATCTGGTCCAATCTTGCGATGGCCGTGGTGCCCGCAACCGTGGCGCAGAACAAATTTTACCTCTCGCCAAACGCGGGCCCGTCGGCCTTGGCCGGTAAGGGCTGCCACAAAAACTATTTCAACGTGGCATGGCAGAACGACAACCTGCACGAAGCTGCAGGCGCCTATGCCAATACGGCTGGGCTTGGCAATTCCTTCATTCTGGCGCCAAATTATCCGGCGGGTAAGGACGCTTTGACCGGATATAAGCGGTTCTACGAAGGTGCGCTGGCGGGGGAGCTTTATACCAAGCTTGGGCAGACAGACTATGCCAGCGAGATTGCGCAGATCCGCGCGTCCGGAGCTGACAGCGTCTATTTCTTCCTGCCGGGCGGCATGGGGATTTCCTTCCTCAAACAATATGCCGACAGCGGTGTGGACCTGCCTGTCGTTGGGCCAGCTTTCAGCTTTGATCAGGGCATCCTGCAGGCGGTTGGTGCGGCGGCTTTGGGTGTGCGCAACACGTCGCAATGGTCCAAGGATATCGACAACGCAACCAACGCCGCCTTTGTGGAAAGCTTTGCTGCCAAATACGGACGTCTGCCGTCGCTCTATGCCAGCCAAGGGTTTGATACTGCGAACCTGTTGATTTCCGCGATGGACAAGGCGGATGTTGCGGATCAGGACGCATTCCGCGCAGCCCTTCAGACAGCTGATTTTGCCTCCACGCGGGGGGATTTTGCCTTTGGTCCTAACAATCACCCGATTCAGGACATTTATGTGCGCGAAGTCATTCAGGAAGGCGATGTCTTTACCAACAAGATCATCTCCGTAGGTCTGGAAGATCGTGGTGATGCCTATGCGGCTGATTGTAAGATGTAAGTGACTTTTGGCCCGCCCCGGGGTATCGGGGCGGGCACTTTCTTGGGGAAGACATGTCCTGGATCTTACTTGTGGAGCAGGCGCTGAACGGGCTGCAATTCGGCGTGATGCTGTTTTTAATGGCTGCGGGGCTGACGCTGATATTCGGGGTCATGGGGCTGATCAACCTCGCGCATGGCTCGCTTTATATGGTTGGTGCGTTTGCCGCCGCCGCGGTGGCCGCAGCGACAGGGTCGTTCGTTTTGGCGTTGATCGCCAGTTTGGCAGCCGCCGCGTTGGCCGGAGTATTGATCGAGGCCACAATTATCCGCCGCCTTTATGATCGGGACCATCTTGATCAGGTGCTAGCGACCTTTGCGCTGATCCTGATTTTTTCTGAGGGCACGCGTTGGGCGTTTGGCTCTTTTCCGCTTTTTTTGGACCGACCCGAAGCTTTGTCCGGCACGGTGTCGCTGCCATTTGGCATTGAATATTCGCGCTACAGATTGGCGTTGATCGGTGTGGGGTTAGCTGTGGCGGCTGGGCTGTTCTGGATGATTGCCAAGACGCGGGTTGGCATTCGCATTCGTGCTGGCGAAAACGACCGCGAGATGATTGCCGCGCTAGGGGTCGATATTTCGCGGCTATATACGCTTGTGTTTGCATTGGGGGCAGCGCTTGCCGGACTGGCGGGCGCGTTGATTGGCGCGATCCAATCGGTGCAGGTCGGCATGGGCGAGCCGGTTCTTATTCTTGCTTTTGTTGTGATCGTGATTGGTGGGATCGGGTCGGTGCAAGGGGCCTTGGTCGGGGCCATTCTGGTTGGCCTCACCGACACGCTTGGCGGCTTTCTTTTGCCCAAGGCTTTTGCGCTTTTCCTGTCTCCGGCGGCGGCCACGTCGGTGGGATCCTCTCTGGCCTCGATGTCCATCTACATCCTGATGGCGGGTGTTCTTTTGGTGCGGCCCAAGGGCCTGTTTGGGGGCGCATGACATGACGCGGGAAAGCTGTTTGAACGTCGTCTTGATGGGGCTTTTGCTGGCTGTACCGTTGGCGGCATGGGCATTGGATGAGCCATTTATCATCACGCTGACCACGCGCGCCGTGATTTTCGCAATTGCGGGCGTGGGGCTTAATCTGGCGCTTGGGTTTGGCGGTCTGGTGAGCTTTGGGCATGCTGCGTTTTTTGGGTTGGGCGGATATGCGATGGGCATTCTGGCCTATCATGCACAGACCTATACGCCGTTGATGGACTGGCCGTTTGTGATTGAGGGCACGAAATCGATGCTGGTGATTTGGCCTGTGGCCATAGTGGCGAGCGGTCTTGCTGCTTTGGCGATTGGCGCGCTCAGCCTGCGCACGTCGGGTGTGTATTTCATCATGATCACCTTAGCTTTTGGGCAGATGTTTTTCTATTTCACCATCAGTTGGTCGGCCTACGGGGGCGAGGACGGGTTGTCGATCTATGTGCGCAATTCGTTTCCGGGGTTGAACACGATGGATCCGATCCAGTTTTTCGCGATTTGTTACGGTCTGTTGCTGCTCGTTCTGTGGGGCGTGCACCGTATGGCCAACGCGTCTTTCGGTCTGGCATTGCGGGCGGCGCGGCAAAACGAAGAACGCTTGCAGGCGGTTGGGCAGGTGCCGTATCGACTATACCTCACGGCCTTTGCGATATCGGGCGCGATCACCGGTTTGGCCGGGGCGTTGTTTGCCGATTTGAATCGCTTTGTCAGCCCATCGATGCTGAGTTGGCAGACCTCTGGCGAGATCATGGTGTTTGTCATCCTCGGTGGCGTGGGACGGGTTTACGGTCCGGTGGCCGGGGCGGCTTTGTTTATTCTTCTGGAGCACACGCTTGGGGGTCTCAGCCCTTATTGGCACGTGTACTTGGGGGCCATTTTGCTGGGTGTCGTGCTGTTTGCACGGGGCGGCATTTTTGGACTGCTTGCCGGGCGGGAGGTGGCGCATGACTGACCCCATCCTCAAGGTGCGCGGCCTGACCAAAAGCTTTGGCGGATTGGTGGCAACCCGAGACGTTGATCTGGACCTGCGTGCGGGTGAAATTCATGCCTTGATTGGCCCGAACGGCGCAGGAAAATCGACTTTGGTGCAGCTGATCAGTGGCGCTTTGCGCCCTGATGCCGGTTCGGTGCAGTTTGGCGGGCAAGATGTCAGTGCGCTGACCACAGCCGCGCGGGCGCGCAAGGGCATGGCACGCACATTCCAGATTTCGTCGCTGGCGATGGAGTACTCGGTTTTGCAAAATGTGGTGCTGGGGGCGCTTGGGCGACGCGGCGACGTGTTTCGGTTTTTCAACCGTGTGATGAAAGACCAACAGTTGCTTAAGGTTGCCGAAAAGGCGCTGGTACAGGTGGGGCTTCAGGACGTCAGAGCCTTTCGAACGTCGGATTTGTCGCATGGTCAGCGGCGTCAATTGGAGGTCGCGGTGGCGCTGACGCTGGACCCTAAGGCGTTCCTTATGGATGAGCCGATGGCCGGATTGGGGGCGGAAGGGTCTCAGCAGTTGCAGGGGTTCTTGGACCAATTGCGCCATCAGGCCCCAATTTTGCTGATTGAGCATGACATGGATGCGGTGTTTGCCTTGGCGGACCGGATCAGCGTGCTGGTCTATGGGGAAATTATTGCAACAGGCACAGTGGACGAAATCCGCGGCAATCCAGCGGTGCGGCAAGCGTATCTGGGGGAAGTGGCGGAATGAGCCTTTTGTCTCTTAATCAGGTGTCTGCGTTCTATGGCCCGTCACAGGCGCTTTTTGACGTGAATTTTTCAGTCGCTGAAGGGGAAGTTGTCGCCCTGATGGGGCGCAATGGCATGGGCAAGTCGACCACGATCAAGGTCATTTGCCGGATGCTGCAACATCGCGGCGGCACTGTGATGTTTGCGGGGAATGATGTTGCTCGGTCGCCGTCGCATAAGGTGGCCCGCATGGGCGTCGGTTTGGTGCCGGAAGGGCGACGGTGTTTTTCGGACCTGACGGTATACGAGAACCTGATTGCCGCGGCGCGCAAAGGGGCATGGGATTTCGCCGCAGTGGCAGAGCTGTTTCCACGCCTGTTGGAGCGGCGGGGGCAGGCGGCAGGAACACTGTCAGGTGGCGAGCAGCAAATGCTGGCAATCGGGCGCGCGTTGATGACCAATCCAAAGCTGTTGCTGCTGGATGAGGCCACAGAAGGGCTGGCGCCGGTTGTGCGTCAGGAAATCTGGCAGGCGATCTCAAAGCTGAAAGCGCAAACAGGTCTGGCAATTGTTGTTGTGGACAAGTCGTTGCAGGAATTGCGTGGTGTTGCGGATACTGCGGTCATTCTCGAAAAAGGCACGTCCGTGTGGAATGGGGCATTTGCCGAGCTGTCCGCGGATGTGACCGATAGGTTTCTTGGCATCTGATCGGCTTGCGTTGTTTGGCGCGTCGGAGAGAAAATTATACTTCGACCAATGCGCCTGGTTCTTGGATGACTTGGGCAGACAGGTCGCAACCGGCTTGGACCGCGACGCTTTCGGATTTGCCGGACATCAACGCGACCAACACCGCCGCGTTGAAGGCGTCTCCGGCGGCGGTGGTGTCTACCAACGTGGCGATGGGATGTGGCGCAACGGTTTGCGTTTCGCCGGTGGCGTGCGCGATTTGGACAGGGCCGGGGCCATCTTTGACGATGGCGAGGTCGCAACCCAAATCAAGATATCTGCGGGCGGTGGCCGTTGGGGACGCGTCGGAAAACCAAGAGGCCTCATCTTCGTGGGAGGGCAGCACCAAATCGGCGTGACGCGCGGCCTCGGTGACCCAATGGCGCATGGTGTCGGCGTCCTCCCAAAGGCAGGGGCGTAGATTGGGATCAAAGGCGACTTGGGCGCCCTTGGCTTTGGCTCTGGCCACGGCGGCGAGCAATTTCTGTCGCCCGTGGCCCTGTAAGACCGCCATCGTGATGCCACTGAAAAACACGATGTCACCGGCGCCTGAGACAGGCAGATCGGTGAGGTCTTGTGCAAGCTGGCGCGCGGCCGCGGCGGATCGCCAGTAAGAAAAAGAGCGTTCGCCGTTTTGGGTGGCAATCAGATAGAGACCGACGGAGGCGTCAGCGATGCGACGGATTTCAGGAGTGATGCCACTCTGGGTAACAAAGTCGACCAACCGGTCGGAGGCGGCGTCATCACCAACGGCGGTCATAAAGGCGATGTCGAGGTTCGGATCGGCGAGGCCGCGGGCATACCAAGCGGTGTTAAAGGTGTCGCCGGCATAGCCCATTTTGAACAACCCGCTTTCGGTGGGAGCCATTTCAACCATGCATTCACCGATAGCCAATAGTTTGTTGCGCATCAGGTGTTGTCCTCAAAAAATTCCGGGTTTTTGGCGCGTATTCCGTCCATCAGGGGAAACAGGCTGTGCAGATGGGCATCCAATTTGGCCTGCGCACTGCCAAGGTCTTGCTGGCGCAGCGCGGTGACAATTTCACAATGTTCCTGAAAAGCCACAGGCCCGTTGTCGGGGAGCGACAGCCGTCGGGCGCGGTCCATATGGCTTTTCTGCGCACTGACCAGTGGCCAGATGTCGTCGTGTCCGGAGATGGCGCACAGCAGTTGGTGAAAGGTTTCGTCCAGTTCGTAAAACCGAACGCCGTCGGCTTTTTGCATCGCTTCGTGTTGTTGCTCAATCAGGGCGTCCAACGCGGCGAGATCAGCGTTGGTTCGGCGCGGGATGCTGTCCGCCAAGCAAGCGGTTTCAAGTGCGGAGCGGACAAAGGCCGCGCGCGCAACCGCGGACACCGAGATCTTGGTCACAAGCGTGGCCCGCTGAGGCCGAATAAGGAGAAACCCCTGCTGGGACAGGCGGAAAAACGCATCCCTCACTGGTTGGCGTGAGACGTCGAACCGGTTGGCGAGATCCGCCTCCGACACTTTGCTTCCCGGGGGGAGTTCCAAGGCAATAATGGCCGTGTGCAGGCGGTCAAACACCTGATCGGTGACAGACATCGCTGTGGCCTGTGGCAGAGGGGACAGAGGTGTCTGGTCGACTAGCATATCAGTTTAGTATTTGGTTTGCTCTGAGCGTGCAAGCGCTTTTGCTCGGTTCGGCATGGTGCAGTTTTTTGGACCCTTTGATACGCTTGGGCGGGGCGCAAGGCGGCTGCGGCCTGAGGGCGGATGATGAGGTCGCATTAGGGGTTAAGTCTGGGCAAAGTGGCAACGCGACGGACTTTTGTCCATTTTTATCATTTTGCCGCCGCGCCAAGACACAGAATTTACCAAAGATTAGGGTTGTCAGGCGACTTCATAAGGCTGGCAAGGTAACTTGGGAGCCTGTGCGTGTTGTCCTCAGAACAAAAAGCAATCTGGCGCAAACGATTGAAATCTCCAACTGCGCTGTTTTTTTTGAGCGCGTTGGTGACGTGGCCAATTCTGACGAAATTGGAGGCTTTCGAAGTCTTTTATGAATTCAGCCGCACCCATGAAAGCTGGGAGATTGATGAAATCGCGCTTTTGGTCATCAATCTGACGATCGCGCTTGGTGCGTCGGTTTGGTACAAGTCTCGCAAGCTGAAACGGATTTCCGAGGTTCGGGAATCGGAGCGTGAGCGGGCTGAACAAAACGCTCGTCACGACCCGCTGACCGGTCTGATCAACCGCCGCGCCTTTTACGAGATACTCGAACAGGCCTCATTTGCCGGCGTGGCTTCGGACGCCGCGCAGTTTGTCGGTTTGGTCGATCTGGATCGGTTTAAGCCAGTGAATGATGTGCACGGACACGCGGCGGGAGATTTTGCGCTTTGTACGGTGGCTGATCGGTTGCGCGAAGAGGTCGGACATGGCGGACACGTTGCGCGGTTGGGCGGTGATGAATTTGTAATCTTGTTCGCGCCGGAAATGAACGCAGCGGATGTCGAGCGTGCGGCGCGCCGCATTCTTTGGAACGTTGCAGAACCTGTCCCGTTTGACGGGCTAAGCATTCTTGTTGGCGCCAGCATCGGTTTGGTGCAATGGGACAGCGCGCTTGGCTTGTCAGAAATGATGCGCCGGGCAGACCACGCTCTCTATCAGGTGAAGTTCAGTGGTCGCGGCTGTTTCGCGTGGTATGATTGCGACGCGGACCAACAAGCGTTGGAGCGGGCTGAAATCGCGACCGAGTTGAAGTCGGCGGTCCAGAACGACATCATCACTCCGTTTTACCAACCCATTGTGAATATCGGGACAGGGGAGCTTGTCGGGTTTGAAGTCTTGGCGCGTTGGATCCACCCGACCCGGGGCAATATCCCGCCCTTTACATTTATCTCGATCGCCGAAGACAACGGTCTGATCGGTAAGTTGGGCGTGAGCCTCCTGCGTCAAGCCTGTGTGGACGCGGCGAATTGGCCGGAGGCGCTGTCGATTTCGTTCAACGTATCGCCGATCCAGTTCCGAGACGCTGCGTTGGTGGAAAGCACCAAGAACGTCCTGAATGAAACGGGGTTCCAACCCGAGCGGTTGACCATCGAAATCACAGAAAGCTCGGTCATTGACGATGTGAATGTTGCCCGCCCGAAGATCGAGGCGTTCAAAGCGTTGGGCATTCAGATTGCTCTGGATGATTTTGGCACCGGTTACTCAAGCCTGTCATGTCTGCGCAGTTTGCCGTTTGACCGCATTAAGATCGATCGCAGTTTCGTGACGGACATTTCCACCCATCAGCAGAACCAACAGATCGTTTCAGGGATTCTGTCTCTGGCAAAGGGGCTGGACCTGGATGTGACCGCCGAAGGCATCGAAACGAGCGATGATCTTGCCTACCTTCAAGGGTCGTCGTGCTCGCTTGGCCAAGGTTTCTATTTTGAAAAGCCGATCCCGGCAGATCAGATCTCATGGCTTTTGGAGACGGAGTGGGCGGAGCACCGAGTGTTGTTGCCGCCAGCGGTCAAAGCTGTCGGCTAATTTCGCTGACTGATAAATACCGAGTATCCGGTGTGCCGCCGCGAGGCTTTTACGCGGGGCGGATCGCCATCGCGCGAGACAATTCGGAAAAGATTTCGTTGCCTGTTTCTGTCAGGACCATGATTTCTTCGAGCCGCACACCGAAATGACCCGCCACATAGATCCCCGGCTCGATGGAAAAGACGTTGCCGGCCTCTAGCACAACATCAGATGTCGCAGTGATGTAGGGCGGTTCGTGCACATCGACACCCAGGCCATGGCCCGTGCGGTGCAGGAAGAGATCGCCATAACCAGCGGTTGTGATTACATCGCGCGCAGCAGCGTCGACGTCGCGCGCCATAGCACCGGGTTTGGCGGCGGCCACTGCGGCCTGAACGGCCCGTTCTACGGTCTCAAAAACCTTTTGATATTCATCATTTGGCGCGCCGAAGAAACCGCATCGGGTCATGTCGGATGGGTACCCATCAAGGCGGCAGCCGGTGTCAATCAACACGGCCATGTCACGTTCCAGCCGAGTGTCACCGGTGTGGTGATGCGGGAAAGCGCCGTTCGCACCAAACCCGATGATGGTGAATTCCGGCGTGGCGCCATTTGCCTTGTAGTGGGCTCGGATGATGTCCTGAAGGTCGCGCTCGGTCATGCCTTCACGCAGGCTGTCAAAGGCAATCCGGACGGCGTCGTCGTTTAACAGATGTGCTGCCTTGATGGCGGCTTTTTCGCTGGCGTCTTTGCGGCTTCGCAGCAGGCCAACCGTGTCGTCGGTAAAGCGTCGGTATTGCGTCGGCACCGCGTCGGTGAGCCGGAACGCAAAATCGGCGCGCATGGTTTCGTCGATGACGATGGAGGGATCGGTGAGCACATCGATTTCCAAGTGTGCCAACAAATCCGTCAAAGCTTCGGCTGGACCCTCGTCATCGCGCCAAGTGAAGAACGGCAGGTCGGTCATTTGGGCAGCGCTGTCCGCGTTGAGCGACGGCATGAGGAAGCCGGCTTTGTCACGGCTCACCAAGAGCATAACCGGACGTTCGTCGCCGTGCGGGTTGACGCCAGAGAGCCATCCCATGTGGGTCGACGGGCCAAGCGCCACGAGATCGGTGTTGGTCTCGGCCATGCGTGTGCGCAGGGCGTCAATGCGGGCGGTGAAGATGGCGTCTGACATTGCGGGCTCCATTGAACGTTCGTTCATTTGTCGCGCAACTGGCAAACCGTTGCAATGAGATACGCACTTGATGGCAAGGATTTTGCCGAGATCTGTTTGTTGTCACTGACAGGGAGGAAGGAGGCTGGTAGACAAACAACCGACACAGGAGACAGCCCGATGAAACGTTCCCGCATCAATGAAATCATGTCAGAGGCGGATGAGATGATCCGTCACTATGGCTTTGTCTTGCCGCCGTTTGCCAAGTGGAGCCCGGATGAATTCGTTACCCACAAAGACGCGGCGCGTCACGTGATCGAGGCGCAATGCGGTTGGGATATTACCGACTATGGCGATGGGCGGTTTGACGAAATGGGCCTGTTTTTATTCACGCTGCGCAACGGCATGTTGGCCGATCTGCAACGCGGAGGCGGCATGTGCTATGCCGAAAAATTGTTGATCTCTCGTCAGGACCAGCTGAGCCCGATGCACACCCATGTCATCAAAGCCGAAGACATTATAAACCGAGGCGGGGCGACGTTGGTGGTGGAACTTTATGGCAGCGATGACGCGGGGGATTTCGCGGAGGACCGTGGTGGCGTTGTGATGTGCGACGGGATCAAGAAAGCCTTTGCGCCAGGGGAGAAATTGCAGTTTGCCCCTGGAGAGAGCGTGACCCTGATGCCCGGCGACTGGCACGCGTTCTGGGGCGAGGGGGGCGACGTGTTGATTGGGGAAGTGTCCACTGTGAACGACGACAGGACCGACAATATTTTTCGCGCGCCCATCGGCCGGTTTGCCGAAATCGAAGAAGATGTTGCGCCCACACATTTGTTGGTAAGCGACTATGAAGCGTGGTTGGGCTAAGGATTGTGCAAGGTTCCACCTCTTGGCACATAAAGTGTGCAAGCCATGATTGAATAATGCAATCCGCTGCTGCATTGTCCGCGCTATGGAATTCTTGGACTTCGGACATAACCCGTGGCTTGTGGCCGTTTCTTTTGTCGTAGCGCTTGTCGCAGGCGCCACCGGCCTTTCATTGACGCGGGACCTTTCAGAAAAGTCGGTGCCACAGCGTAAGTTGGCCATCGCGCTAGGGGCCGTCGCGTTGGGCGGCGGGATTTGGTCGATGCACTTTGTGGCGATGCTGGGTCTGAAACTGCCGATCTTGTTCTACTATGACGCCGCCATCACTCTGGCGTCTGCTCTGATCGCAATCTTGATGGTGGCGCTTGCGTTGGTGTTGCTGCATTTCGTGCAGCGCACACCGATCACCATAGCGGCGGCGGGGGCGATTGTCGGCGCAGGCATTCTGACCATGCACTATGTCGGCATGGCAGGCATGCAGGTGTGTCGCCCTATTTATACCGTGTCCGGTGTGATCGGGTCTTCGGTTTTGGCTATTGCGCTTTGCATTCTGGCGATCGGGGTTGCCTATGGCGTGCGGTCCAACCGGACCATCGTGATTGGAACCCTATGTTTCGGTGTGGCTGTATTTTCGGTACACTTTCTGGCCATGCAAGGGACAAATTTTGTGGCGCTCGACAATATTCGCGAGTTTGGCCCGATGATCAATAATGAGGTCATGGCCGTGGGCGTGATCCTGTCGAGCTTCGTGATATTTGGCGCCTTTTTATGGGTTGGGACGACCTATCTTGTTCCAGCGCAAGCGGATGTGTCGGAGCTGTCGCCGTCCGACCCAGCCCCCTCGGAGCCTGCGATGGCGCGCATTCCCTGTGAACGAGACGGCGGCAAGGTTTTTATCGCGGCGACAGATGTGGTGTTCGTGCGCGCCGATGGGCACTACACCCAAGTTTACACGAAGACGGACAAATACTTCTGTGTTTGGCCGATCACCGAAGCGGTCAAACGGCTGGTGCCATGTGGGTTTTTGCGGGTGCACCGCAGCTATCTCGTGAACCCGAAGAAGGTCGTGCGATTTGAGCGCAGCAAAGACAAAGGGCAATGCACCTTTGGCGAAGGTGATTTGCCACCGGTGCCGGTCAGTCGCTCCAACCTCAAAGAGGCGCAGACCGCCTTTGGGTGAGTAAGGCCAGCCGCGCAGGCGCAATTCGTGTGGGTTGAGGCGCATTTCGTGCAAAATGCGCGATAACAAGTTGCTATCTAAAGAATTAAGCCAGCTGCGGATGCAGCCTCCTGGCAGCGAGAACAATTGCTTAAGGGAGGAGAGGCAATGATTCCAGCAGCCTTTGAATATTATAGGCCCAAGGATATGGCGGGCGTCTTGTCCGTTCTTGAGGAACATGGAGATGATGCGCGCGTCGTGGCGGGGGGGCACAGCCTTATCCCGATGATGAAGCTGCGCATGGCCGAAGTGCCGCACCTGATCGACTTGCAGGATGTGGCCGGATTGACCGGCATCTCGATTGATGCGGGACGCATTCGCATCGGAGCGATGACGACCCAGCATGAAATTATCAACCACGCCGGCCTGACAGATGCAGCCCCAATCATGCGCGAGGCGTCGCTTCAGATTGCCGATCCGCAGGTGCGCTATATGGGCACGGTTGGCGGCAACGTCGCCAATGGCGATCCGGGCAACGACATGCCGGGATTGATGCAATGCCTTGATGCTACTTTCATCTTGGTGGGACCGGATGGCGAACGCTCGGTTGCCGCGCGCGACTTTTATGAAGCTGCGTACATGACGGACCGCGCGGACGACGAGGTTCTGACTGCAGTCGAATTTGCCGCGCCCAATGCCGGGTATGCCTACGAGAAACAGAAGCGCAAGATTGGGGATTATGCGACGGCGGCGGCCGCTGTGCTGATCACCAAAGAGGGCGGCGCATGCGCGTCAGCCTCGATTGCGATGACCAACCTGAGCGACACGCCGGTTTACTCGGCTGACGCGGGGGCGGCCCTTGTCGGGTCGTCTTTGGATGATGCGTCCATGAAAGCCGCTGTAGACGCCATGTTGGGTGACATCGACCCGACAGAGGACAACCGTGGCCCGGTTGAATTCAAACGCCATGCAGCGTCGGTCATCCTGCGTCGCGCCATCGAAAACGCCTGGGACAGGGCCTGACCTGAGCCTGAGGAGAGAGAACATGTCGAACAAAAAACACTTTAAACTGACCGTGAACGGTGAAGAGCAAGAGTTTCTGGCCGAGCCGCGTGAACTGTTGATCCACACATTGCGGGAGCGTCTGCGTCAAACGGGTCCTCACATTGGCTGCGAGACGTCGCATTGCGGTGCTTGCACGGTGACGATGAACGGAAAATCGGTGAAAGCTTGCACCGTGTTTGTCGCCCAAGCCGATGGCGCTGACATCACCACAATCGAAGGTCTGGGCAATCCTGATAACCTGCACGTGCTGCAGGAGTCGTTCAAAGAGCACCACGGTTTGCAGTGCGGTTTTTGCACGCCGGGTATGATCACCCGCGCGTCCAAACTGTTGGAAGAGAACCCGACACCAACCGAAGAAGAAGTTCGGTTTGGCATGGCCGGCAACATCTGCCGCTGCACCGGGTATCAGAACATCGTGAAATCCATCCTTGCTGCGGCGAGTGAGATGAATGCAGCCAAGGAGGCGGCAGAATGAACAAGGAGCTAACCCGCGAGGAACGCACCGATGCGCTGGGCGGCATGGGCTGCAAGCGCAAACGCGTAGAGGATGCCCGTTTTACCCAAGGCAAAGGCAACTATGTCGATGACATCCAGCTGCCTGGCATGTTGCAGGGTGACTTTGTGCGCTCGCCCTATGCGCATGCACGCGTCAAATCGATCGACAGCAGCGCCGCAATGGCTTTGGATGGTGTGATTGCCGTTCTGACGGCCGAAGATCTGGCGCCGCTGGGGCTGCACTGGATGCCGACGCTGGCTGGTGACAAGCAGATGGTTCTGGCCGACGGCAAAGTGCTGTTTCAAGGACAGGAAGTCGCCTTTGTGGTCGCCAAAGACCGCTATATCGCGGCCGACGCTGTGGAGCTGGTCGAAGTGGATTACGAAGAACTTCCGGTTCTGACAGATCCGTTTGCTGCGATGGAATCCGACGTGGTCCTGCGTGAGGATCTGCTTGGTGACGGCGGCAGCCTGCCGGACGGCGCGCATGGCCCGCGCAAACACCCCAACCATATTTTCACGTGGGAAGTGGGCGAGAAAGACGCCACCGAACAGGTGTTGGACGAAGCCGATGTGGTGGCCGAAGAAACGGTTTACTACCACCGCACACACCCGTGCCCGCTTGAAACCTGTGGCTGCGTGGCGTCGATGGACAAGGTCAACGGCAAGCTGACGTTGCATGGCACGTTTCAGGCACCGCACGCGATCCGCACCGTGGTCAGCCTGATTTCCGGGATTGAAGAGCACAACATCCGTGTGATTTCGCCCGACATCGGCGGCGGTTTTGGCAACAAGGTTGGGGCCTATCCCGGCTATGTTTGCTCGGTGGTGGCTTCTATCGTGACCGGCGTTCCGGTCAAGTGGGTCGAGGACCGGATGGAGAACCTGATGACCACCGCATTTGCGCGTGATTATCACATGACCGGCAAGATTTCGGCCACCAAAGAAGGCAAGATCACCGGTCTTCATTGTCATGTGACAGCGGATCATGGTGGCTTTGACGCTTGTGCGGACCCGACCAAATTCCCTGCGGGTTTCATGAACATCTGCACGGGCTCCTATGACATCCCAACGGCCTATTTGGCGGTGGACGGTGTCTATACCAACAAAGCGCCGGGCGGGGTCAGCTATCGCTGTTCTTTCCGCGTGACGGAAGCCGCGTACTTCATCGAGCGCATGGTCGAAGTTCTGGCGATCGAGTTGAGCATGGACGCGGCCGAGCTGCGTCGGATCAACTTTATCAAAAAAGAGCAGTTCCCGTATCAGTCCGCCCTTGGGTGGGAGTACGACTCCGGCGACTATCACACTGCTTGGGATAAGGCGCTGAAGGCTGTGGACTATGACGGTCTGCGGGCCGAGCAAGCCCAGCGTGTCGAGGAGTTCAAAGCTGGCAAGACCCGCAAGTTGATGGGCGTTGGCCTGACGCATTTCACCGAAATCGTCGGGGCTGGTCCGGTCAAGAATTGCGACATTCTGGGCCTTGGCATGTTTGACAGTTGCGAAATTCGCATCCACCCGACGGGGTCTGCGATTGCCCGTCTTGGCACGATCTCGCAAGGTCAGGGTCACGCCACAACCTTTGCGCAGATCCTTGCAACCGAGATCGGCCTGCCAGCGGACAGCATCACGATTGAGGAGGGCGACACCGATACGGCACCGTATGGTTTGGGCACTTATGGGTCACGATCTACACCGGTTGCTGGTGCGGCCACGGCGATGGCGGGGCGCAAAATCCGCGCCAAGGCGCAGATGATCGCGGCCTATCTGCTGGAAGTGCACGATGATGATGTTGAATTCGACGTGGATCGGTTTGTGATCAAAGGCGCGCCTGAGAAGTTCAAGACGATGAAGGAAATTGCCTTCGCCGCCTACAATCAGGCCATTCCGGGCATCGAGCCAGGTCTGGAAGCGGTCAGCTACTATGATCCGCCCAACATGACCTATCCGTTTGGCGCTTATGTCTGTGTCATGGACATCGATGTGGATACCGGTGTGACAGACATCCGCCGCTTCTACGCGCTGGATGACTGCGGCACGCGCATCAACCCGATGATCATCGAAGGACAAGTGCATGGTGGATTGACCGAGGCGCTGGCCGTCGCGTTGGGTCAAGAGATTGCCTATGACGACATGGGCAACGTCAAGACCGGAACGTTGATGGACTTCTTCCTGCCGACAGCGTGGGAAGTTCCCAACTATGAGACCGATCACACCGTGACCCCCAGCCCGCACCACCCGATTGGTGCCAAGGGTGTGGGTGAAAGCCCCCATGTAGGTGGTGTGCCTTGCTTCTCCAATGCGGTGAATGATGCTTTCCGTGCCTTTGGCCTGCGTCACACAAACATGCCGCATGACCATTGGCGGATCTGGAAGACTGCCAATGATCTGGGTCTGCACGGCTAAACATTTGGCGCGCGCGGTCTTGGGGCTGCGCGCGCCTCCAAAGACTTGAGGCTCTCATGACCTGGACTGATCTGCAAACTGCCCTGGCGGCACAGAATTACGTGGCATCCGACGATTTGTCTGTGTCGTTGCATCTGGCGCTGTCGCTGCAACGCCCGCTTCTGCTTGAAGGGGCTGCCGGTGTCGGCAAGACCGAGGTCGCACGTGTTCTCGCAGCTGCGCAAGACACTAAGCTGATCCGCTTGCAGTGTTACGAAGGGCTGGACGCGTCGCAGGCGATTTATGAATGGAACTATCAGCGTCAATTGCTGGCAATTCGCGCCTCGTCTGAGGCGGGCGAAACCGGCAAAGAGGTCGAAGACCGCATCTTTTCGCGGGACTACTTGCTGGAGCGTCCTTTGCTGGCGGCGATCACGCAAGAAACGTCGCCGGTGCTGTTGATTGATGAAATTGACCGGGCGGATGAAGAATTTGAGGCTTTTTTGTTGGAAGTCCTTGCGGATTATCAAATCACCGTACCGGAGCTTGGCACCATTCCCGCGACCAGCGTGCCGACCGTTATCCTGACGTCAAACGGCACCCGCGACTTGTCGGATGCGTTGCGGCGTCGGTGTCTGTTTGCCTATGTCGAGTATCCCGACCGCGCGACGGAATTGGCGATCCTGCAAGCACGGTGTTCAGGGATTGAAACCCGGCTTGCGGATCAAATCATCGGCTTTGTGCAGAACCTGCGCAAAGAGGAGCTGGAAAAAACACCGGGCATTGCTGAGACATTGGATTTTGCCGCCGCTCTGGCAGGGCTGGGCATTGCGGATCTGACTACAGATCCCGTCACCTTGCAGGCCACGCTGACAACGCTGCTGAAAACCCAAAGCGACCGCGCCCATATCACCACCGAAGTTGCACAGCGCCTTGCTGGGAAAGCGGCATGAGCCGTGTTACCCGCTTTGCGGGTCGTGACCCCGGTGCCTCGGCGCGTATGTCGGGATTTATGGCCCACTTGCGCGAGAACGGTCTGCGTCTTGGTGTGCAGGAAACAGAAACGGCGCTGTCGGCACTGACATTTGTTGAGGCAGCAAGTCCGGACCAAACACGCCATGCTCTGAAGGCTGTCTTCACCGGCTGCAAGGACGAGGCGCTGCGGTTTGACGCGCTGTTTGACGCCTTTTGGATGGACGCAGGCCGCGTCCGCCAAAAGGTGATCCCCAAGACTATGCCCCCCGCCAAAGGTGATGACAGCGTGAAGTCGTCACGCGACGCGAAAGGCAAAGATGCTGGAGGCGCCGGAGAAGCGACCGCGCCTGAAGGCGGCAGCGGTGAAGCGGATAGTGATGGCGAAGGCAAGCTGATTGCCACGGAGGTGCGCAACCTGTCGCGTCGCGACCTGCGCGATCTGGTGCGGCCCGAAGAGATTGCGGAGGCAGAAGCCGTTGCGCGCCGCCTTGGTCTGGCATTGCGCGACCGCCGCTCACGCCGTCGTGTCGCAGCCCGCAGAGGCGACCGGCTGCATTTCCGCAAGACCATCCGCCGCAGCCTTGCGACAGGCGGCGAGCCGGTGCGCCTGATTAAACGCAAACGCCCTGACCGCAGCCGAAAGATCGTCACACTTTGCGACGTGTCCGGGTCGATGAGTGTTTATGCGCAGGTATTTCTGGCATTCCTCGCGGGGCTGATGCGCAGCGATCCCACTGCGGACGCGTATCTTTTCCACACTCGGCTTGTGCGCATCACCGAAGCCTTGCGCGACAAGGACGCGATGCGCGCCATTGGGCGGATGTCGTTGATGGCAGACGGGTTTGGGGGTGGTTCGAAAATCGGCGAGAGCCTTGAGACTTTTGCCAACACCTATGCCCGCAAATTTGTCGATGGGCGATCTGTGGTCATGATTTTCTCGGATGGTTACGACACATCTGATCCGGATCGCTTGGGCACCGCATTGGCCACATTGCGCAAACGAGGGTGTCGGGTCATCTGGCTCAACCCGCTCAAGGGTTGGAAGGATTACGCTCCGGTTGCCGCTGGCATGGCCGCGGCGCTTCCGTATTTGGACCGTTTTGCCGCGGCCAACACTTTGGAGGATCTTGTTGCATTGGAAAAGGAACTGGTGACGCTATGACCCCCGCAGAGTTTATGGATGCCGACTTGGCGCAAACGGTTAGTGCGCTGCGCGACAAGGACGAACCGTTTGCCTTTGCCACCATCGTGCGCACCGCCGGCACCACGGCCGCAAAACCCGGCGCCAAGGCAATCATTGGCGCGGATGGGACCATTCTCAATGGATTTCTTGGCGGCGGGTGCACGCGCGGCGCTGTCAAACGTGCCACGCTCATCGCACTTAATTCTGGCGCGCCGCAATTGGTGTCTGTCGCCCCCGAAGATTTCCTGAACGACATCGGGGTCAGCGCGGGGGCGATGGTGGACGGTGTGACCTATGCCCGCAACGGCTGTCCGTCTCGCGGCACGATTGATATTTTCATAGAACCGTGCCTGCCGATGCCTGAGTTGACCGTACTTGGTGCGTCGCCTGTGGCCGAAGCGCTTGCGGAATTGGCGCCGCATTTTCACTGGTCGGTATCGCGGGCTGTGGAGGCACCGGCAATAGTGGGGAAGTTACAGGCCACCGTTGTCGCCACTCAGGGACAAGGCGATCTGGATGCCCTGCGTGCCGCGCTCGGGCAAAGCGCAAGTTATGTGGCGTTTGTTGGCAGCCATAAAAAGTATGCCTCTTTGTCGAAAAAGCTTGCGGACGCAGGCGTGTCCCAAAGCGACATCGACCGGGTCGTGGCGCCTGCGGGGCTTGATATTGGTGCTGTGACGCCTGAGGAAATCGCGCTCTCGATCCTTGGCGAATTGATCCAAATACGCCGAAGAGATCTGGAAAGGAGGCCGTAATGCGCAAGCTGCTACACCGCATGGCCCGTCGTTTGATGCCTTCTGCCGAGCAGGCCGAGGTGCTGGCCAAGATCAAATTCCCCTGTTGCTGACGTTAGAAAGAAAGGAAATGCCATGGAATTGGCTGACGAAATCACAATCAATGCACCCATAGAGGTGGTTTATGCCGCCCTGAATGATCCGGATATTTTGAAGCAATGTATCCCTGGTTGTGAGGAACTGATCAAGAAATCCGACACCGAGTTGGAAGCCAAAGTTGTCTTGAAGGTGGGGCCGGTCAAAGCCAAATTCAGCGGCGATGTGGTGCTGAACACGGAAGGTGCACCGGACGCATTTTCCCTGACGGGTCAAGGCAACGGCGGCGCTGCGGGACATGCCAAAGGCGGCGCGGATGTTGTATTGGTCACCGAAGGCGATCAGACCATTTTGAGATATGAAGCCAAAGCTCAGATCGGTGGGAAACTGGCACAGCTGGGCAGCCGTTTGATTCAAAGCACGGCCAAGAAACTGGCTGCTAAGTTCTTCAAATCATTTGCGGATGTCGTGGCGGAAGACCCCGTCGCCTGAGCCAATTGCTGGCAGATCGGCCCGTGCCTTGGGGTGAAGGCCGATCTGCTGCTTTTTGAGGGTCCTGAGCTTGGAAAAGATGGCAAGTTTTGCCGCCGTACGGATACGGTCACCAAAAGGACATGGGGCTTTGCCCCTTTTGGCCTTTGGCCAATTCACCCCAGGATATTTGAGGCAAAAGGAAGAGGCGGGCGGGCCTGATTAGCGCGGCAGCGCGGCGGCGGCGCGGGCGAGGGCTTCGATCTCGTCCCATTTGCCGCCTTTGACCAATGCAGAGGGCGCGACCCAGCTGCCACCTGCGCAGATGATATTGGGCAGGCTTAGGTAGTCCGCCGCGTTTTGCGGGTTTACGCCACCGGTCGGGCAGAAGCTGATTTGTGGCAAGGGACTGGCAAGGGATCCGAGGAACTTGGCGCCGCCTGCGGCTTCGGCTGGAAAGAATTTCAACATGTCATAGCCGCGTTCCAGAAGCGCCATCGCCTCTGACGCGCTGGCGGCACCGGGCAACAGCGGCAAGCCTTCGGCCTCGCAGGCATCCAGCAGCGTGTCGGTTGCACCCGGGGAGACGCCGAAAGTGGCGCCAGCGTCCTTGGCAGCTTTGACATCATCGGGTGTCAACAATGTGCCCGCACCAACCATGCCGCCTTTGACTTCGGCCATCGCGGCGATCACGTCCAGTGCGGCCGGTGTGCGCAAGGTGACTTCGAGGGCTGGCAAACCACCTGCGACCAGAGCTTCTGCCAGCGGTTTGGCGTGGGCCACGTCATGCACAACAAGCACGGGGACAATGGGGGCGGCTTCGCAAATTCTGCGGGCTTCAACAGAGGCTTGCTGTGGGGTGATGGGCATAGTGTCAGGCTCCAAAAACGGTTGCGCCGGTGTCGGCAGATGTCACGGCGTTGCGAAACAGGCCGAAGAGTTCGCGGCCTGTTCCATGTTGATAGGCGGACAGATCGGCGGTGACCACGTCGCGGTCAAGGAAATCCTCGGCGAGCACTTCGAGCGTGCCTGAGGTGGCATCCACGCGCACAATGTCACCGTCGCGCAGTTTGGCGATTGGGCCGCCATCGAGCGCTTCGGGGACCACGTGGATCGCGGAAGGGATTTTGCCAGACGCACCGGACATGCGCCCGTCGGTGACAAGCGCCACTTTTTGGCCGCGACCCTGCATGATCGACAGGAACGGCGTCATGGAATGCAGTTCGGGCATACCGTTGGCTTTGGGGCCTTGGAAGCGGACGACAATCACCACATCTTCGGTCAGCTCGCCTGCCTTGAAAGCCTCTTTGGCTTCGTTCTGGTCGTGAAAAATGCGCGCAGGGGCCTCGATCACCCGGTTTTCAGTCGCCACAGCGGAGACTTTCATCACGCCGGTGCCGAGGTTGCCGGTCAAGCGGGACAGGCCGCCGGTTTCCTGAAAAGGGTTGTCGGCGGGCCGCACGATTTGCTCGTTCAGGCTGTCTTTGGGGCCGTCGCGCCACGTAAGCGCGCCATCTTCCAAGAAGGGCTCGGAGGTGTAGCTGCCAAGGCCGGCGCCAGTGACGGTCTTGGTGTCGTCGTGCAGATAGCCCGCACCCAAGAGTTGGCCGATCATGTAGCCAAGCCCGCCGGCGGCGTGGAAATGGTTCACGTCTGCCAAGCCGTTGGGATAGACGCGGGCGATCAGGGGCACCACGTCAGACAGGTCTGCGAAGTCCTGCCAGTCAAGGATCACGCCGCCCGCACGGGCCATGGCGATCAGGTGGATCAGCAAGTTGGTAGAGCCGCCCGTGGCCATAAGGCCAACGATGCCGTTTGCGTAAGCTTTCTCGTCCAGCACCTCACATACCGGCGTGTAGTCGTTGCCAAGTGCCGACAGAGACAGCGCGCGTTTGGCGCCCTCGCGGGTTAGGGCGTCGCGCAGGTCCGTGCCCGGGGTCACAAAAGAGGAGCCTGGCAAATGAAGCCCCATGAATTCCATCAACATCTGGTTGGTGTTGGCCGTGCCATAGAACGTGCAGGTGCCGGGGCCGTGGTAAGCGGACATTTCGGATTTCAGGAGCTCATCACGTCCAATTTCGCCAGCGGCGAATTTCTTGCGAACCTCTGATTTCTCGTCGTTGGAGATGCCTGAGGTCATCGGGCCTGCGGGTAGGAAGACCGCCGGAAGATGGCCAAACGCCTGCGCACCGATGATGAGGCCGGGAACGATCTTGTCGCAAACGCCAAGGAAGACGGTGGCGTCAAAGACGTTGTGCGACAGCGCCACGCCGACACCCATCGCGATCGCATCACGCGAGAACAGAGAGAGCTCCATGCCCGCTTCGCCTTGGGTGATGCCATCACACATTGCTGGGACGCCGCCCGCAACCTGTGCGGTGCCGCCAATGGTACGGACTGCCTCTTTTATGGCCGCAGGGTAGGCCTCAAACGGCTGATGCGCCGACAGCATATCGTTGTAGGCAGTGATGATACCAAGGTGACCAGCGTCCTGAGTTGCGAGCGCGTCTTGGTCTTCGCCGGTTGCGGCATATGTGTGGGCCTGACCAGAACACGACAGATGCGCGCGGGCGGGGCCCTGTTTGCGGGCTTGTGCCATACGCGCAAGATAAGCAGTGCGGGTCGGCCCGCTGCGAGCGATGATGCGGTCTGTAACCGCCTGCAATGTTGGGTGGATCGGCATGGGAGCCTTCCTTCCTGATAAATCGCGTCTGTTTGGTTGCGTCAGGCGCCGATTGGACGCCAACGGCGCCCGTCACGGTGCAAGAGCATAAGGGCTTCTTCGGGGCCGGAACTGCCGACATCATAAGGCACGGGGCGCTTGCCGTTTTCTTGCCAGTTGGCGATCAGCGGATCCGCCCAACCCCAAGCGGCCTCGACTTCGTCTCCGCGCATGAACAACGTCTGGTCCCCGCGGATCACATCCATGATCAGGCGTTCATAGGCGTCTTGCGTGTTCAAGTCAGAACCAAGCGCGTCGGCAAAGGTCATGTCCATATCGACCTCAGTCAGGCGCATGCCGCCAGGACCGGGTTCTTTGATGGTGGTGCGCAGCGTGATGCCTTCGTCCGGTTGTAGACGAATTATCAGCGCGTTGCCTTTGCGCCCCTCCATCGGATTGGGGAAAATCATGTGCGGCGGGTCGCGGAAAACCACGGTGATTTCGCTGACACGGTCGCGCAGGCGTTTGCCGGTACGCAGATAAAACGGCGTCCCCGCCCACCGCCAGTTGGCAATCTTGAGCTTCATGGCGACGAAGCTTTCGGTGGTGCTGTTGTCGTTGTCTACATCTTCAAAATAGCTGGGTGCATCACGACCTGCGCGATATTGGCCACGCACGATGTCTTCGCTTTTGACTGGATCAAGCGCTTCGATCACCTTGACCTTTTCGTCGCGGACCGAGTTGGAGGCAAATTTGGAAGGCGGCTCCATCGCGGTGAGGCACAAGAGTTGCATCAGGTGGTTTTGCACCATGTCCCGCATTGCGCCGGATTGATCGTAGTAGCCGCCACGCCCGCCCACGCCGAGGCTTTCGGCGACGGTGATTTGGACATGGTCGATGTGGGTGGAATTCCACAGTGGTTCAAACAGAGAGTTGGCAAAGCGCAAAGCCATGAGGTTTTGGACGGTTTCTTTGCCCAGATAGTGGTCGATGCGATAGATTTGGTGTTCGGAAAAATGGCGCAACAAATCGGTGTTCAGCGCTTGGGCAGAGGCGAGATCGTGGCCAAAAGGCTTTTCCACAACTATGCGGCTTTCGGGTGTGGCGACGCCGTGGGTGCTGAGGCGTTCGGCGATGGCCCCAAAAAGCGAGGGTGACACCGACAAGTAGAACGTGCGGATCACATCGTCGCGCAAGATGCCTTTGAGCGCGCCCCAACCAGTGTCGCCCATAGCGTCGATATGGACATATTCCAACCGGTCAAGAAAGGCCGTGAGCATATCGACAGGACGATGTTCTTCGTCGAGAAATTCAGTGAGGGCAGCGCCAATCACTTTGCGGAATTCGACGCTGTCAAAGTCGGAGCGGGCGGAGCCGATGATGCGCGCGCCTTCGGGCATTTGGCCCGATTTGAAGCGCAGGAACAGGCCCGGCAGGATCTTGCGCCGGGCCAGATCGCCCGTCGCCCCGAAGATCACCAGATCAAAGGGAGACACCGGGATGACGCGAGCGACCATGTGTTCTTATCCTTTAAGCAATGCGGCGATGCGCCGGCCTGTGTCGAGCATGCGGTTGGAGAACCCCCACTCGTTGTCGTACCAACTTACCACACGCACGAGGCCTTCGTCTGTGACACTTGTTTGCGCCGGGGCAAAAATCGACGAATGCGGATCGTGGTTGAAGTCGACAGAAACCAGCGGCGCCTCTTCAAAACCAAGTACACCTTTGAGTGGGCCCTCGGCTGCAGCTTTCATGGCGGCGTTGATCTCGTCCGCGGAGGTGGCTTTTTCCGGCACGATGACCAGATCGACCATCGACACATTGGCCGTGGGCACTCGGATGGCGGAGCCTTCGAGTTTGCCTGAGAGTTCTGGCAAAACCAGAGAGATCGCGCGGGCGGCGCCAGTAGAGGTGGGGATCATCGACAAAGCCGCGGCGCGGGCGCGATAAAGGTCTTTGTGGTTGGTGTCATGTGTTGGCTGATCGCCGGTATAGGCGTGGATCGTGGTCATGTATCCGGTTTTGATACCAACCAAGTCCTGCAGAACTTTGGCGACCGGAGCCAAACAGTTGGTCGTACAGGACGCATTGGATACGATGATGTCATCTGCGGTCAGAGTGTCGTCGTTCACGCCAAACACGATGGTTTTGTCGGCATCTTTGCCTGGTGCCGAAACCAGCACGCGATTAGCGCCGCTTTTCAGGATCAGCTCTGCTTTGTCTTTGGCGGTGAAAATTCCGGTGCATTCAAACGCCACATCAACGTCGGCCCAAGGCAGATCCTCGGGGTTGCGGATCGCGGTGAGGCGGATCGATTGAGAACCGACTTTCATGACGTCGCCGTCCAGAGAGACATCGGCGTTCAGCCGGCCGTGCACGCTGTCGTATTTCAGAAGGTGAACGAGATGGTCGTTGGGGGACAGATCGTTGATCGCCACAACCTCGATATCATTTACGCCGCTTTCGATCAGGGCCCGCAAGACGCCGCGGCCGATGCGGCCAAAGCCGTTGATTGCAATCTTCGTGGTCATCCTAAAACTCCTAACCCGTAGACAAGCGCAATTCGATTGCGCTACCGTTAGCGCTATCGGTATACGCGTCCGAACCAATAATCAAGGGGATTGCGGCACAGTTTCCATCACAAGTTTTAAGCTTGCGGTTTGGGGGCGGGTGTCAGAGCATTGCGCCATGGGGAAAAAGCTTCTTTTAAAAGACATCGCCAACTTGGCTGGTGTCAGCGAGATGACCGCGTCGCGCGCGTTGCGGGGCGCGCCGGATGTGTCCGTACGCACACGCGAAAAAGTCGAGCAGATCGCCAAGGACGTGGGATATGTGCCCAATCGCATTGCGGGCGCGCTGGCGTCCAACAAGGTCAACCTTGTTGGTGTGGTGGTGCCGAGCCTGAATTCGTCGGTGTTTCCTGAGGTTTTGTCGGGCATTTCTTCGAAGCTGAAAGACACGCCGCTCAAGCCGGTGATCGGGGTCACGGGTTATGATTTGGACGAAGAAGAAGAGGTGATCCGCGAAATGCTGAGCTGGCGTCCGGCGGGCATTGTAGTGGCCGGGCTTGAACACACGGATGCGGCGCGCAAAATGATGGCGAACGCCGATTGTCCGGTGGTTGAAGTCATGGATGTAGACGGCAATCCGGTGCGCCATTGTGTGGGCATTTCCCATCTGGCGGCCGGGCGGGCCATGGCGCGAGAGATTCTTGACGCAGGATATCGGCGGATCGGGTTCATCGGGACAAAGATGCCACAGGATTTTCGGGCGGAAAAACGCTTGGCGGGATTTCTGCAAGAGCTTGACAAGGCGGACGTTTCTCTTGCTGATCAGGAACTGTATTCGGGGGCTTCGTCCATTGAAAACGGGCACGTTCTGACCAAGGAGTTATTGGCGCGGACACCGGATCTGGAGTGCCTGTATTTCAGCAGTGATGTTATGAGCGTTGGAGCCTATATGCATTGCGTCGCTGCCGGAATCTCGGTGCCGGATCAATTGGCTTTGGCGGGGTTTAATAATCTGAACTTGTTGCGCGGTTTGCCAATCAAACTGGCCACAACCGACGCGCATCGGCTTGCGATTGGTGAGGCGGCCGCGCAAATTATTTTGGACGCGCCCAAGGTGGCGCAATTGGTCCAGTTGGAGCCCCAAGCCATTCGCGGTCAATCGCTTTAGGCGTTTTTACGTGACTCTTTAAGGGCTTGCGCGACAAGTGCGGGCAAAGCTGCTGCGTAGCCCAATGGCGGAAGCCGGAGGCCGGTAAAGCCGGCTGCGTCGAGCGCTTGAGGGATGTCAAATTTGCAATGGCCGCCTTCGAGGGCGAAGAACGGCAGGCACATGGCGCGATCACCAAGGTCGCGGGCGGCGTCGAATATGAAGGGGCTTTCTTCGATAAGTCCTTGAGTAATATCAATTTCCGGCAAGAGCTCGGAAAGAGATTCAGCAAAGTTTCGAGTGGACAGCGCGGCCTTGTCGCCTTTGGCAGAGCCATGACCTGCGAGCAGGACATGTGTCTCGGATTCAGTCCAATTTTGAACTCTGAGGTGATCTTGGATCACCGCGGCGGCAAGTTGTGGAAGGTCGTCATGGAACCCAAGCGGCGGCAGGATGCGCAGGTTTTGTCCCTTGAGACGGCGCGGCAGGACGCGGCCGACAAACCAGCCGTCGGCCATGAACATCGGGAACACAGCCGCGCCGTCATCCAGATAATACGCTTGATTTTCAAGAGCTTCTGGTTTGGCGATGGTGGCGGAACGGATGGTCCATTCGGGCAGAAAAGCCGCTACCTGAACGGCAAATTCGGCCAGCCAAAGCTCGGGCGGCTCAGGGTCTGAGGGCTGGCCGTGCGCCACGATCAGCGCCTGTTTGGGGGGCAGAGTCATACGTCGAAAGCGGCGGCCAGATCGGCAGGCAGGTCGAATTCGGATAATGCGCGGGCGCGCGCCTTGGCCGACATTTTACGTGCGGTTTTGGCGACGATATCGAGGATTTTTTCGGGCGAATGCTTGCCGGAAAACGGCGCGAAATACCATTTGATGAAGACAAAACAGATAACGTCCTCAAGGGCTTGTACCTGATCATTGCGCTTGATGCCTTCTTTGCGCAGCATGCTGGACGCCTCGGCAATCTCATCTTCAGAATATCCAGCCTGAGCCATGAGCTCCCCCACGCGGGATGCATGATGCGCGCCGAGGTCGCGACGCCATTTGAGATAGCCTGCGCGGCCCTCGGGGAAATCAGCACGTTTCAGAACCCAGCGCTCGATGTGCTGACCGCGGGCGGCAATCTGTAACACCTCGGAAGCATTGGGAAAAAGCCTGTCGCACTCGGCGCTCATGCGCTGGCCGTAAAGCAAAGCTTCGGGTTGGCCTTCGTCCATTCGGGGGTCTTTGGCGTTGGCGGCATCAATGGCGGCGAGGACGGTTGCTAATTTGGACATAGGGCGCTCCGGCTGACGAGTTTGAGGGGAATTTAGAACGTGATGGAGGGCGGCGAAAGGACTGTCTGCATCGCGTCGGTATTGCGACGGTATCGCGGCGGTGTCGATACGGAGGTTGCTGTGAGACACCGGGAGGCTGCCAAAAGTTGGTTTCAGCAGTTCAGCTCCGCGGAAGCTGCGTTTCCAGAGCCGCGCGCAATGCGTCAAGATCAAGGGGTTTGTAAAGCAGCGGCGCGTCTAGCGCGGCGGCTTCCGTTTGCACATTGGGGGCGCGATTGGCGGTGATCACCACAGCCGGCAAGGCGCCGTAGGTGGCGCGCAAATCAGCGATCAGCCCTGTGCCGGTTGCGCCGTCGTCAAGCTGATGGTCGGCAAGGATCACGTCGGGGGCAATGTCGATTTCTTGGAGGAGCGCGACTGCCTCACCGTACCCTTCGCAGGCCAACACATCCGCGCCCCAGTTTTCCAGCGTCATAGAAATGGCGTTGCGCAGATCGGAGTCGTTTTCCACCAACAGCACAATCCGGTGCGTCAGTGGTGTTTCGGCGATAGGGTCAATGGCGGCTGCAACGGACGTAGAACTGGGAACGGCGAGAGGCAGGTCGACAGAGATTTGTGTGCCGACGCCGGGGGTGGAGTTCAGGGTCAGCGGATGATCCAGCAGACGGCAGGCCCGATCCACAATGGCGAGGCCAAGACCAAGGCCTTCGGCGGGGCTGGCGGCGGCGTTGACGCGGTGGAATTCGTCAAAGACTTTGTCCTGTTGTTCCGGTGGAATGCCGGGGCCGGTGTCGTCGATGGTGACCACAACGCGATTGCCTTGGCGTTTGAGTGCCACTGACACGCGGCCTTGATCGGTATAGCGCAGCGCGTTGGAGATCAGGTTTTGCAAAATACGCCGCAGATAGGTTGCGTCGGATGCCACGTGCGCGGCCTGTGTTTCCACATCAAACCGGAGCCCTTTGACGGCTGCCAGCGGAGCCATTTCGTCGTGCAATTGATGCAGCATTACATTGAGCGGGATTTCGGAGACATGCACGGCGGCGCGGCCTGAATCCAGCCGCGAGATATCAAGCAGCGCGCCAAGGATATGTTCGACGCTTTGCAAGGCGTTGCTGGCTTTAAGGAGGCGTTCGCGTTGGTCCGCGTCGGTCAGATCGGTGTCGAGCGACGCCATATAGAGTTTGGCGGCGGACAGAGGTTGCAACAGATCGTGGCTGGCGGCGGCAACGAAGCGCGACTTGGAGGCATTGGCGCGCTCGGCCTCGGCCAGTGCGGCCTCAAGTTCCAGCGTGCGTTCGGTCACGCGTCGCTCCAGTGTTTCATTGACCTGTGAGATGGCGCTCATGGCGGCGCGTTCGGCGGTGATGTCGGTGAAGGATATCACGAAGCCGCCGTCGGGCATCTGCTGGGCAAAGACCGCGAGAGTGCGGTCCTGACCGATTTCTACCTCAAAGTTAAGCGGGGCGCGGCGACCTTTGCGGGCGGTCCAATGCGGCAAAGCTTCGGCATCTTGTGCAGAGGCAAAGGACACTTTGCGACGGAGTTGGTCAAAGATGGAGCCAAAGGTCTGGCCGACACGGAAGCGGCCGATCTGGATGGACAGCAGCTCGCTCATGCGGCGGTTCCAGCCCACAAGACGGGCCTCTGAATCAAAGATGCCAACCCCTTGGTTGAGATGCTCCAGCGTGGCTTTGATCAGCTGAGCCTGATCGTCCTTGAGCCGCTCGCGTTCCTGACGCTCCAGCAGCATCATGTCGGTCACGTCGGTTTGCAACACCACGGTGCCGCCGTCGCGCGTGCGGTGTTCGCTGACTTGTAGCCAACGATCGCCCGCCATGCGGGCGTTGAACACCACGTGCTGTTCTTTGTGGCGGGCCATGCGTTGCGCGGCCCATTGGGCGGGGGTCTCGCCGTCGGGCAATTCCAGATATGGGCTGGTTGAGACGATGTGAACGTAGTCGCGGAAGGGCAGGCCAGGTTGGAAGCTGGTGTGCACGTCGCGCATGTGTTTGCCAAAGCGCGAATTGCACATCACCAGCTTTTCGTCGGTGTCAAACAGCGCAAAGCCTTCTTGCACGGTCTCAATCGCGTTGGCGAGGTTGGCGCGGGCGGCTTCGGCCTCGGCGTTGGCAGTGGCAAGTTGGGCATTGGAAGAGTTGAGCAAATCAAGCGCGTGTTCAAGGTCGCGGGTGCGGGCGCGGACCTCCTCTTCGAGCATCACGGCGCGTTCGAATTGCGCGTAGGCCATGCCGGAAGTGTCTGGTCCTTGTTCGGCGCGGCGCATTAGCGTGTCGACAATGGTGAGCAGTTTCTCGTTCTGCCGCACAAGCGTGTCGGTTGGATTGATCAGCGAATTGGCCATGTCACGTGCTTTCAGGCGGGTAGATCGCGACGCCGGTGAAGGTCTGGTTCACGTGCATAGAGTTGACCTGTTCGCCGTAGGTGGAAAACCCGACGACGTTGTGACGGGCCATGACCTCGGAAAGGCCGGTGGTCATCTGTTTCTGGGTGGCCTCGACGCGGCGCAACAGACAATCGCATCCTAGGATCATATCGGGCGTTTTGGAGCCGGATAGGGCAGAGAGTTCGCGGTCCAGATGGGCGACCATGTCTTCTGGTTCAGCCAGCGTGAGCACCATACCCTCGTCGATGGCGGAAAAGAACACCAGATCACCATTTTCGGCCACGCGTTGGATGGCGCGGACGTGGGTTTGATCGCCGATGCGCACCACGACGGGGTGGGCGGCAAATGTGAAGGTCGAGAGCTGCTCGGGGTCTTTGCCGAGAATGCGGGCGTATTCGCGGGCGGCCGGTTCGGCGTTGATGTTGTGCACAAGGCGTTTGGCGGGATCGGCCGCGGTGACAACCATGCGCGCATCGGTGGGTTGCAGGTGATCGGTCTTGAACACGCGCACCGGACAATTGGAGCGGACCTGCACAAGGATCGCGGCGTTGTCGTGGATTTGGTCATCTTGGATTACGTAGGTCTGTTCGAAGTCTTCACCATCGCCGGCAGAACCGCCAAACAAGGGTACAGGACCAAGGCCGAGGGCGATTTCATTGGCCAGCGCGTCCTCGCGCAGCGACAGGCCGTCAACCATCAGAAAGGCAAATTCAGATTGCCAAGCAGGGTGGCTGGCGGCCAGCGCGTTTCGGTTCTGGATCATTTGCGAGATGCGGTCAGAGGCGCGGATGTCGTTGAGGTCGTCAATCAAAAGCGTGCTGGCGGCAAAATGCGCTTGCGGGAAGCCGATGGCGACGATTTCACCTTCGGTATAGCCCTCGGCGCCAAGCTCGCCTGCGGTGGTGCAGCCGACAACCTGGGCTGCGCCAAAACGGCCTTTGGCGGATCTCAGAAACTCCGGCAGGGGTGTTTGCGGGGAGAGGAAGAGGATCACCAGCGCCAACGGGTCGTGTCCAAGCGCGGTCACCAGACGATCTATGGCGTCCGGCGCCTCGCAGGGGGCAAACCCGCGGCGCACAAGCCCAGCGGCCTCCTCCTTCCGCTGAACAGGGTGGCGGGACTGGTCGGTCACGCCGTCCATTATGTGATCTCCTCCCTTTGGCGGTCTCTCCCCAGGACCGCCCGCGCACCTTAGGCGTGCGATGTGGCTTAGCGCAAGTACTCGTCGAAGCTGGCTTCTTTGGCGATCAGCACCGCTTGGGTGCGGGAATGAACGCCAAGTTTGCGCATGATTGCAGTGACATGGGCTTTGACCGTGGTTTCGGCAATCGACAAGTCAAAAGCGATTTGTTTGTTGAGCTTGCCTTCGCAGATCAATTCGAGGATGCGCGACTGTTGCGTGGTCAACGAGGCGAGACGGGCGACCGCCTCTTGGGTGGCGGTGTCGGCCTCGGTCATGTGGTCTTCGGGCACGAAAGTTTCGTTTCGCCCGATGGTTTCGAGCGCGCGGCGGAACATGTCGCGTTGGCTGTGTTTGGGCACAAAACCGGCGGCGCCTGCCGAAAGCGCCGCGTTGATTGTGCGGGCGTCGGCCATGGAGGACACCACAAGGATTGCGGCGCGGGTGGCCTTGCGCAAACGGATCAGCCCGTCAAAGCCGTTGACGTCAGGCAGATTGAGATCAAGCACGACGATGTCTGGTGTGTTGTCGTCAAGTGCGGTCAGGGCTTCTGCCAAGCTGGCGGCAGTGGTGACGGTTTCAACCGGAGATACTGCCTGAAGGGTCATCACCAAAGCGTCGCAAAACAGCGGGTGGTCGTCGACCACGAGGGCTGTTTTGAAGCGGTTTCGCAACGATTGGCGAGGAAGATCAGGCATTTGGGTCATGTCACATGAGTTAGGCGGTCAGCCTAACAAAGTGCAAGGCGAATCCAAGGGGGCCAAAGGTCGTAGCGGTCAGGTGGTGTTGGGCGGGAAGACGCGTATGACGCGGCGGGTTCTTGTCTGGTGCGAAAGCTGGGTTAGGGTGGCGTAGGTTGTGTGAGAAAAGGTGCGAGATGGCTCAGTTTTGGAAAGTCGGTCTTTTGGCGGCGGCATTGTTTGGCGCGGCGGGTGTGGCAGTGGCGGAGATCCGGGATCTGAGCGGCAGCGTGGGGTATCGCGAGAGGATCGCGATGCCGAAAGGCGCTACAGTCGAGGTGTCGTTGCAGGATATTTCGCTTGCCGATGCGCCCTCGGTCGAGCTGGCGCGGATTGTGTTGCGTCCAGAAGGCAATGTGCCGGTTTCGTATCGGTTGAGTTATGATGATGCGATGGTGCGCGACGCGCACAGCTATGCGGTGCAGGCCAAGATCGTCGTGGACGGCGACGTGTTGTGGCGCACGACATCGGTGTTTCCTGCCCTAACGCGCGAGGCTCCGGAGAGCGTGGATGTGATGTTGGAGAAGATGCCGATGCAAGAAGCCGCAGAGATGCCAGATGTTTTAACATCATCAGAGTGGCTGGTGGTGGTCCTTGATGGCAAAGAGCTGCAATCCGAAAGGCTGCCGCAGATGCGCTTTGACGCGGATGGGCGCGTGAGCGGCAGCAGTGGGTGCAACCGTTTCACTGGCAGCGTGGACACGAGCCGCGGCGGATTTGCCTTTGGGCCGTTGGCCAGCACCAAGATGGCGTGCCCCGGGGCATTGGGCGCGCAGGAAATGCAGTTCTTTGCCGCGCTGGATCGGGTGACAGGATATAACGTGCAGAACGGTGCCGCGTTGGTGGATGCGGATGGTCGCGAGGTTATGCGTTTGATGGCGGAGTAAACGGCGGTCTGTGTTTGGCGCTTTGCATTGACATGTCGCGCCATAAGGCCGCGTTGCGTGCACGTGGTTTTGGCAGCTAGGAAAGGCTCAGAAAAGGGAGCGAAACCATGCTGCATTTAAGCCTGATCCTGCATCTGTTTATTGGCGCCACCCTGTCAGGTGTGGCCATCGTTGTTGCACTGGTTGCCGGTTTTGGCGGGCTGTGGACCATTCTTGGAGCCGCCGTTGCAGGTTTTCTGATCGCCTTTCCGATCAGCTGGGTCATCGCCAAACGGATTTATAACGCCGAGTGAGAGAGCCATGCCTCGAGCGAGGCGACAAATTCTCGCGGCTTTTCCGCGTGCAGCCAGTGACCCGCGCCAGTGATTTTGGCGAAACGCGCCTTGGGGAATTTTTCGCGGATCGTTGCGCGGTGTTCGGGTGCCACATAGTCGCTGTTTGCCCCTGACAGGAACAGGGTTGGACCCTCGAACCGACCTGAGATGTCCGGAAAAGACAGGATCTTCGGCATCTCGGCGTCCAGCACATCAAGATTGAGACGCCAGCGCTGTTCTTTGACATCCAGCGATTGTGTGAAGAAGCTTTGTAATGTGGTGTCAGGAATATGAGCGGCCAATTGTGCCGAAGCATCGGCCCGTTTTGTGACTTTGGAGAGGTCCACTGACCGCATGGCTTGGATGTTTTGGTTCTGATCGTGGCCGTAGGTCACCGGCGCGATGTCAGCCACGATCAGGCGGTTGACCAGATCAGGGCGGGTGAGCGCAAGAACCATAGCTGCCTTGCCGCCCATGGAATGCCCGCACACGTCCATGCGTCCGCCAAAATGCGTGATGACCTCAGCCAGATCAGCCGCCATGTCTTCGTAGGTGTGACTGTCAAACCAAGGGGAGTTGCCATGGTTGCGCTGATCGACAGCAATCACGCGGCGGTTTGGCGACAGCCGTTTGGCAATCGCGCCCCAGTTGCGGCCGGAGCCAAACAGGCCATGCACAATCAGGAGCGGCGGTTCGTTGGTGTCGGCGGGGCCGTGGTCAATTACATTCAGCATACGGCAATGAATAGTGCGCAATGGTGTGGGGTTCCAGAGTTGAGTGTGACGCGGCAAGGCCTTAAACAGGCCAGATGATGGATGCAGACACACTTGATCAAGAAGCGCGCGCTGTGCTGGCTTTGGCAAAGACCAAGTTCGGCGTGCGCAGCAAGTCATTGCCCAAAGCGATGAAAAAGATCGGGCGACGGGTTCCGAACTGGCTGCACAAAGAGGCCGCAGTGATCGAGGAGGCCCGCGGGTTGACCGGCCATCCCAAGCTGATGCGTCAAATGGACGGTGCGCGGGTTCAAAAGGCGTTTGATGCCATCGCGGAACATTTGAAAACTGTGGATCCGCGCCAACGCCGTGTTGACCGGATACTGGATGTGCTGGGCTCGCTGAGCTTTAACCTGATTGTGTTGACGGCGCTGGTGATCCTGTTTCTGCGCTGGCAGGGCTATATCTAGGGGCGCGTGTGTTCGCGCATAAGGGCGTCGCGGAAGACCACGGTGACCGTGGTGAAACTGACATAAAGCAAGAGATACCAGCTGCCCATTTTGGCGAGGCTGACCCAGTCATTGGCGGATTGGCCGTGATAGAGCCAAACCTTGGTGGCGGTGCCAATGTTTTCGGCGAGCCACAGGAAGATGCTGGAGAGAAATGCTGCGAGTGGCAGTGGCATCCAATACCAGTTTGCGCCGATGCGGAAGTAAATGCGGGTCTTGAGAAAGAGCAGAACGGTGGCCGCAAACAATGCCAGCCGGATGTCGGGCAGGAAGTGATGCGCGAAGAAGTTGGCATAGATCGCGCAGGCCAGAAGTATGGTCGTCCAGAACTGCGGATAGGGTGTGAAGCGCATGTCAAACAGCCGGATCGCACGGGCCATGAACGAGCCGACAGACGCGTACATGAACCCTGAATACAGCGGCACGTTCCAGAGTTTGATCAGCCCGTCACCGGGATAGGCCCAGCTGCCGGCGTTGACCTTGAAGATCTCCATCGCGGTGCCGGTGAGGTGGAAAAGAAGGATCACGCGGGCCTCGCGCCAGCTTTCCATGCGCAGGGTCAGGAACAAAACCTGCAAGGCAATGGCATAGATCAGCAGGGCGTCGTAACGCGCGATGGGCCAGTCTGATTGCCAGATGCGATTGGTGACGATCATGCCCAAAAGCAACGCGCCACCAAACAGACCCGCCCAGAGCATCTTGAGGCAGAACATCACAAGTTCTGTCAGCGGTGCAGGCAGGCGCGCGCGCATCCAGTCGCCTAGGGCGCGTTCCAGCAGGCGGGTGTTTGACAGCGTGCGGGTCATTGTACGGGGGCGGGCTCCGGGGCTTTGTCGCAGGACCACAAGATATCACGCGCGCCAATAAAACGGCCCATGCGTTCCAGTTCAGCGTCCAGTTTTGTCGTGCGAGCTTCGGTCCATTTCACGCCGTTTTCGGCCCAGAGGCGGGTAACGGAAAGTGTGCCATTTTTGCGGTCGGCTTTTGCTTCCAAGCGTCCCACGAAACGGTCCCCTTCCAGAAGCGGATAGACGTAGTAACCCCAGATGCGTTTGGCGGCAGGCACAAAGATTTCAATGCGATAGTCCATGCCAAAAAGACGCGACAGCCGGTCGCGATCACGGATCACCGGATCAAACGGGTTGAGAATGCGCAAGCGTGATGTCGGTGCGGGCGTGTCTGCGATGCGGTCGGCGATGTCGGGCGGGGCCAGCATCGGCAGCCATTGGCGGTTGGCGGTTTGTACCTCGACCTCGATCAGGTTTGAGCTGGCCACCCAATCCTTGACGTCGGCTGTGTCCACGGCCTCCCAAAACCGTTTGATGTCGCCGGGCGTGGCAAAGCCCAGCCGGGAAACGGCCTCGGTGCAAAGCCAGTCTTGCTGCACGGCTGCTGACATATCAGCGGCGCGGATGTGGTCGGGAATGACCCTGTCCGGCAGGTTGTAGAACTTTTTGAAGTTCTGGCGATAGCAGGTGGCCAAGTCACCCGCGTACCACATGTAATCCAGCGCCTGTTTGTGGGGTGGGCGCGACCACATTTCCTTGGGGCCTTCGATTTTTGTGTCAAAGGCCTCGGTCGAAAGGGCCCCTTCGGCGGCGATGCGGCCTTTGATCTGATCCAGATCCACCTTTGACAGCGCGGTTTTGAACCAGCCCTTGGTGTCCATCCTGTTCTTGCGGCGGCTAAACTGCGCGCGCCAGTAGGGATAGGTTTCCATAGGCAGAACCGAGGCGTCATGGGTGAAATGTTCAAAAACTGTTCGATCTTGCGCCAAGAGTTTGTCCAGCATCGGCTCGCGGTAGTTTTGGTTGCGCGACCAAAGAATGTGGTGATGTGCGCGGGCCAGTACCTGAATGCTGTCGAGTTGCACGAAGCCGAGCTTTTGAATGGTGGCGAGCGGATCGGCGGGGCCTGTGGGGGCGGGAGCGAGGCCCTGAAGCGACAGCCAAAGCCGCCGTGCATCGCGATTGGAAATACGTAAACTCATTGGCGCACGCTAGGGGATGCGTTTGGACAAAGGAAGAACATTCTTTGACTTTGGTCGAGATTCCGGCGGTGGGGTTTCGCCTAGGGGTGCGCGCCTGATGCATACGGACAGATCGGCAAAAAACGGGTGACGTCGGCAAAGAGATGCCGGAATTTTTGGCGACGTTTGTGGCGGGCTTTTCCTCGGCGGTAAGTTTGGTAGGACGGCGTAAACGTGGCGTCCCAGTTTGCAGTTATGTGCGGCGCAGATGCCCTGCACAATGACATTAAAAATGACAGAAAGCTGCTGTTTGAGCGGGCGCTTTACGCCGGCTTTTTCGCGTTTTGGCTGGACGGAGATGAAAGATGAACAGCGCTTTGTACGTTGCCGAAACGGATGAATTCGGCGAGTTGGTTTGCGTTTGGGTGAGGCCCAAGGGCGCCAAAAGCGCGCGGGTTTTTGACCCGTCCAAGGATTCATATGATTCGCAAAAGGCTGCGAATTTTTCAGGTTCTGCGGCTGTCAGGATTATTGGCTGGTTGAAGGCCCAGTCTGAATAGAGATTGGACCATTAAGTCGTCCTGTCAGTATGCAAAGAAGGACTATGCCCGCATTCTATGTTGGTCCTAGCAATCCCAGAACTAGACATTGGGCCGAATGCGGCGAATGTGCAATTTGAGCCCATTTTGACCGATGCTGCGTGGCGTTTGAATGGCAGCTTTGTTCGATCAGGCTTCAGGTCGAAAAGCTAATAATCAACCGCAAGAGCTCAATCTGACTGTTCACACCAACTTTTTCGTAGACGCGTCTAAGATGCGTACGTGCGGTGTTTTTTGTCACACCCAAAGCCTCGGCGGCATCGGAGAGTTCCATGCCTTTGGCGATCAATCTGACCATATCTGTTTGCGCCTTTGAAAGCGCGAAAATGGCCTGAGCAACATCGATCTGTTTTGAGAGGTCACTGCCGGATCCAAACAGAATGTACACACGCGCATCGACAACCTTAACCCAACACAGCATCAAGCCACCGTCGTTGTTTTCACCCAAGACGACCGGATACTGGACCTCACCTCCTCCTTCACTTTTTGCGCGATTGTAATTTCCGAACGCCGTTAGATTGTGAGCACGCGAGATGGCGCAATGAAGTTCTGAAGTCCATGACGGCTTGGAAGCGCGCAGTTTTCCGTTGCTGATGACAAGGCCTCTGAAATTCTTCAGTTCCGCCGTGGCGACATCATTCGCCCAAAGAACGCGTCCATCTTTAGCGACTTCTAGTGCCGGGTCCTCAGTGTCGCGGAGCGGTTCTGCCCAACAACCATGAAAGAGAATCCTCCATGCTCCATTTCCATACTCCAACAGGCGAAAATTGTGCGAATGACTTGGTGTTGCACGTGGATTGGAAGCGCTTGTGACGATCTCTTCGTATGTGGCCCAAGCGACATTGTTACTGATGTGGATTTCAAGATTTTTGAGCTGCACGTCTGCTTGCACCGGGTCGGGTTCGGCGTCCATTGCTTCAAACACATTCCGGCGAAACTCATCGAACGAACGCGCGATCTGCATCGTTCCGCATTCCATAACGCTTCGAAATCGAGCGTCGTCGATCCAACACTGCAACCAGGCGTCGCGATCGCGTGCGAGATAACTGTCTATGTCGGTTTCAAGCACCTTCCGGATAGCATCATGTGCTCTGGGTTTCGTGGTCGTGGTCTTAGACATGTTCAAGGGCTCGTGTTTTACTTAGATGAAGCTATCTCGGCAAAGGGAAAACGCAAGCCGCGCGCCGAATAGACATTTCGTACCTTGGTGAAGACCCTTCCGACAGTCAGGAAGATTACTTTAAGGCCACTGCGATCTGATCCTCCAAAAAACTCGAAATACGCGTCCTGTTCTGCCGTAGTGCGCCCCGCGAAGTGACCATGTGTTTTCGCATTGCGTGAGATTGTTACCCAGTTCGCCATTGTCTTGCTCCAAGTTTGTGATCCTTGGAATTGATTAGCATTGCTTGAAGTGGAACTTTGTCACCCGCGCAGACGACAGGCGCCTTTCCCAACGTGAATTTTGCAAAGCAGACGGCGGGTCAGCCGCAGTGAATGGCAGCTTCGTCCGCAAAGCAGACCTAAGGTCAGTCCGCGGCGATTGTCCGGTTTCCTGTTCCCAGCACCATTTGCGGACATGCCCAAAAGAAAAGGCCGTCTCCAGATTACCTAGAGACGGCCTTTTGATTTTCGAACGCCGTTTTTACAGGTTCGGGTACATCGGGTATTTGGCGCAAAGGTCTGCGACCTTGGCTTTGACCGATGCTTCAACCTCGGCGTTGCCTTCTTCGCCATTAGCGGCCAGCCCGTCGACCACTTCGACAATCATGTCGGCAATCGCGCGGAAGTCAGCCTCGTTAAAACCGCGGGTGGTCCCGGCAGGGGTGCCAAGGCGGATGCCTGAGGTGACCATCGGCTTTTCCGGATCAAACGGGATGCCGTTTTTGTTGCAAGTGATGAACGCGCGACCCAAGGCTTTCTCGGTGGCGTTGCCTTTGACGTTTTTGGGGCGCAAATCGACCAGCATCACGTGGGTGTCGGTGCCACCGGTGACGATATCAAGGCCACCCTTCATCAGCTGATCGGCAAGAGCCACAGCGTTGGCGCGGACCTGCTTTTGATAGGTTTTGAACTCGGGACGCAGCGCTTCGCCAAAGGCGACAGCTTTGCCGGCGATCACGTGCATCAAGGGGCCACCCTGAATACCGGGGAAGATCGCGGAGTTCACTTTCTTGGCGATGGCCTCATCGTTGGTGAGGATCATGCCGCCGCGCGGACCGCGCAGGGTTTTGTGGGTTGTGGTGGTGGCCACGTCTGCGTACGGGAACGGCGAGGGGTGCTCGCCTGCGGCAACCAGACCGGCGAAGTGCGCCATGTCGACCATCAGATAGGCGCCCACGCTGTCGGCGATTTCGCGGAACTTGGCAAAGTCGATCTGACGCGGGATAGCGGAGCCACCAGCGATGATCAGCTTGGGTCTGTGTTCGGTCGCAAGTGCCTGCACCTGATCGTAATCAAGCAGGCTGTCTTGTTGGCGCACACCGTATTGGATGGCGTTGAACCATTTGCCGGATTGGTTTGGCTTGGCGCCGTGGGTCAGGTGGCCACCGGCGTCCAGTGACATACCCAGAATGGTGTCGCCGGGCTGCAGAAGGGCAGTGAAAACACCTTGGTTGGCTTGGCTGCCGGAGTTGGGTTGTACGTTGGCGAAGTCGCACCCAAACAGTTGCTTGGCGCGGTCGATAGCGAGGTTTTCGGCCACGTCGACATATTGGCACCCACCGTAGTAGCGGCGACCGGGATAGCCCTCGGCGTATTTGTTGGTCAGCACGGAGCCCTGCGCTTCCATCACCGCCGCGGAGACGATGTTTTCGGAGGCGATCAGCTCGATCTCGTCGCGCTGGCGGCCCAGCTCGTCGGTCATCGAGGCAAAAAGCTCGGGGTCACGGGAAGACAGGGACTCTGTGAAAAAGCCGGCGTCGCGGGTCGCAGTCATGGATGCATCTCCAGATCAGGTGTTCACGTTGGCCGCTAGGTAAAGGAAAGATGACAGAGACGGAAGGTCATAAAACGACGCAATGTCTTGTCTGAACGCCGTGAATGGTGCAGGGGATAAATATATGCCGCCATAGGAAACAATGGCGCAGCTCGGAAACGATCTCGGCGGATTTGGTAGAGATGCAAAAAAGAATCGCCTTTTTGGCCAGTCGTGCCCCCGTGGCACAGACCGCGCGCGCGGCTTTGATCGGCCGCTATGGGGATTGCACGCCGGAGGAAGCCGACGTGATTGTGGCGCTGGGTGGTGACGGATTCATGCTCGCAACCCTGCATGACACACAGCATTTGGCGGCGCCGGTTTATGGCATGAACCGTGGCACCGTCGGGTTTTTGATGAACAGTTACGGCGAAGGCGATCTGTTGGAGCGGCTGGACGCGGCGCAAGAAGAGGTGCTGAACCCGCTGTCGATGCGCGCGACTTGCGCGGATGGATCTGTACATGAGGCGCTCGCGATCAACGAAGTTTCGCTTTTGCGCGCGGGTCCGCAAGCGGCGAAGTTGCGGATCACGGTGGACGGCCGATTGCGTATGGAAGAGCTGGTGTGTGATGGCGCATTGGTCAGCACGCCTGCGGGATCGACTGCGTATAACTATTCCGCACATGGACCGATCCTGCCCATCGGGTCGGATGTGCTTGCACTGACGGCCATCGCGCCGTTTCGTCCGCGTCGCTGGCGCGGGGCTTTGCTGCCAAAGGTGGCGCATGTGCAATTTGACGTGGTGGAGCCTGAAAAGCGGCCTGTGATGGCGGATGCTGACAGTCGGTCGTTTGAAAACGTGACGCGCGTGGAGATCCGCTCGGAACCTTCGGTTGCGCACAGGATCTTGTTTGATCCCGGTCATGGCCTGGAAGAACGACTGATCCGCGAACAATTTGTGTAAGCCAAATGTGCGCCTAACTGGCGCGCTGGGTGTGTTCTGGCTTTGCCGGAGGCAAATCCCTTCCGGCTGACCTGTTCACCTGGTGAACAGATCGATAGTGCCGAAATCGGCCATTTGCCAAGATCGGAAGACGAATCGGAATAACAGCGCACGTTATAGCGGTGAATTCCAGAGCCGTTGATTGCTGAGCTTGCAGCACCCCTTGGAGGCCGTATCACATGACGACACTTTTCTTTGTCACCTTTCTGCTGCTGATATTGGTCGAACTGATCAAGGGGCTTAGCGCCAACGGAACGCCGCCGATTTTGCAGAAATTTGCGTGGCAGATGGATCTGGCGCATTTCATGTGGTCCAACATTCGGATGTTCCGCATAGTTTTGGCCATCGCGCTGGTGGTCTTTGCATCACAAGCCATGGCCGTCGCGCCGGTGGCTGTGGTGTTGGGCACGCTGATTTTGGGCGCGGTTTGGGCGGGCATCTATTGGGTCTTCAACCACTTTTGGGTGGGTCAGGTGAAGTTCCTGCCGATTTCGCAAAAAGTATTTCTGGGCGCGGATGAGAACAAGGTCGACCCGCAGCTGCAAGTGGTCGGCGTGGAGCGCGATGGCGTGCAGAAGGCTTATCCAGTCAACATGCTGTTTTATCACCACCAGATCACAGACGAGATCGCGGGCAAGCCGATCTGGGTCACTTATTGCGGGCTGTGCCGCTCGGGGCGGGTCTATGACATCGACGTGGACGGAGAGCCGCTTGAGTTTTCGTTGGTTGGCGCAATCAGTTTTAACGCGGTGTTCTGTGACAGCCGGACCGGCAGTTGGTGGCGGCAGGAAACCGGAGAGGCCGCCAAGGGGCCGTTGGAAGGTCGGCAACTGGAAGACGTCGCCTTTGAGCAGATGACATTGGAAAACTGGCTGGCAAAATATCCGGAAAGCAGCGTGTTGCAGTATGATCCGGCCTTTGTGGGCAAATACACCTTTCTGGCCAAGCTGCTGAACTATGAGGCGAGCTTGCCCGGCTGGCACCGGCAGGAAACTCCGCCCCTTGTGATCGGGGTCGAAACCGGCGGCGCGGTGCGGGGATATGACTGGGCCGAGTTGCAAAAAGCGCGGATGGTGATGGATCAGGTTGGCGAGACACCGCTGCTGGTGTTGAGCGATGCGGCGGGCACGTCGGGCTTTGTCTATGACCGGCGCATTGACGGCGCGGCGTTGGAGTTTGAATGGGCAGAGGACGGGGTTCGCGACCTTGGCACAGGGTCGGGCTGGGATGATTTCGGGCGCTGTGTTTCTGGTGCGCTACAAGGCAAACAGCTTGTGCAGCTGCAAAGCTATCAACAGTTTCTGCGGGCTTGGATCACCTTTCACCCGCAAACGACATTTTACGCTTTCTGAGCTGGTGGGAGAGGTCGCGTTGATGTGACGTGATCAGCCGGTTGTGGCAAACACCGGGGCCTTGATACCGTGCTTGTCCATGGCGGCACCGATGCGTGACGCGGCCTTACGCATGTCGTTCAAGCTGTCCAAGGCCAGCACTTCTTGAAGGGTTGTGTCTTCGCGCAGCCAAAGGATGCTGAGGGTTCCGTGAATGCCGGACCGTGACAGGATTGGCACCGCGATTGCCGAGATGTCAGGGCCGGGATCAAACGCGTAGTGAAGAAAATAGTCAGCATCGCGCAGGCCGTAACCGCGCTGGCGTGTTTTCTCAAGTTCCTCGTCCAACCGGGCAGCCTCCACCCACGGGCGGTTTTCCTTGAGATCCTGCAAACGGATGATCTGCACGTGGAAATCCCGCACTTCGCGGCTAGAAAACGCCAGAAACGCACGGCCATGAGCGGAGCGCAGCATTGAGGGTCGAATGCCCAAGGAGGTGCGTCCCGGCGCCATTGGGCCGCGAATGCGGGTGCTTTCCACGATTTCCATCTTTCCCGGCCCTATCAGGGCGCAAAGATCGGACGGAAAGCCAAGCTGTCGGCCTTTCATTTCCAAGAGGATCGGCGCGGCGATTTCCGCCAGAGGGTGCGCGCGGGCGTTGGCGCCAAGCACCTCGCCAAGCGAATGGGCGAGTTCGTAGTGACCTTCGACAATATTGCGACGCACCCATCCGCGATCCTGTAATGTCGCCAGATTGCGCAGCAACGTGGCGTTGCTGAGTCCGGTCGCGGCCCGCAGATCCGCGAGGGTGGACAGTCCGGAATTTGAGAGGTGTTCGACAACCGACAGCCCGCGGTCAAGCGCGCGAATACGCTTTGGTCCTTCGAGGTCTGTCACGCCATCCTCCGGTTCATCTGGTGAACTCCTGAATAGCGCAAGCCAAGTCTGCTTGTCAAAGTGAGGCAACGAATCAGAAAAATGACACTGCGGGATTGCTCCCGCGACGGGGAAATTTGAAATCCATGAACATCCTGTTCATCATGTATGACCAACTGCGTTTCGACTACTTGTCCTGCGCTGGTCATCCGCATCTACACACGCCGAATTTTGATCGGGTCGCGGCCATGGGCGTGCGGTTTTCCAACGCTTATGTGCAATCTCCGGTCTGTGGCGGGTCGCGCATGTGTTTTTACACCGGGCGCTATGCGTCCAGCCATGGTGCGCAGTGGAACGGGTTTCCCTTGCGGGTGGGCGAACAGACGCTTGGCGATCATCTCCGCCGTGAGGGCATGGATTGCTGGCTGATTGGCAAGACACATATGAAGGCGGATGCCGAGGGGATGGCGCGCTTGGGTCTGTCAGCCGATAGCATGATCGGCGCGCGGCAGGCAGAATGCGGCTTTGACGCTTGGGTGCGCGATGACGGGCTGTGGGGCTACGGACCGGACGGTTTTTATGACGAAAAACGCTCGCCCTATAACGAATACTTGAAATCCAAAGGCTATGAGAGCGAGAACCCCTGGGCGGATTTTGCCAACTCTGGCGTTGAGGGCGATGAGATTGCTTCGGGCTGGATTTTCCGCAACGCCGACAAGGCGGCCAACATCCGAGAAGAAGATAGCGAGACGCCTTGGCTCACCACCAAGACAATCGAGTTCACCGAACAAGAACACGCGCGGCCGTGGTTGGCGCATGTCAGTTTCATCAAACCGCATTGGCCGTATATCGTGCCCGCGCCGTATCACGACATGTACGGGGCGAACCACGTGCCTGCCGCCGTGCGCCACGATGTCGAGCGCGAGGACGCGCATCCGGTGTTTGACGCCTATCAGGGCAACAAGATCGCCCAGGCGTTTCAGCGCGATGAGGTGCGCCAAAAGGTGATCCCTGCCTATATGGGTCTGATCAAGCAATGCGACGATCAACTGGGCAGGCTGTTGGATCACCTGGAAGCGACGGATCAGTTGAGCAGCACCATGATCGTGCTGACGTCCGATCATGGCGACTACCTTGGCGATCATTGGTTGGGTGAGAAAGATCTGTTCCATGAGCCATCGGTCAAGGTGCCGATGATCATCTATGATCCGCGCGCGCAAGCGGATGCGAGCCGTGGCAGCACGTGCGATGCGCTGGTCGAATCCATCGATCTGGCCGCGACATTTGTCGAGGCGGCGGGCGGCAAAGTGCCGGACCATATCATCGAGGGTCGGTCGCTGATGCCGTGGTTGCGGGGCGAAACTCCGAACTGGCGCGAGTATGCTATCAGCGAGTTTGACTATTCCGCCACGCCGCAGGCCATGAAGTTGGGGTTGGAGCCGCGCGATGCACGGCTGTTCATGGTGTTTGATGGTCGCTTCAAGTTGATGCATGCCGAAGGCGGGTTCCGCCCGATGCTGTTTGATCTGGACGAGGACCCCGAGGAATTTCACGATTTGGCCAAGGGCGATGCGCATGAGGCCGAGATCGACAGACTTTACGCCCATTTGGCGGAGTGGGGCCGACGGATGAGCCAGAGGGTGACCCGTTCGGATGACGACATCCGCGCGATGCGCGGCCGTTCCATGCGACGGGGCATTTTGCCCTTTCTGGTTGACGGCACAGAAGTCGATGAAGAGCTCTTGTCCAAATATCGGGGTAAGGCGAAGCAGAGGTACACACCGCAATGACAGCCCATCCTGATCTGATCGCGCAAGGCGAGCAAACCCGCAAAGACATCATTGCGCTGGCGCCGGGTATCTGGACCGCTGTCGGCTATGCAGCATCGACCGTGCATATGATCGAAGGTGCCGACAGCGTCACTATCATTGACACAACCGAGACCACGAAGGCGGCGGAGAATATCTTCGCCGAGTTTCGCAAGCTGACAAACAAACCGGTAGGGCGGATCATCCTGACACACAGCCATCGGGACCATATTTCTGGCGCAAGCGTGTTTGCGGAAGGGCGCGACGTTCCGGTGATTGCGTCGCATCTGTTCAAATCCGATCTGGTGGATGTGGACGAGAGCGCGATCGCCGCTAACAAAGCGTTGATGCGACGCACCATGATGCAATTTGGTATCGGGCTGGCACCTGAGCAGCGCATCAGTCTGGGAGTTGGCCCAGGAGATCGTCCGATGGAAGGCATGGGGGCAGGCTTTATCGCGCCCACGCAGTTGATTTCGCAGGATTGCGAGATTGATCTGGACGGAGTTGCCGCGCGTCTGGTGCATGCGCCGGGTGAGACGGACGACCATCTGGTGGTCTGGTTGCCAGATCTGAAAATCCTGTTTTCGGGGGACAACTGGTATCACGCCTTTCCAAACCTCTACGCCATTCGCGGCACGCCGTACCGCGATTTTCAGGCTTGGGCCGACAGCCTGACGCTGATGGCAGACCTTGGGGCCGAGACGATGGCGCCCGGCCATACGCGTCCGGTTGTGGGGGCGGAAAACGTGGTTGATGTGCTCACATCAACCCGCGACGCAATCCTGTACGTGATGCGCGCCACTGCCGACGGTATGAATGCAGGTCAGTCGCTGGATGACATCTGTGCGGCGATGGCCTTGCCTGCCGAGATCGCGGACAAGCCGTGGCTGAAAGAGTTTTACGGCAAGGCTACGTGGTCGGCGCGGGCTTTTGCGACAGGCACTTTGGGGTGGTATGATGGCAACCCGACCCACCTTGGCACGCTGTCCAGCGCGACGCGGGCAGGCCATGTGGCAGAGCTGGCAGGTGGCGTTGAGGCCTTGATGGCCAAAGCACGAGACACCGGCGACATGCAATGGCGGTTGGAGCTCTGTGATCACCTGATCGCGCTGGGCGCACCCGCAGAAACGCTCAAGGCCGACACGATGGAAGCACTTGCCGAAGTCGAAATCAACGCGACCGCGCGCAACACGTATTTTTGGGGTGCAAAACAACTGCGTGACAAGATTGAGGGCCAAGGATGAGTCATCCGATCCATGTTCCGGGTTTCCACAAAAAGGTCGCAGATGTTGCGTCGTTCCTGTTTGTGCTGCTGATCCTGATCTTTGCGGCATCGGGGCCAATCAGCGATTTGGTTCGCTGGGTGATTGAGACAACCACGCCGGGGTTTGACGAGCTGTCGCGTCGCGATCAGCGGCTGTTGCTCAAGACCCATTGGCTGGGCGCGGCATATCGCACGATCGAGCAATCGCTCCTAACCCCGACAGGGATGATATTGGGTCTGCCGTTGGCGTTTGGGTTCGTGATCATGTCGCTGACCATGCACAAAACCGCGTGGATCAACTGGACGCTGGCTGGCGTCTCAATTGTGGTGTTTGCGTTCTGGATTTCAAACCTGTTTGCCATCGATGGCGGGCTGTTGCCCACGGCGCGAACCATTGATTACGTGCTGTTTCCGCTGATCACAGCGATCACGCTTTATATGACGTGGCGCATCTATGGCACGTTCATTGTCGGGTTCTGTCTGTTCTGGGTGATCTACTTCTTTATGCGTGGCTATTTGCCCGAATGGACCGGAATTTTTGCGGGATCCGAAAGCACATTTGCACAAAGTATGCGTTCGATGGTGCTGAATTTCTGGACACAGACCGGCGGCATGTTTGGCCAGCCGATCCAAGTGGTGTCGGGCAATGTGTTGATCTTTATCGTCTTTGGGTCCGTTCTGATGGCGAGCGGCGCAGGAGATTTGTTGATGAAGGTCGCCAACCGGCTGACCGGTGGTTTGACCGGCGGTGCAGCGCACGCGGCGGTGGCGTCTTCCGCACTGTTTGGCACCCTGTCGGGCGCGGCGATTTCCAACGTTGTCTCAACCGGTGTGATGACAATTCCGGTGATCAAACGCTCTGGTTTCAAACCAGCGTTTGCCGCGGCCGTCGAGGCGGCGGCTTCAACTGGCGGGCAAGTGATGCCGCCGGTGATGGGGGTCGTGGCCTTCTTTGTCGCAGGCCAAATCGGGCTGGAGTATCGCTATATCGTCATCGCGGCGATTATCCCTGCGGCTTTCTATTACCTTGGCACCTTTATGACGGTCTATTTCGAGGCCCGCCGCCAAGGTGTTGGACCGCTGCCCAAAGATCAGCGGCCAAAGCTGAGCCGACCGGATCTGGTGCAATGCCTGGTGTTTGTCGTACCGATTTTTGTGCTGAGCTACTTCCTGTTTGCACAGCCATCAGTGCCCAAAGCCGGTTTCTTTGGTTTTGTAGCCGCGATCCTGAGTGCGCTGATCCTGTTTCCATCCTTTCGGGACCGCAAAAAAGTGTATCGGGCCTTTGTCGAAGGCGGCCGGATGTCTGCCTCGATCATTTTGATTGTTGCTGCGATCGGTCTGATTGTCGGCCTGATTCAAGTGTCCGGTTTTTCCGGGCGGCTGTCGCTGTTGCTGGCGCAATTGTCACAAGGACCGCTGTTTTTGACTCTTGTTGTGGTCGCGCTGGGCTCTATCGTTTTGGGCATGGGGCTGCCGCCGGGGGCGACCTATTTCATCATCGTGATTGCGCTGTCCTCGGGCATCGATGCGGTTGGTGTGGCGCCTTTGACGCTGCACCTGTTCGTGGTGTTCTTCGCGGTTATTTCCACGGTGACGCCACCTGTGGCGCTGGCCGCATTTGCCGCAGCGCCAATTGCGGGCGCGGATCCGGTGCGCACGGGATTTCAGGCCGCGCGGCTGTCGCTAGCGGGGTTCCTGATCCCATTTGTTTTCGTCTATCACCCCGCGATCCTGTACAAACTTCAGGTCATGTTTGCGTGGTTCGGAGAGGAACTGCCGCAATCGCGCGCCATGATCGATATCACCACTGTCACATGGTTTGACCTTGGATGGATCGTGCTGGCCATGACCATTGCCCTTTGGCTTTTGACCTCAGCCCTGACGGGATTTGAGAAAAACCGCCTGAACCCTGTGGAAAGGGTTTTGCGCGCGGCTGTTGGTCTGCTGCTGCTTGTGCCTAAGGTGGCCATTGCCGGACCGGCGCTGATTGCAGCCATCGCATTGATCGTTGTGCATCGTTTCTTGAAAGGCGATCCGTCGCCGATTGACGCGGTGCCGAAAGACTACGCATTAAATCAGGGAGGATAATCATGCGTACTACAATCCTAGCGGCGACTGCCGCGATGGCCCTCGCGGTCGCACCGCTTCAGGCCGAAGAGGAAACGTTGAAAATGGCCACGATCGCGCCCAGCCTGAGCGCCGCGATCACCATGGCCACGTTCGCCAACATCGTGAATGACCACGTCGAAGGCACCGAGATCGAAGTGTCCGGCGGTGGCGCGGCAACGCTTCATATGGTCGAAGTGGCGCGCGGCAACCTTGATCTGTCGATGACCAGCCCGGTTGTTTACAACCTGATGTCCAGCGGCAAGGCGATGTATGCCAAGACGCCCGAAGCACCGGAGCTGGCCAAGAACCTCAAGCTCTTGATGTGGTATCCTTACGGCGCTTATCACTTCACCGTACGGGCAGACAGCGACATCAAAACGCTGGATGATCTTGAAGGCTCGACCGTCTTCTTGGGGCCAACTGGCGGCGGAGCCTATAATGGCGCCAAAGGCTGGATCGCGTCCACAACCGGACTTGTTGCCGGTGAGGATTATGAGGCGATCAAAGCCAATTGGCAGACTGGCTTCCAAGCCTTTATGGACGGCAAAATCGACGTCTACGTCACCGGCTGTCTTGATCCTTGTGGTCAGTTTATTCAGATCACAGAAACCGTGGAAATCCGTTTCCTTGCGCCGGAAAGCCATGAAGGCGAGGCGGTAGAAAAGTTTCTGGGCAAGTTCCGCGCACGTGAAGATATCCCTGCCGGACTTTATGATGGCCAGACGAATGATGGCCCTGTCACGTCTTGGGGTACGCATGTCGGCGTCGGTGTAAGGGCCGATCTGGATGAAGACACGGTTTATAATATCACCAAGGCCTTCTGGGACAACGTCGGGCAGGTGTCGTCTGATGCACCCTGGGCCAAGCGGCTGAGCGTAAACGAAGCAGCGTTGAAACTGGGCATGATGGAGTTGCACCCAGGAGCGGCGCGTTATTACCGCGAAGTTGGTGTGATCGACTAAATCAAATTCCGGCGCTGGTCATCACCGGCGCCGGGTTGCTCGGTTAACGACGTCAAAGATCCCGTTGGGGATTCAAATCACATCCAAATACGTGAGGCCTTGACCCATGCGCGTTGCATTGACGGGAGGCGCCACCGGTATCGGCGCGCAAGTGGCAGAAAAACTCAGGGCTGGCGGTCATGAGGTGACGGCGTTTGATATTTCCGAGCCCACGGCGGCGGTTGATCGCTGGATACAGACCGACCTCAGCGATCCGGCGTCGATTGCGGCTGCGATTGCCGAGGCGACAGGACCTTTTGATGCGCTTATCAACAACGCGGGTTTGCCCCCGCGAGAAGGTTTGGAAGAGAAGATCTTGCAGGTGAACTATTTCGGATTGAAGGCCTTTCTGGATGGCATGCTCGACAAGCTTGCCCCTGGTGCGGCGATCGTCAACACAGCCTCGCGGGCAGGGGCGATGTGGCGTCAAAATTTGGATGAAGTCAAAGCCCTAATGGCACTTAGCCCAGGTGAAGTATCGGAGTTCATGGCCGACCGTTCGATGGGGGCGACCCGCGCCTACAACCTGTCAAAAGAGGCGGTGATTGTGCTGACCATGGCCGAAACCGAGACCATGATAGCGCGTGGGATCAGAATGAATTCGGTCAGCCCTGCGGCTGTTAGCACCGGCATCCTTGATGATTTTGTTGCCGCTTTTGGTGAAAAGGTTGCGCAAAACATTGCCCGCGTTGGGCGGCCGGGGCTGCCGGAGGAAGTGGCTGACGTGATCCTGTTTCTTATCAGCCCACAGAGCAATTGGCTGCGCGGCACGGATATCGTGATTGACGGCGGCATGGGCGCTTTGGCGCAAACCGATATGCTTGGTTTAAAGTGAACCGCGCATAACAGTGTTTCGACCCGATCAGGCCTGACTGGACGCGCAATTGTTTGGACGCAGGAAAAAACAATCAGCCAGTTCGTGACCTGTGCGCGGTAATGACTTAAGCTCTTTGAAAACAAAATGTGGGCATAAGATCCACATCCGACAAAGAGGTATAGCAGCCGTGCAGGATTTTTTTGCGAATTATCTGGACTATGTCCGGGGTTTCTTGGGGTCGATTTTTAACCCAAAACAGCGGATTTTTGTGCTGTATCTGGCGACGTCGATGATCTTCGCCTTTGGGGTTTACCTTGCCGCGCGCAAGGCGAAGAAATCGGAGGCCGCATCATTTCTGGGGTTTCTGTTTCCCAAGTCGGTCTGGAGCCATCCGTCAGCCTGGCTGGATGTGCGATACTTCTTCTTTCACAAATTGATTGGGCATTTCCTGCTGTTGGGCGTTCCGGCGGCGGCGCTAACTTATGTTTTTAAGGGGGTCACCGGTTCGCATCTGACCCAACTGCCGGCCACGGTTGATGGCGGCGTGGGGCTGGGCATTGTGCTGATCTATATGTTTGTCACTGTTTTGGTGGGCGATTTGATTGGTTATATCGTGCACTTTTTACAGCATAAGGTTCCGATCCTGTGGGAATTTCACAAGGTGCACCATTCTGCGGAGGTGATGCATCCACTGTCCAACTACCGTGAGCATCCAGTCGACAACCTGTTTTACTTGCTGGCGATTGGCGTCGGGTATGGGGTGATCACAGGTGTCACGTATAACTTGATTGGTGTGTTGCCAAGCAAGATCACGATCATCGGCGTTCCGGTTTTGATGTTTTTCTTCAATATATTGGCCTACAATCTGCGGCACAGCCACATCTGGCTGCGCTGGCCGGGAAACTGGTCCAAAGTCTTTCCGTCGCCGGCGCATCACCACGTGCACCACAGCTGCCATCCCGATCATTGCGACAAGAATTTCGCGTTTATGTTTCCGATGTGGGACGTGATTTTTGGCACCTACACCATGCCCGAAGACAATCGGGATGTGAAATTTGGTGTGCTGGGTATGAAGTCGATGGAGATGGACAGCGTCTGGAAGCTTTATGCGATGCCGTTTGCCAAGGCTGGCCGCAGGCTTAAGCGGGGGGGCGCGCAGAAGAAACCGCGCACTCCAGCAGAGTAAGAGCCTAGCCCGAGGGCTTCGCGGGGCCAGGCCGTTGATGATTGTCGTGGGTCAGGCGACGGCTTCTTCTTCAGCCGAAAGGGTCGCGTAATAGCGGCGTACCGCTGCTCGGCGACGAAGAATGACGAAGGCGACCATCCCCAGCAAAGCGAAGACGCCGCCGATAAGGGCCAATAAGCTGTATCCACGTGCGCGGTCGATCATTTGCGCTTCGTTCATGTCGGGCGTTACGGGCACCTCGGCTGCGATATCGCCTTCGTTTTGAGCCTGCAAAAGCTGAAGACCGGTGAGTGTAAAGTAGTCGTCGGAAAGACACTCATTTGGGGCAAGCACATAGCCTTTGGAGGTCACCCAAACTCCCTGTCCCAAGAGGCTGCGACCTTGGGCCAGATGACACAGATCCAAGGCGGCACCGTTCATGTCGGTCAGGCCGGTTTTATCCACAAATGTCAGGGATTTGGAGGTCCCAAAAGTAGGGGTGTTCTGAGCCAGGGCCTGTGTTGGACCGGTGACGGCAAAGAAAATTGTCAACAAAAACAGTCCGAACGCGCGCATAGATGCCTCCAATTGATGAATGTGTCCTGCGACCGGAAGCCGGAGAACTGGGACCAAGCATTTGCGACAAACTGGCAGGGCTCTGTGTGTTGGCTGAGGCGGGATCGTGAAAAAAGAAAGGCGGGCCAAAATGACCCGCCTTTTCAAGAATATACCGACTGGGTCAGCTGTGGATTGCGCCGTCACCACAGGCCAGTGCCGCTTCGCGTACGGCCTCGGAGAACGTTGGGTGGGCGTGGCAGGTCAGGGCAATGTCCTGCGCCGATGCGCCAAATTCCATGCCGACGCAGATCTCGTGGATCAGATCACCAGCGCCGGGGCCAATGATCGCGGCGCCAAGAATACGGTCAGTTTCTTTGTCCACGATCAGTTTCACAAAGCCTTCGCCCTGGTGCACAGCTTTGGCGCGGCCGTTGCCCATGAACATGAACTTGCCGACTTTGATCTTGCGACCTTCGGCTTTCAGGGTTGCTTCGGTGGCGCCGACAGTGGCCACCTCAGGCGTGGTGTAGACCACTCCGGGGATCACGCCGTAGTTCACGTGGCCATGTTTGCCTGCGAGAACTTCGGCCACTGCCATGCCTTCGTCTTCGGCTTTGTGGGCCAACATCGGCCCTTCAATCACGTCGCCGATGGCGTAGATGCCGGGCACGTTCGTGGCCCATTTGGCGTCCGTGGCGATCTGGCCGCGCTCGGTCAGTTTCACACCCAATGCGTCAAGGCCAAGGCCCTCGGCATACGGTTTGCGGCCTGTGGCAACCAGCACAACGTCTGCGTCCAGAACCTCTTCGGTGTCCGGCGCTTTCTTGGTGGCGTATTTGACTTTGGCCTTGGTTTTGGTGGTTTCAACACCAGACACTGCCGCGCCCATAACGAACTTAAGGCCTTGTTTTTCAAGGATACGCTTGAAGGTGCGCTGCACGTCAGCGTCCATACCCGGCGTGATGGCATCCATGTATTCCACGACCGTTACGTCAGTGCCAAGACGCGCGTAGACCGAGCCAAGCTCGAGGCCGATTACGCCCGCGCCGATCACGGCCATCTTCTTGGGCACTTTGGGCAGTTCCAGCGCGCCGGTGCTGTCCACGACGATGCCTTTGTCGTTGTCGACCTCAACGCCGGGCAGAGATGACGGCACGGAGCCCGAGGCAATCACGATGTTCTTGGTTGCGTGGACGTCATCGCCCACTTTGACCTGACCGGCGGCAGGGATAGACGCCCAGCCTTTGAGCACGGTGATCTTGTTCTTTTTCATCAGGAAATCGACGCCGGATGTGTTCTGGCTGACCACGTCCTGCTTGTAGGATTTCATCTGGTTCCAGTCGACCGACTGGGTTTTGCCCTTCAGGCCCATAGACGCAAAGTTGTGCTCCGCTTCGTGCAGCATGTGGGTCGCGTGCAAGAGCGCCTTGGACGGGATACAGCCGATGTTGAGGCAGGTGCCGCCGAGCGTGTCGCGGCCTTCGACGATGGCCGTCTTGAGGCCCAGTTGGGCGCAGCGGATTGCGGATACATAGCCGCCGGGGCCAGCGCCGATAATGATGACGTCATATTGGGACATGGGTCATTTCCTTTGATTGAAGACGCGAAATCTGGGGTCTGCATTGCGTCGGTATTACGTCGGTTTTGCGGTGGTGTCGAATTCTTGCGGTTTCGTGGCTGAGTGTGACCCGCGCGGCTGTGCCGCGCAGCGCCCAACCGCCCCCAACGGGCGGGCGCTTCTCGCCCACCCTGCGGTCGGGCGCCGTCGGAGATTTGAACGGAAATGGTTCATTCTTCCTGCACCGCAAATTGCGCCGCGAGACCGCGATGGATGTGCAGGTGAATTGCCAAAAACAGGAATGACAGAAGGTTGAGCCCGATAAGGAAAGACCCAATGTTGGCAAGTTGTCCTCGCTCAAGAACGAGAATGAGGACCGTATACAGCGGTCCAGCGACCGCGACGGCGAAGAAAGCAAACGAGATTTTGAGCGTAGAGGTAGCGCCATTTGCCGTCCTAATTAAGAAGAGCAGAGTGATTGCTATCAGCGGCAAAAGAGGCAAGGCCGTGAATATGAGGTTTTGCGCCAGCCACCCTTCAGCCGAGGACAGGGCGGTCCAGATCAAACAAGACACTTGAGCGGCCAGAAGTATAGCCGCCCAAGATATCGCCTTGATTTGGACCTGAGTCAAAACGCCACTCTCAGATCACAGATCCATCAACAAACGACGCGGATCTTCCAGCGCTTCTTTCACGCGCACGAGGAAGGTCACGGCGCCTTTGCCGTCGACAATGCGGTGGTCATAGCTGAGCGCCAGATACATCATCGGGCGGATCACAACTTCGCCGTTGATCGCCATTGGACGGTCCTGAATTTTGTGCATGCCAAGGATGCCGGATTGTGGCGGGTTCAGGATCGGCGAGGACATCAGCGAGCCATAGACACCGCCGTTAGACAGCGTGAACGTGCCGCCCTGCATTTCGGCCATCGAGAGTTTGCCGTCGCGGGCGCGGCGGCCTTTCTCGGAGATCGCTTTTTCGATCTCGGCAAATGACATGCTGTCGGCATCGCGGATCACTGGCACCACAAGACCGGTGGGCGTGCCAGCAGCAACACCCATGTGTACGAAGTTTTTGTAGACGATGTCTGTGCCGTCGATTTCGGCGTTGACCTCGGGCACTTCTTTCAGCGCATGCACGCAGGCCTTGGTGAAGAAGGACATAAAGCCCAGACGCACGCCGTGTTTCTTTTCAAACTCGCCTTTGTATTGGTTGCGCAGCGCCATGACCTCGCCCATGTCGACCTCGTTGTAGGTGGTCAGCATGGCGGCGGTGTTCTGGCTTTCTTTCAGACGCTTGGCGATGGTCTGACGCAGACGGGTCATTTTCACCCGCTCTTCGCGGGACGCATCGTCGGCAGAAACCGGTGCGCGGGGAGCCACAGCGGCGGCAGGTGCCGGGGCTGCGGCTGGGGCCAGTGCGGCTTTCATCACGTCTTCTTTCATGATGCGGCCATCGCGGCCTGTGCCGGTGATAGCAGCTGCATCGATGCCTTTCTCCGCCATCATCTTGTTGGCAGAAGGTGCGTTCTCGACATCTGCGGACGCCGCAAGTGCCACAGCGGCCGCAGGTGCAGCAGCCGGGGCGGCGCTTGCGGTGGCGCCGCCGATCACGGCGAGTTTGGCAGAGGCGTCCACCGTGGTGCCTTCGGGCGCGACGATCTCGGACAACACGCCAGCCGCAGGAGCGGGCACTTCGACGGAGACTTTGTCGGTTTCCAGCTCACAGAGCATTTCGTCTTGTGCGACGGTATCACCGACGGCTTTGAACCAAGTCGAAACGGTGGCTTCGGTCACGGATTCACCAAGAGTTGGCACCATAACGTCAACAGCGTCGCCGCCGGAGGCTGCGGGGGCTGCGGCGGGGGCTTTTGCGGCGGCTGGAGCTGGTGCGGCGCCTTCGCCTGCGTTGATCACAGCCAGCAAGGCATCGACGCCCACCGTGTCGCCTTCGGCGGCAACGATCTCGCCCAAAACGCCAGCGGTGGAAGCGGGGACTTCAACGGTCACTTTGTCGGTTTCCAGCTCGCAGAGCATTTCGTCGACAGCAACCGCATCTCCGGGTTTTTTGAACCATGTGGCGACGGTGGCTTCGGTGACGCTTTCGCCAAGGGTGGGGACTCGTACTTCGGTCATGGATCAGTTTCCTTCCATGGAGAGCGCGGCATTCACCAGCGCTGCTTGTTGGGCTTTGTGTTGGCTTGCGAGACCGGTTGCAGGCGACGCCGAAGCGACGCGGCCAGCATAGACCGGACGGGTGTGTTTGGCTTTGATGCGCGTGAGGGCCCATTCGATGTTGGGTTCGATAAATGACCAGGCACCCTGGTTCTTGGGCTCTTCCTGACACCAGACCATCTCGGCGTTTTTGAAGCGTTCCAGTTCCTTGATCAGCGAGTGCGCCGGGAACGGGTAATATTGCTCAATCCGCATCAGGTAGACATCGTCGGTGCCGCGTGCGTCCCGTTCTTCGAGCAGGTCGTAGTAGACTTTGCCCGAACACATCACGACCCGTTTGATGTCTTTGTCTTTTTTCAACTTGGTGTCGGAGTGGCCTTTCTGGGCGTCATCCCACAGCACGCGGTGGAAAGACGATCCATCAACGAAGTCCTCGGCCTCCGAGATCGCCAATTTGTGGCGCAGAAGAGACTTTGGTGTCATCAGGACCAGCGGCTTGCGGAAGGTGCGGTGCAGCTGGCGGCGCAGGATGTGGAAGTAGTTGGCGGGTGTGGTGCAATTCGCCACGATCCAGTTGTCGCCGCCACACATCTGCAAGAAGCGTTCCAGACGCGCCGAGGAGTGTTCGGGGCCTTGGCCTTCGTAGCCGTGCGGCAGCAGAACCGTCAGGCCCGACATGCGCAGCCATTTGCTTTCACCCGAGCTGATGAACTGATCGAACATGATCTGTGCACCGTTGGCAAAGTCACCAAACTGCGCTTCCCACAATGTCAGCGCGTTGGGTTCGGCCAGCGAGAAGCCGTATTCAAACCCAAGCACGGCGTATTCTGACAGCGCGCTGTCGATGACTTCGTATTGGCTTTGGCCAGGACGGATGTTGTTGAGCGGGTAGTAACGCTCTTCGGTGTCTTGGTTGATGATGCCGGAGTGACGCTGAGAGAAGGTTCCGCGTGTGGCGTCCTGCCCTGACAGGCGTACTGGATAGCCCTCGGCCAGCAGAGAGCCAAAGGCCATGGCCTCGGCGGTTGCCCAGTCAAATCCGGTGCCGGTTTCAAACATCTTGCCACGGGTGCCCAGCAGGCGGCCGATGGTTTTGTGAACCGGGAAGCCTTCGGGAACAGTTGACAGCGCTGTGCCGATTTCGGCCAGCGTTTCGGGTTTGATCGAAGTCTGGCCGCGATCGTAGTCGTCTTTCTGTTTGTCCAGATGCGACCACCGCCCGTCCAGCCAATCGGCCTTGTTGGGTTTGAAATCTTTGCCGACTTCGAACTCTTCGTTCAGGTGCGCTTGGAACGACGCCTTCATGTCCTCGATTTCGCCTTCGGGGATCAGGCCGTCTTTGACCAGGCGTTCAGTATAAAGTGTCAGCGTGGTCTTATGCTTTTTGATGTTCTTGTACATCACCGGGTTGGTGAACATGGGCTCGTCGCCCTCGTTGTGACCAAAACGGCGGTAGCAGAACATGTCGATGACCACGTCTTTGCCGAACTTCTGGCGGAACTCGGTGGCGACTTTGGCGGCGTGTACCACGGCCTCGGGGTCGTCACCGTTGACATGGAAAATCGGCGCCTCGACCACCAGCGCGTTGTCGGTTGGATAGGGCGAGGAGCGCGAGAAATGCGGCGCAGTTGTAAAGCCGATCTGGTTGTTCACCACGATGTGCATGGTGCCGCCGGTTTTGTGGCCACGCAGGCCTGAGAGCGCGAAGCATTCTGCCACAACGCCCTGACCGGCAAAGGCCGCATCGCCGTGCAGCAGGATCGGCATGACCGAGGTGCGGCTGTCGTCGTTGCGCTGATCTTGCTTGGCGCGCACTTTGCCGAGCACCACAGGGTTCACCGCCTCAAGGTGCGAGGGGTTCGCGGTCAGCGACAGGTGCACGGTGTTGCCGTCAAATTCGCGGTCCGAGCTGGCGCCGAGGTGGTATTTCACGTCGCCCGAGCCGTCGACATCTTCGGGTTTGAAGCTGCCGCCCTGAAACTCGTTGAAGATCGCACGGTAGGGTTTGGCCATCACGTTGGCGAGCACCGACAGGCGGCCACGGTGGGGCATGCCGATGACGATTTCGCCAACACCGAGGCTGCCGCCGCGTTTTATCACCTGCTCCATCGCCGGAATGAGGCTTTCGCCGCCGTCCAGACCAAAGCGTTTGGTGCCCATGTATTTCACATGAAGGAATTTCTCGAACCCTTCGGCTTCGACCAGCTTGTTGAGGATCGCCTTGCGGCCCTCGCGGGTGAAGCGGATTTCCTTGTCGTAGCCTTCGATGCGTTCTTTCAGCCAGCCCGCTTCTTCGGGGTTGGAGATGTGCATGTATTGCAGCGCGAAGGTGCCGCAATAGGTGCGCTTCACGATGTCCATGATCTGGCGCATCGTGGCGATGTCCAGTCCGAGAACCTTGTCGATAAAGATCGGGCGATCCATGTCGGCATCGGTGAAGCCGTAAGATTTCGGGTCCAGCTCTGGATGCGGGGTCTGATCGCGCATGCCTAGCGGATCAAGGTCGGCAACCAAATGACCGCGAATACGGTAGGCGCGGATGATCATCAGCGCGCGGATGCTGTCGAGCACCGCGCGTTTGATCGCCTCGTCAGAGACCTCGACGCCTTTCTCGGCGGCTTTCTCTTTGATCTTTTTGCCAGCGGCCTTGGCTTCGACAGGTTCCACCCATTCACCGGTCAGCGACTGGGTTAGATCGTCCGTAGGCTGTGGCGGCCAGTCGGCGCGCGCCCAGCTGGGGCCAGCGGCCTCGGCTTTGACGTCGAGTTCCGCATCGCCAAGCTGGCGGAAGAACTCTTGCCAAGCCGCGTCGACCGCATTGGGGTCGGCAGCATAGCGGGCATACATCTGTTCGAGGTATTCCGCATTGTGCCCCTGCATGAAGGAGGAGGCGTGGAAGATGTCGTTTGGCGACTGGTCGGTCATGATGGCACCTCATGTGGGTTGGGACCGTATTTGTTGGGGCCGGGTTGGGAGGGTCGGGTGAGCCAGTAGATCACGAGACCCACCAAACCGAAGAAAGAGAAGAACACCGTAAGTCCGACAGGCACGGTGGTCGGGACATTGACGCGGCCTGTTTCCGACATTTGAGTCATGAACTCGGTCAAGCCGGTATGGGCGACGGTCACGGCAAAAATCAGCGCAATCCAAGCCAGCCATGGCAAGAAACCGAAGTAGCCGGGTTTGCCTATGTCGTGCAGCCGCCGCCATGAGACCGCGAGCCAAGGCAACAGGCAGGCAAGTCCAAAAATGTTGCCGAACAGGCCGCTGTTGTAATGCGTCGTAGTCTTAAGCGGGTTGCCTGCCGGTTGACCGTCGGGACCAAGCGCGTAAGTTGTCGTGACGATTGGACCATTGATCATTGAGTTAACAATAATACAGATCACCATGCCCAATACGATGAACCAGATGAACTGCCAGAAATCACGTTTCGGCGCGCGACCTGAGAAATGCAGCGCGTTTTTGAAACAGTGCAGAGTGTTTTGAAGCAGCGTCATTACAGGTTTTCCTCCCGGCACCAGCAGATGGCGCCTGACCCTTTGCAGGTCAGGCGCTGCCGAATGGTGATATGCCGGACGGCAGGCATTTAGCCGATCGCTTTGAGCACAGCTTCGCCAAGACCGGCGGGGCTGTCGGCAACCACGATGCCAGCTTCTTTCATCGCGGCGATCTTGTCATCTGCGCCACCTTTGCCACCGGCAACAATTGCGCCAGCGTGGCCCATGCGACGGCCGGGAGGGGCCGTGCGACCAGCGATAAAGCCAGCAGTTGGTTTCCAACGGCCTTTCTTGCGCTCGTTGGCGAGGAAGTCAGCCGCTTCTTCTTCTGCGGAGCCACCGATTTCACCGATCATGATGATCGACTGGGTTTCTTCGTCGTCAAGGAACATGTCGAGGATGTCGATGTGTTCGGTGCCTTTGATGGGGTCACCGCCGATGCCCACAGCTGTGGATTGGCCCAGACCGATGTCGGCTGTCTGTTTGACGGCCTCATATGTCAGGGTGCCGGAGCGGGACACAACACCAACCGAGCCACGTTTGTGGATGTGGCCGGGCATGATGCCGATTTTGCACGCATCCGGCGTGATCACGCCGGGGCAGTTGGGGCCGATCAGGCGGCTTGCGCTGCCTTGCAGGGCACGCTCAACCTTCATCATGTCCAGCACAGGAATGCCTTCGGTGATGCAGATGATCAGTTCCATTTCAGCGTCAATCGCTTCGAGGATCGAGTCTGCCGCGAAGGGGGGCGGCACATAGATCACAGAGGCGTTGGCTTCGGTTGTCGCCTTGGCTTCGTGCACCGAGTTGAAGACGGGCAGGCCAAGGTGGTCGATGCCGCCTTTGCCGGGTGTGACGCCGCCAACCATTTTGGTGCCATATGCGATGGCTTGTTCAGAGTGGAAGGTGCCCTGAGAGCCGGTGAAGCCCTGACAGATGACCTTGGTGTTTTCGTCTACGAGGATAGCCATTTGGCGTTCTCCTGATTTGTTTTGCGCAGATTGGCGCTCATGATACTTCAGAGGCGATTACCGCCCCGCCAAGTTTTTTTCCTTCGGCGCGACCGCGATGCGAATGATGTAGTCGGATAACTTCAAACCGGTTTGAGGTGTTTTCTTGCACGTAAACAGAGTCAATTTTCGCGCGTCGAAAAGACTTTTCTATTTCAGTTACTGCATCTTCCCATCTGTTAAACAGGCCGAGGTCTCGGTAAAGATTGCCGGATTGCCTGAAGAGAGTCGCGGAAACTGGTCCTGTTTTTAAACCACACACGTCTCGCATCTGGTGAGCGAAAATCGTGTCCATTTGCGAGGGGTCATTTAGTTTTTGTTCTTTCATAAGAATAACAGCCACAGCGACCACCGCAAAAATAACAACCGCGATTAACTCTCCAGGTCCCATAGCCTTAGCCCTTAACCGCTTTCACGATTTTTTCAGCACCGTCAGACAGGTTGTCCGCCGCGATTACGTCAAGGCCGGAGTTGTTGATGATGGCTTTGCCTTCTTCAACGTTCGTGCCTTCTAGACGTACAACCAGCGGCACCTGCAGGCCGACTTCTTTCACAGCAGCGACAACGCCCTCTGCGATCACGTCACAGCGCATGATGCCGCCGAAGATGTTCACGAGGATGCCTTTGACGTTTGGATCAGAGGTGATGATCTTGAACGCCTCGGTGACTTTCTCTTTGGTGGCGCCGCCGCCGACATCGAGGAAGTTGGCAGGTTCAGCACCGTAGAGTTTGATGATGTCCATGGTGGCCATTGCGAGGCCAGCACCGTTCACCATGCAGCCGATTTCACCGTCCAGAGCGATGTAGTTGAGGTCATACTTGGAGGCCTCAAGCTCTTTGGAGTCTTCTTCGGTTTCGTCACGCAACTCAGCCACGGCGGGCTGGCGGTACATGGCGTTGCCGTCAAACGCGACTTTGGCGTCGAGCACTTTCAGATCGCCGGAGCCTTCCAGAACGATCAACGGGTTGATCTCCAGCATCTCCATGTCACGCTCGATGAACGCTTGGTAGAGCTGACCCATCAGTTTCACACATTGTTTGACCTGCGCGCCTTTGAGGCCGAGGGAGAATGCAATGCGGCGACCGTGGTAGGCTTGGTAGCCTGTGGCCGGATCGACGGAAAAGGACAGGATTTTCTCAGGCGTGGCTTCGGCCACTTCTTCGATGTCCATGCCGCCTTCGGTGGAGCAGACAAACGAAACGCGCGATGTGGCGCGGTCTACCAGCAGAGCGAGGTAGAGTTCGTTTTCAATGTCTGAGCCATCTTCGATGTAGATGCGGTTGACCTGTTTGCCAGGCGCGCCGGTCTGGTGGGTCACAAGCGTGCGGCCCAGCATCTTTTTGGCTTCTTCAGCGGCTTCTTCAACCGAGAAGGCAAGGCGGACACCGCCCTTTTCGCCTGCGTCGGCTTCTTTGAAGGAGCCTTTGCCGCGGCCACCAGCGTGGATTTGAGCCTTAACAACCCAAAGTGGGCCGTCAAGTTCACCAGCTGCGGATTTGGCGTCTTCTGCTTTGAGAACTACGCGACCTTCGGACACCGGGGCGCCGTAGGAGCGAAGCAGGGCTTTCGCCTGATATTCGTGGATGTTCATGGAACTGTCCCATCTTGCTGCGATTAGAGGAGTTTTGGCACAGGTTCCAAAGGATAATATAGCAATTTTTGCGATGTTAGCGCATTTTTTTGGATTTGTGATCACAGTCTAAAAAAGTGTGATCACAAATGTAGGGCAGTCAGCGGTTTCTTGGTTTCCGCTTGGTAAACAAAGCCTGTCGGGCTCGATAGTTTTTGGCCCAATTCGGAATCGCCAAAACGCCGAGCCGCTGCTTCTAGGTTTGATAGATCGCCGACAGAGGGCTATCCGCTTGGGCTTCGCGGGTGAAGGCAGCATCGGCCGGCGACAGAAGGTCAAACCGGGCCTGACGCGCAGCAGCGGCGTAGTCGGTTCCGGAGCTTTGGCGGCGGGCAAAGCCACGGGCGTCGTTGCCGGGAAGTTCGGTTCGAGGCGGAAGTGCAACACCAATCTTGGCAAGAGTGCCGGTCGGGTCGCTTGCGAGATCTTCGTAGCGGATCAAGCTGCTGTTGGGATATTGGGACAAAAGGTTAGAATATGCATTTGCTTTTGCAGCTTGGAGGTGGGGCAAATTTGGCAAAATGCGCCGTTCAAGGCTGTCACGGCCGACGCAAAGCCATTCCTGCCGGATGAATTTCGAAAAGTCGCGCGGAACGGGGTTCAGGGCATGAAACGGGTTGCGGTGCATAGACCGAAGCCAGACCGCTGGGTGGCGCAAAATAATGAGAACAGCGGGGGTGAATTCTTCGAGAAACTGCTTGAGGAATGCGGCATCGGGGGCCGCATGTTTCCAGCCGCCAGTTTGAGGCAGGTCCCGAAGATGCCAGTCATCCAGTGTAGCCTCATGCGCGGCTTTGTAGACGAGGGGCGCGGTCCAAGGACGACGATACAGAGGCATGTCGCGCTGACGCAAGAGAGGTGTTGAGGGGAACAATTTGAGGTTTGGTACTTGCGTCAGCAGACCGGTCAACAAATTGGTGCCGGAATTGCGTTCGCCAAGCAGCTTTAGGCCGTTGGTGGTATCGATTGGGCGGAAAAGACCATTCATGCCCTGGCGTTCCTGTTGAATTTTTCGGTGTCAGAAAGATGCGCATGTGCAGGTGTGTAGTACAACTAAAAAAGCCCGCCGTACTGGCGGGCTTTTTCGGCTATTTATAAACTGTAGCTTATGTAAGCGAGCCGTCGATGCCTTTGCACGCATCAACAAGACCCTGAACGGCCTTAACGGAAACGTCGAACATCTCTTGCTCTTCTTTGTTGAGCTTGATGTTGACGATTTTCTCGATGCCGCCGGCGCCGATCACGGTCGGCACGCCCACATACATGTCTTTCACGCCCAGATCGCCGTCACAGTAGGCGGCACAAGGCAGAACGCGTTTTTGGTCCTTGAGGAAGGCTTCGGCCATCTCGATTGCAGAAGCAGCAGGTGCGTAAAACGCCGAGCCGGTTTTCAGCAGGCCAACGATTTCGGCGCCGCCGTCACGGGTGCGCTGAACCATGGCGTCAAGTTTTTCCTGTGTGGTCCAACCCATGTCGATCAGGTCAGGCAATGGGATACCAGCAACGGTGGAATAACGCACCGAAGGCACCATGGTGTCGCCGTGGCCACCCAGAACGAAGGCTGTCACGTCGCGCATGGAGACGTTGAATTCTTCTGCCAAGAAGTGACGGAAGCGCGCGCTGTCAAGAACGCCAGCCATGCCGCAAACCATGTGTGCGGGCAGACCGGAGAATTTCTGCAAAGCCCAAACCATCGCGTCCAGCGGATTGGTGATGCAGATCACAAACGCGTTCGGCGCGTGGGCAGCGATGCCTTCGCCAACGGATTTCATAACCTTGAGGTTGATGCCCAGAAGGTCATCACGGCTCATGCCGGGTTTGCGCGCAACACCAGCGGTCACGATGCAGACGTCGGCGCCAGCGATACCAGCGTAGTCCGAAGTGCCGGACATGGCGGCGTCGATTTTCTCAACGGGGCCGGATTCCGCGATGTCGAGCGCTTTGCCCTGGGGCAGGCCGTCTGCGATGTCAAAGAGAACTACGTCGCCGAGTTCTTTGAGAGCGGCGAGGTGAGCGAGCGTGCCGCCGATGTTACCTGCGCCAATGAGGGCGATCTTGGGTCGTGCCATGGGATCAGTCTCCGGTCCGTTTGAATTGTCGCGGGTGGCTTAAGGCGAAATTGGCGTTGACGCAAGGGTTTGCAGGAGCAGCGAGGCTTCCCGTCGCACCTTGGGCCGTCGATTCAAATTTAAATGTTCGATTTCAGAGCTCGCTTGCATTGTCGTCTCGGCAAGGGATAAAGTTGAGCGAAATTTATTCCGGAAAATGAGGACAGACGAATATGAACTCTGCTGCAAAAACGCTTATGGTTCTGGCTCTTGCGGGGATGACATTGTCAGCTTGCGGCAATGGCGGCAATACCACCAACGAGGTATCGACCCAGACATTGGGGCAAGAACTGGCAGACCTTGAAAGAGCCTATGCTGGCGGGTTGCTGACCGAAAAAGAATATAACGAACAGCGCAAAAAACTTTTGAAAAAGTGATGTTGTCTCCTCCAATGGCGCGGCTTTCTGGGTTGCGCCTGAGTGACGGATGATTGATTCTTTTCAAGTGTTTGCGCTAGCGGCGTTGGCCGTTAGTTTTGCAGGAATTTCCAAAGCCGGATTCGGATCTGGCGCCGCCTTTGCATCGGCGGCGCTTTTGGCGTTGGTGATGCCGCCCAAAGTCGCGCTGGGCATCATGTTGCCTTTGTTGATGCTGATCGATCTGGTCACGCTGCGGCCCTTTTGGGGCAAATGGAGTTGGCCCGACGCAAAGGTGCTTATTGCTGGGGGTATTCCCGGGGTCGTTGCAGGGGGCTGGCTGTTTTCAGTGGCCAATGACGATGTGCTGCGCCTGTTAATTGGCGGTGTGTCCGTCGGGTTTGTGGCCTGGCAGATGTGGACCGGAGTAACCGCGCGGCGGATTGTGCCATTGTGGGGCGGGCTTGTCGCGGGATGCGTCGCCGGATTTACCAGTTTCGTCAGTCACGCGGGCGGGCCGCCTGCTGCGGTCTATTTGCTGTCACGCGGTCTCGGAAAAACCACCTATCAAGCCACCACGGTTCTGGTGTTTTGGGTCATCAACATTGCGAAATTTGTGCCTTACGCCTTTTTGGGCGCGTTCTCGTTGCAGACGCTTTGGGTTGATCTGATGCTGGCGCCTTTTGCTTTGGTGGGCGCGGCCATCGGCGTGAAGGCCCACCACGCGGTGCCGGAGCGGGCCTTCTTTGCTGTAACTTATGTGTTGCTAACGCTCACCGGCGCGAAACTGATTTTTGACGCGCTGACTTAGGCGCCGTCGTCTTGTGATGGCAGCGCTTCGGCGAGGTCTTCGTAAGCCTGACCGCTGGCCACAAGGCAGGTGTCGCCGCTGGGCGAAGTGACCGTAATTGTCCAGCTACCGGAAGTTTCGGAGGCAAAGACCTCGATCACCGCGCCTTGTTGAGCGATGCCAATCGCTTGGCGGGTTTCGCCGTAGCGTTCGGCAAGATGAGCCAGAACGGTGTCGCGCGCCGCGCAGTTTTCTTGGGCCTCGGAATGCGTGGCGGCCATGATCAAAAGACCAAAGGCCATCGCCATTTTGAGTTTGAAGTGTTTCATATGCCTGTCCTTTCAAATGTCCTTGGCGCACGGCCGTTGGCCGACTCTGTGTGCGCAAGCGATGGGAAAATCTTGCGGGCCGAGGTGGAAATATTGGTTAATGCGCCGCGCGGCGGGTCGAGGGAACGGCGCGTCATTTGCGATTTTTCTGCGATGCGGCAATTTTGATCTTGAACTTATCTGAGAAAAATGCCCCATTCTGCGCAACAAAATTACGGAGAGAGTTCATGGATCAGCGCACACGCCCGTTTCGGTCGGTTCTTTATATTCCAGGATCCAAAGATCGGGCGCTGGAGAAGGCGCGCGGATTGCCGGTGGATGCGATCATCTTTGATCTTGAAGACGCCGTGTCGCCTGATGAGAAAGACAACGCCCGTGCCACGTTGGCAGCGGCGCTTGAGCAGGGCGGTTATGGTGATCGTATGCGAGTTGTGCGGATCAACGGTTTGGACACGCAATGGGGTGAGGCGGATGCCAAAGCGGCTGCCGATATGGATTGCGACGCTGTGCTGTTGCCCAAGGTTGAAAGTACAAAACAGTTGGATGCGCTAGCCGCGCTGATTGGCGACAAACCGATCTGGGCGATGATGGAAACGCCGCGTGGCATGCTTAATGCGGCAGAGATAGCGGCCTATCCGCAGCTCACAGGCTTTGTCATGGGAACCAATGACTTGGCCAAAGAATTGCAGACCCGTTTTCGCGCTGATCGCCTGCCAATGATGGCTGGATTGGGGCTGTGCCTGTTGGCAGCCAAGGCCGAAGGCATTGTGATTGTGGACGGTGTATATAACGCGTTCAAAGATGCCGACGGGTTGAAGGTTGAATGTGATCAGGGCCGCGATATGGGTTTTGACGGCAAGACGCTCATTCATCCGGCACAGGTCGACGTGGCCAATGCAGCCTTTGCGCCAAGCGAAGCTGAGATTGACCTCGCCAACCGTCAGATTGCCGCGTTTGAGGACGTTGAAGCAAGCGGACAGGGCGTCGCCGTCGTGGACGGCAAGATTGTTGAGAACCTGCATGTTGTCACGGCCCGTGAAATTTTGGCGAAGGCGGATGCAATTGCCGCGCTAGAAGGGTAACTCTGGTCCCATAACCAACTAATCCAGCGAGGGAGCGAGATGACTTTATTGGTTTTGGGAGTACTTCTGTGGGCCGGTGCCCACTTCTTTAAACGCGCGATGCCCGGTGTACGGGAGCCGATGGGAGACAAAGGCAAAGGCGTTGTTGCGCTGGCGCTTGTGGTGTCGATCGTACTGATGGTGCTTGGGTATCGGGCGGCAGAGGTGACGGACACGCTGTGGTCGACGCCAAGTTTTGCTAAACATATCAACAACCTCGTCGTGCTGATCGCGATCTTTATGATGAGCCCTGCGCCACGCAAAGGTAAGCTGCTTAACAACATGCGCCATCCGATGCTGGTTGGTTTTGCGCTTTGGGCGGTTGCGCATATCTGGGTTAATCCCGACATGCCGTCGGTGGTGCTGTTTGGCGGGCTGCTGGTCTGGGCGATCCTTGAGATGGTCGTGATCAACAAAGCCGAAGGACCGTGGCAACCAACCGAAACCGGCTCAATCGCAAAGGACGGCATGTTCTTGGTCGCTTCGATCATCCTTTTGGTGGTGATCGGTTTCATTCACGGGCTGGTTGGCCCATCCCCATTTGGAGCGTAACGGTATGAAACTATACCGCTTTCTCTCTGAGGAGGACACATCTGCGTTCTGTCACAAGGTGACAGACGCACTTAACAAGGGGTGGGAGCTGTATGGCTCTCCGACCCAAACCTTTTGCCACAAAACCGGCGTGATGCGTTGTGGCCAGTCCGTGGTGAAAGAGGTGGACGGTACCTACGCCCCGGAGACCAAACTGGGAGAACACTAATGGCCAAGACCAATCCGGGCCGGTTTTTTGAAGACTATTCGCTGGGTCAGGTGATCGAGCATGCGGTGCCACGCACCGTCGGTGCAGGTGAACGCGCGCTTTATCATGCGCTCTATCCGGCGCGGCATGCGCTGTATTCCAGCGACGAGTTTGCGCGGGCGTCTGGCCTGCCGCAGTCGCCGTTGGACGATTTGGCGGCGTTTCACGTGGTCTTTGGCAAAACGGTACCGGATGTGTCGCTGAATGCGGTGGCAAATCTTGGCTATGCTGAGGGGCGGTGGCTGAAGCCGGTTTATGCGGGCGACACTCTGCGCAGCTCAAGTGAAGTGATTGGTCTGAAACAGAACTCCAACGGCAAAACCGGCGTGGTTTATGTGCGCACACGCGGCATGAACCAGCGCGACGAGGTTGTGATGGAATATGTGCGCTGGGTCATGGTGCGCAAACGCGATGTGGATGCACCAGCGCCAGAGACCGTTGTGCCAGAGTTGTCCAAAGTGATTGACCCCGCGGATTTGGTAATCCCTGAAGGGTTGGATTTCTCGGGTTACGATTTCACCCAATCCGGCGAGGCACATCGCTGGGGCGACTATAAGGTTGGCGAAACCATCGACCACGTTGACGGTGTGACGCTTGAAGAAGCCGAACATATGTTGGCAACGCGCCTTTGGCAGAACACTGCCAAAGTGCATTTCGATGCCACGTTCCGTCCTGATGGGCAGCGGCTGATTTATGGCGGGCACATCATTTCGCTCGCGCGGGCTTTGTCGTTCAACGGCTTGGCAAACGCGCAGATGATTGTGGGTCTGAACGGCGGCGCGCATGCCAATCCGGCGTTTTCCGGCCTGACGGTCAAAGCGTGGTCTGAGGTGTTGGACAAGGCCGAAACCTCAGCGCCAGGTGTTGGTGCGATCCGGCTGAGGCTTGTGGCGACCAAAGGTGGCGCGCCATTTGCGCTGAAAGGCGATGACGGGAAATACCTGCCGGATGTTTTGTTGGATTTGGACTATTGGGCGCTGATTCCGATGTAGGTCGCACACATCAAAGTGACAGCGCAGGTGAGAAACTGTGCATAGAATGCGGTCATGATTGGCCGCATTTTTGCATTTTGGGCTCTGGGAGCAGCACCTTCTGCTGCCTGTGACATCGCGCTATTGCTGGCTGTGGATGTGTCGGGCAGCGTGGACGCAGGTGAGTATCGCGTGCAGATGGACGGGTTGGCCGCGGGATTGCGGGACGGCATCGTGGTTGAAGCCTTGATCAAGGCCGAGGCGGCCGTGGCGTTGATGCAGTGGACCGGAACGCGGCGACAGCAGGTGTCTGTGGGGTGGACACGGGTGCGCACAGCGGATGAAGCGGAAGCTTTGGCGCAAGCCGTTGAGGCTATGCCGAGGGCCTGGTCCAAGTATTCCACGGCGATTGGCGACGCATTGTGGCGTGGCGCGGACTTGATGGATCAGGCGCCGACGTGTCGGCGCAAGGTCATCGATGTATCAGGCGACGGTGTGTCCAACGAAGGGATTGAGCCAGCACAAGGGCGCGCGCGTTTGGCCGGGATGGCTGTGACGGTGAACGCTTTGGTGATCGAGACTGATGACACCGACCTGACCGGTTACTTCTGGGAAAATGTGATCACAGGCTCGGGGGCATTCGTGGTGACGGCAAACGGGTTTGACGATTACCCTGCGCGTATCCGGCAAAAGCTGATCCGCGAAGTGGCGGAGCAGTTTGCGGGAAAACCCTGATAAAAGTGCTGAAGTGTGAGCGCAAACAGTTTCCGACTGCGTGGATTCGCGATATTCTAAGTTGGAATTAGGCGGATTTCCCTCGGGTTAATCCGACAGAAACAATTGGAATTGATTTTTGTGATCACGAATTATTCCGTGTGATCACAAAGGTCAAATAAAGCGCAAACTGTGCCAAAAAAGCGCGGGTTTTTGCGGGCGAAAAAGGTGACAGCCCGCGAAAAAACGTTAGTAAAGTGGCAAGGGAACCTGAAAGGATTCAACATGGCTGACGCGAAAAGGGTCGAGCGCCCGCTTTCACCTCACCTGACGATCTATCGCCCGCAGCTGACGTCGATGGCGTCGATCCTGACAAGGATCACGGGCAATGCACTGATCGTCACCACTTTCATCATCGTCTGGTGGCTTTTGGCTGCTGCGGCAGGACCGGAGCATTTTGCCGTCGCTGACGGGTTTGCCACAAGCCTGCTGGGCGACGTGATCTTTGCCTTGTCGGCGCTGGGGCTGTGGTATCACTACCTCGCCGGTCTGCGTCACCTGATTTTTGATGCGGGTCGCGGGCTTGATATCCCGACCGCAGAAAAGCTCGGCTGGGCCTGTATCATCGGATCGGTTGTTCTGACCGTTCTGACAATCATTATCGTCTGAGGAGGCTGATCATGCGTTTTCTGACCGACCGCAAGCGTGCCGAAGGGCGTGGCGCCGCACACGCCGGCACCGAGCATCACTGGTATATGCAAGTCAGCGCCGTGGGCCTCGCGTTCATCGTGCCGGCGTTTATCTTTATGTTTGGCTCGCTGTTGGGCGCGCCGTATGAGCACGTCATCGCCGTTCTGAGCCGCCCATTCCCTGCGATCCTGTCGGGTCTGGTTCTGGTCTTTGGCCTCGCGCACTTTCGCAAGGGCGCGCAGATGATGATTGAAGATTACACCCGCAAGTCCACCCGCAAGGCGCTGGTGATGCTGGTGATCATCTTGACATACGGCCTGACCGCCGCCGGCTTGTTTGCGCTGGCGAAAATCGCGCTTTGAGGATTTGAGACATGGCTGAGTACGAATACGAAACACATGACTATGACGTTGTCGTGGTGGGGGCTGGCGGTGCCGGTTTGCGCGCCACGCTCGGCATGGCCGAACAGGGCCTGCGCACCGCTTGCGTGACCAAGGTTTTCCCAACCCGTTCCCACACGGTTGCCGCGCAGGGGGGTATCGCCGCCTCGCTTGGCAACATGGGACCGGACAGCTGGCAGTGGCATATGTATGACACCGTCAAAGGCTCTGACTGGCTGGGCGACACGGATGCGATGGAATACCTCGCCCGTGAAGCGCCCAAGGCGGTTTACGAGCTTGAGCACTACGGCGTGCCGTTCTCGCGGACTGAAGAAGGCAAGATTTACCAGCGTCCGTTTGGTGGTCACACCACCGAATTTGGCGAAGGCCCTGCGGTGCAGCGCACCTGTGCAGCAGCGGACCGGACGGGTCACGCGATCCTGCACACGCTTTATGGCCAGTCGGTCAAAAACAACGCTGAGTTCTATATCGAGTATTTCGCGATCGACCTGATCATGTCCGAGGATGGACAGTGTCAGGGTGTGGTCTGCTGGAAACTGGACGACGGCACCATGCACGTATTCAACGCCAAAATGGTGGTGTTGGCGACGGGTGGCTATGGCCGTGCGTATTTCTCGGCCACTTCGGCGCACACCTGTACGGGTGATGGCGGCGGTATGGTGGCCCGTGCGGGCTTGCCGATGCAGGATATGGAATTCGTGCAATTCCACCCGACCGGCATTTACGGTTCCGGCTGTTTGATCACCGAGGGCGCCCGCGGCGAGGGTGGCTATCTGACTAACTCCGAAGGCGAGCGGTTCATGGAGCGTTATGCGCCCCAGTATAAAGACCTCGCGCCACGCGATTACGTATCGCGGTCGATGACAATGGAGATCCGCGAAGGCCGCGGTGTGGGCGACAATGGCGACCATATTTTCCTGAACCTCAACCACTTGCCCGCCGAAGCTCTGGCAGAGCGTTTGCCGGGTATCTCGGAAAGCGCGAAAGTGTTTGCAGGTGTGGATGTGACCAAAGAGCCGATCCCGGTTTTGCCAACTGTGCACTATAACATGGGCGGCATTCCAACCAACTATTGGGGCGAGGTGCTGAACCCGACCGCTGATGATCCGACGGCGGTTGTGCCGGGTCTGATGGCGGTGGGCGAAGCAGGCTGTGCGTCGGTGCATGGTGCGAACCGCCTGGGGTCGAACTCGTTGATTGACCTTGTGGTGTTTGGCCGCGCGTCGGCCATTCGTGCTGGCAAGGTTGTGGATGCGGATGCGCCCAACCCTGTGCTGAACCAAGCTTCGGTTGATAAAGCGTTTGATCGCCTTGACGGGTTGCGCAACGCCAAGGGTGGCGCGCCAACTGCGGAACTGCGTCTTGAGATGCAGCATACCATGCAGGCGGATGCGGCTGTGTTCCGGACCGACAAAACTCTCAAAGAGGGCGTTGAGAAAATGACCGCGATTGCGGCCAAGATCGACGACCTGCACGTTACGGATACGTCGCTTGTCTGGAACAGCGACCTGATGGAAACATTGGAGCTGACCAACTTGATGCCAAACGCTTTGGCCACCATCCACGGTGCCGAAGCCCGCAAAGAAAGCCGCGGCGCGCATGCGCATGAGGATTATTCCACGCGGGACGACGAAAACTGGCGGGTGCACACCATCAGCCGGATCGATGGCAACGCGGTTGACCTGAGCTATCGTCCGGTGATCGAAGATCCGCTGACGACAGAAACCGAAGGTGGCATCAGCCTCAAGAAAATCGCGCCCAAAGCGCGGACGTTCTAAGGCAGCGGCTTGGGCGCAGCGCGCATCATATCGACCACCCGACGGGTCATCGTGCATATCGGTGCCCAGAAAACCGGGTCGACGTCTTTGCACCGGTTTCTGACACGCAATCGGGACGCGCTTGCGGCGCGTCTTGATGTTCGCGTACCAGAGAAGGGCACGTTGACGCGTGACTTGGGCCGGACCTGCGCATTGTATAGCTTGAAGCCTGCAGCGCATGAGGCGTCTTTGGTGGATCTGCTGACGCAATTGCGGGCCGAGCTTGAGAGCGAAGACCGTGTCTGCATCATCAGCCATGAGAACATCGTGGGTGCAATGATGGGGCGGCGCGGGGTGCGCGATCTTTACCCGCGTGCGGGTGAAATCGTGTCGTTGATCGAGACCCATCTGGCGCCCTTTAAGCCCGACTATGTGCTTTATACCCGCGAGCGGACCAGTTGGCTGCGCAGCGTTTACAATCAGGCGGTTAAGTCCGATGGCTATGCCGGAACACAGGCCGCGTTTGAGGCGGAAACCGCCAAGGCACGCGACTGGGCTGCGGTTGCAGCCGAGGTGGCGCAAGTGGTTGGTGACGACCGCCTGCGTGTGTTTGCGCTTGAGGATGAGACCACTGCGGACCGTCCTGGTCGCCAGCTTTTGAGTTTGGCGGGACTGACGGATCAAGACATCGACGCGCTGACGCCCCTTGAGGGGCGCAGCAACCAGAGTCTCAACAAGGGCTCTTTGGAATTCATGCGCCAGCTCAATGGTTTGGGCCTTGCCCAACCGGCCCGCAAAAAAGTGGCCGCGCTGGTGAAAGACAATCAATCGCTTTTTGACACGGATCGTCAAAAGGCCTGAGACAGGACGAAGGATGGTGTGAGTGTCACATTCATCCACGGATAGGAAGGAAAGACTATGGTCGAATTTGCCCTCCCCAAGAACAGCCGGATTACCACCGGCAAGACCTGGCCCAAGCCGGAAGGGGCCACCAATGTGCGCAAGTTCCAGATTTATCGCTGGAACCCGGACGATGGAAAAAACCCCAGCCTGGACACGTATTTCCTGGATATGGACAAATGCGGTCCAATGATTTTGGACGCGCTGATCAAGATCAAGAACGAAATCGACCCGACGCTGACTTTCCGCCGGTCCTGTCGCGAAGGTATCTGCGGCTCTTGCGCGATGAACGTCGATGGTATCAACACGCTGGCCTGCATCTATGGTTTGGATGAAGTCAAAGGCGACGTGAAGATTTACCCGCTGCCGCACATGTCTGTGGTCAAAGATTTGATCCCCGATCTGACGCATTTCTATGCGCAGCACGCGTCGATCATGCCTTGGCTTGAAACCAAGACGAACCGGCCGGCCAAAGAATGGCGCCAGTCGATTGAAGATCGTAAAAAGTTGGACGGTCTGTATGAGTGCGTTATGTGCGCGAGCTGCTCGACATCTTGCCCAAGCTACTGGTGGAACGGCGACAAATACCTCGGCCCAGCCGCGTTGCTGCATGCTTATCGCTGGATCATCGACAGCCGTGATGAGGCCACTGGTGAGCGTCTTGATGATCTGGAAGATCCGTTCAAACTGTATCGCTGCCACACCATCATGAACTGCGCCAAGACCTGTCCCAAAGGTTTGAACCCGGCCCAGGCGATTGCCGACATCAAGAAGATGCTGATCGAACGCCACGTTTGATCACGGCGCAATGAAATTCTTGAAAGGCGGTCCTTTGGGCCGCCTTTTTCTTTCGCCACCCGAGGCCATAATAGGCGGTCTTCCCCAGTATCTTTGCGGTTTTCCGCCAATGGGGTTCCTAAAGACGTCAATGCGCTATTTGCATGGCACCTTTGCTTTTTCGGCTCTTTTCTGCGGTGCAGCATGCACCTATATCGCCGCTAGATGAAAACATCACAATTCATTTTGGAGCAAAATTCATGTCGCCTTCTGACAATGCAAAAACCGAAGATTTCGCTGCCCGCGCACTTGAACTACTGGAGCAAGCTTATTCATATTACAACTTGCCGCTGCGCACGGTGAACGCCAACGCCAGTGAAACCTATTACGAGTATGTAAAAGCCGCCTAAGGGCTGCGTGCGCCGCGTGTTGCGCGCATTGTGACGCTAGGTGTCTGACGCAAGGTAGCGCTTGGAGCCGCTGAGTGCTTTGACTAGCCTCTCCTGAAACGGGGAGGCTTTGTCATGTTTGATGTAATTGTTGTGGGCGGTGGACTGGCCGGATTGGTTGCGGCCAATGAGGCGGCGGACCGGGGTCGCAAGGTTTTGATTGTCGATCAGGAAGGCGAGCAAAGCCTTGGTGGGCAGGCATTCTGGTCGTTGGGCGGTCTGTTTATGATCGACACACCAGAACAGCGCCGCATGGGCATCAAAGACAGCCACGCGCTTGCGTCAGGGGACTGGATGGGCTCGGCGCAGTTTGACCGGCCCGAAGATGCCAACCCACGCAAAGTTGCGGATGCGTATCTTGATTTTGCGGCCGGTGAAATGCGCCCGTGGTTGCACTCGATCGGCATGCGCTGGTTTCCGATTGTCGGCTGGGCCGAGCGCGGTGGCGAGATGGCGCATGGGCACGGCAATTCCGTGCCGCGGTTCCACATCACGTGGGGCACTGGGCCGGGTGTGGTTGCGCCCTTTGAGCGGTTGGTGCGCGCGCACGCGGCGGCGGGTCGGATCACCATGGAATTCCGGCGCAAAGTCAACGGCTTGATCGTAGAGGGTGGCGTTGTCAAAGGTGTGCAAGGTGATGTGTTGTCGGACGACGGTGCGGATCGCGGAAAATCCACGAGTCGCGACGTTGTCGGCACGTTTGAACACCGCGCAGAGGCGGTTGTCATCACCTCAGGCGGCATTGGCGGCGATCACGACATGGTGCGCCAATACTGGCCCGAAGATCGACTGGGCAAAGCGCCAAAACGTATGGTGGCAGGGGTGCCGGATTATGTAGATGGTCAGATGCAGAGGGCCGCGGAAAACGCAGGTGCGGGTATCATCAACGGTGACCGAATGTGGCACTATACCGAAGGTCTGGCGAACTGGGATCCGATCTGGCCCAACCACGGCATTCGTATTCTGCCGGGGCCGAGTTCGATGTGGTTTGACGCGCTTGGTGAGCGTATGGAAGCGCCTTATTTCCCTGGTTTTGATAGCCTTGGCACGCTCAAGCGGATCTTGCAGACTGGGCATGAGCACAGCTGGTTTGTCTTGACGCAGAAGATCATCGAGAAGGAATTTGCTTTGTCGGGCTCGGAGCAGAATCCGGATCTGACGTCGGGCAAATGGTCCGAAGTTTTGCGCCGCCGCATGATGAACAAAGGCGCGCCCGCGCCGGTGGAGGCGTTCAAGGAACATGGCGAAGATTTTGTGGTGGCGGACAGCTTGGAAGACCTGGTCGTGGGCATGAACAAAATCACGCCGCAAGTGCCTGTGGATATTACGAAAATCCGTACCCAGATTGAAATGCGTGACGCGCAGATTGAAAACGAGTTCAGCAAAGACGGGCAAGTCACCGCCATTCGCGGCGCGCGCAATTATCGCGGGGATCGGCTGATCCGTACTGCCAAGCCGCACCGGATTCTGGGTGGCGAAAACGGCCCTCTAATTGCAGTGCGTCTGAATGTGCTGACGCGAAAGTCGCTCGGCGGTTTGCACACCGACATAACGGGTCAGGTTCTGCGCCCCGATGGCAGCGCGTTTGAAGGACTTTTTGCGGCTGGAGAGGTCGCAGGCTTTGGCGGCGGCGGCTATCACGGTTATAACGCTTTGGAAGGGACGTTCCTTGGCGGCTGCATTTTCTCGGGTCGCGCAGTGGGACGGTCTGTTTAAGCACATAATCAAGGGGATAGCCGATGACACAGATGCCAGATGACGCCGAAGAACGGCGGGCTATCAAGCCGGTAATCTGCTATCCCAATGACACGCTGCCTGGGGTGCCGATGGCGCTGTATCAGGCCGCGCGCGAAGGCGCGAGCAAAGTGTCGGAAACTTTGGTTCCTGCCCGCGATGCGCGTTGTTTTGAAGTGCCCGCTGGGCATTTTGTGCGGATCACCTCGGTTGAGGGGCCGCAGGTTGGGGATCTGAACTTTTGGAACCTGAATGACCTGTCAGAGCGGTTTTATTCCGGCAAGACGCGGGCGCTGCACGGCACGCATGTAACGACCGGTGAGCGGCTATGGTCGAGCTTTCCAGCATTGCGCCCCATGGCGACAATCGTTGCAGATACGCTGGGGTGGTACGGCATCGATGAATACGGCGGATCGGTACATGATGTGATCGGAACGCGGTGCGATCCCTACACGTCTAACCTGTTGAATGAAAATCAATATCACCATTGCTGCCACTCCAATCTGACGCGGGCTTTGGCGGATCACACAGGGCTGCCTTTGCACGAGGCAGAGGGGTATGTGCATGACGTTTTGAACGTATTTATGTGCACCGGGTTCACCCGCGACACCGGACAATATTTCATGAAATCCAGCCCGGTACGGCCCGGTGATTATCTTGAGTTCTTTGCCGAGATAGACCTGTTGGGCGGGCTGAGCGCTTGTCCGGGAGGCGACTGTAGTGCTGAGCACAGCTCTGATGTGGCAGCCTGTCACCCGCTTTTGGTGGAGGTTTTTGCACCGCCTGCGCGTGCCCTGGAAGAGTGGAGTTCTCCGCTGGTGAACGGCTATGACCGAAGCCACGGAACGCCGGAAGGTTAAGGGGCAAACCGTCCAAGAATTTGCCCTTCGGCTTCGCGTCTGCAACACGTCTGTATTGCGTCGGTGCGAGTGCGGTAAAAAAACAAGGGTGTGTCCGAAAATAGAGTTGTGCACCGGGGGTAGATCATTCGCCGCAGTTTGGATTTAGGTCCGCTTTGCGGACTTTCCTGACATTCACGTTTGGCCATGTTGCTGACGCAGCATTCGTTTGCAGTTGCGGCGGCAATACTTTTGGCGACGCAGCGAATTCACCAGAGCGGCCATTAAGAATGGTTGAAATTTGGCATTCCCAAACCACACTTTCGCTGCACCGAACGTGAACTGTTACGATGCGGACTAGACGCCATTTTGCTACGGCAGCTACCATTGTCAGCTTTGCTAGCAATAGGTCCCCCCCATCGAACCCTCAGTCAACCGCCGTGTTTCGCTCGGCACCGCGAAGCCGACTGAGTGTGACCGGTGTGACACCGAGAAAAGATGCAATCAAATGATGGCCGAAGAGCCCTTCGTGACGCGGGAAATCTTCGCGAAACCACGCAAGGCGGTCTGCCCCGCCAAGCGCAGCAAGGCACCACTCCCGGTCAGCCTTACGGGCCAGTTCTTGTTGCAAAATGCCGTGTGCCCATTCGCGAATTGGCTCCGATACCAACATGAGCTCAGTCAAAGCGCGGCTGTCCATGTGCGCAACTAACGCGTCCGCAACTACATCTATTGATACGAGCGAGGTCCCGTTTCTAGTTCTCGCGACATTTGGTGCGACCACGCACGGACCTGCGTTAAAGCTAACGCAAACGCCGCGGCCTTCTGGATCGCTAATTTGGCTCGTGGCGCGCCCATCAAGAATGATGTGCTCCATTGGATCTGGTTCGCCTTGCGTCGCAATGCGACGCCCCTTTTCTACAAATTCAACATTCCATGCTGCCGCGAACTCATGCGCTGTGTCTCCATTTAATGCGTTCGGGGGACATGTCAGAAAGGTAAAGAGGTCCAAATCGCGAATTCCTTATCAAACGATAATGCCAGCTTTGCTCGCGCTCAGTACGACGGTGCCAACGGTAAGGAGAACAACCAATGAATATGACGATACCAACTAAGCAGTACGGGCGGCAAGCGGCACTCTTCGGTCTCGCTGCCGCCGGAATCTATCTGCTGATGATCTTTGGCACTCTGGCGCACATCGAGACCGTATCCGGCCTTCGCCCTTTCGACATGCGCCCCGGCGGATATTCGGCTGAATCGGCAAATTCGCTGATCGATGCCTTGGAATCCAGTGGAAGGTGGTACTATCTCACGCGACAAATTCCACTTGATCTAGTTTATCCCTCTCTGATGGCGCTGACCTTAATATCATTGTTCAAATGGCTTGGTTCACGAGACGTAAGTCAAAAGCTTGTTCGAATTGGAACTTGGTTTTCTAGTGCGGCAGCTATCGCTGACTATCTAGAGAACGCCGGCATCTGCTTCATGATCCTGAGTTGGCCAGAAGTATCAGCCAACACTGTCTTGGCGGCAAGTGTCGCTTCCATTGTGAAATCGGGCTTAACGACGACTGCTGTCTTGATCGTCTTGCTTGGTGTCAGCTCTTGGGCGTTCAAAAGGAAACGTGCCTACGCCTGATCGATGCCTGTTGAAGCCCCAAGTAATGGGTTCATATCGTCAGACGTTTCTTATCAATCCGTCGCACATCGGCTCAAACCGAGGGTCAGAGCCATATCCGCCGCTTATGGCAGTTATGGCGAAGGTCTCAGTAGGGACCAAGAAGGCGCGGCCGCCACGATCCCGCCTTTCACAAAAAACACGAAAGGCGGGCTTTCGGACGGATTGGCCTAAAGTGCATAGCGTTGCGCCCACTTCCCTGGACCACGCAGTACGAGAATGAGGCCAAACATTACCTCGAATGCTGCACCGGGCAGCAGCAGTGTCATTGAGGTCGTCTCTGCACCGGATGCTGCGGCAATCATCGCCGCAATAAGACATACGTATCCCGTGAAACCCAACGCCCCAAGCATCGTCGGAACAAACTTCGACTTGATCAGCCAGAGGCACATCGGCAAGCTGCCAAGGCCGAGTCCGATCATCCCGAGTTGATAGAGGGCCTCACCTGAGACTGTCAGCCCCATAACGTTGCTCTGGACGATCGTGACGCTCATGCCCAACAGCACACCTTCTGCTAAGCGCGCTACGAGATATATCTGGCCACTTCGTGGTGCGGTTCTTGCGATTACGGGGCGCATGAGAAGCCCTATCGTCATCACGCCGACCGAATTGCTGAAGCACATGAGAAGGCCAAGGCCATGCTGTTGCGTGCCCAAGAGGGCCTGTCCAACGCCAAAGAGTGGGAAGGCCGCCAAAATACACAGACCAATGATCCGGAACCTGAGAATATCAGACATTTGCCGTCCCCACCAATTGAAGGTCGCGGTCAGCATGCACACCTGTGCTGCCAGTTGGAGTGACCGTCACGACGACGTTGCCCTTCTTGTGCCCCGTATCGACATGGGCATGTGCGGCAACCATTTGTGAAAAGTCAAAGTTCCGATCAATCACTGGATGGAAATCGCCAGCCGCTGAGAGATCGACGACCTTGCTCAGGATACTGACGGCCTCCGACGCTACACCGCCAATCATCCGCTTGCCGCGCAATCGTGCCTTCAACCTACCCAAGATCATATCGGATGTACTTCCCGCGATCATCAGCATGCAGCCCTTTGGTACCAATGCATGCCGCGTCCGGAACCACGGTGCGGTGCCAACGGTATCCACGACCATGTCGTACAGCGGACCCTCTTTCGCGAAATCTTCTGCATTGTAATCAATGACATGGTCAGCCCCAATCTCACGGACCAAATCGGCGTTCGCGGCACTGCAAACGCCCGTCACTTCAGCACCGAAGTGTTTGGCGATTTGCACGCAGGCCGATCCGACCGACCCCGACGCACCATTGATCAGAACCCGTTCGCCTGCACGCAACTTCCCTTTGTTGATGAGGAAGTCATATGCGGTCGTAGCCCCAAATGGGATGGCAGCGGCTTCCTCAAAGTTCAGGTTTTCTGGTTTGCGGGCGATCTTCCCGTCAGCTGGCATCGTGATGTACTCGGCATGTGCGCCAAATCCTGCGCCAGGGAATCCAATGACCGCGTCACCGGGTTGGAATGTCGTCACATCTGCGCCGACAGCCTCGATGATTCCCGACAACTCAGTGCCAAGAACTGGCTTTCGAGGGCGCGTTACCCCGAAGACAAGTCGTCCAACCAGTCCTAACCCAGCGGGCATCGTCAAGCTGCGCGCGCGCCAATCCCCTGCACTGACGGTGGTGGCAACAATTCGGATCAGCACTTCGTTTGCTTTGGGTGTTGGGGTGGGCAGTTCAACGTAGTTCAAGACGTCGGGGCTGCCGTATTCAGTATAAGTATAGGCATACATATCAAATGTTCCTTCAAGCTATTTGGGGAGATGATTTGGATTGGTTTGCAGTGCCGCGCAGGCCACGGATAAACAGCCAAAACCCGAAGCCGAGTTCCGAGATCGTCACAATCGTGAGCAATCCAATAATGGTGATGTCCAGTGCGGCCACCTCGGTGAACGTCAGCTCAACAAGGCCTTGGATCAGATAGCCAAACGCCCCGACAAACAGACCCCAACCAAGTAGATGCGGGACCAAGTTGGATCGCAGGATAACCCATCCAAGGGCCAACAAATGTGCGCCAAAGAAGAGCTGCCAGACGTAAATACCAAGGGCATGCGCTTCGAAAAAGATTTGCGCAAAGGCCTGACTGTCTGCTGGGTCAAGCCCCATTGGTTGGGTCAACAACACGTAGGGCATAACCCACAGCAACAGATTGATCCCCATGACGACGATCATACCCAAGCGAGATACCATCGCGATCAAGGCGAGCCGCGGACTGATAGTACGAAACATCTGATACAGAATGACCGTGATCGCGATCTCAAGTAGGATTACGGCGCTATCGGCGAGGACGCCCAATCGAAACAGACCGAGCTGTCCCATAAGGTTGGCAGAAGTGGTTGCGGCATCGCCCGCCACGACGATTTGCGACGGCACATAGCCGATGCTGAAACCACCGCAGACGGCAATGGTGAGGTAAAGCGCCCCGGCAATGCGGGCGTCTTTCAGGTTCAATGTGTTTTGAGTGTCCTTCGGCATTACATTTCCTTTCATGGGTCAAGGCAGACCGGATGAGATGTGTTGGTGTATTGGATTGGCTTTGGTGTAGTGCTTCAGGACAATTATGCGAATTGACCAAATCCTGTGGTTTGATATGCATATCTGCATGGATTGGCGGTCAGTTAAATTTGATTGGAACAAAGCGCGGGCTTTCTTGGTCACGGCCGAGGAAGGATCGTTGTCAGCTGCCGCACGCGCATTGGGCATGGCGCAGCCAACACTTGGCCGTCAGGTTGACGGCTTAGAACAAGAGTTAGGCATCGTATTGTTTGAGCGTGTCGGTCGTGGCCTCACACTCACGCCAAGCGGTTTGGAACTGCTTGAGCATGTTCGCGATATGGGGGAAGCGGCGGGCCGTGTCTCGATGACAGCCCTTGGCCAGTCGCAAGCGTTAGAAGGAACGATCTGCATCTCGGCCAGCGAGACCTACGCGGCTGTTTTGCTCCCTCCCATTATCGCCAAGCTACGCATCATTGAACCCGGCATTCAGGTTGAGATTGTCGTCGCTAACCATGTCAGCGACCTACGCCGCCGCGAGGCGGATATCGCGATCCGTAATTTCCGGCCCACCGAACCCGATCTGATCGCCAAGAAGATCGGCGACGCGGATGCGATTTTATATGCAACTCCGGACTACATCGAAAAAATTGGCAACCCCACCAAACCCTACGACCTGCGCCACGCTGACTTCGTGAATATGGATCATGGCGGCATGATGATCAAAGGGCTCAACACGCTTGGGCTTGGTCTGACAGAGGCGAACTTTCCGCTTTTGACTGAAAGCTATTTGGTCATGTGGGAACTTGTGCGCCAAGGGGCAGCCATCGGCATTCTGGATGCGCATATAGGAGACGCCGACCCAGTTGTGCGCCGCGTCCTCCCTGATCTCGAACCACTTGTCTTCCCGATCTGGCTCGTCTCGCACCGGGAGCTCACAACCAGCCGCCGCATACGCAGGGTCTATGATTTTCTGGCAGAAGAACTGAGGCGGGGTTAACTTCAGGGCGCTGTATAGACAGGGGAGATAGTGCTTCTTAGCAATCTGTCGGTCATCATCTTAACGTCGGTCCAAGGGTAGTCACGGATTGTATTGAGACAAAGTGCGATGCCTATCATTCCAGATATCAGTGTGTCGGTGCTTGCTTTGACGTTGCTCTCATTTTGAAGAATGTCCTGCACCAGATCCGAAAACATCTGAAAGTGTGCCAACGTTTCTTCGTCCATGACAAATGTGCTGACGTCCGACCGCGTTACGTCGTTCGACATAAAGACGAGCCTAAAATGGTCGGGATGATCGACCCAATAAGATACAAAGGTCTGCGCAGCCATTTGTAGACGTTCAGCCGGTGCATCGATCCGTTCTAATTTTCCTTGAATTTCGCTGGACATGTCGGCAAGAACATCCGCCCACAGATATCGTAGAATATCGTGTTTGCCCTCAAAATGCGCATAGATCGTCATCGGGGCACATCCGACCTCCTTGGCAAGACGGCGCATCGAAACCGCATCAAAACCTTCTGCGCGATAGATCGCGAGTGCTTGCTTTGCGATCTTTGATCTGTACTCCGCAATGTCACTCTCGCTGCGGGGCGGCCTGCCTGCGGTCTTAGCCATGGGTTGGGTTCTCCAATAGTATTTTAGCACGCGTCACAAATAATGCTTGCGTTGTCAAGGTTACATTAATATAGAACGCGTGCTAAATAAAATGGATACCCAGCAGAACTCCCTCAAGGAACATGGAAATGAAAAAGATCAATTTACTGAATCTGGTTGTCACCATTGTCGGCGTAGCCATCATCTTTCTAGGACTGAACGTTGGTCTAGGTGGGATCAAAACACTCGGCTGGCAATCGACACGCGACTTCGTGGCGATCATGGATGCTGCAATATTCCACGCTCAGGATAGCCACATAAGGTTCATTGGTGGTATCTGGTTTGGTGTCGGTGCCGCCTTCGTAATCGGCGGTCTTGCGATGCGTACGTTCCGCCCAACATTGATCATTCTGTCGGCGATGATCGCGATCGCGGGCCTATTCCGGCTGAGTGACATCGACAGCGGTGTGATATTCAGCGCGGCAATTGCCCCGTCAATTGCACTGGAACTCACTGGCTTTCCGCTTCTTGCGTGGTGGCTCGTCGTGTCGGGAAGACGAGAGGATCAGAGCTGACAGTTAGGCAAACACTTTTTGACACTCTCGTTGCCCCGCTCGAATCCCGAATGGACGGTGAACACGGGGCGGCGCAATTGGCCATGTCGCCGCCAAGCAAGCGTACAAAAATCATGACATGTGTGATTAGTAACAACGGCACAAGGAATGTCGGGATGTACCAAACAGCGGCAAAGTAAGGGACGGCTTCTGCTTGCCGCAACGCGTTGAGCAAATCGGCAAGACCTGCCAGGCTAAAAACCCAAACCAACGCCATGGCCACGGGCCAATTCCTCCGCAAAGCAATCAAGGCAAGTATCGCAAGAATCCCGCTGGCAAAATCACCATAGGCTGCGGCAGTGGCAAAGGTGCTTGGTATGCCCTCGTTGACGCCTGCTGGTGTCAAGAAAGTTAGTCCGATATGGCGGAATGCGTGTGGAAGGATCAGCAACCCTAAAGCAACTTGCTTAGATTTATGAGCAAGCCAGGGTGCGGCATACCATTTTGCAATCAAAGCGAAGACAATTACGCTCAAGACAAACTGAACGCCAAATATTTCAAGGGTTTCCATCGGTATTCTCCAGATAAATTACGTGAGCGAAGGCGTTCCTGCCACGGGGAGCCGTCTTTTCTATGAGTGTGAAACGTCGTGACAAATGGCCTCAAGCTTGGCCACTCTCTCCTCCAAAACGGCTGTTCTCTTTTGAAGAGCCGCAACCGCACGCTCAGTGGGATCAATATCCATCGTGTCCTCATAGGTGGCGATAGCTTGGTAAAACCGTTTCCAAAATGGGACTCGTGCACGTGTCGGATGAGAGGTCATGGACATGGTATTTCCTTTGGTTTTGTCAGCCAGGCTGGATACCGCACCTCTTTGAAAGATGCGGTATCTGCCGGTTCTGCTGGCGCGTTATTGGTTGGTGTTTCGATCTAGGAATTCGATCATCCCAGCCGCGATATAGATGCCGAATTCTTCAAGCGCGAAGTGGCCGGTGTCGAGCAAATGGAACTCAATGTTATTCAGGTCGCGCTTGTACGGATGTGCGCCATCGGCAGGGAATATATGGTCGTTCTTACCCCACATCAGCAATGTCGGCGGTTGATATTCACGAAACAGCGCCTGCCATTTTGGGTATTCAGCTACGTTGGTACCGTAGTCGAGGAACATGGCCAGTTGAACCTCTTGATTGCCCGGACGATCCAGCAGGTACTGAACGTGCCAGAAATTGTCAGGGCTGATCGCATCAGGGTTTTGCGTGCCATGGGTGAATTGCCATTTCGTCGCTTCCATTCCCAAGAATCCGCGCAGTGCATCGCCATTTTTGGCTGAGGGTTCAGCCCAATAGGCTTTGATGGGGTCCCAGAATTCGCGCAGACCTTCCTCATAGGCATTGCCGTTCTGGATGATGAAGCCCGACACCCGCTCCGGGTGTTGTGCAAACATTCGAAAGCCGACAGGCGCGCCGTAGTCCATCAAATAGACCGCGTAGTTGTTGACATTCTTGCGATCCAAAAGCGTGGTCATCATCTCCGCGACCTTGGCGAAGGAGTAATCAAACTCCTCTGCCAATGGCATGTCTGACGCCCCGAAACCGGGATAGTCTGGCGCAATGACATGGTAGTTGGCAGCAAGCTCGGGGATGAGATTGCGGAACATGTGTGACGACGTTGGAAAGCCATGCAAAAGCAAGATCGTTGGTTTGGCCGGATCACCAGCCTCACGATATGCGATCCTGATGCCATCTATGATTTCCGAGTGAAACGACGTTTGTGTCACATCGATCACAGCGTTGGTTTCAACCGCGAAGGCGGGTGACGCGGCGAAATTGGGGGATGCAAGGGTCAAAGCCAGAAGGCTCGCGCAGAGTGCCGACTTAATCGGATTGGTCATTTTGGTTTCCTTTTTTTGAGGGGGGGGTGAATGTGAGGCGCTGATCAGTCGTTCAGACCAAGCGCAGTTCTTAGTTCCTCGTTCTCTGATTTCAGACGCGAATGTTCGGTGCGTATGGTTTCAAGTTGCGGTTCCAGCTCCTCCAGGGTCATCCGCTGCGGGATGTGTTGTGGGCAGTTCCAATCAAGCGCCTCAATCGTTATGACCACAGCGCGTTCTGGTCGCCCGCGATAGGACGTGTCCTGAAGTTGGGCTATCAGTTCCGGATTTTCGGTTGCCGCGGTCAGCTTTGCGCGGCCCCAAACCTTGAGCCTTCGCCGATTTGGGTAGTCCATCAAGATCATTGAGACGCGATCATTTTGCGCAAGATTGCCTGCGCTCAGATACTGGCGGTTTCCCCGAAAATCAGCATAGGCAATCGTTTGATCATCCAGCACCTTAAGGAACCCCGCAGGTCCGCCGCGAAACTGCACATAAGGCCATCCAGAGTCTGAAACCGTGGCTTGGTAAAAGCCATCCCTTCCGGTAATAAACTCTGCTTCAGCGGGGCCGATCCGATCACCACGCTCAGCGTCCGGATGAAGAAATTTGGAATACCCTTGCGCCGAACCGTTCTGTGTCTGCAGGGCAAGAACGGCAGGTGTAAAACTAATTTCTGCGAATGCGCGTGGCATGGGATGTTCCTGTTCGTTTGTGAGGCTGTCACTCGTTGGACAAGAGTTAGTCTATTCCTTGAATTTGCATAATACTTGTATTAGTAAATTGATTATTCAATATTATGGAATAATCAATTGGACAAACTACGATCCATTCAGGTGTTTATTGCGGTGGCTGACTGCCAAGGTTTCGCACCTGCTGCGCGCCGGCTGGGCATGTCCCCGCCCGCAGTCACGCGATACATCTCGATGCTAGAGGAACATCTTGGGGCCCGTCTGTTTATGCGTACGACCCGCTCAATCGGGCTCACAGATGTAGGCAAAAGGTTTCTGGCTGATGGACGGCGGATCCTACTTGAATTGGAAGAGGCAGAGAACGCGGCTGTTGGGTCACATTCTGAACCGCGAGGCGCGTTGAGCATTACGGCCCCGGTTCTGTTTGGCCGCATGTTCGTAACACCTGCGCTTGGCGAGTTCCTCAACACATACGCGCATGTTGACGCCCGAACGGTGTACGTGGATCGCGTCGTGAATTTGATTGATGAAGGACTGGATGTTGGCATCCGAATTGGAGAGTTGCCGGATTCTTCGCTCACTGCGGTGCGCTGCGGCAAAGTTCGGCAGGTTGTTTTTGCGGCACCCGAATACATCGAAAAACATGGGCTGCCGACGCATCCGGAGAACCTGAAAGATCACGCTCTTATTCAGTCTGTGGCGGCTGCGGGGTCTCACGCGTGGGATTTTCAAATCAGCGGTGCGCGGAGTTCGGTTCACGTTAAACCACGCGTGCAGATGAACACAAACGATGCCGCAATAGAAATGGCGCTGCGGGGATGGGGCCTATCGAGAGCGCTATCTTATCAAGTTTCTCCGTTCATTGAAGCAGGGCAATTGAAACCAGTGCTAGAAGAATTCGAATTGCCATCGATGCCAATCCATGTCGTCCATCAAGAAGGCCGCATGGTCAGCGGCAAAGTCAGAGCATTTGTTGACTTCATGGTAGAGCGCCTTCGGACAGATAAGCACATCAATTAAGGGTGCTGTGCGGCCCAGCCCAAAAGGCGGAACTCCAGTCTAATCGGCCCCGGCAACGTTCAGATGTGAGATCGCAGTGGATCGCAAGTGCCACTTGAAATGTTTGGGCCGGATCAAAACATCCGGCCCAAATTTGATCATTGGCCTGCAGGTGTGAGACGACCCCCATTCGGGTAGTCGATGTACCCGTCTGCGCCGCCGCTGTAGAAGGTCTCTGGTTTCGGTTCAGACAGGGCGATACCGTTGGCGAAACGCTCTGCAAGGTCCGGGTTAGCGATGAATGGCACCCCGAATGCGACTGCATCAGCGCGCCCGGTTTCGACAACATCTGCTCCGGTTTTCTGGGTCAGAGAGCCATTGAGGATCATAAACCCATCATAAACATCCCGTAGTGCCGGGGCGACAGAAGGCAATCCAGCAACCATCGGACTTCCGCTATCGAGCGCCGGTTCCAGCACATGCAGGTAGGCCAATTCTCTTTTTGAAAGCTGTCGCGCTGCAAATGAAAAAATTGCTTCTGGATTGCTGTCGCTGATTCCGAAAACAGCGTTTGTCGGTGAAAATCGAACGCCTATCTTGCCTGCGCCAATCTCGGCCACAACCGCGTCGACAACTTCCAATAAAAATCTGCTGCGGTTCTTCAGCGATCCGCCATAGTCATCGTCGCGTTTGTTCGTTCCATCGCGCAGAAAAGCATCAATCAAAAAATTGTTGGCGGCATGAAGTTCAACGCCGTCCAGACCAGCATCAATGGCACGGCGTGCAGCAGAGGCAAACTCTGCGACCGCCTCGTCGATCTGATCCACAGACATCGCTTCCGGAGTATCGAAGGCCGTCGGGATGCCCTCGCTGTTGGGCAATTCGCCCTCTGCAGCGATTTCAGAGGGAGCAAGGGCCCTCTGCCCGCCTATGCTTTCAGACAGGACTGCACGGCCCATGTGCCATATCTGAAGGAAGATGCGTCCGCCTCGGTCATGCACTGCATCCGCGACGGATGCCCATCCCGCTTGCTGCGCGTCTGTGTAAATGCCGGGCGCACCCGGCCAGCCATCACCACGCGGCGAAACTGCCGTGGCTTCCGAGATAATAAGCCCAGCACTGGCGCGCTGCGCGTAATAGGTCGCCATCATTTCGTTGGGAACCCCAGAGGCACCAGCGCGCGCGCGTGTCATTGGGGCCATGAAAATCCGGTTGTTAAGGCGGTAGTCACCCACTTGGATGGGATCGAAGAGATTTTTGGTCATTGATCTGTGCTCCGTTGTTTGATCTTCGCCCTATATTGTTGTTTCTGTTTGAATGCGGTATCCGCCCAATAATCAAAACACTATTACTAGGTGGTAATAATGAACTCGGACGGGTTGAGTGAATTTCTAGCAGTTTCGCGCGCCGGTACGTTTACCGGGGCAGCAAGCGCATTGAACGTTTCTGTGGCACATGTCAGCCGTCAAGTTGGACGACTTGAGGCACGGCTGGAAACCAAGCTGTTTCAGCGCAGCACGCGATCCGTTCGGCTAACGACTGCAGGTGAACAGCTTCGAAAAAGCTCTGAAAAGATATCAGACGATCTTGAAAAGGCATTTCAGGAGGTATCAAATACCCAACGCAAATTGGAGGGTCGCCTGCGGATCGCTTCCATGTCAGGTTCCTTTGCGGATCAGGTTGTCGGCCCCGCCTTGAACCAGATGGCCGCACAACATCCCGACATCGAGATTGAAGTCGACTTTAACCCCCGGCAAGTCGACATTCTAAGTGAAGGGTACGATTTTGCGATCAGGGCTGGCCCGATGCAAAGCAGTGGTCTGATCGCAAAACCCTTAACCTCCCGGACAAGGGTCGCGGCGGTCTCACCGAATTACCTCAAAGCCCACGGTGTTCCTCGGCACCCTAGGGATCTGAAGGACCATCAGTGCCTTATGACGAACTCTAAGTTTTGGCGGTTTTCTGAGAATAAGAAGCAACTGGATGTAATGGTTCGTGGACGGTTAAGTCTGAACGCGGGCCCGGCGATTTTAGACGCATGCATGCGTGATCTCGGTGTTGCCTATATGGCGCTTGCGGGATTTGGCGACACATTTGTAACCGGCGCAGTCGTTCCGGTTCTTCAGAATTTTTGGCATAGTGATCGATCAATCCATCTGGTGCGCCCCGATCGCAGATTTTCACCGCGTCGGGTCGATGTGGCAATCTCGCATCTGGAAACAATTGCCAAGAGAGTGGAGGCAAAGGAACGCGCCGAATTGGAAGCGATCAGATCACATTGATGTCAGAAAAGTGCTGAGCTGCTGAAATTCAGGGTGCGTGCCGAACTTGAACCACTCAAATGCCGTTACCGGAGAAAAGCGGCACTACTCAATCGCATGGCCAACCTGCGTGCCTACCCGTATATACCTTACCCGATCTAAGGTCTGCTGATGACTTACATCAGTGATATTTCAAAGGGGCATTGATTGTCCGAGCGACGACTTCCGTATGCGATTATGCTCTTAGCCTGTCATAATGTAATCGGACATATCAGAACTCCTTTCTCTTCCGCGAATTGGTCCTGTTTGTCTGGCGAACCGGCCACCACATCTGAGGCGACCGATCCAAGATTAGGCGAGGCGCATCTGCACTTGCGTCAACCAGATAAGCCCAATGAGCACCTGTGCGGCCGAAACCGCGCAAGCGACGGTACGTATCGTGTTCCACATGGTCCAGCGCGGCAAATAGGTGTTGGTCCAATAATCCTTGGTCGTATCGGATGTCAGATCCATGCCGGCCAACGCTTCGTTCATCGGCACGTTGAAGAACACCGTGACCGCGAAACAACCCAGAAGATAGACGGCTGCGCCGATCAGGATGAGCGTTCCCGGACCGCCAGCCAGGTTCGTCACGCTATAGATCACAACGAAAACTGAGACGGCAGCCATGCCGAGGAAGAGGGCCATGAAAATCCAACGAAATACTTCGCGGTTAATCACTTGCATTGCTTCTATTCCACCAACGCCGCCGGTATAGGCAAGAGAGCGCATGATGAAATCTGAGAATGCCAGGAACACGCCGCCGATAAGAGCGTAGGCGACGATAGAGACTTGTAGAACAACGAAGATAAAGGGGGACATAGGGACTACTCCTTATGGATTTGGACAGCGGCGTGCTGGAAGGTGCGCGCTGTATATGAGGATCAGATTGTTGCGACGGTGCGCCCCATCCGACGGCGGAAGGCAACGATGCACAGACCTGCGATGGCGATTTCCAGCACCAGTGCGCCGATGATGCCGCCCGATGGGACCCCGTCGACCGCAAGACCGACCAGCCGACCCATTGGAAAGGCAAGGAAAACGATCAGTGTCGCCGCGACTGCCAATTGGGCCATCGCAGAGCGCCAGATGCCGACAAGCATCAGAGCGCCTAGTGTCAAAAGGCCTGCTGCCGGGGCGCGAAGCTCGCTGAGCAAATTTGGATCATCGCTAAGTGTGATACCGTAGCTGGCATAAAAGGCGTGGGGCGCGACCATGATGAAGCCGCCAATGCCGACGGCGGTCAGGCCAGAGATGCCGAGCGTGATTTTTTCTAAGAGTGTTAAAGACATGAGACATTCTTTCTATTTTTGGATTTCGGTTAGGCGGCAGTGCTCCACGCCCCCAGAGTGGCCGCAGCAGCCGCAAATTGAGCAAAGTCGCGAGGTTTGCGCCCAAGTGCACGTTCGACGCCGTCGTTGGAGTGTGCATTGCGCCCATCGAGTGTTTCGCGCGCGATTGCGGTGAAGACGTCGGCGACGAAATCATCACCGGACGCGGCCACATTGGCGTGAAAATCCTCAAACGTTATGGGGATGTGCTGGATCGTCCGACCGGTGGCTTGCGTCAGCACGCCGGCCATCTCGGCGAACGTCATCAGGCGCGGGCCAGTGACTTCATACAGTTCACCAATGTGCCCCTTTTCTGTCAGCGCCGCGACGGCGACATCCGCAATATCGTCAATGTCGATGATTGGCTCTGCGATGTCGCCACCGGGCATTGGAAGTATACCGCCGAGGATCGGATCGCGCAGATAGCCTTCGCTGAAGTTCTGCGCGAACCAGGCGGACCGCACGAGGGTAAACGGAATGCCAGAGTGGCGTACAACGTCCTCTCCGAGGCGGGCATGATGCTCACCGCGACCCGACAGCAGAACGAGATGCTGAAGCCCGCTGGCGGCAGCAACCTTGGTGAAGGCTTCGAGTTTCTCGACCGCTCCGGGGAAGGCGAGGTCAGGAAAGTATGTGACGTAGGCTTTGGCGACGCCACTCAATGCTGGTGCCCAGGTGGCGGGATTTTCCCAGTCGAATGGCGTGGACGAACCGCGCGAGCCGCGGCGCACGTCAACGCCTTTGTCTTCCAGCTTGGCCGCAACACGCGCGCCGGTTTTACCGGTTGCGCCGACGACGAGAATGGGTTGGGTGGTCATGGTTTTCTCCTTGGGTGAGTTTCTGTGACCAAGGAATAGGCCACGCGGAGGCCTCAGATATTGACCGAGAATGCCAAGGATTTGACCGCGCTCGCCAAAAACGCGTCAACGGGTGGTTCAGCAGCTCCGGTGTCAAAACAGTCAGAGGTGCTCTGTGACTTTTTGAAGAACCGCGGATAATGTCTCTGTATGTACGATGTCGGTTTACGGAAATCCTTCTGAATATGCCTTATGTGACCTCCCTTTTTGCGCGTAAGATGGTCGCCGCCGCCGGAACCGCGATTGATCCTAAGGCGACGCTGGCGCCCGTTGGCATTGATCATGACGCGCCTTGGGATCCAAAACACATGATCCCCGCCGTCGCCTACTATGACATGCTTGAGGCGATGGCCGAGGTGGTCGACGTGACAGAGCTGCCCGTGCATGTCGGCGCGTCGATGAGGTGTGACGACTACGGCGCACTTGGCCTCGCGTGGAAGGCCGCACCCACGCTTTACGGGTCTTGTTCGCGGATCGAACGCTATGCGCGGCTCTGGACGGACGTAGTAACTTATGAGCTGCGCGAGCATCCGCGCGGCACGCTCTTTGTCCTGCACCGCGCAGGCGAGAGACGATTGGGGCTGCGCCTTTCCAATGAAGCAACGCTGGCAAGTGCTGTCTCGCTAAGCCGCGAGGTGTGCCCTGTGCCGTTTGCCCCAGTTGAGGTCTTTGCGCAGCACAACGGGCCGAAGTCCAAAGCATTTCACGAGGAGTGGTTTGGCTGCCCCGTGACTTTTGACGCCGACTTTGATGCCGTCCTCATATCGCGGCAAGCGATGGAGCGTCCGAACAAACTCGGCGACGAAGGCATCTCACGCTATTTGACGCTCCACCTCGACGCAGAACTTGCAGATTTCCAAAGTGCGCCGCCCCTTGTTGCCGAAGCCAAAGACGCCATTGCGCAAGCCTTGAACGAAGGTGGCCCGCGTATGGCGGATGTTGCAAAGGGCTTAGGGCTTAGCGCGCGTTCGTTTCATCGCAGGCTTTCTGAACATGGGCTGAGTTTCCAGACTTTGACCGAGGAAACGCGCCGCGAATTGGCCGAAGGCCTTCTTCGCGACGCGCAATACTCGCTTATCGATATTGCCTTCCTCACTGGATTCTCCGAGCAAAGCTCTTTCACACGGGCTTTCAAGCGATGGTTGGGCGTAACACCCGCAAGCTATCGCAAGTCAAATTCATAGGGTGCCTACAGTTCCCGATTGTCCTGAGCAAAGCGCGGTCTGAATCAGCCATTCGAAACCAGCAAGCAATGACCGCTTCCGTGACGTGGGCTGTAGCAAAGCGAAAAACACGCCGCATGTGCAAAGCGATGCTGCGTCAGCGAAGGCGAAGAATTTAAGGTCGGCTTGGTCCGCGTCTGTGAATTCGACCGCTGATCCTTGCTGCGGTCTGCTTGAATGGCCGCATTTCACGCTGCGCGGCGGCACCAGATCTTACGCTCACGCAGCATTTCTTGCGCTGCGAGTGCGCGCAGCAAGATTTTGGCACTTCCGGTGTGGGCTCAAACTGAGAGTTGGCCGCGGTTAGCCCAATGTCCGCTTTTGAGATTGCCGGGTCCAACACCAAATGCGGTGATGCGAAAAACAAGCGCCTGCGCCGGTAAACGGGGCGGGCGCTGTTGTATCAGGATGCGTCAGGCTCGTCTCCGGTAGGAGATGAGCCATGCCCAACCGAAGGGCGGGAGCGCGCTGTTTAAGCGAAAGCAGCCTCGAGCGCGATTTCAACCATGTCGCCAAAGCTCTTTTCACGGTCCTCGGACGGCAAGGCCTCACCAGTCAGAAGGTGGTCGGAAATGGTCAGCACTGCGAGACCACGCACGCCGTGACGGGACGCGAGGTTGTAAAGCTCAGCGGCTTCCATCTCGACGCCCAAAATGCCGTGGCGCACCATCTGTTCGTTCAGGTCGGGACGTTCGTCATAAAACACGTCCGAGCTGTAGATGCCGCCCACGTGCGTTGGCGTGCCCTTGGCAGTCGCTGCATCCGCAGCGGCGCGCAGCAGGCCGTAGTCGGCACAAGGGGCAAAGTTAAGCTCTTTGAAAATACCACGTGAGGGTGTCGACAGGGTCGAGGCGGTCATCGCGATGACCACATCGCGCACGTTTACATGTTTTTGCATGCCACCTGCTGAGCCGATGCGGATCAGGGTTTTCGCGCCGAAGTCTTTGATCAGTTCGTTCACATAGATCGACAGCGACGGCATTCCCATGCCGGAGCCGTGGATAGTGACGCGGTTGCCTTTGTAGGTGCCGGTGAACCCCAACATGCCGCGCACTTCGTTTACGCAGACGGCATCCTCAAGAAAATTCTCCGCAGCCCACCGCGCCCGATAAGGGTCGCCTGGCAAAAGAACGGTTTCCGCGATGTCGCCGGGTTTGGCGCCAATATGCACTGTCATGGGTCGACCCCTTTTTTTGACGTTTTATCCAGAGTGATCAGATGCCGCAAACCGCCTGCTGTGTTCAAGCCCTAATTCGGCAAGAGACTTGCAGGAAGTCAGGCGTAAACGGGTCACGCGACGCCAAACGCGGTATCAGAGCTCCATCTGATCTGGGGCCACGCCCGCGGCCAGCGCTTCGTCAAACCATTTGGGTTTGCGACCTTTGCCGGTCCAGGTGCGGGTCTTGTCTTTGGGGTCGGCGTATTTTGGTACACCTTTGTTCAACGAGCCACGGCGCTTGCCAAGGCCGGTCGCCGCGGCCAGATCGGCCAAGGAGTATCCGAACTTTTCTGCAGCGTCTTCAACGGCTTTAAGCGCGTCTTTGCGACGATCCGCTTCGCGCCTTTTTAATTCGACGTCGATTTCCGCCATCATCAATTGCAATTCTTCGTAGGATTTTTTGCTCAAATTCATGCTAATACTGTCCTTCTAATTGACGTCACGTCCATTACGGCGATTCCGCTTGGAAGGTACAAGCAGTTATTTGTGTCAGTTTCACTAGGAAACCCGCAGTTTTCTCATGGTGTCTGAATATGAGAGGCCTCGCAACGATCAGATTGCAAGGCCTCTAGAAATACCAATTTGGATTTGGGAAACAGGCCTATTCGGCGGCGGCTGATTTTGGATCTGCCAGTGTCACGATATCGGTCATGATCGTATTGAGTTCAAAATCCTTTGGCGTATAGACACGCGCCACGCCCATCGCCCGCAGACGGTCCGCGTCTTCGTCGGGGATGATGCCGCCAACGATCACCGGCCTGTCACCGAGTCCGGCATCGCGCATGCGGTGCATCAAATCCTCGATCAGCGGGATGTGCGAGCCGGACAAGATGGAAAGACCAACCACATGCGCGTCGTCTTCCAGTGCGGTGGCCACGATTTCATCGGGCGTGAGGCGGATGCCGTCGTAGGTGATGTCCATACCACAGTCGCGGGCCCGGAACGCGATTTGTTCGGCGCCGTTGGAATGGCCATCAAGGCCCGGTTTGCCGATCACGAATTTCAGCCGGCGACCAAGTTTGTCGGAGACGGTGTCCACCGCCGCGCGCAATTCATCCAGGCCTTCGGTTTTGTTGGAGGGTGCGCCGGAAACCCCTGTGGGGCCGCGGTATTCCCCGTGAACTGTGCGCATCTGGGCGGCCCATTCGCCGGTGGTGACACCAGCCTTAGCTGCTGCAATAGAAGCAGGCATGACGTTGTCGCCATTGGCCGCAGCCGCCCGCAGATCGGCGAGGGCTTTTTCTACGGCGTCGGTGTCGCGTGTGGACCGCCACGCATTTAGCCGAGAGATCTGTTCCTGCTCAACCGCGGGATCGACAACCATAATGCCGCCGTCGCCGGTCATCAAAGGCGAGGGTTCGCCTTTCTGGAATTTGTTGACGCCAACGACGACGGTTTCGCCCGCTTCGATGCGGCCAAGGCGATCGGCATTGCTGTCCACAAGGCGGGACTTCATATAGTCGATTGCGCCAATAGCGCCGCCCATGCTTTCCAAATTGGACAATTCATGGCGGGCGCCGTCCTTTAGGGCTTCGACCTTGGCGTCTACGGCTGGATTTCCGTCAAATAGATCGTCAAATTCCAGCAGGTCGGTTTCAAAGGCCATGATTTGCTGCATGCGCATCGACCACTGTTGATCCCAAGGGCGCGGCAGGCCAAGCGCTTCGTTCCACGCAGGCAATTGCACCGCGCGCGCGCGGGCTTTTTTGGAAAGGGTTACTGCAAGCATTTCAATCAGGATGCGGTAAACGTTATTTTCCGGCTGTTGTTCGGTCAGGCCAAGCGAATTGACTTGCACCCCATACCGGAAGCGGCGGAATTTCGGGTTTTCTACGCCATAGCGGGTTTCGAGAATTTCATCCCACAAATCAACAAAGGCGCGCATTTTGCACATCTCGGTGACAAATCGAATACCGGCATTCACAAAGAAGGAAATACGACCAGCAAGCGCGGGGAAGTCTTCGGCTGGCACGCGCGGCTTGAGCGCGTCCAGCACGGCGATGGCGGTGGCCAGCGCAAAGGCCAGTTCCTGCTCTGGCGTCGCGCCTGCCTCTTGCAGGTGGTAGGAACAGACGTTCATCGGGTTCCATTTGGGCACGTTGGTGTAACAGTACTCGGCCACGTCCGCGATCATTTTGAGGCTGGGTTCCGGCGGGCAGATGTAGGTTCCGCGGCTGAGGTATTCCTTGATCAGGTCGTTTTGTACTGTGCCCTGAAGTTTGGTGACATCGGCGCCCTGTTCTTCGGCAGCAGCGATATAAAGAGAGAGCAACCAAGGCGCGGTGGCGTTGATTGTCATCGAGGTGTTCATCTGCTCAAGCGGGATCTGGTCAAACAGGGCGCGCATGTCGCCCAGATGGCCGACCGGAACGCCGACTTTGCCAACTTCGCCGCGCGACAGAATGTGATCGCTGTCGTAACCGGTCTGTGTGGGCAGATCGAATGCCACCGAAAGGCCGGTTTGGCCCTTTTCCAGATTGGCGCGGTAAAGAGCATTGGACGCGGTGGCCGTGGAGTGGCCAGCATAAGTGCGGATCAACCACGGACGGTCCTTGGTGCGGTCTTGCTGCGTCTGCGACATCTGGGGCCTCCTGAATCACTGTGAAGAACACGGCGGGCAATATTGTTGCGTGAGAACCTAGTTGCGCGAAATTTCATATGCAAGCGAATTTGCTGCGATGCGGCGTGATGAGACGTGGGGTCGTGCCCGCGCACGTACGCCGACCAAGCGAGATTTCCTGTTTACTGCGCGTGCGAAGCGTTGCAAGGGTGAGCCATGACGCAGACTGTCGAATTACCTATCTGGCTGTTTATCCTGATCATGCTGTTTGCGGCAGTCACGGCGGCCAGCCACTTTTTGTTTCCATCCGTTCGCTGGTTTTTCCGTCGTCGAATGGAGAAGGCCGTGGCGCGGCTCAACGAGCGGTTGGAGCGGCCAATTGAGCCGTTCAAGCTGGCGCGGCGTTACGACATGATCCAGCGGTTGATTTACCAGCCAGATGTGGCGCAGGCGGTGACCGAACATGCGGCAGAAACCGGGGTGCCGGAGAACGTCGCCTTTGAAGAGGCCAAGCGATATGCGCGCGAGATTGTGCCGTCGTTTTCGGCGTCGGCCTATTTCGGATTTGCCATCCGTTTGGCGCGGTTTCTGAGCCGGGCGTTGTATCGTGTGCGGCTGGTGCATTTTGATGAGGACGGGATCAACGCCATCCCAAAAGACGCAACGGTGGTCTTTGTGATGAACCACCGCAGCAACATGGATTACGTTCTGGTGACCTATCTGGCGGCGCAGCGATCGGCGCTGGCTTATGCGGTTGGGGAATGGGCGCGAGTATGGCCGCTGAGCCGGTTGATCAAGGCGATGGGGGCCTACTTTATCCGGCGTAAATCGCGCAACGCGCTGTATCGTAAGGTTCTGGCGGCATATGTGCGGCTTGCCACGCAAGGCGGTGTGTCGCAAGCCATGTTCCCCGAAGGCGGGTTGAGTTTGGATGGCGCGCCGCAGCAACCGAAGTTGGGATTGCTCAAATACATCACCGACACGTATGAGCCCGGCGGGCGGGACGTTGTGTTTGTGCCGGTGGCGCTGAACTATGACCGCGTGCTTGAGGACCGGATCCTGATCAACGCTCAGGCCAGCGGCGGGCGGCGTTTTGACGCCAAGATCAGCGTGGTTGCGGGTTTCTTTTTTAAACAGATCTGGCTGCGTATCCGCGGCAAATATCACAAGTTCGGATATGCGGCGGTAAGCTTTGGCACCCCGCTTTCGCTGTCGGAGTTCAGCAACACCTATGAGGGCGAATTGGCTAAGCCGCTTGCCCGCGAATTGATGGAACGGATCAATGGTGTGGTGCCGGTGCTGCCAGCGCCGATGGTGGCTGCGATTATCCTAGCCAGCGACGCGCCGATTAGCCGGAGCGCGATTGAGACGGCCTATGACGGCTGGATGCAAAAGCTGGCCCGTGAGCACATTCATTTGCCGCGGGGCGATCTGAGTTATGCGACCGAGGCGGGGTTGCGCATTTTGGAAGAACGCCGCGTCATTCTGCGCCACAACGGTACATTTGAAGCCAACCCTGAACGGCGTGATATACTTTCTTTTTATGCCAATTCCATTGCACATCTGCTGAAGGAATAGTGCAAGTGCAGCATTGATTGCTGCAGCTGCTGGGTTATAAAGTTTCAAAAACACGGCAAGCGTAGTTGCAATATTACCCATCCATCGATATTTCATGGGGGGACAGCGCGATTCTGCATCGCGGCAACATCAACAGATGGAGGCACTCATGGCTCTGGATACCGAAAGCGCAATTGCGTCTTATGACGCTCCTAAAAAAGACCTCTATGAAGTGGGTGAAATTCCACCGATGGGATATGTGCCTAAGCAGATGTATGCATGGGCAATTCGGCGTGAGCGTCAGGGCGAACCTGATAAGGCAATGCTGCAAGAAGTTGTAGACGTGCCAACACTGGACAGTCACGAAGTGCTGGTTCTGGTGATGGCAGCGGGTGTGAACTACAACGGTGTTTGGGCCGGTCTGGGCGTGCCTGTTTCCATGTTTGATGTGCACAAGCAGCCATATCACATTGCAGGATCTGACGCGGCGGGCATCGTTTGGGCCGTCGGCGACAAGGTCAAGCGCTGGAAAGTTGGCGACGAAGTTGTGATTCACTGCAATCAGGATGACGGCGACGACGAAGAGTGCAACGGCGGCGATCCGATGTATTCCGAAAGCCAGCGCATCTGGGGTTATGAAACACCTGATGGGTCGTTCTCGCAGTTCACACGTGTTCAGGCGCAGCAATTGATGCCGCGTCCCAAGCACCTGACCTGGGAAGAGAGCGCCTGTTATACGCTGACACTGGCAACTGCTTATCGGATGCTGTTCGGCCACCACCCGCACGAGCTTAAGCCGGGTCAGAACGTTCTGGTTTGGGGCGCGTCCGGGGGGTTGGGTTCTTATGCGATCCAGCTGATTAATGCGGCAGGCGGCAACGCAATTGGCGTGATTTCGGATGAGGACAAACGGCAGTTTGTAATGGATCTTGGCGCCAAGGGTGTTCTGAACCGCAAAGATTTTGACTGCTGGGGTCAACTGCCCACTGTGAACACGCCGGAGTATGCCGAATGGTTCAAAGAAACACGTAAATTCGGCAAAGCCATTTGGGACATCACCGGTAAAGGCAACAATGTCGATATCGTGTTTGAACACCCCGGTGAGGCGACGTTCCCTGTATCGTCTTTTGTTTGCAAAAAGGGTGGCATGGTTGTGATTTGCGCCGGTACGTCCGGTTTCAACTGTACGTTTGATGTGCGTTACATGTGGATGCACCAGAAGCGTTTGCAGGGCAGCCACTTTGCCCACCTCAAGCAGGCGGCATCCGCCAACAAGCTGATGGTTGAGCGTCGTCTGGACCCGTGTATGTCCGAAGTTTTCCCTTGGGCAGAGCTGCCTGACGCACACATGAAAATGCTGCGCAACGAGCACAAGCCGGGCAACATGTCGGTGCTGGTGCAGGCGCCAAAGACTGGCCTGCGTACTTTGGAAGAGGTGCTTGAAGCAGGTAAGTAAGACTTACAATTTGATAAAACGGTTTCCCCGTTTTCGACTTACCCCGGGCCGCAAGGCTCGGGGTTTTTTGATTTTTGGGCGTGTCCGCGTTAGCGTGAGGTATTGGACCAGCTGAATTGACTTTGAACATACCGAAACTGAACACCAGCATTGGATTGCCTCATGCATCTATTTGGAAAGCTAAGCATTAAACTGATTGGATTCGCCTGCGTTGCTGTCATGGCCGCCGGCACTGTGAACGCAGAAGAAACCGTTCCCGGATACAACACCCCCATACCTGAAGACATAATGACGCCTGACGTTGTTGAAACACGCATCGGCACATTGCGATTTGATGACGGGCGTCCGACGCCCGAAACAAGTGCGTTGATGTGGGACACTTTGGATTTCATGCGCGGCGTCGAGGTTTTTCTGAACTTTATTCCGGCAACGTCCATCGAAGGCATTCGACGTGGGCACGTGGAAATGGGCATTGAAACGTCAAACCAAGTCATGGTTTTTGACAAATTAATGGATTCCAATCCGCTGTTTCTGACGGGGAACACGGACACAATTTACGGCATGACCATGCTGGATCTTGAAAGAGACGGCGCTACGGTGATTGAAATTCCGAAAGGGCAGGGACCGGCGACGGTCAACGACGCTTATTTCCGGTTTGTCGCGGATATGGGCGTTCCGGGATTGGATAAAGGCGAAGGGGGCAAGTACCTGATTTTGCCGCCGGAATACGAAGGCGAGCTTGATCCGCCAGAAGGAGGCTATGAGGCCCAAGTGGACGGCGAGACCTATTTCGTGTCGAAATCGACCAGTTACGTCAATTGGTTCATCGCACGGGGATTTCTTGTGGATGGCAAGACTGACACAGCCGTCGCGGCCTATAAGACGGGGTTGCGCATCTATCCTTTGGCCCAAAAAGACAACCCACCTGAAATGGAGTTCATCAGCGGGTCCGAGCAGGTATTCAACACGATCCATGCCAACACATTTGAGTTTTATCACGAACTCGACGAAGTGATACAGCGGGAACCGACCAGTATGCTGGACCCAGAACTGCGCGGACTTGCCGCGTCTATTGGGATCGAAAAGGGCAAACCATTCGCACCCGATGAGCGCATGAGCGAAATACTTCGGGAAGCTGTGGCGGTTGGCAACGCAACCGCGCGGTCGATTTGGTTGAAACCGCGGGATCCAGACGCTTACCTGTATGAGAACAGCGGTTGGTATACGGCATTTGTCGGTGGCAGCTATCAGTGGCTCAAGAATGACGGTGATGGCGGGCGGTATGCGGACGCACGGACCATGTTCTTTTATATGGCGACCGTGAACACGCCTGCGATGGTTTTGAAAATTCCGGGTGTTGGATCGCAATATGCATTGAACGCGACGGATTCGGATGGGGTGTTTCTGAACGGGTCGGGTAATTATAAATTGGAAATTCCGGCGAATGTGCCAGCCAAAGATTTCTGGTCTGTGGTTGTATATGACCCGCAAACGCGGTCCGAATTACAAACCAGCCAACCGTATCCGTCCAAAAACAACAAGCGCGACCCGATTGTGGAGAATGCGGATGGATCCGTAACGCTTTACTTCGGACCGGAGGCACCGGAAGGCCAAGAGGCTAACTGGGTGCAAACCATCCCGGAAAAAGGGTGGTTTGTGCTGCTCCGGCTTTATGGCCCGCTTGATGAATGGTTTGATCGGACGTGGCAGCCGGGAGAGTTCGAACGGCTTGAGTGACCCAAGTTTGTCGATCTGAGAGTGCAGGTCGGAAAAACGCAAAGGGGGCGGGGAAACAGTGTTTGCCCGCCCTTGCCAAAAGCCGCGAAACCGGCTGGCCCCCATCCGCCGCCCAATATAGGGTCGCGCCATGAGCAGCACACCCGTTACATTCAGCCACGATCAGGCCGAGGCCTTTGACAATATCTCCACCTTACTCAAGGGGCTTGGGGTGGATTTGGACGATGGCATTTTGACGCCAGCCTCTGAGGGCAAAACCGCGATTGCGGCGGTGACCGGCAAGGCTGGGTCGGGCAAAACCTTGTTGTTGGCCGAGATGGTCAAAGCGCTGGAAGCGGCGGGCGTGGACATCGTTTCCGGTGATTATGAGGGTAAAAAGCGCAAAGATCGCAGGACCTTGGCGATTTTGGCGCCCACCAACAAAGCGGCGAGTGTTTTGCGGATGCGCGGCGTGCCGGCGACGACCATTCACCGGATTATTTATACGCCGGTTTATGATCCGGAATACGAAAAGATTGCGGAATGGCTCGCGGAAAATGGCGAGCGGCCCGAGATTGAGGGGCTGACGGATGAGGCGCTGGATCGTGCAGCGGCATTTTATCAACTGCACAAATCCATCCCCGGAGCGCTGGCGGCGGCCGGGCTGCGGGGCAGTGATTTCATTACCGGCTGGAAGCGGCGGGATGATCCGTTGGACATCGGATTTATCGACGAAAGCTCGATGCTGGATGACAAGCAGTTTGACGACCTGAAAGAGATTTTCAGCACGCTGGTGCTGTTTGGTGATCCGGCGCAGTTGGCACCTGTGAACCAGTCGGGCACGATGGTGTTTGATAAATTGCCGGCGCCGGCGGTGTATAATCTTGAGCGTATCCACCGACAGGAGGCCGACAATCCGATCCTTGATCTGGCGCATGCGCTGGCTGATCCGGAGCTGTCGTTTCAGGATTTTGAGCGCATGGTCGAGGATGTGTCACGCAAGGATGACAGGGTAATTCTTGCGCAACGGGTTGAGGTTGACCTGATGGCGCGCTCGCCGGTTTTGGTGTGGCGCAATGCGACACGCATCCGGCTGATCGAGGCGTTCCGGCGGGTGCATCATGCGCCTGAGGACGAACTTTTGGCGGGCGAGCCGTTGATTTGTGATGGCATTGAGTTGCCCGCGAAGCACCGTAAGAAGCGGCTGGATCTGGAGGCGCGCGGGCTGATCAAAGGTGCGCAGGTTGTGTACCTCGGGCCCGGACGAAAACCGGGATTTTCACGTTTGCATGTGATGGGGGCGGAAGACCCTCGGGTGTCTGCAGCCTCGATCGTAAAGATTGAAAAGCCGGACGAGGAAGAGCCGTTTATTCCGTTTGCGGCCCGTATGGGAGCGACGTTTTTGCACGGCGCTGCGGTGACGATCCACAAGGCGCAGGGCAGCCAGTGGGAGAACGTGCAGGTGTTTGCGCCGGACCTGTTTGTGGCGGCGCGGATGAACCGGATCGAAGCGGGGCAGCCATTGTGGAAACGGCTGGCTTATGTGGCGATCACGCGGGCGAGTGAGCGGCTTTATTGGGTTGTCAGGAACCGGTTGGCCAAGCCGACCTATGATTTGCAGGTCGATGATCTGGCGGTGGCGCCGGTGCCGTTGACGTTGGAAGTGCAGGAGGATGCGCCATGAAAAGAATTATCATCACAGGGGCAAGTCAGGGAATTGGCCGCACGACGGCTGAGGTGTTTCTGGATGCGGGCTGGCGTGTGGGTCTGTTGGCGCGAAGTGCGGAGAGGCTGGCGGCGGTGGCCGAGGGACGCGATGGCGCGGTGGTGCTTGAGGCTGATGTGAATGACGCGGCTGCGATGGCGGCGGCGTTTGCACGGTTTGTCGACACGGCGGGACGGCTGGACGCGCTGTTTAACAACGCGGGGCTGTTTGGGCCTGCGGGAACCATAGACGAGGTGCCGCTGGCGGGATTTGACGAGGTCATGTCCGTCAATGTGCGCGGCATGTTTGTGGCCGCACAGTTGGCGTTCAAACAGATGCGCACCCAAAGCCCAGCGGGGGGACGGATCATCAACAATGGCAGCCTATCGGCGCATGTGCCGCGCGAAGGATCGGTCTGTTACACAATGAGCAAACATGCCATCACAGGCTTGACGCGTACGCTGTCGCTGGACGGCCGGCCTTATGACATCGCGTGCGGGCAGATCGATATTGGCAATGCCGCTACGGATATGGTGGCGGGTTTGAATGATGCTTTGGTGGCTGAGGGCAAAGACCCTATTGCCACGATGGACGTGGCGGATGCGGCGAAATCGGTACTGCATATGGCGGAGTTGCCATTGGCCTCCAACGTGCAGTTCATGACGGTGATGGCGACCAAAATGCCTTTTATCGGGCGCGGTTAGAATGCGGGAAAGTTTGCGCGCGAAAGCAATCGAGGTTTGTGACCGAAAGATTGCCGCCAAGGGAGAAACGGTTGGGCTGTCGTTTTATGCGTTTTTCGCTAACAAAAATGACAACCCCGATTTGCTTTGGGAAGCTGCACATTGGTGGATAAAGGTTCACGCGCTTGATCATTTCGAGAAAGCTGTGAAAATCCGCGCGATGATTGCCGCCGGGCACTAGGACCGAAAGGCTTAGGTGCGGCGGAAAAGTTGAAACACCGCCGAGGCGAGCCAACCTGCGGCAATGGCAATCGCCAAAGACATGAGGCCATACCAAAGCGGTTTTTGACGGGACAGGTCATAGAGCCAGCGTTCCAGCCCCACTTTGTTGACGTTGATCACGGTTTCAAATTGCGACACCACGTTGCCGCCGCGGGTCAGGAAAATCCGCGTGGGATAATTTCCTTCGGTCAGGTTTGCGGGCATCTGGATGGTTGTGCGAAACAGGGTTTGTTCGTCAAACCGCACCGCGCCGTCGAGCTTTTGATAAAGGCCCTCGTTCTGGCGGATGCGGATCACGGCCTCGGTGAAATCTTGCGGGTTGGCGACATCCATCGGCGCGCCAACAGAACGGATCGCCAGCGGGATGGAGACTTTGTGGCGTTGATCTTCGACGTTGGAGAGCGCCTCGGAGAAGGGCACTGAGGTGGCCACGGCATAAAAACTTGGCGCGGTGTCGACCTCAATGGCGTCGGTATTGACCCAGATGCCAAACCGGCGCTCTTTACGGCGCACAGTGATCGGACCCGTAGGGCCGGAGACTGCGATCACCACTTGCAGCGGCGGCGTTTCCTGAATGGCGGTTTCGCGTTTGACGGCGCCAAACAGCAAGATTTCTTTGCCGTTGAACGTGGCGGTGATGGCGACTTTGTCTTGGCTGAGGCCGAGCACAACCTCTTCGGCGCGGGCTGGAAGTGTCGCAAGGGTCAGCAAAAGGAGCAGGCTGCGCAGTAACATCAGTGGCCTCCTGGCGCGCCGAGCGAAAACAGCTCGGTGGGTTGCAGCAAGAGATCAAGCGCCAGTTTGGCACAGACGACGATCACCAGAAGTGCCAGAAGGATGCGGAGTTGTTCTGCTTTGAGGTAGGTGCCGAGGCGGGTGCCGATCTGTGCGCCAATCACGCCGCCGACCAGCAAAAGCACGGCCAGCGCGATATCCACCGTGAAGTTTGTGGTGGCGTGCAAGAGCGTGGTAAACGCGGTGACAAAGATGATCTGGAAAAGCGAGGTGCCCACCACAACTTTGGTCGGCATACCCAGCAGATAGATCATCGCGGGCACCATGATAAAGCCGCCGCCAACACCCATGATAGCGGACAGGATACCGACAAAGACGCCGACGATAATTGGCGGGATCACGGAGATATACAGGCCAGACACGCGAAAGCGCATCTTGAACGGCAGGCCGTGGATCCAGTTGTGTTTCTTACGTGTGGGCGGGACGTTGTTGCGCGACTTGCGCAGGGCGTTCAGGCTTTCGACAAACATCAACGAGCCGATCACGCCAAGAAAGACCACGTAGCAGAGTTTGACCAGCAGATCGACTTGGCCCATCGATTTCAGGTAATTGAAGACCACCACGCCAAACGCGGCCCCTATCAGGCCGCCAACAAGCAGCACTGTGCCCATCTTGAAGTCTACGTTGCGTCGCCTGACATGTGCGAGCACGCCAGAAAAAGACGAGGCCACGATCTGGTTGGCTTCGGTGGCCACGGCCACTGCGGGAGGGATGCCTATAAAGAACAGGATTGGCGTCATCAGAAAGCCGCCACCCACACCGAACATACCTGACAAAATGCCCACCAAGCCGCCCATGCCCAAGAGCAAAAAAGCGTTCACAGAGACTTCGGCGATGGGAAGGTAGATCTGCATAGTTTTTGATAGCGTCAGCAGGCGGCCTTTTGCAACCACGGTGGACAGAGAAAACCCCACAGGACAGATCTTTGGGGTCAATCTGGACTTATTTGAGCGTCTCAGAGCTTGGTCAGATGAAAAAAGCCCCGCCAGCAGTGATGCGGGCAGGGCTTTGTCGTGAAACCTTGTTGGGCGCGGTTAGCGTTCCTTGATGTAGGGCTCGGCGCTGGCTTTCGGCGGGATAGCTTTGCCGATGAAACCCGCGAGGATCACCACGGTCAGGATGTAGGGCAGGGCGCCCAGCAGCTGAATCTGGACCTCAAAGCCGGTCAGGTTTGTGATGATGTCAGGACGCAGTTCCAGCGCTTGGAACAATCCAAAGAGCAGGCAGGACCAAAGCGCATAGACCGGACGCCATTTGGCAAAGATCAACGCGGCGAGGGCGATAAAGCCACGACCGGCGGTCATGTCTTTGACAAATCCGGCCTGAAGCGCCGTGGACAGATACGCACCAGCAATGCCGCACAGCACGCCGCAGATCAGCACCGCGCTGTAGCGCAGCCAGACCACGGACACGCCAGCGGTGTCCACAGCGGCAGGGTTTTCACCCACGGCGCGCAGACGCAGGCCAAAGCGGGTGCGAAACAGCAACCACCACGTCAGAGGCACCGTCAGCAGCGCAAGATACACCAGGATCGAGTGGCCCGAGATCAGTTCCGAGTAGAACTGTTGCAGGGGGCCTGCTTCGGCGATCATCCGGCTGAGCGGGCGGCCTGCGGCTTCGGCGTCTGATGGGCCGATGGCGAAGGGCAACTCGATTGGTCCAAAACGTGCAGAGCCGGTCAGGGACGGGGTGCGCCCGCCTTGTTTGAACCAGCTTTGCGCGACAAGAACGGTCATACCAGCGGCCAAAAAGTTGATCGCCACGCCGGAAATCAGCTGATTTCCTCGGAAGGTGATCGAGGCCAGACCGTGTACTGTTGCCAGCGCCACGGAAGCGCCGATGCCTGCGAGCATACCAACCCAGGCGTTGCCTGAATAATAGGCCGCAGCGGCGGAGAAGAATGCCGCCGCCAGCATTTTGCCCTCAAGCCCGATATCAACAACGCCGGAGCGTTCCGAATAGAGACCGGCAAGGCAGGCCAGCAGCAGCGGTGTCGCAAGTCGGACAGAGGTGTCCAGAACCTGAAGCAGTGTCAGAAAGTCCATCAGGTGTTCCTCCGGCGCATCGCGATGAAGATTTTTTCAACCGGCTCGCGCACCATATTGTCCAAAGCTCCGGTGAAGAGGATCACCAGCGCCTGAATAACCACGATCAATTCGCGTGGGATCGACGTCCAGAGCGCCAGTTCGGCGCCGCCCTGGTAGAGGAAGCCAAACAGGATTGCTGCGAGGAACACACCGAACGGGTGGTTGCGGCCCATCAAGGCCACAGCGATGCCGATAAAGCCGGCCCCTTCGGTGGAGTTCAGGATCAGGCGTTCGGTTTCGCCCATGGTGGTGTTGACGGACATCATGCCTGCAAGGCCGCCGGAGATCAGCATGGCAACCACGGTGATTTTGACCGGACTGATGCCAGCGTATTTGGCACCGGTTTCGGATTGGCCAAAGGCACGGATTTCATAGCCCAGACGGGTGCGCCAGATCAGCACCCAGACAAACACACAAGCGGCCAGCGCAAGGAAGAACGTCACGTTGGCAGGTGCGCCGCGGAACATCGGGGTTTCGGCGGTTGAGAACATGTCCTGAAACGAGGGCAGGTGAGTGGCGGCGGCGAACTTGGCCGAGGCCGGATCCATCGCACCCACGGGGCGCAGCAGTTCCACCAGAACATAGTTCAGGAGCGCGGCCGCGATAAAGTTGAACATGATCGTGGTGATCACGATGTGGCTGCCGCGTTTTGCCTGAAGGTAAGCCGGAATCAGCGCCCAGAGCGCGCCAAAGCAGGCGGCCCCAACAGAGGCGCCGAGGATGGCAAGCGACCAGTGCGGCCAAGGCACGTAGAGGCACACAAGCGCCACGCCAAGGCCGCCAATCATCGCCTGACCTTCTCCGCCGATGTTGAACAGTCGCGCGTGGAAAGCCACGGATACGGCAAGGCCAGTGAACAGGAAGTTTGTGGCGTAGTAGAGCGTGTATCCCCAGCCGGACGAGCGCATCAATGCGCCATCGATCATCAACTTGAGTGCTTCGATCGGGCTTTCACCGATGGCCAGAATGACCAAAGCAGAGAAAAACGCAGCCAAAAACAGGGAGATGAGCGGGATCAGGACGATGTCGGCCCATTTAGGCATCTTATCCATCGTTGAGAGCCTCCTCAGAAGCGCCATCACCGGAATCGGCTACGGCGGAGGTGTCAGTAATACCGGCCATCAGGAGGCCGAGTTCGCGTTCGTTGGTCTGAGCGGGGTCACGCTCACCCATGATATGGCCGTCAAACATCACCGCAACGCGGTCTGACAACGACATGATCTCTTCCAGTTCCACCGAGACAAGCAGAATGGCTTTGCCCTGATCGCGCAGTTTGACGATTTGCTCGTGGATGAATTCGATGGCTCCAATGTCGACGCCGCGTGTCGGCTGGCCGATCAGCAGGAGGTCAGGATTGCGTTCGATTTCGCGCGCCAGAACAATTTTCTGCTGGTTGCCGCCGGAGAAGTTTTTGGCCGCAAGCTTGGGATTGGGCGGACGCACGTCAAAGCGGTCCATCTTTTCCTGCGCTTCGGCCTGAATTCCTGCGTTGTCCATCAGGATGCCGTTTTGGATCGCGGGGTCGCGGTGATAGCCGAACACGGTGTTTTCCCAAGCGGAATACTCCATGATCAGGCCTTCCCGCTGGCGGTCTTCGGGGACGTGGCTGATGCCCGCGGCACGGCGGGCTTGCCCGTCGGCACCGTGTCCGGTCAAAGGGATCTCGGCGCCGTTCACTTCGATCACGCCTGTGCCATGTGCAAAGCCACCGAGCACTTCGAGCAGCTCGGACTGACCGTTGCCGGCCACACCCGCGATGCCAAGGATTTCTCCGGCGCGGACGTGAAGGTCGATGCCTTTGACACGCTCGACGCCCTTTTCATCAATTACCCGCAAGCCTTTGATATCGAGAACAGTTTCTTTAGGCGTCGCCGCAACTTTGTCGACACGCAAAAGCACTTTGCGGCCCACCATTAGTTCGGCCAGTTCTTCGGGCGAGGTGTCGGCGGTTTTCACGGTGGCGGTCATTTCGCCACGGCGCATCACCGAAACCGTGTCGGTTGTGTCCATGATTTCACGCAGTTTGTGCGTGATCAGGACGATGGTTTTGCCTTCTTCACGCAGCCGGTCAAGGATGCGGAACAGCTGATCCGCCTCGGCCGGTGTCAGAACACCGGTGGGCTCATCGAGAATGAGGATTTCAGCCTTGCGATAGAGTGCCTTGAGGATTTCTACGCGCTGCTGATGACCGACGGACAGGTTTTCGATCACCGCGTCGGGGTCGATATTGAGGCCGTATTCCTCGGCAAGGTGTTTCAGCTCTTTGCGGGCTTTGCCCAGCGAGGTGGACAGCATCGCACCGTCTTCGGCACCAAGGATGATGTTTTCCAGAACGGTAAAGTTTTCCACCAGCTTGAAGTGCTGGAAAACCATGCCGATGCCGGCCTTGATGGCGGCTTGGCTGTCGGGGATCAGGGTTTTCTCGCCCTTGATGAAGATCTCGCCAGCGTCAGCTTTGTAAAACCCATAGAGGATCGACATCAGCGTGGACTTGCCCGCGCCGTTTTCGCCGATGATTCCGTGGATCGTGCCGGGCTGGACCGAGATCGAGATGTCCTTGTTGGCCTGAACAGGGCCAAAGGCCTTGGAGATGCCTTTTAATTCAATCGCCGGTGCGGTCATTCAGGTGCTCCGATTCCTGCAAAGCCAACCGCGCGGGAGATCCGGGATTGGTCATCGAGGTCTATGTAATACTGGCCCAATTGCTCGGTGCCGTCCGCCATGCGGAAAGCGACGGTCGCGCGATGCTGCGCTGCGGTCTCACTTTGTGCCACCACCTCGGCTGTCGCACCGGGGGCGAACTGGCTGTACATGCCGACATAATCGATGACCGCTTGGATGTCGGTTATCGGGTCAGGCGTGCGAGGGTCGGCATATGAGATCGACGAGGACAGAGTTTGGCGCAGGTTTGCGCTGCGGGTGTCCGCGTCAGCTTCGCCCCATGCGGCGAAAAAGCTTGCGATCGCGTGTGTCATGACGGGCCTTTTTGAGTGGAAGGGGCCGCGCCGCAGTGGCACGGCCCCAATTTTCGACCCCAGCGAATGGCCGGGAGCGTTGTCTTATTCCACCGGGCAGGTGTTGTCGGACATGTAGTCGTGAACAGCCAGCTCGCCGGAAGCGATTTTGCCTTTGGCCATGTCCACGGCTGCTTTCATGTCAGCAGACACGAGCGACGCGTTGTGCTCGTCCATGGCGTAGTCGATGCCGCCGTTGGCAACGCCCATGACGTTGAAGCCTGTTTCCAGATCAACACCAGAAGTCATTGCGTCATAAACAGCATTGTCAACGCGCTTCATCATGGACGTCAGAACCTTACCGGAGTGCAGGTAGTTCTGGTTGCTGTCCACGCCGATCGACAGGATGCTTTCATCCGCTGCGGTCTGCAGAACACCAACGCCTGTGCCGCCAGCCGCTGCGTAAACAACGTCTGCGCCTTGGGCGATCTGTGCTTTGGTCAGCTCGGAGCCTTTTACCGGGTCATTCCAGGCGGCAGGTGTTGTGCCGGTCATGTTCTGGATCACGGTTGCGTCTGGGTTCACGGCTTTGACGCCTTGAACGTAGCCACATGCGAACTTACGGATCAGTGGAATGTCCATGCCGCCGATGAAGCTAACGGTGCCGGATTCAGAGGCCATCGCCGCCATCATGCCAACCAGGTAAGAGCCTTCGTGCTCGTTGAAAACAACGGAGCGTACGTTGGGGCTGTCGACAACCATGTCGATGATTGCGAATTTGGTGTCAGGATAGTCAGGTGCAACTTCGGACAGTACGTTGCCGAAAGCAAAACCGGTCATGACGATCGGGTTGGCGCCAGCTTCAGCAAAACGACGCAGGGCCTGCTCACGCTGAGCTTCGGACTGCAGTTCGATTTCGCGGAACGTTCCGCCGGTTTCTTCGGCCCAACGAGTCGCGCCGCCAAAGGCTGCTTCGTTGAACGATTTGTCGAATTTGCCGCCAAGGTCAAAGATCAGCGCTGGCTCTGCCAGAGCTGCGCCTGCGGATAGGGCAACGGCAGCAGCAGCGCCGAGGAATTTGTGCATGAGGCTCATGAATGTCTCCCATTTGAGTAGCGGGGCGGTCGTTTATTTGCCGTCCCAATTGTTCAATCCCGAAGGATCATCGTGCAAGTAAGGCCACAGCGCCCCGAAGGGTCAACTGAATTTTGACTATTTGGCCAAAAAATTGGTCCGCGAATCGGGCCTGTGCTTAGTTTAGCGTCTTTTCCATAAGGCTGGCAGCTATTTGGCTGCCGTTGTCGCGACGGTAATAGTCAGGCCGATTGGCGGTGATTTGGTATCCTGCGGCCTGATAGAGAGCAAGTGCCGCGGCGTTGTCTTCGGCGACTTCGAGGAAAGCGCGGGTGGCGCGTCGGTTCTGCGATTCGCTCTCAAAGGCCTTAAGAAGTGTGCGGCCCAGGCCTTTGCGGCGGTGACTGGGGTGCACGGCCAGTGTCAAAAGCTCGCTTTCGTCGACAATGCAGCGCCCCAAGGCAAAACCCCCGTCATCAGAGACGCAGAAACAGTGCGGGCTGGACAGAAGGCTCGAGAATTCGTCAGCCGACCACGCACGGGTGTCTAAAAATGCAGCAGAGTGCAATGCGGCAAGTGATTTGAAATCGGGGTCAGCCATCAAGAATCACTGGCGCTGGATCGCGAGGCGGGGCGGCGTCGGCGGGCTTGATATACAGTGGTGCCGGACGCGGCGGGTTTTGATCGAACTGCGTTGCGGCGATGCGCGCGATGTTGCGGACCTGCGTTGCCGGATCGACAAGCGGGCGAATTAGGTTTGCGTCCAAATCGTCCGCCGGAACAAGTTTCGGGGTCGGGTATCCCTCGCCTAGGACATAGGCCTGATCGCGCGGCGCAGGGACCATAGCGATATGCGGTGTGGCCGCGTCCAGTGAGGTGGCTGCAAAAGCCGACACGCCGACGGCTGGAATAGCGAGACCAAGAGCAAGACCGCGCGCTGCGCTGACGGAAATTCGGATACCGGTGAAATTGCCGGGCCCGACGCCGACGCCGATGGCATCCAGATCGGCAAAGGTCGTGTCGGCCTCAGCCAGAACCTCTTGCAAAAGTGGCATGAGGCGTTCGGCCTGACCGCGTTTCATATCTTCGCTTATCAGAGCCACAACGTTGTCACCCCGTAACAGGGCGGCAGACACGTGTGGGCCGGAAGTGTCAAACGCAAGGATCAGAGGGGAAAAGGTCACGGGCGTCTCTCAGATGGCGTCGTTCAACGTGTTGCGTGCGCTGCCAAAAACGCGCGGGGCGTCGTCTTGGAGATGCAGCCAAGGATAGGCGGCGTCCGCATGACAGTGCAAAGCGGGAGCCAGGTCTGCGGCCTGATCGATCAGACCAAGCGGAACATAGACCTGATCGGGAAGATACTCAAACCGTGCCATCAGTGGAGAGCCACATGCGTTGCAGTTCCAGCGCGTGACACCTTGGGTGTGGGATATGCCGGTGCCTTGATCCGGTTTTGCCGAAAGGTGATCGGCGCCAAAGGCGGCAAAGGCAGGCAAAGGTGCGCCGGTCCAGCGGCGGCAGTCCGAACAGTGGCAATAGGCAACTGTGGCGGGCAGGTGGTCAGAAACCAAAAGGACGGCGCCGCAATAGCACCGTCCTGTGATCTTGTGATGTGTGGTGCCGTCAGACGGCAACCGGGCGCACCTCGGTCACTTCGGGAATGTAGTGGCGCAGCAGGTTCTCGATGCCCATTTTCAGGGTCAGCGTCGACGATGGGCACCCGGCGCAGGCGCCCTGCATGTGCAGATAGACTACGCCGCGGTCAAAGCCGTGGAAGGTGATGTCGCCGCCGTCTTGTGCCACAGCCGGACGCACGCGGGTGTCTAGAAGCTCTTTGATCTGGCCAACGATTTCGCCGTCTTCGCCGGTGTGTTCTGCGTGACCCGAAGGTGCAATCGCATCTCCGGCCATAACCGGTTGACCGGATTGGAAGTGCTCCATGACCGCGCCGAGGATGGCGGGTTTGATGTGATCCCACTCGATGTCGTCGCCTTTGGTCACGGTGACAAAGTCATTGCCGAAGAAAACGCCGGACACGCCGTTCACCGCAAAGATGCGCGTGGCGAGTGGCGAGGCGGAGGCGCCTTCGGCCGTCGGGAAGTCGGCCGTGCCTGTTTCCAGCACGGTCTGGCCGGGCAGGAATTTCAAAGTGGCCGGGTTCGGCGTGGATTCAGTTTGAATGAACATATGGCAGACCTTTCCTATCAGGAATGGATATGCGCCCGCGCAGCCCGTCTGTCAAGGATTAGAATGATTCTAAGGTCAGGGCCGCTTTGGCATCGCGCCCTTGTGATCAGGTGATCGCTTCGAGTTGTTCTTTGGTCAAGTCGCCGGGCACTACCGTCATTGGCACAGGCATGGAGCCCGAGTTGCGCGACAATTGCGTGACCAGCGGGCCAGGGCCTTTGCGGTCGTTGTTCGCGCCGAGCACAAGAACGCCGATGTCGGTGTCTTCTTTGACCTCAGACAGGATCTCCGCCACGGCCTCGCCTTCGCGGATTTTGAGTTCCGGGTCTACGCCCTGACGGTCGCGCATCCATTTGGCAAAGACTTCAAAGTGCACTTCGATGCGTTCGCGGGCTTCTTCGCGCATCAGGTCGCTGACGCCGATCCAGTGGTTGAATTCTTCGGGCGCAATGACGGAAAGCACTTTGACGCCGCCGCCGGTGTTGGCGGCGCGCATGGCGGCAAAGCGCATGGCGTTCAGGCATTCGCGGCTGTCGTCCAGTATCACAAGGAACTTGCGCATAAGGTGTCTCCCGTTTCGGGGGATATTGGCGGGAAGGGCGCGGTGGCGCAACAGATTTTGGAAACGGCCATTGCGGCACCTGCGCGGCGAACGCCCAAAGCAAGGGGCTTTGGCCGGTTCTGTATCAGGCGTTTGAGGCTGCCCAATCCCAGTACATGTCTCGCACACGGCGTGTAAGCGGGCCAACCTGATATTGGCGGTCGTCAAACGCGGACACCGGGGTGACTTTGTTCATGTTGCCCGACATGAAAACTTCGTCGGCTGCCTCGAAATCGGCATAACCCAGCACGGTTTCATGCACGGTCACTCCATCGGCGCGCAGGTTTTCGATGTGGCGCGCACGGGTGATGCCCGACAGGAAGGTGCCGTTGGGCACGGGCGTAAAGACTTCGCCGTCGCGCACCATGAAGATATTGGCGGTGGCGGTTTCGGCGACATTGCCCATGGCGTCGGTCACCAGCGCATTGCCAAAGCCTTTGTCGCGCACTTCGCGCAGCATGCGGGCGTTGTTGGGATAGAGGCAGCCGGCCTTGGCGTTGACCACAGAGCTTTCCAGCACAGGGCGGCGGAAGCGGGTCTTGGTCAGGGTTGTCGAGGCAGATTCCGGTGCCATCGGGATTTCTTCGAGGCAGATCGCAAAGCCGGTTTTGTCGGCGCTGGGCACGATGGCGGTCACGTCGCCGTCGATGCCCCAATACATTGGCCGGATATAAACAGCGGAGCCGGTGTCATAGGCTTTAAGACCTTCCAGCGCGATCTCGACCATGTCTTCTGTGGAAACGGTGGGCGTGAGCATCAGCGCTTCGGCAGAGCGGTTGGTGCGGGCGCAGTGTTTGTCGAGATCAGGCGTGAGGCCGTTCACAAACCGCGCACCGTCAAAGATGCCCGAGCCAAGCCACGCGCCGTGGTCGGCAGCCGAGATGATCGGCGTGTCGCCGTCATGCCAAGTGCCGTTGAAATAGGTGCGGATATTTTTGCCGGTGGCCATGTGCGGAAACTCCCCTCGCTCGCTGGAGCGCAGACTATGCCTGCGCTGACGCAAGGTCCAGAGGGCGGAGATTGCGATTTGTGATGGGTCGGATCAGCGCGGGTTAGGTGGGTCAAAGAAAAGCCCCCAGCTGAAAGGCCGGGGGCTGTGTTTGATGCTGAAAAGGTTTTTTGAAATTCCGTTAGCCGATCAGGCCGCCATCGGTGCGGCGCACGGCAAAGACGCCAGAGCGTGGCACCGACGTTCCGCCACCAGGGAAATGGCTGTCGCCGCGCTCGCCGGGGTGCTGGATGCCGACAAACATCGTGCGACGATCCGCGGACCAGCAGATGCCGGTGACTTCGCATTCGTTTGGACCCACCAGGAAGCGGCGGATTTCACCGGTCACAGTGTCGCCCGCCAACATCTGGTTGTTGCCCATGCCGGCAAAGTCACCTTCGTTGGAGTATTTGCCGTCGGTCTGGATCCACAGCAGGCCGGTGCTGTCAAACGCCATGCCATCAGGTGAGTTGAACATATTGCCCGAGTTGATGTTCTCCGATCCCGCATATTCGTCGTCGTGCACGTCGGGATTGCCTGCCAGAGCAAAGAGGTTCCAGTTGAAGCCTTGGGCCGCGTGGTCGTCGTTGTCGGGCATCCAGCGGGCGATCTGGCCATAGTGGTTTTCAACGCGCGGGTTGGGGCCGTTCGCGGAAGTGTCATCACCGCCGGCATTTGGTTTCTTGCCGCGATTCTTGTTGTTGGTGAGCGCGACGTAGGCTTCTGCCTTTGTCGGGTTCACCGCCACCCATTCTGGGCGGTCCATGGTCGTCGCGCCAACTTTGGACGCGGCCTGACGTGTGTGGATGCGGATTTCGGCGTCTGTCATGCCTGTGGTGTCTGGTGTCAAGGCCAGCCATTCGCCGCGCATGTCGTCGTGGAACTTGGCCACAAAGAGATCGCCGTTCTCCAGCAGATCAGAGTTGTCGCCGTTGGCGGCATAGACGCCGTGAGAGACAAACTTGTAGAGGAATTCACCGCGTTCGTCATCGCCGAGGTAGACCACGGCGTGGCCCGATGGGGCGAGAACAACGGCGGCGTTTTCATGCTTGAAACGACCCAAGGCGGTGCGCTTCTTGGGGGTTGATGTTGGGTCAAAGGGGTCGATCTCTACCACATAGCCAGCGCGGTTTGGCTCGTTCGGGTTTTTGGAGACATCGAAGCGGTCGTCGATTTTGGCCCAACCGTACCCCCAATCTTTGGACGACACGCCGTAGCGCTTAAGCTCGGCGGTGACTTCGTGGGCTTCGTCGGCAGCAGAGAAGTAGCCGTTAAAGTTTTCTTCGCAAGTCAGATAGGTGCCCCAAGGGGTTTCGCCGCTACCACAGTTGTTCCATGTACCTTTGGTTGTGGTGCCAGACGGATCCGCGGCGGTTTTCAGCATGTCGTCGCCAGCGGCTGGACCGGTCAGGTCCATGTCGGTCTGCGGCGTGATGCGGCGGTTCAGGTCGCTGTCTTTCACGACCTGCCAATTGCCTGCGTCGTCGCGCGCGACCTCAAAGACCGAAACACCATGCGCCATCATGCCTTTGGCGATGTCGTCGCCCGAGGCCGGTTTGCCGTCGGGGTTGTTGCCCCACATGATCTTGCGGTTGGTGTATTCGTTGTTTACGGCCAGAACGGTGCGCCCGCCCCTGGTGAAGATCGACATGCCGTCGTTGTTGTCGCCAAAGGCCATCGCCTGTGTCGCGGCAGTGCCGCGGGTTGCTTCGTCAAAGTCTGGTGCGTCTGCGGTGATCGGGTCGCCCCATGCCACAACCTGCTCCCATTCAAAACCATCGGGGACGGTGATGGTGTCGTTGGAGTTAGCCGGAACGGCCGAAAAGCCGAAGCGATCGCTGTCAGCCCGCGCGTCGCCGGTCAGGGCGGTGGTGCCCACAAGGAAGGAGCCCAGTCCAAAGGTCATCACGCCGCCCAGAAAACCGCGGCGAGACAGGGCAGTGTCCACAACACGGTCAAAATCGGTCTCTTCCGCGCGGGGGGAAATCAGTTCGTCAATGTCGTCAAAAGACAGGTCGTCGTGATCCATTGCTGGCTCCTTGGCTTGCTGGACAGGGCGCCGCAGCGGGGCGCCCAAAGTGTGCAGCGCGACCATAAGAGGTGCAAGGAACGGATTCGTGACAGCCGCGATTCAATATTGTGACAGGCTGCGACGCTGGTGGTCGCGCCTCGCTATGCGGCTTCGGCCAGAAGTGCGGGGAGATCAAGGCGACGGGTGTACATGGCGAGGCTGCCATCGGGGTTGCGCGGCCAATCCGCTTCGGCCCGGTCGCGGTAGAGTTCGACACCATTGCCGTCGGGATCTGTCAAATACACCGCTTCACTCACGCCATGGTCAGACGCCCCCTCAATGGCGTATCCCGCATCGATCACACGGTGCACCGCGTCTGCAAGCTCGGCGCGGTCCGGATAGAGAAACGCGGTGTGAAACAGACCTGTGTGACCCGGAGGTGGCGGGGTTGCGCCATTGGATGACCAAGTGTTCAGGCCGATGTGGTGATGGTATCCGCCCGCGCCCAAAAAGGCCGCGTCGTTCCCAATGCGGACTTGAACTTCGAAACCCAGAACGCCGGAATAGAAGCCAATGGCGCGGTCAAGGTCAGCGACCTTGAGGTGAACGTGGCCGATGCGGGCGGCTGGATGGATGGGGGTGTTCATGGTGGGACTCCTTTGCTTGAAACAAAGGTATTGTTGTGAGGTGGCGTGCGAAACTAGCGATTTGGCGCGAAGGGTGTGCAAAAATGCGCACCGACGTCTCAGGGGTTGGGGCGTAGGCTTAACCAGATCAAAAACCCAATATAGGCAAACACGCCTATGTTGAGCACGGTATCAAGGAGTTCACTGCTCATTTGAAGTCTTCCTTTTTGAGAGCGCGGAACAGGCAGACAACCAGCACCGGCACAATGAACACAAACGATATGGCCGAGAGTGCGATGATCGAGCGCACCAGTGAAATGTCGCCGACCAATACCATGGCAAAGCCAAGCGCCGCCAATATGCCGCCCCAAATTGTGCGCAGGCGCGGAGAGGGGTTTTCATCGCCACCCGAGCCGATCATGGCAAGAGTGAAACCGGCGCTGACGACGCTGGTAACCACAAACAAGAACGCGGCCACGATGGTGGCCAATCGGGTGATCCCATCCAACGGGAACTTCTCCAGAAGGGCAAATGTCGTGGCGTCGAGGTTTTCTTTGTTGATGGCCGACAGCGCCCCGTCGCTGCGCAAGGCATCAAAGAACCCAAGGCCGCCAAATATGCCGAACCAAAGAATGGAAAACAGAGTAGGGGCGACAATCACGCCAACCAGAAATTCGCGGATGGTACGCCCGCGGGAAATGCGCGCGATGAAGATGCCCACAAATGGCGACCACGCCAGCCACCAAATCATGTAATTCAGCGTCCAACCCTGGAACCAGTCGACAAGGCTATTTTCGAAGAACTCGGCCGTTGCGAACCCTGCAGGCAGCACATTGAACACGTAGCGTCCAAAGCCGGTCACAATACCGTTCATCAAATAAGATGTGGGACCGGCGATCAGCAAATAGAGCATCAGGCCCACAGCAATAGACATGGCCGCATTGGACAGTTTGGACATGCCGTCGCCCAAATCGCTGCGCAAGGGGATGACAAAGGCAATGCACATGGCAACAAATACGGGGATTGTGATCTTGGCGGGGTCGGCGATCCCAAGCAGCCCGGCCACGCCGGTTTGAATTTGAAACACCCCCATCGCCAGTGAGCCCGAAAGGCCAACAGCGATGGCGACGATTGTGGTCAAATCAAACAGCCACGCCAAAACGCGGACCCAAGGTGCATCGCCAATCGAATCCGTCAGAGGCGCGCTGAGCAAAAGGCTGCGTTGGCGGCGATATGCAAAATAGGCGATGATCAGACCCACCACGCCGTAGATCGCCCAAGCGTGAAAACCCCAGTTCAGATATGTGACAAACAGGCCATGTCCGGCGGCCTGTGGGTCGCTGGTGAATTGGCGCAACTCTTCAAAATGCGTCAGCGGCTCCGCGGCGCCGTAAAACAACAAGCCGATGCCCATTCCCGCAGCAAACAGCATGGCGATCCAGGCTGGGGTGGAAAATTCTGGTTCGGCATCGTCTGGGCCAAGGCGGATTTTGCCAAAGCGGGAAAAGGCGAGGAAGATTGCCACAAACAGCAGGCCGCTGGCCTCTAGCATGATGAACCAGCCGCGGCTGGCAAATTGGGTGGCAACGGCCGCGGCGGCGATCGAGCCCAAACCTTGCGGGTCCAGAATGCCCCAAAGCGCGATAGCGGCGCTGATTGCAAGCGCGGTGATCAGCAGGGGGCTTGGCGATTTGTTGGGCATGTGCGCTCTTTCATCCAATTGGAAGGCCGCGTGGCAGGGCGGTGCGCGTGGCACATTTCCAACCGTATTGGGAGAGCCTAGAGGCCCAAATTCCGTCTGTCTATGGACCTGGACGGCAAAAAAGCCCGCCATAGAGGACGGGCTTTTTTTCAGAGTGCAAAAGGTGGAGGTTTAGGCGCCAACCATTCCCACAATTTCGTAGGTCTTTTTCAGGATCGGCGCGGCGATTTCGCGGGCCTGAGTAGCGCCATGAGCGAGGATTTTGTCGATCTCGTCCTGTTCTTGCATCAAGCGGGCCATTTCGGTGCTGATCGGCGCGAGTTTGTCGACCGCCAGTTCCGACAGCATCGGTTTGAACTCCGAGAACTGCTTGCCGCCAACGTCTGCCAGAACCTGATCGACGCTCAGACCCGAGAGCCCAGCATAGATGTTCACGAGGTTGCGCGCCTCGGGGCGCTCCTCAAGGCCTTTGGCCTCTGACGGCAGCGCCTCGGGGTCGGTTTTGGCTTTGCGGATTTTCTTGGCGATGGTGTCGGCGTCATCCGTCATGTTGATGCGCGAGGCATCCGACGGGTCGGATTTCGACATCTTCTTGGATCCATCGCGCAAGCTCATAACGCGGGTGGCCGCGCCTTCGATCACCGGTTCGGTGACAGGGAAAAAGTCGACGCCGTAGTCGTGGTTGAACTTGATCGCCACATCGCGGGTCAGCTCGAGGTGCTGTTTTTGATCCTCGCCCACCGGGACATGGGTGGCGTGGTAGATCAAAATGTCCGCCGCCATCAACGCTGGATAGGCAAACAAGCCCAGCGAGGCGTTCTGCTGGTTCTTGCCGGCCTTGTCTTTCCATTGAGTCATGCGCTGCATCCAGCCCATACGGGCGACGCAGTTGAAGATCCACGCCAGCTGCGCGTGCTCGGGCACGGCGGACTGGTTGAACAGGATAGATTTTGCGGGGTCAATGCCGGCGGCGATGAAGCCCGCGCAGAGTTCGCGGGTGGCGCGGCGCAGTTTGTCGGGGTCTTGCCAGACGGTGATCGCGTGCAAATCGACCATGCAGTACACGGTCTGGTGCGTACCGGCCTCTTGCATGTCGACAAAGCGCTTCATCGCGCCAAGGTAATTGCCCAACGTCAGGCCGCCCGAGGGTTGGATCCCGGAAAAGACGCGTGGGGTAAAAGTGGAGGACGTTTGGACCGCCTCTGTCATTGGAGTTACTCCGTCTGGATTAAAAGGTGAGAGTGGCTTACTCAGGGCGCAAACCCCCGTCAAGAAGTCATGCGCGGGGGCATGAGCAACAAGAAGGAACGTGCCATATGAGCCATCCCGACGATCAAAGTCCGGTCAACCCGCTGCCGCCCGTTGTGGTGGCGCTTTTTCTTTTGATTGTCGGCGTGGAGGCGATGCTTTGGGCCGGGGCTAAGGGGCTTATTGGCGGGCCGAGTGCCGTGGGGTGGCGCTTGGCTGCGTTGCAGCAGTACGCATTTTCAGCCGAAATCATGGACTGGATGCTGGCCACGGGAAGTTGGCCGATTGAGCATGTGAAACGCTTTGCGACCTATCTGTTTATCCACATCAGCTTTACCCACGCGCTGTTTGGCGGGGTGCTGTTGCTGGCGATTGGCAAAATGGTCGGCGAAGTGTTTTCGCAACTGGGTACATTTTTGGTGTTTGTCGGGTCAGGCATTGCGGGCGCGATTGGCTATGCGGTGATCCTTGATCCGGACCTGCCGTTGGTTGGCAGCTATCCTGGTGTCTATGGCCTGATCGGTGCCTTTACGTTCCTGATGTGGACACGGCTGGGAGAGCTGGGCGCGCCGCAAGCGCGGGCATTTTCATTGATCGGCGTGCTGGTGGGCATTCAGCTGTTGTTTGGTTTGCTGTTTGGCGGCAACCCGGATTGGGTTGCCGACGTGATTGGCTTTGGTGCCGGATTCTTAATGAGCTTTGTCTTGGTGCCGGGTGGCTGGCAGCGGATCCGCGAAAAGATCCGCCGCGACTAGTTCAGGCGTTTCGGTCCATATCGCGCGCAACAAGTGCGAGGGCTATGGCGCTGATGCCGTTGGACAAAAGCTCTACCGCCAACAGAACACCGAGGATCACAGCGGCGGACTGCGGGAAGTTGGACAGCACCATGGCGCCCAGCACCAATGAAACGATGGCCGACAGATAAAGAGCGGCGCGCGAGGTGCCTTCTGCGCCAGAAAAGCCGAACCAGGCTTTGGTAATGCCGGACAGCAAGAACATAATGCCGGCGACGAAGGTCAGGGTAAGCATGCCTTGAAGCGGTTCTTGCAGGATGTTGATACCGATCGCGAGGGCGATGAGTCCAAAGATAACACCAAAGATTTTGCCACCGGCGCTGGGCGCGCCGAAAGAGGCAATCACTTGAATGCCACCAAGAAAAACGAAACTCCACCCGGCGATGAGCGTAGCGGTGACCGAAGCGCCAAATGGGTTGGCGAGTGCGACGAGGCCCAAAACGACTGACAATATGCCGATGATCAGCATGACGATCCAATTTACCATTTCAATTTCCCTTTTGCGATTATGTGGGGATGTAACGTCGTACAAAGGGTGTATGGCAATGGTTTTCTTTGTTCGGTGTGTTCCGCGTGTCAGCTGCCCCGTCGGGCCGCACCGCGCAGATCGGACATGGAAAATGCTCCGGTGACACGGGCAACGGCAAAATAGATCAGCCCGCCAGCCACAATCAGCATGGCCAAGGCCAGATAGCGCCATCCCGGACTGCCAAGCCAAGGGATCAGAACAATCCACAGCATCCAAAGCACGGCGCCCATAAGCGCACTGGAGAAAACGATCCGCCAAAGACGCTTGCGCAGCCGGGTGTCAAATTTCGCGGTGTCGCCAAATTTCCGGGCGCCAAAACCAAGTTGCGCGATCATCACCCAAGCCGACACCGTGGCGGCGATGGCCGGTGCCAGCCATTCGATGAAGGGGGCAAGGCCAAAGGCCAGTGCGGCGTTTACCACCATCGCCCAGACCGCATACCGGAAGGGGGATTTGGTGTCAGAACGGGCGAAATAGAGCGGCTGCAGTAGTTTTTGCAGTACGAACGCGGGCAGACCCACGGCGTAAATCGACAGGGCCACCGCAATTGCCGCGCTGTCATCCGGGCCGGTTTGTCCGCGCTCAAACAACACAGACACGATCGGCAGCGGCACCACGAGGAAGGCGACCGCACAAGGAATTGTCAGGAACATCGCGAATTCGGTTGCGCGGGAGAAGGCGTTTTTGGCTCCTGCGTCGTCGCCCGCCTTGAGACGGCGCGCGAGATCAGGCAACAAAACGATGCCCACCGCGATGCCAATCACACCCAGCGGGAGTTGATAAAGCCGGTCCGCGGCATAAAGCCAGCTAACCGCGCCTTCATTCGCAGAGGCCACAATCTGGCCGACCACAAGGTTGATCTGCATAACGCCTGAGGCCAGTGCGGCGGGAACTGCGACCCTGACCATTTTTCCCATCTCAGGCGACGGACGCGGCACGCGCAGAGAAATGCGTGCTCCGGCACGATAGGCGGCGGTCCAGACCAGAGCGAGCTGGGCGACACCGGCGGCGGGAATGGTCCAGAGCAGCCAGTAGATGACGTTTTCGCCCATCCAGCTGCCAAGAACCAGCGCCGGTATCACCATGATATTGAGCAGCACCGGCGCGGCAGCAGCAGCGGCGAAATGGCCGCGTGCGTTCAGCACGCCGGAGAACAGAGCGGCGAGGGACATAAAGACGATGTAGGGAAAGACGATGCGGCCATAGCCAACGGTCAGGTCAAACCGCGCGTCATTGGAAAACCCTTCGGCTGTGGCCCAGACCAACGCGGGCATGAAGATCATGGCGAGCGCCGTCAATGTGAGCACGACCAGCGCAAGCCACGACAAAGCATCGCTGGCAAAGCCGTCGGGATCTTCGTCGCCCTCGTGTTTCTTGGAATACATCGGCACGAAAGCAGCGTTGAAGGCCCCTTCGGCGAAGAAACGGCGAAACATGTTGGGAAGGCGGAAGGCCGCCACAAAGGCGTCCATCACAGGGCCGGGGCCAAGATAGCCAAGCAGAAGGATTTCGCGCACGAAACCCAAAACACGGCTAAGCAGCGTCCAGACCCCTACGGTCAGAAACCCTCGTATCAGGCGGATCGGTTTCAAGCTGTAGCCCTTTCGACGCCCTGTTCAATCGCTTCGCGCAGCTTTTTCTCCAAGGTTTTCTGCTTGTGTGCCGCGTGAAATTTCAGCCCGAACATGTCTTTGACGTAGAAGGTGTCGACCACCTGTTCGCCGTAGGTCGCGATAACGGCGGAAGCGATGTAGACGTTGGTGTTGGCGAGAGTGCGGGTGAGATCGTAAAGCAGACCCGGCCGATCGCGGGTGTCGACCTCGATGATGGTGTAGATCTCTGAGCCTTCGTTGTCGAAGATGACGGTGGTGGGCACCCTGAAGGCGCGTTCGCGTTTTTTGATCACGTCGCGCGACTTCATGGCGTCGCGGGTGACAACCTCTCCCTTGAAGGTTTTTTCAATCATCTGGCGCAGGCGCGGCAGGCGGCTGGACTCGTAAGGTTTGCCCTCGGCGTCCTGTATCCAGAAGGCAGCAGTCGCGTGGCCGTCTTTGGAGGTGAAGGTCCGGGCGTCAACGATATTTGCGCCCACAAGCGCCAGCGCGCCGCACATGCGTGAAAAGATGCCGGGGTGATCGGACATCGCAAAACACGCCCTCGTGGCGTCGCGGTCGTCGTCGGGGTGCAAATCGATGCGGATTTCATCGTTGGGTATGTCGCGCAGCAGTTCGGCAAAGACTTTGTGCGCGGTGATGTGCAAACCTTGCCAGTAGGGATCGTAGTGCCGCCCGGTCTCTTTCTTGAGATCCTTGGCTGGCCAATCCGCCAGTTCCGCGCGCAACAGCTTTTTGGCGTTGGTGCCACGGTTTTCGCGAGTGATGGCTTCCATGCCGTCCTCGAGCACCAGTTTGGTTTGGCCGTGCAACGCGCGCAGCAGAACGGCTTTCCAATTGTTCCACGTGTTTGGGCCGACACCACGAATGTCACACACTGTCAGAACCGTCAGCAGGTTGAGGCGTTCCACGGTTTTCACCGCTTTGGCAAAGTCGCGCACAGTGCGTGGGTCGGCGATGTCGCGTTTCTGCGCCATGTCCGACATCAAAAGGTGATGGCGCACCAGCCATTCTACCGTCTCGACCTCGGATTTGTTCAAGCCCAGGCGTGGCGCGACTTTGCGCGAGATTTGCGCCCCCAGAATAGAGTGGTCAATGTCGCGGCCTTTGCCGATGTCATGCAGCAGCATGGCAACCATCAGAACCTTGCGGTTGATGCCGGTTTTCAGGATTTCCGAGCTGAGCGGCAGTTCGTCCTGCAGCTCTTCTTTCTCGATATGGGTGAAATTGGCGATCACCTGAATGGTGTGCTCATCCACGGTGTAGGCGTGATACATGTTGAACTGCATCATCGCGACGATGGGTTCGAATTCGGGAATAAACGCGGCGAGGACGCCCAATTCGTTCATCCGGCGCAGGGCGCGTTCGGGGTTGCCATGCTTTAGCAGCAGATCAAGAAAGATGCGCCGCGCTTCTTTGTTGGCACGCAGATCATCGTCGATCAGTTGCAGGTTGGCCGTCACCAGACGCATGGCGTTCGGGTGGATCAGCATGCCGGTACGCAGACCCTCTTCAAACAGGCGCAACAGGTTGAGGGGGTCGGCAAGGAACGTGTCGGCGTCCGCCACGTCCAGGCGGTTGTGGATCACTTGATAGCCGGCTTTGACGCGCGGGCGTCGGCGGAAAATGCGTTCCATCAGCGGAGCTGCCTTGGCGTGGTCCGCCTCCAGCTTGGTCAGGATGATCCGTGTCAGGTCGCCCACGGAGGTCGCGTGGCGGAAAAAGTCCTGCATGAAGTGTTCGACCGCACGGCGTCCACCGGTGTCTTTGTACCCAAGCGCATCGGCGACCTCGACCTGCACATCAAACGTGAGCTGCTCTGAGGGGCGGCCTGCAATCAAATGCAGGTGACCGCGTACCGCCCAAAGGAAACTTTCAGCCGCGATGAAGTTTTCCAGCTCGTCATCGCTTAGCACATCGAGTGCGACAAGTTCCTGTACCTCAGAGACGTGGTAGACGTATTTGGCAATCCAGAAGAGCGATTGCAGATCACGCAGCCCGCCTTTGCCTTCTTTGACGTTGGGCTCCACCACATAGCGTTGACCCTGTTTCAGGTGTCGATTGTCGCGTTCTTCAAGCTTTGCGTCGATGAATTCACGCTCGCTCCCTTTGAAAAGCTCGTTTTCCAGCCGTTCTGCCAGCTCTTGGGCCAGTGATGCGTCCCCCAACAGGTAGCGATGTTCAAGCAGTGCTGTGCGGATGGTGAAATCCTCGCGACCCAGACGCAGGCAATCGCGCACGGTGCGAGAGGCGTGGCCAACCTTTAGGCGCAGATCCCAAAGGATATAAAGCATGGTTTCGATCACGCTCTCGGCCCAAGGGGTGATCTTGTAAGGCGTCAAAAACAGCAGATCGACATCAGACTGCGGCGCCATTTCGCCACGGCCATAGCCACCCACAGCCAGTAGCGACAACCGTTCGCCCTCTGTCGGAGTGTGCGCCGGATGCAGACGTTCGGTGGCCACGAAAAAGGCGCTGCCGATCAGGCAGTCGGTCAGCCAAGTATAAGACCGGGTCATCTCGCGTGCAGCCCAAGGTTTGGCGCGGAAGGCGTCGGCGATGGTGGTCATCGCCGCCTTGCGCCGCACCAACAGGATTTTGACCACTTCGCCACGCCGCCCGTCGAAGCCGTCTTGTGCAAAGAGGGCATCAAGTTCGGCAAGCACGGCAGCGCGGTCAAAGATCTCGTCAGCGGCGCAGATCAACCCCGCCGCGGGTACTGGTGGGACAATGGAGCCGGTTTTAGAGGCCAGCGCCTCCGAATCGTTGTGGGGCTGGGTCAATGATTACCACCTTCTTGTCGCGGATTGTGGCCACGGCCAGCCCACGTTCATTCGTACCATCGGCGCGCAGGCGGAAGATGCCATTCACGCCCTGAAAACCGGCGCCCTGTGTCAAGGCGCTTGTGGTCAATGCATTGCTCTTGCCAGCTTTGACCAGTGCGCCAATCGCCGCAATGCCATCATAGGCCAGCCCGCCAATCGGATGCGGCAGGCCTCCGTATGCCTGAGCATAACGGGTTTGGAATTGCTGCGTCAGATTAGGATCGGGCAGGGCAAACCAGCCGTTTTGCACACCCGGCAGTTCCAGCGTCTGGCTGGGGATGTCCCAGCGGGTCAGGCCCATAAACTGTGTTGTAGCGGGGCTGAGACCGGCCTCTGGCAGAAGCTGTGTCATCAAAGGCAAGGCGCCTGATGTGTTGGAGGTCAGGAAAATGGTGTCTGCGCTGTTGGCCTCTGCCTGCAGTTTGATTTGAGACACAGCAGCAATCACGCCCTCCTGAGAGAATTGGTAGCTTACGGATCCTGCCGCCTGTGCGCGTTGGCTGGCGATGGCGTTGTCGATAGCGATCTTTCCGAGGCGGCCGGCTTCGTTTTGAGCATGCACCACAAGGATGTTTGGTTTGCCGCTGCGCACGGAATAGTTGACGAGGCGGTCCGCCGTGTTCTGAAACGTTGGGCCAAGCACAAACAGGTTGCCGCCGGCGATCGAGGTGTTGTTGGAGAACGACAATACGTTGATGTTGCGGGAGGCAACCGCCTTGGCAGCTGCGTTCGCTGCCTCACCGAAAACCGGCCCGATGATGATCTTAGCGCCCTCGTTCACGGCCTGCACCGCCGAAGCGTGCGCAGTATTAGGGTCACCGGCTGTTGGATAAATCCGCAAGTCGATTTGAACGCCATCAAGGTCCGCAATGGCCAGTTTCGCTGCGTTTTCAAGGCTTTGCGCCAGAATGACGTCGCCAGTGTTGCTTGACCCATTGGGAACCAAAAGCGCAACAGGCACCGGATTTGAGGTGGAAATAGTTGGGCCACCGCCATCCGGCAAACAGGCCGCAAGCGTGAGCGCGGACAATCCGAGAACCGCCCCTGTCAAAAAACGTCGGGCGGGTTTAAAAAAAGACAACATCGGAATAACTCCATTCCCTGCTTGGGTGCGTTCGCTTGCGCGGTCGGCTATAGGTTTTGAGCGCGGATAATAAACGGATGAAAAGGCGGGTCCAGTGGGGAATCACCAGACGGAGAAATTGCAGCCGGGTTTGTACTTTGTCGCCACACCCATTGGGTCGGCGCGTGATATCACATTGCGGGGGCTCGATGTTTTGGCGTCTGCGGATGTGATCGCGGCTGAGGACACCCGCTCGATGAAGCGGTTGCTGGAGATTCACGGCGTGCCGCTGGGAGATCGGCCGGTGTTAAGCTATCACGACCATTCGGGTGAGAAAACGCGGACGAAACTGGTAGCGCACATTGCCGCTGGACGGTCAGTTGCCTACGCATCAGAGGCGGGCACGCCGCTTATCGCTGATCCGGGATATCACTTGTCTCGTGCGGTTGCGGAAGCTGGGCATCTGGTGACGTCCGCGCCGGGACCTTCGGCGATCATCACGGCCTTAACTTTGGCTGGCCTGCCAACGGATGCGTTTTTCTTTGCGGGTTTTTTGCCCAATGCCCGCGCGGCGCGGCGCAAAGCGATGCAGGCCGTCGCGGCGGTTCCTGGAACTTTGGTGTTTTACGAATCGCCAAAGAGAATTGGCGCAATGCTGGCGGATGCCGTGGAGGTCTATGGCCCTGACAGGGCGGGGGCTGTGGCGCGTGAGTTGACCAAGAAATTCGAAGAGGTGCGCCGAGGCACGCTCGCGGAATTGTCGGCGAGCGTTCAGGAAGCGCCACCTAAAGGGGAAATCGTTGTCTTGATCGAGCGGACCCCGGTTCGAGCGGCCAGTGAGGAAGTTATCGAAGAGGCTTTGCGCGAGGCGCTGAAGACCCTGTCTGTGCGTGATGCGTCAGCCGAAGTTGCGGAGACATTTGGTGGGCATAAACGAAGTATTTACCAAATAGCCCTGAAACTGAAGAAGGATCAGGGGTAATGTGATACCCTTGAGATGCCCTATTTTTTGTGTTTGGCGAGGTTTTGCCGTGTCTGATCAGGTTGAAAACGATGAGGGTGAAGTCGCGCCTCAGTCAAACCGAAAACACCGTGGGCAGAAAAATTTTTTGTCTGGAATGGCAGCTGAGGCAGCGGTGGCGCGCGCCTATGAAGCTGCAGGTATGGTCATTCTTCGACGTCGTTGGCGTGGTCGTGGCGGCGAAATTGACCTTATTGTGCGCAATGGCGCGGAAATCATTTTTGTTGAAGTAAAGAAAAGCCGTGATTTTGCGCGCGCATCGGAACAGCTTCGGCCACGTCAAATGGCCCGCCTGATGCGGGCTGGGGAGGAATTTGTCGGAGGTGAGCCTGCAGGGCTGCTGACGCCGATGCGGTTTGACGTGGCCTTGATGGATGATCAGGGCCGCATTCAAATTCTAGAGAATGCTTTGTGCGCCGCTTGAGCAGGCATTGCACCCGCCGACAGCTTGGGCCATGAAGAGGCATCAACGGAGGGTGCCGCCCATGAAAATCGCATTCCAGATGGACCCGATCCAGTCTGTGGACATCAACGCCGATAGCTCGTTTCGTATCGCCGAAGAGGCGCAGGCACGTGGCCATGAGCTATTTTACTATTCGCCCGACAAGCTTGCCTATGAAGAAGGTGAGATCACTGCGCGTGGTCATTGGATGACGGTGCAGCGGGTTGAGGGCGATCATGTGGCGCTGGGCCCGGAAACGGTTGTCTTGTTGAAAGATGTTGATGTTGTTTGGCTGCGGCAAGACCCGCCGTTTGATATGCACTATATCACGTCGACTCATCTTTTGGATCGACTGATGCCAGACACGTTGGTTGTGAATGACCCGTTTTGGGTGCGCAATTATCCTGAGAAGCTTCTGGTGCTGGATTTTCCGGACCTGACGCCGCCCACGACGATTGCGCGTGATCTGGACACCATCAAGGCGTTCAAGGAAAAGCACGGCGATGTTATTCTGAAGCCGCTCTATGGCAATGGCGGCGCAGGGGTTTTCCGGCTTGATGCGGGCGATCGCAACCTGACCTCGCTGCATGAGTTGTTCACTGGATTCAGCCGTGAGCCGCTGATTGTGCAGAAATTCCTGCCGGATGTTAGCAACGGCGACAAGCGTGTGATTTTGGTGGATGGCGAGCCGGTGGGGGCGATCAACCGCGTGCCCGCAAAAGGTGAAACGCGATCAAACATGCATGTTGGCGGGCGTCCTGAAAAGATTGGTCTGTCCGAACGCGATCTGGAAATTTGCGCAGCGATTGGACCGCTGTTGCGGGAAAAAGGCCAAGTGTTTGTCGGGATCGACGTCATTGGTGACTATCTGACGGAAATCAACGTGACCTCGCCAACTGGCATTCAGGAGCTGGAGCGGTTCGACGGGATCAACGTTGCAGGCAAAATCTGGGACGCAATCGAAGCCAAACGGGCCTAGGCGGTTTTTGTGGTAAGTCGAAAGCTGACTGCCTCCGCGACATGCGGGCGACGCACGGTTTCGGATCCTGCGAGATCGGCAATTGTGCGGGCCACACGCATCACGCGGTGATAGCCGCGCGCGGTGAGGCCATAAGTCTCGGCCACTTTGAGAAGCAGCGTGCGCCCCTCATCGTCTGGTGTGGCGATATCCTCGAGTATTTTCCCATGGGCGTCAGCGTTGGCGCGAATGCCGTCTGTTTCGGCAAAGCGGGCCAATTGCAGGTCACGCGCGGCGAGCACGCGCGCGGCGATGGTTGCAGATGTGTCGCCATCGGCGGGTAAGTCGAGGTCGGTGAAGCTGACGGGGGGCACTTCGATGCGCAGATCCAGCCGGTCCAGTAACGGACCTGACAGGCGGCCAAGGTAATCCTCGCCGCAATTGGGCACACGTGCGCAAGCCTGTGAGGGGTCAAACATATGACCGCACCGGCACGGGTTTGCGGCGGCGACCAGCATAAAGCGGCAGGGGTAGGTCACATGCGCATTGGCGCGCGCGATCATGACTTTGCCGGTTTCAATGGGTTGGCGCAGGGTTTCCAGAACAGGTCGGGCGAATTCGGGCAACTCATCCATAAAAAGAACGCCATTGTGCGCCAGCGAGATTTCACCGGGCGTTGCGCGGCGCCCACCGCCAACAATCGCGGCCATTGAGGCCGTGTGGTGGGGTTCGCGAAACGGGCGTGCGCGGGAGATGCCACCTTGATCCAAGATGCCAGCGACCGAGTGGATCATAGAGGTTTCCAACGCCTCGGCGGGGCTAAGCGGTGGCAAGATTGTTGGCAGGCGGGCAGCGAGCATGGATTTTCCGGAGCCCGGCGCACCAACCATAAACAGGTGGTGGCGACCTGCAGCAGCGATTTCCAGCGCGCGTTTGGCGCGCTCCTGACCTTTGACGTCGCGCATATCTAAAACGCTGACCGGACTTAGAACTTCGCCGGGGAGGGATGGCGGCAATGGCGATTGGCCGGAAAAATGACGGACCACATCGGCAAGCGTTTTGGCGCCAATCACCTGTGTAGCGGCGACCCACGCGGCTTCGGGACTGGAGGCGCTGGGGCACAGCAACGTTCGATCGTCTTGTGCTGCGGCCATTGCTGCGGGCAACGCGCCTGTCACAGCGACAAGTGTGCCGTCTAGCGACAATTCCCCGAGGCTGACGGAGCCCTCGGAGGCGTCTTCGGGGATAATGCCAAGTGCGGACAAAAGTGCCACGGCAATGGGCAGATCAAAATGGCTGCCCTCTTTGGGAAGGTCGGCTGGCGAAAGGTTAATGGTGATGCGTTTGGACGGCAACGCGATGGCCATCGAGGCCAATGCCGAGCGCACGCGATCACGGGCCTCGGAAACAGCTTTGTCGGGCAGGCCGACGATGGAGAAAGCCGGCAGCCCCGGGGTTACGGCACATTGCACCTCAACCTGATGCGCCTCTACGCCTTCGAACGCCACGGAATAAGCCCGTGAAACCATGACAAAACCCGCCCACCAATTAACGATTAACACTCGTTAATAAGGTTAGGCGGATCATGGTTAGCGAAGAGTTAATGCCGGTTTTTTAAAGCATCGCGACAAAGGCGGGCCATGCCGAGGGGTCCGCAACGGTTTTGTCCCGACAAAACGCGTTGCACATGCCAAAGGTGCGTCCATCCAGCTGCAAGAAATGTGTGGATGGTTTGCCGGAGTAGGGGCAATTGGCGTTCTCGGGCGTGCCGGTTTCGACGGCTGTTGCCGCCATTGGTTCAGGGCCGGGCCATGGACGGGTCGTGAAATCCTTTGCATACCAAGGCAAAGTCGCGCCATGCACCATCCCCATTGCCCGCCAACGTCGGAATGCCGGATCTGCAAGATGCGCGGCAACATAAGATTTGGCGTCCGGCCCGACAGGCAGGTTATAGCCCGCGATGCGCGCGGCCACGGGTGCGAACATGGCGTCGGCAACCGAAAAGTCGCCGCAAAGCCACGGGCCGGTCGGAGCGCAGGTGCTGCGGGCGTGGGACCAAATGGTTTCAAGGCGAGCAAGGTCGGCGCGGACTGCGTCAGACGGGGCAGCATCCTGATATGACAGGCGCAGGTTCATCGGGCAATCAGACCGTAACGCCATGAAGCCCGAGTGCATCTCCGCCGCGAGTGACCGTGCGGTTGCGCGGGCCTTGGGGTCGGTGGGCCAAAGACCGGCGTCGGGGTGGCGGCTGGCCAGCTCTTCGCCGATGGCGAGGCTATCGGAGACCACGGCACCCTCGGGTGTAACCATTGTAGGCACGGTTCGTGCGGGCGCGAATTGGGCCAACTGTTCGCCGACTGATTTGTCAGAGAAATCCACCATTGTTTGCACACGGGAGAGTCCAAATTTTTCAAACAAGAGCCAGCCGCGGAGCGACCATGAGGAATAGGCGTAATCGCCAAGAAGAAGCTGATATGTCATGCCCTTAGCTTAGCGCCGGTTCATTCATCGCCAAAGCCAAAGATTGTGGCGACTTCCATCACGCGATGTGATTGATGCGCTTGAGGGACCAGTCATCATCGATATGGATCGAGGTCACAGACAGATTGTCGATGCGGTGTGCGAAGACTTCGGACGCAGTAAGGCGTTCGGCGCGCTGAATCTGTGTGAGGATCACGCCGAAGTGCACAACCACAATCAGTTTTTGCCCCGCATGGTTGGTGAGCAGACGGTCGATGCCGCGATCGACGCGGGTGGTGACGTCATTCCAGCTTTCGCCGTTGGGAGGGCGCACATCGCCCGGGTGCTCCCAGTAGGCGCGGATGCGGTCAGGGTCTTCGGCTTCGATGTCTGTGAATTTCTTGAGCTCCCAATCCCCAAAATGGATTTCACGCAGATCGGCGTCGTGGGGCAGGCGAGTGCGGCTGCCCTGAATGGCATCGGCGGTTGTAATGGTTCGGGTCAGGTCCGAAGAGATGACAATGCCGTCCGTGGGTAATACATCTGACAGACGCGAGAGCGCCGCGGTGTCAGAAAGATCCGCAGGCAGATCGGACCAGCCAACCATGGTTTTGGCGTGGGTCGGCCCATGACGTACAAGGTGCAGTTCTGTCACGGCAAGTCTCCTTTGAGGACCATAGGCAGACCGGCCACAACCAGAACCGCGAGGTCGACCTGCGCGGCGATGGTCTGGTTCAATTGGCCTTGGGCGTCGCGGAATTGGCGGGCGAGTTTGTTGTCGGGCACGACGTCCAGTCCGACTTCGTTTGAAACCACAACAACGCGGCCTTTGCAGGTCGCGAGCGCATCCAAGAGCTTGTCGGTTTCTACTGGTAGATCGCTTTCAGCGAGCAGGTGATTGGACAGCCACATCGTGGCGCAGTCCAGCAAAACCACTTCGGATTCCGAGATTTGCGTGAGATCATCGGCGGTGTTCAGCGGTGTTTCGATGGTGCGCCAGTTGGTGCCACGCTGCGCCAAATGCGCGGTCACTTTGGCGCGCATTTCGTCGTCAAATGCTTGCGCGGTCGCGAGATACACACGCGGCGCGCCGGTGTTCACCACCAGCGACTCGGCAAATGCGGATTTTCCGGAGGAGGCGCCTCCTAAGATCAGGCTCAGTTTTGGCAGCATGTGTCATCCGTCTGTTGCGCTGGCGCGTAGATTGTCAAAAGATGGCGCAAGTGCAAGGGGCTGTGTGTTGGCATCACGGCGGGCGGGTTTGTGATTTTGTGGCGGCACGCGGTGTTAGGCCGGCGAAAGGAGCTTTATGAAACAGAGTGTTGCGTTGATGGCTTTTGCCATGTCGGTCGTCACGGGTGGTGCCGGTGCGGAAGAGATATTTGTTTCGGATTTCGGGGACTTGCCTCAGGCGCAGGTCGTTTTTCTCGGCGAAGTGCACGACAATCCGCACCATCATGACAACCAGGCGGCGGCGCTGGTGGCGATTGCCCCGAAAGCGGTGGTGTTTGAAATGTTGACGCATGAGAAGGCCGCAGCGGTAACGCCCAGTTTGCTAAGAGATCAGGCGAAACTGGCCAAGGCGCTGGATTGGGCGAACAGCGGTTGGCCGAGTTTTGAGATGTATTATCCGGTGTTTGCTGCCAGCGCGGGTGCGGAGATTTACGGCGCGCAGGTGCCGCGCGCGACAGCCCGCGCGGCTGTGATGGGCGAGGATTTGGCCGAAGCCTTTGGCGAAGGGGCCGAGCGGTTTGGGTTGCTTGCAAAATTGCCCGAAGCGCAACAGGAGGAGCGCGAAGCCAAGCAGATGGCGGCGCATTGCAACGCGTTGCCCGCGGAAATGTTGCCCGGGATGGTATTGGCACAGCGGCTGCGGGACGCGTCTTTGGCGCGCGCGGTGCTTGCCGCGCTGGAGGCCACAGACGGGCCGGTTGTGGTGATCACAGGCAACGGCCATGCGCGGACGGATTGGGGCGCACCTGCCTTGTTGCCACAAGAGGTCTCCATCTTATTGATCGCCCAGTTTGAGACCCCATCGCAAGGGCCGGAGCCGTTTGATAAGTGGCTGGTAACAGCCGCGGCGGAGCGCGAGGACCCTTGTGAGGCGTTCAAATAGAGCGAAGGTCGGCTTGTGTCGCGCGGGCGTGCGGCATAGGTTTGCAAAACTTGACACAAAAGGCCGACAACATGCTGACGGATAAGCGCATTCTATTGATTATTGCAGGCGGCATTGCCGCCTTTAAATCGCTTGATCTGATCCGGCGCCTACGGGAGCGCGGCGCGTGGGTGACACCCGTGCTGACACGTGCGGCCGAAGAGTTTGTGACGCCTTTGTCCGTGTCGTCGCTGGCGGGAGAAAAGGTTTATCGCGATCTTTTTGATCTGACCGATGAGGCCGAGATGGGGCACATTCAGTTGTCCCGTTCAGCGGATTTGATTGTGGTTGCGCCGGGTACGGCGGACCTGATGGCCAAGATGGCGAACGGGCTGGCCAATGACATGGCCTCGACGTTGCTTTTGGCGACAGATACCCCGGTTCTGGTGGCGCCTGCGATGAATGTTCGGATGTGGGAACACCCCGCAACACAGCGCAATCTGGCGACTTTGAGGGCGGACGGGGTGAGCATTGTCGGTCCCAATGAAGGCGATATGGCTTGCGGTGAATTTGGACCGGGGCGGATGTCGGAACCCCTTGAAATCGTTGCGGCAATTGAGGGCGCAATGAAGGTTGGCCCGTTGTCGGGGCGTCGTGTTCTGGTGACGTCGGGACCCACTCATGAGCCGATTGACCCGGTCAGATACATCGCCAACCGATCTTCTGGGGCGCAAGGCACGGCCATCGCGGAAGCGCTGGTGGCGCAAGGCGCGGACGTGGTGTTTGTGACCGGCCCTGCGGATGCCGCGCGGCCGCATGGCGTGCAATTGGTAGAGGTCGAAACCGCGCAAGAGATGATGCGGGCAGTGCAGGGCGCGCTGCCGGTGGACGCTGCGGTGTTTAGCGCGGCCGTGGCCGATTGGCGGGTCTCTAGCGCTTCTGACAGCAAGATAAAAAAGACCAAGGACGGCCTGCCGACTTTGGAATTTGCAGAAAATCCGGACATCCTTGCCACAGTGAGCCAAATGGCGGAAGGGCGGCCGGATCTGGTGGTTGGCTTCGCGGCGGAGACGGATGACGTGATTGAAAACGCAACCGCAAAGCGTTTGCGCAAAGGCTGTGATTGGATTGTGGCCAACGATGTGAGCCCGGAAACAGGGATCATGGGCGGCAGCGAAAATGCGGTGACGTTGATTTCCGATAAGGGCGCGGAGAGTTGGCCGCGCATGAGCAAAGGCGAAGTCGCGCGTCAGTTGGCGGAGCGGATCGCAAAAACGCTTTGATATCAGGATTTTGCGCTGACGGCGTAGGTGTTTTGGGGGAAGAAAAGTCATGACCAAGGTGCCCATCAAGTTGCGCTGGTTGGACGGGGCCGATCAAACCGTGGCCCTGCCGTCTTATGAGACAGTCGGGTCGGCGGGGGCGGATGTGCGCGCGAATTTTCCCGAAGATCAACGCAATGGCATCTCTCTGGCACCGGGAAAGCGGGCCTTGGTGCCCACTGGTTTGTCGCTTGAAATTCCCGCTGGATATGAGGTGCAGATGCGTCCGCGATCCGGTTTGGCACTGAAGCATGGGATCACGCTGCCCAATAGCCCGGGCACGATTGACAGTGACTATCGTGGACCCCTTGGTGTGATCGTCCTGAACGCGGGACAGGAAGCGTTTGAGATTGGCCATGGAATGCGCATCGCGCAGATGGTCGTTGCGCCGGTTTTGACCGCAAAATTTGAACTGCATCAAGACCTTAGCGCCAGTGAGCGTGGAATTGGCGGGTTTGGCTCGACGGGTGTCTCCTGATGCTTATGGTGTTGGCGATGGCGGCCGCAATCTGGGGCGTTGGGGCCTTGGCTGGCGCCCCCAGAAGGCTGCGCTGGACGATGATTGCTGTGCTGTACTTCGCGGTTCTCGGTCTGCATTTGGTGCTGGAAGAGGGGCATCCCTTGCGGATGGCAACCGGGGAATCCTCGGCGCTTTGGGCGATTTTGGGCGGGGCTGCCGCGTTGGTTCTGGTTTATCGAGAGGTGCTCAGCTGGTTGCGCGATAAGGCGGACGCCAATGCAAAAACCGCTGAGTCACAGGTCACCGACGGACCATTTTCTGACACCGAATTAAACCGCTATGCACGTCATATTGTGTTGCGTGAAGTCGGCGGATTGGGGCAGAAAAAACTGAAAGATGCCAAGGTGTTGGTCATCGGCGCTGGCGGGTTGGGATCGCCTGCGCTGCTGTATCTGGCAGCTGCGGGCGTTGGCACAATCGGGGTTGTGGATGATGATGTTGTCGACAACTCCAACCTGCAGCGGCAGGTGATCCATCCGGATCGGATGATTGGCGAGCCGAAGGTGTTTTCCGCGGCCGAGGCCATGACTGCGCAGAACCCGTTTGTCACCGTGAACCCCTATAACCGCCGCCTGAGCGCAGATGACGCAGCATCCTTGATTGGTGACCATGATTTGGTGCTGGATGGGACAGACAATTTCGACACTCGTTATCTGGTCAACCGAACCTGCGTTTCTTTGGGCAAGCCTCTGATTTCAGGTGCACTTTCGCAATGGGAAGGGCAATTGAGCGTGTTTGATCCGGCCAATGGCGCGCCCTGTTACCAGTGCATTTTTCCGACTGCCCCCGCGCCTGAATTGGCACCCAGTTGTGCAGAAGCCGGCGTGATAGGTCCCTTGCCAGGCGTTGTCGGTACGATGATGGCTGTGGAGGCGATCAAGGTCATCACTGGCGCGGGCGCGGTGCTGCGCGGTGAAATGATGATTTATGACGCATTGTGGGGCGAAACCCGCAAAATCACGCTGCGGCCACGGGCGGACTGTCCGACCTGTGGTGGGGCAAAATCGGCTTTTGTATAGCGGCTGTTTCACGTCGGTATCGCGTCGGTGCGGAAATGTGATGCGCACTCGATTGCAGCCCGGTGTTTGGCGACATAGGGTGGCGGCAAAAGGAGACTTTCGCCATGACCAATCCGCTGCTGAGTGACTGGACCACCCCGTTCAAAATCGCGCCATTTAATAAGATTGGCGATGCGGATTTTGCGCCGGCCTTTGAGGTGGCACTGGCAGAGCATCAGGCGGAGGTCACAGCGATTGCGGACAATCCAGAGGCTCCGACGTTTTCCAACACAGTTGAGGCATTGGAAGCGGCGGGCGTGGCGCTGGACAAAGTGTTGTCAGTGTTCTTTTCCGTCGCGGGGGCGGACAGCAACCCCGAGCGCGAGGCCTTGCAACGTGACTTTTCACCGAAGCTCGCAGCCCATAGCGCGGAGATTTCGTCAAACAAGGCGCTGTTTGACCGGATCGCCACCGTTTGGGGGGCACGCGATGAGTTGGACCTGACAGAAGAACAGCAACGCGTTTTGATGCTGACCCATCGTGGGTTTGTGCGCGGAGGCGCGGCGCTTGACGGCGCAGAAGACGCGCGGATGAAGGAGATCAAGTCGCGTCTGGCGGTGCTGGGCACCGAATTCACACAGAACCTATTGGCGGATGAGCGCGAGTGGTTCATGCCGCTGACTGAGCAAGACCTTGAGGGTCTGCCGAACTTTGTGGTCGATGCAATGCGGGCGGCCGGGGAAGAGAAGGGCGCGGATGGGCCGGTTGTGACGTTGTCGCGATCGGTGATCGTGCCATTTTTGCAGTTCTCGCCGCGTCGGGATTTGCGAGAGATTGCATTTGCGGCTTGGGCAGCACGTGGCGCCAATGGCGGGAAAACTGACAATCGGGCAATTGCGGCGGAAACACTGGCTTTGCGCGAAGAACGGGCGAAGCTGTTGGGCTACGACAGTTTCTCAGATTTCAAGCTGGAGACCGAGATGGCCAAAACGCCCGCAGCGGTGCGCGCGTTGTTGATGGCGGTTTGGGAACCGGCGAAAGCGCGGGCCGAAGCGGATGGCGCTGTGTTGACCGAGATGATGCACGGCGATGGCATCAACGGCGATCTGGAGCCATGGGATTGGCGGTATTACGCAGAGAAGCGTCGCAAAGCCGAGCATGATCTCGATGAGGCAGCGCTTAAGCCATACCTGCAATTGGAGCGCATGATTGAAGCGAGCTTCGCCTGCGCGACGCGGTTGTTTGGACTGACGTTCAAGGAGCTCGATGTGCCGCTCTACCATGCGGATTGCCGGGCATGGGAAGTGACGCGTGACGGGTCGCATGTGGCTGTGTTTATCGGTGACTATTTTGCACGCGGCGGAAAGCGGTCCGGGGCGTGGTGTTCCGCGATGCGGGGGCAAGCGAAATTCCCTGAGGTGCAGGGGCCAGTTGTGATCAATGTCTGCAATTTCGCAAAAGGTGATCCGGCGCTGCTGAGCTACGATGATGCGCGCACGTTGTTCCATGAGTTTGGGCACGCGCTGCATCAGATGTTGTCAAACGTGACCTATGAAAGCGTGTCGGGCACATCCGTGGCACGTGATTTTGTGGAATTGCCAAGCCAGCTTTATGAGCATTGGCTTGAGGTGCCGGAAGTGCTGGCAGAATTTGCCACACATGCCGAGACCGGTGAGGCGATGCCGCAGGACATGCTGGAGAAAGTCCTCGGCGCTGCGAATTTCGATCAGGGATTTGCGACGGTGGAATACGTCGCTTCGGCGTTGGTGGATCTGGCGTTTCATGACGAGGCGGCGCCAGCTGACCCGATGGCGAAACAGGCGGAGGTTCTGGCCGAACTGGGCATGCCGCGCGCCATCACGATGCGCCACGCAACGCCGCAGTTTGCGCATGTCTTTGCTGGCGATGGTTATAGCTCTGGCTACTACAGCTATATGTGGTCCGAAGTGATGGATGCGGATGCGTTCGAAGCCTTTGAAGAAGCGGGCGACCCGTTTGATGCGGCGACAGCCAAAGCGCTGGAAACCCACATCCTGTCAACTGGCGGCACCGTCGAAGCAGATGCGCTTTATGAGCGGTTCCGCGGGCGGCTGCCGGGCGTGGAGGCTTTGCTCAAAGGGCGTGGACTGGCGGTTTAAAGCGCGCTCCCGCCCCTGCGGGTTGGGCTTGGCTCACGTCTGGCGACGTGAGCCTGAGGGGCGCGGCCCCTCGACCTGCGGTCTCACCCCGCCGCGCCTTCGCGCAAGCATCGCCCCATTCCTCTTCAGGTTTTTTTGTTCCCTAAATACCTCGGGGTTTCCACAGCACAGCTGTGGATTTGGGGCAGAGCCCCTTTAGGACGTTTCGTCTGTCTCTTCTGCGTAGTCCTGAAACACCTTGCCCTGCGTCATGAAGAACGCAAAAATCGCCGCCGTGAGGCCGAAGGTTTTGAAGTTCACCCACGCTTGCTCGCTCATCAGGCGCCAAACCAGTTCGTTGGCGATGGCGAGGCCAAAGAAGAATAACATGAGACGCTTGGTCAGGATCATCCAGCCCTCGTGTTTGAGAGGCATCATGCCTTCCATCACGTGACGCAAGTAGGATTGGCCGCGCATCAAACCCACCGCAAGGATGCCGCCAAACATCACGTAAAGGATCGTGGGCTTCATTTTGATGAAGCGTGGATCGTTCAGCCAGACCGTCAACCCGCCAAAGACCACCACAAGCACAAGCGTCATGACCTGCATTTTTGACAGATGGCCGGTGAGTTTCCACAAGATACCTGTTGTCAGGATCAGCAACGGTACAAACATCGCGGTCACAAGGATGAAGCCCTGATAGTCGGTGCCCCCCAAAGTGAAGGTGGCGTCTTTCAGGCGCATGTAGCCGATAAAGAACAGGACAATTGGGCCGAGTTCCAGACCCGTTTTAAGCCACGGGTTGATCTTCTTTTTGGTCGGTTCCGGCGTTTGCTCAGACATGGGCGCTCCTTTATCCTCCGAACTCAACTATCACAGCACCGAGTGCGATCAATGCCATAAGAGCGATGCGGCGCGGGCCAACGGTTTCTTTGAGCACCAGCCAACCGATCAGCGCGGCAAAAACCGGAGAGGTTTCGCGCAGCACAGCGGCTTCGCCAACGCTGTCCAGTCGGGTGGCCATCATGACAGAACCAAAGCTGGCAAAAGCCACCAGCCCGCCGATAAATCCCCGCACCATGAGAGGCCCCGGGGTGGGGGCGTCGACCATGGATCGCCAGCGCAGATACGCCAGCACCGGAAACACCAGCCCGTCGATGAAAAAGAACCACGCGAGGAAGGTGAAAGGGTTGGCGGTGGCACGGATGCCGTAGGCGTCAAAGGTCGTATAAAGTGCCACAAAAAAGCCGGTGAAGACAGCGATCACCATAGCCGAGACCAGCGTTTCGCGGCCTTCTTTCATGAAGATCATGTTATAAATGGCGAGGCCAAGGATGCCGGACATCAGCACCGACACTCCAAGCCACTGCGTGCCGGTAAAGGTCTCACCAAAAATCAGGTAGGCGCCGATCACGGTGAAGAACGGGCCGATGCCGCGCACCACCGGGTAGACCACGGTATAAGCGCCTTTGGTGTAAGCCCAGCTTTGCAGAAATTTGTAACCCAGGTGGATCACAAAGGCGCCAGCAAAGATCGGCCACATGTGCGGTTCTGGCCACGGCACCACAAAGAAGGCAAATGGCGCGGCCATTGCAGCATAGGAAAAATCAATCGCGCCGCGGGTGAGCCAGGGATCGTGGCGGCCTTTTTGAAGCGCGCCAAAAACCGCGTGCAGGAAGGCGGCAGCAAGAGCGAGGACCAGAGCAAGCTGGGCACCGGCAGGCGTGCCCTCCAGAGAGACCAGCCATTCACTCATCGGTGCGTGCTCACCCTTTTTCCAAGCCGGTCAGTGCCGCTGCAAACTCTTCGGGATCAAAGGGTTGCAGGTCATCGATTTGCTCGCCCACGCCAATGGCGTGGATCGGCAGACCGAATTTGTCGGCAAGGCTGACGAGGATACCGCCTTTGGCGGTGCCGTCGAGCTTGGTCATCACAAGACCGGAAACATTTGCGAGTTTCTGGAAGGTTTCGACTTGGGAAATCGCGTTCTGACCGGTTGTGGCGTCGAGAACCAGCAAGGTGTTGTGCGGTGCGTCTGGGTCTTTCTTGCGGATCACGCGCACGATTTTGGCGAGTTCTTCCATCAGATCCTGACGGTTTTGCAGGCGACCTGCGGTGTCGATCATCAAAAGGTCGGCGCCGTCGGCTTCGGCCTTGGTCATGGCGTCAAACGCGAGGCTGGCCGGGTCAGAGCCTTCGGGTGCGGTCAGGACCGGCACGCCAGCGCGGTCACCCCAGACTTGCAGCTGTTCCACGGCGGCGGCGCGGAATGTGTCGCCGGCTGCGATCACCACCGATTTTCCGGCGTTGCGGAATTGGCTGGCGAGTTTGCCGATGGTTGTGGTTTTGCCGGAGCCGTTCACGCCGACAACCAGCACGACCTGCGGCTTGGAGGGATAAAGCGGCATCGGGCGGGCGACAGTGTCCATGATGCGGCTGATTTCGCCCGCAAGCAGTTCCTTGATCTCGCGAGACGACACGCGGCGGCCCATGCGGCCTTCGGCTATGTTGGCGGTCACGCGCAAGGCGGTGTCCACGCCCATATCCGAGGTGATGAGCAGCTCTTCGAGTTGCTCCAGCATGTCGTCGTCAAGTTCGCGTTTTACCTCTGTCGGGGCGGTGGTGCGGCCTGTCAGGCGGGCAAGCAGGCCGGGTTTGGCAGCAGGTGCCGGTTCCGGCGTGGCGGCGGTCTGCGGTGCAGGGGCCGGTTTGGCGGTTGGTTCAGGTGTTGGTTTAGGCGCCGCCGTGGCTGGCGCCGGTTCCGGGGTCGCAACGGGCTGAGGCGCGGGCTCAGGGACTGGCTCTGCGGCTGGAGTTGGGACGACGGGTTCCGGAAGTGGCGCTGGCGTTGGGTCGGGCGTCGGCTCAGGCTGTTTTTCCGCCTGTGGTTCAGGTGTGGGTTCAGGTGCCGCCGCAGGTTCAGGTGCTGCGACCGCCTCTTCTGCACCGCCGTCTTCGACAATGGCGTCCAGCCCTTCTTCGAGTTTGGAGCTGGATTTGAACAGCCGGTCTTTGAGCTTGGAAAAAAACGCCATCGGGGCCTCCGAAAAAAGTCTTCACTCCACTTAGTCTTATTCGCAAGGACTTAAAAGAGTGGCGTGGCCCAACCGCTGCCAGCAAGGATTAGGAACTGCCCGCCCGCATAAAGCAGCCAGAGCGCAACGGAGGCGGGGCGTTGCCAGCGCGAGCTGTCGGACATTCGAAACAGCTGCAGCGACAGGATGGTGTCGGACGCCAGAAAGGCAAACGCGCCAAAGGTGGCGAGCGGCAACCCGGGCAAGCCAAGTGCGGTGAGCCCCATGAGCGAAATGAGGATGACATAGATGCGCACCGGCCAGCGCATGTCGCCGGTAAACGGGATTAGCCAGCGTTCGGTTGAGAGCGCAAAAACGGCGATGGCGGCGATAAAGGCCCACGGCGCGTCCAGCGGGCCTGTGCCGAGCGTCCAGAAATGCACAACGTAGCCGACGTGGGCGGCAGCAAAGGCGATGAGGCCGATCAGGAAGGGGCGTTCGCCGTCGCGGGCCAGTGCGATGTCGCCGACGGCAGAGAGCAGGAGCGCAATGACGACGGCAGGGTGGCCGAAGCTGATCCATGCGGCCGCCGCGAAAGCAGGCATAGGGATGGCTTTGACGATGGTCTTGGCACGGCTAGGTGGGCGGTGGCAGAAAAACACCGCATAGATCAGAGCCGCAAGCAGGCCGACCCCGATGAAGACAAATTTTAGAGTCTGGCGCAGGGCGATGATTTCAAATGGTGTCATGAGGGCCTTGGATGGCTGATTTTCGGTGACCTTAGCGGTGACACGCTGAGGTGCAAACGAAAATGACCGCACCAAGGCGCCCCAGATGTTGTGTTCCCTAGGTAATGCAGGAGAAGGTCAACCGCTTGCCATTCCGGCGATCATTGCGCCCAAAGCAACCAAATGCACCAACATCAGCGCCTTGTCATTCCACATCGCTCCGACGGCGAACCATCCCAGCACGCCAATCAAGAACAGGTAGAGGTTCCAAGGTGTCCATCCGAACCCTGTTGCGGTGTAGCCCATGATTTGAATGATGGACGCGCCCCATTTGACTGCAAATACGATACGGTCATGCTGAGGTCTTTGGATCGCAATGTCAGACGGCACGGGTCAGTCCTCCGTCGATGCGCAGGTTCTGGCCCGTGATATAGCCACCGCCGCTGGAGGCGAGAAGAGAAATCACGGAGGATACTTCCTGCGTGTGGCCATAGCGCCCCATCGGGATGCGGGCTTTGCGATCTTCGGTTTCTGGCAGGCTGTCGATGAAGCCGGGCAGGACATTGTTCATACGAATATTGTCGGCGGCATATTTGTCCGAAAAGAGTTTGGTGAAAGCAGCCAATCCCGCGCGGAACACGCCAGACGTCGGGAACAGTGGGTCGGGTTCAAAGGCCGCAAATGTCGAAATGTTGATGATTGCTCCCCCGCCTTGGGACTGCATCAAAGGTGTAACCAGTCGGGTCGGGCGGATGATGTTCATCAGGTAGACTTCCATGCCGATGTGCCAGTCGTCGTCCGAGATTTCCAGCACCGGACCTTTGGGGCCATGGCCGGCAGAATTGACAAGGACGTCGACACGGCCCCATCGTTTTACAGCGCCGTCAACCAATGCGGACAGGGCGTCAGGATCGGTGTTGGACCCAGTCACGCCAAAGCCGCCCAATTCGGTTCCAAGCGCCTCGCCTTTGCCGGAAGAGGATAGGACGCCTACCTTAAATCCATCCGCGGCCAATTGGCGGGCGGCGTCCGCGCCCATTCCGCTTCCGCCAGCTGTGATGAGCGCAACTTTTACTACAGTCATTTGGTCTCTCCATTCTCAATTACCTATAATTATATGACTCTTTCGAAGAGTCCGCTCTTGAGAATTGATGTTTCCTGACTATAGCAATACTATTGTCAAATGAGCCAACTTCCTCCTTTGAACGGATTGCGCGCTTTTGACGTGGCTGGCCGCTGTCTGAATTTTCGGGCGGCCGCCGATGAATTGGGCGTTACGCAGGGGGCGGTTGCCCAGCATGTGCGTCAGCTTGAAGCTTATCTCGGCACCAAGTTGTTTGAGAGATTGCCCAAAGGGGTCGCGCTTACGTCCATCGGGCGGCGGTATCACGGGACGGTTGCGACTGCTTTTGAGGCGCTGCGCACTGCAACCGACGATCTGAAACCCGAACCGGGCAAAGTGCTGGTAAGTGTCACGCCGACGTTTGCGGCAAAGTGGCTGATCCCTAATCTGCCGGACTTTTCAGCCAGGCACCCCGAGATTGATCTTCGGATTTTGGCGACAGAAAAGGTATCAAGCTTTCATGGCGACGGGATTGACCTTGCGGTGCGGCAAGGCGAGCCGCCTTTTGGCGCGGCGCTGGAGGCCCATCTTTTGTTTCGGCAAGAGGTGATTGCGGTTGCCACACCGAGCCTTGTTGAGGGGCAGGGCTTGCCGGTTGACGCAGCGGTTTTGGCAAAACTGCCAAAGTTGCATGACACCCATGATCTTTGGCCTGAGTTCCTTAGGCTGAAGGATGTCGAGGACAAGAGCGGGCGGGGGTTGCGATTGAGCCAGACGTCTTTGGCCGTGGATGCCGCGCTTTTTGGGCAGGGGGTGGCATTGGTGAGCCGTTTTCTGGTGGCGGGCGATATCGCTGCCAAACGGCTGGTGCAGATCACGCCGGACACCATGCCCGGCAAGCAGGATTTCTATTTGCTTGCGGCGAGTAAAACCAAACACAACGCGGCAATCAACACTGCCATAACGTGGCTTTTGGCGCGCGCCGAAGAGTAAGGTGGTCTATGTGGCGCCCAAAATAGCGGATCGGGGCTCCAAATTAAAACGCGCAGAGGGCCTATAAGCCGGATTTTGTTCCCCGAAGTTGCCCTCGGTTCGATGACCATTCATCTTAAGCGCCTGTTGCCAGACGCCCTATAGCTGCCAACCCGGACCTGCTCGGGGCAAGGCGCCCCTGTGCTTGCGCACACGCGATCCCTATTTGGCATTGCTCCCGGTGGGGCTTGCCGTGCCGTCCCTGTTGCCAGGGCCGCGGTGGGCTCTTACCCCACCGTTTCACCCTTACTCCCGCAAGCGGGAGCGGTCTGTTCTCTGTGGCGCTTTCCCTTGGGTTTCCCCAGCCGGGCGTTACCCGGCACCGTTGCCTTATGGAGTCCGGACTTTCCTCTGACGTTGCCGCCCGCGGCCATCCAGCCCTCTGCGCTTGGCGGGTTTAGGGGGAATGAGGTGTGGGGTCAATGACGCGCGGCCAAGTCGCCAGCCCCTGCAATGCCAACCTTTGCCAATCAAATCGCGGGCCGGGATCGAATTTTCGACCGGGTGCCATGTCGGAATGTCCAATGACGCCTGTGGGGGCGATGGCCCAGCGGGTCATGATTGCGGGCAACAAGGCTTCTAGCGCGCTCATTTGAGGTTCGGAAAACGGATGTGTGCCGCGATTGTCCAGTTCAATGCCAATGGAGCGCGAGTTGATGTCTCTCTTGCCTTGCCATGATCCCGCGCCCGCGTGCCATGCGCGCATGTCTTCGGCTACCAACTGGAAAATGCGGCCTTTATCACAGATCAGGTAATGGGCGGACACTTCGGGCGCTGGATCGCAGAGACGGTCCAAAGCGGCCTCGGCTGTGTCCATCGCGGTGTAGTGCACGACAATGAATTCAGGCTTTAGCCCATCACGACGCGGGCCGAAATTAGGCGAAGGGCGCGCGATGATCTGCGGCGCAGAGGCCACGGATCAGTTGCCGGAAACTGAGCGGAACGGGGTCGGGTCCCAATCGCAGGCAAAACCGTCGCCATCAGGGTCCAGTCCAAGCCGGTCGCGTTTTGGGCCTCCTTTTTCAAGGAAGGCGATCTGAGCGAGGTCGGGACTTGCGAATTTGTTGCAGGCGGCTTGATGCTGGGCTGCGGTCTTGAGGCTTAATCGGTTGTGGGCCTTGGTGCCAACAGGATGGGAGGTCGACAGGGCGTAGGCCACGATGTTGGGACCGGTTGCGCCACTGCGGGTCGGCACAGCGCCGGTTTCCACGACGGTGTATTGCGCTTTGTTGCGTTCGCGTCGCGCAGCGTCGGCTTCGAGCGAGCGTCGGTCCTCGACGGCGCCAAAGTTGTTTTCGTCCGAGATGCCGGGGTTGGAAAACACTTCCGGTGCCGGATTGGACGGGCTGGCATGCAACGGTTCCTGACCCGAGTTGTTGGCGGAGGTTCTGAGGGCGGCCTGCGTTTCGGCTGCGATGTCCGCGGCTTCCGAAGTTGCCGGTGCCGTGGTCGGCAGCGGCGCAGTCTGTGTTGCGGGCGCAGCTGGAACCGCAGCAGCAGGCTGGGTCGCACTTAGGGGAGCTGCGGAGACAGGGGGTGGGGGGGGCACGGTTTCTTGCGACACGGCATGGGGACTGGGCAAAGCTGTGCCCGTCAGTTGAGAGTCACGCTTGGCGCGTGCCTCTGGCGAGTTGTGAACGTTGTCAAAGCCCACACCCGCCGCGCTGTCGGGAATTGCGGGCTGGCACGCTGCCAGCGCCACCAGGGCGCATCCTGTTAGGAAAATCCGTGTCATGTCTGCCGTGCCTGCTGTTTTTTAGCTTTGGCAGAGTTTTACCACCATTGCGCCGGTTTGGCTACAAAGCCTGCGGCCTGTTCGAGCGCGTAGGCTGTATTCAGCAGATCGCCCTCTTCCCATGGGCGGCCAATCAATTGCAGACCCAACGGCAAGCCCTGGCTGTCCAGGCCTGTTGGGACGGAAATGCCTGGCAACCCGGCGAGGTTCACGGTGACAGTGAAGACGTCATTGAGATACATCTGGATCGGGTCGGCGTCGGTCATTTCGCCAAGGCCAAACGCCGCAGACGGCGTGGCCGGCGTCAGGATCGCGTCGATGCCTTGGGCAAAGACGTTTTCGAAATCCTGTTTGATCAGCGTGCGCACACGACGGGCGCGGTTGTAGTAGGCGTCATAAAAACCCGCAGACAGCACATATGTGCCCACCATCACGCGCCGCTGCACTTCGTGACCGAAGCCTTCGGCGCGGGTTTTTTCATACATCTCGGTGATGCCATCGCCAGCACCCAAAGTGGCGCGATGACCATAGCGCACGCCATCATAGCGCGCCAAGTTGGACGACGCCTCAGCCGGGGCAATCACGTAATAGGCAGGCAGCGCGTATTTGGTGTGTGGCAGCGAGATATCGACGATTTCAGCGCCCGCAGCTTTGAGCATTGCGGTGCCGTCAGCCCAGAGGTTTTCGATCTCGGCAGGCATGCCGTCCATGCGGTATTCGGCCGGAATGCCGATTTTCTTGCCGCGGATATCGCCGGTCAGCATGGCTTCAAAGTTTGGCACCGCCAGATCAACCGAGGTGCTGTCTTTGGCGTCGTGGCCGCACATGGTCTCAAGCATGATGGCGGCGTCGCGCACGTCTTTGGTCATTGGACCCGCCTGATCGAGCGAGGAGGCAAAGGCAACGACGCCCCAGCGCGAGCAGCGGCCATAGGTCGGCTTGATGCCGGTGATGCCGGTAAACGCAGCAGGCTGGCGGATCGAGCCGCCAGTGTCGGTGCCGGTGGCGGCCAGACACAGGTCTGCGGCCACTGCGGAGGCGGAGCCGCCCGACGAGCCACCCGGGGTCAGTTGGGCGTCGTCATTTCCGCGGCGCCACGGGTTTACGGCGTTGCCATAGACCGAGGTTTCGTTGGAGGAGCCCATGGCGAATTCGTCCATGTTGAGCTTGCCCAACATGACGGCGCCGGCGTCTTCCAATTTCTGGGAGACGGTGGATTCATATTCCGGCTTGAAGCCTTCGAGGATGCGGCTCGCGGCTTGCGACGGCACGCCTTTGGTGCAGAACAGATCTTTGATGCCAATTGGCAGACCGCACATGTCCGGCGCATCGCCTTGTTTGATCCGCACGTCCGCAGCCTTGGCACGTTCAAGGGCGAGTTTGGGCGTCTTGTGCGCAAATGCGTTTAAAGCATCCGCCTTGTCTATGGCGGCCAAGAAAGTCTCGGTCAGTTCCACCGAGGACACGTCGCCGCTGCGCAATTTGTCGCGTGCGCCAGCAAGGGTGAGTTTGGTCAGATCAGTCATACGGGTGCGCCTTCTGGATATCGGGCAAAATCAGGGAAGGGGGACGTCAGTCAACCACCTTGGGAACAGTGAAGAAACCTTCACGCGCGTCGGGCGCATTGGACAGAACTTTGTCCTGCTGGTCGCCATCGTTCACCACGTCTTCGCGACGTTTCAGGCGCATCGGGGTGACAGAGACCATGGGCTCAACACCCTCAACATCCACTTCGTTGAGCTGTTCGATAAAGCCAAGCACAGCATTGAATTCCTGCGCCAGCGCGGGCAGCGCATCTTCTTCGACTTTGATACGGGCCAGTTTGGCCACTTTTGCGGCGGTGCTTTCGTCAATCGACATCGCTCAGACTCTCCGGGTTGCAACTTGGCTACAGCCTTTAGCGCGCAGGGGTTGGCGGTGCAAGCGGTGAGCGTCCAAGAAGCGGGTTGGCGCGGGCTCCCGCCCGATCTTTTCGCATCAATGATGCACGCGATCCGTTGGGCATGGCTCAAGGCATCCGCCTTGAGCCTGTTGCGTTGCTCTTTCGCCTTTTTTGTTCCTCAAATACCTAAAGGCTCAGCGCAGCTGAGACACGCCCAACATCTGGCAGATGCCGTTAGGCATCGAAGGTGGCGGGAGTGCTATGTCTGAAGGCCAAACAGATCGGCTTGCACCCAAGTGTCAGAGCGGTCGCCGCGCAGGTCCGCATGAAGCGCACGGCCGCGGCGCAAAGCAGGGCGATCCCAAAGGGTTTTGAGCCAGCGGGCAAGGTGAGGCTTGTCTTCCAACGTCTGCTCTTGCCCCTGCCAGAGCGACGCCCAGCCCCAGATGGACATATCGGCGATGGAGAAGACATCACCTGCCACAAACTCGGTTTCAGCCAGGCGCCGGTCCAGCACGCCATAAAGACGCGCGGCTTCGTTGCGATAGCGGTCCTTGGCATAAGCGATGTCTTCGGGCGCGTATTTTAGGAAATGATGGGTTTGTCCGGCCATTGGACCCAGCCCGCCCATTTGCCACATCAACCATTCCTCAACGGCAATGCGGTCGCGCTCGGTTGTGCCCATAAAGGTTCCGGTCTTGCGCGCCAGGTACTGCAGAATGGCACCGCTTTCAAAGATCGACACAGGTGAGCCGTCCGGCCCATCAGGGTCAACGATGGCGGGCATCCGGTTATTGGGTGCGATTCGCAGAAAATCCGGCGCAAATTGATCGCCTTTGCCGATATTGATCAGGTGGGTTTCATAAGGCAGCCCCATTTCCTCGAGCGCGATAGAGATTTTCCAGCCGTTTGGCGTGGGCCAATAGAAAAGGTCGATGGGGGCGGTCATGGCGCGTCCTTAAAGTCAAGTTGCGGTCATGATGCCTGTTTCAGGCCGAGGGGCAAGGGCTGCGCATTTTTGTCGGGCAAATGCTGTGCAACCTGCGGCGCGCCGTCAAGCAGGGACTGCAGGTAAGGGAGCGGCGTGCGTTCCGGCGCAGCCAGCAGGGCCGCATAGAGATCAAACACCCCCGAACGCAGGTAGGTGGACCAGTGGCAGTACCAGTGTTTTGGTGGCGCGATCCGGTAGCCCACACTGGCCAATCGCGCCAGAGCTTGGCGGTTTTCGAGCCTTATGGTCAGGGCGTTGTGAGCCGAGAAGCCGCGACCAAGAGCGTCGTCTTTGCGGCGCAAGGCGCGTTTTAACAGGAAGTCGTAGACTGCGTTTTCACCGCTCACCATGTTTATCAACTCAGCGCTTTGGCCCGCGGGGGTTGCCATTGCCCGACCGGCGCAGCCTCGGAATACGGCGGCATTCAGCGCGATGATCCGATGCACGTCGCCTGCCGACAGGTGGCGCAGCGCTTTTAGGGCGACGTAGCCGCCCATCGAATGCCCAATCAGGTTCACGGGACGATGAGGAGCAATGTGACGAAGGCTTGTGATCAGCTTGGCCAGTGCGACAGAGGCCTTGCCAGCGGAGCGCAGCGCCTGTTTTAGCGTGCCCCGTGCGTTCCAGCCAAAGGCGATGCCAAGACCACCATCCTCCAGTAAACCAAGCGCGCTCGGCCAACTTTTGGCCTTGTGGCAGGCGGTGTCTTGTTCCGCGAATATATGGCGGTGTGGGCAATGTTGCGGATCATGCGGATGGAATTTGTAGCCATGCAGCATGATGGTGATGGTTCCGGATCCTTCCAAAGCTGCGTTCAATGCGGGGAGGAGTGGTGTTTCGCCGCAATGGGGAACTGGCGTGCGGCCTGCTGCGTTGATCCGTATGAGGGGCATCCCGACTCTCCCACAATATGTTGTGTGCAGTTTCTCGAATGTTTGTGCATGTGGCGTGAAAAACTTGTAACGGCCGTGTGACGGCCTTGACCTTTTTGCACCTGCAGCGTAATCCGCTGGCGTGGCGATTTGTTACCGGATTGCGGGCCACGTTAAACATGCCGCTAAAGAGGTCGAGACGAAGGAGCCCCTTCCGCTTGGCCGGAACGGGGCTTTTTATTTGGGCCGCACGCGTGGCCCGGGAGAGACAAAGATGAGCGATTGGAACACACGCACAAAACTGGTGCATGGTGGCACGCGACGCAGCCAATACAACGAAGTCAGCGAAGCGATTTTTCTGACCCAAGGGTTTGTTTACGACAGTGCTGAGCAGGCCGAGGCGCGGTTTATCGAGACCGGCCCGGATGAGTTCATTTATGCACGTTACGGCAACCCGACCGTGGCGATGTTTGAAGAGCGGATTGCTCTACTAGAGGGCGCAGAAGACGCCTTTGCCACCGCAAGTGGCATGGCGGCGGTCAGCGGTGCGTTGACCTCTATGCTGAAGGCGGGCGACCATGTGGTCAGCGCCAAAGCGTTGTTTGGCTCGTGCCTCTATATTCTCGAGGAGATCCTGACACGCTACGGGGTCGACGTGACATTTGTGGACGGCACCAACCTTGATGAATGGCGCGCGGCTGTGCGCGACGATACCAAGGCTGTGTTTTTTGAGAGCATGTCCAACCCGACTCTTGAGGTGATCGATGTGGCTGCTGTGGCTAAGATTGCGCATGCCAAAGGCGCAAAGGTTGTGGTGGACAACGTGTTTTCGACCCCTGTGTTCAGCGACGCAATTGCGCAGGGCGCGGATGCGGTGATTTACTCGGCGACCAAACATATTGACGGGCAGGGGCGGTGCCTTGGCGGCGTGATCCTTGGCTCGCAGGAATTTATTCGCAAAACCGTTGAACCCTACATGAAGCACACCGGCGGCAGCATGAGCCCGTTCAATGCGTGGATTTTGCTGAAAGGTCTGGAAACCATTGATCTGCGCGTTCGGGCGCAAGCGGCGAGCGCGTTGGCGATTGCAGAAGCGTTTGAAGGCGATGCGGCGCTGGAACGGGTGATTTATCCGGGGCTGAAAGGCCACGCGCAAAACGCTTTGGTGCAAACACAACTGGGCGGTAAAGGTGGCACGGTGTTGTCGCTGGACCTCAAGGGCGGTCAAAAGGCAGCATTCAAGTTTCTGAACGCGCTGGAGATTGCGGTGATTTCCAACAACCTTGGGGATGCGAAGTCGATTGCGACCCATCCGGCAACCACGACACATCAGCGACTGCCAGAAGATCAGAAAGTTGCGCTGGGCATCACACCTGGATTGGTGCGTTTCTCGGTGGGGCTGGAAGACAGCGATGATCTGATCAGGGACATCAAGCAGGCGGTTGCAGCGTCGCAGTCCTAACAACTGCAATTATTGAGCTTTGGAAAAGCGGTGCCCTGTGGGGTGCCGCTTTTTGCTTTGTTGGATGAGTGAACCGCAACGTCGTATTGGGCGTATTAGAAACCGTAATTGGCATTTGGCCGGATCAACTATTAAGTTAGACCAGCGCAATGGACGCGAAAGGCGGTTGGATCATGAATTTGCAGACACCGAAAGCACATGACGAGATCACACGGGACGACGCGGCTGCGGCGCTTGAGAAGCTGCGCGCTTGGGCGGCTGACGCGTCCGTGACCGAGATCGCCGAGTTGGATCCGGCGATTGCCCGGCTGTTGCCTGATCAACCCAAGGCGAATTATCCGGCGCTGTCGCGAACTTATGATCCGGAGTTTGCGGTCTCGCCAGAGTACCGGGCGACGTTGCCGGATTTGCAGAACGGTCCATCGAGCCTGATCAAAGGCGAAAAACAGCAGATACAGCATGTGGGCATTTCCAATTTCCGCCTGCCCATCCGGTTTCACACCCGTGACAATGGCGACATTGCTTTGCAAACCAGCGTCACCGGCACCGTTAGTCTTGAGGCAGATAAGAAGGGCATCAACATGTCCCGGATCATGCGCTCTTTTTACAAACATGCGGAGAAGACTTTCAGCTTTGAGGTCATGGAGGCCGCTTTGGCGGATTACATCACCGATCTGGAGAGTTTTGACGCGCGGTTGCAGATGCGGTTCAGCTATCCGATGAAAATCACGTCACTGCGTTCAGGGCTGGAAGGGTATCAATACTATGAAATTGCCTTGGAGAAGGTGCAGCTGGACGGCGTGCTGCATAAGGTGATGCATCTGGATTATGTGTATTCGTCGACTTGCCCCTGTTCGCTGGAGTTAAGCGAACATGCACGATCAGAGCGGGGGCAGTTGGCGACGCCGCATTCGCAGCGATCGGTGGCGCGGATTTCGGTGCAGGTCACCGAGGGCATGCTGTGGTTTGAGGATCTGATTGATCTTGCGCGCGCCGCAGTGCCGACCGAGACACAGGTTATGGTCAAACGCGAAGACGAGCAGGCCTTTGCCGAGCTGAATGCAGCCAATCCGATTTTTGTCGAAGACGCGGCGCGGCTTTTCTGTGAGCAGCTCAAGGCCGACCCGCGGATCGGCGATTTTCGCGTGATCGCGAGCCATCAGGAAAGCCTGCACAGCCATGATGCGGTGTCGGTGCTGACGGATGGGCCATTCTTTGAGGCCCAAAGCCTTGATCCCAAACTGTTTACCACTCTGTTCCATGTTGGCTGAGACATTGGTCCTGCGGAGATTGGTCGCAATCACTCTCTAGGGGGGCGTTTTCGCAAATCTGCCCTTAGGGCAGGGAGAAAACCGGTGTTTGGTGGCGTGGATCACGCTTGACAGGGGCCAAGAGTGCGGCCAACCCTGCGGCCATGCTGGACCTGAGACCCGTTGGATATTTGATTGGCATGTTGGTGGCCAGCCTTGGGCTGACCATGCTGTTGCCGATGGCGGTTGATCTCTATGACGGGGCAGCCCATTGGAGCGCGTTTTTCTTCAGTGGATTGATTTCGTTTTTGATTGGCGGGCTTGTGGCGTTGTCTTGCCACAATGCGCGGGCCTCGCGTCTGACGTTGCAACAGACCTTTCTGCTGACGACCGGTGTTTGGCTGGCGTTGCCGATGTTCGGCGCACTGCCGTTTGTGTTGGGTGCCACAGAGGCACGGGTGGTGGATGCGTTCTTTGAAGCCATGTCAGGGCTGACAACCACCGGCTCGACGGTGTTTTCCGGCCTTGAGGATTTGCCACGCGGGATCCTGTTGTGGCGCGGGTTGCTGCAGTGGCTGGGCGGCATTGGCATTATTGTTGTCGCAATGGTGTTCCTGCCGGAGCTGCGGGTTGGTGGGATGCAGATCTTCCGCAGTGAAGGCTTTGATACGCTTGGGAAAATTCTGCCGCGTGCGACAGAGATTTCCAGCCGGATTTCGATCATTTATCTCGCGCTGACTGGCATTTGTGCGATGGCGTATGCGATCACCGGCATGGGGAAATTTGACTCGCTTGTGCATGCGATGACGACCATCGCCACAGGTGGGTTTGCAAATTACGACGCCTCTTTCGGGGCCTTCGGCGCGGGAACGGAATACGTTGCAGTTGTTTTCATGTTTCTTGCGGCCTTGCCGTTTGTGCGGTTTGTGCAACTGACTGCCGGAAGTGCGAAACCGCTGTTTCTCGACAGTCAGATACGGACGTTTTTCTTTGTCGCGGCCTCCATCGTCATCATGATTGCGTTGTGGCAGGTCATGGTGATGGGACTTCGATCCGAGGAAGGTGTGCGCAAGGCGCTGTTTAATTCGATCTCGATCATGACCGGCACCGGCTATGCCAGCGCGGATTATATGTTGTGGGGCGGGTTCCCTGTTTCGGTGCTGTTTTTCGCCGGCCTGATTGGTGGCTGCGCGGGATCGACAGCCTGTTCGATCAAAGTCTTTCGCTACCAGTTGTTGTTTGCGTCGATCAAAGTGCAGATCCGCAAAATTCAGCACCCCAGTGGTGTGTTCATGGCGACCTATCAGGGACGCAAGATCGAAGATGACGTGCTGAGTTCGGTGATGAGCTTCTTTGTGTTCTTCACCGTGTCACTTGGGCTTTTGGCGGTATTGCTGGGACTGACGGGGCTGGATTTCACCACCGCGTTGTCTGGCGCGGCGGCAGCATTGGCAAACATCGGGCCGGGTTTGGGGGATATCATCGGGCCCGCGGGCAACTTTGCGACGCTTAACGACTCGGCCAAATGGCTTTTGGCAGCGGGCATGTTGATTGGCCGGCTGGAGCTTTTGGCAGTCTACGTACTATTTACCATTCAATTCTGGAGGGCCTGATGGGTCAAAAAGATGAAGCGATGCGCCCCTTGGGAGCGCAGATCTCGCATATGTTGAAATCACGCGGTGTGGACGTGATTTTTGGCATTCCGGGTGTGCATAACGTCGAGATGTATCGCGGCATCGAGGAAGCTGGCATCACCCATGTTCTGGCGCGCCACGAGCAAGGGGCGGGTTTCATGGCGGATGGCTATGCGCGCGCCAGTGGCAAGCCGGGGGTGGCTTATGTGATCACCGGACCGGGGCTGTGCAATATCATGACACCGATGGGGCAGGCCTACTCTGACAGTGTGCCGGTGTTGACGATTTCCAGCTGTCTGGATGAGCACGTCGGCCATCGCGGCCAACTTCACCAGATGAAGGATCAGCGTGCGGCGGCGGCGACAGTTTGTGATTGGTCGGAAGAGGCGCGCACGGCTCGGGCGGCCTATGATTTGATTGACCGGGCGTTTACCGAATTCGAAAGCCAGCGGCCACGATCCAAGCACATTCAGGTGCCTATCGGTTTGCTGGGCACAATGGCGCCGGAGGCACCAGAGGCGCGGCCAGGCGCAATGGAAAGCCATTCAGCGTTTGCCGCGGGCGATGTGCGAGGCGTGGCGCAGGATCTGGTGACTGCCAAAAAGCCTCTGTTCATCTTGGGCGGTGGATTGGCGGCGTCTGGTCAGGCGGCGGGGCTTCATATGCGGCAGTTGCTCCGCAGAAGCGGTGCGGCTGCGTTCATGACCTATGCGGGCTCGGGCCTATTGGCATCTGATGACGAAATGAGCTTTGGCACTTATCTGGGGCGCGGTGAAAGCAAACGCATTATTGGCGAGAGCGATCTGGTCATCGCGATTGGCACAGAGTTGAGCGAGAACGATCTGTGGCGTGATGAGTTGGGCCACACCGGACGTCTGGTGCGGGTGGACATTGATCCCGAAGTGTTGGCGGACCGGCACCGGGCTGACACCACGTTGCAGACGGAGGCGTTTGCCTTTGTATTGGCGCTAAAGGCCGCGATGCCAGAAAATGACGTCGCGCCAAAATGGGTGGCAAAAGAGGTTGCAGCGGCCAAAGCGCGGTTCCGTGCCGAAAGCGATGCGGAGCGGCCAGGTATCGCGCCAATCTGTGATGCGCTTCGGCATGTAATGCCGCAAGATGCGATGATTTATTCCGACATGACGCAGTTTGCCTATGTCGCCAAAGAAGTCTGGGATCTGGACCGGGCGGGCCATTGGCACCACCCCACGGGTTTTGGCACGCTGGGCTATGCGTTGCCGGCCTCCATTGGCGGGGCGATGGCGCGACGGGGCAAACCGACGGTGTGCATCGCAGGCGATTATGGGTTCCAGTATACGGTGCAGGAATTGGGCGCGGCAGTGGAGATGAAGCTGCCGATCCCGATCTTGTTGTGGGACAATCACAAGCTCAAGGAAATCGAGGACAGCATGGTCGAAAGCCAGATTGCGCCCAATGCTGTGGTCGCGCTGAACCCGGATTTCTGCAAATTGGCGGAAAGCTATGGCTGTTTGGCGACAGAGCCTGCGACGTTGGAAGAGTTGCAGAATGCGTTGAGCAGGGCCTTTGAGGCGGACCGGCCGACGATGATCCGGATGACGGCAGCGTTGTCATAGACACCGGCAAGGCGCTTTGGAAACAACAGGCTATGTCCGCATCTGGTGTTGGTCTCAGCAATCCCAGAAGCGGACTTTAGGCCGAATGCGGGGAAGATTCGGTTTGAGCCCAAAGTGGCGAATGCTGCGCGGTGACCGAATGGCTGCTTTCAGTGATAATTGGTGGGATGTTTGCCGGGAGCCCACAAGTCCGAATCCCGGCTTAATTTAGTAATCCGCGGTGCGGTTGGCCCAGGTCTGGGTCGGGGTCAGGTCGCTCGAACAGGTTGCCAGCTTTAGCGCGATCATCTGGTTCTCGTCGCTCCGACCCGTGCGGGTTTCTCCGATCAGTGTCAGGCACATTTCGGGCGCAGATGCCGGCGTAATCGTGCCTTCGCCATCAAACGCCCAGCTTTGCGCATCGGACCCGTCACAGGCGGCAAGTTCAACCGAGGCGCCTGTATCAGTCGAGGGCGCTTGCACGCAAACGTCAAATTCAGGCATATAAAGCACGCCATCCGCGAACTGATCGGGGTCAAAGGCCTGATCGACAAGCACTTCGCCTAATGGGCTATAGCATGTGTGCGCTTGCATTCCGTCATCGGGGTTGGCATCGGCCCCGCGCCCCTTCGCAATATCGAGGCAATATCCGTTCTGGATGTTATCGAGCATGTCGACGACATACACCTCGACGTTTTCGGCATAGGCTCCGTTCGCGGCCATCAAGGCAACAAAGACGGTGGCTGGTTTGAGCATGTGAGTTATCCTTGTGTTCAACGCGTTGATTATTCGACTGAAAGGCGGCAAAGGACGGTGTTGCTTTGTTCGAGATCAGGACCCCAAATCAACTGGGCATCAACGTCCCATTCGATTTCGTCATATCCAAATTTTGGATCCACCTCGGCGGCGGTGTAAACGCTTGCTTGCGCCCAGTCCGAGGCATCAAAGCCAGACATGTCCCACCCATCGGGTTCGTCTGAGGCTTCAAACCCACAGGGAACTTCGCCTGCAACCGGATTGCTCTCGTTTTCACAGGACTTGTCCAGCGGCCCAGTATGAATGACCTGGCATTGCCAGAGGTCATTGCTGACCACGACCGTCTTGCCTGAGGCATTCCTTATCTGAAGAATGACGCCGCCATCCCCCATTTGCTGGCGGCGGGTGCCAATGTACTCCAGCCCCGTGTCGTTCTCTTTGAAATCTTTGGCGACGACGCCGATGATGAATGGCTTTTCCGCCTCGAAGGAGAAACTTTCGGCGTTAAATGACCGTTCCATAGTGATGGGAACGCTGTCTTCGGCGACCTGTTTACCGTTCACCCGCATTTCAAACCAGTTATCTGCCCAGACATCCACGTCGTATGTCTCTGCGAGTAAAATCCCGTTTGGGACTAAGATCAAGGCTAAGGCGGTGGTCATCAGGCGCATTGCAATCTCCGTTACTCCTATCCGTTCAGCATTACTCGGTTCAGCCGCTTGTCTCCATCGATATTGTTTCGGCCCCGATTGAAGCTGACATTCGATGTGAACCAACATAGGTCCGTTTCGTCCCGCTCAGCCGTCATCTGGCCAAACCAATGCTGCGCAGGTTGTTGAACGGTCGGTCCGGGGAAACTGCAACCCGACGCGGACCAGGCAATTTATCACCGAATTGCCGCACCGCCTTTGATGTCCTCGGAACCCGAACGACTGCCGCTGCGCCAACGTCAAATTGCGTCAATGCGCAAAAAACGGGATTGTCAAAGTCACGCGCACGGCCCACAGGAGACATTCAACAGACAGTCCGTCTCCGCGCTGCAGCGTCCCCGAACAGGCCGTTCATTCATCGTAGAGCATACTCACCTACGCGATGACCGGGACTTAAGCCAAGCCAACGCTACCGTGTCTGGGCGGTTCAGGTGCGGGCGCTGTGAGCGTCTCAAACATGTGCCGCTTAAGCTTTCCGGTTCGCGTCAAGCTGGCTGTTCGGCAGGAGCCACAAACGTCATGCCAACTTTCTCAGCGACGGACAACACTGACGGAATATCCGGCTCACTGGGTTGCGGCAGTTCGGTTTGGCCCTCGGGAAGGGGATGTCCGATTTCGGTGAAAAACTTGTCGTGCATGTGTCCGGGCGCGTTGATGATCAAGAGGCGGGCCGGCTTGTTTCCGACAGCCTGGAAAGCGTGAACGGCCCCATCGGGAATTGCAACGTGATCGCCTGAGCAAGCCAGGACTTCTTTGCCATCGATCATGAAACCAATCTGCCCATCGATGACATAGAACGACTCCGTCTCGCCTGCGTGGTGATTGGGGGGCGCACCGGCTCCAACCGGGACAAGGCATTCGACAAAGCAGAACTTGTCCATCGTCTCGGACGGAAAAGCATGGAACTTCATGAGTATGTTTAGAACATTATAGGTACGCGGGCGATTCAGCATTTTGGGCCTCCTTGGGCTGATTGTTGGAACTGATTTAAGGCTACTCGCGTCAAATTAATCTGTTAAATCGATAGATTGTATAATATCAATCGGTATGGGGAATTTATCCAGTTTCGATCTGAATCTTCTGCGTGTGCTCGATGCGCTGCTGATTGAGCATTCAACCGTTAGGGCCGGCGCGCGTTTGGGCCTGTCCCAGCCAGCCGTATCCGGAGCGCTAAAGAGGCTTCGCCTGTCTCTCGGCGACGAGTTGTTCTTTCGGAGCGGACAGAAACTCGAAGCGACAGAGTTCGCCCTCTCACTTAAAGAACCCCTCCAAGACATTCTAAGCCGCGTCGAAGCGCTGATCCACGCACAGGATGCGTTCGACCCCGCGACCGCAGAACACAGTTTTCGGATTTCAGGCAGCGACTTCTTTGCCGAAATGCTCCTGCCAGCATTGGCCGAATATTTGACAGCACATGCTCCTTCGCTGCGCGTTCACCTTGTTGACCTTGTGCCAGACGATCGTGTGGGCACATTGGAAAACCACGACGTGGATTTTGCTTTGCTCCCTGAAACACCGTTGCCCGACTGGGCAGAAGGCCAACCTGTATTCAGCTCTTCCTTCTCTGTCATTGCCAGGAAGGCGCATCCAAGGACAACAGAGCTTGCGCTTGCACCAGGCGATGTCATGCCGCTCGACCTCTTCTGTGACTTAGGGCATGTCCTGTTTTCAACCGAAGGCAATCCTAAAGGCCTTGGGGATGAGGCCCTTGCGAGGATCGGGCGCGAACGTAGTGTGGCAATGACCCTGCCAGTTTTCTCTGGAGTGTACCGCGCCGTCGCCGGTTCGGACCTCATCGCCTTGCTTCCATCCGCGTTGGCACATCGCATAGCACAATCAGCAAATCTGAATGTGTTTGAGCCCCCGATCCCTGTGGATCCGGCCCGCTTGGTTCTGATTTGGCACCGGCGGTTTTCTGAGAGTCCGCCACACCTATGGTTGAGAAGCCGGATAGCAGAGTTGTTGCTCCCTTTAAATGTTTGAAGAAAGTGATTTTAGCAGAGGGATCGAGTGTCGATTTAGGCCCAAAGCAGCCATTCGCGGGCTTCAGTTTCGCTGCGCTGCGGCTCCTACAGAGCTATAGTTCAAAAGCCTCGCTTTGTTTTCGATCATCCAAGGTTGGGCAAGACGTTGCCAGACCACTTTTTGAGGTTTGTGGTGCAATCTCGGAACAAGATAAGTCAAATCGCTCGCGAGGCTTCGCATGAGTTCAGAGTGCGCGCGACTATCGACTCTTGAATCATTTCTGGCACAATCTTTTTCCGGGGCTTCGGCCGGCACAATCAAGCAACAGGTTTGGGATTCAGAGTCTGCCGAAATTAAGCGAGTATGTAGGTCATCTGGTTGGTTTGATTATGTGGCGTTTCCTCTGTAGCGGCGCCGCGTGGCGTTGAGCTTTCGATCAACGCCTCTGAGATGCGGTGCAAGCCTGGCGCAGCGATTGCTAAGGTCGCAAGTCCGAGCGTCCGGCCGCTGTAATGCCTGTAGCTTCCAGCCCTGCGCAATTTCTTGCGCAAGGGCGGGCCGAGTGTGTTGAATGGCAGAGTGGCTTATAGGCGCACAATTTTGAGCTTGGTCTTGAGGTCTGTGCGGCAGAAGGCATGCAGAAAGCAAGTCTGTTCAGAGATGTCGAGCATCTCTTGGGCGACTGCATCGCTCTCGCTGGTTTCCAGATACACATGCGTCTCGATTGGATCGGCCTCACCGGCCTTGCCCGTGCCGCCGCTGGCGCCGCCCAGTGAAAAATGCGTATCCTGAACGATGCGATAATCCGGGAGGTCCAGTTTCAGCATCGATACGAAACGCCCAAATTGGGTCATGAAACAGAACCCTATGCCGGCGCTGATCAATGTGGCGGCATCCGGTGCCCGACCATCTTCGGAGGACAGAAACCGAAACGATGTGCCGTACGGCGAATACTGCATTTGCTGGATGTCCTTGATCCCATCTTCGCGCAATTCGGCAACTGCACCAATATTCAGACGCCGGTCCTGTTCATCTGACAGCGACGATGCGCCCGCCGCCGTACCTTTTGCAACTTCCTTCTTGGGGGTCAGGCCTACAGGTGCCATCAAGGAAAGATCGGGGGCCTGTGGTGTGGCTTTAGAAAAATGGTCGCCGGGATCGGGAAACAGCGGGCCATCCAGTTCGACAACTTTGGCGGTCGGCAATTCCTGTCCGTTTTTGCCCAGTTTGAACAGGCTTTCGAGTTGCCCGCGCATCAACCCGTTCAGGGGGGAGGCATGAACCGCATTCATCAAAAGTGTGTTCAGCGCGCCATCGTCCAGATCGCAGTCAATCTCTACCTGCAATTCTACGGGCTCCGCGCCGCCCACCATCGTTCGTTTGGGCATCGAGCCCTTCATTGTGTAATAGTTATCCTGAACGAGCTTGAGCTTGCGGATCTCGACACCTTGCATCTTGGCCAAGGCGACAATCTCATTCATGTAGCTCGCGACCATTCCTGTCGACAAAAACGCCAAAGGGCATGGGGCCGCGTCGTGTCCGTTCAGATACGGGCCTTCGTCTGAAACCAGCCGCCATGTGTCGCCGGTTTTGGCAGAGCGCACCAAGGCTTCTTTCTGAAACCCTGACAACGATCGCACCCACGTGCGCAGCGCGTCACCTTTGCGGTTCTCTGGCGCGTCGATGGCCACGTCATCAGCATTCGTCAGTTTGAAAAAGGGCGGCACGCCGCTGGTGCCGATGATGTCTTCACCCAATTTTGCCATGGTCACTCTTTCCAATCAATTCTCAAGTCTTCGCGAAACGCGAACCGTTCCAAGTGAGAGGCCAACACCTGTTTTAGCGTTGCCAGTGCCTGCGGGTCGTCTGACGTCGCTGTCATCTTCAAGCAGTCGGGCTCAGCGCTGAGGTCAGCTCTGCCAAAACCAAACTTGATCCACCCACTATTGGGGGTGAAGTCAGCCTCGACCTTGTGGCCGAAATGTTTGCAAAGCTGCTGAAGGTAGCTGCCGGCCTTGGTGCTGTGGATTGTAGTTGTTGCAGAGCGGGTCACGATCCATCTCTTTCTGGCACTGGGCCGATGTTTACGATGTCGTATTTATGGTTCAGCGCATCCATCTTTGCTTGATCTTCAAAATCGGCCTCAGTCATCTGCGCCAGTTCCGAAAGGTAGCCGTCAAATCCGGATGGCTGATAGATCATCAGCATGCGGCCCGCTGTACATCCGTTTGCCAGCGTGCAGGCATGTTCAATACCCGGAGGCACGTGCAAACAAGTGCCTGGGCCAGCCGTTAACCAATCGCCGTCCACGAAAAAATCCACCTCTCCTTCCAGAATATAGAAGGTTTCGGCATGATAGCGATGCATATGAAGGCCCAGCGCAAAATGGGCCTTCAGGTTGTCTTCCATCAAGGTGTACTGGCCACCGGTGTCGGCGGCGGAAACCTTGACATATGTGTGATCCGCGGACCAGTCGTAGTCCGCGCCGCCACCTGGTGGAACGTGTGAATAGCGCTTTGACATGGCTCAGAGATTCACCTTTCCGCCGTCGACGTTCAACGTCTGGCCGGTGACAAAATTGCTGTCGGGCGTGATCAGATACATCAGTGACCCCAAGAGATCCTCGGGGAGCATTTCGCGTTTGATCGAGCGCGACTGCACCGTCGGCCCGCGCGCGGGATCAAAGCCGGTGTGGCCCTGCAACGCCTCGCTTTCGGTCAGGCCGGGCGCGATGGCGTTCACCTGAATGTTCTTGTCGCCAAGTTCACGCCCATAGCAACGGGTCAACGCAATTACGGCCCCCTTTGAGGCGGTGTAGTGAGACAGCCCCGGAGGCCCATAGTAGAAAGTACCGGAGGCGATGTTGACGATTTTTCCGTGTCCGGCCCGCATCATCGCAGGGACGACAGCTTTGGTCATTTGGTGCACGCCGCGCGCGTTCACTGTCATTACCTTGTCGAACTCGTCATTGTCGATTTGCAGGAACGGCTTGGGCTGCAGCGCCGCAAAAATCGATGCGTTGTTGACCAAAACATCCAGCGCGCCGAATTCCTTTTCAGTCGCCTCGACCATCGCCGCGATGTCGTCATCGGAGGTGACATCAACGTTTTGACCAATCGCAGATCCGCCGGCTTTGGTGATCTCGGCCACGGTATCGGCTGTGTCCAGTACATCGGCCACCACAACATTGGCGCCTTCTTCGGCCATGCGTTTGGCCATCACGGCCCCGATTCCACGCGCGGCGCCGGTGATGACAGCGGTTTTTCCTTGCAAACGTCCCATTGGTTTGTCCTCTCGTGTCAAATTTCGATTTCCAGAATCTTGGCAACCTCGGGCCAACTTTTGGCGCCATTGTCTCTCAGATCATTGGTCAGGTCTTTGGGTACCCAGTCAATCAGGCACGGCTTGAAATTCGGCAGGGCCTCGATCCGGGCAATCCATTTTGCAACGTTGGGCAGTCGGCCGTTTTCCCACATGCCGCGCATCGACATCATCGCCAATCGGTTCACGTAAGGTGTGAGCGCGACGTCCGCTATGGAGAAGGCATTGCCAACCAGCCAATCATTGCCCTCCAGCGCCTTTTCCATCTTGAAAAGGTAGCTGTCGTAAAGCTTGACCTTCTCGGTCGCGCCGGGTGCGTCAAACCCATATCGGGTGTAGCCGTCTTTCAGGTCTTTCCAATTCGACGTGACCGACATTGGGGGCGTGGATGCAAGAAACTTTTTTACGCCTTCCTCACCCAGATTCTTCAAAACCGTGTGCCGATGCGAACAAACAAAGGTCATAGCGCCACAGGCCGGGTGCAAATCCTCGTCTACCGCCTTGGTCCAGTATCGCACCTGTGCATGGCCCCAAGGATCACTCGGATGCAGGCTTGTTTTAGGCGCGATTCGGTCAAGGTATTCGCAGATAACCGTGCTATCCACGATGACGGTTCCGTCATCTGTCAGCGTCGGAACAACCGCCTTGGGATTGAGTTTCATGTACTCGGGATCAAACTGCTCGCCTTTGAGAATGTCGATGTAGACACCCTCCCAGTCGAGGCCTTTTTGCGCCATGGCAAAACGCACCTTGGCCGCGCAGACCGAAGATCCATGATGATAAAGCGTGAAGGTCATAGCTGCACCGTAATCCATTTGAGTTCTGTCATTGCTTCCATGTCAGCATCGGTACCTTCCCGCCCAACACCGGATTCACCGTTGCCGCCAAACGGCACATGCGCCTCATCATGGATGGTAGGGCCGTTGATGTGGCACATCCCCGCGCCAATATTGCGCGCGAAATGGAAGGCTTTGTCGATGTCTTTCGTGAAGATCGCAGAGGACAGGCCGAAATCTGTATCGTTGGCTTTCGCAAGCCCCTCTTCATAGCTGTCGATCGGATAGATTGACGACACAGGGCCGAAGGTTTCCGACCTGCATACCGTCATGTCATCGCTTACATCGGTCAACAGTGTCGGCTGGCAGCGGTTGCCTTCCCATTCACCCCCAGCAGCGACCGTCGCGCCCTTGGCCACCGCGTCGGCGATATGGTTGCGCACGCGGGCGCGCTGCCGCTCTGAAATAATCGGTGCAATCACGGTGTTTGGATCACGCAGATCGCCCATGCCGACTTTGCCTGCCACCATTGAGAACCGCTTGACGAAGTCGTCATACAAAGGCCGTTCGACATAAAATCGACTGGACCCGATGCAGGCCTGACCGCCAAACATAAAGATGGAGCGTGCGGCAAGAGGCATCACCTCATCCAGGTCCACGTCAGCCAAGATCACCGTAGGACTTTTCCCACCGAGTTCGAGCGTGCTTGGCGTTTTGTTCTTTGCGCAAATCTCGCTGATGTGCTGACCGATCAAGGAAGAGCCTGTGAAGGTGACAAAATCCACGTCCTTGTGGCTTGTCAGGTCATCGCCGATTTCGGCTCCGAGGCCTGTCACCACGTTGTATACGCCCGCCGGAACGCCGGCCTCTGCAACGATTTCGGCAAACAGGACGGAGAGGTGGGGCGCCATTTCGGAGGGCAAATGCACGACCGTGTTGCCCAGAGCCAGGGCGTTGCAAACCAGCCGTGACGTTTTGATGAGCGGCACGTTGAACGGGGTAATGACAGCAACGACGCCCAAGGGTTCGCGCACCGACATAGAAAACTTGCCAGGCGCATCCGAGGGGATGGTTTCGCCGCGCACATTTCTGCACATGCCAGCGGCCGCGCGCACCATCGTCAATGATTTCTCAAACTCAAACATGGCCTTTTGAAAAGGCGAGCCGATTTCGTCGATTAGGCAATCAAGGAGTTGGCCTTTGCGGGCCTCCATGATTTCGGCAACCCGCAGAAGCCAGAGCTCCCGGTCCTTGGGCAGGGTGTTGCGGTAGGGTGCAAAGGCAGCTTTGGCCGCGCCCACTGCTTTTTGCATGTCACCACCCGTGCCGCGCGCTGCGTGGCAATAGAGGCTGTCATCCAGCGGGTTTAGGACGTCGAAAGTTGCGCCGCTTTCGGCGTCGGCCCAATCGCCCGCTATGAAATGGCGGAGGGTTTTGATGTCTGTTGCTTTGTTCATAAGAACTCTCCAAGTGGTGCTATCCGCCGACGACTTTTTCGGGCAGGAACAGCACAATTTGCGGGAAAAGAATGAGAAGGCCGATCATCGCGACCATGGCGAACCAGAACGGCCAGATGCCGCGAAAAATTTCGGCCATAGGCACATCAGGGGCGATAGATTTCACGATGAAGACGTTGATCCCCACTGGCGGGCTGATCATGCCCATTTCGAGCACGATCACCACAATGATGCCAAACCAGATCAGGTTCCAATCCAGTGCAATCGCGATTGGAATGACCACCGGAATGGTCAAAACCAGCATCGCCATGGCTTCAAGGAACATGCCGAGGAACATGTAAATCACCACGATCACCAGCAGGATGCCGAGATCACCGATGGGCAGCGATGTGAGGATCGTCACCATTTGCGCGGGCAATTCGGTCAGTGACATGAACGGAATAAACACAAAGGCACCGATAATGATCATGAACACGGTTGCTGTGGCGTTCATGGTTTCAAGCACGACAGCCTTGGTTGCGCGCCAATCCAGAGATTTGCGCCACGCCGCCACAAGAAAGGTGAAGAACGCGCCCACAGAGGAGGCTTCAACCGGTGTGAAAAAGCCCGTGTACATGCCGCCGATGGTCACCAGCACGACACCAAGAATGGGCATGGCGCGCCAGAGAGAGGCCAAGCGTTCGCTGCGCCCAAACTTTTGCCCACGCGGGCCGGCGTCCGGGCGTCTTGTCACAACGAGGTGGATGGCCCCGATGAAAAGGAGAGTCAGAATGATACCGGGGAATACGCCGGCCATAAACAGGCGACCGATGCTTTGCTCGGTCAGGACCGCATAGATGATCATGCCACCGGAGGGCGGGATCAGGAACCCAAGCGTTCCACCTGCGGCAACGGACCCGGTGGCCAGGCTATCGGCATATTTGTAGCGTTTCATTTCCGGCAGGGCGACGCGGCCCATTGTGACCGCGGAAGCCAGCGAGGAGCCGGACAGGGCGGCAAAACCGGCGCAGGCCGCAATTGTGGCTGAGGCCAAACCGCCCCGCAAATGCCCCATCCAACGATAGGCGGCGGCAAACAGGTCGTTGGACATGCCGGACACGCCCGCCAGATTGCCCATCAGGACAAACATGGGGATCACCAACAAGTTGTAGTTGGAAGCCGCCTCAAAGGTCTCGCCCGCAAGGTTGGAGTAGGCGATTTTGAGCCCGCGGGCCCATGCCTGATCTTCGGCCATGCCCACGCCAATGAATTTGTTGGCATTGGCAATCACGGTTCCCACGAATCCGACGCCAAGCATAGAAAGTGCAACTGGCATGCGCAGGGCGAGCAGGACAAAGAGCGCCAATAGCCCAAAGAGGCCCAGAAGTGTCATGCTGATCATAGCGCACCCCCGCCGACGTGAAGGTACTGTACACGCCCTGAACGCAGCATCTGCCAGATATCGAGGCACACAACGATCGCATAAAGGCCCGCAGATATGGACAGGAGATAATAAAACGGCTGGTAAGAGATCAGCAATTGCTGGGTGGTTTCGCCAAACTTCTGAGCTGTACCAGCCGCGTGCCATAGCCGCCATGACGTAACGATCAGCAGCCCAACGCCCAGCAGCTTCACAAAGATCATCGACCATTTCGCAAATCTCGCGGACATTTGGGACTCCAGCACTTCGATTTCGATATGCGCACCGGTGCGGGCGCCCAGAGGGATCGAAAAGGCTACGATCACCACGAGCGACAGGATTAATAGGTCCTCGGCCCCCAAGACGGGGGAATTCAACGCCTTTCGCATTATCAGCACGTTCCAGACCGAAAAGGCGGTCATGAACACCAGCGTTAAACCGCCGAAAATCAGGGACGTCCAGATCAAGCCTCTATCCAGAAATTCGATCGGTTTCGGTATGTTCGATTGTTCTTTCATGTCTCTTTTTCCTTCTCCAACAGTCAAACTTTGGAGAAATCCGGGCACCATTTCAGGACACCTTGCTGAAAGCTTGGCTTCTCCTGAAGGGCAGCTGCCCAGCGTTGGATGTTCGGGTATGTGTCGTAGGCGTATCCGCACCCCAAAAGCACGTGATATAGCGGGATCCAGGATATATCGGCGAGCGTGAACTGTTCGCCCATGATCCAGTCCTGCCCTTGTAGGGCTGTTTCCAGTTTGACGTGACACTCGGCAAGGATCGCTTGTGCTTTGCCGACATCTTCGTCACTGAACTGGCGGCTCCCCTTGTGCTTTGCATGGAACTCTTTGAGGTCGTCGTTGGCTTGAAGCGCGTCGTATTGTGCCTGTTCTTCCCGCGTCTTTTTGAGGTGTTTGGCGATCTTGGTTGCGTAGACGTAGGGCTTGATCGCTGGCAGGTGAATAGCGGCGGCGAGATGCAGCCATTCCATCATCTCGGCGTTGTTATCGAGTGCCCGCAACGACGGGTGCGGAAAAGTGTTGTCCAGATAGTCAATGATGTCGTTGGATTCGATGTGAACAACACCGTCGTGCACCAATGTCGGGACAAGGCCGTTTGGATTGATCCCAAAGTACTCCTCTGAGATGTTTTCCTTTTTCTTCAGATCGATGTGATGGCTGGTCCAATCCAGACCCTTTTCGATCAGGGTCATCCGCACACGCATCGAACAGTTCGACATATCACCGTGATACAGATGAAGGCCGTTCAATTCTTGCACGGATGTGTTGGTCGGCGTGATCACTGCCATTTCAGACAACTCCAACAATACTAGATTTGCGGTCAGGTGGAACAGATCCGGCTCTTTGGAGCCAGGAGGCAAAGCCGGACCTGTTTGGAAGGCAAGCGGCCGTTAGGCGCTTGGACGCTTACGGGTTCAGAGCCTTGTAGATCTCACGGACGCTGGCGATGCCGCGGCCTTCGTAATCCGTGAAGATTTCTTCCAAGCCCAGTGCAACAGCAGCATCCATCTTGGCGCGTTCCGCATCGGATACGACAACCCATTCGTACTTCTTTGCCTGATCTTCTTCGATCATCTTCTTGGAGCGCGCATCCGCACCGTCAAAAGACTTTGCCAGCTCAAGCGACATCGGCAGCCCCGCCACCTCATCGATGATTGCGCGATGCTCGTCCGATAGGCCCATGTAGCGTTCCTTGTTCATGACCGCATAGGTCACGGCAAAGCTTGCTGGAATGTTTTCAACGACATAGGTGGAGACGTCCGAGAAATTCCAAGGAGCGGTGATGTTGTTGTAAGACGCGGTTGTTGCGTCAATCGTGCCCGTGGACAAGCCGGTGTACATCTCTGTCACAGGCATCTGGACCGGGACTGCGCCAAGTGCTTCGATAATCGGTGTGGTCATGGACGCGTAGGGAACAACCTTGGCGCCCTTGAGGCCTTCCATGGTGGAGACATCGCGGGTGGCCGCAAACAGGTTGCCTGCCACTGTGCCGATGGCCAGAACTTTGACGTCTTCATATTCGTCGGCAAGGTGATCGTCATAGATTCCCCATATCGCACGGGTCGATTGATCCGCATTCACTGCGGTGCCAGGCAGAATACCCATCATCGTTTTCGGGAACAGCGCAGGCGTGTAGCCGGATACGCCAAAGGTGATGTCAGCCACGCCTTCGACCGCGCGTTTGTACTGCTGCACCGGACCTGCGCCAAGTTGGCCTGCAGGGTAAAGTTTCATCGTCAACGATCCACCGGACCGCTTTTCGATTTCTTCCGCGAACCATGCAAACATGCCCGTGTTTGTGTGGTGTTGTGGCGGTAGGAAAGTGGCAACCGTCAGCTCTTCGCTTGACGCAGTCTGTGCCGAAACGCCAAGGCCGACGGCAAGCGCGGCAGCCATTGTGATACGTGAAAATTTCATAGTGTCCTCCCATTTTGATCAAGGCTGGCAAGGCTCGGGATCCTAAATCTACCGAAAAACCTCAAAAACCCCGAAACTCTCCTCGAGTCGCTTTATGAACATCTTTTTGGGATCCCAAAGCAAGAAAAATTTTCAACATTACGCCGATTCTGGCTAATTACTTGATTTTTGGGATCCATTTTGGAATGAAATTCGACGAGATGTCGCTTGAGGCGCTGGATGGTTGACTTTGGGATCCCAAGTGTGGTGCAACAAAGCATGGAATCAATCGACACAGAACTCGCAGCACAAATCAGACAAGACATAATCTTGGGCGCCTACACCGAGGGGGAACGTCTCTCCGAAGCGCGCCTTTGTGAGGCGTATAATGTGTCACGCACACCCGTGCGCCTTGCCTTGCGTATACTTGAGCGCGAACGACTCCTGCGGCGCGGCGAGGGGCGCGGATACACGGTTTTTGCGCCAACGGTGCAGGATGTTCTTCAGGCTGTGCAGGTGCGCGGGCATTTGGAAAGCCTCGCCGCTCGCCTTATGGCTCAAGCCGAGGATCGTGCGGACCACCTGCCAAAGATGGCAAAAGCCATCGAGGACATCGACAAGCTTTTGAGCGCCGGAGAGTTTGGTGACAGTGCCAAGCGCCAGGCGCAGGTGGCCAACAAGGCATTTCACACCACCATTCTGGCCACCTGTGGCAACGACTACGTCAGCTATGCCTGCGAACAGATTAGCCACCTTCCGATGCTGTCAGCCGGGTCGATGGTGTTTGATCGCGCTACGACGACGTCGCCAAACCTGAACGAACGGGGTTTGTTCAGGCTGCATCTTGGCAACGCACAGCATCAGGTCATCTACGAGGCAATCGAAAAAGGCGATGCTGTGCGCGCCGAGGGCATGATGCGGGAGCATTCCCACACTATGGTCGACTACATTCGAACGTTTGAACGCAAAGATGACAGCCTTACGATCGCGGATCTGATTGCATATTCGGGCAACGAATAGACCACCGGTCCAATTGGCAACTCTGTCGTATCCAGAGCAGTGTCGGATTCAACAGGCTTCCAAAAGCCGCCGTCGGTTCAAAACGCGGCGAAGGTCCGGTTTCCGCTCGAATTCACCCTCTTCCGTTCACCGCAACAGATCAGAGATGCTGTTGGATCCATCCAGCCGCCCGTACTGCACACCCGCTTCAACTTGGCGGCATGGCTCGGCCCCGTGACCCGCTTGCGTGGCTTCAGGTCGTGGTCACCATCTGCCCCCCAAAAGAGGTCGAATTTGTTGGATAACGCATAGGCCACGACGTCTTCTTTAATCCCAAAAGGATCGCGAGTGCCTTGGCAGATCAGCGTGGGGACAGTCAGCCCCGCAAGATGTGCGGTGCGCAGCGTTTCCGACTTGCCTTGGGGATGAAACGGATGGCCCAAACATAGCAGCCCACCGATCGCGCCCGTGGTAAACAGATCGTCCGCGATCAGGCTGGCAACGCGTCCCCCCCCATCGACTTGCCGCCGATCACCAATGGCCCGTCACATGAAAGTGCCGCAATCGCCTTGCGGTATTCCTGCTGCAGGATGTCCCCATTCGGCGGGAGCCGATTTGACCCATTTGGCCGTCGCGTCGCGATATACTCAAACTCAAACCGCGCCAACCGAATGCCCCGCGCGGCCAGACCTTTAGCAACCATCACCATAAACGGCGCGTCCATTGTGGCGCCGGCCCCATGGGCAAATAGAAATGTCGGCGCATCCGCCGCCTCACCACCGTTCATCAGGAGATCAATCTCAGCCATTCAACCTGCCTCAGACATCCAAAAGGCGCCCTCAGGCGCCGCACATCGAAAAATCAATATTTTGCGAGCAAGCCAGACATTGCCGCAATATATGGACAGACACCAAGCTTCGCGAACTCCTTGCCCTGATTCCGCGACAACTTTTCCCCGATTTACATCCATAACGACGCTGCGGCATGGCGCAGATGGGCTTTTGATTTTTGCGCTGTCCGGCATAGGCTGCACGCCACTCGAATCTTTCAGGCAGGGGAGGGCCGGAAATGCAAGGCTCCATGATGATGCGTCCGCTCAAAATCGCGGACATTCTCAGCTACGCAGCAGAAATTCACCCGTTGAGCGAGGTGGTCTCGGTGCGCACCGAGGGCGATATCCATCGCCAGACCTATGCCGGCACCGCACGTCGCGTGGCAAAGCTGGCGCATGGGCTCGTATCGCAGGGCATGCAGACCGGCGACCGGGTCGCGACTTTGGCTTGGAACGGCTACCGCCATCTTGAGCTATACTATGCCATCTCAGGAGCAGGCGGCGTGTGTCACACCATCAACCCGCGCCTGTCGGCCGAGCAGATGACCTATATTGTCAACCATGCAAACGACACGATGCTGTTCGTGGATACAACGTTTGTGCCGCTTGTGGCAGCGTTGCGCGATCAATGGCCGGCGGGTTTGAAGGTTGTGGTCATGACTGACCGCGATCACATGCCGGAAGGTGATTTTTTGTGCTACGAGGAATTGTTGGACGGTCAATCCGACAGCTTTGATTGGCCTGATTTCCCCGAGGATACAGCAGCGGGTCTTTGCTATACTTCCGGCACCACCGGCAATCCCAAAGGCACGCTTTATACCCATCGCTCCACCGTGTTGCATGCGATGATGGTGGGTCTGTCTCTGCCAACGGCTTTGCAGCCGGGTAAGCGTATTCTGCCGGTTGTGCCGCTGTTTCATGTAAACGCCTGGGGCCTGCCATATGCGGCGCCGCTCACAGGGGCCTCGCTAATTTTCCCGGGCGGGGCGCTGGATGGTGAAAGCCTGTTCCGCCTGATGGACAACGAAAAGGTCTACTCCGCTTGGGGTGTTCCAACGGTGTGGCTCGGCCTGCAAGGCGAGATCACCAAGCAGGGACGTATGCCCGAGGGGCTTGGTGACATGGTTGTCGGTGGCTCTGCGGCGCCAGCCTCAATGATCCAGTTCTTTGAAGAAGGCGACGTCAACGTCTGTCACGCTTGGGGCATGACCGAGATGAGCCCGATTGGCACGCAGGGCAATTTGCCAGATCACCTCAACGACAAGCCGATGGCGGAACGCATCGCGATCAAATCCAAACAGGGGCGCCGTGTCTTTGGTGTGGATCTCAAGATTGTTGATGAGGACGGCAAACGCCTGCCGCATGACGGCGAGGCCGCTGGCGAACTTTATGTGCGCGGCAACGCGATCACGTCCGGCTATTTCGAGAACGAAGAGGCCAACAAGACGGCCTTTGACGCAGACGGCTGGTTTGGCACAGGCGATGTGGCCACTATTGATACACATGGCTTTCTGACCATCACTGACCGTGCCAAGGACCTGATCAAATCGGGCGGGGAATGGATTTCCTCGCTGGATCTGGAAAACACGGTCATGGCGCACCCCAAGGTGGCGAATTGTGCCGTAATCGCAGTGCCGCACCCTAAATGGGACGAGCGGCCCTTGATGATCGTGGTGCCTTCGCCTGAGGGCAAACCAGAGGTTGGTGACCTGATGGACATGCTCAAAGAACACTTCGCCACATGGCAGTTGCCTGACGATGTGGTGTTCGTGGAAGACCTGCCAATGACAGCGACGGGCAAGGTGTCCAAGCTGACATTGCGCAAGCAGTTTGGCGATCACAAACTGCCGGATGCGTGACATCCATTTCGAAATTGGCGGGCGCCCCTTTTTTGCCAAAACGGCAGGAAAAGAAGGGGCGCCTCTGATTTTGTGCCTGCATGGGTTTCCGGAATACTCCGGGGCCTATGAGGAGGTTTTGCCTTTACTTGCCGAGGACTATTTTGTCGTTGCACCGGACCAGCGCGGGTTTGGTCAAAGTTGGCGACCATTGGACGTCGCCTCTTACAAGACCGGAAAGCTCGCGGGTGACGCGGCTGTCATGGTGGACCACTTTGGCGGCGGACGTGCTGCGGCTGTGGTTGGCCATGATTGGGGGGCGGCGGTGGCCTATGCGCTTGCTATGAGCCACTGGGTTCAAATTGACGCGCTTGTAGTCGCCAATGGCGTTCATCCAGCCCCGTTTCAGCGTGCCATGGCGGCGGGCGGGGCACAGACAGAAGCAAGCCAATACATTGATGATCTGCGCATCGAGGGAAAAGAGCGTGATCTGATCAAGGATGACCACGCCGCGATTTTTGAAATCTTCAACAAAGACATGGATATGAGCTGGATGACGCCGGAGCGGCGGGCGGCTTACCGTAAAGCTTGGGGGGATGAAAACGGTGTGCGCGCCATGCTGAACTGGTATCGCGCCTCGCCGCTGAAACTCGCCAAGCCGAGCCAGCCTATCCCACCCGAGGACTTGCCGGCATTGCCCAGCGATGCCCTGCGCGTGGCAATGCCGCATCTGCTGATCTGGGGCATGAACGACAGCGCGCTCCTGCCGGAAAGCTATGATGGACTCGACGCCTTTTGCGACGACCTTACAATCGAGGAGGTCGCGGGCGCTGATCATTGGATCCTGCATCAACAGCCAGCTGACGTCGCATCGCGCATCCTCCGTTTTCTGGCGCGGGCTTAGGCTTTTTTGTTCCCCAAATACCTGTTTCTGCAAAAAACGTCCTTCGCCAAACGCCTGACGCTCTCAATCGTAACGGCGCAAGTTATCAGCGCAGCGTCATGTGACGTCATGTTACTTTCGCACGCTCTTGCTTGAGCGCACGGCGCACTGCCTTATCCTGCTCACCAACAACAGGAGTTTTTCATGTCCGGTGACAGCCATCTGCCAAAGGCACTTCAGGGTCTGCGTATCCCCGCGGTTGCCTCTCCCCTTTTTATCATCTCGGTGCCAGAATTGGTGATTGCCCAGTGTAAGGCCGGTATTATCGGCAGCTTTCCGGCGCTGAACGCGCGCGAAGGTGAGGGTGAACACCCGTTGCTGGACACATGGCTGACGCAAATCAGCGAAGAACTCGACCGTCACAATCAGGCAAATCCCGACTCGCCAGCGGCGCCCTTCGCAGTGAACCAGATCGTGCACCGCTCAAACACACGACTTGAGCGCGACATCGAGCTTTGCCACAAACACAAAGTGCCGATCTGGATCACCTCGCTTGGCGCGCGGGTTGAGGTCAACGACGCCGCGCATGACTGCGGCGGCATTGCGTTGCACGACATCATCAACAATCGCTTTGCCAAGAAAGCCATCGAAAAGGGCGCTGACGGGCTGATCGCAGTCGCGGCCGGTGCCGGCGGCCACGCTGGCCCACAAAGCCCGCTGGCGTTGATCAGCGAAATTCGCGAGTGGTTTTACGGGCCGCTTTTGCTATCCGGTTCAATCGGCACCGGCGCGTCGCTTTTGGCGGCACAGGCGATGGGAGCCGACCTTGGCTATATCGGCACGCCGTTCATTGCCACGGAAGAAGCCAACGCGCAGCAAGATTACAAAGAAATGATCGTTGAAAGTGGCGCGGACGATATCGTCTATAGCTCGCTGTTCACAGGCGTGGCTGGCAACTACCTCAAAGGTTCGGTTGCCAATGCGGGTATGGACCCCGACAACTTGCCGCAAGGCGACGTCAAAACCATGAACTTTGGCGATGATCGGGAAAAACCAAAGGCTTGGAAAACCATCTGGGGATCAGGTCAGGGCATCGGTGCGGTCAAAGACGTGGTGCCGACTGCTGATTTGGTGGACCGTTTTGAGCGGGAATACAACGCCGCTTGGACCCGGCTTCAGGCCCGCATGAAATGAGTCAGATGTTCCACCTTGTGCGCCATGCGCAGGCCAGTTTTGGCGCTGCCGATTATGACAACCTGTCAGAGTTGGGCCATCGCCAATCCGCAGCGCTGGGTGTGGCTTTGAAACAGCAAGGCGTGACGCCAGACGCTGTGTTCATTGGCGCGCAAAAGCGTCACCGCCAGACCTGGGAAGGCATCGAAAGCGCGCTTCAGACAGGCATCACACCGGTGGTTTTGCCGGGCTGGAACGAATTTGACTTTGGTGGTTTGCTCAAGGCGCGGTACGCAGAACGTGATGACGCCCCAGCGGATCTTAACAGCGATCGCAAAACCCATTTCCGTATTCTGCGTGATACAGTGCTGGAATGGCAAAGTGACGAGATTTCAAACCCGCCGGAAACCTTTGCGGCTTTTACGCAACGGGTGCGCGAGGCGCGCGCGATCATCGCGGCGTCCGGCGCAAAAGCCCCTATCGCGGTCAGTTCCGGTGGTGCCATCGGTCGCACCGTGGCTGACGTGATGGAGGCCCCCGCCGAGCAAATGATCCTGCTGCAATTGCAGGTCAAAAACTGCGCCGTTGCACGGTTTGTGCTGGCAAAAGGTCAGACATGGCTGAACGGATTTAACGAGACACCGCACATAGATGCGGACAACGAAGGCGAGATGCTGACTTATAGCTAAGGCAGGTGGCACTCGACATCGGGAGGACAAAATGGACGCGACCACACTTGACACAGCGGCAGTAGATCGCTGGCTTTCGGACAATCTCGAGGGCTATCAAGGCCCCTCTGTGGCCACCAAATTCAACGTCGGGCAGTCAAACCCGACTTTTCGTCTGGATGCGCCATCCGGCCAATACGTGCTGCGTCGCAAGCCGCCCGGGGTTTTGCTGAAATCCGCACATGCCGTCGATCGTGAATTTCGCGTGCAAAAGGCGCTGGCTGGCTCCGACGTGCCGGTCGCCAGAATGCACCTTTTGTGTGAAGACGACGATGTAATCGGCTCGGCCTTTTACGTGATGGATTACGTCGAGGGGCGCAATTTTGACGATCCGCGCCTTAAAGATTTGAGTAACGAACAGCGCACGGCCGTGATTGACGAAATGGGTCACGTCTTGGCCGCGATCCATTCGGTTGATATCGACGCTGCGGGCCTGTCCGATTACGGCCCCGACGGGAACTATTTTGAACGTCAGGTCGGGCGCTGGACCAAACAATACAAAGCGTCCGAGACCGAAAGCGTGCCGCAGATGGACGCTTTGGCAGAGTGGCTGAACGCCAACATTCCTGCCGATGACGGCAAGCGAACCCTGGTGCATGGCGACTATCGCATCGACAACATGTTGTTCTCCAAAGACGGCGAAAATGTTGTCGCGGTGCTGGATTGGGAGCTCTCGACCATCGGCCACCCCTATGCCGATCTGGCCGCAGTGATCATGCAGTGGCAGATGCCCCCCGGCAACGAAGGCCGCGGGCTGGCCGGCGTGGATCGCGCCGCGCTGGGCATGCCCACGGATGAGGAATTCATCGCCGCCTACTGCGCGCGCATGGGCTTGCCGGGGATCGAAAAATTCGGCTTTTACCTCGCCTTCTGTTTCTTCCGCATGGCGGGAATCATTCAAGGGGTGAAGAAGCGCGCACTGGACGGCAATGCGTCCGACCCCGAACGCGCAAAGCGGTTGGGGGGCTTCGTGCCGATGTTTGCAATGGCGGGTCTGGAGGCCGCAAAACGTGGATAAAATGTATCAAGACAAAGTGGTGATGATCACCGGTGCCGCAAGTGGGTTTGGCGCGATGGCCGCCCAGAAATTTGCTGATCAGGGCGCAAAGCTGGGCCTGTCAGACGTAAACGGCGAGAAGTTGACCGAGGTGGCCGAAGGGCTGCGCACGCAAGGCTTTGAGGTTGTCGCTGACGTGGTCAATGTCGCGGATGAGGCCCAAGTCAAAGCGCATGTCGACAATATCGCAGCCGCGTTTGGCACGATCCATGTGGGTATCAACAATGCTGGTATTGGTCATGACGTGCGACCTATGCATTACCTGACCACCGAAGATTTTGACCTGATGATGGATGTGAACGCCAAAGGCGTGTTCCTGTGCATGAAATATCAGATCCCGTTGATGCAGGCCCACGGGCAGGGCGCGATTTTGAACACCGCCTCCGCTGCTGGTTTGATGGGCGCAGGACATTTGTCGCTTTATGCGGCGGCCAAACACGCAGTTGTTGGTCTGACCAAGGCGGTCGCGGACGAAAACGCCAAACGCGGCATCCGCGTCAACGCGTTGTGTCCGTCGTTCTCGGCCACGCCTATGGTCGAGGAAATGGCCGACATCGTGGGCGATCGTTCGGGCTTGTCACGCGAGGATGCGTTTAACCATATCGCCAGCCGCGTGCCGATGGGGCGCGTGTCCAAACCCGAAGAAGTGGTTCAGGCGATGTTGTGGATCAACGCGCCGGAAAACAGCTTTATGACCGGTCAAGCGATCGCCATCGATGGCGGCCTCAGCGCGGTCTGACCCCATGCCGCGTGCCTGCTTTTATCTGGCGCGCGGTTTGCCAATCTCTGTTGATGTAAAGGCTACGTTTTTTGATGTCGCACGCCCCACTTGACCCCGCGCTTGATGAGGCGCCCTACGAGCTGCAAAAGCACCTCGGCTTCAACCTCACCCATTGGGATGTGGATTACGCACGACTGGAATTGCCGATCGCACCCCATCTGATGAATCGCGCGGGCATTCCACATGGCGGCATCTATGCGACGCTTTTGGACACAGTCATGGGGTTTGGAGGTTGCTTTACTGGCGATCCAAATCACAAGAAACTGGCGCTTACCCTGTCGCTGACCACCAACTTTCTCAGCCGGCCAAAAGGGCAGGGGCTGATTGCCGAAGGTTGGCGCACAGGCGGCGGCAAGCGCACCTTCTTTGCCGAAGGCACCATTACAGAGGAGACCGGAGAAGTCATTGCGCGCGGCAGTGGTGCGTTCCGCTATCGCGACACCCGGCTTTAGGCCGCCGCGCTGTCCAACTGATCCCAGTTTCGTGCCAGCTCAGCCACTGAGTTGAGAACAAAATCGACAGTGTTCTCATCCATCAGAACGCTGAGGTTCAGCCGTACAAATCCCGGCTTCTCCGACCCGTCGCCTGACACGATATTGTCCCGAATGCGTCGGCTGTCGGCATCGGCGATGGCCAACAGATGATGCACATAAGGTCCGGCACAAGAGCAGCCGCCGCGCGCTTGAATGCCGTAACGATCCGACAGCGCGGTGGTGAACGCATTGTGGTCGATGCGCTGTCCGGCGCTGTCCACCGGCACAAACGAGAGGATCGGCAACCTCTCGCGCCGGTCCGCTGCCAAAAGGCGGATGTGGGCATGGTCTTTCCAAGCTGAAAACGCTTTCGCCGTCAGTTCTGCGTTGCGTGTGTTCATAAAATCTTGCCCGATCACGTCTTTTACAATCAACGCCAGGGCGGCGCGGATATCGCCAATCACATTGGGCGTTCCGCCTTCTTCGCGTTGTTCCAGCGAGGCGACATAGTCGTGCTGGTGGGCGTTCACAAACGCTACGGTGCCGCCGCCGGGGCGGTAGGGCACGTTGGCTTGTACCGTGTCGCGACGCAGGATCAGAACACCACTCGCGCCAGGGCCGCCTACGAATTTGTGCGGAGAAAACACCAACGCGTCGATGTTCACCTGTGTCTCTGGCGACATTTGCATCGCAAGATACGGTCCGCCACCCGCGTAATCCCACACAATTTTTGCGCCAGCAGCTTTTGCAATCCGCGTCACGTCAGCAACGTCTGTGATGACGCCTGTGACATTTGCGGCTGCGCTCATCGAGACAAACACGCGGCCACGTTCGGTGTATTTGTCGAGTTCTGATTGCAAGGCATCAAGGTCAGGGCCCGCTTCGACGCCCTCGGGGATTTCCACCACCAATGCACCGCTTTCGCGCCATGGCAACAGGTTGGAATGATGCTCATAGGGGCCGACCAGAACGGTGTCACCGGGCTTGACGCTCCAAAGATGTACCAACTGGTTCAAACCGGTTGTGGCGCCGCTTCCGGAGAAAATCACAGCGTGTTCATCACGATTGGCACCACACAGCCGTGCCACGCTCTCTCGCGCTGCCTCGCGCAGCGTTGTCATTTTGGCACCGCAAAACGAGGCTTTGGTGTGGGTGTTGGCATAATAGGGCAACACCTCCTCCATCACGAAACTCTCCACTTGGCTGAGGGCCCGTCCGGACGCAACATAATCGGCATAAATCAACCGCTGCACCCCAAACGGGCCCTCTATCTGGATGTTCGAACCAATCACCCCCCGGCACAGAGCGTTATGAGCTGATGGCGTCGCGGCCCTCAGCGTTGCTGCAAATTTATCAAATGCATCGATCTGTTTTCGCATCGTTCTATCCAGTGTTTTTGGTCGCCAATTGCGACCGTTCCTAAGTGGTGAGGCAAAGATAGCCGCTGTTTGGTAAAGAAACTTCACCCATTTGATATGGAAACTTCGAAATTTTTGTGTCATATGATCGAAATGAGGGAGAATTTTGACAATATTGATCGACGCATTCTGGATTTCCTGCAACGGGACGCCTCGTTGTCTCAGCGTGCACTGGGGGAACAGGTCGGCCTGTCGCAGAATGCGCTTTGGCGGCGGCTAAAGCGGTTGGAAGACAGTGGTGTCTTGCAAGGCAGTCATATGCAGGTTGATGCAGCGAAGCTTGGGCTGGATTTGACGGTGTTTGTTATGGTGCGCACGCGTAACCATTCGATGGACTGGGCCGAAGGGTTTCGCAAACACGTTGCGCTGATCCCTCAGGTCATTGAAATGCACCGCATTGGCGGCGATTGGGACTATATGCTCAAGATTGTGACCACCGGCATGTCCGGTTACGACGCGGTCTATCAACGCCTGACCACGGGGTATGAATTGGACACTGTAACCGGCTATTTCGCCATGGAAACCATGCTTGAGGGGCGTCCGCTGGATGTTTTTGACGGCGTCGCGCGCTAAATCCTGTTCGATATTGTCATGAAACTTTCACTGCGAAGCGCGAAAAGGCTCTTGCAGTTTTCTCTATTTATCCATAATTCGTGAAATATGGATAAGACAGATGCCCTTTCCGCTTTTGCGGCGCTTAGTCAGGAAACACGACTGGATGTGTTTCGCCTTTTGATCGAGGCGGGAGATGCAGGTCTTGTCGCCGGAGAGATTGCTGAAACACTCGACGTGAAACAAAACACGTTGTCGGCCAATCTTTCGGTGCTGTTGCATGCGAAGCTGGTCAAAAACCAACGCGAAGGACGGGCGATCCGCTATTTCGCGAACACCTCAGGGTTGCAGGGCCTGCTGGGATATTTGTTGGAAGACTGTTGTGGCGGCCGACCGGACCTGTGCCGACCGCTGATCGAAAACTTGACGTGCTAAGTCTGTAAGGAGCCAAGGCAATGGCAGGCAAAATCTACAATGTATTGTTTCTCTGTACCGGAAATTCGGCGCGCTCACTGATGGCTGAGGCCATAATGCAGCGTGAAGGGAGTGGCCGTTTTAAAGCGTTTTCAGCGGGCTCAAAGCCGCGTAGCAAACCGCACCCCTATACGCTTGAACTTTTAAGCGGTCTTAACCACGACACGTCTTTTGCGAGATCTAAGGGCTGGGAAGAATTCGCCGCGCCAGATGCGCCGCAGATGGATTTCGTGTTTACGGTTTGTGACCAAACCGCTGCCGAAGAATGCCCCGCATGGCCGGGACGACCGATGTCGGCGCATTGGGGGCTGCCGGATCCGGCGAGTTTTGAGGGCACAGACGCCGAAAGGCGGGTCGCTTTTTCGGAAACGTATCGCATGCTGCGAAACCGCATTTCGATTTTTGCAAACCTTCCGGTTGATGGACTTGACCGCGTGGCCCTCAAAAAAGACCTTGATAAAATCGGACGCGACAATGGCGAGGATCTTCTGGCCGCTATTCGCCTTCAGATGGGGAAAGCCAATGACTGATCACGCGACTCAGGCTGAGGCGGGTCTTGGTACATTTGAACGATTGCTGTCGCTTTGGGTGGCCATTGCCATCGGTGCGGGGTTGTTGCTCGGAAGTGTATTTCCTAGCGTTTTTGAGGGGTTGGCCGGCTTTGAAATGGCGTCGGTCAACTTGCCGGTCGCCATTCTGATCTGGGCGATGGTTTATCCGATGATGATTGGCATCGACTTTGGTGCGCTGTCTGATGTTGGCCGTAAGCCCAAGGGGTTGGTGATCACGGTCGTTGTAAACTGGCTGATCAAGCCTTTTACAATGGCGGCACTCGGCGTGCTGTTCTTTGAGTATATCTTTGCGCCCTGGATCGATCCCCAAACCGCGAGCGAATACCTCGCTGGTGTGATCTTGCTGGGGGCTGCGCCTTGTACGGCGATGGTGTTTGTCTGGTCCAACTTGGTACGGGGCGACGCGAACTACACATTGGTGCAGGTCAGCGTAAATGACATCATCATGGTTTTTGCTTTTGCGCCGATTGTCGCGTTTTTATTGGGCGTAACTGACATCACGGTGCCTTGGGAAACGCTGATCCTGTCGGTGGTTTTGTATATCTTGCTGCCGTTGGTAGCTGGCTACATCACCCGCAAACGCTTGATGGGGCAGGGCGGGGAAGCCGCTGTTGACGCCTTTCGTAACAGACTGCGTCCGGCCTCCGTTGGGGGACTGTTGCTAACGGTTGTTTTGCTCTTCGGCTTTCAGGCGCAGGTGATCCTGTCGCAACCGCTCAATATTGTGCTGATCGCGGTGCCGCTGATGATCCAGACTTATGGCATCTTCTTCATAGCGTATGGTGCCGCAAAACTGTGGAAAGTTCCGTTTGAGGTCGCCGCTCCCTGTGCCTTGATCGGGACGTCAAACTTCTTTGAATTGGCTGTCGCCGTGGCGATCTCGCTCTTTGGATTGGGCTCGGGTGCCGCGCTTGCCACCGTTGTGGGCGTTCTGGTCGAAGTGCCAGTGATGCTCAGTCTTGTTGCATTTGCCAACCGCACGCGCGGCTGGTTCCCCTCACAAACCTAAAGGACCGCACCTTATGACCAAAATCGCAATCAACGGCCTTGGCCGTATGGGTAAATTGGTAATGCGCAGCTTCTTTGATCTTGGCATTGATGCCGAAATTGTATTGCTGAATGATCCGGTGGGTGACGCCGAACTGCACGCGCATCTGCTGGAATTTGACACCGTGCATGGCCGTTGGCGGGCCGATTTCGCGTTTGATGCCGACAGCATCACCGTTGACGGTCACCAAATGCGCAAAACCGCCGCTTGGAAACTCGAGGATCTGCCACTCGCGGAACTTGGCGTTGATCTGGTGGTGGACTGCACCGGTGCGTTTAAGTCCAACGCCAAGTTGCAGCCCTATTTTGACGCTGGCGTGAAAAAGGTCGTGGTGTCGGCACCCGTCAAGGAAGACGATGTCGCCAATATTGTCATGGGTGTGAACGACGCCATTTATGACGCCGCGACCCACAAGGTTGTGACGGCGGCATCCTGCACCACCAACTGCATCGCGCCAGTGGTCAAGTTGATCCGTGATAAACTTGGCATTGAGCAGGCCAGCTTTACGACTATTCACGACGTGACCAACACGCAGGTGATTGTCGATAAGGCCCACAAAGACCCACGCCGTGCACGGTCAGCGTTGAATTCGCTGATCCCGACCACCACAGGATCTGCCAAAGCTATCATCCAGATTTTCCCGGATATGGAGGGCAGGATCGACGGCACCGCCGTGCGCGTGCCGCTGCTGAATGCGTCCCTCACTGACATGGTGTTTGACGTCAGCCGCGACACTTCAGTGGAAGAGGTCAACGGCTTCTTCGCCGAAGCCGCCGCAGGCGAGCTGGACGGCATTTTGGGTTACGAAACCCGTCCGCTGGTCAGCTGCGATTTCACCAACGATGACCGTTCAACCATTGTGGACGCGCTCTCGACACGTGTGGTGAACGGCAAACACGTCAAAATCTATGCGTGGTATGACAACGAGTGGGGTTATGCTTTCCGCTTGGCCGACGTGACCCGAATGGTGCTTGCGAGTCTTTAATTCTGGAGGTTCGTGCCAGGCACGGGCCGCGCTGCTGAGTGAGTTTGATGACCGACACACAGATCAAAACGCCCGACCCAAAGCCTGACGGCCTTGCCGCCTATGTTACCGTCACTGCCGCCTATTGGGCCTTTATGCTGACGGACGGCGCGCTCAGGATGCTGGTGTTGTTGCATTTTAACGGTCTGGGCTTCTCGCCGATCCAGTTGGCCTATCTGTTCCTGCTCTATGAGGTCATGGGCATCGTCACAAACCTCTCCGCCGGTTGGATCGCGGCGCGTTTTGGGCTGACTTCGACGTTATACGCCGGTCTCACCATCCAAATCCTCGCGCTGATCGCGTTGGCACAGCTTGACCCAGCGTGGGGCATCGCTGCCTCGGTGATCTTTGTGATGTGCGTGCAAGGCGCGTCGGGCGTCGCCAAAGATCTGTCAAAAATGTCGTCCAAATCAGCGGTCAAACTGCTGGCCCCCAAAGATGACGGCGGCCTGTTTCGCTGGGTGGCGCTGCTGACGGGGTCCAAAAACGCCGTCAAAGGCTGCGGCTTTTTCCTTGGCGCGGCCCTGCTGGCAATCTGGGGCTTTCAGGCCTCGGTCTGGGGCATGGCGATCATCCTTGTGGTGATTCTGGTCGGCGTCGTGATCTTTATGCCCACTGGTCTGCCGCAAGGCTCCAAGGCGGCCAAATTCTCGCAGGTGTTTTCCAAAGACAAAAACGTCAACCGCCTGAGCCTCGCCCGCATGTTCCTGTTTGGCGCGCGGGACGTGTGGTTTGTGGTCGGCATCCCTGTCTATTTCAACGCAGTGCTGTCGGATGGCACCGCCGAGGGCCGCCGCGAGGCATTCTTTATCATCGGCATCTTCATGGCGGTCTGGATCATCCTTTACGGCGCGGTTCAGGCCAACGCGCCGCGTATCCTCAAAGCGGCCACCGCTACGACGGACGAAATCACCGCTAAAGCCATCAATTGGGTCGGTTATCTGACGCTGGTGCCGTTGGTGCTGACGGGGGCTGTCCTGATGCTGGACACATCACTGACCCTCACATCCATCCTGATCATCGGTCTGCTGGTGTTTGGCTTTATCTTCGCGGTGAATTCAGCAGTTCACAGCTATCTGATCCTCGCGTTCACCTCGGATGAGCGTGTGACCATGGATGTGGGGTTCTACTATATGTCCAATGCGGCCGGCCGGCTCATCGGCACACTATTGTCTGGTGTCAGCTATCAGGTCGGTGGCCTGCCTTTGTGTCTGTCAACAGCGGCTGTCATGGCGGGCCTCAGCTGGCTTGCCGCCCGCCGCCTGCAAAAAGACTAACCGGATTAGACGGGCTCCGCCTCGGGGTGTAGCGCGGTGTTCAGCCATTCCAGATCTTCTGGCAATGCCAGCCGGTTGATTGACACAGAAGGCCCTTTTGGCAAGCTTTCAGCAGCTTTTCGTGCCGCATCCAGACCGGGCAAGTCTTGCGCTTTTTCACATGCCAACGCTTTCAACAATTGCAATCCACGATCCGTTGGCCGCAGGTCAGCCGCCTGACACGCGTTGTCATGGGCCTTTTCAAATTGCCCGGCACCAAGGAAAACGCGTGCATTGAAACACAGTCGATTGACACGAAACGGGTCTGCGCTGCCCATTTCCTCATAGACCGACAGCGCGTCGGCAGCGGCAGCATAGTTTCCCTCAAGAAACGCTTTTTGCGCTATCAAATCGACAACGCCGATGAAATTCGGGTTGATCTCGCGCGAGCGCGCGATATCCGATGCTGCGCCAGCGAGATCGCGCTGCACCTTGAGCCGGTAAGCCCCGCGCGCCCAGAACACAAAATCACTGGTTGGGCATGCCTCAACCGCGATGTCCAGTTCCTGCGCCATCTCGGCCAGCTTTTGAGGGTCTTCTTTTGCGAAATGGACGGACCACAAATTCAGCCTGCTTTGCGCACGCATGGCCAAGGACATGCCATCATTGGGGCTAAGCAAGACCGCACGGTCCAATGCCTCAAACCCTTTTTCCCAGCTTTCCAGCGATTGTTTGAAAAACAGAGTCGCAGCGCGGGCGCGCAATTCCGACACGCTCAGCTGGTTGATGCTCAGATGGGCCATCCGGTCGCCGTCGCGAGATATGGTCTGGATGCGCACGTCGCCTTCCATGCGCGGCATCAGCTCATCCACAAAGGCAAAGGGATCGGTCGGGTCGCCCTCGTAGGTGCCGGTCCACAGGGTGCTCATGTCTTCACGCAGAATAAGCGACAGGGTGAATCGCGCCCGTGCGCCTGACACCCGCAACCGTCCACGGATCAAATAGATTGGCGGCGTGATTTCCAGACTGTCTGCATCCACTGTGGCGACGCCGGTTCGTTTGAAAGACAGATGCACCAACCCGTCATGCAGATCCTGCGCAATCGCGGCGATCTCTGGAGTATCCGGTGCGGCGGCAAAACTCTCAAACCCAACAGACGGCAAATCGCCCGCGTTTGGCGCTGTGGTCAAGTTGGCCGGCCGCCATTGATACAGGCGAATAGGTTTGGCGATATTTTTGAGGTTGAACACCCCAACATCGTTCAGCTCTTTTTGACGCGATTCAGACAATTGGCGAAACAGGTCTTCGGAGAACATGGCACCACCTGGAGGCGCTTCGGTCTCGATGCGCTGGGCGATATTGACGCCATTGCCATAAAAATCGGCCTCATCTTCGACGATCTCGCCGATGTGACAACCAATACGCAGTTTGATGACCTCATGTTCGGCAAGGCTGCTTTGCACCTCTTCGGCGCAATCCAAAGCGGCCTCAACACCGGGAAAGGACAAAATCCAGCCGTCGCCCATGCGCTTGAGCACCTCGCCACCATGCGTGGCTGCAACGGGTTCCAGATGCTTTTTGCGCAGTTCTTGCACACTGGCCACCGCCAATGCCTCATTCTCACCCATCAAGGCGGAATAGCCGACAAGATCGGCGCACATCAATGTTGTCAAACGGCGTTGCATGGCTGTTTTCCCTGACATTTTACGGCCCAACATACATGGATACGGGTCCACCCTCAAACTTGTCCAGAATCTTGGGTCCGGCAAGGGCCGCTTCAAGGGGTATACACGAATAAAGTAAACCCGTGAGTTCAGGTCAGGGCCATTCGTTTAGGTTTCAATGTGGGCGCATCACGTCATGGCCCTGTTTAACGTGATGCTCGGTGATCAGTTAATCGCGGCGATGGTCACCGGTTTGATTTCATCCGATGACATTTGCGGGAGCGTTTGTGTGTAGGCCGATCGCACCTCCGGCAGGAACTGCAACCCGATCAACACAATTATCGTAAACAGCCCCAGATTGCGAAACAGCTCGTTTGAAACCTCCGCCAGATAGCCGGCATGTGATGCCGGCGCCTTGCGAAAATCCAGTCCTTGGCGCGCAGCAGCCGGCGCCTTTTCCCATAGTGCCATGTGACCCTCCCCAGCGGTCATGGCCCCCACTAAAACAGATTCGGCCACAGTTTGGTGAATTTTTTGTTCACAAACGGCCGCGCTGGGCGTGCCCACCCGTGCAATGCCTATCAATTCATCGCTTACCCAGCTTAACGTGCCTTGACCGCATGGGCTTTTGTGCGCATATCCCGATCCATGACCGATCTGTCCAAAATCCGCAATTTCTCCATCGTGGCACACATTGACCACGGCAAATCCACCCTTGCTGACCGGCTCATCCAAGAGACCGGCACGGTGAAGGACCGCGATATGAAGGAGCAGCTGCTCGACAGCATGGACATCGAGCGCGAACGTGGCATCACGATTAAGGCCAACACGGTGCGCATTGACTACAAGGCGGACGATGGCGAGACCTATATTCTCAACCTCATCGACACCCCCGGTCACGTCGATTTTGCCTATGAAGTCTCCCGCTCGATGCGTGCGGTCGAAGGCTCGCTTTTGGTGGTCGACAGCTCGCAAGGTGTTGAGGCGCAAACGCTCGCCAACGTCTATCACGCGATGGAGGCCGACCACGAGATTGTGCCCGTCCTGAACAAGATCGACCTGCCGGCCTCTGACTGTGACCGCGTCGCCGAACAGATTGAAGACGTTATTGGGATTGAGGCCACCGGCGCCATCCAGGTTTCTGCCAAGACCGGCCAAGGCATCCACGAAACGCTGGAATCCATCGTCAAGGATTTGCCTGCCCCCAAAGGCACACTTGATGCGCCGCTTAAGGCGATGCTGGTGGACAGCTGGTATGACGCTTATCTCGGCGTGATCGTTCTGGTGCGGATCATGGACGGCACCCTGAAAAAGGGCCAGCGCGTCAAATTCATGTCCAACGGCACGTTGCATTCGGTGGACCGCGTCGGCGTCTTTCGCCCGGAAATGCAAATGGTCGACAGCTTGGGCCCGGGAGAGATCGGCTTCTTGACCGCCTCGATCAAACAGGTCCGTGACACCCGCGTCGGTGACACCATCACCAACGACCGCAACGGCACCGAAGATGCACTCGACGGCTTTAAGCCCGCGCAGCCAGTGGTGTTCTGTGGCCTCTTCCCTGTGGACTCCGCCGAATTCGAAGACCTGCGCGACGCCATTGACAAACTGGCGCTCAACGACGCGTCTTTTAGCTTTGAAATGGAAACCTCCGCCGCGCTGGGCTTTGGCTTCCGTTGTGGTTTCTTGGGGCTTTTGCACCTCGAAGTGATCCGTGACCGCATTGAGCGTGAATACAACATCGAGCTGATCACCACCGCGCCGTCGGTGATTTATCACGTCTATATGAAGGGCAAGAACAACACCGTTGGCGAGATGATCGAGCTGCACAACCCCGCCGACATGCCCGACATGTCCAGCGTTGCCCATCTCGAAGAGCCGCGCATCAAGGCGACCATCCTTGTGCCCGACGAATACCTCGGCGATGTGCTGAAACTTTGCCAGGACCGTCGCGGCATTCAGCTTGATTTGACATACGCCGGCTCGCGGGCGATGGCGGTTTATGACCTGCCGCTCAACGAGGTGGTGTTTGATTTCTACGACCGTCTGAAATCGGTGACCAAGGGCTACGCGTCCTTTGATTACCAAATGGAGGGCTACCGCGAAGACAATCTTGTGAAGATGTCGGTGCTAGTGAACGATGAACCTGTGGATGCGCTGTCGATGATGGTGCACCGTGACCGCGCCGAAGAGCGTGGCCGTGCGATGTGCGAAAAGCTCAAGACCTTGATCCCGCGCCACATGTTCAAAATTCCGATCCAAGCGGCGATCGGCGGCAAAGTGATTGCCCGCGAAACCCTGTCTGCCCTGCGTAAGGACGTGACCGCGAAATGTTATGGCGGCGACGCCACGCGGAAACGCAAGCTGCTGGACAAGCAGAAAAAGGGTAAGAAAAAGATGCGCCAGTTCGGCCGCGTCGAGATCCCGCAGGAAGCGTTTATCTCAGCACTCAAGATGGACGACTAGTCCATTTTCGAGTGCGAGCGGGCGAAAGCTTTTTGGCAAAGCCAAAACGCGTGCCCGCCCCGGAACTTATGGCGCACAACGTTCGCCCCAAACACCCAAAGGCCGCTCCCCCGAGCGGCCTTTCTCTTTTCCAACCTTTCCGGAGAGCCACAACTCAAGGATCGCGCCCGACCCCAAGGGCGGCTCTCCGTCTGCCGTAGCCTATCGCCAATCCCCAAGCGTCCCGTCTGGCGTAGACGTTGCAAAATCGCACCCGCCGTCAAACCGAAGGTTTGCCTTCGGCAAAACGAGGGCGGGGTCGGGCGCGATCCGGATCACATGTGATCCGGTAGAATTCGAAGACTTGCATTGCTATCGCAAATGGGTACCTTCGCGACCAAATTTCACTGGAAAGTTGTTGTGTCCGATTTATTCAACCAAATCTTCCAAGCAATGAACGCGCGTTTGCGTAGTCCATTTATTGGTTACTTTATTCTCGCGCAAATCTACCTGAACTACGCCGCATTCATTTTGCTGTTTTGGGGCGAAGGCACAGTTGATGAGCGCGTCGCGTGCTTCACTTCGACTGTGACGTTCGAGCGATTTGTTGCTCTTCCTGTTGTGGTTTCTATCGTCGGGGGATCCTAGGGCCTTGGATCAAATTTGGCGGTGCGTGGATAGCGAAGCGGCCTTCTGAACGTTTAAAAAAACTTGAGAGTGATGAAACAAGAAAAATTCGGGTCCACAATTTTGAGCAGGCTGCCGAGGAACTGAGAGCAGAGGCTGAGTATAACCGAAATAAGGTGGATGTTGCGGAAAGTCTTCAGAGAGCGCAACAGGTGGGCGGCTCGGAACTGGTGAATGAAATAAAGGCTGGCCCGAAAGCGGATGTGGGCGAGAGCGCTGGAATTGAAGAAAGCTCTTTAGAACCAAAGACAGAAGTGCAGAAAAAAGAAGCGCGACCGTTTAATGACCGGAAAGATTCGAGCCAACTCACTTCAAAAGTCGAGAAAGAAGCTATTCTCGCAGCCATCGACGACTATTGGAATTTGAATTTAGCGCAGATGATACTTCAGATCCCTTCAGAGATGGCTGGAAAAGTCGGGGTGGCTCACGCCCGTCATCAAAGTGTAAATAGTTGGTTTTGGACGGTTGATTTCGTTGATGGCCTGATGCTTGATGCTGGACACTCAAAATTGGCCTCCAAGTTGCCGGAAAAGCTAGAGAGAGCTGTCAAGCTGGGATTGTTTTCTCAACTTGATCACGAGAGGCTCAGAGTTTCTGATGATCTAGAGGTTTTTGCAATTGCAGCGAAAAATTGGATCGACAAAAATCAGAACGACGGCAGCTAGCACGAAACAAGGTTCGTCAATGAGTGAAACCGAAGATTCGGATTGCAACTTTTTGGGCTATGCTCATTCACTCCCGAATTACCCCACTGGCCCGGCACGGGCCGCGCCCGACCCTCCCCACGGGAGGGCGCATTCGCTTCCTCCCAGGGTCAGGCGCTGCCCTTTGTTGTTCTCCCAAATTGGGCTCTGCCTGTTCGCGTCTAGGAAACGGTCTACCGGACCGTTTCCTAGACGCCGCTCACTCATCCAAAAAACTTCCATCCCCCCACAACTCCCCCGACAAAAACCCTTTTCCAAACCCATCCCCACATTCCCCACATCTTATCCACAGACCTCCCCCCAGACCTACCCACAGCCCGCCGCAAAATTCCCTTGCCCGACTCAGCTCCGTTGACCCAACGTTGAATCAACGCAAGGGGTCGTGAGACATAGTCAAACACCTCAAGCGGGACGCGAAGGTCTTTCGGGGTCGGAGCGGCGCCGGGATAGGTTACACCGAACTGGCGACGTGTTGAGGACACCGGAACGCTGGCCGAAACGTCAGGGACGCCAAGAGGGTTCATAGAACGCTCGCGGTAACGCCAAGGCAGGAAGGCAGTGCATAAAAACCAGCGCGTAGGCCGGTGGATTGGGGCAACCTAAGATATCGGTAGGGGGGAGCGAATTTTGGGACGAGATCCGGCCAAGGGGGCAACCCGGCGGTTGGGTGGATGTGACAAGGTTCGGATCCCGCAGCAACGGCAGATGAGATGGCCCCTTTCGAGGATCGCCCGGTGTGCCTGAGCAGCGAATGGAGATACCGGCGGGTTCGCTCAAAGGTGGGAACATTCCAAGAAGGCGTCAGGTCCGCGGACTTGGGAAAGGCTTGCCTCTCCCGTAATGTCCGAGCCCCTGACGCCTTCTCTGCGTTTTGTCATATGGTTGCAAAACTTTGCATGTGTCTTAGTCTGGTGGAAACCCAGATCAAGGAGACTGCCATGTCTGTGACCGCCGCCGACCTTTTGCAAGCCGCCCACGCGGTCGTTCCGAAAATCTCCGCGGCTGACGCGCAGGCCTTGATGGCCAAGGGCGCGCTGTTGCTGGATGTGCGCGACGCACCCGAGCTTCAGGCCAATGGCCGCGCCGAGGGCAGCCATCACATCCCGCGCGGCATGCTGGAGTTTCGGGCAGATGCCGCAACCCCGTTTCATGATCCCGAACTGCGCAAGGACCGCCCTGTGATCCTGCATTGCGCCTCTGGCGGGCGCGCCGCGCTGGCCGGAAAGCTGCTCAGGGATATGGGCTTTGCTGAGGTCCACAATTTGGGTGGGTTTCAGGACTGGGTGGACGGCGGCGGGTCGGTGATCGAGCCGGTTGATCCGGGCATGTGAGGCCTTTTTCAAAGGTGCACAAAAAACCGACGCGTTACCGACGCATTACCCACGCTTTGCAGACTGGGGTTTTTGGCGGCTTGTGCTGCCAAGTTCCGTCTGGAAACTTTTGCAATTGCCACTTAGAGTTACGCCAAGACCAGCCGATAGTTGGTACGGAATTTTAAAGATTGAACTTGCCGGAAGGACACTCATGAGCACGGATCGCGAGACGCTGACCAAAGAACTGATGGAAATGGTCGCGCAGGAAGGCATGGTGGATCTGTCTGAAATCACACCGGAAAAGCGGCTTGAGGATCTGGATATTCAGTCTGCTGATTTTGTCATGATCCTTATGGCGATCGAAGAGAAATGGGGCGCCTATATCTCTGTGGACAATGAATTGACGGATGTCGAAACCGTCGGCGATCTTCTCAACCTTGCGATCTCCAAGATCGAAGAACATCAGGCGGCCTGATATGCATCGAGTTGTCGTCACCGGCATGGGCGCGGTCTCCGCCTGCGGCCTCGGCGCGCAAGCGCTGATTGAGGCCACGCAGGCTGGAAATTCCGGCGTGAAATCAATCGCTTTTGACGAGTTGGACGTGCAGCGTGTCAACACGGCCGCCCGGTTGTCGGACGCGGATCTGGCCTCGGTGGAGGCGGAATGCGCCAACCGCATGCGAGATCCGGTCGCCAACTACGCCTTGATGGCCGCCCGCGAGGCGGTTGCGCAGGCGGGGTTGGAGCCCGAGCATTTCGGCGACGCTTGCGGTGTGTCAATCGGGTCCGGTTTTGGCGGCGCGCAAACGCTGAACCGCAATTACTTGAAATTCTCGGTCGAAGGCAGCATGCGGCTTGATCCGATGTCTGTGCCTAAGATCATGAACAATGCCGCTGCAAGCTGGGTGTCCATGGAGTTTGGGGCGACTGGACCGGCGTTATGTCTTGCCACGGCCTGTTCGTCTGCAAGTCAATCCATCGGATTGGCATGGCAGATGGTGGCACTCGGCCAGGTTGACAGGTGTCTCGCGGGCGGGGCAGAAGCCTGTTTGGAAAGCGGTGTTTTTCGCGTTTGGGAGTTGTTGCGGGTGATGACGGCTGACGTCAATCGTCCTTTTAGCAAAGACCGCAATGGTATGACACTTGGCGAAGGTTCTGGCATTTTGGTGCTGGAAACCTTGGAAAGCGCAACGGCGCGCGGCGCTCCGATTATTTGTGAGCTTGTTGGTTATGGTACAAACTCTGATGCAAAGGATCTTTTACGGCCTAACGCAGATCGGGCCGTTGCCTGTATGCGCCAAGCGCTTAAAGCGGCAGGCCTTGCGCCGGACGACATTGGATATGTGAATACGCATGGCACTGGCACGGTGGCCAATGACGTCAACGAAGTCGCCGCGCTGCGTGAGGTGTTTGGCGGCGCTTTTGATACAGTTAAAATCTCTTCGACGAAACCAGTGCACGGCCATGCATTGGGAGCGGCCGGAGCTTTGGAACTGATAACAACGATTGGAGCGCTGCGAGGTCAGATAGCCCCGCCGACGATCAACTTCAATGAAGTAGACCCCAAGATCGGTCTTGATCCTGTGGCTAACACAAAGCAACCAATCCAGACGCAAGCAGTGATGTCCAATTCTTTGGCGTTTGGCGGAATCAATGCGACGTTGATTGCCAAGACATATGGCTGAGACCCCCGTTTTTGTGTCCCTTGGCGTGATGCCAGACCTGTCTGAAGGCGCCGTTCAGAGTTTGTCCAAGTTGGTTTCGGATTTATTGGACGGGCGATCGGCGCAAATATCATTGACGACCGCGGCCATGATGCTGGGTGCGCCGGATCTGAAGGCAGTGCGCGACGCGATGATGCCGCCAGTCGGAAAATCCGTGGTGCACGAAACCCAGAGATTCTGGCGCGCGGCAGATGCGCCCACAAGTGGCTCGTTGGAGGTTTCTCTCGCACAAAGCGCGTCAGAGGAAGCCGCGAGGTTCACCTTTCGTCTGGCAATCGGCGGCGAAGTTTCTGGGGAAATGGAAACCCGCTTGCGGTTTGTATCCGCAGATCAGATGAGCATGTTCAAGGGCGCGAAGTTCTCGGAGCGCATGGCAAGCGATAAGGCGATTAGCGAAAGTACGTTGCCTTTGAGCCCTTCGGCCGTGGGCGACTATGTCGCCTTGGCGCATGATGCCAATCCAATACACGTCGATGCGCGCGCGGCCAAGGCCGCAGGATTGTCCGGGCCGGTTGTTCCTGGCATGTTGCTTTGCGCCTTGAGCGAAGCCGCTTATCGGAACGCGGCTGGTGGACAGGAAGCTTTGGAATTGAAAACCCGTTTTATGGCTGCGGTCCCGGTGGGAGAGCCAGTACGCTTTATTCTCGTTCCACGCGGGGTAGGTCGGGCATGGCAACAGGCCCGCGTTTTCTGTGTGACTGAGAACGATATGATTGCTGCGATTTCTGACATTCGCGGGGATGTCTAATTTGGCTTTCGCCGAAAATTAGACGCAGGCTAAAACCCAAACGATCGCCAGATAGGTCAATTGATGCAGGGCTTGATCTGTGCCCATGGCGTACCAATACAATGGCTGATCCGGTTGCAGATTCCGATTAACCGAGTAGCGGGCTTTGGCCCAGTCGATGTGGAAGTGCACAATGAATTCTGCGATCAGCACTGCGACAAGAACGGCGGACTGAGTGCCAAAGATGGCCAGAACACCAAGCGTACCTACAACGTGAATACCCGCGTGCTGCGCGCGGCCCATATGCCAATACTGCTCGCGCCCCATGATCATCGTTCTCGTTTGCAGAAAGAAATCGGCAAACAGATGCTTGATCTGCAGCGCCGCTATCAGCAGCAATACAATATGAAGGTCGTCCATCGACCGCGCCCCATGCTAGCTCTCTTGATCCGAGACTAACGCCAGACCTGCGACTCCGCAAATCCGGAGTTGTCCAGAGTCGTAGCGTCGCAAGAAACCGTTTGAAATGTCAAAGCTTTCGTTGCTAGCATCCTTTTGATTGAGCAGGAGGGCCGCATGATGGCTCCCAGCGGGGGAACAAGTCATCGAACGCACACTATTTTCCTTTATTTGGAAGTACTCAAAACGAGACCAGATGGTTCTTCTGGCGCTGACTGCGTGCTTGTTTCCTTTGCAGTTCCTGACACTCGAGCTGCCCAAGCGGATCATCAACGATGCGATCGACGCCGGCCAAAGTGTCATCGACGTTTTTGACTACGAGATGAATCAGGAGGCATTTCTGGTTCTGCTGAGTGTCGCCTTCCTTTTGGCGGTGCTGGCGCATGGCCTGATGAAAATGCGCATCAACACCATGAAAGGTGTGCTGTCAGAGCGGATGCTGCGTCGGTTCCGGTACACTTTGATTGCCCGGATCACCCGATTCCCGCAGCCTTATTTGCGGCGGACGTCGCAAGGGGAGCTGGTGTCAATGATCACTGCTGAGGCCGAGCCGATGGGCGGTATGATGGGGGACGCGGTCAGCTTGCCGGTGATGCAGGCCGGTCAGATGATCACCATTCTTGCGTTTCTGTTCATGCAAAACCTTTGGTTTGGTTTGGCTGCGGTCGCGCTTATTCCTTTGCAAGCTTGGGTGATCCCAAAGCTTCAGCGTCAGATCAACGTGCACAACAAGGATCGCATCCAGGAAGTACGAATGCTGGCGGCTGAAATCGGTGAAACCTCTGCCGGCGCCCCCGAGTTGCGGGTCAATGGTGGATGGCGGTATCGGATGTCGCTGATTACCCGTCGGCTTGGCACATTGTTCCTCATCCGGTTGACGATCTACCGCAAAAAATTCTTCATGAAGTTCCTCAACAACTTCATTACGCAGCTGACGCCTTTCTTCTTTTATCTGGTGGGCGGTATTCTTGTGATCCGAGGGCAGGTGTCACTCGGTGCACTTGTGGCCGCGCTGGCGGCATACAAGGATCTGTCGTCACCGTGGAAGGAACTGCTGAACTACTACAACCGCATCGCTGATTTGTCCGTGCGTTGGGATCTGATTGTCGATCGGTTCAGCCCGCCTGGTATCGTTGATGAGGCCCTTCTTGACGGAGAGCCGGATGACATTCCGCGTCTGGCTGGTGACATCGTGATGAAAGAAGTGTTCGTGCGCGACCATGACGGTGACACAGTGTTAGAAGACATCACAGTGACCTTGCCCAAGGGCGCGGTGGTTGCCGTCAAATCCCAAGACGCCGAAGAGCGGCGCGCAGTGGCCGAATTGTTCACCCGCGAAATCGTGCCGGTCAGCGGCAGTATAGATGTGGGCGGACATGACTTGAACGCGCTGCACCAAAGAGTTGTGGCGACGCGGGTCGGATACGCGGATCCGTCGCCTTATGTGTTTGAGGGCACCTTTGGCCAAAACCTTTTGATGCCTCTCAAGCGAAAACCGATTTCCGACTTGCCTGATCCGCTTGGTGACGTCGAAGCAAAGAAACGGGCATATGAATCCGAGAGAACCGGGAACAGCTTGGACAAGATATATTCAGACTGGGTGGATCCGGCGCTGGCTGGCTTGCAGGACGAAGACGAAGTGCACGCCTTTTGGCTGGAACTGATGGATGCCACCGGGGCTGGCAATGCTCTGTTCCGTCGCGGACTTGACCAGCCGTTTGAAGAGAAAGACCACAGCGATCTTGCGCATGCGCTGATTGAGTTGCGGCCTCAGATACGAGACGCTTTGAAAGAAGCCGGTTTGGACAAAGCCTACTACCGGTTTGACCCAGAGCTTTATAACCCCGCATTGCCTGTGGCCGCGAACCTGTTTTTTGCCACACCTCGCCGTTCCATGGAGGATGTGGAAGAGGCGGGATTGGGTGACTTTTTGGACTTGCTGCACGAGTTGGATATCGAAGACGGTATTCTGCGCATGTCCCGCGAAGTGATCGAAATGCTGAACCAGACCTTTGGGGTGGACGGAACCGACCATCCGTTGTTCCAACAGTTGGGGCTAAACCCGGATGTCTTCACCCGCAAAGTTGGGTTGGTAAGCAAAAGCCGCGAGGTGGGTCTGGCCAACATGGAGCGTGAAGAACTGGTGCAGATGCTTGAGCTGCCGTTTGAAGTGTCGGCCGAACGTATTGGGCCGGGCTTCACCGAAGAGCTGAAGAGCAGCATCATAGCGCTGCGTCGCACTGAGGCTGAAAAATTGGCCGAATGGCTGGTGGTCTATTTCGCCCCTCTGGATGAGCAGAAGTACGCACCAGGCCTCACGGTTTTGGAAAACGCGATCTACGGCAAGCTTTCGGCGTCCGCCGGTGCGCGCGGTGAACAGATCCGCGATGTTGTGGCGCAAAAGCTGGCCGAAGCTGGCATGAAGCAGGAGGTCGCGGAGCTGATCTATGCTGTGCCGTCTGGCATCGGCGGGGCAGGGCTGCCCACATCCTTTAACGAACCGCTGTCCATCAGTCGTGCGGCAATCAAAAAGCCTGACCTTTTGATCTTGAACGGATGCATCACATCCTTTGAGCATGATCAACGGGCGGAGGTGGTTTCCAATTTGCGAGACCTGCTGCCGGATACGACGGTTCTTTATCTTGAGGACGAGTTTGAAGACAGCAGCGCGTTTGACGTTGTGCTGGAACTTGAACACGGCAGGCTCAAGGACAGCGGAAGCGTGGTTGTGGCTGAAACAGACAACGCCGCGAGTGCGGATTTGCGTCGCAAGATGCGGGCGCTTGTGTCGGCGGACATGTTCGCCAACCTGTCGCGTCGGCAATTGCGGCTGCTGGCTTTTGGTGCGCAGTGGCATCGGGCCGAAAAGGGAGAGTATATCTTCCGTATGGGCGACACCGCGGGGGACGGTGCTTATCTGATCCTCGAAGGCGAAGCCGGACTTGGATACGACACGCCTGATGGTGAAAGCCATTTGGTGGCTGTCGCTGGCGCGGGCACGTTGGTGGGCGAGTTGGCGTTGTTGCGCAAAGAAAAGCGTGCGCTGGATATGTATGCCAAGACGGAGCTGGAAACTCTGCGATTGGGCGAGAGCGAATTCATGGCGGTTGTGGAAAATGATGCCTCAACAGCCTTCCGCATTCTGCAGGCCGTTGCGGGCTATGTGGGCGCACCCAAGCAAAACGAGTCGGGAGACTCTGAAAGCGAGTCGGATCAGGCCAACGAGTCGCCTTGATCGGGAACATTGGCACCGCTCAAAGCGACTCTGAGGCTGATTTTTCCTGAGTCGGCGAAAAAATCAGAGGAATGAGAGGCGACTCGGAGGAAAAAAGGCGTGTGACTCGCCGGTTTCTGACGTCGACGGGCTGATTCACATGCAAAGTGCAGTGCAAACCGCTACGTTCGGACATTAGCAGGGCGCGCTTGAGAACAAAAAACAGGCACAAACGTTATATAAAACAGGGGTTCCGTATGTTTTTTGGAAAAACTTCAAAAAAGCGCTTGCGGGTCCGGCGAACTAACCCTAGAACCCCCCTTA
>NZ_LAJH01000013.1 GCF_001292625.1 Shimia sp. SK013
CGATGACCTCTCAAAGTCAAACTGCCATCTGTCTCAAATTATCTGATGACGGACACGGTCGCTTTCCCTAGGGACGTCGATCATACATCGCTCGTCATCAATTGGTCGAGCACCCGATCACGGCAGGAAAGAGGATTCAGCTCAATGTTTCCCAGACGCCTGCATACTCTTCTAGTCGAGAGAACACATCTGGTATTAGCTTCAATTACTCACTAGTCGATGGCACCCATACGGCACCCAAGCCAGATGCGACGACTAGGATCGCTATGTTCCCGGTCGTGTTTATTCAATAACTTCAAATAATTAAATGGTGCCCAGGGGCGGAATCGAACCACCGACACGAGGATTTTCAATCCACTGCTCTACCCCTGAGCTACCCGGGCACGGGTGAACGTTCAACGTTCGGGTTGCGGCGTTTTATGTCACGCTCGGCATGGTGTCCAGAGGGATTCGCGAAATAATTCAGTGCAAACGGGACGCTTGCTTTTCCAGGTCTTCCAAAGCTTCAGCCGCCCCTTCAGGATCTTCGGATGCCACCGCATAATCACCATCAAACCACTTGCCCAGATCGATATCCGCGCAGCGTTTTGAGCAAAACGGGCGATACCGCTCAACCGCATCTTTTTTGCAGATCGGACAGCTCATTTCAGCACCTCCCGCAGCTCCTGACGCGCTTTTTTGCGTTGCAATTCAAAGTGCCCCAGCGGCGTCCATCCCACCAGAGTGGTGTCAATCGGATCCCGTTTAAACGCCGAGCGCAGCGCGCTTTCAAACCCGCGCCGGTCCTTCTTGGGCATCGGCGCCAAATCCAGCACTACCTGCCCCCCAAGTCCTCGCACTCGCAAAGCCCGCGGCAACGCTCGTGCAGCAGCAAAATTAGCCTTGGTGCCTGCCGCCGGCGAGGTGTCACCACCTGTGTTCACATCTACGGCCACCAAAGCCCTGGTTGGCTCTACGAAAAGGCTCACACCGCTTTCCAGCGAGACGCGGCTGCCTTGAGCGTCCTCCAGCGCGTCCAACACACCATGCGTGTCAAAACTGCCAGCCTCAGTCACCACCTCCGCCGGCTCGGACCAGTCCCGCCATGCAGCCAAGTGCGGACCGTCACCATCGAGCAACTTCTCTGCCGCGCCTTCGGCGTCCGCTAGAACCTGCTCGGCGAGATCAAGCATATTGGCGATGTCTTCGGCGATTTCATCTCGATCCGCGCCCTCGCACGCCGAGCGCAAAATCAATCCAACGCCTTCTTCACGGCTGACCTCATGCGCCACTTCAAGAATGCGGTCACGCTCGTCTTCTTCGTGAATTGACCGGCTCACATTAATCCCCGGCGCATCCGGCGTCACAATCACATAGCGGCTCTTGAAAAGCACTTTCTGCGTCACCGGAATCGCCTTGCCCGGCTCGGCATATCCCGTCACCTGCACCAGCATCACATCTCCCGGGGCCAGCCCTTTGACTTGCCGCAAAAACACGTTGCCGTCCGGGGTCTTCAGGAACATCCCCCCCTGCCCTTTGACAGGTCGGTCTGCCACCGCGCGATAGATCGTCCCGGGTCGCGGCGCATCGCCTTCGACCAGCAAGTCGTCCAATTGTCCGTCCACCATCAGAGCCGCGGCCTCGCGCCCGTTGATCTGGTCGAGAATAATCTGACGTCCCTTCATTGGCGTCCCTTTCAGTCTGATGTGTAAAGCGGATAGCCTGCCGCTTGCAGCAAGTTGGCGGTTTCCGCCACCGGCAAACCCACAATGGCTGTAAATGATCCGGAAATCCACGGGATGAACGCGCCAGCCGGACCTTGGATGGCGTAGCCACCGGCTTTGCCCTGCCAATCGCCCGTCGCCAAATACGCGCTGATCTCGACATTGGACAGCCGCTTCATCTTGACGACGCTTTCCACGTCCTTTTCCCAAATGCGATTGCCTGTGCGCACAGCAACGGCAGTCACAACCCGATGACGACGTCCGGACAACGCGTTTAGGAACGCTGCGGCTTCGGCGGCGTCGCGCGGCTTGCCCATAATCCGACGCCCCAGCGCGACAGTGGTATCTGCACACAGAACAATCTCGTCAGGCGCGGCTGTCACCGCCAGCGCCTTTTCATGCGCAATGCGCCGGCAATACGGCCGGGGCAACTCACTTTTGTGGGGGGTCTCATCAATATCGGGCGGGCGGATGTCATCCGCCACCACACCGATTTGTGCCAGCAATTCCCGACGACGCGGGCTGCCGGAGCCGAGGATCAATCTCATCCCAAGCCTCGCTTTCGCCCGCGCAAGGCGGTTACTTAAAGCGGTAGTTGATCCGACCCTTGGTCAGATCATATGGCGTCATTTCTACCTGGACTTTGTCGCCAGCCAGAACACGGATGCGGTTCTTGCGCATCTTGCCTGCCGTATGTGCGATGATCTCATGGCCGTTTTCCAGCTCGACCCGAAATGTCGCATTTGGCAGGAGTTCCTTTACGACGCCGGGAAATTCGAGCAGTTCTTCCTTGGCCATGGTCTCTCCTTCACATTGCACCCGCTTGTTGCGGGCTGCCCCTAAATGGGACCAATAACGGCGATATACAAGGGGATTCTCTGCGTGTTTGTTCAAATGTGACATGGCCGTCACGCAGGGTTCGGCGGTGTCTTGCCAGCATGGGTCAAGTCGCACGCACCTTCTTGGCAGAAGATTCTGCCACATCGAAATTCTTCAAAGTAGAATTTCCGCCTCAGGCCGCTCCTGCGCCCCACCGGCCCTTCAGTTGTGTCACGATGTCATCTCGCGAACTGCGATAGGCCGCCAGCCGCGCGTCACGTCCGTCACCTGCCCCCGTCGGATCCGAAATCGGCCAAAATTCAAGCTCTGTGTGATAATACTGCGTCAACCGCTCTGCCTCGGCTTTGCTTGCTGGCGTCAGCGCCACAACCAGATCAAAAGACGACAGCTGATCACCGCCTTTTTCCATCTCGTCAAAGCTGCGCGATTGATGGCGGGCCAACTCTACTCCGATTTCCTCACAGACCGAGATGGCAAATCCGTCGATCTCCAGATCAGAGTGAATCCCTGCGGACTGCACGTAGACATCCGTTCCGTAGAGCTTTTTCATGATGCCCTCTGCCATCGGCGAGCGCACCGAATTCTGGTCACAGCAGAACAGGACAGACTGCGGCAATGGTTTATAAGGCGTCTCCTCCGACATTGCCTCAGCCCCCGAAGTGCAGCACGCAAATCAGCGTAAACAACCGCCGCGCCGTGTCCGTGTCGACGTCGGCCTTGCCTTCAAGCCGTTCTTGCAACACCCGTGCGCCTTCGTTGTGAATACCCCGTCGCGCCATGTCGATGGTTTCGATCTGGCTGGGCGGAAGGTTTTTCACGGCGTCGAAATAGCTCTCGCAGATCGCCCAGTAATCCTTCACCACCTGCCGAAACGGCGACAGGCTCAGGTGGAACTCTGCCGCCTTGTCGCCTTCGTCCATCTTCACATCAAACACCAGACGTTTGTCGCGGATCGACAGCTCCACGGCATAAGGCCCCTCGGGCACAACACGATCATCACGCGCGGGCAGCTTGAAACTGTTCTCTTCCAACAGATCAAACACTGCGACTTTGCGTTCCTGATCGATCTCCGGAGTCGGAGGCGGCAGGTTGCGGTCATCAATCTCGATACGGGCGATATAGGACATGGCTGTCTCGCTGGAAGATATTGCAATGCAGCATGACTATCCCAGCCTGCGCCCCGGAGCAATGCGGAGCTTGACTTTGCCTCTTTTGGCCGCAACGTCGCCTTGAGCACAATCAAGCGAGACCTCCATGCCTGACCTGCCTATTTTCGACCTGACCGGCCAAAATGCTTTGATCACCGGCAGCTCCGACGGCCTTGGCCGCAAGGCCGCCGCACTCTTGGCGAAAGCAGGCGCACATGTCTGGATCAACGGAAGGGACCGCGCGCGGTGTGAACGCGCCGCTGCCGAAATCGGGACCGCAGGTGGCACCGCCACAGCCCTTGCATTTGATGTGGCGGACGAAGCCGGCTCTGACGCTGCTTTCGCCACTTTGGCCAACGCGGGCGGCGTCACGATCCTTGTAAACAATGTCGGCATGCGTGATCGTCGCACCTTGCCGGAGTTCAGTCGCGAAGATCTGCGTCGTATGATGGATGTCGACCTGATCGCGCCTTTCCGGCTGTCACAACGCGCCGCGGAGCAGATGGCGCCCGGTGGCTATGGGCGCATCGTGAACATCTCTTCAATCGCCGGTCTGATCGCCCAATCCGGCGACGCCGCCTATACAGCCGCCAAGGCCGGCATCAATGGCATGACCAAGGCTCTCGCCGCCGAGCTCGGCACTCAGGGCATCAACGTCAACGCCGTCGCACCGGGCTACTTCAAGACCGCCCCGAACGAGGCCGCCGCCGCTGATCCAGCCGTCACCGCCAAACTCAAATCCGCGTCCGCATTGGGCCGTTGGGGGGAGCCAGCCGAACTGCCCCCGCCATCCTTTTTCTCGCCTCACTCGCTTCAAGCTATGTCTCTGGCCACATCCTTGCCGTCGATGGCGGGTACACCAGCCACTATTAGGCGCCAAAAGAAGACGCCCCGCAGATCCTGCGAGGCGCTCTTATGTTTTAGCATTGGAATGCCGCCTTAGTTGCCAGCGCTTTCCATCTTGCGGTTGGCAATGACCTCTTCCAACCAACCCAGCTTCATCTCCGGTACGGAACTCAGCAGCAGATCGGTATAGTCGTCAAACGGCGGGCTCAGCACGTCGGTCTTGCCGCCATAACGCACCACTTCGCCCTGATACATCACCGCGATACTGTCCGCGATGGCCTTCACCGTCGCCAGATCGTGGGTGATGAACAGATAGGCCACATCCTCGACCTTTTGCAGATCCAGCAACAACTTAAGAATGCCGTCCGCCACCAGTGGATCCAGCGCAGAGGTGACCTCGTCACAGATGATCAGCTTGGGCTTCGCAGCCAAGGCCCGCGCAATACATACACGCTGCTTTTGACCACCCGAAAGCTCCGCCGGATAGCGGTCGATAAACTCGACCCCCATCTCGATTTCATCCAGCAATTCTACGATGCGCTTGTGCTTTGCTTCGCCCTTTAGACCGAAATAAAGCTCCAAGGGACGGCCGATGATCGTGCCAACCGTCTGGCGTGGGTTCATGGCCACATCCGCCATCTGATAGATCATCTGCAACTCGCGCAGATCTTCCATGTCGCGGCCCGGCAAATCTGGCGACAGATCCCGACCGGCAAAATTCACCCGCCCGACGGTTTGCGGCAAAAGACCCGTGATCACCCGCGCCAGCGTCGATTTCCCCGAGCCGCTTTCGCCCACCACCGCCAACGTTTGACCGGGATGCAGCTCGACATTGATGTTCTTGAGAACATCAAAATTCGTGCCTTTGTAGCGTGCCGTGATATTCTGCACCGTCAAAACCGGCTCCGAAGTCGGTTCTTTTTCCTCGTGCGAAATCGAACGCACCGACACCAGGGCCTGCGTGTACTCTTCCTGAGGATTGTTGATGATCTGATCGACCGGCCCATATTCGACCATATCGCCCATTTTAAGCACGAGGATATCGTCGCTCACCTGCGCCACCACGGCGAGGTCATGGGTGATATAAAGCGCCGCCACACCGGTGTCGCGGATGGCTTCTTTAATCGCCATCAGAACATCGATTTGCGTGGTCACATCCAGTGCGGTCGTCGGTTCGTCAAACACCACCAGATCGGGTTCCGGACAGAGCGCCAGCGCCGTCATACAGCGCTGCAACTGACCGCCCGATACCTGATGCGGATAGCGGCTGCCGATGTTTTCCGGATCCGGCAAGCCCAGTTTGCGGAACAACTCGATCGCGCGTGCTTCGGACTCTTTCCTGGAAAACTTGCCTTGCAGGATAGCGGCCTCAGTGACCTGTTCCATGATCTGTTTGGCGGGGTTAAACGACGCTGCTGCGGATTGGCTGACATAGGTCACCTCCCCCCCGCGCAAGGCGCGAATGTCGCCCAATCCGGTTTGCAGGATATCGCGTCCGTTGACCCAAACCTCGCCGCCGGTGATTTTCACACCACCACGACCATAGGCCATCGACGCCAGACCAATGGTCGACTTGCCAGCCCCGGATTCGCCGATCAGGCCAAGAACCTTGCCCTTTTCCAGCTCAAAGCTGACACCGTGTACGATCTCGATGTCATGCGGTTTTTCCCCCGGAGGATAAACCGTTGCGCCGATCTTGAGGTCTTTAACTGCGAGAAGCTTGTCGCTCATCCGCGGCCCCCTTTCAGCGATGTTGTGCGATTGAGAACCCAATCCGCCACGAGGTTAACCGAAATGGCCAGTGTCGCGATTGCAACAGCCGGATAAAGCGCCGCACCGATGCCGTAAACGATACCGTCCGCGTTCTCTTTCACGATGCCACCCCAATCGGCTTCTGGCGGTTGCACGCCAAGGCCAAGGAACGACAGCGTCGAGACAAACAGCACCATAAAGATGAATCGCAGGCCCATTTCCGCCACCAGCGGTGACAGCGCGTTTGGCAGGATTTCGCGGAAGATGATCCACGTCCGACCCTCGCCGCGCAGCTTGGCGGCTTCGACGTAATCCATCACGTTGATGTCCACCGCCACAGCGCGCGCCAGTCGATAGACACGGGTGCTGTCCAGCAGACCCATCACGAGGATCAGCACCGGCACGGTCACCGGCATCACCGATAGAACCACAAGCGCAAAGATCAACGATGGGATCGACATGATCAAATCGACAAACCGACTCATCGCCTGATCCGCCCAACCGCCCAACACGGCGGCCAGAAAGCCAAGGATAGACCCGGTCGAGAAGCTCAGAATGGTGGCCGCAGTGGCAATGAAAATCGTCGTGCGCCCGCCGTAAATCATTCGGCTCAGCAAGTCGCGACCAAGGTTGTCGGTGCCCAACAAAAACTCGGAGCTGGGTGGCAGCCACACATCACGGCTGACCACTTCGGCCATGCCATAAGGCGCAATCCACGGTGCAAAAATCGCGACAAAGAAGTACGCGAAGGTGAAGATAAGCCCGACTAGGGCAGCAATGGGTATTCTCATAGCTTGTCCCCTATTTCGGATGCCGCAAACGCGGGTTTGCAATGATGGACACGATGTCCGCAATCATGTTCAGGCCGATGTAAACAGCGGCAAAGATCAGACCACAGGCCTGCACCACCGGAATGTCACGCTTACTTACGTGATCCACGAGGTACTGCCCCATGCCGGGATAGGTAAAGACCACTTCGATCACCACCACACCGACCACCAGATAAGCCATGTTCAGCATGACCACGTTCACAATGGGGGCCACGGCGTTCGGGAACGCGTGTTTCCAGATGATGTTGAACATCCGCAAACCCTTAAGTTCCGCAGTTTCAACATAGGCCGATTGCATCACGTTCAGGATCGCGGCGCGGGTCATACGCATCATGTGCGCCAGAACCACCAGCGTCAGAACGGCGACCGGAAGGGAAATTGTGTGCAATTTTTCACCCAACGACATCGAATCGTGGATCGTGGTGACCGACGGCGCCCAACGCAGGCGCACCGACACTACAAAAATGGCGACGTAAGCAATCAGGAATTCAGGCACCGAGATGGATGCCAACGTGACAGCAGAGATGATCTTGTCCGGCCAGCGTTCGCGATAGCGCACGGCCACAAGGCCCAGCAGGATCGCAAGAGGCACAGAAATAAAAGCTGCCCAGAATGCAAGGAACATAGTGTTGCCAAGGCGTTTGCCGATGGCGGTTGCAATGTCCTGTCCTGACGTAAGCGCAGTTCCGAGGTCACCTCGCAAAAGACCGCCAAGCCAGTTCAGATACCGGGTTACAGGCGGATCGTTCAGCCCGAGATCCCGGCGCAAGTTGGCAAGCGCCTCAGGTGTCGCGGATTGACCCAGAATGGATTGTGCTACGTCTCCTGGCAGAATGATCGTGCCAGCAAAGATCAGGATCGAGACGAGAAACAGCAGAAGAAGGCCCAGCGCGATGCGCTGGACCAGTAGTTTCACAATGAGGGGCATTTTAACCTGTCACCCACATGCGCACGGGCGCATAGCTGTTCATCAGTGCAAAGCCTTTGGCGTTCTCAACCCAGCCCGCAACCTTGTCGTTGTGAGCGTCGATGAAATCGTTGAACATTGGACAGATCAAGCCACCTTCGTCACGCTGCAATGCGCCCATGTCGGCGTACATTTGCGTGCGCTTGGCCAGATCCAACTCGGCACGAGCCGCGATCAGCAACTGGTCAAACTGCTCATTTTTGAAACGAGTGTCGTTCCAGTCAGCTGTTGACAGATATGCCGTGGTGTACATCTGATCCTGCGTCGGACGACCACCCCAGTAGCTGGTGCAGAATGGTTTGTTGTTCCAGACTTCAGACCAGTAACCGTCGTTTGGCTCACGCTTGATTTCAAGCTCGATGCCAGCACCTGCCAGCGATTGCTGGAACAGTGCTGCCGCATCAGGAGCGCCAGGGAACGAGTTGTCCGATGTGCGCAGCAGAACCGAACCGGAGTGGCCCGACTTCTTGAAGTGATGCGCCGCTTTCTCCGGATCATATTCGCGCTGCTCAGTTTCGGTGAACATCGGATAAGATGAGTTGATCGGGCTGTCGTTGCCAACAGAGCCATAGCCGAACAGGATCTTGTCGACCATTTCCTGACGGTTGATACCGTGCTTGAGCGCCAGCATCAGGTCTTGATTGTCAAATGGTGCCGTATCGGCATGTGCGATGAACACATAGTGACCCGGACCGCTTGTGGATGCGACAGTGATGCCCGGTGCGCGGGCAACCAGACCGGCGGTGCGCGGAGGCACGCGGTCGATCATGTCCACCTGACCGGACTGCAATGCAGCAACGCGGGCGGTGTTGTCGTTGATCACAATCAGTTCAATCGTCTGTGCATGGCCGATGTCACCCCAATAGTTCGGGTTTTTCTCAGCGACAAAACGCACGCCCATGTCGACTTCTTTTAGGACATAAGGACCGGTGCCGATCGCTGCGTCCGGTGCGGACTTGCCGCCACCCGGCTGTACGATCAGGTGATAGTCCGCCATCAGATAAGGCAGGTCGGCGTTGGCATTGTTCAGCTCGATGATCACGTTGCGACCGTCGGTGCGCACATCTTTGATGTCGCGCAGCAGGCCTAGCGCGCCGGACTTGGTGTCTTCACCAGCATGACGATCCAGAGTCTCTGCAACATCTGCCGCGGTCACGTCCTGACCGTTGGAGAAGGTAAGACCCTGACGCACAGTGAAGGTCCATGTCTTGGCGTCGGCGCTGGCTTCGTAGCTTTCGGCCACTTTGCCGTCGATGCCACCATCGTCAGCCAGCTCAACCAGCGGCTCACCCCAAAGGCGGATCAGCATCAGCGCAACCTGGTTGGTTGCCAGCGCCGGATCAAGGCTGTCAGTGGTCGAACCACCCTGCAGACCCATGCGCAATGTGCCGCCCTTTTGCGGACCTGCAGCCATAACAGCACTGGACATCATGGTCGTCGCAGCAGCAGCTGTCAGACCCAATGCGCCGGCACGGCCGACAAATTCACGGCGGGTCAGCAGACCCGTCGCAGCACGGCGACTGAGATATTTCAGTTCATCATTCATAGTTATACTCCCTATTGAATTCTTGTTTTTTTACATGCTGCGGTTCGCCCGCGGTACAAAGCAAGGAAAAAGTTAAATGGTCGGCCAAGATTTTCGCCGCGTCGTTTCCGACGCTGAACTCACCCTTCGCCATCCCCCTAAAACCGGCGCATCATGTTCTAATTCCGACAGTAGTGTCGGTTTTCGACTTTGGCGACCCTAACACGACGTAATCAGGAATTTTCTCGTTACACGAGAAAATCTGATAGGACATTCCCGAAAAACGACGGAGCGCGATCGCCGCCGCTCAGAGGCGCGGGATCTGCGCATTCCATTCTTTGTAGAAGGCAAGATCCCCCTCCCCCGAGGTGCGCAGGCTGGCAGACACTTCGAAACAGTCGTCCAGACCGGTCATGGTCACATGGGCCTCAACGGTCACTGCCCAACCGCCGCGCGCCATGCGTCGCTCCCACCGAAAATCCGCCACCGCCGAAGACGCGTCGTCCTCTTGAATGGTAAACCGTTCCTGATGTTTGATCCGATGCGACAGCCCTGTCGAAAGATCCTCTTCGATGCCGGTGTCGCTTGCAATTTCAAGTGTCACGCTGCGATCAGAGGCATCCCGGATCACCCGCTTGGCTTCAGAACCGTCGCTTAACATGCGCGTCGCGCGCTTGGGGGCCGCTTTTGGCGGATCAAAAGCCCACCCTTCGCCCATGCCCTCAGGCAAAACAGGCAACTCCAGCGTGCCACTGTCCACCAGCAGGGTAACGGGTTTCGCCTCTGGCCACACGAACGGCCAATAGCTGGTCGAAATCGCCACCCGCAGCTTGTGTCCAACCGGCAACCGATAGCCGCACTGATCCAACACAACCGACACATCCACCATGTCGCCCACAGGCATGTCGACAGCTGTCTCATGCCCAGCGCGATGGCGCAGGTTCAAAAATCCGTGGCAGATCAAAGCGCTGCTGCCATCCGGCGCCACATCACATAGCCGCACCGCCACTTGCGCGCGCGGCTGGTCGCTCGCCAGACGTAGGTTTACAGTTGGTGAACCGACGATATCGCAGGCCTGTTGCACCACAGCTCCGTCAAAACACAGGCTCAGAGCGTCATCCAAACGCTGATCATCCGGCAATTCTCCAGGGCCAAAGCCAAAGGGAAAGAATTCGCCCGCCGCCTGTCCACACGCAAGCGCCGGATAGGCTTGGCGCCCTACCGGCCCAGCCTCTGCCGCCAAGGCCTCAGCGTTGAAATGCAAAACCTCCGGCTGGGGTCGCGCCGACCAATCGTCCAGCGCCACCCAGCGCCCGGGCCGACGGTCATAGCTCAATTTCGGCGGCACGCTGTCCATCACCCAAAGCCGCATATCCGGTAAGTCTTCAGCGCCGTTCTCGATCCCTTTGAGCCAGCGATCCCACCACCGCAGCATCTCGCCGAGAAAATCTATCCGCGGTTCCGGCACCGCAAAATGCGGATACTTGTGGTTCCACGGCCCGATCAGCCCTTTGACCGGCGCATCAAGGTTTTCCACCAAATGGGCAATCGTGTTGCGATAGCCGTCATGCCATCCACCCACACTAAGAACGGCGGCAGTGATCGCGCTGTAGTCCTCGCAAACCGACCCGTGTTTCCAATAATCATCCCGCAACTGATGCTCCGCCCAGCGCCCTGCAAGAAACGGTGTGTCGTCCAATCGTTCTTGCCACATATCCATCGCGCCTTCGCGCACGATCTCCGGATCCGGTGGCAGCGCGAACCACCCCAACACAGTTGCAGCCCACGCCGGATTTTCACCCAACATGATGCCGCCTTTGTAATGGATGTCGTCGGCATATCGGTCCACGGTTGAGCAAATCGACACAACGGCCTTAAGCGGCTCGGGGCGCAGCGCCGCAATCTGCAGGCCGTTAAAGCCGCCCCAGCTGATGCCCATCATCCCAACCGTGCCCGAACACCAGGCCTGCGCCGCCAGCCAGTCAATGACCGCCACACCGTCTGCCAGCTCCTGTTCGGAATATTCGTCGTCAAACAATCCTTCGCTGTCACCGGTGCCGCGCATATCTACCCGCACGCAGGCATAACCATGTCCCGCCATATAAGGATGGGTCAACGCATCGCGCTCGGCGGTGCTGTCGCGTTTGCGATAAGGCAGGTATTCCAAAACGGCGGGCACCGCTCCCGCGCCTTTGGGCCGCCAGATGCGCGCCGACAAGCGAACGCCGTCTGGCATCGGGATCCAGACATGAGGCTCTTCCTCGATTTCAAACGGAAACTCTGTGACATGCTGCATGGCTGCGCTCTCCCAACGATCTCTGTCGCCAGCTTTGCCGCAACGCGCAGAATATTCTAGGGATTTCTGCCCCTCACCCGTCCAGCGCGCTTTCGGCTTTCATGTCGGTCCGTGCAATCACGATCAGCCGCACAATCAACATACCCAGAAAACCGACCCCCACGGCGATTTCTTCCCCGACCCACTTGTCCAAAATTAGGTAGGTTACCCCACCCACCAACGAGATCGTGGCATAAAGGTCTTCTTTCAACACCGACGGCGTCACATTGCACAGCACATCGCGGATCATGCCGCCAACGGTTCCGGTGATCACACCAATGACAACGGCAATCACGACATGGGTTTGCATCTCTTGCGCCACGCGCACGCCCACCAACGTGAACAGCGCCAATCCTACAGCATCAAATTGCATCAACAATTTCAAACGCTTGCCATTTCCCGCCGGCAATCGCGTGGCCACAAAGTATGTCACCACCGCCACCGGCACTGCAGAGTACAGATAGGTTAGGTCGGTGATCCAGAACACCGGCACGCGCCCCAACAACATATCCCGCAAAGTGCCGCCGCCAACCGCAGTCGCCACCGCAATGACAGTTGCACCAAACAGGTCCAACTCCAGCCGCGCGCCCTGAATTGCTGCCGACGCCGCCATCACTGCAGTGGCAATCACAGTCAGGAGAAACATCACTGTCAAAAGCTGGTCAATCATCCTCTGGCCTCTGCGCCTGGCGCGCCATGCCGGCCAGCGCACCAAGGGTCACGGGCTTGATCGGCGGTCGTGCGTTAAGCGTGCCGATCTCGTCTATCTTGGCATCGCTTTCCTGCACAACAATACGCGCCAATGCGGCAGCGCACATGCGCCCCTGACACCGACCCATTCCAGCACGCGTGCTTACTTTGACGTGGTTGATCCCCGTCGCACCGTCCCGAACTGCTTGTCGCACCTCACCCGCGCTGATTTCTTCGCACCGGCACACCGTGACGTTGTCCGCCGGAGCCAGCGCGGCCGCGTAAGGCGGGAACGCCTTTTCGATCAACGGCCGCAAACTCAACTCGAAATCCCGCTCTTCGATCCACCCCGACGTGCGGCGATCCCGTTCCGGGCTATGCACAAACCCCAAGTCGTGGGCAATCGCCAACGCCGCAATCCGTCCTGACAGTTCCGCCGCCCGCGCGCCCCCGATCCAGACACCGTCACCGGCCACCCAGACGCGTGGCACCTCGGTGCGGCCCCAGCTGTCGCAAACAGGCACATGCGCTTGGATTGTCGCGCTCCAGATATGCGGCACACCAGCCGCGCGGCTGGCCTGCACATGCGGCACAACCCCGTGATGCAGCAGCGCTGCATCACAGCTCAACTCCCGCCGCCGCCCGCCACTGGAAAAACTCACCGTGTCCACACGCCGTTCCCCCAAAAGCGCAATATTCGCGCTCGCCATATAGCGAGGAATACCTGCGTTGCGCAGCTCGTTAAGGTCGGCAAGGCTGCGCTGAACATACCGCCCCGCCCGCAACATCAAGCGCCACATCAATAGCGCCCGCCGCGAATCCCGGCGCTGGCGGGTCTCGACCAGGGCCACAGGTGGTGCCCCCGCGCGCAAAAGTTGCACCGCCACCAAATGCAACAATGGTCCTGAGCCCACGAGCACCGCATTCTCAACCGCCAAACCCGATTGCTTAAGCATGATCTGCGCCGCTCCGGCGGCCATCACTCCGGGCAGCGTCCAGCCCGGTACAGGCATCGGGCGCTCAATCGCGCCAGTCGCCAAAAGCACGCTGCGCGCCCCGATCTGACGTGCTCCTTCCGGCGAATTCAACGCCAGCTGCCCTTTCTCGATTGCCCAAACCGAATGGCCCGAAAAGTGGGTGATCGCCTCGTGGTTAATGCCATCTACCAACGGCACCCCACGGAGATACTCTTTGCCTAGCTGCGCACCATAGGTCTTCGCTGCGCGACCCAAGTTTCGATAAATCTGCCCACCGGCGCGCGGCTGCTCGTCCACCAACGCAACCTTCAACCCCGCTTCGGCCGCTTCGCGCGCCGCCGCCATACCGGCCGGTCCAGCGCCAACAATGGCCAGATCAAAGCGATGCATACGGGCCCTCCCACCGCTGCCGCGCCGGACGCACGTCCATGCCAGCCCGCACTTGAACCATACAGGATTGCTGTGACACACCGTCCACCTCAAGCAGGCAATCAAAACAGATGCCCATCATGCAATAGGGCGCCCGCGCCACCCCTTGAAACGGGGTTTGCCGGAACCCATCGATCCCGGCCGCCAACAGCGCCGCCGCAAGGGTGTCACCCTCAGGTAACATCAAGGGTTCCCCGGCGAATTGCACCTCAACCATTGGCGCATCCGGTATCAAAGATTTAAGCCGCAAACCGGGTTTCACCGAACACCTCCAAGTCAGGCGCATAATCGCGCCGCAAAAGCCACGATGGCAGCGATGTCGCGTGAACCGCCGCCAAAGTTACGCCGCTGTGACAGCTGATTAGAAACGCACCCGGACAAGTCGGGCTTTCCTGATAGATCGGCAACCCGTCCGGCGACATCACCCGCAAGGCCCCCCAAGCCCGCAATACCTGCGCGCGGGCCAAAACCGGATAAGCGTCCACCGCCTCGGCTGCCAGTTTCGCCATCCCGTCCAGCGTAACTCGCCGGTCCATTCCGACGTCTTCATTCGTGGCCCCGATCTGGATACCACCCGCGCGGTCCTGACGGGCAATCAGCGATGGCCGTCGGATCAACGGCGGCAACTTTTCAGTGATCAGGATCTGACCACGTTCCGGGCGCAAGGGCGCGGCAAAACCCAGACTTGGCCCCAACTGCGCCGATCCCAATCCGGCCGCCAAGACAACCTTGGCCGCCTGAATTTCCGCGCCATCCGCACACGTCAAACGAAACCCCTCCTCTGCTCCCGCGCGTGCCGCAATATCGCTGACCGACGTGGCCCCGATGATGCGCCCTCCTTGCGCCACCACCGCGCCCGAAAGCGCCGTGATCAACGCCAGCGGATCCACATGCCCGTCGCCATGGTGCAAAATTGCGCTTGTCACTTTGGGGCCGATTTCGGGCTCCTCGATGCTCAATGTCTCGGGGCTCAATATCTCAAATGGATAATCCGCACCCAACTCAGCCTGCAGCGCCTCATGTTCGGTCACCGCGTCTGCAAGGCTGTCGTCGTTGAAATGCAGGTCCAAGCCACCGTCCTGACGCAATCCCACGTCGACGCCACTGGCTTCTTTCAAATTGGCGGCAAAACCAGGCCACAAGTCGGCACTCTCTTTGCTCCACCGTGCGTATCTTGGCTCGTGAACGCCTTTGCCCTGCAACCAGATCAGCCCGAAATTGCCGCGGCTCGCCTTGGGGTCTGCATCGCTGCCGTCCAGCACGACGACGCTCTGACCCGCGTCAAGCAGACCCAATGCCACTGACAGGCCGACAATTCCCCCTCCGACAATGGCAAAATCCGCGTCCATGCGGGACTCCTGCAATAACTTGCTCTCAATTTGACTACGTTAGTGGAGGTTGCCCCGTGGGCCAAGGTTGTCCAGCCACGCCGCGCGGATCTGGCCCCAAAAATTTTCGGGGGGCCTGATGCCCCCCGTTTTCTTGCCTGCCTGTCCCGATAAGTCCGAGGTTTTCCGCATTTTGATTTTTTGCTTCGGAAAACCCGCGTTGGAAGGACTATAGCGCCACCGATTCGAATCAGTCAACTGGGTGATTCGCAAAAACGAATCGCACTGGATAAAAATGGACGAATCGCCCGCGCAATTTGTCAGCCGCTCAGCCGTTGGACCGCAGCACATGCCCCGCCAGATACAGCGACCCACAAATCAGCACCCGCGCGTTTGGGTTTTGCGCAACAATGGCAGCCAAAGCCGCCTCGACGCTGTCCGCTTCCTGCGCCGCCAATCCTGCCGCTCGGGCAGCCGCCGCCGTTTCCGCAGCGCTCAGCGTGGCCGCCTCTCCGGGAATGGACACCGCGTGCAACGCCTCGGCCTGCGCTGCCAAAGGCGCCATATACCCGCCAACGTCTTTTGTGTTCAGCATGCCGCAAATCAAAAAGGTCGGGCGTTTGGGCAAACTCGCCAGATGTGCGCCAAGTGCCTCACCGGCCGCCGCATTGTGCCCGCCATCCAGCCACAACTCCGCCTCCGGCGCGGCCTCAACCAATGGTCCTTCCCGCATCCGCATCATCCGCGCAGGCCAAAACACATCGCGCATTGCTGCCTCACAAGCGGCCTCATCGCAGCCAAGATGGCGCAACGCCGCAATTGCCGCGCCCGCGTTCTGGATTTGATGCGCGCCCGGCAGGGCTGGCAATGGCAGATCCAAAAGGCCGGTTTCATCCTGAAACACCAGACGCCCGCGCTCTTCCCACACGTGCCACTGTTGACCATAAGCAATCAGTGGCGCGCCCAACTTCGCCGCTGTCGCCTCGATCACATCCATCGCCTCATCCGGCTGCGGTCCCACAATCACCGGCACACCGTGCTTGATAATACCCGCTTTCTCGGCGGCAATCTTGGCCACGGTGTCGCCAAGAAATTGCTCGTGATCCTTGCTGATCGGTGTGATCACCGTGAGCTTGGGCGCATCAATCACATTGGTCGCGTCCAGCCGCCCGCCGAGGCCAACTTCAAGCAACGTGTAATCCGCTGTGTTGCGGGCAAACGCCAGCAACCCAGCACAGGTAGTGATCTCAAAATAGGTGATGTTCTCGCGATTGTTGGCGTCCCAGCACTCGTCCAGCACGTCGGTCAGATGTGCCTCGTCAATCAGCGTACCTGCCAGCCGGATGCGCTCATGAAACCGCGCCAGATGCGGGCTGGTGTAGGCATGCACCCGCTTGCCTGCGCCTTCCAATCCAGCGCGGATCATCGCCTGCGTGCTGCCTTTGCCATTGGTGCCGGCCAGATGGATCACCGGCGGCATTTTGCGCTCTGGATGATCCAGCGCGCCAAGCAGCCGCCACATCCGATCCAACGTCAGATCAATGATCTTGGGATGCAGTGCCAACATGCGCGCCAAAATGGCGTCGGAGGTGTTTTCAGTCATTGCCCACTCTTTTTCGCACGGCTGCAACACAGGCGCCCCCCCTCAGGGGCAACGCCGCCTTTATGCCTTCGCTTCAGGCGCTTTCTTTTCCGCGTCAGCTTTCGGCGCTTCGGCCTCAGCCTCGTCTGCTCCGTCTTCTACCATCTCAGGTGACGGCAGATCGCCTTTGACGGCTGGAGTCAGCCCCATCAACATACGGATGATGGTGACCAGCTCGTCTTTCATCTTGGTACGGTCAATCACCCGATCAAGCATCCCGTGATCCAGCAGATATTCCGCCCGTTGGAACCCTTCCGGAAGCTTCTCGCGGATGGTTTGCTCGATCACCCGTGGGCCGGCAAAACAGATCAACGCGTTGGGTTCGGAAATATGCACGTCACCCAGCATCGCATAAGACGCGGTCACGCCGCCGGTTGTCGGGTGGGTCAACACAACGATATACGGCAGGCCCGCTTCTTTCAGCATCTGAACGGCAACCGTCGTGCGCGGCATCTGCATCAAGGACAGAATGCCCTCCTGCATCCGCGCGCCGCCTGCGGCTGAAAACAGAACCATCGGGCGTTTCAATTCCACCGCACGCTCGGCCGCAGCGATAATGGCGTTGCCGACATACATGCCCATGGATCCGCCCATGAAAGAGAAATCCTGCGCCGCCGCCACGATCGGTGTGCGGCCCATTTCGCCTTCGGCCACCAGCATGGCTTCTTTTTCGCCGGTGTTCTTTTGCGCCGTTTTCATACGCTCGGGATATTTCTTGCTGTCACGGAACTGCAACGGATCGGTCACCGGCTCCGGCACATCCACCTCCACGAACACGCCGCCGTCAAACAGCGCTTCAAACCGCGCCCGCGGGGTAATGTGCATGTGATGGCCACATTGCGTACAGACGTTCTGGTTACCTGACAATTCACGGTGAAACAGCATCGTGCCGCAGTCGTCACATTTGGTCCAAAGATTGTCCGGCGTCTCGCGGCGCGAGAAAATCGAGTTGATCCGCGGACGGACATAGTTGGTGATCCAGTTCATGCGATCAGGCCCTCTGATAACGTTGGGGCATGAAATAGGATGCCCCGACGCGAATTGCAATCAGCGTCGCAGGGCAATCCGTGCAGTCAGCCACAAACACACCATGCTCAGGAACTCCAAAGGCATCATGGCCCCCATGACCTCGGCATTTCCGGGCCCATAGGGCAAATGATACAGTGCCAGCCCGCCAAGCTCGTCTTTGAACCCGATCACGCTGAGCGACATAAAGTTATTCAGCATGTGAATCGCAATCGCCGGCCCCAAGGTACCAGCCCGCGCGGTGATATCTGCCATCATGACACCAAACGCCGTCGCCCAAAGCGCCACCAACACGGCCGTATCGCCATAAATTTCCGGCGAATAATGCAGCAGGCCGAACAGCACACTTGGCACACCCATCCAGACCAGCGGTGACCGGCTTTCAGCGGCCAATTGACTTTGCAGATAGCCGCGGAATACCAACTCCTCGGCGCTGCATTGGATGGCCAACAACACCAGCGACAGCGGCAGCAAAGCCAGCCATTTTCCCAATGGCATAACCTGCGTCACCGTCCCGTCTCCGGGATAGGGGACCAAAAACAGGACCGCCCCAAGCAACAGACAGTACTTGCCCACCCGCCACGCCTGAGCCATCGCCAAGGATTTAGGTCCGACCAGGCTGGCCAGATCGCGTTTGTGCAGCACCCCGATCACCATCTTCAGCGCCAGAATAAGCGTGCCAAATCCGCTCATCAGGATGACCATGTGCAACACCGTCCCGCCGCGCAATATCGCGTCAATGTCAGGCTCAACCGGCAAGATAGAGGCCGCGAACACCACCCACATCAGCAAAAATGCGAGATAGAGCGCAATGGTGATCGCCACTCCGGTGCAAAGCCGCAATAACCCGCGACGCGCGCGGGCCGGGGCCACAAGTCCATCAAATGCTGCGTAAGGCTTCATGTCTTTTTCCTAGGCGATTGTGAGAGGCCTGCCTACTGCTGCGTTCGGTTATTCCGAAATTTTTCTGCCTTTAAGACGGTTTAAGTGCAATGCAGGTTTGTCTCACGTCATCCATTTAGGTAGACAGGTAAAAACGGAGGCCGGATTGTTTCGCCTTCAGAAACAATTGAGGACACGCAGAACAGCATGGCGCGCACGGGCGGATTGATCGAACGCATTTATCAATGGGGGCAAGCCCGCTATTGGGCCAAGAACGCGCGTAAGGCCGCCGAGACCGAACTGCCTGCTCTGCGCCAACAGCGTCGCCGCGCCCGAGGATTGCGCCAGCATTTGGATACGTTGATCTCGGTGAGCGAAAGCCGTCTGGCGCTGCCAATCATCGGCTCTAACGCCTTTCCCAAACCCCATGGCACCGACTGGTCATGGCGGCCCGCCCTCTGGCGGGAACCGATCCCGGTCAAAGGCCGCGCCGCAGTGGAGAACAAGGAAAAGCTCGGCGAAGAGGTCACGCTGTTTCACGATTGCCGAATTTCCGAACTCACCCTGCGCCAGCTTAGGAACACCCACGAGAAAGACCTCGCCCCTTTTGGCCTGCGCATGGATGTTTTCCGCTTTGACGGCTCGTTTTTGTCTCTGGTCGTGGACATGCCCACCGAGGCAGTCGAAGGCTTGCTGCGCAGCCACGTCATCCGCATGGACACCATCGTCGAGATGGAAAAACCTCTGGAAATCTTTGCACGCCTCAACATTCGCCACGGCCCCAACACGGAACAAATCGTGCGCGAGCTGCCGCTTCAGGCCGAAGACATCCGTGTGGAATTTGACCTCGCTTACTCCAACCTCAATGAAAAGCGGGTCGAAAAAATGTGGATCGACCTGATTTTTGAAGGGCCCGAAATGAATCAAGTCATTCTGCGGGACCTGACCTTTAGCCGCCGCCCCCGCGCCGAATTTTGACGCAGCCTTAGGAGTCTGAGTATGAGCCTATTGATCCTGACAAAGACCCGGCTGTTTGAAGGCAACTGGGAGGGCATGCTGCACTATGAAGGCGGCACTGGCCCTGAGCCCGCGGTCGAGGTGACATACCTTGAGAAAGCCGTCCCCGGCGTGGTGTTGAGTGCGGCAGGCGACGATGGCAAATGGGCGCTGCGCATTCCGCTGCCGCACGAAAGCCTGTCAGATGGCACCCACACGATCCTGATCGAAAACGCCGCCAACGGTGAGCGGCTGGAAAAAATCACCTTTATCGCGGGCGAGGCTCTGGCAGATGATTTGCGAGCAGAAATTGATCTGTTGCGCGCCGAACTCGACATGCTCAAACGCGCGTTCCGCCGCCACTGTGTCGAAACCATGTGAGGGGTCGATGATCACCGAGATCGTCAGCTTTGACTTGCCCGCGGACATGCCGCGCGACACTGTGCTTGCGCTTTTTGAGCAAACTGTCGCGCGCTGGCAAGGACACCCGGACCTGATACGCAAACAGTACCTTTATGACGCCGGCGCAAATCGTGGCGGTGGTGTTTATCTCTGGGCCACCCGTGCCGCGGCAGAGAGCGCCCACGACAGTGCATGGTGTGACACGGCGGAAACGCTGTATGGCAGCCGTCCGACATTTGCCTATTTCGAAACCCCGTTTGTGGTGGACAACCGCGCCGGTGAGATCCTGCGCTAACGCCTCCGCAAACGGCGGCGCTCCCGCCTCCGCTTGACGTCTGACGACGACGCGCGGCGTTGGGCGTGGCTCAAGGCCGCGCCTTGAGCCTTTCCTCGTTTTGAGGGGCTCTGCCCCTTGGAACCAGCAAGCTGGCACCACCCCGAGGTATTTGCTGAACAGAAAGCCAAAACAGGGCCAGGAAGCGCGCGGACTTTGTGTGCCAATCAATGCGGAGAGGTGTCTGTCTCTTGTGACGCTGGGTCTCATGACGCGGCGTTCAAGATGACAGAGGTCCCGCTTTACGTTTTGGTAAAGCATAAAGCACCCACGCAGTCTTGCGCGCGGGCGCCCCTGAGGAGACACACCCATGACCCAATACCCGCATATGCTGGCCCCGCTCGACCTTGGCTTCACCACGCTGAAAAACCGCGTTCTGATGGGATCGATGCACACCGGTCTTGAAGAGACCAAAGACTGGAACCGCGTCGCTGAATTCTATGGTGAGCGTGCCCGTGGCGGAGTTGGCCTGATTGTCACAGGCGGCATGGCCCCGTCCAAAGAAGGCGGCGTTTTCCCCGGCGCGGCCGGTTTGTTTAACGACCAAGACATCGCCAATCATAAGATCATCACCGACCGTGTGCACGACGGTGGCGGCAAAATCGCGATGCAAATCCTGCACGCAGGCCGATATGCCTATGGCCCCGAATGTGTGTCGGCGTCTGCAATCAAATCGCCGATCTCTCCCTTCCCGCCCAAAGAGCTGGACGAAGACGGCCTCGAAAAACAAATCCAGGATTTTGTCACTGCCACCGTGCGTGCCCGCGAGGCTGGCTATGACGGCGTCGAGATCATGGGCTCGGAAGGGTACTTCCTGAACCAGTTCATCGTCACCCACACCAACAAGCGCGAAGACCGCTGGGGCGGGTCGTATGAAAACCGCATCCGCCTGCCCATCGAAGTGGTGCGTCGCTGCCGCGAGGCCGTAGGCGCGGACTTCATCATCATCTACCGCCTGTCGATGATCGATCTGGTGCCCAATGGCTCGACCCACGAAGAAGTGGTGCAACTGGCACAAGAAGTCGAGAAAGCCGGCGCCACCATCATCAACACCGGCATCGGCTGGCACGAGGCCCGCGTGCCGACCATCGCCACCTCCGTGCCGCGCCGTGCGTTCGCCTGGGTGACCAAGAAGCTGATGGGCAAAGTCGGCATTCCGGTAATCACCTCCAACCGCATCAACACGCCCGAAGTGGCCGAGGATGTGCTGGCCGAAGGTTGCGCCGACATGATCTCGATGGCGCGTCCGTTCCTTGCGGATTCCGACTTTGTCAACAAAGCCGCCGAAGGAAAAGGCAACACCATCGCGCCTTGCATTGGCTGCAACCAAGCCTGTCTGGACCACACATTTGGCGGCAAGCTGACGTCTTGTCTGGTCAACCCGCGCGCCTGCCATGAAACCGACTTGCCGATTCTGGCAACTGAGGATGTCAAATCCATCGCCGTCGTCGGTGCTGGCCCTGCTGGCCTGTCCGCTGCCATGACCGCGGCTCAACGTGGTCACAAGGTCACGCTGATCGACCGCGCCGATAAACTTGGCGGTCAACTGAATGTGGCCAAACAGGTGCCGGGCAAAGAGGAATTCTTTGGTCTGGTCGACTGGTACGAGGTCATGATCGCTGATCTTGGCATCATCGTGCAACTCAACACCGAAGCCACCGCCAATGCGCTGGCGGGCTTTGACGAAGTGATCATCGCCACAGGCATCGTTCCGCGCGACCCCGGAATTCCCGGTCAGGATCGCCCCGAGGTGTTGAGCTATCTCGATGTGCTGCGCCACAAGAAACCTGTGGGCAAGAAAGTCGCCGTGATAGGCGCGGGTGGCATCGGCTTTGATGTGTCGGAATTCTTGGTGCACGAAGGCGAAAGCCTGACAGAGAACCTGCCAGAATGGATGGTCGAATGGGGCGTCTCCGATCCTGAAACCCATCGCGGCGGTCTGGCCCCCGAAGGTCCGCAACCACATGCCGCAGCGCGTCAGGTTATCCTTTTGCAGCGCAAAGCCAAAGCGCTTGGCAAGGGTCTGGGCAAAACCACTGGCTGGATCCATCGCGCAGCACTTAAGATGAAGAACGTCGAAATGCTGGGAGGCGTGAACTATGAAAGGATCGACGACGACGGTCTGCACATCTCCTTTGGGGAAGCGCGCGAGAACCCGCGCGTGCTGGATGTAGACAATGTGGTGATCTGCGCAGGTCAGCTGCCCAACCGCTCGCTGGCCGACGCACTAGAGGCCGAAGGCGTGACCTGTCACGTGATCGGCGGCGCCGACGTGGCCTCTGAACTCGACGCCAAACGCGCCATCAACCAGGGTACACGTCTCGCAGCCGCGCTCTGATCGCACACCTTAAGTAACAAGAGGGCGCCAAACATGGCGCCCTTTTTGTCTCTTTCCCCACCGTTTCCAGCGAAACAATCACTGTTTCTCTGTTTCCTTGCCGCAAACGATCCCCGACAAAATCCAGATATTGTCTGCCCTTTGCCCTCATCCTGCCTGATTTGGGCGTCATTCCTTGTCCCCAACGACGAGAAAAGGACGAGTGGATGGACCGCCTGACTGAAATGGAAGCTTTTGCCACAGTGGTGGACCAAGGTGGATTTACGGATGCAGCCCGCAAAATGGGCATCTCCAAATCCGCGGTGTCCAAACACGTTTCTAGCCTTGAGGCCCGCCTTGGCGCCCGCCTGTTGAACCGCACCACACGCCGTGTCAGCCCAACCGAAATTGGTTTGGCTTACTACGATCGCGCCCGCCGCGTTCTGAATGACGCGGGTGAGGCCGACGCGCTGGTCACCTCTATGCAATCGGCGCCCTCGGGCCTGCTGCGCATCTCAGTGGCCACCGATTTTGGCGTGAACCACCTATCTCCGGTGTTGGGCGAATTTCTATCTGAATTCCCGGAAATCACCGTGAACATGGTGCTCAACAACCGCTACGTTGAGCTGATCTCCGAAGGTTTTGACATGGCGATCCGCATTGGCGAGCTGGAAGACAGCACCCTGCGGGCCCGAAAGTTGACGGAAACCACCAAACGTATGATCGCCTCGCCGGCCTATTTCGAAAAATACGGCCGCCCCGAGAAGATCGACGATCTGAACGATCACAAGCTGTTGCACTATTCGAGCCAATCCAACGGCGCTGTCTGGAAACTGACCGCACCTTCTGGTGAAAAACGTCAGGTTCGCACAGCCGGCTGGCTTTCGGTGAATGACGGCCAATCCCTGTTGAACGCGGCTGTGTCCGGTCTCGGCATCGCTTATCTGCCCAGCTTCCTCTACGCAGATGCGCTGGACCAAGGCTTGGTGATGGACGCGATCCCGGACCTGCCCATGGAAACCCAAGGCATCTATGCGGTTTACCCACCCGGCCGCTTTACCCAGCCCAAAGTGCGCGCTTTCATAGACTTCTTGGTGCACGCGTTTGCCGAAAAAGGCCCCAGCGTCTGGTAACAGCATTCACTACACCGAAATTCCCTGGCTTTCACCGCGAAAGCACCTGCGACCCGGGTTTCTGCATGACCCGGGTCTTTTTTGTCCGCAAAACTGCGGGACACTGCGGCCCCCTCACTCCGTATTCAACAAAACCACTTCAACCCGCCGATTGGCTGTACGCCCGGCGTCGGTTTGATTTGAGGCCACTGGCGCCAAATACCCGACACCCTGCGCCTCAAGCTGTTCCTTGGCGACACCATGCGCTTCAATCAACCGCTGCATGACTGCGACCGCCCGCTTGCGCGAAATCTCGATATTCACGTCCAGACCGCCCTCGGCATCGGTATGCCCGACCAAAGCAACGCGCCGACCCGCGTCTGCATTCAAAAACGTCGCCAACTCGCTGAGCGAGCCAAACGGCCCTGCTCCAAGTTGCGAAGACCCTGTTTCAAATTCCAGATCGCGTAACGTTTTGTACCCGACAGTTTCCAAAGCATAGGCCCCTGTCGACGCCTGCGGGAGTGTCTGTTGATCGGGCACAGATCCCGGCCGCAGCTTTGGCCGCCCGCGCAAAATCTCCTTAGAGGGGCCGACGTCAATCACCTGAACCATACCGGCCTCAGCGGTTCGGCTAATCATGACACCCACCGCGTGCAGCCTCGCATCCGACGATTTTAACGCGGACAGGAACACATAGTCTGACAAATCAACAAACATCTGCGGCGGCAGCATGACTTCGACGTCAAACCGAAAATCAAACCCCCCGCAGGCCGCAGCATCGCACGAGAACACGATGTCATAGTCGTCCTTAAGCAACTGCGACGCCAGTCGTGACGCCAAAGTCGCCGTGCCGTCAAACCCGCTAGCGATCCGCCAGCTACGGCGCCGCACTTCGCCCGGCACGCGATCCACCGGAACCGCCCCGTCCTCGTATGCGCCAGTCGGCAGCGCATAAATCCGTGACTCTGCCGGCTCGGTTGCCACAGCCTGCGCGCCATCCGGCAACGCAGGTTCAAACGCCGCCGCAGGCAGCCCGACCCCAAGGGCCAGTGCTATGGCGACGCGCCATATCATCGCGCGAGCGCGTGGTACTCGTCATTGGGCCGCATGTCGGTCGCCGAAGCGACCCGGTTAGACATGTTGTAAAACCCGGCCACATTGGCAATGTCCCATATATCACGATCCGAAAACCCGACATCGCGCAGCCCTTGGCGGTCGGCCTCTTCGATGGTGTAGCTCGCCATGGTCATTTTCTCGGAGAACAAAAGCATCGCTCGTTGCCGCACATCCAAATCGGCCACACGCCAGTTCATCACCATCATCTCACCCAGCATCGAATCATTTGACAGCTGCCGCACGGCGGCGCCATGCGCCACAAGGCAGTAAAAACATTTGTTGATCGAACTCACCGCCACCGCGATCATCTCACGTTCCAGCTTGCTCAACCCGCTCTCGCCCAGCATCAGGTCGTTATAAAGCGCCGTGAACGCGTTCAGCTTTTCGACGTGAATCGCATAAGCCTGAAGCACATTGGGCACCATGCCCAGCTTTTCCTGACAGATCTCGAAGTAGCGCTGCGTTTCCGGCGGCAGCGGGTCCGCCATCGGAATGTCCAAAGCCGTTGGTTTGCCCTGTGTCGACATGAGTTCTCCTCCTCAATCCGTCGTCTTTTGTCTGTAATGATACTGTCCCACAACCGTCATGCCGAGGGAAGCGTAGAGCCCGTTAGCTCCGTCATTGGCTTGGGTGCAAATCACAGAAAGCGTATGCCCGCCTTGATCAAGCACCCAAAAAGCGGCGCGGCGCATCAAAAACCGCCCGACGCCCTGGCGGCGTTGAAACGGCAAAATCTCAACCGCGTGCACCATGCCGATACCTTCGTGCATCGCCAGAAAAGACGTGCCCGCGGGCTTGTCGTTCCATCGTGACACGAAGCCGGTCTTGGGTTCCTTGGCGCGCTTCATCACATCGATCCGCGCAGGTCCAATGCCGCCCGACGCCCATATCTCTTCCATAACTTTCAGAGGTTCCCACCCCGGAATGGCCGCAGTGCGCGGCGGGCGTTCAGTGGCGATGTCAGCAGCAGATGCCGCGTAGATATTCACCGGATCAATCACGCCATAGCCTCTTTCGGCCAATGCGGCATCCAGCGCGGCGTCCCCGTCACGGATCATGAACAGCTTGACTTGACCCAAGGCCTCCATCGCCGCCTCAGCGCCATCAATGTCAGCCCCGTCAAAGACCCTGTTGACGGTCGCAGCCTCAACCCGCTTGCCGCCGCCTTGCCCGTCGCGAATGGTGAATGGCCCGACGTCAAACCGGTCTGCCGGCGGCCAGGTTGCTTCGGTCACGTCATACAACGTCTGCACCGTAGGCAAGTTCATGCAAACATCCCCGCGAGTTTCGTGATCGCCGCATCAACCCGCGCGCCGTCCGTGCCGCGAATGACAATATTGGCCCCAAACGCACCGTTTTTCTGAAAGGGATAAGACCCAATCGACAGATCGGCAAATTCCGCTGCCAACTCGGCCAAGGGTCCGGCAATATCACCTTCACCGCGATCAATCCGCAGCGTCTGGCTCAACAAAGGCGCGCCGCCCGTGAGGGTCGGCAAAACGCTTGCGACCATCGCTTGAAACACCATCGGCACGCCCGCCATCACGTGCACATTTCCCACGGTAAATCCGGGTGCAACCGACACCGGATTGTCAATCAATGTGGCATGCTCTGGAATGCGCGCCATGCGTTGACGCGCGGTGTTAAACTCCTGCCCGCTGGCATCGTAATGCGCCTGCAACAACGCGGCCGCATCAGCGCGCACATCAATGCTTTGACCAAAGGCCTCTGCGACACAATCAGCCGTAATATCATCATGCGTTGGCCCAATGCCGCCCGACGTGAACACGGTGTCGTACCCTGCGCTCAGCGCTTGCAACGCCGTCACAATCTGCGGCGTGTCATCTGCCACAATCCGCACTTCACTCAGACTGATCCCCAACTTGGTCAACTCGCCCGCAAGGAAATGCATATTCGCATCGCGCGTGCGCCCTGACAGGATCTCATCGCCAATCACCAACATTGCCGCCGTCGGATTTGCCATAGCGTCTACTCCCGTTTCCATCACTTGCCAGAGGATACAGCCCTCTATACGTCTGGGGTCATGCAGTTTTCCACCCCCCTTGTACCCGCCGTGCTGATCCGCCGCTACAAACGCTTCCTTGCGGACGCCCGTCTGGCGGACGGGTCTGAAATCACGGCCCATTGCGCCAACCCCGGCTCGATGATGGGTCTGGCTGATCCGGGTATGAAAATATGGCTGGAACCCAATGATGATCCCAAGAAAAAGCTCAACTACGGCTGGCGTCTGGTGGATCACGAAAACGGCCACTTCACCGGCGTCGATACCTCGGTGCCCAACCGCGCCCTCAAAGGCACGCTGCTGAACCGCGAAATTGCTGCCCTCGCCGAATATCCAAATGTGCGCCCCGAAGTGAAATACGGCGAGAACAGCCGCATCGACTTTCTACTGACCGATGACACAAAACCCGACCTCTATGTCGAAGTGAAATCCGTCACGTTATCGCGTCAGGCCGGCCTCGCCGAATTCCCTGACAGCGTCACCGCGCGCGGCACGAAACATCTGGCCGAACTGCAATCCATGATCGGACAGGGCCACCGCGCGATGATGCTTTACCTTGTGCAACGCACTGATGCGGACACCGTCACACTTGCCTCAGACATCGACCCGACCTACGCCTCCGCCTTTGACGCCGCCATCGCATCAGGCGTCGAAGTGATGGCCCTGAGCTGCAATATCACACCCACCGCCATCGAGGTTGGCGACCCTTTGCCATTCAAACGTCACCTCTGATCGCCATGCCCTCCCGCCTCTTTGCCCCCACAGCAAGCTGCGCGTCAATGTGTTGGGCGTGGCTCAAACTTGCGGTTTGAGCCTAAAACCTCCCGTCATCTTCCTTTTGCACCAAATATCCTGGGGGAGTCACAAACCCTGTTTGTGACGGGGGCAAAGCCCCCGTTTTGCGCCGCCTCTGGTTCTTTGCGCAAAGAGCCCTTAAATAGCCTCAGACCCACTTTTTTTACGGAGCACCACAAGATGATCGGCAAGGCCCGCCAGACCAAGGACGGCATCCGCATCCACGATTCTTCCGACTTCGCCGGCATGCACGCCGCCGGCGCGCTGACAGCGCGCATTCTGGATGAGATCGCTGAACATGTCTTTCCGGGGCAATCCACCCGCGAACTCGATCGGATCATCGAGGAAAAAGTCGACGCCGCCGGCGCCAAATCCGCGACAATCGGCTACCGCGGCTATGAACACGCCAGCTGCATTTCAGTAAACCATGTGGTGTGCCACGGCATTCCCGGCGCGCCGATTCCCAAAAGCGCCGGCGAAACCGTCTCCAAAGACCTCGAAAAACGGCGCACCAACGACAGCCTTCAGGATGGCGATATCCTGAACATCGATGTGACGGTAATTGTTGACGGCTGGTTTGGCGACAGCAGCCGCATGTACATTGCCGGAACCCCATCGAAACACGCGAAAAAGCTGATTGATGTCACTCATGACGCGCTCATGAAGGGTATCGAGGCAGTCAGGCCCGGCAACACGTTTGGCGACATTGGCCACGCCATCCAAAGCTATGCCGAAAGCCACAAGATGTCGGTCGTGCGCGATTTCTGCGGCCATGGTTTGGGTCAGGTGTTCCACTCAAAGCCCAACGTGCTGCACTATGGCAAACCCGGCACAGAATCCGTTCTGGAAGAGGGCATGTTCTTCACCATAGAACCCATGATCAATCTGGGTCGGCCGGAAACTTTCACGCTCGCAGACGACTGGACCGCCGTCACGCGCGACAAAAAACTTTCCGCACAGTTTGAACACTCCATCGGAGTGACGGCGACTGGGTTTGAGATCTTTACTCTATCCCCGACCGGCATTTTTCACCCGACCCGCCGCTGAACAAAACCGCTGCATCTGATCAAGGCCAACGCAGCGACCAACACTTGGCGTGGCCTTGAATCGGAACCGGAACGTTCGTTCCACACCGTTCCAATTGCCTTGTTTGCGCCCCATAAAAAGGGTTCCCTCAAGGTGTTCTGTCACGTCGCGCTACGTAAACCGCTGCGTTGTCAGGCCACGTCGTATTGATAGGCATAGCCCGCATCGACCCTATTTTTCGTCAATGCACCAGCGATCTCGCCAATTTTGAAGGACCCCGGGAACCCTGGCAAATCGTGGAATACCCCAGATGCCTCAGCCATGCTGGAAACGATGTATTCACCCGTGCCCGGGTTCACAAGGGCGACCGGGCTTTCGATGTTGCGATCCTGCCGCCCTGCGCTCACAGAGTGTTCCCCGATCTCGGCTTGCGCGGCGACATCACGCCAATACTCGTCCTGGCTCAACTCGGTCACCACCCAAAGCGGCTCGCACGGCGCCAGAAACGTGTCCTTTGCAAACTCATGCGCCAGCCCGTTTTGCCCAAGATCCGGCCCATCGGATCCTGTGGGTATGACCCACACCTGCCAACCGGAAAGGTCTTTCAAATCGGCGCCCGCGTTTTGAAAGGAAGCGATTTCGCCCCCGTCATTTGCCGTGCCGAACGAATTGGGCATGATATGTCGAAACGTAATGCCTTCGAGATTGAGTATCATAATAAGTGCTCCGAAATAAATTTCCGCTATCGAAACCATAAAAAGTATGGCGTTAACGGAGGTCTAACGCACTCAATCCAAATCGAAACCACGCGCAACCAGCACGTCAATTCTCAACAAATTTGGGCCCCCCTTTGCTCAGAACGGATCTTCCGGTGCGGGAATCCACCCATCCGAGCCTGCTCTCTCGCCCTGCGCCGTTAATCCGCTGGTTCCAAAAAGGTCACATGCGTGTCGCCATACCGACGCTGATCCAAAGTCGAAAACCCGACTGGCGCCTGTTTTGGTGTACTTTCTTCCCAGACAACCAGCGCCGCGTCGTCTATCCAGCCGCCCTTGGATGCGGCCCCAAGCGCGGTTTCTCCCAATCCCTTACCATAAGGCGGATCGAGAAAGATCAAATCAAAAGGCGCCTCCGTGTTTTCTGGTAGCCGGGTTGCATCCGCCGCCATCAACCGGGTGCGCGGCTTGGCGCGCGTGATGCGAATGTTGTCGCGGATCAACTGACCGGACTTTCGCCCGTCATCGACAAAACACACATGGTCCGCCCCGCGTGACAACGCCTCAAGCCCCAACGCTCCGGTCCCTGCAAACAGGTCAAGGACCCGCGCACCTTCGATCGGGTTGCCAAATTTACCGCCCAAAAGCACGTTGAAAAGGCTTTCGCGCACGCGATCCGTCGTGGGCCGCAAGTGCGCGCCTGCATCGCCTTTCCCCACGCTCGCCAGTGCCACCCCGCGAAACTCTCCTGCTATAATCCGCATGACTGCTCCTTAGCCACGCATCAGCGCCTTGAGATCTGTATCAGGGTTCGAAATCGCCGCCGCATCCGGAGATTTTCCGCTTTCAATCAAGCGTTTGCCCACCATGTAATCGCGCGGCGCATTCATCGCGTCCACCGCCAGCAACGCATCACCCAGGTAGTACCAGAACGACACTGACCCACCTTCGCCGTCACGCCGTACCACGTGGTCGTATCCCGTGTTCAGACCTGCAATCTGCAACTTCACATCATACTGATCCGACCAAAACCACGGCTTGGCGACATATTCTTTGCCCGCCCCCATAATGTTCTCGGCCACCACCTCGGCTTGATCAATCGCGTTTGGCACGCTTTCCAGCCGGATTCGGGTGCCGCGATACGGAAAAGACGCGCAATCGCCCGCCGCCCAGACATCCGGATCAGAAGTCCGTCCCTGCGCGTCAGTCTTGATACCATTGTCTATCTCAAGCCCTGCCGCCTCCGCCAAGGCCGTCGCAGGCCCGATGCCCACGCCAACGATTACAAAATCCACATCCAGACTGCGCCCGTCACTCAAATCAGCACCGCTTACGCGCCCCTCACCGGTCAGGCGCTCAAGCCCGACACCTTCGATGATCTCGACGCCATGTGCGCTGTGTAAATCGCGAAAATAGTCGCTGGTTTGTGGCGCCGCGACCCTTTGCAGGATGCGATCCTCCATTTCCACCAACGTCACCTTAAGCCCTTTGGACGCCGCCACCGCCGCGGCTTCCAACCCGATGTAACCGCCGCCCACGATCAGCGCGCTGCGCCCCTCGGCAAACTCAGGCGCCATGCCGTCTACGTCAGCCAACGTCCGCACAACATGAACGCCCTCAAGCGCGCCACCGATTGCTGGCGGCAACCGCCGTGGCACCGATCCGGTGGCCAGCACCAGCGAGTCATAGGAAACCTGCTGCCCGCCTGCGATCACCACTTTGTCGGCGCGGTCAATCGCGGTCACGGTTTCATTCAAATGCAGGTCGATGGCGTTCTCGCCATAGTAACTCTCGGGCCGCAGATAAAGCCGTTCGACGTCCATCTCTCCCAACAGGTATTTCTTGGACAAAGGCGGACGCTGATAAGGCGGTACATGTTCTTCGCCAATCAAAGTGATCTTGCCGCTAAACCCACCTGAACGCAGCTTTGCAACACAAGACGCTCCGGCCTGTCCGGCCCCGATCACAACAATCTGCGTCACGTCACTCTCCCTTATTTGATTTGCCTAAACCGCCCGCGAGCCTATATCGCCATCCACAGGAAACGCAAACAAAGAGACCACCTCCCATGACAATTTCAGCTGGCGATACATTGCCCTCGGGCACCCTCATGAAACTTGGCAACGCCGGTCCCGAACCGGTCGCTCTCGAAAGCCTCACCAAGGGACGCAAAATTGTGCTTTTCGGCCTGCCCGGCGCCTATACCTCGACCTGTTCTGCCGCGCATTTGCCAAGCTTTATGCGCAACGCAGACGCCCTCAAAGCCAAAGGCATCGACGAGGTGATCTGTATGTCGGTAAACGACCCTTGGGTCATGGACGCCTGGGACAAGTCAATGGGCGCGTCCGAGGCAGGCGTGACCATGCTCACCGATCCGGACGGCACGCTGACAGTGGCCATGGGGCTGGATTTTTCCGCGCCTCCCGTGGGTTTCATCAACCGCACCCGCCGCTTTGCCGCGATCGTAACCGACGGCGTTGTGGACCTGTTGAACGAAGAAGAAGAGCGCGGCGTCTGTACCTTCACGGCCGGTGAAACCATCCTCGACGCACTTTAACTTACGCCACTTGCGTCGTCCGCGCGTCAAAACGCGGACGACCTAGTTGACCAACCCGTCCATTTTGCGGGCCAGCTTGGCATCCAGCGCCGAAAGCCCGCCCACATCATGTGTGCTCAGCACCACGTCAACGCGGTTGTAGACGTTGAACCACTCCGGATGGTGGTTCCATTTTTCCGCCCACATCGCGGCCCGCGTCATCCAGCCAAACGCCTCCACAAAACTGCCAAACTTGAAAGTTTTGGTGATCGCGTCGCGACCCTCAACCATGTGCCAGCCGCTCTCAAACAGCGGCCCCAAGACGGCGTCCCGCGCCGCGTCGCTCAATACTTCGCTCATTCGTGGTCCTCCTGTGGTGCGTTGCGAAATGGCCCCCAGCCGGTCAACACCTCAATCTCTTCGCTGACAGCTGCCCGCTCCGCTTCCAGATAGTTGGCAATCGCCTCGCGAAACCCCGCGTCGCGTATCCAATGCAGCGAATGGGTCTCCACCGGCAAGTACCCCCGCGCCAGCTTGTGTTCGCCCTGCGCGCCCGCTTCCACGGTCTTCAACCCATTGGCAATCGCCCAATCAATCGCCTGATAGTAGCACAATTCGAAATGCACGCAGGCATGATGCTCCCCACAGCCCCAATACCGCCCATAAAGCGTCTCGCGTCCGATCATGTTCATGGCACCGGCCACAGGCACGCCATCGCGCATTGCAAAAACCATCAGAATGTCGTCGCGCAGGGTGTCATGCGCGATGTCAAAAAACGCCCGCGTCAAATAAGGCGAGCCCCATTTGCGCGCGCCGGTGTCCTGATAAAACTGCCACATCGCGTCCCAGTGTTGAGGCTCAATATCGCCGCCTGTGACAGCAATAATCTCACCACCAAACGCCTGTGCGGTGGCGCGCTCCTTGCGGATGTTCTTGCGTTTGCGCGAACTCAGTGCCGCCAGAAAATCATCAAAACTGCCGTAGCCGTCATTCACCCAATGAAACTGCTGCCCTGTTCGGTGCAACAAGCCCATTTCGCGGCCCGCCGCCGCCTCTGCGTCGCTGCAAAAGGTGATATGCGCGCCCGATACCTCATTGTCCGACGCCACTTGCACCATGCCTTGCACCAAGGCTGCTTGTCCCGCAGCCTCAAATCCCGGACGCGTCAGAAACCGCCGTCCTGTTACGGGTGAAAACGGCACTGCCACCTGTAATTTCGGATAATACCGCCCGCCGGCATTTTCATAGGCATGCGCCCAGTTGTGATCGAATACATATTCGCCCTGACTGTGCGACTTGGCATAAAGCGGCGCCACCGCAATCATATGCCCGTCAGATTTGGCCGTCAGGTATCGCGGTTGCCAGCCCGTGCCCGGCCCCACCGATCCGCTCTCTTCAAGTGCGCTTAGAAACCGATGTGTGGTGAATGGATCATTCGCGCGCTCACCGTCTTCGGCTTCCGGACAGGCGCAAGCGTCCCACACTTCACGCGGGATCGACGCCAGCGACATGTGCAATTCGATTTCGATCTGTCCGCCGTCCATTTGCGCCTCCTTGCTCTGATACTATCTGGCAAGTTTTACGCCGGCTGCAAGCACATGGATCGCTCAGACGTCGGGAAATGCCGCGAGGTAGCCCTCAAAGGTCACGTTTTCCGCAACCTGCCGCGCAATGGCGTCCTGCTCGGCCGACCGGATCGTCCAGGTGAACACATGCGCGCCCGCCGCCTTAAGCTCCGCCACCCGTGGCCGCTTCAGGTCGCTGGCCTGATGGCTGATGAACGACGCGCCCACGCGGTCGTACTCCGCAATCTGGCGCAACTCATCGCGCACTGCTGGCTTAAGCAGTTGCCAATCCTGCGCAGAATAGCCATCCGTCACTATCCCGCGCGGCACATCCGGTGCCAATTCCGCCAGTTTCGCGACGCTGTGCGGATTGAACGACATAAAGGCCAAAGGCCCGTCGTAGCGTGCCACATCACGCGCCGCCGCCTCTTCCAGCGCGCCGATGTTTGGCCCCATCACACCGTCCTGATCCTTGATCTCGACCAACACAGGCACCCGCCCCGCCACCAGCGCCAGCACCTCGGCGAATGTGGGGATGCCTTCATCTCCGCCCTTAAGCGGGATCCCGGCCAACTCTGCCGCGGTGCGCTGCTGAACAGCGCCCTTGGCCTCGGCCAACCGCTCAAGCTGATAGTCATGAAATACTATTGCCACGCCGTCGCGGGACAATTGCAGATCTATTTCAATGCCATAGCCATGGTCAATAGCCGCGCGGATCGCCGCGCGGCTGTTTTCCGGACGCCCGTCAGTGACATCGTGCAAGGCCCGATGCGCCAATGGCGTCGTGACAAAACGAGGGTCCAATTTGGGCATAGCGCCCCCTTATTTGATCTGGAAGATGCCTTCGATCTCGACAGCAACACCCAAAGGCAGTGCTCCGGCGGATACAGCAGACCGCGAATGACGGCCCTTTTCGCCCAGCGCTTCGACAAGGAAATCAGACGCGCCGTTGATGACTTTGGGCTGCTCGGTGTAATCGCCGGTCGAGTTCACGAACCCGGTCAGCTTGACCACCCGCACCAAACGGTCCAGATCGCCGCCACAGGCAGCTTTTACTGCAGCGAGAAGGCCAATGGCGCATGTTTTGGCGGCTGCGGCACCTGCGTCGGTCTCAAGGTCGCGACCGAGTTTGCCGAGGATCAAACCATCGGCATTCTGTGAAATCTGACCAGAGATATAGACGATGTCACCGACCTGAACGAACGGCACATAGTTGGCGGCAGGTGCCGCCACATCAGGCAGGCTCACACCCAGTTCTGCAAGACGTGTTTCAATAGCACTCATGATTTAGCTCCCATCACGGTTGTCGCGGCGACGCTAATCCGCCACGACCCGTTTTAAAAGTGCAAATCCACCACGTTTAATTCTCGCGGAAGGCCTTCACGAAATAGTCCGACAACGGCTTGATCAAATACGCCAGCGGTGTGCGGTCCTGCGTGCGCAAATAGGCGTCCACCGGCATGCCCGGGATCAGCGCGACATCTGTGGGCAGTTTGGTTTCCTCGCCCTCCGCCAACTCAATCTCGGTGCGGTAAAACGACATGCCCGTCGCCTCATCCTGAAACGCATCCGCCGAAATCTGCGTCACCCGCCCGATCAACTCGGGTGTGGTGCGCTGGTCAAACGCCGAAAAGCGCAAGGTCACGTCCTGGCCGGGATAAACCTGATCGACGTGGATTGTCGGCACTTGTGTCGCGATCACCAGCGGCCGGTCCTGTGGCACCACGAACAGCACTGGATCAGCTGGCCGGATTACAGATTGCAACGCAAACACCTGCAGACCATAGACCACGCCTGCCACCGGAGACCGTATCTCAAGCCGGTCCAATCGGGACAAGATACTTAAGCGCTTCTCGATCAACTCCAACTCGCTAAATCGCAGATCCCGCAGTGTGGTGATCGCTTCTTCGCGCCGCGCCGTCGTCAGCTTTAGCTTTTCAATGTCGATCTCGGTGATGCGCCCTTCGGCTTGCGCGCGGTTCGCAGTCAACTCGCCCACGCGCCCCGCAAGGCCCGCTTCTTCGCGTTGCAATCCCAAGACCCGCGCCGCCTGCGCCAACCCTTTGTCCAAAAGTTGCTGTTGATCCGCCAATTCCTGCTGAATGAGGGTCAATTGCACGCCCATCGCCTGAATCTGTGCATTGATTCCTTCAATCTGGTTTCCGATCTGCACAACCTGTTTGTTCAGTTGCTCGTTGGCTTGCTTCAACGTATCGCGACGCGCGTGAAACAGGTTGCGCTGGCCGCCGACGATCCCGGCCACATCGCCGTCCTCTGCCGCCGCCTTCAGAAGATCCAGCTCAAAGGCAATCTCTTCCAACCCGTCACGTTCCGCCTCAAGCCGACCGCGACGCGCCATCATCTCCCACAATTGGCCTTCCACCACCGTACGTTCGGACTCCAGCAACGAGTCGTCCAAGCGGATCAACAGCTGTCCCGCCTCTACGATGTCGCCCTCATCAACTTTGATTTCGGTGACAATGCCACCGTCAATGTGTTGCACCACCTGACGGTTGCGGTCCACCTCGACCCGGCCCGATGCGATGATGGCGCCGGAAATCTCGGTCATCACGGACCATGTCCCAAATCCGCCCAACAACACCGCCAGCGCGAGGATGCCAAAGATCAAAGGTCCGCGCACACCAAATTGGTTCCGCGACTTATCCGCGTTGCTCATTGCACGCCCCCCGGACCGGCCCCGCCCTGCACATCCTGATAATTTTTCAACACGTCTTTCATCACTTCGTCCCGTGGGCCAAACGCCCGCCGCCCGCCATTCTCCAGCATCAGCAACAGATCGCATTCTTTGATCGCAGCCGGCCGGTGCGCCATAATCAGCACAGACCGCCCTTCCGCTTTCGCAGCCCTGATCGCATTGTTCAGCGCATTAGAGCCTTCGTTGTCGAGGTTGGAGTTCGGCTCATCAAGCACCATAAACACCGGATCGCCATACATCGCCCGCGCCAACCCGATCCGTTGGATCTGTCCACCAGACAGGCGCCCGCCATGTGCGGCCACTTGCGTGTCATAGCCGTTCGGCAGCTTCAGGATCATCTCGTGCGCATCCGCTTTGCGCGCAGCAGCAACAACCATCTCAGGGTCCGGCGCTTCGGCCAACCGCGCAATGTTTTCCGCGATTGTCCCGTCAAAAAGCTCAACCCGCTGCGGCAAATATCCGATGTATTTGCCCAGATCATTGGGGTCGTATTGCTCCAATGCGGCCCCATCCAGTCGCACTTTGCCACCGGCAGGACGCCACACACCGGTCAAGGCCCGTGCCAAGGTTGATTTCCCTGCACCTGACGGCCCAATCACGCCAACAGCCTGACCGGGCTTCAATTCAAAACTCACCATGCGCAATGTGGCTTGCGACTCTCCGGGCGGCAGCACCGTCAACTGCTGCACTTCAAGCCGTGCGTCCGGCACCGGCAACTTGGTGCGCTGCGGCTCGGGTGGCACTTCACTCAGCAACGCCGCGAGGTTCGTCCACCCACGGCGCGCGGCCTGCACAACTTGCCATTGGTTCACCGCTTGCTCCACCGGCGCCAAAGCGCGACCCAACAGAATTGAACCTGCAATCATCGCCCCTGGGCTGACTTCGCCCTTAAGCGCCAGATAGGCCCCAAGCCCCAACATCGCCGACTGCAGGAACAGCCGGAATGTCTTGGTCACCGACGAAAATCCGCCCCCGCGATCCGATGCGGCCAAGGTCGCCAACAACGACCGGTCGCGGGCTTTTTCCCACCTGCCGAACGCTGCCTCACGCATGCCCAGCGCACTGACCATTTCGGCTTCGCCCTGCATTTGCGACGACATCCGGTTGGCGTAATGGCCAGCTGTGGCCATCTCCGCCGACAAACGGCGGGTTGAGAACTGGTTGATCACCGTCACCACAATCAACACACCACCCCCGACAATCGCCAAAGCGCCCAGCCAAGGGTGAAAAAGTGCGATGCCCACCAAAAAGACCGGCGTCCACGGCAAGTCAAAAACACTCATCAAAACCGGAGACGTCATCAAGCGTTGCACCGATTCCAGATCCGACAACCCGGTTTCCGCCCGCTGCGACGTACCCAGCGCTGACCGGCGCATCGCCGCGTCAAACACCCGGCGGTCCATCCGCGCCTGAAACCGCGCCCCAACGCGTGCCATCACACGCCCACGCGCAAAATCCAGAATACCCATCATGGCAAACAGGAACGTCGCCAAAAGGGCCATCGCAAACAGCGTCTCTTCGGACTGACTGCCCAACACGCGGTCATAAACCTGCAACATAAAAAGCGGTCCGGTCAGCATCAGCAAGTTCACAAAGACGCTGAACAATCCCACGGCCCAATACAGCGTCCGGCTTTCCGCCCGCGCGCTGCGCAATTCTTCCAATCCGTTGTGGGGGGATCTGGCGTTCATCAATCAATCCTGCGTCTTCTTGCTTTGGCCTGCCACAAAACTATGGCAATCATACCCGAAGGGGCCTTACTGTTTCTAATTGGCCACAGGCGCTACAGAATCTCTGCGCACCATTTTGGTCCATGATTTGTTCGACTAAATGTCCTTGAAGTGTTTACTAATTGAGAAATTATACGGTGTCATCTCGTCTAAAGATCACGCGCAACGCGATTTTACGACCCGCCATACTGTGCGCGGCCCTTTTGGTCACGGCCTGTGGCTCTGCCAACAAGGTCGATCGAGGACTGGTTTATGACCCCTATGAGGGCAACAACCGCGCTGCCCACGGCTTCAACAAAGGCGTAGACAGAATCCTGCTGTCGCCCGCGTCCAACGGATACGGCACCGTCGTTCCCCAAGAGATCCGTGACCGCGTCACAGACTTCAGCGATCACTTGTCGTTGCCCAATGACGTTATCAATAATGCTCTGCAAGGTGACTTGCCCGCCGCTGGCAACAGCGCCGCGCGCTTTGTGATGAATACGGTGCTTGGCTTTGGCGGCTTCGTGGATGTGGCCTCGCTGTTTGGTATGAAACGCCACGACTCCGATTTTGGTGAAACTCTGCACGTCTGGGGCGCCGGCGAAGGCGCATATGTCGAACTGCCGTTCCTCGGCCCGTCCACCACACGCGACTCTGTGGGCCTGATGGTGGACATTGTCATGGATCCTTTCTTTGTCGTCCTGCGTGACCCGCAACGCTACATTGGCCCTGCCGCCTATGTCGTGAACGCCATGGGCAACCGCTACGACTACAGCGACACGGTTGACTCAATCCTCTATGACAGCGCCGACAGCTATGCGCAGGCCCGTATCATCTATTTGCAAAATCGCCGCTTCGAGCTTGGGATAGACACCACATCCGAAGGCGGCGAAGCTGGCTTTGACCCTTACGAGGACCCGTATGACGATTTCTAAGGTTACCCGCAGACGCTTTTTTCTGACTTCCACCGCTGCCTTTGCCGCTCTGGCTGTACCGGCTTTTGCGCTGACGGATGCTCAGGCCAGATCACTGATCGATCGCGCTGTCGCTGACATCAACAAGGTCATCGCGTCGGGCAAATCTCTGAACGTAATGATCCGCGATTTCGAAAAGGTATTCGCCAAATACGCCGACGTGAACGTCATCGCCCGCAGCGCGCTTGGCCCGGATGCCCGCGGCTTGTCCAGCAGCCAGACCCGCGCCTATACCAAAGCATTCCAAGGCTACATCGCGCGCAAATACGGCAAGCGGTTTAACGAATTTGTTGGCGGCCAGATCGAGGTGCAAGGTGTGCGCAAGGTCAAGAGCTTCCACGAGGTCAAAGCCCTCGCCCGCCTGCGCGGCCAATCGCCGTTTGAGGTCAACTTTCTAGTGTCCGACCGCTCCGGCAGCAGCAAGTTTTTTGACATGATCATCGAAGGCATCTCGCTGCGCCTGTCGGAAAAATCCGAAATCGGCGCAATGCTCGACAAGAATCGCGGCGACATCAACGGGCTGATCGCGGACCTCAAAAAGGCCGGATAGGCAGAGCGTAAGGCGCCCATTATCAGCGCCTTTTCTGGCCAGGTATCTTTGGCATATCCCGTCCACTTCCGCGCAAAGACCGGCAACAAAGAACATCGCCGACGCCGAGCTTCGCCTTAGCGACCGCCAAAAATGTCCTTCAAAATCCCGTTCACAACGCCTTCCAGCCCATTTTGCTGACGACGCTGACCGGCGCGTGCTTTCGGCGCTTGGGGCTTTGGCACAAAGGCTGGCAAGGGTCGCGGCTCGATCCCCTCATGCACGCGCGTCATGGTTTCCCGCCAGATCTCCGCCGGAAGACCGCCACCCGTCACCCCAGTGAGCGGCGTGTTGTCGTCATAGCCCATCCAGACGCCCGCGACATATTCATTGGTAAAGCCGATGAACCAAGCGTCGCGCGCAGCCTGTGTTGTGCCGGTCTTTCCGGCCACCTGCCAGCCGTCAATCTTGGCCCGTCCACCGGTGCCTTCACTGACGACTTTCTCCATCATCCACACCAACTCGCGCGCCGCCGCGCCCGAGATCACCCGCTCGCCAATACCGCCACCCGTGCCCATCAGCGGATCTTCATCCCCCATCAGGCGCAATTCAACCAACCCATAGGGCGTCACCGACGACCCACCGTTCAGAATACCGGCGTACGCACCCGCCATCTCAAGCACACTGCTTTCCGATGCACCCAACGCCAGTGCCGGTCCCGCTGCGAGATCACTTTCGATGCCAAACATATTGGCCACGGTGCGCACGTTTTCACGTCCTGCTTGTTCGGACACTTTCACCGCCGGAATGTTCAGCGAATTCATCAGCGCGAAGGACAGCGTCACGTCACCATAATACTTGCCGGTATAATTCTTCGGACACCATTCGCCCGATCCCGGAATGGTCTGGCAATAGGGCTCATCAACGACGCGGTCGTCATAGTGCCCGCCCAGATCAAGTGCCGTGGCATAGACAAACGGCTTGAACGCACTGCCGGTCTGCCGTTTTGCCTGCACCGCGCGATTGAAGGCACCGCTGACTTTGGTTTGACGCCCGCCAACCATTGCGCGCACCGCGCCATCCGCGCTCATGACCACAATCGCTGCCTGCGCCTTGGACCCTTCGCGCACTTTGTTCTCAAACACCCACGCCAGCCCGTCTTCGGCGGCCTGCTGAATGCGCCCGTCAAAAGTGGTCTTCAAAATCACATCTTCTGTGGTGTTGCGGGTGAAAAACTCGGGGCCCGTCGACATCACCCAATCCGCAAAATACCCGCCCGCGTTTTCCGCAGCGGCCACGGACAAAGTCGCCGGATTGGTCTGCCAACGGGCGGTCTCCTCATCCGTCAGATACCCCTGCTCGTTCATCAGGCGCAGCACGGTCGCCGCGCGATCCTGAGAGCGCGACAAATTGGCCGTAGGCGCCAATGACGACGGCTTGGTCAAAAGCCCCGCCAACATTGCCGCCTCGGCAGGCGTTGCGTTGGCCGCCGGCTTACCGAAATAGCGCTGCGTCGCCGCTTCCGCCCCATAGGCTCCACCGCCCATATAGGCGCGGTTCAGATAAACAGACAGGATTTCGTTCTTGGTATATTTGGTTTCCATCGCCATCGCATAGACGGCCTCTTTCACCTTGCGCCACAGCGATCCCTGACGACAGTCCTGCACATAGGCCGCTTCGCTCTCCCAGTCTTCGGCTTTGTAAGGTTCACCCAAACACAAAAGCTTGGCGGTCTGCTGCGTAATGGTAGAGCCGCCATGACCCGACAATGGCCCGCGGCCTTCTTTCAGGTTGATGCGCACAGCGCTCGCGACACCGCGCGGGCTCACCCCGAAATGCCAATAAAACCGCCTGTCCTCGGTCGCCACCACCGCGTTTTTCAAATGTTCCGACACGGTTTCTGCGGTCACCGCACCGCCAAATTGGTCTCCGCGCCAGGCGAACACTCTGTCGTCGCGATCCAACAATGTCACCGACCCGCGTGCGCGTCCATCCAACAGCTCGTCCACGTCAGGCAATTGCAGATAGACAAATCCAATGGCCAAGCCGACCACAAGGCCAACCACCAGACCAATGCGCCACGTAAATGCCCAGGTCACCCGCCAGATCCAACCGAAAATGCCCAGAAAAAACGCAACAATTGGATTGCGCTTCTTGGCCGGACGCTTCGGAGCCGCGCGCCGCTTGCGCGCTGTCTTCTTTGGCGTGGCCTTGCTCGTACGTTTGGTCGCGCTTTTTTTCGTCGTGGCTTTGCCAAAACGCTTCTCCGCCACCAAAGGCGGTTTCTTCCGACGTGAATCACTCATCAAGTAGCCCTGCTCGCCACGATATTTTTGCTCAGTCTAGCGAAGTCCCACCCCGTTGTAGAGCCAAAGGCAGCGCCAAAACCGTACACTATTCGATTAATTTTTAAGCGAAGCGCCTGTATCGCCTATTTTTTGAGCATATGCCGCCGTTTTTGGCGCCCAAATTCCAATCAAGCCTTCGTTTTCGGCAGCCCAGAGGTCTTTTCTGCGACTGCAAAGACGCGGAGGGACGCTCCGCTCACGACAAAGGGGAACAAGGTGAAACTGATTATTGCAACGATCAAGCCGTTCAAACTCGAGGAGGTCCGCGAGGCGCTGACCAACATCGGTGTACGCGGCATGATGGTCACCGAAATCAAGGGCTTCGGCTCTCAGTCGGGCCACACAGAAATCTATCGCGGCGCGGAATACGCTGTGAACTTCGTACCGAAGGTCAAACTCGAACTCGTGGTTGCAGCCAACATGGCCGACCAGGTTGTCGAAACCATCACAACAACCGCCCAAACCGGCAAAATCGGTGACGGCAAAATCTTTGTGCTCGACGTGCAGCAAGCCATTCGCGTGCGCACCGGCGAAACGGACGCAGACGCCATCTAAGGCGCCGCAAGGAAGGAATACGCTTATGAAAACCCTCACGAAACTGGTCCTGCCCGCCGCGCTGATCGCGCTGCCGAGCTTGGGCTTTGCACAAGAAGAAGCCGCTGTGCCGGACTTCAACGAAATCGGCCCCTACATCATGACAACCCTGTTGTTCCTGGTGGGTGGCTTCCTTGTGTTCTGGATGGCCGCAGGCTTCTCGATGCTCGAAGCAGGCCTCGTGCGCTCCAAGAACGTGACCATGCAGCTGACCAAAAACATGGCGCTCTTCTCCATCGCGGCCATCATGTACTGGCTGGTTGGTTTCAACCTGATGTACCCTGGCGACTTCAACGGCTTCTTCGCATTCAACTTCGTCCCCACAACGCTTGAGCCTGTTGGCCTTGGCGCTGCAGACGCTGCTCTGGATTACGCTTCCGTTGGCTCCGACTTCTTCTTCCAGCTGATGTTTGTTGCCGCAACCGCGTCCATCGTGTCCGGTGCTTTGGCAGAACGCATCAAACTGTGGCCCTTCCTGGCCTTCGTTGTTGTCCTGACAGGTATTCTCTACCCGATCTCCGGTTCCTGGCAGTGGGGCGGCGGCTGGTTGTCTGAACTCGGCTTCTCCGACTTCGCTGGCTCCACCATCGTACACTCCGTAGGCGGCTGGGCTGCTCTCGCTGGTGCCATCGTACTGGGCCCACGTATCGGCAAGTACAAAGACGGCCGCACCATTCCGATGCCTGGTTCCAACCTTGCGCTCGCCACTCTGGGTACGTTCATCCTGTGGCTCGGCTGGTTTGGCTTCAACGGCGGCTCGCAGCTGGCGATGGGCACCGTGGGTGACGTCACCGACGTATCGCGCATCTTCGCCAACACCAACATGGCCGCAGCAGCCGGCGCACTGGCCGCTCTGATCCTGACACAGCTTCTCTACAAAAAGCCTGACCTGACCATGATCCTGAACGGCGCACTGGCTGGCCTCGTGTCGATCACTGCAGAACCTCTCGCACCTTCCCTCTTCGGCTCGCTGCTGATCGGTGGTGTCGGTGGTGTCATCGTCGTGCTGACCGTGCCAATGCTCGACAAACTGAAAATCGACGATGTCGTCGGTGCCATCCCGGTTCACCTCTTTGCAGGCATCTGGGGCACCATCGCTGTTGCCTTCTCTGGCTCCGCCACCATCGGCGCGCAGCTGACAGGTATCGCAGCTTACGGTGTCTTCACCTTCGTAGCCTCGCTGGTTCTGTGGCTCATCCTCAAAGCAGTCGTGGGCATCCGCGTCAGCGAAGAGGACGAGATCAACGGTCTGGACGTCTCCGAACTGGGTATGGAAGCCTATCCTGACTTCACCAAAGGCTAAGCCTTGGCGACATAATCAAACAGAAAACCCCGGGCCATTTGGTCCGGGGTTTTTCTTTGGTCAAACCGACACCAAAAAGCCGAGGCTCATCCGTATTTCTGCATCGCTTCCAGCTCAAGGTGAAACCGCGTGTCCAGATCCGCAATCAACTGCATCTGCTCCTTGCGTTCTGTCGGCTCTGTCATGGTCCGCAACCGCGCCCGCGCCTGCGTCAGTTGCTGATTGATACACACGCCCAACGGCTTGGCGTTGGCTTCCTTCATCAGCTTATCAAGCACCGAATCCTGTGGGCTTCTCAGAAACGCCAGCGGCTCGCCCGCGCCGGGCAAATCCTGAAACAAATCCGCCCGTTCTGCTGCCTGCAATGCCATCTCAATGGCGGGGTTCATCACATGTGCCATCTCTTCGTCCAATCTATTGCCTGTAATGCTCTGCCCCACAGATAGGGTGCGCCAGTTGAACTTGCCGCGTCGCCGCTTTCAATTGGCGGAAATTCGCCAAACCTTGACGGGAAATCTTGGGGCTTGATAATTCCGACTATTTCAGTCAGATTAATTTGAGCAGCCACCCGACCACGCGGGAAGCCACGAATTCAACCCGCAACCCCGAGGCTTCCATGACCTTTCAATTCAGCGATTCATCTTCGATCACCTCCACGCCCGTGCACGATGCCGATCTTCTGACCGGCACCAACGGACTGGCCCACATCCGCTTGAACGACCAGCTTTACACCCTGCGCATCACCCGCGCGGGCAAGCTGATCCTCACCAAATGAGCCGCCCCCGCAATCCCGGCGCACGCCGCGTAGGCTGGCTGGCCGACCTCCCCGCCGCAGAGCGCATGGCCGTACGGTGCCTTCGCGCCATCGGCCGCGATGCCGCCTACGACACGCAACTGACCGCCGACTTGGCCCTCGCACTTGGCCCCGCCCGCGGCCACAGCACCAAAGCGGTGCTCAACGAACTGATGCAGGTCGCGCAATACTACGGCCGCCGCCCGCTGTGCCGCCATGCCGACACCTGCGATTGCCTCGGCGCGGATGAAGCCGTGTTTGCCGCCCTCGTGGGCTATGCCGTGAATGGCGCGCAAGAGGACGCGGCGCTCATGGCATCCTTGCTGGTGCGCCCCGACATGGCGCAATGTTTCGCGGGGCTGGCCACTGAATTCGGCCTCGCCATGGACGCCATGACCCGCACCGCCGCGCCCTTCGTGCCACAAACCCATCGTGCGCAGATGGTGGTGCACTGAGCGTCCACCTCAGACAGCACCGCGCCCGAACCGAGGGGGGGAAGCAAAGCGCCCACCCCGTTGGGGCGGTTCGGGCGCTGCCAAAGCAAGGCTTTGGCAATAGGGGAACACTGGATTGTTCTGGCCACATTGATTGTCGGGTATGCGGACGTTGCTGCCGTTCGGCAGAATAGCTATTCGTATGGCATGATAGCGAACGAATCCGGTGTACAGCCAAATGATTTTTCCAAAGTATGGCGGCGATCCTTTGGAGTTAGCCCGCCGCTAGGGCATGTGCTGAGACATGAACATTCCAATGTTTGGACGAGATTTCATGCCTTGCCTGAGTCCAAACGATATGCGGAAAGTGACGAAGATAACGGCACGATTGTCGAACGAGCGAATATACTTGCAACGGAGTGCTTTGGTGAGCAGGCGACCATCTGGATCGCTGCCGGTTACCTCTCGGATTTTGCCTTAGAAAAAGACGATCTTCCTGTTCGCATGAATATGTCGAAAGCACTGGTCTGGATAGACCCGGACGAAGAGTTGGAAGACCAATCTGAGATGTCATTTTATGTGTCTCGGCTTGAATGGGAGCGAAGCTCTTTGGACAGACTTTTTCTGGAAATAGCTGAAGACCAAGAGCGAGCAATTCTATTCTCTGAAGATACTCAAACTGTGCTTGCCCCATATGATGGAGGCTTTGACATAATCAGCTTCGAACCAGAAAAAATTGTTCAACTCGAGAAAAACTACCGCATGTGGATGTCGAGTAGATCAGACAAGTTGTAGGTAGGTATGGGCTCTTAACCGACCTTCGCCGCGTTTACCTACCCAAACAAAAAAACGCCCCGCTGTTCCCAGAGAGGCGCCTCCATATTCCTCGCAACCCCAATCAGACGCCAGCGTCGATGATCGCCTGTGCCAGCGTCGGGATGGTGTCTTTGTTCAAACCCGCGATGTTCATGCGGCTGTCGCCCACCATGTAAATCGCATTGTCCACGCGCATTTTCTCCACCAGATCCGGTGTCGTGCCCAGCAAGCTGAACATGCCGCGGTGTTGCGCCAAAAAGCCAAATCGGTCCGACCCGCTCAAGCGCTGCAATTCGTCCGCCAACTGCTGGCGCAAGGCCAACATGCCCAGACGGGTTTACTCCAGCTCGGCCATCCAATCGGCCTTCAGTTCGGGATCGGTCAGGATCTTGGTCACTACCCGCGCGCCGTGATCGGGTGGAAACGAGAAGTTCTGGCGGTTCAGGTGGTTCAGGTTGCCCTGCGTCACCGGCGTGTCCGCCGCGTCTTTGCTGATGGCCATCAACAGACCAGTACGCTCACGATAGATACCAAAGTTCTTGGAACACGACGCCGCGATCAGCAACTCAGGCACTTGTGACGCCACCAAACGGGTCGGCGCGGCGTCTTCTTCCAGACCATCGCCAAAGCCCTGATAGGCAATGTCGATCATCGGAAAACAGGCTTTGTCGAGGATCAGGTCAATCACCGACTGCCACTGTGTCAGGTTCAGGTTCGCACCCGTCGGGTTGTGACAGCAGCAAAATCGGCAAAAGTTTCACCGGTGCCCGCAGCAAAGCTCTCCATGCGGTTTTTGCTTTCTGCCGCAACCCACACCCCACCTATGAAATGGCCGCGCGGCAGTCTGGCAGGGCGCCGGTTTCAAATTAGCTTGAAATCATCCGCTCGGACGTCGTCATGCGTGCTCGCTGCATTTGTAGGTGGACGTGGCCAGCCATTCCGGGCATATTTCGGCGCCCCACCCTGGGGCATCGGTCACAACTGCCTGGCCGTCAGTAATGGTGAAGGGATCGTTCCGGAACAATTCGCGCTGCCACGGGTAGTAATCGTCGCCCTCGATCGAGAATTCCAGATAGCGGCCCGGATTGGGCACCGCTCGCAGGAGGTGCATGGTGAACAGCGTGACCAGCGATAGGTTGGCTGCATGCGGTGTGCAGGGCAGGTCGGCGACGTGGCCCATGCGGGCCACCTCCATGCCGCGCACCATACCACCCAGGTAAAGAATGTCGGGCTGGATGATGTCCACCGCGCGCATCGCGACAATGCGCTTCCACTGCTGCAGGTCCCAGTCCTGCTCGCCGCCCGCCACGTTAATCGACAGCTCCCGGGTGACCTCGGCGGTCTGCTCCAGTTCCCAATACGGGCAAGGTTCCTCGAAGTGTTCGTAGCCGTTGGCCTCAAGCATCCGCCCGACCTCCACCGCGCGGACCGGGCCAAAGCCGGAATTGCCATCCACCAGCAGCGCCGCGTCCGGGCCCATGGCCTTGCGAATTGCGGGAATGATCGCCTCGGTGCGGCCTTCCCATTCGTCCCGGTCCTGGCCGCATTCCGCGCCAACGCGCACCTTGAAGGCATCAAAGCCGAAATCGTCACGCAGTCGCTGCAGCCGTGCCGCTTCGTCCTCGGGCGTGATGTCACGCCGCATCGAGGACGCATAGGCCCGCAACGGCCCTGCCGAACCGCCCAGCAGTTCGGCTACGGGCTTTCCCGCAGCCTTGCCGCGCCAGTCCCAGACTGCAGTGTCCAGACCCGCCATGGCCCTGCGCAGATAGGTGCCGGGGAACTTGTGCTCCCGCAGCGGGATTTCGGCGATCACGTCCTCCAGCGCGTCCATGCCGCGCCCCAGCGCCCAGGGCGCCACCTGCCGGTGCAGGATCTCGCAGGTCAGGTCGCTGCTGTACGTAGAAACTTGCCCCCAGCCCATGGTGCCGTCCTCGGCAGTAACCCGAACAAATCCGACCAATGGCGTGCAGAATGTCTCGATCCGCGCTATCCGCGACCCGGTGTCGTCATTGCCGCGAATGTCGGAAACCGGCACTGCGCCGGACATTGAATAAGGCGTGCTCATGCGTCCTCCAGAATGAGATCAGCGGCGCGGTGCGCCAGCATCATGGTCGGGGCATTGGTGTTGCCCGAGGTTAAATTGGGAAAGACCGAGGCATCGGCAACCCGAAGCCCCTGCAGCCCATGCACCTTCAGGCGCGGACAGACCACTGAGTCCCGCGCGTCCTGCCCCATCCGGCAGGTGCCGACCGGGTGAAATACGGTGCCGCAGCGCTCGCGGAAATCCGACAGAATCCGGTCGTCATCCATTCGACGCAGATCCGGATCCATCGCCGATTCCACCAGCCCATCCAAAGCCGCAGTACTCATCAGCCGCTGGCACATGCGCCCGCCTGCCACGATCTGTGCGTGGTCCTCTTCGGTGGCCAGAGAATTGGGACGGATGCGGGGCGGGGCGGCCGGATCGGCGGAGCTGATGTCGATACGGCCGCGACTGGTAGGACGGGTTGGCTGGAAGCCGATGATGAAGCCTGGAAACGGGTCGGGCTGCACCACCGTGCGCTTGCCGTTCGGCGTGGTGGTATAGGTCACCGGATTGAAATACAGCTGCTGGTCGGGCTGGGCTTGATCTGGGCCGGAGCGGAAATAGCCGCCGCACTGGTTCACCGACAGAGCCAACGGCCCACGCTGGGTCAGCGCGTATTGCAGTGCTGCGCGGAGCTTGCCAAAGAACGGGCGCAGCATATTATTCAGCGTCGGTTCGGTTGCGCGGAAATAATAGTTGATGCCCAGATGGTCCTGAAGGTTTCCGCCCACCTGCGGAACATCCAATAGCGGCGTGATGCCGTGGGATTTCAGCAGGTCCGCCGGACCGATACCCGAAAGCTGCAGCAACCGCGGCGAAGTTACGGCGCCCGACGACACTATGATTTCGCGGCCCGCGCGCAGAGTTCGCTTTTTCCCATCCCTCACCACTTGAACGGCTACAGCGCGCGTGCCTTCAAAGATGACCCGCTCGGCCTGCACCCCGGTCATCAGTGTGACGTTGGCCCTCTTGAGCGCGGGCTTCAGGAAGGCCCGCGCCGAGTGCATCCGGCGGCCGTCGCTGGTGTTGATCTGGTAAGCCGCCGCACCCTCACTGTCGCGGCCGTTGATATTCTTGGTGCGCGGCAGCCCGAGTGCCTCGGCCGCAGCAAAGAAGTGCCGGTTCACCGGGTGGAGCTGGTCCGACACATCCTGCACATGCAATGGTCCACTGCCCTGACGCCCGCCATTGATATCGAGCCGGGTTTCCATCGCTTCATAGGTCCGGTGTACCGTTTCCCAGTCCCAGCCCGTCGCCCCCGCCGCTGTCCAGTCATCGAAGTCCCGCGGCAGCCCACGCGCATAGACTAAGGCGTTGATCGCACCGGACCCGCCCACAACTTTACCGCGCGGCCAGTAGCCGACGCGCCCGGCCAGCGCAGTCTCCGGCTCCGTCTGGTACTTCCAGTTCACTTTTGGGTCGAAAAAGGTCTTGCCATAGCCAAGCGGCAGCGTAATCCAAGGCGACCAGCCGCGTCCGCCGGCCTCAATCACCAGCACTTTGTGGCGCCCGGAAACACTCAACCGGTCAGCCAGAACGCAGCCGGCGGAGCCGGCGCCTACGATGATATAGTCAAAGTTTTCCACGGCGTTCCCTGCCAACTCTCAAAGTGTTTCTGGCACAAACAACTGGCGTGTTCTAAACAAATATTTTTTTGATACATACGTGGAAAAATTTGAAATGTAGGAACGCCACATGAACGACATACCTCCTTTACCTTGGCTGCGCGCATTTGAGGCAGCCTCACGAAACGGTAACTTTTCCAACGCCGGAGACGAACTCGGACTGACGCCTGCCGCTGTCAGCCATCAGGTACGGTCGCTCGAAGAGCATTTGGACTATCAGCTGTTTTCCCGCAAAAAACGGCCCATGGAACTGACCACAATGGGGGAGCTTTATCTGCCCTGGGTGATCAAAGCCTTCGAAACCCTTCGGCTGGGTACGCGAGATGTTTTTGGCACCAGGCACATGCGCCCGCTGAGGATCCGTTGCCTGCCGACATTTGCGCAGCTCTGGCTTTTGAAGCAGTTGCCTGATTTCCGGGCGCGATATCCGGAGATCAATATGCAATTGCATATGGGCACTTGGGCCAGCGCGATCCAATCAAGCCAACTTGATATCGAAATTCGATTCGGAAACGGGGATTGGCCAGGGCAGCGCGCAACGCTGCTGGGGCGTCCGCCCGTAGTCCCGGTCTGCCACCCAAGCCTGCAGCCCAGTGACGAAACGCTTGAGGCTTTGCGAGACTCACCTTTGATCGAGATCATCGGTGTGGCCGACAACTGGCACCAATTTTTCCGTCAAGAGAACTTGGCGCCGCCCAGGCAAATCCCTGCGCTCAATGTGGATCAAAGCATTGCCGCCTTGGAACTTGCCGCAAATGGGATGGGACATGCGCTGGTGTCAGAACTTTTCGCGCTTCCCTATCTGCAAGACGGGCGTCTGGTGCGCTCACTGCCTCTCGAGAAACACACCGATCAGGCGATCTATGTCACCTGCCCGGCGGGCCCGGTCAGCTATGGGTCTCAAATGTTTCTGGATTGGATAGTCGAGCGGTCTTCCCCGATGCGCCAAGTGTGACTGAACTCAGAACCAAGTTCATAGTGCTCCAGCAACAAACGGCAGCTTTTCACTGCTGCGGCAGGGCCAAAATCAAATCTGCAAACGGGTTTCCCGATCTTCGCCCGATCACCGGACATTGCACAGCGCGATTGTTGTGCATTCGGACGTTCGGCGCGGGTGTACTGGCATGTACGCGCCGTCGCGGGTATCAGCCCTTTTGCCCTATCTTTGGCTCAGTGCCCGCGCGCATTCGGCGGATGTTGTCGCGGTGGCGCCAGAAGACGATGAGAGTCAGAACAACACCAAGCAAGAACGCGGTGTCGTGGCCCAGAACCACCATCCAGATCGTGGACATGCCAGCCGCAAACAGAGCCGCGAAAGACGAGATGCGCGACACGGCAGCACCCAGCAGCCATGACAGGCAGCAAGCGAGGCCGACAGGCCATGCCAGCGCCAGCATCAGGCCAAGGAAAGTGGCGACGCCCTTGCCGCCCTTGAACTTGAGCCAGACCGGATAACAATGGCCGATGAAAGCCAGAAGACCGGCAATCTGTGCTGCGTCTTCGCCAACCATCGCGCGGGCCAATAGCACGGCGACCGCGCCTTTGCCGCCATCCAGAAGCAGCGTCAGAGCAGCCGCCTTTTTGGAGCCGGTACGCAAGACGTTTGTGGCGCCGATATTGCCCGAGCCGATGTCGCGCAGATTGCCCAGCCCCATGACGCGCGCAAGAACCATGCCAAAGGGGATCGACCCCATCAGATAGCCGAGCACCGCCCAAAGCAGCAGGACGGCGGGGGTCGATTCTATGACGGGCATTTAGTCTCTCCGGTAGACGGCCTTTCCGGCCACATAAGTGGCGAGCACCTTACCCTGCATCTTGGCGCCGTCAAACGGGGTGTTCTTGGATTTGGACTGCAATTTAAAGCGATCCAGTATGAACGGTGCGTCAGGGTCAAACAAAACGAAATCCGCAGGCGCGTCTTGTTCGATGCGACCCGAAGTGAGGCCGAGGCGGTTGGCTGGGTTGAGCGCCATCGCCTTAAAGAGTTGCGGCAGGGTCAGATCGCCGTTCTGATAAAGCTGCATCGCGGCAGGAAGCAGGGTTTCCAGCGCAACTGCACCAGAGGCGGCTTCCTCAAACGGCAGGCGTTTGGATTCTTCGTCCTGCGGTGTGTGCATCGAGCAGATGATGTCGATCAGGCCGGATTTCACCGCCTCAACAAGCGCAAGCCGGTCAGTTTCGGCGCGCAGGGGCGGTTTGATTTTGAAAAACGTGCGGTAATCCGCAACGTCCAGCTCGTTCAGCGTCAAGTGGTGGATCGATGTCCCTGCGGTGACGTCAAAGCCGTTCTTCTTGGCGCGTTCCAGTGCGGGCAAGGCGCGGGCGGCGGTGATCTGGTCAGCGTGGTATTTCACGCCGGTCATTTCGACCAATGCCAGATCGCGGTCCAACCCCATGCGCTCGGCCATAGGCGACACGGCAGGCAGGCCGCGCAAGGCGGCGAATTTTGACGCGTTGGCAGCCGCCCCTTTGGACAGGCCCGGATCTTGTGGGTGGCTCATGACCAGTGCGCCGTTGGCGCGGGCATAGGTCATGGCGCGGCTGAGCACTTTGTTGTTGGTCACAACGTGGTCGCAATCGGTGAAGGCAATCGCACCGGCATCCATGAGAAAGCCGATCTCGGTCATCTCTTTGCCTTCGCGACCCTTGGTCAGCGCGGCCATTGGCACGACGTTGACGGGCGCGGCTTCGTTGGCGCGGCGCTCAACAAATTCCAGCACTTCGGGCGTGTCGATGGCGGGCAGCGTGTCGGGGCGGGTAACCATTGTGGTGACACCGCCAGCGGCAGCGGCGAGTCCAGCGGTCTTGTAGCTTTCTTTGTGGCGCTCGCCCGGCTCGCAAACTTTCACGCCGATGTCGACGATGCCCGGCGCGAGGCATTTGCCGCCGCAATCGATGGTCTTGTCTGCGGTTTCAGATGGTGTGCCGTTGCCGAAAGCGGCAATTGCGCCATCTCGCACAAGCACCCAGCCGGGGGCGTCACTGTCGCGGGCGGGATCAATCAGGCGGGCGTTGGTGAAGAGTGTGGTCATTGGAGCTCTCCTTGTAAGGCGCGGGGGTGATGAAAAATTGGGGACAGGGCCGAGGTCGGTCGGATCATCGAGAGCCTCCGGCTTTGGCAGATTGGATGGCGGCGATGGTCGCGGCGGGGTCGGCCTGAAACTTGATCAGGTGCTTGTCGCCTGAGTGGGTCACGATCTGCACGACACTGCCCATTGTGTTGAGTTGGTCAATGGACGTGAGGGCGATGTCACGCTCGGCAGGGCCAAGCACGCGTTCTGTGGTGAGATCCCAGCGCGTCGCCATTTCTTCGCTCATCATATAAGCGGTGCGCACGCCAATGGCGGCGAGGCCACCGACGCCGCCGGTCCAGACATGGGGGTTGCCCATCGCCCAGAGCGCGATCATGCCAAAGGCCATTGCGCCAGCGGCCAGCCATGCGGATGCGCGGATATAGGTCATGCGGTCAGCGGTGAAGCTTTGCGTAACGGTTTCACCGTCGGCCAAGTTCGTGCTTGGGACCATGCGGGCGGTGTTTTTGGTGCTCATGTTTTGGCCTCCGAAGCCTTGTAAGCGGTCACGGCGGCGTTGATTTTCTGGGCCACGTCGCGGCGGTCTCGCAGGTAGGGCATCATCATGGCGCCGTGTGGTTGAAGGCGCAGGCGCACGGACCACCACATCCAGCTTTTGGCTGTGTCGCAGTCGGCGAGGGACATGGTCGCGGGTTCGGCTTCGTCCGAAAGGTTCACAAACAGGATGCGCCAGTTGGTCAGCACCCAATGGTCGTCGCGTCGCTGGCGCCATTCGAAAACATCGTCAAACACAAACGCATAAAAGACGGCCCCAAGCAAAAGGCTGATCGGCCAAGCAAGCAGTCCGCGAAACTCGGTAAACGACACAAGGATCGGGTTGACGCAGGCCGCAGTCAGGATCGACACAAAAGCCAATTTACGCAGGAAGACGGATAAGGCGGGGCGCCAGAGCGCAATCAAATGCTCGTCGGGGTGCAGGCGGATGTCGTCGGGCAACTTGGGGATTTGGCTCATGGGGCATCCCCCCACAGAAAGAGCAGACCCAGTGCCAAAGCGGCGGCTGGCAGAGCGAGGATAGCCAGAAGCACGGTTTTATAAGGATTGGCGGGGCGGGCTTTTGTTTTGGGCGGCGTCAGCGGCGCGCCTTTGGAGGCAGCAGAGGGCAAGGGCTCGTAGCGAGCCCGCGCGTTTTCTTCTTTGTAGGTGCCAAGCCAGCGCAACGGCTGGCGCGGCGACAGGGTTTGTTCGGTGCGGCTGAAGGCGAAAGACAGCACAACCAACACCCAGCCGCGCTGTGCCGAGAGGCGGTTGCCATCCTCGCGCACGTCCTGTTCGGAGATGCCGAGGCCCTGCACCATGTAGCCGGGCAGGCCGAGGCCCTCGAGGTCGCGCACGTTGAACAGTTCGATGTAGTCTTCGTCCAGTTCATAGGCCCCAAGCGCAGTAAGCAGCGGCCAGTCAATCACGTCGCCGTCTGCGTCACACACGGTGTCGCGAAATGCGTCGATGCTTTCGGACGGCAGGTCAACGGCAAAGAGCCGCACCAGACCGTGTTCTGAAGCAGAGACGCGCATGCGATCAGCTCCCGATCCAGATAAAAAGGCCGACGAAGATAAACATGGCAATGAGCGCCACGGTTGCGACGCGGCCGCTCATTTTTGGGTCCTTGGGATCGTCCACCTGTTACACCTCAACCGGCTGGTTGGCGGCGGCTTCGGCGCGGCGCGCACGCAGGTTTTGCGCCAGCAGATCCATCGCGGCGGCGCGCACAGCGACGCCCATTTCGACCTGCTCCTGAATGACGGAACGGGTTGGGTGATCGGCGATTTCGCTGTCGATCTCGACGCCGCGGTTCATCGGACCGGGGTGCATGATGATGGCGTCATCTTTGGCGTGGGACAGCTTGGCGGCATCAAGGCCATAGCGGTGATAGTATTCGCGCTCGGACGGAATGAAACCGCCGTCCATGCGTTCTTTCTGGATGCGCAGCATCATGACAACGTCGACATCCTTGAGGCCTTCTTCCATGTCCTCATAGATTTCCGCGCCAAATTCGGAAAAGCTGGACGGCACCAGTGTGGGCGGGCCGATCAGGCGCACGCGGTTTTCCATTTTTCCAAGCAGGATCAGGTTGGAACGCGCCACGCGGGAGTGGGCGATGTCGCCGCAGATTGCGATGTTGAGGCGGTGAATGCGGCCTTTGGCGCGGCGGATGGTCAGCGCGTCCAGGAGGGCCTGTGTCGGGTGCTCGTGGCGGCCGTCGCCCGCGTTGAGCACCGCGCAGTTCACCTTTTGCGCCAGAAGATCGACAGCGCCGGAGTGCGGGTGGCGCACGACCAGAAGATCCGGGTGCATGGCGTTGAGCGTGGTGGCGGTGTCGATCAGGGTTTCGCCCTTTTTTATCGAGCTGGCCTGCATTGCCATGTTCATGACATCCGCGCCAAGACGTTTGCCTGCGATCTCAAAGCTCGCCTGCGTGCGTGTGGAATTCTCGAAGAACATGTTGATCTGGGTCATACCCGCGAGCACATCGGAATGCTTGTGCGTGGTACGGGCTTGGTCGGCGTATTTGTCGGCCAAGTCGAGAATCGTGGTAATTTCGTCGGGCCGCAGGGGCTCGATCCCCAGAAGATGGTTGTGGCCAAAGGTCATTGGGGCTCTCCTTCTGTCTCGATCGGGACGCTTATATGTAGCCCATATAGGGCGGGCAAGCGTGGCTTTTATGGCCTGAGACAATCCAGCCATTATTTTTTGGCAAATCGGCGATGAATTGCCGGTATTTCGTGGTCTTTCACCGGCTTGGCTGAGCGGGTAGGGTTCGGGCATGGAATCGGCACTGGATTATTTCGCGGCAGAAGCGCTTTTGACCTGGCAAGTGGAGCTGGGCGCAACAGAAGCGATTCTGGACACGCCCGTCGATCGCTATGAAACCCCCAAGCAAGCGCCTAAAGCGACCGTTGCTACACCTGCCTCTGTGGCGGAACCTGCGGCCGCCAAGCCGGTCGAGGTGGACGCTGTTGCCGAGGCCAAAAAGGCAGCGCAGGGTGTTTCCGATCTGGATGGATTGCAGGATGCATTGGCGGCGTTTGAGTTGTGCGAGCTGAAACGGGGGGCGCGCAATCTGGTGTTTGCGGATGGCAACCCTGCCGCGCGGGTGATGATCATCGGCGATGCGCCAGGGCGGGATGAAGACCGAGAAGGCAAGCCGTTTGTCGGTGCTGCCGGGACCCTGTTGGACCGGATGTTTGGTGCGATCGACATGGGACGGGATGTACCGCTGTCTAAGGATGCGATTTACATCACCAATGTTTTGCCGTGGCGCCCGCCGCAGAATCGCGATCCCAAGCCTGCCGAAATCGCAATGCTGCGTCCGTTTGTGGAACGACACGTGGAGATCGTTGCGCCGGATGTGATCGTGCTGATGGGCAATGTCGCCGGTGAGGCCGTGCTGGGCAAACGTGGGATAACGCGGATGCGCGGCACTTGGCAGGAGGCGTTTGGCAAGCCGGTTTTGCCGATGTTGCACCCTGCCTATTTGTTGCGCCAGCCCCGTGCCAAGCGCGAGGCTTGGGCTGATTTGCTGAGTTTGAAGGCCAAACTGGAGGACACTGCGTGAGCAATCCCGTGAAGGTTTTGGCGTTTTCCGATCTGCACCGGGCGGCGCCAGCCGCGCGAAAACTGGTCGAGATGAGCCGCGACGCCGACTTGGTGATCGCGGCCGGGGATTTTACCAATCACCGCAAGGATCTGGCGGGCGCGATGGCGCTGCTGGAGGGTTTGAAAACGCCAGTGGTGATGGTGCCGGGCAACAACGAAAGCGAAGATGAGTTGCGCGCGGCGGCGCCTGAAGGTGCCGTTGTGCTGCATGGTCAGGGCGCCGAAGTGGCAGGTTTGCGTGTCTTTGGACTGGGCTATGCCGTTCCGGTTACGCCGTTCAAGGACTGGTCCTGTGATCTGACCGAGGCGCAGGGCGCTGAGATGTTGGCGGATTGCGGCGACGTGGACATGTTAATTTCCCACTCGCCACCCAAGGGCGTTGTCGATGTGACGTCACAGGGCATGTCGTTGGGCTCGACGGCGGTTCTGGACACGATCGAGCGCTTGCAGCCACCGTTGGTGGTGTGCGGACATATCCACGATTGTTGGCGGCAAAGCGCGATGGTTGGCAAAAGCCGCGTGGTGAACCTTGGGCCGGTTGGCACGTGGTTTGAGATTGAGCCAAAAGGATAAAACGGCATGAGCAGGATTGACGAGACCAAAGAGTTTATTGCCGTTCGGATTGCCATCCTGACCGTCAGCGATACGCGCTCTCTTGCCGAAGACCGATCCGGTGACACGTTGGTGGCGCGGCTCCAAGCGGCGGGCCACACGCTCGCGGATCGCAAGATTGTTCAGGATGAGCGCGACGTGATTGCCGATCAGCTGCGCGCGTGGTGCGCATCGGATGCGGTGGACGTAATCATCTCGACCGGTGGCACGGGATTGACAGGGCGCGATGTAACCGTTGAGGCGCATCGCGATGTCTATGAGAAGGAAATCGAAGCGTTTGGCACCGTGTTCACCATGGTCAGCATGCAAAAGATCGGCACAAGTGCCGTGCAAAGCCGGGCCACTGGCGGAGTGGCGTTAGGCACATATCTGTTTGCGCTGCCTGGCAGCACCGGAGCCTGCAAAGACGCTTGGGACGAAATTCTGAAGTGGCAGCTCGATTACCGTCACATGCCCTGCAACTTTGTCGAGATCATGCCGCGGCTTGACGAACATCTGCGGCGCAAGTGAGCGCAGCGACGGGCAACATTTTTGAAGTTTTTTCGACGGATTGCGCGGGCTGGGGCGTATCACCCTAAGTTGCCTTGGCATTTGCATGTGTCAGGCGCATCATACGGACTGAGCATCGCAAGGGGAGACGACGCCAGATGAGGTTTTTACGACAGAGCCTGACCGGGTTATTCCTGTTGTCACTGACAGCAGGGCTTTTGCTGTATGCGGGCGACTTGGTGCGCGGCGCAGTCGAAGACCGCCTGTCCCGCGACAACGCCGGACCTCCGGCGCGGGAGCGGGTGTTTTCGGTAAATGTGATGCAGGCGGAGCTGAGCAGCGAAGCGCCGGAGTTGGTGGCGTTTGGCGAAGTGCTGTCGCGGCGTTCTTTGGAAATCCGAGCGTCGGCGTCAGGACCGATTGTGCAACTGGCGGAGAATTTTGAAGAAGGCGCGCGGGTGAAGGCGGAAGAGCTGTTGGTTCAGGTCGATCCCAGCCGCGCCCGGTTTGCGCTTGAGAGGCTGGCCAATGATTTGTTGGATGCCGAGGCGGAAGACCGTGATGCGGTACGTACGCTGACCCTGACACAGGATGAACTGGCGGCAGCAGAGGCGCAGTTGGCGCTGCGTAAGAAGGCATTTGACCGACAGCAGGATTTGCTGGCACGCGGCGTAGGCACGGCATCGACGGTGGAGACGGCCGAGTTGGCATTGTCGTCGGCACGGCAGTCTGTGTTGGGCAGCCGGCGGGCCGAGGCGCAGGCGGAGGCCCGGATTGATCAGGCCGAGACCCAGCTAAATCGCCTTCGGATTGCCCTTGCCGAGGCCGAGAGAGATCTGGATGACACCATCATCCGCGCAGATTTCACAGGAACCTTGTCAGACGTGACTGCGGTTGAAGGCGGATTGGTGTCGATGAACGAGCGGCTTGCAACATTGATTGACCCGCTGTCGCTGGAAGTCGCCTTTCGAGTGTCGACACCGCAATATGTCAGGCTTTTGGATGATACGGATCGATTGCATCAATCCGAGGTCATTGTATCGCTGGATGTGATGGGCACGGATTTGCAGGCATCGGGCGTGATCACGCGCGATGCGGCGGCGGTGGGCGAAGGCCAGACCGGCCGCGTTCTGTTTGCGCGTCTGGATGGGGCCCGCGGGTTGAAGCCGGGTGATTTTGTCACTGTGCGCGTGAAGGAACCGGCGCTGGATCGTGTGGTGCGGCTCCCTTCTATGGCGCTTGATGTGGGGGGCACCGTGCTGGTTGTCGGCGACGAGGATCGATTGCAGGCCATACAGGTCAATCTGATACGCCGTCAGGGCGACGAAGTGCTGGTGCGCGGTCGCGGACTTGAGGGGCAGCGGGTTGTAACGCGCCGCACGCCGCTTTTGGGGGCTGGCATCAAGGTAAAACCGGTCGATGCGGCCGCTCCTATGCCGGTGCAGAATGAGACGGTCGAACTGAGCGATGAAGAACGCCTGAAGTTCGTGACGGCCATTGAGGCCAGCGACCGCATTCCTGGCGACGTGAAGAAACGCATGTTGAAGGCGCTTAGTCAGCCGCAGGTTCCAGCGCAAATGGTCGAACGTTTGCGCGCCCGGATGGGGGGCTAACCCATGCGGGATATCGGAACGCGCGCTGGCGGCATCCTGAGCTATTTTACACGCCACGCGACGGCAGCAAATCTATTGCTGGTGGTGCTGATTCTTGCGGGTATCGCCGCCGTGCCACGGATGCGGGCGCAGTTTTTCCCGGATGTTATTGTCGAAACCGTCACTGTCTCGGTGAAGTGGGAAGGTGCGGGCGCGGAAGATGTTGATGCGGCCATCGTGCAGGTCATGGAGCCGGCATTGTTGGCAGTGGAAGGTGTTGAAAGTACGTCCTCGCGATCCACCGAAGGCTCATCCCGGATCACGCTTGATTTCGAGCCCGGCTGGGACATGGCGCGCGCGACAGACGAGGTGCAGGTCGCCGTAGACACTGTGACGACTTTGCCTGAAGAAGCGGAGGATCCAGTGGTGCGGCGTGGTGCTTGGCGAGACCGGGTCACGGATGTTGTGATCACCGGACCTGTTGGCATCGACCAGATCGCGCGGTTTGCGGATGAATTTGTCGTGCGCTTGTTTGCCGAAGGGGTCACCCGAACAACAATTCGCGGCCTTGCAGAACGTGAAACTGTGGTCGAAGTGTCCTCGGTCGACCTGATCACGCATGATATCACGCTGGCCCAGATTGCCGAAGCCATCGCGCAAGAGGTCAACGCCGATCCCGCAGGCGATGTCACCGGCGCTGCGGCGCGCGTGCGTACCGGCGTGGAAAAACGAGCGCCCGACGAGATCGCGGCCATTGCGCTCCGGTCAAACCCTGATGGCACAAAGCTGACGGTGGACGATGTAGCCACGATCCGCGTGGACGGCGTGGACCGCAACCGCAGCTATTTCGTGGGCGAAAATCTGGCAATCTCCATTCGGGTTGATCGCACCAGTTCCGGCGACGCCATAGGCATGCAGACCAAGGTCGAAGAGGTCGTTGCCGAGTTGCAATCGACCTTGCCCCAAGGCGTCGAAATGCAATTGATCCGCACCCGCGCCGAAGCCATTACCGGCCGCCTGAACATCCTGGTGGACAACGGCGCGATGGGCTTGATCCTCGTGGTGGTGTTGCTGTTTCTGTTTTTGAACGCGCGCACGGCATTTTGGGTGGCAGCGGGCATTCCGACGGCAATGCTGGCGGCTGTGGCGCTGATGTATATGGCGGGGTTGACGATCAACATGATCTCGCTGTTTGGCCTGATCATCACTTTGGGCATCGTGGTGGACGATGCCATTGTGGTCGGGGAGCACGCGGATGCGCGCTCGCGCCGGCTAAACGAAGCGCCGCTGGTGGCGGCAGAAAACGCGGCGCAGCGCATGGCGATGCCGGTGTTTTCCTCGACCCTGACCACGATCATCGCCTTTTTCGGTCTGACTGTGATTTCCGGCCGGTTTGGCGAGCTGATTGCCGATATCCCGTTCACCGTGGTCGTGGTTCTTGCCGCGTCATTGGTGGAATGTTTCCTGATCCTGCCGCACCATATGGCACACGCGCTGAAACACACGGCGAAAGAGCATTGGTACGACGTGCCAAGCCGGATCGTGAATCGCGGGTTCCGCTGGGTACGAGACACGTTGTTCCGTCCATTCATCCGTTTTGTGGTCTGGGGGCGGTATCCGGTGGTTGCGCTGGCGATTGTGGTCTTGGCTGGACAGGCGGCGTTGTTCATCAACGGGGACGTCAAATGGCGGTTCTTCAATGCGCCAGAGCGTGGGTCCGTGACCGGCAATTTCGCGATGTTGCCCACGGCCACCCGCGAAGACAGCCTGGAAATGATGCGCGAGATGCAGCGTGCCACCGAAGAGTTGGGACGCGAATACGAGGAACGACATGGGCGCAATCCGCTGGACTATGTGATCGCAGAGGTCGGCGGCAATGCGGGGCGGACTTTGCCCGGGGCGGAATCGCTTGATCCCGATCTTTTGGGGTCCATTTCGATCGAGTTGATTGATGCCGATCTGCGTCCCTATTCGAGCTTTGCCTTTGTCGGAGAACTGCAAGACCGCGTTGCGCGGCATCCGCTGGCGGAAACCCTGAGTTTCCGTGGCTGGCGGTCCGGTCCAGGAGGCGATTCTCTGGATGTGGAGTTTTTTGGGGCCGGCAGTGACTCTCTTAAGGCGGCCAGTGAGGCGCTGAAGACGGCGCTGCTGGATTTCTCCGAAGTTTCGGCCGTGGAAGACAATCTGAGTTATGACAAAGAAGAAATCATCCTTGATCTGACACCACAGGGCCGCGCGCTTGGGTTCAACATCGATGCGTTGGGGCGCGTTCTGCGCCACCGGTTGAACGGCATCGAGGCAGCGACCTATCCGGATGGACCGCGCAGCGCGGCGATCCGGGTCGAGCTGCCTGAAGGCGAATTGACGGCTGATTTCCTCGAAGGCTCGCTGATGCGCACGCCGCAGGGGGCCTATGTGCCGCTGGCAGATGTGGTGACAGTGCAAAGTCGGACAGGGTTTTCGACGGTGCGCCGCGAGAACGGCGTGCGGTTGATCAATGTCACTGGTGACATATCCGAAGACGATCCCGCGCGGGCGGAATTCATCATGGCGCAGCTGCGCGACGATATCCTGCCGACAATTGCCAGTGAGATGCAGATTGAGTGGCGGCTGTCGGGCTTGGCGGAGCAGGAAGATGATTTCCTGAACGACGCGCGCACGGCGTTGATCCTGTGTCTGGCGGGGATATACCTTGTGCTGGCTTGGGTGTTCTCAAGTTGGACACGACCGGTGGTGGTCATGGCGATCATTCCCTTTGGACTTGTGGGCACCATTTACGGCCATCACATGCACGACGTGCCGCTTAGCATGTTCACGGTCGTGGGCCTGTTGGGGATGACTGGCATCATTATCAACGACTCGATTGTTTTGGTCACCACGATTGATGATTACGCCCAAGAGCGCGGGCTTGTGCCGTCAATCATTGATGGCGCGGCGGACCGTCTAAGGCCTGTGTTCCTGACCACGGCGACCACGGTACTGGGGCTTGCGCCGTTGTTGTTTGAACGCTCTCAGCAAGCGCAGTTCCTCAAGCCGACGGTGATCACGCTGGTCTATGGCCTAGGTGTTGGCATGGTGCTGGTGCTGGTTGTTGTGCCTGCGTTGATGGCAATGCAGTCTGACATCGGGCGGCAAGTCGCGGCCGTGCGTCGCGGATCAAAAGCGCCCGGGTTGCGAGGACTTGTCACCACCGCTGGTGTGGCCATAGCTGCTTGGCTGGTGGCGACTCTGGGCTGGGTGGTGGTCTTCGGCGAAGTTGTGCCAGTCCTCGCAAGTGTAGCGCCGGTGTTGGCCTCAGTCAGTGGGCCGTTTGCGGCGCTGGGCGTGTTTGCGCTGGGCGTTTTTGTGGTGACGGCGTTGGCATTCACCTTTGGTGCCGTGGGCATTACGTTGCGCCGTCGGTCTGCGTCAGCCTGAGCAGCCGCGAATATCGACGGCGTGGGCCGCACCCAAAACGGTGAACCTCAGACCGGATCTGTCCAGAATAAAGGGCGTTTCGTCCACATGCATCATTTCGGTTTCCGCAATCAGCGTGTTGCCCTTACGTGTCGTGGTCGCCTCCGCCACCCAGATGTGGGGGTCACCGGCTTCGATCACGGCCACTTCGCGGCCTCCCGCGTGCGGCATCTGTATTGTCGCCCGCAGTCGCAGACCGTCCGCAGTGGGGCTGACACGGCACGTCACAGAGCCGACGCGCGCGTCTTGTTGTGACATCGGCTGGTCATTCAAGGCGGCGGCGATGCGGCCGTCATGTTCGCCATCGGCGGGAAGTTCAGCCTTGATCCGGAGCGTCTGAGGTACGCAGATGTCGCGGCATACGCCAATCTCCAGCTGCGCTTTCAGGGTCATCGCTTTTCCTGCGTTTTGCGGTGAGATCTGCACAGGTATGATGACTTCTTCGGTATAGCCAACCGATCGCATGCCGTTCTGGTCGAACACCTCTGGTGTCGGCCAGCTGAGTTCAGCGCCGCCCAAATTGCGCGAGCCGCGCCATGTGATGCGCGGCGGGATGCCTGCGTCACCGGGCGCACGCCAGTAGGTTTTCCAGCCTGGATTGAGCGAGATTCTGAGAGCCGCGGTGTGGGTGCCATCCGCGTTGCGCCAACCCTGCAAAACCTCAGCTTGCACAACCTGATCATAAGATTGTGCCAGCGATTGCGTGGCCATGAAACAAAGGGAAACGGCGGTCATGAGGGCGGTGCGTATCATGCTACAGACATGGGACACTTGCTGATCAATGCCAATACACAATCGGGCGAGAATTGACACAGGTTCTGAAACAAAGCGGGCTTAGGTGAGTGGTGGCTCTTGCGTGGGGGACGCTCGCGCCACATGTTGGAAAGAACAGAAGTCAGCAGACGAAGGGGCCATCGGTGCAGGACGAAACAGAAACCACTGACAGTCTTGATCTGACCGGACGCCTGTTGATCGCGATGCCGGGGATGGGTGACCCACGATTTGCCCATTCGGTGGTGTTTCTGTGCGCCCACTCCAAGGACGGAGCGATGGGGTTGATTGTGAACAAGGCGATTGAAGGCATGCGCCTCTCGGCGCTGCTGGATCAGCTGTCTATCACGCTTGCGCGCCCCGAGCTGGACAGCAATCTCTACTTTGGCGGGCCCGTGGAAACCGGCCGTGGTTTTGTTTTGCATACGCCGGACTATGTGTCCGATCTCAACACTCTGATGGTCAGTGACGACTTTTCAATGACCGCAACGCAGGATGTGCTGGAAGCGATTTCCGTCGGCGCAGGACCAACGCGTTCGTTTATGGCGCTTGGATATGCCGGTTGGGGGGCAGGCCAGCTCGAGCGAGAAATCGCGGACAATGGCTGGCTGACGTGTGATGCGCCGGTGGAGCTGGTATTTGACACACCAAATGGTGACAAATGGGCAGACGCCCTCAAGACGCTGGGTGTGGATCCGGTGAGCCTTTCGGCCACCGCAGGCCGGGCCTAAGCAACCGCGCCATTGCAGATCAGCGCCAAGCCCAAAGCGCCTGGCACGGTTTGTGGTTTCTTTCTGGCCAGAAATACCCGAAACCTAACAGGTGCAGGCTTTCGCGCCCTGTGCGACAGGGTAAAACACCGGGGATGCAAAAGGGGCTTCGCTTTTTTGCCGAAACCCTCATTGGTGTCGGGTGAATCACTTGACGCTCCCCCCAAACCGGCCTAAAGACGCGAAACGAAATTCCGGGTGCGGCCTAGGCGGCACCCATCTGCTTTGACGGGGTTGCTATCCCCGTAGACCGTAAAACGAGGATAAGCCCATGTCGCGCCGCTGCGAATTGACCGGAAAAGGCCCGATGACGGGCAACAACGTAAGCCACGCCAAAAACCGCACTCGTCGTCGGTTCTTGCCAAACCTGAACGATGTGACTCTGCAGTCCGAGACTCTCGGCCGTGGCGTAAAACTGCGCATCTCTGCTGCAGCTCTGCGCACTGTTGATCACCGTGGTGGTCTGGACGCGTTCTTGGCAAAAGCCAAAGACAGCGAGCTGTCTGACACCGCGCTGAAAGTCAAAAAAGACATCGTCAAAGCCCAGGCCGCAAACGCCTAATTCCTTTGAACGTCTGAAGTTTTTAGCGGCCTCGCCATATTTGGTGGGGCCGCTTTCTTTTGTCACGTTGCTCCCGACATCAGCGCGTGTATACCAGACGGATGACTGATCGCTTCCGCATGATGCTTTCGTGGATAACTGTGCTGGCCCTCGTGTTGACGGGCCATGCAATGGCGGTTGCGCGGGGCATGCCTGGCGCTTCTGGTTATGCGGAATACTGCATCAACGACGTGGCGGTTATGGTTGCGGTGGATGCCGACGGCACTCCAACCGGCGAGAGCCACATCTGCCCCGATGTAAGTCTGTCTTTGCTAAATATGGTGACGCCGGAGGGGCCAGTTGTTCTGGCGCCAACGCAACGGGCACGCAAGGCCACCGCGACGGACCTCGCGTTTGTTGAAGTGATTCGACACATCAAGGCTACGGCACGCGCACCGCCTGTTCAGGCTTAAGATCTTCTCATTTCTTAAGGCCCACTATCGAACAGGAGACACACAGATGTCCTTGAAAGTAATCACTCTCGCGGCGCTCGCTGCAACTGCCATTGCGGCTGCGGTACCAGCGCTGGCTGACATCAAAATCGAAGACGCATATGCGCGTGTATCGACCCCAATGTCGAAATCCGCAGCGGCCTTTATGGTCATCAGCAACGACGGTGATACCGCAGACCGTTTGGTCGATGTCGTCAGTGACATCTCCAAGCGAACTGAGCTGCATACACACAAAGACGATGGCAACGGCAATATGTCGATGGTGCACGTCAAAGAGGGATTTGCGATCCCCGCAGGCGGCGAGCATGCTTTGATGCGGGGCGGAGACCACGTGATGTTCATGGGGCTTGGCAACGGGCTCGCACATGGGGACGTGGTGCCGCTGACCCTGGTGTTTGAGAATGCGGGCGAAGTCTCGATCGAGGTGACCGTTGATCTTGAGCGCAAGCCCGCGCATGGCAAGATGAAGAAACACGGCCACAAAGATCACTGAGATTTTTTGACACGGTGTTTCGGGGCCGTCTTTTTGGGGCGGCCCTATTTTTGTGTACGGGCCAATTCATCGGCGACCCATTGCGGCACGACCTCGGTGGCGGGACCAAAGCGGGTTTCGGCAAAGCCGGAGGCGCCAGCGGAAGGTTCCAGATTGAGTTCAATTGTATGCGCGCCATGGTGGTCGGCCTCGGCCACAAAATTCGCGGCTGGATAGACCTCACCGGAGGTGCCAATGGAGACAAAAACGTCGGCTTGTGACAGCGCCTCGCTGATAACATGCATGCCATAGGGGATTTCCCCAAACCAGACCACGTCGGGGCGGGTGGCTGGTTTTCGGCAGTGCGGGCAAGGGTCCGTGACGGACATGACCGGCGGCGCGGGCCAGCGGTGCTCGCAGGCCTTGCACAACGCGCCATGCAAGGCCCCGTGCATGTGCAGGACATTGCGGCTGCCAGCCGCCTCATGCAGGCCATCGACGTTCTGGGTGACGATGAAAACCTCGCCCGGAAAATCGGCCTCAAGCCGCGCAAGAGCCTTGTGAGCCGCGTTGGGGGTGGCCTCGGCTGCATTGGCGCGACGGGCATTGTAGAAGGCCATCACCAGCTCGGGATTGCGGGCGAAACCTTCGGGGGTTGCGACGTCGTTGAGGTCATATTTGGTCCAAAGACCGTCGACGTCGCGAAAGGTGCCTAGCCCGCTTTCGGCGCTGATGCCAGCGCCTGTGAGGATCACGATTTTGGCGGTCATTTGGGGGCTCCGGGGTGGAAGGGTTGAGCATGAGAGTCGGGCGGGCGTTGCACCTGATCCTTTTAACACGCGGGACTTTGACGGCATGTCGACGTTGATTGAAGACCGCGCAACGCGCGTATGGGGCGCTTTGTAGTCGCGTGGAATTTTGGGTTTCTCAAATCTGAGGGAAGCGGCATTACTCTTCTAGAATGCGAAGATTGTCCCGTAGCCACGGGAAACGCTCGATGCCCGGCGTGATCAGGTGTTGCTGGATCAGACGGCGCATGGTTTGCGCCACGTCGCGTGGCACGGTGTCCGCCCAATCGTCGCCAGCCAGCAAAGAAATGCTGCGGGAGAAGGGCGGAAAAGGCAGGGGGTGCGCGTCGACTTTTTCGTGAAACCGTGCTGCGCGCAGGAAGCCGAACGGCGTGGTGACCGCCCAGCCGATGCCACGCGACACCATGGCAATGAGCGACGGATTAGAGGCGATTTCAAACCGGTTGGGTGGGTCAAATTGCGCCCGCTTGAGGTGGGCTTCGATCTGGCGGGAAATCAGCTGTTCACGGCCATACCGCAACATCGGGAGGCTACGGAGCGCTGGCATCGGATCGCTGCCCGGTGCCACCAAACCAGCTGGCGTCACAAGAATAAATGGATCCCGCGCCAACGGATATTCAGAAACCCCATCAATGACTTCTCCGGTAGAGGCCGTGACGCCGAGGTGCAGGCTGCGGTCCCGCAATGAGTCAGCAATCTCGTGGCTGGGGGCGGTAATGAGGCGGAACTGACAGCGGGTCATAGATTCCGCCAAGGTGGTGACAAGACGGGGAGTCAGATCGTTGTCAAAGTCATCGATGATACCCATCGACAGCTGTGTCAGATGTGTCAGGTCCATCACCGAAAGTTCGGAGTGTGCCAGTCGCAGTTGGGCCAGCACTCCGGAGGCACGGGCAAGATAGGCCCGCCCAGCCGGGGTGAGCTGCATTGGCCGCTTGCTGTGGTCCAAGAGGTCGCTGCCAAGGGCGGTTTCGAGATTGCGAATTTGCTGGCTTACGGCAGGTTGCGACAAGCCGGTGGTGCGGGCGGCCTGCGCCACAGATCCACTGGCCGCCAGGGCTTCAAAAACCTCTAGTCCACGTAGAGTTACGCCTTTCATCAACATTCGACCTGCTCCGCTAGATTTGCCATTTGTGAATTCAGCGAGCGGGGTTGGTCAAGCTAAGAATTAGCGAAGGTGTCCACAGGAGGCTGATACGACGGAGCCAAAATCTTTGTAACGCAGCCAGAATTTCTCGTGGCTGCCATTGCTGGATTGGCGGATTTCCTGGGCTTTGTGCGGCTCGCTGAAAAAGCTGGCCGCGAGTTTTTGGTCGGAGCGCGACAGGTTTTGATTGGCAACTTGTTGAATGCAGCGACAGACCGAGCGCGTCGCCCCGCCACGGTCGGATTTCAAACAGGCACGCGAAACGGTGCCCGCTTCGGTCGTATATGGGAATATCAGGAACAGAACTGCGCCTGCAAATGCGGCGCCTAGGAGCGATTTCATTTGTGCCTCTCATCCGGATCTATGATGCCCGGTATTTGCCTCAGGTCGGTCGCGGCGGTCGCCCGTTTGTCGGTGTCGTTCCCTGCCACGCTTGGCTTGCAGTATGCGCAAACTGGCGTGCGGTTGCAATCGGGGCGCCGCGGGTGATGCCTAAAATGTCATCCATAGACCGAGTTTGAGCTTTGTGCGCTGATCCGGGGATAGAACAGCCGCGCCGACCAGGTGCATGTTCGAGCGGATTTGAAAGGCGAGCGACGGTGTTAGCATGGTGCGAAGCGGTTGACCGGTTTCTTTCTCGGCCGTGGCTTGCAAAAAGGTGATCGCCTTCGGCGTCAGCGACAGGCCAATTGTGGTTTCTGATTTTATGACAGTGGTTTGTGTCGAAATCACATAGGCAGCTGACGTATCGATTGTCAGCCAACCGGAGCGCTGCAACATCGTAAGATTGCGCCCCCAGCTGAGTTCCGGGCGCAAAGCGTAGCCGACGCCCGCCGCCGTGCTTTGTTGTCCGACGCCCAGTGCAAGAGCGACGCGAGCTGACCGACCTTGCCAGACCGGACGGCGCAGAAAAATGTAGGCTTTGCTGTACCCAAGTCCATTGGCACCTGTGTCAAAGCCCATGGTCCAGTCGCGTTTCAACCCACGCTCATAGTAAACAGAGGCAAACGCCTGAGCCAGCGAGTCGGCGTTGTGTGGTGCCTCAAGCGAAACACTCATGAACTGCTCGCCCGGCGGCCTTGGCCAGGGACCGGAGTGCGCCGCCGGAGCGAGCGCGAGGAATACTAGTACCAACATAATCATGAACACCTCGCGGTTCATGATTTGTTATTTAAGGTGAATAATTGGTTAACAACACCCGTTATGCGGGTGCGTGATTCATGTAGCCAGCGGGGCGGAGCGTGGTCTAAGCTGAAGACAGCAAGGGAGGAAGCCATGCCGAAAATCGCACAGGGTGCCGAGCTGCAAACCGTGATCACCACGTTTGAAATGACTCCGGGCACGTGTCAGGACCTGATGGATGCGTTGACCGATGCCTATGACAGCTTTATCTCCAAACAACCGGGATTTATTGCGGCGGGACTGCATGTTAACGATGCACAGACGCGCATCGCCAACTATTCGCAGTGGCGGCGACGCGAGGATTTTCAAGCGATGCTGCGGACTGACGAAATGCGGGAGCGCAATCGCAAGATAAACTTGTTATGCCGTAGTTTTGAGCCGGTCATGTACGAGGTGGCCGCTGCTTTTGAATAAGCGAAAGGAAGGGACCTGATGTATCAGCATATTCTAGTGCCTGTGTCGTTCGATGAGGACCACCATACCACGGCGGCGCTAGTCGTTGCCGGTCAACTGGCAACACAAGGCGTTCGGGTGACGCTGCTGCATGTCATGCAACAGGTGCCAAAATACGCGGTGAACTATATTCCGGCGGGGTTTCAGGACGAAGCGCGGCGCGCAATTGAGGTCAGCCTTGAGACACTGGGCGCGGAATTGCCGCACGCCAATGGGGTCGTCATCGAAGGTCCGGTGGGCAAGAGTATTCTTAAATGGGCGGAAGCCAACGACGTTGACTGCATCGTTGTCGCGTCACATCGCCCGAGCGTGCAGGATTACATACTGGGCAGCACTGCCACCCATGTGGCACGTCACGCGCGGTGTGCCGTGCATTTGGTGCGGTGATCGGGGGCAGAACGCCTCAGGGGATGCCATACGTGGCTATTGAATTTGGAGGTAAAGGATTGCAAGGTTTGACTAAATTGCTGTCCATAGCGGTTTTGGCCGTGGGCATTTTAAGCGCGTCCAATTCCGGGGCGGAAGAGGGCGACATAGGGTTCTCCGCAAGCCAGACGGACCGCACTGTGGCTGCATTTTCAAAGGGGATCGAGGGGTGCATGGAAGCACCGCCGGTATTCCGGGTGGACTGTTTTCAGCACGCTTACTCTTCGACGGTGCGGGTGATCGCCAATGCCTCCGCTTACTGGGAGGCAGAGGTGGCTTTGACGCGAGTAAACCGGACCCTCTACCAGTTTGTGCGCGCCAATACCGACAAATCGCTGGGTAAAGAACGATATGGATCGTTTAAGCCCCGCGCCATTAATGAATCGGTTCTTGCGGAAGCGCAGGCGCTTTACGCGGACCTTGTTGATAAGGCTGTAGCGATTATGCGGGGCGGCAGTTCGAGCGAATTAAAGTATTTCCAGCCACTTGCAGATGCCGTCGAAGCAACGCGCGATGCGTTGCGCTGACCGCCGCATTCGTTCGAGTTAATTTTTGATTTTGCGGAATTTTGGGCTGCGGTAGTGCGTCGGCAACCCGTAGGTATTGCATCGGTGCGACTTTCGCCCGCTAACAAGTGTTAACCAGCGTAGCGTCCGGTCAGTTGCGTCCGGTCAGTCTATGAAATCATCTGCCCGCAATCCGGCCCGTTCTATGTGAATAGGTAACGTGCGGCCATAGAGCTGCTGCGTGCGTTCGACGCTGCCAACCATTCCCGGTTCTTCTACATAGGAAAAGATGGCCACATAGCGGGGGCGGTCCCCTCTGAGCGGTGCGACCCGGTGCAGGGAGTAACGGCCCCGAAACAGCTGCAAGTCGCCCGGTTCCAGTTCAAGCACAGTGATCTTCTCGGACGTTCCGTCCAAGACACGTTTCACCTCTTCGAAATTCTCGTGCTCTTGCCGGATGCCCGCGGCGTATTCAAACGCCCCGCCATGGTCGGCGTTCTGAATGGCGAGCGTTACGGTGAAATTATTGGTGTCAAAATGCCATGGAAACCCGTTGCCTTCGTCGGCCATGTTCACGATCACATCGGCCAGCGGATCGGCATAACGATGGAAATTCTCCTCGTTCAAACACTCCTGGATGAACCGGTCGAACCCGTCAAAGTCATGGACTGTACGCAACGCCCCGTCGGGGGCAAAATTATCCGCCGGAATGAATGCGTTTGAGCGATCAAAAAATTGCCGGCGCGGATCATTGCTTGGCAGACTGGGGTCATCATTTGTGAAGTAGGCATTTGTCCGGCTGAACGAGCGATGGCCTGCGTTTGCGACACCGTCGGCCTCGGTCGTAAGGGCGGATATGCCCTGTGGCGTCAGAAAGCCTTTCAGGACGGCACAGCCATCGCGTGCGAGGTCGCTTTGCACTCCGGCGAGGACAAGATCCCTTTCCGGACCTTCGCGATGAATTGGATAGCGTTCCAGATTGATCAAGTCTTCGCCACGAAACCGCATGTGCACCTCCTGTTGTCAGGTCAGGCTCAAATACTTCCCGAGCGGTTTCTGTCTTGATCGCGACATCGGATTTGGCGGAAAATAGCGAAGGCGCGCAGACTTAAGTGGCGCTGTCCCCTTTAAGTAACCCACCGCGCCCGCCCCGCGAGGGCGGTTCGGGTGCTGGCAAAGCAACGCCTTGGCGATGGGGACCAAATGCGAAGGAATGGCAGCTATGCTGGACAAAGTGTGAATTCGCTGCGCCTGCGCCAAGGTCCGCACATGTCTAAACGGACGTGAGGTGATCGGGATGAATATCGGCACGCCCGGATAACTTTCCGAGCGCGCAAGTAATTTTCGACTACTGTGCTTGGGGCAGTGGCCTCGCTTCGTAGGCCACCATATGCTGAATCGAACCTTCTTCTCGTAAGGGTACGAGCGCTTGATATTCGTCCGAGTTGTGCCAAGTATCGAGTGCCTCCATGGATTCGAACTCAGCGACAACGACCATCTGATGGCCGTCGCTCTCACCGTTGAGCATCTTGGGTTGGGCTCCGATCGCGACCGGTTTGGCTCCGTATTTGGCGCCCACGGCCCGGGTCTTGTCAAAATAGCTGTCGAATTTCTCTTTGTTGGTCACGGTCACGTGCGAGATCATGTAAGCAGGCATTGGTATTTCCTTTTTTGAAGGTTTGAGGATCTGGTCGTTCATCGAGATTTCCGAAGACGCCGGATCAGGCGTTTTCGCCTTCCTGATGGCTGAAACCCCGGTCAGGCGACTTGCTTTGAGATTGGTTTCAGCTCGGTTGATGCGTGGCTTTCGCGCCAGGTGTCGTCGTCGAGGCAGAATGCTGGAGCCTTGAGCTTGATGTAGTCCTTTTGGGTCTCGATGGCGGAGACGTCCGGTGCCCTGGTGATCAAGATTTTGAGAAACCCCCCGATGGCCTTGAGTTTTCCGGCAAGGCTTGGCCGCAATTTAGGACGTGCGGCCACGTATCGCCTGGCAATGCTCTCGAAGTTTTCCGGCGTGCGTCCACCAACTGTTTCCACATCCGTGGTCGGTGCGCCCACCGCCATGGAGCCACGACGGTATTCGTCGGTGTAGTAGTGCCCGGCTTCCAGAAGCACGACAGAGTAATTGGGTGGAGCTGTTGCCTTGAGCGCCTTCAACATCAACCTTGGTGAGATGTTCTGATACTTCACCCTCCGGCCAAGCGCCTGACCTATCGCGGCAGCAATGTCATTTGGTGACAACAGCTCTGGTCCAGTGGGCCTGTACCTCTTGCCAGCGTGAGTGTCCGGATCGATCAAGGCGCCAACGACAACGCTCGCGATGTCTTCGTTGGAAGGCGGCGCATTCTTTTTCACATTTCCATCGCCAAGAGGCATCGAAAACACGCCGAGATGCAGCGCCGAATCCAGCGACGAGAGGTAGTTGTCCGCGAACCAACCGGGGCTGACCGTTGTCACCGTCATCTCGGATCTCATCCGGATCAGAATGTCCCCGATATAAGTGTCGCGGGTAGACTGTGATGGGTGGCTCGGACTCGCCAGCCACTGGCTGAGTGTAACGACATGCTCGAGTTGGGCTTCGTAGGCGGCAGCCGTGAAGACCGCGTTGAAGACCGAACCATTGGGCGCGGTGGGCGCGCATTGATAGGCGCGCTGCACGCCGTTCATTGCGGCCCGCATATCGGTGATAGAATACTGGTTGCCGAGGAACACCTCTGCCCCAGCGTGTTCAAGCGCCTGGCTTCGATCATCGAGCTTTCGCACGAAGGCACGGACCGGAAATCCCTTTTCAAGCAGTTGCAGGACTGTCGGAACGCCCGTCTTGCCTGTGGCGGATGTGACAAGGATTTTCGGTCTTGCAGACATTTTGGTTGTTCCCCTATAAGCTGGCTTGAGTGAATAAAGCGACCACTTTAAAAAATAAAGTAACAAATCTGTGATTGAGATGAAACAAAAGACGAGAAGCTATAACCTGCTCTGCCCGATCTCTCGGACGCTTGATCATGTCGGCGACCGTTGGACGCTGTTGATCCTGCGAGACCTCCATGCGGGCCCTGCGCGATTCAAAGACCTTCAAACCGGGCTGACCGGCATTGCATCGAACCTATTGTCGGATCGGTTGAATGCACTGGAATCCAGCGGCCTCATCCAGAAATACGAGTCAGAGTTCGGAGTGTCGCTCTATTCGTTGACTGAGTTGGGCGAAGAAACCGGGCCGCTGATTTTTGAACTTGCGCGGTTTGGTGGCCGGATGCCCCGGCCAGCGAAAAGTCGAAGACCCGGCAATCTCAGAACTGTGGCGGTCTCATTAGGAACGGCCATCAAAAGGGCGGTTGGCCCAGAGCATGACTTCGAGGCCACTCTGATGATCGACGGGGAAGCCTTTCGGATGACGGCAAGAAAGGGAAGCGCCGAGGTCCGCGCGGGCGCGGCAGAGGCCCCCGATGTGGTTATGACCACGTCATACGATCCAATAATGGCGCTGGCAGACGGCGAGATCGAGCAAAGCCAGTTCTTCTCGGAACACGTAGCTTTGGACGTCAATACGCCCGGCAAGGAGGCTGAGTTCTTTGACCTTTTGTCACGCAGCATGCGCGAGTTCGATTGACCAAGGGGGTCAAAACAGACCGATTTTAGAACGAAACCCCTGCTGAAACAGCCAACGTGGCTCAGGTCTCGTTGCCAGTGCCATTGCAACAGTTTCGTCAGCTAGCTGCTCGGTCAGTCCCAGTTTGCCGCGTAGCCACGAGCAAGTTGGTCAAATTTCGAGCAGTCGACTAGCTGAGGGTGCGCAGCTAAGCCATCACTCAGCCGAAGGCCGCCTTCACGGCTTCCAACACACGCTTGCTACTGCTTCGCAGGCGATAGTCGTCGGTTTGATCAACCCACCGGATCGTCCCGGTTTCATCGATTAACAGAGTGGTCGGAATGGCCATTGCCTCGAATTTGAACGGCGCAAGCCCCACAGGTACACCGCCAATCGTGAGCTTTGTGTTCTTTGTCTGACCAAGCGCTTTGTGATGCTCAACGCCATAAGCTCTGATGATTTTCAGGTCCGGATCGGACAGCAATGGGAAATCAAGCCCGTCACGCGTTTTGTGAATCTCCGCCTGCTCGGGCGTATCTTTGCTCAAGGCCAAAACGCTCACATCATGTTTTGCGAGCTCGTCCTTCATTGCGTCAAACGCAACAAGTTCAGCCGAGCAGTACGGACACCATCCGCCCCGAAAGAACTTCAGTAGAGTTCGTTTGCCGGATAGTTCTGAGCTGTCAAAGGCTGCGCCCTCTGACGTCATCGAGGTAAACGGTAACAGATTGTCCCCCACAGCGACTTTGATCTCTCCTATCGGCGTTTTGCGCTGAGTAAGAACCCACAAAATGAAGCCGCCAAAGAAGATCCCAAGACTGGCCAGAACATAGGTCAAAGCACCGGCCATGCCTTCGCCAGTCAGACCAAGATAGACACCAATCAGTGACAGCGCGACGCCTATGATCAGCTTGGTGGCAAAGCCGCCAACTTTCTCTGGAACAGTCCCCCGAGGGATCGTTCGAAAGTAAAGGATTATCGAGATAAGAACGATGGCGAAGCCAGCCATTGCTGTCAGTATTGCTGCGGTGTTCATCTGGGTTTCCTTTGGCGATCAAGATTTGGCAGGTTAAACTAAATACACCTGACTAGCCCAAAAGCAGAATACTAGATTCACCGCCGCGGCGGCGGAGATCGTGGACATCGGCAATGTCCGGGTCGTTTATCCAAGCCATTGCCGCCTCCTTGTCAGGGAAACTCAGCAGCGCCGCCATATTTGGCATCTCTGGCTCACCCTCCAAGGCGGTGAACTCGCCAGTGGCGGTGGCGACTTTTCCGCCGTGCTTTTCAAGCGCTGCCCCGGCCACATCCCGGTACTGCGCTAATGCTTCAGGGTTCTTAACGCTCATTTTTGCAATTGCGTAGATCATCTAAGCCTCCAACGTGTTTCTGCACCGAACATTGGCCTAGCCTGCGCCAAGTGAAAACGCGTGCAATTGCATAGCGCTCGTGCATAAAAGCATACATGGATATAGCTTGGGATGATTTGCGCACAATTCTGATGCTCGTGCGGCATGGTTCACTGGCAGGCGCCGCGGAGGCCCTGAACATTAACTACACGACCGTAGCGCGCAGAGTTCGCCGCGCCGAAGAGGCATTAGACCAGCTCTTGTTTGAACGCTTGCCGGACGGATACAGACCAACCGAAGCGGCACATTTGATCGCCGAAAACGCCGAAAGAATGGAAAACGCGGAACACGATATGTTGCGCCGGTTGCAAGGGACCAGCACAGAGCTGTCGGGAAGTCTAAAGATAACAGCACCGCACGTGCTCATTGCCAATTTCCTGTCTCCGGTCATCGATGAGTTCAGCAAAGCCCACCCAAGAATTGACCTGCGTATACTGGCAACAACCGAGCTTTTGGACCTGACACGGCTTGAGGCTGATCTCGCAATCCGTATCAGTCGAAACCCAGGCGATACCCTGACTGGAGTTCGGCTCCTGAAACAGGACACTGCGAGCTTCGCAAATCGGGAGGTTGCAGAACGCATTCGAGTTGATCCGACCGCGATGATCGACTGGCTTGTTTACGAGTCTCACCCAAATCTTCCCAAGGCGATTTCGCCGGAATTTCCGAACAACCGCGCACGTCTTCAGTTTGATGATGTCGTCGCCATGATTGGGGCTGCGCAGGCCGGATTGGGTGTCATGCGTTTGCCGATGTTTCTGGGACGCGCCTCTACTGGGTTGGTCCAGGTTCCGGTTCTGCCACCCCAACCTTATGCCGATATTTGGGTCGTGGGGCACCCCGACGTGTGGCCCTCGCAAAAACTGCGCGCACTCAGGGCTATTCTGACGAAGCACTGCAAGGCACAAAGCCACAGGTTTGTCGCCTGAATACTGAGCGTTCAGGATTGGCCCGAAATCTTTGCGTCAACACCAAGCGATCGATTTCGCGAATTTCCGAACACCCGACATTCATGCAACGCGCAGCATCCTGTAATTTGGGCTCAAAGTGAGAACTCGTTGCACTGGCGTATCCCAAGCCGCCAAACAAAAACGCCCCGCTTTATCCAAGCGAGGCGCCTTAATCTTCTTCACAAACTTAAATCAGACACCTGCGTCGATGATCGCCTGTGCCAGCGTCGGGATGGTGTCTTTGTTCAGGCCCGCGATGTTCATGCGGCTGTCGCCCACCATGTAAATCGCATTGTCCACGCGCATTTTCTCCACCAGATCGGGCGTTGTGCCCAACAGGCTGAACATGCCGCGGTGCTGCGCAAGGAAACCGAAACGGTCTGACCCGCTCAGCCGCTGCAACTCGTCGGCCAACTGCTGGCGCAAGGCCAACATGCCCAGACGGGTTTCCTCCAGCTCGGCCATCCAATCGGCCTTCAGTTCGGGATCGGTCAGGATCGTGGTCACTACCCGCGCGCCGTGGTCCGGCGGGAAGGAGAAATTCTGTCGGTTCAGGTGGTTCAGGTTGCCCTGCGTCACCGGCGTGTCCGCCGCATCCTTGCTGATCGCAATCAACAGACCAGTGCGCTCACGATAGATACCAAAGTTCTTGGAACAGGACGCCGCAATCAGCAACTCAGGCACTTGTGACGCCACCAAACGGGTCGGCGCGGCGTCCTCTTCCAGACCATCGCCAAAGCCCTGATAGGCAATGTCGATCATCGGCAAACAGCCTTTGTCGAGGATCAGGTCAATCACCGTCTGCCACTGCGTCAGGTTCAGGTTCGCACCCGTCGGGTTGTGACAGCAGCCATGCAGCAGGATCACATCCTCTGACGTCGCATCCGCCAGATCTTCCATCATGCCGTCAAAATCGACCGCGCGGGTGTCCCCGTCGAAATAGCGGTACTTCACCACCTCGATGCCGAGATAGCCAAGGATGCTGACATGGTTCGGCCAAGTGGGGTCCGACACAAACACACGCGCATTCGGACTCATCTGTTTGGTCAGCTCAAACGCCTGCCGCACAGCGCCGGTACCGCCCGGTGTCGCTGCCGCCGCAATGCGCGCACGATCCACGCTGTCGGCCAGCAACAGATCACACATCGCGCCCGAATATGCCGGATCGCCCGCCAGACCGGTGTAGGCCTTGGTTTCCTGCTCTGCCACCAGCTTGCGTTCGGCCGCTTTCACGGCGCGCATCACAGGCGTCACGCCCTGCGCGTTTTTGTACACACCCACACCCAGATCCACCTTGGTGGCGCGCGGGTCTTCGCGATACTGGGCCATCAGGCTCAGGATTTTGTCTTTGGGTTGCTCTTTGAGGTTCGTGAGCATCAGGCTTCTCCGGTGGCTACGGGCATGGTGGGAAACGCGCCCCACTCCGCCCAGGATCCGTCATAAAGCGAATGGTCGGACTTGCCGAACCGCTCCATGGCGAGGCTCAGGACCGCGGCAGTGACGCCCGATCCACATGTTGTAATCGCGGGTTTGGACACATCCACACCCGCCGCTTCAAATACCGCGCGTAAGTCATCCGGCGACTTCATCGTACCATCTTCAGCCAGCAAGGTCCCGAACGGCACATTCTTTGACCCCGGAATATGCCCACTGCGCAATCCTTCGCGTGGCTCCGGCGCTTCGCCGCGAAACCGCGGCGCGGCACGGGCATCGATGACCTCATGATCGCCAAGCTTGGCGGCCTGCGCCACCTGCGTCACGTCGCGCACCATATGGTTTTGACGCCGCACAGTCATGTGCCGGTCGCGCACCACCGGCGGCAGGTCATCCGTGTCGCGCCCTTCTTTGATCCATTTCGGCAAGCCACCGTCCAGCACAGCGACGTTCATTTGCCCCATCAGGCGGAACAACCACCAGACGCGAGCCGCCGAGAAAATCCCGTGGCCGTCATAAACCACCACCTGATGTCCGTCGCCCACGCCCATGGCCCGCAGGCGCGACATGAACTTTTCAACCGGCGGCACCATATGCGGCATCTCGCTGCGGGCGTCAGACACGTCATCAATGTCGAAAAACCGTGCTCCCGGAATATGCGCCTCGGCGTATTCCGCTTTGGGGTCGCGCCCCATCGTTGGCAGATACCAACTCGCATCCAGAATACGCAGATCGGGATCCTTCAGATGCGCCGCCAACCATTCCGTCGAGACCAGCGTTTTCGGATCGTCCAAAGCCATTCTATCCCCCTCGTTCTGCGCCGCCACGCACGATTGTTGCGCGGCCAATCCAGAGTCATCTGAATGCCTACATCCGGGGGAGGAGAGTGGCAAGGCGAAGACTACGACGAGAAGGATATCTACACCGTAGTCAAAGCCGAATTGGTTGGCGAAGTAGATGACTTTGGCACATGCGAAGATTTTGCTTGGTTTAAGGCGATATTCAACAACGTTCTGGGAAATGAGGACAAAAACATGGTGTCTTTGACCGCCATCGTTTCGCAGACTTCTATCGTTGACGACAACTTCAACACCAGAGGATTTGCAGTACCACTGTTGCGGTTTCAGAAAACTGAGGGGGAGGGTGAATACACAAGAACTTTGAATCGGTCCTCGACCATTGCGCGTCTGCGCGCTGATGGAGAATTGAAAGTTCTGGTGACCTATACATACAGCGACAATTTCGAATATCTGGACAATCTGTCAAGCCTCGCAGACAGCGCGATTGGGGGGGGGTATGAACGGCGCGATAGGTGCGGCAGTACCGGTTGTATCGGACCTTCTTGGTGACGAAATCGGCTTTTTTCGCAAATCCACCCTACGAGAGGAGCTGACCATTCCGCTGACACCACAAACGGATGAAGACGCTTATCAATTGTCTATCCCACTAGGTCAAAGCGGCAGTATTCGGCTGGTCATCTCCCAAGATCCGGCGGGTGTGTCCGCACCAGCAGACCTGAAAGGCGTCGGTGATCTGCAAACCGCGATCACCACCGCCAAAGTTCTTCAGGTCAACGATGACAACTCTATTAGCCCGATCAGAAAAACCCTACAGGAGCAATTCGTTGGCACCGTGAACTTTAACAACGGATTTTTCTCAAATCAGAACAACGACTTAGACGATCTAAGAGACAACTGTCAGGATTTACGCACGGCCATGAGTGGCTTTGGAATGACACATACTGCGGTTGAACACCTTATTGCGTTGATGGTGCGAGAGTACCTCTTGACGGGCAAACACGCGGACGCGAGAACAGTTGGCCAAACGCAAACCGTTGGGAACAACAGTTTCGTGACTCCAGCCTGCGTGTCCACCGGTGACTATGAGGCACATAGAGCCGTGGTCTTTCGGAATATTGGCCCGGCTCCAAAAAAATGCTCTGGAAAGATCGATTGGGTGGTTAGCGAAGGATCGTCGTTGCACAACGCCTGGCGTGATGTGTCCTATGAGCAGATCAAAGAGTTGTTCCGTACTGACAAACTTGATCTTAGTCAGGATGAAGTGAACCGCGCCTACCGCGAGTTTTCTGCATCTCGGCCAGAGCGCGAAAATGACCCGCAGGCCGATTATGTGGACACGGTTTTGGTACCGATGCGCAAGGGCTGTTACCATTCGCTGGCCAGCGAAAAATATGCGTTACAGCCAGAGCAATACGGATATTGCAATATCGCCTACGCGTTGTTTAGCAACGACAGGGATCCAATTTGGGTACAAGTGCAAAGCAAAGACGGAAAAGGCATGCTTGCAGAGGCCAATATCGGGATCCAAAACATCGGAAAATTGATCGACTTTTCCAAAATCTCCGCAACGGGCACGTCAACTCTTTGTGCCGCGGAAATCAAGCGGCAAAAGACCCTCATAAAGGCAGCTGAGCCGTCCTGATCAAAGCCTACCGCCGGTCGCGTGTAATCTGAGCATGTGATCGGCCTTGAATGCGGCCAGCCAAGTTTAAAGTCGGAGGAATGGGCCGAATGCGTGTTTCCAGTGCCCGTTAGAAATCGACCCTATTCCTAGTAAATCGCATCTCAGAGAGGCAAGGGTGCGACCCCATCAGGCCGCACCAAAAGCGTTATTTTGCGAGCGCGTTGCGCACCACGCTGACGATCGCCAGCACGACACCGCCGCCGACGCCACCGCTGGCGACCTGACCGATGATACCGGCGATGTCCATGCCACCGCCCGCAAGACCACCAGCGCCGATCAGGCTCAGCACCTGACCGCCAAGGCCACCGCCAACAATACCTGCAATCGAGTTGATCAGCGGTCCCTGATCAATCTTGCCCACCAGCTTACCAGCAGCATTGCCGCCCACAGCGCCCGAAATCAGCGAAATCAAAAGTTCCATCAAACGTCCCTTCGTTACCGGACCTTGGTTGATTGGTTATATTGGCGGGCCCGTCGCCTGCCGCTACATAAGCTGCGTCTTCAAAGCCACATAAGGGGAATTCTCACCTCATCTTCCCGCCGCATCCGTCACATCTTGTTTCCAAACCTTTGTAAATCTGATCTATTTTCTTCAGTTGCACGTAGTACGTTTGAAGCAACCCTGTAACTCGCCCGATCGCGGAGGCCGTTTTGTCCGCCAGCTGTTCCACAGTCCTGATCCTTGGCAGCGCACCGAATGCGGTGGAGGCGGCCCCTTGGCCGCGCGCGCATTTTGATCACATCGTGGCCATCAACAACGCATGGGCCGTAAGGCCGGACTGGTCCCACCTGATCCATCCCGAGGATTTCCCCGAGGCGCGCCGCCCGGTCGATCTGCGCGAGGACCAACAGCTTGTGGATTACACGCACTACATCCCGCAACAAAACGCCTTTGGAGGCATCGTCTATACCGGTGGCACTATGGCTTTTACCGCCGGTTATTGGGCGCTTGGCGCGCTGAAACCGCGTGTTATGGCCTTCATGGGCTGCGATATGATGTACGCCAGCGCAGGCAGCACACATTTTTACGGCACCGGCGCTGCGGACCCTTTGCGCGACGACATCACCCTGCAATCGCTTGAGGCCAAATCCGCCCGTCTGGCACTATTGGCGGCCGAGCAGGGATGCGCCTGCGTGAACCTGTCCAAAGATCCCAGCCGCCTCGTGTTTCCACGCCTGTCACCGGAGCATGTTACCCGCGCAACACGGGCAAGGCTCGCCGACACACGCGGCATCGCCGCGGCGCGCGCTCAAGAGGCGGCGCTGGATTACGCGGCACCCGACGGGCGTTACTGGAAAGTCCAAGATCAATTTGATGCGGCCGAACTGGCCCGGATCGATGCACTGTGGCTCACCGCCTACGAGGCCGCCTCAATCGCCGTGGCGTAGCAGCCGCTGTTTCTGGCGACCCCAATCACGCTTGGCATCATCAGCCCGTTTGTCGTGATTTTTCTTACCCTTAGCGATGCCGATCTTCATTTTCACAAGACCCTTGTGATTGAAGTACATCACCAGCGGCACCAAGGTCATGCCTTTGCGCTGGGTTGCATTCCACAGATTTGAAAGCTCTTTGCGGCTGACCAAAAGCTTGCGTTTACGCCGCTCCAGATGCGGGAACATCGCCCGCTCGTATGGCGCGATATAGGAATTCACCAACCAGAGTTCGCCATCTTCCACCGCTGCATAACTTTCGGCGATATTGCCGGATTTTTCGCGCAGGGATTTGACCTCGGACCCGGACAGCATCATGCCAACTTCAAGATCGTCGTCGATGGCATAATCATACCGTGCCCGCCGGTTCTCGGCGATCACCTTATAGTTGGGATCCGTATCTTTCTTTTTCTTCGCCATAGCGGGGACGGGATACCGCGCGGAACACCCCTTGTCCATAAGGCGTGTTCCGATGACCTCCAAAAGACCCCAAGCCCCGCCTCGCGCCTGCACCTCTCTGCCGTTTCCCCCTCGCAGCCGCCGCGTTTTACAGTTAAACCGCCCCTATGACCCAAGCACCCCCCAAGTTCGAAATCTTCGCCACCACCGCCCCTGGCTTTGAAAAGGCGCTGGCAGCTGAAATGACCGAGGCAGGCTTCAAGAAGCCCAAGATGATGCCCGGCGGTGTCCGCTTTCGCGGCAATTGGCACGACGTCTGGCGCGCCAACCTGACGCTGCGGGGCGCGGTCAAGGTGCTGGCCCGCGTTGGGTCCTTTCAGACCATTCAACTTGAGGGGCTGAAAAACCTCACAGCTGAATTGCCATGGCTCACCCACCTGAGCCCAGATGTGCCGGTGAAGGTCGACGTTACAACGCAGAAATCGAAAATCTACCACGCGGGTGCCGCGCAAGAGCGTATCGAAAATGCCCTGCGCGACGCGATTGGCGTGCAAATTTCGCCCGACGCCCCTGTCACCATCAAGGTGCGCATCGACAACAACATGGTCACCTTCTCGCTGGATACCTCGGGCGACAGCCTGCACAAACGCGGCTTCAAGGCTGCCGTCGCCAAGGCCCCCTTGCGCGAAACCATGGCCGCGATGTTCTTGCGTCAGATGGGGTATGACGGCACGCAAACGGTGCTGGACCCGATGTGCGGCTCTGGTACTTTTGTGATCGAAGCCGCTGAAATCGCCGCCGGTCTTTTGCCCGGACGCGAACGCAGCTTTGCCTTTGAACATCTTGCCACGTTTGACATCGAGGATTACGCCGCCCTGCGCGCCACGGACGCCACAACTGCGCCAACCGCGCGCTTCTTTGGCTCCGACAGAGACGCGGGCGCCGTGCGCATGTCCGAGGAAAACGCCACCCGCGCAGGCGTCGCCGACCTCTGTACCTTCACCAAGATGTCCGCAGGCGACATCACCCCGCCCGACGGCCCACCCGGTATCGTGATTGTGAACCCGCCTTACGGCTCGCGCATCGGCGACAAGAAACCTTTGTTTGCCTTGCACGCCAGTTTGGGCAGCGCGTTGAAAAAACGCTTTGCCGGATGGCAGGTTGGGCTTGTGACAACGGACGGAAGTTTGGCCAAGTCCACTGGTCTGCCGATGAACTCTCGTTTCGCGCCCGTGGCCCACGGCGGCCTTTCCGTGAAACTGTACACCTGCGACTTATAAGGCCACGATCTCGGCGCATCTTTGCTTTGCAACCTGCGCTTGACTCAAAGTCGGCTGCACGGCCTTAATCCGACTTTTTGTCTGAGTTGGTCCCATGCGCAATTTTTTTGATACCGATGTCGCAGAAACCTATGACGCCGCCCATGGCGGCACTGACACCGCGCTGATCGCGCAAACCGTCGACACCTTGGCCAACCTCGCCGGTGACGGACCGGCCTTGGAATTCGCCATCGGCACGGGCCGCATTGCCCTGCCCTTGGCAAAACGTGGCGTGGCTGTGTCCGGCATCGAACTCTCTGAGCCGATGGTGGCCGAGATGCACGCCAAACCGGGCGGGGCGGACATTCCCACGACCATCGGCGACATGACCACGGCCCGTATGCCCGGAACCTTCTCTCTGGTCTTTCTGGTGTTCAACACGATCGACAACCTGACCACTCAGGATACGCAGGTCGCGTGTTTTGAAAACGCCGCCGCGCACCTTGCTCTTGGCGGTCGCTTCGTGATCGAAACCCTGATCCCCCCGCTGCAACGCCTGCCGATGGGCGAAACCCGCCTGCCCTTTGCCAACGACGCCGACCACTTGGGCGTGGACGAATTCGACGTCACCACCCAGACCTACGCCTCACACCACATCTGGCTGCACGGCACTCAGGCCGAGCATCTCTCCGTGCCGTTCCGCTATGCATGGCCCGCCGAGATGGACCTCATGGCCCGCATCGCTGGCATGCAGCTTGAACACCGTTGGTCCGACTGGTCCCGCGCGCGCTTCACCAACCTCAGCCGCAGCCACATTTCGGTGTGGCAAAAATTGCCTTAGCGCGCAAAGCCTCCGCGCGCTGTCTCTGTCGTCGCGCCGCAACGCGCGCGCCATTTACCGGCCTCAAGGCAAAAACCGCACCGACGCGATGCCGACGTGATACCGTCGCTTTGCAGATCCTGAAAATCGCTCTAAATCAGTCCATTAACCCTTGGTTCGGCTCCCCCGGCGTCAACAGATGCCGCAACAGCGCGACAGGGTGTTTTCGCAGAGTCAGCCGCATCGACACATAGTCCTCCACCACCTGTTCCCCCATACTCATCTCCGGCAGATGCGCCGCTGGCTCCATGATGCCCTCACCATCCATATCCCCTGCAAAAAGCGGCAGCGGCTTTTCGGATTGGATCGCCTTGGTCTCCCACAACGCCTCCCGCCGCTTTAGTCCCAACGACGCAAAGGCATCCGCCTCCGCCAGGCGCGTCAACACATGCGGCCCAATGCCTGCACGCCGCCACACATCCTCGACTGTCTGATAGCCATTGCCCCGCGCCGCCGCGATCCACGCCGCATCCTCTTCGCGCAGCCGTCGTATCTGGCGGAACCCCAACCGCAGCGCCAAACCACCGCGCCCGTCAGGCTCCATCACATTGTCCCAGAAACTCTCGTTGATATCCACGGCCCGCACCTCGACGCCATGCTCCCGCGCATCTCTAACTATCTGGGCAGGCGCATAAAATCCCATCGGCTGACTGTTAAGAAGCGCACAGGCAAAGATGCCTGGATGGTGGCATTTGATCCACGCGCTGGCATAGACCAACAGCGCAAATGACGCCGCATGGCTCTCGGGGAAACCATACGATCCAAACCCCTCAATCTGGCTGAAACACCGCGCGGCAAAGTCGTCCTCATAACCATTCTTGCGCATCCCACGCATGAACCGATCCTGAAACTCCGACACAGATCCATGCTTTTTGAACGTCGCCAAAGACCGCCGCAACCGGTCGGCTTCCTCTGGCGAAAACCCCGCCCCGATGATGGCAATCTGCATTGCCTGTTCCTGAAACAACGGCACACCCAGCGTCTTTCCCAACACCTCGCCCAGCGCGTCAGACGGAAAGCTCACCGTCTCCTCGCCATTGCGCCGCCGAATATAGGGATGCACCATGTCGCCCTGAATGGGCCCCGGTCGGATGATCGCCACTTCGATCACCAGATCATAGAAATTGCGCGGCTTCATACGCGGCAAAAAGTTCATCTGCGCACGGCTCTCCACCTGAAACACCCCAACGCTGTCGGCCTTGCACAGCATGTCGTAAACCACTGGATCTTCAGGTGGAATCGTCGCCAGCGCCAACTCCATTCCGTGATGCTGCGCCAACAAATCAAAGCCTTTCCGGATGCAGGTCAGCATGCCAAGCGACAGCACATCGACCTTCAAAATCCCCAGTGAATCAATGTCGTCCTTGTCCCAACAAATGACCGTGCGATCCTCCATGCTGGCGTTCTCGATCGGCACCAACTCATCCAACCGCCCCTCGGTCATAATGAACCCGCCCACGTGCTGGCTCAGATGCCGCGGAAAGCCAATGATCTCATGCACAAGGTCCATCGTCTGCGCCAAGCGCCGGTCGTTTGGGTCCAAGCCGATCTCGCGCATGCGCTCATCCTGCACTGCATCGACGGAGAAGAACCCCCACAACTGCGAGGACAGCGCGCTGATCGTATCCTCCGTCAGCCCCATCGCACGCCCCACTTCGCGGATCGCGCGCTTGCCACGATAATGCACCACCGTCGCACACAGCCCCGCACGGTGACGACCATAGCGCTCATAGATGTGTTGGATCACCTCTTCGCGGCGTTCATGCTCGAAATCCACGTCAATATCCGGCGGCTCGTCGCGCGCCTCACTCACGAAACGCTCAAACACCATCGTGCCAATCTCGGGACTGACCGAAGTCACGCCAAGACAATAGCAAACCACTGAATTCGCAGCACTTCCCCGCCCCTGACACAGAATATCGCGACTGCGGGCAAAAGCCACCACATCGCGCACGGTCAGGAAATAAGGTTCGTAATTCAGCTTGGAAATCAACGCCAACTCATGCTCCAACATGGCCCGCACTTTCTCCGACGCCCCTTGCGGATACCGCCAGCGCAACCCCTCAAATGCCAACCGATGCAGCCGTTCTGTGGCGGTTTCTCCCTGCGCCACCTCGCTGGGATACTCATAGCGCAGCTCATCCAGCGAAAACGTGCACTGCGCCTGCAGCCACTCGGTCCGCGCCAAGGCCTCTTCATAGCCCCGATACATCCGCACCATCTCGGATGCCGACCGCATACGCCGCTCGCCATTGGCCTGCGCCCCACGGCCCAATGCATCCACCCGACAGCCCAGTCGCACCGCACTCAACACATCCGCCAACCGCCGCCGCTGCCCCTGATGCATCACCGGCGCCGCCGTCGCCACCAACGGCATCCCCATCCGCGCCGCCTCTGCTGCGCGGGCCGCAAACCGTGCGCCGTCCTCTCCGTCATAGGCAGGCGTCAACCCAAGTTGCATTTTGCCAGCAAAGCGGCGCGTCAGGCGGGGCACATGTGTCTCCCATCCACTCGCGCCGCACACCCCCGCCAGACCCAACTGCGCCGGATGCAGGATCACCTGTAACCCTTGCGCAAAATCCACAAGGTCCGACAGGCTGAGAATGCAACTGCCCTTCTCCGCCCTCAGCCGCCCCTTAGACAAAATACGACACAGGCTCGCCCAACCCTGCCGGTTCTCGGGGATCACTGTCACCGGCGGCGCATCGCTGAACTCAAGCCGCGCCGCAGGCATCAAGCGCGGCGTCGCATAAATCGGCGCACTCAGTGGAGCTGCAACCCCCTCAGGCCGCGGCGGTCCAATCAACCCCGTTGCCTCATCAACCCGCCGCCGCTCGCGCACTTTACGCGCAATTTCACGCGCTTCGGTATGAGCACGCACAATGCCCGCCACGCTGTTCACATCGGCAATGGAAATCGCCTCTATTCCGGTCATCGCGGCACGGCGGATATACTCCTCCGGATGTGATCCCCCGGTGAGAAACGTGAAATTCGACGTGATGCAAAGCTCGGCTACCATAACGCAACGCATGATATTCACGTTTTGTTCTCAATGCGAGTCCCAGATACGCAACACGCCCTCGGCTTTTTGTTCTCAAAATACCTTGGGGTGAATGCGCCAAAGGCGCAGAGGGGCAAAGCCCCTAAATATCCGTACTAAAACGGTGCCTTAGCGCGAAAAGACATACCCTTGCCACTTTCCGGATGATTGAACCGAAGCTCCTCGGAATGCAGCATCAACCGATCAAAATCCCGCGCCTGCCCTTTGGCATACAAAGGATCCCCGAGAATCACATGACCCAGCGCCAACATATGCACCCGCAACTGATGGCTCCTCCCGGTCTTGGGAAACAACCGCACGCGGCTTTCTTCATCGGACGTTTTCAGCACACGATAGTCCGTCACCGCAGGCTTGCCGTTCTCATGATCCACCATCTGCAACGGCCGGTTCGGCCAATCCACAATCAACGGCAAGTCCACCGTGCCGGTCTTCTCTTCCATCCGGCCCCAGACCCGCGCCACATAAGTTTTGCGCGTCTTGCGCTGCTCAAACTGCATCGACAAATGCCGCTGCGCATGTGGCGTCAACGCAAAGATCATCACACCCGACGTGTCCCGATCCAGCCGGTGCACCAACAGCGCATCTGGAAACGCCGCCTGCAACCGCGTGATCAGGCAATCCGCCAGATGCTCGCCACGTCCAGGTACCGACAACAGGCCAGCCGGCTTGTTGACCACAACGACGTCGCTGTCTTCATGCAAAATATCCAACGGAGTGTCAGGCGGCAGATATGGGGTGATTTCACTCATAGCGCCTGCCATACGCGTTTGACGCCACGGCCTCAACCCAACGTCACGCTTGCTATGCCACCAACCATCGGCAATCTGAACGGCGATTAGATCACAAAGCCACACCGCCATTCTCAAGGGAGAGAGAGATGCACCCAACCATCGTGAAAATGCAGGAAGTTGTTGCCAAAGGTAACGAAGAAGACATCAAAGGCCTGCTGGCCGAAGACGTGACCTTCCAGCCCCCCACCTACTGGGCCACTTGGACAGGCCGCGATGCAGCTGCCGCCGTGTTGGGCCATGTTGGCCAGGTGTTTCAGGAATTCAAATACCGCCGCGTGATGGGCGACGGCAACGACTGGGCGCTTGAATTTCAATGCAAGGTCGGCGAGTTCGACTGTGTTGGTGTCGACTTGATCACGCTTAACGATGCAGGCGAAATTCAACACTTTGAAGTCGTCATGCGTCCTTACAAAACCATCGGCGCCCTGCGCGAAGCGATGAACAAACGCGTCATGACCGACGTGCGCTTCCTCAAATTCAAAGACGCGCTGAGTTAAGCTCACCTTGCGTCACCCCCTTTGGGCAGGTTTTCCAAACTTGCCCAAGCCCCACGGGATTCATACGGTGCGCAAAACAGAGTTAGGATTGAGTTTCAGATGTTCAAAGCCACGCGCCGTCTCACCGCCACTGCCATTCTCGCCGCCCTGCCTGCAACGTGGGCTCAGGCGGATGTCACGGCAATGGATGTCTGGGAAAACATGCGCGCACATGCAGCCGTTTTCGGAGGAAACCTAGCTGCGCGACTGGAGGAGACCGAGGACGGGCTGAAGGCCTCAATCATCACCTATAGGACGAGCCTCAAGGTGCCGGAAGATGGGATTGGTAGCCGTCCCTTGCACGTGGCGGATATTGAAATCAGCCTACCTGATCTGTTGTTTGCCGAAGCCTCGGACGGCTCCGTCACCCTACACGTTCCGGAAAACCGACCGATTGTGTTTGATTTTGCAACCGAACACGACTTCGCGGCATCCATCCCCATTTCAGTCGAAACACTAAAAATGAAGGCGCGTGCCGTCGGAGAACCAGGCGCAATCACCTATGGATACACGACTCCTCGATTGCGTTTTGCACTCAAGTTTTCCGCCACAGACACGACCATCGAAGCCGCCCACAGCATGCCCGCCGTAACACTGGCATCGGAATACTCCGACGTCGATATCCAGACACACCTTACCGAAGGCGACCTGTTAAAAGTCGCCTCGACGGTCCGTGTCGCGAAGACCCAAATGAGGACGGAGATCATTCCGCCCAGCGGCCTTAAGCAGATCACAATCGCTACCTCGACGGATCAATCGGGAAGCTATGACATTGCCTACCCCAAACGGCTCTCACTGATCAGCCTTGCCGACTCCATCGACAGAGGGTTTTCCGTTTCGATGTCAAACAGCCTCGCTAGTTTCAAACAAACGGAAACCGAGATTGACGACAACGGCGAAACCCATAGCAGCGTCAGCGTGTCTGCGGGCCGCACCGACACGGCCTTTTCTCTGAACAGTGAAGGGCTGTTTGTAGAAGCAAACGCGGTGGACGGCCGGATTCATGCCGCCATGATGGACGTGCTCCCAATGCCGATTGAAGTTGCCGCTGACCAGATGTCCTTAACGCTCAACCTACCTCTGTCCAAAGCAAACACGCCTGCTCCGTTTGCCTATGAAACGACACTTTCGGGGCTTACTTTGGGGGGTGATCTCTGGTCTGCGTTTGACCCGATGACTGAGCTTCCCCGTGACCCCGCTTCCCTCGCAATCGATCTTTCCGGCACGCTGACGCACAAGGTCGACTGGCTGAATTTCCTCGCCGTGCCCCACGCGATGGACGCCTTGACCAGCCTGCCGATAGAACCCCACGACGTCTTGATCAACGCGCTGACGCTTGACGCAGCAGGCGCCAATCTCGCCGCCAATGGTGCGTTTTCCTTTGACCTCGATGACATGCAAACCTACGCCGGTATGCCACGACCCGACGGACAGATCAGCGTTGACGTTCAGGGCCTGGATGGCCTTCTGGACGCTCTGATCGCCATTGGCCTATTGCCCGAAAACCAGGCTATGGGAGTGCGCATGATGCTGGGCGGCTTCGCCAAATCCGTTGGCGAAGATCACCTGACATCCACCATCGAGATGACGCCGAGCGGCCAAATTCTCGCAAACGGTCAAAGGCTGAAATAGCGGATGATTGCCATCGACCAAATCGCCCGCATCCCCCTTGTGCCGCTCTTGGTGGCGCAAGGCTTGGGCATTCGGCGCAGGGTCAACCAACTGCCGGAACCTCCGGGCGCGCGGTCCGGCACCGAAGGCCAAGGCCCAACGCTGCGCCTTCTGATCATCGGCGACAGTTCCGCCGCAGGCGTCGGTGCCACCACGCAGGCAACCGCGCTGTCCGGCCAGCTGGTCGATCAGCTGGCCCAAACTCATCGCGTGCACTGGCGGCTTGAGGCCGCCACCAGCGCGACCACCCGTGTCACGCTGGACCACATTGCGTCGCAGATGCCGCAGACTGTTGATGTGGTGGTTTCAGCCCTTGGGGTGAACGATGTGACGCGCGCGACGTCCAAAACCAAATGGGTGGAGCGTCAGACAAGGCTGGCCGATTTCATGGCCGACACTTATGGCGCCAAACTGATGGTAGCGTCTGGCTTGCCGCCAATGGGAAACTATCCGAAACTGCCGCAGCCGTTGCGATGGGTGTTGGGCGAACAGGCCAAACGTCTCGACCGTGGCCTCGCCAATCTGGCATCCAGACACGCGATCCTGTCCCATTTGCCGATTGATATCCCCTTTGAGCCACGCTTTCAGGCTGAAGACGGATATCACCCGTCTGAGGAAGCCTACGCGCTTTGGGCCAAACTCATCGCAGAGCACATTCACGCAAATCTGACGACCTAGCTCTTACGCCGGAACTCGCGCAGCATCGGGATTGAATAGATCACCAATGCGGCCCAGATCATCGGAAAGGCGATCATGCGGGCTTGGCCAAACGGCTCTTTGAACACGATCACAGCCACGAGAAAAATCATCGTGGGCGCGATATATTGCATGATGCCGATGGTCGACAAACGCAGCAGTTTGGCGCCATTGGCATACAGCAAGAGCGGCACCGCTGTGACCACGCCACAGACCAACAGAAGCCACGTGTCTTGCGTGCCTTGCAGAAAATGGCTCTGCCCCTGTGCGGTCAGCCAAAGCAGATACAACGTCGCCGGAATGCTCAGGATCAGCACCTCAAGCAAGAAGCCCTGATTGGGGCCAATCGGCAGCGATTTCTTGAAAAAGGCATAGAAACCCCACGACACCGTAAGGGTCAGCGCGGCCCAAGGCAGGGTACCCGCATCGATCCACAACACGCCAACAGCGGCAGCTGCAAGAGCCACCGCAACCCACTGCAATCGCGTGAGTTTTTCACCCAGAAGCAAGGCCGCGAGTGCGATACTGAAAAGCGGGTTGATATAATACCCCAGAGCCGCATCCAACGCGCGATCTGTTGCAATCGACCAGACATAGATGCCCCAGTTGATCGACACCAACGCCGCTGTCACACAGGCCATCATCAACGTTCGCGGGCTCTTTAATGCAGCAACAAGCGCGTCTGTGCGGCGCATCAACAGCAGGATCGCACCCGCAATCGGTACCGACCAAATCACCCGATGCGCAACGATCTCCACCGGCGGAATATGCGCCACCATTTTCATGAAAAGCGGCAAGAACCCCCAGAACACATAAGCGCCCAGCGCAAAGGCAAAGCCTTGCTTCGTGTCCACATTGTCAGCGCGATCTGTTGGGGGTGCCATTGGCGTCTCCTCAGGGGCGGCCACGCGCCCCGACGCTCTTTGGTAGACGGGCTTTGCCGCAAAGGAAAGCCGTTAAGATGTGAAGTAAACCATCAATTCCAGTGATGCCGCGCCACCAACTCAGACCCGCGGTCCTGCAGTCATCGCTGCAATCATTTCCTTCATATGGCGCATGTCGGTGCCGCAACATCCGCCCACAACATTGATCTGCGAAAACCTGTGCTCAATGTCTGCAAGTTGTTGGCCGAATTCTTTCGGATCACCACTGTCGAGCGTGTCTGCCTCATCCAGTTCCGCATGGCTGCAGCGAGACGCATTGGCGACCACACCGCGCAAGCGCTCCCGACACAAAGGCGAATCAATTGCGCCGATCAAATGTTCAGGGTGAGCACAATTCACCATGAAATAAGCAGGATAATAGTCACAGGCCTCGTCTACCTCTCGGATCGCCGCCTCCAAGGAAACGCCAACAGGCAAGCGCCCATCCGTTTCCACCGTGAAGGCGATTACAACTGGCAAACCCGCCTTCTTAGACGCCAAAGCAATGCCCGCGGCTTCGTTTGGATAGGACAGTGTATAGCCCGTCACCAAATCCGCTTCCGTTTCTGCCAAAACCGCAATCTGCTCTGTGTGATACGCCGTTGCTTCGGCCACGGTCATCTGTTCACGCGGTGCGTAAGCGTCTTGGCGCGGACCAACATTTCCGCTGAGCAGAACCGGATGCACCGCACTTGCGCGCAATTCATCCATAAACGCCATCGCTGCGCGGTTGGCTTTGGCCAAGGCATCCGGTCCATACCCAATCGCCGCCGCGCGATCCCTATTGGCCAGCCAAGTCGTGCTTTCCAAAATCACGCCAAGCCCGGCCTCTAGGCCCAGATCGATCATCTGCTGATACGACCGGCGCAACAACGCCCGCCCCTCGGCCGTTTCCAACAGCGGATAGGAGGCAAATCCTGGCAACTCGGCGCCTTGCGTAAACAGCAAATCGGTTTCCATGCCTGTGTAAGCAAGGAATAAATCACCGCTTTCGTGCGGAAGAAGGTTAGGCATTTGTGACACCGGCAATTCCTGTAGGTTTTGCCGACCTTAACAGAGCTTTCAGGGCGCAGGGAAAAGGATGCATTTGGCGGGTTTCACCACTTTGTGCCACCCATGCATCCTAAACCTTCACACGTTCCGATTTGGGATCATACATCGGCCGGATCGACGCCTCAGCGCGCACTTTCGTGCCCATCACGTCGATCTCATAGGTCGAGGCCAACACCTCTGCCGCCTTTTCCCCTGCGCAGGGCACATAGCCCAAACCAATCGCACCACCCAATGTGTGGCCATAATTGCCCGAGCTGAGGTATCCAACATATTCCCCATCCCGCAAGATCGGTTCATTGTGGAACAACAGCGGCTCTGGATCGGTGAGTTTGAACTGCACCATACGCGCCTGCGGACCCGTCTCTTTGCGGGCAATCACCGCCTCTCGGCCAATGAAATCCGGCTTGTCTGTCTTGACCGCAAAGCCCAGCCCCGCGTCCACCACATGATCTTCGCATGTGATGTCATGGCCAAAATGCCGGAAGCCTTTTTCGATCCGGCAGCTGTCCATCATATGCATACCACACAACTTCAGCCCCATGTCCTGACCGGCGTCAAACAACGTCTCAAACGCGTGCCCCGCCATGTCTGAGGACACATAAATCTCCCAACCAAGCTCGCCCACAAAGGTTACCCGATGCGCTCGCGCGAGGCCCATGCCAAGCTCGATCTCTTGCGCTGTGCCAAACGGGTTTGTCGCATTGGTGAAATCGGCGGGCGAAACTTTCTCCAACAGCTTGCGCGCGTTTGGCCCCATGATCGCCAACACACCTTCGCCCGCCGTGACATCGGTGATCACCACGTTAAAGTTGCCCTTGTTGCGCATCATCCACGTCTGATCTGCCAATCGCGTCGCCGCGGGGGTCACCACCAAATAAGCGATCTCGCTCATACGTGTGACAGTCACATCCGCCTCGATCCCACCCTGACGGTTTAGGAATTGCGTATAGACGATCTTGCCATTTGGCACCGAATAGTCGCCACCGCCCACGTAGTTCATAAAGGCCTCGGCATCCGGCCCTTCGACGCGGATTTTGCCAAAAGACGACATGTCGTACATGCCCACGTTTTCACGCACCGCGCGGTGCTCGGCGGCAGAATTTTCAAACCAGTTCTGACGCTTCCACGAGTAATGATAGTCGCGTTCCTGGCCGTCGTTGGCGAACCAGTTGGCCCGCTCCCACCCAGCCAATTCGCCCATCACCGCGCCTTGTTCTTTCAGATGATGATGAAACGGCGTGCGCCGCACACCGCGCGCAGTGGCCTTTTGACGATAGGGGAAGTGGTCCGCATAAAGCAGCCCCAGCGTTTCCTTAGAGCGTTCAAACAGATAGGTTTTGTTGCCCTGAAACGGCTGCATCCGCGAGATATCGACGTCGCCCAAATCAAAAGGCTTCTGCCCGTCTTCCATCCACTGCGCCAAGGCCATACCCGCGCCGCCCGCCGATTGAATGCCAATCGAGTTGAACCCCGCCGCGACCCAGACATTGTCCATCTCGGGCGCCAAACCAAGGTGATAGGCATCATCGGGCGTAAAGCTTTCAGGGCCGTTGAAAAAGGTATGAATGCCCGCCTCTGCCAGCATCGGCATGCGATTGACCGCCGCCTCTAGGATGGGTTCAAAGTGGTCAAAATCCTCTGGCAGTTGATCGAATTCAAAGCTGTCGGCAATGCCGTTCATGCCCCAAGGTTTGGCCGTGGGTTCAAAAGCACCCAGCAGGATTTTGCCCGCGTCCTCTTTGTAATACGCGCATTCATCCGGCACCCTCAGCACCGGCAATTGCGTCAACTGCGGGATGTTCTCCGTGACGATATAGAAGTGTTCACACGCATGTAGCGGCACATTCACACCCGCCATACGGCCAACCTCATGGCCCCACATACCGGCGCAATTGACGATCATGTCGCAGTCAATATGGCCTTGATCTTGGCCGTCATCGCTGACCCAATCCACGCCCGTCACCTCGCGACCTGCCTTGGCGATATTCGTGACCTTCACCCGCTCTTTGACGATGGCGCCGTTCTGACGCGCGCCTTTGGCCAGCGCCAGCGCGATATTGGCCGGATCGCCCTGCCCATCAAGCGGCAAATAGACCCCTGCGGTCACGTCTTCGATGTTGAGATGGTCGTATTTGGCTTTCACCTCGGCGGGCGAGATTTCCTCGACCTCTACGCCAAAGGCCCGCGCCATCGCAGCTTGGCGATAGATTTCTTCGCGGCGCTCTTCGGTCAAGGCGACGGTGATCGACCCACAGCGCTTAAAGCCCGTGGCGACGCCCGTTTCAGCCTCGAGATTGCCGTAGAGCTCTTGTGAGTACTTCGCGAGTTTGGTCATATTGGCGGTGGCGCGCAGTTGCGCGATCAGGCCAGCGGCATGCCATGTGGTGCCGGACGTGAGCTGTTTGCGCTCCAGCAGGACCACGTCTTTCCAACCCAGTTTGGTCAAATGATAGGCGACTGAGCAGCCAACAACGCCGCCGCCGATGATGGCCACGCGGGCCTTGTTTGGGAGATCAACCATGGCAAAGTCCTTTCAGGAATTTCGACTGGCTTGCGCCAACGATCCGGCCGGGGGCGCTGCCCCCGGACCCCCGGGATATTTTGAGCAAGAGGAAATCATGCACCGACAATCGTGTGACCTGCGGCAGCGAGGCGTGTGGCAAGCTCTGCGATATGCGCGGGGCCGACCTCGCAGCAGCCGCCGATCAGTTTAAGGCCCTGATTGGCCCAGCCCAAGGCGAAGTCAGCGTGCGTAGCAGGGGACAAGTCTGTGCGCGCTGACAAGGCATCAGCCGTGCCGCCAATTTCAAGCGCACCAATCCCGGTGAAGCCATTGGCATAGGCCCCCGTTGGCAAGCCAGCGGCCAGAACCGTGGCGATATTGGCGTCAATCACTTCGGGTTTGCAGCAATTGAGACCCACGCCCGCGATGCCAGAGCCTTGTAGGGCTGCGAGTGCCTCGGCCAGTGGTTCGCTCGAGCGCAACGTGCCGCTGGCGTCATCTTTCAGCGTCATGAAAACCCAAGTGGGCAGGCCGGTCTCAACCGCCGCCAGTGCCGCAGACGTGACTTCGGCGACGCTAGAGAGGGTTTCTGCAAGGATCAAATCGCTGGCCGCGACCTGACCTGCGATAATCTCGCGGTAAAGCGGCAATAGATCATCGTGGCTCATGGCCATATCGGGCCGGTAAGAGCCGTGCAAGGGCGACAGGCATCCGGCGATCTTGACACCTTCAGCGCCAACCTCATCCCGTGCAGCACAAGCGAGGTCGACCGCGCGTTGTTGCAGCCGCGCAAACATATCCGGCTCACCTTCACGCTCCAGCCGTTCGGGCGTCACTGTATACGTGTTGAGTGTGATCAGGCGCGCACCGGCGCGGATATAGTCGGCATGCACCCCCTGAACAACGTCGGGCTCGTCCATCATTACCTTGCAGGACCACAATGGATGAGGTGGCATCGACGAGCGCGCCAGAAGCTCTTGGCCGGTGCCACCGTCTTTGAGAATGATGTCGCTCACGCCCGCAGTCTTTCGTTTTCCGGATCCCACATCGGTTGATCTTCTTGCACCACCGCGCGGTATTTTTTGCCGTAGATTTCGACCTCAAGCTTTGTGCCGGCCGCTGCCAGTTCCGCCTTGATCATGCCCAGCGCGATCGAGGCATTCACCCGATAGCCCCAGCCACCCGATGTGGTTTCGCCAACGATCTGATCGCCATGCCAGACGCAGGACATATAGGGCGCGTCCGTATCTCCGGCCTCGACCTTCAACGTCACAAAGGACTTTTTCACGCCCTGCTGTTTCTCACTCAAGATCGCGGCTTTGCCCGGGAAATCCTGCGGCTTACCAAGCTTCACAAAGCGCCCAAGTCCACCTTCAAGCAGCGAATAATCTGTCGACAAGTCGCCTTTCCACGCGCGGTAGCCTTTCTCCAGACGCAGCGAGTTCAGCGCATACATGCCAAAGGGCTTCGCCCCGCCTGCGACAATCGCATCATAGATCGCCGGCATATCGGCGTTCAGAGCATGGACTTCCCAGCCCAGCTCGCCCGCAAAAGACACGCGGATCAAATAGGCAGGCTGACCGGCCACTGTGGCAGACTGATGGGTCAACCAACCGGTACTAAGGTCCGCATCGGTCAAACCCGACAGGATCTCACGCGATTTTGGCCCCGTCACAATCAACGTGTCCCGCGAGGTGGTGACATCTTCGACCGTCACAGTCGCGGGCATCGCAGCCGTCAGAATATCGCGGTCATGCCATTGCGCCGTGGCGGCTGTGATCATCAGGAAGTCATCATCGCCCATCCGGATACAGGACATTTCCGTCAGGATCCGCCCACGCGCGTCTGCCACATAGACAAGGTTCATGCGACCCACTTTCGGCAAACCCCCGGTGATCAGGCCACGCAAAGTTTCCGCCGCGCCTTCGCCGCGCACCATGAACCGCGAGAACCCCGGCAGATCAAGCACGCCGCAGTGATCGCGCACGGCTTCACATTCTTCTTTGATGCGCGCTTCCCAGGGGCCGGAGCGCCCCCATGTGTGGGTGGCGTCCAGCGACGTGTCGTCGCCGTCCTTGGCGAACCAATTGGCCCGCTCCCAACCGTTATAGGCCCCCATAACACCACCCTGTGCAACAACCCGGTCATGGACGGGGGAGAGCTTTTTGTCGCGCGCGGCGGGCCATTCGTGATGCGGGAAATGCATGGCGTACTCGTTTCCGTAAACCTCCATGCCTTTCTTCACGCAATAATCGTGATCTGTGTAATCCGTATAGCGGCGCGGATCGACGGCCCACATGTCCCACTCGGGCGCGCCATCGACGATCCATTCCGCAAGAACCTTGCCTGCGCCGCCACCTTGGGCAATGCCAAAGGTGAACACACAGTTTTCAAACGCATTTTCCACGCCCGGCATCGGACCAATCAAAGGCAATCCGTCCGGCGCATAGGGGATCGGGCCATTGATCACACTGCTCACGCCAGTGGTCGCCATCAAAGGCACACGCTCCATGGCGTCGGTCACAATGTCCTCGATCCGGTCCAGATCATCCTGCCAAAGCTGGAAGCTGAAATCGTCAGGCATCACTTCGCCGTCCGTGTCCCAATGCGCCTTACAGTTGGGCTCATAGGGGCCAAGGTTATAGCCGTGCTTTTCCTGCCGCAGATAATAAGACACATCCACATCGCGGATCAGCGGCAGTTTCACGCCGCCGTTTTCCTTGGACCAGGTCTCGATCTCGGGGATCTGCTCGGTCAACAGATACTGGTGGCTCATCACCATCATCGGCACTTTGCGCCCTCCATAGGGCTCAAACATCTCGCCGACGCGCTGTGCGTAATACCCAGCTGCGTTCACCACGTAATCACAGGCGATGTCGCCTTTGTCGGTGTGCACAACCCATGTCTTGTCCGCCTGCTGCGTCACACCGGTGGCCGGACAAAACCGTATGATCTTGGCGCCCATGTCACGCGCACCTTTGGCCAAGGCCTGCGTCAGCTGCGCGGGGTCGATGTCGCCATCTGTCGGATCATACAACACACCGGCAAGGTCGTGTGTCTCAAGGAACGGATAGCGCTCTTTGGCCTCTTCCGGAGTCCACATCTCCATCGGGATGCCTTGATAGCGGCCCATCGACAGCGCGCGCTCAAACTCCTGCATGCGCGCTTTGGTATGCGCCAGCCGGATTGACCCCGACTGGTGATAGTTCATCGGGTAATCGACCTCTTCGCCCAATCGCGCATAAAGCTCGGTCGAATAACGCTGCATGTTCATGATCGCCCAACTGGTCGAGAACGTCGGCACATTGCCCGCCGCGTGCCACGTGGACCCCGCCGTCAGCTCGTTCTTCTCCAACAACACACAATCGGTCCAGCCCTTCTTGGCCAGATGATACAGGCTGCTTGCGCCGACAACGCCGCCGCCGATGATGACCACACGGGCCTTGCTTGGAAAGTCAGACATGATGGTCTCCCTCAGTCAAATACCAGTTTTGCCGCCAGCCCGCCAAAGATGACGGCCGCGATCTTGTTCAAAATTCCCGTGGCTTGTTTGAGCTTTTCCCCAGCAACCCCGGCCGAAAGTCCGATGATCGAAACGACCACCAATCCGCCCGACGCATACATCACCCCGAGGATCACGATTTGCTGCCAGATCGGGCCCGCAACGGGCGTGGTGAATTGCGGCAGAAACGCGAGGATAAACAGGATTATCTTGGGGTTGAGCATGTTGGTCAGAAACCCGCGGCGCACCGCGCGCGGAATGCTGGACCGCCCGTCCACGTCATCGCCAACTGGCTTCGCAGTCCATGCCTGATACGCCAGCACCACCAGATAGGCCGCCCCCGCATAGCGGATCACCAACAACGCCGTGGGTGAGGCCGCGACCAACACCGCCAAACCCGCCGCTGCTAAGGTGATGTGTACAACCAACCCCAATGTCACACCGACAGACGCCGCAACCCCAGCCTTTGGACCTCCGGAAATTCCGCTGGCGATGGTGAACATCATGTCCGCGCCGGGCGTCAGATACATCACAAGCGATGCCGCCATAAACGCCCAAAGCGTCACGCTTTCCATTTGTGCGAATGTTTCCAGCATGTTCAGTCCTTCTGCTCCAGACCATCTGCGATGTCGTAGAAGTCGCCCTTGTCCGCGACAAAGATATGCCTCTCGATCTTGATCCCTGTTGGCCCGTCCAACGCGCCCAAAGCAAAACTCATCGTGTCTTCGTCATGTGCTTTCCAAAACAGATAGGCCCCACAGCGCGGGCAACTGCCACGCTTGGCAGTCTCGCTGGCTTCAAACCACAAGACGTCTCCACTGATTTGCAACGCATTCTCCGCCACAAAGGCCGACGCCCAAACACCGCCGGATTGTTTGCGGCACTGGCTGCAATGGCACATCGACGGTCCTTGTGGCGGCGCGGATGTCTCAAACGTTACATCCCCACACAGACACGATCCTCTTAGCATCGCTTTCCCCCTCAATAGACCGGCGGCGCGATCACCCAGATCGCAACACAGGTTTCATCATAGGGATTTGACCAATGGTATTCCTCGCCCCGAATGCGGAAACTGTCGCCCGGTCCAACCGAAAAATTCTGCGCCCCGATACGCAGATCAAGTCGACCGGAAATCACATATCCCACTTCTTGCGTCGGCCGCTCCGCAGGCTCCTGCATGGACGAGCGTGCCGCAAAAGTAGAATGCACCATCTCAAAATCGTCGGTCAGATCAGGCGACAACAGCTCCTCGACCAGACCCTCGTCGCTGCCGCCCATCGGCCGGCGCGCACCGGCGCGCACCACATAACCTTGCTCATGCGCGGGTGCTGACGATTGCCCGAACAACATCGACATCGGCACATCCAGCACCTTGGCAATTTGGCGCAAATCGGAAATCGTCGGCTCGGACTTGTCACGCTCCACTTGACTCAGCCAGCCCACCGACCGCTCTAGCTGCTCCGCCATATCCACAAGCGTCAGCCCACGCGCCTTACGCAAGGCGCGCACATCGGCTCCCAAAGTCTGAAGATCTGTCGGCACTTTGTGCAACACGTGCGATTCTTCCATGAAATTATTCAACTGAATTTCACGGTGCGTCAATCTCGTGAAATTACCAAGAACTTTTTCACGGCATCACGAATTTTCTCGCGCAATCGGCGCTTTCTGTTCAAAAAAATACCTTGGGGTGAAGGCCGTCAGGCCGAGGGGCAACGCCCTTAATCCGTTCGCTGATTGCATCTTCATTGTTTCATGCTGCAGAAACGAACCTTCACGAACGGGCTGCTGAGTGACCGCATTGCGGGACAAACCGACTTTCGCCGCAACCGTTCCAACGATTGCACTCTGCAAACCCACTCAATACCGCACACAATCCACGCCGGCAGACATTTGAGTATTTGTGCCGCTTTCAAACAAAGCCTCACAAACAACCACGATGCGCCACGAAGCGAGGTAGAAAAGACGTTGGTCACATGGCCGTAGAAGCAGGTACACGCGTCACCGCGCGCCGGTTTCGGAAGCGTCTTCGCTCAGCACTTTCCTTGCTGCGCGAAAGCATTCCAGCCCCTGCGGGACACCACAGTAAATGGCAACCGCATGAATGATGGCTCGGATTTCTTCCTCAGTGACACCATTATTGATGGCCCCACGGCAGTGAAGTTCCCATTCGGTCATTTTCCCCAAAGCACCGATCATTGCCAGATTCATCATCGAGCGGGTCTTGGCGTCGATCACCTCATCTCCCCAACCAAAGCCCCAGCACCAGGCTGTCATCGCCTCCTGAAAGGGGCGCGTGAACTCGTCCGCGGCGGCGAGGTTCTTCTCCACATACTCTGCTCCCAGAGTTGCTTTGCGTTGCTCCAGGCCCTTCATGAACAGGTCTTCGTCAAAAGTCGTCATTACGCGATTCCTTAAGTGGCTAGGCCTTCGGCTATTACTATGTTCGCGGTGCAGGCCGTTTCGCGATGCACGCGAGCCGATTTGTATTCGGGCGAATGGTAGCAGGCGAGCGCCTGAGCTTTGCTTTCAAATTCAATGATCACATGTCGTTGAAAGTCCTGCCCTTCCAGTGTGTCGCCATCGTCGCCGCGCACCAAAAATTTTGCACCGTATTTGGCAAAAGCTGCCGGTGCGTGTTTTTGGTAGCCCGCATATCGGCTCGGATCAATGACGGTGACAAAGGCGATCCAGTAACCTTTAGGCATCTTTCACCTCCGGTTGGTCCGCGTTCAAAAACCCCCGCGCCGTTTTGGCGGCATCCGTGATATGCGCCTCTACAGCGGCACGCGCGGTGGCGGCATCCCGGCTAAGAATTGCGTCATGAATTGACCTCATATGGCTCATGCCTGATGTTTCTCGGTCGCGAGCAGCAATGGTCAAAGCGCGTAGACGGCTTATTCTGCCGTTTAGGCGTTGCACGATGTCCCATGCGATTGTCTGACCTGCTTCCAGAAAGATAAGCTCATAGAACTTTGTGGTTGCTTGCAAAAGATCGGCCCATTCGGTGTCATCCATAGTGGCTTCGACAGCATTTAGAGCACGGGTGAGTTTTGGACCAAAATTCCTGCCCTGAACCACAGTGCAAGCAGCAGCCGCGGACCCTTCCAACAGCAGGCGAACGTCGTATATCTGCTTGGCCTGATCCCAGCTTAACGTGGCGACGATGGGCCCCTGGTTGGGCACAATCTCAACCAGACCCTCAGCTTCGAGGTAGCGGATAGTTTCGCGCACGACAGTCCGACTGACGCCAAGCTGGTCACAAAGCGGACGTTCGACAAGGCGTTCGCCGGGTGCAAAGTGGCCAGCGATAATGGCTTCCCGCATCCGGTGTTGCACGATGTCGCGCAGGGTTTGCGGGGCCTTGGTGATCTTTTTCAATTGGGTAACTGACATACTGCGTGCTTATCAGGGCGACCGAAGCGCTTCAAGCGTTCTTGACATACGGTCTTATGGTATACCATGCTTTGAGACGACTCAGTAACCCAAGGAAATGCAATGCCCGCTGAAATCCGCAAGACGCTGCTTCATGTTGAGAACACGCTGATCGAGGGCGGTAAAATTGCTGAAACGCCCCTCAAGATGATCGCGGCGGTCGCAGTGATAAAAAACCCATGGGCAGGGCGGGGGTTTGTCGAGGATCTGCGTCCGGAGATCCATGAGTGTGCACCGGGGCTCGGTGAAATTCTAACCGAATTGATTCTTGAAGCCGCCGGCGGCGGTGACAAGGTGGAGGGCTACGGGAAGGCCGCTATTGTCGGTGTGAATGGCGAAGTGGAACATGCCTCGGCTTTGATCCACACCCTGCGGTTCGGAAATCATTTTCGTGAAGCGGTTGGGGCCAAGTCTTATTTGGCTTTCACCAATACGCGCGGCCCAGCAAACGCATCTTTGCAAATCCCTTTGATGGACAAAAACGATGGCGGCCGCCGCAGCCACTACTTGACCATTCAACTGTCTATCGCGGATGCGCCCGCCCCAGACGAGATCGTGGTTGCATTGGGAGCCTCAGTCGGCGGGCGTCCGCATCACCGCATCGGAGACAGGTATCAAGACTTGAAGGAACTTGGCCATGACGTTGACAACCCTGCGGCTGTCTGACCCATACGGCAAACTGGCATTTCGCGAAGCAGGATCCGGGCAGCCGATTGTGCTGATCCATGGTGTCGGTATGCAGTCTGCCGCTTGGATGCGACAGATCGAAATGCTGTCCAAAACACATCGCGTGATTGCCCTCGACATGCCCGGTCATGGCGGGTCCTCGCCTCTCAGGCGCGGCGCGCAACTTCCTGAGTATGTTGATTGGCTTCAAGCCGCCTTGAGGGGTCTCCGCTTGGAACGCATAAGCTTGGCTGGTCACTCGATGGGAGCCCTGATCGCTCTGGGGTTTGCCGCTACCCACACACAAATGCTGGATCGCGTCGCAGTGCTGAATGGCGTCTACTGCCGGTCAAAGAACGCGCGCGCCGCGGTGGAAGAACGCGCAGCACAGATCAATGAAGGCGTATTTGATTTGGCAACGCCTTTGGCCCGATGGTTTGGCGACACACCCTGCGAGCAGATCGCGCGCGAAAAGGTTGCTGGGTGGCTGTCTGAGGTGGATTTGCAAGGCTACGCAACAGCGTATGACGCCTTCGCACGCGGAGATACGACCTATGCCGACCGACTGGGCAATATCACCTGCCCACTGCTGGCTTTGACCGGAAGTGATGATCAGAATTCGTCGCCTGAAATGGCGCGATCCATCGCCGCCGCCGCGCCGCTCGGGCAAGCGCTGGTGATAGAGGGGCACCGCCATATGGTTAGTTTGACAGCTGAAGAAGCGGTGAACACAGCCCTGCAAGAGTGGCTCGAAACAAAACAAAAAGTAGAGGCGCAATGACGGAATTTGACCCACGTGAACTGCGCGATGCCTTTGGGGCTTTCATGACCGGCGTGACCGTCGTGACCACCCATGACGTCGACAAAAAGCCAATCGGGTTCACCGCCAACTCTTTTTCCTCGGTCTCATTGGATCCGCCGTTGGTTTCGATCTGCATTGCCAATAGTTCAAGTAACTATGACGCACTCGCAACCGCGTCGGGCTTTGCCGTCAATGTTCTGTCGGAAACCCAAAAGGATGTATCTAACACATTTGCCCGGCCGGTCGACGACCGTTTTGCCGCGGTGACCTGGCAGAACGGTCCGAACGGCGCGCCCGTCTTTGAGGATTGCTCGGCTTGGTTTGATTGTTCGATGTTCAAAACGGTTGAGGCCGGAGACCATCTAATCTTGATCGGCAAAGTTGAAGCCTTTGAGAACAGCACGAGACCCGGCCTTGGCTATGTGCGTGGTGCCTATGTGACCCCCGCATTGGAGGCCGAAGCACTCAGCAACACGTCCAACCTCCTGCTTTCGGTGTTGATCGAATACCGTGGGAAAGTTCTTTTGGTTGATGATGGGCGCGGCCAGCTTTCGTTACCTGAAATGCACGTCGGCAAGGAGGGTGTCTCAGCCGTTTTGCAAGGACTTATCACGAGCAACGGTGCCGAAGCCGAGGCTGGGTTTATCTACTCGGTCTACGAAGATGAAGCCCGCGCAACGCAACACATCTCGTTCCTTTGTCAGGCAAGCAGGGGCACTGCGACGATCGGAGCTTTTGTCGAACTGTCTTCGACCACTCTGGCGGACATCGCAGACCCGGCTGTCCGCATCATGCTTGAGCGGTTTGCGAGCGAAAGCCGGATGGGGAATTTTGGGGTATATTTTGGCAACCACGTCAGCGGCAATGTTCGCGCGATGACATCAGGGAGTTAAGGCATGAAGTTTTCTCTTTTCGCTCATATGGAGCGTATTTCCTCTGATGAAGATCAAAAGCAGCTGTATGATGAGTTCGTTGAACTGTGCAAAATCGCGGACAAGGGCGGGATGCATGCGGTTTGGACTGGCGAACATCACGGGATGAACTTCACGATCTCGCCGAACCCGATGCTCAACTTGGTGGACATCGCACGCCAAACGACAAATGTGCGGTTGGGCACGGGCACCGTCATTGCGCCGTTCTGGCACCCGATCCGTCTGGCTGGCGAAGCTGCCATGACAGACATTATTACGGAAGGTCGATTGGATCTGGGTATCGCACGCGGGGCGTATTCGTACGAGTATGAGCGCCTTGTGCCCGACATGGACGCTTGGGAAGCTGGGCAGCGAATGCGAGAGCTGGTCCCCGCAGTCAAGGCTTTGTGGAAGGGGAATTATGCCCACGAGGGAGAGTTCCATTCCTTCCCCAAAACCACGTCATCGCCCAAGCCCATCCAAGCAGATGGACCCCCAATCTGGATCGCAGCACGCGACCCTAACAGCCACGAGTTTGCTGTGCAGCAGGGCTGCAACGTGCAGGTCACACCCCTGTGGAACGGAGAGCCGGAGATCGCGGACTTGATGAAGAAATTCAACGACGCTTGTGCGAAACACTCTGATCTCCCCCGTCCCAAGATCATGTTGCTCTTGCACACCTATGTCGGGGACAGCGATGAAGACAGCAAGCAAGCAGCCGTCGAACTCAATCGGTTTTATTGCTACTTTGGCGCATGGTTCATGAACAAGCGCGATGTCGATCAGGGCCTGATCGCACCGATGAGCGACGAAGAAATCGCGGCTCACCCCTTCTATACTCCTGAGGCGATGGAACGTGATCTGGTGATCGGAACGCCCGAAAAAGTGATAGAGCGTCTCAAAGTGTATGAGGCTTTAGGATATGACGAATACTCGTTCTGGATCGACAGCTCGATGCCGTTTGAGCGCAAAAAGGCTTCGCTTGAAAGGTTCATAAACGATGTGATGCCGGCCTTCGCATAAGACGATGACAAGGAAAAACCAAATGCAGAGATTTCAGCAGTATATCGATGGTGAGTTCCTGAACGGGAGTAGCCAGTTTGACAGCCTCGATCCTGCAACGGGTGCACCTTGGGCGAAAATGCCGGCGGCCTCCGGCGCAGACGTTTCCCGCGCAGTTGAGGCTGCGGATCGCGCGTTTCTTGCGCCTGATTGGGCCTTAATGACGGCAACCGCACGCGGGAAACTATTGATGCGGCTCGCGGACCTGATTGCAGACAACGCCTCCCATCTGGCCGAGCTGGAAACCCGTGACACCGGAAAAATCATCCGAGAAACCAGCGCGCAGATCTCCTATGTCGCGGACTACTACCGCTACTATGCCGGATTGGCCGACAAGATCGAAGGCGCCCACCTCCCTATCGACAAACCCGACATGGAAGTCTGGCTGCGCCGTGAGCCCATAGGTGTTGTCGCGGCAATTGTTCCGTGGAATTCGCAGCTCTTCCTGTCTGCCGTCAAAATAGGACCAGCCCTTGCGGCGGGCTGTACTGTGGTTCTGAAAGCCAGTGAAGAAGGCCCCGCGCCCATGTTGGCGTTTGCACGCATTTTTGATCAGGCCGGTTTCCCCAAGGGCGTTTTCAACGTGGTCACAGGCGGACCCGAGGTTGGCGCCGCGCTGACCAGCCATCCGAAAGTCGCCCATGTGGCCTTTACGGGCGGCCCCGAAACCGCACGACATATTGTGCGAAATTCGGCGGAAAACCTGGCGTCAACCTCGCTCGAATTGGGGGGCAAGTCGCCCTTCATCGTGTTTGACGATGCTGATCTGGAAAGCGCGGTAAATGCGCAAGTTTCAGGGGTTTTTGCGGCCACCGGACAAAGTTGCGTGTCCGGCTCTCGTCTTGTGGTTCATGCTGATATCAAAGAGGCGTTTCTTGCGCGTCTCAAGGCAAAGGCCGAGGCGGTGGTGATCGGCGCACCTGATGATATGGCGACCGAGGTCGGGCCGCTTTGCACCCTTCGACAGCGCGACACCGCGCTGAGCCTGATTGCGCAATCTGTCAAACAGGGCGCCAAACTTGTGACGGGGGGCGTGGCTTTGGAACGCGATGGGTTCTACTTCCCGCCGACTATTTTGGATTGTGACGATGCTCCAGAGGCCGTCAGCCTGAGCCAAGAATTTTTCGGGCCGGTCTTGTCCGTCGTCAGCTTTCATACCGAAGCCGAGGCCGTTGAGATCGCCAATAGCACTCAGTTCGGTTTGGCATCGGGGGTGTTTACGCAAAACTTAACCAGAGCGCATCGCATGATCCGGGCAATCCGAGCAGGCATTGTATGGGTGAACACGTACCGCGCCGTCAGCCCAATAGCGCCATTTGGTGGCCACGGGCTGTCTGGTCACGGGCGCGAAGGCGGTATCGAAGCTGCTTTGGATTTCACCAAAGTGAAAGCCGTTTGGTTGCGAACCAGCGACGAACCCATTCCAGACCCTTTCGTGATGCGTTGACCGGCATCACGCGCACGTGACGTCTTCAAAAGTTCCCCATCGCCATCAGACGCGAACCCAACCCTTGTGTTCTCTCCCGGTCAAATCATTGTTCGTGGCGGTGACGTGGAGCGCGCCAAATGTGCAATCAACGGCGTGCAAAGGCCCTCTAAACGGCCTCAGCGAACACGTTGGCCAACAATGCGGCCAAGGCATTTGCATCTTTGTGCGTGAACGCATCCGGCAAATCACTGTCCAGATCAAAGACCCCCAACAAGTCGCCTTTGCCATTCACAACCGGCAACACCAATTCTGAACGTGTCGACGTCGCACAGGCAATATGGCCCTCAAAGGCCTCGACATCCGCCACCAGCTGCACCTCACGCGTGCGCGCCGCGGCGCCGCAGACCCCCCGTGAGAACGGGATCACCAGACAACCGTGCCCACCTTGATAAGGCCCGATCTTTAGCAAGTCCGGCGCCACTACGCGGTAAAACCCTGTCCAGTCGAACCGGTCGTCGCTGTGATGTACTTCACAGGTCAGCGTCGCCATCAACGACACTGTATCCGTTTCCCCTTCGGTCAACGCCAGCACCGTCTTGTTCAACTCGTCATAGTCCACGCGCATCGCTCAGCTTCCTTTAAACACGTCCTGCAGCCAATTGGCCGTTTTCTCGATCGCCTCATTGCCCTGTGGGATGACCTTGGTCAATGACATGAACGCGTGGATTTGGCCCGGATAAGTCACCAACTCCACCGCGACGCCCGCCTTGCGCAACGCCTCCGCATAGACATGTGCGTCATCCCACAAAGGATCATGCCCGCCCGCCACAACAAACGCTGGCGACTGTGCCGCGAAAGTGTCGGTAAAAACCGCAGATATCCTTGGATCCAACCGGTCATGACCCTCCGGGATATACAGATCAAGATACCACCGGATCCGCGTGCCCGGCAACAACGGCTGATCCTGTAAATCCTGCATCGACTGTGCCGTCATCCGCGCATCCACCGCCGGATAAATCAACAATTGCGCCTTCGGCATCAGCAAGCCCGCCTTGGCGATGTCATGCATCAAAACCGCCGTCAGGTTGCCGCCCGCACTGTCGCCGCCAACCACCAGCTGTGCGGCGTCAACCTGCAGCCCGGTCTCGCCTGCGATCAGGGCGCGGTAGCACGCTAAAACATCATCCACCGCCGCCGGAAACATATGCTCCGGCGCAAGACGGTAATCATACGACACGACCCGAATGCCCGCCAAATCCGCCAACCTTGCGCACAGCCCATCGTGGCTCTCAATCGCACCCTGAACCCAACCTCCACCATGCAAATACAGCAACGTCGGCCCGGCAGCGTCAGGCGACACACCTGCTGGTGTATAGACCCGCGCGCGCCTCTCTCCATCGGCCCCCGGAAGCTGAATATCCACCATGCCAACACTGTTGGGCCCCGGTTTTTCCAGCTTCTGCGCGGTCTCCAAAAGCTGGCGACGGCTTTCCTCAACTGTGGGCATGTCGTTGATGTCACGCATCATAGCCACGGCCTCGCTGACCGCCTGCGCCTTGGCGTCGATCATGCGCCCCGCCACAACCGTGCGTCGCCCGCGATACATCCATGCAACGATGGGTTCGGGCAGAAGAATTCTCAGCAGCCCGAAAAAGGTTTTCAACTTGGACACGACGCGCCTCCCACAGCTTCCCGCAAGTAAGCTGCACCGAGACCGCGCCGTGTTCAACTGCTACACGCGTTCAATCGCGATCGCCGTGCCTTCGCCGCCGCCAATACAGATCGCGGCCACGCCACGCTTCAATCCGCGTTTTTCCAGCGCATTCAGCAACGTCACCATGATCCGCGCGCCCGACGCCCCAATTGGATGGCCCAGCGCACAGGCACCGCCGTTCACATTCACAATGTCACGGCTCAGACCCATCTCATGCATGAACGCCATCGGCACCACAGCAAAGGCCTCGTTGACCTCCCAAAGGTCCACATCGTCTTTGGACCAGCCGATTTTTTTCAGCAACTTTTGCGCAGCGGGAACCGGCGCCGTGGTGAACAATCCTGGTGCTTGCGCATGGCTTTCGTGACCCAGAATACGCGCACGCACCTTTAGCCCCTGCGCCGTGGCCGCTTCCTCGGACGCGATCACCAGCGCGGCTGCGCCATCGGAAATCGATGATGCGTTCGCAGGTGTCACTGTGCCATCTTTGCGGAACGCCGGCTTGAGCTGCGGGATTTTTTCAGGGCGTGCATTACCCGGTTGTTCATCCTCGCCAACAACCACGTCACCCTTGCGCGTCGCGATGGTCACGGCCGCCATCTCGCCCTCAAATGCGCCGGATGTCTGCGCCTCCAAAGCGTTGGACAATGACTTCAACGCATATTCGTCCTGCGCCTCGCGGGTGAACTGATAGCTCTCCGCGCAATCCTCGGCGAATGTGCCCATCAGGCGACCTTTGTCATAAGCATCTTCCAGACCATCAAGGAACATGTGGTCTTTGACCTCCTGATGTCCGATCCGCGCACCGCCGCGCATTTTCGGCAGCACATAAGGCGCGTTGGTCATGCTTTCCATGCCGCCCGCAATCATCAAATCCCGATCCCCGAGCGCGACAGAGTCAAACGCCATCATCGCCGCTTTCATGCCGGAGCCGCACATCTTGTTCAGCGTGGTGGCAGGCACTTCCTCGCCCAGTCCACCGGCAAACCCGGCTTGCCGCGCCGGTGCCTGTCCCTGACCGGCGGGCAAAACACACCCCATCAGCACTTCGTCCACAGTCGCCGTGCCTGCATCTTTCAGGGCCGCGCGAATCGCTGTGCCACCAAGCGTCGCTGCTTCGACACCATCAAACGCACCTTGGAATCCGCCCATCGGCGTACGTGCTGCACCGGCAATTACTACATTTTTCATAGATTTCTCCCCCAAATCAGATATTTACCCCTCGACGCGTATGGTTTGCACCACAAACCTTGCACCGATGTTGCAGCTTTCCTGCGGGATCTGGCAAAGGTGTGCAACATGTTCGCGCTCACTTATTGGTAAGGATTTTTGTGTATAGTTTTGTACTGACACATGGTTTCGGGAGATACTCATGAACTTAACAAGTAAAACAGAAGGCGAGACACGAATTGTAACGGTGCACGAAACCCGCATCGACGCATCTGTCGCGATCCAGTTCAAAGACCGCATGCGAGAGGAAACCGATTCCGCCGAAGGACGCGTCGTATTGGACCTGTCCGAGGTCGACTTCATCGATTCCAGCGGCCTCGGCGCCATTGTCGCCGCCATGAAACAGTTGGGCAGCAAGCACCGGATGGATCTTTCCGGCCTCAATGAGAACGTCGACAAGGTTTTCCGCCTAACCCGCATGGACACGGTTTTCAAAATCCACCCCTCTCTGGAGGTGGCGCTGGCAGCTTGAGTTGCCAGTATCAAGGAAGGACCGGGGCACTTGGTCAAAAATCATCCCGACATCCACATCGAACTCGAAGGCACGCCTGAAGAAGTGCGCGCCGCGCTGATGAAACTGCGCGAACGCCTATCCGAGCATCAGGTTGAGACATTCAATGCTGGTACCCTCGAAGTGGTGCTCGCAGAAGTGTTGAACAACGTCGTCGAACACGCGCTCGCCAATCATAGCGACGGCACAATCACACTGTGCGCCAATTATGACGTCAACAAATGGTGTATCCGGGTGCGCGACAACGGCACACCGATGCCTGACAATCAGATCCCGGCCGGCGAACAGCCAGATGTCGACGCCGATCTATTGGACTTACCCGAAGGCGGCTTTGGATGGATGATGGTGCGCACGCTTGCCCATGACATCGTCTATGCCCGCACGGCACACAACTGGAATGAGCTGACCTTTACCATTCCGGACACGCCCGGCTAACCACGCGCACCTCGGTTTGGGCCCAAGTCCACTTTCTGGACCTTGCACTTCGTCCCAAGCTGCCTCAGTCTCCGTTCCAAGAGGCAGGCTGACAACACAAGGGACACCTATGCGCGACTTTCAACTTCCCGGGCGTTCGCCCGTTATGTCCTCAAACGGCATGTGCGCGACGTCGCACCCATTGGCGGCGCAGGCCGCACTCGATATCCTGAAATCCGGCGGCTCTGCCATGGATGCCGCCATCGCTGGCGCGGTGCTTCTTGGCATTTGTGAGCCGCAATCCACCGGAATCGGCGGCGATTGCTTCGCTTTGGTCTCCTTGCCCGGCAGCAGCGAAGTCCATGCCTTCAACGGCTCAGGCCGGGCCCCGGCCGCGGCAAGCGCCGCCCGCCTGCGCGACATGGGCCACACGGCGGTACCTGTGTTTGATGTTGAGGCGATCACCGTTCCCGGCGCCATTGACGGCTTTTGCCAACTGTCTGAAAAATACGGAAAACTCGGCATCGCTGACAGCCTTTCCCCTGCCATCCACTATGCTGACGCCGGCGTACCTGTCGCGCCGCGTGCCGGGTTTGACTGGGGCAACAATGGCCGCACTTTGCAGGGTCATGGCCGCACTCACTTCATGAACAACGACAAGCCTTATTCGACCGGCCAACTCTTCAAGGCCCCCGGTCAAGCCGAGGTTCTGCGCCGCATCGCCAAAGAAGGCCGCGACGCCTTTTACACTGGCGAAATTGCCGAAGACATGGTCGCCACCTTGAATGCTCTTGGCGGCGTGCACACGATGGAAGACTTCGCCGACAGCGTCGGCACCGACGCCACGCCGGTTAGTGGCACATATAAAGACGTAGAACTGATCGAGCATCCGCCCAACGGCCAGGGAGCTGTTGCGATCTTGATGCTCAACATTCTCAAGCATTTCGACATCGCCTCGATGGACCCCTTCGGCACGCAACGCGCCCACATCGAGGCCGAAGCTGCCAAGCTCGCTTACGACGCGCGCGACCGGTTTATTGCCGACCCGGACTCCACCACGCGACTGGATCATCTGCTGAGCGAAGAAACCGCCGCCAAACTTGCCGCGCTGATCGACCCGAAAAAGGCGCTGCCTCACCCTGCCCCACTGACCGAAGCGGTGCACAAAGACACAGTCTATATCACCGTCGTCGACAAGGATCGCATGGCGGTCTCGCTGATCTATTCGATTTTCCACGCTTTTGGCTCCGGCATTGCGTCTGAGAAATTCGGCATCCTGATGCAAAACCGTGGCGGCGGCTTTACCCTGCAAGACGGCCACCCCAACGAGCTCGGCCCCAACAAACGCCCGATGCACACCATTATCCCCGGAATGACCCGCCGCAATGGCGTTGTCGAAATGCCCTTCGGCGTGATGGGCGGACATTATCAGCCCAACGGTCACGCCCGCGTGCTGACCAATATCGAAGACTTCGGCATGGACGCCCAAGAAGCATTGGACGCGCCGCGCTCCTTTGCCGAAGATGGCGTGCTCAAAGTCGAGCGCGGCTATTCTGACACCGTGCGTCAGGACCTCGCTGACCTTGGCCATACCGTCGAAATCCCGCCCGCCCCGTTGGGCGGTGCACAGGCGATTCAGATCCATCCCGATGGCTATTTGATCGGCGCCTCTGACCCGCGCAAAGACGGCGCAGCGATTGGATACTGATCGATGACCATCACCCCTGTGAAAACCCTCGTAGCGCAAGCCAAGGACCAGATCACCAGCCTGTCACAAGACGCGGCCGAGGAGATGGTGGCAGATGGAAAAGCGCTGTTTGTCGACATCCGCGACCCGCGCGAATTGGCGCGTGAGGGCCGAATCGAAGGCGCGTTTCACGCCCCGCGCGGCATGCTGGAATTCTGGTTTGATCCCGAAAGCCCCTATCACAAACCTGCGCTGGCGACCGACAAAACCCTGATCCTGTTCTGCGCCAGCGCGTGGCGCAGCGCCTTGTCGGTGAAAACCCTGCAAGACATGGGCGCCACCAATGTGGCCGAGATGGAAGGCGGGTTCGCAACGTGGAAAAAACGCGGCGCACCAGTCGACACCGACTGACGCGCCCAATTTTTCACGGCCCAAACGGGCTCAGTTCATGTTGTAATGCAGCGGGTATATCCCGTCTTCCATCGGACCAAACATCTCCGGCAGGTCAGGATGGCCAACCGGTTCGCCGGAATAATCCGCGATTAGGTTCTGCTCAGAAACATAAGCCACATAGTAGCTTTGGTCATTCTCGGCCAACAGATGATAAAACGGCTGGTCTTTCACCGGCCGACTTTCCTCAGGGATGTTCTCATACCATTCGTCGGTATTGGAAAACTCGGGGTCGACGTCAAACACCACGCCGCGAAACGGGTGTTTACGATGACGGACCACTTGACCGAGATAATATTTTGCGCGTGTTCTAAGCATGTATTGCAGCCTCTATTGCCTAAAGTTAGACCCTTCAAGGGGGCAATGTCCAACTTTTGACACATTTTTCCGGGAAACAGTCTGTGAACATAATCTTAACAGTTCTCGAAATTGTCGCGCCGGTCTTCCTGGTCGCGGGGGTTGGCTTTGCCTGGGTAAAGGCCGGATTTGAATATAGAATTCAATTTGTTACCCGCCTCGCCATGACACTGGCGGTGCCCTGTCTGATCTTCACCGCATTGATGAAAACGCAAGCTGATCTCGCCACCCTTGGCACGCTCGCCATCGCCGGAAGTGTCGGCTACGCCGTCATTGGCGTGCTGTCATGGGGGATCTTGTCGCTCGCTGGCCTCGACATCCGCACCTACCTCGCACCGGTGATTTTTGGCAATACCGGCAATCTTGGCATTCCGTTGTGTTACTTCGCCTTTGGACAGGTCGGGCTTGAGGCCGCCGTGGTCATGCTGGCAGTGACCGCGATCTGGTCTTTTACAATCGGCATCTGGCTGGTCGCGGGCAAAGGCTCGGCGGGCAAGATCCTCAAAGAACCGATGATCGCCGCCACCATTCTGGGCGCGCTGTTCCTGTGGCAAGGCTGGGAAACGCCGCGCTTTCTGACCAACACGCTTGATTTGATTGGTCAAATGGCAATCCCCCTGATGCTCATCACGCTGGGCGTGGCCGTCGCCCGCCTCACCCCGGCCCGCGTGACCACCGCAATTTGGCTATCGATCGCCAAACTGGCGCTGTGCACCGCCGTGGGTTGGGGCGTGGGCCTCGCATTTGGCCTAACCGGCGCCATTTTTGGCGTGCTGGTACTGGAATTGGCGACGCCCGTGGCCGTCACCGCCTATCTTTTGGCGGAAAAATACGAGGCTGACAGCAACGCTGTCGCGGGACTAGTGATGGCCTCGACTCTGACATGTGTGATCGGATTACCGCTCATCCTTGGCTTTCTGGTCTAGCCCCCCGCGATTGTGATTTCATCTCGCAGGTGGAATGCGCTAAAGTATCGCAAAACAACAAACATAGCGTGAGGCAGATGAGCAGAGTCCTTATCGCGCTTTTGGCCGTCCTTATCGTGGCGTCCTGTGGTGGCGGCGACAAACAGCCACCAAGAAACCTTGAGAACGCATGTTCGATTCTCAAGGAGAAGAAGCATTTCGGCAAAGCGTTCAAACGAACGCAGCGCAAATGGGGTGTGCCGGTCAACGTGCAAATGGCCGTGCTGTATCAGGAGAGCAAATTTGTCTCCAATGCCCGCACACCGCACAAATATATTCTCGGCGTGATGCCAATGGGGCGTCAATCCTCGGCTTATGGGTATGCTCAGGCGCTCGACGGCACTTGGGATCAATACCGCAAGGAAACCCGCAACCGCAGCGCCAAGCGTAACGACATCCGCGACGCGTCCGATTTCATGGGTTGGTACTTCACCAAGTCCCGTGAGCGGAACGGCGTTTCAATGGCGGACGCTCGGGGTCAGTATTTGAACTACCACGAGGGACACACAGGGTATGCCCGCGGCACCTACAGGAACAAATCGTGGCTGGTACGCGTGGCCGACGACGTCAACAGCCGCGCGGCCCGTTATGGCCAGCAACTGCAAGGCTGCAAACGATTGTGGTAAAGTCGGCAGGCGCGGGGCTCAGTTGGCGCCGCGCCGTTCCCGGTCAATGTCAAAAATCCGGTTGCCCAGCGGCATTCCTGACTTGGTATCTCCAAGGATCACAGTGGTCTGACTGCCTGTGTTGTCATTGATCACCCACTGCCGCAGCTCCACCGGATCAGCCGTAAACTTCAACTGAATGCTGCCAATGTCAGGATTTTGCGGATCTTGCGCGGTCACCACGGTGGCTGTGCCGTCATAGTCGTGCCCGACCACCATATTGGCCTGCCCAAGGTTCACGTCCTTATCCAGAATGATCGACAGCGGCGTGCGCTTCAGCGGATAAACCTCCGGCGGCTGGTTTGACCGACCGTCAAAAATCGCCACGCTGTTGTTGAACGTCAGAACAAGGGCTTTGTCCGGCGGGTTGTATTCGAACCGCATCATTCCAGGCCGTTTGATAAACAGCTTGCCAGTCTGCACGGATCCGTCGTCCGATATCTGCGTGAAATTCGCCTGCACGGTGCCCATGTCGTTCAAATAGTCAGACAGCGCATCCAACGAAATCTGGTCCGCCTTCGCAGGCAAAGCATAAGCCGCAACAGACGCGGCCACGACAGCGGGGGCAACAAAGCTTTTCAACATTCTCATAGCCTTAAACTAAGCAACCGCCGCTCGGAAATCAGCCCCGAACGGCGGTCACAATCCTGTGTCAGCGACGCACCGCCGACCTATTGCTCGGGCACCAGAATTTCGCGTTTGCCCACATGGTTCGCAGCACTCACCAAATTCTCGTCTTCCATCTGCTCCACAAGGCGCGCGGCCTTGTTGTACCCAATCGCCAGTTTGCGCTGGATATAGCTGGTCGAACACTTGCGGTCCTTGATCACAATCGCAACGGCCTGATCATAAAGCGCATCTTCGCCCGTGGTGTTGCCACCGGTATTGAGACCGAGAACTGCATCGATATTATCGGCCTTTTCGTCGGCCGGCCCTTCAACCACGCCCCCGATGTAACTTGGCGGACCAAAGCTCTTGAGGTGGTTGACGATTTCCTCAACCTCTTCATCGCTCACAAACGGGCCATGACACCGGGTGATCTTGGCGCCACCAGCCATATAAAGCATGTCACCCATGCCCAGCAGTTGCTCGGCGCCCATCTCACCCAGAATGGTGCGGCTGTCGATCTTGGACGTCACTTGGAACGAAATCCGTGTTGGGAAGTTCGCCTTAATCGTACCGGTGATCACATCTACCGATGGGCGTTGTGTGGCCATAATCAGGTGAATACCCGAGGCCCGCGCCATCTGTGCCAGACGCTGGATGCACGCTTCAATCTCCTTGCCCGCCACCATCATCAGGTCGGCCATCTCGTCTACAACAACGACGATATATGGCATTTTCTCAGGCATAATCTCTTCGGTTTCAAACACTGGCTCGCCGGTGTCATCATCAAAACCGGTCTGCACGGTACGCGAGAATGTCTCGTTCTTGGCAAGTGCGTCGGCCACGCGGCTGTTGTGGCCATCGATGTTGCGCACGCCCATTTTGGACATCTTGCGATAGCGTTCTTCCATCTCGCCGACGACCCACTTGAGCGCCACAACGGCCTTCTTCGGGTCGGTCACAACCGGTGACAACAGGTGGGGAATGCCGTCATAAACCGACAGTTCCAGCATCTTGGGATCGATCATGATCAAACGGCAATCATCTGGTGTCAGACGATAAAGCAGCGACAGGATCATCGTGTTGATCGCCACCGATTTACCGGACCCCGTGGTCCCCGCAATCAACAAGTGAGGCATCTTGGCCAAGTTGGCCACCACCGGATCGCCGCCAATGTCTTTGCCCAACGCCAGCGGCAGCTTCATATTGCTGTCGCCAAAATCGCGCGCGCTCAGGATCTCGCGCAGCACCACTTTCTCGCGGTTCTCGTTTGGCAACTCGATGCCAATCACACTGCGGCCGGGCACCGTGGACACACGCGCCGACAAAGCCGACATCGACCGTGCAATGTCATCCGCAAGGCCAATCACGCGGCTGGCTTTCAGACCCGGCGCAGGCTCAAGTTCATACATCGTTACAACGGGGCCGGGGCGCACCGAAACGATCTCGCCTTTGACACCATAGTCGTCCAAAACGGATTCCAGCATCCGCGCATTCTCTTCCAACGCATCATCGCTCAGATGATGGCGCGAGATTTCCATTGGGCTTTCCAACAGGTTCAGCGGCGGCAATTCGTATTCGATCTTGGTCTCGTCAAAGGCCAGCGACGGCTGCGCCTCTTGCTTGGCCCGCGTCGACGGCTGCACCGGCTTGTTCTGGCGCGGCTGCACCACCTTGCGCTGCTCGGGTACCGGAATCTGCTGTGGCGTCGCTTGGCGGTAGGGCGGCATCGAAGCCGGTTCCGCAAGCATCGGGTCCTGCCAGCCCGAGTCGTCGTCCAAGACAACATCTTCGGCCATTGGTGTTTCTTCATACATCTGCGGCGCGGTCATTGCCGGCATCCCAGCTGAAAGCGGCGGCTCGGCGCGCAGACCAACACCGCCCGTCAAAGGTGGCTCCATCGGATGGGCCGCTTGCGGGATCTGCGCTTCATCCTGCGCATCTGTCGCCAGCACCAAGGGCGCAGGTCGACGACCGCGGCCTTTGGTCAGCGGTTTGTCGGCGTGCAGATCGGGATGCAACTCGGCGTCCATATCCGGCGGCGACACTGCTTCGCCACGCTGCGCACGGCTGCGCATCACGTCGGCGATCTTGGATTTGATCCGCGCCTCTCCGCCCGGCACATCCGCGATGTCCTGCACAAAGATATTCTCAACCAGTTCCTGTTCCGGCAATTCTTCAGGGGCCGCTTCGGTCCGCTTGATCAGCGTCGGCATCCGCAGGCGCGGCTTGGCAAACGGCGCAACTTCTTCAATCGTCGACGCAGGCGTGTCCTCAACCACAGCGTCATTCCAGCCCTCGACAGCCGCTTGCGCGACGCGTGCTTCTTCAGCTTCGCGGCGCTCCTGACGGCGGGTTTGCATGGTCTTGGCTGCCTGCGATGCGCCGGCAACTGCGCCGCTTGCACCACGGCCCAACAGGGTCATCAACTTGTCGTAGGCCAACACCAGACCCACCACGATCCGGCGCGCAACGCCTTGCAGCTCCGCCTTGGTGAAGCCAAGCGTAAACAGCCCGATCGCAACAAAGGCCACGCCGGTCGCCAACGACAGGATTTTCACGCCCGCCTGAGCCCCGATCGGCAGCACTGTCAACAAAAAGCCGGTCACAGTATCGCCAAACAGCCCGCCAACACCAAAGTCATGAGTCCACGTCACACCAGGGGCCAAAGTAGAGGCATAGATCGCCCCCAAGGCCAACATGATCGGCGCGAAAATGATACGGGATTGCACCCGGTCTTCGCCAATATGTAGCGCCAAACGCACGCCCCAAACGACCAATACTGCCGCCACACCCCAGCTTGCAAAGCCGATGATCACAAACAATCCGGCAGAAATCGACGCCCCAATCCAGCCCATCCAGTTCTGCACCGGCGCATCTGTCACCGACATGAAACTGGGGTCCGTCGGCGTATAAGACGCAATCATCGCCGCCGCCATCAGACCAAGCCCAATCAGCACAAAACCAATCAGCTCCTTGCCTCGTTTTTCCACCGCTGCCTGTGTTGCACTGTCCAAAAGAGGGCCTCTTCCACGCGCTTGATATGCCATCTCGTTACCTACCTCGTTCTTTTATCCGTAAATGCAGGCGCGCAGCTTGGTGAGCGCTTCCTGTACTTCGGTCTTTGGGGCCACCAAGGCGACCCGAATAAATTTTTTGCCGGGGTTAAATCCCTCGGCGTCGCGGCTCAGATACGCGCCGGGCAACACCCGCACGCCGGTCTCTGTCCACAATTTGACCGCGGCCTCTTCGCCGTCGTCCACCGGCAACCACAGGAAAAACCCGGCCTGCGGGCTCTTGTATCCCGGCACATCCCCAAGAATCGCGTCTGCAATGTCGAACTTTTTGGCATAAAGGGCGCGGTTCTCTTCCACATGCGCTTCGTCCGCCCAAACCTTTTCGGCCGCACGCTGCAACGGCAGTGGCAAAGGCGCGCCGGAATAGGCCCGTAGCTGGCGAATACGTCGGATGCTCTCCGGCCCGCCCGCGACAAAACCGGACCGCAAGCCCGGCAGATTTGATCGCTTGCTCAGCGAATGGAAAATCAGAACCCGTTCGGGGTCTGCTCCCATCTCATGCGCGATCTGCAAGGCACCGGTCGGCGGTGTCTCGCGATATACTTCGGAATAACACTCATCGGCGAAAATTTGGAAATCGTGCTTTTCTGCCAGCGTGATGAGCGCACGCCAATAGGCCGCATCCGCCACCGCGCCCTGCGGATTGGCAGGCGAACACACGTAGGCAATCGCGACGCGATCTAACACATCCGCGTCCAACGCGGCAAAATCCGGCAAATGGCCACTTGCCTCGGTTGCTGGCACAAACCGCGCCTCTGCCCCCACGGATGCGGCAGCCACAGCATAAACCTGATAGAACGGGTTCGGCGTTAAAATGATCGGCAGCGACCCGTTTTTGGTTTCCGGGCACAACGCCATCGCGGCGTTATAAAGCCCCTCACGCGTGCCATTCAGCGCCATAATCTGCGCCGACGGGATACCGACGTCATACCGACGCTTTATCCACGCGGAAATAGCATCCAAAAGCTCAGGCGATCCATCATTGGGCGGGTATTTGTTGAAACCTTCAGCATGTTGGACAATCACATCCGTGACCCACTGCGGAAAGGTATGTTTCGGCTCACCAATGGTCATATGCGTGACCGGCCCACCTGGTTGCAGGTGATCCAATAGCGCGCGCAAACGCGGGAACGCATAGGCCGGTAGGTTCGAAAACCGCTCGGGGAACATCATATTCAATCTGCCTCAGGATCGGGATCATATCGCCCCGTTTCAAACCCAAGTTACCCAATGCGAGTCCGCCAGTCCACTAAAATGCCGAAGACTCCGGCACTTGTGGCCTCTGCGCCACCCGACATTTCTGCGATAAACTAACTAAACTTCTTCATTTGGCGCAAATCACTGCAAAAGCGGTTGCGACAAAGGCCGTGAACGACCGCAGCCCGACTAAGCCAACACAGCTTCAGCTGCCGCCGCCAATCGCAACAAACGCTCTTCCGTGTTCGGCGCACCTAGCATCATCACGCCGCAACTTGGCATTCCGGATGGCAAGGTTACTGCCGCACTGCCCATCAGGTTGCCAATCCGCGTATTGCGCAAAGCCAAAAGGTTTTCAGTGACATAGTAGTCCTGATCGCTCATCAGCCGCGCCGCGTCGGGGGGCAGAATCGGCGACGTCGGCAAAAGAACTGCATCAAATCCGGCAATCCGTGCATTCCACCGCACACGGTGCTCTTCAAGCGCTTGCCACGCATGCACATAATCCGGCCCCGAAAACGATGCCCCTGCGCGGAACCGTTCCAGAATCTGGTCAAACATCAAATCCGGTGCCGCCTCGATTTCGTCGCGCCACTCGCCATAGGCCTCAGACGTGAACAGCGGTCCGGTCAATTCCATCGCCCGCGCAACCTCTCCGGCTTTCAGAAATTCCATCTGGGCGCCCGCTTCGCTGAACCGCGCCAACGCACGCTCAAACCCTGCCATCGGCGCATCGCGCACACTCTCAAGGGCGACCGTTTCCAAGATGGCAAACCGCTTGCCCTCAAGCGTCGCGCCCTGCAGATCCACCGGCTTCTCACCGCTCAACGCGGCGAAAAGCAATGCTGCATCCTCAACCGTGCGGGCCAGCGGCCCCACCGTGTCAAAGCTCCGGCACAACGGCACAACGCCTGCGTTGGACAGCCGTCCCGACGTGGTTTTTAGCCCCACGAGATCATTCCACGCCGACGGAATCCGAACCGACCCTCCCGTGTCGGACCCAATACCAGCAGCGGCCAATCCAAAAGCGACAGACGCCGCCGCACCCGAGCTCGACCCACCCGGCACAGCCTTTGGGTCATTCACGCAAGGCGGCGTTGCCGTCATCGGGTTCAAACCCAACCCTGAAAACGCCAACTCGCTCATATGTGTTTTGCCCAGACACACCAGCCCGGCTGCGGTGGCATTGCGCAGCACCTCCGCATCGCGGCCCGGCACGCGGCCCTTAAGCAACAACGACCCGGCTTCGGTCGCCACATCGGCGCTGTCAAACAGGTCTTTCCAGCTGATCGGCACCCCATCCAACAGGGATAACCTCTCCCCGACCCGCGCCCGTTCAGCCGCAGCAGCCGCCTCCGCCAGCGCCCGCTGACGGGTGACAGCCGAATAGATCCGGTCTTTGTGATCACTGCTGTCGATCGCGCCAAGAAACGCCTGCGTCAGCGCCACGGGATCAATCGAACCTTCGCCAATCCCGCGCCCCAAATCCGCCGCGCTCATTTCCAGCCAGTCCAACATCACAAGTCCTCAAATATGCCTTTACGGGACGGTAGCGGCGCAAAGGCACATGGACAATCCCGAACCGACTCCCATATTGGGACCATGCGCTTTGACACAGATATCCTCATCGCCGGTGGCGGTCTTAACGGCCCTGCCCTCGCCCTCGCCCTCAGCCACGCGGGGTTCACTGTTACCGTGGTTGACGCCCGCCCTGCCCCGGAACGCGCAGGCAGCAATTTCGACGGGCGCGGCTATGCGCTGGCGTTGGCCTCCAAACGTCTTTTGGATCGGCTTGGCGTTTGGCAGGATGTCGCGCCGAACGCCCAACCCATGCTGGATATAAAGGTCTCAGATGGCCGCGCCGGCGAAGGCCCTTCGCCGTTCTTCCTGCACTTTGACCATGCCGAACTCGAAGAAGGCCCGATGGGCTTCATGCTGGAAGACCGCTTTCTGTATCGCGCGTTCCAGACCGCCATGGAAAACGATCCCGCCATCACCCTGATCCCGGATACCAGCGTCACAGAGCAATCCGTCGATGCCTCCGGCGTCACGGTCACGCTCTCCACTGGCGAAACCCGCCGCGCCCGCCTTTTGGTGGGCTGCGACGGCCGCCAATCCGGTGTTGCACAGCGCGCAGGCATCCGGCGCACCGGCTGGGGCTACGGCCAAACCGCACTGGTCTGCGCCATTGCGCATGAACTGCCGCACAACGGTGTCGCACACCAATTCTTTATGCCGCCCGGACCGCTGGCCATCCTGCCGCTGCCGGGCAATATGTCCTCGATTGTCTGGTCCGAAACCGAAGAAAACGCCGCCCGCATCCACGCGCTTTCAGACGAGGATTACCTCGCCGTTCTACGCCCGCGGTTTGGCGATTTCCTTGGCGACATCTCCCCTGCCGGGCCCCGGTTTACCTATCCATTGGGCCTCACCGTCGCGAACCATTTCGTGGCTGAGCACATTGCTTTGGTGGGCGACGCAGCCCACGGAATGCACCCGATTGCGGGCCAAGGCCTTAACGCAGGCCTACGCGATGTCGCAGCGCTGGCCCAAGTGCTGACCGAGGCCAAATCGCGCGGCGAAGACATCACCTCAATTCTGGTGCTGGAACGCTATCAGGAATGGCGTCGTTTCGACACACAGGCCCTGGTGGCCGCGACGGACATCACCAACAAACTGTTTTCCAACGACAATCCGCTCTTGCGGGCTGGCCGTGACATCGGCATGGGGCTCATCGGCAAAGTCCCAGCCCTGCGCCGCACCTTTATGCGCGAAGCCGCAGGTCTTACAGGGGATCTGCCCGACCTGATGCGCTAAGGCATATCTTCCTTTTGCCGGAAATATCCCGGGGGTGAATTGGCCGCAGGCCAAGGGGGGGCTGGTCCCTCCCCTCCTCAGTCCAACGTGCGCGCCTCATCCACAAGCATCACGGGGATGCCGTTGCGGATCGGAAAGGCCAATCCGGCGCCGCGCGAAATCAGCTCCTGCTTGGCCGCGTCATATTCCAGCGTCGCACGCGTCTGAGGGCACACCAGCGCCTCCAGCATACGCCGGTCAAATCCGGGTTCAGTCACGTCATGTGTCATTGTATCAAGTCCTCTCCGCCGCCGCCACGCAGCGCAAATTCCAATAGCGTCACCAAGGTTTCGCGGCGTGTGCTCAGGCTCGGCGCTTCGAGCAACGCTTGCTTGTCCTCAGCGCCAAAATCCAGAAGCATCGACAGCGAATTGATCAGCAGTTCGTCATCCGCATCTTTGAGCGTTTCCCAATCGGTCTGCAACTCCAACTGCTCGAAATACCGCTTCAGCAGCGCCAAGAACACGGGGCGGTGAAACACCTCGTCGCGTTCCGTCCGCCCCAGATCCCGGTCAAACCCATCCCAGCTCACGGAACACCGCCGATACGGCGCAAATCCGTCAACTTCGGCCTGGATGCGAAACCGCGACACCCCAGTCAGCGTGATCATATAGCGATTGTCATCGGTTTCGCTAAATTGCGTGATCCGTCCGGCGCAGCCGATGGTCTGCAATCCAATCCCTTCGCGGCCCGGTACTTCGTTGGGCTGCACCATGCCGATCAAACGCTCAGGCGTCTTGAGCGCATCATCCAGCATCGTCAAATAACGTGGCTCGAAAATGTGCAACGGCAGACGTGATCGCGGCAGCAAAAGCGCGCCCGGAAGCGGAAAAACCGCAATCATGTCTGGAAGATCGGCTGGCCTGATCATACCGCCAGCCTACGCTAGATTTGCCAATCAGGCAAAGATCATCGAACTCAGCTTGCGTCGCCCGTTCAAGACAACCGGATCATTCGGCTTGAGCGCCTCAAAAATGGTAAACAACTGCGTTTTGGCGGCGCCGTCATTCCACTCACGATCGCGTCGGAACAGGTCAAGCAACTCATCCACAGCCGCCTCAACCTCACCCGCACCATGCAGCGCCTGCGCAAGATCCAGCCGCGCTTGATAGTTGTCGGGCTCCGCCTCGACCAGCGCCCGCAGCTCTGCCACCGGACCCGCGTTTTCGGCTTGCCGCGCCAGTTCTAACTGCGCGTGCGCTGCTTCGACTTCGGGGGCATCCGCAAACTCGGCAGGTGCGCCGTTCAGCACGGCTTCGGCCTGATCCAAAGCGCCCATGGCGATGTTGGCCCGCGCCAAGCCCGCAAAGGCCGCGACATTGTCGGTGTCTTGTTCCAGAATCGCAGCAAAGGTCTCACCTGCGTCCTCGGCTTGGCCCTCGACCAGCATCTCTTCGGCTGCCGCCAATGCATCATCAAGCCCACCGTCGGGCATCTGCCCGCCACCGGCTTCAACCACTTTGGTGACAAACGCTTCAATCTCGCTGGGCGGCAATGCGCCCTGAAAACCGTCAATCGGCTGACCCTGATAAAACGCATAAACAGTCGGGATCGACTGAACCTGCATTTGGCCAGCAATGCCCTGATTTTCGTCGACGTTGATCTTGGCCATCTTCACCGCGCCGCCAGCCGCCGTGACCGCTGCCTCAAGGGCTGGCCCCAACGTTTTGCACGGCCCGCACCATGGCGCCCAGAAATCCACGATCACTGGCACAGTCATCGAGACATCCACGACATCCGCCATGAAGGTTGCCTCGGAAACGTCTTTGATCAAATCGCTGTCGGCCGGCGCTGCTGCACCGTTGCCTTGTCCAAGTTCAAGCATTGGAGTCGTCCTTTATATGCGTTGGTCCCTATATGAGGTCCCGCGTCGGAAAGTCAAAGGTCAAAGGTCGCAAACACTGGCGCATGGTCACTGGGTTTTTCCCAGCCCCGCGCATCGCGCAAAACCCGGCTTGAATGCCCCGCATTGGAGATATCACCAGTCGCCCATACATGATCCAGCCGCCGCCCCTTGTCGGCTGCATCCCAATCCCGGGCGCGATAGCTCCACCAGCTATAAAGCTGTCCTTCAGGGACATCCTGTCGCGTGATATCAACCCATCCGCCCGCGTCCTGTGTCTCGGCCAGTGCTTCGACTTCAACCGGTGTATGGCTGACGATCTTCAGCAGCTTCTTGTGGTCCCACACATCGTCTTCGCGCGGCGCGATGTTCAAATCCCCGACAAGCACCGCCTTCTGCATCTTCTCACGGTGAAAATAGTCGCGCATATCGCTGAGATAATCGAGCTTCTGGCCAAATTTCTCGTTCTTCTCGCGGTCCGGCACATCGCCGCCCGCTGGCACATAAAAATTGTGGACCGTCACACCGTTTTCCAGCTTGCCGGCGATATGACGCGCGTGGCCGAGGTCTGCAAAATCTTCCGCGCCGGCTTCAACCATCGGGAATTTCGACAGGATCGCGACACCGTTATAGCCCTTCTGCCCGCGCGCAACCATGTGCGTGTAGCCAAGCGCGGCAAATCCTTCGGTCGGGATCTTATCAACCGGGCTTTTGCACTCCTGCAAACACAACACATCCGGCGCTTCTTCTTGCAGCAGTTTAAGCACAATTGGCTCGCGCAAACGCACCGAATTGATGTTCCAGGTGGCAAGACTAAAGGACATGAAAACTCTCCGCGCTGATACTGTTCGCGCACCCTACCCTTGCCCCTGACGCGATGCCAATGCCATTTCCTGCGCATTGGTGCACCGCCGCCCAAAAAAAAGACCCGAGCCGAGGCCCGGGTCAGTCCAACAGGGAGGTCATGTCATAACCCGGACATGGCGGGGTTCTCTCATGACTCTGATATAGGAAGAATCTTACGGAATTCTTGCTTTATCGGCGCCAAGGTTGTTCTTTTTTCTGTCACACTGGACACCTTTCTAGGCAACCAGCCGATATCCACCACTCTCCGTCACCAAAAGCCGCGCGTTGCTGGGATCGGGCTCGATCTTCTGGCGCAGGCGATAGATGTGTGTTTCAAGCGTGTGCGTTGTAACGCCAGCATTGTAGCCCCACACCTCATGTAGCAGCACATCCCGCGCCACCACGCCGTCCGTGGACCGATACAGATACTTGAGGATGTTGGTCTCTTTCTCGGTCAGGCGGATTTTGCGCTCATCTTCAGTGATCAGCATCTTCATCGCTGGCTTGAACGTATATGGACCAAGTACAAATACCGCGTCCTCAGATTGCTCATGCTGGCGCAGCTGCGCCCGAATGCGGGCCAACAGCACTGGGAATTTGAACGGTTTGGTCACGTAATCGTTGGCACCGCTATCAAGGCCCAAAATCGTGTCCGCGTCGCTGTCATGCCCCGTCAGCATCAGGATCGGGCTCTTGACCCCCTGCTTGCGCATCAGGCGACACAATTCGCGCCCGTCTGTGTCCGGCAGGCCCACATCAAGAATGATGATGTCATACAGGCCTTCTTTGACGCGACTCATCGCCTCGACGCCATTTCCGGCCTCAAAGACATCAAAATCTTCGGTCATCACAAGCTGCTCTGACAGAGCCTCGCGCAGATCTTCATCATCATCCACAAGCAGGATTTTCTTAAGCTGGGCCATCCGTATCCTCCACGTTCAATCTGTATCACTTTGTTGTTCACGACATGTATACGAACGAAAGCCGCAACAAGATTTGCTGCAATTGCCTCACGGCCTCGTGTTTCTGTGACGTCAAATGTTTCATCTTGCGACAAAGGCAGCTAAATGTGATGCGCTAAGCCGCGAGGACCCCATGAGTTTTTCTCCCGATATCGTCGAACGTCTGGCCCGCGCCAGAGCTGACCTGCGCATGGGTGTGCCTATTGTGCTGACCGGCAACGGCACGGCGATTATCCTAATGGCTGTTGAAACGCTGGACCGCGCCCGCCTTGCGGATTTGCGGGCTTTGGGCGGCGCGCCCTTGTTGGTGATCACTGGCCGTCGGGCCGAAACGCTTAAGGCGCGAGCCTATGATGGCGACATTGCCCGCGTTCATCTGCCCAGTGATGCCGACCTGAACTGGCTACGCGGCATCGCTGATCCCGCCGACGACCTCATGCGCCCGATGAAAGGCCCGCTGCAAACCGAACGTGAGGGGGATGCCGACTTGCACCGCGCCGCCGTCAAATTGGTGAAGTCGGCGCAACTTTTGCCCGCAGCTTTGTCTCTGCCTCTCCCAAACGCTGGCGCCTTTGCTCTGGAACACGGCCTCACCGTGATCCCAGCCGACCTCGCGGCGCCACATCTGACGGCCACAAGCCCTTTGCACCCTGTCGTGCACGCCCGCTTGCCGATTTCTGCGGCTGACGCGGGTCGTCTGCACATCTTCCGGCCCGAAGACGGCGGCGAAGAACACTATGCCATCGAGGTCGGCCGGCCACCCCGCGACAAACCCGTGCTCGCGCGTTTGCACTCCGCCTGTTTCACCGGCGACGTGCTTGGATCTCTGAAATGCGATTGCGGCCCACAACTCAACGCCGCTTTGATGCAAATGGGGGCCGCTGGCGCAGGCGTGTTGCTTTATCTCAACCAAGAAGGTCGCGGCATTGGCCTCGCCAACAAAATGCGCGCCTACTCGCTGCAGGATCAGGGCTTTGATACCGTTGAGGCCAACCACCGCCTCGGTTTTGAGGATGACGAGCGCGATTTCCGCATTGGCGCCAAAATCCTCGCGGAAATGGGGTTTTCATCGGTGCGACTGCTCACCAACAATCCCCGCAAGATCGAGATGATGGAAAACGCGGGCGTCTCTGTCGCAGAACGCGTCGCGCTCAAGGTCGGCGAAAACGCCCACAACCGCGCCTACCTCGCCACCAAAGCCAACAAATCAGGCCACATGCTGTGAGTCCCTTCGACCTTGTGCTTACAAAGCGCGGGGTGCGCTACATGAGCCGCTATTTTCCCTGCACCATCGGCAAGGGTGGCCTGCAGTCAGACAAACGCGAAGGTGACGGCGCCACTCCGCGTGGCACCCATCGTATCACTGGTTTGCTCTATCGCGCCGACCGCCTCGCCTCACCCGCACCGTGGGCACACCCCATCGGCAAGGACGACCTCTGGTCAGACGCGTCAGGCGACACCGCCTACAACCACCATGTCCGCGCACCCTACGCGCCAAGCCACGAACGCCTGCGCCGAGCTGATCCTTTGTATGACATGATTCTGCTCACCGATTGGAACTGGCCTGACGCGCAGCCGGGCAAAGGCTCGGCGATTTTCCTGCACAGCTGGCGACGTCGCGGGGCCCCAACGGAGGGCTGCATCGCCTTTCGTCGGGATCACATGAAAATCATTGCGGCGCACGCCGGTCCCGGCACGCGCCTGATTGTGCGCTAAGGCTCACTCAGGGTACTTGCGTGCCGCTTTGGCCTTTCCAACCACCTTGCCATCCGCCCGTGCTGTCGCGGTCCACTCATAGGTATGTGTGCCGCTCGGTGGACAAGGGCTTTTGTATTTGAACGTCCCCGCAGCCACGCGACCATCCTGCGATATCTTCAGCTTCTTGCTGCCACCATGGTTATAGTTCGGCACGTCCAGATCCTTGATCTTGAACTGCACGGTGGTTGTCCCTGCTGGCAGACCTGTCACGACAAACTCAGGATTACCAACGGTGTTTGGGCGCCCGGTGGTACAGGACTTAATGCCTCCCCAATTGGCAAAAGAGATCTTGAATTCGGCGGCTGCGGGGACTGCCCACAGCGCCACAAAAATTGCTCCGATAAAAAGACGCATTCCTAAAAACTCCACTAGAGACGATACACTCAGAGTATGACCGCTTTTTTTGTATACCAATGACAATTTCGGCGAGAGCTCAATTCCCTCCAAGGCGCCACCACCTCGCAAAACCTTGCGCGAGAAACATCCTGCGCCCTCTTACTCCGGATACTTGCGCCTTGCCTTCGCGTTGCCGCTGATCCGGTTTCCCGCCCGCGCCGTGGCCTTCCACTCATAGGTATTTGCGCCATTCACCGGACATGGACCCCGATAGTTAAACGTGCCTGCAGGGATGCGTCCGTCAGCCGGAACCGGCAATCGTTTGCTCGCCCCGCGATTGGCAGCCGGCACGTTCAGGTTCTTGAAATAGAACTGCACCGTCGTCGTTCCAGCCGGAATATCCGTCAAATAGAACTCGGGATTGGGAACCGACTTCGGATTACCGTTGTTGCAAAACGGGATATCCCCCCAACCGTCAAACCGCAGGGAAAACTCTGCGGACGCCATTCCAGCGCTTACACAAAGGGACAAAACAGCAAAAAGAAAACGCATCATAAAACTCCTGAAACAATGGGGCCGTGTCTAAGTGTTGCATAGACCCCGCCACTGCTCAAAGAGGCGCTTCATCACGTTTGCGTCGGACGCTCTCCAAAGATCGCTGACCCCACACGCACATGCGTCGCGCCCAGCGCCACAGCCCGCTCAAAATCGCCGCTCATGCCCATGCTGAGCCCGTCTAGCCCGTTGCGTGCCGCCATCTTGGCGAGCAGGGCAAAATGCAGCGAGGCTTCCTCGTCTACCGGTGGGATGCACATCAGGCCCACAATCGGCAACTCCAACGCGCGGCACTCCGCGACAAATCCATCCAAATCTTGTGGCAGCACACCCGCCTTCTGCGGCTCTTCACCTGTATTCACCTGAACAAAAAGATCGGGACACGTACCCATTTCCTGCGCCAATCGTGCCAGCGTCTTGGCCAACTTTGGACGGTCCAGCGAATGGATCACATCAAACAACTCGATCGCTTGGCGGGCTTTGTTGGACTGCAGCGGCCCCAACAAATGCACCGAAACGCCCTCGTAAGTCTCTTTGAAGCTAGGCCACTTGCTTGCCGCTTCCTGCACCTGGTTCTCACCAAACACCCGATGCCCGTCTGCAAGCACCTCCGCCACCCGCGCGTCGGGCTGTCGCTTGCTGACGGCGATCAACTGCGTCGCGCCCACCGCGCGGTCCGCATCTGCTTCAGCCTTGTGAATAAGTGCGGTGATTTCGGCAAGCGACATAATGGGCTCCTCAGACAGGGTGTGACGTGTATCTGCGCCCCGCAAACAACACCATTGCCGCCCAAAAGAAAAGCCTCTGCACCCGCTCTTTCAATGCAAAAAGGCAGAGCCGAAGCCCTGCCTTTCGCTATGTGTTTTGATCAAGAACCGATCAGAATTGGAAACGCACACCAAGGTCGGCAAGCGTGGCGCCCAGCTCGTTGCCGTGCACAGCTCCCGCAAGAACCGCGCCGCCCAGAGAGTGTGTGAAGCCCAGCCCCCAAAGAGTGTCAGTGCCGCTTTCGTCATCCGCCACAAAGGCCGTGATGTCGGTGCCGGACCCAACCTGAACAGTGCCGTGCAGGCGCCATTTGTCGGTGCCGTCGTTGTCACCGTAACCAGCGCCAACGCTAAAGTTGCCAAATTCGGCGCCACCGATCAGCAGCAGTTTTTCGTCAATCGCGAGAGGACCGTCCTGATAAGCACCAGACACAAACCAGTTGCTGCCTTCATAAGCCAGAACCAGAGCGGTCAACTCAGTCGAGGAACCGTAGCTCAGGTGGCCCATAAAGCCGCTGTTGGAATAGATGACTTCAGCACCGTTTGAACCACCACCAGCAGAGCTGAAGGCGTCATAGTTGCCGCCGGTGCGGTTTGTGACCGCAACCGCTGTCGGGTCATTAAAGGCCGTCAGGCCAATTTCGCCGTCATACAGGCCGGGCATTTCTTCGATCGCACCCTCGATGTTGCCTGTTGCGAATTCAAAATTGCCAACGCGCAGACCAACACGTGGTGCCGAAACACCGGAAGGTGACGTGGCACTAATACCTTCGTTTTCGCCACGAACGCGAACGCGTGCAAAGAACTCAATGCCCGTGTCGGCTTGAACCGACCCATCGATGTTCAGTGTGAAACGGTTGTGGAGCTTAACCTCATTCGCTGCGGAGTCGTCATAAACGACACCAAAACGGGCCGAGCCGCCAAAGTTGATCTCTGCTGCCGCAACGCCTGCGGACAGAACCAGAGCTGTCGATGTAAGGAGGAGATGTTTCATGGGGAATCCAATAATCTGGGGAGTTCAAAGGAGTTCTTTTGATGAAGACATACTCTCAAAATACGTGCCCTGAGACAACGACCCAAATGCTGCAGGTGCAAAGATGTTGTGCAAAGGCCACAAAAAAGGGGCAGGCCAAGGCCTACCCCAATCTCGAAATGTTGCGTTGATCAGAAGGAGAAACGCACACCCAAATCGGCTTGGTTTTCGCCGTCTTCGTCGCCGACAACACCGCCAACGAGCTCTGCACCACCGAGGTCATGCACAAAGCCCAGACCCCACATGGTTTTGCTGGATGCGATGTCTTCATCAGCAACAAAGGCTGTCACGGCTGTACCGGAACCGACACGAGCGGTGCCGCTCAGACGCCATTTGTCGACGCCGTCGTTGTCGCCGTAGCCGACGCCGATGTCATAGTTGTTGGCGATTGTGACGCCAGCGGTCAGCAACGTTTTGTCTTCGCCAACCATGCCGCCGTCTTGGTAACCGGCTGCAACGAACCATGTGTCGGCGGTGTAAGCCACGTTCACAGCGGTGCGTTCGCTGGTCGCGCTGTGGGACATGTGACCCGAGAACGCGCCGTTGGAGTACAGCACTTCTGCACCGTTAGCACCACCACCAGTGGAGGAGAACGAATCCCAGTCGTAATCGTTGGCGGAGGTAAGAGCCACAGCGTTAAGGTCGCCCAATGCGGTCAGACCCACTTCGCCGTCGTACAGGCCGGGCATTTCTTCGATCGCACCAAGGATGTTGCCCACTGCAACTTCCACACCATTGTAGCGCATCCCCACGCGCGGAGCAGATACGCCACTGTCGTGGGAGCCGCTTGTGTCGTTGGTTTCGCTCTGGATACGGATACGCGCGAAGAACTCGAGACCGGAATCGGTTTCGGTGGTCGCGTCGATGTTCAACCGGAAACGGGTGTGAACGTTAAAATCGTCAGTTGCGGCAGTGGAGTCGTAGAGACCACCAAAGCGAGCTTCGCCGGAGAAGGTGATGTCCGCCGCGGCAACGCCAGCCGACAGTGCAAGCGCCGTAGAGGCGAGGAGTAGGTTTTTCATAACACTTCCTAATAGATTTGGTGTCACGCACTCGCCGGGGTATTCCGACTGCGTGTGCCGCTCTATTTGCAACGATTTAGGGGGCCTTCAATCGCCTTCTCGTGCAGGAAGGGTCGCCTACGATCTGATCGGCGGAAAGTGGATCAGACAGTCGGCAGGACTTCGCCACAATTTGCCAAAACCTGCGGCAAATGTCCGATATCCCACATTTTTGTCCTTAATTCCAATGAACCTGAGATCTCCGACTCAGATCGAAAAGTGACCCGCCTCTCCCGTCGTCCGCACTCTTTGCCTGCGCACTCGGGGTTTCCGACTCACCCACCGGACAAAAGAAAAGGGGCAGAACCGAAGTTCCGCCCCTCTCTATATAAGGTGTTTGTCGTTCTGAATTAGAACGAGAAACGAACACCCAGGTCACCAACGGTCTCGCCGTCAGCTTGACCAGCTACGCCACCGGCCAGAACAGCGCCGCCCAGCGAGTGGGTGAAGCCCAGACCCCAAAGGGTATCTGCGCCAGCCCAGTCTTCGTCTGCGATATAAGCAGAAACAGTGGTGCCGGAACCGAAGGAGTAGGAACCGTTGATGCGGAATTTCTTCACGTCGAACAATTCGTTGTCAGCGTAAGCAGCGCCAACACCGAAGTCACCGAAGGAACCGCCAACAGTCACAACAGTCATGTCGTTGCCAGTCTGGGACTGGTGAGCCGCAGCAACAGTCCAGTCGCCGAAGTTGTAGGACAGGTTGATCGCTGTACGATCGCTACCTTGACCAGACCAAGACAAGTGACCGCCGAAACCAGCGTTAGAGTAGATCACTTCAACACCGTTAGCACCACCACCTGCGGAGGAGAACGAGTCCCAGTTCCAGTAGCCAAGACCTGTGTCTGGATCACCGTAGTTGGTTACCAGGTTGCCCCAGCCAAGACCGGTCAGGCCGATTGCGCCGTCATACATGCCAGGTGCACTTTCCAGCGCGCCCAAGATGTTGCCGGTTGCAACTGTGAAGCCAGCTACGGACATACCAACGCGTGGAGCCGAAACGCCGGAAGCGCCTGTACCGCCAGTACCGGTGTTGCCGCCACGAATACGTACACGTGCGAAGAACTCGATGCCGGAGTCTGTTTCAACAGAACCATCGATGTTCAGAGTGAAACGGTTGTGGATGGCCAGTTCGTCAGTTGCGCCTGCGTCGCCGTCATAGATGACACCAAAACGTGCGGAACCGCCAAAGTTGATTTCTGCTGCAGCCATGCCCGCTGTTGCGATCAGCGCGGTGGTTGCGAAGAGAACGTTTTTCATAGTTTTTCCCTCGGTTTTTCAATTCATGCGCCCAATCCGGAGAATCCCAGAGTGGGTATGGCGACACGTTTCGCTTTTTTGGGGGGCGCTTTGCAAGAAAACCGAAGTCCCGTTTCGCATTGCACACAGAAATGGTGCAGACATGTCACACTCAATTTTCGGGCCTCTCTGACAGGCTCCGCCGCAACAATGCGTATCCAACTGACCTATTGCCAGCCAAGCGACTATTAATCTTGCCCAATGCGGCAGGCTTGGCTAGGACAGTAACAGATTGTTTCTAAGGGCTGGATCATGGACCTACTTCGCCGCACGACAATGATTTTTCTGTTGGGCGCGCTTGCTGCGACAAGCGCCTGTGGAAACCGGAACAAAGGTGCCTCCAATACCACGCACCGAGAACTGGAACGCCGCGACGACGTCGGCAACCCGATTGACGGCCTTTATGCCGACGAAAACGCATCATCGGAGTCCATCTGGAATCTCTTTGGTCCGGACGACAGCGACCTGACGCTGAGCGTGAATAAATACCTCTGGGCCGCCTCCATCGAAGTCCTGAACTTCCTGCCCATCCAAACCGTGGATCCGTTTTCCGGCGTGATCTCAACCGGCTACGGCACACCGCCCGGCGGTGGGCGCAGCTATCGCGCGACCGTTTATATCCGCGACGCCGCTTTGGATGCCCGCTCTCTGAATGTTGCATTGCAAACCCGCGGTGGACGCGCTGTTTCCGAGGGCACCGCCCGCGCCGTCGAGGACGCTATCCTGACACGCGCACGCCAGATCCGGATCTCCGACAGCAAATTCTAACAGCAGACACTGCCGCGACATCCATCGGACCAAAAAAGGCCGCCACATAGGGCGGCCTTTTTGCTGTCTGCACCGGCGTCGTCAGGCCGTCACCTTCCCCGGAGTCATTGCGTAAAGCTGATCGATCCATTGCACTTGTTTCGGCAAGCACTGGCTTTCAAGGTCATACCCCGCCACCGCAAACGCCCGCGCCGCCGCCCCCAATCGGGCGCGCAAGTCCGGGTCTTCCAGTACTTTACACACCTCGGCCACCATCTGGTCGCCGTCAAAAAACGGAAACAAGCGCCCGGTGTCGCCATGGCTGATCACCTCGCGCAAAGGCGCAGTGTCACTCGCCACAATTGGTGCCCCGATGGCCATCGCCTCGATCAACGACCAACTCAGCACAAAGGGATACGTCAGATAGACATGCGCCCGAGTGATCTGCAGCATCGCCAAAAAGCGATCATAAGGCACCTTGCCCAAAAAATGCACCCGCTCCCAATCCGGCGTCGGTATGCGGCCGCGCACTTCGTCGATGTATTTCTGTTTCCACGTCTGTCCTTTGGGTGGCGCAGCGCCATAACTGACCTCATCGCCCCCCACGATCAGAACCTGCGCATCGGGCCGCTCTTTCAAAAGCTTCGGCAGCGCCCGCATGAACACGTGATAGCCGCGATACGGCTCAAGGTTGCGATTCACGAATGTGATCACCTCATCTTTGCGCGTCAGAACCTGCCCGTCCTCCAAGGCAAACGCCGCCTCAGGATCAGGTTTCACTACATTGGTGTCGATCCCGTCATGAATGACCGAAATGATTTTGCGCCACTCCTCGGGATAAGTGCCGGCCTGAAACTCTGTCGGACTAATCCCCAAATCCGCCACGCCGCGATGCATTTTGTTGTTCAAGTTCTTCAAACGCAGGCGGATCGCCTCACTTTCCGGCTCCACCCTCGGAAATTCCGGATCAAACCCCACATCCGTATCTTCGCCGCCATAATAAAGCTCGCAATACAGCCCGATGCGCGCGGTTGGCCACAGATCCCGCAAGAACATCGGCTCTCCCCACCCGGGATGGGCCACAATAACATCCGGTGTGAATCCTTCATCCCGCAACCGCCGCGCCGCCACAAAACAGCTCTCTGCCCGCAGCATCTTGGTCTCAAAATCCACCAGCCACGGATGCAGACCTTTGGACGGTTTGCGTTTGATCTCATAAGGCAGCAGCCGCACACCTTTCCACTCGCCGGGATTCTTCACCCGCAGGGTCAGCGACACCACCTCATGCCCGCGCTCCACAAGCGCCGGTGCCAGATGTTTGAACTGCCCCGGAAAGTTCTGATGGATAAAGAGGATTTTCATGCTGCTCGCCTGCGAAATTGCGCCAATTGAAGCTGTATATCGCAGATTCTCGCACCCGTAAGCCCGCAACGCGCGCATTTTCACGGCTCGGCACTGGACCGCGACGCCAAGCCCGCCTATCACCTTGCCCGAACTGCGCCGCAAATTGCGGACGAGACTCTATATATACAGGTGTCACCCATGTCGCGCTACACACCCGCCGAAATCGAAGCCAACTGGCAAGCCGCTTGGGCCAAGAACGAGACCTTCAAGGCCGTTCGCGATGAAACCAAGCCGAAATACTACGTGCTAGAGATGTTCCCTTATCCGTCGGGCAAACTGCACATGGGTCACGTGCGCAACTACACGATGGGCGACGTGATCGCGCGCCACAAAATGGCGACGGGTCACAACGTGTTGCACCCGATGGGCTTTGACGCTTTTGGTATGCCTGCCGAAAACGCCGCGATGGCGTCGGGCGGTCACCCCAAGGATTGGACCTATTCCAACATCGACACGATGGTCGAGCAGATGAAGCCGCTAGGCCTGTCGCTCGATTGGTCGCGCATGTTCGCCACCTGTGACGTGGATTACTACGGCCAGCAGCAATCGCTGTTCCTCGATTTCCTCGACAAAGGACTGGTCTACCGCAAAAACGCCGTGGTGAACTGGGATCCGGTCGACATGACCGTTCTGGCCAACGAACAGGTCGAAGGCGGCCGCGGCTGGCGCTCTGGTGCTTTGGTGGAACGCCGTGAACTCACACAATGGTTCTTCAAAATCTCCGAGCATTCCGACGAGCTGCTGACCGCGCTTGAAGGTCTGGACAACTGGCCCGCCAAAGTGCGCCTGATGCAGGAAAACTGGATCGGCAAATCGCGCGGTCTGGAATTTGGCTTTGAACGCACCGATGCGGGCGACCCGATCACTGTCTATACAACACGCCCCGACACGCTTATGGGCGCGTCTTTTGTGGGCATCTCGCCGGATCACCCGATCTCCAAAGAACTGGAAGCCGACAATCCAGAACTGGCCGCCTTCCTTGCCGAATGCCGCAAAGGCGGCACAACCGAGGAAGCCATCGAGACCGCGCCGAAACTCGGCTATGACACCGGCATCCGCGTGAAACACCCGCTGAACCCTGATTGGGAACTGCCGGTCTGGATCGCCAACTTCATCCTGATGGACTACGGCACCGGCGCGATCTTCGCCTGCCCCGCGCATGACCAACGCGACTTTGAGTTCGCCACCAAATACACCCTGCCGATTGCTCCTGCATTCGTTGCTCTTCCCGACGATCATGCAAAGGAACAAAAGCAAGATGCACCATCGGACCTGACCATTGGGTTTATGACTTCATTTGACGTTACTGGCACTGTCTTCGACGAAAACAGTAAGTCAGTGCTGACTGAAGCTTTCGTGCCCGGCAAAGAAGAAAAGGTGAAATGGGTCAACCACTTCGCCGGTCTGGACGAGGCCACCGGCCAAGAGGCCATCGACGTCACCATCGACTTCGCCGAAAAGGCCGGTTGGGGCAAAGGCGTCACCAACTTCCGTCTGCGCGACTGGGGCCTGTCCCGTCAGCGTTACTGGGGCTGCCCAATTCCAGTTGTGCATTGTGACAGCTGTGGCGTGGTGCCGGAAAAGAAAGAAAACCTGCCGATCGAACTGCCTTATGACGAAGGCGGCAAACCGATCGACTTCTCCGTGCCCGGCAACCCGCTGGACCGCCACCCCACATGGCGCGACTGCGCCTGCCCGAACTGTGGCGCGCCCGCGAAACGCGAAACCGACACGATGGACACCTTTGTGGACAGCTCGTGGTACTTCGCCCGCTTCACCGCACCCAAGGCCGACACGCCCACCGTGGCGGAAGACGCCGCTTACTGGATGAACGTCGACCAATACATCGGCGGCATCGAGCACGCGATCTTGCACCTGCTCTATTCACGCTTCTTTGCGCGCGCGATGCACATCTGCGGCCACCTGCCGGAATCCGCCAAGGAACCGTTTGATGCGCTCTTCACCCAAGGCATGGTGACCCACGCGATCTACAAGCGCGAAAACCAAAGCGGCCGCCCGACTTACTTCTATCCTGAGCAGGTCGACATCAAAGACGGCAAGGCCTTCCTGAAAGAAGACGGTTCCGAAGTCGACATTGTGCCCTCGGCCAAAATGTCGAAGTCGAAAAACAACGTCGTGGACCCTGTCGACATCATCACCGCCTTTGGCGCCGACACCGCGCGTTGGTTTGTGCTGTCCGACAGCCCGCCCGAGCGCGACGTCGAATGGACAGCCTCTGGCGCCGAGGCCTCTTTCAAGCACCTCTCGCGCGTGCACCGCATCGCCTGCGACATCGCCGAGATGCCCGCAGGCACGGCGCAAGGCGACCAAGAGCTGCTGCGCGAAACTCACAAGGCGATCCGCGATGTGACCCTTGGTGTGGAAAGCTTCGGCTTCAACGCCTCTATCGCGAAACTTTACGGCTTCACCAACACGCTGGCGAAATCCAAGGCCGGTGGCGATGCCAAACGCACCGCTGCACGCGCACTGGCGCAACTGATGGCGCCTATGACGCCCCACCTTTCCGAGGACATCTGGCAGATGCTCGGCGGCGAAGGCCTTGTGGTCAACGCACCGTGGCCCGTCGCGGACGAGGCGATGCTGGTCGAAGCCGAAGTCACCCTACCGATCCAGATCAACGGCAAACGCCGTGGCGAAATCACCGTTGCCAAGGATCTGCCGAAAGAAGAGGTTGAAAAACTGGCGCTGGCCCACGAAGCTGTCTCCAGCCGGCTGGAAGGGGCCCAGCCTAAGAAACTCATCGTTGTCCCCGGCCGGATTGTGAATGTCGTCATCTAAATCGTTTCCCGTTATGAACAAAATACAGCATCGGTTTTCTGCGTTTGCGCCAAAGGCGAAAGGCAGCGAAAAACGATCCCTTTCTAACGGGACAACGATGAACCGACGCGGCTTTCTTCTGCTCACCGCAGCCGCCGCCCCCACGTTGGCGGGCTGCGGCTTTGAACCTGTCTATGGTACCCAAGGCGCCGCATCCGGCCTTCTGGATCGGATCGCCATGGATGAACCCAACGACAACAACAGCTACCTTCTGGTGCGCGAACTCGAAGACCGGCTTGGCCGCACCTCTGGCGGCGAAACTTTTGGCCTGTCGTACTCTGTCGCCACCGAAAGCAAGGCAGTGGGCAAAACAGTCGCTCAGGTCACATCACGCTTTGATATCTTGGGCGAAGTCACCTACGCGCTGCGTGATCTCGACACCAAAGAGGTGCTGACCACCAACACGATCAACAGCTTTGTGGGCTATTCTGCGAGCGGCTCCACCGTGTCCGAGGTCGCAGCCGAGGCCGATGCCTACGAGCGTCTGATGGTGGTCTTGGCGGACCGCATCGTTGCCGAACTGCAAGCCTACGCGACCACCAACGCCCTATGAAGCTCCCCAGCCGCGACGCAAACCGCTACTTTGGCAAACCCGATCCAGACCGCACCGGCGTTCTGATCTATGGGCCAGACGCCATGCGCGTGGCGCTAAAACGGCAGGAATTGATCGCCGCCCTGATTGGCCCGCAAGGCGAAGAAGAAATGCGCCTGACCCGCATCCCCGGCGCGGATCTGCGCAAAGACAAGGCCAAGCTGCACGACGCCGTCAAGGAAATCAGCTTCTTCCCCGGCCCCCGCGTGGCCTTTGTCGAAGACGCAAACGACACCGCTGCACCGGCAATCCTTGCAGCGCTAGAGGATTGGTCGCACGGCGATGCGCAAATCGTCGTGACCGCCGGTCAACTCAAGGCCAGCTCAAAAATCCGCAAAGCCTTCGAAAACCACGCCCGTACTTATGCCGTGGGCATCTACAACGACCCGCCCAGCCGCGAGGAAATTGAGTCCGACCTAACCTCTGCCGGTCTGAAAAACATTGAGCCAGAGGCCAAGACGGACCTCTTCAATCTGTCGCGTGAACTCGATCCCGGAGATTTTCGCCAAACCGTCGAAAAACTCGCACTCTATAAACTCAACGACGACCTGCCGGTCACCAGCGATGACGTCGCCGCCTGCGCGCCCGTTTCCACCGAGGCCGCGCTTGACGACATTCTCAACATCGTCGCCGAAGGCCGCGCCGAGGAACTCGGTCCGATCCTGCGCAAGCTTCAGGCTCAGGGCACCAACCCCGTGGCGCTTCTGATTGCCGCCACCCGCCACTTCCGCGCGCTTTATACCGCCGCCTCTGATCCCGGCGGCGCCTCTGCCGGTATCGCCCGTATGCGCCCGCCAATCTTTGGCCCCCGCCGGGACCGCATGCTGCGTCAGGCCTCCGGCTGGGGCGCACCGAAACTTGAACAGGCGCTCACCGGCTTGACGGATACGGACCTGAAACTGCGCTCTGCCGGCCAACACGCCCCCGACATGGCGCTTGTGGAACGGTTGTTTTTGCGCATGGCCATGCTGGCCCGTCGCTAGCGCTCAAGACACCCAACCCCAAGACCGAACGTCACCGATCGCAACCAACGCTTGTGCAACCCTCTCGCCCTTGGCACTCTGCCGCCAACAGGGAGGATCACTATGTATGACGTCATCGGAAGTTCCACCAGCCGCGCCTTTCGCGTGATGTGGATGCTTGAGGAACTCGGCCAGCCTTACACCTACATCCCAGAGCAGCCGCAAAGCGACATGGTCCGCGAACTCAACCCCTCCGGCAAAATTCCCGTTCTGCGTGACGGTGAGGCAGTGATCACCGACAGCACTGCGATCCTCACCTATCTCGCGGACAAACACGGCGCGTTGACCTATCCCGCAGGCACGCTGGAGCGCGCTCATCAGGACAGTCTCACGCTGATGATCCTGGACGAGATCGAAAGCCCGCTCTGGACCGCCAGCCGCCACAGCTTCATCCTTCCAAAAGACAAGCGCGTGCCCGAGGTCAAAGACAGCCTGAAATGGGAATACAGCCGCAACATGAAAACCGTCATGTCCCGCAGACGCGGCGCCTACATGATGGGCGACATGTTCACCCTGCCCGACATCATCCTCACCCAATGTGCCACGTGGGCCAAAGTCGCGGGCTTCCCGACCGACAATGAGGATCTGCTTGCTTATATTCAGGACACCCGTGCACGTCCGGCGTTTCGAACCTTGCTTGAGAAAATCAAAAAGTAATTCTGGGCGGGGCGGCTTTATGCGGCTGGCGGTCTGGACAGGTATTTCACCGCCCCGTCGCCCGCCCAGCGCCCCGTCGCCAAACAGGCCGTCAGCAGATAGCCGCCCGTCGGCGCCTCCCAGTCCAGCATTTCACCGGCGGCAAAAACGCCGGGACGGGCCGTCATCATCAGGCTCGCATCCAACGCATCAAATCGCAGACCGCCTGCTGTGCTGATTGCCTCGTCCATCGGACGCGGCCCTAAATGCGTGACATGCAATGCCTTGATAACCGACGCCAAATCCTGTGGCAAAGGCCGCGCAAACTCCATCAACAACGCAAGCTTCTCTGGCGGCAGCTTCAGCGCCTTGCGTAAAAAGTTCGTCAGGCTGGCCTTACCGCGCGGTTTTGCCAACTTTGCCCGCACCGCGTCCAACGACATGTCGGGCAGCAGGTCCAGCGTCAACGCCTGCCCTTCCCGCATCATACGCGACACGGCATAGATCCCACCGCCTTCGAGACCCCTCGCCGAGATCACAAACTCTGCGCGCACGCGGTTTGCGCCCACCTGCAGCTCTACGTTTTTTACGGGCGTGCCAAAATGCTTGGCCATATGCGGCGACCATTCGACTTCAAATCCCATATTGGCCGGTTGAAACGGCGCGACCGGCGCATCAATCCATTCCGCCCACGCCCCGTCTGACCCCAATCGTGCCCAGCTGGCGCCGCCACAAGCCAACACGCAGACCTTGGGCATAATCTCCTGCACGCCCTCGGGCGTCTCAAAACGATAGGCGCCCCCAATCCAGCGCCATCGCGTCCGAACCTCTACACCCTGCGCATCCAGTCGCCCAAGCCACGCCCGCAACAGCGGCGACGCCTTCATCGCTTTGGGAAACACCCGCCCGGACGAGCCGGTGAACATCTCCTGTCCCAGCCCTTCGGCCCAAGCGATGGCTTGCGTCGGCCCAAAGGCCTCCAACATGGGCCGCAACACTGGTGCGGCCTCTTCATATGCATTTAGGAAAGCCTCAAACGGCGCATCTTTGGTCAGGTTCAAGCCCGACTTGCCCGCCATCAGAAACTTGCGTCCCACAGACGGCTTGGCCTCGGCCACCACCACGGAATGTCCCGCAGCAGACAGCACATCTGCCGCCATCAACCCCGCAGGGCCTGCCCCTATCACCAATACGTCGGTCACGACGTGGGCAAAGGCGTTTTGAGTTCCACAACCCGATGCGGATAAGGGATCTGGATGCCTTCGTCCTTGAGCGCATTCCAGATTAGAAACAGCACATCGGACAGGAATTTGTTCTTACCGTCATCAATGCCTTCGACCCAGAACTCCACCGAGAAATCCACACCGCTGTCGCCAAACCCTCGCAATTCGCAATCCGGCGGAAAGGGTTTGTCCAGCACACCGGGATGTTTGGCCACAGCCGCCTCGATGATCGCAGGCACACGGTTGATGTCGGTGTCATAGCTGACCGAAAAGTCCGCTTCATAGCGATTGGCAGACCCGCTGTCGGAATAGTTCACCACCCGTGTGGTGATGAAGTCTTCGTTTGGCACCACGATCCAGCGCCCGTCGTAGGTTTCCAGAATGGTCGCCCGCGCAGTCATTTTGATGATCGTGCCCGCCTCGCCCCCGTCCAGTTCAACATAATCGCCGACCGTGGCTTGCCCTTCGAGCAGAAGGATCACACCCGAGATAAAGTTGGACGCAATTTTTTGCAGACCAAAGCCAAGGCCAACGCCAATCACACCGGTCAGAACCGCCAGCGACGTCAGCGATATGCCCATGATGTTCATCACCAACAGGAAGGCGACGCCAAAGATCGCGATCTCTATGGTTTTGGCCGCCAGCTCGCGCATGGCGGGGCGCATCTCATCCTGACTTTTGATAAACTGGCTGGACTGATCGTTGGACCACCGCCCCAGCCAGAAAATCGCGCCTGCCACCAGAACAAACCGTATGGCAAACAACACCGAGAACGACAGATTGCCCAGCGGCACCACTGTCGTGTCCAGATAGGCCATGACCTCATCCAGAATGCCCAGCGCATACAGACCGGCAATCGGCACAAGGATATACCGCCCCAGAACGTTCATCACCGGATCTTTGATGATTTCCTTCACCAGTATGCGAACCGCGAGGAACAGGAACACTCGTTTGCCAAAGGCAATCACCGCGCCTGAACCAAACATCGCACGGGTGGCGGTCTCTCCAACACCAATGAACGCATAGGCCAGAAGCGGCAAAAGAAGCGGCAGAAACATCGCCACAAACCGGCGCGCTCGCGCGAGATAAGTCTCCGCGTCCGCCGCCGGCGTCAGCATTCTGCTGAGCAAAGGACGCAGCTTCTTGGCCACAAACAGAGCCGCAACATAAGCCACCACCAACAGCGCGAATTGCGACCACGCGGCGGGCGACAACAGCCAGCCCTGCGCAATGTCCCAAAGCGCCGCAAGTTTCTGCAACGTCTTGTCGACGATCACTGAACTTTCCATGAGTGTCCCTCTAGCCTACCCTGACAGCCCTCTTGCCCGCTTGGCGGCTGCAACTCAATGGGGAACACCGGGGAAAGTATGACGCGTGACCTCACCGAAGCAGAGATCGTCCTGCTTTTCATAACCCGACAGTGCCCGACTTTTGCTGCCAGAACCATTCGTCCAACGGCATCCTCCCGTCCCTTCGGGTTGGGCGTGGCCGGGCTGCGCCCGGTACAAATGGGGCTATGCCCCTCGCGGCTATGCCGCTCACCCCAAGGTATTTCGGGAACAAAAAAGCCGAGAGTGCGCGCGTTGCGGTCACATTTGATCACAGCAAAACTGGCGAAATTGGCACCGACGCAATACCGACGTCGTACAGACGCATTGCCGAATACTGATTCGCTGTGACTTTGCCATTGGTTAACCGTGCTCTGAAAACGTCGTCAGCCTACTGCCCGTCGCACAGTGCCTTGATACCCGCCGCGATCTCGGGTTTGGCCGCAAGGGTGTGTTCCGCAATAGCGCGGGCCTCAGCAAGCAACTGATCGCGGTCTACCAGCCGGTCTACCAGTCCAAACGAGAGCGCGTCGCTCGCCGTGACTTTCTGACCACCCATCAGGATCAGCTTTGCCCGCGCCGGACCAATCAGCGCTGCCATACGGGCCGGATCCGACGGCTGTGGCAGGAACCCAAGCTTCATCACTGGATAGAAAAACTTTGCCTCAGGCACCGACAAACGGATGTCACACGCCAGCGCCATGCCCATCGCACCCCCAGCAAGTGTGCCGTTAAGCGCCGCGATCGTCAGTCCCGGCAAGCTTGCAATGGCACCTGACAGCCGCTCCCAGACCTCGCTGATGGCGAGGCCCGCCCGGGCCTCCTCCAAATCGGCGCCGGCCGAAAAAATCTTGCCTGTTCCAGTGATTACCAACACACGGGCCGCTTGTGCACTCTCGGCAATTTCTGCCAATTCAGTCAGCATCGCAAGGGTCAGCGAGTTCGCCTTATCGGGGCGGTTGATGGTCACCACCCACAGCCCCGAAGGCTCCTTGATCAGATCGATCATATGAGGCCAACCTTGCGGCGAATGTCTTCATCGCGCAGGGAAATCTCGTCGCCCAACCAGCCATCGGCCTCAGCTGAACACATCCAAAGCAAGCACTTTGCCGGCCATTCCGGTGGCACGTGGTCTGTCCACTCCAGTTTGCTAACCGGATTAATGCCGCTTGCTTTGATCTCACGCTGCATTTGCGTGGCCACCGTGCCGGGGCTCAGGCCAATCGCACGGATGCCTTTATCGCCTGCTTCCTTGTGCACACACTGGGTCAACATGTTGACCGCCGCCTTGGAGGCACAATAGTGGCTCCAGGCCTCAACCGGTCCATGTGCCGCGCCCGAGCTGATAGTCAAAATCGAGCCGCCGCCAGCCTTTTCCATCAATGGCATTACAGCCCGCAAACCGTGGTAAACGCCTTTGAGATTGATGTCGATCACCTGCCCCCATTCGGCTGGATCTGATTGATCCAAATGGGAAATTGGCTCCACCACACCTGCGTTGTTGATCAGGATATCCAAGCTACCAAACTTGGCCACAGCCGCAGCAACAGCGGCCTCGACTTGCGCATAATCAGCCACATCGCAGGTAACCGCCATCGCCTGAGCGCCGATGTCGGCCGCAATCGCCTCGATCGCGTCGCCCCCGCGCGCGGTCAACACAACATTGGCGCCCGCCGCAGCAAACACCCGCGCTGCACTCTCGCCAATGCCGCGACTCGCGCCTGTGATCATCACTGTTTTTCCGGATACATCAGACATATCGTTCTCCTGCATTCTGTTGCGTCCAAGTGCTACTGTGCCAGCAAGCGATCGTCCAGCCTTTCGCCTTGACGATCGCCCGCGTTCAGCAGACCTTTGGAAGGTCATATTTATCGAGGATCATTCACCATGCGTATTTTTCCAGGCCATCGAATGCTTGCCAGCACTGCAGGACTGGCGCTATTGTGCGGGCCAGCGCTGGCCGATGTTACGGCTCAGGACGTCTGGACCAATTGGCAAGCTTACATGAAAGAAGCCGGCTATGATCTGACCGCGTCAGAAGAAGCCGGAAGCGGCGTTCTGGTGGTCAAGGACGTCGAGATGCGCATGGCGATGCCCGAAGACGATGGCCAAACCTCCCTGACTATGCGGGAATTGTCGTTTGTGGAAAACGGTGACGGAACCGTCTCCGTCTCGGTGTCCAACAATCTACCGATCAGCTTTGCCTTTGATGATGGTGACGAAGATGTGGCCGCCACGCTTGTGATGTCTCACCAGGGGTTGACAACTGTGGCCTCCGGATCACCCGAAGAGATTGTTTACACCTACGGCGCGGTCAATATTGCCCTGACATTGCAGGACTTGATGGTTGATGGCATGCAAGTCGACGATCTCGATGGCGAGGTCGCGGTGGCCAATTTGGCAGGCACCCAACACGTCTCAATTGGCGAGAACTTCTTCAGCAAGGATGCGATAACCGCAGAGAAGCTGAGCATTATGGTCAAAGGCATCGATCCCGACTCCGGTGGCAATATTGACCTCACAATGGCCTTGGTTGGTCTTCAAGGACGATCCGAAGGCACCCTGCCTTTTGGCAGCTTCGCAGGAAGTCCCTCCGCGATGTTTGGTGAAGACCTAAGCCTGTTGTCCAGCTACACCATGCAAAGTGCTGCTTTGGCCGCTGCTTTTGAGGACGAAGACGGCCCCGGTCAGATCAATCTCACGACTGGTGCAGGCGCAAGCGATATCGAAATGAACGACGAGCTGATGTCTTATAGCGGCGAGATTGCCGATATAGAGACAACTGTCATGGCGCCGGATGTGCCACTGCCAATCGATGTGTCCTTTGGCGAGTTGGGATACGATCTCAATGTGCCGCTCAAGGCGTCCGAAGAGGCGCAGGACTTTGGCCTAAGCCTTAAATTCAACGATATCAGCCTGTCCGACTTCTTGTGGAACATGTTTGATCCGGGTGCGGTGTTGCCGCGTGATGCGGCATCATTGTTGGTTGACTTGTCTGGCCGCGCCACCTTGTTTGAGGACCTTGTCTCACTGGACGAAGACATATCGGACATTCCCGGTGAAGTGAACGCGGTGTCCATCGATGCCCTTATGCTAAGCGCTGCAGGCGCCGACATCTCCGGTACAGGAAGCTTTACCTTTGACAATTCCGACATGGTTTCCTTTGACGGTTTCCCGCGGCCCGAGGGGGCCGTTGATCTAAAAATCAACGGTATCAACGGATTGTTGGACAGCCTGGTCACAATGGGCCTTTTGCCTGCGGAACAAGCCATGCCGGTGCGTATGATGTTGGGCATGTTTACTGTGCCACAGGGCGAAGACCAACTGACCTCGCGCATTGAAGTGAACGATCAAGGTCACGTTCTGGCCAACGGCCAGCGGCTAAAATAAGTTCACCAACTGGCAAACGCAAAACCCTATGAGAGGCTGCATTTTGCAGTCTCCATTTTGGTGGCGACTTGCGCTGTAAGCCCGCGCGGTCTAACTCAGTTCAAACACCCAGTGAGGACACGATGGCAGACACCCCCAAAGCCCTGACCCAACAGCTTTTGGACGCAGCCCGCGCCGCAGGCGCCGATGCCAGCGACGCCATCGTTGTGTCTGGCACGTCTCTTTCCATCGAAGTGCGCGCCGGCGCGCTGGAGCAAGCAGAACGCTCCGAAGGTCTGGATCTGGGTCTGCGGGTTCTGGTCGGGAAACGGCAAGCCAACGTATCGATTTCCGACGCCCGCCCTGACGCCATCCGTGAGATGGCGGAACGTGCGGTGGCCATGGCAAAAGAGGCACCCGAGGACCCCTATGTCGGCCTCGCGGACGCCGATCAGCTTGCCACAAACTGTGACTCTGATGCGTTGCAACTTGCAGACCCCTCTGCGGAACCGGATCCCGCCGCGCTTCAACAAGACGCCCTCGCAAGCGAAGCCGCTGCGTTGGCTGTGGACGGAGTCACACAGGTTCAATCTGCAACCGCAGGCTATTCCGCCAACGATGTCTGGCTGGCGGCCAGCAACGGATTTTCCGGCGGCTATCGCCGCACAAGCCGTGGCACCTATTGCACGGCCATCACCGGCACGGGCGACGCGATGGAACGTGACTATGATGGCGACAGTCGAGTGTTTCAAACCGACCTGCGCACGGCCGCCGAAATAGGCCAATCCGCCGGTCAACGGGCCGTCGATCGCCTGAACGCTCGTCAGCCGCAAACCGGTACATTTCCGGTTCTGTTTGATGAGCGCATCTCGAGCTCTCTGCTTGGCCACCTTCTGGCCGCCGCAAACGGCGCCACTGTGGCGCGCGGCTCCGGGTGGTTGCGCGAGAAACTTGGCGAACAGGTTTTGCCTGCGACTATATCGGTGATCGAAGAACCCCATCGGCCGCGCGTCACCGGCTCTCGCGTTTTTGACGCCGAGGGCCTACCCACACGTCGTCGCGCCATCTTCGAGAACGGCGTGCTGACAGGTTGGACGCTGGATCTCGCCAATGCCCGCAAGCTTGGCATGACATCCACTGGCAACGCTGCGCGTGGCGTGTCCGGCCCGCCCTCACCTTCCAACTTTAACGTGTCAATGTCCCAAGGCGACAAGACCCGCGCCGAGTTGTTGAAAGACATGGGCACAGGCCTTTTGGTCACCTCGATGATCGGCTCTACCATCAACCCAAATACCGGCGACTACTCTCGTGGTGCGTCCGGTTTCTGGGTCGAGAACGGCGAAATCACTTTTGCGGTCAACGAATGCACCATCGCCGGAAATCTCCACGAGATGATGCGCTCTCTGATCCCTGCAAACGATGCACGTTTGCATCTGTCGCGGCCTGTCCCTTCATTGTTGATCGAAGGACTCACCCTTGCCGGCGCGTGATCTTCAACTCCTACTAGATGCCGCACAAGAGGCCGGTCGTATCGCCATGCGCTTCACTGGACCCAAAGCCGAAACCTGGCACAAACCAGACGGCGCTGGCCCGGTAACCGAGGCCGACCTCGCTGTGAACAATATGCTGGAAGCCACGCTGCGTGGCGAGCGCCCCGACTATGGCTGGCTCAGCGAAGAAAGCAGCGACGGACCAGAACGCCAAGACGCCGAGCGGGCTTTTATCATCGATCCTATCGACGGTACCCGCAGCTTTATTGATGGCTCCAGTACATGGGCGCATTCGCTTGCGATTGCTGAACACGGCCAGGTCACTGCCGCCGTTGTTTATCTGCCGATGCGCGACAAAATCTATGCAGCCGCACTTGGCAGCGGCGCGACAATGAACGGTGTGCCGATCACTGCCACGGATCAAGAAAAAATGACCGATGCAAGCGTGTTGGCTGCTCGGCCCGTCATGCATTCAGACTTTTGGCGCGACAAGGCACCGGCTTTCAACCTCGGCTACCGTCCGTCGCTGGCTTACAGGCTGGCGCTGGTGGCGCAGGGGCGATTTGACGCCATGCTGACGTTGCGCCCGACATGGGAGTGGGACATTGCGGCCGGCGACTTGATCCTGCGCGAGGCCGGTGCAGCTGTGTCTGACCGGATGGCGCAACCACTTGTGTTCAATAAACCCGACCCGCGGTTGAACGGTGTGGTCGCCGGAGGCGCTCCGTTGCACCGTCGGATATGCGATGCACTTGCTCCCGTTGATCCTCTGTAGCTTAGAGACCAGATTGTGGGGCACAAAACAGGTCTGCCCTTGAGGCCCGCAGCTAACACGATTAGTTTGCCCAAGAACCCAGCTTCTCAAAGGAGATCCACGATGGCGCAACGCTTGCACCTTGTTTTTGGTGGTGAACTAATCGATCCGACCAAAACAGCTTTCAAAGATGTGGACGACATCCACGTAGTTGGCATTTTCCCTGACTACCAATCGGCTTATGACGCATGGAAAGCTGAAGCACAGCGCACCGTGGACAACGCCCATATGCGGTACTTCATCGCCCACTTGCATCGCTTGCGCAACGAAGCCACCGAAGCTTCCTCCACCGAAGAACTCGGTTAAAGCCGACGATGCCGCGCTCACTCGGGCTGACAGCATATCTTGCATTTGCCCGCCGCCAGCCGCGCAGGTTCAAACCGAGTACAACTGAACGTCCCAAAGGGGAGCTTATCTGGCTTCACTGCTCAGATCCGGCTCGTGTCCGCAGCCTTGCTCAACTGGGTTTGCGGTTGGCCCATTTGCGGGATGACACACAAAAAGTCCTAATCACTACGGCAGGCGATGCTTTGCCAGCGCATAGCCTGCCGGCAGGTGCAATCTGGCAAAAGTGCCCCGGCGAGAACCCGGAAGACATCCGGGATTTTCTTGAATACTGGCAGCCGGAATTGTTAATTTGGCTTGGTAAATGGCTTCGACCGGCCCTCATTGTTGCAAGCTCTGAACGCATGCCCGCGATGCTTTTGGAACCCGGATCTCCGATGCTTGAAAACAAACGCTGGCGGGTCGGCCCCGAACCAATCCGGGCCACACTCGCGCGTTTCTCTATCATTCTTGCAAACACGCCGGCGGGCGAGTCCCGCCTCCGATCAATGTTGCCGGAGAACGTACAGGTGCGAGCCAGCGGAGAACTGACCGAAGAGGCCCCAGCTTTGAGTTGCGTAGTCAGCGATCTCGAAGATCTGCGCGAAACTTTGGCCGGAAGGCCTGTTTGGTTGGCGGCTCGGGTGCAACCCGAAGAGATGCCTGCGGTCTTGACCGCTTACAGAGCCGCGTTGCGTCTTTCACATCGCCTGCTTCTGGTGGTGGTGCCTGACTCTCCGACGCAAGTCGCGGCAATTGACCGCCAGATCACCGACCAAGAATGGCGCGTGGCTTATTGGGATGATGGTGTATTCCCGCAACGGGATACACAGGTTGTGCTCGCGGAATCGGCGCATGAACTGGGGCTTTGGTACCGCATTGCACCTGTTAGTTTTGTGGGATCATCACTGGTTTCCGGTCACGGCGGTCGCGATCCCTTGGAACCCGCCGCGCTCGGTTCTGCGGTGCTTTATGGGCCCTCGGTGCGCAACCATCTGGACAGTTACACACGCCTTGCCAATGCGGGCGCAGCGCGCATTGTGCGGGACGCCGACAGCCTTGCCACGGCCCTTATTCAACTAGCCGCGCCTGATCAACTGGCGACTATGGCACATGCGGGCTGGCAGGAAATTTCTCAAACTGCAGAGGTCACCGATACCATCGTCGCCCACGCCCAGAGATTATTAGACGAACAGGAGGCCGCGCCTTGAAACCCCCTATCTTCTGGAGCAATCCGCCGAGCGCGCCGGGCTGGCAGTCTACGTTGCTGGCCCCTCTTGGAAAGCTATATGCTGCGACCACCAGCCGTCGTCTCGCCCAGGTATCAAATGCCTATCGCGCGCCGGTTCCGGTGATCTGTATCGGCAACATCAATGCCGGTGGCACCGGCAAAACTCCGACAACCATCGCGCTTGTTCAACACCTCCAATCCAAGGGCTTTTCTCCGCATGTTGTTTCGCGTGGGTATGGCGGAAGCTTGGAGGGACCAGTCGAAGTTCACGAGCGCACTCATCGCGCGGACCATACCGGCGATGAACCTCTGTTGCTTGCCGCTTTTGCACCCACATGGGTGGCCAAAAACCGCGCCGCGGGCGTCAAAGCGGCGGCGGAAGGCGGAGCTAAGATTATCTTGCTCGACGATGGTTTTCAGAACCCGTCTGTTGTCAAAGATGCCTCCATCGTGGTCGTGGATGCCCAGCGCGGCTTTGGCAACGGACACTGCATTCCCGCAGGACCGTTGCGCGAAACGGTAACGGCCGGCCTTGCACGCGCAGATGTTCTATTGTCGATCGGAAGCGCAGCTGCACAAGAAGCATTTTCAGACACATGGGGTCACGCCATCTCGCGGCCCCATGTGCGCGGCGCCCTAAATCCGCTGCCAACAGGTATGGACTGGACCCAAACACCGTTTCTTGCGTTTGCGGGGATTGGCCATCCTGAAAAGTTCTTTGCCACCTTGCGCGGGCTTGGTGCGACGCTTTTGCACTGCGAGGCAATGGCCGATCACCAGCCATTTTCGCGTCAGCTTTTGACGCGCCTCTCGATGGACGCCAAGCGTTTGGGCGCGCAACTCGTGACGACAGAAAAGGACGCGGTGCGCCTGCCACAAGACATGCGTCACGACGTTCTGACATTGCCCGTCAGACTTGAATTGGAAGACTGGTCAGAAATAGACGCGCTACTGGAGCGCGTTGTTCCCGGGCAAAGCTAACCCCACCCGGGACTTATAGCTTACTCAGCCAGTTTCTCTTCGATAAGTTCCTTCAAAGCGGCATAGCTCATGTTGGAATACTTTTCGCCATCGATAATCAGTGTCGGCGTCGCGTTAACGTCGTCAGCAGCGGCGTTTTCCTGATACCAACCGACAAGCGCTTTTGCCTTATCTTCGTCTTGCAGACACGCTTGCAGGGTATCGTCATCCAAACCCGCCAGACGGCCGGTTTTACGCAGAGCACCAGCGATAGCCGTTGGATCACCAGCGCGGGACCATTCCGCCTGAGTGCTCATTAGAATATCCGCAATGCCAAAAAACTTTTCCTGACCACCGCAACGGGCAACCATGCTGGCCCACAGGCCAAATCGGTCAAAATAAACATCACGGAAGATGAATTTTACTTTGCCGGTATCCACAAATTCCGCTTTCAGCGGCTTCAGAACTTGGCTGTGAAAAGACGCACAATGTGGGCAAGTGAAGGACGCATATTCGATAATCGTGACTTTTGCGTCTTCGGCGCCCATCACCATTTCAACCACGCCAGAGGTGTCTACATCAGCACCGTCTGAGGACACCGGTTCAATCTGGGTGACCCCAGCAACCGGCCCCTGTTGGGTATTTAACCAGTAAGCGCCGCCTGCCACCGCAAGCACCACAACCGCGACAAGCGGGAGGATACGTTTCATCTAGAAACCTTTCTTAGTATGTTTGTTTTTATCGAGTACATTTTCTGCGAGCCGCGCAAGCGCCTGTCGCAAATCCGGGTCACCAACAGGGGACGCGACATGCGCCGCCTCCTTGACCACCTCAGGGTCTTTGGGTGCGTCTGTCTTTTTCTTGGCTGGCGCAAACTGGGCCTGCCCTTCGGCGAAGCCCGTGGCCGCTGTTTGGGTGATACGCAGGTGGGCAATCGCGTTATAGCCATAGGCAGCATTCACGCGGTTGCGCAGTTTTTCTTTTTGCATCTCCAACATCGGCGCCTGCGCGCCTGTGGTCAGAACGGTCAATGTCGCGCCAAACCCCTGACGCCCGTATTTGACATCTACCGGGCGACAGATACCCGCCATGTCTTCACCAACAATTTCCGTCCAATGCGTCAGCACCCGCGTCACGGCAAAACCACGACTTTCCCCCGCGCTGCGGATGCGGTCCCGCAGCAACGTTGACGTGCGTTTGAAGCCTTTGGTTGTGGCGCGTCGCATGGTCGGCCTTGCATCCTTGGATCGCTGGCTATTTTAGTAGCCCCGCGCACATGCGCCAGCGAAACCGTTCCTAAAGGGGGATAAAACTTGCGTGACCAGCAAGACAGCACCGATTTGCTTGAGTGGTACGATCGTAATGCCCGCGCAATGCCTTGGCGCGTTAGCCCCGCTGATCGAGCGGGCGGCATCTCACCCGATCCCTATCGGGTTTGGCTGTCAGAAATCATGCTACAGCAAACCACGGTGGCCGCTGTCAAAGACTATTTTGAACGGTTCACCGCTCGCTGGCCCACCGTTCAGGATCTGGCGGATGCGGCAGACGAGGACGTTATGGCGGAATGGGCGGGCCTTGGGTACTACGCCCGTGCCCGAAACCTCTTGAAATGCGCTCGCGTGATTGCCAATGAGATGCAAGGCCAGTTCCCGGCAGATTACGATGACCTGCTGACCCTGCCCGGCGTCGGTCCATATACTGCAGGTGCGGTGTCAGCGATTGCCTTTGACCGACCTGCCACTGTGGTCGACGGCAACGTCGAACGCGTGATGGCGAGAATGTTTGATGTCCACACACCTTTGCCCGCCGCAAAACCCGAGTTGACCAAACATGCGGCCGCGCTGACTCCGGCCAAGCGTCCGGGCGACTATGCGCAGGCCGTAATGGACCTCGGCGCCACGATTTGCACACCGCGCAATCCAGCTTGCGGTATTTGCCCATGGCGCGCACCGTGCAAGGCGCGTGACCTCGGCACTGCAACCGAGCTTCCCAAGAAAACACCGAAAAAACCCAAACCAATTCGGTACGGCGTGGTGTACATCGCCAAACGCATCGACGGGGCCTTCTTACTGGAGAGGCGCCCTGAGAGTGGCCTTCTTGGCGGTATGCTTGGCTGGCCCGGATCGGAATGGGTTGAACAGGCCGCCCCCGCCCACAAGGCCCCCATTCGCGCCGAGTGGAAAACCCTCAACGGCGAGGCCCGCCATACCTTCACACATTTTCACTTACGCCTGACGGTTAAGACCGCGCTTGTGCCAATGGACCGACAACCTCAGGGCGGTTTTTTCGTGGAAAGCGAAACATTTACGCCCAATGATCTGCCCACAGCGATGCGCAAAGCCTTTGCCCTTGTACCGGACAGCTAGACCCGTTGCAGCACGCCTAATATCGGCTCATACTTCCACCCAAATTTGATGGAGACGCTCATGATCCCTGCACAGAAAGTCGCCAAAGTGACCAGCGCTTTGCCGTTCTGGATATCGCTTTTGTTGATCCCGCTGATCTGGATCTCGGCCAATTTGGGTGGTTGGTGGGTCCTGTTGGTGCCGGTCATAACTTGGTATCTCTTTGCCGGCCTTGATGCGATTGCAGGTCTGAATCTAGAAAATGCGGATCTTGAGACCACCGACGACCAGCTGCATTTCTACAGTTTGGTCACCAAAATCTGGCCATTTGCGCAGTTTTTCACTCTTTTCGGTCTAATTTGGTTCGTCACCCACACCGACCACTTGTCCGTAGGGGCGACGGTTGGTTTGATGTTCGGTATGGGGGTGATTTCTGGCACAATCGGCATCAACTACAGCCATGAGTTGATGCATCAAAAGAACAACACTGAACGCTGGATGGGTGACGTCTTGCTTGCGATGGTGCTGTATTCCCACTTCCGCTCCGAACACCTGCTGGTGCATCACCGCTACGTTGGAACACCGCGTGACCCGGTGACTGCGCGCTATAACGAAGGCTTTCACCGTTTCTTTCCGCGCGTGCTTATCAATTGCTTCAAAAGCGCCTTTCGTGCCGAAAAGGAGATGCTGGCCCGCAAGGATTTGCCATGGACCGATCTCTCCAATCCCTTCGTTCGCTATTGGGCGCTGCAAACCGCGATGCTGCTTCTGGCTCTGATCATTGGCGGATGGGTCGGTGTTCTGTTGTTCATTTGGCAAGCTTACATCGCCATCTGGCAGCTGGAACTCGTGAACTATGTCGAGCACTATGGCTTGACCCGCAAACATCTTGGTGAAGGCAAATACGAACACGTTAAGCCACATCATAGCTGGAACGCCGCGCACAAGGTATCCAACTGGCTGTTGATCAATTTGCAACGTCACTCGGACCACCATTACAAACCTGACCGCCGCTTTCCTCTGTTGCAAAACTATACGGACGCAGAGGCGCCCCAGCTGCCCTTTGGTTATCCGGTCATGACCATCGCGGCGATGATCCCGCCACTGTGGAAAGTTGTGATGAACCCGCGCGTTCGCAAATGGCGCGGTATGTACTATCCGGAAATCACCGATTGGCATGCCTACAACAAGGCCAAAAACCCAATGCCGCGGTAATTCTCAAATTAAACCTTATGATCCAGCGGCCGTTCAAATGCCCAGACTGTCAATTTTTCAGCCACACCGCGAATGTCCTGATTGGTGAACTTCTGCAAGCCGTCCAGACATTCATCACCGCCTTCCGCCAAAACCTCGGCCCGCATGCCATCGCTGATCACCAGACGCGCATTTAAACCCCGGGTCATACTTTCCAACCGGGAGGCCACATTTACAGTGTTGCCTACAACGGCAAATTCAAGCCGGTTCGCGCCGATGTCAGCCAAAACCGCCGGACCATAGTGCGCGCCAAACCCAACCCGCAACGGCGGCTGCCCTTTGGCGATCCGTTTGGTGTTCCAATCATCTACGTCCGCCATCATTTGACGCACGCATTTCATGGCATTCTGGGCGTCATGATCCGAAGGACTGGGCGTGCCAAACGTCGCCATCAGCCCATCACCAAGGTACTTGTCCAACGTTCCTTCGTGGGAAAACACCGCGCGCTCCATAAGACCATGAAAATCCCTTAGGGTGTCGATAACCTCCTCCGGTTTGCGCGTTGCGGCGAACTCGGTGAAACTGACGATATCCACAAACAACACTGCGATGTCGTGGCTTCGGATTTGTTTGAGAGGTTCGTCATTCTGGCTTAGTTCTTCGACCACATTCGGTGAGAAATAGCGCGACAGGTTGGTTCGTTCCCGCTCAAGCGATGCATTTGACCGCATCAGCGCGTTGAACCGCCGCACGCCAAGACCCAACACAATTGCGACCAATACAAAAATCACGATTTCCTGAATGCGTTCCTGAACGTTGAAGCGGTTAGGATCCACTTGCTCCGCCAGCCCCGGAAAGTCGAGCAGCGCGCCGCTGACTGCTTCACTGATGCCCGGAATTGGCTCGGTGAACCAAATTGAAATCCCCAAGGCCGCCGCCCACATAACGCCAGTCCACGTGCCAATCGCAATCACAGTCCGCCAAGAGTACGCCAGCGTGCCAGCAGCCAAAATCAGGAAAAAGTATTGGAAATTTCCGAACTGAAATTGCATTGCCTGCGGCCAGTCCGCGTGGGCAATCGGATTAGGGCCAATCATGCCCACAACCATCAGAGATAGGTCAACAAAGATCAGAAACAGCTCCGTCCGCGATTTTCCGACGCGGCCCACTCTGCGGATCAACCATCCGTTGATACACAACAGTAGTAGGATAAACTCGTAGTAAAAGACGTCGGGCCAAGGCGCTACAAAAAGCAAAAAAACGCCAACCACAGCCATCGCGACCCAACGCGCGACAACGGCAAGCTCCAAACCCTCGCGCTTGTGTTTCTCAAGCACGGCCTCGGTATAGCTGTCGTCTCGAAATCCGTCCTCGTCAAACCGATCAAGCACAACAGCTTTCTCGTTGCGCGCGTCCGTCGCGGTGTTCTGGGCCATTTTGTCTGGTTCTCCCTGCTCCGCTGCACAAAATAGGTGCGACTTAGGTCTATCACACCCCCCAAACGAGAAAAAACCCCGCCGTTAGAACGGCGGGGCAAGTCATGGTGCCTGCCCGACCGTTCTGGACGGCGGCACCGGCGGTATCACTTGAGTGATCTGTATTCTTAGTTTGGACGTGCGGCCATTTCCGACCGAATCTGCTGACGCAGCAGATCGATGGGCACCTTTTTGCCGTCCTTTTTGAACGACCAATAGGTCCAGCCGTTACAGCTTGGCGCCCCTTCCAGGTGCGCTCCGACCTGGTGGATCGACCCTTTTATGTCGTCCCCAATCAGAGTGCCGTCAGCACGGACTTTCGCCTTGTGACGGCCATTAAGCGAGTAGAGTTCTTCACCCGGACGCAACATGCCACGCTCGACCAGCTGGCCAAACGGAACACGCGGCTCGGCGCGCTTCGACGCCGTGACCTGCAACGCTTCTCGGTCAAATTTGCGCACATCTTTGATGCGCTTCTCGGCTACCTTGCGATAGGCCTCTTCGCGTTCGATGCCGATAAATTCGCGGCCCAGCATTTTGGCAACGGCCCCTGTGGTGCCTGTGCCAAAGAACGGATCAAGGATGACATCACCAGGATTGGTCGAACCAACCAAAACGCGATGCAACAGGCTTTCCGGCTTCTGCGTCGGATGCGCCTTATCGCCGTTTTCGTCTTTCAGACGCTCGTGGCCGGTACAGATTGGCAGAACCCAGTCGCTGCGCATCTGAATGCCTTCGTTGAGCGCTTTCAACGCTTCATAATTGAAGGTGTACTTCGCACCTTCGGATTTCGACGCCCAAATCATGGTTTCGTGGGCGTTGGTAAACCGCTTTCCGCGGAAATTCGGCATCGGGTTGGATTTGCGCCAAATCACATCGTTCAGGATCCAGTAGCCCTGATTTTGCAGTTCCGCACCCATGCGGAATACGTTGTGATAGCTGCCAATCACCCAGATTGCGCCGTTGGGCTTAAGGATACGCCGCGCGGCCTTCAGCCAAGCTCGGGTAAACTTATCGTAAGCCGCAAAGCTCGAGAACTGATCCCATTCGTCGTCCACCGCATCAACCTTGGAGTTGTCAGGCCGATGAAGATCGCCCTTTAACTGAAGGTTATAGGGGGGATCTGCAAAGATCAGATCGATTGAATTCTCTGGCAAACTGTTCATCACTTCGATGCAGTCACCAGACAAAATGCTATTGATCGGGAGCGCAGGAGCGCTCTTCGCTTTGGTCATCGTTTTCATTTTCTGCCTCATACACGGCGCAGTTTTGTCGCGCTCGTTGATTGCCTCTAGGATGAGTCAATCCTGATTCGGCGTCAAATTCTTTTTTGAATCAACGACTTAGTTTTTACCCTTGATACAAGATATTGTGTACCGGCTTGAACGAACGTCTATGATGTGGGGTTACACCAAGGTTTTGCAGTGCCGCTTTGTGGCTTTTTGATGGATATCCGGCGTTTGTGTCCCATCCATAGCCTGGAAACTGTTGCGCCAAATCCATCATGATGTCGTCGCGTGCGATTTTTGCCACAATAGATGCCGCTGCAATCGAGACTGATTTGCCATCTCCTTTGACCACCGCCTTTGACGTCAACGTCAAGCCGCGCGGGATCATATTGCCGTCGATCAGCAAATAATCCGGTGCAGGATCAAGTGCCGCCACAGCGCGTTCCATCGCCAGATGGCTGGCGCGCAGGATATTGATCTCGTCAATTTCCTCGACCGTTGCATGCGCGACCGACACTTGTGCGGTTGCCCAAATGTCTTGCGCAATCACCTCACGTTTCTTGGCGGAAAGCTTTTTGGAATCATTCAAACCGGCAGGTATGCGCGCAGGATCGAGAATGACGGCAGCCGCAGTAACCGGGCCAGCCAGAGGGCCGCGACCTACTTCGTCAACCCCGGCGACACGCGTGGCCCCACTTGAAAGCGCCAGCTCTTCGAGAGAAAAATCAGGATAATCCATGACGCCTGAGAACCATTTTGCAGCGCCCAGATCAACAACAAACCGGGGCACATTTCTGTGCCCCGGCCTCGGATACCGGTCTATGCCGGCTTTCTGCCCGATGGTTCAGCGCCAGCTGACGTCAAACCCTTTGCTATTAAGGCATTGGGTTTTGTACCCCGTCACCTTGCGCCCATATTGATTGATCGCCTTGAAATGACATTCTTGAGGCAACCGTTGCGTACGGGCGCGGGCTTGCACCAAACATCCCGACCCATAGGCTTGCAGCTTGCGTCCCCCGCGAAGGGTAAAGGTCCTAGAACACCGGCGCGGCAGAATGTGACGCCCCGGGCGACGATCCGGCAGAATGTCCCGGGGCTGCGGATCCCGAGGCCGCGTAACGACAACGGGCTCGGGATCATTGCCGCGGGAGACAGCGCTGCCAATGATGACCAAAGCGGTGGCGCCAAACAGAATCTTGGCAAGATCATCGTCGCTTAGCGCACGAGCGGGCATTGCAGATATGCCTGTTACTGTCATGGCAAGGCCGAGAATGGAGGCGATAAACTGTTTTGAGGTCATGGCGTTTCTTTCCTGTTGGAGTCTGCTCAATAGAGTGACGCTTTGAACGTCGGTGATGCGCCAACGTGACCCAACTCTGGAAAACCGCTCAATATCAGGTGTTTGTTATGCGATAACCGCGACAATCCGAGCACTGGTTATTGAATAACAGGCCGTTTGGGCGCAGGGTTTGACCATGTTGACACAGCTTTCACAATCCCTTCGCAAGCTAGCGATCCCTGTCGCACTTGCACTGGCATCTCCCGCTGGGGCTGCCGACTGTTACGCCGACTACAAAGCTAAGAAGGACAACCCTTTGCGGCTGCACTACGGTGTGATCGCGTTGCGGTCTGGCTGTGATAAGCCATCGGCACGGACAGAAGTCGCAAACCGCATCGCCAAGGACGACTGGACTTTGCTAGACGTCCTCTCGGTGTTTGACGAAACCGAACTTTCTGGAAAGGAAGCCAGTGCAGGGCAATTCTACCTCTTCTACTGACTTACGCCGCAACGGTGGGCGCATGGTTAGCTTTGGCATAGGTGCGATCGTTGCGATCCTTCTGGCGGGCACGATTGTTTTGGTCGTTGCGCTTCCGGACGCCAACGCCTTCAATGCACGGGTAGAGCAGTTGTTTTTGGAAAACGACACGCTGACGGGCCAGGCCGAAATCAAACTCTTGGAAATTCTCGCCCAGTCCGGCACGGCCTTTGCCGATACACTGGCCAGTTACCGCATGGTGATCCTTGTGCTCTTGGTCTTTGCAACAGCGATGATGATTGCCGCACTGGTCTTTCTTGTGGCGCTGGTGATGATGAATCGTCGTATGGCGCAAATCGAACGCGCAGGCATTCAGGTGAATTCCTTGATCGTCAGCCGGGACGAAAAGACCGTCTACCTCAACAACATGGGCTTTAAGCTCACCGATGCAGCGATGGAGACGCTTTCGGTTCTGGCCGAGGCGCGGTTGGACGATGATGTGATTTCCGGCATCGAGATCGAGGCTGTGATCTCTGGAAAATCGACGGCGGATTGTGATGAGGCGGCGGGTGCTACCCGGATCAAAAGGCTACGCGACAGTCTCGGCAATCAAATGGTGAGCGAGCTTCTGGTTAAAAACATTGCGCGCAAAGGCTATATGTTGGCCATCGACAAGGACGTGATACGTGTCTTGTGATCTAAAGGCTTGCCGCAGTGTCACGGAAATCTGACACAGCAGCAACCTTGGATTTTGCCGCGATCGCCCACACATAACTTCTAGCAGGATACGGAGGGCAGCCCCATGGAAGGGTCTCGATTTAACAGTGCGGCGGGTTATGGCATCGACATCGAACCCGTGAAAGGTCGCGTGCGGATCTTGCGCGATGGGATCGTATTGGCGGACAGCACCCGCGCCAAGGTGATGTATGAAACCCGCCTGACGCCACAAGTCTATGTTCCACTGGAAGACGTCACCGTTGATTTGTCTGATCAAACGGATCTGAAAACCTTTTGCCCCTTCAAAGGCACAGCACGATACCGCAACATGGTTCTGGACACAGAAACCATTACGAACGGTGTCTGGTCCTATGACGACGCGCTGCCCGAAAGCCGTGACATCAATGGCTTTATCGGCTTTCTGTCCTCAAGCTATACAGAGGTTGACCTCGGCGAAGCGCAATTCGACGCCGGGGTTGCAGGCAACATCTCCGGTCCGCTGGTCGATTGGCTTATGCGCGGCGCGGCCTTTGAGCCCACCCCCGAGGATTTCATCCGCGCCTTGGGCGAAAAGATGATCGAAAGTGGCATCGCACTTTATCGAATGTCCGCGATGATCTGGTCACTTCACCCAATGATCGCCGGCAAAAACTATATCTGGACACGCGATGCCGACGAAATACGCACGCTCGCACCGTCTTATGAGTTGTTCGAGCATCGCAGCTTCATCAATTCGCCGCTTCACCATGTGTCCAATGGACTAGGTGGTGTGCGTCAAATGCTGGACGTGCCCGACGACAAGATGCAGTTCCCAATCATGAAAGACCTCAAGGATGAGGGGGCTACGGATTACGTTGCCATGCCACTGTTTTTCTCCAACGGGCAGGTCAACGTGCTTACCTTGACCAGCGACCATCCCGATGGCTTCACCACTGCCAACCTTGGCCTTATCTTCGAAGTTTCCAGCGTCATCAGTCGTTTCTTTGAGGTTTTCACCCAGAAAGAAAACGCCCAATCCCTTTTGGAAACATACGTTGGTCGGCGGTCCGGAGCGCGGGTTCTCGGCGGTGAAATTCGGCGCGGCGACGGGGATGAAATCGATGCTGCCATCATGTTCTGCGATTTGCGCGGCTCAACTAGCCTTGAAGAGAAACTGGGGCGCGCGACTTACATCGAGCTATTGAACGGTTTCTTTGACACGGTGTCTGCGGTTGTCCACGACACAGATGGAGAGGTGCTAAAGTTCATCGGAGACGCCGTTTTGGCCGTATTCCCCGACCATGAAAAAGGCACCGAAGGCAGCATCAACGCAATTGAAGCCTGCAAGGGCATTGTTGCCCAATTAGACGCGTTGTCCCAAGAGGGATCGCAGCGCATAGAGTGTTCCATTGGTGTCAGCCATGGCAGCGTAACCTACGGCAATGTCGGCTCTCTGGAACGTTTGGATTTTACCGTGATCGGACAACCTGCAAATGTTGCGGCACGCTTAGGTGATTACGGCAAAAAAGTCGGCCACCGCATTGTCGTGTCTCAGGATTTGGCAGACCAATGCGACGACTGTATCCCACTTGGCCCCGTCTCTTTGCACAATGTATCCGAACCCGTAGAAAGCTTCGCCGTCAACGCCGGCGTGGCGAAACCTGCGGAGCCTGCGGCCTAACCGCTTGAACCCTCTGAGATGTTCGCGCTAGCATCACAAACAGATCAGCGGGAAAACAAAAATGACTCAAAACAACCGTTCTTTGACCCTTCGCGATGTCTCAGAGGCCTCCGGCGTTTCAGAAATGACCGTAAGCCGAGTGCTACGCAATCGCGGCGACGTCTCTGCCACTACGCGTGAAAAGGTTCTGTCCGCTGCCAAGGAACTTGGATATGTGCCGAACAAAATTGCGGGCGCGCTTGCCAGCCAGCGAGTCAATCTTGTGGCGGTCATCATCCCGTCGCTGTCAAACATGGTTTTCCCCGAGGTGCTGGCGGGTGTTAGTCAGGTTCTGGAAGACACCGAATTGCAACCCGTTGTCGGCGTGACTGACTACCTGCCTGAAAAAGAAGAAAAAGTTCTTTATGAGATGCTGTCTTGGCGCCCGTCCGGCGTGATTATCGCCGGTTTGGAACATACCGAAGCAGCGCGCGCCATGATGAACGCCAGTGGAATTCCGGTTGTGGAGATTATGGACGCCGACGGAGAGGCCGTGGATGCGATGGTCGGGATTTCCCATCGCCGCGCAGGGCGTGTGATGGCGGCCTCCATCCTTGAGGCCGGATACAAAAAGATTGCTTTCCTTGGCACCAAAATGCCACTGGACCACCGCGCACGAAAGCGGTTCGAAGGATTTACCGAAACGCTCGCAAAGTCCGGCATCGAAGTCGCGGAACGTGAGTTCTATTCCGGTGGGTCAGCGCTCGCCAAAGGGCGCGAGATGACCCAAGCAGTGCTAGAGCGGTCTCCGGACATCGATTTCATCTACTATTCCAACGACATGATCGGTGCAGGTGGTTTGCTCTATCTCATGGAAAAAGGCATCGACGTTCCTGGGCAAATTGGCCTCGCTGGTTTCAATGGTGTTGAGCTGTTGCAAGGACTGCCGCGTCGATTGGCCACCATGGACGCCTGCCGCCGGGAAATTGGCGTGAAAGCTGCAGAAATAATTGCTGCCAGCGTCAATGATAATGTCACCGAAAAGTCGGTGACGCTGACCCCCAAAATCAGCTTTGGTGACACGCTGCTTAGGAAGTAATCAGGACTTAAACTTGGCTATGCGTGCGTCCGCAGCGCGCAACGCTTTGCGGAAAACCGGCGCGCCACGCCGGGCCAAAACAGCGGTGCAATACCGCTTGATCAGCTTAGGGCGATCGGACTTTTCCAGCGCTGCCAGCATCTCTTTCTGATATCGCGCAACTTCGCGACGCCGCCGCAAAAGCGTGTAAAACTCAGTTTGTGTCATGGTGCCCGCTACGCACCCTTCGATGACCGGTTTGAGAACCCCCATCAAAAGCCACAACGATGCAATCCGGTGTCCCATAAAGCGGCAGCGGTACTTGGTGACATTTTCTCCGCGATAAAGCGCAGCATGCATGGCATCCAGTGGCGCGCGCGGGTCATAAAACACATGCACTGCCTCGGCCGTCGCGGCCATCTCTGGACCATAGGCATACCGACTGTGAAAATCGCGCTTCCACGCCTTGCGATATCGCGTTTCCCAGCTTGCGATCTCGCGATCCAGCGTGGCCTGTGGAGAAATACAGATCACCGTCGCACCCGGCGCGGCGCTTGAAAACACCGACGCGGCATAAGCCCCCATCGAAGCGCCGTAAAAGATCACTTTTTCAAAGCCTTCAAAGAACCCGTCGTCGCGCAGCCGATCAAAGAAATCATGCACTGAATCGTCGCGATACCATGTCCAGTCGTGCGCCATCAGGCCCAGCATCGACCAACCGCGTGACGTGACAAAATCATAGCCCCATGGCATCCGATCATCGCCCCGCTCATAAACGTGATCCAGATTTTCAAACGTCACGATTAGCGTTTTTCCACGCTCAACAAACAGCGCAGTATGCTCATCGCCAAGAGCCTCATAGAACCCTTCGGCCGCTCCGACTTTCTCAAGGTTGCCGCGCCATTCAAGTTGTGTTGGCTCTTTGGTCACTATGCAGCCCGCGCGAGCCGGTGGCGCACGTCCTCATACATATCGAAATCCTCGCCAAAAGCGGTTTCGATGTTACGCCGATCTGTCGGAGTCATCGCCTCGATCATCTCAGCACTGGCCGACTTGTGGCCCAGCGAGCGACGTGTGTCCTGAACGACAGGCTGACCGACGTCAAACAACGTTTTAACAACGAGACCCAGCGCCCCGTTCAGATCAGCCATATCGCCTACAAAATCGTAATTGATGAAGTCGTAAGACACTTCTTTTCGCTGGCTGCGCCAATGTCGGTCAATGTCGCGTGCGGCTTCGTCATGGGCCATGATGTCTAGAAACTGTGACAGCGTGATTTCGTCATCAACCGGTCGATTCAGATGACGCATCAACTTGGCCTTCTGTTTCTCACCTTTGACAATTTTGTCTGAAAACGACGACACCGTCCGCGCAACCGGTTCTCGCACGACAGTGAATTTAAAGACCTGCCGATCCGCCAATGCCTCCATCACGTGCGCCATGGTCAGCCCTCGTGGACCGGTCAACAAAAGCGACTTGGGTGGAGTGTGCACGCTTGTCATGTCGATGGTTTCGCCACCGTCGCCGCGCAACTTGATCAGATTGTCCATCAACGTGGCCAAAACCGTCGTACAGGCGGCCTTGTGGTTTTTCATATAAAGGAACGGCTTTCCGAACACCGGAACGTTCACCAATTGCAAAAAATGCTTGGTATGTAGGTAGTTGTCCAGAATGCGAGGGTGGTGATCCATCACTTAATCCTCTTGAAACAGACTTGGCGCTGCTTGGATCAACTTCGCGCGACAGTCCTTGATAAACTGCTTATCCACGAGGAAATCGCGTGAAATTTTTTCCACGGAGGCCTCACCCTTGAGAGATTCAATTGCGATTTTGGCGCGGAATTCCGGATCATTTACCGGCGCCTGCTGCGTGACCTTCTTGGCGGGGATCGGCGCGGTATCGGGATCGATGCCATGCTTTTTCATCACTTCGTCCATGAACGAGCCACGACGCGGGCGATTGTTCTCTGCTTCCTGCAAACGCGGCTTCATGCGGCGCGCCCAAAAATGCACCGCCTTGGTGTCTTCATTCAGCCAGTCTTTTTCGATATCGAACTTGCTCTGGAACATCTTGTTCCTGTCTTTGAACGATACGGGATAGAAGGCCTCAACAGGTTCAGCATATTTGATCTCACCGCTCTGCTGCAGGAACCACGTCACCGCCGCCGGTCCGGTAAAGCCCCAGTTCTGCGCGGTCATATGCACCGGCTTACCCGCGTCTTTCTCGGCCTGAAGTTCCTTTTGCTGCCACGGCTTCAACCACGGACCAATCGCATACTCATCTTCAAAGAACTCAAGCATGTCCTTAAGTGCGCGTGAGGTCTTGGGCAGACCCAACACGGCGTTGCACACCAAACCCTCTTTCTCCCAGCCGAAAACGGTCTTGCGCGTAAACTTGAACGGCCGATAACAATAAATATCGGCATCCACCCAGATCTTATCGGTCTTGGCCAACATGTTGAGCCGCCATAAATCGGCGTGGATCGCGGGGCTTCCTGTGCGCACATGACGGTGCATCGGTTCGCCCGGAAAAATCTCGGCCGCATCCGCCGCGTGCACGCCCTCGGGAATGTTGGGAATTTCCTCGTAGCTATAGAGCGTCGTGTGATGCCCCATATCCGCGAAGGATTTTAGACATAGCTGTTCTAACCACGACAGACGCCCACCGATCCACAACGATGCAATTTCAGGAAGCCCGGCCATCTCGCCCACCTTTTGTTCTTTATTTGAGAACAGTTTAGCCCACCCCGTGAGCATTGTCTCCGAATTTCAAACCGTGACACATGCTTAGTGTGCCGTCTCCTGCTTCTCCACCGTAAAGAAGAAATCTTCCGGTAAATCATCACGTTCCACGACCCAGTCAGGGATCACTTCCGGCCCTGCAAGGAACACATTAGCCCCAAAATACGGATGCATCTGGGCGAGGCGTTCCTGACGGGCACTCGTCAAGTCTTCATAGAACTGCGCATAGTTTGAGGTTTGTTTAAGAGCGTCAATTTTTGCCCTATGCCGGTCAACGGAAAAGGCATGTGCCTCGGCAATTTCCGGATCAGCCAACAAATGATCCATCTCCGCTTGCATTGCGGGAATCATACGCTGGATCGACGTGTCCTCATCCACGTTGTTGTTCATCCGGAACCAATAGGCCATGCCTTGATCCCGATCGACGTGGTTCACACGTCCGCGATCACGTTTCACCAAGAAGCTTTCGGCTGAGCGCACGGCATAATGGTTGAGCTGCACGAGGTCATAGCCAATCGTCGAGGTGGTGGACCGCCAGGCATTGCGGTACATATCGCGCGGCAGCGGCTCACCGGACCCGTTCACCCAATTGATGTGCGACCAAAGCTGAGGGTTCAGCCCCTTGGGCCGGTGCACACCCAACTTCTTGAACAGGCCAATGTTGCGATACAGCGTCTTGAACCCCCAGGCCTGATGTGGCTTGCGAGTCTGCTCAAGCGCGCAGCGCGTAAACTGCGCCACCAACGGCTCATCGGCAAATTCATGCACGTCGGAATTGCCAAAAAGCCGCCATGTGCAGGAAATCAGGTTCGCGTCAGGCACCGTCTCAAACAGCGCCTTGAGCGTGCCATCGCCCGTTTTGACGTTGATGAATTCATCCACGTCCATGGAAATCACCCAATCAGCATCTTTTATGATCGGTTCTTTTTCGCCAGCTTGCAGAGCCGCATGCTGCGGTTTGAGTCCGGTGCCCTTGAACGGGTTGTCACGGTGCTGCACCACGCCCTTCTCCTGCAACAAATCCAAAAACGTGTCTGTGCCGTCGTTGCAGTCGTTGGTGTAAACAATGAACCGTTTCACCCCAATCGCACGGTGATATGCCAGCCATTCTAAAATGAACGGCCCTTCGTTTTTCATGCAGGTGATGATTGCGACTTCGTTGTTTTGGAGATTGACCTCTGGTGTATCGAGTTCGGGCATCCGCAGCGCTTTGTGGTCAAACAGCTTCCGCGACATCTTCCGAAGCTCATCATCTTCAATCAGCGATGTCTTGGGTACAATTTTCGAAACAGTGTCTGCTGGATGGCGCAATCCCATAAAGCGGAAAAACTTGACCCACTCGTCTTTCGCAGGGCGGGTGCCGACGACGCGGATCAATCGCCAAACGACGTCAGGCTTGGCCTTGGCCGGTGCAACACACCAGCGTCGCCGGGCTTGGGTCGCATCAAACTGAACACAGATATGATCGCCAAAGCTGACCTCATCGTCATTGCGAACGCGCCAAGGGTAGCAGTGCATTCCCACAAGGTTGATCGACCCGGTTGACGACTTTTCTGCCTTGTCAAAAACAGTTTTGCCTTTGACGCCTTCGCCTTTGTCCTGACTTAGCACATCGGAAATATCCAAAAGCGCCACAGCCCTCGCCTTGGCGAGAAACCAATACCGCATCATTTCAAAGAGCTGCAGTTCTCCGAGAGGCGAAGTCCACGGCTCCGGCTCGGGGACGTCCATCCGGTCTTTGCCTGGCGCATCGGGCGCATTAAACGGGTGTTGCTCCGGTGGCAGGTCAATTTGCCCAAGCGGCACATCAGCCCGCAAGACCACGACAGTCTTCAGACCGCTTATTTTGGAAATCCCAGCCTCTACCGCCTCAAGATATGCCTCATCTTCTCCTGGCACAGCCCGGTCGATGATCAGCGCGGCCTGCAAATTCTGGCTCTTGGCGTGAATTTGCAGCCACGTCAGGGTGCTCTCAGCGCTTTCGCCATTTCGGACGGCCAGAAAGCAGTTCAGCCCCTCAAACAACGCCAGCTCAGGCACCATTGTCGGCAGCTCATAGCGATGCTCGTCCACCGCCAGCGTGGGAACCGCATCAATTTTCTCCAAATGCGCAATCGCGCCATTGCCAACGCTACGCATCACCGCAAGTTTGCTTCCGCCCACTTGGGAAAACCGTTCGGTCTCAACCCCGGTCTTGAAGAAAGCCATCGCCTGATCTTCCGCCGTCCGCAAACAGCCAAGCAAAATCGCCCCTCCGGCCTCAAAATGGGAAATCTGGCGTCGGAAAAACGCGGGTTTGCTCATACTCTCGACCTGCTCAGCCCCTATAAGAGCCTTATGAATTATCTTTGTTAGCGTCTTGATACCATTGAACCAGCATTTTCTGCAATTGCGGCGATGGCACTCGGCTACTGCCAGCACATAGAATCTGAGACATAAGTTCTTGCGAGTCTGGCTGCGCAATCAACGCTTCAAACCGCGCCCGATGCCATGACAACGCTTGAACATGTAACTTCTCGACGTTTGGCGTAAGCATCAATTCTGCCAATGCGGCCTCTGTCCCAGAACGCATCCGCGCAATGCGGGTGTCCTCGACCGTGTTGAAATTACGCTCAACCCAATAGGCGAGGTCGACCTTTTTTGTGGCGCGATTGGGTAACCCTCGATCCCGCTTGATCACAAAGGCCGCCGCCGAGCGCACAGCGTAGTGATTTAGCTCCACCAAATCCCGCGCCACGCCCAATTGCCACAATGACAACCGATGCGGATGATCCGCCAAAAACGGGTGCATCAGTGCGCCAGAGCCGTTGTAGAATTTCGGCGCGTTCGCCTTGTCGCGTGGCTTTTGCTTGGGGCGGTGCACGCCAAACTGATTAAACGGGCCTTTGGCTCGAAACAGGGTTTTGAACAAGCTGGCGGCAATGGGATACTGCGCCTCTGGCGGAATGGCGCGGGTGAATTGTTCCGTCACCGAACGCGCATCAATCCCGGCCACCTCATTGTGACCAAACAGGCGCCACGGCAGGACTATCGCGTCCGCATTGGGCATTGCGGCAATCAGATCCGGAATCGTGTGGCCGTCCGCGTGAATATTGATGAACTCATCCACATCGCTGACCAACACCCAGTCCGCTTTTTTGCGCAACGGATGTTTCCACGCGGCCCGCAATGCCTGCCACTGGATCGACTTGCCTGGTTCGGGCGCGTGCGGTTTATGTGTGACCACACCCGCCGCATCCAACGCCTGCAACATATCGTGTGTGCCATCGTCGCAATCGTTGGAATATATTAGAAAATCCGTGACACCCGCCGCTTTGTGATGCGCGATCCATTCCAGCAGGTAAGGTCCTTCATTGCGAACCGATGTAACGCTGAGAATGCGCAAATGCCCTACCCCATGAGGTGTTTTCCATGTCCTAACACAGAGCAACCGCATGCGTCACCCTTGCATACGGGACCAATGCCGCGTCCTAGTCCGTGGCCAAAGTGTCGAATATTCGACAAGACGGGTCGCTATCGGACCAGATCACCATGCACACGTTCGCCCTACACTTGGTTATGGTTCGACCAAGAGAATGCAATATCCGCCTCGGTTCGGCACTCCGGTTCCGGGCGCATGTGCGGGTACCGCCGTTTGGCTGCATTGCGCCAGGAAAAGACGCCAAACCAATGCCGCAAACCGCTGGTGATAAGTTCAAAAATGAAGAAATTGCTAATGCGCTCTTGACGAATCCACTTAACCACACGGAAACTTTACATATTGCGACGTCCGGTTGGACCGTGAATGGTTATAGTATGAAGGAGGACCGGACGCAGCCAGGGGTGTCCATCGCAAGTCATGCGCTAGCATGCCGGTGCGGACAACTGACCCCGCGGGAGGAAAAAATCATCTGTGTGGCACCTGACCATCCAGACGCGCCGGAAACGTTCTGGCCAGATATCTCCTACCGAATGCTCCAAAAAACAACCGTGTCCTTTGAACACAAACAGTAGACTTCAAACGATGCGACCACAGGAACAACAAACCGGCGGGTGACCACTGCCCACCACAACAAATTGCAGCAACGACTGCGCTTCGGGGGCACCCGGAAATCAACAGAGAGGAAGCCAATGACCTTTAAGACACGTACCGGCAAGCCGATGCCTAAAGTGATCGTCGACCAAGCCCACAAAGTGGGTGAGGACGAAGTAAATCGCCGCGAATTCCTCGCGCTTGCAAGCGCCTTCGGCGCGACCGCAGCTACCGCCTATGGCATGCTCGGCATGGCCGCACCCGCATATGCGGATGGCCACGCCAAAGCCGGCGGAACAGTGCGCATCCAGATGGAAGTGCGCGCGCTTAAAGATCCGCGCACCTATGACTGGTCGCAGATCGCCAACTTCTCACGTGGTTGGCTGGAGTACCTCGTGGACTATGGCCGCGACGGCACCTTTGGCCCCGGTCTTCTGGAAAGCTGGGAAATCAGCGAGGATGCCAAGACCTACACCCTGAACGTCCGCAAGGGCGCTAAGTGGAACAACGGCGATGACTTCACTGCAGACGACGTGGCGCGCAACATCGCCGGTTGGTGTGAAAAAGAAGTCGAAGGCAACTCGATGGCGGGCCGTTTTGCGACGCTGATCGACGAAGCCACCGGTAAGGCGGTTGATGGCAGCATCGAAGTTGTCGACTCCCACACTGTCAAACTGAACCTGCCCAAGCCCGACATCTCGTTGATCCCTGGCATGGCGGACTATCCGGCTGCTATCGTGCACGGCTCACACAACCCGGACGACATGCTGTCCAACCCGGTCGGCACAGGCCCTTACCTGCCTGACGGTCTGGAAGTCGGCGTAAAGGCCGCACTTGTGCGCAACGAAAACCACATATGGTGGGGTGCTGATAACGGCGCTTGGATGGATCGTATCGAATACATCGATTACGGCACTGATCCGGCGGCATGGGTTGCCGCGGCTGAATCCGAAGAAGTCGACATGCTTTATTCGGTAGACGGAGAGTTCATCGATCTCGTGTCCTCGCTTGATGGCTGGGTTGAAAACGAAATCGTGACCGCTGCGACCATTGTGATCCGCCCGAACCAGTTGGCCGAAGTAGACGGCAAGATGCCTTATGCTGACGTCAGAGTCCGCAAGGCAATTGCCATGGCTGTCGACAACAACGTTCTGCTGGAATTGGGTTATGACGGACGCGGTCAGGTTGCAGAAAACCACCACGTTGGTCCGATGCACCCAGAGTATGCGGAAATGCCTGCGATGAAGCACGATCCCGCGGGCGCCAAGGCGCTTCTGGACGAGGCTGGCATGGGCGATTTCGAGATGGAAATCCTCTCGATCGACGATGCATGGCGCAAGAACACCACCGACGCTGTGGCCGCACAGCTGCGCGACGCTGGGTTCAACATCAAGCGTACTATCCTGCCAGGCTCCACCTTCTGGAACGACTGGGCGAAGTACCCGTTCAGCTCGACCAACTGGAACCACCGTCCATTGGGCGTGCAGATTTGGGCACTTGCCTATCGCTCCGGCGAAGCATGGAACGAGTTCGGCTACTCCAACCCGGACTTCGACGCCAACCTCGAAGAAGCGCTGGCAACAGCCGACATCGAGAAGCGTCGCGAGCTGATGGCCAAAGGTCAGGCGATGCTTCAGGATGATGCCGTGACGATCCAGCCTTATTGGCGGTCGCTCTACAACCACACGGTTGATGGCCTTGAAGGTGGTGCACACCACATCTCCTTCGAGATCCACCCGGCCAAGCTGCACTGGACCTAATCAAGCCGCAGCGATTTTCACGGGCCGCCCTTGGGCGGCCCGTTTTCATGTAAGGATCTTTTGATGGATATGCTGCTGACGGCGCAGACCGTTTCCCTTTTGTTGCCAACGCTTTGGCTCACAACCGGCGTTCGCGACAATATCCTTCATCCGTCCGTGAATGAGGTCTTTACCGCGCAGGTTCTAACCATGGAGCGGATGAAAGAAGACTATCCCGACGAATATGCCCGTGTGGCGCATCGCGCGATCAAAAGCCGTGCTTGGCAGACCCGATTTTTTCGCTTGATCGTCGCCGCTGAAGTGATGACCGTTGCGGTGATGTGGGTCGGAGTCGTGTTGTTGGCGCTGGCCGCGACTGGATACGCATTTCCTTCAATGGCCCGAGACGTGGCTTTAATCGGGGCCCTGATGTTCACTGGCGTTTGGTCGATGTTCACCATCGTTGGCAACCATTTCAGCTATTGGTTTTGCCATGAGGGCGCCCAGACCACGCATTTTCAGCTATTGCTCTGGGGGCTGGGAAACATGATTTTGCTGAACCTTTAGAGGTTCAGCAAAACGCCGTTAGTGGTCGTCGTGCTTCAGGCAACTAAAAAAGTCATCAGACATCTGGCCAATGACAAGATTGTAGAGATCCGCTCCGACGTCTTGGTTGGCACCCAGCGGATCCAGTTCCGCAGTTTGAATGTCGAGACCTTCCGCCACCGATGCAACCAGCGAATCAGGGAATTGAGGTTCGCTAAAGATGCACTCAACCTTGTTCTCTTGCAGCGTATTGCGCGCTTCACGCAGACGTGCCGCACTTGCCGATGACCCATCACCAACACGAATAGCACCAGACGCGATCAGCCCGAACCGGGTTTCAAAGTACTGGTATGCATCATGGAACACCACAAAGTCAGCATCAGACACAGAGATTAGCTTCGCTGCGATCTCCTCTTCCAAGGCATCCAGTTCAGCTTGGGCTGCTGCCGCGTTCTTGGCATAGGTAGCGGCGTTTGCAGGATCAACCTCGGAAAGCTCGTCAGCGATCAGTGATAACCACACCCGCGCATTGTGCGGGTCAAGCCAAGCGTGGACGTCAGTTCCATCGTGGTCGTGGCCTTCGTGATCTTCATGCGCATGATCGTCGTGGTCTTCGTGCTTGGCCTCGTCTTCATGGCCATGGTCATCGTGCTCGGCGTGACCATCGTTTTCATGGTCATCATGGCCGTGTTCGGCATGATCGTCATCTGCGTGGTCATCATGATCCTCGTGATCGTCATGATCACTATGCTCGTCGTGATCATCATGGCCGTGTTCATGATCCTCTTCCGAGGTTATCTTGAAATCCTCCGAGGTCCGGTAATTGTGTCGCACAGTGTCAGCGGAATTGAGCAACTCCACGACATGCGCTTCATCAGCCAGAGACTCAAGCACGCCCTCGAGTTGAGGCGTCAATTCATGACCGATCCAAAACACCAGATTTGCGTTCTGCAGCGCACGGGCTTCCGACGGGCGCAAGGCGTAGCCATGCGGAGAGGCCGTCGGCTGCATCAAAAGATCAGGCATCCCAACACCTTCCATGACCTGCGCGACAAGGCTATGAACGGGTGCAATATCGGCGACAACACGTGGAGTTTCTGCTTGAACAGTCAAGGTGGCACCAAGAAAGGCCACAAAGCTGACGGGGAGGAGTTTCATGAGGGTACCTTTGATATAAACTAACGCGACCACTGGCCCTAAACAAAATGTTATACTATATCAAGTGCAATTCGTAAGGAGATCACGATGGACAGCATCGGCTTTGAACATCACGATCATTCGGCCTGCATGGGCGGAGGTATGAAAACGGCCGAGGACGTTTGCACCGCCAAGGGGCTACGGCTCACCAAAGGGCGACGGCGAGTGTTGGAAATCCTGTTGCAGGAACATCGCGCGATGGGGGCTTATGACATTCTTGCGCTAATGAGCGACGAGGGCTTTGCCGCGCAGCCGCCGGTGGTGTATCGCGCACTGGAATTTCTAGTGACGAACGGCTTTGTGCATAAACTGGAAAAGCTAAACGCCTACATAGCCTGCGCCCATCCTGGTGACGAGCATGCGCCAGTGTTCCTGATCTGTCGCGGCTGCGAAACCGTCGCTGAAACCTCGGTGTCGCTGAACGCGAGCCTTGGAGCGGCGGCCAAGTCGATGGGCTTTGAAATCGAGACAACCGTGGTTGAGGCGGAGGGCCTGTGTCCTTCCTGTCAGAGGGCCGCGACATGAGGCTGGTCACCATCAAGGATATGTCGGTGACGCTTGGCGCGCACGTTGCGCTTTCGCACGTCGATCTGACCATCGACAAAGGCGAGATCGTCACAATTGTCGGGCCAAACGGATCCGGAAAATCCACCTTGTTGCGCAGTGTCATAGGTGCAATCACCCCTGACAGCGGCACTGTTCTGCGCGCAGCAGGATTGAAAATTGGATATGTTCCTCAGAGCCTTGCGATTGATCCGACCCTGCCATTGAGTGCAGGCCGCTTTCTGTCCCTGCCCAACCGGCGACCCGCCGAAGCCGTGGCGAAAGCGCTGAGGCAGGCCGGAGTCGAGGACATCGCAGATCGCCCAATGGCCGGCCTTTCGGGCGGACAATTCCAGCGCGTTTTATTGGCGCGGGCATTGATGGATTCACCCGATCTGCTCATTCTGGATGAGCCCACGACAGGCCTCGACCAACCCGGTTCAGCCGATTTTTACACCCAGATCGAAGAGGTTCGCCGCACCACCGGAGCGGCCGTTCTGATGGTCAGCCACGAGCTGCATGTTGTGATGAGCGCGAGTGACCGAGTGGTGTGTCTAAATGGTCATGTGTGCTGTCATGGCACGCCCGAAATCGTGGCCTCGGCCCCGGAGTATCGCGCGTTATTTGGCACCGGAACCCACGGTGCTCTGGCACTCTATCGACACGAGCACGACCACCATCATCACGAAGACGAGGCCTGTGACCACGACCATCCTCACACGCACGATCATCTGGGAAATCACTGATATGTTTGATGATTTTCTGGTTCGCGCGGCTCTGGCCGGGATCGGCGTGGCACTTGCAGCGGCGCCTTTGGGGTGTTTTGTGGTTTGGCGACGCATGGCATATTTCGGGGATGCGACAGCGCATGCTGCCATTTTGGGCGTCGCGTTCTCGCTGGCCTTTGGAATGTCTGTCTTTATCGGCGCACTAGCGGTGGCATTGGCGATGGCTGTTACGGTCACAACGCTTGCAGGTCGGGGCTATGCGATGGACACGCTGCTGGGAGTGTTGGCGCACAGCGCATTGGCCTTTGGCCTTGTGGCTGTGTCGCTTCAACAGGGCGTGCGGCTTGACCCGATGTCTTACCTGTTTGGCGATATTCTGGCGGTGTCCAAATCCGACTTGGCGGTGATATGGGGTGGCGCGATTGCTGTTATTTCCTTGATGATCTGGCGTTGGCAGGGGCTTTTGACGTCCACGCTGAACCCCGATCTTGCTTATGCCAGCGGTATCAATCCCAAACGGGAACAACTGGTGTTGACCTTGGGTTTGGCGGTAGTCGTCGCCGTGGCAATCAAGGTTGTTGGCGCGTTGTTAATTGGCGCTTTGATAGTCATTCCCGCTGCCGCGACGCGGGCTGTAACCCGCTCACCCGAGGCCATGGCAGCCAGTGCTGCGGCGGTTGGAGTGGCTTCGGCCAGCGGTGGATTGTGGGCATCGTATTATTGGGACACGCCAGCGGGTCCGTCGATTGTCTGCGTGGCCGCGCTCTTTTTTGCGCTTACCAACTTGGCAGCGCGGCTTGGGTTAACGGCCTGAAAGAACGTCGTTTTGCTGGTCGGCATCGCGTCAGTATGGCGTCGGTATTGCGTAGGTGCCGATTCCGCGAGATCTACGTTTAGCGCAACGCGCGGTGCCTCAGTTGGTAAGCGCCCCGTGTACCAGTGCCTTGAGCTGTGGTCGGGTGGGATAGGAGCTTGAAGGCGACAGCTGGGTGAAGAAGACCACCGAAAGGTCCTCGACCGGATCGACCCAGAAAAATGTCGAGGCCATTCCGCCCCAGCTGAAGTCGCCGACGCTTCCGGGCACGCGGGCGCGGCCCGCATCCAACACAACGGCGCCGCCGAGACCAAAGCCCATGCCCTCCATCGGTTGTTCGGCAAAACTTTCCGGACCCATCGAGGCGATGTCGCCCCGCAAATGATTGGACATCATGAAGTTGGTGGTGCGCGGCGACAAAAGTCGCGCGTCGCCCAGTGCGCCGCCCCTGCGCAGCATTTCCGCAAAGCGCAGGTAATCATCCATCGTGCCAACTAGCCCGCCACCGCCGGAAAACGTGGAAGCGTTCAGAAACGGTGACTCGTCCGGCCGATCCACAAGCCGCAGGGTTTCAGCGCCCATTTCGGCGTCGTTGAGCCCCATGGCGTTGCCCGCCAGTGGCGTATAGAGCGCGGCAAAGCGGTCAGATTGAGACGGTTGCACGGAAAAGCCGGTTTCGGTCATACCCAAGGGGCCAAAAATCTCGTCTTGAAAAAAGACGTCCAGCGGTTTGCCCGACACCGCCTCGATGACACGGCCCAAGACATCAATGCCAACCGAATATTCCCAGCGCGCGCCGGGATTGAACGCCAATGGCAGGGCCGCCAGTCGGCGCACCTCATCGGCCAAAGCGCCTTGGTTGGGTTTGAAAAGAACGTCCTGTTCATCCATTTCGGCGGCCAGAACGCCGGGGTTAAACGGATAGCTCAGGCCGGAGGTGTGGGTGGCAAGTTGGTGCAATGTTGGTGTGGCGCAGGGTTCTGTCTGATCAATGGATGTCGCGCCTTTGATCAGTGCGCGGCAGTCCGCGAACTCCGGCACAAATTCAGATACGGGCGCGTCCAGATGAAACAGCCCTTTTTCGGCCAGCATCATCAGGGCCACGGTCGTCACCGGTTTGGTCATGGAATAGATCCGCGCGACGGTGTCTCGATCAAAGGTGGTGGCGTTTTCGACGCTGCGCAGTCCGGCGACGTGATCAAACACCACATCCCCGCCGCGTGCGATCAACAGCCCGTTGCCCGCATGTTTGCGATCCGTCACCAGAGACTGCATCCAATCGCGGATCACCTCCAAGCGTTTGGAGTCAAATCCGCGATCCCGAGGGTCTGCTGTGCCTATCATGCGCTGCGCCTCCCGCTGCGGTAAATCTTGCGATTAGAGTGGCGGCAGCGTGGCCAATCGACAAGGCGGTAAGAATACGTAGGTCGCGACGTCGCATGAAATGGTGTGCCCTCTTCCATGCCGGACCGGAATCGCCGCATACTTGCGTAACCCTTGGTTTTCGAAGGAATGAACGATGCGCGTCTTTGCGGTTATGGCCTTGTGCCTGTTCACCGGTCTCGGCTTTGGTGCATCGGCACAGGAGCGGGACGGGCTGAATCTTTATTTCTTTGGCAACAGCCTTGTGCACCACCTGAGTGACACCGACGAAACCGCGGTGCCACATTGGTTGGCGCGGCTCGCGGAGGCGGATGGCAAGACAATCGCGGTGGATGGCCAGTGGGGGTTTCTGCGCGATTTCGCCAAGGACGAAACGCCGTTGGCAAATTGGCGGTTTGACAAGGTCAACCGCGCGTGGACGCGGCAGTATCGCAATTTCGCAGACGTGGATTGGGACGTGATGATGATCAACCCCGCCAATTTCATCCAATACCAAGGCGCGGACAAAGCCTTTGACGGGGACAACCCCGACAAGGCCTCGCCGGTCTCAGCCACGTTGGCGGTGATCGACCAAAGGGCGGACGTCGCGCCGGACCGTTTCGTGATTTACCAAGGCTGGGCGGACATGTCGGGATATGGCAGCTTCCCCCCCTCGGCGCGCAAATTCCGCCGCTATTTGCAGTTCAACGCGGGGGACTATGACACCTGGTATCAAGACTATGTGGCGCAGCTGCGCGACGCGCGCCCTGATCTTCGCATCGATATGATCCCTGTGGCGCGGGTGATTTCGGAGTTGGTGGATGGCGGCGTGTTGTTCGATATGACGCCCAAGGATTTGTACACTGACGACGCGCCGCACGGCACACCGACGTTGTATCTGTTGGCCGGTGCGATCACCTATGTCGGGCTGTTTGAGGCGGAGTTGCCGCTTGCGATCGATTTGCCCGAGACGGTCCACGCGGATGTGCGCACCTATTGGGAGGCTGTGCGCGAGGAAATTCACCGGCTGGTTTTGGAGCCGATCAGGATGGCAGCCGTTGAAACGCCATCGCGCGAGACTGAGGCTGGCCAGTCGTTCAAAACGCCTGCGACACTGCTTGTGGACGGCGGCGCGGCGGGAATGGGCCTTGCTGATCCGGCACTGGCGATGGGGTTGGCGGCAATTTCGGATTGGGGCACGCAGCTGCCGTTCATTGATCTGATGAGAACCGCGCGGCCTTGGGTCGGGCATTTGCCGGGCCAATGGGGTGGCGTGTCGACAGAGGAGATGGAGGACTTTGGCCTCATGGACGAGGCGGGCTGGGTCTGGGGCATTCCCGAAAACATCGCCTCGGTCGAGGCGCTCATGCTGACGGATCAGCCGCCCGAAGCCACCGGTTTGTCAGGGAGGTTCCGCGTGTCATGGCAGGGCGCCGGGTCCGTTGAGATGACGGGCCGTGCGCGTGTAACAAGCCGCGAGGATCATGAGATCTGGTTTGAATATACACCTGGCGAGGGCCATGTCGGGGTGCGCATTCGTGACACCGATCCGACCCGCACGGGCGATTATGTGCACAGCGTTTCTGTGGTGGCCGAGAAACATATCCCGCTGTTTGAGGCGGGTGCGGTGTTCAATCCGGAGTGGCTGCGCATTGTGGGTGATTTGCGGCTGGTGCGGTTCATGGATTGGATGCAGACCAACGCATCCACACAAGCCACGTGGGACGGTCGCCCGCTGATGAGCGATTTTACTTACGGCTGGCGCGGGGTTCCAGCAGAGGTGATGGTGCAACTGGCCAACGAAATCGGCGCGGATGCGTGGTTTAACATGCCGCATCTGGCGGATGACGCCTATATGCGCAGCTTTGCAGAGCTGGTTCGTGACCACCTGAACCCTGATTTGGTGGCGTATGTGGAGTATTCCAACGAACTTTGGAACTGGGGATTTCAGCAAGCGCAATGGGCTTTGAAGGCGAGCGAGGCGCGCTGGGGACAGGTTGAAAACGGCCATATGCAGATCGCTGGCGCGCGCGCAGGCGCCATGGGGCGGATCTGGGGTGAGGTGTTTGGCGCCCAAGCCGAAACGCGATTGATGCGGGTGGCGGCGACGCACACCGCCTGGCCGGGACTGGAAAAAGGATTGCTGGAGGCGCCATTGGCGCAAAAGGACGGCGCACCGCCACCAGTGGCGAGCTTTGACGCCTATGCGGTGACCGGATATTTTGGCGTCGGTTTGGGTCTGGACGGCGGCGCAGACGCGGTTTTGGGCTGGCTTGAAGACAGCCGAGCTACCGCCGAACGGATCGGTTCTGAGGAAGGATTGCAGCGCGCGGCGTTGGCGGCATTTGTCGACACCCAGCAATACAAAGGGATGCATGCCAAAACCGCAGAAGCCTTGCGCAAAGGGTCGCTCAGAGAATTGATCAACAAGATGCTGCCGTATCAGGCTGACGTGGCGCGCGACAACGGCCTCGCGCTGGTGATGTATGAGGGCGGCAGCCATGTGGCGGGTGTGGGGAATTGGGCCAACAACGACGCGCTCACACGCTATTTTGCGGCGTTTTCGACCAGCGATGATTTGGGCGAGATCTATGATCAGTTGCTGGCTGAGTGGCGCACGCTTGGCGGGCGCAGTTTCAACGCGTTCAACGATGTTGGCAAATCCAGCAAGTGGGGCAGCTGGGGGCATCTGCGCCATCTGTGGGACGAAACACCGCGCCATACCGCACTGACCGCATATAACGAAAAGGGGCCGCATTGGTCCGAGGCCCGCGCAGAGGACGCTTTTCTGCACGGCGGGGTGTTTGAGGGCGACGACGGGGCAAACCGGATTGCCGGAACTGTCAAGATCGACAGCCTGCTCGGCGGTGGCGGCGATGACGTGCTGATCGCGGACGGAGCGGCGGATCGGTTACATGGCGGCGCGGGCACGGATCGGGCGATCCTGCCGGGGGCACGGGCGGATTATGATTTTGTCCGCGACGGAGCGCAGGTACGGGCCACTGCGGAAGGCCAAACCTACCTTTTGACCAGCATCGAGGCCGTGGCTTTTGCCGCCTCTCCCGCTTTGGTCATACCGATGTCAGGGTTGCTCTGAATGGGCAGCACGCCCAGGAAAACAATCGCTTTTTTGCGCGCCACTGGCAGGTGGGCGGGGTTGTCTGATAAGGTCGCCACAAAGCCCGCACGACAGGGCATCGGCAATGAGGCAATCCGCAGGTGTTGAGCATCATCATCCCCGCGCACAACGAGGCAGAGCGTATCGACGCTTGCCTGCAATCGGTGCTGTCTTCCAGCGGCCCGAAGCAGGCGCAGGTGATTGTTGTCGCCAATGGCTGTGACGACGAAACAGCACCTTTGGCGCAAATGTATCAAGGTGTGGCCGAAGACCGTGGCTGGCATCTGGACGTGCTGGACATGCCCGCCATCGGAAAACCCGGCGCGCTCAATCAAGGCGACCACATTGCACATTTTCCGATGCGGACCTATCTGGACGCGGACGTTGTCGTGGATCGCGACCTGTTTGCCCAGATATGTGCCGTGCTGAACACCAAAGAGCCGCGATATGCCAGCGGTCAACTGCGGCTGGCACCGGCGAAATCCTGGGCGACCCGCGCCTATGCACGCATCTATCAACGCGTGCCATTCATCACAGATGGCGTCCCCGGTGCCGGGCTATTTGCGGTGAATGGCGCCGGACGGCACTCTTGGGTGCTGTTCCCCAAGATCATTGCCGACGACACCTATGTGCGCCTCAGTTTTCCTCCGGAGCAGCGAATCGCAGTGCCTGCCGGATATGATTGGCCGCTGGTCGAAGGTTTCCGCGCGTTGGTCAAAGTGCGGCGGCGGCAAAATGCGGGGGTGGCCGAGGTGGTCGAAAAATTCCCCTATCTTCTGGAAAATGATGACAAACACACGCTCAGCCTGTGGCAAAAGCTGCGCATGGGATTGCGCGACCCGTTGGGGATGCTGGTCTATGGCGCCGTCGCTGTGATCGTAAAACTGACACCGCAAAAAGACGGCAGTTGGGGCAGAGGCCGATGAGCCGACTGGCACAGCTTTCCTCCGGCTCGTCGTTGGCTGCCCGTGCGTTTCGCTCCGGCGGATTGACGATCATCGGCTATGGCGGCTCTCAGGCTTTGCGGTTGGCATCCAACCTGATCCTGACGCGGCTGTTGTTCCCCGAAGCCTTTGGCGTGATGAGCCTCGTCTGGGTATTTCTGCAAGGGTTGTCCAACCTGAGTGACATGGGCGTGACGCAATCGATCCTGCAATCCAAACGCGGCGAGGAGCGCGCGTTTTTGGACACGGCCTGGACCATTCAGGTCATTCGCGGGCTTCTGTTGTTGGTGGTGACATGGGCCTTGGCGGCGCCTGCAGCGGCGTTTTATGACGCGCCTGAGTTGGCCGATATCCTGCCCGTGGTCGGCGTGACGCTGTTGATCATGGGACTGTTTCCAACCAAACGCGACAGCGCCAATCGCAACCTTGTGTTGGGCCGGATCACGACAATTGATCTGAGTGCGCAAGTGCTTGGATTGGTGGTAGGTGTAATGGTCGCGTGGGCCACTGGATCGGTTTGGGCGCTGGTGGCAAATGCGGTGACCACTGTCTTTATGCAATTGATTTTGTATCAAATTTTTCTGCCGGGCGCATTGAACAAGCCGCGGTGGGAACGCCCCGCTGCGCGAGAATTGATCGGGTTTGGCAAATGGATATTCCTGTCCACGGCGGCCGGTTTTTTGCTGTCTCAGGGCGACAAGATCGTGCTGGGCAAATTCCTAAGCCTTGGGGCATTGGGGGTTTATAATATTGGCTTCTTCCTCGCCTCCTTTCCGCTTTTGTTGGGCGGAATGGTGACGCGCCGGATCATGATCCCGATCTATCGCGAAAAGCCCCCGCAAGAGAGCGCGGCGAACCGCGCCAACCTGCACAGGCTGCGCATGATGCTGAGCGCGGGGTTGTTTGCGTTGTTGACCGGGTTCGCAGTTCTTGGCGTCTGGCTGGTCGGTGTGCTTTATGATCCGCGCTATGCGCTGGCGGGCGGCGTTGTGGTGCTTTTGGCGGTGATGCAGATCCCGCAGATTATCGCATTGACCTATGACCATGCTGCTTTGGCCGCGGGCGACAGTCGGGGGTTTTTTGTGCTGGCATCGACCCGCGCCGCGCTGATGATGGCAGGACTGATCCTCGGGGCGAGCGCCTATGGTCTGATCGGGGCATTGGTGGGTCAGGGTGTGGCAATGGTACTGGCTTATCCGGCGGTGATCTGGCTGGCGCGTCGGCACAACGCGTGGGATATGCGCCACGATGTGGTTTTCTGGTTCTCGGGACTCCTTTTGGCAGGAATCGCGCTTTGGTTGAACCAGGCAGCAGTTGCCAGTCTGTCCGCCCTCAATTTGCCCTAGTTTCACCTTTCTGAGGCACCCTTGGCGCAATAACTTTGGTATCAATCAATGAGTCTCGGTGCGTGATGGGCGTAACTTGAGGCCAAAATGGCATAGTTAGACGCAGGTTTTATTGTGAGCGACCACTCGGACTCGCCGGTTAGCGAGACGGATATTGCGATTGTGGGCATGGCGGCCCACCTGCCCGGCGCGACCGGCATTGAGCAGTATTGGCAAAACCTGCGTGACGGTATCCGCTCGATTTCCCGACTGTCCGAAGACGATCTGCTGGCCAATGGTGAAAGCCGCGCACGGCTGAAGCATCGCAATTATGTGCCTGCTGCCGCCATGCTGGATGGCTTTGCCGAGTTTGACGCCGATTTCTTTGGTCTGTCGCCGAAAGAAGCCGCGATCATGGACCCGCAACATCGTCAATTCCTTGAGGTGAGCTGGGAGGCGTTGGAGAACGCCGGCCACATGCCCGAGAACTTTGGCGGGCCGATTGGGGTTTTTGCCGGCTGCGGCATGGGCAGTTATTTCTATTTCAACATCTGTTCCAACCGCGATCTGGTGGACAGCACCGGCATGTTCCTGCTGCGCCACACCGGCAATGACAAAGATTTCCTTGCCTCGCGGCTGAGCCATTTCCTTGACCTGAAGGGGCCGTCTCTGGGTCTGCAAACCGCTTGTTCCACATCGCTGGTTGCGGTGCATTACGCGGCGCAGTCGATCCTGAACGGTGAATGCGACATGGCCTTGGCGGGCGGCGTGACCATCGAGTTGCCGCACGGGCGGGGCTATGTGTTTGAGGACGGCGAGATCCTGTCACCTGACGGCGAATGCCACGCGTTTGACCATCGTGCCCAAGGCACGGTGTTTGGCTCGGGCGCGGGCGTGGTTGTGTTGCGCCGACTTGAAGACGCAATTGCCGATGGCGACCATATCTGGGCCGTCGTCAAAGGCTCGGCAGTGAACAACGACGGCAGTGACAAGGCCGGATATCTGGCTCCGTCTGTGGGCGGACAAGCTTCGGCTGTGGCCGACGCTATGGCGATTGCCGATGTCACCGCAAACACGGTCGATTACGTGGAATGCCACGGCACCGGCACCTATCTAGGCGACCCGATCGAAGTGACGGCCCTGACCGAAGCATTCCGTGAAACCACAGACGACACGGGGTTCTGCCGGATCGGATCGGTGAAAACCAACATCGGCCATCTGGACACAGCGGCGGGTGCAGCGAGCCTGATCAAGACCTCGCTGGCGCTGCATCACAAACAGATGCCACCGTCGCTGGGATTTGAGAAACCCAATCCGGCGATTGATTTTGACACCAGCCCGTTTGCGGTCAATGCCGCGCTGACCGATTGGACACCACGCAACGGCATCCGCCGGGCCGGGGTGAACAGCCTTGGGGTCGGCGGCACCAACGCGCATGTGATCGTGGATGAGGCACCCGTGAGGTTGCCTAGTGCCGACAGCGACTGGCCGTTTCAATTGATCGCTGTTTCCGGCCGCTCCGCCAAAGCGCTGGACGCCAACGCCGCCAATCTTGCGACGCATCTGAGGACCAATCCGGATCAGCCTTTGGCCGATGTGGCACACACATTGCTGAATGGCCGGCGAAAGTTCGAAAAACGGCGGGTTGTGGTGGCGGAGAGCCATCAAGAAGCTGCGGATTTGTTGGAATCCGGCAATCATCTGCGCGTTTTTAATCATTCTGCCGAGGCTGACGCGCCCGAAGTTGTCTTCATGTTCCCCGGTGGCGGCGCGCAATATGTCGGCATGGGGCGCGATCTGTTTGAGACCGAGCCGGTCTTTGCCCAATGGATGGACCACGGCTTTGACGTGCTGGCCGGCAAGGGTGGCGAGGCGCTGCGCGCGCTTTGGCTGGCCGAAGGAGACGCGGCGCAAGATGCCGAAGAGGCGTTGAAAAAACCGAGCTTGCAGCTGCCGCTGATTATGATGGTGGAATATGCGCTAGCCCAGCTGTGGATCAGTTGGGGCGTGACGCCTGCCGCTTTGGTTGGCCATTCGATGGGCGAGAACACCGCAGCCTGTCTGGCGGGCGTGATGTCGTTTGAGGAGTGCCTTGGGCTGGTGCAGCTGCGCGGCCAACTGTTTGATACCGTGCCCGCGGGCGGCATGTTGTCGGTGCCTTTGCCGCTGGGCGAAGTAACCGCACGCCTTGGCAAAGATTTGGACATTGCGTCAGTAAATGCGCCCGTTCTGACCGTGGTTTCCGGTCCAGATGCCGCGCTTGACGCGCTGGCAGCGGAACTGGCAGCCGAGGAAATCGACACCCAACGCGTGCCCATCAACATCGCCGCGCATTCGAGTATGCTGGAACCCATTCTGGAGCGGTTCGGCGATTACCTGCGCGGGATCGATTTGCAGGCGCCCACGCTGCCGATCATTTCCAACCGCACCGGTGCGGCTTTGCTTGCGAGCGAAGCAACCGAACCCGACTATTGGGTCGCGCACCTGCGCAACACAGTGCTGTTTGCCGACGACATCACTACGCTGAGCCAGACTCAGAACCGCGTCTACCTTGAAGTCGGTCCCGGTAAGGCGCTGGCCTCGCTGGTCAAAATGCATGGTCAGGTGAAAGCGGACAAGGTGGTGTCCTCGCTGCGCCATCCCGAAGACAAAATCGCGGACGACGCCTATTTTCTGACGGTTCTGGGACGGCTATGGGCCTGCGGCGTTGCTGTGGATTTTGAACAATATTGGGGCGGCGTGCCGCGCCAGCGTGTGGTCCTGCCAAGCTATGCGTTTCAGCGCAGCCGCTATTTCATCGAGCCCGGAAAGGATCAGATTGACGCGCCGGATGATCTGTTGATGCGCCTTGATGACACTGCCGACTGGGCCTTTGCACCGGTTTGGCGACCGCGACTTGCGGAATGTGAAATCGATGTGGCCACTGAGCTTGCGGACGCGCCTAAACACCATTGGTTGATCTTCACCGATGCTGGCGGAACCGGCGCCGCCGTGGCAAGTCAGCTGCGCAATGCGGGCCATGATGTGGTGACCGTGCGCACGGGTGATGCCTTTGCCGCTAACGGGCCGGATGGCTATGTGCTTGCGCCCGAGAGGGGCCGCGAAGGCTACGATGCGTTGATTGCCGATCTGATGGCCCGGGGCCGCGTGCCGGATCGCGTGGTGCATATGTGGCTGCTGACGGAAACCGAAAACCATCGACCCGGTTCCAGCTTTTTCCACCGCAATCAAGAGCAGGGGTTCATGAGCCTGTTGTTCCTTGCGCAAGCGATCACAGACGAGAACCTGCCACGCCCGCTGCATATCACCGCGATCAGTTCCGGAGCGCTGCAAGTGCGCGGCGAAGCCCTGCCCTATCCCGAGAAATCCACAGCACTTGGCGCCGTGCAAGTGATCCCGCGTGAGCTGCCGGGTGTGACCGCGGCGTTGATTGACGTGCAACCGCCGGCACGCAAAGGCCACCTGACGCTTGCGATGCGCCTGATTGAGGACCTGATGGCCGAACCGCGCAGCCTGATTGCGGCTTGGCGCGGGGACAAACGATTTGAGCGGAGCTATCGCAAGACAGAGCTTGGCGCCGAACATATGCCGGTTTGGAGAGAGGGTGGCACCTATCTGATCACCGGCGGATTTGGCGGAATTGGCCTGACTTTGGCGGAACGCGCCATTCGCGAGGCCCGCGCCAACGTGGTGCTGATCTCTCGCAATGGGCTGCCGGAGCGGGGCACATGGGCCACCTATCTGCGCGGCCACGCTCCGCAAGACCGTATTGCCCGCCGCATCCGCGCCGTTGAGCGTCTCGAGAGCCTTGGTGGTCAGGTGCTTTGCCTTGCGGCCGACGTGTGCAATATCGACGAAATGGGCGACGCTGTCGCCACCGCGCGCGGGGCCCTTGGCCCCATTAACGGCGTGATCCACGCCGCAGGGGTGATCGACGACGCGCCGCTTTTGGCCAAAACGTCTGCGCAGATTGACGACGTGCTGGCGCCGAAATTGCACGGCACACAAGTGTTGGAACAACTCTTCCCCGATGGCGATCTCGACTGGCTGGTGTTGTTCAGCTCATCCTCCACCGCCACTGCACCCGTAGGGCAGATCGATTATGTTGCCGCCAACGCTTACCTGAACGCTTATGCGCAATCGCGCCGCGGCGGCGCGACGCGTGTGCGCGCGATCAACTGGGGTATTTGGGCCGAAATCGGCATGGCAGCCGAAGCGGTCGCCGCGCGACAGGGTGACGTTGCCCCGACGCAAATGGAGCCGATCAGCGCACCGTTGTTGGACACGGCGGGGTTTGACGCCGCCGGACATCGCATTTTTGAAGCGCGTTATGACACGTCGCGTTGGGTGTTAGACGAACACCGCACCAAAGAAGGCGCGGCAATCCTGCCCGGCACCGGTTACATCGAGTTGGCGGCTGAGGCGCTGCGTGAACATGGCGAGGACGGCGGATTTGCGCTGCGTGATTTGCTGTTCCTGCGTCCGATCCGCGTTGACGAGGGCGAAACCCTCACCTTGCGGGCGCGTTTGGAACGCTCAGATGAGGGGTATCGGTTCGAGGTGCAAAGCGCCTGCAAATTTGACGGCCGTGAAGCGTGGCAAACCCACGCCGAGGCTCGGTTGATCCCCGCCGTCGGGAAACCGCCTGTTTTAGATACTGCCAGCGCTATGGCCCGCGTCGGTGAAGGAAGCAAGGCGGCAGGGTCCTCTGCGCTGTCGGCCCCGCAAGAAGCGCATTTGACGTTCGGCCCGCGCTGGAAAGTCCTGCGCAAGATGGCCCTAGGCGATGGCGAAGGCTTGGCATCGCTGGCGCTTGATACGCAGTTTGTAGGCGACGGCTGCGTCTTGCCCCCTGGTTTGCTGGATATTGCGACCGGATGGGCGATGGATCTGATCCCCGGCTATGGGCAAGCACATCTCTGGGTGCCGGTCAGCTATGACGTGCTGACGATGTATGCGCCGTTGCCGTCCGAAATCATAAGCCACGTCCGCCTTGCCTCCGGCACCAACGACGACGGTGTGGTCCGTTTTGATGTGACACTCGCCGCACCGGACGGAGGGGTCTGCGTCGAAGTACAGGGCCTGTCGATCCGCCGGATTGAGGCCGCTGGCTTGGTCGCGCAACCGCCGCTGAGCGCGGCCGAAATCTCTTTTGCTTCGCAAGATCAGGTTATGCATCCTCTCTCAGCTGCAGAGGAACGTCTGATCCATAACTTGGGTCAGGGCATCCCGCCGACGCAGGGCGCTGCTATGTTTGAGGCCGCCTTGCTCGCGCCTCTGGCTCAGGTCGTTATTTCCTCGCTCGATCTGCCCGCGCTTATTGCGCAGGCAGAAGTGGGCATGACCGACACTGCGGGCGATGGTCAGGCGTTTGAACGGCCTGAGCTGGACACTGATTTTGTCGCGCCATCAAATGACATCGAACGCACCTTGGCCGGTTTCTGGCAGGATTTGCTGGGCGTCGACAAGGTCGGCACGCGTGACAGTTTCTTTGACCTTGGCGGGCACAGCTTGATCGCGGTGCGTCTGTTTGCGATGGTCAAAAAGGCCTATCGCATCGAGTTCCCGATCTCGGTCTTGTTCGAAGCGCCCACGATCGAAACCTGTGCTGCGATGATTGCGGATCGCGTCGGTGGCGACACGGCGTCTGACGCCCGTCAGACCGGTGCGAACGAGGGCTCATCTGAGCCTGAGGTTGGGGCGCGCCCCGCCAGTAGGTTCACTCATCTGGTGCCCATGCACAGTGGAGAAGGCGGGCCGCGACGCCCGTTCTTCCTTGTGGCGGGCATGTTTGGCAACGTGTTGAACTTGCGCCATCTCGCGCATTTAATTGGGGCTGACCGGCCGTTTTATGGCCTTCAGGCGCGTGGTCTTTTGGGCGACGCCGCACCGCATGATGACTTGCAAGAAGCCGCGCGTGACTACATCGCCGAGATGCGGCAAGTGCAGCCGAACGGGCCGTATCTGCTGGGAGGGTTTTCCGGCGGCGGCATCACTGCCTACGAAATCCGACGCCAGCTTGAGGCTGACGGAGAAGAGGTCGCGCTTGTCGCCCTGCTTGACACACCGCTGCCGCGGCGCCGTGCGCTTTCGCGCGCTGACCGGATGAAAATCCAGATGCAGGAACTCAAGGCAAAAGGCCTCGCCTATCCGCTGATCTGGGCCAAAAACCGTATCGCTTGGGAGCTCTCCAAGCGTCGTGCGCCGGAAGAGACTGCACAGGACGCGCAAGGCCAACAGTTCCACGATGCCGAAATCGAGGCGGCGTTTTTGCGCGCCGTTGCCACCTATGATGTCACGCCGTGGGCCGGCAACCTCGTGCTGTTCCGTCCGCCTCTTTCGGGTAAGTGGGATATGGGTGAGGGTCGTTTGGTCGACGCGGACCGCGCTTATGTGTTCTCCGACAACGACTGGGGCCAATACGTGCCGCATGTGCAGGTCTTTGAGGTGCCAGGGGATCACGACAGCATGGTTCTGGAACCCAATGTGCGTGTGCTGGCAGCCCGCATGAAAAAGGTAATCTCCGAGGCTGAAGCCACCTTATCAAGCCAGCGAAAGGAGGCCGCCGAATGAGTGACGCCCCCCGCCTTTTGACTGTGATACTGAACTGGCGCACGCCAGAAATGACCCTGCGCGCAGCCGAGGCGGCCGCGCGTGAAATGCAGGGCCTTGATAGCCATATCGTGATTGTCGACAACAACAGCGGCGATGGCAGTTTTAAGGCGATCCGCGATGGTATTTCCAATGCCGACTGGGCCGAAAATTGCGTTGAGGTGGTGCAATCGGGCCACAATGGCGGCTTTGGCGCGGGCAACAATTTTGGCATCCGGCACGGCGCCGCCAAGGGCTTTGACTACTTCTATATTCTCAACTCTGATGCGTTTCCCGATGCGGGCAGCATTCAACTGCTGCTGGCACATCTGACGTTCAATCCGGACGTTGGCATTGCTGGCAGCTATATCCATGGCGAAGACGGCGCACCGCATGTTACCGCGTTCCGTTTTCCCACGATCTGGAGCGAGCTTGAGGGTGCCGCGCGCCTCGGGGTGATTTCGCGAGTGCTGAAAGACCACATCGTTCCGCTGCCGATCCCGTCTGCGACCATGCGCGTGGATTGGCTTGCGGGTGCGTCGATGATGCTGCGGCGCGAGGTTCTTGAAGACATTGGTCTCTTTGACGAGAGCTTTTTCCTCTATTTTGAAGAAACCGATTTGTGCCTGCGGGCCGCACGGGCCGGATGGCCCACCGATTATGTGCGCGCCAGTGAAGTGACCCACATCGGGTCCGTGTCTACCGGCATGAAAACATGGCGGCGCATGCCGTCTTACTGGTTTGACAGCCGTCTGTATTACTTCCGCAAAAACCACGGCAGCGCTTTGGCCCCCACGCTGGCCCATGTCACCGGCACGCTGATCTGGAAGCTGCGCCGCATCGTCGGGCGCAAACCGCGCCGTGATCCCAACTGGTTCCTGTGGGACCTGATCCGCCATTACATCCGCAATATCCCCAACCGGACCCCGCGCGAACGGACCGAAACACCCACGCTAAATCCGCGCAAGGAGGCCAACACATGAGCCTTGATACCCTGTCCACTGCTCGCATGAGCGCCGTGATGATCGGCAACGAAAGCCTGCTGATCCAATGCGCCACCATGTGGCGCGACGCTGGCCATGCCATAACCGCCATCGTCACGCGCGCTGCCGATATCCGCACATGGGCCGAGGGCGAAGGGCTGCGGGTTGTGTCCTCTGATGCGGATATTGTTGAGGCCCTGCGGGACGAGGCATTTGATTGGTTGCTGTCGATTGCCAACCTCGACATGTTGCCTCAAGCGGTGCTGGGTTTGCCTGCCAAAGGCGCGGTGAATTTTCATGACGGGCCGCTGCCGCGCTATGCGGGGTTGAACGCGCCGGTCTGGGCGCGCCTTAACCAAGAGGCCCGCCACGGCATCACTTGGCACAAGATCGAAGCCAAAGCTGACACCGGCGACATCATTTCCCAGCGCATGTTTGATATTTCGCAGGCCGACACCGCGCTGACGCTGAACACCAAAGCCTATGCCGCCGCAATCGAGAGCTTTCCCGAAGTTGTCACCGCCCTGTCCAATGGCTTGCCTGATGCGCGGTCTCAAGACATGGGGCAACGCAGCTATTTCGGCCTTGGCCATCTCCCGGAAGCGGCTGGTCGGATCGATTTCCGCCGCGATGCCCAAGAGGCCGTTGCGCTGGTTCGCGCGCTGGATCACGGCGATTACTTCAACCCGCTGTGCATGCCAAAATTTGTGGCGTCAGGTTGTGTGTTACTGGTCGGAGCCGCCGAGATCGCCGAAAGCGCGGGCCATGGCGAACCCGGCGCGGTGCTGGCTGTTGGCGCCGATACGGTGACCATCGCCTGTGGACGTGGGGCTGTGACATTGTCTCGCCTGACCGACAGTGCGGGCCATTCGCAAACACCCGGCCATGTCATCCGCGACGGAGAACGTCTGCCGCTGTTGGATCGCGCTGCCGCTGAGACGCTGAGCGCCACCATGGCCAAAGTTGCCAAGTCCGACGCATTTTGGCGCGCGCGCTTAGCGGCTTTCTTGCCTGCAAACCTTCCGCTGATCGCCGCTGCTGGCGATCTGCCCGATATGCGCAGGGTCGCGTTGACCCTGCCCGAGTTGCCCTCCAAGCAAGCCCTGACCGCAGTGACCCTTTGGGCATTGCGGTCAGGGATACCGGAGGCTTGTGACATTGCCCTGCGTTCCGCCGACCTGCCCCGCGCAGCTGGCATTCTGAGCGATTGGGTGCCGCTACGGGTGAGCGCCGAAGTCCTACATGGCACCGTCGCCGCAGCCGTGAATGCCGTTGCTGCAACAAACGAAACACTGACCAAACACGGCACTTGGGCGCTGGACTTGATTTCCCGTGATCCGAAACTTGCCGCGCCAGTGATGCCTGATGTGGCGGTGACGCTGGATGGGTCCGGCGCGCTTGAAGGCGCCACGCTGACCATCGCGCTTGGCGATGCGCCAGAGTTGCATTTTGACGCCAGCCGCCTCGGCGAAAGCCACGCCAAACGCCTTGCCGCGCGTTTGGAACTTTTGGCAGGTGCCATGGTGGATGACGCCGCCGTTCAGGACCTGCCCTTCCTGCCGGAGACCGAGCGCCAGGACCTGCTGACCAATTGGAACGACACAGTGGTCGATTTTGATGCGGACGCCACCATTGTTACCCAGTTTGAGGCGCAAGTTGCGGCCACACCAGACGCGGCGGCGCTGGTATTTGAGCATGAAACGCTCAGCTATGCGGACCTTAACGCCCGTGCCAACCGTGCGGCGCATGTGCTGCGCGATATGGGAGTGACACGCGGGGCTTTGGTGGGGCTGTGCACCCGTCGCGGTCCCGATCTCTTGGTCGGGGCACTGGCGATCCTAAAGGCGGGCGGTGCTTATGTTCCGATGGATCCGACCTATCCCGCCGATCGTCTGGCGCATTTCATCGCCGATTCCGGCTGCGGTGTGATCGTCACACAAGCAGCGCTTGCCAAAGACTTGCCTGACCATCAGGCACAGACCTTGCAACTCGACACTGACGCGCGGCTGTCAGATGCCAGTGCGCAGAATCCCGAGGCGATTTCCGGCGGCGATGATCTCGCCTATCTGATCTATACCTCCGGTTCTACCGGCACACCCAAAGGGGTGATGGTCGAGCACTGCAATGTCGCCAATTTCTTTGCCGGAATGGACGCGCGGATACCGCACAAGACCGGCGACACGTGGCTTGCGGTCACCTCGCTCAGCTTTGACATTTCAGTGCTGGAGCTGTTCTGGACCCTGTCGCGGGGCTTTAAGTTGGTGGTGTCAGGCGATGAGACCACCACGCAGATTTCAGGCGGACGCCTGCCGACGGCGGCCGGCGGCATGGAGATGTCGATTTATTACTGGGGCAACGACGACGGTCAGGGGTCCAAGAAATACGAACTGTTGTTGGAAGGCGCGAAATTCGCTGACGCGCATGGGTTTTGCGCCGTTTGGACGCCGGAGCGGCATTTCCACGCTTTTGGCGGCCCCTATCCCAACCCATCAGTCACCGGCGCAGCGGTGGCGGCTGTGACCAAACAAATCGGTGTGCGCGCCGGATCTTGCGTCGCGCCCCTGCACCACACCGCCCGCATCGCCGAAGAATGGGCGGTGATCGACAACCTGACCAACGGCCGCGCGGGGATGGCGATTGCATCAGGCTGGCAGCCGGACGACTTTGTGCTGCGCCCTGAAAACACACCGCCTGCCAACAAACCGGCGATGTTTGAACAAATGGCGGAGCTGCGCAAACTCTGGCACGGCGAAGAGGTGGAATTCGCCAAGCAAGACGGCTCTATGCATGCGGTTGTGACGCAACCGCGGCCCGTGTCCAAAGAGCTGCCGCTGTGGGTGACCACGGCGGGCAATCCCGAAACATGGAAAGAGGCCGGGCGGCATGGCTGTAACGTGCTGACGCACCTCTTGGGGCAAAGCGTGGACGAAGTTGGCGGCAAGATCGCGCTTTATCACGATGCGCTGCGAGAGGCAGGCCACAATCCCGATGAGTTCAGCGTCACCTTGATGCTGCACAGCTTTTTGGCTGAAGACCGCGAAAAGGCACGTGAAATTGCCCGCGAGCCAATGAAAGATTATCTGCGCTCCGCTGCCGGTCTGATCAAACAATACGCTTGGGCCTTCCCTGCTTTCAAAAAACCTGAAGGCGTGGACAGCGCTTTCCAACTCGACCTTGGCAGCCTGACCGAAGAGGAACTCGAAGGCATCCTGGATTTTGCGTTCCAGCGCTATTTCGAGGACTCGGGCCTGTTTGGCACCATCGAGGACGCCTTGGATCGGGTAGAGCAGGTCAAGCGCATCGGTGTCACCGAGATTGCGTGTTTGATCGATTACGGCATCGATACAGCGACCGTCATGGAAGGGCTCAAACCGCTCGCCAAAGTCCTTCGGCTGGCCAATGAGGGTGGCGAGTTGGACCCGTCGGATGTGTCGATTGCGGCGCAAATGATCCGCCACGATGTCAGCCACCTGCAATGCACCCCGTCGATGGCGCGGATGATTGCGATGAACGACGAGGCGCGGTTCGCGCTACGTGGTGTAGATCATTTGATGATCGGTGGTGAGGCGCTTTCGGGCAGTTTGGTTGCCGATCTGAACGCGGCCACAAACGCGGACATACAGAACATGTATGGTCCAACCGAAACCACCATCTGGTCGACAACCGGCATGGCCGAAGCGGGCGAAGGCGTCGCCAATATCGGCACGCCGATTGCCAACACGGAAATCTACGTGCTGAACGCGACGGGTGATCCCGCGCCCGTTGGAGTGCCCGGCGAGTTGTTGATCGGCGGCGCGGGCGTCACGCGTGGCTATTGGCGGCGCGAAGACCTGACTGCGGAGCGTTTTGTCGAAAACCCCTTTGGCGACGGGCGGCTTTACAGAACCGGCGACTTGGTGCGCTGGCGAGATGACGGCAAGCTTGATTTCCTTGGACGCGCCGACCATCAGGTCAAGCTGCGTGGCTATCGCATCGAGCTGGGCGAAATCGAAACCCGTCTGGAAGAGATCGCTGGCGTCGCGCAGGCTGTGGTTATGCCGCGTGAAGATACCCCGGGCGATGTGCGCCTTGTGGCGTATCTGCGTGGCGAGGCGATACCCGATGAGAGCGACATACGCGCGGCTCTGCGCGTCAACTTGCCGGCCTTCATGCGACCGCAGCATTATGTGACGCTCGCCGACTTCCCACTGACTCCGAACAAAAAGATCGACCGCAACGCGATGCCGTCGCCCGAAGAAACCCGCACCGTCGCGGTCGCAAAACCGGTCGCGGCGGCGCGCGTGTCTGCACCGGTCGCGGTGTCAGGCGATGTCGCGGCAACGGTTGCAGCGGTTTGGTCGCGGGTGCTGGGCGTGGCCGAGGTCAACGCCACCGACAACTTCTTTGACATTGGCGGGCATAGCCTTTTGGCGGTTCAAGCACATCGGGACATCCGCACCGAAACCGGCGCGGCGAAGCTGTCGATCACCGACATTTTCCGCTTTCCATCCATGGCCGGACTGGTCACACGTATCCAAGAGCTAACGGGTGGCACACGCCCCGAGGATGCGCCGCAGGTGGCGAGTCGCGAAGATGTTGCGGACCGCGCGGATGGACGCGCCGAAATGATGAGCAAGCGCCGCGCAATGCGGGCGCGCCGAAGGGCAAGGACGTGATGACGGATCCCTCTCAGAACCTGACCGATCTGTTGGATTTGGCCCGACGGTTTGCACCGCGCGGTGTCGGTGTTGGCGTGGCCGACCCGACGCAAAGCCCCGCCACGGTCTTGCCCGAAGAAGCGCCCGCCATCGCCACAGCGATCCCTAAACGCAAACGCGAATTCGCCGCCGGCCGCCGGGCCGCGCGGCAGGCGTTGCAATCGCTGGATCTGCCAGCCGTGGCCATACCTAAAGGCACCGACCGCGCGCCGGTGTTTCCCACAGGCATCGCCGGATCGATCACCCATAACCGCGACGCGGCTTTGGCCATTGTCGCGCCCCAAACCCGTTTTCGGACGCTTGGCGTTGATGTGGAACCCCAAGCGCCGCTCAAGCCGGAATTGATCAAAGCAATTTGCACGCCCGATGAGGCCGCGATGCTGGCGACACTTCCTGAGACCGAGCGGCTGTTTCTGGCACGCCGCCTGTTTTCCGCGAAAGAAGCCGTGTTTAAGGCGCAGTTTCCGATCACACGGCAAGTGTTTGGCTTTCAAGCCGCCTCGATCACGTTCAACGCTTTGCGCAGCGGCTTTGTGGCAACGTTTCATCGCGACATCGCCTCCATCAGCGCCGGAAGCACCGTGTCAGGCCAATGCGGCGTCGCGGGCGGTCATATCCTGACAATGGTCACGCTTGGGGCTGTGGTGGGCACGGAAAACGCCAATTTCCCTGTTTGCGCCACGGGATAACCACATTCATTCACCATAGTTAATTCCAACAGAGCGCGAAATCACGGCGCCAGAATGACGTTTGAGGATCAGGCATGGACAGGTTTCAGTCTCTTGGCGAGGTGCTGAGCATGCTCCGCAGAAGGGCTCTTCTGTGGGTGTCTGTGATTGCGTTTGGCGTACTGATCTCTCTGGTCTACGTGCTGTCTTTGCCGCGTGAATATGAAACATCCGCCACCATTCAGATCGAACAGCCCACCATTCAGACCGGCGAGTCCTCGCGCGGATCCCTGAATGCGGAGATGTTGCAGAAATTGCAAATCGTGGAGCAGCGGGTGATGGCGCGCGATAACCTTCTCGCAATCATCGAGAAATTTGGCCTCTATCGCAACGCTGGTCTGAGTGATCTGCAAAAGGTCGACCTGCTGCGTCGTGCAGCCCGTGTTCAGCACATCACCAACCCCCAACTGCGGTGGCGTCAGGACATCAGCCCCTCGGCCCTGTTGGTGACCGTGCGCATGACCGATGCGGCGCTGGCGGCCAATGTCGCCAATGAGTTGGTGAACAATGTGCTGGATCAGGAAGAGGCCAGCCGGTCGGCGCGCGTGCGTGAAACCCTTGACTTTTTTGACAGCGAAGAGCGCCGTATCAGTGCCGCGATCTTTACGCTTGAGGCGGAGATTGCCGAGTTTAAACGTGAAAACGCAGTAATCCTGCCTGGGAGCGTGGAAAGCCTGCGCACCCGCTTGACCGATTTGCAAGAAATCGAACTTGAAGTGCAGCGCCAGATTTTGTCGTTGCAAGACGGTGGGCAAGCCGAAGCCAGCACCATTCGCGGGCAACGCGTGGCGCGCCTGGCCGAAGAGCGCGCGCTCTATCAACTTGAGATCAGCGGGCTTGAGGCGCAATTGGCCGCGACCCCTGCGATCGAACAGGCCTTTAGCAAGCTGCAACGTCAGCTGGGCAAACTGGAAGATCAGTATGAGGCCGTCACCATCGGCAAGGCGCAGGCCGAGATGAACCAGATGCTTGAGGCCAATCGCAAATCCGACAGCTTTGCCGTGCTTGAAGTGGCGCTGCCACCGGATTGGCCGATTGCACCGTCGCGCAAGAAGATCCTCGCGACAGGCGGCATGCTCAGCGCGGCTATGGCACTCACTCTGGTGTTTCTGGCCGAAATGCGCAGTCCGGTGATCTGGACCCGCGGGCAACTTGAGCGGCAGTTGCGCCTGCGTGCCGTCGCCGCGATCCCGGTGATCGAAACCAGGCGCTCGCGCCGCAATCGCCGCATTCTGAGCTTGGCGAAGATTGGCACAGTGCTGGCAGCGGCAACTGCGCTGGCGGGAATCGCTTTGAAATTCGGACGATAAGTCGCCCAATTCCCGCCACATTTCAGCCTATTCCCCGAATCAATGACCGATTGGCGTGGTTCTCAGAGCCATTTCGCGAACTTCAAAAACCTGTTTTGCGAAACAATCCTACAAGCGCTGATAGAACCGTTTCCAACTACGGATCATATAGCGCGATAATTAACCGCTTTTTAACACGGCCACTTTTTTCATTATTGGTTAACATTAAACTAAATCAATGACTTAGGGAATATTGATGCAAAGTTACGGTGGATTTCGGGAAAATTGTGTCTAATATATGTTCTTGGGTGGGCGCTTCTGAGAATGGAGCACCGAGGGAAAACGAAAGACTGCTGAGCGATGAGCCCTGCTGCCAGGGCGCTATTCATAACGGTCCAATACGAGCCACACGTGTCAATTTTGGCGCGACGGCGAAGCTTTGACCAAAACTTGGCCTTTCAATCATATCCCTAAGTGCCCCAAGCGACGTGTTAGTGGGGATGACGCTGATGGCGATCTATTCGCGAAGAGACTTTGCGCAAGGCTTTGAGATTTCAACGCCGCAGCGCGGCCTGTACCGCGGCTTTGTAAAGCGTGTTCTGGACATTTTGTTTGTCCTGACGATCGCGCTGCCGGTGGGCTTTGTGGTACTTATGCTGGCGCTGCTGATCGCCCGCGACGGAGCTTCGCCGTTTTACCGCCAAAAACGCGTCGGCAAAAATGGCCGCATCTTTTATATGCTCAAGCTGCGCTCAATGGTGCCCAACGCGGATCAAAAACTCGAAGAGTATCTGCGTCAAAACCCTGAAGCCCGCCGCGAGTGGGACGAAAAGCAAAAACTGTCCAACGATCCACGCATCACGCCGATTGGCCGCCTTATCCGCAAGTCGTCGCTGGATGAGCTGCCGCAATTTTTGAACGTGCTGAGCGGTGACATGTCTGTGGTTGGCCCGCGTCCGATGATGCCGGAGCAAGTGCCCCTGTATCCCGGTGCCGCCTATTTCACGATGCGTCCAGGGATCACCGGATTTTGGCAGATATCCGAGCGCAACGAATGCAGCTTTGCGGAACGTGCCATTCACGACGGAAATTATGATCGTGCGCTGTCGTTGCGCACGGATGTGGCCGTGGTGCTGCGCACTGTGTCGGTTGTGGCACTGGGCACCGGTGTCTGACACAGCTGACCGCTGACAATCGAGAGGCGCGCGCTATAGTGGCGACGCGCCTTTTTCATTCCCACCAAACAGGATGTGCCCCGCCCTATGCCAAACGCACTTGCCACAGTGATGCTTGTGATCTGGCCGGTCGTGATCTGGCGGCTGTTTGTGGTGCTGCCACCGGGCCGCGCGCTGATCTGGTCGTTGCTGGGCGCCTATTTGTTGTTGCCGCCTCCACCTGCGGCCATCGACTTTCCATTGATGCCGGCCTTGGACAAGACGTCCTTGCCCAACCTCGCCATCCTGATCGTGGCCTTTCTGGTGTTGCGTGGCGAAAACCGCCCGCGCCTGTTGCCTGACAGCCTGATTGCGCGGTGGCTGCTCCTGATCTTTGTGCTCAGCCCGATCGCCACAGTGTTCACCAACCCCGAGCCGTTGATCTTTACCGAGAACATCATTCGCGGGCTTTATCTTCAGGATGCCATCGCGCAGCCGATCAACCGGTTCATTCTGGTGATTGGATTTCTGATGGCGCGGCAGTATTTGACCACACGTGAGGATCAGCGAGACCTGCTGATCGCGTTGGTGATGGCCGGTCTGGCTTACTCCCTGCCGATCCTGATCGAAGTCCGTCTGAGCCCGCAGATCAACAACTGGGTTTATGGCTACTTCCAACACCTGTTCTCGCAGACCGTCCGTCAGGGCGGGTATCGTCCGATGGTGTTCCTCTATCATGGCATCTGGCTGGCCTATTTTGTGCTGACCTGCCTATTGGCGGCGCTGGCTGTCTGGCGTGCGGATCGCAGCGCGACACGCGCCAAATACATGATTGCGGCATTTTACCTCTTTGGCGTGCTGGTCCTGTGCAAAACCCTTGCGACGCTGGTCTATGCCGGTGCGGCTGGGGCGTTGATCCTTTTGCTCAGCACGCGGATGCAGGTGCGGGTTGCCGCCCTTCTGGCGTTGATCACGATCAGCTATCCGGTGCTCAAGTCGATCGACCTTGTGCCCGCCGAGGTCATCCTATCGCAGGCCGAAGCCATCAGCGACGAGCGCGCACACTCGTTGGCGTTCCGGTTTGAGAACGAGGATATTCTGGTGGACCGCGCTTTTTTGAAACCGTGGTTTGGCTGGGGCATCTGGGGACGCAACCACGTCCATGACCCCGATACCGGCTTTATCACCTCTGTGTCAGACGGCTATTGGGTGATTGTGCTCGGAGTCTGGGGGTGGGTCGGCTACATCGCGCAATTTGGGCTAATGTCCCTGCCGATTTTCCTTGTCTGGCGCGAATTGCGCTTGGTGTCCCGGTTTGAAGAGCAACAGTTTCGGCGCGACGCGTCCTTTGCGCTGATGGAAGGGGCACAGGGGGCACGAGACAAAGACCGCGGCTTGTCACCGTACCTCGGGCCGCTGGCGTTGATGCTGGGGTTCAATCTGATTGACCTGTTGCCCAATGCGACGCTGACACCGACGACTTGGTTGATTGCGGGGACGTTGTTTGGTCATGCCGAACGGTTGGCGCGGCGCAGAAAAGATGGCGTTCAGGAAGACGTCGAAACGCCCCCGCCGTCAGAAACTGTGTTGAAGCGGCGAACGGTTCTTTAGATACGCGGCGCTATTCAGTCAAACGCGACCCAATCACTTTTGCAGGCACGCCGGCCACCACCGCACCGGAGGGCACATCTTTGGTCACCACCGCGTTGGCTCCGATTTCGGCGTGGTCACCCACAGTTAACGGTCCGATTATTTTGGCGCCTGCGCCCACATCAACATGACCGCCAAGCGTCACCGCGCCTGCCAATGTCACCTGATGCATCAACTGGCAATTTGGTCCGATCACCGCGTCAGGATGCACTATTATGCCACTCGGATGCGGCAGTCTCAGCCCGCCTGCGATCTGCATGTTCAGGTGCACTTCGCATTGTGTCAGCAGCGACCAGACCTTGTGCACCACAACCCAATACTTTGCCGCGATCCCCCCAAACAGCCCACCGCGCGCCTTGGCGGCCTGATAGCGCCGGATGCTGCGCACGAGCTTTGGGCCCGCATCCCAGAAGCCACGCACGGCCTCGCGGCCCATATCTGCGACCTCTGCTGAAACTGTTTGATCTTGTGACACGCTGCCCTGCCTTCAAATTGCCCCTAAATCGTTGTCGCAAAACCTCTCTTGTCGTGCAACGTCCGTGTTGTAGCACGCGCGGCTCTTGCGGGTTTTGTCCGAGGGGTATTTTCTGCGCACCATGAAGGACGCCATGAGCCAACCCCACGCCCATCGGGCGGAAATTGACGGTCTGCGCGCCATCGCCGTACTGGCGGTGGTGTTTTATCACTTTGGCCTGCCCGGAGTTTCCGGCGGGTTTGTTGGCGTGGACGTGTTCTTTGTGATCTCCGGCTTTCTGATCGGCGGCATCCTTTGGCGCGAGAAGATTGCGACCGGAAAGCTTGGATTGGGCAAATTCTATCTGCGACGCATAAAACGCCTTGCGCCGGCTTATGTGGTTATGGCCATCGCTGTGTTGGTCGTGGGCTGGCTGGTGCTGTTGCCCAATGACTATCGCGAGACCGCCAAAGGGGTGATCGCCGCGACTGTGTATTTGTCCAATGTGCTGTTCTTCCGCCAATCCGGATATTTTGACGGCGCGGCTGAGGAAAAGGTCCTGCTGCACACGTGGTCTCTGTCGGTGGAGGAGCAGTTTTACCTGTTTTTGCCGCTGGTCTTTCTGTTCCTGGGCCGGTCGCGGCCTGCGATGCTTTGGGGATTTACGGCGCTTTTTCTGCTTTCGCTGATTTCATCTCTGCCGATGACTGAACGCAGTCAGCCTGCTGCATTCTACCTTTTCCCCTTCCGCGCGTGGGAGCTTTTGGCGGGCGTGCTGCTCGCGGTTTGGGCCACCGAGAAATGCTTTGAGTATCGCGTCAATGCAGGGGTTAGCTACGCTGGTCTCGCGATCACGCTTGGCGCGGTTTTTCTGATCCAACCCGGTGCACACTTCCCCGGATGGCAGGCGATTTTTCCTGTATTGGGCACTGTGATGCTGATCGCGAACGGGCAACACGACAACCTTGTGAACCGTGTGTTGTCGATGCGCGTGCCAGTGGCGATAGGGCTGATTTCTTATTCGCTTTACCTTTGGCATTGGCCGGTGCTGACGCTCACCACCTATGTAAGGGGCGCGTATGCAGGCCCCGGTGAAGTGGCGCTTTGGATCGCGATCAGCGGGGTTCTTGCGACAGCCAGCTGGGCGGTGATCGAACAGCCGGTGCGCAAGGCCAAGTCCCTTGGTGGGCCGGCGGTTTTGGGCGGCGCGGTTGTGGCGTCTGTGCTGTTGTTGGGTGTCGCCGGATATGTTTTCCGCGCCGAAGGCGTCGCGGGGCGGTTTGGGCCGCAAGCAAACATCCATATCGCAGCCACCGGCGATTTCTTGCAGGATTTCTCTCGCTGCCGCACGGCGAACGAAGGTCCGTTTGAAGGGTTGGACGTATGTCCCATTGGCCCTGAAGATACGCCACCAAGGATGTTGATCTGGGGCGACAGCCATGTGCGTGCAATGTACGAAGGACTGGCGCAAATCGCAGACGAGTCTGACCGCGCTGCATTGGTGATTTGGCGCGCCGGCTGTGCGCCTGCCTTTGATCTGCAAAAACAAGAGAGCGCGGCAACAGCGGCGCAAGACGCCGCCTGCACTGCCGCCAATGCACAAATTCGCGAAGCCTTTGCCGAGATGCCTGAAATCAGCGACGTCGTGCTGATCGGGCGCTGGTCTTATTACGCGACCGGCAAAGGTACGGGCATTGATGCGCACAACACCATCACGCTTGCAAGCGACCGCTTTGATGCGCCTGCGCAAGCCGATCTGTTCGCGGGAGCCTTGCGTGCCACCGTGCAGGAAATCTCCTACACCGACCGGTTTGTGCATATTCTGGAACAACCTCCTGAGATCGCGTTTTATAGCGCGCCAAAGGTGGCCCGTGCGCTTGCTCACGGACAGATCACGCCGGATGAGGGCACACGGCGTTCCGCCATTGGGCGGGCCGATGCCGAACGCCGCGCAAAACCGGCGCAGACCGCGATTGCCGAAAGTGGCGCGAACCTGCTTTTGACGTGGGGGGCGTTCTGTGATGCCTTTTTGTGTGAAGCGATCCATTTGGGCGTTGGCCAGTATTTCGACAACAACCACCTGACAAACGCAGCCGCGCGCCGCATTCGTGGTGTATTTCACCCCCTCTTCAACGCGGAGCATCGGTGATGGTTTCAACGTCCAAGACATGGGATGTGATCGTCATCGGAACCGGCATGGGCGGTGGCACCATCGGGCGACGGCTCGCGGAGGCTGGTCTGTCAGTGCTTTTTGTTGAACGCGGTCCTGCCGGTTTGCGGCCGGAGGAAACCGAGCTTAACGCGCAAATCTGGGATCAGGAGGCACGGTTGGTGCGGGGCTTTTGGCCCGAGCCGATGACCGTCGAGCTGGACGGCGTCTCAACCACGTTCAATGCCCCACTCGGGGCCGGAGTTGGCGGAAGTTCGGTGTTTTACGCGGCGACGCTCGAGCGGCCCGAACCCCATGACCTGAACCACAGCGCAGAGATACCCCACCCCACCGGTGGCTGGCCCGTCACCTACGCCGAAATGCGGCCCTATTTCTCGGACGTCGAGCGGTTGTTCAGCGTTACGGGTACCCCTGATCCGTTGGGCGATGGCGACAGCCTGCCAGCCGGCCCCGAGATGCCCAGCGCCGACAAAGCGTTGCTTGAGGCGATGCAAACGGCGGGCTTGCACCCCTATCAGGGCCACATGGCGCTGCGAAATCTGGACAGATGCGCCACCTGTCTGGGCCGCAAATGCCCGCGATCCTGCAAGATGGACGGGCGTTCGGCGGGCGTGGAACCTGCGTTAGAAACCGGACGGGCCGAATTGCTTGATTTGACCGAGGTCACCCGATTGAGCGCGGATCAGAACGGCATCACCAAAATCACGGCGACCCGTCAGGGCGAAGAGTTTGACCTATCCGCGCGGGCCTATGTGCTGGCGGCGGGGGCGTTGACATCGCCGCGCCTGTTGATGGCATCTGATCTGGGCAATGGGTCCGGTTTGGTGGGGCACAACCTGATGTTTCATCTCAACGAAATCTTCGCGCTGTGGCCCGGACGTGCGTTCAAAGGCAGTCCCGCCACCAAGGCGCTGGCGTTTCGCGACACCTATCACGACGGCGAAACCCGTCTTGGGATGGTGCAGGCGATGGGGATCAAAGCCCGCTACGGCGAGATTGTGCATTACCTGAACATGGCTTTTGACCGCTCTGCCTTGCGCAAGCTGCGCCCTTTGCGCCAATTAACCCGCATTCCTGCGGCGATTGCGGTGCGCCTGTTTGGCGAGGCCAAGCTGTTTGTCGGCATCCTTGAGGATTTGCCATACGCAGAGAACCGCGTTGTGTTTGACGCCGATGATCCGCGGCGTTTGCATGTCAGCTATTCAATTGCGCCGGAATTGCGTGCGCGTCGCAAGACTTTCCGGCGGTTGATCCGCAGGCGCCTGAAAGGACTGCGCAGCGTATTCCTTGGTACAGGACCGGAGCTGAATTGGGGCCACCCCTGCGGCACGTTGCGGTTTGGGGATGATCCCACAACCAGCGTGCTGAACCGCGATTGCCGCGCGCATGAGATCGACAATCTTTGGGTGGCGGATGCGAGCTTTATGCCAACCTCGATGGGCGTGAACCCGAGCCTGATGATTGCCGCCAACGCGCTGCGGGTTGGAGATGCGATCATTGCCACGTTGAGCAAGGAGAAAACCGATGAACAAGCTAGCTGACGGTGTGGCCGTGGTGACCGGCGCGGGATCGGGTCTTGGGCGGGCTTTGTCTGTTGAGCTTTGCAAGCGCGGACACCGGGTGGTCGGGTTTGGCCGGCGCGCCGATGCCTTGGCCGAAACCGCCACACTGGCGGGAGATCTGTTCACAGCGATCCCAGCTGACGTGTCCGATTCAGATGCGGTGCGCGACGCTTTTGCCAAAGCCCGTGCGATTGCACCGGTCTCGATTCTGATCAACAACGCAGGTGTTTATCCGCACCGTGATATCTTTGATGAAACCGCTGAAAGCTTCATGGACACGGTGAACATCAACCTTGGCGGCATGGTCGCCTGCACCCGCGCGGCGCTTGAGGATATGGGCAAAACCGGCGTCGGTCGGATTGTGAATGTTTCAAGCTTTGCCGACATCGCGCCGCTGCCTTGTGGCGCGGCCTATTCCGTGTCCAAAGGCGCGTGTTCGGTGTTTTCCCGTGCTTTAGTGGCCGATCTTGGGGATCGCCTGCCGGGAATTGTAATCAGCACGTGGATGCCCGGCATGCTCAGAACTGACATGGGTCTGCCTGACGGGTTGGAGCCCGCAGTCGCCGCTCACTGGGGCGCGTCACTGGCATTGGATGCCGACCGCAGCTTGAATGGCTCTGTGTGGGAGATGGACCGCGAGATCTTGCCGACGCGTGGCATCAAGGGGCGGATCAAAGATGCGTTGATGTTGCGACGCAGGACTGCGCGACAGTTGTAAGCGCATGGCCTAGCGTTGCGCCCACGCGTCCCGCATCAGCGCGGGCAAAATGCCGACACAGCGCGCATAGCGCCGGACCAGCCGCGCCGGATTGCCGAGCAACCGCCATAGCCATTCCATCGCAATCGCCTGCACCCACTTAGGTGCGCGCGTTTGGGTTCCCGCGAGAAAATCCAGCCCCGCGCCGATGCTGGCAAAGCCGACATCGGGGGCCAGAGTGCGGCCGCACGCGGCCAGCATCTCTTGTTTGGGGGCGCCCAGCGCCAGAAACGCCAGCCCCGCACCGCTGGCATTGACGCGCGCCAACACTTCTGCGGCCGCATCACTTTCGGGATCAAATCCCATCGGGGGCGCGATCTGACAGACAACCTTCAGGCCTTTGACCTGCGCCTCAAGCGCCCGCGCCGCGCCGCTCAAGGCCTCAGCCGTGCTGCCGATCAAAGCCACGGAGACATCCGCTTTGGCGGCGAGCTGTGCCAGCGGCACCACGAGTTCGGAACCCGGCATCAAGTCGACCGGTCGCCTCGAAAGCCGCGACAACCAGACGATCGGATTGCCGTCCGCCACCACAAAATCCTGGGCCAAATAGGCCTGCGCAAACTTTGCGTCCCGCCGCAATTGCACCAGATGATCCAGATTGATCGTCGCGAGCGCAAATCCGTTTCCGTTGGCAAACCGGGCCGCTATTGCGTCCTGCAACGCGGCCGCATCCGGTTGATTCACCGTCACGTCGCCTTCAATCGAGTGAAATTTCACGCCTTAGCCCCTAAATTTTGCGCCACGCTATCATCCTGAGCGTCCAAAGCCAGCCGGAGATCAGCAAAAGCTTGCCAAATAGGCCGCAATTGGCGCTTGTTGGTATGTATATGGCCGCGCGCGCTGGTCACCTTTCTCAGATGCTTTATATTTGGCTCAAGTCATTGAACAAAGGACACAACTCATGAACGCTCCTGTCGCGCGCAGCGTGTCTATTGTCGGCTGCGGATTTGTCGCCGATCTGTACATGCGCTCGCTGGCCAAACATCCCGATATTGCCGTCACGCAGGTCTTTGACCGTGACCCGGAACGACTGGCGGCGTTTTGCAAGCATTGGAAAGTGCGCGGCGTTGACAGCATGGCGCGGTTTTTAGGCAACCTGCCAGCAGGTGCGCTTGTGCTGAACCTCACCAATCCGGCACAACATTACGCGGTCTCCAAGACCTGCCTTGAAAGCGGCCACCACGTATATTCCGAGAAACCGCTGGCCACCGAAATGGATCAAGCGATTGAATTGCACGAATTGGCTGCCGCCAACGGACTGCTTTTGTCTTCGGCGCCTTGTTCAGTTTTGGGCGAAGCGGCGCAAACTTTGGCCAAAGCCGTGCGCGATGAGGTCGCGGGACCGGTGCGGCTGGTCTATGCGGAATTGGACGACGGGTTTATTGCACAAGCGCCCTACAAGGATTGGACCAGCGACAGCGGCGCGCCGTGGCCTGCCGACGACGAATTCGCCGTCGGTTGCACGCTGGAACACGCGGGGTATTACCTGACATGGATGATTGCGATGTTCGGATCCGTGCGCCGTGTCGTGGCCGCCTCGACCGAGGCCATATCCGACAAACCTGTCACCGGAACGCCGGATTTCGCCACGGCGACTCTGTTTTTTGAAAGCGGCGTGACCGCGCGGCTGACCTGTTCGATTGTGGCCAGCCACGACCACCGCATCCGCCTGTTTGGCGACAAAGGCGTATTGCAAGTCAAGCAAAGCTGGGACAACAGCGCGCCCGTCAAATTCCATCGCCGCACAACGATGCGTCGCCGTCTGATCGAACATCCCTTTGGTAAACGCATCCGCATTGGCGGTGACACCCACCCCAAAGTGGACCGCTGGGGGGCTGCGGCCATGAATTTTGCGCTGGGTCCGGCCGAGATGCTGGACGCGCTTGCCCAAGATCGCCCCTGCCGGTTGAGCGCAGATTTTGGCCTGCATCTGACCGAGGTCACGCTGGCGATGCAAAACGCCGGAGAAGACGGATGCGCGCAAGACATGACCACCCGTTGTGACCCCATCGCGCCGATGGAATGGGCGACATGATCTCGCCCATCGCCGTGACTGGTGCATCTGGTTTTATCGGCCGTCGCACGGTTGAGGCCGCGCGAATTGCCGGTCTTGAGGTCCGCGTATTTGTGCGCCGCGCCGAAACCATGCCCGCCCACTGGCGACAGGATGCGGGCATCGACATCACCATTCTGGATCTCGTCAGCACAAAAAATCTGACCGGCTACCTTGAGGGCGTGCAAGCGGTGATCCATTGCGCCGCCGCCATGACGGGTGATCATGAAAACGACACGCTGGAGGCGACGCAGACCTTGATCGAGGCGGTCGTCAAAGCCGAGGTGCCGCATGTGGTCTTGGCCGGATCGGTCTCGGTCTATGATGTCGGCACGCTGGCGGATGGCGCGACGTTGACCGAGACGTGCAAGATCAGCGCAAAGGGGCGTGACGCCTATGCGGCGGCAAAATATGAACAAGAAGATATGCTGCGCGCCACCGCAGCGCTTTACGGGTTTGACCTGACGGTACTGCGGCTTGGCGCGGTCTGGGGGCCGCGGCGGTTGTTTAACGCCCATATTGGCCCCGCAGTTGGGCCTCTGTTGTTTCGGATCGACGGCGGTGGTGTCGTGCCGATTTGCGATGTCGAGCGCGCCGCCGAGTGCCTGATTGCGGCAAGCCAGTCGGCAAACGGTGTTGAGACCATCAACGTGGTGGATGATGACCTACCCACCCGCAGCCAGTTTCTGCATGCGTTTCGCGCTTGCGGCTGGCCCACTCTAAGCGTGCCTCTGCCTCTTGGGGTAATGCGCCTGATCGCCACCATCACACCCGATGCCCCAACCATGCCCGGCCTGCTGCGCCGTGCTATTTTGGACGCACGACACAAGCCGTTACACTATTCCAACGACCTGATGCACAAACGCCTTGGCCCGGTCACAAATATGCCGTTTGACACAGCTATGCATACCGCAATCAAAAATGAGCAGACTCTGTGACAGCCACGTCCAAACCTATTGCCTATTTGACCGGCGAGTACCCCCGCGCGACGGATACCTTTATCCAGCGTGAGGTCGCGGCCCTGCGCGATCAAGGCATCGACGTGCAAACATGTTCGATCCGCCGCACCGGCACCGAACATCTGGTGGGTGAAGAACAGCGCAGCGAGGCGGCCAATACCTTTTATGTGCTGGCGGCTGCAAAATCGCCAATCACGCTCCTTTCCGCACAATTTGCTGCGCTGACCCGCCGCCCCGGTGGTTATTTCCGCGCGCTGTTTCTGGCGTTGAAAACCGCCCCTCCGGGTCTGCGCGGTTTGCTCTTTCAGCTGTTTTATTTTGCGGAGGCCGCCGTTCTGGCGCAGCATCTGCGCAAAAAGGACGTGCGCCATCTGCACAACCACATCGCCAAGTCGTCTTGCACCGTGGCGATGCTGATGTCGGAAATGTCGGGCATTCCCTACAGCTTTACGCTGCATGGGCCGGATATCTTTTTCGCTCCTGATCACTGGCGGCTCGACGAAAAAATTGCGCGGTCAAAATTTGTCGCCTGCATCAGCCATTTTTGCCGCAGTCAGGCGATGGCGTTGTCTGATCCGAAACATTGGCACAAGTTGCACATCATTCACTGCGGCGTGGATCCCAGCCTTTATGCCGACACGCCGCCGCCGTCTGGCCATCGGTTGCTGTTTGTCGGGCGGCTTGCGCCGGTCAAAGGTTTGCCGGTCCTGCTGCGCGCGCTGGCGCCATTGATCAATGATTTTGCCGACCTCAAGCTGACCGTGATTGGCGACGGTCCGGGCCGTAAGGCATTGGAACACCAAGCGCAAACCACAGGCATTGCGGATCACGTCGACTTTGTCGGGTACAAGAACCAGACCGAAGTGGCCGAGGCCTTGGCGCAAACCGATCTTTTTGTTTTGCCGAGTTTTGCCGAAGGGGTGCCCGTGGTGCTGATGGAGGCGATGGCCGCGGCCCGTCCGGTGGTCACCACCCAGATTGCGGGCGTACCCGAATTGGTGGATCACGGCGCCTCCGGGCTGTTGGTGCCGCCCGGTGACACACACGCGTTGAGTCGCGCGATTGCCAGCATTCTGGCCGACCCGAAACGCGCCGCAGAGATGGGCGCACACGGCCGCGAACGGGTCGAAGTTGCTTTTACTGCCGCAACCGAAGCCGCGCGGCTGGCGCAGCTGTTTGAGGCGGGCGAAACATGACAACGGCAATCGTTATCGGGCGCAACGAGGGCGCGCGCCTGGTGGCGTGCCTGAAATCTCTCACGGACCAAGACGTTGAAATTGTCTATGTCGACAGCGGCAGTTGGGACAATTCCGTTGGCGAGGCGCGCAAAGCTGGCGCGCTGGTGGTGGAACTTGAACGCGATGCGCCTTTCACTGCCGCCCGCGCCCGCCAGGCCGGATTTGACGCGCTGGCGCAAACCGGAGATCTGCCCGAATTTGTGATGTTTGTGGATGGCGATTGTGTAGTGGTGCCCGGATGGATCGCCGCTGGCGAAGCCGCACTGCGCGAGACCCCTGACCTTGGTCTTGTCACCGGCTGGCGGGCGGAACTCTATCCGCAGCGCTCGGTCTATAATGCCATGTGCGAATTTGAGTGGCGCCGCCCAGCTGGCGTGATCACGGCCTGTGGCGGCGATATGATGGTGCGCACCGAAGCCTTTCAACAGGCCGGCGGATTTGATGCCACAGTGATTGCGGCTGAGGATGATGAATTCTGCGTACGATTGGCCAAAGCGGGCTGGGGCCTGATGCGGTTGCCGCTTGAAATGACCCGCCACGACGCAGCCATGTTGCGGTTTGGCCAATGGTGGCAGCGCGCCAAACGCACAGGTCACGGCTTTGCGCAAGTCGGCTGGATGCATCCGCCTTACTTTCGGCGTGAGCAAGTGCGCGCGGTGGTTTACGGGCTGATCTTGCCTGTGCTTTTGGTGGTCGGGTTTTTCTCCTCTCCGCTGCTGTTTCTGGGGGTCATGGCGCTTTATGGCATGAACTATGTGCGCACCAGTAAGGGCCTGATCGCGGACGGTTTGCCCGGTTGGGAAGCCCGCCGTCACGCGCGCCTGCTGACCCTGTCGAAATTGCCCAACATGATGGGTATGATCCTGTTTCACTGGCGCCGCCTGCAAGGTCGCGCCATGCAAATAATCGAGTATAAATAGCCATGACCGCCTTTGATCCCGACCGTCCAATCCGCGCCGCCCTTTTGGGTGCTGGCTATATCGCTGACTGGCACGCAGGCGCGATCAAGGCCACGCCGGGGGTCGAATTGGTCGCCGTGTGTGACCGCTCCGAGGCCGCCGCCGAGGCGCTGGCGCAAACCTATGGGATCACCGCGTATTCTGATCTGGACGCCATGTTGGCCGCAGGTGTTGCTGATGCGGTTCACATCGTAACCCCACCGCAAACCCACCGCGCATTGGCCGAGACTTGTTTGCGGGGCGGGGCGCATGTGGTGGTGGAAAAACCTGTCGCTTTGTCGGGCAAAGAAACCCGCGAAATCACCGATATCGCGGAGGAAACAGGCCGCGTGTTTGCCGCCGGGCATAACTTTATGGGCACGCCGGGCTATCAGCGGCTGAAGAACCGGCTTGAAGCCGGTGCGATAGGCCGTGTTGCTGCGGCGGAGATCAACTGGCATTTCCCTCTAGCGCCGCTTCGGTCTGGCCCCTTTGGGCTTTGGCTGCTGCGGGAGCCCAAAAACCTTTTGCTGGAACTCGGGCCGCACCTGTTTGCCTTTGCGGTGGATCTGTTTGGTGATCTGGACGTGCATCATGTTGCGCTGTCCAAGCCCGTCGCCATCCCCGGTGACACTGACCGCCCGCAAGGGTTTCGCATCCTCGCCAGCGCCGGCGACGTCAGCGTGACGATCAACCTGTCGTTGGTAGAAACGATGGACGACCGCTCGGTGACGTTGCACGGCTCGACCGCGACCGCGCGGTATGATTACGCGCATGACGTTTTGGTCGTGGAAGCGGAAAACGCCGCCGACATTGTCGCCAACCCGTTCCTGCGCCAGATGGGCCTTGCCGGACAACACCTGCGCGAGGGCGTGGTGAACGGTGCACGCCAGCTAGTCTCGCTAAATCGAAAATCCCCCTATGGGCTTAGCTTTGCCGGGCTTGCCAGCGCGTTTTATGGCGCCATTCGATCCGGTCGGCCGCTTGATCAACGTTTTGACGGGGCCAGTGCCGTCAAGGTCATGACGGCCATAGACGCCGCAAATGCGTTGTTGCCCAAGCCCGAAAAGAAACCCAAGGCCGCGTCGCGCGCCAAGCCTAAACCAACGGTATTGATCATCGGCGGTACAGGCTTCATCGGCCGCGCACTGACCCGCAAATGGGTCGCAAAGGGGCGTGATGTGCGGGTGTTGTCGCGTGGTCAATCCGGCCCGTTTGACGACATAGCGGATCATGTTGAACTCTTTGGTGCGTCGCTCAGCGATCCCGAACAACTCGCCGCTGCATTTGACGGAATCGAGATCGCCTATCACCTTGGAAAATCGATGGACGCCACGTGGGAGGCGGCTCTGAAAAACGATGTCGAGGTCACTGAAACCATCGCCCGCGCCGCCTCTGCCGCAGGTGTGGCGCGGTTTATCTATACCGGCACCATCGCCAGCTACGACATGTCCGACCCCGATGTAAGCATCACCGAAGACACGGGCTTTGGCGACGAAATGGAAACCCGCAACATCTATGCCCGCTCCAAGGCGGAATGCGAGGCGCGGTTGCTGGAATTGCACCGCAAACACGGCTTGCCGCTGGTGATCGCGCGACCCGGCATCGTGGTGGGCAAAGGTGGCCCGTTGCAACATTGGGGCATTGGCCGCTGGCACGGCGCCGGTGCGGTGCGGATCTGGGGCAATGGCAAACATATCCTGCCCTTTGTTCTGAATGACGATGTGGCCGACGCGCTGATCCTGATGGCCGAAGAAGACGCCGCGATTGGCGAAAGTTTCAACCTTGTCGGCGAACCGATGCTGTCCGCGCGTGACTATTTTGACGCCATCGCCGCGCGGCTTGGCGCTCGGATCAAGGTGAAACCTAGTCATCTTGCGGTGCTGTATGGCACGGCCACCATCAAGTTCTGGCTCAAGAAACGTGTCTTTCGGAGGGGCGGCCTGACGAACCCGTCGCTCGCCGATTGGAAAAGCCGGGCTCATTTTTCGCAGTTTGACAACGCCCGCACCAAGCAGCTCCTTGGTTGGCAGCCAGAAGCGCGTCGGGATGAATTTCTTACTCGCGCAATTGACCATGCGGATCTGCTTGGGTTTTGACGAACATCCGACCCAAATTCAGGCGAAGTTTTAGCCGCAATACCCGGCTAACTACTTCATTCTAAGCCGCTTCAGGGGTGGCTAACGCGCGGCAAATATTGCGAAATTTGCCTTTGACGAGGAATCCAAAAGCCACCTGAATTTACGTCGCCCAATCTCCGCAATGGCGCCTTTGTTTTGTCCGCATTGACCTGATAGCCTACGGCTCAGGCAGATGGATAAAACGTCATGAACGACGAGCAGACACAGGATCTCAGCGAACTCTCACCCGCGCCGGAGGACAACCTTCCGGCGGTGCATGACCCCGAGGTGTTCTGGGATAGCCTTGCCGTGGCCGCACCGGATGAGGCACAGCTTTCCGAGGCCAAAATTGTCAGCGCCACGCGTGACCATCCTGCGCACGCCGCTTTTGACATGCTGCGGACCCGCCTTTTGCAGGCGCTGTCTGACAACGGTTGGACCCGTGTTGCGGTGACCGCACCGACGCGGGGCTGTGGCAGCAGCTTTGTGACACTCAATCTGGCCTATGCGGCTGCACGGCTCAAAAACACTCGCACCGTGGTGCTCGATCTCGACCTGCGCAAGCCGAGCCTTGGTGAGATGCTCAATATCGAGGCCATGGACGACATGACCGACTATTTGTCCGGTGAAATCGCGCCTGAAGATTTCTTGATCGCCACGCAACGCAACCTTGCTTTTGGCCTCAACGCCAGCCCCGCCGACAACTCCGCCGAGATGTTTCAGGCGACAATGACAACAGACGTTCTGGACGAATTGGGCGATTTGCTGGAGCCGGACCTCGTGTTGTTTGACATGCCACCAGCGCTTGAGTTTGACGATGTCTTGGCCTTTTTGCCGAATGTTGATGCGGTGTTGGTTGTGGCCGGCGGCGGGGTGAGTTCGGCTGAGGAAATCACCAAGGTCGAACAGATCCTTTCCGAGGTAAAACCGATCCTTGGCGTGATGTTGAACAAAGCCGACGGGCCAGTGTCTTACTAGCGACCGTCACGTCCTGGTGCCGCACCATTGTGTCGCTGGAATAGTTCACAAAATCTTTGAATGTGATGGATGCTACGTGATCCTTCCCCGCGGATTCGGGGCTTCGTTTTTGGCATCGACACCAATTGGTTCACACGGTTGGGCCGTTAACCAAATTATTCACCCCTCAGTCGCAAATTCGCCTGAAGGGTTCGGTTTTTCCGTTTGAAATTCTAAATACAATCCACACGCGGATTGGCATCAAGTCTTTGACTATTTTGATTTATTTTTTGAATACGTCACTTTTCCCCGGATAATTCACCACCCAAAACCACAACGTTAGAAAAACTAACATGTGTGTGAGTATTTCGAAATTTAATCGTGTCGCCTCCGTCACTAAGTCTGTGTGGCGAAGGAACCGACAACACTTCATCCCTCGAAGTTGGCACGCCCTTCACGAAACATCGGGCCGACACGGTCCCCAAGTTGTCACAACGTGTGAATGGAACAGATCACTATGAAACTCCCCTCCTCATCCGCAACAAACCTCGAAAAACCAAACCTGCGTCACTTCCTGAAAACGCAAGATTTCTCCCGCGCCGAACTGCAGGAAATCCTCGACCTGATGAAGATGCTGAAAGACGCCCGCCGCGACAACGCCGTGCCTCAGCTGTTCGCCGGCAAAACTGTTGGCATGATCTTTGAGCAACCTTCGACACGTACCCGTGTATCCTTCGAAGCCGCTGCCACCATCCTTGGCGGCCACGCTCAGTTCCTGTCCCCCAACGACATCCACTTGGGTTCCAAAGAATCGCTGGAAGACACCGGCAAGGTTCTGTCCCGCATGGTTGACGTGATCATGGCGCGTGTTGACGTACACTCAACCGTTGCCGGTCTCGCCAAAGGCGCTTCCGTTCCTGTCATCAACGGTCTGTGCGACTGGCTGCACCCAACGCAGATGATGGCTGACGTCTTCACCATGTTTGAGCACCTGCCCGAAGGCAAAAAACTCGACGATCTGAAGGTGGCCTTCATCGGCGATGCGACCAACGTGTCCAACGAGCTGGCAATGATCTGCACCAAATTCGGCATGGAATATGCCCACGTTGGTCCAGCAAAATACCACATCTCAGACGACATCGTGGAAATGATCAACGACAACTGCAAAGAGAACGGCGGCACATTTGTGATGACCGACGATGTCGACGCAGTCAAAGGCTTCGACATTCTGGTTGCAGACAGCTTCTACTGGTTCGGTCAAGAAGCCGAAAAAGAAGAGCGTCTGGCAACATTCATGCCTAACTACGTTGTTGACCAGCGCCTGATGGACCTCGCAGGCCCACAGTCGATGTTCATGCACTGCCTGCCAGCCAACGACCAGCGTGAAACAACACGCGAAGTCATGGACGGCCCAGACTCGGTCATCATGGACGAAGCTGAAAACCGTCTGACTGCTCAAATGGCTCTGCTGGTGTACTTCACTCACAAAGACTTCGGCAAACCATCCGCCGAGCTGGTCAAACAGCACGACGACAAGATCTCCGGCTTCCTCGCAAGCATCTGATCTGTCTCGGGCCCGCGGCGCACATCCCTCCCTGTGTGCCGCGGGACCCCCCCTTTTACCCACTCCCCTTTCCTCTTAGAAATAGGAACGCAACATGAGAATTGTGGTAGCTCTCGGCGGCAATGCCCTGCTTGAGCGCGGTCAGGCAATGACTGCTGAAAACCAAATGCAAAACATCCGCACAGCCGCAAAATCGCTGGCCAAACTTGCGGAAAACCACGAAGTCGTCATCGCACACGGCAACGGCCCCCAAGTTGGCCTGCTGTCGTTGCAGGCGTCCGCTTACACAGACGTCGAAGCCTACCCACTGGACGTTCTGGGCGCGGAATCCATCGGCCAGATCGGCTATATGCTGGAACAGCAAGTCGGCAACCTGCTGACCGAGAAAAAATTCGCGACTTTGCTGACCCAAATCGAAGTCGATCCGAAAGATCCGGCGTTCCAGAACCCGACCAAGTTCATCGGTCCGGTTTACAACAAAGAGCAAGCTGACAAACTGGCGGCCGAAAAAGGTCACGAGTTCAAAGCAGACGGCGAATACTTCCGTCGCGTTGTCGCCTCCCCACTGCCCAAGCGCATCTTTGAAGTCGAAGTGATCAAAGACCTGATCGCAAACGACACTGTTGTGATCTGTGCCGGTGGCGGTGGTATCCCGACCGCATTTGGTGAAGACGGGTCCCTGCACGGTGTTGAAGCCGTGATCGACAAAGACCGCGCCGCGTCTCTTCTGGCGCAGGAAATCAACGCAGATGCGCTGATGATCCTGACCGACGTGGACTCCGTGTACCTGAACTGGGGCACCGACGAGCAAAAAGCAGTTCGCACTGTCACACCTGCCACTTTTGCAGCCTATGACTTCCCTGACGGCTCGATGGGCCCGAAAGTGGAAGCGGCTTGCGAATTCGCAAACGCAACTGGCGGCATGTCCTGCGTCGGCAACCTGGAAGATGCAGTTGCAATGCTCGAAGGCACAGCCGGCACGACAGTGACCAAAAGCTGCGAAGAAACCGTACTGGTTTAATGACCACAGCGCGCCGCAGCGCGGCGCGCCTCCGGGTGGGGGCCACGGCCCCCGCCACACCCATTGTCAGGAACCATTTCAACCAACCCCTATTGGGTTTCCTGATTTCACTTAACTTCAAATTGGAAAAACCATGTCAGAGAAAAAATCTGTGAACATGTTTGGCATTCTGCTTGTTGCCGTAAGTTCGGTCCTCGTGATCGACACGGTTGCAGCGTCTGCCATGATCGGACCGTCCGCCATCGGTTGGTGGGTCTTGTTCTTCTTCATCTTCTTCTTGCCCTACGGTCTTGTGACTGCCGAACTCGGCACCACCTACAAAGACGAGGGTGCCATCGTCGACTGGGTGCAGCGCGCATTTGGTCGCGGCGCCGCAGCCCGCACATCCTGGCTTTACTGGGTGAACTACAGCCTCTGGGTTCCCGCAGTTTACTATATGTTCGCGATCATCGTCGGCCAGATGATAGGTATTGAATTTGGCCCCTACATGATTGCCATCTTTGCGGTCGCAATGACATGGTTGACCTCCTGGATCGCAACCTTCGACGTGGAACGTCTGACATGGATTGCTGCACTCGGCGCGATCTTCAAATCCGTGATCATGATCATCCTCGGCGTTGGCGGTCTCTATGTGGGCTTCACCAACGGTTTCGCAAACCCGTTCACTCTGGCAGACACCTTGCCTTCCTTCGGTGACGGCGCAACCTACCTGCCGATCATCATCTTCAACGTCATGGGCTTTGAAATCATCGCAGGCGCGGCCTCGACCTTCAAAAACCCCGACCGCGACATCCCCAAAGCCACCATCCTCGGCGGCATCCTGATCACCTTCTTCTACCTGCTCGCGTCCCTCGGCATCCTCGCCGTTATCCCGCTGGCAGACATCTCCGACAGCTCGGGTGTGATCGACGCGTTCATCATGGTGTTCGGCGACTCCGCTGCTGCTCAGGTTCTGGTCTATGTTGTTGGTATCATGGTGCTCTACACGCTGGTGTCCAACGTTGTGACATGGGCGATGGGTGTGAACCAAACTGTTGTTTATGCTGCAGAACATGGCCTGATGCCCAAAGCTCTTGCCAAAGTGTCTGACAAAACCGGCATGCCGACAACAGCATCCTGGGCCAACGGCTGGTTGGGTACCGCAACTATGGTAGCCTACCTTGTGATGGTGGCTGTGACTGGCAACGAAGACCTCTTCTGGAACGTCTTCTCGCTTGGCGCAATCGGGCTTCTGGCATCTTATGTCATGATGTTCCCGGCCTTCCTGAAACTGCGTCTGACCGACAAAGACGCCGTGCGTGGTTACACCGTCCCAGGTGGCACCCCGATGGCAATCTACTGCTCGGTTATTCCGACCATCGTTCTGCTCACTGGCCTCGTGTTCTTCTTCTGGGCACCCGGCGTCGGCATGGACATGGAATACTTCTACACCGTTGGTTCCGGCCTCTTGCTGGCTGTGATTGGTGGCGAAGTCCTGATCTGGAAAGCCAACAAGGAACACGCCGCTTCTGTTCCTGCTGAGTAACGAAAACAAAAGGTTGGCGGCACACGCCGCCAGCCTTACCCTCTCCCCAGCCCCTTAGGATTTTTGACATGAGCAAAGTTCATACATCCACCCCCGCAGCCGATGGCTTTTTCATGCCCGCAGAAGATGCCCGTCACGACGAAATCTGGATGGCGTGGCCCGAGCGTAACGACAACTGGCGCAATGGTGCCAAGCCCGCACAAGCGACTTTTGTCGAAGTTGCCAAAGCAATCGCCGAAGTCACCCCGGTCACCATGACCGTTTCTGCCGCCCAATATGACAACGCCCGCTCGCGTCTGCCTGAAAACATCCGAGTCGTGGAAATGTCTACGAACGACAGCTGGATGCGTGACATCGCACCAAGCTACGTCGTGAATGGCAACGGTGAGCGTCGCGGCGTTCAATGGGAATTCAACGCATGGGGCGGCTTTGTTGACGGTCTGTATGCGCCATGGGACAAAGATAACCAGGTTGCTGGCAAAATCTGCGACATCCACCGCGACGACAGCTACAAAGCTGGCTTTGTACTGGAAGGCGGTTCGATCCACACTGACGGCGACGGCACGCTTTATACCAACGAAGAATGCCTGCTGCATGCGTCTCGTAACCCCGACATGTCCAAGGAAGAGATCGAGCAATCGCTCAAAGATCACCTTGGCGTTGAAAAGGTTCTGTGGCTGCCTGACGGACTGTTTAACGATGAAACCAACGGACATATCGACAACCTGTTGCACGTTGTCCGCCCCGGCGAAGTCATCCTGAGCTGGACTGAGGACAAGACTGATCCCCAATATGAGATCAGCCAACGCGCCCTTGCCTTCTTGAGCAACGCAACCGATGCCAAAGGCCGCAACATCAAAGTCCACAAGGTGCACATCCCCGGCCCGCTTCACTTTACCGAAGAAGAGGCCGCAGGCATCGACATGTCCGACGGAATGGAGCGTGAAGCAGGCGAGCGTATGGCCGGTTCTTACGCCAACTTCCTGATCACCAACGGCCGCATCATCCTGCCACTGCTGGATGAGAAATGGGACGTAGAAGCGCGCAAAGTGCTTCAGGAAGCCTTCCCAGAGCACGAAATCGTTGGCGTTCAAGCCCGCGAAATCTTGCTGGGTGGCGGAAATGTCCACTGCATCACACAGCAGGTTCCGGCTGTTTGATCTCGCAAACATCAAGAAATGCCGGGCTTAGGTCCGGCATTTTGCTTTTGTATTTGCTTCGCTTCCAAGCTAGTTGATCCATTATCGGTGTCAGAAACTGTTTGATGGCCAAACACCTTTATCTTCCGCAGACAAGGATACCTATGGAAAGCGCCCCTGCTAAGAAAATTGGTCTGCTCGGCATTATCTTCTTTGTCTTTTCAGGCATGATTGGCTTTGACGGGTTGGCTGCAACCGCCGCCGTTGGCCCGTCTGTTTTCGGGTGGTGGGTCGTTGTTATCGTACTTTTCCTGATCCCGAACCTTCTCATGACGTCCGAGTTGGGCACCGCTTTTCCATCAGACGGCGCGATCTATGATTGGGCCCACAAGGCGCTTGGGCCGCGCCATGCAGCCCGCGTCGGCTGGTTTTACTGGATCAACGTGCCGTTCTGGATGCCCGCCGTTTATCTGATCGCTTCTGGCATATTGTCTTTGCTGTTTTTCCCCGACGCGTCTGTCTGGGTACAGATCTTTATCGCCATCGCGATGGTCTGGATCACAGTGTTCATTTGCAACGCGCCTGCGGCGACCAGCAACATGGTGAACTATGTCGGCGGCACTGCCAAAGTGATCGTTCTCATGGCTTTGATCATTGGCGGCATCAATTTCGTAAGCACCCATGGCGCGGCGAATGAAATCTCTCTTGAGACAATGATGCCCCGCTTTGACGAAGGCTTCCGCTATGCTCCGACATTGGTCTATCTGATTGTTGGCGCGGAAACCGTGGCCTGCCTTGGCGGCTCGCTGCGAAACCCGCGACGCAATATTCCGCTGGGTTTGTTTCTTGCCGTAAGTTTTATTCTCGTGCTCTACAGCTTGGCAATTGGTGCAATCATGGTGGCCTTGCCCACCAACGAACTAAGTCTCGTAGGTGGCATCACACAGACCTTCTCAATCTTGTTTGGCGACTCCGCCGCGGGCCGCGCCTTGACTGTGTCGATGTCTCTGGTCGCGATTGCGGCGTTGATGGTTTACATCGTGCCGTGGCTCATGGCGTCGTCGCGCGCCGCAGCCGAAGGCGCCGACGGCAAGGAAATGCCCGCCATCTTTGGCAAGCGCAACGCGTCTGGAAGTCCGGTCGGGGCCAATCTTCTGACGGGTGTTGTCGCCACCATCGCCCTTGTGGTCTACGGGCTGATGTCGGGGTCAGCAGACGAACTTTTCTGGAGTCTTTTCGCATTTGCCAGTTTCCTTCTGTTTGTGACCTACTTCTTCATGATCGCATCCTTCGTGAAACTGCGCGAAACACATGCTGACACGCCGCGCCCCTTCCGTGTGCCCGGCGGAAAATTTGGCGTCTGGACGGTCGCGTTGATGCAGGGTCTGGTGCTGGTGGTTTCCTGCCTCGTCTTTGCTTTTCCCGATATCATGTTTGGCGTGATCGACCTTGGCGACAGCGCGCCGATCCTTGGGGGGATTCTTGGGTCTTTCTTGTTCATTGAATATTCGGTCCGCCGCATGGTTCCCAAAAACCAGCCAACCAAGTCGTCGGCGCTTTCCCCCTCATGAGAGCCCGCAGGGACGGGTGAACTGGACTCTTGGTGGCTGACCTGTAACCTGAAGGCATCGCAAATCTGATCTTTCATAACAGGCGCGGCTGATGCACCGAAACATGCCTCCATTGAACGCCATTCGCGCGTTCGAAGCCGTCGCGCGGCACCAACACCTTGGCCATGCTGCGGATGAGTTGAACGTGACGCACAGCGCTGTGAGCCAGCAACTCAAGCACCTTGAGGAATGGTTTGAACAGCAGCTGTTTTCCCGTGTCAAAGGACGCCTCATTTTGAATTCTGCAGGGAGCCAATTGCTTGAAGGCTACGGCCGCGCTTTGGACCTGATGAATGACACAACCGACCTTTTGCAGCGGCGCGCGCCCGGCGAACACCTGGTCCTGCATTGCGACCCTGCATTCTTTTCTAAGGTGATGATGCCTTTGGACGAAGTGGCACGAGCGGCGGCGCCGGGCATAACATTGGACGTCAAAACCACAGCCTTCAACCAGACGGCGTTTCCTGACTCCGCTGACATTGTGATCGATCACACCAAACACAGTGAATGGCGCAATGTCACCCGCGAACACCTTCTGGATGTGCATGGGTTCCCGGCATGCGCCCCCTCCCTGCTGGAAAACTTTGAGCGTCCCAAGCGGCCTTTGGATCTGCGTCAGCTCCCGCTTCTGCACGGCGCGGATCGGGACAGTTGGAATTCGTGGCTGGTTGAGTTTGCCGGCTCTTCAAGTGCCGGCTGCGCCAACACTTTTTATGATGACTTCGCCATGACGATTGATGCAGCCGTGCGTGGGCGCGGCGCCATTCTGGCTGATCCGGTTCTATGCCAACATGAATTGGAAACCGGGCGACTTGTGCCACTGTTTGACCACACCATCCACGAGGTCAGCTACTACGCCATTTGCACCAATTTGAAATATTCGACCCGCGCGGTTCGGCAAGCCTTTGACAACATCGTCAAAATGCTGCGCGACCACGACGCGATGATCCAATCAGCGCAGACAGGCAAACGGCCGACGCAGCGCCCATGGGATACGCACGGAGCGGTGAATCAGTAACCGCCTCTTTCCCAGCTACAAAAAAAGCGCCGGAGATTGCTCCGACGCCTTTTGGTTTTTGGTCCCGATCCCTTACTTGGACAGAATGGTGCCAATCGTCACGCCCAAAATAGCTGCGCCCAATGCGTTGCCGTTCTGGTTTGAGCGGCGTTTTTTGGACGAAGTGCCCGACGTTGCCCGAGCCACGGGCGCGGAATACGGCGTGTAGAGCCCTTCGGTCTGGGTCATCAAAAGCTCATATTGAGACTGATTGAGGTAGCCCGTGGGCTGCAGACCGTTGACAGTTTGCCAGCCAGCAATACCGCGTCGGGTTTTACCGCCCCATTGACCGTCAACACCGCCGACATTCTGACCTGTCGCATTCAGGCGCGCCTGAATGTTGCCTTTGGTTGAGCGATCCAAAGTCATCAGGCTTTCCGAATACTCCGAGCTTGGCTTTGCCCTCAGATTGGTGGAGACCGGCAGGATCAGCGGTCCGTTTTCGTCAATCGCGTCTGCTTTGGACGACGACAGCCCATTGCCCACAACTTGAATAGATCCGCCACTGGTCGCCCGCGCACTGGCCACGACACCGACGCCTTGTTCACTTTCAATCTTGCGGATCGAACGACGGACATTGTTGGCGTAAAGCCCGTTGGGAAAAGTCTCCAGATAGGCTTTGAAGTCCTCCACGTCACCGGTTTCGCGGGCAAGGTCAAACAACATCTTTTGCTCTTCCAGCATAGCAGAACTGGTTGTGGCAGGCGTGGTCCCGGTGCTGTCCGCGGCCACGCTCAAAGGTTGGGCAGATTCAGCATCGGTCACCGGATTTAGCATAACAGGCCCGGTCAGGGACACGTTCAACCAAGGCCGTTGGGCCTGATTGGTGGATCGGTATACATCTCCGGTCACCCGCGTGAACACCTCTGCAATGTCAGTATTTTCCGCGTCCAGATGGTTCAACAACGCCGAGGTAAACGGGGAGTTGTGGCCATCCCCATCCAAAGCCACATCACCCGGGCTGGTAGCAAAGGCAATCGCCATGCCCTTGCCGGGATTTTGGATTTTCATCTCAGACAGGCCGTTGGAAACCGCAGCCGACCGTGTCGCGCCCATCGAGCGGGACAGGGTTTTGGATAATGGGTTGTCGCGACAGGCATCCAAAAACACCAAATTCACCGCGTCTGACACTGACATCTGGCGGGTTACGAAATCAACCGGCACCGCCTCAAAATCCAACGCAGTGTCATCCTCAAAGGCCGCATCAATCGGCACAAGGTAGTTGATCCCGTCCACGCTCATGCCGTGACCGGCGTAGAAAAACAGGTTCACGTCACTTTCACGCGACGCTCGCGCAAATTTACGCAAAAGGCCTTCCATGCCCATTTTGTCGAGGTCATAGCCTACATAGGTCTCAAACCCGAGGTCGCTCAACTTTTGAGCGATCGCCCGGGCATCATTGACCGGATTGGCCAAAGGTGACGCATGTTGATAGGCGCCGTTGCCCACAACCAGCGCCAATCTTTTTTCTGTCGCCGCGTGTGACGCAGTTACAAACCCAAACGCTGCGACCATCCAAATCAGGCTTTTGATCACCAGGTTACCCATATGCTCACTCCTTACAAAAACGGCCATCATGACAAAGGTTCCAGATTGATGATTTCCACCCGTCGGTTGAGTGGGTTCATCAAATTCGCGGGATCCATCGGACGCGACATGCCGTATCCGATCGGGATCAACTGCCCGACGGGCACGTCGTAAATCGTGGTCAAATGCTCAACCACCGTGCGCGCCCGCGCGTCCGATAACTTCATGTTAAACGCATGATCGCCACGTCCATCAGTGTGACCTGCAATCTGAAAGGTCATGCCGGTCAGGGTGGGATCGTGCAACGCTTTGGCCAGCGACCGCAGTGCAAGCATTCCGTCCGTGGTCAAATAGGCAGACCCCAGTTCAAAATTCACCGTCAAGCTGACCGAGGGTAAGTCGATTTCGGTGGGCAACTGCCCCTGAATATCAATGCCGCGCTTGGCAATAGGCGACATAGACCGCACTTGCGGCCCTGTATTCTGTGGCGTCAATTGCTGGATAATGGACTGACTTTTTACAACCTGTGCAAACCCTGGTGTGGCCAGTCCAATGGCCGCACAAAGTGCAATAACAACGGTCCCAAAGCGCATTAATCAATTCCCCTCAAAATCTCAAATTCAACCCTACGGTGTTAAGGTATCACGTTTAGATACAAAACTTCAGCCGAAATTTCACGCCGCTCCGTGCTATTTTGCACCGTTTGATTTGCCGCCAAATCCAGAATTTTCAAAAACTGCGGCTGCGTCAGAGTCTGTGAGCCGCTTTGGGCATACTGTCCTGCGGTGCCCTGCTCCAGATCATCCAACAGATCAATCGGGCTGCGCGAGGCCAGCGCGACAATCGCCTCGGCCCCGGCCGGCGCCGTGGCGGTAAACGTGCGGCGCCCGTCGCGGCCGTCACCAAACAGAAGTTGGGTGTTGGGCGCATGTTGCGCGCGCATCAGCCCGCGCTTAGGCAACAGATTCACAACCGATCCGTCGGCCTGAAGATACACCAGATACAGGAAGGCATAGAAATCCGGGGTCACCACCTCAAACGCGAGACTTTCGTTGAAGGGAATGCGTGTCTGGTTGGACAGCATCCGGACCTTTGGTTTCAAGTCCGAAGTCATCGGTATTTCCAAGGCCGTCACCGCCGCACAGGCCGGGTACGGCACTTCCTTTACCGTCGCAAGAATTTCGGGGCTGAACCGCTTTGACAGCGCCTGACGGTCCTTGCCGCTTTGAACGTGTCCCGTCAGCCTCAGTTGGCCGTTTGCCCCTGTTGTCCAGAACAGGGACGCACACTCCATTTCGACGGGAAACCGAATACGTGGAGACAGATTTTGCGCGCAAGTCAGCGCCCGTACCGGATCGGCAAACTGGTCCGCCATGCCCAAGGCCCGCAATTCATCCTGACAATCGCGTGTGGCATTGCTGATCATCGGATGCGCCGCAATCTGTTGTCCTACGACACCACCAGACGTCGGCACGCCCAAACTGGATGCCGGCTGCACCACACCACGCGCCATTTCTGCTTCCCATTCAGACAAACGGCGACGGGTTTTGTAAATCGTGTCACGCACATGCGACAGTTCGCCAAATGCTTCGTTTACCAGCCCGTTGATTTCGCGAACTGCGTCAGGTTGTTGCGCCACCGCGGTTGTCGCACCCGCAAACGACAAGGCCAAAGCTACAACCAAAAATTGCGCCGCGCGCATCAGCGTCTTGCTCACTCGCACCATCCCGCCGCCTCCCGAAAGATGCGTTGAGCGTCCCCGTAAAGGCTCAGCATCTGGCGGGCGCTGCCGTATTTCTGATCCATGTCCAACTCTGCCCCCGCGCTGTCCAAAACACCGCTGTCGGGCCAGCAACTCTCCAGATGATAAGTGACGTCCAACAACTCGACGCGCGGCACATCCGCCAGCCGGGCTTTGGCTTCTTTCAGAATATCCGTCATGAACGAGGGGCAGTTACCCTGTTTGTTCAACGCTTTCAGTCCGGCAAAGGATGTCAAAAACGAACCGGCGTCTTTGACGGCTGTTTCGACGTCGCCGAAATAAGCATCCAGCAGCTCTGGCGAAGTCAGGCCATAATCACTGTCCTGAAAACACGATGGGTTTGTGCGCGACCGGCTTGTTGCAGGAATAGCCACCACGTCCGATTCTGCGGAACTCTGCGCAGGTTTTGAATCGTTCTGAAGCCCAACCGAGCCGACCCGGACCAACTCCACGCGGCGCTCAATATCTTCGATGATCGTGTCAAACTTTGTCAGCGACAGCTCGTCCATGTCACCGTCGGTCAGGGCTTGTGCCAGTGCAAATGACGACGTTCCCACGGGCAAAGCTACCGCTCCCAGAACCACAAACACCGCCACCAAACCCTGTTTTATCAAGCCCTGCATCAAATCTCATATTATAAAGAATCAATTGTAAATCTTAGCAATGTCGAGAATAGTCAGGGAAATCCTGCGTCGCAACACTCTTAACAGGTTTAAAAAATTGAGATTTTTGGGGCTATTTCAGCTTTCCCCTTTTGTAGTCATTCTTAGCACTGGAGCGGTTTTTGCTCAGGACGACAAAGGCACATCGGTGCTTGACGCTATGGGCCCGTCACCCGCAGTGGTCTGCGATGACCTGCCGGTTCTGGAACGCGGCAAGTTTCAGGACTGCAGGTTCCAATACTTACGCTTCGACCTTCCGGAGTTTCTCGCGACAAGAGAAGAGGCGAGGGTGAGCCGCGTAAAGCGGGCGCAATCGCAGATTTGGGATTGGCTGGATCGCCCGCCAAGCACCAACTGCGATACATTGCCGGACCTTGAACGTGGCAAGTTCACCTTTCACTGCAACGCACCCGATTTGGGCTCCGATATTCTGGGCACGCTTCAGGCTCAGCTCGCTAGCCTGAAGGCAGAGCGGGAGACTCTGGCAGGTCAAATTGCCGATCTTCGCGCGAAATTCCAAGATCTCTCACGGCACCAAGACAACGTCAGCCCAGCCGCAGATCCGCAGGACCTCGAGGCGATGGCGCAAACGTTGCAGGCGCTTGATGCGGCTATGGTACGCATCGATCTTATGGGGCGCCTGTCGGCGGCGCTTGATGCTGCTCCCGATGCGCCCACCATCACGTCGCTGGCCTTCGCGCAGGCGCCACAAGGCGTGGCGCTGCGGGTTACTGCTGACGAAAACGCGGACACTTTGGGCGAGGTAACCCGCCCGAATGAAACCGTCATTATAATAAAAACCGCTGACCCCGATCACCTTATGGTGGTACATCCGTCTTTGGGTGTGGGGTATGCAACCGTTTCAGATTTCAGAACGAAATAGAGGATCCGATGGCCAATTTGACTTGCTTTGACCTTCCGCGCCGTCTTGTGAAGGCTGCGACATGTTCCGCCACCACGCTGGCTCTGGCATTGTCCGTGACGTTTGGCGCGGCACCTCTGGCACAGGCCCAAGAAGATGTGCCCGTTCTGACCATCACAACTGGCGGAGCCGACGGGACGTACTATCAATTCGCGCAGGAAATCCAACAGATGATGCCTAGCGATGTGCCGCTCGAGATCGCGACCAGCGAGGGCTCCGTCCAAAACCTGCGACGTCTCATTGGATACGAAGGCCCGTCTGAACAAAAATTCTATCAGCTTGCCTTTGTGCAGGCCGACGTGCTGGAACAACTTCGCGCCCGCGCCAAAGGCGATGCCGTGCTGGAAAGCATCGTGGACCGCATCAAAGTGGTGATGCCGCTTTATGGCGAAGAAATCCACGTCTTCACCCGCGCGAAATACAACATTCCGTCCATCGAGGCACTGATGGAAGGCGATTGGGACGTCAACGCCGGCGCAGATAAAAGTGGCACCAACCTGACCGCGCGCTGGCTTTACGAACAAATGGGCCATGCCGAGAGAACCCTGAACTGGGGGAACTCCGAAGTCGAACCGGGCCTACCTTATCTCGGTGAGGGCGGTTATGAAGTTTTCTTTAGTGTTTCCGGCGCGCCCAGCGACGTGGGGCGCTCTATTCAGGCGGGCGGAGATGTAACTTTGTTGCCGGTGGATCTTCCGGAATTGTATAATGACCGAGAGTCGCCGTACCGCCCAGCTATCCTTAGTAAACTGCACTATCCTTGGCTCGATCGCGACGTGCGCACCATGGCTGTGACCGCGTTGCTGGTGGCGTTTGATTACGACGTAGACAACCCGTATTGCACCCAGATCGAAAAACTGACCCGCAATATTGTTGAAGGCCTTGACCTGCGGCAATCGCCCAACGGCGGCCACCCCAAGTGGCGCGAAGTGGATCCGGTTAGCGGTCACAATCGGGCCGATAGCTACACCTGTTCCAATGCAGCCCTCGCTGGCAAAAGGTGATCCATGCTGCGCCGCACGACACTCTGGCTAAAGACTACGTTATTCGCACTGACGGCGAGCCTTTGTGCTGTTCCGGTTTTTGCGCAATCTGCGCCGGACCGCTTTGCCTTTGTGGTCGGCAACAGCGCCTATGAACGCCGTGCCGACGGGCAAATGATCGAAAGCTCCTCGCTCAACCTTTATTCACCGCGCCATGACGCGTCCAAATATGCCGATGTACTGGATGGCATGGGCTGGGACGTTCTTAACGACGTTCCATTCGACCGAACCGCCGCCAGCTTGCAAAATGATCTGGACGCCGCTGCGCGCCAAATCACCTCCGGCTCGGAAGTGGTGTTTGTGTTCAACGGCCACGGCTTTTCGCAGGGCAAATCAAACTTTCTGGTTGGCGTGCCGGACGACGGCGAACGCTATGCCTCTGTGGGCGACATGCGCGCTGGCAGCATCAAACTTAGCGACGTGGTCGCGCGCCTTGCAGAAGCCAATCCCGCCCGCATTATCCTGATCATTAATGCCTGCGGTGACGAAGCGCTGGTGGACGGCGCGGACCTTGCGCCGACCAAGCCGCGCTTTGACACCTCGGTCGAAGAAGTGCTGGTGCTTTACAGCTCCTCGCCTAAAGGCGTGGCGTTTGATTTTATCGACAGCCCCGACCTTGAAGGTGAAAACGACGGCTTTGATCTGGGCGGCGGCGACGTGGTCGTGCATTCGGTGTTCTCTCGCGCGTTCCTGTCTTTCATGGAAAACGACCAGCCGCTTTTGTCGGTGTTTGCGGAAACCCGTATTGAGGTCGAAAAGATAAGTCGACGCGCTGCTGATTTCCGCAACATGCCCGGCCGTCAGGGACTGCAGATCCCCCACGTGCTGTTTGACACGATCAACGGACAGTTCAATCTGGCCGATGTGTCCGGCACGCTGTCGTCGACCAGTCTCGGCACCGATTGGCGTCACGATCCTCAGGTCTGCCGCTTTGCCCCCGACAGCCTGCAAGAGGCGCTCGCGTTGCGGGCGCAAACGGGCATCGCCAGCAATCCGCAGGCCCGCGCCTGCATCCTTGCTGCAGCCTTGGCGGATTTGGGCATCGAAAAACTAGGTTTTGACAGCAGCCTCGGCGGCGTGATCGTTGTCCAAACCACGCCTGATGCTCTGTTTGGACGAGGCGATCTGATTACCCGCGTCACCGTGTCCAACCCCGAAGGCCGCGAAAAGCTACGATTTAAGCAATTGTCAGATTTCAGTGGCGTTTTGGCGCAATATTTCGACGAGCCGGGCCACAAACTGGTATTCTCCTGGAAGAACGAGGAAGCCGAAGGCAAAAAATCCGGTTTCAAGGGAATCGAGTTTTAGGGAGACTGACATGATCAATTTCACACGACCATTTCTGACTGCCCTTGTCGCGACTTGGGCTGCCACGGCACAAGCCGAATTCGTCGACCTGCGCCCTGCTGGCGCCTTTTCGATGACGGAACATGTGGAGGCGGGTAAAGGCACGATGTCTGGCAATCACAAGCACAGCATCCGCACCAACCGCCTGTTTGCCGGCATTCAATTGACCCAGCAAAAGAAAACACCCGACTTTTCTGATACCGTAGAGACCGTCACACTTAGCGAGCTGCTTTTGGCGCCCATTGTCCTGCCGGGTGACGTCGCCGCGAAACACAGCGACAAGGTCAAAATCTGTGCCGAAGTGCGCACAATCAACGGATACTACACTGCGACAGGCGGCACCAAAGCAGAGCAATTTGTCCGTGACAGCACAGCCCCAGACCTAATCAATGCAGCTTATGAATCAAAGCATCCGGACGTTAAAAGCGAATACTCCGAAGACATGTTGTTGATGCGCGCAATGGTGGCTTTGGACTGCCTTGCAGGACGCTCGTCGTATTATGTTCCTGTCAGCCTGACACGTGACCCAGACACGTTGTTGGTCGTGCTCGAAGTTGGCTCCGGCACCGTTGCTCCGACTTTGGCTGGCGTTTTGTCGGAGGCTGGCGACCTAGCCGATCCAACCCCGCTGAGCTGCGCGCCGAGCGTGCGCGTAGAAAGCGGCTATGACTGCTCAATCGCCTTGAAAGACATCGGCACAGACAAACATCGCCTTTGGGAACTGAGCGTGGCCGTGACGTCTCTGGGCGAAGAAAGCACTCACCGCGCCCGTTTGGCCCTTCCTAGACTACCAAACTGATACATGAAAAAAAGCTCTGAAGACACCAAAGTCCCACGCGACAATATCAAAGATCGGGTAGAAGCTTTCTTACCGGCCTTGCAAATTTCAGCCTCCCTGACGCTTTTTGGTATTGGCCTGGCGCTTTTGCTTTTCACGGCGGTCCGCATTGGCGGCCACCGCGGCGACTACTTCCTGATTGAGGCGGAAACGTCCCGATTTGAATATCAGGTCACAAACAGTGAGCAGGCGATGCTGTTTGTCTCCGGCGTTCGGATAACCAGCGGAAATAAAGAGGTCGTAAGAAAATCGCCGGACTCGGCAGAAGTTACTGACGCCCATTGTGTCAGCGGACATTTAGAGCCGCAACACGGCGCTGTTATGGAATTTGACGTTTTGAACGGGCTGCAACGTCTGCAGATTCGCGCGGCCAAAGGTGACGAATACAAGAAACGTCAGACTTACTTCGATCGGTTCCTGAATTGGACGCGCGTCTTCATTGCGACGGGCCCGTCCGCGCGGCAATTCGTCCCGAACAAGGAACTCGTTCCCCTTGCCGCTTTGGACTTCGCGGGGGCCGAATATGTGATTTCGGGCGCTGATGCGCCTGTTGACGTTTTTCTGCTGGATAAAGAGCAACCAACTGGCAGTCTGACGTTTGATCAACACGTCGTCATTGTTGAAGATGAAAGCTGTCGGAAATCAGAAAATGCCGACTCGGGTGCGCGCGACGAGCCGAAGGCGAAGCAAACGGAAGTTGCCTTCGGTCCGCGAGGCGAGCCAATTCCGATCGATGGTCCGGGCTATATCGGACGCCGATTGGTGGCCAATACCGACGGCAACTGGCGGCCCAGCACCGATCTGGAATTCACCAGCGGCAGTATCGAAATTTTGGTGCGCGAAACGCTTTGCGGGCCTCTCACAATGTTGTCCGCGACCGGTTGTCGACGGGTATACCGCCCCAATCGCGATGCCACACCGATCCCCGGCGGTGCCACATTGCGCGGCCTTCAGAAAGCATCGGGCAAGGAATTCACCTCATTGATGTGGGGTCAGGTGCATTTCGACGGAGAGATGTACAAGGTCAACGTGTCGACCGAAGCCTACGCTGTTGACATGATACAGCCTGGCGGACCGTCGCGCGTGGCAGGCAACCGCTTGTCTCTAACGCTGTTTGACCGGCTGTTTGTGGAGCCGGCACTGGTCATTGCCGTCACTTTCTTTGCCGCTGTGATCGGCTGGATACTTAGCATTCTTCAAATTGAACCTGTCGCGCCACGCGCAGCAAAGCCGGGCAACCGCAAAGAGGCTGAGGCAATCCCCGCAGACGGCGAGACTCCCCCGCCATCTGAAGAAACTAACGAGAGCTGATCTGACCTAGGCTTGCGCTGCTTTGATCATGTCGGCGCATTTTTCGCCAATCATGATGGTTGGCGCATTGGTGTTGCCGCTGACCAGCGTCGGCATCACCGACGCGTCTGCCACGCGCAACCCTTCCAACCCATGCACCCGCAGTTGCGGATCTACCACGGCCATCTCATCCACCCCCATTTTACAGGTGCCGACCGGGTGATAAACCGTGTCCGCGCGCGCGCGAATATGACCTTCCCAGTCGGCGTCACTCATCGCGTCGTTCAGACCAAACAGCTCTTTGTGTTTGTATTTCGCCAGCGCCGGCGCGTCCATCACGGCACGGGTCATCTTGGCGCCTTTGATCAGCGTTTGAATGTCCCGCGCATCGTCAAGGAAATTTGGATCGATCTTGGGCGGCGCCAATGGATCGGCGGAATTCAACGTTACTTCACCACGCGAATGCGGGCGCAACACACAGATATGGCACGAATACCCGTGACCAAGATGCAGCTTACGCGCGTGATCATCCACGATGGAGATCACAAAATGCGTCTGCACATCGGGGCGCTCAAGGCTGCTGTCGGTTTTGAAGAAAGACCCTGCTTCTGCAAGCGTGGAGGCGACCATCGAGTTGCCATCCTTGCGCCATTTGAAAATCTCGCGCGTCAGCTTGGCGGTGGCGCGCACACCAATGCCGACGTTGTCGGTGTCCTTGGTTTTGTAGGCCAAGACAAAATCGATATGGTCCTGCAGGTTTTGCCCCACACCGGCCAACTCATGTTGCATGTCTATGCCGTGTGGCGTGATGTCCTCGGCCCGGCCAATGCCCGATAGCTGCAACAGTTGCGGACTTTGGAATGCACCGCCGCACAGGATCACCTCTTTGTCAGCCAGCACCTCAAGATCCTTGCGACCTTGGCGATAGGCCACGCCAACCGCGCGTTTGCCCTCCAGCAACACTTTGGTTGCATGCGCTCCTGTAATCACGGTCAGGTTGGGTCGCGCATCGATCACCGGATGCAGATAGCCCGCCGCTGCGGAACACCGCTCCCCGTTCTTTTCAGGCGCGTGAAACAGCGTGGTTTGATAGAGCCCCGCCCCTTCGTTGTCGCCGTCGTTGAAATCCGCCGTCTCGCGGACCTGCGTCTCGCCACTGGCCTCGACAAATGCGCGGGATATAGGCCGCGGAGCTTTGGCATTGGACACGTGTAAGGGCCCGGAATCGCCGTGAAAATCATCCGCGCCGTTGACGTTGTTCTCGGCCTTTTTGAAATACGGCAGCACCGCATCCCACCCCCAACCTTCACAGCCTAAATCGGCCCAGCCATCATAATCCTGCCGCTGGCCGCGCACATACAGCATCGCATTGATCGCGCTTGACCCGCCCAGCGCCTTGCCGCGCGGCTGATAGCCTTTGCGGCCGTTCAACCCCTTTTGCGGCACCGTCTCAAAGGCCCAGTTGTTGATCTTGCCATAGCCCGGCAACATCGCGACCACGCCAATCGGCGCACGCACCAAAATGCCGTCACCTTTGCCGCCTGCCTCAAGCAAACAAACCTTTGTCTTTGGATCTTCGCTCAGCCGTGACGCAATCGTGGCCCCCGCAGAGCCGCCCCCGACAATTACAAAATCATAGCTCACAACAGTCCCTCCCCAATGATCGCGTTGACGTTCTCCCAAACGTCGCCACGCTCCAATGGCCCCAATGAAGCAGCCGTTGTGGCGCGCGGTCCAGCTATTTGCAAAGTGACTTTCCGTCACCTTTGCAGTCAGAAACGCAAAAGGCAGGGCCAAAAACCCTGCCTTTCACATCATTATCAATAGTTTAGAAAGCTCAGAGCACCAAAGATGCCCGCGCCTTGACCTGTTCCGGTCCCATCACCTGCATGATGGAATAGAGGTCCGGCGAGCGCTCCTTGCCAGCCAGCAACACGCGGAAAATCTTGGCCACATGCGCCACGGTGCCTTTGTAATCGTCCGGATTTTTCTTGAAATCCTTGGGGCGCAGGGCAAATCCGTGCTTGCCGCCCAGTTCCTTCATTTTTCCAAACCAGGTCTCGTTGTCATCGGCAGGATCATAGCCTTCAAGGAATTCTGACACCAACACCGCCAATTCATTCGCGCTCAGATAATCCAGCATCGCCCGCGCTTCATCAGCGGTCAGGGCAAAGCGGTCATCAAAGAAATAGGCCAGCTCGCCCTTAACGTCGCTCCACTTTTCGATGTCCTTGCGCGGGTTCTGCGCCTCATCGCGTTCAATCGCCATAATGGCGCGGGACCGATCAGGATCCGCCGTCATCAAGGCCGCGAGATCGGCGTCATGGGTCTTTGCCCAAGGCAGCACACGGTCATAAAGTTCGTCGCTCTTGAGGGTCGAGACAAAGTTGCGGCTGATGTGGCCGAGTTTCTCGAAATCAAACAAAGGCCCGCTGCTGCCTTTGAGGCCGCGCATCGTCAGCGGGAATTCCCACGACGATGTCTCGGGGTTCTCTTTGGACCAGTCCTCAAAGTTGGCATCCGCCAGCGTCATCAGATAATCCAGCACCGCCTCGTTGGAATAGCCCAACTCCTCAAAGTAGCCGACGCTTGCCTCGGGGTCTTTGCGCTTGGACAGTTTGCGGCGCGAGGTGCCGTCCATCTTGTTGATCGGTGCAATGTGCGCATATTCCGGTACGTCCCAGCCCAGCGCCTCGAAAAGCTGCAAATGCGTCGGGATCGACGACAGCCATTCGTCACCACGAATAACGTGGGTGGTGCCCATCAGGTGGTCATCGACCGCATGGGCAAAGTGATAAGTCGGCAGGCCGTCGGCCTTCATGATCACGATGTCCTGATCGTTCTCCGGCAGTTTACGTTCACCAAAGAGCAAGTCCTCGAACTTCATCTTGCGCTCGATTTTGCCTTCGGAGCGGAAACGGATCACGAAAGGTGTGCCCGCATCCAATGCCGCGAGCACGTCCTCTTCGGGGCGATCACGCCATTCAGCCCAAACGCCATAATACCCCGTACGCATCTTGCGCAACTGCTGCTTGTCGCGCATCGCGTCAAGCTCTTCGCCCGAGGCAAAACACGGATAGGCTTTGCCGGTCGCCAACAGATGTTTGACGTAGGCCTGATAGATTTCCATGCGTTGGCTTTGGCGATAAGGGCCATAGGCGCCTTTGTCTTTGCCTTCGGTGTCGACGCCTTCGTCAAACGTCACGCCAAAATGGTCAAAGGCGTGGGTGATGAAATCCACCGCGCCTTCGACTTCGCGTTTCTTGTCGGTGTCTTCAATCCGCAAGATCGACACCCCACCAGTTTCACGTGCGAAATGGGCACAGATACGGCCCACATAAAGCGTGCCGATGTGCATGAAACCGGTCGGGCTTGGCCCCACCCGCGTAACCATCGCGCCCTCAGGCAGGTCGCGAGCCGGAAAACGGTCTGCAAGCTCTTCGGGTGTGGGCAGGGGATTGGGAAAAATGCGATCAACGATGTTGGACATGACACCAGCGTTTCTTGAAAGGACAGCAATTGCCGCGCCCCAAATGGCGCAGCGCGAATTTGCGTCACCTCTAGTGGGCATGGGCCTTGTTGACAAGGGTTGCGCACAAAACGAAGCGGGCCAGCAAGGACCCGCCCCTCGCCTTTTTGTCGCTTAGTCTTACCCCAGCGAGACCCAACCGGCGTTTTTGCGGGAACTGGTCACGCAGGCATCGACAAATTGCACGCCGGCCAATCCGTCGGAAATCCCGGGAAGTGGTGGGTCTGACGGCAAACTTGCCCCCGGTGTATGCGCACGGATCACGTCAGCCGTTTGCGCATAAAGGTTGGCAAAAGCCTCAAGGTATCCTTCAGGGTGGCCACCGGGCGTGCGGGTCAGGTCTTCAAACGCCGCCCCCATGCCGGACCCAGCGCGGGTCAGGATTTGCGTCGGCTTGCCAAACTCGGTGAACAGCATCTGGTTTGGGTTTTCCTGCGCCCACTCGATGCCGCCTTTGGAGCCGTATACCCGCAGCTTGAGCGCATTTTCATTGCCCGGCGCGACTTGGGAACACCAAAGCATCCCCCGCGCACCACCTTGAAAACGCAGCATCACATGGGCGTTGTCGTCGACTTGCCTTCCTGCCACAAAACTTTGCAAATCCGCGCTCAGCGCTTCGGGTGTCAGACCGGAAACAAAACATGCCAGATTGAAGGCATGCGTGCCGATGTCACCGGTTGACCCACCGGCGCCAGACCGCGCCGGATCTGTGCGCCATGCGGCCTGTTTGTTGTCACCGTCCTGCGCCTCGGTCAGCCAGTCTTGCGGGTACTCCACCTGCACCACGCGAATGTCGCCCAGCGCGCCGTCCGCCACCATTTGCCGCGCTTGGCGCATCAGAGGATACCCAGTGTAATTGTGCGTCAGAATGAACAGCGCCTCCGAGCTTTCCACCGCCTTCGCCAATTTGCGCGCGTCCGGCAAATTAGAGGTCAGCGGTTTGTCGCAGATCACGTGGATACCGCGTTTGAGAAACTCCCGCGCCGCCGGATAATGCACATGGTTCGGCGTCACGATGGCCACGGCCTCGATGCCGTCTTTCAATCGCGCCTCGCGGATCGCCATCGCCTTGAAATCATCATAGGTACGGGCCGGATCAAGCCCAAGCGCCGCGCCGGATGCCTGTGCCTTTGCCGGCGTCGAGGACAAGGCCCCCGCCACCAGATCAAACTGCCCGTCGATACGCGCGGCGATGCGGTGTACCGCGCCAATAAAGGCGTCGTTCCCACCGCCCACCATGCCAAGTCGAATTGGTCGCGTCATGGCTCAGATCCCCAGCATACGTTTGTTGGTCACGTCATCTGCTCCGGTGTCGGCAAAGTCATCAAACGCCTTTTCCGTCACGCGAATGATGTGGTCGCGCACAAAGGCCGCGCCTTCGCGGGCACCGTCTTCGGGATGCTTCAAACAGCACTCCCATTCGACCACGGCCCAGCCATCAAAGTTGTTGGCCGCCATCTTGGAAAACACCGCGTTGAAATCGACCTGACCGTCGCCCAACGAGCGGAACCGTCCAGCGCGATCCACCCACGGTTGGTAGCCGGAATAGACACCCTGTCGGCCTGTCGGATTGAACTCCGCGTCTTTGACGTGGAACATTTTGATCCGGTCGCGATAGATGTCGATGTTGTCCAGATAATCCAGACATTGCAGCACATAATGGCTCGGATCATAAAGCATGTTGCAGCGCGGGTGATTGTTCACGCGCTCTAAGAACATCTCAAACGTGATCCCGTCATGCAGATCTTCACCCGGATGGATTTCATAACAAATATCCACGCCCATCTGATCCGCGTGGTCCAGAATGGGCCGCCAGCGGTTTGCCAGCTCCTCAAACGCCGTGTCAATCAAACCCGCAGGCCGCTGTGGCCAAGGGTATACATACGGCCACGCCAGCGCGCCGGAAAACGTAACATGCTGATGAATTCCAAGGTTATAACTTGCGGTGATGGCCAATTTGACCTGCTCCACCGCCCACGCCTGTCGCGCTTTTGGATTGCCATGCACTTCGGGTGCGGCAAAGCCGTCAAAAGCCTCGTCATAGGCTGGATGCACGGCCACCAATTGGCCTTGCAGATGGGTGGATAATTCGGTGATCTCAACGCCGTTTTCCTTGGCCACGCCAACCAATTCGTCGCAATAGCTGCGCGAACTTGCTGCTTTACCAAGGTCAAAAATGCGTGCGTCCCAGCTTGGCACTTGAACACCTTTGTATCCGCAATCGGCCGCCCATTTGGTGATGCTGTCCCATGAATTGAACGGTGCCTCGTCCCCTGCAAACTGCGCCAGAAACAGCGCGGGACCTTTGATGGTTTTCATTGTCTTTCTCCTGTTGCCGGGGGTGGTTGTGGCAAGAGGACGATTGGGAGAACGCCCTCTTGCCGAATTTCCCTAAATCGTCGACTTAGAACGGGGAGTCAGGGAAATAGAAGCTGGCCGCGTTTTCCTGAGTGATCAGGGTCGCGCCCAGAATGTAGCGACCGGCCACAGGACCGTTAGATTTGAACGCAGCCACGGTCACATCCATCGCTGTGGCGATCATGCTTGGTGGATAGAGAACGTCGACTGGAACCAGCTCGTTGCCATCCATGATGCCTTTGATGGTTTCCTTCATGCCAGCACCGCCAACAACGAACATACCATCGCCATCACGACCCGCCTGCTTCAGCGCAGCCACAACACCAATCGCGATGTCATCATCCTGTGCCCAAACCGCGTCGATGTCGGGGAAACGCGACAGGAAATCCTGCATCACTTCGAAACCGTCATCGCGGTTCCAGTTGGCGTGTTTGTGGTCGAGGATATTGACGCCAGAGCCTTCCATTTCGGCCATAAAGGCATCGAAACGCTCGTTGTCGATCAGCGTCGGAATACCGCGCAGAACCACGATGTTGTCACCGGATTCCAGACGGGTTTTCATGTACTGCGCCGACACACGACCCAGCTCAGGATTGTTGCCCGCCACATAGATGTCTTCGATGCCAGGCTGGCTCAGACCGCGGTCTACCACAGTAATCAAAGCGCCCGATTTCTTGACGTTCAGCACTGGATCTGTGAGCGGCTCGCTTTCAAACGGCAGCACCACAAGCGCGTCAATGCCATGCACCGACACAAGGTCTTCCAGCGCGCTGGCCTGTGCGGATGGATCAGGCGAGTTGATCAGCACCAGATCCACATCGGGATACAGTGCCTCAAGCCGCTTTTCTGCCTGTTCGGCATGCCAGTTCATACCAGCCGCCCAAGCGTGGGTCGGTGTCGGATAGCTGACCCCGATCTTGATGGTTTCGGCACTTGCGAACCCTGCCAACGACATCGTCGCCGCAACCGCCAGTGTGCTGATTTTGCTAAGTGTTTTCATGTCTTCCTCCCTAGGAATTTGGACGCACCTCTCCTGTCCGGTGGCGCCCGGTTCTTTCGCGCAAGTTTTTGCGAGAAACTTAGTTGTTCTTGTGTTTCCGGCCCCAATCACCGCGTTGCAGCCAGACCGCAACGATGATGATCAGACCCTGCATGGTCCCATTCAAATAGTTGGAAATCATATCGGTAAAGTTCAGAATATTGCCGATGGTTGTTAGGATCAGTGCCCCGAGAATGGTGCCGCCTATACGACCATAACCACCCTTAAGAACTGTGCCGCCAATGATCACCGCCGCGATGGCTTCAAGCTCCCAGAGCACACCGGTTGACGACGACGCCGAGCCCAATCGTGGCACATAAATGATTGTCGCCAGCGATACGCACAGGCCCTGCAAAACGTAGGTCCAGGTCTTGATCCGGTCGACCCTGATCGCGGAATACTTTGCCACGCTCTCGTTCGACCCGATCGCCGTGCAATAGCGGCCAAAAGCGGTGCGGTTGAGCAGCAGCCAGCCACAGATCGCCACCACGATGAACACCCACACTGGGATCGGTAAACCAGCAAAGCTGTCATAGTAAACTGGGCGATACACGCCGCGAATGTCATAGTTCAGCGACAGCGTGCCGCCGTCCGCAAAATAGGTGACCAGCGAGCGGAAGATACCCATCGTGCCCAGCGTCACAATGAAGGCTTCGATTTTGCCTTTGGTGGTCAGAAAACCGTTGATGAACCCTGCGCCAAGACCAAGGATCACACTGCAACCGCAGCCAATCAGAACCGTGGTCACACCTGTGCCAAATGTCTCCACCGCGCCGTTCATCACGATGATCATGACCCCCGCAATGACGGCGGCCATAGACCCGACCGACAAATCGATCCCACCAGCGGTGATCACGAAAGTCGCGCCAACCGCAATGATCCCGATAAAGGCGGACCTTGTCAGCAGGTTGGTGATGTTGCCCTCACTCAGAAAGGCTGGATTGAGCAGAAAACCAATGATGCACAGAATGATCAATGCAATCGCCGGTCCGGCCGTTTTAAAGTCAAAGTTTTGAAAACGGGATTTTTGTGTTTGTGTCATGGCGGTCTCAGTCATGGTTTGTCTCCCGCTTCAGCCCAGCGGCATAGCGCACGATTTCATTTTCGTTGATGTGATCACCGCTCAGAATTCCGGTAATCTGGCCCTCGCGCATCACCGCAACCCGGTGGCTGACGCCGATGATTTCCGGCATCTCCGACGAGATCACGACGACCGACACGCCTTCGGCGGCGATGGCGGCGATAAAGTGATAGATCTGCTGTTTTGTTCCTACGTCGATGCCGCGCGTCGGCTCGTCGATAATCAGGATACGCGGGTCACATTCCATCACCTTGGCCAGCAACAGTTTTTGCTGATTGCCGCCTGACAGATCACCCACATCGATATTGGCGTCGCGCGACCGAATGTCGAAACGACGCACGGCGCGTTCCATCGCCTCGGTTTCTGCTTTGCGATCCACAGATCCGTTGCGCACGAATTTCGGCAAAGCAAAAAGCGTCAGATTTTCGCGCATCTTTTTGTCAAGCAACAGGCCTTTGCCTTTGCGGTCTTTTGTCAAATAGACCACGCCCGCATCGCGGGCCTTGGACACCGATGTAAACTCGGCGGGTGCGCCGTCAAAAAGCACCTCGCCAGCGTCAATCGGCGCGAGGCCACAGATTGCTTCAAACACCGCCGTGCGCCCAGATCCGATCAGACCCGAAAACCCAAGAACTTCGCCTTTGCGCAGGTAGAAACTGACGCCTTCGACGTCGGGCGCATAAAGGTTTTTGACCTCCAGCACACGGTCCGCGTCAACATCCGCCTCATTGATCGGTGGATACAGATCGGACAATTCTCGACCGACCATCATCTGCGCCATGGCGTCCAGTGTCAGGTCGCCGGCGTCCTGTGTGGCGATCCACTGACCGTCGCGCATCACGGTGACCCGGTCCGAAATTTCTTTCACCTCAGTCAGCTTGTGGCTCACGAAAATGATCGCAACACCCTGCTCCTTGAGCCGTGCAATCTGCTCGAAAAACAAACTGGTTTCGGCCTCGGTGAGTGTCGCCGTTGGTTCATCCATGATCAGAACCCGCGCATCGCGGCTCATGGCTTTGACGATTTCAACCATCTGCTTTTGAGCAATCGACAGGTCGGAAATCCGATCCCCCGGCGCGATGTTCAAACCAATGTCGTCAAGGTAACCCTGAACAACATCTGCCATCCGCTGTCGGTCGAGCCGTCCGCGATGGGTGATCTCACGTCCAAGGAAAACATTTTCCTCAACCGTCATCTGCTCTGCGAGGTTCAGCTCCTGATGGATCAAAACAACGCCCAGCTTTTCGGTCTCGCCATTGGGCGGCAAGCTCATTTCCTGGCCGTCCATCAGGATGCGGCCCGAGGTGGGTTGGTGAAAGCCCGAGAGGATTTTCATCAGCGTGGATTTGCCCGCACCGTTCTCGCCAATCAGCGCGTGAACTTCGCCGGCTTTGATATCCATCGACACGCTGAACAGAACCGGGACGGTTCCGAACGACTTGCTGATACGCTCGGCGCACAGCACCGACGCCGCTATGGTCTGGCCATCTGGCACAGCCTCTCCTCCCATGTTCCTCCTGCGGCTTTCACCGCTCTCCTAACTTCGATGTAAACCTTTTCATTGGCCATGTAAACCTTTTCATAAATCGATGTAAACCTTTTCACCACTTACGCAAAAGGCTATACCTGCCTTAACAGCATTGATTTACAAAGCGAATTGAACTTCGCAGACAGGCACAAAATCCGGTGACGGAAGAGACCAGAAAACCCGCGACAATCGAGGATGTCGCCAAGCTTGCAGGCGTCTCAATCGCCACTGTCAGCCGTGCGATTCGCAACCCCGAGAAGGTCGCTGAAAGCACCCGCAAGAAGGTCACCGCCGCGATTGCCCGCACCGGGTACACTGCAAACGCAATGGCCCAGAACCTGCGGATGAAGCGTTCGCAAATGGTTATGGTGCTTGCCCCGTCGATTGCTGATCCGAACTTTCCGACCATCCTGATCGGTCTTGAAAAGATCGCCAATGAACGCGGCTACGGAGTGCTTATTGGCAATACCGAAGGCGAGATCGCACTCGAAGAGGCCCACATGCGATTCCTGTCCACGGGCATGGCTGACGGGCTTGTGCTGCTCACCGGTCATGTGCCCGTCGCGGGCGGCCCACACGCCACTCCGGCGCAATTGCCACCCACCGTTGCGGTTGGACGCCCGATCGAAACCGAAGACCTCGCCTATGTCGGTGTTGACGACGTCGCCGCGTCAAAAATGGCCACCGAATACCTGGTGTCGTTGGGCCACCGTCGCATCGTTTATGTCACGGGCGGGCCGGGCAACATCGTCTCGGAACTGCGCGAAAATGGCTATCGACTTGGCCTTGCTGAATACTCCGAACCGCTGGAAAGCTGGAGCATCGACGGCGACAGCAGCTCTGAAAGCGGCCGAGCCGCGGTCGAACGCCTGTTCATCAAAGATACGTTGCCCACTGCGTTCTTCTGCTTCAATGACAACACGGCGATTGGAGTGATCTCGGCTCTGCGCCTGCGCGGCTATCGCGTGCCTGAAGACTTCTCCGTGATCGGTTTTGACGACATCCCGTTTGCCAGCCACATCACGCCCGCTCTGACCACAATCCGCCAACCGCGCAGCCAGATCGGCGAACGTGCGATGACGTTCCTGCTGGATGGGCTGGAGACCCGCCAAAAGCCCCGACAACACGAGCTTTTGCATGGTGATCTGGTGGTGCGTGAAAGCTGCGGACCCGCGCCTTCTTCTGCACATCAACTGACCCGTCGAGACACCCCCTAAAACGGCGAAAGCCGCCGCTCCGACAGGAGCAGCGACTGCCGCGGGAGGTCTCGTGAACGCTTCAGGAAAAGAGCATTCCGCCGTTCACATCAATATTGGTGCCGGTTACGAAAGACGACTCGTCGCTGGCCAAGAAGCCGACCACTTTGGCCACCTCTTCGGATGACCCTTCCCGCTTCAGCGGCGTGATACCGGCTACGTGTTCGCGCACCGCATCGGCTGTAAACGTGTTGTGGAAATCTGTGTCGATCATGCCGGGGCACAAGCTGTTGACGCGAATATCAGGCCCCAACTCTTTGGCCAGTCCACGTGTCAGCGTCATAACGGCGCCTTTAGACGCGCCATAGGCCGCCGCGCCAGGGCCACCTCCGTCACGCCCTGCTTGGGACGCCAAGCCGACGATGGACCCGCCCTTGGCCATATGCGGCAAGCTCGCCGAGACCATCAACATAAATGACGTCAGGTTCACGTCCATGACCGCATTCCAGTGCGCCAACGTCATCTCGGACATTTTCACCCGCTTAAGCAACCCGCCGGTCACATGCACCAACACATCAACGCTTCCGAATTTGGCAACGGTTGCATCAACAATCGCGGCAACGTCGGCCTCTTTGGTCAGGTCGCCTTGCATCGCCAGAGCTTGCCCGCCTGCAGCCTCGATCTCGGCCACAGCGCTTTCGGCGCCAGTCGAACTTGCAAAATAGTTTATGACAACGTTGGCCCCGCGCGCGGCCAGTTCCATCACACAGGCGCGCCCGATGTCGCGCCCGCCACCCGTCACAATTGCCGTTTTGCCCTTGAGATCCATGACACCCTCTTTGTGCTGCGGCCCGCGAATTGGCGGACCTGTTTCATCACAGGAGGTATCGCAGGATGGCGCCTTTATCAATACAAATATTTACAAATTCAGATCCCGCCAAGAGACGCTGTGGCAATGCGACGGATCCAGCTTATCGCGCTGATAGTAAAGTATTTTTTGGATCATCCCCATGGAAAGGACCGAAAAATTCACGCCAGAGGATCACTGTGATTTGCCAATAACTTACAAATTTCCACAATCAAGAGACGGGCTTACTGCCCTTCAAACACCCGCATCCGGGCGTTATCCACATGGGCACGCATCGCCAAACGTGCGGCTTCGCTGTCGCGTGCGTCGATGGCTTCCATAATCGCATAATGCTCGCGCTGGACCATCTCCATCCGCTCTTTGGGTTTGGTCAGAGACAGATTGCGGGTCAGGTTCAGGCCAATCAGGATATTGGGCTTCATCGACGCGCGCGCAGCTGAGAAATACTGATTGCCAGACGCCGTGCAGATCGCCTCGTGAAAAAGCTCATCCGTGTCCACGCCCAACTCATCGCGCGCCACGCAGCGGTCCAACTCCTCCAGAGCTGCCCGCATCGCTTTGAGGTCGGCGTCACTGCGCCGCGCTGCTGCCAGAAAGGCCGCCTCGCCCTCGATTGCCACGCGAAATTCGAAGGTACGTTGAATATCCGCAATCGAGCCCACTGGCGCAAAATCCAGCACTGCGCCTTCGGGGCGACGCTGCACAAACGATCCGGATCCCTGCCTTGAAACGACAACACCGTCTTCGCGCAACTGCTTCAACGCTTGCCGCAACACCGGACGAGACACTTCCAACTGCTCACTTAGCTTGTGTTCTGTCGGAAGCTTTGCCCCAACCGCAAATTCGCCGCTTACGATCATCGACAAGATGTTTTCATAACACCGATCCGACAACGTACGGTCTTTGCCACGGCGGGCAGCGGTTTTCACATTGGGGTCTTCAAGGGTCATCGGTTTTTGCGTTGCCTCCACGAAGCGAATTTTTCGGCGGTACCCGGATCGGTCGGCGGATACAGCCCGAATGTTGACACGCCCTCTTGCACCATTTCCAGAACGAAGTCTTCAAAGACTGTCATTTCTGCCGACTCTGTGGCGATTTGTTCCACAAGATGCGCCGGAATACACACCACACCCTCGCCGTCACCGACGATCACGTCACCCGGAAAGACCGAAACGCCACCACAAGCCACCGGATCGTTGATCGCAACCGCGTGGTGGCTGATCAAATTGGTCGGCGCACTTGGGCGTGTGTGATAGGCGGGCATGTTCAGCTCGGAAATCTCCGGCGTGTCGCGAAACCCACCATCTGTCACAATGCCTGCGACGCCTTTGGTCTGCAAACGCGTTACCAAAATACCCCCCGCCGATGCTGCCGAGGCATCCTGGCGCGAGTCGATCACAAACACCGCGCCTTCGGGACACTCTTCGACGCCTTTGCGTTGCGGATTGTCCCGATCGGCAAAGCTTTCGAGCATGTCCAGATCTTCACGCGCGGGAATGTAGCGCAAGGTATATGCCTCGCCGACCATGTTCTTGCCGGGATTCAGCCGATGTGGTCCCTGAAAGAAAATGTTGCGAAAGCCGCGCTTGAACATCGCAGTGGTCAGGGTTGCGGTGCTGACATCCATCAACATGTCGCGGATTTCTTTGGTCAGAACAGTCATAGGGTTTCCCTCAGTCAAACAGCGATGGCAGGAACAAAGACACCGCCGGCACATAGGTCACAAGAATCAACGCGAACAGGATCGCAAGGTAGAACGGCCAGATCGTTTTGAGCGTTTCTTCGATCCGGATACGCCCAACAGCACAGCCGACAAACAGGCAGGTGCCCACCGGAGGCGTACACAGACCAAGCCCAAGGTTCACCAACAGCATGATGCCAAATTGCTCAGGCTCCATGCCAAGGTTCTTTACGATAGGCAAAAAGATCGGCGTACAAATCAGGATCAGCGCTGCCATGTCCATAATCATGCCCAACACCAGCAGCATCAGGTTGATCATCAGCAGGATCGCGAATTTGCTATCCGAGATGCCTAACATGAACGAGCCAAGCTTGTCCGGCACTTGATAGAGCGCCAGAAGATAAGCAAAGGAGCTGGCAAACCCGATCAGAACCATAACCATCGCGGTGGTGCGTACGGCTTGAACAACAGCGGTTTTGAACCCATTCCAATCCAGCGAGCGATAGACAAAGAACGTCAGCAACAGCGCATAAATTGCACCAAAGGCACCGGATTCCGTCACAGTAAAGACGCCAGACAGCACCCCACCAACGATGATCACAGCGGTAACCAAACCTGGCAACGCGGCGAGCGACGAACGCCAGACCTCACCCCACCCAGGGAACTTCTCCGCTGGGTAGTTGTGTTTCACTGCAATGATATAGGCCGCCACCGCTAGGCAGACACACATCAGGATACCCGGCACAACGCCCGCGAGGAACAGTTGCGAAATCGACAGACCGCCACCTGCGGCAACCGCGAAAATGATCATGTTGTGGCTGGGCGGAATGACGATGCCCGCAATTGATGAGGTCACGGTGACGTTCACCGCATAGTCGGGCCGATAGCCGCGCTCTTTCATCACCGGAATGAGGATCGAGCCAAGCGCCGAGATGTCTGCAACCGCTGACCCCGAGATACCGCCAAACAGCATGCTGGAGAAGATGTTCACCGACGCAAGGCCACCACGAATGTGCCCCACGAGCGCCGAAGCGAATTTCACCAATCGCGCGGCGATCCCGCCGTGCAACATCAACTCGCCGGCAAAGACAAAAAACGGGATCGCCAACAGCGAAAACACCGAAATGCCCGAAACAGAGCGTTGAAAAGTGATCAGCAGAGGGAAGCCCTCGTACCAGAATGCGGCGGCTGCGGCGATGCCCATGGCGAACGCCACCGGCAGACCAATAATCACACAACCGAAGAATGCGCCCAGAAGCAGTGCCAAACCCATCTTACACGACCTCTCCGTCGATATAGCTTTGTCCGCGCATCATCAGCGCAAGACGGAAAAGGGCGCGAAACCCGGCGAAAATGCACACCAGACCGCCACACAACAGGGCAGACAGGGTGCGAAAACTTTCTGGAATATTCAGCATCGGCAACATGGTCGACCAACCGAACTGAAACAGCTCAAGGCTCGCCACCATCATCAAAGCACCAAACACCGAAAGAACGACGTCGTTGAACAGGCGCAACGCGGCACTCACTTTGGGGCCCATTGCGTCGCGAAACAGTGTGACACCCAAATGGGTCTGCTCATGCACACCGGCCGCTGCGCCAAGATAGGCAATGTAGCACACCAGCAAGAGCGCCAGTTGCTCTACCCACGTTGGTGTCGCGTTCAGCACGTACCGGCCAAACACCAGCCAGCCAAACGTGGTCACCAAAACCACCAACGCACAGGACGCGGCGAAAATGCAGAGATTGCTAAGCCATCCCAGAATGCGCTCACCGCGATTTATCCAACCGGGATATTCTTGCACTGTCTTCCCCCCAATTTCGAAAAAGAGAGGCGCCCCACGTTTGCCGCAGGGCGCCTGCCAAATTTGTTAACTCAGATCATTCCGCGTTGCGGAACAGGTTGACCAGATCGGTCATTTCCGGGTTTGCAGACAAGAAGCTGTCATAGACAGGTGCCATCGCCGCCTGGAAAGCCGATTTGTCAGCAATCTCGTTCACGGTGACGCCGCCGGACTTTACAATTTCCATCGACGCCATTTCGCGCTTCTGCCACAGCTCACGCTGCAACTCGGTGGATTTGCGACCAGCTTCGCGTACAGCAGCCTGTTGATCCGCACTCAGCGCATCAAAAGTCTTTTTCGCCATGCACAGACACTCAGGGATGATCAAGTGCTGCGACATGGAGTAGTACTGCGCAACTTCAAAGTGGCTTGTGGATTCGTAAGATGGTGGGTTGTTTTCCGCACCGTCCACAACACCGGTCTTGATCGACTGGTACACTTCGGCAAAGGCCATCGGTGTGGCGTTGCCGCCCATGGCTTCGATCATGCCAACGAACAGGTCGTTGTTCATGACGCGCACTTTCATGCCTGCAACATCATCAGGTGTGTTGATTGGCTTGATAGAATTGTAAAAAGAACGTGCGCCTGCGTCATAGTAACCCAGAGCAACAATGCCTTTTTCTTCCAGTGCTTTACCAAGCGCTTCACCGCCGGCACCATCCATCAGTTCATACATCTGTGGAACAGATTTGAAAATGAATGGCAGCGACACAACGTTGGTCGCTGGAACGGCCTGACCCATTGGGCCGAGGCTGAAGACACCAAAGTCAATGATGCCAAGGCGCAGTTGCTCGATCGCGTCAGGCTGAGAGCCCAGAACGCCCGAATGGAATACTTTGCCCTTGATGTCGCCACCGGTGGCTTCGGTCACGTCCGCCATGAAAGCTTCCATGCCATGCGACACGGGATAGTCTTCAACGTGGATGTTCCAACCGCGCCAGTCTTTGGCTTCGGCTGCCAATGGCAGCATCATGCCCGCAGCTGCTACCGCTGCGGTCAGAGTCTTTTTCGAAATCATCTTCGCAAATGTCATTTTGTCCTCCTCCTGACAATTTGTCAGATTTGTAACTCCCACACATTACAAATTTTCACAACAATTTATTTTGTACCTTGCAACTTACCATCGACGAAAAAGTGGCCGCACCCCTAATTTCAAAGGCGCGGCCAGTCAGTGCCGTTCGTTTAACAACGCGGCACGGAAGGGTTCTGTTGTCTCATAGGTCAGGCATGTTCTGATAACTCACCGGCCGCAAAAAGCGACGAATCGACAGCGTGCCCACCGAGGTGGCCCCAAAGTTTGTCGACGCCGGATACGGGCCGCCATGTACCATCGCATCGCAAACTTCGACGCCGGTCGGGAACCCATTGGCCAACACACGGCCTGCTTTGCGCTCCAACACAGGCAGCAGGCGCCGCGCCTCTTCATGATCAGAACCGTCCATTTGCAGCGTGCAGGTCAACTGACCATGCAGCGATTTGGCCAAGGCCAACCGCTCTTCTTCATTCTCAACCGTCACAACCATACCCAATGGCCCAAACACCTCTGTGCCCAACGCCTCATCCTCAAGCCAGGCTTGCGCCGTCGCCTGAAACAACTGTGGCGTTGCTTCGCGCGGCCCTCCGGTCGTTGCCAACACCTGCCGAACAGCCTTGGCTCCGGCCAACTGTGCCGTACCGATGCGATACGCTGACGCTATGCCGTCGGTCAGCATAGTTTGCGCCGCGACAGTTTCGAGTGCATCGCTTGCCGCCGTAACAAACGCCTCCGCCTGTGCGCCTTGCCGCAAGACCGCGATCCCGGGGTTGGTGCAAAACTGTCCCGCCCCCATGGTCAACGACGACGCCCAACCGACAGCAATTTCATTGCCGCGCGCCGACAGGGCTCCATCCATCACAAACATCGGGTTGACCGATCCAAGTTCCCCAAAAAACGGGATAGGTTCGGGGCGCGACGCGCAAAGATCAAACAAGGCGCGACCGCCGCCCAATGAACCTGTGAACCCGACAGCACGGATCAGCGGATGCTGTACCAATGCCTGGCCAACGGCGCGATTGCCGCCTTGGATCTGGCTGAACACGCCTGGATGTAGACCGCAAACTTTAATCGCCGCCTCGATGGCCTGCGCTACGATGTCTGAAACTCCGGGATGCGCCGAATGGCCTTTGACCACAACAGGACAACCAGCCGCCAACGCGGCCGCGGTATCGCCACCCGCGGTAGAGAAGGCGAGCGGGAAGTTGGAGGCACCAAACACAGCAACCGGACCAATCGGGCGTTGTCTCAGTCGAATGTCAGGCCGTGGCATAGGCGCGCGATCCGGCAAAGCGGGATCAAACCGCTCGTCCAGATAGCTGCGCGCCTCAATATGATCAGCAAACAAACGCAACTGGCCCGTTGTACGCCCCCGCTCACCTTTCAGCCGACCTTCGGGCAAGCCGGTTTCTTTGACACCCATTGTCGTGATGTCCGCGCCACGCTGTTCGATCTGATCGGCAATTTCACGCAAAAAGGTCGCGCGCGTCGCGTCGTCCGAATAGCCATAACTCCAGAACGCCGCCTCGGCCTCTTCGCAGGCACGCGTGACATCTGCCACAGTACCGCGCGCAAAATAGTCTTCGTCGCCCTGTACCGGTTCATTGGCAAATGTCTCATCGCCGCCAGCCCAGTTGCCGGCAATCAGGTGTTTTCCGATCAGCATGTTGTGTCCTTAATTCGTCAAGTTGTGCAGTCGCTGAGTGCCCAATTCCGCACCGACGTCTTACCGACGCGATGCAGACGCTTTGCAGACAGGGACATTTGGTCGTCAGTCACCACAGGTTGCGGTAACCTGTCAATCCAAATTTTACAAATTATTACAACTTTGGAGGGGCGGGATGGCGAGAGCGAGTGTGCCTCAGAAGGGCAATTGTACAACCGCCGCCGAAGTGCCCCGCAAGGAAACATGCACATCTGCCCCGACTGTCGGGGATTAACACAACCGGTTGTGTACGCACGTGTCCGTCGAAGACCCAGTGCCGGGGGCTTTGCGCCACTTCCAACAATAAGCAGGTCTATGCTCGCAGGCCTGTTCTCTGACGTTTTGGGACAGGGCAAAACTCCAGTTCAGGCAATCTTCCAGCGATTTTTGCCATTTCTGATGATTTTGACGCCTCATCAGTCCGAATATCACGTCGGCTACGCTTTAGAAGCTGAGATCCATGTTCCAGAAACAACAAAACCGCCCCGGAGGGCGGCTTGGTTTAAAACATCGTAATTGAGAGATACGTATTATACGAGGTCGTTTACTAGGTCTGGCGATGA
>NZ_LAJH01000014.1 GCF_001292625.1 Shimia sp. SK013
CGATGACCTCTCAAAGTCAAACTGCCATCTGTCTCAAATTATCTGATGACGGACACTTATCAACCAGTGTGATTTTCTGTTCGTCGGATATGGCGGGTGGTGCGGCAGCCTTGGCGTCTCCAATGTCCTGAAACACCGCACGACGCTCATCATCGCCAATCACTCCGTAATACTTTTGTGTGGTCGCCTCACTGTCATGGCCCATGTTGTGCGCCCAAGCCCTGCGCTGGCGATCCGTGAGAGGTCTGCGGTCCCGCTCAGCTGCTATAGTGTCTTTGACTGAATGCGGATTATACTTCACCTTAATGTCACGGCAGGCACTCGCGAAGGCCTTTGAGACTTCATCCTTTGATGCCATGGGCTCAATAGGCGATCAATTGGAGGTTTTCAGGTCCTTTCGATGCTGAAGCATGCGGAGGCTTGGAAACAGCGCATCTTGCCCAGCCAATCCAGCACCCTCCAGTCCTTCAATCCAGTCCTTAACCGCCGCCAAGAACGAGTCAGATATTGGGAACCAGTCGATCCTTAGGCTCTTTCCATTTTTGGTTCGGGACAGATCTGCATCCTGCAAGATCTGTCTGTATTCGGAATCAAAATGACATATGCGCAGAGACGTGACAGTGTCCGCCCGCAGTGCTCCAAGATAAGCAATCGCAACCATCGCGCGCGCCCGTTTCTGCGCAACTGACAAGCGGGGCATTGCCAATAAAAGATCTTCGGCCTCTTCAATCGACGGATAGGCTTTGTCGTTCTTGGGCATGGCCTTGGCATAGGCCGCCTTAGGCAATTTAATACTTCCCGGCAGATCAGCAGGCAGACGTTTGTAGCCATCCTGTTTGATCAGCCGCTCGAGAAACCCCATAATCTGCGACGCCTGGTGCGCCGCCGTTGATTTTGATTTTTGAACCTCCGCCTTTGCTGCCAATGCAGCCTTTAGGACATCTCGGACCAGACCTACGTCACGGACCTTAAGGCGCTCAAAGGGCTTTCCCTCCAGTACATCTTCCATGAACCGGATGGCTGCCAGATGCTGATCGATGGTTTGCTCTGCAAGGTAGCCTGCATTAAACTGCCATTGGTACAGGATACGATCATTTGCGCGCCACCAGCCGTCGGAAACATTTTCCTCGCAAATCCAAATACCACCGGGATCTGCCCTCATTCCTTCGCCTCAGAAATGAACTTTCGGACGTGGCATCCGCATTCGCAGCAATACCCGAATGCCATGATCGCGCCGTTGGTGACAACGCGTAGACCCAGCGTTTCAACATCGGGAAAGACGGCCGACTTGCATCCAGTGCAATTGAACTCGCCGGGTCTAAGTTCTATCTTGGTTCGTTCCCGCCGTGCCTTCAGGAATGAAGTGACCTGCCCACCCCGGAAGACATAGGGCCGCTTGTCATCGGATGGTTGCAGACCTGTTTTGATCCAATTGGAGATTGTGTTTGCGGACACAATAAACACCTTCTGCAGATCTTCGCCCAAATAGACGCGGTTCTTCTTTAGCTTAATGCCTTTGTAAGACCGGCTCATATGCCACCGCCGATCCCGCTACGCCCAGCGCCTTGGGAATAACCACTTCTACGACACTCTCGCATCAGCTCGCTGAGCCCGCATTGGGATCAACAAGGTTGGCTTCAAGCCAAGCGTTTAAGTTGGATCCGCGATAGACCACCCTTCGCCCGATTTTGTAATAGGCCGGCCCCGTACTTTTGTGCCGCCATTGCGCGAGCTTTTCGCGCCCACCAAACAGTTCCAGCTCGGGATCACCCAGTACATAGTTTCGGTCATTCTCAAAGGGTTTAGACACGGCTGACTTTCCTTTCGTTGCGTTCATTTACAACGAATGAAGTGGTCCGATCTTATGATTACAGGCAGTCCCCGATTTGCAAACCTGCGACCCCAAAATATTGATAAATAGGAAAAGAAAGCTGACAATCAGAATCAACGTAGGGCTTCTCAGTGCCCCTGGGGCAGTTTCCACTAAGCGCATTTTGCCTATCTTCGGCCAGATGCAGTACATGCCACCCAGAGTTTGGGTTATCTTCGCAAGAGTCCATTGCCATCCCCAAGTGCACCACGCCGCGGTAGCAATTCCAAATATTGCGAACCGTGTCTTTGTCGACCCCTCCCCTAATTCCCAGAGCCTTTGCCTCAACTCGAACTTGCTCAAGAATACCACCAGGAACCTGCACTCCTTGGAACCTTTTTTTTGGAATCCCAAACCAGCTTTCCAACATGCTCCGCAATATTGAGTTTCCGTTCGTTCTTGGCCTCACACCGCTGCAAAATCTGAGAATATTCGTGCGCCGCCTCGTATCGAGCCTGCGATGTTTCCGCGACCCACAGAACAAAATTCGGGCTTCTCTTATGACCCGGCCCCATTGGGAAGCTCCCAAGGCCCAAGCTTGTCACTTCCTGGCGCATCACCTCGATTGCTCGCAGTCGCGCTTTCTCCGACGGTTCACTTAGAGCCACACCGAACAGCTCCAGCGACAAAAATTCAGGCTCGTTAAATTGGATCTCAATCAAGCGGTGTGCTTTCATTTGTTCCGGGATGTTACGAATTGCGACCACATGCGCATCAATTCGCGGCGCTTTTCCAACAGGTCAGACTGTGCATATGCCCGCTCCACTTCAGAACCCACGGAATGTGCCAAACTCTTTTCAGCCACCGCTCGTGGTGCGTTGGCTTCCTCGGACGCCCAGTCCCGGAACGTGGACCGAAACCCATGCACAGTGACCCCTTCCACCTTCATGCGACGCAAAAGCATCAGCATCGACATATTGGAAAGCGGCTGATGGCGCTTCTGGCCCTCAAACACATATTCCGATTGCATAGCCTTCAGCGGCTCAATGTTGACCAGCATCTCATCTGTAAGCGGCACACGATGTTCCACGCCAGTTTTCATCAGCTCAGGTGGGCAGATCCACAGGCGTTCTTCAAAATCCAACTCTGCCCACCGCAACCCCAAAACTTCGCCGGTTCTTGATCCCGTCAAGCAAGTGAACATCAGCGCCTTAGCCGACATTGCGTTTTTGGCTTTCAGATTCGCATAGAAATCCGGAACGAATTGCCAGCGCATCGCCATATGATGCTTGGGCTTTGCCTTTACCTTAGGCAAAACCTGCGCATCTTTGATTGCCGTGACCGGGTTCTCTCCTGATCGGAAACCCTTCGACTTTGCCACATCCAGCACAATCTTAATCCGTTGCGACAACCGCCGTGCCGTTTCGTGCTTTTCCGTCCAAATCGGTGACAAACGCATCAGCACTTCGGGCTGATCGATACTATCGACCGGCATACGGCCTATCTTGGGGAAAGCATAATCCCGCAACGTATTTATCCACTGCGCCCCGTGTTTGGCGTTCTTCCAGGTTGGCATGCGGTCAATATGGACGTGCTGTGCCACGTCTTCGAAAGGCACCTCTTGTCGGGCTTTAAACCTCGGGTTCAGCTCTTGCTTGGCCATGCGCCGATATTCCAACGCGCGTTCTCTCGCCTGGTTCAGCGTTACAATATCAGCTCCGCCCAAACCAAAGTCCGTTCTCAGAGGTGCGCCCTTTTTGTTCTTCTGCCCTTTCACCACCACCCGCACGATCCAGCGTCGCGCACCTGAGGGATCAACTACCAGATACAAGCCATTGCCATCGCGATGTCGCCCAGCGCCGAGATTTTCGACAAGTTTCTTTGTCAGCTTTCCAGAAAGCGCCATTCAAAAACACCACATTTCGTACCACCCAAGGAAACGATGCGAGCACTATCGAAAGAAACCCAACAAAAACCGGAAACACATTTAAAATCATGAAATCAAATGGAAAAGGCCGCTAAAAGCGGCCCATTCAAATCGAACAAAATATAAGATGGCGGAGAAGGTGGGATTCGAACCCACGGAGGGCGTTAACCCTCGTCGGTTTTCAAGACCGGTGCATTCGACCACTCTGCCACTTCTCCGACGCCACATCCCTAATCGCCTGAAAAATTAGACGCAACCCGTTTTCCTTCAATTTTCCGCTCGTCGCCGCCACGCACACTTTCCATAAAGCGCGCATCGGGCTACACTCTGTGCAAATGTTCGTTGATGGGACGCATCCGCGCTCCAAAACAATGGCAAAAGCAAAAAATTGATTGCAGGCGAGAGGCAGTTCATGGCGGATCAATCACCACAGACCGGCACACGGCGGTTGTTGAAGACAGGCACGGCTATGTTGGCCCTCGGCCTGCTCATGAGCGCCTGCGCAGAAGGCGAAGGATTCAATTTCGGCAATGGGCCGGACACAACATCAAATGAATCCAGCGCTCCAAACAGTTCAAACACAACAAAACTTGTTGAACGCGATGTCGAAGCCCCTGAGGTATTCGCCGTTTCTGAGGCAGGTCTTTGGGATGGGCGCCCGTCATTAGGCGGCGTTTGGGCTGCACACCCGGATGTGAACTCGCCGGAACGCGTCATCATTCGCAATCAGGCGAACGGTAAATTCGTGATTGGCGCCTTGTTCCGCCGCGAACGCGAAATTCCCGGCCCCCGCATTCAGGTCTCGTCCGATGCCGCCGAGGCACTTGGTCTGCTTGCGGGCCAGCCTGTCGAACTGAACATGACCGCTCTGCGCCGCGAGGAAGTTGCGCCAGAGCCGGAGATGAGTGAAACCGACGGCACCGCCGAGGTGGCCGACGTCGAAGAAGCCCCACTTGAGCCGATTGCGGCTGCTTCTGCGGCCATCGCCGCAGCCGAGGCAAGCACGGCACCCGTCGCAGCACCGGCACCAACGCCCGCCGCCCAATCTGAGGTCGCGCCTAAACCGGCCTCCAGTTCGCTTGCCAAACCTTATGTGCAAATCGGCATCTTCTCAGTGGAATCCAACGCCGACAACGCCGCGAAACAGATGAAGGCCGCTGGCCTGACCCCGTTGATCAAGAAAACCACATCAGGGTCCAAAACCTTCTGGCGCGTCATCGTGGGTCCGGCCACCACCAAGGCTGGCCTCAAATCGATGACCAAAACTGTGCATGGCACCGGTTTCACCGACGCCTACGCCGTGACCAACTGATCAATACTGCTTTAAGGAGCCACTCTCATGCGTCCTTTCCTGCCCCGACTGATGGCCGTTGGCCTGGCGCTTGTTTTGACCTCCGCCCAGGTGCACGCATTTGAAACGCGCGCCCGCGCGGCATTTGTGATGGATCAGACAACCGGCACCGTGCTTCTGGCCAAAAACGCCGATGAGGCGCTGCCGCCCGCCTCCATGTCCAAACTGATGACGCTCTTCATGGCGTTTGAGGCCGTGCGTGACGGGCGTTTGGCCATGCAAGAAACGCTGCCCGTGTCGCAACATGCCATGAGCTACGGTGGGTCCACGATGTTTTTGGACACCACAGATCGTGTGACTGTCGAAGACCTGCTGCGCGGTATCATCGTTTTGTCAGGAAATGATGCCTGTGCCGTGCTTGCCGAAACGCTCAGCCCGGACGGCACTGAATCCGGCTTTGCGCGCCTGATGACCCGCCGCGCGCATCAGATGGGCATGACCAACTCCACTTTTGCCAATTCCAATGGCTGGCCCGCCCCCGGACACCGCATGTCGATGCGCGATCTGGCCTTGCTGGCCAATCTGTTGATCTCCGAGTTCCCCGAGTTCTATCCGATGTTTTCCGAAACGGAATTTGCTTTTGACGGTCGTGCGCCGTCCAATGTTCGCAACCGCAACCCATTGCTGCGGCTCAATATCGGTGCGGATGGCCTGAAGACCGGCCACACCCAAGAAGCGGGTTACGGCCTTGTGGGATCCGCAAAACAAGGCAACCGCCGGGTGATTTTTTCTTTCACAGGGCTCGAAAGCGAAAGGGACCGCGCCGAGGTGGCCGAACAAATGGTCAGCTGGGCCTTCCGCCAATTCTCCGAAACCACCCTCGCCCGCGAAGGCGAGCGCATCGCGGAAGCCAACGTCTGGATGGGCAAATTCGCGCGCGTCGGTCTGGTGCCCGCCGAAGACATCACCGTTCTGCTACCGGTTCTGGCACAGGGCAAGGTCAAAGGCGAAGTGATCTACAGTGGTCCCATTCAGGCCCCCGTCACCAAAGGTGCACCTTTGGCAGAATTGGTCCTGACGCCCGAAGACCTGCCTGAAATGCGCATTCCGCTTGTGGCCGAGGCCGACGTGCCCGAAGGCGGCTTTGGCGTGCGTATCAGCACCGCAACCAGCGTGCTGGCCGCGCGTTTCGGCATTGGTGGTTCCGCCCAAACAGAGGCGACGCAGTGACATCCAAGACAATCCCCGGCGGATCTTTCATCACCTTTGAAGGCATCGACGGCTCTGGAAAATCCACGCAGGCCCGCTTGCTAGCAGAACACCTGCGCGCACGAGGTCATGACGTGGTGCTGACACGTGAGCCCGGTGGCTCAACTGGAGCCGAAGAAATCCGCGCACTTGTGCTTGAGGGCGATCCAGACCGCTGGTCCGCCGAAACCGAAATCCTGCTCTTCACCGCAGCGCGTCGCGACCATCTGGAACGCACAATTCTGCCCGCCTTGGCGGCTGGCAAGATCGTGATCTGCGACCGATTTGCGGATAGCACCCGCATGTATCAGGGTCTGTCTCGCGGCGACCTGCGCGGCGTGGTAGATCAGCTGCATGACCTGATGATCGGACGTGAGCCGGATCTGACGATCCTGATCGACATGGATCCCGCCGAAGGCCTCTCCCGCGCCAAATCCCGCCAGACGGCAGAAGAACGTTTCGAGGACTTTGGTCAGGCGTTGCAAGACCAGATGCGCGCGGGCTTTCTTGCCCTGTCCCGTGAATTCTCTGACCGATTTTGTGTCATCAACGGCACTGGCACACCCCAAGATGTGTCGCGGCGTGTCACCGACAGCGTGGCGGAGCACCTCTCGTGAGCGAGGACGCCACGCCAGAACCCGACCGCATTCCGGGCGCACCACATCCGCGCGAAACACGCCACATCTTTGGCCAAACAAACGCCGAAGAAGACTTTCTCACCGCCGTGAACTCCAGCCGCCTGCATCACGGGTGGTTGATGACCGGTCCGCAAGGGGTCGGCAAAGCCACGTTCGCATGGCGCATCGCCCGATTTTTGCTGACCTTGCCTGCTGACGACGGCGGTGGCCTCTTTGGTGACCCACAACCCTACGACACCCTGTCCGTTGATCCCGATCATCCCGTCTGCCACCGCATTCTCGCCTTGTCCGAACCCGGCCTTTTTCTGCTACGTCGCGGCTTTGCAGGCAGCACCGACAGCGCACGGGAAAAGTCCCGCCAAGACAGCAAATTCGCCGCCGACATCCGCGTCAACGACGTCCGCGAGATGGCGTCCTTCTTGCACATGTCCGCCGCCGACGGCGGCCGCCGCGTGGTGATTGTCGACAGCGCAGACGAGATGAACGTCAACGCCGCCAACGCACTTCTAAAGATGTTGGAAGAGCCGCCGGAACGCACCACGATGCTGCTGATTTCGCACCAACCTTCACGACTCTTGCCAACCATCCGCTCCCGCTGTCGCGAGCTGCGTTTTAGCCCGCTCTCACCCGAGGACATGCACGCCGCAATGGAACAGGCCGGCCACGCCGCTGACGACACGCCCGCGCTATCTGAGCTGTCCGCCGGCTCCGTCGGAGAGGCGATGCGCGTTACCCAATTGGGTGGCCTCGCCATGTATCAGGAACTCGCTGCGCTCTTTGCCTCCATGCCGCAGTTTGACCGCCAACGCGCGCTGAAACTGGCCGAAGCCGCCGCCACACGTGGGGCGGATGCGCAATTTGATCTACTGCTCACACTTCTAGACATCTTTGTCTCCCGTATTGCGCGCACCGGCGCGCTTGGCCAAGCACCCGAAACCGAAATTGTACCGGGCGAGGCCGAATTGCTGATGCGCCTTTCGCCCAATCCGCACAAAGCCCGTGCTTGGGCCAATCTCGCGCAGGAAATTACCGACCGCACCCGCCACGGCAAAGCGGTCAACCTTGACCCTGCCGCGCTTGTGCTTGATACGGTTTTCAAGATTCAGAAAACCGCAAGCGCCTAAAACGCTGCCTGAGGGCCACATGACCGACTTTCCGCAGATCACCGACAGCCACTGCCACCTCGACTTTCCCGATTTCGATGGCCAGTTGGACGATTTCATCGCCCGCGCCGCTGACGTCGGTGTGACCCGCATGGTTACGATTTGCACGCGTCTCAAGAACGAACCCGCGGTGCGCGCCATCGCCGAAGCGCACGCACCGGTTTTCTACGCCGCCGGCACCCATCCGATGAGCGCCGCCGAAGAGCCGCTGGCCTCTGTGGACGAGCTGATCGCGCTGGCGCAGCATCCAAAATTTGTCGGCATTGGTGAAACCGGTCTGGATTATCACTACACCGCCGACAGCATGGAGATCCAACAAACCTCCCTGCGCATCCATTGCGAAGCCGCTCGAGAAACCGGCCTGCCGCTGATCATCCACAGCCGTGACGCCGATGACGACATGGCCGAAATCCTGACGGATGAATTTAACAAAGGCGCTTATTCCTGCGTCATGCATTGCTACAGTTCTGGTCCGGAACTGGCCCGCAAGATGCTCGACCTCGGCTTCTACCTGTCGATGTCCGGCATCGCCGCCTTCCCGCGCAGTCAGGAAGTACGTGATATCTTCGCCGCCGCGCCTATGGATCGCATTTTGGTGGAAACCGACGCACCCTACCTTGCGCCCCCCCCCTATCGCGGCAAGCGAAATGAGCCGTCTTATGTCGAAAAAACCGCCCGCGTCGGGGCAGACGTCTTTGGCATGGAATACGCTGATTTCGCGGCACAGACACAGGCCAATTTTGACCGGCTGTTTTCCAAAGCCAAATTGACGGCAGCCGCCGCATGAGCGCCAAGCTGACCTTCACCATCCTCGGCTGCGGCAGCTCCGGTGGCGTGCCGCGTCTTGGTGGCCATTGGGGCGATTGCGACCCTGAAAATCCAAAGAACCGCCGCCGCCGCTGCTCAATGCTGATCGAGCGTAAAACCGCTGAAGGCACAACAACTGTGCTTGTGGACACCTCACCTGACATGCGTGACCAGCTACTGGGTGAAGGCACGGGCCGGCTTGATGCGGTGGTCTACACCCACAACCACGCCGACCACATCCACGGCATTGATGATCTGCGCATGATCGTCTTCAACATGCGCGCGCGTATTCCCGTCTGGGCAGATGGGGCCACCCAAAACGATCTGATAAGCCGGTTCGGCTATGCTTTTGCGCAACCCAAAGACAGTCCCTACCCGCCAATCCTTGAAATGCTGACGATCGACGAAAGCAAGGATTTCACCATTTCCGGCCCGGGCGGCGACATAACATTCACGCCCATCCGTGTGGACCACGGCAGCATCGACGCGCTGGCGTTTCGAATAAACGACGTGGTCTATATGCCCGATGTAGCCGAAATCTATGACGAGGCCTGGCCCAAGCTTGACGGCATGAAGTGTTTTATTGTCGACGCGCTGCGCCGTACGCCGCATCCGACCCATGCACACCTTGAAAAAACGCTGGACTGGATCGACCGCACGAAACCCGAACGCGCCGTGCTGACAAACATGCACATCGATCTGGACTACGCCACGCTAGAGGCCGAAACCGCGGATCACATCACCCCTGCCTTTGACGGGATGAAAATCACCTACGATCTCTGACTGCCGGAGGTCCACAGAAAGCACAGCCCCATGCAGACGCTGATCTCTGTGATCTTGCCGGTCTTCCTGATCATCGGCTTTGGCTACCTCGCCGCATGGCGAGGGTTTTTCAGCCAATCCAACGTCGATGGGTTGATGCGCTACGCCACTAACTTCGCTGTGCCCGTCCTGCTGTTTCGCGCTATCTCAAACCTTGATCTCGCCGCCGAATTCAACCTCGGTTTGATGGGCAGCTACTATGCCGCCGCTTTCCTTTGTTTTGCCACCGGCATGATCGGCGCCAAAGTGTTCTTTGGCCGTGATTGGGAAGACGCCACGGCCATCGGTTTTGTGTGCCTTTTCTCCAATTCCCTCCTGCTTGGTCTGGCAATCATGGAGCGTGCCTACGGCGCCGACAGCCTCACCGGGAACTACGCCATCATCTCGATCCACGCTCCTTTCTGCTACGGCCTTGGTATTGCCGTGATGGAAGTCATGCGGGCCCGTCACACCTCCAAAGCCAAGATCGTGCCGACCGTGCTCAAGGCGATGTTCTCCAACGCTTTGATCCTTGGCATCGGCCTTGGGTTTATTGTGAACCTTGGAAACGTTCCTGTTCCCGGCCCCGTGACCCACGCCGTCAACCTGCTGGCCGCTTCCGCGCTGCCCGCTGCGCTCTTTGGAATGGGGGGCGTTTTATACCGCTACCGCCCCGAAGGTGACATGCGCACAATTCTGTTTTGCTGCTTTGTGTCTCTCGGCCTTCACCCCGCCCTGACATTTGCCTTTGGCACTTGGTCCGAAATTTCAGCGGACAACATGCGCTCCGCCATTGTGACCGCCTCCATGGCGCCCGGCATCAACGCCTATCTCTTTGCCAACATGTATGGCCGCGCCATGCGCGTTGCTGCCTCCACCGTTCTGATCGGCACCGCGTTCTCGGTGGTCACAGTCTGGATGTGGCTCGGGGTCCTGCCCTAACGAGCCCTTGTGGCAAGTGACCTCGCGGAACGGTGACTTGCGCGCCCCCGTGCAACGTCCCATTTTGGCACTTCATGCTGAACAGGAGCCAGTGCCATGTCCCAAGATCCAATCCGCGTTGATATCGTCTCCGACGTCGTCTGCCCTTGGTGCATAATTGGCTATCGCCAGCTCCTCAAAGCTTCTGAAGCAACCGGCATTGCCATCGAAACCTACTGGCACCCGTTTGAACTGAACCCAGACATGGAGACCGAAGGTGAAAACATCCGCGATCACATCATGCGCAAATACGGCTCCTCGGCAGAACAATCCCAAGAAGCCCGCACGCGGCTTTCCGATCTGGGCGAAGACCTCGACTTCACTTTCTCATGGTCCGACGAAAGCCGTATCTACAACACGTTTTCCGCCCATCAACTGATCCATTGGGCCGCCGAGGCCGGCAAGGCTCAGGACATGAAACTTGCCCTCTTTGACGCCTACTTCACCCATCGCCGTGATGTCAGCAACACCGACATCCTTGTGGACGTTGCCGGTGAAATCGGCTTGGACAAAGACGAAGCCCACGCAGTTCTGACCGACGGACGCTTTGCCGAATCCGTGCGCGAGAAAGAAACCTTCTGGACGTCTCGCGGTGTCTCTGGCGTGCCAACCATGGTATTTGACGCGCAACAGGCCACGTCCGGCGCGCAAGGTGTCGACGTCTTCTCGCAGGTTTTACGCCACATGGCCGCGCAACCTCGCCAAGTCCCCGCCAGCTAAGCGGATTGAACCCACTTAGGTTCAAAGTCACTTCCAGAATTACAGAGCCCCGCAGGTGGGGCACCAAAGGATTCGCGCCACGCGGGGGTTTCAGCACCTCAACGGGGTGATGCGGCGCGTATCCTAGGCTCTGCTTCGGTCAAAGGATCTGTTCCACGACTCGTGGATGTGACCTACTGAAAGCCCAATTTACGTAATATTTTCAATCACGAAGAGCATACTCCCTCGATACCGAGAGATCAGTAACGCGGTGTTAAGGGAGTGTGCCTAGGTTCCAATATGAAGCCCGAACTTTTTAAGTGAATGTTACCCGACATGCCCTCACCAGACCCAACGACCACAGCAGGCCAAATTGACCTGCCAAAAACACTAGACCATTCGCACGCAACCGCCTTGCGTCCCCTGATCGAGGCGCTTCGCGGCAAACCGGTCAACCTGAATGCACAGGACTGCGATCACCTTGGCGGCGCGGGGGCTGAACTCCTTTTGGCCGCGTACGCGGAGTGGGCTGACGCAGACGTCCCGTTCGCCATTCAAAATATGTCTGAAAAATTTGTTGCCGGGGTGTCCTGCCTAGGCCTGCAACAAACCGCACTCTTCCAAGAGGGAACCACAGAATGACAAAAATCTTGGCAATTGATGATTCCCGCACGATGCGGGCGATGCTGGAAACGGCCCTGACCGAAGCGGGGATGGACGTGGATCTGGCCGAGGACGGTGTCGAAGGACTCGAAGTTCTGCCCGACGCCGCGCCCGACCTGGTGATCACCGATATCAACATGCCTCGCCTTGACGGATTTGGCCTGATCGAAGGGGTCCGCAAGAAGCCGGAATATGCCTCTCTGCCAATCCTCGTGCTGACCACTGAAAACGGCGACGCGCTGAAACAGCGTGCCCGCGATGCCGGTGCAACGGGCTGGATCGTTAAGCCATTTGATGCCGATAAACTTGTGGCGGTGATCAACCGCTTGGTTGTCTGAAAGGAGACCTTTGATGTCCGATCTCCGCGATATGTTCTTTGAGGAATGCGACGACCTGATGGAGGTTCTCTCCACAGGTCTGGACGACCTCCAGAATGGCAATGGCGACGCCGAAACGATCAACGCTATGTTCCGCTCGGTCCACTCGATCAAGGGTGGCGGTGGCGCCTTTGGGCTGGATCGGCTCATCAACTTTGCGCATGCCTTCGAAAATGTACTCGAAGACCTGCGGTCCGAAAAAATAGAAGCGGATCCGGCGCTGATCGCCCTGATGTTTTCCTCGTTTGATCACCTCAACGATCTGGTGGATGCCGCACGCGACGACAACGACATCGCCGAAGACGCCGGTGCCTCTATTCTTGCGGACCTGAAACAGGTGTCCCCGCCGGAAAATGGCGGCGCAGACGAAGTCGAGGTTGATTCCGCGGATTTCATGCCGCTCACTCTCGACATTGGTGGCGACAACGATTTTGGCCCCCTTCCCGACTTCGATCTGCCTCCATCACTGGATCTCGAGGCAGACCCTGCCCCACCGATGGCAGATCCCCTGCCCACCGGCGACGGCATCAACGCCTTCTCAATCGAATTCTCAGCCGATCCCGGCCTCTATTCGCGAGGCCATGACCCCGCCCTGCTATTCCGCGCCCTCGCGGACCTCGGAGACGTAACCGTCTCCGCCGATACCGGCAACGTTCTCGCCTTGGCCGAGGCCGGCGACGCCCTCTCAGCCCTGAGTTGGACATTGCAACTGATCCCGAACGACGGCGTCGAAGAAGACGACATTCGCGAAGTTTTCGAATTTGTCGAAAGCCAGTGCGTGTTGGAAATCTCGACCACAGTCGTGGAAAAAGCCGCGGACACCGACCTGCCGGAACTCGCTCTTCCAACCTTGGCAGACGAAGCACCCGCGCCTGATGAGGCCGACACAGCGGTCGACGCGACGGCGCAGACCGCTCCGCAACCTGCTGCAAAACCCGCTATCAAAGTGGTAGAAGCGAAACCTGCCACCGGAAAAAAGTCTGAACCGCGCAACAGCACGATCCGCGTAGATCTGGACCGTGTCGACCGCCTTATCAACCTCGTGGGGGAGCTGGTGATCAGCGAAGCCATGTTGCGCCAGTCGATGAACGAACTGCCGGTCTCTGCCAACAGTTCCGTAAGCGAGGCCATCGGCCAGCTCAAGACTCTGTCGGGCGTGTTGCAAGAAAGCGTTATGGCCATTCGTGCGCAACCTGTGCGCGGCCTGTTCCAGCGTATGTCGCGCATCGTGCGTGAATCGTCTCGCACCGCCGGCAAGGACGCCCGAATGCTGATGATCGGGGACAGCACCGAGGTCGACAAGACCGTGACTGAGCGTTTGGTCGAACCGCTGACGCACATGATCCGCAACTCGGTAGACCACGGACTGGAAACCGCCGAAGACCGCATCAAGGCGGGCAAACCGGCCCAAGGCACGATCAAACTCGAGGCGGCCCACCGCTCTGGTCGGGTGGTGATCTCGCTGTCTGACGACGGCGCTGGCATCAACCGCGTAAAGGTCCGCAAAATCGCCGAAAGTAAGGGTTTGGTGCGTCCAGAGGACGATCTGACCGACTCCGACATCGACAACCTGTTGTTCCGCCCCGGATTTTCCACCGCCGATTCCATTTCCGAACTGTCCGGACGTGGCGTTGGTCTGGACGTGGTTCGCAGCGAAATTCAGGCTCTTGGGGGCCGCATCAATCTTCAGTCCGAACCGGGCAAAGGCACGTCGATGACCATTTCGCTGCCTCTGACTTTGGCAGTAATGGAAGGCATGCTTGTCACCATCGAGGGTGAATCGCTCGTAGTGCCAACCGTGGCCCTGCGCGAAACGCTGCAACCTGGTCAGGCCAACGTGCATGAATTCTGCGAAGGCGATCGTGGCCTTTCGATGGGGGGTGAAATTCTGCCCATCGTGGATCTGGGCGAAGCGCTCGGCTTCCGCCGCCAATTGTCCAACTTGGACAACCAAGCCCTCTTGCTCATCGAGGGCGAAAGCGGCCGCCGTTCCGCGCTGGCCGTGGACAACATCATCGAACAACGCGAGGTCGTGATCAAAGGGCTGGAGCAAAACTATCAATCCATCCCCGGCATCGCCGCCGCCACCATTCTTGGCAACGGTAAAATTGCCCTGATTGTCGACACAGACCAAATGATCCCTGCCGCAGGCAAGAGCCAGCTGAGCTTGCTCAAGGGTCAAGAACACGCAGAGGTAGCCTGATATGTCTGACCAAACCACTGAAGAACAGACCGAAGACCGCATTGAGATCGTTTCCTTTACCATCGGTGAGCAGGCATTTTGCCTCAACATCGGCCACGTTCTCGAAATTCGTGGCTGGACCAGCACCACGACGCTGCCTCACGCGCCTGAATATGTCGTCGGTATGATGAACCTGCGCGGCGCCGTGCTGCCGGTGATGGATCTGTCGTTGCGCCTCGGCCTCGGCAAAACCGTGCCGGAATCGCGTTCGGTGATCATCATCGCCCACATCGATAAGAAAAGCGTCGGCTTTCTGGTCGACGCCGTCAGCAACATCCTGACCGTGAACCAGGCCGATATGCAGCCCACCCCCGAGGTTTCCTCGGCTCGGACCGCTGCTTTCATCCGCGGCGTTTACACAATGGACGACACCATCGTGCGCGCCATTGATGTGCACCAAATTATGCCACAGGACAACTTGGTCGCAGCATGACACAAACCAAAGGGCATACACTGGACGACGGGACCATCAGTGACGGGGATTTCGCCCGCATTGCCAGCCTTGTTCGCAGCATGACAGGTATCGACCTTCAACCGCACAAACGTGCGATGGTGGCCGCACGCCTTGCAAAACGCATGCGCGCCACGGGGATGACCTCGGTTTCGGAGTATTGCAAACGCCTCGAAGACGGCACCGCCGGCGAAGAAACCACGCAGTTTGTCACCGCCTACACCACCAACATGACGCGTTTTAACCGCGAGGAGCATCACTTCGCGCATCTCGCGGACGAAACGCTGCCCAAACTGGTGGCCGCAGCGAAACAGGGTGCGCGCGTGCGGATTTGGTCTGCTGGCTGCTCCAGCGGAGAAGAACCCTACGGACTGGCTTTCCACCTGTTGGATTTGTGCCCCGAAGCACACACACTGGATTTGAAAATCCTGGCATCCGACATCGATCTGGAAATTCTCGCCCGAGCCAAGCGCGGTATCTACTCCAGCGCCAGCCTCACAACGCTTCCCGACCATCAAGCGAAGCAGTACTTTCAGCCGGTTAAGGGCCAATCTGACCAGATGTCAGTCACCCAGCCAGCCCGCGACCTTATCGCGTTCCGTCAGCTGAACTTGCACGGCCCTTGGCCCTTCACCGGCGCGTTTGACGTCATCATCTGCCGCAATGTGGCAATCTATTTCGACGTCCCCACCCAAAGCACTCTTTGGCGCCGGTTCGCCGAAAACCTAAACGCACAGGGCTTGCTCTATATCGGTCACTCCGAAGGTATAGACGCTGACAACACCTCGCGTTTCAACACTGTGGGTCGCGGCGTCTTCCAAGTGACACCTGCCCACCAAAAAACAGCCAAAAATGGCACATCCACTCATTTGGGGAACGCAGTATGAGCCTGAAAGACAAACTTCACGTCCTGGTCGTAGACGACATGTCCACCAGCCGCGGCCTGATCACCCAAGCTTTGGATGAAATCGGCATTGTGAACTACCGCACTGAAAATAATGGTAAATCCGCGTGGAGCAGCCTCGCAACCAAACCGGTTCACTTGGTGCTGTCCGATTACAACATGCCGGAAATGGATGGGCTTCAACTCCTTCATGCGATCCGCTCGCACAAGCCCATCGCACGCACCGGTTTTATCCTGATTACGGGCCGTGCCGATCCGGCGACCATCAACCAAGGCGCTCAGCTTGGCATGAACAACTTCATCAAGAAGCCGTTCCAGACCGCCCAAATCAAAGCCTGTATCGAAAAAGTAGTGGGCGCGCTCTAAGCGATGCCCGGGGACGAAGAATGACCACAAGATCCACCTCTGATTTGTTGGTGACCATCGCTGAGGATGTCTCTGAGATGGCCACGGTCGCGCGCGCGCTTGACGCACTGACCAGCCAGCTCGACCTGACGCATGCAAACCAATCCAAAATCCGTGATTTGCAACGGGTGGACGCTCTTTTTCAGCACTTGGACGACGTATCTGTGCTGCTGCGTAAAATGGCGGCAATGATCGGCTCCGGCCCCGAACTCGACACCCGTGATCTCAGTGAGACCATTCGCCTGGACTACCTGAAGTCGCGCATGACCGATGCTGCAGCCGTGTCTGTCACGCCTGACGTGTCTGGCGAAGTAAACCTGTTTTGACCGAATTGACTCTGGAGACAGACATGAACGCGATCTCGAAAATCACTCCTGCCCGTGGATCCGAAGAACGGTCTGTTCCGCGCGAGGCGGTCCTGACCTCTGCCACCGATCCGCGCGGCGTTATCACCTTTGCCGGGACTGACTTCTGCAACATTGCAGAATATTCTGCGGATCAGTTGCTCAACGCGCCCCACAAAATCGTGCGCCATGGCGACATGCCCAAAGGCGTGTTCTACCTCATGTGGGAGACACTCAAAGCTGGCAAACCTATCTGCGCCTATGTCAAAAATCGCACCGCGAACGACAATTACTATTGGGTATTGGCCGTCGTCTCCTTGACCGAAAACGGGTACATGTCGGCCCGCATCCATCCCGAAACTGAATACTTTGATCTCGCAAAAGGTCTGTACGAAGAGATGTTGGTGATGGAAGCCGACAGAAAGTCACCCGAAGACAGCGCCAATTGGCTTCTGGAGCAACTGCAAGAAAATGGCTTTTCCAACATCGAGGCCTTCAGCGAAGTTGTGCTGAATGCCGAGTTTAAAAACCGCAACATCGTCTCGCCCAAAAACGAAGCGTTCTTCGCGCTGATGGATGAAATCCTCGGGTTGGCCACCGACATGCGCCAATTGGCCAAGAACATCGAGACTGGCTTCAAGCGGGTGCGCGGCGAACCTGTCAATTTGCGCATTCTGGCAGGCCGGCTGGAAGGCGCAGGGGCTGCACTCGGCACCATATCGCAAAACTATGACGCGATGGCGCAGGAAATGTACGAGCTTTTGGGCCGCCTTTATGGCGATGAGACCGGCGCTCTGGCTGATATGGACAAAGCGGTGTCTCATGGCCGCACAGCACAGCAGTTTTCCCAGCTCTTGAGCGAAGCCTTCGAGCGGGAAAACGAGACCCAGACCGGCGGCGGACAGCTCGACTTGCTGGTCGATCATCACGCCCGCCTTGAATCCATCTGCCAGCAGCGTATCCGTGAAATCGCATTGGCTGGAAAATCGATCCCCGACATTTGCCGCAGCCTGCGCCGCCGCATCAACGGGCTCGACGTCGTCAAATTGCTTTGCAAAGTGGAAAGCGGTCGTATGCGCGAAGTCGACAGTGGTCTGGACGGTATCATCGAACGGCTGCAGGCATTCCATGACGACACCGACACAAGCCTCGCGGAACTCTCTGCAAAGGCCTCTCAAATCCAACAAAAAATGAGCGCCTTCTAGCTGGAAAAAGCACCAACCGCTTAACCCAACGCTCATGAGCTTTGCCACTTATGTACCGCCAGTGTCTTTGACACCGCAGCATGTGTGATCTTTGACATCGAAAGGGAAACGTAATGTCCGTCTCCAACACCCCTCGCGTCCGGCCCGCCACTTTCGGGATTCAGACAAAACTTGCCTTTCTGGTTGGCGCTATTGTCGTTTTCGCCGTCGCTGTTGGCTTCCTCGGTCAATACAAGCAGCGCGTCTCATCCCTCAAATCCACGCAGGAAGAGATCGCTGAACTGATGTCCGGCGCGGTCGCCGGGCAAATCTCTGATCTCGTCACTGCTGGTGACAGCGCTGCGCTGCAAGCCGTTCTCAAAGTAGGCCTTCCGCGCTATCCCGACATCCATGCGGTGTCCATTTATGGCGCATCCAAAGAAGAGCTCGTCACGGTTTTTGCGGACGACGCGGCGGTTTCCACCCTCACCCCACTTCTGAAGACTTTCCAGTCCAAGCTTACCGAGAACAGTGCCAGCACGTTGGAACGAACCTCAGACTACGCCCTGCACGGTACAGCGCTCACGGGTCTGGCTGGCGCAAAGACAGCCGGAACCATCGTGTTCGCATGGGATATGGCGCCGATTTTTGCCAAAGCCCTGCGCGAGCAATTGATGGCAGCAGTTGCAAGCTTTATCGCCGGTAGTCTGGCCATGGCCTTGTTGATTTGGCTTGTGGGGCGCTTGGCCATCAAGCCGATGCTGGCAATAAGCGAAGCCATGGACAAAGTCGCCAATCATGACTTTGACACTGAAATTCCCAATCAGGACCGCGGCGACGAAGTCGGTGCTATGGCGCAGCGTCTCGCTGTGTTCCGTGACCGCTTGGCCGAAGAAGAACATCTGCGCAGCGCCCGCGAAAAGGTTGATGCCCAACAGCATGAAATCTACCGCGCACTCGCTGCTGGTCTATCCGATTTGGCCGATGGTCGTGTCGACCGCACGGTTGACACTGGCCAATTCGACGGCGGAGATCAGGACCAGATCGCCATCCTCAATGACTTCAATCAGGTCGTGACCAATCTGCGCAATATCCTGACCACGGCCACGTCAACTGCGGAGAACGTACGCAACAGTTCGCAAGAAATCGCCGAGGTTGTTATCGACCAATCCAAGCGATCGGAGGCCCAGGCCGTCACTCTCGAAGAATCCGCAGCGGCCATCGAAACCCTGTCTACCTCGGTCGAAAACACGGCCGAGCGTGCAGCGGACGCCAACAAGCGTATCCTGGAAAACCGCGAACAGGCCCAGGCCGGCGGCAACGTTGTCGACCAAACAGTCGACGCTATGAAGAATATCGAAGCCTCTTCCGAGCAAATCCGAGCCATCATCGGCGTGATTGATGACATCGCCTTCCAGACCAACCTTCTGGCTCTCAATGCCGGTGTCGAGGCCGCACGTGCCGGCGAAGCAGGTCGTGGCTTTGCGGTTGTGGCTTCCGAGGTCCGCGCTCTCGCACAACGAGCCTCCTCTAGCGCCAATGAAATCAAGGAATTGATCACCCGCTCCGGTGAACAGGTGACCAACGGCAGCCGTCTTGTTCACGAAGCAGGCAGCGCACTGCATGACATCATCGATGGCATTAACCACGCCTCCGAACTGGTGTCGCAGATTGCCACAGGCTCCCGCGATCAGGCCAACAACCTTATCGAGATCAAGGAGAACGTGACCGAGCTCGACCGCGTCACACAGCGCAATGCCGCAATGATCGAGGAATCCTCGGCCGCCAGCCGGACTCTCAGCGAAGAAGCCGGCCGTTTGACCCAAACTTTGGCCTCCTTCACGCTCAACGGCATCGAAAGCGAAGCAGCGATCCAGAGTTGGGACGAAGACCTCGCCGCAGACTCCCCAGCTGAGGCTGTGGACTCCCATGACACTTGGGGAGCTGCTGACACCGTCGCCACAGACTTCTCCCCCGTTGATGAACCTCAAGCATCGGAACAAGAGCCCGCGATCGGCGAAGTCGACCTCTTCGAAGAACCGCCGGAAGAAGAAATCCAGACCAAGCCAGCGCAGCCAACGCTCGAATTTGCCTCGCGCAACTCTCGCAGCCAAGTCGCCTACGACACCGACAGCTGGTCGGACTTTTGATCATGGCCGAAGCCCGCCACCCATCTTCCTTTTCTGCGGCACAGACAAACGCCCGTGCCGCACACCCAACTCCGCTGAAACGAGTGTGACCCAATGAGCCAGAACAACTCCCAAGCCCTCAAAGGGTTTCGCACGCAAGCTTTGCTGCAAGGGGATGTGCAAGTCTCAAAGGATCAGGACCTTGTTCTCACCACAATGCTGGGCAGCTGTGTCGCCGCCTGCATGTGGGATGAGGTTGCCGGCATCGGCGGTATGAACCACTTCCTTCTGCCCGGAAACGATCCCAATTCGCGCGGTGCGGTGCAAGAAGGTGTGCACGCAATGGAACTGTTGGTGAACGGCCTAATCCAATCCGGTGCCAGCCGTGACCGAATTCAGGTCAAACTGCTCGGCGGCTCCAAAATGTTCAACAGCCGCATCGACATCGGCGCCAAGAATGCCGAGTTCGCAATGTGGTTTGTCCACAACGAAGGCTTTAATCTGGTGGATTGCTGTCTTGGCGGGCAACGCGGCCGAAACATTCGCTTCTGGCCTGCAGGCGGCAGAATCCAACGCCGTTTCATGAACGAAACCAGCGCTGTCATGGATGAAACCAGCCGCGCCTCCGACCGCCGCCGCGCAGTTCGGCTCGAAGAAAACTCCGGCGACGTTCAACTGTTCTAGCATCCACGTTCAGGACTTTCGATTCGGGCTGCCTTTGGGCGGCCCTTTTCTTTTGTGCATTGGCATCAACAAACGCCGCGTTTGTCACGCAAGATCGGGATCACTGAAGCCTGGCTGGGTTCGCGAACCCAGCCGGACAGCCGACCGACTGCGTCGGCGCGGCCAAGATCAACTCCTCCACGTTGGCGTCGCCGATTGTGCCCCGTAACGTAATTTTGAGTTCTTTGCCCCAGATCCGCTTTGCAGGCGATTTGTACACGTTTCCCTGCACCGCCGCCAAACGCCACATCAGTCGCTGCTCTTATTTCTGAAGAGGTGATTTCCGCGCCAAAGAAAACAGCGCCATACTTGATCCATAAGAAAACCAACCCGACGAAATGCCTGAACAATGGCCGCGCAACAAAAAAACGCCCTGCCTGCCGGCGGACGTTTCAAAATCCATCACTGTTCAGAAAGATTTGGTGCGGTCGAGAAGACTCGAACTTCCACGGGTGTTACCCCACAGCGACCTCAACGCTGCGCGTCTACCAATTCCGCCACGACCGCACTTGCCCTGGTGGGTGAGGGGCTAATACCCACCCTTTGCAGGGAAGTGAAGCGAAAAATTCATCGATTTCACATTTTGTTGGCGGGTTCGCGCCGCCGTCTCCACGCCATCAGAAACAGCGCGATCACCAAGGCCGCAATCACACCCGTCGCGACGCTCATCTCGACCTGCGCAAACAGCACTTTGTGCATAATCCGGCCCGGCAAAAGCGTCAGCGCGCCCGCGATTCCCAGCGCCCAAAACGCCATTCCGCGCATCGCCGCTGCGTGCCCCTGAAAATCCCCTGCCCAAGCGGCGCGCAGGCCGCTCCTCAGTCCCAGAAAAGTCAAAACCGACAAGAGGTGGATGGGTGAAAACGGCCCCATCACCTCAAAACCTGTGATCCAAAAAGAAGACCCCGCGGTCACGCCCATCGCCAACACCCAACCATAGCCCAGCCTCTTATGCCACGCCCCGCGCTGGCGCCGAATGATTTGAACCGGCGCCAAACAAGTTGCGAGCACGGCGGCAGCCACATGCACATGCGTGGCGAAAGACGCCTCAATCAATGGAGTTAACGTTGCCATTCAGACCTATCCTTGCGTAAACAAATGTCACGACATCTGATGGCAACCTCCCCCGCTCCGGCCCAGCGCCATTGCGTGAACCGAAGGAAAATCGCGTGACCGACACGCCTCTGCACTTGGCGAAGCGCGAATTGCAGCGCCTGCTGACCAGCCCCAAAGTCTGGATTGGCGTCTTGGCCGTGGGCCTGATTGCGGGCTTGTCCGGTCCATTCGGAACCATCGACCACCTGTCGCCCCTGCCGCGCCTGATCTATTGGATCCTTCTCTCGGCTTCGGCTTTCTTTATCGGCTCTGGCGTCGGGACCTTCGCGCACTGCGCTCTGCGTCCGCGCCTTCCGGACCTTGTGGCGACGCTTGTGGCCGGTTTGTGCGTGGGTATCGTGCTGACGGCGATCCTTGCGGCCATCAATCGTGAGATCTTTGGCATTTCGCCTCTGGATCCAGAACATCTGCTCGGCACGTTTGCCAATGTCGGCGTGATCTCTCTGATCGTCACTCTCGCCTTTGTCGCTTTTGACCGCCTGGACGAAACCCCTGACGACACACCGCAAACGCCCCGCCCTGCCGATGCCCTTCTACGCCGCCTTCCGCCGGAAAAACGCGGCCCGCTTCTGTCGCTCAGCGCGACAGATCATTATGTTGAGGTCACAACCCCCAACGGCAGCGATCTGGTCCTCATGCGCCTGAGCGACGCCATCGAACTGGCGACCGGCGTAGACGGCCTGCAAGTGCACCGATCTCACTGGGTGGCACGCGCCGCTGTTGCGGGACCGCGCCGCGAAAACGGTCGCTTAATGCTGCGTCTAACTGACGGACGTGACATTCCCGTCAGCCGCACTTATGTCTCAGCGGTCAAAGATGCAGGACTAATACCGGAGTAACCCCATGGTGGAATGGATCATCACCGACGGTCTGACCGACTACGACACCGCCGTGACCTTCATGGAGGCCCGCGCAGCAGCCATTCACTGCGGTGAGGCAGACGAATGCATTTGGCTGGTGGAACACCCACCGCTCTACACCGCGGGCACCTCTGCCCGCATCGAAGACCTCAAAGATCCCGACCGTTTCCCTGTCTACACTTCCAAACGCGGTGGCCAGTATACCTATCACGGTCCGGGTCAACGCGTGGCGTATGTCATGCTGGATCTCAACAAGCGCGGCAAAGATGTGCGTTGTTTTGTGCAGATGCTTGAAAAATGGGTGATCGCAACGTTGGCTGAATTCAATCTGCGGGGTGAAATCCGCGATGGCCGAGTTGGTGTATGGGTCGAACGCGACGACAAACCGTTGACCGCCACCGGTCAAAAAGCCGAAGACAAAATCGCCGCCATCGGTATCCGTCTGCGCAAATGGATCAGCTTCCACGGCATCTCGATCAACGTCGAGCCAGACCTCAGCCATTTTGACGGCATTGTACCCTGCGGCATCACCGACTACGGGGTGACATCTCTGGTGGATATGGGTCTGCCGGTGACGATGGATGATCTCGACAGTGCGCTGCAAAAAACTTTTGCCGAACGGTTTTCCTGAGACTCTGGTTTCCTCCCAACCTGCGGTCACCTCCGCCAACCTCAGAGGCCCACGAAGGCGGCCCAAACAGGGGCGCAACGATCAAAGTGCGCTTTTTCTGGCGTTCGGTTTTTTGTGTTACACTCCGAAAATCCTTACCGAGGGCGGACAGATTGTCGCCTTCGCTTTTTTTCGCGTTCATTCGGACGTTTGCCTGTTAAACTGTACGCCACAGGACCGCGACGAACCATTTTTCCAGCTTAAAAGGTCAGAGACATGAAATCCGTATTTGCAATCGCTGCTGCAACACTCGCCCTCTCCGCCCCGGCATTTGCCGAAGGCGATGCTGAGGCCGGCAAAAAAGGCTTCAACAAATGCAAAGCCTGCCACACCATCGCTGATACCGAAGGCAACGTGCTCTTAAAGGGCGGTAAAACCGGCCCCAACCTTTATGGCGTGGTTGGCCGCGTCGCTGGTTCCGAAGACTTCAAATACGGCCCCGGCCTGATGGATGCCAACGCGGCCGGGTTCGTCTGGACCGCCGAAGAGTTGGTAGCCTACTCCGCTGATCCAAAAAAATGGCTGTCCGGCCAAGGCTTCGCAGCCAAATCCAAGATGAGCTACAAGCTCAAAAAAGGCGGCGAAGATGTCGTGGCCTTCCTGATTTCGGTTGGTCCGGAAATGCCTGCCGAGGATGCTGCGGCTGAGGACACAACCGAAAGCACCACCTCCGACTAACTAAGTTAGCATTTCGACCGCACCCAAGATACCGCGCCCATCGCAGATACCCTGCGGTGGGCTTCATTCTTTTCGGTGAAGCGCACAGCGCGCTACTTTGGATAGAACAGACCGCTTACGCAGTCACAGGTCCCGTTTGTCTAAGGCATCCCCACGCATCATACCCATCAGCTCCGCACCCGGCATCGCCTCTGCGGCATACCCAAACGACCCCTGCCCTAAAATTTCGGCCGCGGCGCGCTGCAGCGCACCATAAGCAGCCCGCGCCATCGACCCGCCCACGCTGATCCGCGCCACGCCCGCCTCTTGTAGCTCAGTCACCGAATACAATGGCGCCCGCAGCCCCATCACAACGTTCACCGGCTTATCAACTTCGGCACAAACCGTCCTGATCGCATCCAGATCGGGCAACGCCGGTGCATAAAGAACATCCGCACCCGCCTCACCGTAAGCCTGCAATCGCGCAATCGTGTCTCTCAGGTCAGGCCGCCCGACAAGATAGTTCTCCGACCGCGCCGTCAAAACAAACCCAACCTCCTGCGCCGCCTCTACCGCCGCCGCGACGCGGTCCGCCGCTTCTGCAATCTCGTAAACGCCGCCGTCCGGCCCGCCAGTCACATCCTCGATTGAGCCCCCCGCCAAACCGACGCCAGCCGCCAGCCGCACGGTTTCCGCGCAAACCTCAGGCGCAGGCCCGAAGCCATCCTCAAGGTCTGCCGAGACCGGCACATCAACTGCCGCCACAATCGCCGCCGCGTTTTCAAGAATCATTGCCCGCGACACAGCCGCCACCCCGTCGCGATATCCTGCACTCACCGCGCATCCCGCGCTGGTTGTGGCCAACGCCGCGAATCCCATCTGCTCCAGTATCCGCGCCGACCCTGCATCCCATGGGTTGGGCATCACAAAACCCGCGCCCATTTTATGCATTTCTTGGAATCGGGCCGATCCGGCCCTTTGCATTTCGCCATTCTCACCCATTTTGTCCTCCGTAACATGCCCTTGCCGCCATCAAATCAGAACAAATAAAGAACACAAGCCCCCTGCGACACCTTGTAAATTGACCGAACTCCGGTGGGGTGCGACACTTTTTTTTGATCTGCGTCAAATACGGAGATTGCGACTGCGCTCCGTAGTCCCTAAAAACAGCCCGGAATGGGTGTCGGCAAGAATCCGCGCGCCCCAGAAATGTATCAACAGGAGGCGAGGCATGGCAGACGCAGCCATTCAAGGCCACGAACATCATGACGAGCGCAGCTTCTTCACTCGCTGGTTCATGTCCACCAACCACAAAGACATCGGCCTGCTATATCTGGTCGTGTCCGCGCTGGCCGGTTTCATCGCGGTATTCTTCACCGTTCTGATGCGCATGGAGCTCATGGAGCCCGGCGTTCAGTATATGTGTCTGGAAGGCGCACGCTTCCTGAGCCTCGGCGCAGGCGACGGGCCCTGTACTCCAAACGGCCACCTCTGGAACGTTCTGATCACCTACCACGGTGTGTTGATGATGTTCTTCGTGGTGATCCCCGCGCTCTTCGGCGGCTTTGGCAACTACTTCATGCCACTGCAAATCGGTGCGCCGGATATGGCCTTCCCTCGCATGAACAACCTGTCGTTCTGGCTTTATGTGGCTGGTACATCGCTGGGTGTGGCTTCGATGCTTGCACCAGGTGGCAACGGTCAGTTGGGCTCCGGCGTCGGCTGGGTGCTTTATCCGCCGCTGTCCACATCCGAAGGCGGCATGTCCATGGACCTCGCCATCTTCGCGGTGCACGTTTCTGGTGCCTCGTCGATTTTGGGCGCGATCAACATGATCACCACCTTCCTGAACATGCGCGCACCGGGCATGACGCTCTTCAAAGTGCCGCTGTTCTCTTGGTCGATCTTCGTGACCGCATGGCTAATCCTGCTGGCTCTGCCGGTGCTGGCTGGCGCCATCACCATGTTGCTGACCGACCGTAACTTCGGCACAACCTTCTTTGATCCTGCCGGTGGCGGTGATCCGATCCTCTATCAGCACATCCTGTGGTTCTTTGGTCACCCCGAAGTTTACATCGTGATCCTGCCGGGCTTTGGTATCATCTCGCACGTGATCGCGACCTTCTCGCGCAAGCCGGTCTTTGGCTACCTGCCAATGGTTTGGGCGATCATCGCGATTGGTGCTCTGGGCTTCGTCGTGTGGGCGCACCACATGTACACCGTAGGCATGTCGCTGACACAGCAGTCCTACTTTATGCTTGCCACGATGGTCATTGCGGTCCCGACAGGGGTCAAGATCTTCAGCTGGATCGCCACCATGTGGGGCGGCTCGATTGAGTTCAAAACCCCAATGCTCTGGGCGTTTGGCTTCCTGTTCCTGTTCACCGCAGGCGGTGTAACCGGCATCGTGCTGTCACAAGCCGCTGTGGACCGCTACTACCACGACACCTACTACGTGGTTGCGCACTTCCACTACGTGATGAGCTTGGGCGCTGTCTTTGCCATCTTCGCCGGGATCTACTTCTACTTCGGCAAGATGACGGGTCGTATGTATCCTGAGTGGGCCGGCAAGCTGCACTTCTGGACCTTCTTCATCGGTGCAAACCTGACCTTCTTCCCACAGCACTTCTTGGGTCGTCAGGGCATGCCACGGCGCTACATCGATTATCCGGAAGCTTTCGCTTACTGGAACAAGATCAGCTCCTACGGCGCATTCCTGTCGTTCGCGTCTTTTGTGTTCTTCTTCGGCATCGTGATCTACTCACTGCTGCGCGGCGCGAAAGTGACCGAGAACAACTACTGGAACGAATACGCTGACACTCTGGAGTGGACACTTCCTTGCCCGCCCCCGGAGCACACCTTTGAAATCCTGCCAAAGCAGGAAGACTGGGACAAAGGCCACTCGCACTAAAGAGCGGTCTCATACCAAAATCAAAGAGGCCCCGGCGCACCACTGCCCCGGGGCCTCTTTCTTTCCCACCCTTGCGAACGCGAAAGATGACCAGCGCGCCTAAAAGTACCTTTCAAAGATATGACGGGCTTTGTGCCGCTCCGCGATGTCGAGCGCCCGCTCTATAATCACCGCCTCGGTCAGGCCTGCCTGGATGCAACCGGGCACATTGTGAAAAACATCCGCGTAAATCTGTGCCTTTTTCAGATTCTCGTTCGCCCTTATCTCAATCAAGCACAAACTCATGGCTTTCAAAACGCGATCATAATTTTTGGTCATCACTTTTTTCTCCCACGCTTTCAGCGCATTCTTTTCCCATGACCAACCTTACCGTAATCAAGTCCCAAACCAACGCCACCTACGACCGCGTTGCCACCCAATGGGATACAAGCCGCAACAAGGACCTGCACGAGCGCCCATGGATCGACCGCCTTCTGGCCGGCCTGCCCACCCCAGCCCGCGTGCTGGACCTCGGCTGCGGCTCAGCCCGCCCGATCGGTCAATATATCGCAAACCTTAGGCACCTCCTGACCGGCGTTGATGCCAGCCCGGCGATGATCGCACTGGCCCGCACTCATGTCCCTGAGGCAACATTCCTCGAGATGGATCTCACCAATCTCACGCTCACAGGCACCTTCGACGCCGTGCTCAGCTGGGACGGCACTTTCCACCTTTCCGTCGCAGAACAACGCGCCCTGCTGCCGCGCCTCGCCGCGCTCACTGCCCCCGGCGGCAATCTGCTGCTGACCATCGGCCACAGCGAAGGCGAGGTCACCGGCACCGTCGCTGGCGAAACCGTCTATCACGCCTCGCTGCACCCCGACGAATACATATTCACACTGACCCGTCTCGGCTTTGAAACCGTCACTCACGCTGCCGATGATCCCACCACCTACGGCCACCACATCCTGCTCGCCACAAACAGGACCGCTGCTCAATGACACCCACCCCCTCTTCCTTTTGCCACAAATATCCCGGGGTGAATTGCCCGCAGGGCAAGAGGGGCTGGCCCCTCCCCTTCGAAAGATCCGCCTAATGCCGCACCGCTGGACAGACACGCCCGCGCCCGACAAACCGGTCCTGATCCTGTGGCCGCACCGCTCGCTGCCCCGTCGCGGCTTTGCAGCGATGATCCTCTTCGCCTTCACGATGGGCACCATCCCGCTTTACGGGCTTCTGGGCACCGTCTTCTTCTGGACCATCCTGCCCTTCATCCTTGCGATGATCGCCGCACTCTGGTGGGGGCTGGAGCGCTCTTACAAAGACGGGGATGTCGTCGAAGAGCTACGCCTGAAAAATGACACCCTGCACCTCGTACACAGCCCGTCCAAGGGCAAAACTCAAACCTGGGAGTGCAACGTCTATTGGGCACAAGCGGACATGCACGTCACCGGCGGGCCGGTGCCTCACTACGTGACGCTTTCGGGAAACGGCCGCACTGTGGAAATCGGCGCCTTCCTGTCAGAAGACGAGCGCAAGATCCTTTTCACCGAACTCTGCGATTTCCTAAAGCGCCGCCAATAAGGCCCTCACCTTCCGAAGCCCCCTGCCGCCGCGTCGCTGCCGACGATTTTCCCCGCAATCATGCGCCGCACCGTTACACTGTCCCTAAGGACCGGTCATTCACGGAGGACACCATGCCCGTTTCAATGCAAGTACTCTACCCCGTTGCCGAAGGCACCACTTTTGATCACGACTACTATGCGACAACCCATATGGCCCTTGTGGCCGAACACATGGGCCCGCACATCACCTCTGCTCAGGCCAGCAAAGGCCTCGGCGGCGGCGGCCCCGACGTGCCCGCGCCCTACCATGTCATCGCGACGATCGTTTTTCCGGATCAACCCTCAATGGATGCGGCCATGGCAGCTTCCGGCCCGGTGATGGCGGACGTGCCAAACTTCACGAACATCCGCCCCACAGTGATGATCGGCGAAGTGCTCGGCTGATCAAAACGGGGACGGGATGCCCGTCCCCACGCCAAACTAAAATCCGCCCACACAAGGGCAGGCTACTTTGTATCTGCCGGCACAATCCGCTGATAAAGATGCCATGTGGTGTGACCCAGTACTGGCAGCGTTACGACCAGCCCCAAAAACGCCGGCACGAGCGAAAGCAAAATGGTCACCGACACGATCGCTGCCCAACACAGCATGACCAGCGGATTTTCCATAACCGCACGCACCGATGTGATCATGGCGGACACAAAATCGATCTGTCGATCAAGCAGCATCGGCATCGCAATAACCGTCACCGAAAACAGCGCCGCCGACAAGAAGGCCCCTGCGCAGGTGCCAACGGCAAGGAAAGTCCAACCTTCCGGCGTGAAAAAGACGGCTGTCACAAACCCGTCAAAGCCCGAGAACGACACATCTTTGAGGATGATCGCCAGCCACAACCGTATCTGATAAATCCACACCCAGAAAATGAACAAAGTGACAAAAGCCATCCAGCCCATCTCACGTTTGCGCTGATTGGCCATCACGGTGAGGATATCCGCCCAGCCGAAGGACTCGCCCGCTTGCATGCGGCGCGACATCTCATACAGCCCCGCCGCCGCAAATGGCGCCACCAGTGGAAAGCCGATGATGGCTGGAATGATCATCCATATTTGCCCAAGCCACAGCAGGCTCCAGACAAAAAGCAATCCGAACACCGCATAGAACAGGCCAAAAAAGCCGCTCATGATCGGGCGCGCCAGAAAATCAGCCACGCCAGCCCTAAGGGCAAAGACAATATCGCTGGCGCTTACCTGTCCAACCTGCGGCAATGCCGGTGGCGCAGGTGTCTCTGCTGCGGCGGTCTCGGAGTTCTCGGGTTTGGATGTCATGGGCGCACCTCCTTGCAGGTCGCGCCGTCGGTTGCGCTTGCCAACAAACGCTGCGGCAACGACGCCACTCTCCTCAGGTCAAAGGGTGCGCTGACAAGGGTTCAAGAGCAAGCCCGTCGGGTAAGTAAGCGCACACAAAAAAAGGGGCACCCTTTGGCGCCCCTTCACTGTGTTCTGTTGCCCGTGTTTAGGCCATGCCCCCACGCACCAGCCCTTCAGCAATCCGCGCATACGCCTGCGCCATGTCGCTGTCGCCTGCGGCAATCGGCGTGCCGCCGTCGCCTGCCAGCCGTGTGTCCAGATCAATCGGCAAGGCCCCCAGCAGAGGCACACCAATCTTCTCGGCCTCCGTCGCCACTCCGCCATGGCCAAAGATGTGAGATTCGTGTCCACACTTCGGGCAATGAAACAGGCTCATGTTTTCGATCAGGCCCAACACCGGCGTCTTAAGCTGATCAAACATGCCCAACGCTTTGCGCGCATCCAAAAGCGCCACATCCTGCGGCGTGCTCACCACGATTGCGCCTGTCAGTTCTGTCTTCTGACACAGCGTCAACTGCACGTCGCCCGTGCCGGGCGGCAGATCAACGATCAACACGTCCAGATCGCCCCACTGCACCTGCGTCAGCATCTGCTGCAACGCGCCCATCAACATCGGCCCGCGCCAGACCACCGGCTTGTCCTCCTCCAGCATGAACCCAAGCGACATGATCGTGACGCCATGCGCGTGCAGCGGCAGGATTGTTTTGCCATCCGGCGATGCGGGGCGTTTGTTCACGCCCATCATACGCGGCTGGCTTGGCCCATAGATGTCTGCGTCCAGCAAACCGACCTTGCGCCCTTGCTTGGCCAACGCCACCGCAAGGTTGGACGACACCGTGGATTTGCCGACGCCCCCCTTGCCGGATCCAACCGCCAGAATGCGATCCACACCGGCCACCTTCATCGGGCCGGCCTGCGGCTTGGGATGCCCGCCAATTTTCAGGCTCGGCGGCGCGGCAGGGGCCGCAGCAGGCGCTGCCTGCCCGCCCGAATGCGCGGTCAACACCACAGACACCTCATTGACGCCATCCATTGATGCCACCAAATCCTCGGCCGCCTGGCGCAACGGTCCCATTTTCTGCGCGATCTCCGCGTTTGGCGCCTCGATCACAAACCGCACCACACCTTCCGTTACGGAAAGCGCCCGCACAAAATCATGCGACACAAGATCCCCGCCATCCGGCAGAGAGATCCGACGTAACGTCGCAAGCACTGACTCTTTTGTTACCGCCACCATTTTCCTCACTTTCTGCATTGCAGCATACTTTTTAGGCATGCTCTTTTTTACATTTCCTTCACAAATAGACCTTTGTTTTCCGTATCTTGCCTATTTTGTTGCGTTTTTCGAAGTGACGCCACGTCCCTATTCCACAGACGCATAGCTGCCTTGCACAGCCGGGTATTGTGCAGTCGCAGCAACACCCTATATCACCATCATCAAGACGAAACGAAACGAACACCGCACGATGCTCGAGGTATCAAGATGGCATATGTAACAAACACAAACACAGTGGCAACCGCCACCGAAGCCCGCGGCCTCTCGGTTCTGCTTTCGAACCTCGCAGAGAAATGGCGCCAACACCGCGTGTACCGCGAAACGTACACAGAGCTGATGAACCTGTCTGATCGCGATCTCGCTGATCTGGGTTTGAACCGCTCGATGATCCGTCGCCTGGCCACTGAGGCCAGCCGCGAACACTAAAAATTTCGGAAAGCCGCTCCTCCCTCAGGCTTTCCAATTCAGCGGTGATGTCTCTCCTCCTCCCTGACGTCACCGCAAAGAACACCGGGCCAACAGGCCCAACCGGGATCAAGATCTCCTCTCCTCCTCCCTGGAGGTCTTGTGACTAGAGCGACGGCGCCTCTCCTCCTCCCTGGCGTCGTCGCACCAGAACATCGGGCCACATGGCCCAACGGGATCAAAGGTTCCTCTCCTCCTCCCTGGGACCTTTGAAACTAGAGCGGCGACACCTCTCCTCCTCCCTGGTGTCGTCGCGCTACCAACATCGGGCCGATCCGGCCCACCGTAATCGGGGCCTCCCTCTCCTCCTCCCTGGGATGTCCTGACACAAGAACGGCGGCGCCTTCCTCCTCCCTGGCGCCGCCGTTTCTTTTTTTTCAAGGCTGTTTTCGGGGCCAGCTCCCCTATTTTTTTAAAGCGTCAAAGCCCAGCGCTCGGCCGCGCCTTCACACGCTCAAACCACGCCTGCGAGGCCGCATTTTCCTCCGGAATCCCCTGCTTCACGATCCGCGCAAAATCGCAGAATACAAACCCCGTGATATCGGCCATCGTGAAATCACCCCCCGCAAGGAACGCACTTTCCTTAAGCCGCACCTCCAACGTGTCAAAGAACCGTCCCAGCCGCAGAATGCCCCGCTCCGCCAACGCCGGAATCTGCGCGTAATCCACTGCCCCCGGCAACGCCCGCCCCTTCAGAGCAGGCGTCGAATTGCGCAAAGCTTCTGCGATCGCCATTCCGGCGTGAAACTCGCAGATCGCGTTCCACATCAAAACTTTGCCTTTTTCGTCAGGTGTCACGCCCATTAACGGCGGCTCTGGGCACATCGCTTCCAAATAGCCCGCAATGGCGATGTTTTCAGTCAGCGGTGCACCTTCATCGGTCACAAGAACCGGAACGGTGCCATGGGGGTTGATTGCCAAAAATTCGGGTTTCCGGTGCGCATCGTTGCGCAAATCCACCTGCTGAACCTCCACATCAACGCCTTTTTCAGCAATGAACATGCGTGCGCGCCGCGGGCTGGGCGCTGTGGAACAGTCGTAAAAGATCATGAAGGCCTCCTCTGGTTGGTTCCAGCCAACGCCGCAAGTGGCAGTCTGTCAATCGGATCACCGCAAGCTGACGCCTCGTCAAAGCCTCGGCATGCAGAGCACACCCGCCGCTTCCTCTTGCCAAAAGTATCCTGGGGGGAGCGTCAGCTTGCTGGCGCGGGGGCAAAGCCCCAATCCACCCATCAAAAACCGCACTCAGAATGGAACATCATCCGGTGCCGTTACAAATCGTGCGACAACTTTTTTCTCGCCCGCTTTTTCGAATTTCACGGTCAGCTTGTCACCCTCGATATCGGTCACAACGCCATAACCGAATTTTTGGTGAAACACCCGATCATCAACGGTGAAACTGCTCACCGCTGTCAAATCAATCGCCGCCGCTTTGCTTTCCTTGGGTTGGCTGGTGCCATATTGCCCGCTGCGCGATTGCATCCGCTTCCAACCGGGCGAATTATAGACATTCGCGTCCGCAACTTTCGCCTCAAGCCCCGACGACATGCCTCCGCCTCCGCCTCCACCGGTATGCCCATACAGACCCGGCGGCGTCAGCACCTCGATATTCTCTTCGCTCAGCTCATCAATAAACCGACTGGGCATCTGGCTCTGCCATTGCCCAAACACGCGCCGATTGCCCGCGAAAGAAATCGTGCAGACCTCTTCGGCCCGCGTGATGCCGACATAGGCCAGTCGTCGCTCTTCCTCGAGTCCCTTCAGCCCGCTTTCGTCCATCGACCGCTGGCTTGGAAACAGACCGTCTTCCCAGCCCGGCAAAAACACCGCTGGGAACTCCAGCCCCTTGGCGCCGTGCAGGGTCATTATGGTGACTTTCTCGCCGTCGTTGTTGTCATCCCGATCCATGATCAGGCTGACGTGCTCCAAAAACCCTTGAAGATTATCAAAGCTTTCCAACGCTTTGACCAATTCCTTCAGGTTTTCCAACCGTCCCGGCGCTTCAGGCGTTTTGTCGTTCTGCCACATGGCGGTATAGCCCGACTCATCCAAAATGACTTGTGCCAGTTCCACATGTCCAAGCTCGGGCGCACCTTCCTGCAAGCGTGTCGCCTGCACCGTGGCCCCATCGTCAATCACCGCATCGTCATCCAGAGCGACCTCAATCACTGGCGCGCGCCCCTGCCGTTGCCAACGCGCCACGCCATCCAGCAAGATCGCCAGCTCTTTGGCCCCTTTGCCGCCGATGCCCTTTTCCTCAAGCAGAATCCGCGCGCCTTCCAAAAGGCTCACCCCATTGGCCCGTGCGCAGGTCTGGATCTTTTGCTGCGCCACATTGCCCAGCCCACGTTTGGGCGTGTTCACAATCCGCTCAAACGCCAGATCATCTTCAGACGACACCACCAGCCGGAAATAGGCCATCGCATCGCGAATTTCGAGCCGCTCGTAAAACCGCGGCCCGCCAATCACCCGATACGGCAGGCCAATCGTCAGGAACCGGTCCTCAAAGGCGCGCATCTGGTGGCTCGCGCGCACTAGAATTGCCATATCTTCCAGCGACTTGCGCTCCATTCCACGCGTGCCGCGCTGCATCGCTTCAATTTCTTCCCCGACCCAGCGCGCTTCTTCTTCGCCGTCCCAATGGCCGATCAGACGCACCTTCTCGCCGTCTTCCGCCTCGGTCCACAATTCCTTGCCAAGCCGGTTTTCATTGCCGCGAATGACCGAACTCGCCGCCGCCAGAATATTGCCTGTCGAGCGGTAATTCTGCTCCAGCCGCACCACATGCGCGCCCTCGAAATCTTTCTCAAACCGCAGGATGTTGCCCACCTCGGCCCCGCGCCAGCCGTAAATCGACTGGTCGTCATCGCCCACACAACAGATGTTCTTGTGCCCCTGCGCCAACAGCCGCAGCCACAGATACTGCGCGACGTTGGTATCCTGATACTCGTCGACCAGAATATAGCGGAACCAGCGCTGATACTGCGCCAGCACATCGGGGTGTTGTTGAAAAATTGTCACCACATGCAGCAGCAAATCGCCAAAGTCACAGGCATTCAGCTCTTTCAAGCGCACCTGATACTGCGCATAAAGCTCGCCGCCGCGATGGTTATAAGCCCCCGCATCCGCCGCCGACAGCTTCTCCGGCGTCAGCGCCTTGTTCTTCCAGCCATCAACCAACGACGCCAACTGACGCGCCGGCCAGCGTTTGTCGTCAATATTGGCGGCTGACACCAACTGCTTGAGCAGCCGCAGCTGATCGTCTGTGTCCAGAATAGTGAAATTGCTCTTCAGCCCGACCAGTTCCGCATGCCGCCGCAATAGCTTCACACAAATCGCGTGGAACGTGCCCAACCACTGAATTCCCTCGATCTGATGGCCCAACATGTTGCCAACGCGGGTCTTCATCTCCTTGGCGGCCTTGTTGGTAAACGTCACCGCCAAAATCTCGTTTGGCCGCGCCTTGTTCATGTTGAGAAGATGCACAATCCGCGCCGTCAGCGCCTTGGTCTTGCCCGTGCCAGCCCCCGCCAGCATCAAAACAGGCCCGTCCAATTGCTCCACCGCTTCGCGTTGCGCGGGGTTCAGCTCGTTCAGGTATGGCATCGGCCGCGCCATCATCGCGCGGGCCGACAGGGATGCGCCTTCAAAGGCGGCGAATTCGTCGTCAAAACTGCTCATGCGCGGCAATCTACAGCGCCAAATCGACGATGGGAAGTTCTCTTTATGTTCACTTGGCGTGGAAATGCTGGACAATTGCTGCCACACGGCGAAACTCACGCCATGGATTTACACAGCTCATACCCCGCGCTCAGCGATCTGCGTGCCAAAACACAACGCCGAATCCCCAAATTCGTATGGGAGTATCTCGACAGCGCCACAGGTGACGAACGCACCAAGGCCCGCAACCGCGCCAAGCTGGACGAGATCCTGTTCAATCCCTCGATTCTGCACGGCGACATCACACCGGACACCACAACCACGCTTTTGGGTCAGCGCTATCCGCTGCCGGTCGGCATGGCCCCGATAGGCATGTCCGGCCTGATGTGGCCTGACGCCGAATTTTCCCTCGCCCGCGCCGCCGCGACGGCAAACGTGCCATATTGCATCTCGACTGTCGCGACCAAAACCCCCGAGGAGATGGCACCGCACATTGGCGAAAACGCGTGGTTCCAACTTTACCCGCCCCGCGACGAAGGCATCCGCAAAGACCTTCTGTCCCGCGCCAAGGCCGCAGGGTTTTCCACCTTAGTCCTAACGGTGGACGTGCCCATCGCCAGCCGCCGCGAACGTCAGGTGCGCTCGGGCCTGACAACGCCCCCCCGTTTGACCCCCCGCTTGCTGGCGCAAGTGGCAATGCGTCCGGCTTGGGCTTTGGCCACCGCCCGCGCCGGCATGCCCCGTATGAAGCTGATTGACGACTATGCCGAAGAGGTCAGCGGCCTCAGCTCCACCGCTCATGCAGGCTATCTGCTGCGCACGTCACCGGATTGGGATTACTTCACTTGGCTGCGCGATCATTGGGACGGCCCGCTGGTCGTCAAAGGCGTGTTGCGCGCCGATGATGCAAAACGCCTCACGGCCACTGGCGTTGACGCGCTTTGGCTCTCCAACCACGCGGGCCGCCAATTTGATGCCGCCCCCGCCCCCATCGAGGTACTGCCCGCCATTCGCGCGGTCACTGACCTGCCGCTCATCGTCGACAGCGGCTTTGAAACCGGATTGGACATTTTGCGCGCGCTGGCTTTGGGCGCCAACTTTGTTTTCATGGGGCGCGGCTTTCACTACGCGCTATGCGCATTGGGCGAAAAAGGCCCGGCGCATCTACTGGATATCCTGTCCAAAGATCTTGAGGCCAATATGGGTCAACTTGGTGCAAGGACGTTTGGGGACGTGCCCGCCGCACTGGTGACCTAGCCCAGGCAGATTACTCTGCCGTCAAATCCTTCGGCATTGCGTCAAACGCCACCTGCGCCGTCACCACTGGTAATCCCAACGGAATCCAGCCCGTTCCGCGGGGCCCACCGACCATACCTTCGGTTACATCCAGAACACCCTCGATGCCGTTTTGCGCCAGGGCTTGCATCAAGCGGCCCGTGCGATTGCCGGTCCGGCAGATGATCGCCACCTTGCGTCCGGGGTTGCGCTCAATCGCGGCCATCAACCAACCCCCAAAATCCTGATGCCGCATATCCAGCAACCAAGCGCCTTCGGCCACGCCAGTCTCCTGCCATTCCTGAGGCGTTCGCACATCAATCAAAATCAAATCACCAGTCGCGAGCGCTTTGCTGGCCTCTCCGGCACTCAAAGTTTTCACCTGCGCACGCGCGCCAATCGGCAAACCCAAAGCAGCAGCAGCCATAACAAAAACACGACGAGTCAGCATGAACACATTCCAATTATTGCGTATGACTTTTTGCCACGCAGCGCATTCGGGCGCAAGACAATCACCTGCGACAAGATCGACCAAGTCACAATAGTACCCAAACCAACGAATTTCAGCACGATTCAGTCTCGCCGCCAGAATGTTATCGCTGACACTGTGGGCTCGCTTTCAAATGTAACACAAATCTTACAAATACCGGCCTCTGGGTATTGCGCTGCATCGCGGCGAACGGCTAGCAATTCGCTCAAACACCGACAGAGCCACAAAAGGGGAAGCCTGCCGATGCCCGATTTTCAGAAAATCCTGATCGCCAACCGCGGCGAAATTGCCATCCGCGTCATGCGCGCCGCCAACGAGATGGGCAAAAAGACCGTCGCGGTCTTTGCCGAAGAAGACAAACTTGGTCTGCATCGCTTCAAAGCCGACGAAGCCTATCGCATCGGCGAAGGCATGGGCCCAGTGGCCGCTTATCTCAGCATCGATGAAATCATCCGCGTCGCCAAAGAATGTGGCGCTGACGCGATCCATCCGGGTTACGGCCTCCTGTCAGAAAACCCCGACTTCGTGGATGCCTGCGCCGCCAATAACATCACCTTCATCGGCCCCAAAGCCGCCACCATGCGCGCCCTTGGCGACAAGGCGTCAGCCCGCAAGGTCGCGGTTGAGGCTGGCGTGCCCGTCATCCCTGCCACCGAAGTGCTCGGCGACGACATGGACGCGATCAAGAAAGAAGCCGCCGAAGTTGGCTACCCTCTGATGCTTAAAGCCTCTTGGGGCGGCGGTGGCCGTGGCATGCGGCCTATTTTCTCCGAAGATGACGTTGAGGAGAAAGTCCTGGAAGGCCGTCGCGAAGCCGAAGCTGCTTTTGGCAACGGCGAAGGCTATCTGGAAAAGATGATCACCCGCGCCCGCCACGTCGAGGTGCAGATCCTTGGCGACCAGCAAGGCAACATCTACCACCTCTATGAACGCGACTGTTCCGTTCAGCGTCGCAACCAAAAGGTCGTTGAACGCGCGCCCGCGCCTTATCTCTCTGAGGCACAGCGCGAAGAAATCTGTGAACTGGGACGCAAAATCTGCGCCCATGTGAACTACGAATGCGCCGGCACCGTCGAATTCCTGATGGATATGGAAACCGGCAAGTTCTACTTCATCGAAGTGAACCCCCGCGTGCAGGTCGAACACACCGTCACCGAAGAAGTCACCGGCATCGACATCGTTCAGGCCCAGATCCTGATCGCCGAAGGCAAATCACTGGCCGAGGCCACCGGCAAATCCAGCCAGTACGACATCCGCCTCAACGGTCACGCGCTGCAAACCCGTGTCACCACCGAGGATCCACAGAACAACTTTATCCCCGACTATGGCCGCATCACCGCGTATCGTTCGGCCACTGGCATGGGCATCCGACTCGATGGCGGCACGGCTTATGCGGGCGGCGTCATCACCCGTTTTTATGACTCGCTGCTGACCAAAGTCACGGCCCACGCCCAAACACCGGAAAAGGCGATCAAACGTATGGACCGCGCCCTGCGCGAATTCCGAGTGCGCGGCGTGTCGACCAATATCTCTTTTGTCGAAAACCTGCTGAAACACCCGACGTTTCTGAACAACCAGTACACCACAACCTTCATCGACCAGACGCCGGAACTCTTTAAATTCGCCAAACGGCGCGACCGCGGCACCAAGGTTCTGACCTACATCGCCGACATCACCGTTAACGGCCATCCTGAAACCACCGACCGTCCGGCACCTGCCACAGATCTCAAGACCCCCATTGCGCCCGCCAAAAAAGCCGAACCGGCCTACGGAACGCGCAACCTGCTTGAGGACAAAGGCCCGCAAGCTGTGGCCGATTGGATGAAAGCGCAGAAACAACTGCTCTTGACCGACACCACCATGCGCGACGGCCACCAATCCTTGCTCGCCACCCGCATGCGCTCGATCGACATGATCAAGGCGGCGCCGACTTACGCCGCCAACCTGCCGCAGCTGTTCTCAGTGGAATGCTGGGGCGGCGCGACCTTTGATGTGGCTTACCGCTTCTTGCAGGAATGCCCATGGCAGCGTCTGCGCGATCTGCGTGTGGCGATGCCCAATCTGATGACACAGATGTTGCTGCGCGCCTCAAACGGCGTCGGCTACACCAACTATCCCGACAACGTGGTGCAGGAATTTGTCCGCCAAGCCGCCGAAACCGGCGTCGACGTATTCCGCGTGTTTGACAGCCTCAACTGGGTGGAAAACATGCGCGTCGCGATGGATGCTGTGGTTGAATCCGGCAAGGTCTGCGAAGGCACGATCTGCTACACTGGCGATTTGCTTGATCCAAACCGCGCCAAATACGACATCAACTATTATGTCTCGATGGCCAAAGATCTTGAGGCCGCAGGCGCCCACATCCTTGGCCTCAAGGATATGGCCGGCCTGATGAAACCCGCCTCCGCCCGCGTCTTGATCAAAGCGCTCAAGGAAGAAGTCGGCCTGCCAATCCACTTCCACACCCACGACACCTCGGGCATTGCCGGCGCAACCATTCTCGCCGCCGCAGATGCTGGCGTAGATGCCGTTGACGCCGCCATGGATGCCTTCTCGGGCGGCACCTCACAGCCTTGCCTCGGCTCCATTGTCGAGGCCACGCGCAACACCGACCGTGACACCGGCCTTGATATCAAAGCCGTGCGCGAACTGTCTGAATATTGGGAAGGCGTACGCGCCCAATATACCGCGTTTGAAAGCGGCCTCGCCGCGCCTGCCTCCGAGGTCTATCTGCACGAAATGCCCGGCGGTCAGTTCACCAATCTCAAAGCTCAGGCCCGCAGCCTTGGCCTTGAGGAAAAGTGGCACGAGGTCGCGCAGACCTACGCCGATGTGAACCAGATGTTCGGCGATATCGTCAAAGTGACGCCGTCGTCCAAAGTGGTCGGCGACATGGCCCTGATGATGGTCTCCCAAGGCCTCACCCGCGAAGAGGTCGAAAACCCAGATACCGACCTGTCCTTCCCCGACTCGGTTGTGGACATGATGCGCGGCAACTTGGGCCAGCCCCACGGCGGCTTCCCGTCTGCGATCATCGACAAGGTGCTTAAGGGCGAAAAGCCCAACCTTGAGCGTCCCGGCAAGCATCTCGCTCCCGTGGACATCGAAGCCACCCGCGCCGAACTCTCCGCCGAACTCAACGGGTTTGAGGTCGATAACGAAGATCTCAATGGCTACCTGATGTATCCCAAGGTCTTCCTCGACTACATGGGCCGCCATCGCCAATACGGGCCCGTGCGTGCCCTGCCGACCCGCGCGTTCTTTTATGGGATGGAACCCGGCGAGGAAATCACCGCCGAAATCGACCCCGGCAAGACATTGGAAATCCGCCTTCAGGCGATTGGCGAAACCGACGAGAACGGCGAGGTCAAAGTCTTCTTCGAACTCAACGGCCAACCCCGCGTGATCCGCGTGCCAAACCGTCTGGTGAAATCGTCAACGGCCGCACGTCCCAAAGCCGAAGTGGGCAACAAAAACCACATCGGCGCGCCGATGCCCGGTGTTGTCGCCTCGGTTGCCGTGACCGTCGGTCAAGAGCTCAAAGAAGGCGACATGCTTTTGACGATTGAGGCGATGAAAATGGAAACCGGCATCCACGCCGAACACGACGCCACGGTCAAAGCCGTACACGTCGGCCCGGGCGGTCAGATCGACGCCAAGGACCTGCTGATCGAACTGGAGTAATACTTTCGGGATTTCGGTCCACGATTGGTTCGCTAGACATGAAAACGCCGCCGGAGACCACCGGTGGCGTTTTTCTTTTCGCAATGAAGAGCGCCCGTTTGCGGTGAAACAGCGAATGTCCGGTTTGAGCCCGTTTTGGCGGATGCTGCAGCGCGACGAATGGCCACCCCTGAGCATCTGTTCCTGCGAATGATTTCCATGCGGCTACAAGGAATCCTTCCTGCCACTATCATTCCTAGCTGCTTAGCTTAAAGGGGGGGGGGACCTACGGAGAATGAACAATGGAAACTTCACAGAATGTACCGGACCTGATTGCGGCGGCGCAGGCCAAAGCAACGGTGTCCACAGATAGAATTTTGCAAGTTCGGGAACATTTGGAAGGGCAGACCGCATCCGAAGCTCAAGTTGAAGACCTTCGCGCGGCGAATGTCGCGCTTGAATTGGCTGCGGTTGATATCTTCACTCTTTTCGAGGCGCGCATGCAGCACCACTTCAAACGAGGTCCGTTTTCACGAAAATTAAGAGCAGCGCTTTTGGAAGCCGGACACACTGACCTCGCCGGTAGGTTCCATGAATACTATCTCGCAATCAACGTACTCAAGCATGGAACAGGCGCGAGCTATAGGGAATTGCTCGCCACTCCGACCACGCTTTTTCATGTGAGGCGCACCGAAAGTCTCAATTCTCAAGACGAACAGGCTCCTTCAAGCCTCATAGACATTGACGTTCCGGGCTTTTTTGACCGGCTCGCCACAACACTTCTTGAGGCTCACCAATTCCTTGAAAACCGTTAGCTTTCCGAACTCAATTTGCGAGAATGAATGTGCGATGCATTACGCTTGCCGCGCCCTCAACTATGAAAGTCCACACAACCTATGTCTGATCCGAGCATGAAAATTGTGTTGGTAACACCCGAAATTCCGTACAATACAGGCGCTATTGGACGGACGTGCGTTGCGTTGAACCTAGAGCTGATTTTGATCAAACCTTACGGGTTTTCCCTTGATGAGAAAGCAGTGCGGCGGGCCGGAACGGACTACTGGAAATATGTTCATCTCAGCGAATACGACAGTTGGCAAAGTTTTCTGGATGAACGCAGGCCATGCTCCCAAAGCTTATACTTCTTCGAAGAACACGGGGCCCAATCCGTCTACGATCCTGACTATCAACAGGATGCCTATTTGGTGTTCGGGTGTGAATCCAAAGGCCTGCCATTGGCGATCCTGAATGGGATGGAGGATCGAACGTTCAAATTGCCCATGCTCGATTCGCGTGTCCGATCACTCAATTTGGCAAATGTGGCCACAGCAGTTGTCTATCAAGCTATGCGTTCTCAGCTGGGCGGTTGAAAGCAGCCATTGGCGAGATGGTAGGCAGTGCCTGCAAAGTCCCCAAGCCGCCATCACGCCCGTTTCAATTGGGCCTTCAAACCCACCAAATCCAGCACCCGCGCGATCGCGTAAGCCGTCAAAGACGGCGCAACAGGCGCTACCGCCTATCCGCATGCGTGACAACGGCGCCCGATCAATAGCTGTATTCGCCGTAAATCTTGCTCAGATCGCCATTCCAATCGCCGTGGTAGCGCTCCAGCAATTCGTCTGCTGGCACTTTACCGCTTTCGATGCTGTCTTTCAGCGCGTTCAGGAAATGTGTCTCGTCCGGCACCAGACCACCCGCACCGGGCCGCGCGCGCGCTTTCAGGCCTGCTTCGGAAATCGCCAGTACATCACGTGCCAGATCGTGCATCTTAATGCCGTTCACTTCGGCCTGAAGCCCGTCTTCGCTGGCCGCCACCCGCAGCGCCTCGCGCGTCTCGGCGTCCCAGCCTTTCGCCAGATCCCAAGCGGCATCAAGCGAGGATTGATCATACATCAGACCAACCCAGAACGCCGGCAACGCGCAAAGCCGCCGCCAAGGTCCGCCGTCTGCGCCACGCATCTCCATGTATTTCTTGATCCGCGCCTCGGGGAAGGCCGTCGTCAAATGGTCGGCCCAATCGCTCAGCGTGGGCATTTCACCCGGCAACGCCGGCAGCTCACCCTTGAGGAAATCACGGAAACTCATGCCCAGCGCATCGATGTATTTGCCGTCGCGATAGACAAAATACATCGGCACATCGAGCGCGTATTGCACCCAACGCTCAAAGCCAAAGCCGTCTTCAAACACAAACGGCAACATGCCTGTGCGCGCGTCATCCAGATGCCGCCACACCAGCCCGCGGGTGGACTTCATTCCGTTGGGTTTGCCATCCAGAAACGGCGAATTGGCAAAAAGCGCATTGGCCACCGGTTGCAGGGCCAACGCCACGCGCAATTTTTGCACCATGTCAGGCTCAGAGGCGAAATCGAGGTTCACCTGCACGGTACAGGTGCGATACATCATCACCTTGCCCATGGTGCCGACGCGATCCATGTAATCGGTCATCAACCGATACCGCCCTTTGGGCATCACCGGCATCTGTTCGTGCGACCATTCCGGCGCGGCGCCAAGCCCGATAAAGCCGACGCCAATCTTGTCAGCAATGTCCTTCACATCCTGCAGGTGCTCGTTCACCTCGTCACAGGTCTGGTGAATGGTCTCAAGCGGTGCACCAGACAGCTCCAGCTGCCCACCCGGCTCAAGGCTCACATTGGCGCCGTCTTTTTCCAGCCCGATCAGCTTGCCGCCTTCTTCCAGCGGCGCCCAGCCATGCCCGTCGCGCAGCCCTTGCAGCACAGCCAAAATCGACCGCTCGCCTTCATACGGCAACGGTTGCAGCGTCTCTTTGCAATAGCCGAACTTCTCGTGCTCCGTGCCAATACGCCACTCATCTTTGGGCTTGCAGCCCGAGGACAAGTATTCTGCCAACTGGTCGTGATGCTCAATCGGGCCGCCGCCGGACTGGGGAATGGACATGCGCTCGCTCCGCTGCAAAAAATGTCGTGACAATCAGTCGTGAGCCGATTTGTCGAGACTGTCAATGTGCTCTGATGCACAGTTAGCTCAATCGCCGATCATCCTTCGCCCAGATCAGAACCGGCTCTGCTTTCACGTCCTGCAATCTCGCCAACATTTGTTCGGTTTTTAACCCCGGCAGACTGGCGAAAGCGTCAAACAAAGCCTCGCCATCTTCAGCGTTCACAGGGATGTGAAGCTGCGGACGACCGGGCTGATACAGCGCCCAAACCGCAGGATTGGACCGCCCATCCAGCACCAGACGGCTCAAGGCCCGCACAGCCACACTGCCGCCATTGAGCGGCCCGAAATAGGCGACCTCGCCCTCGACCACCTGCACCACGCCTGGCCCACCCGTGCCACGCCGGAACCGCGCCCGCTGAATACCACTGACAATCAGCGCAATCCCCGCGATTAACACCGCAAAACCGATCCAGCGCAAAATACCGCCGCCGCTGGCCCACCACAGACCAAGCAGCAGCACCACAAGACCCACCAATACTTCGCGCCATTTGACAATGGCGACCCGCGCCTCCGGTCGTATGAAACTCAATGTACCTCTCCTCTTAGAGAATACCACTTTGGATCGTTGCGCTCGCGACGCGCTGTTTGCAGACCCGCATAGGGCGCCCGAACACTCACGAACTTATTCGCGTTCAGGTTCGCAACCAAACTAGGCTTTTCACCTGCCCGCATGCGAAACAGGCAGCCTTCTCGCGCGAACAAGACATCATTGCGCCAAACGTCCGCCCACTCCGCATGCAGTTCAAGAACACCGTCCCGACTATGCAATTCGAAGCTCTGCCAAGGATATTTCGCCCTCAGATCAGCGATCTTATAGGAAAGCATCTGTGTCCTCATTTGGGTCAATGTGAACCCCTCGCCCAATCCCTTATCCATCGTCCAGTTCCGGCGAAGAAGACGACCGTCCTCTCCTTTGGTCACGCTCATGGCGACATTGGTCCAACCGTCACGCCGTGCAAAAGGCCAATCCTCAATGTTCTTTCGCAACAGGGTTTCGGGAAACCGCGGGACACGCCTCAACCCATTGGACCTTAGCAGCAGCCCCTTGCCGAGATCTTCTGCCGACGAGCCAACCCAAAACCGTCGATTGCCTAGGAAAAAACACCCACCTTCTTCGAATTCCGGCGTCGGGTAGAGCGCAAGCGCTGTGAAAAACGGAGGTTTGGAAATCGCGACATAGCCACCACCTAATTGGTGGTTTGGGCTATAGGTGGCGGCATTGTAAATCAGGAAGCGACCATCAGGGGAAAGATCTGCATTCTCCGTGTAAACGCGGTGTTTCAACCATTGGCCCGGCGTGATCCGGTCCGTCTTGAGGTCCCAAAGCAACATTTGGAAATGTCGGGTTGGGCCGCGTCGGAAAACAACCGCGGTCGGCGCGTACTTCGCAACAATTACATAAAGGCGTGCAGTCACCGCTTCACCGCTCATCCCCAATCCCCCAATGCCTGCTGCCACAGCGTCATTGCTGCCACAGCTGCCGTATCCGCCCGCAATATCCGCGGCCCGAGGCTGACGACATGGGCAAACGGCAAGGCTTTCAGCTTCGCTCGTTCCACCTCAGAAAATCCACCTTCCGGCCCGATCAGGATCGCCCATTGTTTCGCAGAGGATGCCGCCAGCCGCTTGGCCGCGCCCACCTCCGCCTCATCACAAAACATCAGCTGCCGCCCCTCGGGCCACTCCGCCAACAGCCGCTCAAGCTTGGTAAGCTCTGCAACCTCAGGCACATACGTCCCGCCGCATTGCTCCGCGGCCTCGACCGCGTGCGCTTGCAAACGGTCTTGCCGGATGCGCTCGGAATTGGTGAACTCAGTCTGCACCGGCACAATCTTCGCGGCCCCCATCTCGGCGGCTTTTTCCACGATGAAATCCGTTCGCGCTTTCTTGATCGGCGCAAACAGCAGCCACAAATCCGGCGGCATCTGCAACGGTTTGGTCTGTTCACGACACACCAACTCACCGCCGCGCTTGCCAGCAAAAGCCACCTCACAGCGCCACTCGCCATCGCGACCATTAAACAGCAGCACCGGATCGCCCACCGCCATGCGCATCACACCAAACAGGTAATGCGCCTGATCGCGCGCGAGAGGAATGGTTTGCCCTTCCCCCAGCCCCTGCTCTACATACAATCTGACTTTTGCCTGTTTCATGGAATCCTACATATGGCCGACACGCCCACAACGCCAGAGCCCCAAGGTCAGGTTTCCGACGCCGTCAAAGGCAATTGGGTGGACCACCTCGCGCCCGCTTTCTCCCGCCCCTACCTGCGCCTCTCGCGCGCGGACCGTCCGATTGGCACATGGCTTCTGTTGCTGCCGTGCTGGATGGGCCTCGCTCTGGCCATGCTGTCAGACGGCACCGCCAGCTGGCATGACCTCTGGATCGCCGTGGGCTGCGCGCTTGGCGCCTTTTTGATGCGCGGCGCTGGCTGCACATGGAACGACATCACCGACCGCGACTATGACGCCAAGGTCGAACGTACACGCTCCCGCCCGATCCCTTCAGGCCAAGTCAGCGCCAGACAGGCCGCTGTCTGGATGGGTCTTCAGGCTCTCATCGCGCTGGCCATCCTGCTCAGCTTCAACACCCAAGCCATCGTGCTTGGCATCGTCTCGCTTGCGCCAGTTGCGGTCTATCCGTTCGCCAAGCGCTTCACCTGGTGGCCGCAGGTCTTTTTGGGCATTGCGTTTAACTGGGGGGCGCTTCTGGCATGGACGGCCCACACCGGTCAGCTTCAGGCACCTGCGGTTGTGCTCTATCTTGGCGGCATCGCATGGACCCTGTTCTACGACACCATTTATGCCCATCAGGACACCGAAGACGACGCTTTGATCGGCGTGAAATCCACCGCACGCCTGTTTGCCGAGAAAACCCCGCAATGGCTTCAATTCTTTTTGATCGCCACCGTCTCCCTAATTGGTATCGCGGTCATCATGGCCGGCATCACAGCCTCCAAGCTGGCCCTTGTTGTCGCCCTTATCGGCCCTGTGGTCATGGGCTGGCACATGCAATGGCAACTTCGGATGCTGAAAACCGAAGACCCTGACCGTCTGCTGATGCTGTTCCGGTCCAATCGCGACACCGGACTTCTCGCCGTCGCGTTTTTTGCAATTGCCCTATTCCTGTGATTGCAAGCGCGCGCGTCTCGGCGTATCACTCTGCAACCTTTCATGACTGCCGGCACGAATGCGACTTTCTTCCCTCCTTATTGTCTGCGCCACCTTCGCCACTGCAGCGTTGCTCTCTGTTGTGGCCGCAAGCCTCTCCGCTGACCTGATCGAAGACAGCTCCCGAGAGGCCGTCAAACGAGAACTCTCGCTGGATGGCCAAGACTGGGCTGATGTGCACGCCGAAGGCCTCAATGTCTTCCTTGCCGGCACCGCCCCGACCGAGGCCGCACGGTTTCGCGCCATGACCGCCGCTGGTCGCATCGTTGATGCGGCGCGGGTGATCGACAACATGCAGGTGGTCGCCACTGCCGACATCGCGCCGCCGCGCTTTTCCGTTGAAATTCTGCGCAATGACGCAGGCATTTCTCTGATTGGCCTCGTGCCTGAAAGCAGCGATCGTGCCGCCATCCTGCGCGACATTACCAAACTCGTCGGCACCCGCGACGTCACCGACCTTCTGGAAACTGCCGCCTATGACGCTCCTGTGGCTTGGGCGCAAAGCCTCGACTACGCTATCGAGGCCCTGCGCGACCTGCCCCGCTCCAAAATCTCGGTAGAGGCCGGACAGGTCAGCATCACAGCAATGGCCAACAGCCCCGAAGATCGCCAACAGCTGTCTGCAAAACTGGTGCGCACGGCGCCAGCGACGGTTGATGTGAACCTCAACATCTCGGCGCCACGTCCGGTTATCACACCGTTCACACTGCGGTTCCTGATCGACGAGGCTGGCGCAAAGTTTGACGCCTGCTCGGCAGACACAGACCGCGCCCGCACCATGATCCTAACGGCTGCCCGCGACGCCGGCCTCCCGCCGGGGCGCAGCATTTGTACGATTGGCTTGGGTGTTCCGTCACCGACATGGGCCGACGCCGTGGAAACCGCGATCAAAGGTCTTGCCGAATTAGGCCAAGGCTCTGTGACCTTCTCCGATGCCGACATCACCCTTATTGCCGCGCAAGGCACCGATCCCGCGCTGTTTGACAAAGTTGTCGGCGAAGTCGAAAGCGGCTTGCCAGACGTCTTTGCGCTCAGCGCGACACTGCCTGCCACGCCCGAAGCTATGGCCGAAGGCACCACGCCGGAATTCAACGCCACCCTCAGCCCCGAAGGTTTGGTTCAACTGCGCGGTCGCCTCTCCAATGAAATCTCTCGCACCACAACCGAAAGCTACGCCCACGCCCGCTTTGGCAGCGAACAGGTTTACATGGCGGCCCGCCTTGACGACACCTTGCCGCAAAGCTGGCCGTTCCGGGTGATGGCCGGTCTGGATGCACTGGCGCAACTGCACAACGGCTCGCTGATGGTAACACCGGAATCGCTGGCCATAACCGGCCGCACCGGCGATCTGGAGGCCAACGCCCGTATCGCCCAAATCCTTGCGGACAAACTCTCCTCCACAGACCACTTCTCGATTGATGTGCTTTATCTCGAGGAACTTGACCCGCTCGCGGCCTTGCCCACGGTCGAAGAATGCATCGCCGACATTCAGGGCTTCGCCAAGGAAAACAAAATTGTGTTTGAACCCGGTTCGGGCACGCTGGACGCATCCGCCGCCGACGTTTTGGACTCCATCGCGATCAAAATCGCCGACTGCCCTGACCTGCAGCTGGAAATCCAAGGCCACACCGACAGCCAGGGGCGCGAGTCGATGAACCAAGCGCTCAGCCAAACCCGTGCCCAATCCGTTCTGACCGCCTTGCAAGACCGCCGCATCCTGACCAAAGGCTTCGTTGCCATTGGGTATGGTGAAAGCCAACCGATTGCCGACAACGAGACGCAAGAAGGCCGCGAGGCCAATCGCCGGATCGAATTTGTGCAAGTCGTGCCCGAGGCCGAAGAACAAGCCGAAGGCGACGCCGAGGCCGACGCAGCGACCGACGCGTCCGACACCGCCACATCGGAGCCGGAGACAGCCAATTCACCCGACGGGCAGGCACAAACACCTACAGAAACTGATGGCCAGGCCGTTGACTCCGAGGCCCAAGAAGCCGACACCGACAGTGAGGCAGACGCAGACAACGCCGAAACAGCGGACCCAGACGCCGCGGGCGAGGAGACGACCAATGACCAGAATTGACTTCATCCTGACAACAGCCGTCATCCTGTTTGTGGCCTTCTCAATGGGGTGGTTTGCCAATTGGCTGGTGCACCGTTTCACCCGCGTGGCGCAAGCTGACGTGGATCAACTTGAGCGCATGAGCCAAGAGTTGCACGAAGCGGAAGAGACCCGCGATCAGGCGATCACCTACCTGCAACAGCGCGAGGCCGAGCTGACCAATCAGCTTACCCAGACCGAAGCCGAGCTGCGCGCCGCCATGGACGGGCTGCGCGATGCCCGCCAAGAGGCCGAAGAAATGCGCGCGCACCTAGAGCGCATGAACGCGGGCTGACTTGCCCGAAAATGTGATTAGCATGTAAAGAAAATTTCGATACTCTCCTCGCCAGTCAGGTTAAGGAGTGATCGTTTGAAGTATTTTAGCATTCTACCGCTTGCTTTGGTTGCAAGCATGGCCAGCGCAAACTCGTATGAAACCGTCATTCTCAATGGCCGCGTTATTGACCCGGACAGCGGCCTTGATGCAGTGCGCAATGTCGCCATATCCGATGGCCACATCGCCGCGATTTCTGAATTTGACTTGCAAGGCGAAACCGTCATCGACGCCTCCGGCATGGTGGTTGCGCCGGGCTTTATCGATTTGCACGCCCACGGCATGGCACTTGGCGATATGCGCATGCAGGCCATGCAGGGAGTCACCACGGTGATGGAGCTTGAAAGTGGTGTGCTGCCAATCGGCGACTGGTATTCCGCGATGCAGGTGCAACAAACGCCGCTAAATTATGGCGCATCCGCCGCTTGGACATTCTCACGCATCGCCACGTTCTCCAACACCGAGCCTCAGGCCACTTCCGCTTACTTTCAGGACGCGCAGGCTCAAAATGACTGGAAGTTCCAGATCGCCGACCCGCTGCAAACCGCGCGCATTCTGGATCTCGTTGAAACCGGCCTCAAGGAAGGCGCTATCGGCATCGGAATCAATGCAGGCTATGCGCCCGGATATGGTCAAAAAGAATACTTCGCCCTTTCGGAACTTGCCGCAGACTACGATGTCGCGACTTTCACCCACGTGCGCTATGCCTCAAACCTCGAACCTCAGGGATCGTTTGAGGCCATCAAGGAATTGATCGCCAACGCAGCTCTCACGGGCGCGCACATGCATATCTGCCACATCAACAGCTCGTCTCTGTCCGACATTCACGCCACCCTTGATCTGGTCGAGAAAGCGCAAGCCCAAGGCATCAATATCACGGTTGAAGCCTACCCTTACGGCGCAGCCAGCACTGTGGTTGGTGCCGCCATGTTCTCCGGCGACGACTGGCGCGAACGCGTGGACAGCTCCTCCGAAAACTTCCAGCTTGGCGCCGATCGGATGACAGAAGACGAACTTGCCGACTACCAAGCCAACAATCCGGGCACCTTTATCGTCTGGCACTTCCTGGATGAATCCGAACCCGACAAGCTGGCGCTTCTGGATGCATCGGTCACCCACCCATCAACCAGTATCGGATCCGATGCGGTGTTCTGGTCCTACTTTGACGATGCAGGCGCGATCAAAACCTACACAGGCGACGCATGGCCCCTGCCTGACAACGTCTTCAGCCATCCTCGCAGTTCGGGCACCTATGCCAAGGTTTTACGTTCCTATGTGCGCGAGCGCGGGTTGATTTCTCTCTCCGAAGCCATTCGCAAAATGTCATTGCTGCCGGCCCAAACGCTCGAAGATTTCGTGCCCCAAATGCGCAGCAAAGGCCGTGTGCAGATCGGCATGGACGCTGATCTCGTGGTGTTTGATCCGGCCACTATCACCGACAACGCCACGTTTGAGAACGCCAATCAGCCCGCCTCCGGCGTCCACTCTGTTCTGGTCAATGGTCGCTTCGCAGTCCGTGACGGAGAAATGGTTTTAAACGCCGACGCCGGCCTTCCCGTCCGCCGCGAGGTTGTCCAATAACCTTTTGCATCGCGCGTTGCCTTCACACCTGCGCGGCTTGAAAATCGCACCGACGCAATACCGACGCTTTGCAGCCGCAATACAGACGGGCGTTTTACCCAACGCCAAAAGGTTAACCTAGATTCGACGACCTCCGCTCACCAGCGGTTCAGCGCGTCCTCATCCTCATCCTTGGCGGCCACCCAGTCGGCCCCGTCAGAAGTGATCTCTTTTTTCCAGAACGGCGCGCGGGATTTGAGGTAATCCATCAAAAATTCCGCCGCCTCAAAGGCATCTTTGCGATGCGGAGACGCCGTGGCAACCATCATGATCATCTCACCCGGTGCCAGATCACCATAGCGGTGAATGACCAACACATCCCCAAGGCTCCAACGTTCCCGCGCCTCATTCGCGATTTTTTCCAACGCTTTCAGCGTCATGCCGGGATAGTGTTCGATCACCATGCGGTCCAAATCACCCCGTGCCAGATCCCGCACGACACCGGTAAAGGTCACAATTGCACCCATGTCGCGATGCCCGCTGGCAAAGGCGCTGGCCTCGGCACCCAGATCAAACGGCTCAGACTGAACTGCGATTTTCATGACGGAAACCCTCTTTAGCCACCGGTCATCGGCGGGAAAAACGCCACTTCCCGTGCGCCCTCAAGTGAGGCGTCAAACTCGGTCAGCTCCTGATCCACGGCCACCCGAAGCGCGCTCAAATCCGCAAACGCGGCAGCGTAACGCTCTTCGCGCCCGCGCAATTCCTCGACCAGATCAGTCACGGTTTTTGCTTGTGTTTCAACGACTTCCTTCGGAACACCGATCCGCTCGCGCACCCATGCAAAATACAAAACATCCATCGTGCTCAATCCTTCAGATGCGGCAAAGCTTTGCGGAAATAGTCATACCCGGTGATCGCTGTTAGCGCCGCCGCGACCCACAGCAACACCAACCCGATCCATCCGGTCCAGACCATGCCCGCGTGTTTCCACAACAGCCCTTGCGTGTCCTCAACGGCGCCGGTCATCACCTGATCGACCATCGCCTGATCCATGCCCCATGCCGACATGCCGAGGTAATGTTCAAACACGCCTTGCCCGAACAAAACAGCAATGGCCACCATCTGCGTCGCGGTCTTCCATTTTGCGAGTTTGGTGACTTTCAACGTGCCAGCGACATCGCCCAGAAATTCGCGCAACCCGCTGACAAACACTTCGCGGAACAGGATCAAAGTCGCCGGAAGCACCAGCCAGGGTGACATCGACGAGTAGCCCACAATCACCATCAACGCGATCACCACCATCGCCTTGTCCGCAATCGGGTCGATCATCGCGCCAAGTCGGGTTTCCTGCTTCCACAGTCGCGCCAAATACCCGTCAAACCAATCGGTGACAGAGGCGATCAGGAACAAGCAAAGCGCAAACCAATCGGCGTAAGGTCTTGTGAAGTAAAGAAACATCACAGCGATCATCGGCGCGGCGGCAAGCCGCAAAACCGACAGCATATTGGGCACATTCCAGTTCATACTGACTTCCTATGCTCTTTTGGTTCGCGCGAAAACCCCATCCATGGCCCTGTCGCTCTTTGTCACGTCCCCATCAGGCCAAATGTTTCACCTGTTGGACCCAGCTCAGCTTTTTTGACCCACTACGTGACGCCGGTAAACCTCGATCATCCATCCCAGCATGACCGCGTTCAGAATGTGCCACAAAAAGCGCGTACCCAGCGGAACCGCCTCGCAAACACGCGCATCCAATGATCGCATCATCAGCGAAACCATCAGGATCACCACGCCAATGGCCAATCCTTTTGAGACCTCTGGCAAACGCTTACGCAAGGCCACTGCATAAAGCGCAATCATCGCCGGCACCGGTAGATATCCCGCAGAAACACCCAAAACAGGCAGAGCCTCAAACATCGGCATCGTGAGGTAAGCAAAGGGAAAAAATAGCAGCGTCGCCCCGAAAGCCCAAACGTTGGACAGACCCCAGTAGTCGCGGTTGGCCGCAAAAATATAGAGCAAAACATAAGCGGCAATCGGCGTTGTATCCGCCACCGCGGCCCAGACCACCGCATGGGTGTGAAACAGAAAACTGCCCACCCCGATCAACCCGAGAATGACGCAAAGCGCCCGCGCCAATCCCAAACCCGGTCCCTGCACCCGCCGCCACATAATCAGCGCCGCGATCACAAAGGCCGCGTTCGTCACCGCATTGACAGGTTCAGCCCAATACTCGGGCCCCGACCGCTCACAATAGGCGTCGATATAGCGCGTCCAATCCATGCACTCTTCCCATCTTTCCTGCCCGTGTTAGTCTTGTCCCAAAGCATCAGGAGAAACAGCATGAAAATCATCTGGATGGGCCATGGCTCTTTTCGCATCGAGACCGGCGACCTTGTGCTGTTGCTTGACCCTTGGCTCACCGGCAATCCGGTATTGAGCGAAGATCAACACGACGCCGCAACATCGGGCGCCACGCACCTGATCCTAACCCACGCGCATTTTGACCACGTTGCCGACATGCTGCCTCTGGCACGCAAATTGAACATTCCGGTGGTGGGACAATATGATCTGATGGGCTATTGGTCAGAGCACGAAGGCATTGAAACCGTTGGGTTTAACAAGGGCGGCACCGTGGCATTGAGCGAGACTGTCAAACTGTCGATGGTGCCAGCGTCACATAGCTCCACCTTTGGCACCGATACCGGTCCCCGCACTGGCGGCACCGAAGTCGGGTTTATGCTGCAGGCCGAAGGCCACACTGTTTATCTGTCGGGCGACACCGATATCATGGCCGACATGGATTGGATGGCGGACTACTACAAACCCGACATTGGCATCCTCTCTGCGGGCGGGCATTTCACCATGGACATGCGCGGCGCCGCCTATGCCGCCAAACGTTATTTCAACTTCAAAACGGTGATCCCGTGCCACTACGGCACTTTTCCGATTCTGGAACAGTCCGCACTGGATTTGATTGACGGGTTGCCCGGCGTGGATGTGGTCGAGCCACAGCTGATGCAAGCCATTGAAATCGCAGCGATCTAGGGGCGTTTGGCGGCAAAGAATTCCTTTAGCATCGCTTCGGCTTCGTCAGAGGCGATGCCGTCATAAACCTCGGGCACATGATGGCTTTGCGAATGGGAGAATACGCGCGGTCCCTGCGCGACACCGCCGGACTTGGGGTCAGATGCGCCATAATACACCCGCGCAATCCGCGCCTGACTGATCGCGCTGGCACACATCGGACAAGGCTCCAGCGTCACGTATAAGTCATGCCCCGCAAGCCGCTCGCTGCCAAAAGCGGCACAGGCGGCGCGGATCGCCAGAACTTCGGCATGCGCTGTCGGATCGCTCAGCTCGCGCGTGCGGTTGCCCGCCGCCGCAACCACCGCCCCGTCAGGGGACACAATCACGGCACCCACTGGCACTTCGCCCCGCGTGGCGGCTTTGCGCGCCTCAGACAAAGCCTGCGCCATATGGCTCTTGAACGTCATGGGGCTAGGTGATGCCCGCTCGCGCCCCCTTTCGCAATCCCTCAAATGCCGCTAGAGGAACCCCATGAACCGCAAACCCACAAAACCCGGCCCGTCCTCCAAGCCCGCCGCTCGATCTTCGGCGCGCCCTCAGAAATCTGCGCGCAATGCACCGGCCACACCGGACGGCGCCACGCCCGAAGGCGACCGCATTGCCAAAGTTCTGGCCCGCGCTGGTGTGGCTTCGCGCCGCGAAGCCGAGCGCATGATTGGCGCCGGTCGGGTCAGCGTGAATGGCAAGGTGATCGACAGCCCCGCACTGAACGTGACCGACAAGGCCCGCATCCTGGTGGATGGCAAACCGATTGCCGAACCCGAGCCCGAGCGCATCTGGCTCTATCACAAACCCCTTGGACTGGTGACCACAAACAGCGACGAAAAAGGCCGCACGACGATCTTTGACAAATTGCCACCCGAACTGCCGCGCGTGATGACGGTGGGTCGGCTCGACATCAACTCCGAAGGTCTTTTGCTGTTAACCAATGACGGCGGCGTCAAACGCAAGCTTGAGTTGCCGGAAACCGGCTGGCTGCGCAAATACCGCGTGCGCGTCAATGGCCGCCCGACCGAGGATACCTTTGCTCCGCTGCGAAGGGGTATCGTGGTGGACGGCGAAAAGTTCCAACCGATGGAGCTGACGCTGGACCGCCAACAAGGCGCAAACGCATGGGTGTCTGTGGGCCTGCGCGAAGGCAAGAACCGTGAAATTCGCCGCGCCATGGAGACCATTGGCCTGTCCGTGAACCGGTTGATCCGCGTTAGCTATGGCCCCTTCCAGCTTGGAAACCTCAAGGCCGGCGCCGTCGAAGAATTGCGTCGCCGTGTGGTGCGCGATCAACTTGGCTTGGATGGCGCTGTACCGCCTGAGTCCCGCCCCACACCGACACGTCGCCGCAAATAGCCCCCCTCCCTCTCCTACCAACTGAACATGGCTCAAAGCGCCGCTTTGAGCCTGAAGGGGCGTTGCCCCTGCGACAGCATGCTGTCGCCCCTCCCATAAGTTTCTCCTTAAACGTCGCCTGCGGGGAATTTGGCGGTACGAATTTCATTTGTTTGTCACTCGTCATGCGGTATTGAGCCAAAAAACGCATAAAAACCAACGGGGACACGCGCGATGGCCGACCTTCTGACTTTGGGAAACCTCACCGATTTGCTGATGCTCTGCTTTTTGCAGGCGGTGCTTGGGTTTGACAACTTGCTTTACATCTCGATCGAAAGCCAACGTGCGCCGGTCGCGAAGCAAAAGGCCGTACGCTTTTGGGGCATCATCATAGCCGTGGCCCTGCGGGTGGTGCTCTTGTTCACCATGATCCAACTGATTGACGCCATGGCCGAACCGTTTGTGGTCTTCGCCGAAGGCGGCCTGATCGAAGGTGGCGTGAACTTTGCTACGGTGATCTTTATCATTGGCGGGATTTTCCTGATGTATACCGCCGTCAAGGAGATCAGCCATATGCTGTCGCTTGAGCATCTGGGCACTGACGTCAATCACAAGGGCCGCAAATCCGCGGTCCAAGTGGTGATGCTGATCGTCGCAATGAACCTTGTTTTCTCTTTTGACTCAGTGCTTTCCGCCCTCGCGATCACCGATGTGTTCCCGATCCTGGCCACAGCCATTCTTTTGTCCGGCGCGGCTATGTTGCTTTTGGCGGACGGGGTAACCGAGTTCCTCAAGAAAAACCGCATGTACGAGGTGCTGGGCCTCTTTATCCTGCTGATCGTCGGTGTGGTGCTGTTGGGCGAAGCTGGTCAGGCCGCCGCCCACGCCATGCATGATCCGGCGTTGGCGCTCAAATTCTTCGGCTACGAAGTTATCCCGATGTCCAAGACCACCTTCTACTTCTCGGTGGCCGTGCTGTTTGTCGTGGAGATCCTGCAATCAGGCTACGCCCGCAAACTGGCGGCAGAACGCTCAGCTGAACAAGACGGCGGAACACATTGAACCGACTCAGGCGGGCAGGCCAGCAAGTGCCAGCCCGTCCTGCGGCGCGGTCAGGAATCTTCCCCCTAGCCACGGTGCGGCAGAGTTCCTAGATTTCAAAGTGGGTTAAGAGGGTCGAAACAGTCATGTCTGAAACCGGATTGCAAAAATTATCCTTTGTTCTTCTTGTCATCCTGATCCTCTATGTGACGGTCACCGGAGGCGCATGATGGCTCAGAAATTTGGTGGAAAATACAGCCCCGATGGGCAAACTGGGGGATCAACCCCACAGGCGGAAGCCTTTCAGAACGCGCGCCGCTCTAGGGCCGGGGGACGGGTAAACCTGCTGTTTATCGCGCCACTGCCGCTGATCTGGAAGGCGTTCACGTCTGAGCCTGTCGTCATGGCGCAATACCTCAGCGCTTTGGGTGTTCTGTTGCTGGCCGCATGGCTGACGCGCTCCGGCCAAGAAGCGCACGACGCCTATGACGCCCGCAAAGTTGCCCGGCGCCCGGCCCTGCCCCGAAAAATTCTGGGCGCAGTGTTGACCGGTGGCGGCCTCGCACTGGCTGGCTTCGCCGGTCACGGGCTGGTCGAGGCGGCGATCTTTGCCGTTGTCGGGTTTTGCTTACATCTTTTTGCCTTTGGCCCTGACCCGCTGCGCGACAAGGGCATGGAAGGTGTGAACCTTCATCAAACCGACCGCGTCGCCCGCGCCGTAGAAGATGCCGAAGAGCACCTTCGCGCCATGGAAGACGCTATCAAACGCTCCGGCGACCGCGCACTAGAAGGCCGCGTTGCGCAGTTCCAACAAGCCGCCCGCGCCTTGTTTCGCACGGTGGAAAACGACCCCCGCGACTTGTCGTCGGCACGACGCTATCTGGGCGTCTATTTGCTGGGCGCCAAAGACGCGACGGTCAAGTTTGCCGATCTTTACAGCCGCACCCGCAATCCCGAGGCCCGCATCGAATACGAAGCCCTGCTGGATGATCTCGAGGAAAATTTTGCCGCCCGCAACCAAAAGCTGCTTCTGGATGACAAGGGCGATCTGAACATTGAAATCGACGTGCTGCGCGAGCGGCTTGCCCGCGAAGGCGTGCACCACAACTGACGTCAAAACTCCATAGGAGAGGGACCACTATGTCTGACACCACCCGCCAAAAAGCCGAGGCCGCGCTGGCCGAAGTCGAACAGGTTTCCGCCGTGATCCTGCCCGAGCCAACCGAAGCCACTGCAATTGTGCCTTTGGCCGAAGCGGACGCGCCGGTCTCTGCCGAGATCACCAAGCGCATGGCCGAGCTGGACATGTCCAACACCAACTCGATTGTGTCATTTGGCTCCGCCGCGCAGTCGGAATTGCAAACCATTTCACAAGCCATGCTGCAGGATGTGCGGAACAAGGACGTCGGTCCCGCCGGTGACAGCCTGCGCGACATCGTCACCACGATCCGTGGCTTCTCGGTCTCCGAACTCGACGTGCGCCGCAAGCGCTCGTTCTGGGAAAAACTGCTGGGCCGCGCCGCGCCGTTTGCCCAGTTCACCGCTCGTTTTGAGGAAGTGCAGGATCAGATCGACAAGGTCACCGACAATCTGCTGGGCCACGAACACACGCTGCTCAAAGACATCAAGTCGCTCGATGTGCTCTATGACAAAACCCTCGCGTTTTATGACGAACTGGCGCTCTATATCGCTGCGGGTGAGGCAAAAATCGCCGAGCTTGATACCGAAACCATTCCAGCCAAAGAAGCCGAAGTGCAGGCTGCGGATGAAAACGCTCAGGTCATGAAGGCGCAGGAACTGCGGGATCTGCGCGCTGCGCGTGACGATCTGGAACGCCGCGTGCACGACCTCAAACTGACCCGTCAGGTCACCATGCAATCGCTGCCGTCCATTCGCCTCGTGCAGGAAAATGACAAGTCGCTGGTCACCAAGATCAACTCGACGCTGGTCAACACCGTGCCGCTTTGGGAAACCCAGCTGGCGCAGGCTGTGACCATTCAGCGTTCGGCCGAAGCGGCGGCCGCCGTGCGCGACGCCAACGATTTGACCAACGAGCTGTTGACTGCCAATGCCAAGAACTTGCGTGAAACCAACAAGGTTGTGCGCGAGGAAATGGAACGCGGTGTGTTTGACATCGAAGCCGTGAAACAGGCCAACGCCGACCTGATCGCCACCATCAACGAGTCGCTTCAAATCGCGGACGACGGCAAAGCCAAACGCGCCGCCGCCGAAGAGGACATGAAAAAGATGGAAGCCGAACTGCGCGACACGCTGGCCTCGGCAAAGGCCCGCAAAACTGGTCTGGGCGACTCTGCCGCGACCGCCGTGCCCGGCGCGTGAAGGCAGCCCGTCGCATAGCTTTGACCCTGTCGTTGGCGGCCGCTCTGGCCGCCTGCGACACCATCGACACGGCCAGAGGCACAGGCACGGCGCAAACAATCCCTGCCAAACCAACAGTCTCCGAAGCCAGCCAATCCCTGCGCAACTACTATGTGCATCTGCAACAGGATCATCAGGCGCGCGGCTTGCTGCGGGTTGATGGCGGCGGACCGGACACGCCTTTTACGCCCGACATGCTGGGGCGCAATTTTGAAAACATCGCCTTTTTTGAGGAATACGCGCGCAACAGCGGCATCAGCCAAAAGGGGCAGGCCTCAGATCTGCGCCGGTGGAACCGCCCTGTGCGCATCAGCCTCGAATTTGGTCCGTCGGCAACTGCGGACATGATTGCCAAGGACCGCGCTGCGCTGGACGCGCTGGTGCCGCGTCTTGCGACGGCAACCGGCCACAGAATTTCGCAAAACGCGACGCGGGCGAATTTTCAAGTGCTGGTGATGGGCCAGGATGACCGCGAAACGCTGGCCGCCCGCATCGACGCCCTTCTGCCCAACGCGTCTCCGTCGACTCGCAATCTGTTCCTGAACATCCCGCGCGACTTTTTGTGTTTCGTAACCACCTTCTCCACCTCCGAGCCCGGGCATCACTATGACACTGCCGTGGCGCTCATCCGCGCCGAACAACCCGATCTTTTGCGCAAGTCTTGTCTGCACGAAGAAATCGCCCAAGGCCTCGGCCTGCCCAACGATTACCAGAAGGCCCGCCCGTCGATTTTTAACGACGACGACGAATTTGCACTGCTAACCACACATGACGAAATGCTTCTGAACATGCTTTATGATCCCCGCCTCACCGCGGGCATGACCGTGGACGAAGCCCGCCCCATCATTTACATCTTGGCCCGTGAACAGACGGGCCGCGTTTACTGATTTTTCTTCGAAAGGAACCGCCACATGGGTATCTTCGACTTTCTCACCGGTGAATTCATCGACGTCATCCACTGGGTGGACGACACCCGCGACACGCTGGTCTGGCGGTTCGAGCGTGAAGGCCACGAAATCAAATACGGTGCCAAGCTGACGGTCCGCGAAGGTCAGGCTGCCGTGTTTGTCCACGAAGGCCAACTCGCCGACGTGTTCACCCCCGGTCTTTATATGTTGGAAACCAACAACATGCCGGTAATGACCACGTTGCAGCACTGGGATCACGGCTTCAAAAGCCCGTTTAAATCCGAGATCTACTACGTCAACACCACGCGCTTTGCCGATCTGAAATGGGGCACCAAAAACCCGATCATGGCGCGTGACCCTGAATTTGGTCCCGTGCGCCTGCGCGCCTATGGCACCTATGCGATCCGTGTTGTCGACCCTGCACGCTTCCTGACCGAAATCGTCGGCACCGACGGCGAATTCACCATGGACGAGATCAGCTATCAGATCCGCAATATCATCGTGCAAGAATTCTCCCGTGTGATTGCGTCCTCGGGCATTCCAGTGTTGGACATGGCCGCCAACACCGCCGATTTGGGCAAGCTGGTTGCGGCTGAAATCTCAGGCACATTGGCTGAATACGGCCTCTCGATCCCCGAGCTTTACATCGAAAACATCTCGCTTCCGCCTGCGGTTGAGGCCGCGATGGACAAGCGCACATCAATGGGCATCGTCGGCGACCTTGGCGCCTACACACAGTTTTCCGCAGCCGAAGCCTTGACTGCCGCTGCGCAGACGCCCAACTCTGGCATGGGTGCGGGCCTTGGCATGGGGATGGGCATGGCGATGGCGCAACAGATGGCCGCGCAAAATGCACAGCCCCAAGTGGGCCCGTGGGGCGCCGCCCCCGCCGCGGCTCCTGCACCGCAAGCCGCCGCAGCACCGCCCCCGCCGCCTCCGGTTGAACACGTCTGGCACATCGCCGAGAACGGGGTCACCAAAGGCCCGTTCTCCAAGGCCGCTCTGGGTCGCATGGCTGCGGCTGGTGAACTGACCCGCGAAACCCTTGTCTGGACCGCCGGCCAAGACGGCTGGAAACACGCCGAAGACGTGGCAGAACTCGCTCAACTCTTTACCATCCTACCACCACCACCTCCGGGGGCTTAAGGCCAACAAAGTGACAGATTTACCGCCCCCTGCACCCCAAGAAACCACCCGCTTCCCCTGTCCCAATTGCGGTGCGGACTATCGCTTTGCCCCCAAACAGGCCAAGCTGGTCTGCGATCATTGCGGCCATGAGGAAGCGACGGAGCAAGGCGACCGCGACGCCGCGATTGCCGAGCTTGATTTCAAGGCGGCACTGGCCGAACAACTGCCCGCCGCCGAGATGGTCGAAACCCGCGCCAGCTCCTGCCCGAACTGCGCCGCGCATGTGGTGTTTGAGGGCGACACCCACGCCACCGAATGCCCGTTCTGCGCCACGCCTGTGGTGGTCGACACCGGCACGCATCGCCAAATCAAACCACGCGCTGTGCTGCCGTTCCAGCTTGCGGAACGCACCGCCCATGACGCCATGAACACATGGCTTGGCAAGCTCTGGTTTGCGCCCAACGGACTGGCCGACTACGCCCGCAAAGGGCGCAAGATGAACGGCGTCTACGTGCCTTACTGGACCTATGACGCAGACACCAAATCCCGTTATCAGGGCGAGCGTGGCACTGTCTATTACGTCACCGAAACCGTGATGCGTGACGGCAAACCCGAGCAGCGCCAAGTACAGAAAATCCGCTGGCGTCCTGCCGCGGGCCGCGTCAAACGCTGGTTTGACGACGTGCTGGTGCTGGCCTCCCGTGCGCTTCCAAAACGCTACACAGACGCATTGCAACCATGGGACCTGTCCAAGCTGGAACCCTACTCGCCTGAATTCCTCGCAGGGTTTCAGGCCGAGGGCTACAGCGTCGAACTTCAAGACGGCTATGACGAAGCCCGCGCCCATATGGACGCCGTGATCCGTCGCGACGTGGCCTTTGACATCGGCGGCGACCGACAGCGCATTCACCACATCTCCACAGCCGTGAATGACGTGACTTTCAAGCACATTCTTTTGCCGGTTTGGATGGCAGCGTACAAATACCGCGGCAAGACCTATCGCTTTGTGGTCAATGGACAAACCGGACGTGTTCAGGGCGAAAGACCCTATTCCGCGATCAAGATTGCGATCGCTGTCACGCTCGGATTGCTTGCCGCCGCTGCAATTGGCTATATCATCGCCCAAAACCAATAAAAGACTTGGGACGACCCGATGACCCCGCATTCCGCCCTCCAAGAGCTGCTCAACAGCCGATTTTCCTGTCGCGCCTTCCGCAAGGATCCGGTCCCCCGAGATGTGATCGAACAAGTTCTGCGTGACGCTGGCCGCGCGCCCAGTTGGTGCAACGCCCAACCGTGGAAAGTGATTGTGGCCTCCGGTGCGCAGACCGACGCCTTCCGCGACACGATGGCAAGCGCCTTTGATAATGGTAAACCAGCGCCCGACTATCCCTTTCCCGCGACCTACACAGGCGCCCACCTGCAAAGGCGCCGCACCTGCGGCATGCAGCTATACGAGGCTGTCGGCATTGGTCGCAGAGACCGCGAAGGGCGTGCCGCGCAAATGCGGGAAAACTACACCCTGTTTGGCGCCCCCCATGTGGCGGTGATCACCTGCCCCGAAGAACTCGGACCCTATGGTGTTCTCGATTGCGGCGGCTTTATCACGGCCTTTTGTCTGTCGGCACAGGCCCAAGGCCTCGGCACCGTGCCACAGGCCGCTTTGTCGCTGTTCTCCGACGCCGTGCGCACGCAATTCGCCATCCCCGACGATCGCAAAGTGCTGGCGGCTATTTCGTTTGGCTATCCGGATGATCAGGCCAACATAAACCAGTTCCGCACCGATCGCGCCGAGCTGGACGAATTTGTCGAGTGGAAAGACTAGTCGTCAGTCGCTTGGGGCGTGTCTCAAACGCGCCGTCTTAGCGCAAGTCGCCCACAACCCGCGCTTTTACATCGCCCGCCGCCACAAAGGGTTTCGCACTTTCATGTAAACTTTCGCTGCGATCCCGTCCGGCAATCCGGCGTTTACGGATCCAGAAAAACTTACCCCAACGCCGCCAGGTGCCCAACATTGGCACTTCTGCGTCGCACACGATCCGCTCCTGCCACCCTTCAGGCAAAGCCACATCACAGCTTTCCAGCCGCTCCAGCATCCAGACAAGCGAGATATTCCCCAGGGGACGGGCCGCCGCAAACCCGTGAAGCTGCCCGCCCACGTCGCCATGCGCGCCGCGAAACCAGACCTGTTCCACCCGCCCGTCCCACATGTCGGGGCATTCCCACATCTCCGGCGCGAACACCGACCGCGTTTCATCCAGCGCCAGCGCCTGAAATCCATGGCGCACGACGGGGCTCAGGTGGTGGTTGTGAAACGCGTGCCGCTTCTCCGTAAGGCGCCACAAAAGCGGCAATCGCGCGCCCAGCGCTTTGACCGTGTCCCAGACACCGATCATCTCAACCGCAACGTCTTCATGGCAATGCGCCTCGGCAAAGGTACCAACCACGTCGCTGTCCGGCGTCAATTCATAGTGGCGATACGCGGTGCGGATGTTGCGCTCCGTCGCGCACTCCGCCCGCAACAAGCCGACGCGGTCAATCACACCTGCCAACGACCGAACGGCAAAAGCGCCACGCGAATATCCCATCAGGAATATGCGATCACCGGGACGATAGCGGCTCGCCAGATAGCCATAAGCCCGCCGGATTTGCCGGTTGATCCCACGCCCCATCATCACGTCCAGTGTCTGCCGCCAGCCAGGCCATTGCACGCCCGCCTCATAGTAAAGCGACACGTCAGGCCGCATCTCCTGCAACAAACGATATGTCAGCCCCGCGTTGGTTTCCTCACCAGCGCGCAGGCTCGACATTGTGCCGTCCAGAATAAGAACATGGGTAACCGCCCCGCGCCGCGCGGTGACTTTGGAATGGTCTGCACGGGGTCCGCCGCGCAGCCAATTCCAAAAGCGTTTACGCAGCATCGGGCGCGGCTTCGCGCAGCATTTCCCAGACCCGCAGCGGGGTAAACGGCATGTCAGCCTGACGCACTCCGCGGTCCCAAAGCGCATCCTGTACTGCGTTGGCCACAGCCGCCATTGCCCCCACGGTGCCCGCTTCGCCACAGCCTTTCATGCCCATGATGTTCGCCGTCGACGGCACGGCCTCGGTGGTAAAGCCGATCATCGGCATATCGCTGGCGCGCGGCATCGCGTAATCCATAAAGGTTGCGGTCAACAACTGACCGTCCTCGTCAAACACCACATGCTCCATCAAGGCCTGACCTGCGCCCTGCGCGACACCGCCATGCACCTGACCCTCGGCAAGCATCGGATTGATAAGGTTGCCGAAATCATCCACGACGTTGTAACGATCCATCGTGACCTGACCGGTCTCGGGATCAATTTCTACCTCCGCAAAATGCGCCCCGTTGGGGAAACTGCGCGCCGGCAGCGTTGTGCGTTCTTCATGCACCAGCAAATCATCGCGCCCGTCCGCGCGCGCCATTTCTGCCGCTTCAAGCATGGTTGGGTGCAAGTTCGACCCCTCCGCGCGGAACTGTTCGTCGTCAAACGACACGTCGGCCTCATTCACACCCATCTTGTCGGCCAAATATTGTGTGAAGGCCGTGATCATCGTGGACACCGTCGCCAGCGTCGCGGTGTTCTGCACAGTGACAGACCGCGACCCGCCAGTGCCACCGCCCTGCTTGATGCGGTCACTGTCGCCCTGCACCACTTCGATCAAGTCCACCGGAATGCCAGTCTGATCGCTCAGGAATTGCGCATAAACCGTTTCATGGCCCTGCCCATTGGACTGTGTACCAACAAAAATCGACGCGGTGCCATCCTCGTTGAATTCCACCCGCGCGCTTTCACTCGGATCGCCCAAAATGCTCTCGATATAATAACACAACCCGACGCCGCGCAGCTTGCCCGCCGCCTCAGACGCCGCCTTGCGTGCACCAAACCCGCTCAGGTCGGCAAACGCCTCAGCCCGATCCAGCACCCGATCAAAATCACCCACGTCATAGGTCTCATCCGTTGTGGTTTTATACGGGAACGCCGCCTTGGGAATAAAATTGCGTCGTCGCAACTCAGAGCCCGAAACTCCCAATTCCCGCGCAGCCCGGTCCATCAGACGTTCCAGCACATAAATCGCCTCGGGTCGCCCCGCCCCGCGATAAGCATCCACCGGCGTCGAGTTGGTATAGACGCCGTCCACCTGCAGCCACGTGGTCTGCACATCATACACGCCCATCAACACGCGGCTGAAAAGCTGCGTCTGAATGGCTTGGGCAAACTGCGAGTTATAGGCGCCCATGTTGGCCACGCTCAGCACGCGATATGCTGTCGCCTTCAGGTCCGCGTCAAACGCCATTTCCACCGTCGATGTCAGATCGCGCCCTGCGTTGTCCGACAACATCGATTCCGTGCGATCCGCGATCCAGCGCACCGGCTTACCCGCTTCTTTGGCAGCATGCGCAATCACGCCGGCCTCATTATACATCATGGCTTTCATGCCAAAACCGCCGCCCGTGTCGGGGTTGGTGACCTTCACCTGCTCCGGATCAATTGCAAGCATCCGGGCGATCTGTGCCTTTGGTCCCCAAACGCCTTGACCGTTAATGGCCACGTGCACACGGCCATCCTCGCCCCATTCGGCAAAGGCGCCCCGTGGCTCCATCGCATTCACGATCACACGGTTGTCGCCGACTTCAAGGCTCACCACATGTGCGGCCGCCTGAAACGCGGCCTCAGTCGCCGCCTCATCGCCCAAACCCCAGTCAAACGCGAGGTTCTCCGGCGCTTCGCCATGCAACTGCGCACCGCCCCGTGCCAAGTCGATATGTGCGTCAAGATCGTCATAATCAAACATGATCATCTCGGCAGCGTCACGCGCCTGATCCATGGTCTCTGCGACGATCACCGCCAGCGGCTCACCGACGTAGCGCACACGCCCCGTCGCCAGCAAAGGCCGCTCCGGTCCTGCCCCTTTGGACCCATCGCGGTTTTGCACCTGCGTGCCTTCCAGCGTTGCGTCCATACCGGCCGCCAGCAAATCCTCTTGCGTCAGCACCACAGCCACGCCGTCTGCTTCGCGCGCGTCGCTTACATCCAGTTCTGTAATCTCTGCATGCGCCACCGGCGAGCGTAGAAAATAGGCGTGCAACGCCCCCTCCGGCGCAATGTCATCCACATATTGCCCTGCACCGGTCAGGAACCGTGTGTCTTCGAACCGTTTGACCGGTTGGCTTTTCCCGAATTTTTCCATGGCTGACTCTCCGCGCACGTGTGACGACGGGGACAGTAGCGCCCACATTTGCGGTGTCCAGTGGTGTTGCGCTTCACAACGTCGCGACAGTTACAATCTCTTGCCGACCATAACCGTTAAACCCGGTCGAAATCGACGCTGAATACGCCCCCATCGCGCGGATCAAAACGTAGTCTTCTTCTGCGATTCCGACGGGCAACGGCATCAAATCCGGCAACCGATCAAGGCTGTCACACGTCGGCCCAAACACCACGCGCGGCACCAGATCTCCATCGACATTTGCCCCGTCTGATCGCAACACCTGCACCCGATCCGGCAGGCCAATGTCGCGCAACTCGGTCAATGCCCCATATGCGCCGTCATTTAGGAACACCGCCTCCCCTCTTACTGCCTTCACGCGCAACGCCAGCGTAAAGGCTTCAGCCACCATCGCGCGCCCTGGCTCACAAACCAAATCCGGCGCATCCTCGTCAAAAACTGCGCGCACTTCGTCCGCAATGCGTTGAAAAATCGCGTCTATATCCGGTGCCGCGCCGCTGCGATGCGCCGCAAACCCGCCGCCGACGTTCAGCCGTTTTAACGCCACCCCGGCCTGACGGGCCACATCAGCGGCCACACCGACATAAACGGCCCAGGCTTCGGGGTCGGCACACTGGGTGCCGGGATGAAATGTGATCGACGTCGCAAACCCCATTTCACGTGCCGCCTTCAAAAGCTCAACGGCTTCTGCCGGATCGGCGCCAAACTTCTCGCCAAAATCATAGGCCGCACCAGCCACAGGCAGTCGCAATCGCACCGCAATCTCGGTATCACTACGCGGCACATCCGCCAGCTTTGCCAACTCACGAAGGCAATCCACCGACCAGCTGGCAATGCCATGTCCCACTGCTTCGGAAATCTCGGAACGTGATCGCACGGGGTTATGATAGTGCAGCACCGCATCCGCCATCGCCCGCCGCACCCGCGCCATTTCCAACGGAGACGCCACATCGAACGCCACAATGCCAGCATTCACCAGATTGTGCAGAACCGCCTCGTGATCATTGGCCTTCACTGCATAGGTCACCAGCCCGTCAAACCCATTCAAGAACCGCTTTGCCGTGGCCTGTAAAATCTCGGGCGCGAAATACAAAACCGGCGCGTCCGGTTGAAACTTTGGCAAGTGCCAATTCGGTGACGGCCACAAAGCCGGTTGATTGCGCATGTCCTGCCTCTCGCTTTTTCTTGCAAGATTGAGCGGCTTTGTCGTCGATTTCACGCGTCAAAAGGATAAAATAGCGGACCTAGGCAAACGAATCGACGAGATACTCATGCAACTTGACGAAACGGACCAAAAACTTCTTGCTCTGCTGTCAGAAAACGCCCGAGCGCCTGTGGCCACTTTGGCGCGCAAACTCAACTTGGCGCGCACAACTGTGCAGGCCCGTCTTGACCGGCTGGAAAACACAGGTGCCATTGCCGCTTACACGCTGCGCCTTGGTGACATCGCCCGCCCGCGCATTCGCGCTACGGCGCTTTTGTCCATCGAGGTGCGCGCCGGTCCTGCCGTGCTGCAAAAGCTGAAATCGCTGCCGGCGGTTGAAACCGTGCATACCTGCTCCGGTCGTGTGGACCTGATTGTGCAGCTCGCCGCTGACAGCACCTCGGAACTGGACGACACACTTGACCGCATCGGCGAAGCGCAGGGCGTCAAAAGCTCGGAAAGCCTGATCCACCTCTCAACGCGACTGGACCGTCCCCGCGCCTAGTCCCATCCCTGCGTGGCCACCCAGCCCAAAATCCAATCACGAAATCTCCGCGCGGGCGGACGCAGCGCGCGCAGATCGTCATAAACCAGATGATAGGCCTGACTGCCGCGTACCTTGAGACCCTCAAGGCACGGCACCAGTCCGGCGCCCGTCATCCCGTCATTGCTGGCGGGGGACCGCGCCAAGGCAATCCCTCGCCCGGCCTGCGCCATCGCCATCGCCATCACTGTGCTGTCAGCAAACACCATTCGCGCAGCGCCTGGCATGACCTTGACCTCTTCCAGAACATGACGCCAACCGCTGCGGTGCGTGCCCACTTCGATCAAGGGCCAGTCCAACAGATCCGCAGGCTGTGTGATCTGTGCCGCAACGTCCGGCAGTCCCACGGGATAAAGCCACTCCCCCATGATCCGGTCACTTTCCGCACCATACGCATGCGGATTGCCAAAAATAATCTGGAGATCGCTAAATCCCTGCTGGAAATCTCGCCCCGAATTGCCGGTGCTCATCACCACCGACACCCCCGGATGCGCCGCCTCAAATTCCGCCAGCCCCTGTGCCAAAATCCCATGGGCAAAAATCAACACGCAATTGAGATACAGCGCCTGCTCTTGCGTGCGGCCGAACAAGCCCTCGGTCGCCTCCTCCAAGGTCATCAACGATTGTTGCACCGGCGCCAGATAGGCCCGCCCGGCCTCGGTCAGGGTCACAGCATGCGCTTTGCGCACAAACAACGGCGCGCCAAGACGCTCCTCAAGGCTTTTGACCTGCTGACTCACTGCGGCTGGTGACATGTGCAACTGCTCCGCCGCCCGCGCAAAGCTTTCGGTGCGCGCCGCAGCTTCAAATACCCGCAGCCAGTTCAGCGATGGAACACGACTTGTCATATCATCAGCATAAGTAAAACTTAGCCTGCTCGTCCAGAACCATCATGCTGCGATCGCGTCCCCTAACTTTAAGGTCGGACCACGAACCTCACAGGACACCTCCGATGTTGCAATCTGACCTATCCAAGACCCAACAGACCCAATACTGGGACGACGGCTATCTCTTCCCGCTTGACCTGATGTCACCTGCGGAAGCCGCCGAGTGGCGCGCCGAATTGGAAACCATCGAAAAGGATTGGCTCGACGTTGGCCTGCCACTGCCAATCAACAGCTACAAACGGGTAAATTCCCACGTGGTCATGCCCATGGCCGCGCGCCTTGCGGCGGACCCCCGCGTGTTGGACATCGTCGAAGGCGTGCTCGGCCCCAATATCCTTGTCTGGAGCGCCGAGTTCTTCATCAAGGAACCTCAGACAAAGTCGTTTGTGTCGATGCATCAGGACCTGACCTATTGGGGGTTGGATGCGGTGGACGGTCTGGTCACAGCTTGGATCGCGCTTTCGCCCGCCACAACGGCCTCCGGCTGTATGGATTTTGTGCACGCCAGTCACAAGAACCCGATCCTGCCGCATGCCGACACCCACGGCGAAGACAATTTGTTGTCGCGCGGTCAAGAAGTCGTCGTGGACATCGCCCCCGAAGACAAAACCGCGATTGAACTGCAGGCTGGGCAGATGTCCCTGCACCACGGCCTGACAATCCACGGCTCCGGCCCAAATCAGTCTGACGACCGCCGCATCGGCTTTGTCATCCGCTACATCAAACCCGAAATCGCGCAGGAAGTGGCTGACAAAGACTATGCCATGCTGGTGCGCGGCGTTGATCGCATCGGCAACTTCATCCACCTAGCGCCGCCCAAAGACCTTTTTGCGCCGGCCACACTGGACCTCTACGAGGAAATCAGGAAAGCTCAGGCAGCCGCCCTGATGAAAGGCAGCAAAGATACAAAAAGGCTTTACGGATGACGGACACGCCAAAAATGGACCACGTCGACTTCACCCAGATGAAAGACGGCACCAAAGACGAATACGAATTCCTCAATGCGCTGGAAATCGACCACACAAAACACACCGCGGACCGCCTGCTCAAGGCACTGGTGGATCTGGACGAAAGCCTCACGGGCTATCAGATCACCCGCTTGGGCCATTCGCTGCAATCCGCCACACGGGCTTGGAATGACGGCGCCGACATCGATTGGGTGGTTGCGGCCTTGCTGCACGACATCGGCGACATCTATGCGCCCTACAATCACGACGAATATGCCGCCACGATCCTCAAACCTTTTGTGCGCGAGCAATGCACTTGGGTTGTGCAAACCCACGGCGACTTTCAGATGGTCTACTACGGTCAACACCTTGACGGCTTTGACCAAAACAAGCGCGACCGCCACCGCGGCCATCCCTATTTCGCCGACAACGAAGTCTTCTGTGAACGCTGGGATCAGGCCAGTTTCGATCCGGACTACGCGACCTTGCCGATAGAATTTTTCGCCCCGATGGTGCGCGAAGTTTTCGACAGGCAAGCCTATGATCCGGACGTGATCCAATCGGGCACCCGCGCGCCACTCACGGACCCTGCCACCGCCGCCGCGCGGGCGGCATAAGGCCACAAACAAGAAATGCCGCCTGATCCATATTTCAGGATCGGACGGCACTTTGGTTTTGCTTAGACTCCCCAGTCTTCCGCAAGCCCCTTATCTCACAGTAGGGTTAACATCCCCCTACCGCCTTGGCGGGCTCCGGTGACCAGCCAATTTCCACCTATCTTCCCTGCGAAAGCGTCACTTCAGCAATCTTGCTCTCAAACCCCGCCCTTCGCGCTTCCCCTTTGGCTCTGCTTTCGCTAGAGACAGGCGCGACCGGATAAAGGGATCAAGACCGATGGCGATGGAAAAAACCTTCAACGCAGCCGAGGCCGAAGGCCGGCTTTATGACGCTTGGGAAAAAGCAGGCTGCTTCACCGCAGGCGCGAATGCCAAACCAGGTGCGTCCACCTATTGCATCATGATCCCGCCGCCAAACGTCACTGGCGTTCTGCACATCGGTCACGCGTTTAACAACACGCTTCAGGACATTCTGATGCGCTGGAAACGCATGCAGGGATTTGACACCCTCTGGCAGCCGGGCACCGACCACGCGGGGATCGCCACCCAGATGGTTGTCGAGCGCAAGCTGGCCGAGACCCAACAGCCTTCCCGTGCCGAATTGGGCCGCGAAAAATTCCTTGAAAAAGTCTGGGACTGGAAAGCCGAGTCCGGCGGCACCATCATCAACCAGCTCAAGCGCCTTGGCGCGTCATGTGATTGGGACCGCGAAGCCTTCACCATGTCCGGCGCGCCCGGCGCGCCTGCTGACGTGGCTGGCGGCAACTTCCACGACGCCGTGCTCAAGGTCTTTGTCGAGATGTACAACAAAGGCCTCATCTATCGCGGCAAACGCCTCGTGAATTGGGACCCGCATTTTGAAACCGCAATCTCCGACCTCGAAGTCGAAAACATCGAAGTCGCGGGCCACATGTGGCATTTCAAATACCCGCTCGCTGGCGGCGCGACCTATACTTATGTCGAGAAAGACGAAGACGGCAACGTCACGCTTGAGGAAGAGCGCGACTATATCTCCATCGCCACCACGCGCCCCGAGACCATGTTGGGCGACGGCGCGGTGGCTGTGCACCCCTCGGACGAACGTTACGTGCCCATCGTAGGCAAACTGGTCGAAATTCCGGTTGGCCCCAAAGAACACCGCCGCCTGATCCCGATCATTACCGACGACTATCCGGACAAAGACTTCGGCTCCGGCGCTGTGAAGATCACCGGCGCGCATGACTTCAACGACTACCAAGTCGCCAAACGCGGCGGCATCCCGATGTATCGCCTGATGGACACCAAAGGCGCAATGCGTGCGGATGGCGACAGCTATGATGCTGCTGCGACCATCGCCATGGCTGTGGCCAAGGGTGAGAAGACGCTGAGCGTTCAAGAAGCTGACGCCGTGAACCTCGTGCCCGACGACATCCGTGGTCTGGACCGCTTTGAGGCGCGCAAACTGGTGGTTCAGCAAATCACCGACGAAGGCCTCGCGGTGATGACCACCGAGACCACCACGGTCAAGGATGAGGACGGCAACACGTCCGAGGTCACACAGACCGTGCCTTACGTGGAAAACAAACCCGTCATGCAGCCCTTTGGTGACCGTTCCAAAGTGGTGATCGAGCCGATGCTGACGGATCAGTGGTTTGTGGAAACCGACAAGATTGTCGGCCCCGCGCTGGACGCTGTGCGCGACGGCACCGTGAAAATCCTGCCGGAGTCGGGCGAGAAAACCTATTACCACTGGCTTGAAAACATCGAGCCGTGGTGCATCTCGCGCCAGCTCTGGTGGGGGCATCAGATTCCGGTTTGGTACGGGCCGGACGAAACTGCGTTCTGCGCCTCCACTGACGCAGAAGCGGTCGAAATGGCGCGTGCTCACTATCAGAGCTTATACCACGACTCTGAAGAAACATACGGCCAGCGGGATGCTGAAACGAATGCGATTATCTTCGCAGCCTACAAGTCAGATCCGATTAACCTGAACCGCGACCCCGACGTCCTCGACACTTGGTTCTCTTCCGGCCTCTGGCCCATTGGCACCCTGGGCTGGCCAGAAGACACCGCCGAGATGCAAAAATACTTCCCAACCTCGACACTCGTCACCGGGCAGGACATCCTGTTCTTCTGGGTCGCCCGCATGATGATGATGCAGCTTGCCGTGGTTGATCAGATCCCGTTCGACACCGTCTACCTGCATGGCCTCGTGCGCGACGCCAAGGGCAAGAAGATGTCCAAATCCACCGGCAACGTCATGGACCCGCTGGAAATCATCGACGAATACGGCGCCGACGCGCTGCGCTTCTCCTCGGCGGCTATGGCGGCTTTGGGTGGCGTGTTGAAACTCGACATGCAGCGCATCGCGGGCTACCGCAACTTTGGCACCAAGCTCTGGAACGCCGCGCGTTTTGCCGAAATGAACGGCGTGTTTGAAGACAACGTGACCGCGTGGTCCGGCGAGCAACTGACACAAACCGCCAACCTCTGGATCATCGGCGAAACCGCCAAAGTCCGCGAAGAGGTCGACGCCGCACTCGAAAGCTTCCGCTTCAACGACGCCGCCAACGGGCTTTACGCCTTTGTCTGGGGCAAGGTCTGCGACTGGTACGTGGAATTCTCCAAGCCGTTGTTTGGCGCGGAAGACGCCGCAGCTGTGGCCGAAACCAAGGCCACCATGCGCTGGGTGATTGATCAGTGCCTGATCATGCTGCACCCCATCATGCCCTTCATCACCGAAGAGCTTTGGGGCGAGTTGGGCGACCGTGAAAAGATGCTGGTGCACGCCGATTGGCCGACCTACACCGCGGCGGATTTCGTCAATGCCGATGCCGACCGCGAAATGAACTGGGTGATCTCTGTGATCGATCAGATCCGCTCGGTGCGTGCCCAGATGGGCGTCAACGCGGGCGCCAAAATCGACGTAGTGGTCAGCCAGATTACCGACCAAAACCGCGCGGCGCTTAAGAGCAACGAAGCGCTCATCTTCAAGATCGCCCGCGTGGTGTCCATGACCGAGGTCGACGCCTTCCCCAAAGGCACCGCCACAGTCGCCGTGGACGGCGCCACCTTGGGTCTGCCACTGGCCGACATCATCGACATCGATGCCGAGAAAGCGCGCCTTGAGAAAGGCTTGGGCAAACTGGCCAAGGAACTTGGTGGTCTGCGTGGCCGCCTCAATAACCCGAAATTCGTCGCCTCCGCGCCGGATGAAGTGGTTGCCGAAGCCCGCGCAAACCTCGCCGCTCGCGAAGAAGAAGAGGCCAAAATTCAGGCCGCTTTGAACAAACTCGCCGAGCTGGACTAGGCCCGCCTAAGCAAAAAAACGTGCCAAACCATAGCGCTTGGTTTGGCACATTCGTTTAACGCACTCACCGAACGCCAGATCCGGCAAACTCTGCTTCAGGAAACGCTTGGACGGCCCCCGTGAGGCGCTTAAAAATCCTTGATCCTGTAGAGAGGAAGGCGTCGATGGCGGGCATTTCGTTGCATGCATTGGAATACAACGTCGAGTGCAAAGCCTGCCGGATTTTTTTGAAGTAAGGTTCGCCTATCACACCGACAATACGTCAAAATCCCACACGACTTTGAACCTTTCTGCGCACGCCACACGCCCTGCTAGGCACGTAAATATGTTCAGCAAATTTGCGCCCGTCATCGGCGGTTTTCGGATCAAGGGCACAATGTCACAGTTGTAGCGCCACGACAGAACTCGGCTGCTGTGGTCGGTTGTGGCCGCAATTCTAAAATTTCCAGACATACAAAATGGGCAGGCAATTATTTTTGCGAAAATTGGTAACTTTTCAGTTAATTAATTGCGCTGGTCGCAACACGCAATTCCCCTCTCTTGTGTCTCAAAACCCCGAAATCCGCGGTCTTTCCACCGGACGGCGCCATCAAAAACCGTTCACCAATCCGCTTGGATGAACCGGCTTTTGGGTCTCGCCAAACGCCTGTGCAAGTTCTTGCCGAACGGGTGCTAAGACCTTTGAAACCCACGCGTTTCACACCTAACTCACTGACATGACAATCTCCATGAACGCACTCATCGAACGGCAGATCCTCAAAGCGCAAGCTGAGGGTCAGCTTAATAACCTCTCCGGCGCGGGCAAACCGTTGCGGAGAACACACATAATCCCAGGCGGCGGCGCGTCGGTCAGCCAAACCATTAAGGCTGGCTTGGGTGTGCCCAAATCACCGGCACCGCTCAAAGAGCAAATCGAAGCCGCCCGCAGCCGCCTCGCACAGGAAATCAACCCCGAAGCGAAACGATCACTGGTGACGGAGATCACCAAACTGGAGTTGGCCTACAACATCGAACGTGAAGCTTATTTGAACTTCATGAAGTAACCCAGCCAAGCCCGCCGCTCCTGATGGATTGGCACAGCGCTACCTCTCAAAGGAAAAAGGCCGTCGCATTTCTGCTGACGGCCTCGGCTTATGACCCGCACCCACGCCCATATGACGCTTGGTGCGCTTTTCTTTGAGTGTCTTCAGTCAAACTTGGCCGGACGCTTTTGCATATTGGCCGCAATGACTTCCATCTGATGCGCCTTGCCAATCAGGGTCGCTTGCAAACGGCTTTCCTCCAGCAAAACAGCGTCGGGATCGTCCATGTTGTCCTCGGCAAATCCGATCAACGCCTTGGCCGCGCGAATGGCTGTCGGGCTCTTGCCCGCGATCTCTTCAGCCAACTCCATGGCCGCCGCCAGCGGATCGTCCACGATCTCGCTCACCAGCCCCCATTCCAGCGCCTGTTCAGCCACAAACGACTGCGCTGTATACGTGAGGCGGCGGATCACATCGGACCGCGCCAGATGCGGCAACAAGGCCATGCCGCCCATGTCCGGCACGATGCCCCATTTCATTTCCATGATCGAAAACTTGGTGCCCGGTGCCGCGAACCGCACATCCGCGCCCAGCGCGATCTGAAAGCCCCCGCCATAAGCCACCCCCTGAAGCGCACAAATCACCGGCATCGGCAACTTGCGCCACACCAGTGGCACCTGCTGGAACAGGTTCGCGTTGCCATAGGTGCGCGGCATCAGCAGATCATCAGGACTACCACCCGCCATCGCGCCAAAGCTCATCACGTCCAGACCGGCACAGAACGATGCGCCTTCGCCCGACAATACCACAACGCGCACATCGTCACGTTCCATCAGGCTTTCGCCCGCTTCGGCAATCGCCTCCAACATCGCCGGGTCCAGCGCGTTCATCTTGTCGGCACGGGTCAGGGTGACACGAGCGATGTGGTTTTCGACTTCGATTGATACGCGGGCCATGGGCAGCCTCCTCCTAAGATCAGGTTTGTTGCAGCCTACTCTCGCCACCGCTTCAAGGAAATCCACCCTGACGTGAGGGCATTTTATCTTGCCCGACGCCCGCCGTTGCGGCACTTAACGGTCATGAGCACACCTCGATACACAAAACTCGCCCTGTCCCTGCCCGCCACGGTGCCCTTTGTTGGCCCCGAGGCGCAGGAACGCGCGATGTCGCGCCCCTTTGCTGCCCGTCTGGGTGCAAATGAAAACATATTTGGTCCTTCGCCCAAGGCGATTGAGGCGATGACGAAAGCGGCCTCCGATATCTGGATGTATGCGGATCCCGAAAGCTACGACCTGCGCCACGCACTCGCCGAGTTTCACGACGTCACACCGCAAAACATCGTGGTGGGCGAAGGCATCGATGGGCTGCTTGGCTATCTCGTGCGCCTTTTGGTCGAAGCCGGGGACACGGTCGTGACCTCACAAGGCGCCTATCCGACATTCAACTATCACGTCGCCGGTTTTGGCGGCACGCTGCACACTGTGCCCTATCGTGATGATGCCGAAGACCTTCCAGCTCTCTTGGCCAAAGCCGCCGAGGTCGACGCCAAACTGGTGTACTACGCCAACCCCGACAACCCGATGGGCAGCTGGGCCACCGGCGCCGACATCGTCGCGCAGCTGGACAACATCCCCGAGGGATGCGTGCTGTTGATTGACGAGGCTTATATTGAGCTCGCCCCAGAGGGCACCGCTGCGCCGGTTGACATAAACGACGACCGCGTGATCCGCATGCGGACGTTTTCCAAGGGCTACGGCATGGCCGGCGCGCGCATAGGTTATGCGCTCGGCGAGGCACATTTCATCCGCGCCTTTGAGAAAATCCGCAACCACTTCGGCCTGAACCGCGCCGCACAAGCGGGTGCCTTGGCGGCGCTGCAAGACGCCGACTGGTTGGCGCAAACACAAGCCAAAGTGGCCGAGGCACGCGATACCATCGCGAGCATTTCCGAGAAGTACGGCCTCAAGGCGCTGCCATCGGCCACCAACTTTGTCGCCATCGACTGCGGGCGCGACGGCACATATGCCAAAGCTATTCTCGACGGTCTGGTGGCGCGGGGCGTCTTTGTGCGCATGCCCTTTGTGGCGCCGCAAAACCGCTGCATCCGGCTCAGCTGCGGCCCGGCCGACGCGCTGGCGCTGTTTGATGAGGCATTAGAAGAGGTTCTGGCAGAGCTGGACTAAACCGCCCCCAACCTTGGGATGCAAACACGCGAGAGCAACCCCTCACAAAATTGTGGCATCGCGCGATCTGGTTTCCACGCTACACTCCTCACCAAGGAGTGCGCCATGGCCAGACCGGTCCGACCCGTCGAAAACTACACCACCACCTGCCTTGTGTTGGGGCTGGTCAACCTCTTGTGGATTTTCGCTGCCATTTGGGCCTTCTTCGGCTTTGGCTGGGTGCTGTTGACAGGCTGGCTCCTGAACCAAGGCATCAGTCGCCTCGCCCGCCGCTAGCCGGCCGCAATCACATCCGCCGCCGCTTCCAATGCGCCCGCGCCGTGCGGAATGTCGAGGAAACGCATTCCGGTCTGCACCGTCGCCAACAGCCCCAGGATCATCTGCGCGTTCACATGACCCATATGGCCAAACCGGAAGAACCCGTCACCCTTTGGATCCTCCTCAGTGCTCATGCCAAGGCCAATGCCCAGCGTAAGCCCCGCCTGATCCTGACACCAACGCCGCAACCGCGTGCCGTTTTCCTTGCCAATCTGCAGCGCTGTGACTGCGTGACTGCGCGCCGCTACGTCGGGCATGTTCAACGCGAACGGCCCACCCGCGCCCCACGCGCCTCCTGCAGCCCAGATCATCCGCGCCAATGTCTCATGCCGCGCCCAGACCGCCTCAAGACCTTCGGCCTTGATCATATCAAGCGCCACCCTCAGCCCATAAAGGTGATGCGTCGGAGCAGTGCCGCAAAACAGCTCGTAATAAAGCTCCGGATTTGCGCGCGGCTGCCAGTCCCAATACCGACTTACCCGCGCCATTTCCGAGCGCACGCCCGCCGCTTTTTCGTTGAAAAACACAAAGGCCATGCCCGGCGGTACCATCAACCCTTTTTGGCTGGCCGCCACCATCACATCGACGCCCCAAGCGTCCATCTCGAACCGGTCACAGCCCAGCGATGCAATACAGTCCACCATCAACAAAGCCGGATGCCCCACCGCGTCCATCGCCGCCCGCAAAGCCGCAATGTCGGATTTAGCGGAACTTGACGTGTCCACATGTACTGCCAACACTGCTTTGATGCTGTGGTCCTTGTCCGCCGCCAAACGCTCCGCAACCCGTGCCGGATCAATCGGGCTGCTGCGGCCAAAATCGATCACTTCCGTATCCGCGCCCAGACCTGTCGCCATTTCGCCCCAGCCGTGGCCGAACCGACCGGCGGCTGGCACCAAAACTTTGTCGCCGGGCGCAATCACGTTGGCCAATGCCGCCTCCCAGCTCGCATGCCCATTGCCAAGGTAGATCGCCACATTGTGCGCCGTGCCCGCCACCATCTTAAGGTCCGGCAACAGCCCATACGTCATGTCGATCAGCTCGCCCTCATAGATGTTGGGTGCGCTGCGATGCATGGCGCGCAACACCGCCTCCGGCATCACCGATGGTCCGGGAATGGCAAGATACGTCTGACCGTTGGCAAGCGTCATTGTGAAAGTCTCCTGATCCGTAGCAGGCCGACACTACGCCCAAAGGCAGCGGCGTCAATCCGCACACCATGACTTTGTTCTGGCCTCATAGCCGCCTGCACGATAAACGGGCATCAACGGACACTATCAAAGGCCCCGACTGTGGACACGCAACAGGCCCTCCCTGAGACCAAAGCCTGGCCGCTTATGCGCTGGCTTTGGACCGGATACCTCAAAAAATACAAGTGGTTCCTGCTTGCCGCGGCAATTCTCATGGCCCTCGAAGGCGGCTCTCTGGGCGCCTTTAGCTACATGATGAAGCCGATGTTTGACACCGCTTTCGCCAGCGGCGACACGGGCGCGCTTTTGTCGGTCAGCCTGATTTTTGGCGGCATCTTTGTGCTGCGTGGCGTGACCAGCGTGCTGCACAAGATCCTGCTGGCCTTTGTGTCGCAAAAATCCGGTGCCGACCTGCGCATCGGATTGGTGAGCAACCTCATGGTGCAGGACAACGCTTTTCACCAAACCCACCCCCCCGGCCACCTGATCCAGCGTGTGCAAGCTGACGTGCAATCCATCAATGGCGTCTGGGCCGCCTTCATCACCGGTGCGGGCCGTGACGTGATCGCGCTCTTGTCTCTGATCGGTGTCGCGGTCAGCATCGACTGGCTCTGGACGCTGGTGGCCTTCGTCGGTATGCCGCTTCTGGTGTTGCCCGCGTTGGGCGCACAACGTTTCGTGCGCCGCCGTGCGCGCGAGGCCCGCGACCTTGGCGCAGATATCTCCACCCGTTTGGATGAAATCTTCCACGGCATCGTGCCAACCAAGCTCAACCGTCTTGAAAAATACCAATCGGATCGGTTCCGGCGCGACACCAAAGCTCTGGTCAAAGCGCAGATCAAAGCCACCGCAGGCACCTCCTCGATTTCGGGCATGGTTGATTTCACCGCCGGCCTCGGCGTGTTCTGCGTGCTGTTGTATGGCGGATCCGAAATCGTGTCTGGCGAGAAGACTGTTGGCGAGTTTATGGCCTTCTTCACCGCTGTCGGCATGATGTTTGAACCGCTGCGCCGGCTTGCAGGCGTCACCGGCCTCTGGCAGGTCGCTGCCGCCGCAATCGAACGCCTCAAGGAATTGATGGACCTTAAGCCGACAATCGCTGACCCGGCCAAACCCAAACCCACGCCGGAAGGCGTGCCGGAAATCACGCTCTCAGACATCAAATTGGCCTACGGCGGAACACCTGTGCTTCAGGGCACGAGCTTCACCGCCGAAGCTGGCAAGACCACGGCAATCGTCGGCGCATCCGGCGCCGGTAAATCCACAATCTTCAACGTGCTCACGCGCCTTGTGGATCCGCAATCCGGCAAAATCACTATCCAAGGTGTGAACAACCGCGACCTCACACTGCACGGCCTGCGCAATATGTTCTCTGTGGTCTCCCAAGAGGCGCTGCTGTTTGACGAAACCGTGCGCGAAAACATTCTGCTCGGACGCGAGGATGTCTCGGATGAGAATCTGAAAACAGTGCTCGATGCGGCGCATGTCTCTGACTTCCTACCCAAGCTGGCCAACGGTCTGGACACCGAAGTCGGCCCGCGCGGATCAAACCTGTCTGGCGGCCAACGCCAACGCGTCGTGATCGCCCGCGCACTGTTGCGCGACACACCGATCCTGTTGCTGGACGAGGCGACGTCCGCGCTGGACACCAAATCCGAAACGGTTGTGCAAAAGGCTTTGGATCGGCTGTCCAAAGGCCGCACCACATTGGTCATTGCCCACCGCCTATCAACCGTGCGCGAGGCCGACAAAATTGTGGTCATGGACAAAGGCGAAGTGGTGGACCAAGGCCCACACAAAGAATTGCTCGCCCGCGGCGGCGTCTACGCTGAATTGCACCGGCTGCAATTTTCCACCGAAGGTGTCACCGCCGAGCAGCAGGCTCTGACCCCTGTGGCCTCCGTGGACACAGCGGACAATGAACGTCGCCCCGGCCTTTTCGGTCGCCTGTTCGCAGGCTTGATGCGCAACTGATTGGCCAACCTTCCCGCCCATTCTGCCCGTCCATTCTGCCCGTCGCCCCTTGACTGACCTAGAGTAAACTCTTGACCTTCAGGGGGGTTTGGGTGCTAGCTGCGCGCCACAAGAACAGCAAGAGTGATCCATGTTCCAGCCAGCCATCACCGGTTCCGGTGTCTTTACCCCCGATCAAGTCATCACCAACGACGAGCTGGTCGAGAGCTTCAACGCCTATGCCGACAAGGTGAACGCGCAAAACGCAGATGCGATTGCAGCGGGCGACATGGACCCCGTGCCACATTCCTCGAGTGAATTCATTTTCAAGGCCTCCGGCATTGAGCAGCGCCACGTGCTGGACAAATCCGGCGTTCTGGACCCCGACGTCATGCACCCTCTGTTGCGCCAACGCGGCGACGATGAACCCGGTGTCATGACCGAGATGGCTGTGGACGCTTGCACCAAGGCACTGACGCAGGCTGGCCTCGAAGGCTCTGACATCGATCTGGTGATTTGCGCCGCCTCCAATATGGAACGTGCCTATCCCGCCGTGGCCATTGAAATTCAACAGGAACTGGGCGCAGGTGGCTTTGCCTTTGACATGAACGTTGCCTGTTCCTCGGCCACCTTTGGCATTCAGGCCGCCGCCGACATGGTGCGTTCCGGCTCCGTGCGCCGCGCGATTGTTGTGAACCCGGAAATCTGCTCCGGCCATTTGGAATGGCGCGACCGCGACTGCCACTTCATCTTTGGCGACGTGGCCACCGCAACCGTGATCGAACGCAGCGAGGACGCCAAGGGCGACTATTTTGAGATCATCTCGACCCGCTGCGCTACAAAATTCTCCAACAATATCCGCAACAACCTCGGCTTCCTGCGGCGCTCGCGCCCCGATGGAGTCGACGACCGTCGCGACATGCAGTTCATGCAGAACGGCCGCAAGGTGTTCAAAGAAGTTGTGCCGATGGTGTCCGCCCATATGCTCAACCACCTCGAGGCCGAGGGCATCTCCGACGTGCGCCGTCTCTGGCTGCATCAGGCCAACAAGTCGATGAACGATTTCATTGGCAAAAAGGTCATGGGCCGCACCCCCGAAACCGGCGAACAACCCAACATCTTGCAGGATTACGCCAACACCTCGTCAGCCGGATCAATCATCGCATTTTCCAAATTTTCTGATGATTTGCAGCCCGGAGAATATGGCATGATCTGCTCATTCGGCGCCGGATATTCGGTTGGATCTGTTCTGGTGCGTCGGCACTAAAACCCTCAGCACCGGCTCGTACCCGAAGAAACAGCGAGTCGGTATTTGCGACCAGCCTTGGCGCAATAACTGCCATTATATGTAGTTAAATCCTCAATACCTGCCTTAATTGACAGTGCAAGAGGCGTGGGTTTGCATTCGACTGTCACAGACTCGTTTACGTTCCTGCGCTACCATTAACCTTGGAAGGTGCTTTCGTCTCGCCGCGCTACTTCCCCAGGTAGCCTGTGACGTCAGTTTAGGTTTTGGAATTGCTCCACAACTCCCTTCTACTCTGTGCAGTCCCGTACGGAGGGTTGTCTATTGCACACCCGTGCATGTGTTCTTGTATGTCCTTTTATGACGTGAGGGTGTCTCGGTTTTTCCGGGGCACCCTTATTTTCGGCCGCCCGCACCTATGCGACCGCACTCAATGATCTCGCGGATCACGGCGCCGAAACCGCCCTTTGCCCTGGGGCGCGACGCCCATTTCCACCAAAATCACTGGATCGCTTGCATTCGAGCGGCTCAACGGATCAGGCACCAACCCGACACTCATCGCCAACGCCGCCAGATCGGCGCGATTGGCCAAGCCGGTCTTCGCCAGAATATTGTTCATACGCTGTCGCACCGCCGAGACCGTGACCCCAAGCCGTTCTGCGATCACCTTGTCCTGCAGCCCTGCACCGATCATCTCCAAAAGCTCACGCTGCTTTTCCGATATCCGGTTTCGATCCACAAACTCCGCGGAAAAATGTGTCATATAGCGTTGAAACCCCATCATCGCGACCGAGTTCAACACCCAGCCATGGGTCTGGATAATGCGCCGCATCTCGCGTTTGGTGTGATCGCCTGAAAACGTAATCATCGAGGCCTGCGGCGGCGCATGCGTCCGCAGCGGAATCGAAAACCCGGCCCGCATTCCGCGGCGCGCTGCCTCCTTGAGAACCTCATACCGCGCTTCCGGGATGTGCATATAGTCGTCGATAAACTCCACCCCGGTGGCCAAAGGTGTCAGGTGGTGTATCACGTGTGTTCGAAAATAAGACCACTTAACCACATCCGGGTCTGCGTTCAGGTCATTCAACCAGCTGGAATCATAGGACGTGCGTACAAACAATGTACGCTTCCAATCCTCATAATTGTCAGCCGTGACAAAATCCACAAACGGCAGGTTCAAATCCCGCCCGACGCCCACAATCAGGGCCCAGACTTCGGATGAACTTTTGGTGGATTCCAGATCCACCAGAAACTGGTGCAAAAGCTCTGGTGTTAGGCGCTCCGCCTGAAACAGCGGTCGCCGTTCAGTTCGCGGCGGCGTGCTCAGACCGTTTCCTCCTCAAGGTGCAGCTTCATGTCGACCAGAACTTGCTGCAAAGCCACGGTTTCCCGCAACAGCCGCTTTGCTTCGGTCACAGTGATGATCCCGTCCTCGATGGATTGGCCATATTCGCCCATCAACACCGCGAACCGCTGACTCAGGGCGATAACATCTGCGTTAACACCGCCCTTGTCATCGGAATTGCGCCGACGTTGATCATGGTTGAGCGTGCTGCCTTTCAGCTCGGCCAAGGCCGATGTCACATGCGGATAAGACGCCGCCTCCTCAAGCGCAGCCACCGCATCAATCGGCATAAACCGATCCAGATGCTCATCATGGGACGAATAATACCGCCCCAATGTGGCCTTTGATTTACCGCTCAACTCACATGCTGCCTCAATACCCACGTCCTTAACCAAGGCCTCGGTGTGTTTCTTGAGATAGCTGCCTACAACACTCATCACGCGCGCTCCGTTTTCCGGCGCCCCTGTTTTGGGGGAATTTGCCAAGTCTTTTCCCATTAAAGACTTAACCGAAATTTGTCATTTGAAAAAGACCGGATGCACATATCCGGAGTGACGAGTTAAAAGTTTAAAGCAAAGGGGCTGACTTAGGCACGTATCGATCTGTCCATCGGTGCCCCGCAGCCCACCCGGCCGCACGGACCGTCTCATCCATCCCCAAAAGGTCAAAGCCTTTAAGGGACGGGAAGTGCACCCTCAGCGCTGGGGCGGGGCGGAAATTGGTTAATTTCCGCCCCGTTTTGTTGTCAGCAGAGTTTTCCCTAATTGCCCAAAAATTCGACACCGCTCGACGAAACGCCATTACCGTTATATTAGGTAGGTAATATCAACCTATGCGATAGGCGCGCTTGGCGATGGACCCGAGATGATTGTCAGCGACACACCGCCCTTTGTCTGGCTTTTGCCTTGGAAATGCGGCTCAACCACCGTCAAGCGACGCTTGGTCGAATTGGACACCAAACGCGCGCCGTCGTTTCGCCACTTCAACCAAATTATCGGCGCCCATGTCGACAAACACATTCCTCTGGATCAGGCGGCCCAACTGCCGGACGCGTCGCCTAAGCTTCAACGCGCCACCCTCGTGCGCAATCCTTACGACCGCATGTACTCGGGCTTCATGCAGCGCAAGAAAAGACTGGCCAAAAACCCGCCCGAATATCTTTCTGCCAAAGAAATTCGCGCCGAGCTCTTTGTGCTCAATCAAGGCTTTTTGGCTTTCCTGCAGCATCTGTCGGACCTGCACGAAGCTGGGTTGCCCATGCCTGCAGGCCATCCGCTTTATCGTCACATGCTCATCGAAGGAACGCCCGCTGTTGACTACGTCGGTTTTTTGGAAACGTTCGAAGCCTCTTTTGCACAAATTTGCGCCAAATTGGGTGCCAAGCCAGCCAACGAAATGATCGCGAATGTTCAATTTGAGGGTGCGCTCATCTCGCCGCACGCTTTTACCCAGACCACGTATCGCTATTTGAACAAATACACGCCAGAGGGCCTTGAGATCGTGAATCGCTTGTTCTCCGAAGATTTCGAACGGCTGCCCTACAGGCTGTTGCACGGAAAAGATCTGCCTCGGGATCAGGGATCGCCTTCAGATCCGCTTTGCCCGTTTTCTCTGGATGACCCACTCCTGCCGCAATCAGGGAACGTACTGAGCTTTGATTGGCGTTCTGCGGCTTAAGGCCCAAATGATCGCAACAAGATGCCCTCCGCCAGTGGTATTTTTGGCGAGAGACAGTTAGAAAATGGCAAACCGGCGATGCAATCGCCCAGACCGCCACACTCGACCCACAGGTACTTTCTTGGCCAAGCTCTATTTTCACTACTCCACCATGAACGCCGGCAAATCGACGGTGCTATTGCAAGCCGCCCACAATTATCGTGAACGCGGCATGTCGACCTATTTGCTGACCGCGCAATTCGACAAACGCGCTGGCGCGGGCAAAATCGCCTCGCGCATCGGCATTTCCGAGGACGCGGATACATTTGACGGCACAACCGATCTTTTTGAACGCATTCGGGTGCAAACCACCGAAGAAAACTTTGCCTGCGTTTTCATCGACGAGGCGCAATTCCTGACCCAGGAACAGGTCTGGCAATTGGCCCGCGCAGTTGATGATCTCAAGGTGCCGGTGATGTGCTACGGCCTGCGCGTTGATTTTCAGGGGCACCTTTTCCCCGGCTCAGCCGCGCTTCTGGCGCTGTCTGATGAAATGCGTGAGGTTCGCACCATTTGCCATTGCGGAAAGAAAGCCACGATGGTCGTGCGCCAGGACGAGAACGGCAATGCCCTGCGCGAAGGGGCGCAGGTTCAGATCGGCGGCAACGAAACCTACGTGTCTCTGTGCCGCCGTCATTGGCGCGATGCGATGGGCGATCAACCGCTCGGCTGACACTGTCGCAATACAGTCGCAATACCGACGCGATACCGACCGCGGTTTTACACCCTGTTGGGCGGTGTCTCACCGCGCGCAAACGCCCGCAGATTGTCGATCGCCATCATCCCCATTTGGGTGCGCACCTCAGACGTCGCCGTGCCCAGATGCGGCAACAGAGTGACGGTGTCCAACGCCTTCAATGCGTCCGGCACTTGGGGTTCAAACTCATAGACATCCAGACCCGCACCGCCAATAACCTTGTCCTGCAGTGCCGCAATAAGCGCTTGTTCATCAACCACTTCACCGCGCGAAATGTTGATGAAATGCGCATGCGGTTGCATGGCGTTGAACACATCCGCATCAAACAGATGGTGCGTCTCCGGTCCGCCAGGAACAGCCGCCACAACAACGTCGGCCACGGCCGCCATTTCACTCAGATCCTCGACCCGCTCAACCTCAATTTCCATCGGTTTTTTTGAGCGATTCCAATAAAGTACCTTCATCCCAAAGCCAAAGAAGCACCGCTGCGCAATGGCTTGACCAATGCGCCCCATGCCCGCAATCGCCACGGTCTTGCGCGACAGATGCATGCCCAGCATTTGCGTCGGATGCCACCCGCTCCATTTACCCGACCGCACCAACCGATCGCCCTCAGCCGCGCGCCGCGCACTCATCAGCATGAGCGTCATCGCAATGTCCGCCGTCGCGTCGGTCACCGCCCCCGGCGTGTTGGTCACCTCAACCCCCGCAGCACGCGCCGCCGCAACGTCTATGTGGTTGAAACCGACGCCAAAATTGGCCAGCAGTTTACAGCGCGGCGCGGGCACGTCCGCAAAAACCTGCGCGTCAAACATATCGCCCAACGTTGGCAGGATCACATCGTATTCGCGCAGCGCATGACGCATATCACCCTGGCTCAGCGGGCTATTGTTGCGCCGCAAAACCACATCAAAGTCTTTTCTCGCCGCCTCTTCCACCTGCTCTGGTAAAGGGCGTGTAATATATAATTTTTTCAATGCATTCGCCCTCCAGCGGGCACATCTTTGTCAGGTCCAATCAAAACAATTTCCCCATCCGCATCCGGCAATCCAAGCACCAAGATTTCGCTCATGAACTTGCCAATCTGGCGCGGCGGGAAATTCACCACGGCCATCACTTGTTTGCCAATCAACTGCTCGGGCTCATAGTGTTTGGTGATCTGGGCCGAGCTTTTGCGCTCACCAATGTCGCCGCCAAAATCCACCCACAGCTTGATCGCAGGCTTACGCGCCTCAGGATAAGGCTCGGCACGGGTCACCGTCCCCACACGGATATCGACCTTCAAAAACGCGTCAAAGTCGATCTCAGCCATTGGACAACTCCTGACTGCGCAACGTTGCGGCGCCGACTGTGCGCAACATCAATGGAGGCAAACCGTCCGCCGGGTCCATCAATTCCTTAAGCCCTGCTTGGGTTGTGCCATTCGGGCTTGTCACATTGATCCTCAGTTGCTCCGGCGTCTCATCAGCCGCCTCAGCCAAAGCTCCAGCGCCCGCGACGGTGGCTTTGGCCAACGCCATCGACAACTCCGCCGGCAACCCTTGCGCCTCGCCAGCTGCCGCCAAAGTCTCAATCAAATGAAAGACATACGCCGGACCAGAACCGCTAACCCCTGTGACCGCATCAATCTGGGTTTCGCGCTCCAATCGCACAACCTGCCCCACAGCGCGCAACAAGCCCTCCGCTGCGTCCAGACCTTCCGCTCCTGCGAGAGTGTTGCCAATAATCGCGGAAATCCCTTTGCCAACCGCCGCCGGAGTGTTCGGCATCGCGCGCACGATTGGTGTCTGCGCCCCCAACATGTCCTCATACGTTGCGATCGAAATGCCGGCGGCCACCGACACAAACAATGTCTCGCCATTGCCCATTGCCGCCAAAGTTGGCAAAGCATCTGCCATCATCTGGGGCTTCACAGCAATCAGCACTATCGCGGGTGATTTCGGCAGGTCGGTGTTTACATGAACTCCGGCGCCTTTGACAAAATCGTTGGGAAACGGATCCTGAACCCAAACCGACGTCGCGGGCAGCCCGTCTGCCAACCAGCCCTGCAACATCGCCGAGCCCATCTTGCCACATCCCAGCAGGACCAGCCCGTTCGCTGCCACGTCTTTCATGTCCATGAAATTTCCCCTCAATTTCGTTCGGGGGAAAGTGTTACGCCCGCCCGTAGGCCTCTGCAATGGCTACCTGCATCGCATCCTCAACCTTGCGGTCTCCCCAGACCACAAGCTGGAACGCCGGGTAAAATCGCTCACAGGCTTCGACGGCCAGACGGATCAAGGTGTCGATCTGCTCGGGGCTTGCAACCTGACCACCAGTCAGCACCAAACCATAACGATAGATCATCAACTGTTGCTTCTGCCAGTATGTGAATGCACCCGCCCAGCACTCGTCGTTCACAGCGTTAAGCGCCTCAAAGAGCTGCGGCAGCTTCTCTTCTGGTGGCTCATTTTCAAAGGAACATACCAGGCGAAGTGTTTCATCGTACGCCGACCACGCCAGCGTGATCGAATAGGTCTTCCACTGGCCTTCTACGGCCATTGCGATCTGGTCATCAGCGATACGATCAAAGTTCCAATCGTAGTGCGTCGCGATGTGCTCCACGATGTCGATAGGATGGAGGTCGTCGTCAAAAAACTGTTCGGACAATGCCATAGCGCCACCTCGTTTTTGCTGTTGCGCTTGGGGATCGGCAGCGCCCCTAGCGCTTGGTGCCTGCTCTAGACCCTGTGGCGACTGCCACGGCTCTTACAACATATCGTGGTGCGGTGGCTGTCCTCTGTAAAGCAAAATATCTGTGGATAACGCAATAAGTTGTGGATTAAACTGAATTCAGCACAAGACGCAGGCGTGACCTGCCCCTCGCAAGCCAGCTCCGCGCGAGACCTAATTCCTCGCTGATTGTATAAAAATTACGGGCTCCCCCGCATTGCTCTAAAGCCACTTGAGACACAGATGTGCCCACGTCGCCAACCACACACCACCTGCCCGTCAGGATCAGTTTGCTGCGCGTTGCACTATTTTTGCGCCATCGGTCAGCCCGGCGGAAGGGTAGAGCACCACGTTTTCCCCGGCCTCAAGCCCCTCCAAAATCTGCGCATTCAGCCCGTTGTTGCGGCCAACCCGCACCTCGCGTAACACCGCAGCGCCATCTGCTTGGGCGACAAACACCATCCAGCGACCATTTTGTCGAAACAAGGCGCTGGAGGGCGCGATCAGCGCATCCTCTACGTCCCAGACCACGATTCGGGCCTCAACCCGAAATCCATGGCCCAATGTGCGCCATTGCTCAGGATCGCCGGTGAATTGGATTACGGCGTTCACCCGTTGCTCTTCAACGCCCAGCGCGGAGTGTTTGGTAAACCCCCAAGGATCAATCCGCTCGACCTCGCCCGCCAAATCGCCGGCCCCACCCCAATTGGTGATGATGACCCGATTTCCAACATCCACCCGAACGGCATCAGTGGACAGCAATTCTACCACCACTTCCAGATCACTTGCGGTGTCACCGACTTCAAGAATGGGCGCACCAGCCCCAAGCGTGGTTTCACTTTTTTGAATGATACGCAGCACCCGCCCGGTGATCGGGGATGGCAGCGAAATCGGCTTGCTGTCCGCACCGGGCGCGGCCTGATACAGCCCCTGATCATCAAATCCGATCAACCGCGCCTTGGCGTTATTGAGGTCCGCAACCCGCATTGAAATCGCGGCGCGCGCGGTATCGACGATGGCCTGAACGGACCGCCAGGTGCCCTCCGCACGGTCCAATGCAGCCTTCGATATGGTGTCCTGCTTGAACAAAGCGCGGGCGCGCTTCACGTCCTCTTCGGCCAAATCGCGATCCGCCAATGCCTTGTTTACATCTGCCTCCGCCACGCGCAACGCGGCCTCAGCCGCCGCGATCGAGGCGTTTGCCTGCTCGCGCGTGCGGATATCCAGCGCGGCCGGATTGGTCGGCAGCATCTGCGCCACCACGGTTTTTCCGGCTTCGACAAAATCGCCGGGTTCCAACGCCACGCGCATCAAGCGCCCTGCGATGGGCGTGGACACCACATAGGGATCGCGCACCTGAGTGCGGGCTTCTTCATCGACCGTGACCACCAATGGACCGCGCGTCACCTCGCCCAGATCCACCGGCATGGGCTTGGGCCAAAACGCCGCGCCAAGCGCTGCTGCGATCACCAAAGCCGCTGTCACCGTCACAACTCGCCGCGATTGCCTCTTCTTAGCCATCCCGCTCACTCTCTCGTCTTCAGGGTCGCCACAAGGTCGACCCGCTCGATTTCGCGCTTTACCAGCCACCCGCTGATCAACGCGGCCATAACCACTGCTGTTCCCGCGACGCCAAAGGCTTCAGGGCGGAACCCCGTCGGGATCTGGTACAGATCGGTGCTGAACCCAGCAGCCACCAGATACGATAATCCATAGCCCAATAGCACCCCGATCGGCAGCGCCAGCAAGACCACGATTGCCAGCTCCCCAAGCAAAATGAACGCCGCTTCGCCTTGGGTGAACCCCATGACCCGCAAACTGGCAAGGTCGCGTGATTGCTCACCAAAACTGATGCGCGCACTGTTGTAAACAATGCCAAAGGTAATCACGCCCGCAATCAGCGCCATGACATAGCGCATGGTGCCCGCACCTTCGTCCATCAACTTCTTCATCGCCGCACGGGCATCATTTTTGCGGGTAACACCGGCAACACTGGGCACATCTTTCAGGGCAGAAAACAACGCCGGATAGGCGCCTGCATCAACCCGCATGTAGGCGCCCGATATCCGTCCAGGCTCGCCCAGCGCACGGTTGAGAGCCTCAATGTGCATAAACGCCGGCGCCCCCATCAAAGTCTCGGCAATCCGAGCGACGCGCAATTCCAACACCGGCCGCCGGCCCTCTAGAACGTCCACCGACACCGTGTCGCCCGCGCCAATGCCCAGCGTGTCTGCCAGAGATTTTGCCAGCACAATGCCGTTGTCAGGCATCGCAATATCGGCATGATCCGCATCCACGGCGCGATTCAGTCGCGCGTTTTCCACAAGCCCCGTCACTGACCCGCGATAGCTTTCGGTGCCATTGCGCAGGACGGCCCCCACGGCTCGTATCGGCTCCACCTCGATGACACCGGGCAAATGCGCCAGATCAAACGCCGTCTTGTCCGGCATTTGCTCAAAAAACGTCACAGCCACATCTGAGCGGTCAATCACACCATAGGTCGTGTCCAGCACATCGTTGAACCCAGACATCACCGACATTTGCGCCGAACTCAGCCCCATGCCCGCGGCGATACCAATCACCGCGCCAAAAATGCGCCCCGGATTGCGCAACACCCGACGAAGCACCATGCGGCTCGGCTGATCCAGCCAAGTCTTAAGCGCCGCAGTGAGCGCGCCTGACTTGGAATAATCCGCAGGCGCCGGTGGGCGCATCGCCACAGCAGGTGTCAGGGCAAAAACCTGCCGCAACACCGACACGCCGCCCACAACTGCCGCCAAAACCGAAATCAAAACCCCTGATGCGAAACTCGACGGGTCAACACGGAACACCAGAAACGGCAAATGATACAGCGCTTGATAAAGCCCCGCCAACGCGCGCCCCGCCCAGACCCCGCCCAAACAGCCAAGCGCCGCACCTGCAAGAGCAATACTCACCACAAGTTTGAAGTAGTGCAGCGAAACCTCTGTGTCCGTATAGCCAAACGCCTTGATCAAACCGATCTGCTCGCGTTCTGCGCTGACCATTCGGCTCACGACGATGTACAACAAAAACGCCGCGACCCCCATGAAAATGGGCGGCACCGCTTTGGACGTCGCCTTCAATCCCTTGATTTCCTCACTCAGAAACCGATTGCTGACTTGATCCTCAAGCGCATATGCCCCCAGCCCGCCGTAACGATCCAACAACGAATCCACAGCGGTCAGAACAGGCGCGACGTCCGCGCCACGCTCCAATGACAACAGCGCTTCGTTAAAGGCGCCCTTCAAATCAAACGCAGCCTCCAACGCTTCGGCGTTCAACCACAGCACGGCAAAGCGCGCATCGTCAGGCACCAACTCTCCGGGGGCCGTTGTGAACAGAAACTCCGGCGATTGCGCGATCCCCACAATGCGGAAGGTGCGCTTGCTGCCATAAAGTGTCGCCGACAAAACATCGCCCAACGCCAGATCATGCGCCCGCGCAAAACTGCGCAGCAAAAGCACTTCATCCGTGCGCCCGATCCGCGGTCGCTGCCCCTCCGACAGATACACATCATTCAGCCAGGGATTGCGCCACTCCGGCAGGCTCAGAACTTGTGCTCTCACGGGCAAGTCCTGCCCGACAATATCCACCAAAGCCCCGCCCTGTACGCGACCTTCCACAGCGGCCACACCCGGAATTTCCGCAAGCCGCGTCAGCATCTTTTGCGGCGCGCGTGTCACAGGTGCAAACACATCCGCCAACCGATAGCGCTCATAATAGGTTGCCCGCGTTTCCTCGAGCGACGAAATCATGCCTGACATCATCACCTGCAACAGAACACCGACGGCAACCACGACAGCAATCGCCCCCGCTTGCCCCTTGATGCGCCACATATCCCGCAAAAGTTTCCGATCAAGCGCCCGCATCAGATCACCACGCGATCTCGTCAGGACTAACTCGGGTGTCGTTCTCAGTCACTGACCGGATGGCACCATCGGCAAAATGAATGACCCTATGTGCCATCTGCGCAGTCGCCGCCGCATGGGTCACAATCATCACCGTTGCACCGAGTTCGCGGTTGATGTCGTTGATCACATGCAACACGGCCCGCCCTGTCGCGCTATCGAGCGCGCCCGTGGGTTCATCACAAAACAGCACCGTTGGATTCTTGGCAACCGCGCGCGCAATCGCCACACGTTGTTGCTCCCCTCCCGACATTTGCGCTGGAAAGTGGTTCACCCGTTCGCCCAGCCCCACCAACTGCAAGGCGCGGTCCGCCTCCATCGGGTTCTCGGCAATTTCGGTGACCAGCTCGACGTTCTCAAACGCGGTCAACGACGGCATCAGATTGTAAAATTGAAAGACAAACCCAACGTGGTCGCGTCGATACATCGTCAACGCGCGATCACTCATCTCACTCAGGTTCTGGTCTTGGAAAAAGGCCTCGCCGTCGCTTGCCCGGTCCAAGCCACCAAGGATATTCAAAAGCGTCGACTTGCCGGACCCCGAGGGGCCCAACAACACAACGATTTCACCTTCAGGAACTTCCAGATCCACCCCGCGCAACGCGTGAACAGCGGCTGCGCCTTCCCCATAGACCTTGGTCAAGCCACGGGTTCTGAATGTGGTGCGTGGGGGCTGCGTCTTGCGATCCGACATGACGTCTCCTTCTCGCTAAAGGAGACTAGGCCGCAAGCGCGGCCCTGTCCATGTGTCGCAAAGTATCAGGTACAACACACCTGATCAAAACCACTTACTTGTTTTCAAGCGCCTCGATGCGCGCCTTGAGCGCCTCGTTTTCTTCGCGTGCTTTCTGGGCCATTCCCCGCACAGCGTCAAATTCTTCGCGGGTGACAAAATCGCGATCCGCCAACCAGCGGTCCATCATCGATTTCATCGCGTTTTCCGCTTCGTCCTTTGCGCCTTGGGCCACGCCCATTGCATTGGTCATCAGCTGGGACATGTCGTCCATAAACTTGTTACGGGTTTGCATTGATCTCTCCGCTTTTGGCTGAACCCTATATGGGGCGGGTTGGACGGCGACACAAGATCGTTTGCCCACCTTGACTTTGACCACCCTGCGCGCCCACTTATGCCCCAACAGGTGAGGTCCCATGCGCGCATCCATTATCTTCCCCGATATCTCGCCAGAGATATTTTCGATTTCAGCCTTTGGCATGGAGTTCGCCCTGCGCTGGTACGCGCTGGCCTATATCGTCGGCATTCTGCTCGGCTGGCGCATCGTTGTGGCCGCTGTCCGCGCTCAGCGCTTGTGGCCCAACGACGAGGCCCCCATCAATCCGCGCCAGATCGAAGACCTGCTCACATGGGTGATTCTCGGCGTAATTCTTGGCGGCCGGCTTGGCTATGTGCTGTTTTACAAACCGACGTATTACGCCGCCAATCCCGCTGAAATCCTACAAATCTGGCAAGGCGGTATGGCGTTTCATGGTGGCATGCTGGGGGTTGTCGTCGCGGCGTGGATCTACACCAGCGCCCACAAACTCAACAAACTGCGCGTTGCGGACGCGATGGTGCTGGGCATCTGGCCGGGCCTTCTGCTGGGCCGCATCGCCAATTTCATCAATGCCGAACTCTGGGGCCGCCAAACCGACGTTGCGTGGGGCGTGGTTTTCCCGGGCCATGCAGCGCAGGATTGCGGTCAGCTTCTTGGCCTCTGCGCGCGCCATCCATCGCAACTCTATGAAGCTGTGATGGAGGGTCTGATCCTTGGCGCGCTATTGCTCTGGCTAGCATGGCGCCGCAACGGTTTCAAAACCCCCGGCCTGCTCACCGGCACCTTCTTTGCCGGCTACGGCCTCGCGCGCTTCATCGTTGAATTCTTCCGCCAACCCGACGCGCATTTTGTGACCGAAGGCAATCCGCTCGGCCTCGCCCTGCAACTTGGCAGCTATGGTCTCACCATGGGTCAGTTGCTGTCCCTGCCGATGATCCTTCTAGGGGTGTACCTGATCGCGCGGGCCAAACCGGCGTGAGCGCCCTGACACCGCATCTGCTGGCCCGGATCGAAGCGCACGGACCGATGACAGTCGCTGATTTCATGACCGAAGCGCTGCTGCATCCCGAGCACGGCTACTACACCACACGCGACCCCTTGGGTGCCGCCGGCGATTTCACCACTGCGCCTGAGATTTCGCAGATGTTTGGCGAACTTATCGGCCTCGCGCTGGCCCAAGCTTGGCTTGATCAGGGCGCCCCTTCGCCCTTCACGCTGGCAGAACTTGGTCCCGGTCGGGGCACGTTGATGGCCGACATCCTGCGCGCCACCCGTCAGGTTCCCGGCTTTCACGCCGCCGCCAAGGTACATCTGGCCGAAGCCTCGCCCACCCTGCGTGCCAAACAGCAAGAACTGGTCGGAGACGCCACTTGGCACAGCAGCATCGACACGCTGCCTGCCCAACCACTGTTTCTTGTCGCCAACGAGTTTTTTGACGCCCTGCCGATCCGTCAGTTCCTGCGCGCCGACACTGGTTGGCATGAACGCATGATCACCTTTCGCGACGGCGCGCTGACCTTTGCATTGGGCCCCGAATTGCCACAGCCGGACCTCGAACACCGCCTTGCGGATACAGTGCCTGACCAGATCGTCGAAACCTGCGCCCCAGCGCTTGCCGTGTGTGACCGGATCGGCGCATCCATACAGACTCACGGCGGCGTGGCCCTGCTGATTGACTATGGTGGCTGGACCTCGCTTGGTGACACGCTGCAGGCCTTGCAAAATCATGCACCTGCCGATCCGCTCGCAGCACCCGGTACCGCCGATTTAACGGCCCATGTGGATTTCGAAGCCCTTGCCAAAGCCGCACCATGTGCCCACGCGGACCTGACACCGCAAGGTGTGTTCCTCGAACGCCTTGGCATCACCCAGCGCGCCCAATCATTGGCGTCCCATCTTAGCGGCGAAGCGCTGAAATCACACATCGCAGCGCATCGGCGCTTGACGCATCCACAGGAAATGGGAAACCTGTTCATGGTTCTTGCGCTCTTTCCCAAAGGCGCACCCCCTCCGCCTGGATGCCTCACATGACACTGGAAATCCTCACGTCCGACTTGCTTGGCCCCGTGCGTCACGGGTTTTTCACGCGTCGCGGGGGGGCCTCGTCTGGCGTGTTTTCCGGGCTGAACTGCGGCATGGGCAGCACAGACCAATCCGAGATCGTCACCATCAACCGATCCCGCGTGGCCGAGGCCATGAACGTGCCTCTCACGCATATGGCCCACCTTTATCAGGTGCACTCCGCCGACGTTCAGACCATCACCGAGCCGCAAAACGGTGCCCGCCCCAAAGCAGACGCCCTTGTCACAGCCACGCCGGGCCTTGCCCTTGCGGTTCTGACCGCTGATTGCCAACCCGTCCTGTTTGCCGACACAGAAGCTGGCGTCGTGGGCGCGACCCACGCTGGCTGGCGCGGCGCTTTGGACGGCGTGCTGGAGGCAACACTGGACGCTATGGAAGATCTGGGGGCCACCCGCGCCAACACCAAAGCCGTGATCGGCCCCTCCATTTCACAAGCCGCCTACGAAGTCGGCCCAGAGTTTCTGGACGCCTTTATCGCGCATACCCCCGAAAACAGTCGCTTTTTCGCCCAAGGCGAAGGCGACCGGATGCAATTTGACTTACCAAGCTACGGGCTTCACCGACTGCGAACTGCTGGAATCGGCGCTGCGGAATGGACACGCCATTGTACCTACGCTGACGCCGGCCGCTTTTACTCATACCGCCGGACGACACATGCGCGCGAAGCAGATTATGGCCGCCTGATTTCCGTGATCCGCCTGTAAATTCAGGCATTTTCCCCGCGCAGCGCCACAATTGAGACAGATTGCCTAAAATTTGGTTTGGTATTTTCCTTAAATCTGACCAATCTTGCCCCATCTCCGCCCCAATCTGAGGCGAAATTGTTCTCAACACGGAAACAAACTGGCCCCGCAAGAAGGGCCGACAGCCACGGAGAGCAGACATGAGAAACCAACGCTTTATCAAATCGGTCGTAGCCGCATCCAAAGCAGACGCACCGGCCATGCCATGGGCGCGCGGTGCACGCCGCGCAGCGTTCATCGCCAAGCGCACCGCCGAAGGCTTCGCCAAAGCGGCCTAAGCCTTCGCAACCCAAGACATTTCGCAAAAAAGCCGCCCTCTTTGGGCGGCCTTTTTTGTCTTGGGATACCTTGCATAGCGCGATGCGCGGTATCGTCTCAGGCGTCGCGGCTCAATCGTTCTTCAAGCACTTCAAACGGAACCCCGGGTGCATCTTTTGCCCCACGGATTACCAATGACGTCTTCACGCTCGCAACATTGTCCGCACTGGTTAGGTCTTCAGTCAAAAAGGTCTGAAACGTGCTCAGGTCCGGCGCAACACACTTGAGGATGAAATCCACCTCACCATTCAGCATGTGACACTCACGAACCAAAGGCCAATTGCGGCAGCGCTCCTCAAAGGCACTCAGATCCGCCTCGGCTTGGCTGACCAATCCGACCATTGCGAAAACCTGCACTTCAAAGCCCAACTCACGGCTGTCCACATCCGCGTGATAGCCGCGAATGTAGCCCGCCTCTTCCAATGTGCGCACACGGCGCAGGCATGGCGGCGCCGAAATACCGACTCGCTTGGCGAGTTCTACGTTGGTCATCCGGCCGTCGGCCTGCAATTCAGCGAGAATTTTGCGATCAATCGGATCGAGCCGGTGTCCAGCCATGTGAAAACGTCACTCCCTAAGGTTTGCGGTTCTTATACCACTGCCGCGCCAACGCGCAATAATGTTTCGCATCTGCGCAATATCCTTTTGCAATATCCCGCCCAAAGGCAGATCGCGAGACCGTGTGTTCCTGAAACCGACCAAGGCCTTTTCCTATGGGCAAGGGGCCGCTATATCCGCTATCGGACTCGCAAACACATTTCAAAAGGGTGCCTCATGGCCGACACGAAACACACCAAGGTTCTGATCATCGGCTCCGGCCCCGCAGGTTACACCGCAGGCGTCTATGCCAGCCGCGCCATGTTGGAACCTGTTCTTGTGCAGGGCCTTGAGCCCGGCGGCCAGTTGACCACCACCACTGAAGTCGAAAACTATCCGTCGTTTGTCGAGGTCCAAGGCCCCGAGCTGATGATGAAGATGGAAGAACACGCCCGTGCCATGGGTTGCGAAATCGTCGGCGACATCATCACTGACCTCGATCTGTCCGAGCGTCCCTTCAAGGCCAAAGGCGACAGCGGCACGCTTTACACAGCCGACGCCGTAATCCTTTGCACCGGTGCACGCGCCAAGTGGCTTGGTCTAGACAGCGAAGAAGCCTTCAAAGGCTTCGGCGTATCCGCTTGCGCCACTTGTGACGGCTTCTTTTACCGCGGTCAGGAAATCGTGGTTGTCGGCGGCGGCAACACCGCTGTCGAAGAGGCGCTGTTCCTCACAAAATTTGCGTCCAAGGTCACGTTGATCCACCGCCGCGACGAGTTGCGCGCAGAGAAAATCCTGCAGGACCGCCTGTTCAAACACGAGAAAATCGAAACCCTTTGGTTCCACGAACTAGAAGAGGTTGTCGGCACCGATGTGCCCAAAGGCGTGACTGGCGTGAAGGTCAAACACACAACAACTGGCGAGATCACCGAAATCCCCGCGGCAGGCGTCTTTATCGCCATCGGCCACGCGCCTGCGAGTGAGCTGGTTTCAGAACAGCTGGAGCTGCACAACGGCGGCTACGTGACCGTTGAGCCCGGCTCCACCCGCACGTCCATTCCTGGCGTTTTCGCTGCGGGCGATTTGACCGATCACATTTATCGTCAGGCCGTGACCTCCGCTGGCATGGGCTGCATGGCCGCGCTGGACGCCGAAAAATTCATCGCGGAACACGAATAACATCTGACGTGATCTGAAAAAATTCTGGCAACCGACGCAACTGTCGGTTGCCAGCACAGGTGCCAAAGCCGTAGCGTTCCCGCACATCATCCGGAGCCAGCCTTTGCCCGCAACAGCCGCCAAATCACTCTCCTTAAACGACATCCCCCACCCGCCCCTGACGCCGGTGGTCGGCCACACGCTTGACCTTTTGCGCGACCCGATCGGCTTGCACATGGGCGCGGCGGCAACCTACGGCCCCGTCTATAAAGTCAAAGTTCTCGGCCAGTGGCGGGTCTCGCTTGGCAGTGCAGATGCGCTCGAATTCATCCTTGGGGACACGCAGAAACTCTTCTCCTCCTACGAAGGTTGGGACATGTTGCACAGGCTGTTTCCCGGCGGCCTGATGTTGCGCGACTTTGACGACCACCGTGCGCATCGCCGCATCATGCAGGCGGCGTTCCGCAAGCCTGTCATGGATGCCTACCGCGCCCGGCTCGAAACGGCGACGGCCACGCTCCTGACGGGCTGGAAAACGGACAACCAGTTCAAATTCTTCCCTGCGATCAAGGACATGACGCTGCGCATGGGTGCGGCTGTCTTCATGGGACTTGATCTGGATGACCCGCGCGCAGACATGCTGTCCAGTGCCTTCCGTGCCGAAGTCGCCGCCGCGACGTCCGTGATCCGCAAACCGGTGCCATTCACCAAAATGGCGCGCGGCATGGCCGCCCGTGCCACGTTGACACAAAATTTCGCCATGATGATACCCGAGCGCCGCGCCGCCCCAGGTGACGACTTTTTCTCCCAAATGGTGCTGGCTGCAGATGAGGACGGCAACAGCTGGAATGCCGACGACCTCGTCGACCATTTCAACTTTCTGATGATGGCCGCGCATGACACCACCGCCTCCGCCCTAACCAAAGTTGCTTGGGCGCTTGCAACCTATCCAGACTGGCAGGACAGAATAATCACCGAGGTCGACGCCCTGCCAGCGGGCCCAATTGACGACACGGGCTTGGCATCCATGCAGGCCACCGATCTTGTGTTGAAAGAAGCCCTGCGTCTTTTGCCACCTGTGCCTCTGATCCCCCGCCGTGCCGTGCGCGATTTTGAATGGCAGGGACACATTATTCCAGCGGGAACGTGGGTTTCCGCCACGCCAGGCACCGTCATGATGTCCCCCGAATACTGGACCGAACCCGAACAATTTGACCCGGACCGCTTTGGACCGGACCGCCAGGAAGACCGCACTCATAAATACGCTTGGGCTCCGTTTGGCGGTGGCGCGCATAAATGCATCGGTCTGCATTTCGCCACCATGCAGGTAAAGATCTTCCTGGCCGCGCTCCTTAAAACCCATCGTATCGAGCGGTCTGACCAAACCCCCGTTAACTGGATCCGCGTGCCCATTCCGCAACCAAAAGGTGGCCTTCCGGTGGTTCTGCGCAAACGCGCACAGTGATCCGCGCCTTGACCCACCTCCCTCGTGCCGCCACTCTCTAAGCCAAAGGCAACAGGACAAGACATTGGCAACATCAGGCAGCTCCTCTCTTTGGAAAGGGAACTGGCGCACACGCGCGCGAATTCTCTCCGGATTGATCCTGTTCACATACGTGTTCTTTCACTTCCTCAATATCGGGCTGGGTATCTTCTCGCTTGAAATCATGGAGTCGTTTCAGGACATTCGCCAAGCTGTGCACCGCTCTGTGCTTGGCACCGCTCTACTGTATGGCGCGCTCTTCACGCACATGGGGCTGGCGCTTTATCGCCTCGCCCGACGGCGCACTCTGAAAATGCCAACTTGGGAGGCGTTTCAGATCATCCTTGGCATCCTGATACCGCTGTTTCTGACCGCCCATATCGTTCACACCCGCATGGCCAACGATTTTTTTGGCCTGAACGACCGGATGGGCTATCTCGTCGGATTGATTTGGGACAGCGCCAGCGGGTGGAATCAGGCGCTTCTGCTTCTCATCACTTGGACCCACGGCTGTATGGGGCTGCATTTCTGGCTGCGCGCGCAAAGTTGGTGGCGCAAATTCCTACCTCTTCTCATCAGCCTTGCCACTCTGATCCCCGCATGGGCCCTCACCGGTTTCATGATCCAGGGCCGCGCGCAAAAAGCGCTGCTGAGCGATCCTGAAACATTCCCAGCACTGGCCGAGCGTTACAACTGGTTGTCCCCCGAACAATTCGGCGTCCTGTTAGAGGCCACCAACCGCAACTTGCTGATTTTTGCGGCGATTGTTGCCCTGACCCTCATCACCCACCTGACACGCCGCTATGTGATCCGCAGAGGCGCTGTGCCGATCCGCTATGTGTCTGGCCCAGAAATCAAAGGCCAGCGCGGCATGACTCTCCTGGAGATGTCTCGCGCGAACGGCGTGGACCACATGGCCCTTTGTGGCGGGCGCGGGCGCTGCACCACGTGTCGCGTTATCATCGAAGACGGCGCCGACCTGCTGCACCCGCCTTCCCCCGAAGAAGCCGCAAGCCTTGCGGCCGTGAACGCGCCCCCCAATGCCCGCCTTGCCTGTCAGTTGCGCCCAACCGAACCGGCCACTGTGTTGCAGGTCTTTCGTTCCGACGGACGTCGCGCCCGCGCGCACCAAAGCCTTGGCGAAGAGCGCCGCATGGCGATCCTGTTTCTGGACATGCGCAGCTTTACCGCCCGCACCACCGGACAATTGCCGTATGATGTGGTGTTTTTGCTCAACCGGTTCTTTGATGCCATTGTCCCGTCGATCACTGGTGCAGGCGGCACTGTGGACAAATATCTGGGCGACGGCCTGCTGGCGGTTTTTGAAAAGGGCAACGAGGGCGAATCCGCTCAAGCGGCGCTGGATGCTGCCGCTGGTATCGGCGCTGCACTTGCCACCTTCAATCAAACACTCAAAGCCGAGAAAGCCGCGCCTGTCGCTATCGGCATGGGGCTGCACCTTGGCACACTGGTGATGGGCGAAATTGGTGCCGCCGACAACGCCCCACGCACAATCATCGGTGACACGGTGAATGCCACATCGCGCCTTGAGGGGAAAACCAAGGAGTTGGCGGTCGAGGCCCTGATTTCGAAGGACCTCCTCAGGACCGCAGGATACGACACCGACCATCTAGCTTTTGTACAGCTTGACCTGCGCGGCGTGGCAGAGCCGATGGACGCCTTGCCCGTCACCAAAGCAGCCAGACTGCCTCAGATTCTGCAGCCAGAACCAGCGGCCCCAGAAATTTAACCCCGTATTAGAAGCGTTGCACTGGACGCAAAATCGCTATGCACCTGCAGAAAAAAGCTTCCCAAACCGGATTTTTCGTGTATTGCGTTCACGTGTGAACACACTTTGAGTTTCGTTGATGACCGACATTGTTACCAAACCCACCCCGGACGAAGAAGATCTGCTCTTCCGACTTCTGCGCCAACTGGACACCGCCCCCGGTGCCAGCCAGCGCGCGACCGCGGCGGCACTTGGCATCTCTCTCGGCCTTCTGAACGGACAACTCCGCGCCGCCGCTGACGCTGGTCATATTTCGATCAGCGACCGTGCCGGCCCAGACAAACGTCAGCGATTTGCCTACACGCTGACCTCTCGTGGAGCCGCAGAAAAAATGCGGCTCACCGACCAATTTCTTGACCGCAAACTGGCCGAATATAACGCCCTTCACGCAGAACTAACCGGCACCGCAAGCGGTCTCTCCCCCATCAAACACAGGACTCATCCTATGCAAAACAACCTTGCACCAATCCCCGAGCTGTATGTGTCGTATGAAAGCGCGCAAAAACTCAAAGTCGAAGCTGGCGAATTGGTCAGCTTGGATTTGACCCCGCGCCAGATCTGTGACCTCGAACTGCTGATGAATGGCGGCTTCAATCCGCTCAAAGGCTTTTTGACCGAGGCGGACTACGACGGCGTTATCGAGAACATGCGTTTGGAAAGCGGCGCTCTCTGGCCAATGCCGATCAACCTGGATGTGTCCGAAGACTTCGCTGCAAACCTTGAGGCCGGTCAGGACATTGCCCTGCGCGATCAGGAAGGCGTGATTCTCGCCACCATGACTGTGACCGACAATTGGGTGCCGAACAAAGCCCGCGAAGCCGAAAAGGTCTTCGGTGCTGACGACGACGCCCACCCAGCGGTTAACTACCTGCACAACCAAGCGGGCAAAGTGTACCTCGGCGGCCCTGTCACCGGCATTCAGCAACCTGTGCACTATGATTTCCGCGCCCGTCGCGACACACCAAACGAACTGCGCGCCTACTTCCGCAAGATGGGCTGGCGCAAAGTGGTTGCATTCCAAACCCGCAACCCGCTGCACCGCGCGCACCAGGAGCTGACGTTCCGCGCCGCCAAAGAAGCGCAGGCCAACCTGCTGATCCACCCTGTTGTCGGCTTGACCAAACCGGGCGACGTCGACCACTTCACCCGCGTGCGCTGCTACGAGGCCGTGTTGGACAAATACCCACAGTCGACCACGTCGATGTCCCTTCTGAACCTTGCCATGCGTATGGCTGGCCCACGCGAAGCTGTTTGGCATGGTTTGATCCGCGCCAACCACGGTTGCACCCACTTCATCGTTGGCCGCGACCACGCCGGACCCGGCAAAAACTCTGCTGGCGAAGACTTCTACGGCCCATATGACGCGCAGGACCTGTTCCGCGCCCATGAGGAAGAAATCGGCATCACAATGGTCGACTTCAAACACATGGTTTGGGTGCAAGAACGCGCACAATACGAGCCAGTGGACGAAATTCAGGACAAAGACGACGTCACCATCCTGAACATCTCCGGCACTGAACTACGTCGCCGTCTGGCCGAAGGTCTGGAAATCCCCGAGTGGTTCTCTTTCCCCGAAGTTGTGACAGAGCTGCGCAAAACCAAGCCGCCACGCGCCCAGCAGGGTTTCACCGTGTTCTTCACCGGCTTCTCCGGCTCCGGCAAATCCACCATCGCCAACGCTCTGATGGTCAAGCTGATGGAAATGGGCGGCCGTCCGGTCACGCTTCTGGATGGTGACATCGTGCGCAAAAACCTGTCGAGCGAACTGGGCTTCTCTAAAGAGCACCGTGACCTCAACATCCGTCGTATCGGCTATGTTGCGTCCGAGATCACCAAAAACGGCGGCATCGCCATCTGTGCGCCCATCGCGCCTTATGCCACCACCCGCCGCGCCGTGCGTGAAGACGTCGAAGCCTTTGGTGCTTTTGTCGAAGTGCACGTTGCGACCTCGATCGACGAGTGCGAGCGCCGTGACCGCAAAGGCCTCTACAAACTGGCGCGCGAAGGCAAAATCAAAGAGTTCACGGGCATCTCCGACCCCTACGATGTGCCCGCGAACCCTGAGCTGTCGGTTGAGACCGAAAACGTCGACGTCGACAACTGCGCGCATCAGGTGATCCTGAAGCTCGAAAGCATGGGTCTGATCTCGGGCTAAAACCTGACTGTTAGAATTAGAAAAGGCGCGGGTTACACCGCGCCTTTTTTGTTGTCTCAAAATGATCAACCTTCGGGGATCAACACTTTATCGATCACATGGATGACGCCGTTGGACGCGACAACATCCGCGGCCACCACAGTGGCGTCGTTGATCATCACCCCTTGCATGGCATCAACTGCGATCTCGCTGCCCTGAACCGTCGGCACCATTGCTTTTTTGCCCGCGATATCTGCAGCCATGACTTCGCCGGACACCACGTGATAGGTCAAAATCGCCACCAGCTTATCTTTGTTTTCGGGCATCAAGAGCATCTCTACGGTGCCGTCCGGCAGGGCCGCGAAGGCCTCATCTGTCGGAGCAAACACGGTAAAGGGACCTTCTCCCTTCAGGGTGTCCACCAGACCTGCAGCCTGCACAGCCGCAACCAAAGTGCCAAAACTTCCGGCGCCGACCGCGGTGTCCACGATGTCCATTTTGGACTGATTTCCGGCCATCGCGGCTCCGAAGCTCGTCGCTGCCAGAGCAAGTCCTGTTACCATTCCAATAAAGCTACGTCTCTGCATGTCTATCTCCTCATGTGAACATGCAAAAGCTACGCGCCCCCTCCAGTTTCAGATCAATCGCTCAATGCGGGCCACCGTCAAATTTCGCTTAAGTGTTTGATAATAAAGGCATGACAAAACCGTTATCACAATGTGTTCGCAATATTCCCCCGCTGTGGCACACTCAAAACATGAAACATTTCATTGCCCTAAGCCTGTACTTACTGGCAACCGTTTCGGTCCACGCCGATGCCCCGCAGATCACCGACGCCCGCGCCAGTCAGCAGGGCGGCACATGGCGCTTTGACGTGACGCTTGTGCACCCCGATACCGGCTGGGACCACTACGCCGACGGCTGGCGCGTTGAATTGGCGGACGGCACAGTGCTGACCACCCGCGTGCTGGCGCATCCACACGTCAACGAGCAACCGTTCACGCGGTCTCAGTCGGGCGTCGCGGTGCCGGAGGGCGTCACCACGGTTTATGTGCGGTCGCGGTGCAATTTGGATGGCTGGTCCGAAGGCGTGGTTGCACTGGAGTTGGAGTGACGACGTAAAGCTTCCGCCAAAGGATTGCCCCCAAACCGCTCGAAAACAAAGGACAAGCGACGACTTAGATACAGCATCGAAGGCCCGTTTTGAGCCCAAATTGACATTCGCTATTGGACATCGCGTTGCCATTTGGTGACGCGTTCGGCAAAGTCTCACCATGACAAACTCACCTAAAAAACCATTGGCAGGGTCTTGGGTCAAACAAGGTTCATCAATCGTCGCAGACCAAACTGAACTCGAGATCGAGAGACGTATGCGCGAAGATTTACAACAGGTTTCAGCATCTGATGATGGCTGGGACCGATTGCTTGTTGACCCCCTTGATGGCACCTACTGGGAATTAACGTTCCCGCAATCACAAATGCATGGCGGTGGGCCAAAACTGCTTTCGCCAGTGCCATTAATATTGGCACAGACCAAATACGGTCTATGAACCGAACGGGAGCTTCGTCCGCATACCAGCCATCCCCCCCAAAACAACAAAACCCACCGCGATCCCTCGCGATGGGTTCCCATTTTAGCCGCTTTAACAGCGCTTAATGCACCGCCACCGGCGAGTAATCGTGATCGCGCGCCAGCATAAACGCCAGCTTTCGGTCTTTCACCAACGCCAGTCGTTCGCCATCGGCGTCATGCACCGCATAAAGCGTTTCGCCATCCTCAACCTGATCCTGAACTTCCACAGGCAGATCCGCGATCTCTACTGGGCGGACGTACACGATCCGGTCTGCCACGTGGCCGGTAAACTCGTCTGTTTCAAATTCATATGCGTCATACATCGCTCTACCCCTTCTTTATCTGGATTGTTTGCACCACTGTCTCGGGCTTGGCCCGCGTCAGATCGACATGCAACAGGCCGTTTTCAATTGCCGCTTCACCCACATCGACACCGTCCGCCAACACAAAACTGCGTTGAAACTGACGTGCCGCGATACCGCGGTGCAGGAAAACACGCCCCTCGCTGTCATCGCTTTGCCGACCTCGGATCACCAACTGTCGATCTTCAACCGTGATGCTCAGATCGTCTTCGGCAAAACCGGCCACCGCCAGCGTGATGCGATACGAAAAATCCGATGTCTGTTCGATATTGAACGGAGGATAGCCTTCGTTGCCCGTCTTGGCGGTGCGTTCCAAAAGCCGCTCGAGTTGTTCAAACCCCAGCATGTGGGGGTAAGCCCCCAAAGTATGTTTGCTCATCGACACGTCCTTGTGCAAAGCGACAGTCACGCGCCCATCCCTTTCTGGCAACCGGCGCAGTGAATAATATGGGGCTGCGCACCATGCAAAGCAAGACCCAGCGGCACTCGGCATACAAATGCCACCCGCGCGCTTCTGGCGCTTTGCACATGGCGCGCGAGCGACTATGTTTGTACCAAATCAAGAACAAGGATGCCCAGGATGAGCGACTCCGGCGATCTGTCGATGAAAACCGATGACGTGCTGCGGGTTGAGCTTGAAGTCTTCAAGCAAGAACACCGCGATCTGGATAACGCCATCCACGCGCTGGTTGATCGCGGCACAGGCGACCAGCTGACAATCCAGCGTTTTAAAAAGCAAAAACTGCGTCTGAAAGACATCATTTCACGCATCGAAGACCGCCTGACGCCAGACATTATCGCCTGACGCGGCCGCCGCATTGCAGAACCCGCCAAACCCGATATAAACCGCCCATAATTCTTGGGATTTCACACGCGGGAACCGGACATGACGGACACACCACAGGTCGGCATCATCATGGGCAGCCAATCGGACTGGCCCACTATGAAAGAGGCCGCCATCCTCCTCGATGAGCTTGGCATCACCTACGAGAAGAAAATCGTCTCCGCACACCGCACGCCTGACCGCCTTTGGACCTACGGCAAAGAGGCCGCCGGTCGCGGCCTGCAAGTCATCATCGCGGGCGCCGGTGGCGCGGCCCACCTGCCCGGCATGATGGCCTCCAAAACCCGTGTGCCGGTGATCGGCGTGCCCGTGCAGACCCGCGCTCTTTCAGGTGTCGACAGCCTCTATTCCATCGTGCAGATGCCCAAAGGCTTCCCGGTTGCCACCATGGCCATCGGTGCCGCCGGAGCCGCCAACGCAGGCCTCATGGCTGCGGGCATCCTTGCGTTGCAAGATACCGATCTTGCTGCCCGCTTGGATGCGTGGCGCGATGCACTGTCCGCCTCTATTCCTGATGAGCCCCAAGATGACTAAACCACTTGCGCCCAACGCCACCATCGGCATCCTCGGCGGCGGCCAGCTTGGCCGCATGCTCTCTGTGGCCGCCTCCCGTCTGGGCTACAAAACCCACATCTTTGAACCCGGCGCCAACCCGCCCGCCGGTCGGGTGGCCGATCAGGTCACCACCGCAGGTTATGACAACGCCGACGCTCTGCGCGCTTTTGCCGGGACCGTCGACGTTATTACCTACGAATTCGAAAACATCCCGACAGAGGCGCTCGACATCCTCGAAGCCCTGCGTCCGATCCACCCCAACCGCGACGCGTTGCGGGTGTCTCAGGACCGCCTGACGGAAAAGACATTTCTGCGCGATTTGGGTCTGACGACGGCACCTTTTGCCACCGTGGATGACGCGGCCAGCATGACCGCTGCCGTGTCTCAGGTCGGCGCCCCCGCGATCCTGAAAACCCGCCGTTTTGGCTATGACGGCAAAGGTCAGGCCCGCCTCAAATCTGCTGACGACGCGGCGCAAGCGCTCACCGATATGGCTGGCGCCCCCGCCCTGCTCGAAGGCTTCGTCGACTTCTCTCACGAAATTTCCGTGATTGCCGCCCGGTCGGTTGACGGGCAGGTCTCCTGCTTTGACCCCGGCGAAAATGTGCACAAAGACGGCATCCTTGCCACCACAACCGTGCCTGCTCGCATGTCTGGCAGCCAGCGCATGGATGCTGTTCTGCTCGCAGGTAAGATCCTGAATGCGCTGAACTATGTGGGCGTGATGGGCGTCGAGCTTTTCGTGACGCCACAGGGCTTGATCGTGAATGAAATCGCCCCGCGCGTGCACAATTCAGGCCACTGGACCCAGAACGGCTGCACCATCGACCAGTTTGAGCAACACATTCGCGCTGTCGCAGGCCTGCCTTTGGGCGATGGCCAACGGGTGAACAACGTTGTCATGGAAAACCTGATCGGCGACGACATGGACCGCCTGCCGGATCTGCTCGCGGAACCTGCCGCTGCCGTGCATCTTTATGGCAAGGCCGACACCAAACCGGGCCGCAAGATGGGACATGTGAACCGGGTATCGCCGAAATCCGCCTGACCTTTGCCTCTGCCTTACAACACCAATAAGGCGCGAAAATCGTTCACATTTGTGAGCGTCGGTCCGGTCACCACCTGCGCATCGATTTTCTCGAAAAAGCTGTGCGCATCATTGTTCGCGAGCGCCTGCTCCGCATCCACGCCTTTCGCCTGTGCAATTGCCAACGTCGCAGGCCCCACCACCGCGCCGGCCACCTCGGCGGCACCATCAACGCCGTCCGTGTCACAGGCCAGCGCATAGATCCCTTTGGCGCCTTCTAGCGCAACCGCCAGCGCCAACGCGAACTCGGCGTTTGGGCCGCCAACACCGTCGCCGCGCCGCGTCACGGTCAACTCGCCGCCCGACAAAATCACCAGCGGGCCTTTTGCGGCCTGCATCTTGGCAATCGCCAACGAGGCCTGCAGCTGTGCCACGTCCCGCGCTTCGCCCTCCAACGCATCGCCAAGGATTTCGACCGGCACGCCCGCGGCCTCGGCCACCTCTTGTGCCGCCGCCAAGGACTGGCGAGGCGAGGCAAACAAAATGTTCTGCGTGGTGGACAAACGGGCGTCCTGCGGCGTCACACCACCACCATGCGCCCGCGCCGCCGCCTCCACATGAGGCGGCAATGTCACGTCAAACGCTGCCAGCGCGGTCAAAGCCGCGTCCAGTGTTTCCGGCTCCGCCACCGTGGGGCCAGATCCGATCATGCCCGGATCATCGCCGGGCACATCAGAAATCAAATAGCTCACGACTTTGGCCGGATAGGCCGCCGCCGCCAACTGCCCGCCTTTGGCCTGACACAGATGTTTGCGCAACGCGTTCATCGCCGAAATCGGCGCACCCGACGCCAGCAAATCAGCGTTCACCTGCTTGAGTTCGTCCAGCGTCACCCCCGGCACCGGCGCTGTCAGCAGAGACGACGCCCCACCTGAAATCAGGCAGATCACCGTGTCATCCGACCCCAGCCCACGCACCAGATCCAACATCTCCAGCGTTGCCTCCTCGCCAGCCGCATCCGGCACCGGATGCGCCGCCGAGGCAATGCGGATACCCGCGCAAGGCCGCTCATAGCCATAGCGCGTGATCACCAGCCCCTCACACGGGCCCCAAGCGCTTTCCAAGGCCTCCGCCATACGCGCGCTGGCCTTACCGGCGCCCACGACAACAACCCGCCCCTCGGGTTTGGCCGACAACACAGCGGGCAAAGCCGCCATTGGGTCCGCAACAGCCACCGCACGCGCAAACAAGTCGCGCAAAAAACTCTCAGGATCTTGCTTCAATTCTCCGCTCCCACCATGAACCGCTCAGCCGCCATAAAACTCAGACGGCTCCGCACAAATGTCATACCGCCGGTCGTGAAATCCATGAGGCCAAAGCCCCTCTGCTCCTATTGGCGGTAGGTCACTCATCTTCTTCGCTGCTTTTGTCACCAGTCCAGAAACGGTTCCAAAAGTCCTCCCACGTGTCGTTCCCCTCCGGCACATCAAGGCACACGCCGTTGGTACACTGGCCTTCCATGAACACTTCCAATTCCCGCAAGGTTTGCTCCGCGTCGCCCCATTTCAGGTCGTGATCAAACGCCCCGCCCACGAGAAAATGGCGCACCTGCGTGATAACCATCGGGTTGTTCATCATAAAAGTATGCGTGACCGGCAAAACGATGTGATCCGCCATACCGTCAACCTTGGTGCTTTCAACGCTGACTTTGCCGTCGTCCGGCCCTTCAATCAGCGCGGAAAACAACGGGTTGATCGATCGATCCCCCGCAATCACACCCAGTTCGAAATTCACCGCTGGCAATTGCGCAGGCAGGCCGTCGGTGGCCAACTGCATTCCCGCCGGACCATTCAAAATGCGAAATGTCTCAAGGCTGCGCATCTCATCGACGAGCTCGGACCCCTGGTTTGGCGGCGCCAGCATCACAACACGGTGCAGGTTTTCAGGTTTATTTTGTGCCAACCATACGCGGGTCAGAATGCCCCCCATGGAATGCGACACAATGTTGAGCCCCTTGTCGCCGCATTGCGCCACGGCCTCTGGCAAAGCTTGCTGCGCCAATGAGCCGATCACGTCCTCGGTCGAGGGGTAGCTTTGCCGCACCACGGTAAACCCCAACCGCTCCAACGCGAGCTGCATCACAACAAAACTGTTGTCGGTGCGCGCCAGCCCATGCAACAGCACAACGCATTCCGCGCGCGCCGCGCCGGTCCCCGCCAACAGGCCAAACCCCAAGGTCAGTATAAGTGCCAAACGTGTCATGTGCTTGAGATAGGCAATGCAACGCGATTACAAAAGGGAAATAAACGCCTCTTTGCGAAAGCCCGCCATGTCATCCCCCCGCCTCGCCGCTCGCGCGCTGATCCTGCATGATGAGAAACTGCTACTGGTGAACGCGTATCCGGCCGCGCAAAGCGACCTCTGGTGCGCCCCCGGCGGCGGAGTGGAGAAACACAATAGCCTGCCAGACACGCTGATCCGCGAAGTGCATGAGGAAACAGGGCTAACTGTGGACGTCGGCGCGCCCTGCCTGATCAACGAATTTCACGACCCCGACCTGGGGTTCCATCAGGTGGATATATATTTCCGCTGCACCATCCTTGTGGGCACGCTCTCAGACACTTGGCGCGACCCCGAAGGCATCGTCACGGAACGCCGCTTTTTCTCGCGCGCGGAAATGGCAACGCTTGCTTTCAAACCCGACAGCTTGCCCGACGCGGCTTGGGGGGACACGCTGCTCTATGACCCGTTGGAATTGCTGATCAGGCCCGACCGCTAAACCCGCCGCATTGAAATCAGAACCCCGGCAATCACCAGCGAAGCCGACCCCACAAACCGCCAGGTTACTGGCTCAGCCAAAAAGATCATGCCACCGGCCATGGCGATCACCGGCACACTCAATTGCGCCACTCCGGCCCGCGCCGCGCCCAAGTTTGGCAAAATCGCATACCACAAAGCATAGCCCAATCCTGATGTGATCACGCCCGACACCACCGCCAGGGCCACACCGGCCACAGCAAACTCGCCACCCGCACCCTGCGCCAGCCAGACCATCAAAGCCAGCGGGGCCGCGAGGATAAAGTTCATCGCGGTCGCCTGTGTCGCGTCGCTCTCCCGCCGTCCTTGCAACGAGTAAACGCCCCAGCCTAAGCCCGCGATACCCATCGCCAACGCCGCGCCGACCGGCACTCTCACTGACCCGGACGGCCACAACAGCATAATCAGACCCGCCAATGCCACCGCCGCGCCAACCCAACGCGTTGTCGGTATCTCTTCGCGCGCAAACAGCGCGCCGCCAAACATTGTCACCTGCACCACCCCAAACAACAACAGCGCGCCAAGCCCCGCGTCTAGGCCCCGATACGCCACTGAAAATCCGAATATGTAGGCCAGCAAAGCCACAACAGCGACCCCACGGCCAACGCCGCCAAGCGCGAATCCTCGTCTTTGCCAGAGCACAATCGCCGCCAAAGCTGCTGCGCCGGACGCCAACCGGATCACACCGAACGCCAGCGGGTCCATGCCTTGGCCAGCGACGCCAGCACGGTTCAAAACGGAATTGGCCGCAAACGCAACCATCGTCAAAGCGGTTAAAAGCAGTAATTTCATGGCACAGTTGGTGGCACGCGGCGCCCCGACTGACAAGCGGCCTGATCCCTCACAATTCGGCGATCACCGGCAACACTCCGACTTAACGCCGCCCTTTGCGACCTTTGTGGACCTTGGTCACGGTTTTGATCATCTTGCCAAAATCTTTTTGCTGTGCGCGGCGCTCGGCCAGAGTTGCTGTGTTGTGGCGCTCTTCGGCAGCCAACTTGCGCCACCGTTCCAGCCGCGCCGCGTCCAACGTGCCGGCGTCAATCGCCGCGCGGATCTTGCAGCCCGGCTCGGTCTCATGGGCGCAATCGTTGAACTTGCACTCTGCCGCCAACTCGACAACGTCTGAAAACAGATCGGCAATACCGGCCTCGGCATCCGCCAACTGCAACTCGCGCATGCCCGGCGTGTCCAACACACCCAGCCCGTCTTCGGTGAAATGCAACTGCCGCGCGGTTGTGGTGTGACGTCCCCGCGCATCGTCTTCGCGGATGTCTTTGGTGGCCGCCTTTTCCTGACCAAACAGCGCGTTGACCAAGGTCGATTTGCCGACGCCCGATGTACCCAGAAAAGCAATCGTTTGCCCCGGCGCGCTCCACTCGGCCAGCGCGCCCGCCACGTCGCCCTCTTTGGCATCGAGAGCAATTACCGGCACCCGATCTGAAATCGCCTGCGCCTCGTCGATAAAGGGCTGCGTGTCGTCGCATAAATCGGCTTTGGTCAGCACGATCACTGGCGCGACCTCACTTTCAAACGCCAACGCAATGAAGCGTTCAAGACGTGCGACATTAAAATCCGCATTACACGAGGTCACCACAAACACTGTGTCCACATTGGCCGCGATCAGCTGATAGTGTTTCGCATGCCCCGCCGCACGGCGCTTGAACAGGCTTTTGCGCTCCAACAAAACGCTGTGCGTCGGCAGCGCCTCGTCAAACAGCAGCCAGTCGCCCACGGCAAGCTCCAGCCCCGGCGGGATCAGCCCGTCAAAGCCGTCACCTTTCACATTGGCGCCGGACTTGTGCACTTCGGTTACGCGCACAGGCGGGGTTTCGGTCAACGCATCCGCGTCCACTTGCGATGCAAAAAATGCCTGCCAACCCAACAGTTGCAACCCGCTTAATGCCGGTTTTTCTGCCTTTGACGAATCTGCGCCGGACATAAACTGTGAGTAGTCGCGCACCATAACAGGGGCCTTTCTGTGTTGGCTTCACATAAGGCCCCGCGCGGCGCAGGTGTCAACCTAAGGGTTTCTGGCTCGGCCCTCACCACCCATGGAATTAACAAAAAGGGCCGCCCGAAGGCGGCCCTCTATCATTCTGGCTTAGGCTTTTGTGACATTGGCCCTAACGGGCCTATCGCCTGACGCATCACAATCCCTGACGGGAGTTGTGATTACATCATGCCGCCCATGCCGCCCATGCCGCCCATGTCAGGCATGCCGCCTGCAGCGCCGCCGTCTTTGGCAGGCTTGTCGGCAACCATAGCTTCGGTGGTGATCAACAGACCCGCGATGGAGGCTGCATCTTCCAGAGCTGTACGTGCCACTTTGGCCGGATCGATCACGCCGAATGCGAACATGTCGCCATATTCTTCGGTCTGAGCGTTGAAGCCAAATGTCAGGTCATCGGATTCACGGACTTTGCCCGCAACAACCGCACCGTCAACACCGGCGTTCTCAGCGATCTGACGCAAAGGCGATTCGATGGCTTTGCGCACGATCACGATACCAGCGTCCTGATCAGCGTTTGCGCCTTTCAGATCAGCCAATGCTTTGCCGGCCTGAACCAGAGCAACACCACCACCAACGATCACGCCTTCTTGCACAGCAGCGCGGGTCGCATTCAGAGCATCGTCAACACGATCTTTGCGCTCTTTCACTTCGACTTCGGTCATGCCGCCAACACGGATAACAGCAACACCGCCTGCCAGTTTGGCAACGCGCTCTTGCAGCTTCTCACGGTCGTAGTCGGAAGACGTGTCTTCGATCTGCGTGCGGATCTGGGCAACACGTGCTTCGATCTCGGCTTTCTCGCCAGCACCGTCAACGATGGTTGTTTCGTCTTTGGTGATTTCGATTTTCTTGGCTGTGCCCAGCATGTCCATAGTCACGGACTCAAGCTTCATGCCCAGATCTTCGGAGATAACCTGACCGCCGGTGAGGATCGCGATGTCCTGCAGCATGGCTTTGCGGCGATCGCCGAAACCAGGTGCCTTAACAGCAGCAATTTTCAGGCCGCCGCGCAGTTTGTTCACAACCAAAGTTGCCAGGGCTTCGCCTTCGACATCTTCTGCAATGATCAACAGAGGCTTCTGGGACTGGATAACTTGCTCAAGCAGCGGAACCATGGATTGCAGCGAAGAAAGCTTCTTCTCGTGCAACAGAACCATGCAATCGTCCAGATCGGCGATCATCTTGTCAGCGTTGGTCACAAAGTACGGCGACAGGTAGCCGCGGTCGAACTGCATGCCTTCAACAACATCGGTTTCTGTTTCCAGACCTTTGTTCTCTTCAACAGTGATAACGCCTTCGTTGCCAACTTTCTGCATCGCGTCTGCGATCTGCTGGCCGATGGCTTCTTCGCCGTTGGCGGAGATGGTGCCAACCTGCGCAACTTCGTCGCTGTCTTTGACTTCGGGAGCCGATGCAACAATGCCTTCAACCACTTTGGCAGTCGCGAGGTCGATGCCGCGCTTCAGATCCATTGGGTTCAGACCAGCAGCAACCTGCTTGAGGCCTTCTTTGACGATGGCTTGTGCCAGAACAGTCGCGGTTGTTGTGCCGTCGCCTGCTTCGTCGTTGGTGCGGGAAGCAACTTCCTTCACCATCTGTGCGCCCATGTTCTCGAACTTGTCTTCCAGCTCGATCTCTTTGGCGACAGATACACCGTCTTTGGTGATGCGTGGTGCGCCGAACGATTTGTCCAGAACCACGTTACGGCCTTTGGGGCCGAGGGTCACTTTGACCGCATCGGCCAGAACGTTCACGCCGCGCAGCATTGCGTTGCGGGCATCGGTATCAAACTTGACGTCTTTTGCCATTTTGTTTGCTCCTAATTGGAATTTTTGTCGTCAGACGATCAGGCGATGATGCCCATGATGTCGGATTCTTTCATGATCAGCAGCTCTTCACCGTCAACGGTGACTTCGGTGCCGGACCATTTGCCGAACAGGACTTTGTCGCCTGCTTTGACGTCGAGATCGACGCGCTTGCCGGCATCGTCACGCAGGCCAGCGCCTACGGATACGATTTCGCCTTCGGCTGGTTTTTCTTTTGCGCTTTCGGGGATGATCAATCCGCCAGCGGTTTTCTCATCGCTTTCAACGCGGCGAACAAGCACGCGATCGTGCAGCGGTGTAAATGCCATCTTCGAGGTTCCTTCACTCAAAGTTTCTCCCATCGCCCCGGCCATTCTTTGGCCAACGGAGCGATTAGCACTCACTCTTGTCGAGTGCTAACGGCGAAACAGGTAGGCACAGTTTCAGGAGGAGTCAACGGCGAGAGGGAAGATTTTTGCTGAGGGGAGCGCCCGACCCTGGGTGGGCGCTGCTCCCAAAGATGCCGTGACGCAATGACATCGCCAAGCTCACTGCCCTTTGCACCGGTTGAAACGACGCAATGCGCCCTCCCGTGGGGAGGGTCGGGCGCGACCCGGGGCCTGCGGCCTATTCCGGGCCATCCCAAGACGCCACCTACGCCTTTCCCCCATTGACCCAACCCGCCAATTCTTCATTCTCCCCACAAAAACCATCAGGCGCACTATGACCATCCCTCTGAACCATCCGATCTGGCCCAATCTATACGGCCCCTACGACCGCGAAGACATCTCCCCCATCCTCTCACAGCTCTCCCAAGCCTGGGACCAAGACCTCGCCGACGACCTCTATTGGGAAAAGCTGCACCATCAGGATACGCTCTACCCCGTCACCTTCGCTGCCCTACCAATCCTCTGGCGGATCGCCCCGCGTGATTTCATCAACCTCAACTTCTTCGCCCACATCCTCAGATGCACGGCCCACGGCATCGAAAGCGCCTACGAACACGGCCGCTACTACCCCGACCCCAGCCTTGAAGACGCCGCGCAACAAGCGCTGCTGACCGCACAGGAACAGTGGTGGGTCGGCAACCAACACGCCATTGCCGAAGCCTGCTTAAACGCCCTGCCCCTCGCACAAAACGAAACACAGATCACCTACCTCCTCTGCGGTCCCTGCGCCACGCGCGACGCCAGTGCACTGAGCTTCCTGATGGAGATGATCGGACAGGACTATGGCGACGACGATATTGACGAGGCAATCTCGCGTCTCACTGCCAAAGACATGACCGCCGCTGTCGCCCTGTTGCCACACATTGAAGACGTGTCACCAACCTTCGCAAAATCCGTGCGGGAGGCTCTGCTCAGAGCACCGAACGACGTGCAAAAGGATAGCCTGACCCGCGACACCGACACGCCGGATCTTTTCGCCTGACACATCGGGGGGGGGGCGTCTTGCGAGCGCTCTTCTATGTCACCCGTCCACCGGCGGGTTCTTGAAGCTGCTCACTGCAAACGGCTGCGCCACAGCCCGCTCCACCAACTCCAGATGGTCCTGTCCGTAAAACATATCGCCGTCCACGAAGTAGGTCGGTGAGCCAAACACTCCACGCGCCAGCGCCTCCTGGGTGTTTTCCTCAAACACCGCCTGCACATTCGGCGTCATCGCCGTCATTATCAACGGCGCGGCATCCACGCCCACAGTCTCTGCAACCCGTGCCAAATCCTCGGGGTTCGCCAGATCAGTGTCATCACGCCAATGCCCCTGCAACATCGCAAACGACAGCGCATCCACATCCAGCCCCGCCTGCTCTGCGGCAATCAACATACCGCTCGACAGATGCAGCGCGTTGTCATGATACGTCGGGCGATGCGCGATCACCGGCACCCCGCGATATTCCGCCCAGCGTTCAATCTCGCGGCCAAAGAAATAATCCACATGCGCCTGCGTGCGTCCTGCAAAAGACAACCCACCAGCGGCCTCGACCACAGGTGACAATGCGAACGGACGATGGATCAGACGACAATCGTGCGCTTCGCAAATCTCCGCCAACTTTTTGGCTCCGAGATAGGCAAAGGCCGAATGTGTTGAGTAGAAATATTCAATGTCTCGCAAAGTCATTCGGGGACGCTATCACCACGCACCCGAATTTCAAACGCGAACCACCTAAGCCGCGTTCAGCAAGACCTCACTGACCGCCCAAAGCCGCTCTGCCGCCTCGTCATCCGTGGCGTGGTCATCCACCCCGAAATACCGCGCGGTCGGGCTGTCGGGATCGGTCGGCACGGCAATATTGCAGTCCTCGCAATAGACCCCCGCCTTGCCTTCCAACAGTGGCGAAGTCGCCGCCCACAAGGACGTCGCCGCCCCCTGCTCAGGCGACTTAAACCCCTGTTTGGCCAACTCTGATGGCTCGCCATCTTCCCCAAGCCAGCCCAGCGCGATCATCTCTTCTTTTGGCAGATGCCGCTGGAGCGGCGTGAAAATCCCACCCGGATGCACCGAGAACGCCAACCCGTCGGTCACTTTCAAACGCCGCGACAGCGCGTTGGCAAACAGCGCATTGGCAGTCTTGGCCTGCCCATAGGCCTGCCATTTGTCATAGTCGGACGTTTCATACTGAATATCATCCCAGCGTATCGGCGACAGCTTGTGACCGGTCGACGACAACGATACCACCCGCGGTGCCTCTGCTGCACTCAGCAAACCCATCATCGCCTGGGTCAGCGCGAAATGCCCCATGTGACACACGCCAAACTGGCTTTCCCAACCCGGCCCGACGCGCTCCATCGGACAGGCCATGATGCCTGCATTGTTGATCAACAAATCCAGCTTGGGCAGCGCCCCCGCCACCTCGCCGGCAAACCGCGCGACCGACGTGATGTCCGCCAGATCCATCGGCAAAGCCATCACATCACCGGCAACACCCGTTAGCGCCGCCTCGGCTTTCTCCGGCGTGCGCACCGGCACGACAACCTTCGCCCCGCGCCCTGCCAAAGCGCGCACCGTTTCCAGCCCCAAGCCGCTATAGCCGCCAGTCACCACCGCCGTCTTGCCGCTCAGGTCGATCGCCGCAACAACATCTGCCGCATCCGGCCGCGCGCCAAAGCCATGTTCCACCGGTATCTGGTCAGATTTCGCCATGTCACTCTCCGTGTTACCAATTATTGTTGGGCATGACCTGAGTCCGAAAAACCTGCAAAACAATTGCAGATCGCGCCAATCTCAGCGCTCAAAGCCAAAGGCTTCAAAATCATCGCGATGCCGCGCCCAGATCAAATCCTTTTGCGCCCGGGTCAACGCCTCTGCGGTAAACCCCGGTGCCTCACGTTTGATGTTACGGCGTGGCAAGGTCACCTCGTGGCCAAATATCTCGCGAAAAATCGGCGCAATCCCTCCCACCAGATCCGCCTGATCCACCAAATAATCCACCATCAAGGCGCCGCTGGCGTCCATCACATAATCCACCTGCGGCGCAAAATGGCGGGCATAATCGCTCAACGGATCTTCAAAATCCTGCTGCAGAAACGCTTCAAACCGCCGCGATTGCAGTACCGGCACATATTGCGCGACCCAGTCAACAGCCCCCATGCGATAGACATATTCCGACACCATCCGCGCATAGGGATGCCGGATCACTGCAAACTTGGTAAATGCGTCAAACTCAGCCTGCGACACAAATCCCAACTCGACATATTCACGCGCAAACAAATGCGCCAAACGTTCCGGCTGTCCTGCTGCGCCGTGCCGCATCAACAACGCGCCGCGTTCCTCCCAACTCAGGCCAAGATCGCCAAGAAACGCCGTGGCCACGCTCTGCCCACCGGTCTTGGGAATATGCACAAAGATGGTCTTGTGGGCGCGTGACAACATGGGCCGCACAATTGCAATCCGGCACCTTCCCGTCAACCAAGAGACAGTTTTAGCAACCGCATTTACAAGCCTCGCCAAAGCGATACTGTGCGCCCAACACGGGGAGAGACAAATGCAGATCACCGCCAACGGCATTTCACTGGAATACGAAACTCACGGCCCCAAGGATGGCCCCCCGATTGTGCTGATCCGTGGCCTCGGCTCGCAAATGATCCATTGGCCGTCCGAGCTTTACGAAGGCCTCGCCGCCCGCGGCTACTATGTCGTTCGTTTTGACAACCGCGACGTCGGCCTGTCACAACGCTGCCCGCACCCCGACGCCCCCGGCGACGCCGATGACATTCTGGCCCGCGCCGCCGCGGGTGAACCGATCACCGCCGCCTACACCCTGCCTGACATGGCCCGCGACGTGACCGGCCTGATGGATGCGCTCGACATCAAAACCGCGCATATCTTTGGCATCTCGATGGGCGGCGCCATCGCCCAGTATCTGGTGACTGATCACGCCGACCGCCTGCGCTCTGCCACCATCGTCATGACCGCCGCGCGGCCTCTGATCGGCTCCGACCAAGCCGCGACCATGCTGCCCGCCCTGCTGTCACGGCCTGTTGGCAAAGACAGATACGTCGCAGGCTGGATCGAAGAACACGCCACCAACGGCAGCCCGGGCTTCCCGATGACAGAGGACGAAATTCGCGCCGAGGCGGAACTGGCTTACAGTCGCGGCGTGGACGCCGACGGCATCAACCGCCAAGTCCTTGCCGTCATTGACGCTTCGGACCGCCGCCCCGCGCTGGCCAAGGCCACATTGCCCTGTCAGGTCATCCACGGCGAAGACGACGCGCTTATTCCAGTGGAACTTGGCGCCGAAATCGCCGCCACCATCCCCAATTGTCCGTTCCACCGGATTGCGGGGATGGGCCACATCATCACGCCAAAACTGGCGCCACAGATTGTGGACATTGCGGACAGTTTCATCACGACGTCCGGCCGTTAGGCCGTCACGCGTGCCGCACAAAGGCTGAATAACTCGGCGCACCGGGCTTAAGTCGTCCAGCGTCGTCAAAGTCGCCGTCGCTGTTAAACGCGATGCGCGGCTGGTTATCCCACGCCGCAATCACATCGGTCTGTGCCGCAATCAGCTGCCCCAGTTGGGCTTGCAAAGCCGCCTCGTCCGCGCCCTCGTGATAGCCGTGCACCCCATGCACTGCGACGGGTTCAAGCACCTGCATGCCAAGATAGCGAAACGTCTGCGCCAACGGCCACAGCTGCAATGCCAGATCGCCTTCTTTGCCGTCCTGGCCGCACTCCGCCGCGCTGGCCCCCGTGCTAACGCAAAACAAAACAGACATGTCGCGACACATTCCGGCATCGAACCGTTGATCTACCGAGTGCAACACGCCCTGCACCAAAACCCGATCACACCAGCCTTTGATCACAGCTGGCGGCGCGAACCACCAGATCGGGAAATGCAGGATGATCCGGTCTGCCGCCTGCACCTTGGCCACTTCGCCAGCAACCTCCAGCGGCAAGTCTCCTGCCTGCCCGGCGGCCTCCTGCGCCTTGAGCGGATCAAAAACACCGCTGCTGGACGCACCGTAATGCGCGGCGCGCTCCACCGCATCAAACCCCATCGCACAGAGGTCAGAGCGTAAAACCTCATGCCCTGCCGCCTGCGCCGCCGCCACGCTGGCCTCGGCCCACGCGTTGGTAAAACTGCCTTCTGATGGATGTGCGCTTACAACCAGAACTGTGCCCATTGCCTCATCTTCCTCTTGCCTCAAATATCCCGGGGGTTTGGGGGCTGGCCCCCATCGGCACCCTCCGCCGCGCTACGCCGACCTGTCGGCCAAAGCCGCAACGCCTGCTTCGCTGAGCATGTAGACGCCGGTCTGAACTTTCTCAAACCAGCCATAATGATTGTCCCGCATCACAGTCGTCGCACGCTTAACGCCCGCGCCTTTGGCCACATCCTGTCCGCGACTGGCCCCGTTGCCTTCCAGAAACGTTGCGCATTTTATCGCGTCCTGACGGTACACCGTCACCCGCGCGCCCCGCGTGCCGCCAACGTTTGGGTCGCCCTCAAGCCGTGAAAACGCCGCCAGCAACCGCGCCTTACGCAGCTTCGATTTGCGCGGCTGAAACGGTCCCGGATCGGCGTGCACTTCGACGGCGCCGTCCTGCAGCCGCACACTCAGAACACCCAACCCAAGCCGTCGGCACAGCCCGACATTGGCCTTGAACGCTTTATACCCCACACGCCCCTTCCAGCGCGGCACCGCGACATAAACCGCATCCGTGATCGCCTGCCGCGCCACCGCCTGTTGCAACAACGTCAGCGAAAACTGCAACTTCAACTCAACGATAATCGGATCCTCGCCATCCCGACAGGCCACAACATCCGCTGCGCCCAACTCGGCCTTCACCTCAAATTCACGCGCCTCCAGCCAGGCCTTCACGGGCGCATAAAGCGCGGTTTCTTTCAGATCGCTCATGCCCCACACCTAGCGTTTTTGCGCGCCGCTGCAAACGCCCGCTTGCTCCCGCTCCTCTGCCTGCTACCCTCGCGCCAAACTGACAAAGGTCCACTCATGCGCACGTTGCTCTCTGCTCTCGCTTTCACGCTCTTCGCCACCACACTGCACGCGGCCTGCGAGGGCCCCGACGCGTTCTTGCAACTGCCCAATAGCACGCAAACCGACCTGCGTGCCCGCGCGGCGCAAGTGCCTTACAACACAGGCACGCTTTGGCAGGTCGAAAAGGATGGTGTCACCTCGACGCTTGTCGGAACATTGCACATTTCCCACCCCAAACACGCCGACACCATCGACACCCTGCTTGCGATGGACGTTGCCGCCAGTCAGGTTCTGCTGGAACTCACCACCCCCGCGCAGTCTGCATTTCAGAGACACCTTGTCGAGAACCCCGACGTTTTTCTGATCGAGCAGGGCGACAGCCTGATCGACCGTCTGGGGGACGCCCATTGGGCCACGCTTTCGTCAGAACTGCAAAGCCGCGGCATCCCGCCTTTTATGGCTGCACGCTACCAGCCGTGGTTTTTGGGCCTGACACTCGCCATGCCGCCCTGCGCCATGGCTGAAATTGCTGCGGGCAGTAAAGGTCTCGATCACATGATCGAACAAATGGCGCACGACCTTGACCTTCCGACGGACTCGCTGGACAGCACAGAAGGCCTGCTCGCCATCCTCGCCAGCGACCCGCTGGACGTGCAAGTCAAGGAAATGATCTGGTCTTTGGAACTTGATCTGTTTGAAGACACGACGACCCAGTTTCCCGCAATGATCGCGCTTTATGAGCAGGAAGAAATCCAACTGATATGGGACCTTGGCCGCCACATGGCGCTGGCCCGCGCCAAAGACGATGCCACCGCCCGCGACCTCGCCGCCCTACTGGCCGAGGTGCAGGCCGAGCTGATTGAGAAACGCAACCGCCAATGGGCGGATCGGCTGATCCCAGAGCTGGTCACAACCGCCTCAATCGTCGCGGTCGGCGCGTTGCACATGCCGGGCGAAGCCGGCCTTTTGCGCCTTCTTGAGACCGCGGGCTACACCGTGTCGCGCCTGCCGCTGCGCTGATCGATCCGCGCATAAGCGCAGCAATGTCGCAGCGCAGCATGCCTGCGTGACAAAGCGGTTGCGCGGGCCTATAACGCGCCCAAATCCGCCCTTTTGTATTGTTTTGAGGACTCCCATCATGACCACGCAGGTTTTTGGCCACAAATCCCCCGACACCGATTCCACCGGCTCCCCGATCATCTGGGCCTGGTATCTGAACGAAGTTCATGGCACCGCCGCCGAAGCCAAGCTTCTGGGTGAGCCCAACACCGAAGCCGCATGGCTGCTTGAGCGCTGGGACCTGCCCAAGCCTGCAATCATTTCCGATGTTGAGGCCGGTGCACCGGTTGTCATCGTCGACACCAACAACCCGGCTGAACTGCCCGCCTCGATCAACGACGCAGACATCCGCGCCATCATCGACCACCACGCGCTGGTTGGCGGCCTGAAAACCAAAGGCCCGATCGACATCGCGATCCGCCCCGTGGCCTGCACCGCGACCATCATGTATGACCTGATGGGTGACATCGACATGCCCGACTGGATCAAAGGCACCATGCTGACCTGCATCTTGTCTGATACGCTGGAATTCCGCTCGCCCACCACCACAGACCACGACCGCGCGGTGTGCGAAAAACTGGCCGTTGATCTTGGGATCGACATGCCATCCTACGCAGCCGAAATGTTCGCTGCGAAATCGGATGTGTCGTCTTTTGCCGACGCCGAACTGCTGCGCATGGACTCCAAAGAATACGAAGTCGACGGCACCAAATTCCGCGTCTCTGTTCTGGAAACCACATCGCCCGCCACCGTGCTCGACCGCAAAGCCTCGCTGATGGACACCATGACCACGGTTGCATCCGAGGACGGCGTCGATCAGGTCCTGCTGTTCGTTGTCGACATCCTGAACGAGGAAAGCACGCTCTTGGTGCCAAACGATCTGGTAAAATCGGTTGCGGCAAAATCCTTTGACGTCACTGCAGACGGCGACGCGATTGTATTGCCCGGCGTTGTAAGCCGCAAAAAACAGATCATTCCAAACCTCAAAGTCTGAGCCTGATCTGACCCAAAAAGAAAAGCCGGCCCTGCAACGTGGCCGGCTTTTTCTTTTGCTCAAACGCGTTTGTTGAGGTCAAAGGGCTGCGCCTGTCTGGGCTGGCGCAGCCCGCCCTGTCGTTCGGACAAGGTCTCAAAGTCTCGCCCTACTTCTTCACTGCCCCGTCCGGCAAAGCGCCCCTTTCAAACCACTCCCAAATCTCGCCCCACAAAGCCTCGCGCCCTTTGCGGAACGCCCCTTCGTGGCCCACGCGTTTGGCACCCAATTCTTCGGGCGTGCGCACCACCAGATGCTTCTCGGCATGCCGATAGTGCCCCAACGTGTCGCTGCACGCCGTCGGCGTCGCGATCCCATCATCGGGAAACACCCATGCACAAATCGGCGCCTGCGGCTGGTCAAACCGGTGGTCATATTTCCCTGACGCCAAATCCGGCAAAAGGTAGCTCCGCCGCCCGCTCCATCGGCGCCATGTCTTGAACACACCGGGCGGCAGCGCCTCTCCGGCCCACAGCCCACCGCCGCGCACGAACCCGAACCGCGCCAGTTCCATCGCGCCAAAGCCCCACCAGAAAAACAGCTCCAACGGAATGCGCAGCTTGTGATGCACGCCCCAATGGCCACTGCCGACCGACACAAAAGCGTTGCGCGCGATTTTGTCGCCGTTCTTCATGAACCCCACAAATTGCCCGCCAATCGAATGGCCCACCGTCATCACCGGCAAACCCGGCGCGGCCTTCGCCAACCGCTCAAGCGCGGCCGTCATATCCAACTGGCCCCAGTGCGGGTAATCAATGCCGCAGTTGGCCAGATCCTCGGCACCACTGTCACCAATCCCGCGAAAATCATAGGTCAGCACCACCGCGCCCTGCGCGGCAAACCACGCCGCCGCATGGCGATAAAACCGCCTCGGAAACCCTGTGCCCGCCGAAATCATGATCGCCATCTTCGGCTCCCGCCCGCGAAACAGGCTGCCCGCCAGCGTCCAACCATCTTCGGCATCAAACACAATCTCTTCCGAGGTCACGCCCTCAACATCCGTACCATCCAACATCACTCGCTCTCCTCCTTGGCGGTCTGGGCCAAAACATCCTCGGCGTTCTCCGCCAGATGTTTCAGAAACCGTCCGATCACGTCTTGTTCTTCGTCCGAGAATGGCGCCAACAGCGCCGCGTTCATCTCTTTGACCACCGGATTGGTGCGCGCGATTACCGCCGCGCCCTGCGCTTGCAAAAACACCCGCACCATGCGTCCGTCCGTTGCGTCTTTCTCGCGCCGCACCAAGTTGCGCTCCGCCATCCGGTCAATCATCCCGCTGACACTGGGTTTGCCCATCGACAGCATTTTGGCCAGATGGCCCGCCGTCAGCCCGTCATTCATCGACAGGGCAAACAACACACCATGCTGTGCCAACGACAGCTCTGCCTCGGCCTTGGTACGCCGATCCGCCGCCCGCGCCAGCGCGGCATAAGCCCGGTTCATCAAATAGAATATCTTGGGCGATCGCTTCATGTTGTTCGCATCCGAATTACCTCAATTTAGTTCGCACACGAACTACCGAGTCGCGCAAGCTCTAATCCCGATGACGTTCCGTCACCCAATCCTTGACATTTGATCGCCACACAGTGCCTCTATCGACAAGGCCACACACGCAATGGCAGGAACACCAATGAGCTTCTCCGACCTCTTTGACTGGTTCGATCACGTTTATATCGTGAACCTGCCAAACCGTGCTGACCGCCGCGCCGAAACCACGCAGGAGTTCGCCCGCACCGGCGTCGCAATTCCCAACGACCACGTCACGTTTTTTGCCGCCACGCGGCCCACCGACAAAGGGGAGTTCCCCTCCCTTGGCTCGCTCGGCAACATGATCTCGCAAACCCGCGTGCTGGCCGAAGCGCTGGAAATCGGCCACGACCGCGTGCTGATTTGCGAAGACGACCTGCACCTGCTGGACGTGGCGCCGGACGCCGTCGCTGCCGTTCTTTCTGATCTGCAAAAGCACCCCTGGACCATCGCCCTTCTCGGCTATCTGGAACCCGAAACGCCGCCTACGGGCCACACGGGCTTGATCCACTGGCACGACGGCACGCTTGGGGTGCAATTCTGGGCGATTCAGGGCCGCGAAAACATTCAGGCGTTCCACGACTACCTTGTTGCCGTGCGCAATCGCCCCTCTGGTCACCCCGATGGGGGCTCCATGTTCTTTGATGCCGCTTTCAATATGGTGCGCACCAAGGTTCCCGGCACTGAATTCCGGCTGGCGACACCTAACCTCGCGGGGCAACGCAGTTCGCGCACCGACATTCACGCGCTGAAATTCTATGACAGGATTGAGCCGTTCAAAACCATCGCTGGTCTAATGCGCCGTGTGCTGAACCGCCGCCGCCGCGACTGATTTCCTGCTGCGCTGCGGCATCGACGTTTTCGCGAAATCGACACTCCCGCGATACCGACGCAATACCGACGCGTTGCCGATAGCCGTTTTGGCGCAAAACCACTGGCACCGCCCCCGCACCCCTGCCATACATCAGCCAAGCAAAACGCCCGCGCACAGGACAGCCCAATGACCCAGATCATCTCCGCCCTTTCCGAGATTTCCGACCGTTACGACGCCCTGTTCGTTGATCTTTGGGGATGCGTACACAACGGCATTACGGCCTATCCAGACGCCGTCGCCGCGCTGCAAGAATACCGTGCCAAAGGTGGCGTTGTGGTGCTTGTGACCAACTCACCCCGCCCCCGCGCCAGCGTCGCACAACAGATGCTGGACTTCGGTGTGCCAACCGACGCTTATGACACCATCGCCACTTCCGGCGACAGCGCGCGCTCTGCCATGTATCAGGGTGCCGTGGGCGAAAAAGTCTACTTCATGGGCGAAGCAGAACGCGACGCCGACTTCTTTAAGCCACTGGATATATTGGATAACCCTACAAACATTCAGCGCGTTGCGCTGACCGAGGCCGAAGGCATCGTCTGTTGCGGCCCGTTTGATCCAATGGCCGATCCCGATGTGAACCGCGCGGATTTTCTCTATGCCAAAACCAAGGGCATGAAGCTGCTGTGCGCCAATCCCGACATCGTTGTCGACCGCGGCGAAGTTCGGGAATGGTGCGCCGGCGCATTGGCGCGGCTCTATACGGAAATGGGCGGCGAAAGCCTCTACTTTGGCAAGCCTCATCCACCGATCTACGATCTCGCGCGCCGTCGCCTGACCGCGTTAGGAAAATCGATACCGTCCCATGCCATTCTCGGCATCGGAGACGGCCCCCAGACCGACATCATTGGTGCAATGGGCGAAGACATCGATTCCCTCTTCATCACCGGCGGCCTCGCCGCCACAGAAACCAAAACGACGCACCAACCGGACCCATCCGCCCTAAGTAATTATATCGAAACAGAAAATGTCTCTCCGCAGTTCTCCATTGGTCAACTGCGCTGACCCAAAAAACACTTGATTTTCTGCGACTGCGAAGTAATAAAGTTGCCAGTCGTGATCGAATACGGTCTTAAAATTACCAAAGCCCCTTCATTGCGGGCCGCAATCGAAGCCTCGGAGGCCCCATGTTGGACAACTTGCCACGCGGAACCATCTTTATCGAAGACCTCGAAGTCGGCATGACTCGTTATGTGCGCAAGACCGTGACCGATCAGGATATTGAGATGTTTGCAGCGGTTTCAACGGACCACAATCCCGTGCATTTGGACGACGAGTACGCCGAGGAATCAATGTTCGGCGGCCGCATCGCACACGGAATGCTGACCGCTGGCCTGATCTCGGCTGTCATCGGCGAACAACTTCCCGGCCATGGCACGATTTACATGGGCCAAAGCCTGAAATTCCTCGCCCCCGTGCGCCCAAACGAAACCGTTTTGGCCGAGGTCACTGTAACCGACATCGACATGGCCAAACGCCGCGTTCGCATGGACTGCGCCTGCTCTGTTGATGGCAAAAAGGTTCTGGCAGGCGAGGCTACCGTGCTGGCCCCATCGCGCAAGCTGGACTGACGATACATCCAACCTCTTGCATGACGCTTTGCAACCCGCTACGCCGAGCCTATGCGGATCATTCGAGACTACAAATACGTTGCCCCCGAGGACAAAGACGCCTCAGTTGCTATCGGCAACTTTGACGGCGTGCATATCGGCCATCAATCGGTGATCGACCTTGCCCGCAAGGCCGCACCGGACGCCCCTTTGGGCATCATGACGTTCGAACCGCATCCCCGAGAATACTTTGCCCCCGACGCGCCTGCGTTTCGCCTCACCAGCGCAGAAACCCGCGCGCACCGGCTGGAAAAACTCGGCGTCAAACGGCTTTACGAATTGCCCTTTAACACCACTCTCTCCAGCCTCACGCCAGAAGAGTTCGCCCGCGATGTAATCGCCGATGGTTTGGGCCTGTCGCATGTGGTCGTCGGCGCTGATTTCTGCTTTGGCAAAGGAAGAGCCGGAACCGCACAAGATCTTGAAACCTTTGGGAAAGACCTCGGCTTCGGCGTCACCATTGCTCCACTCGTTCAGGCTGACGATGGTCAAGTGTCGTCCACGTCGATTCGCACCGCCCTCACCGATGGCCGCCCCCGCGACGCAGCCAAAATGCTCGGCCACTGGCACCGCATCGACGGTCCGGTGATTGGTGGCGAACAGCGCGGCCGTGATCTTGGATTTCCGACAGCCAACATGTCCATCGACGGGCTGCACCAACCCAAACACGGCGTCTATGCCGTGCTGGTTGATGTGCTCGACGGCCCCCATGCGGGCAGCTATCACGGCGCGTCGTCCATAGGCGTACGCCCGATGTTTGGCACCAATACTGCCAACATTGAAACCTTCCTTTTTGACTTCTCCGGCGACCTTTACGGCGCAACGCTGTCGGTCGCTTTGGTCGACTATCTGCGCCCAGAGCAGAAATTCGACGGCCTCGATGCCCTGATCGCTCAAATGGACCGTGATTGCGCGCAGTGCCGCGACATCCTGGCCGCACTATGAGCCGCGACCCCATCGAACGCGACAAGCTGAAACCTCGGTTTTGGGAAAAGAAGAAACTCGCTGACCTATCCAAGAAAGAGTGGGAAGCGCTGTGTGACGGCTGCGGCAAATGCTGCCTCAACAAGCTTGAGGATGCAGACACCGGCAAGGTCCACCTGACCCGCGTCGCCTGTCGCATGTTGGATGACGAAACCTGCCGCTGCACCCAATATCCGATCCGCCACCAGTTTGTGCCTGAATGCATCGTTCTCAAACCGTCAAATCTGGACGACCACGCCTACTGGATGCCGCAAACCTGCGCCTATCGCCTGCTATGGGAAGGCAAGCCACTATATGACTGGCACCCGCTGGTTTCCGGCCGCGCCGAAAGCGTGCACGAGGCTGGCGTGTCGGTTTATCAAATGACAGTATCCGAGTTTGAAACGCCCGAAGACGACTGGGAAGACCACATCATCGAGGAACCTCTCTAATGCATTTTGCCTCCGACAATTCCGGCCCCGCGTTGCCACAGGTCCTGCAGGCCATGACCGAGGCAAACCAAGACTTTGCCATGGCTTACGGCGCGGATGCGATCATGGACGAAGTCCGCACCCAGATCCGCGATGTGTTTGAGGCGCCAGAGGCTGCCGTTTATCTCGTGGCCACTGGCACTGCCGCCAATTCGCTGGCTTTGGCAACATTGACCAAGCCTTGGGAAACCGTGTTTTGCGCCTCCGTGGCCCACATCCACGAAGACGAATGCAACGCCCCCGAATTCTATTCCGGAGGCGCAAAACTCACGCTTGTGGGACAAGATGACAAGATGACCGCGGCTGAATTGCGCGCGGCCGTCGAAGCCGAGGAAACCCGTGGCGTGCATGGTCCACAACGTGGCCCCGTGTCGATCACGCAGGTCACCGAACGCGGCACAATCTACACGCTCGACGAACTCACCGCGCTGTGCGATGTCGCCAAATCCCACGACCTGCCGGTTCATCTGGACGGCGCGCGGTTCACCAACGCGATGATGGCGCTTGGCTGTACACCGGCCGAAATGACGTGGAAGGCCGGCGTAGACGTCGTCTCCTTTGGCGGCACCAAGAACGGCTGCATCGGCGTTGAGGCGGTGATCTTCTTTGACCCCAAACACGCTTGGGAATTTGAACTGCGCCGCAAACGCGGGGCGCACCTGTTTTCCAAACACCGTTTCCTCTCGGCACAAATGAAGGGCTATCTGGCTGACAATGCGTGGATTAACGCCGCGACTCAGGCCAACGCCAACGCCGCGCATCTGGCAGGAGGCCTGCAGGCAATAGATGGCGTCAGCTTTGTGTACCCGCCCCAAGCCAACATGCTGTTTGTCGCCATGCCACGGGCCGCACACAAACGCCTGTTTGCCGCTGGCGCGGAGTATCACATCTGGTCCGGCAGCCTTGAGGGCGACGATCCAAACGAGATGGTCGAGGCGCGTCTGGTCTGCGACTGGTCGATCACGACCGATCAGATCAACCAGTTTCTGGATATCGTGAAAGGCTAAGCTGCAGCGCCGATTGTTTGGCGCACTTCTGCAGCCACGGCGCGGGCATGGGTGATCGCGCCCATATGACCAGCGCCAGCAATCGTCGCCCGTCGTCCGTTCTTTACCATCGCAGCCAAGCCATCACAGGCGGGTTTCATGATCGGAGGCGACAGCGCCCCATCCATCACCACACATGGCACGGCAACTTGGCCGAGCCGCGGCATCACTTGACCGATGTCTTCCAGCACATCCTTTTGTGATGCGACAACAACTGGTACCTGCCGAGCAAACGTCGCGCGAGTTTCGGCATTCAGCTGCTCCCAGGGCGTGCCATCCCCCCATTCTTCCACAAACATCCGCACTGCGCCTTCTGGATCGCCCGCCTCGTACAAGGCGATGACTTTCGACATATGCGCGTCGTTCTTGGCAACTTCCTCTGGTGCTCTGTCTTTGGCCGCCAACATCGTCACAGGCTCAAACAGCGACAACGAACGCACCATTTCCGGCCGTTCAATTGCCAACCGCAGCCCCAACAGACCACCATAGCTGTGGCCAATGACATCTACCGGCCCGTCCAGTTTTTCCAGAATGGCGTCCAGCATGAACTGCCCAGCCAAGGTGCCGGCCTGATAAGCATCGCTGCGCCCATGTCCCGGCATATCCGGCGCCTGAATCGTCAAAAGATCACCGAGCTCGGCGCCGATCCCGCGAAAAGCGCCCGAATGTCCAAGGTTGCAATGCAACGCCAACGCAGGCCGAGCGCCTTCGCCCAGCCTGCGCCAGTACGTCTTACCGTCAAAGTCCAAAGACATGCCCTAGAGTTTGCCCGCCAGATGCAGATCCAGATCTTCCAGGCGATCCTGTCCCCAAAAACGGGCACCGTCGTCTACAACATAAAAAGGTGCACCAAAGGCGCCAGCCGCAACCGCGTCCTCTAGGTTCTTGGCATAGGTTTCCGCCCCTTCCAGCAAACCGCTGTCGGCCAGATCCGGATCAAAGCCTGCCGCTTGCAGGCAGTCACGAATAACTGCGTCGTCCGCCACGTTCTTTTCTTCGACCCAGCAGGCCCGCGTGATGCCGTGCGCCAAGGCGCCAAGATCACCGCCACCGACATTTTGCGCGGCGATAAAGGCATAAGAGGACGGCGCCATATTGGTCGGCCAATGCGCGGGTTTCAGGTTGAATGGCATGTCCAGCTTTTTGGCCTGCCGCACCAGTTCCTGCGCGCGATATTCCTGACGGCTCGCGTGACGATCCTTGGGCGGCGTGCCGCCGGTCCGGCCAAACTGCGAGATGATATCCAACGGTTTATAAGTGATGGTTGCGCCATGTTTGGTGGCGATTTCCTCCAACCGCGTTCCCGCAAGGTATGTGTATGGAGAAATTGTCGCAAAATAATAGTCGATATGTGCCATTTGGCCCTCCCGCCGCGCCTCGATGCTTTGCGAGACCCTAGGGCCATGCTAAGCGGTTGGCAACGTCACGAATCTGTCACCTGCGCCACACTCTGCACCACTCTGGGGACCCCATCATGGCCACACTTCTTGAACCCAAACTGATGACCGGCAGCTCGAACATGCCGCTCGCAAATGCCATCACCCGCCGTATGGCACTTCACCGCGGCAAACCGGTTGATCTGGTCGATGCCCGCGTGGAACGCTTCAACGATCAAGAGATCTTTGTCGAAGTTTTTGAAAACGTGCGCGGCGAGGACATGTTCATCATCCAGTCGACGTCGCGTCCTGCCAACGACAACCTGATGGAACTGCTGATCATGTCCGACGCCCTGCGCCGGTCTTCGGCGTCGCGCATCACCGCTGTGATCCCCTATTTCGGCTATGCCCGTCAGGACCGCCGCACCAAGGCCCGGACCCCGATCACTGCCAAGCTGGTCGCCAACATGATGGTCGAAGCTGGCATCGAACGGGTCCTGACCATGGATCTGCACGCTGCGCAAATTCAGGGTTTCTTCGACATTCCGGTCGACAACCTTTACGCCTCGCCGATTTTCGCGCTCGACATTCAGGCCCAGTTTGCGGACAGCCTCGACGATGTCATGGTGATCTCGCCCGACGTCGGCGGCGTTGCCCGCGCACGCGAGCTTGCGAAACGCATCGGCGCGCCGCTCTCGATTGTGGACAAACGTCGTGAGAAAGCTGGCGAAATCGCAGAAATGACCGTGATCGGCAACGTCGAAGGCAAAAAGTGTATCATCGTGGACGACATTTGCGACACCGCAGGCACGCTTTGTAAAGCCGCCGAAGTCCTGATGGAACACGGCGCCACTGAAGTGCACAGCTACATCACGCACGGCGTTCTGTCCGGTCCGGCTGTTGAACGCATCAAAGGCTCGGTGATGAAGTCGCTTTGCATCACCGACTCGATCGAGGCCACTCAGCCGGTTCTGGACACACCAAACATCCGCATCATCCCAACGGCACCGCTGTTTGCCCAAGCGATCCTGAACATCGCTAACGGTACGTCCGTCAGCTCGCTGTTTGAGACCGAAACGCTTGAAGCCAGTTACGAAGGCTTGTTCAACAAGTAATCACACGACACCGCAAAACGAAAAAGCCGCGCTCTTGAGCGCGGCTTTTTTCTGGCAATGCGCAAGGCCGCGCATCAATCGTCGATCGCCCAATCCTCAGCATGCGCCAACTCACCAATGGCCATCCAGCTCATCCGAACCCGTGCGATACGGCTGTCGCCCCAAGTGCGAAACACCAGATGAAACCCAAGGTTGGTGACCTCTTCCGCGACAACTTCGGCGCGGATGTTGTGTTCTGCATCCATGTCCCAAAGCGACAAGGCCACCTGCACTGTAGGCGGGGTCCGGTATCGGCCGGAAAACTTGATCAGCCTGCGCCGGTCACGTGGGCCATCCCCTGTCCACATCTCGCCGTCGGATTCAAAATCCGAAAAAAGCGTCTCGTCGCCCTGATCAATGCCAATGTGGTGATTTCTAAGTCGTCTCATTCCGGAACCTAATGTGTGTAACCTCACACCAATGCGCAACAAAAAAATCTGCACTTCTTAAAAAAATAAGGCCCCGCCACGGGGGCGGAGCCTCTATTTTTGTCCGATCAGAGTCGGATCAGACCATGTTCGCCAAGAGCTGCTCAAGATCCGAAAGGAACTTTTCCGCAGCATCTTTGTCGTCAGCAGACGCATCCTCAACAGCCTTGCGCGCGCCAGCCAGCACGTCTTCAAGGTCAGCTTTGGTTACTTCGTCGCCGTCATGTGCAAATTCCGCGATCACCGAAATCGACTCTGCCGAAACTTCCGCGAAACCGCGGGTCACAACATAATCTTTCTCACCCTGCGCGGTCTGCACTTTCACAACGCCAGGGCGCAGCGACGTAAGCAAAGGCGCATGGCCCGGCATTGCGGTGAGATCACCGTCAGCACCAGGGATCTGCACGGAGGTTGCCTGGAGCGAAGCAAGGCTCCGCTCAGGGCTCACCAGGTCAAATTGCATCTCAGTTGCCATTACGGGCCTCCTTAGGCCGCTTCAGCAGCCATTTTCTCGGCTTTGGCGATCACGTCCTCGATGCCGCCAACCATGTAGAAGGCCGCTTCGGGGAGGTGGTCGTATTCGCCAGCCACAACGGCTTTGAACGACGAGATTGTGTTTTCCAGCGGAACCTGAACACCGTCAGAACCGGTGAAGACTTTCGCCACGTCAAACGGCTGAGACAGGAAGCGCTCGATCTTACGCGCACGTGCCACGGTCAGTTTGTCTTCCTCGGACAGTTCGTCCATGCCGAGGATGGCGATGATGTCTTGCAGCGACTTGTAACGCTGAAGGATCTGCTGAACGTCGTTGGCGACTTTATAATGCTCTTCGCCAATGATCAGCGGATCAAGCAGACGCGAGGTCGAGCCAAGCGGATCCACAGCAGGATAGATACCTTTTTCCGAGATCGCACGATCCAGAACGGTTGTCGCATCCAAGTGTGCAAACGAGGTCGCAGGTGCAGGGTCGGTAAGGTCATCCGCAGGCACATACACGGCCTGAACCGATGTAATCGAACCGGATTTGGTCGAGGTAATCCGTTCCTGCATCGCACCCATGTCGGTTGCCAGTGTTGGCTGGTAACCCACAGCCGAAGGAATACGACCCAACAGGGCCGAAACTTCGGAACCGGCTTGTGTAAAGCGGAAGATGTTGTCCACGAAGAACAGAACGTCCGAACCCGTGTCATCACGGAACTGCTCGGCCAGTGTCAGGCCGGACAGGGCGATCCGCATACGCGCACCGGGAGGCTCGTTCATCTGACCGTAAACCAGAGCAATCTTGGATTTCTCCAGATCGTCAGGAACGATAACTTCGGATTCGATCATTTCGTGGTACAGGTCGTTCCCTTCACGGGTCCGCTCACCAACACCGGCGAACACAGACACACCGGAGTGCACCTTCGCAATGTTGTTGATCAGTTCCATGATCAAAACGGTCTTACCAACGCCGGCACCGCCGAACAGACCAATTTTACCACCCTTGGTGTAAGGCGCGAGCAAGTCGATCACCTTAATACCAGTTGTCAGAATTTCAGTCGCGGTGGACTGATCTTCAAACGCAGGTGCGTCGCCGTGAATGGCGCGTTTTTCTGTCGATTTCACAGGGCCTTTTTCGTCAACCGGATCACCGGTCACGTTCAGGATGCGGCCCAAAGTACCTGTGCCAACGGGCACGGCGATTGGGGCGCCTGTGTCTTCAACATGTTGGCCACGGACGAGACCTTCGGTCGCGTCCATTGCGATGGTACGAACGGTGTTTTCACCAAGGTGCTGGGCTACTTCCAGTACCAGTTTCTTACCGTTGTTTTCAGTGTTCAGTGCGTTCAAGATCTCTGGCAGAGCATCTTCGAACTGCACGTCCACAACGGCGCCGATGATCTGGGTCACCTTGCCTTTTGCGTTAGCCATGTTTCGTCTCCAGTTCTTAGAGCGCTTCCGCGCCCGAGATGATTTCAATAAGCTCGTTGGTGATCACAGCCTGACGCGAGCGGTTATACTGGATGGTCAGTTTGTCGATCATGTCACCCGCGTTGCGGGTCGCGTTGTCCATTGCGGACATCCGCGCACCTTGCTCCGAGGCGCCGTTTTCCAGCAGTGCTGCGAAAATCTGCGTCGCGACGCCGCGCGGCAGCAAGTCAGCCAGAATGGCCTCTTCGCTGGGCTCGTAGTCATACAGAGTGCTCGCCCCATCCGCTTCCGTTTCAAAAGCAGCCGGGATGATTTGCTGTGCGGTCGGGATCTGCGTCACAACATTAACGAACTCCGAGAAGAAGATCGTTGCCACGTCGAACTCACCCGCGTCAAAACGGTCAAGTACGTCGCGGGCGATGCCCTGAGCATTGTCATAACCCACGCGCTTGACCTCAGTCAGGTCAACGTGGCCAACAAAGTCATCACCCAAGTCACGTTTGATCGCGTCGCGGCCCTTCTTGCCAACGGTCAGGACTTTCACAGTCTTGCCCGCAGCCTTAAGTTCCGCAGCTTTCGCACGCGCCAACTTCGAAATGTTTGCGTTGAAGCCACCGCACAGGCCCCGTTCCGCAGTCATAACCACCAACAGGTGGGTCTGATCGCTTCCGGTACCGGACAGCAGTTTCGGCGCAGAGTCAGAGGTGCCAACCGAGGCCGCCAGCCCACCCATCACGGCGTTAAACCGTTCTGTGTAGGGTCGTGACTGCTCAGCAGCTTCCTGCGCGCGGCGAAGTTTCGCCGCGGCAACCATCTGCATGGCTTTTGTGATCTTCCGAGTGTTTTTCACACTCTCGATCCTGTTTTTTAGGTCCTTCAGACTAGGCATTGTCCGAACCCCTTACGCGAAGTCAGCGGCGAAAGCGTCCAGCGCAGCTTTAACTTTGTCTGCAGCATCGCCCTTGATCTTAGGATCTTCGTCGGTGATCCACTTAAGCAAGTCAGAATTGTTGGCGCGCAGATGCGTCAACATAGCTTGCTCAAAGCGGCCAACGTCGGCCACGTCGATACCGTCCAGATAACCGTTCACACCTGCAAAGATGACGCAGACGATTTCAGCGTTGGTCAGTGGCGAATACTGTGGCTGTTTCATCAGCTCAGTAAGACGCGCACCACGGTTCAGCAGCTGCTGGGTCGCGGCATCGAGGTCGGAACCGAACTGAGCAAACGCAGCCATCTCACGATACTGAGCCAGCGACAGTTTCACCGGACCAGCAACCGACGACATCGCCGAGGTCTGAGCCGAGGAGCCAACGCGCGACACCGACAGACCGGTGTTCACAGCAGGACGGATACCTTGGTAGAACAGTTCGGTTTCCAGGAAGATCTGACCGTCGGTGATCGAAATCACGTTGGTTGGAATAAACGCGGAAACGTCGCCACCTTGGGTTTCAATGATCGGCAGCGCGGTAAGCGAGCCAGCACCGAAATCTTCGTTCAGCTTGGCCGAACGCTCCAGCAGGCGTGAGTGAAGATAGAAAACGTCACCAGGATAAGCTTCACGTCCGGGTGGACGACGCAGCAGCAGGGACATCTGACGATACGCAACCGCTTGCTTGGAGAGATCATCATAGATGATCAGGGCGTGCCGACCGTTGTCACGGAAATACTCGGCCATCGCAGTCGCGGCGTAAGGCGCCAGAAACTGCAAAGGCGCAGGCTCGGAAGCGGTCGCAGCAACAACAACGGAATATTCCATCGCGCCGGACTCTTCGAGTTTCTTAACCAGCTGAGCAACAGTCGAACGCTTCTGACCGATCGCAACGTACACACAGTACAGCTTCTTGCTTTCGTCGTCGCCAGCGGCTTCGTTGTAAGACTTCTGGTTCAGGATCGCGTCCAGAGCCACAGCAGTTTTGCCGGTCTGACGGTCACCAATGATCAATTCACGTTGGCCACGGCCAATCGGGATCATCGCGTCGACCGACTTCAGGCCGGTTGCCATCGGTTCGTGAACCGATTTACGCGGGATAATGCCCGGTGCTTTAACGTCAGCAACACCACGAGTCTCCGATACGATCGGACCTTTGCCGTCAATCGGGTTGCCCAGACCGTCAACAACGCGACCCAGCAGGCCTTCGCCAATCGGCACGTCCACGATGGAGTTGGTGCGCTTAACAGTGTCACCTTCCTTGATGTGCTGATCCGAACCAAAGATCACGACACCTACGTTGTCGCTTTCCAGGTTCAGCGCCATGCCTTGAATACCACCAGGGAATTCAACCATCTCACCGGCTTGGACATTGTCCAGGCCGTAGACGCGCGCGATACCGTCACCGACGGAAAGCACACGACCGACTTCGGCCACATCGGCCTCCTGGCCAAAGTTTTTAATCTGCTCCTTAAGGATCGCAGATATTTCGGCTGCTTGGATACCCATTATCCGACCTCTTTCATTGCATTCTGGAGGGAAGAGAGCTTGGAGCGGATCGACGTATCGATCATCTTCGAGCCCACTTTAACTACAAGACCGCCAACAAGGCTTTTGTCGACGGTCGCGTTGATCTTGACGTCTTTCCCCACACGGGCTGCCAGCGTTTTCGCCAGCTTGTCGCTTTGGGTTTTGGTCAATGCTTTGGCAGATGTCACATCGGCGGTTACTTCGCCTTTGTGGTCTGCAATCATGGCGCGCAGCTGTTCAATCAGCTGAGGCAGCACGAACAGGCGACGCTTCTCGGCCATCAGGCCCAGAACATTTACCAGCACGGGCTGCAATTTCATGGTTTTCGCGACGGCTGCGATGGCGTTGCCCTGCTCATTGCGGCTCACCAGAGGCGAATTGATCAGATCACGCAGTTCGGCGCTTTCGTCCAATGCTGCGCTGAGATCGTCAAGACCGCTTTCCAACTTGGTAAGCGCCTTGTTCTCGGATGCGATCTCAAAGACCGCGGCGGCATAGCGTTTGGCAATGCCGGAGGAGATCGAAGCTGGTTCGGACACGTCCACCCTTCCGCTTTCTGGCCTCGATTGCAGCATACAATTGTATGCACGCTACGAGGACGTTTCTTGCCCTGTCCATGACAAGGCGGCAAATCCGAGGCGGGTGTAGCAGACGCTTGCTCAGCTATCAACTACGTTCGATATAATCGAAATTCGCACAAAACCTTCTGTTTTTAAGGGGTTAGCCATGGTGCGACCCTTTGCCTGTGACCTTGGGGAAAAAAAATGCCTGTAAAATCCTCTTTTTCCGCGATTCCCGCTGCTCAAAGCCCGCATATTCGGCGTGCCGAACGACGCCAAACTACATTTGACCCCGAAATACCTTCGGCGCCGTTATCCATTTGGATACCAATTGCCGATATCCGGAAATGAAATCAAATCGGAACCAGAATTCAGGTGCAGCATGAGCACGATCATCATTCTCTCTATCTTGGGGCTGGGCGCAGCCGCTCTGCTTGGCGGGGCCGTTGGCGGAGACGACATAGACATCGACGCCGCCGATGACGCAACCGAGGCCGATGAGGCAGAGCAAAATTTGACTGGCTCTTTGCCGCTGCCTGCTGACCCGCAGGACAGCAACGTCCCCGATGACGACATCTATGATGGCAGCGCACTGCCGGATGCAGGCGATGTCGATCAGGGATCGGGTGACTATGAACACGTACCTGACCACGATGACACAGAAGAAGACCCGGCCGACGGCGGCTACGACAGGGTCACCGGTACCGAGGGCGACGACACGCTCTTGCTACACCCAAACTCGGACAATCCGATTCTCGCCATTGGTGGTGATGGCGCGGACACTTTTGTGGCCGAATACCCGCATCGCGACGGCGACAGCCGCCCCTTTGATGTGATCATTTCCGATTTTGACGACACCGAAGACGTGCTGACACTCGAAGTCGTCTCAGACGCCCCTGGCACCAGTACAGAAACGCCACAGGATTTCACTTTGGAACCCGCCGACGATGGCAGCTACGTCGATGTGCGCGTCACCGTGTTTGATCCCGATACCGGCCCCGAATCGGCGCGCGATTTTGTGGTGCGCCTTGATGGCATCTCAACCGTGAACCCCGACAGCATCTATTTGGCCGACGCGAACGCCTCTCACGAGGATGACGAGGCACCCGGAGATACAGAGCCCGCCCCCAACGACTCAACCACCGAAATGGTACAGGGTGACGTCGGCGATCTCGATCTGCGCGGCACCCGCGGCGACGACACGATTATCATCGACCACGACAGCGGCTCGGTGGTTGTGAACGGCGGCGCAGGCGATGACACCATCGACGCCCGCAGCGTAGAGATCGACGAAGACACTCGCTTGCGCATTGATGGCAGCGAAGGCGACGACACCTATCTGTTCGCCCAAGGCATCAATGTGTCCGACGATCAATTTGGCGGTGCCGATGTCTACTCTATGACGGTTGACCCTGATCAGATGCAGAACAGCAATCCGTCTACTGTGGTCTGGGACTTTGAGGACCGCTTTCAACTCACCCTGCCGGCCGATCTCGCGGACTCGGTGCGGATTGAAAACCTGCCACCACGCTATGACGCCAGTCTCGGGTCTGTTGTTCAGCGCGACGACGTCTATGTTGGTGACACACTGGTGATGAAACTTATCAATCTGGACGAAGAAAACCGCATCACTCTGGACAGCGGAAAATTCGAAATCCTGCCGATCGCAACTGCGGCCTAACCCGCCATGGGGGAAATGCAGGTGGTCAACAAGATCCCGATGGCTTAGCATTTTTAGAGTAGTTAGAGAGTACGTCGCATGAACCTGATCCTTCTGTTCTCTTTTCTCGGCATCGCCGGCAGTTTTGCAGTTGTAGACGGCATGGCCGACGACTCCGGCGGCAGCGATGACGATATCGACCCCGGCGATGAGCCCACACCGGACCCAGACCCAGACGTAGTCGGCACTTCAGGGGACGACACCATCTATTCTCAAGCCGGAGAGCATATCGACGCCGGCGCCGGCGATGATTTTATTCGCGTGGGCCATGACTATTCCAGTGCGGAAAACGACCCGATCACCCTGACTGGTGGCGCAGGCTCCGACGTCTTCTTTATCGAGGATCCAAGCCACCACGACGTTGACCGCCCCTTTGACATCGAAATCACCGACTTTGATCCGACAGAGGATGCCCTTCGGCTCGACCTCTTTGATCTCGAAGTGGGCCCCTGGCATGAAAACCTGCTCGATATCAGCGCAGCATCGGCAGAAGATGGCAGCTTTCTCGACCTGCACATCACGATGCCCGGCTCCACCGAAAGCGCCGATCCGCTGGATTTCACGATCCGCCTGCATGGTCTCGCCGACATCGATCTGAGCACGTTGGAAATCGGCGAATTCAGCACTCGCCTTCAGGACGACGGCACACTGACGGACGATCCGCTGTTGGCCGACCTGGGATCGGCTGGCGCTGACGCCCTGACGCCCGCAAACGGCGGGCTGTTTGCCACGCTGGACGGAAACGACACAGTTAACTTGCACACTGATGTGTCTGCCTTCGTTCTTTTGGGCGACGGCGACGACCACGCCACCATCAGCCAAGGTCAGGCCTCGGTCCTTGGCGGCGATGGCGACGACACCTTCACCTTGGCCCATGATGACGACCGCGACCCCGACACATTTGAGGCCAACCTATACGGCGGCCAGGGCGACGATACCTTCGTAATCGAGGACGCACGTGGCGATGTCACCCTGGAAGGCGGTCAGGGCAACGACAGCTTCATCGCCTATGATGCCGTCAGCGGAGAATCCTTTTTGCGGCTCTCGGGTGGGGAGGGCAACGACACCTACATCATGCGCATGGGCCAGCTTGTCGACGAATTCCACTCCGGCGGCGACGACACCTACACCCTCGTGGTCACCAACGACGACATGGCCACCGCCTCGCCAGCCAACATCTACTTCAACGGCAGCGGCGACAGCTTCGATCTGGTGGTGCCGGACGGGTTGGAGGGCGACGTCCGTGTCGAAGCCCAGCCATTTGATCCGGACGCAAACATGCCGCATGTCGACAACGTCTATGTCGGGGACACTCTTGTGGCGCATCTCTGGAACGACTTTGACGGCAACTTTGCCGACAGTGGTGCTAGCCTCACGGTCACCGCCGCCGCTCTATGGACCGCCCCTGGGTCCTGACCGGCAACGAGTCCCAAAGCACCACCCCTTAGGCCGGAGACACTTCAGGCGCGGGTGCGAAAACGCGCAGTGGTTTTTTGGCCGCTTCGCGCAATCCAGGCCCCGTTGGCGCCTGCACCCTTTTGCTGGCCTCCACCAAAAGCACACCGCCCGCCATCACCGGTGATATCGTCTTTCCCAACCCTTCAAGCATCCGACCGGTTTTGCGCCAAAATCGCTTGTGCGACGGGGGTTGATACAAGGTTGCGCGATGCCTTTCCGGCATAAACCCATGCGCGCGCAACTGGGTTTCCAGCTGACTGGTAGAATACGGCCTGCCATAGCCAAACGGCGTCGTGTCACTGCGCGACCACAGGCCCGACCGATGCGGCACAACAAAAAGCGCCTTGCCTCCAGGTCCAAGCACGCGGTTGGCCTCGACCAAAACATCAGATGGCCGGTCGCTGGTTTCCAGTCCGTGCATGATCACCAACCGGTCCAGGTGCCCGGTCTCGATCGGCCACAGCGTTTCTCCGCACAGCACCGACACATTGGGCATGCCTGCAGGCCAAGGCATCACGCCCTGCGGTGCAGGCATCAAGCCGATCACACGCCGCGCGCTGGACAAATACGGACGCAAAAGCGGCACGGCAAAGCCGAACCCGGCAACCGTCATCCCCTTCGCCTCAGGCCAAAGTTCCAGCATTTCGTCGCGCACAGCCTTTTGCGCCGCCCGACCTAACGTGCTGCGATAATAGAAATTGCGTAGATCCTGTACATCAAGATGCATTGCAACCGCGCCTCCAATCGGCAAATCTTAGAGCTAACATAGCAATCACAAGGCGAAATTCCATGCCCCTCCAGATCGTGACCATTCCGTGCCTGTCCGACAACTACGCATTTTTGATTCACGACGACAAGAGCGGCGACACCGCGCTGGTGGACGCCCCCGAACCCGGACCGATTTTGGACACGCTGTCTGACCGGGGCTGGACGCTAAGCCATGTGCTTTTGACCCACCATCACTGGGACCATGTCGACGGCTTGGCGGATGTGCTGGCACAACACCCCGCCAAAGTGGTCGGCGCCACCGCCGACGCAGGCCGCCTGCCCCCGCTGGACATCTCCGTGACCGAAGGCGACAGCGTCACAATCGGTGGCGAAGCGGCGCAGATCATCGATGTGTCGGGCCACACAATGGGCCACATCGCGTTCTATTTCCCCGCCACGGGCGCCGTGTTCACCGCCGACAGCCTGATGGCGCTCGGCTGTGGTCGTCTGTTTGAAGGCCCGCCCGAAGTGATGTTTGACAGCCTCGCCAAACTCGCCGCCCTGCCGCCTGAAACGATTGTTTGCTCAGGCCACGAATATACCGAATCCAACGCGCGCTTTGCGATCACGGTTGATCCCGACAACCCAGCGCTGAAAATGCGCATCGACAAGATTCGCTCTGATCGCGAAAAAAATATTCCCACCGTGCCTTCGCTGTTGTCTGACGAATTGGCGACAAATCCGTTTTTGCGCGGCCATGACCCTGCCGTTCAAGCCGTCGTAGGCATGCAAGGCGCCGCACCCACAGAGGTTTTTGCCGAAATCCGACGTCGCAAAGACAGCTTTTAAACCCTGAAAAACAGCACTTCACGAAACCGTGCAGTCTTTTTCTATGGTTAAAATTGCAGAAAGTCCTTGAAGACAGCGACCAATCGACCAAACTTTAACGTAACAACCCTATACTGGATGCGAAGACACCTTTGACTTCGCAGTTTCACGCACCGGAGGGAGCAGAACCACAGTGCCGTCATTTTCGAATTCGCTCGAACAAACCATCCACGCAGCCCTCGCGCTTGCCAATCAGCGCAAGCACGAGTTCGCTACGCTTGAACATCTTCTCCTCGCCCTAATGGACGAGCCTGACGCCGTGCGCGTGCTAAAGGCCTGTAGCGTCGACCTCGAGGAGTTGCGCCAGAACCTTGTCGAGTTCATTGACGATGACCTGTCCAATCTGGTGACCGACATTGAGGGCTCCGAGGCTGTGCCCACGGCCGCTTTCCAGCGGGTCATTCAGCGCGCAGCGATCCACGTGCAAAGCTCCGGCCGCACCGAAGTGACCGGCGCCAACGTGCTTGTTGCAATCTTTGCCGAACGCGAATCCAACGCCGCCTATTTCCTGCAAGAGCAGGACATGACGCGCTATGATGCGGTGAACTACATTGCCCATGGCGTCGCCAAAAATCCCGCCTTTGGCGAACCGCGCCCCTTGTCCGGCGCGGAAGAAGACCAAACCAGCACGCCCAACTTTGAAGGTGTCGCTGAAGAGGAACCCAAAGACAGCGCGCTGGCGAAATACTGCGTCGACCTGAACGTCAAGGCCGGCAAGGGGGACGTTGACCCGTTGATCGGCCGCGATTCCGAGGTTGAGCGTTGCATTCAGGTGCTGTGCCGCCGACGCAAGAACAACCCGCTCTTGGTGGGCGATCCCGGCGTTGGCAAAACCGCTATCGCAGAAGGTCTCGCGCGCAAAATCGTTCAGGGCGAAACGCCCGAGGTATTGTCTAAGACCACGATCTTCTCGCTCGATATGGGCGCGCTCCTTGCTGGCACCCGCTATCGCGGCGATTTTGAGGAACGCCTAAAGGCGGTGGTCACCGAACTCGAAGAGCACCCCGACTCGGTTCTGTTCATCGACGAGATTCACACGGTAATTGGCGCTGGCGCCACATCAGGCGGCGCAATGGATGCGTCCAACCTGCTGAAACCTGCATTGCAGGGCGGCAAGCTGCGCACCATGGGCTCCACCACTTACAAAGAATTCCGTCAGCATTTTGAAAAAGACCGCGCCCTGTCGCGTCGTTTCCAGAAAATCGACGTGAGTGAGCCGACTGTTGAGGACTCCATCAAGATCCTCAAAGGCCTGAAAGAATACTTTGAGGCGCACCACGGCGTGAAATACACCGCCGATGCGATCAAGACCTCTGTGGAACTGGCCGCGCGCTACATCAACGACCGCAAACTGCCCGACAAAGCCATCGACGTCATCGACGAGGCCGGCGCGGCGCAACATCTCGTAGCCGCCTCCAAACGCCGCAAAACAATTGGCGTGAAAGAGATCGAAGCTGTGGTGGCCAAGATCGCGCGTATTCCACCTAAAAGCGTGTCCAAAGACGACGCCGAGGTTCTCAAAGATCTGGAGAAATCTCTCAAGCGCGTGGTGTTTGGTCAAAACAAGGCGATTGAATCCCTCAGCTCCGCGATCAAACTGGCCCGCGCCGGTCTGCGCGAGCCTGAAAAGCCCATCGGCAACTATCTCTTCGCCGGTCCAACCGGTGTTGGCAAAACCGAGGTGGCGAAACAGCTGGCGGATACGCTGGGTGTGGAACTGCTGCGCTTTGACATGTCCGAGTACATGGAAAAACACGCGGTCTCCCGCCTGATCGGTGCCCCTCCCGGCTATGTTGGCTTTGATCAGGGTGGCTTATTGACCGACGGCGTGGATCAACATCCGCACTGCGTCCTTTTGCTTGATGAGATCGAAAAAGCCCACCCCGATGTGTTCAACATCCTTTTGCAAGTGATGGACCACGGCGAGTTGACCGATCACAACGGCCGAACCGTGAACTTCCGCAACGTGGTTTTGATCATGACCTCCAACGCGGGGGCCGTTGAACAAGCCAAATCCGCGATCGGCTTTGGTCGCGACCGCCGCGAAGGCGAAGACACCGCCGCGATCGAACGCACCTTTACGCCCGAGTTCCGCAACCGTCTGGATGCGGTGATCTCCTTTGCGCCGCTGCCCAAAGAGGTCATCATGCAGGTGGTCGAGAAATTCGTCATGCAGCTTGAGGTGCAGCTTCTGGACCGCAACGTCACCATCGAATTGACGCCCAAGGCCGCAGAATGGCTTGGCAACGAAGGGTATGACGAAAAAATGGGTGCACGCCCGCTGGGCCGTGTCATTCAGGAACACATCAAGAAGCCTCTGGCCGAGGAACTGCTGTTTGGCAAACTCGCCAAGGGTGGGCTTGTTAAGGTCAAGGTCAAGGATGGCAAGCTGGTGCTGGACATGTCCGGCCCAGAAAAACGCCGCATCTCCGGCGACAAGCCACCACTGCTGACCGCCGACTGACAGTGCGTCTGACGCTGGCTACTTTTTGCGCGCTCGCGGCCTTTCCGGTCGCGGGCGCGCCTGTTTTACAGACCCCCGTTGATTGCGACGTGGGCGAAACCTGCTACATCCAGAACTACGTCGATCACAATTCCACCGATGGCTTCCTCGATTTTTCCTGTGGCCCGCTCAGCTATGACGGCCACAAAGGCACGGATTTCGCCTTACCCACTTTGGAGGACATGGCCTTGGGCGTTGACGTACTTGCCGCTGCAGCAGGCGTGGTCAAAGGCACGCGCAACGACATGCGCGACCAGCTTCTGACCAAAGAAAACGCCGACTATGTCAAAGGGCGCGACTGCGGAAACGGGCTGGTCGTCGACCACGGGGACGGTTGGGAAACCCAATATTGCCACCTCAAACAAGGCTCGGTACAGGTTGCTGCTGGGCAGGTGGTCGCCACCGGTCAGGTCTTGGGCCATGTCGGCCTCTCAGGCCGCACACAATTCCCACATCTGCATATCTCGGTGCGCCACAAGGGCCGGGTTGTTGATCCGTTTTCGCCAGACGCCTCTGCGGACACATGCGGCGAAAGCGGGAATTCCCTTTGGGGCGACCCACTGGCATATGTCCCCGGCGGTCTGATCCGAGCGGGATTTGATACCGGCGTTCCCGACTACACCGACGTAAAATCCGGCGCCGCAGGACGCGCCGAAATTAGGTTTGACGCAGACGCGATGGTGGTGTTCGCCTTCGGCTTTGGCAGCCGCCCGGGCGACATTTTGGACATCACAATCACTGGCCCCAAGGGCGAAATACTGTCGACATCCGTGACACTCGAAAAACAACAGGCCCAGTATTTCCGCGCGGCTGGCAAACGCACGCCAAAACGCGGCTGGCCCAAAGGCACCTATGCCGGAGACATCAAACTCCTGCGCGAAGGCCGAATTCTGGATCAGACCACGACGTCTTTGACGGTCAATTAACGGCGCCTATTTCTCGGTAAACTTCAACTCGATCCGCCGGTTGCGCGCCCGTGCCTCGGCGCTATCGGTTCGATCCAACGGTTGGAATTCCCCAAACCCGTTGGCCGCGAGCCGCTCTGGTGGCAATCCCAATGCGTCAATCAAATAGCGCACCACTGACAACGCCCGTGCCTGGCTGAGCTCCCAGTTGTCGGCAAAGGTTCCGCCCAAAATTGGCACATCGTCCGTGTGCCCGTCCACACGCAGCACCCAGTCGATTTCCTCCGGAATGTCGTCGATCACGTTCAACAGAATGCCCGCGACTTTCGCCACCTCGGCCTCGCCTTCAAACGACAGGTCCGCGCCACCTGGCGGGAACAACACTTCCGACGAAAACACAAACCGGTCCCCAACGATACGCACGCCTTCCTGCGCGCCCAACAGGCTGCGCAACCGGCCAAAAAACTCCGACCGATATTGCGCCAGATCCTGCGTTTGCGCTTCAAGTTCCGCTTTCTCCGCCTCAAGCCGTGCCGTTTCCGCTTCTTCCAACAAACGCCGTTTGCGCTCTTCCGCTGCCGCCCGCGCCAGCGCAGCATTCAGGTCCGAACCAAGCGATTCCATCTGAACCTGCGCGGCCACATCGCGGTCCGCATAATCATCCAGCAACGCCTGCAAGCTGCCCAACTGCGTGCGCAACGCCGCAATCTGCTGATTGAGCGCCTCCACTTTGCGCAGGCTTTCCGCGGATTTGGCCTCCTCCGACGCCAACGTCTTGTTGGCCTCAGCCAAAAGCGCGTCGCGTCGCTCCGCCTCGGTCATCGCATTCTGCTCAGCCAGTTCCGCTGCCTGCTTTGCCGCCAAAGCCGCCGCCAGTTGCTCACGCACCTCGCCCGTATCGCCAAGCGCGTTTTCCGCCGTCAGTTTTGCTGCCAAGGCCGTCGCCAGCCGTTCCCGCAGGGAACTGCCATTGTCCTCGGCCGACTGCACTGCAACTTCCGCCGCCTCACGTGCGGCCACCGCCGCTGCAAGTTGCTCCTCAAGCGTGGCCACAACATCTTGCAACCCGTCCCGCGTTGCCTCGGCATCGCTCGCCCGGCTTTCCTCTGCCAGTTTCGCCTGCAAAGCCTCGGCCAGTTTCGCCTCAAGCACCGCCAGATCGCCAGAGGTCTGTCCGACCTGCGCCTCTGCCCCGGCGCGCGCCGCCTCTGCCGACGCAAGTTGCGTCAACAATTCCGCAACGGTGGATTTGCTTTTCTCCACGCCCAACAATGCCGCAGCCAGCTCGGCTTTTGTCGACGCCAATTCGCTGCCGCGTGTTTCAAGCTCCGTTTCAACCGCGGCCAATTTTAGCACCGTATCCGCCAGATCGGCGCCAACGTCCTGTCCTTCAACCAACGCCGCCGCCAGTTTGATCTCAAGGTCGTCCTCTGCTGCCTTCGCTGCGGCCAACAACGTCAACGTGTCTTCCGCCTCTTGTCGCTGCTGCTCCAGCGCCAAGGTCATCGCGGTCAGCTCGGCGTCAGCATTTTCCAATCGGGTGCGCAATTCCTCTGCCGCTGCGGCTTGCAACAGACGGGCGCGCTCCTCATCTGACAACTGCCCTTCCAGATCTCCAATCTGGATCTCGCCCTCAGTCACTTCCGAGCGCAAACTCTCGATCAACGCCTGCATCGCGTCCGCCTCGGCCGCCGCCAACCGCGCTTGCTCAACTTGCGCGTCGACCTCGCCTCGCGCCTGCGCCAACGCAAGGTTCAAAGCATCACGCTCATCGGACAACGCATCTCGCGCGCCTTCAAGCGCGGCGATATCGCCCGCAGCCCTGTCTTGATCCGCCAACAATGCCGCAACCTGAGCTTCAAACGATGTGATTGCGGTTTGTGCCGCATCCAGATCCGCCGCCTGCCGATCCCGTGACGCCGTCAACGAAGCAATCAACGCATCGCGTTCCACCAAGGCCGATTGCGTGTCGCTCAATGTTGACTGTAACCCACCCAACTCGCCTTCGAGGTCCGTGGTGCGCGTGCGTTCCAGCCCCAAAGCGTCCGCCAATGCAGCCACCTCGGATTGAAGCGCATCCAATTCGGTCTCCTGTCCGGTGATGGTCTCGCTCAACACGAACTGCACAATCATAAAGATCGTCAGCACAAACATCAGCACAAGCAAAAGCCCGGTCATCGCGTCCACGAAACCGGGCCAGATCGAGGCTTGGAACCGTTGTCCCGTGCGGCGACTGAGGGCCATAGCTTAGCTCTCCTGCCCGCCGCCACCCGCAGGCGGTTCGCGCCGACGGACCTTGCCAACCGGCCTGGCCTTGCCACCGTCCTGAACGCGCCCCAACTGCCGCACGTTGCGGTTTAACGCTGCCAGATCGGTGCGCAACTCCGCCATGCTTTCCTGACGCCCCGCGCTGATTTCTTCCAATATCCGCAACATTTGCACGTCGATCGACCGCAAGCGCATCCGGCTTTCGGCATCCACGCCGCCATCACTGTCTTCGCCCCGCGCTGCAAGCTGATGGATCAGCTGTTCCTGTCCCTCAGCCACGCGCAGCAGAACCTGCGTGGCCGGCGCTTGCGTTTCAATCCGGTCGGTCATGCGGTGAATGGCCTCCACCAGCTCGTTCATCGATCCGCCGCCTTCGTTGCGCTCTTGCGCCGTGGCCACCATGGTTTCACGCAAAACATCAAGCTGAGACGACATATGTTCAAAGGCCGCGCCCAGAACGTGAATGTCGCCGCCCTCGCCTTCGCCCGAGCTAAAGCCGACCCGCGTGATCGAACTCAACCATTCTTCCAACTCACGGTAAAACCGGTTCTGCCCATGGCCGGCAAACAGTTCAAGCAAACCAACAATCAAGGATCCCGTCAGGCCCAAGAGCGAGGATGCAAAGGCTGTACCCATGCCGCCCAGTTGGCTTTCCAAACCATCCAAAAGGCGTCCTACAACATCAGCGCTGCTTTCGCCTTCCGCCAAACCGAGGCTCTTGATCGTGTCCACAACGGCCGGAACCGTGGTCGCCAACCCGTAAAACGTCCCCAAAAGCCCTAGGAAAATCAGCGTGTTGACGAGGTATCTGGTGATTTCGCGCCCTTCATCGATCCGCGTCGCCACCGAATCCAAAATAGACCGTGTCGAGGACGCGCTGATCTGCCCGTTTGCGCCGCGCTCCCGCAGCAAAGCCGCCAAAGGCGCCAACAACTTGGGCGGCGCGTTTACGTCATAATTATCCCGCAGCCCGACAAATCCCTCGATCCAGCGGATCGACGACGTCAATGACAGCACTTGTCCGAAAGTGGCTAATACCCCAATCAAAAAGACGACAAAGATAAACCCGTTCAAATAGACATTGGACAGGAACACATCGAGCACGCTTGGCAACGCAAGGGATGCACCCAACCCGGTCGCACCCAACACGACCAGCATGTAAAGGATCTGGGTTACAGGTCTTTTGAATTTCGGCTCGACTTGACGGTCCGGTTGCTCCATGAGCCCATGTCCTGACACTTGTTTTTCTGGCGCCACCCTACTGGCAAGCACCCGCGCTGCCAAGAAATTTCAGCTCTGCCACATGACGTTACTTCAAGTCGCCACCAATTCGCGCACACGCAGCGACAACCAGTCCAAGTCCGCATCTTCTATGCCCAATTCGGTCAAATGACTGGCAGTGTTGTAAAGGTATTCCGTGTTTGGCCCGCGCCCGCCAACGGCGGTCGAAATAATGCGCGCCTGCTCTTCCAGATGCAGGTGGCAGTACTGCACATGGTGGGGGTCAATCACATAAGTCACAGCCGCCACAGCGCGACCGTCCCTCAGCACAACAGGAAGGGTTTCTTCCAAATAGGCCGAGCTCACCAGTTCACGCTCGCGCAGGTATTCCAGCGTTGCTGCCTCCTGCCCGGCGGCCACTTTCAACGCCACACCCTGACAGTGCGCGCTTGCCTCGGCGTCCAGCGCCAGAACCAGACCGGGGTGGTCATCGGTGCCGCGATGATGGATCGATCGCATGCAAAAACTGCGGTGCCAGCCGTGCAAAGTGCCAACCGCCTGTTCGCTGACCTCAAAACCGGGATTCCACAACAGCGACCCGTATCCGAATACCCACATCTGCCCATTGCGCCTTTTGCTGGTTCCCTGTCTGCGGTCGGGTTAAACACCAAACACAGGACGACGAAAAGGGTGCGCGCGATGATCCAGTGGACAACAAGATGGATGGCAAGACTTCTGGTGCTTGTTGCGCTGGCCGTAACCGGTCTGTGGTTTGTCGGCTCACGTGGCGCTAGCACCGGCTTTGCCACATGGTTTGAGGACCGTCGCGCCGACGGTTGGGTGGCGGGCTATGACGATTTGACAATCAAAGGCTTCCCCTATCGCGTCGACGCCACTTTCGACAACATCACGCTGGCCGATCCCGACACCGGCGTGGCGTGGCAGGCACCGTTTTTTCAACTGTTTGCGCTGACTTACAAGCCGCACCACCTGATCGCGACCTGGCCCAATGACCAGACGCTGGCTGTGCCCTCCGAGAAACTCACCGTCCAAACCGAAACCATGCAGGCGTCTCTGGTTGTGGAACCCGGTTCTGATTTGACGGTGGAACGCGTCAACCTCGACATCGACACGCTGGCGCTGACCTCTTCGCTGGACTGGCAATTGACCGCGTCAGGCATCGACCTCGCCCTGCTTCGACAACCCGCCCCCGACAACAGCGACACGCCCAGCGCCACCTACCGACTCGCCTTGCGCGCCCAAGATCTCGCACCGCCTGCTGCCTTCCTTGTGCCCACTGACGTCGATCTGCCGCGCAGCTTTGAGGTGTTTCAAGCCGATCTGGAGGCAACCTTCTCCCGTCCATGGGATCTGACCGCGATCGAGGACTCCCGTCCTCAGCCCACAGCCCTTGATCTGAAACGCGCTGACATCGTCTGGGGGGATCTTAAATTCAACGCCGCCGGCGCCGTTCGCATCGACAATCTAGGGTATCCAACCGGCAAGATCACAATCCGGTTGGTGAACTGGCGCGACATGATCGCCGTCGCCCGCGCCAACGAAAATTTCGCCCCCGCCGTTCTGGATACGCTGGAACAGGCGCTCACTTTTGTCGCTGGCCTGTCAGGCAACAGCGCGCAAATCGATATTCCGCTAAGCTTCAAAGGCGGCGCGACCCGCTTTGGCCCGATCCCAATCGGTCCGGCACCGCGCCTCGTGCTGCGTTAACGACAGTATGGCCCGCCGCGATGGCGCGCGACGTCAAAATGGAAATGGTCGCGATGGTGACGGTCGGCGTTGGGGCCAAGAACCGTGCCAAACGGCCCGCAAGCGCTGCGATGCATCTCTTTGAGCATCCGGCCTTTTTTGCCTTTGCCCCAATCGTTCAGAACCGAGATTTCGTCGCCACTTTTGGTGTAAAGCGCTGAAATATCAATGGCTTTCCCCTTGCCATGTTCGCTGATTTTGGCGCCCTTGCGGTTGTTGCGGGTACGACAGGAATACCCCGCCGCCACCTTCAACTTGGCAACACCGCCGCCAAAATGCTTGACCGCATCCGCTACGCCACTGTCGACCCATCGCTGCAAAGCAAACGCCGTGTCACAGGTCATCACCGCCGGCGTGCTCAGGCCAACGTCGCTGACTTGATAGACCTTGATCGCGCCGGATTTAATACCGCAACCTGCCAGTTTTCCCGGCACCGGCGCATGGGATGTGCCAATGATATTGCGGCTTTTGCACAGGTAACTCATGCCCTCAGGCAACCGTTTGCGCCTTTTGCGCTGTGTCGCCGTGTCATTTTCTGCGCCATCCCGTCCCGACGCCATCGCCGTTTGGGTGACTTTGGGCTCAGCACGTTTCGGCGTGGACTTTGCGGTGGGAACAGCCGCCGCAGCCTCCGCAGCACGGGACGTTTTCCTGCCTGCGCGTTCGATCCGCGCCGGACGTTGCACAGGTCGCAATGACCGTTCAGGCGCCAATGCCGGCAACGCCACAGGGTACACATGTTCGCGTGTAACGGGTCGCAGACTGGATTTTGGTGCATTGGCGGCTGCGATGCCGCCCATGGCGATTACAGCCGCAGCAATAGCCAGCCCTATGACACCGCGCAGGGTCACCGGCTGCCACCCTCGCGGCCAAAGTTCGGCGCGGCCGTATCCTGCCCCGCTTCGATGATGCCTCGCCGGATGGCGCGCGTGCGGCTGAAATAGTCGTGCAAATGTTCGCCATCGCCGGTTCTGATCGCACGTTGCAGGGCAAACAGCTCTTCGGTAAAGCGCCCAAGGATTTCCAGCGTGGCGTCTTTGTTATTGAGAAACACATCCCGCCACATCGTCGGGTCCGACGCCGCGATCCGCGTGAAATCACGAAACCCCGCAGCGGAATATTTGATTACTTCGCTATCGGTCACACGGCGCAGATCATCCGCCACACCCACCATCGTATAAGCAATCAGGTGCGGCGCATGGCTGGTGACAGCCAACACCAAATCATGGTGATCCGCCGCCATTTCATCAACATTGGCACCGATGCCTTCCCAGAACAGACGCAGCTTCGCAACTGCCGCCGGATCACTGCCTTCCACAGGCACCAACAGGCACCACCTGTTGTCAAACAGCTCGGCAAACCCGCTTTCGGGACCGGAGTGTTCCGTGCCTGCCAGCGGGTGCGCTGGCACAAAATGCACGCCGTCCGGCAAATGCGGTGCCACGGCGTCAATCACGCTGCGCTTGACCGAGCCTACATCCGTGACCGTCGCGCCTTGCTTCAACGCAGGCGCAATCTCTGCCGCAACAGAATCCATCGCGCCCACAGGCACGCATAAAACAATCAGGTCCGCGCCTTCCACGGCGTCCGCCACACTGTCACAAACAGTGTCACACAGACCGATCCGGCGTGCCGTCTCGCGGCTTTCCGCAGATTTCGCAAAGCCGGTAACCTCGCCAGCCAACCCGCCGCGCTTTATGGCCCAAAACATCGATGACGCAATCAGCCCCAGCCCGATCAGGGCGACTTTTTCGTAAACCGGCGCGCTCACTTGGACCCGCCGTGATACTCGGCTTTGAAGTTTTTGACAGCATGCGCCACCCGACGACAGGCCGGTTCATCGCCCACCGTGATCCGCAGGCAATTGGGCAGACCATAGCCCGCCACCCGCCGTACCAGCAGCCCCTCACCCTTGAGGTGATTATCACAGGCCTCCGCCTCGGCCTGATCCGCAAACCGCGCAAGAATAAAGTTGCTGGTCGAAGTGTCAGACGGCACGCCGTTTTCCGCAAGCGCCTCAGCAAGCCACGCCCGCATACGCGCATTTTCGGTCCGGCACTTCGCGACCCACTCTTGATCGCGCACCGCCGCCTCAGCCACATCCATCTGGATATTTGACAGGTTAAACGGCTGGCGCACCCGATTGAGCACGTCGATAATTTCTTTCGGGGCATAGCCCCAACCAACCCGCAATCCGCCAAGCCCGTAAATCTTGGAGAACGTGCGCGTCATCACCACGTTGCTGCGCGACTCGACCAAGGATGCCCCGCCGTCAAAGCCTTCGACGTATTCGGTATAGGCGCCGTCATGTACCAGAATGCAGCCTTTCGGCAGGCCATCCGCCAGCCGCGCCACTTCGTTGCCACCAATCATCGTGCCAGTCGGGTTTCCCGGATTGGCAATGAACATTATTTTGGTCTTTTTCGTACAGGCCGCCAACATGGCGTCCACATCCACGGTGCGTTCGCGCTCGGGCACGGCAACCGGTTTGGCGCCAACCATTTTGGCCAAAATAGGATACATCGAAAACCCGTGCTCGGGATAAACGATCTCATCGCCTTCGCCGGCAAATGCCTGCGTCACAAACTGCAACACCTCATCGCTGCCAACACCGCAAATGATGCGCTCCGCGTCCAGCCCATGCACATCCGCAATCGCCGCCCGCAGTCCGGCATGATCCGTCGCCGGATAGCGATGCAGGTTGTGGCTGGTTTTGGCGTGGGCCACTTTAACCACATCCGACGATCCAAGAGGGTTTTCGTTGGACGACAGCTTGACCACATCGGTCACGCCTTCCACCGTTGAAGAGCCGCCGACATAAAGGTCGATATCCATAATGCCCGGCTGCGGCGAAATCACTGACATAACATCCTCCACTTACGCAGAGGTGTTTAGCTGTGCGGTGCACCATTGAAAAGCCACCAGCGACCCATTGCGCCAATATGCGCCCTTGAGGCAACGTTTGGCCATGCATCGTGTCGCGCAGACCCGCAGAAATAGCCAAAAGAGGGTCCTGCCACAGCAAAACCCAACCATAGGTCGACAACAATCATCCGCACTCCTGCCGCCTGTCTTCAGACTTGTGTGCGCTCAGGCGTAAAAATCGATGAAGGACTTGGTGCTGTCCACTCCGTTGGCCTCAAGCTCTGCCATCATAACCTGCGCAAAGTCGCCGCCGCCGCCGCTCTCAAACTGGGCGATAGCTGTGGTGATCATCGTCATCACCGATGCATCCAGCGTCTGCGCCCCAAGCGCGCGCTGCTGCGCCGCGCCAAACGACTGACCCGACACTTCGTTGCCAAGCGCCTGCTCTTCACGGGCATCTGCCTCGTGCGTGGCTTTCTTGACGGCCGGTTGCTCGACTTTGCCGGTGTCCCTGCTGCCATATTTCGTCAAAGCTGCCGTCACCATGGCGCTTTGTACAGACGTCAGAACGACCACACGCGGCTGCTGGGCGGTCGACACCATATTTGGTTGCAATGTAACTGCCATCCGATCTTACCTTTCCAATCAGAAATGAACGCAGGCAGTTCTTGCCCAATCCCCAACCGCATTTCGCGCATCCCGCGGTTTATTTTTCGTTAATTTTGCGCGTTTCCCTTAGAGTTGTAGGCAGTTTTCCCCCCCCGCCATACGGCGCACCTCGCCAAAAAGAAAACCCGCTGCGCGGCGGCAGCGGGTTTTGCAAAACTCTTTGGTATGTCGGCGAAGATTAGTTCTTCGCGTAGAATTCAACCACCAGGTTTGGCTCCATCTGAACCGGGTACGGTACATCAGACAGGCCAGGTGCGCGCACGAAAGTCGCTTTCATTTTGGAGTGATCCGCATCGATGTAGTCAGGCACGTCGCGCTCTGTCAGCTGAACAGCTTCCAGCAGAACAACCATCTGTTTGGACTTTTCGCGCACTTCGATCACGTCGCCTTCGGAAACGCGGTAAGACGCGATGTTCACGCGCTTGCCGTTCACCAGAACGTGGCCGTGGTTTACAAACTGACGGGCTGCGAAAACGGTTGGAACGAATTTGGCACGGTACACAACCGCGTCCAGACGACGCTCCAGCAGGCCGATCAGGTTTTCACCAGTATCGCCTTTAACACGCTCGGCTTCGCCATAGATGCGACGGAACTGTTTTTCGGTCAGGTCGCCGTAGTAGCCTTTAAGCTTCTGCTTGGCGCGCAACTGTGTACCGAAATCGGAAATCTTGCCTTTGCGGCGCTGACCGTGCTGGCCGGGGCCATATTCGCGACGATTAACTGGGGATTTAGGACGGCCCCAGATGTTTTCGCCCATGCGACGGTCAATTTTATGTTTGGCAGACGTACGTTTAGTCACGGCTGTTCTCCTTCTTAAGGTTTAGAAGGGCGTTGTCCTCTTGCCGGATTTTGCCGACATGACAGGCAACCTCTTGCGAGGGCCACCAACACCAATGAAGCCGCGCTTATACGCCCGTTTGCGGGGGAGTCAAGCGGGGTTTATTTCAATCGCGGCACCACCGCGCCGACCCAAGGGGGAGACGCAAAAGCGCCTGCCCTTGGGTATGTCAGCCGTGCGGACGGATCAGACCTAGGCTGGATCCGTGCCAAGGGTCGTTTTGATTGTACGCAAATGACGCGTAAGGCGCGTTAGACGGGTTGCTTACAACGACGTCTCTTTCGCCCTCGCCTGGCTTCAAACCATCACGTCGGCGACGCATCCCTGTTTCGTGCGCTTCGAGCATCACTTAACAAAACCCTTGCCGAAACCGGTTTCGGAACTCAAGTTTGATTCGGGGAGCGAAATGAATAGACGCATAGATCAGCAGGAAGGGACGAGTGTACGCTCGCGTGTGACGATTTCAGACGTCTCTGATGCGCTTGGGTTGACGAAGTCGACCGTGTCGCGTGCCCTGAACAACTACAGCGATATTTCCGAAAGTACGCGGCTGCGTGTGCAGCGCATGTCAGAGAAAATGGGCTATCAGCCCCTGAGCTATGCGCAGGCGATCCGCACCGGTCGAACGAAGTCGCTTGGCCTCGTTGTTCAGCTGTCCGACCACGACGCGCACCGACCGTTTCTGGCAGCGTTCCTTGCGGGCCTGTCGCAGGGCGCAAGCGATGAAGGCTGGACGATGACGATCGCAACAGCCGACAGCCCCGAAGCGACGATCGACACGATCAAAACACTGATCAAGGATCGCAAGGCCGACGGTTTTATCCTGCCGCGCACGCTGCGCCATGATCCACGTGTGACTGTCTTACGCGATGCAGACGTCCCGTTCGTTTTGTATGGACGGTGCCACGATCCCGCCGGATGTGCCTGGCATGACATTCTTGGTGAAGACGCCATGCGCGATGCGGTCCGGCATCTGGTGAAGCTTGGTCACGTCCGGATCGGATTCATTAACGGCGGCGTGCAGTATAACTATTCCGCCCTGCGTCTTGAGGGATTTTTGGCGGGCATGAAAGAGGCTGGTCTCACGACTGACCCCGCGCATGTGAAATCTGACGCAATGTCGATTGAAGGCGGTGAGGCGGCAAGCCTCGTAATGCTGAGCACCGACACGCCGCCAACGGCAATCGTTTGCGCTGTCGATATGGCAGCGCTCGGCGTGTATCGCACCGCGGCCGATCTGGGGCTGACGATCGGGGCTGACCTGTCCCTGATCGGGTATGACGGAATTCCTGAGGGCGGGATGGTGACGCCGCAACTTACGACATTCGCCGTCGATCACACCGCATCGGGCCGTAGGCTGAGCAATCTCTTGATCCGCCGCATAGGCGGTGAGGACATTGAAACGCTGCGGGAGCTTGTTCCTGCAACGCTACAGGAGCGAGGGTCTACCGGACCACCGCTCCTTACATCGACAGAACTGACCGCGCGGATCGCGTTGTTGGACTGAGACGAAAATAGAGATTTAAAAGGGAGGAATACAATGAATCTTAACTCGAAATCCATCATGTTGACGGGTGCCGCGACAGCGCTTGCCCTTACAGCAATGACCGCAAGTGCGGATGAGTTGCGCTTCTGGACAACGGAAGAACAGCCAGAGCGGTTGGCGCGCCAGGAACAGATGGCGGCTGATTTCGCCGCTGCGTCAGGCCACACCGTTGAGGTGATCCCGGTCACCGAAAGCGACCTTGGCACCCGTGCAACGGCTGCTTTTGCTGCTGGCGATTTGCCTGACGTGATCTATCACCCGCTGCAATATGCCCTGCCTTGGGCCGAGGACGGTATTCTGGATACCGATGCTGCTACTGATGTCATCGAGGGCCTTGGTGCTGATACTTTTGCACCCGGCGCGTTGAACATGGCGGCCTCAAACGGCGGCTATGCCTCAGTTCCGGTTGATGGCTGGACGCAGATGGTCGTGTACCGCGCTGACAAGTTCCAAGAGGCGGGCCTTGAGCCACCAAACAGCTACGCCAATGTCATCGCTGCGCTAGAAGCCTTGCACAACCCGCCTGAAATGTATGGCTTCGTTGCACCGACCAAGATCGACGAAAGCTTCATGAGCCAAGTGCTTGAGCATGTGTTCCTCGCCAACGGTGTGTCTCCTGTGGGCGCAGATGGCGTTCAGCCGCTGGACGAAGCCAAGACGATTGAAGTCTTGGAATTCTATAAGGCCATCGTGGACGCATCTCCGGAAGGTGAGCTTTACTGGGATCAGTCCCGTACACTTTACTTCTCGGGCAATGCGGCGATGATTATTTGGTCACCGTTCATCCTTGATGAACTGGCTGGTCTGCGTGACAGCGCTCCACCCACGATCAATGACGATCCGACATCGCGTGATCTGGCGGCTGCCACAGGTATCGTAACTAACTTTGCGGGCCCGTCCAACGCTGATGGCGCGGCATGGGGTGACATCCGCTATTTTGGTATCTCGTCTGATGCACAGACTGATGCGGCGATGGAGTTCGTGGCCTATTCGATGAACGAAGGCTATGGGCAGACGCTTGCCATTGCGCCAGAGGGCAAGTTCCCTGTGCGTCGCGGCACGGCCGGCAATCCAACGCAGTTCGCCGACCTTTGGGCGACATTGGACGTTGGTGTAGACCGCAAAGCGCCGTTGGGTAACCTCTATGATGCGGCAATGATCGAGGAGATCGTTGGCGGTCTGGACGTGGCGCAGCGTTGGGGCGTGGCTGATGGTCAATTGGCAGCCGCATCCAAGATCATCAACAGCATGGTGATCAACCGTCTGGTGCGTGAATATGTCGATGGTGAGCGTGATGGTCCGGCGACTGTCGCCGCACTGAACGACGCGATTGCAGCGATTGATTAAACTTCGCTGATCCAAAATTGCGCGGCGGCCACGTGTCGCCGCGCTTCCTCATACGACCAAACCGGAGCATTCCGTCATGACTGCTGCTGTCCCCCCTAAGGGCACCGGCCCCCTTGCGCGTCTTGAAGCGCGACTGGCGTGGGGTCTTCTGTTGCCGACGATCAGCATCGTCGCCCTTGTCGTCATATTGCCACTGCTCGCGATCTTCTGGATCAGCGTGAAACCAGTCTCGCTGGCTGACCTGCGCCCGCCTGAAGTGGTGTTGCGAGAAGACCTGCGCGGCAATCCGGAAGTTGCGGGCGACGAAGCCACGATCCGGTATCGCCTGCGCAATTCGTCCAAGGATCAACCCATCTCCGGAGTGTCTTTCCGAGACACGATCCCCGCTGGGCTTACCGTGACAGAAGTTGACCCGCGCTGCACTCTGGATGGCGATGCCTTCGCTTGTGATCTTGGCGACTGGGAAGGCGGCTATCGCGAAACGCTGTTGGTGCCGGTGATTGTTGCACAGGCCTATCTGGACTCAGGGATTAGACCTCAGGACATCGACCCTGATATTAAAGGCCGCTCGTCGAATGTGATGACAAACGCCACGTTCACGCTCGATAATTTCGCACGCATCTTCAACGGCGAGGAATTCTGGACAGTGCTGTGGACTACGCTTTTTTACACTGTGTTCGGAACCATTGGCGCGCTCCTTTTTGGGTTGTTCGCCGCTCTTTTGCTGAACAAGACCTTCCGTGGGCAGGGCATCCTGCGCGGTCTTTATCTGTTTCCCTACGTCTCTCCAGTTATCGCAGTGGCCTTTGCGTGGGTGATCCTGTTCGATCCCTTCTCGGGCTCGGCCAACGCGCTGTTGATCCAAATGGGCGTGACGCAACAATCCATCAATTTCTTTGGACAGCGACCGCTTGCACTGATCATGGTGACGGTCTTTGAAATCTGGCGCTATTTCCCGCTGTCGTTCCTGTTCATTCTGGCGCGGATGCAGTCGATTGATACAGATATGTACGAGGCCGCCGACATGGACGGCGCGTCCCCGTTCCAGCAGTTCTGGTATTTGTCTGTGCCACAATTGCTGGGCATTCTGTCGGTGCTGTTCCTGTTGCGCTTCATCTGGACGTTCAACAAATTCGACGACATTTTCCTGCTGACCGGTGGCAATGCCGGAACACGGACTTTGACTGTGAACGTCTATGAACAGGCCTTTGCGATTTCCAATATCGGGGCGGGGGCGGCAGTGGCCGTCGTGATCTTTGGCTGCCTACTGCTGTTCTCGGCGTTCTTCTTCCGCTTCATCAGCCGCGAGGAAGGGCTATGATGACCATGCTGCGCCAAGGCTCTGTGACCGCTGTTATCATCGGAATTCTGTGGACGTTTCTGATCGCCACAACCGTCGCCGTTTCTCTCAGTTTTGCCACCGGCGAAGCCTTCCGTCCGAGCCTGCTGGGTTCTCTGGTTTGGGGTGCCGCTCTTGGGTTGGCGTGCCTGCCGGGACCAAAATGGAAACCGATGGGTGCGGCGATGCTCGTCGCAATCGCCTGTTATCTCGGCTACGGCCCGTTGGTCATCGCTGAAACCGTTTCGGTATTCTCGGGCGTGATTGGGGCACTGGCCGCAGCCGGGTTTTCCGTCCTCGGGCTCTGGATCATCCTTGACGACATGGCACTGGGCGCAAACAACCGCCACGTGTTCGAGGCGGCGGTGATCCGGTTTCTTTCTGGCTTTGGCTACATCTTCTTCACCGCAATCGTCTTGATACCGTTTTACGTGATGGTCCTTACCAGTCTGAAGAACCAGTCAGAGCTGATGCAAAACCCGCTCGATTTTAGTATCGAGCTGTCCAAAGGCTGGGAGCTGTTTCGGTCTTACGAAGAACTGTTCAACCAGTTCAACTTCGGCACCTATCTGCTCAACTCATTCGTTATTTCAGTTCTGACTGTATTCATCACGCTGCTGTTCGCGGTGCCTGGTGCCTATGCCGTGGCCAGACTGCGGTTCCGGGGGCGGGCCGCGTTCTCACGCGCGATCCTGTTGATCTACATGGTGCCGATGATCGTTCTCGCGTTGCCGATCTACATCGCCTACTCGATGACTGGGCTGCGCAACACGATTGGTGGCATCGTTATGATCTATCCAGTCACAACAATTCCTGTGGCGCTGTACATGCTGCAAGGCTATTTTCGCGGGCTTCCCGCAGAGGTCGAAGAAGCAGGCCTGATGGACGGGCTTTCGCGCCTCAAGGTGATCTGGAAAATCACTTTGCCCCTGTCTTTGCCTGCGATGGCGTCGGTGTCCCTCTACGTTTTCATGATCGCGTGGAACGAATTCCTGCTCGCGTTTATGCTGCTGGACGACCCGTCGAAATTTACCCTGACCCGGGGGATCGCGTCGCTCAACTCATCTGAAATTCCGCGCCAGCACCTGATGGCAGGCGCCGTCATCGCGACGGTGCCGATCATGGTGATCTTCCTCGGATTGGAACGCTTTATGACGAAAGGGCTGACCGCAGGGTCGGTGAAGGGATAAAATGATGGACCAAACAAATCTGCACGAGCAGGCCCGCGACATACTGCGCATGAACGACAAGGGCGGATATACCCTGCCGACCCACGGGCTTTATCCCTACCAATGGAATTGGGACAGCGCGTTTGCCGCTTGGGGGTTCACGACCTTCGACGCCGATCGTGGCTGGACTGAATTGGAGACGCTGCTGTCGGGCCAATGGGAGGACGGCATGGTGCCACACATCCTCTTTCACCGCTCTGATCCCGGCTATTTTCCCGGGCCGGACGTCTGGTCTGGCCGCGGGCCAATCGCGTCCTCTGGAATCAGTCAGCCACCCGTCGCCGCAACCTTCATGGCGAAAATGCTAAAGATGGACCCGAGCGGAGAACCACGCGCCCGCGCGATGTGGCCCAAACTCAACGCCTGGCATCGCTGGTTCATGGAGTGGCGGCTGGACAGTGGCGCCGTCTGCGTCACCCACCCGTGGGAGGCAGGTCGAGACAATGCGCCCGACTGGGATGGCCCGATGAAGGCGATCGATGCGTCAGACGTCGGCGAATACACCCGCCGCGATACATCCCACGTCGATCCGGCCATGCGCCCAACGAAATATGATTACGACCGCTATCTCAAATTGGTGCAACTGGGCGTGTCGGTGAACTGGGATCAGGCGAAACTGCGCGACATCAACCCGTTTCGCGTCGCCGATCCAACGATGACCTTCACCTTGTTGCGCGCCCAACGCGATATGATCGACATGGGCCGCAAGTTTGGCCACGACGTGACCGAAATCGAAGATTGGATAGCGATCCTTGAGGACGGGGCAAAAACCCTCTGGAACGAGGATCTTCAAGCCTACGACAGCCGCGACACCCGTGCGGGAAACTTCAACGGCGTGCTCTCCAACGCCTCGGCGCTGTGCTGGTACGGCGGCATCAACAACGCCGCCGCCTTGCCGGAGGTCACTCGAATGGTCGAAAATGTGACCTACGCCATTTCCAGTTTCGATCCGGACGCAGATGGCTTTGAACCCCTGCGCTACTGGCGAGGGCCAACCTGGCCGATCATGAACTATCTGGTGGGGTCGGGCATGGAAGAACAAGGCGTGACAGCGCTCGCACAGCGTATCCGCTCAGACACCGCGACACTGATGCAGCAAAACGGCTTTGCTGAATACTATCACCCACATGACGGCACGCCCGCCGGCGGGGGCACCTTTACATGGACCGCCGCCGTCTGGCTCGGCTGGGCCGGGGACGATCTGCAATCCCAAAGGGGGGCCGCCTGATGTCATCAATCACCCTCAAAGCAGTCGAAAAGTGGTTCGGCGACGTTCAGGTCATCAAAGGTGTAGATCTAGATATCGCCGAAGGGGAATTCATCATCTTCGTTGGGCCATCTGGCTGCGGAAAATCAACGCTCCTGCGCATGATTGCAGGGCTTGAAGAAACATCGCGCGGCCAGATCATGATTTCAGGTCGCGATGCCACAGCGGAACCGCCGAGCAAACGCGGCCTTGCAATGGTGTTTCAGTCGTATGCACTTTATCCGCATATGTCGGTGCGCGATAACGTGGGCTTCCCGCTCAAGTCCGCTGGGCTTCCGGCGGCGGAAGTGGCCGAAAAAGTAGATGCTGCAGCCAAGGTTCTGAAGCTGGATTCCTATATGGACCGCAGACCAAAGGACCTCTCCGGCGGGCAACGCCAGCGCGTGGCCATCGGGCGGTCCATTGTACGTGACCCCACGGCGTTCCTGTTCGATGAACCCCTGTCAAACCTAGACGCCGCCCTTCGAGTGGAAATGCGCTACGAAATTGCCAAGCTTCACCAGTCGCTCAAATCCACGATGATCTACGTGACCCATGATCAGATCGAAGCCATGACGCTGGCGGATCGGATCGTCGTGCTTGAGGCAGGCAAAGTCGCGCAAATCGGCACGCCGCGCGATCTTTACGAGAACCCTGCGAACCTGTTTGTCGCGCAGTTTATTGGGTCCCCTCGCATGAACCTGATAGACGTTTCAAACGTAGAGCTCACGGGAATGCCCGATGGCACTCGCCACATTGGCATTCGCCCCGAACATATCGAGCAGGCGCCTGACGGCTCCGCAGTTATTGACGGAACCGTCGACGTGCTGGAATACTTGGGTGCCGACACGTTCGTGGTCATGGATTGCGGCAAAGCCGGACAAGTGACGTTCCGGATTAATGGCGACACGCCCCTCAAGCCGGGGGACAGAATTGGTCTGCGGTTCCACAATACTCATCTTCACTACTTCGATGCGGAGGGGCACGCGTTCAAGACCCCCTGACCTCCACTCCTCAAAACCAACAGATCTGCTGGGGAAAAGCCAAACATGTGGTCGCCTCCCGCTGTCGGTGGATATCACCAACTGCGAAACGGGCAACATCGAAGAGATGGGCCTGTTCCTGTTCGAACTGCGCAACGGCTTGCGGGGTGGTCGAGCTTTTGGTTTCGATGACGCAAGTGGCTTCGCGGTGGCCCAAGGCAGGACAGTCTGGTGTGACGGTATCCGGCATGCCTGTGCTGCGGGCGAGATACTGCGCCTTGCTCCAGGGGACAGCGTGACCCTCATGGAAGATACGGATCAGACGCCTCTGCTTGTCAGCAACAATCGTGACTGGCTGAGCTAGGCATCTATCTTTTAGATCAGGTCGATATTGGAAAAGTCATGATTTTCCGAAAAGCGGCCGTTCGCAGTCATACAGAAAATGGGAAATCTGGGCTCAAACCTGCCATTCTCTGCTCCTGCATGGCTCCCTAGACAAACCAACACGCCATCTTCGGCAGTCGTAAGCCATCAAAAAAACGCCCCGATCCGTTGGATCAGGACATTTTGCATTCTAACACTGCGACATTCTCAGGCCGCGTCGTGCATCAGTATCGCCGCCTCGCTCGCAGTCAGATTTCGGCGCGCATAGGGTCCATAGGTGTGCGGATTGATCTCCAACTCCGGCAGCTTCTCCAACAGCCGTGCACGATCACTGTCCGCAAGCGACTCCATAGCGGCGTTTGCCGGATGAAAACTTTCGCTCTCAACCCCATTGGCCCACAGGATCTCGTGTCCTGGCAACAACAGGTGCACATATGTCACCTCCCGCAGCGCATGATCCACCGCCACGCTTGACCCGTTCACCAGATCTCGCGCCGCTACCAGGACTTCATTTGTATTAAACAACGCCCGTGCCGCCGCCCCGCGCACCAACATACGGTGATCAGGTGAAACCAGCAGTTCTTCGTCCGGACGATCAATGCCCAGCGCGCCCGCGCGAATGCGAATTGGCCGCAGCTTTGGCATCGCGAACAAACGCGCGCCGGTCATACGCCGGCTGCCAATCCACTGAACATCCTGCGCACCGTTGTCGCGGGTTTGCACACGATCGCCTTCCCGCAAATCCTCGATACGACGTGGCCCTTCAGGGGTCGCAATCATAGTGCCCGGTGTGAAACAAATCACCCCGGCGCCCGCCGTTCCCGGCGCGCGCGTTTCAAGCGCTTCCATAGAATGATGCACAACCCAAAGCTCACGCCCTTTTGGCGGAAGCTCGTCCAAAAACATCAACAAAGGTGCACTGCCCGGCACCTCGATCACTGTCGCAGTAAAGCTGTGCGTTCCGTCGGTGACGACAAAACCGCCCTCCATGAGCGGATCGTCTCCCTCCAGATGTCCAAGGTCAACTGATGTCCCATCCCCGGTTACAGCTGCGCCTACCAAACGGCGCACAATGCGCGCCGCCCGTTTTCGTATATTTGTCCCTTCTTCCCCATGGTCGAGACGCAAAAGCGTGCCGGAGCCGTCCACTTGGACGGCATCCCCAGTCCACGACCACACCACGCCTGTTTCCAGCGTTTGTACCGGTGCGGCCCTAAGACCATCTACTTCTGTTTGCGACCAGGAGATGACGAACGTGCCACGAAAGCCCGTTTTCATTGCCCGATAACCTGCCATTTAGTTTTTTTATTAACGACAGGTTAACAAAGCCGATTCGACGTGCCTAGCCCGAATTTAAAAAAAGTGATTGGCTGATACCGTTTAGCCTCAGAAGTTAAAGTCCAGCTTGATTGCACCGACCAACTGATCGTCGCTCTGACCTTTAAATTCCTTGCTCAACCAGCTTACCCCGTAAAACACGTGATACGCCTCACCGCGCACATGAATGCCCGCGCGCACGCGGCTGCGCTCGTCACTCAGCTGATAGCCGTCGCTGCTCGGCAAGTAGACGCTGTCAAAGACCTTGGCGATGTCTGCACCCGCAACAAAAGACACGCTTTTTTGGTGATTGCGAATGGTCCGATACCGGTGCCCTGTGACCCAATCGCGCACCAAAAGTTCACCCTGACCGAACTGGCCAATTGTCACATCAAACCCGGCCCGCGCCAGGGTTTCGTCGCCCGCGCGCAGCTCCATAAACGGACGCAGTGTGCCCCGCTCGCCCACTTTCAAATCGCGTCCGATCTCGCCCACAAATCGCGGGATAATCTGATCCCCAATCTGTGCGGCCCGGACGGCATCCGACGGCCCATCAATGCCGACCAAGTCATGCAGACCCCCTTGCAACTGATCGAGCCGCGTCATCGGGCCTATCGCGACAAGATCGCCTCCCAAGGCAAATTCTGTGCCCCCGCGCTGGAAATGTGTGTGCAGCCCGACAAACAGCGACCCCGCCCACCGGCGATCGCCCGGCGCTGGCGCCACAAGGTTTGCAGGTGAAATGATCTCGCCGCCAATCCGCAGCTCGAGAATATCGCCAAATTCTTCTGGCAAGGCCCCATCCCAGCCGCGTCCCCAAACGCGCGACGTGCTATAAGATCCGCTGCGCCAACGGTCGTATCCGTCGCCAAGCGCGTCATTGACAAAAAGATTGCCAAATCCGAGCCGCTCGCGCGCCTCTGAAACAGGCACGGTCGCTCCGTCTTCGGCCACTGCAGGCAAAGAGGCTGGAAAATAGGAGGCGCACATACAAAGCGCGCCCAAAACGGTGGAGGCAAATCGGCCCATAAACTCAAATCGTCCCAGCTCTGGCCCCCACCAAGCTTGCGGACTCTACCCGCTGGACGTGTTCACCGCTAGTGCAACCACGCCACACCTGCGATCAAAATGAAGAGGGCGGCCCGCATCGCTGTGACCGCCCTCCTGATAGGTTTTCAAAGTCGCGTGACGTCAATCTCCTGCGCTGCTGCCTTCTTCGCTTTCTGGTGCGGGATCAGGCTCGGCTTCGGCGTCCGGTTCGCCTTCCGACGCCTCCGTCGCTTCAGCCTCCTCACCTTCGGCTGTCTCGGCCGTGGCCGCATCACCCTCAGAAGTCTCCGCTTCATCCGGCGGCAAAATGCCCAGCAACTGCGCCGTGGGCTCGTCTACCGCACCGGTTTGCTCCAGCTCATAGTCATACTGCAGCCACAAAAGCGCGGCTTCGGTCGACCGGCCAAAGACACCATCAACGGCCCCGACGTCATAGTCATAGCCACCCAACAGCGTCTGCAATTCCCGCACCGCAGGTCCGCGTGTCATCGGCGAAGTCAACGACAATCCGAGCATGGTTTCGGCTTGAGCAGCACCCTCCTCATCGGTTGGTGTGACAACCTCATAGACCTGTGTGTCGTCATGATAGGTCGGACGATACAGCACCCCATCACACAGATAGAGCGTCTCAGAACCGTCTTTGACCTTCTCACAGTTTTTGTCCGGAAGAGAGGTCACATAGACAAGCGTCGAACCTGCCACGATAGCAGTGAAATACCATCCCCAACCCGGATACCAATAATAGCTGCCCCAATGCCAATGCGGCGGACGATAGTAGGGCGGGTTATAATGTGGCGGACGCCATCCCGGCGGACGGTGCCCCGGCGGGCGCCATCCCGGCGGCTTGGGTGGCCGCACCGGCTTGCCGAATTCAGGCAATTGTGAGGGCGGAGGCCGAGTGCCAGGTGGACGGTTGCCGGGCGGACGGGACCCAGCGGGGCGCTCACCTGGCGGTCTAACGCCTGGCGGCCGTGTGCTCGGCGGTCTCGCTCCGCTGCCTGGCAAGCTTGGCAATGTCGCTGGACGATCCGGTCGCGTTCCCGGTTGGCTTGGCCGTGTGGACGGCTGACTCGGGCGCGTGGACGGCTGGTTCGGCCGTGTTGACGGCTGGCTCGGCCGTGTGGACGGCTGACTTGGCCGCGTGGATGGCCGGCTTGGTTGCGTCGCAGGCCGCGATGGCCGTGCGCTTGGCGCAGAAGGCCGTGGTTGAATGGACGGCGTCGGCCGCGCCCTTGGCGCCTGAATGGCCGGTCGCGTCCGTGCCGCGCCGGGGCGCGCGGTCGGTTGTCGGCTAAATCCGCCGCCCGCACCGGCACGCCGCGCCTGTGCATAGGCCGCATCTGGCCCCGAAAACCCAGACAGAAACGGCACCGGCGTTTGCGTTAGGGCAATGACAAAACTCAGGAAAAATCCAAACAGACGTCGCATCTTAATTCTCCCCCTCAGTCACATCACTATTGCGCTTGGGCCACACCAATCGGTCATCCTCATCGTCCGGATAAAATGTGAAACTGTCTTCGGCGATTTCCGGCGCAAAATCCCAATCACTGAAATACGCCCGATATTGCGGCCACCCCTGTTCATAAGGGTTTGTGCCAACGATCATTTTGAGAACAGGGTTCACCGGATCAGTGGTGATCCACATTTGCAAGTCTTCTTGATAACTGGACATGGCCACGTGGTGCACCTCTATTCCAGCGACCCGTTTGATCCCCAAATAGGCCGCAGCCGTAATGTCCCCCAAAAACTGATCCGCAAAATCAGGTACAAAAACTTTCCAGACCGGAAGGCTTTCGGAGTGCTCATCCCGCACGGCTTTCGTAAGCTCGTCAAACGTGCCGAAATACGGCATATGCGTGTAGGCGTTCAACTCAGGCAAATGCACTGTCAGCCCGTACCCATCGAAAAAGAACTCCCGCAGCCCTTCTTCTTGCTCGACATAGGCATAGTACTTGTCCGGACGCACCATCATCGTGCGCCCACTGCGAAAAAGGGTCATCTTTTCGCGTCCGTCAATCACCTGATCATATGACACCAACCAGTTAACCGCCAACGTCTCGTGCGCCGTCAGGACCGTGGCAACACTTTCGACAATGTCGATCGCGCGCGGATCGAGCCGCATCATCGAAGGATCGGCGGGCTCGCCACCGTCTTCCTGAGCTTCTTGCGCAAAGCCCGCCCCCGCGCTTAACGCCAAAACAAAAGCGAGCAACCATTTAGCATAAAACCGACGCATGAAATCTCCTGTTCTAAAAACTGGATCCGCTGCCGGAAAATGTAGGCGACTCGGCCCGGCGACGGCTTTCTGTTACCCAACCCTAGCCGCATGCGCGTCTGTTCCCAAACCTTTGATGGGGGGAAAAATTAGAACAACTTTGCTTCCCGCGCCAAAAGCGCCGCCTGCGTGCGGTTTGAAGCACCTACTTTACGATACAAGTTTTTCACGTGCAGCTTCACAGTCGGCTCAGAAAGACCAAGATCGCGGGCAATTTCTTTGTTGGACTTGCCGTTGGTCAGCCCCCCCAAAACCTGCAACTCTCGTTTTGTCAGATGCTTCGCCATCGGATGGGTCGAGGGTTCCGCCGGCGCCAACAGGTCAAGCGGGACAAACTGTTCTCCCGCCGCCATAAACCGGATGGCGTTTACCAACGACTTGGCCGGCAGCGTTTTTGGCACAAATCCCGCGGCTCCGGCGTCGATGGCTTCCTGCACCACCGCCCGCGGCGCCTCGCCGGAAATCAACGCCACGCGGGGTCCATCCGGCAGGTCCAGCACCCGCCGCAATCCCGCCAGCCGGTTCATGCCGGGCATATTGTAATCCAGCAGCACAAGATCAAACGGTCCATCGTTGTGAATAACGGCCATGGCCTGATCCAAAGTCGGCGCAGTTAGAACGTCGATTCCACCCGCCGTCTGCACATAGGCAACAAGCGTGTCTCGCAACAAATCATGATCATCTGCGATGAGGATCAACACGACGAACTTCCTTTGATCTACCCCTCCAACTGCCCACGTCAGGCGCCGGGGTGCAAGGCAGGGTTTCCCTAACCTGACACAGGTGGCAATCTCTAGTGTACTTCATGTGGGCCGAATACCAAAAGCCTCAGCAACATCCACCGAAGTTTTCCATTTTCGGTGCGCGGTGACTTTGATTTCCATCACGTCTGAACGCAAAACCTATCCTTATGGATAGGCAACTATCCTTTTGCTCGGTGCAGTTGTGGCCTAACATCTGCAATAACGAGGTAAGCTAACAGGACAATAAGACATGACTTTCGTAATTCGCACTGCCGTGTCTTTCGTATTTTGCCTGCTGCTACCACTCACGACGGCCCTAGCGGCCGACGACGCCCCGGCGGCACCTTCCGGAAGCGTCATTCTGACCGTGTCAGGCAAAATCGGCGCCAAGAACGCTGACGAGACGGTTCAGTTCGACATCGACATGCTGCGCGCATTGCCAGCAGAGACGGTGTCGACATCGACCATATGGACGGAAGGGGTTCATGTGTTCACGGGTGTACCGCTAGCGTTGCTGCTCGATGAACTGGGGAGTTCGAGCAGCACGCTGCGGGCTTTGGCCATCAACGACTATGCGGTCGAAATGCCGGTCTCCGATTTACGGGAAATGGCTCCCATCCTCGCCTATGAAATGAACGGGGAGCCAATGCACCGCCGCGATAAAGGCCCGCTTTGGATTATCTACCCCTACGATTCGTCTACTGACTACCAGACCTCTTTGGTCTATTCCCGCAGTGTCTGGCAACTCGACAGGCTTGAGCTCGTAGACTAACCTTCCACCCATGTTTTTGCGCGCGCCCTTGGCCTTTTCGGATCTGATGACATGACGTCTTCGGCCACTCACGCGACTCCGATTTCGTCGCTGCGCGCATCGCTTTCGAGCACTGCCCCCAACTATCCCCGCCGACTTGTTGGCTTCGCGCTTGTCCTATGCGCCATGGTGCTAATCGTTTTGACTGCGGCGCTTTCCTATCGTGTCATTTCCAATTTCGATGGCGTCAAACCCGAGGCATCAGACAACGTCGGCTGGTCTCTGTCGCAAGTCGAAGTTGAAGCCAGCGACTTTCAAAACGCCGTCAACGACGCCCTGTTTTCGTCAGACAAAGACCTTAGCTACCTGCGGTTGCGTTTCGACATCCTTTACAGTCGGGTAAACACGCTGCGCACCTCGCCGTATTACCGGCAGGTGGATCAGATCACTGAATTTCCCGACGCGCTGGCCCGAACATGGGACATTTTGCAAGACACAGTGCCGGTGATCGACGGATCGGACGCCAATCTCGTGGCGGCCCTGCCTCTGCTTGACCGCCGCGCCGCAGATCTGCGCGAAACCACGCGCACGCTGTCCATCAGCGGCCTGACTTTCTTTGCCTTGACCGGAGACGCAAATCGCGCGGCGATTTCGACGATGCTGCAACAGTTGGCTGGGCTGGCCCTGTCGCTCTTCGTTACGCTTGCCGCGCTCACCGTTTACGTGCTGTCCATCTACCGGAAATCCCGCGCCCGTGGCATCGCGCTGGCACAGGCAAATCAGCGCATGCAGACAATCCTGACAACGTCCTTGGATGCTGTTCTCGTGACTGACCTGACCGGTCGCGTGCTGGAATTCAACGCTGCAGCCGAACGCATTTTGGGCTACAGCTTTGAAGAGGTGCGCGGACGTCAAATCATCGAAATGGTATCACCTGACCACATGCTACAGACCCACATGGCCGCAGCCGAACGTATCCGGAATCGGGAGGCCGATACCATCGAGGGCAAAGGGCGCGTGACCCTCACCGCCAAACGGGCAAGCGGCGAATTGTTCCCTATTGAGCTGTCGATCAACCGTGCTGATGACGGCCAGCAAGAACTGTTCATCGCGTTTCTTCACGACATCTCCAAACGCGTCTCTGCTGAAAACGAATTGCTCGAAACGCGCGACCGTGCGCTTGCGGGCGAGCGCGCCAAAGCCGAATTTCTCACGATGATGAGCCACGAAATCCGGACACCTCTCAACGGGGTGCTTGGCAATCTTACCCTTCTGGCTGACACCGATCTGACCTCGGCTCAAACCCGATATTTGCGCAATATGGACATTTCCGGCCGGCTCTTGATGCGCCATGTCGACAGCGTGCTCGACATTGCCCGCTTTCAGGCCGGCAAACTCGAATTCGACATCGCGAGCACGGATCTCAACGCGCTGTTGTCAGAACTGATCGACAGCCAATCCGGGCAGGCGGGCAATCAGGGCACCGAATTGCACTGGCACTGGGTCGGCGCGCCGATGCCTTGGGGCCGCACCGACCGCTCCGCACTGGAACAAGTGCTTCTCAACCTGCTGGGCAACGCCATCAAGTTCACTCCCGACGGCTGCGTGACGGTAGAGATCGAAAAACTGCCTGACCTCGAGGGTGACAAGCCAATAATCGAATTCCGTGTGATCGACACCGGCATCGGCATCTCCCCCAATGACGTTGCCAATGTGTTTGACGATTTTGTCACCTCCGACACATCTTTTGGCCGCGCCATAGGCGGCACCGGCCTTGGCCTTGGCATCACACGCCGGATCGTTCAGGGACTGGGCGGCACTATCGGCGTGGAAACGGCACCGGGCGAAGGCGCAACGTTCTGGGTCCGCCTGCCGATGGAACAGGGTCGCGCCCCAGGCACCGCGAAGACTTCATCACAAGAAGACGCCGTCGCCGCGCGCATGTCTGTCCTTCTGGTCGAGGACAACGCGATCAACCGCGAAGTGGCCACTGAACTGCTGGAAAAGGACGGCCATACCGTCGTCCCGGCCGCAGACGGGCAAGCCGGCGTTGACCAGGCAGCGCAGACCCCGTTTGATCTCATTCTCATGGACATCACCATGCCCGGCATGGATGGGCTACAAGCGACGCGCGCCATTCGTTGCGGCAACGGTGCCAGCCGGAATGTCCCGATCATCGCCGTATCAGCCAACATCCAACCGCAGGAACGGGACCGATTTATCGCCGCTGGCATGAACGGATTTCTGCCCAAACCGCTCAGCCTTCAGGAAATGCGCGGCGCGATGGCCGATATGCAGATGCCGCCGCAGGCCAAGACCGCGCCGCTGATCGATACCATCCAACTGGCCGCCAACCGCGACGGTATGGGCGACGCCATCTTTGGCCGTTTGTTGACCCGCTTTATCGCAGAGGCAGAGGCGCTGATCGCCGAAACCGCGCCCTTGCAGGACGATGCATTGGGCGCCATCGCGACGCGTCTGCACACCGTCGCCGGAAGCGCTGCCGTTTTCGGCGCAGCCCACTTGCGCCAAACGCTGCTGCAAGCCGAGGCCAGCGCCAACGCCAAGAATGAAACCGACACCCGCCACCATCTGGACCAACTGCCCGCCATTTGGGGCGATACCAAATCCGCGTTGACCTCCCTCGCCCCCGCCGCCTGAACGCTACGGCAACGGTCCGTCGGACGTGGGCGGATAATCCTGAACCGCCTTGCGAAACCAGCCCAACGCTCGATCCTGCCGTCCGCTGCTGCGATACGCCACGGCCATCGGCAACGGCTCTTGCAGGCCGTAGTCCAGCACATCAAACCGCGACCGAAACTGTCGGCTCCTGGCATAACTGTCCACCACCACGCCAATGGCCTCGCTGCGCTCGATCAGGCCAGCCGCCATGGTGAAATCCTCCATGATATGCAGCCGCCGCGCCGGATCACCGTCGATTTGCTGCATCAAATGTTGGATCGGATCCGCATAGGGCCCCCGCAATTCCGGCACAATCAGCGGGAAAGCGGCCACCTCTTCTGCCGTCACCAATCGCCCCGCCAACGGATGCCCCCGCCTGACGTAAAACTGTGCCACCAGTGGCGGCAATGGATCGCACCGCACGCCTGCCTCCGCCATCAAGGGACGCGCCGGTCCGACAATGGCATCCAGATCACCCTGCCGGAACAACTGCACCGCCGCTTCAAACGGTGCGCCACGCATCTGCACCCGCACCTCGGGATGCGCCCCGACAAGCGCCCAAATCGCGCGGCTCATCAAGCCTTCGAGCGAGCTTGAACTCACCCCGATGCGCAACACCTGCTCACGACTCTCCCGCCCTGCGCCAACATCCGCCACAAGCTGATCCATGTCCGCCAGAATGCGCGCCGCCCGATCAATGAACGCCCGCCCTGCCGCCGTCGCCGCCACGCCGCGCGCGTGCCGGTCAAACAAAGCCGCGCCGACCTCCTGCTCCACATCAGCCACCGCCTTGGTCACGGCGGATTGCGTCACGTTCAGCGCGCGTGCCGCCGCTGTGATCGCAGAATGGCGGTCCACGGCCACGACATAGCGCAACTTCGTTAGGTTCATGTCGTCCCTCCATGTATTCACAAATGGAATACCTTACGCTCACATTGAATTTGCCAGATACCCCCGTCAAGCCGATACTCCGCGCAACATCAGGGAGGACATCACATGACCACTGAGGCCATCGTTGCCGGTGTCGGCATGATCAAATTCGCCAAACCGGGCGCATCCGACAGTTACGACGCCATGGGTGCCACCGCGATTGGCGCCGCTCTCAAAGACGCGGGACTGAGTTACGCCGACGTGCAGCAAGCCTACGCAGGCTATGTCTACGGCGACAGCACTTGCGGACAAAAAGCGCTCTATCACGTGGGCATGACCGGCATTCCGATTGTGAATGTGAACAACAACTGCTCCACCGGCTCCACCGCGCTGTTTCTGGCACGCCAAGCGATCGAACACGGCGTCGTAGACTGCGTGCTGGCCGTAGGGTTTGAGCAAATGCAGCCCGGCGCGCTTGGCAGCCACTGGACCGACCGCCCGACACCGTTTGATGATTTTGATGCGGCCTGCGACGACCTTGTTGGCAATTCACAAGTTCCCTTGGCTTTGCGCTACTTCGGCGGCGCCGGAAAGTCGCATATGGAGAAGCACGGCACAGAGCTGACCGATTTCGCCAAGATCCGCGCCAAGGCCTCCCGCCACGCATCCAACAATCCGCTGGCGCTGTTTAATCAGGAAATCACCGCCGATCAGGTCATGGCAGCCCCCGTCATGTGGGATGGCGTCATGACCCGCCTCATGGCCTGCCCGCCCACTTGCGGCGGCGCCGCCGCGATCCTCTGCTCTGAAAGCTTCGCCGCCAAACATGGCATCGACCAAACCGTGCGCATCAAAGCACAAGCCATGACCACTGACTATGCGTCGACCTTTGAGGCGCGCGACATGATGCAGGTCGTCGGCTACGACATGACCGCCGAGGCCGCCAAACAGGTGCAGGACCAATCCGGCATCGACATCGCCGACGTGGATGTGGTCGAGCTGCACGACTGTTTCGCGCATAATGAGCTGATCACGTACGAAGGCTTGGGCCTGACGCCCGAAGGCACCGCGCAGAAATTTATCGCGGATGGCGACAACACCTATGGCGGCAAATATGTTACCAACCCGTCCGGCGGTCTGCTGTCCAAAGGCCACCCGCTTGGCGCGACCGGTCTGGCACAATGTTATGAGCTCACCCACCAACTGCGCGGCACAGCCGACGCCCGTCAGGTCGACGGCGCCAAGACCGCACTGCAACACAATCTTGGTCTAGGCGGCGCCTGCGTCGTGACCCTTTATCAGGCAGCATAAACGTTATGGGAATTTTTGACCGATCCACCGAAGGCCACGTGACGCCACCCGTCGAGGTCACACTCGAACGCGGCGCTATTGCCTTCTTTGCCGAAACCATCGGCGAGGCCGACCCCGTGCATCTGGACGCCGACGCCGCTCAGGCCGCAGGCCACCCCGATGTTCTGGCCCCAGCCACTTACGCCGTTGTCGTTGGCACTTTTGCAGGGCAAAAAGCCGCCCGCCAAGACCAGCCCGATCTGCTCACGCTGATCAACGGCGACCTGCGCGTGCTGCTGCACGGCACCGAGGCCTACGACTATCACGGCCCGATGTACGCAGGCGACACTGTGTCGGTGCAAAACGAGGTCACAGGCTTTTCCGACCCTAAAGGCGGCAAGCTTGAGATCGCCCATGTCACCACCCGTATCACCCACGCCGAGCGCGGCCCGATTGTAACCGCCACCCGCGGCATCATTCACCGGCTGGGCTAAGGGAGACAGACCATGACAATTACACCTCAAAACGCCCAAATCGGCGACATGATCCCCGATCACAAATTCGGCCCCGTCACCCGCAAATCGCTTGCGCTTTATGCAGGTGCCTCTGGCGATCATAATCCGATCCACATCGATCTGGACTTCGCCAAGAAGGCTGGCATGGACGACGTCTTTGCCCACGGCATGTTGTCGATGGCGCAGCTCGGCCGCCTCGTGACCAACTTTGCTGGCCAAGCCAACGTCCGCCACCTCGACACGCGGTTCACCGCGCTCACACCGGTGGGCGCGATTGTCGACTGCACAGGCGAGGTCACAGACCGCCGCGAAGAAGACGGCGAAACGCTGCTGACCTTGAAACTCGCAGCCCATATCGACGACGGCACCCAAACCCTCAAAGGCGAAGCGATCATCGCTGTCTAACCGCCATTCAAAGGACGCCCAACATGCCCAATCACATGTGGATGCAAGAAGACCAGCAAGCCTTCGCCAGCACCGTCAAACGCTTCTTTGACGAGGAAATCACCCCCAACAAAGACGCCTGGACCAAAGCCGGCGCTGTCCCCAAATCGCTTTGGAAGAAGGCCGGCGAGCTCGGCATCCTTGGTGCCACTTTCCCCGAAGAATACGGCGGCCTCGGCCTGTCGCGCCATTTCGATGCTGTGACTTTCCTTGAACAAACCAAAGCCGGCGACAGCGGTTGGGGCGTGTCCGTTCACAACATCGCCGCGCATTACATCACCTCCTTTGGCACCGAAGAACAAAAGACCCGCTGGCTGCCGGGCCTTGCATCGGGTGACAAAGTTGCCGCCATCGCCATGACCGAACCCGGCACCGGCTCAGACCTGCAAGCGGTCAAAACCACCGCCATCCGCGACGGCAACGAATACCTGATCAACGGCTCCAAAACCTTCATCACCAACGGCGGCTCTGCCGATCTGATCGTGCTGGTCGCGAAAACCGACCCCTCTGCCAAGGGACGTGGCGTGTCGCTTGTGGTGGTCGAAACCGAAGGGCTCGAAGGCTTTGAGGTCGGCCGCTGCCTCAAGAAAATGGGTATGAAGCGCAACGACACCGCCGAGCTGTCTTTCCAGGACGTACGCGTACCGCTCACCAATCTGATCGGCACCGAAGAAGGCCAGGGTTTTATCCAGCTGATGAAGCAACTTCCGTGGGAACGTTTGATCCTTGGCTATATGGCGCTCGGGTCTTCGCAATGCGCGCTCGAGCACACACTGGCCTATGTGAAGGAACGCAAAGCGTTTGGTCAGCGCGTGATGGATTTTCAGAACACCCGTTTCAAACTCGCCGAAGCCGCCACCAAAATCGAACTGCTGGCCGCGTTTTGTGACCAATGCCTCGCGGAATTGGACGACGGCAAACTGACGCCGGAGAAAGCCGCGATGGCCAAGTGGTGGGGCACGCAAACCCAATGCGAAATCGTCGACGAATGCCTGCAACTGCACGGCGGTTATGGCTACATGTCCGAATATCCGATCAGCGAACTTTATACCGACGCCCGCGTACAGAAAATCTACGGCGGCACCAATGAAATCATGAAAGAAGTGATCGCCCGATCGCTCGACTTGGACTGAGGACACCCTGATGAAACTCACCGGCAAAACCGCCTATGTCACCGGCGCAGGCAACGGCATCGGCCGCGCTGTTGCTCTGAAACTCGCCGCCGAAGGCGCCAACGTTGTCCTCAATGATCTGAGCAAAGGTCCCGCCCAAGCCGTAGTTGATGAAATCACCGCCGCCGGTGGCACCGCCATCGCCGTGGTCGGCTCAGTGACCGAAGACGGTTTTGCCGAACGGTTCATCGGCGCAGGCGTGGAAAAATGGAACTCCATCGACATCATCGTCAACAACGCGGGCTACACATGGGACGCCCAAATCGGCCACATGACCGACGACATGTTTGACGCCATGATGGACGTGCACGTCAAAGCCCCCTTTCGTATCCTGCGCGCGGCCTCCGGCTTTATCAAAGGCGCGGCCAAACAAGAGGCAGAGGCCGGTCAGGAAGTCTTCCGCAAGGTGGTCAATATCTCCTCCATCGCGGGCACCGGCGGCAACTTTGGCCAAGCCAACTATTCCTCGGCAAAATCCGCGGTTCTCGGCCTGACCAAGACCATGGCCAAGGAATGGGGCCGCCTAAAGGTCTGCGTGAACGCCGTGGCCTTTGGTTTCATCGAAACCCGCCTGACCGAGGGCACCGATGAAAAGAAAACCATAGAGATCGACGGCAACACAGTCGGCATCGGCATCCCCAAGAAAATGGCCGCCGGCGCGGCTGCGGTGATCCCTCTCGGCCGCCCCGGCACACCAGAAGAAGCCGCCGACGGCGTCTATTTGATGTGCTGTCCCGAAAGCAATTATGTCTCCGCGCAGGTTCTCACCGTCGGCGGCGGGCTGAACGGCCTCTGACCCACGCGCCCGGCCGCCAAGGTCGGGCCACGCCCTTCCCTCAAGGACATCTCCCATGCTCCAAGGCATCCGCATCATCGAAATCGAGGGCCTCGGCCCCGGCCCCTTCGCCGCCATGCACCTGGCGGACCTTGGCGCAGACGTCATCACCATCCACCGCAAAGGCGGCGCGGCGATCACCGCGGATCAATCCGTGCTGGACCGTGGCAAACGTTCGATTGCGCTCGACCTCAAAGATCCCGACGACCTTGCGACCGCCAAAAAACTCATCGCCACCGCTGATGGGCTGATCGAGGGCTTCCGCCCCGGTGTGATGGAACGCCTTGGCCTCGGCCCCGAAGACCTGCAGTCAGACAACCCGCACCTCGTATATGGCCGCATGACAGGCTGGGGCCAAACCGGACCGCGTGCGCAAACCGCAGGCCACGACCTCAACTACATCGCCCAATCCGGCGCATTGCACTACGCGTCCGAACCCGGTTCGCCACCGATCACCCCCGCCACGCTGGTTGGCGACATCGGCGGCGGCGCGCTCTACCTCGTCATCGGCATCCTCTCCGGCATCCTTAACGCGCAACGCACCGGCCAAGGCACCGTTGTTGACGCCGCCATCGTCGACGGCTCCGCACATATGATGACCCTGCTGATGGCCCTGAAACAGGCCGGCGGCCTCGCCACGGAACGCGGCACATCTCTGCTCGACGGCCCCCACTGGTCCCGCAGTTATGCCTGCGCCGACGGCGGCTACCTCTCCGTGCAATGTCTGGAGCCACAATTCTACGCCGCGTTCCTCGCCAAACTCGACCTGACAGACGACCGCGAGTTTACCCGCCAGCACGACAAGGCGCTCTGGCCCAAGCTCACCACCCGCCTCACCGACCTCTTCCTCAGCCAACCGCGCAGCCACTGGGAAGCGCTCTTTGAAGGCTCCGACGCCTGCGTCGCCACCGTGCTCTCCCCCAAGGAAGCTGCCGAAGCACCGCACACCGCAGCCCGTAACATATGGCAAACCCCCAACGGACACCTACAAGCCGCCCCCGCCCCGCGCTTTGACGGGCAAACAGCAGCCATCCCCCCTGCCCCAAAACGCGGCGAACATACGGACGAGATCCTCCGCGATCTGAACGCGATCTAGCGCCGACCCAACGCTTCCTTTTGCCTCAAATATCCCGGGGGTGTCCCGCCAGCGGCGGGACGGGGGCTGGCCCCCTCAATGCCATAAGCCACAACGCGCGGTCCCTTAACGAAAACGGAGGCGCGCCTTTGGCGCACCTCCGCAAAACTGTCGTGATACTGACGCGATACCGACGTTGGAAAAACGTGGTTAACGCTCGCGCACCGTATCAATCATCAACTGCACATTTTCCGGATCCGCGTCCGGCGTGATGCCATGGCCCAGATTGAAGATATGCGGCCCGTTGCCCAGAGCCTTCACAATCTTGCGGGTTTCATCCACCAGATCCTGCCCGCCGGTCACCATATGGCTGGATTTCAGGTTGCCCTGAACACAGCCATCGATTTGCACGTTGGCAGCGGCCCACTGAGGCGTCACACCGTCATCCAGCGCCACACAATCCGCACCCGTCGCCTTGCCAAACCCGACATAGCGTTCCCCCGCGCCCCGCGGGAAAGCGATCACTGGCACATCGGGATGGCGCGCCTTTAGCTCGGCAATGATTTTCTTTGTTGGTTCAAGCGCATAGCGGTCAAAATCCGCGCCCTTGAGCGATCCAGCCCAGCTGTCAAACAGCTTCACGACCTCGGCGCCTGCCTCAATTTGTTTGGACAGATAATCCACAGTGCCTTCGCTGATCCGGTCAATAATCTGGTCGAACACTTCGGGGTTCTCGTCCTTGAGCTTGTGGGCCGGCCCCTGATCCGGTGTGCCACGCCCCGCCACCATATACGTCGCCACCGTCCAAGGCGCACCGGCAAAGCCAATCAGCGTGGTTTCTTTGGGCAATTCACGGCGCAAAATTCGCACGGTTTCATAGATCGGATTGAGCGTTTCGTGAATGGAACCGACACCATTCAGCTTGTCAAAATCCGCCTGTGATTCAATCGTCGACAACCGCGGACCTTCACCTGTCACAAACCACAGATCCGCGCCAAGCGCTTGAGGCAAAAGCAAAATATCAGCGAACAGGATCGATGCGTCAAAGCCATAACGCCGGATCGGCTGCAATGTGACCTCTGCTGCCAATTGCGGATTATAACACAACGACAAGAAGTCGCCCGCCTGCGCCCGCGTCGCACGATACTCCGGCAGATACCGCCCCGCTTGGCGCATCATCCAGATCGGTGGCGTTTCAAGGGTTTCACCGGCCAACGCCCGCAGGATTGTTTTTTCTTTTGTCATGCTCACCCTCATATGTGCGCCAAAAATGCATCTCGTTGACATGTATCAAGGAATCGCAGGCTTTTGCATGTCCTATCACATCAAAACATCTTCACAGCGACACTCTGTCCCCGCCACCCCACATTTTTGTCCGCTCCCACTTGGAAAACCCTGCTCAACCCCATCCGCGCTTGCCAGACCGCCCGCTCAGGATTAGATCAATTCCCATGACTTTAACCAAGCCTTCCCCCGCTTCGCCTCTCAAAATCGGCACCCGTGGTTCTCCGCTGGCCCTTGCTCAGGCCTATGAAACCCGACGCCGTCTGATGGGGGCATTTGATCTGCCCGAAGATGCATTTGACATCGTGGTCATCACCACCTCAGGTGACAATGCACAGCTGATAGCCAAAGACAAACCGCTCAAGGAATTGGGCGGAAAGGGGCTTTTTACCAAAGAGATCGAAGAAGCGCTTTTGGTTGGCGGCATCGACATTGCCGTGCACTCCATGAAAGACATGCCCGTTGCGCAGCCCGCAGGCCTGTTGCTCGACACCTACCTGCCCCGCGAAGACACACGCGACGCTTTTGTGTCCCCTGATGTGACCACGCTTGCGGGACTTCCCCAAGGCGCAACCGTCGGCACCTCGTCTCTTCGCCGTCGCGCGCAATTGTTGCATTTCCGCCCCGACCTGAACGCAGTGGAATTTCGCGGTAACGTACAGACAAGATTGAAAAAACTGTCGGCCGGTGTCGCGGATTGTACGTTCCTTGCAATGGCGGGTTTGAACCGTTTGGACATGTCGCATGTCGCAGCCTCCGCAATCGAGCCCGAGGATATGCTGCCCGCCGTCGCCCAAGGCGCCATTGGGATCGAACGTCGCGCCGACGACAGCGCCACCGCGGCCCTTCTCGAAGCCCTGCACGACACGCCGACAGGTCAGCGTCTCGCCGCAGAACGCGCCTTCCTTGCCGCGCTGGACGGGTCTTGCGAGACCCCAATCGCGGGTCTTGCAGAACTGGACGGATCGACCCTGCGTTTGCGGGGCGAAGTCCTTCGCCCAGATGGGTCCGAAAGCATCACGGATGACCGCACCGCCCCCATTGAGGACGGCGCTGAATTGGGCGAAGCCATGGCGCGCGACGTCCTCGCCCAAGCCGGTGACGGGTTCTTCGCCTGGCGGTCCTGATCTTTCCGCCACGTTAATTACCTTCATTCCGCACCAATCCCATCACGATTTGGCCATGTTTCGCGGCGACCTTCACTGCGAGGCGTGAACAGAGGATGGACTGATGAACGCGATGACACGACTTGGCACATTGGGTGCCGACAACTGGAACACATTGAACGCAGCTCCTGTGGACGCGGGCTACAGTTTTAGCGAAACCGACGGGCGCTTTCGTCATTCCGGACGCAGCGAGACAATCCTGCGTTTCGTCGGACTGACCCTCGTAATGGGCGCGCTGGTGCAATGGGCCCTGCCCAACATCAGCTTTGCCGGCGACAATGATTCAACCAAAGCACTGCTATCGATCGGTTTCTCTCTGGTCGGTATGGCGATCTACCATTTTGCGGTGCGCGGCCACCGCAGCGAAATCCGCTATGACCCCGCCAAGGGTGAGGTCATCGTTTCTGCGCTCAACCGCCAAGACCGCCAAAAAGGTGTGCGACGCATTCACTTGAGCAAAGTCAAAAGCATCTATGTGCGCCGCAGCGATATGCCTGCAGGACAAGCGGCCCTGCGCATTCGCCTGAATGACAGCGCGGCTGAAATCACCGCGATTCGCGGCGACCATGATGAAATTGAATTGGCGCATGGCCTCTTGTGCCGCGACATTCGCATGGCCAAAAAACGACGTTAAATCATAGGCAAAGCCAATCAAAGGCGGGCCCTGGCCCGCCTTTTTTTGTCACACCCACTTCGCCATAGGCGGAAGGCTCATCAACACCGCGTTGGCGTCGTGTCCAGTTTCCAGACCAAATTTGGTGCCCCGGTCATACACAAGATTGTATTCCGCATAGAGACCGCGATGCACCAGTTGCGCGTCTTTTTCAGCGTCGCCAAAATCCGCCACACGACGGTTTTCCACCAGCGGAACAAAAGCTGGCAGAAAGGCGCGCCCGATGTCCTGAATAAACGCAAAATCGGTTTCCCAATCCCCACTGTTGTGATCATCCAAAAAGATGCCACCAACGCCGCGCGCGCGTTTGCGGTGCGGGATATAGAAGTACTCATCCGCCCACGCCTTCAGGCGTGGATAGTGCGCCGCGCCGTGGCGGTCACAATGCGCCTGTTGAACGCCGTGGAAATGCGCGGTGTCGGCTTCATACTCCAGACAGGGGTTCAAATCCGATCCACCGCCGAACCACCACGCATGCGGGGTCCAAAACATGCGCGTGTTCATGTGCACGGCCGGACAATGCGGGTTCTGCATATGCGCGACAAGGCTGATACCCGACGCCCAAAACCGTGGGTCATCTTTCATGCCTGGGATGCCTTTGCGCGCGGCCATCGCCGCCTGCGCGCGCTCTCCCAACTCGCCATACACGGTGGAGACATTGACGCCAACTTTTTCGAAAACACGCCCGCCGCGCATCACCGACATCAAGCCGCCGCCGGCGTCTGATCCGTCATCTGACGCACGCTTTGTTTCGGTGACTTCGAACCGACCGGCAGGAGACCCCGAAAACGGACCTTCGACGTGACTGTCTTCAAGCCCTTCAAAAACCGCAACAATTTCGTCACGCAAGCTGCGGAACCAAGCGCTCGCACGTGCGCGTTCATCTTCCATTTGGTTGGTCATTTTGCCCCTCACTCCGCTCTTGCCCAAGGCTTAGCAGGCGCGACGCCGGCAGGCCAGTAGCAGAGAGACCCCGCGTCAATGCGCCGGCGTAGAAACCGGATCGATCAACGATCGGCCACCATCCAGCGTCACAATCTGGCCGGTCATGAACCCCGCCCCTTCGGAGGCCAGAAACTGTACCGCATCGGCCAATTCGCCAGGCGCTGCAATGCGGCCCAAGGGTGTGCAATCTTCTATCTCTTCGCGACAGCGGCTGTTTTCCTTCAGCGTATTCTTCAGGCTGGCGGACATAACCGATCCAAACGCCACCGAGTTCACACGGATGCGCTCCGGTGCAAGTGCCACCGCCATCGAACGTGTCATCTGATCCAGAGCCGCCGTTGCAATGGAATAGCCTAACAAATCCGGATGCGCCCTCTGTGCTGCAATGGAACTGAGGTTAACGATCGAGCCGACCTGCCCCTCCTCACGCCCTTCAGCCTGCTTGATCATCCGCCGCGCCACCATCTGCGACAGCTTCAGCGAGGTCATCAAGTTCTGCTGTAACATCGCATCAACCGTTTCGTCATCCGGATCAAGCGCTTCAGACGCGACCACTTGCCGGCTGCCATTGATCAGGATGTCCACTTGGTCAAACGCGTCGATCGTTGCCGAGATCAGATTGTTGATTGTGAGCTTTTCGCGCAAATCACCAGCAAAATACCGCACGCTGCCTTCATCGCTATGCTCGCCCAACTCTGCAATCAGACCTTTTTCGTCCATATCCGCGAACATCACATTTGCGCCGTGATCGACAAAGTGCCGCCCGATGGCAAGGCCAATGCCGTTGGCCGATCCCGTAATGATCGCCGTTTTACCGGCAATAGAAAATGACATGAACGATCCCCATAGCTCCGTCGCGATTCCGCACGAACTTACGTCGAATTAGCGTTTAACGCGAGATGGTCTCTGCGCATGCAATATTTTAAAGCTTCGGTCGCCCGCAACCTCGTCCACTTTAACAAAACTTTCCCGCAGCGCCGCCTCATAGGGCAAGTGCCGGTTGGCCACCATCCAAAGATGCCCCGACGGAGCCAACACCTTGGCCGCCGTACGAATGAATTGCACGCCCAGATCGGGTTCTGCCCTGCGGCTTGTGTGAAAAGGCGGGTTCATCACAACCGTGTCCACACGACTGCCCGGCTTAAAACTCCGCACATCATCCCAATGAAACTGCGCCCGTTCGTCGGCCACGTTCAACCGTGCGCAATCCAACGCAACATGGTCAGCCTCAACGAGATGCACCACTTCAACGCCGTCCCGTTTCAGAATTTGCGCCGAAAGGTAGCCCCAGCCCGCGCCCAAATCGGCCACCACTCGACCCAACTTTGGCGGCAACGCCTCTGCCAGAGCCTGTGAGGCCGGATCGATTCCGTCTGCGGAGAACACTCCGGCGCGGGTCACAAACCCTTCGCCTGCGTCCTGCGTTTCTGCCGCGCGCCAGCCTTCAAAATCGCCACCCTCGAACCAGAAAATCCGCCCGTGCGACTTGGACACCGACCCGCTGAGGTCTGCGCGTTTCCGGCATTCCTTCAAGAAACTCTCGATCCCGTCGGTCTTTTGTCCATCGACGATGACAAAATCAGCGCAGGCGGCGGCGCGGGCCAACAGATCGCGCCCCTGCGCTTTGGCGCGGGGCAAGAACACCACCGCAACGCAATACCGGTCGCTTTCCTCGATCACCGTCTCAAATCCGGCCTGTGCAAAACCGTCATGGTCCGGCTTAAGCGGTTGAATGACCTCCACCCGCGCGCGATCCAACGCGCTGAGGTCCGCGTCAAGGCGGGGTGCAAAGACCGCAATCCGCCCTTCGGACGGCAATGTCAGGCCATGCTCTCGCACAGCAAGTGTCAATCTGGATGTGGACATGATTTCCTGTGATCCGACCTGCGGATCACTCCTTTTCCATGGTGCATTGCAGCGGGTGCTGGTGACGCTGGGCGAAATCCATCACTTGCGTGACTTTGGTTTCCGCAACCTCATGACTAAAGACGCCAACAACCGCCACACCTTTTTTGTGCACGGTCAGCATAATTTCAAACGCCTGCGCGTGAGTCATGCCAAAGAACCGCTCAAGGATATGCACGACAAATTCCATTGGCGTGTAATCGTCATTCAGCAACAGCACTTTGTACATCGGCGGGCGTTTGGTTTTCGCACGCGTTTTCACAGCGACTCCTACGTCGCCGTCATCGTCCTTGTCGTTGGACATCACCAAGTTGAACTTAGACATTTGTACCTGTTGCAAGTTTCGCGGTTCCGGTTTCGTGTTTATATAGACTGATCCGCGCGGTAGAAAAGGGGCGACGCACCATCGGACCCCCACAATGGCTCAAAATCTCAGTACAATCGCATTTGATGCCGACGATACACTCTGGCACACCGAACGGATCTTTCGCCTGACGCAGGCCCGTTTTGCCGAGCTTTTGCGCGATTATGCCGACACAGAACATCTGGAACACCGGCTCTTGGAGGCAGAACGCCGCAATGTCGGGCACTATGGCTTCGGCGTGAAGGGATTTGTGCTTTCGATGATTGAAACCGCCATCGAGGTGACCGAGGAGAAAGTTCCTGCCTCCGTGATCAGCGAACTCATGGCCGCCGGACGCGACATGCTGCGCCATCCGATCGACCTGTTGCCGGATGCCGCCGAGGTGGTCGAGGCTGCAGCTTCCACACATAAAATACTGCTGATCACCAAAGGCGACCTGATCGATCAGGAACGCAAGCTGGCGCAATCCGGTCTTGGGGATTTGTTTGATTGGGTAGAAATCGTGTCCCATAAAACGCCATCGGTCTACCGAACCGCCTTTTGCAGACATGGTGACGGGCCCGCGCACGCAATGATGGTGGGGGACAGCATGCGTTCCGACATCGTGCCTGCCATCAGCGTCGGCAGCTGGGCAGTGCATGTCCCGCATGGTGTGCCTTGGGCACTGGAAACCGACACAGCCCCCAAGCAAACCGAGCGATTTCACGTCATCAAACGACTAGGTGATCTGCCCGCGTTAATTTCTGATATTGGGTAAAACAGGTCATTTGGCGGCCAACCATCGCAGATGTAGTGGCCTGAACTCGACATCTCCCTAAATCTCGTCCTTTCCGCGCCGACAGGAACTTTTAAAACTTTAAGTCAGTCGCGCAAATCTTCGAAAACATGGACTTTATTTGAAACGCACCCTGTGCTACGTTTGCTGCAATAATAATTGGCCAGACCGGAAAACCGGCGGCTTGAGGCAGATAAAAAGGGCAGTTCTCTTGAAGGTTCGGCATATTTGGCCGGCCCGCGCAGGGCTTGGTGTTTTTCTACTTGTAGTGACCATGTGCATGACGCCTGTGGCGTCTTTAGCTGCGCCTTATGCGGCGATGGTGATCGATGCACGCTCAGGCAAAGTGCTACATTCCCGCAACGCCGACAGCCGCCTGCACCCCGCCTCTCTGACCAAAATGATGACACTCTACATCGCCTTTGAGGCGGTGGAAAACGGTGAGATCTCACTGGACAAAAAAGTGTTAATCACCAAACACGCTGCAGCTGAGCCGCCCTCCAAGCTTGGGTTGCGGACTGGTCAACGGATCGCGCTACGGTATCTCATCCGTGCAGCAGCGGTGAAATCCGCCAACGATGCCGCCACCGCCATCGGCGTGGCCATCGAGGGATCCGAGGCTAAATTTGCCCGCCGTATGAACCGCACGGCCAAGGCAATGGGGATGTCCAACACGACGTTCAAAAACGCACACGGCTTGACCGAATCCGGACATCTGTCCACTGCGCGGGACATGACCACGCTCGGTCGGCACATGCTTTACGACTATCCAGAGTATTATCACCTGTTCAACCGCCGCTCCATTCACGTTGGCATTGCAACCGTGAACAACACCAACCGCCGGTTGCTGAACGCTTATGCTGGTGCTGACGGGATCAAGACCGGCTACACCAACGCCGCCGGGTTCAACCTCGTGGCCTCTGCAAAAAAAGACAACAAACGTGTGATTGCGACTGTCTTTGGTGGCCGCTCGACTGCGACCCGCAACGCCCGTGTCAAAGAACTTTTGGATCTCGGATTCTCCCGCACCGGCACTGCCGTGGCGCTACGCAAACCCAGTATGCCCAACTATACTGGTTCTGCGAAAAGCGTTGGGAAAACCATTCGCGTCACCACCGCCGTCAAGAAATCCCTCCGCCCCAAACTGCGTCCCGGAAGCATTGGTGCGCCGAAAACAGCGCCCGTGACCGTGGACAACCAAGGGACCATTGTCGCCGAGGCCAAGGTTATCGAGCACGACATTCAATCCGCTTTGCTGGCCGCGCAAACAGAATCTGGCGTGGTTCTTGCCAGTGTCGACCCTGCGCCCACCGCCCCGCCCGAGCCCAAAGTTGTGACCAGGATATCCACCTCAGGCGGGCGCCATTGGGGCATCAACATCGGACGGTATGGCAGCCGGTATGCAGCCGAGAAAATGCTTCTGAAAACCGCACTGGCCGAAATGTCGACGTTGGATGGTTCTTTGCGCAAAGTGGTGAAAAACTCACGTGGGTTTGAGGCCAACTTTATGGGCATGACCCAAGAAACCGCAGACCTTGCCTGCCGTCGCCTGCAAGCGCGCCAAATCACCTGCTACACGCTCGGCCCATCTTGATCAGCCACGGTTGCGATCACCTCTGACCGTCTCCGCCATCGCATGGATCTCGGCGCGGTCATTTCACGTCTTAGGTTTGTCGTCGTACTGCCCTGACAGGATACGCTGCGCGTCGCCGTCGGGGTCGCTGTATTGGTCCGAACGCACGGTATAGACAAAGGCCACAAGGCCCACGCCCCCCAAAAAGAGCGATATCGGAATCAGATAAGCAAGGATTTGCATGGGATCACCTCAAGCGCAGCGCGTTCAGAGAGACTGTAATTGACGACAACGACATCGCCAAGGCAGCAATCAGCGGTGTCGCCAATCCTGCCACCGCCAGCGGCACCGCAACGATGTTATAAACCGTCGCGATGCGAAAATTTTCGCGGATACGTTTGATCGCAGATTTCGATGTACTCAGGGCATCGGGAATGGGCGACAGGTCCCCCCCAAGCAAAACGATATCGGACGCCACCCGAGCAGCATCCAGCGCCGAGGCTGGCGAGATCGACACATGCGCTGCTGCCAGCGCCGCCGTGTCATTCAGGCCATCGCCCACCATCAAAACGTGTTGGCCGTTGTCTGTCATCGCCTGCACCCGACGGGCTTTGTCTTCTGGCAGCGCTTCTGCCACCCAACGGGCAATGCCCAAACGGTTCGCCAAAGCCTCTACGGCACCAGTCGTGTCTCCGGAAATCAGAACAACCTCGCGACCACTTTCCTTTATCGCGCTCACGGCCTCTTCGGCCCCTGCCCGCAACGCATCGGCAAACAGGAACGCTTTGGCTGGGCCAACTCCTATTGCCAGATGCGCCGAGGTTTGCTCTTGCGCATCCGCGCCAACCCAAGTGGCCCGTCCCAGCCGCACAAGCGTGCCTTCCAGCCGCCCTTGTGTGCCGTAACCCGGAACCTCTTCGATCTCGCTCAGCCGCGCAGGCCGAATGTCCGCCGCTTGCCCGGCCTTTGCAATCGCTTGGCTCAGCGGGTGGGATGATCCTATCGCCAACGCCAATGCAACGCTCATTTCCTCTTGCGAAAACGCATCCGCATTCGTCAACTCAGGCGTCCCCGCCGTCAATGTGCCGGTCTTGTCAAAAACCACTGTGTCAACTTGCGCCAAGCGCTCAAGCGCGGTGGCATGTTTGATCAACATGCCCTTGCGAAACAGGCGTCCCGAAGCGGCCGTGGTCACAGCAGGCACAGCAAGACCCAGTGCACAGGGACACGTGATGATCAAAACCGCAGCCGCAATATTCAGCGCCGTGCGCAAATCAAAGGTGAAAAGATACCACCCCAGAAAACTCAACGCCGACAGGATGTGAACGCCTGGCGCATAAAGCTTCGCCGCCTTATCGGCGAGTGTCGTGTAATTGGACCGCCCACTTTCGGCTACGGCCACCAGATCGGCCATGCGGTGAAGGCTCGTCTTTTCACCCACGGCGGTTGCGCGCACCACCAACGGTCCTGTCAGATTGACCTCACCCGCGCTGACGCCAAGGCCCGGCTCTGCAAACACGGGCAGGGTTTCGCCCGTTAGCAGCGACCGGTCCAACTCGCTGCGTCCTTCGACGATTTCACCATCCACTGGCATCCGCCCACCAGGCCGCACCAACACCAGATCACCCACCGCCAGCGCGCTCACCTGAACTGTCTCCTGGCCGCCATCGACTATCCGTGTGGCGCGCGGCACTTCAAGCGCCGCCAATTCTTCAGCCGCAGACCGCGCCACAGCGCGTGTGCGGTGATCCAGATACCGCCCCGCCAACAGGAAAAACACCAACGCCAGAGCCGCGTCAAAATAGGCGTGCTCGCCCGACAGTGACGTCTCCCAAAGCGAGGTCACCACCGCCAAAACAATCGCCAACACGATTGGAACGTCCATGTTCAGGCGTTTGTGTTTCAGCGCGGCCCAAGCATGGACATAAAACGGCTTGCCGGAGAACAGAATCGTCGGCAGGGCAATCGCTGCGGAAATCCAATGGAACAGATCGCGCGTCGCCGCTTCGGCTCCGGACCAGACTGAAATAGACAATAACATCACGTTCATTGACGCAAATCCGGCCACCGCCAGCCGCATCAACAAATCGCGCCCTGCTTTGTCATTCTCCGTCGCGCTTAACGTGCCGGCATCCAGCTCATGCGCTTCATACCCCACGCCTTCCAACACCTTGGCCAGATCCACTGCGGTGATTTCCGCGTCCGCCTCAACCGAAGCCCGCTTCAGCGTCAGGTTCACCCGCGCCGATTTCACGCCCGGATGCGCGGCCAACGCGCTTTCGACTGTGGCAATACATGCGGCGCAATGCACCGAAGGCACCGACAAGGCAATCCGTGCATCCGGCAAAGGCGCAGCCTCCGCCAAGGCCGCCGCCGCAGGGGCGGCATCACAGGCCGGACAGGCAGAAATCGAGGGACGCAGCGCTGCTGTCATGCTCAGCCCTTTTGAACCCGCAGCACCACACGTTGCTCAAACGCGGTGCCATCCAGTGCGGTCGCTTTCATGCGGATGTTCCAGTTGCCGGGCTCCAGCTCTTCACGCGCCACATACGCAGTGCCATCAAACTGAAAATCAGGGCGTTTGTCGTCTTTGACATGGGTCGCGCGACCAAGCACCGCATCCAGCGCGCTGACTTGCACCGGTTTGCCCTGTGCATCGGTAATGGACAGAATCAACAGCCCACCCTTGGCGCGCGCGTCAACGGTCCATCCCAGCGTTTCCTGCGCCGCTTTCTTTGTGTTGAACTCTTGGCTGGCCACATAGGAGTTTTTCACTTCCAACCCCGGAAACGTCGCCACCGCGTTATAGGCCAAAGCCAAATTGACCGCGATAATGATGCTGAACGCCCCGACAAAAACCATCAAGGCATGGCGGCCCGTGAACTTACGTTCGCTCATCAATTGCCCTTTCCATTAAACACCGTGTCTTTGTGTACACGATCACCGTTGCTGATGTCCTCGATCCAGAACCGGAACGGCGTCAAATCGCCGTTGGCCGGATCCGACCCTTTCGGAGCGACCACATAGACCCGCTGATTCAACATCTGGTCAGCAGGTACTGTGACCGTTTCATAGGCGGTGCCTTCAAGATCAACACGCAGGGTCAGATCGCCTTTTACAGTAATCCGGAACGGGCGATCCTCGCCATGTTTGTTGCGCAGGCGCACCTCATAAGTGTTGCGGATAGATCCATCCGACAAAGTCACAAATGTCGGGTTGCGCACGGGCGCCACCGTCAACTCAATGTCTGACCGCATAAACAAAGCCACCACAAGCGCGATGCCAACCACGGACCAAAGCGTCGTGTAAAGGATCGTGCGCGGGCGCAGAATATGCTGCCAGGCCGGGCGCGGAGCGCCGCCTTCGCGTTCTCGAGGTTCGTCCGTCAGGGCCAGATAATCGATCAACCCGCGCGGCTTGCCGATCTTGTCCATGATGTCGTCACACGCATCAATGCACAGACCGCAGGTGATGCATTCCATCTGCTGTCCGTCGCGAATATCGATGCCCACAGGGCACACGTTCACGCAGGCCATGCAGTTGATACAATCGCCTTGGGTGTCCTCATCAACGCCACGCGCTTTGCGCGGCTCGCCGCGCCACTCGCGATACCCGATGGTGAGCGTATCCTCGTCCATCATTGCGGCCTGAATGCGCGGCCATGGACAGGCGTAGATACAGATCTGCTCGCGCGCAAACCCGCCAAAAACAAAAGTCGTAAGCGTCAGGATCGCCATCGTGGTATAGGCCGCTGGATGCGCTTGCCCGGTTACCAGATCCCTTGCTAACGTTGGCGCATCCGCAAAATAAAACACCCAGGCGCCGCCGGTCGCAAGCCCGATCAAAAGCCACGAAATCCACTTGGTCAGCCGCAGGCGCACCTTGCGGAAATCGAGTTTTTTCTGGCGATGCAGACGCAAACGCGCGTTGCGGTCGCCCTCGATCCAACGCTCCACCAGAATAAACAAGTCGGTCCAGACTGTCTGAGGACAGGCATAGCCACACCACACCCGCCCCGCTGCCGAGGTGAATAAGAACAACCCGAGCCCCGCCATGATCAACAAACCCGCCACGAAATAAAATTCGTGAGGCCAGATCTCGATCATGAAAAAGAAAAATCGTCGGCTACCAAGGTCGATCAGAACCGCCTGATCCGGCAGGCTTGGGCCTCTGTCCCAACGCAACAACGGCGTCAGGTAATAAACGCCCAACGCGAATGCCATGATGTACCACTTCAGGCTCCGAAAGCTGCCTTTCACACGTTTGGGGAAAATCGGCTCGCGGGCCGCATACAGCGAAGGCTCGGGGGGCGTGGTCACGGAATCACTCACTCATGGCAATGAAATCTAAGCGGTATTTCGCCCATCTTAGCACTTTGTAGCTTTGACCTGTGTCAAATCACACATCCCTGAGTCAACTTTTAGCAAGGCCCTGGTTTTTCAGACTTCCTCCAGTCGCGCCTGACTGGGCGTCAATCCGGTCCAACTGTGAAAGGCGCGATAAAAACTGTTGGGATCACGATAGGCCAACAAATAGGAGATTTCCTCAACGCTCATGTCGCCGCGCCGCAAATAGACCATCGACAAATCCGACCGCGTCGCATCCAAAACATTCTGAAACGTTTCGCCTTCCGCGCTCAAATGGCGCTGCAGGCTGCGACGACTCGTCAGCAATCGCGCGCAGACCGAATCCACAGACGCCTGCCCCGCAGGCATCAGTTCCAAAAGCGCGTTGCGCACCCGAAGTGCCATCGGCGTATTGCGCTTCTGCTCGGCCAGCTGTTTGGTCAATTCCCGTTCAAAATCGGCCCAAAGTTCGGCATTTTCCGAGATCAACGGCCGATACGCATCGGCGCGCGACAACGTCAAACTGGGGCCCGCGCCTCCACCTGCGCGCCGTCCGAAAAATCGGTCATAATCGCCCTGATCCTCCCGCAAACGCGGCATCTGCACGCCCTCGGGAACGATGTCCACTCCGGTGAAATTACGACAAATTTCTAGGAAATATACCAATTCAAATGCAATCATGATGTCTGGCATCACAAACGCCGGATCCAAGGTGGCAAACTCTAACTTCACTTGTGTCTTGGTTTGACTGATCATCAACCGGATCGGCGCGACCAGCGGCTTAAACACTGCCAACCGCTCCAATCCGACGGCGATGTTGGGGCTGCAGGAAAAGGCGAACAACGCCGGAGCAAACGGTCCTTTGGCCAAGGCCCGCCCCAAACGCATCGGGATGTCGCGGCCATGTGTTTCCACTTCGATGGCATCCCAAATCGCGTAAAACTGCGCCGCCGTGATGCCTCGGGGATCGTGCTGCATGAAATCATAAGGCATACCCGCACGGCGCAAAATCCTTTCGGTGGGCAGACCCAAAAGCTCAAACATCTGCATCGACATTTTCTGAATCGGATAACGTGGCTGCTTTTGCATTAATGATCCCCTGACCGTCACAACGACGCCGACTATGACACGCTCGCAGCCAAAATGGCACAATGCGTGATTGATTTGGCACAATGCGCAAGTCGTTTTCAAATGGGGTGAGGAAAATAGGGTATCGGCCCTTCCAGGAAACGCGCGAACAGGACGGAAAGACCGATACCATTGCCCTGAAACAGGGCATCCAAGAGCCACCAGACCTAGGTGCAGCAAACTCTTAACAATAGCTTAATCCTGATTCCCGCCTGCCACATTGATCTCGGTCAATCTTGCTAATTTTTGGCATTTTTTTTACGCAAACCCGGCAGCGCTCCAATAAAAAGGGCCACCCCGAAGGATGGCCCAAATCGTTTGCCCTGTGGCGCGATTTTATTCGCCGCCACCCAGTTGGTGCACATAGGCAGACACGGCCCGCACTTGCGCTTCGCTCAGGCGATTGCCCCAAGATGGCATCACGCCATAACGGCTGTAGGTAACCGTCTCGACGATGGTGTCGTAGTCGCCACCATAAAGCCAGATCGCGTCCGCAAGGTTAGGTGCCCCTTGGTCCCGATCTCCGGTGCCGTCTTCCATGTGACAAGACGCACAGTCTTCGGCAAAGACCTCGGCGCCCGCTGCAACAACAGACGCATCTTTTGGATCACCCGACAGCGACATCACATAGTTTGCGACTGCGTCGATGGCCGAGTCTTCCAGATAGTCGTCGCCAAAGGCCGGCATCTCGGAATAGCGCGCATCGTCGTCTTCTTCGTTGCGGATCCCGTGTTTGACAGTGAGATAGATGTTCTCAATATCACCGCCCCACAGCCAATCGTTGTCCAGCAAGTTAGGATAGCCTTTGGCACCAGCCGCGCCAGAACCGTGACACTGGGCACACCATGTCTTGAACACAGCTGACCCTGCCGAGGTTGCGTACGGCCCAAGCTCGGCATCCGCCGAAATCTGGGTCAATTCCGCCGCTTCCAGTTTGGCGTTGATTGGCGCCAATTTGTCTTCGGCGCTCTGGATGTCAGCCGCCACATTGGCGCGTGTCGACCAGCCCAACATTCCGGTCGTGGCCCCCTTGATGCCAGGCCATGCGGGGTAGGCAATGGTGTAGCCGATACCCCAGATGATGCAGGCATAGAAGGTCCACAGCCACCAGCGTGGCAGCGGGTTGTTGAATTCTTCGATGCCGTCCCAGCTGTGACCTGTTGTCGACGGATCATTGTCGAATTTCTTTGACGGTTTGCTCATGGCCTCGCCTCCTTATCCGTGGCGGGTTTGTCGTCATGCCGGAAAGGGATGTCGGCGGTGTCGCGGTATTCCTTGGTCGATCCTGGGCGGAACACCCAGGCAACGATCGCAAGAAAGAACACGAACAAGAACAGCAACATCCAGCTATCAGCGAACTCTCTGAGAAAAGAATATGTTTCCATTGTCTCCCCTCCTAGCGCGATGCGTCCGGCGTGAAGGTTGAGAAATCAACCAACGTGCCCAACATCTGCATGTATGCGATAAGTGCATCCAGTTCACTCACTCCCGGATTGCCATCAAAGTTGCGCACGTTGACGTTGTCACCGTAACGCTCAAGCAGCCCGTCGTAGTCACTGTCCGGATCAGCCTGCGCAGCAAAGTCGGCCTGCGCGCTTGCAATCATGTCCTCGGTGTAAGGCACACCGACAATCGCATTGGCTTTCAAAAGGTCACCGATGTATTTCCCATCGATTTTCTTTTTCTCAAGGAAGCCATATTTGGGCATCACCGATTCCGGCACCACACTCTGCGGATTGCGCATGTGGTCTATGTGCCACTCATCGGAGTAACGCCCACCCACACGGGCCAGATCAGGACCCGTCCGTTTAGAGCCCCACTGGAACGGGTGATCCCACTTGGATTCCGCCGCCAGCGAGTAGTGACCGTAGCGCTCCACTTCGTCGCGCATCGGACGGATCATCTGACTGTGACAGACGTAGCACCCTTCACGAATGTAGATTTCACGGCCAGTCATTTCGAGAGGCGTGTAAGGGCGCATGCCCTCCACCTCTTCGATGGTGTTTTCCAGCCAGAAAAGCGGTGCGATTTGCACGATGCCACCGATGGTCACAACCAAAAAGCTGAACACCAGCAGGAGGGTCGCGTTGGTCTCGAGGATTTTGTGTTTGTCGAGAATTGCCATTGCTCCGGCCCTCCTTATTCAGCCGGGACTGCGACGGACAGGCTGGCGTCTTTGGCCGGCGCTTTCCGTACAGTCATCCACAGGTTGTAACACATGATAAGTGCCCCAGCGAGGAACATGACCCCACCCAGTCCACGCACCACATACATCGGGAACTTCGCAGCAACGGTGTCAGCGAACGAGTTCACCAAGAAGCCGTTGGCATCCACTTCACGCCACATCAGGCCTTCCATGATACCGGTCACCCACATCGACGCCGCGTAAAGCACGATACCGATGGTGGCGAGCCAGAAGTGCCAGCTCACAAGTTGCAGCGAGTAAAGACGCTCACGTTTCCACAGAACCGGCACCAGATAGTACAGCGCGCCAAAGGTGATCATGCCATTCCAACCAAGCGCACCGGAGTGCACGTGACCAATGGTCCAGTCAGTGTAGTGAGACAGCGAGTTCACCGCGCGGATCGACATCATCGGACCCTCAAAGGTCGACATGCCGTAGAAACCAACCGAGATCACCATCATACGGATCACCGGATCGGTGCGCAGCTTGTCCCATGCACCCGAAAGCGTCATCAAGCCGTTGATCATGCCGCCCCAGCTGGGCATCCACAGGATAATCGAGAACACCATGCCAAGGGTCGAAGCCCAATCCGGCAACGCGGTGTAATGCAAGTGGTGCGGACCGGCCCAGATATACAAGAAGATCAATGCCCAGAAGTGGATGATCGACAGCTTGTAGGAAAACACCGGACGCTCGGCCTGTTTCGGGATGAAGTAGTACATCATGCCGAGGAAGCCTGCGGTCAGGAAGAAGCCAACTGCGTTGTGGCCATACCACCACTGCACCATCGCGTCTTGCACACCGGCCCAGACAATCACCGATTTGGACCCCCAGATCGATACAGGAATGGTCAGGTTGTTGACCACATGCAGCATCGCCACGGTTACGATGAAGGACAGATAGAACCAGTTGGCCACATAGATGTGCGGCTCCTTGCGTTTGATGACTGTGCCAAGGAACACGGCCAGATACGCCACCCAAACAACCGTCAGCCACAGATCTACATACCATTCAGGTTCGGCATATTCCTTGGACTGCGTGCCGCCCAGCAAATAGCCGGTCGCCGCCAGAACAATGAAAAGCTGGTAACCCCAGAACACGAACCACGCGAGGTTGCCGCCCCAAAGCCGCGCCGCGCTGGTGCGCTGCACAACGTAAAACGAGGTGGCAAGCAAAGCGTTGCCGCCAAATGCAAAAATCACCGCTGACGTGTGCAGCGGTCTTAGGCGTCCGAAGTTCGCAAACCCCTGCGCCCATTCAAAATTCAGCACCGGAAAGGCGAGCTGAAAGGCGATGACGACACCCACTAAGAAGCCGACAACGCCCCAAAATGCGGTGGCGACGACACCATATCGGACCACGCCATCCATATATTCATCTTGCGGATGCAGGACCGTTTTGCCCATGCCACGCAACGTCCAGATAAACAGGCCAAATGACACCGCCATAATAATCCAGGCGTGCACCATATAAGCCAAATCCCGTGCGAAATTGGCCGCCATCATCGCGAATAGCGTGATGAGGCCAAGCACGATTAGCTTGAAGTAATTCACCATTTTTCGTCCCTTTGTCTTGCCCGGATCTTTTTTTGTTAATCTGCCCGGACGGATTTAGACTAAGCTGTTAATCGCCGACTGTCGGAGACCCTACCTTGATCTGGGTCAAGGCGAAGCCCCAACAATCCATTCCTTATTTGACAAGCCAGCTCGCGGTGGAAGATTGTCCACAGCATCAAAGCTAACTCTGACGTGCACCTTTAATAACACGGGAACGAAAAAGATGGCCTATAAATCTTTGCTCTGCGTCCTGACTGACACAGATTTCTCCGACGCTCCACTTGCACAAGGCATGGCCCTCGCCGGGTCTCAAGATGCCCATTTGGATGTCCTCACCCTGGGCGTTGATCGCAGCCAGAACGGGTATTTTTATGCCGGTGCGGATGCAATGATGATGCAGGAAATGCTCAACCGCGCCCGCTCCGAAGCTCAATCTATCGAAAAGAACTGCAAAAAGGTGCTCAGCGCATCCGACTTGCGATGGGCTTGCGATTCGGGCGTGGCCCAGATCGCCGACCTTGGACGCCATGTGGCGCAACGCGCCCGCTTCGCCGATCTCGTTATTCTACCCAAACCGTATGGCCCCAAACACGGCACCGAACTTGAGCCCACAATCGAGGCTGCTCTTTTTGAAGGCCAAGCGCCAGTTTTGATGGTGCCAGACATTCCGGCACCCGTGACAACACCCAAGACAATCTGCATAGGCTGGAACGAAAGCGCTGAGGCGCTGGTCGCCACCCGTGCCGCGTTGCCTTTCCTGAAGACCGCTGAAGCCGTGCATGTGGTGGTCATCGACCCGCCGGTTCACGGCCTCAACCGCTCTGATCCGGGTGGGTTGCTGTCGCAATTTCTGTCGCGCCACGGCGTAAATGTCGAGGTCGACGTGCTGTCCAAGACACAGCCGCGCGTCTCAGATGTGCTGCTGCGCCACGCCAATGACAAAAGTGCGGATATGATCGTGATGGGCGCCTATGGGCATTCCCGTTTCCGCGAGGCCATTTTGGGCGGCGCGACTCGCAATATGCTGGAGCAGGCGACAATGCCGGTGTTTATGGCACACTAAAATCGCACCTACGGCATACCGACGCGATACCGCCGGTATGCAGATACATAAAAACGTCCGAGGCATAAGCTGTCGGGCGTTTTTCGAATCAACCTGAACGCTTCGTTCAGATCACCATCCCACCGTCCGAATCGTCGCCCGCTTCATTCAGCAGGCGCCGGTAATCCGGCACAATCACATGTCGTTTGCCTTCCAGCGCAATCACCTCATCGCGCCTCAGCGCCGAGATTTGGCGGCTCACAGTTTCCAGCGTCAGCCCAAGGTAATCCGCCATCGCCTCACGGGTCAGAGGCAGATCAAATTGCAGTTCCTGTTCAGTGCCCTGAAGTGTCAGCGCCGCATTGCGTCGGGCCACAATTGCCAGCAGGCTCGCGATCTTTTCACGCGCAGTCTTGCGTCCCAGAACCAACATCCACTCACGGGCTGCGTCCAGCTCATCCAACGTCATCTCAAGCAGTCGCTGTGCGACATGTGGCGTCTGCAAAATCATGTTTTCAAAGGGTTTTCTGCGGAAGCAGCACAAAACAAGATTGGTTGTAGCAACGACATCGTAAGCCGCAGATTCACGCCCTGGACGGCCGATGAAATCGCCGGGCAAAAGCAGACCAACCATTTGGGTGCGTCCGTCTTCCATGGTCTGCGTGAGCGACGCAATTCCCGTCACCACAGAGGCCACAAATTCCATGCGATCGCCGGTCCAAACCACCGTTTGACCGGCTTCGACTGTACGATAATACTTTATTTCTTCCAGACGAACCAACTCATCCGGCTCGCAGCGCGAACAGACGGCCTGATGCCGAATGGCACAGTTTTGACACCCAGTCGGAACTTGGGCGGATGTTAAGTTAATCTCGTTCATGTTCGCTCTTGATCTGGGTCAAAGTTTCCTGGCCCTTGCATTGAGTATACCTAATTTTATGGAACAGGAAAAACAATTGGCAAAGCTGGGTCTCTTTGACGCGAAAGTACCCCGCTATACAAGCTACCCGACAGCCCCGCACTTTAAAAATGACGTAACACCAGACACTTATGCAAGCTGGATCGAGGCAATTCCCGACGGATCTCAGGTTTCGCTTTACGTGCATGTGCCGTTTTGCCGCCGACTGTGCTGGTTCTGCGCTTGCCGCACACAGGGCACCTCGACGCTGTCGCCTGTCGCGGCCTATGTCGAAACGCTCAAAACCGAACTCAAGCTTCTGAAATCCCACCTGCCGGACGGTGTGACCTTCTCTCGTCTCCACTGGGGCGGCGGCACACCGACGCTGTTGGACCCCGCCATGATGCAGGACCTAGCCGGCGCGATTTTTGACGTCGCCCCGATGGCGCAGGACGGCGAGTTCTCGGTCGAAATCGACCCCAATGAAATCGACGCCCCGCGCATCGCTGCCTTGGCCGCCGCCGGTATGAATCGCGCTTCGATTGGCGTTCAGGATTTTGACGACGACATCCAGAAAACAATTGGCCGCGTCCAAAGCTATGACGTGACCCGCGACGCGGTCGATATGATCCGCGCCCACAACATCGCGTCCGTGAACGCCGATATCCTATTTGGCCTGCCACACCAAACCCAGTCTCGTATGACCGAAAGCGTGCAAAAGCTGCTGTCGCTCTCGCCTGATCGCGTGGCTCTTTATGGCTACGCCCACGTGCCGTGGATGGCCAAGCGCCAGCAAATGATCCCGACCGACGCACTGCCGACGCCGCAAGAACGTCTCGCCCTCTATGAAACAGCGCGCCAACTTTTTCTTTGGGATGATTATGACGAAATTGGCATCGACCATTTCTCGACCAAAACAGACGGGCTCTCTGTTGCCCAACGCAATGGCACTTTGCGGCGCAATTTTCAGGGCTATACAGACGATGCCGCCGACGTTCTGCTGGCCGTGGGGGCGTCGTCCATCGCCCGCTTCCCACAGGGCTATGCGCAAAACGCGCCTGCGACATCCGCCCATACCGGCGCCATTCGGGACGGAAAATTCTCGACGTCACGCGGGCACGTTTTCAAAGGCGAAGACCTTGTACGCGGCCGCATAATCGAGGCGTTGATGTGCGACTTCCGCGTGGACCGGGCCGAGATACAAAACCGCTTTGACGTGTCCGAGCGCTGGCTTAGTGACCTGTTCTCCACCGTGGCGACCCAATTCCCGGATATGGTGGCGATTGACGCCTTCGGCCTGTCAATTCCGGACCGTGCCCGCCCGCTGACGCGCATGATCGCCCGCGCCTTTGACGCCTATGACATGAGCAAAGCACAGCACAGCGCTGCAATCTAATCCTTCAAAACAGACGCACATCACAGGCCGCAGCACACAGCTGCGGCCATTCTTTCGGATCAGACCGGAATGGCTTCAACAACTGGTGCTGCCGCCAGCAATTCGCGCGTGTATTCCGTCTGAGGATTGTCAAACAGCGCAGACGCTTCGCCGCTTTCAACAACGTCACCGGCTTTCATCACCATAATTTTATGGCTCATGGCGCGCACAACATGCAGGTCGTGACTGATGAACAAATACGCAAGGCCATACTTGCGCTGCAGACGCCGCAGCAAATCAACAATCTGCACCTGCACCGTCATATCCAACGCCGAGGTCGGTTCATCCAACACCACCAGCTTGGGCCGCAAGACCATCGCGCGGGCGATCGCGATACGCTGCCGCTGCCCGCCTGAAAATTCATGCGGATACCGGTCCATGGTCGCCGGATCGAGCCCGACTTCCTCCATGACGTCAGCCACCACCGCGCGCGCGTCGCGCCCATCCGGGCTGCCGTGCACGCCCAGTCCTTCGGCGATCACCTGTTCGCAAGTCATGCGCGGACTCAAACTGCCATAGGGATCCTGAAACACAATCTGCATGTCCTTGCGCAACGCACGCAATTGTTTGGTCGACCACGCACGCACATCCGCCCCGTCAAACGTGATGTCCCCCTCACTCTCGATCAGCCGCATGATTGCCAGCGCCAGAGTGGTCTTACCTGACCCACTTTCACCAACGATACCAAGAGTTTCACCTGCGCGAACCGAAATCGTCGCGGCGTTCACGGCTTTGACATGCCCCACCGTGCGGCGCAAAAAACCTTGTTGGATCGGGAACCAGACCCGCAGATCATCTGTTTTCGCCATCGTGGGCGCGGCCTCGTCGACAGGCTCAGGCGCACCAGACGCCCGCGCGCTCAGCAACGCACGGGTATACGCGTGTTGCGGGTTGGCGAAAATCTCGGCCACGGGACCTGCTTCGACGATCTCACCGTCTTTCATCACGCAAACTTTGTCCGCGATCCGCCGCACGATGCCCAAATCATGGGTGATAAACAAAAGCGCCATGCCTTCGGATTCCTTCAACTCCGCCAGCAGTTCAAGGATTTGCGCCTGAATGGTCACATCCAGCGCCGTTGTCGGCTCATCGGCGATCAAGACATCCGGCTTGTTGGCCAGCGCCATCGCAATCATAACGCGCTGCCGTTGCCCACCCGAAAGCTGATGCGGATAGGCGCTCAGCCGGCTTTCGGCATCGCGAATGCCGACTTTCTCCATCAGTTCAAGAATGCGACCGCGCGCCTGGCTGCCAACAACCCCTTGGTGCAGCGCGAGGCTCTCACCCAGTTGCTTTTCAATCGTGTGCAGCGGGTTCAAAGACGTCATCGGCTCTTGGAAGATAAAGCTGATGTCGTTGCCGCGCACCTTGCGCAAAGTGGTCTCTTTCGCGCCGACCATTTCCTGACCGTCATAGGTTACGGATCCCGAAACCCGTGCACTTCCCGGCAACAAGGAAACCGTCGACAAGGCGGACACCGACTTGCCTGATCCGGATTCCCCTACCAAGGCCACGGTCTCACCACGGTCCACAGCAAAGGAAACGCCCTTGACGGCTTCGATCAGATTGCCGTCCTGCTGAAACGCCACCCGCAGGTCTTTGACTTCAAGAATACTCATGAAAACGTCTTTCTTGGGTCAAAGGCATCCCGAACGCCCTCAAATATGAACACCAACAACGACAACATGATCGCAAAGGTGAAAAAGGCGGTGAACCCCAACCACGGCGCTTGTAGGTTTTGTTTCGCCTGTAACGTCAATTCACCGAGGCTCGGGGACGAAGACGGCAGGCCGAAGCCCAGAAAATCGAGCCCCGCCAGCGTGCTGATTGTGCCGGTCACGATGAACGGCAGCATCGTCACGGTTGCGACCATGGCGTTGGGCAACATATGGCGGAACATGATCACGCTGTTGGACACACCCAGCGCTTTGGCTGCGCGCACATATTCCAGATTGCGCGCCCGCAAAAATTCAGCCCGTACAACGCCCACCAAAGATGTCCATCCAAACAACACCGTAAGAAAGACCAACAGCCAGAAACTTCGACCCAAAATGGCGAACATAATGATGATGATATAAAGGCTCGGGGTGGCCCCCCAAATCTCGATCACCCGCTGGAAAATCAAATCCAGCCAGCCGCCAAAGTATCCCTGAACTGCACCGGCCATAATACCAATCAAGCTGGCGGACACGGTCACAATCAGCGTGAAGAATATCGACAGCCGGAAGCCATAGATCACCCGCGCAACCACATCGCGTTTGCGGTCGTCCGTTCCAAGCCAATTTTGACTATCCGGCGGCAAGGGTGCCGCGCCCGGACGGTCCACTGGCGTGTCATAGCTGTATGGAATGACCGGCCAAAGCGCCCAGCCTTTTTGATATTCAACAAGCTCCAACTCTTCCGGCGATTTGCCAGCATCTAGACCTTCCAGAATGTCCTCAGGAATGTCGAAACAATCCTCAACGCCACCCGTGGCGATCAAACATTGCACGACCGGATCATTGTAAACCGCCTCGGTTTTGAAATCCCCGCCAAAGGTGGTCTCGGGATAGAACTTGAAGACCGGCGTAAACAGCTCACCGCGGTAGCTAACGATGATGGGCTTGTCGTTCGCGATCAATTCGGCAAACAACGACAAACCAAACAGAACGCAAAAGATGACCAACGACCAAAGCGCACGGCGGTTGCGTTTAAAATTGCTCCAGCGCCGTTGATTGAGAGGGGAAAGTGCCATCAGCCCGCCCTCTTCTCAAAATCAATGCGCGGATCAACAAGCACATACATCAAATCCGACAGGATACCGACCACAAGGCCAATCAAGCCAAACACAAACAACGTGCCAAAGATCACCGGATAATCCCGCGCAACGGCGGCCTCAAACGCAAGACGACCCAAGCCGTCGAGCGAAAAGATCGTCTCGATCAAGACAGACCCGCCAAAGAAAACGCCAATGAAAACCGCAGGAAAACCCGCAATCACGATCAACATCGCATTGCGGAACACATGCCCGTAAAGCACGCGCTTTTCGCTCAAACCCTTGGCTCGAGCGGTCATCACATAGTGCTTCTTGATCTCGTCCAAAAAGCTGTTCTTGGTCAAAAGCGTCAGCGTCGCAAAAGCCGCGATGGTCGACGCGATGATCGGCAACGTGATGTGCCACGCATAATCGAGTATCTTGCCAACCGTGGTCAGCTCTTCGAAATTGTCTGACGTCAGCCCCCGCAGCGGGAAGATCTGCCAATAACTGCCGCCTGCGAACAGCACGACCAACATGATGGCAAACAAAAACCCGGGGATGGCATAGCCCACGATGATCGCGCCACTGGTCCACGTGTCAAACGGCGTGCCGTCTTTGACCGCCTTTTTGATGCCCAGCGGGATCGATATCAGATAAGCCAGCAACGTCGACCAAAGCCCCAATGTGATCGACACGGGCATCTTTTCCAGAACCAGATCGATCACGCTGATTTTGCGAAAGTAACTTTCGCCAAAATCGAGCCGCATATAGTTGCCCATCATCAGCAAAAACCGCTCCAGCGGTGGCTTGTCAAACCCGAACTCTTTCTCAAGTTCCTCGATGAATTCCTTGGGCAAGCCACGAGCGCCGAGATAATCGCTGTCAGACCCGAAGGTCTCCTCGCCCACGTCCTCATTGCCTCCGGCAAAGCCTGAAAACACATCGCCTTCGCCTTGCACACGGGCAATCACCTGTTCCACAGGTCCGCCCGGCACAAATTGCACCAACGTGAAATTGAGTATCATGATCCCAAGCAACGTCGGGATCACAAGCAACAGTCTTCGAAGTATATATGCGCCCAAAAGTCAGTTACCTCAACGCGCCCGAGGCCTTCAGGGCCGCTTCTTTTTCTTGATTGAGCCACCAGAAATCCAGCAATCCAACCGCATAAGGCGGCAGGTTTTCCGGCCGCTCAAACATGTCGTAATACGCGACCCACGCTTCGGGAACGTAACCCGCGTTCACAATGATCCGCTCATAACGCAAAGCGCGATCCAAGGCAGTCATCGCTGTGATTTCTTCGGCCCGCGTCGTGGCTGCAAGCGCCTTGTCGATGATGGCATCCACCATGTCATTGCGCAGCGTCGACGGGTTGTAGGACGACACTTCCGCAGTTTCGGACCCGAACAGCTGACGCAACGAGGTGCTCGCCGTCGAGAAGGACAGGATGCGGGTGTGGATCAGATCATAGTCCTTGTCCAAAAAGCGTTGCTGGCCCTGCGCACTGTCGACTTTGTCGGCTTTGACTTTGATGCCCCAATTGGCCAGCGTTTTGACAAATGCGTCAATGCTTGCAAGACGGGTTTCGTCCCACGAGGACAACACAAGAAAATCAAGCGACATCTGCGCGCCCGCTTCATCCACCATCTGGCCCGCGTCGTTTACCGTCCAACCGGCGTCTTCAAACAGCTTAAGCGCGGCACGTTTGTTGCGACGGTCAATGGGTGTCGACGCCTTGGATGTATGCGGCATGACCACGTCTTCGGTCAGCATCTCGGCGGGCACCACGTCACCCAGCGATTGCAGGAAGGCCAATTCGTCGCCCTCTGGCGCGCCTTTGGCTTCCCAATCCTGACCCTGCACAAACGAATCTCGTTGTGTGGTCAAATCAAACTGCAGCGATTCCTTGGTCCATTCGAAATTGAACGCCAACGACAAAGCATGGCGCACAGTCCGGTTGTCCAACGGCGCACGCATTGTGTTGAAAATGATACCGCTGTTGCTTGGCGCTGTGCCGCGCGGGATCGCTTCTTTTTTGACGTCACCGCGGTCGATTGCCGGGAAATTATACCCCGTCGCCCATTGCTTGGTCGAACCTTCGGTGCGGAATGTGTAAACGCCAGCCTTGAAGGCTTCGAATTCTGCGGTGGCATCCGAAAAATACTCCACCCGAATGCGATCAAAATTGTGCCGCCCGACGTTGGCGGGATGGTCCCAGCCCCAATAATTCGGGTTGCGTTCATAGACCACGTAGCGGTTGAATTCATAGTCGCCAACTTGGTACGGGCCGGACGCCATCGGTGACAGCACAGACGGCTCATCAAGCCGTTCTCCCGTCTTTTCATACCACTCTTCCGAGAAAATCGGCGTCCCGCCAACCTGCCCGATCAGAGAGCGACGAGAGATCCCGTCGGCAAACGTATATCGCAACGTGTGATCATCAATCACTTCCACACCGGATATCCGCTCTTTTACCGCACGGGAGTAAGATCGAATGCCTTGCTCAAGGAATAGGTTGTGGGTAAAGGCCGCGTCTTGCGCCCTCAAAGGCGATCCATCGCGAAACACCACGTCATCGCGCATGTGAAACACGCACCATGTTTTGTCTTTTGGATACTCAACTTCGCGCGCAATCAAACAATAGCTGTCCGTGATCGAATCTGCTGGCGCGCCTCCGCCCCAAGGCATCTCCGCGAACATCGCCTCTGCGACTACGCCGGAATCAGATTCCGCATTGCCGCGCCATGCGAACCGATTGAACCCGTCAAACGTTCCGCGCGCACTCAGCGTGATTTGCCCGCCTTTGGGCGCGTTCGGATTCACATAGTCAAAATGTGGATAATCAGCGGGGTATTTTAGATCGCCATAAAACGAATATCCGTGCGAGCGGATGATTTCTTCCTCGCTGGCGAAGGCCAAGGGGGCTTTCAATCCGGCACCAACAGCCAGCCCAGCAGCCCCCATGCCGCGCAGCACACCGCGTCGGTCAAACATTGGACCTGCAATTTTGATCGTCTTTTCTGACATTCAAGCCTCCCCTGCGGACACGGTCATCCACACAATTTGTTTTGTCTTCAAGCTAAAGGCGTGGGTGTGCAACATTCAAGTTCGTATTGCGTCAACTCAGCGTGAAAACGCCGTGTGTTGGCAAGCAATCAGGAACTGATGGTCAAATCGCCGGCCCAAAGCCGGACCAAGCACCGCAAAAATGTCAGGGGAAGAAGGGTGAGAGGCTGGACAACGACCCAAGCGGGTCTCGTTACGGCTGCTTCCTTCCGGATCTGACCGGGTTGGCGAGGCGCTCGCCCGCGCCAACCTCTCAAGCGTCGATATAGTGCCCTCATCATCAGGATGCAAGCGGTGAGAACCGCGCAGTTTCGCGCTCATCCCGGCCAACGTGGATTGTCCAAATCCAGGCGGAACCGCAAAAATCCATCCTCGGATGCCCCCAACGGTGTGAGCGGCAGATCCTGACGATCAAAATATTGCATTGCGGCGGCCCCTGTCTCAAACACAGCTGAGACATTTTTCAGTCTGGCGAACGTCCAAGAAGGGATGACCTGTTCAGAACAATCGGTGTCCGTCGCCAAATATTTCACCAAGGCATCGCGCATATGCATCGGCCGCAGCGGCACGATCTTGCTCGGGCGCACACCGGGGAAATTGCCGCCACCGCCCGCCCTGAAGTCATTTGTCGCCAGCAAAAATTCCTGTGTAGGCTGCACTGGTGCGCCTCGCCACATCAGATTGCGGATGCGCGTCTTTTCCGGACGCAGGTCTTCTCCGGCCAGCGAAAAACGGGCCGGTCCAGACAAGTCGACCTCATAGGACACACCATAGACAGTTTCCCGTTTATAGGCCGGCGTGTCGCGCTCAAAAAGCAATTGGTCCGGTTGATTTGGCACCATCTGGGCATACAGGCTCGCAGCCATGTCCAGCCAATCCACCAATTCGGCTCCGTTCAGACGCAACAGGCTTATGAAATTTGCGAATGGCTGCATCTGTCCGATGCTGCGTTCCAGAAGCGGCCCCGGCGCGATGTCCACATAATTGAGCGGACCGGCCCGCCCGCCGCATCGGGTTGGTGCAACGGAGGCCAGTAGCGGCAAATGTTCATGCGCTGTGCCATGCAGCTCCTCGCGCAAAGCCGCAAGCTTGGCTTCCGCCAGAATACGGGTCGCGCAGCCGTCTTTGACCATGGAAAAATGGGTACTGACAGGCCGTGCGAGATGACCAATGACCTCGGAAAGCCGTTTGATTGCAACATGTTGCGCGGGTTGCAAAACTTCAACAATCTCCGGATCTTCGACACAGGCCCGCCCGGCGACGGTTTCGCATTTATAATCGTCGATGCACCAAGTCCGGCCGCCCTCGATTTTCTCTTCGACCTTCACAAGCCGGAGGTCAATTTTTCCGAGAAAAGCCGCCATTGCTCCGGGCATCACAGCTGGCTTGCCATGCAGACTGCCTCGTTTGCCATCAATCGCCGCGCTGTCCGGATAACTTTCGCGGGGGAACCGCTCATGTATGTGGCCCGCCACGACAACATCAACGTCGTCCAGCGCAGCAACTTCCGGTGCGGCATTCTCCGACATATACTCTGCTGAAACAGTGGTAATCCCGGAATGCGCCAGAGCGACAACGATGTCGGCCCCTTCGGCCCGCAATGCCGCCGCTTGCTCCCGCGCCGTCGCAACGATATCGCGAGCTCGCACACCTCTGGCAAGTCGGACCGCCGCCCAGTCTACGACTTGCGGCGGCAAAACACTGAAAACCCCAATCTTCACTGTCTCATCACACGCGTCAGTGAGGACATGAACCGGAACAATCACGCGTTTCTGCCAGAGCCCCTGATACCGGACTTCGCCATCCGTGGATGTCAGATTGGAACATAAAATCGGAAACTCAGCCAGCTCCAGCGACTTGCGCAACAGTGGTTCGTCCACATCAAACTCGTGATTGCCAAGCCCCACGGCATCATACCCCAAGGCGTTCATCGCACTGATAACCGGGTTACCTATTTCGGAGACGTCAGTGAGGCTCACTTCGGCAATCTGCCCGCCTTGCAGAAAGTCACCATTGTCCACCAGAATCGACGCATCAGCTTCGTCGCGAAGCTCTCGAATCAACGAAGCTAGGCGGGCCAGTGACGGCCCATCGGTGCGCGTTTCTCTAAAATAATCGTACGCCAGCAGCTGAGCATGTACATCACTTGTGGCAAGCAAACGCACAGTTAGGCATTTGGGCGCAGTCCCAACTTCATAAGAACGAGGCAAACTGACCCTCACTTTTTAAACAGAAGCCGTATTTCGGCTCCAACTATCAGCGCGCCCCTCAGCACAGACGCATGTATAAGCCGAAACAAATATCAAATCCACAACTTAAAGGGTTATTAAGGATAAGGCGGCCATTAGGACGCGCCTCAACAAAAATCTCGCCCGCTTTTGATTGCCCATATCCATAAGACATGGCAAGCCTCAGGTGCGGAGGAATTTATGCAACACGCGGAAACAGTTACATTTGGAGGCTCTGACCTCAACAGAGCAGCGGAACTGCGCGGCGACAAAACCGCAATTGCTGCATTTCTAGCGGCGCCGGAGAGCCGCGCGATTGCACTTTGGCGAGGCAAACCCCTGTGTCGGGGAGAAACCAAAGAACACCTTGTCCATCTGCCTTTGGATCACGCTCTATTTGAAGACATGCACGTGCCTCCTGTCCTGCTTGGTCTCAACGAAGCCGGGCAAGCGCTGTTTGCGCGCGATGTCTCGGCTTTTAAGCCTGACAATCTGGATGCAGACACCTTGGGGCAATTCTTCGACGCCAGCATTCAAACCCACCCTAGTCTTCCGGAGGACCATGCATTCTGCGAATTGCGTGGCGTGATGGCTCGCCTGTCTGCCCGCGACGCAGAACTCGCGGCAACGGCCAAGGCAATCTATGGCTGGCATCGGTCCCACAGGTTCTGCGCGGCCTGCGGTCAGGAAAGCCGTATGGTCCAAAGCGGCTGGCAACGTGACTGCCCAGCCTGCAACACCTCGCATTTCCCCCGCACCGACCCCGTCGTGATCATGCTGATCACACACGGCAACCGCGTGCTGATGGGGCGCTCGCCCGGCTGGCCCGAGGGCATGTACTCGCTGCTCGCAGGCTTTGTCGAACCCGGCGAAACACTCGAAGCCGCCGTGCGCCGCGAAGTCTATGAGGAGGCCGGCATCCGCGTTGGCCCGGTCTCATATCTCGCCAGCCAACCCTGGCCGTATCCGTCTTCATTGATGTTTGGATGCGCCGGCGTTGCGTTAAACGATGATATCACCATCGACAAAAACGAAATCGAAGATGCAATCTGGGTCAGCCGCGAAGAGATGATGCAAGCTTTCGCCGGTGCACATCCAGTACTCAAACCCGCCCGAAAGGGTGCGATTGCGCATTTCATTTTGCGCAACTGGCTTGCGGACCGGCTCGATTAAGGCAACAATACTGCCGCGAACACTTGGGGCCGGGACACAACCAAAATGGAATTTACTGCGCGCGAAGACATTGACGTACCAATCGAACAAGTCTTTGAAATGGTAACTGATTTTGAGGTTTTCGAACGATCCGCCCTGCGACGCGGCGCTGACGTGTCACGCTTGGATTCCTTGTCACGCGCTGGTGTCGGAGCCAAATGGCGCATCGCCTTTGAATTCCGCGGCAAAGCGCGCGAAGTGGATCTCGAAGTCACCGGGTTTGAGCGGCCAAATGAAATCGCGCTGCACGGCAAAACCCAGGGTATCGAATCTGACATGAAAGTCGAACTTGTGGCCCTGTCACGCACCCGCACGCGCCTGCAATTCTGGAGCGGTTTCACGGCCAACACGCTTTCTGCAAGACTTCTGCTGCAATCGCTCAAACTGGCGCGCGGCACGCTCAACACCCGTTTGGGCAAGCGCATGTCTAACCTGCGCCGGGACATGGAAGACCGCTACTCCCGCATGGTGTAACGACCCAAAATGCGACCTCAGCGGTCCTGCGCAGACGGGTAAACACCCACAATTTTTACGTGATTGGTGAAGTAGCTGAGTTCATCCAGCGCCAGCGCCACGTTGCGATCGTCCGGATGGCCGTCGATGTCCGCATAAAACCGGGTTGCCGTAAACGACCCATCAACCATGTAGCTTTCCAGCTTGGTCATGTTCACACCATTGGTCGCAAACCCACCCATCGCTTTATAAAGCGCGGCTGGAATGTTGCGCACTTCAAACACAAACGTGGTCATCATCTTGCCATGCGACCGGCGGCTCAGATCCGGCTCGCGCGACATGATCACAAACCGCGTCGTGTTGTGCCCGTGGTCCTCGATGTCGGTGGCCAAAACGTTCAGACCATAGGTCTCCGCCGCAAGATCGGACGCCAAAACACCTTGATCGGTTGATCCGGCCTCTGCCAATTCCCGCGCCGCGCCAGCGCTGTCAGCAGCCGAAATGCCGGCGATTCCATGGGTCTTCAGGAACGCAGCCGATTGCGGCAGCAACACAAGATGCGCCCGAACGGACTTAACGTCGTCCAGCGCCACACCAGGCACCGCCATAAGGCAAATCCGGACCCGCACAAAGGCTTCGTCAATAATGTGCAGTCCACTCTCGGGCAAAAGGCGGTGAATGTCGGCCACGCGGCCATAGGTCGTGTTCTCAATCGGCAACATCGCAAGGTCAGCCGCACCGCTTTTTACCGCGTCGATCACCTCTTCAAAGGTGCCGCAGGACATGGCTTCCATATCGGGACGCGCCTGCTGGCAGGCTTCATGCGAATAGGCGCCCAGATCTCCCTGAAACGCGATCCTGTTGGTCCCCATCGACATTTCCTTCCCATTTCCCACCCCAAGGGGCGTTTCGTCGCGGTAACTATACCTTGCGTTCTTCAAGGGGAAGCGGATAGATACGCGTCAAACGCCACGAGACGGAAACGTAGCATGTTCGACACGATGACAATGACCAAAGTAGTGGGCGCACTTTGCGGTGCTCTGCTGATCTTCCTGCTGGGCTCTTGGGCCGCTGAAAGCATTTACCACACCGGCCCCAAGGGCCACGGCGATGGCCATGCAGAGCAGGCCTATGTGATCGAAGTAGAAGGCGGCGAAAGCACCGACGCCGCAGTCGAAGAGGGCCCAACCCTCGAAGAACTTCTGGCATCTGCTGACGTTGACAAAGGTGCCAAGGTTTTCGGCAAATGCCGCGCCTGCCACAAACTCGAAGATGGCGTCAACGCCACCGGCCCGCACCTGTTTGGTGTAGTGGACCGAGCAACCGGATCGGTTGCTGGATTTAACTACTCCGGCGCATTGGTTGCAGTGACCGACAGCTGGTCTGCAGAAGCACTCGACGGTTTCTTCACAAACCCCAAGAGCTACGCACCAGGCACTAAGATGTCCTTTTCGGGTCTTCGCAAGGCCACAGACCGCGCAAACCTGATTGCCTATCTCCAGACAATCGGCGGCTAAGTTACCCCGCCAAAGCATTGCAAAGGCCGTTGCTCCGCAGCGGCCTTTTTTTGTTGCCGAAAAGCCAACCTGCCATTTTCACACAGGGTTAGGCCATCCTTAGTTTTTCATAAAGAGACAGCAGATGCGTCGGCCTCAGCCTTTGGGGGAGGGAGGGAG
>NZ_LAJH01000015.1:2500-5967 GCF_001292625.1 Shimia sp. SK013
CTGGGAGCAATCTTAGAATAACGATCAACACTGTTTGATCGCCCTAAGTAAGGGGATGATCTCAGTTTGGTGCTGAGTATCGTCATAGTAATCCGCAAGGGTGAACGACGTTATGAAGCGAGCATTTGTTATGGGTTGTTTCCTCGACCTCGCAAGTGTTTGCCATCTGAAACGAACAGAGTTGTCCAAGTCAAGTACACTAACCCGAGCAGTCGAGAGGCTGCTCAAATTGTTCTTCATCTTCCGGATGGGGCCGATGACCATCGGCAGTCTGGATTCCAAGATGAAGAGCGGGAAAAAATGTATGACTTTTGGTTCAGAAGAAGGACACATGCTTACCAGCTAGTGTGTCCGTGTAAGACGCAAGTCTTTCTCTTTCTGGATCAAATCAAGCGCGAGAAGGGCGTTTGGTGAATGCCTTGGCAGTAAGAGGCGATGAAAGACGTGATACTCTGCGATAAGTCATGGGGAGCTGAGAATAAGCTTTGATCCATGAATTTCTGAATGGGGGAACCCACCTGAAAGTTCACTATTACTACTTCGGTAGCTAATAGGGTTCTTAACCAGGTACTTTTTGACTGAATACATAGGTCTTAAAGAGCAAACCCGGGGAACTGAAACATCTAAGTACCCGGAGGAAAGGAAATCAATTGATACTCTGCTAGTAGCGGCGAGCGAACGCGGATCAGCCAAGCCTGATGAGTGAATAGAACGACCTGGGAAGGTCGGCCATAGAGGGTGATAGCCCCGTATATGAAGCTCTGAAGGATGTATTAAGTAGGGCGGAACACGTGAAATTCTGTCTGAAGATCGGAGGACCACCTTCGAAGGCTAAGTACTCCTTACTGACCGATAGTGAACCAGTACCGTGAGGGAAAGGTGAAAAGCACCCCGACGAGGGGAGTGAAACAGTACCTGAAACCGAACGCCTACAATCAGTTGGAGGCCCCTTGAGGGCTGACAGCGTACCTTTTGTATAATGGGTCATCGACTTGGTCTATCTAGCAAGCTTAAGCCGTTAGGTGTAGGCGCAGCGAAAGCGAGTCTTAATAGGGCGAATGAGTTAGGTGGATCAGACCCGAAACCGAGTGATCTAGGCATGGCCAGGTTGAAGGTGCAGTAACATGCACTGGAGGACCGAACCCACATCTGTTGAAAAAGATCGGGATGAGCTGTGCCTAGGGGTGAAAGGCCAATCAAACTCGGAGATAGCTGGTTCTCTGCGAAATCTATTTAGGTAGAGCGTCATCTGAATACCCCGGGGGGTAGAGCACTGAATGGGTAATGGGGGCCTACAGCCTTACTGATCCTAATCAAACTCCGAATACCCGGGAGTACTAGATGGCAGACACACTGCGGATGCTAACGTCCGTAGTGGAGAGGGAAACAACCCTGACCTACGACTAAGGCCCCTAATTCATGGCTAAGTGGGAAAGCAGGTGGGACGACCAAAACAACCAGGAGGTTGGCTTAGAAGCAGCCATCCTTTAAAGATAGCGTAACAGCTCACTGGTCTAAATAAGTTGTCCTGCGGCGAAGATGTAACGGGGCTCAAGCCATGAGCCGAAGTCTAGGATGCACATAGTGCATGGTAGCAGAGCGTAGTGTGACATAGTTCCAATCCTCTTTAGCATTCTCCGGAATGTCATGGAGGATATGGAGCTTTCGATGAAGCCGGCGCGTGAGCGATCCGGTGGAGAGATCACTAGTGAGAATGATGACATGAGTAGCGACAAAGAGTGTGAGAGACACTCTCGCCGAAAGTCCAAGGGTTCCTGCTTAAAGCTAATCTGAGCAGGGTAAGCCGGCCCCTAAGCCGAGGGCGAAAGCCGTAGGCGATGGGAACTAGGTTAATATTCCTAGGCCAGGAGGATGTGACGGATCTCGAAGATTGTTTGCCCTTATCGGATTGGGCAGGCCGTTCAGAGGTTCCTGGAAATAGCCCTCCATGAGACCGTACCCTAAACCGACACAGGTGGACTGGTAGAGCATACCAAGGCGCTTGAGAGAACGATGTTGAAGGAACTCGGCAAAATACCTCCGTAAGTTCGCGAGAAGGAGGCCCAGTTTCTACGCAAGTATTGACTGGGGGCACAAACCAGGGGGTGGCGACTGTTTACTAAAAACACAGGGCTCTGCGAAGTCGCAAGACGACGTATAGGGTCTGACGCCTGCCCGGTGCCTGAAGGTTAAAAGGAGGGGTGAGAGCTCTGAATTGAAGCCCAGGTAAACGGCGGCCGTAACTATAACGGTCCTAAGGTAGCGAAATTCCTTGTCGGGTAAGTTCCGACCTGCACGAATGGCGTAACGACTTCCCCGCTGTCTCCAACATCGACTCAGCGAAATTGAATTACCTGTCAAGATGCAGGTTTCCCGCGGTTAGACGGAAAGACCCCGTGCACCTTTACTACAGCTTCACATTGGCATTAGGCCGAGCATGTGCAGGATAGGTGGTGGGCTTTGAAGCGATGACGCCAGTCATCGTGGAGCCTCCCTTGAGATACCACCCTTGCTCTGCTTGATGTCTAACCGCGGTCCGTTATCCGGATCCGGGACCCTGTGTGGCGGGTAGTTTGACTGGGGCGGTCGCCTCCTAAAGTGTAACGGAGGCGCGCGAAGGTTGGCTCAGAGCGGTCGGAAATCGCTCGTTGAGTGCAATGGCAGAAGCCAGCCTGACTGCGAGACTGACAAGTCGAGCAGAGTCGAAAGACGGCCATAGTGATCCGGTGGTCCCGAGTGGAAGGGCCATCGCTCAACGGATAAAAGGTACGCCGGGGATAACAGGCTGATACTGCCCAAGAGTCCATATCGACGGCAGTGTTTGGCACCTCGATGTCGGCTCATCTCATCCTGGGGCTGGAGCAGGTCCCAAGGGTACGGCTGTTCGCCGTTTAAAGAGGTACGTGAGCTGGGTTTAGAACGTCGTGAGACAGTTCGGTCCCTATCTGCCGTGGGTGTAGGATACTTGAGAGGAGTTGCCCCTAGTACGAGAGGACCGGGGTGAACGAACCACTGGTGGACCAGTTGTCGTGCCAACGGCAGTGCTGGGTAGCTATGTTCGGACAGGATAACCGCTGAAGGCATCTAAGCGGGAAGCCCCCCTCAAAACAAGGTATCCCTGAGGGCCGAGGTAGACCACCTCGTCGATAGGCCAGAGATGTAAGTGCAGCAATGCATTCAGTTGACTGGTACTAATTGCCCGATAGGCTTGATTTGATCCAGTAAAAGAAAGACTGGAACCAATTAAGTCATACACAACACAATCAGCGTACAAGACTTGGACAACACTATACGAGGCCGTTTACTCGGTTTGGTGATCATAGCGCGAGTGAAACACCCGGTCCCATCCCGAACCCGGCAGTTAAGCACCGTAGCGCCGATGGTACTGCATCTTAAGGTGTGGGAGAGTAGGTCATCGCCAGACCTAGTAAACGACCTCGTATAATACGTATCTCTCAATTACGATG
>NZ_LAJH01000016.1 GCF_001292625.1 Shimia sp. SK013
AGACACTCGCTTAGCAAAACAACACCATCTGTCTCAAAAGCCATGACGGGTTACAAACTAATCGTGATTGAAAATCCTTGCCGAAATGAATTTCCAAGTGACATTAAAACCCGCCGGAATGAAATGTTCGTGTAACCATAGATATTTCCTAGAAATAGGTACCCTTCCGTCAGTTGAGCGGCGAGCGGTAGCCATAAGGCAGCAAAGGTCGTTTATATAAGACCCTTAGGCGCAACTATGGTTTCTGACGTTCGTTCGCTTTGGGCGAAATGTGGCGATACTCGATATGAGACACCAAAATCAGTCGTCAGCCCGAAAAAGGATTCTTCCCCGTTGATTTATCAGCAAAACCTCACCTGTTTCTGGATGAACGTAAGCCTCAACGCGTTTGCCGTCGGGCATGTTTCCGTAAACCTCCCAGCATCCTCCGTCCTTTTTCATTCGGTTAACGGTCCAACCTTCGGCAACCATTAACTCCGTGAGCTCGGCCTCGGTCAACCAGGCCTCGGCCGCGATCGGTTCACATTGGTACATTCCCGTAGAATGCGCCATCGTTGGCGCCGCGAGGGTGAGTGCGATAATCAGATTTCTCATAGCATATTCCATTGATCAGGCGGCCAATGCACGGCCGTGTTTGAAGTTTTTCCAAAGTCTATAGGTTTCAAGCCCTGCCAAAGGGATGAAATGAACAAGCGCCGGACCAAAGTTGTTGTGCACAAATATCCAGTGCAACAATGTCGCAATCGCGGCTACGTAGACCCAGCGCTGTAGGGTTTTCCAGTTTGGGCCCATTTGGCGTATCGACCAATCGTTTGACGTGGCAGCTAAGGGGACAAAGACGAAGAATGCCAGCCATCCGGTCCAGATCCCAAGGGCCAGGGCCTCGCCAAGGATCGCCTCCAAACTTCCAATGTCCAAGACATAGAGGAGTGTGTGAAACGCCGCGTAAGCAAAGGCCGCGACGCCATAATATCTGCGTCGTTTCATCATCCAACGCCAAAATCCAGAGCCGGGGAACAACATACGCATCGGCGTAAGGATCATGGCAATGATGAGAAACCGCGCTGAGAATTCACCCGTAGGATGAAGCAGCATTTCTGTAACTGGCTGACCACCCGGTCCTGGTGCCCCAGATAACAAGGCAAGGACCATGGGGACCGAAGGCAGTGCAAGAAGTCCCCAGATAAAAAGCCGAGAATTTAGGATTTTTCGAAACATTGGTTCCTCGCGAATTGGCGATACGTTTTACTTAATACGGGCGGGCGAGCCGTTTCCGTCGGAGTTTGCTTTGCAGCTACTTGGTTTCAACGGATTGGCCGGTCACGTATTCAAATGATGCAACGACCAGATCAAATACAACATCCAGTTCTTCGCGATTGAGCGGTGTAAAGATCATTACAAAGCCTTCCCAGCCGGGCCTTTGGTCAGCCCATGGGTGGCTTACAGCCCAACCTGCCGAAATCGCCTGTTCTGCGAGCTCCGGGGACAACGAGGCATGCAGACTTCCGTCGGGGTGTTGGTGCGCGAATTCTCGTCCGCCCACGATGACTTCGGGATGCTGAATTGTAACATCGTCGGAAATCCAAAACCCACGTGCGCCCGGCAATGAAATCACGGTTCGGCGAAGTTCTATGCCGGGAATGGCCGAGACGCGCGCCACCAGTTCATTGGAAAGTTCCGGGTTCGGTTCGACGCCGATCTGAATATGGGGAACGGAGTTGGTGGTCCGCGGTATTGGCGTGTCCCGCAGTGGCAAAATCAACGATTCCGCCAGCAGAGCAGAGGCCAGAAGATTGGTGAAAAGCGTCGCAACGCTAAGGATTATCCGATTTTTCATCTTCTAGCCTCCGATCTAATTGTCTAGCCGTGGTAGGCTTGGCTTACGGCGAAACTGTCCTCAAACCAGTGCCAAAGAACGACTTTTCCGTCGCGGACTTTGGCGCGAAGTGCGAAAGTGAAGTCGCCAATTTCCTGCTCCGATTTGGTTGTTACCCCGTTCATTTTTCCAAAGACCGCTACGGTATCCCCAGATGCAAAGGCATCTGTGTTTTCCCACATTGTGGTTTTGAAGTTCGAAGAGAAAACACCCAAGAATTCAAAAATTGCTTCTTTCCCAGTCGCACCGCCTATCCATGGCAAGCTAGGATCGCCTTCGTTCATCCAGACCATGTCGTCTGCCATCAGGTTTGCCATGGTTTCCATATCGCCACCACCCATAGCCCCCATGAAGGACATAACGGTGTCAAATGTGGCTTTAGTCATGTCATCGTTGCTGGCGAGTACGGCTTTGGTTCCCAAAGTCGTGGCCAAAGTGGCTAGGCCTGCGGCCTTAATTGCGCTTCTTCTATCCATTGTTTTGTTCCTTTTCGTTGTTGTGGTACTACCGGCCTGCAAGTTGTTGCAGGGCGCCGGCCCAATCTTCGACGTGGTAGGACCGAATGATCTTGCCATCGTCCAATTCGTGAATGTCGATTGTCAGGATGTCGAAGCTGCGACCTTGACCGTCGACCCCAAATAATGGGCCAACCGGGGTGCCGGTTGCGCGGCTACGTACGACAACAAAATCGCCGTCTTGATGCATGGCCTGAACGGACCATTCCAAATCGGGAACCAGCTTTCCAAAGCCACCGATCTGACCCAGGAAACCTGCGGTGTCTTTGTTCTTGCCCGAATAGTCCCCGACGCTTTCCCAATCGTCTGTCACAGTTTCTTGGAAAGCTGCGACATGGGCCTCAGACCCTGGGTTGCTGAGAAGGTCATAAAATTTCTGAACTGTATCGGTGTCGCTGGCAAACGCGCTAGACGCGAACGTTGCGAATGCCGCAGTGGTGACAATGTGATGAAGTTTCATTTTGGTTTCCTTGGTTTGGTTTTATTGATCTAGGTCAGTTGGTCCGTCGCCCTGTGGTGCGCCGATCCATTCGAGTTGTGGATTTTCACGGAAAGCGAACCGTTCAAGGTGGCTCGTGACGACCCCTTTCAGTTTCCCCAGCTCTGGCGCGGTTTGGGCGGCAACGCGCAAGTTGAGCGTGCTGTCCGTTGCAAGAAGTTCGCAGCGCCCGAATGGGAAGTTGATCCAACCTGAACCGCCGTCCAACCCGGTTTCCAGTTTGCGACCGAAGTGATGGCACAGCGCGGCCATATACCTGCTGCCCTTTTCGGTTTCTAAAGTTGCCCGAGCGTTCATCTTGCTGTTCCTTTGCGCTTGAAAAACAATTAGTTCGGCTGCATTGTTTTGAAAATTGACCCATTTCAGAAATCATAATTAGGCTGAACAGAACAATGATCGATCGCCTAAAACATATGGCTGTGTTTGCACGCGTCGTGGACGAAGGAACGTTTCGTGCTGCGGCGAAAAGTGTGGGACTTGCACCGTCACGGGTCAGCGAAATTGTGACTGAGTTGGAAAACTACCTTGGTGCGACCCTTCTTTATCGGACCACGCGAAAGATTGCGCTGACCAATGAGGGACGTGTTTTTTACGCGCGCGCCGTTGAAATGGTCCGCAGCGCCGAGACCGGGTTGAACGAGCTGAACGCGCTGGCATTGGATCCGGTCGGCGCTTTGCGGATATCTGTTCCAGCCTTTATGTCGTCATCGGGATTAATGACGTCTATGGGGGACTTCGCGACCAAGCATCCGCATGTCGCGCTTTCCATTTCGTTCACGGACGTTCCGGTGGACCTAATCGAAGATGGTTTCGACCTTAGTATTCGCGTGGGTTGGCTGGATGACAGTTCGATGATGTCACGTAAACTTGGACATCTTGAACGCGTTCTTGTTGCGGGCGCAGACTACGTGGCCAGTCGACCCGTTCCGAAACATCCCACTGACCTAGAGACTTGGGATTGGATTAGCTACGCACAGCGGTCGGACAACATTGCCTTCAAAAACCAAGCCGGGGAAGTGGTAAGAGTTTCCGGGAATTCCCAAATCCAAGTCGACAACGTTGACGCCCTTAGGCACCTAACATCCCAAAATTTGGGGGCCACCGTGATGCCCCGTTACCTTGCCGAAGACGCAATAAAGCGGGGAAAATATGCAGAGGTGATAGTCGATTGGAAGCTTAAGCCACTTGGCGTATTTGCGGTTTGGCCGGATCAATTGAGACGGGAAAACTTAACAGTCCTGTTCGTCCGTTTCCTTGCCGATAACTTCGACAACTGAAAACGATATCGACAGTTGAAACGATCACCGCACGATTTCCATTCTAGGGGTTCGCTCTTTCGGTGATAAAGGGGAAACGCGCAGGCACCCAAAGTCCAAAAAGAGAATATTTTGCATACAACGGCGACCAAGATCGGAGGTAATTGACCTCATATTGGCCTAGCCAAAAGCACCTCCAACAACGGACATTAGTGCAATGCGCAGTGAAAGCCCACTCCGAGCCCATTTTAACCGATGCTGCGGCTTGAACGAATGGCCGCTCATTGAAATCGATGGCGTTGGCTGTTTTGAGCTTCTAATATGAAATCATGGACAAAATTATCTACGCCATTGGCGATGTGCATGGTCGGGACGACCTGCTTCGCGACTTGCATGAACACATTCGCGATTACCACAAACTGATGCACTCTGGCAGAGATGCTGAGTTCATCCACGTTGGCGATTATATCGACGGTGGCGCTCATAGTCGCGAAGTCATTGATCGGCTGATGTCCGGGCTAGGCGATTTTCAGATGACTTGCCTTCTCGGAAATCACGAGGCGATGCTGCTGGAATGTCTGGCCACGGACAATCGACAGGCTTGGTACACTTGGCTTTCCAACGGAGGCGAGGAAACGCTGGCGTCCTTCGGAATGTCTCTTCGCTTTGGTGGTTATGATCCAGACGAGCTTCGTGCATGCTTGGGTGAAGAAAGAATTGCTTGGCTGAAGTCGCTGCCTCTCTACAAAACCATCGCCCCCTATCTCTTTGTTCATGCCGGGATCGCTCCGGGCGTACCAATCGATGAACAGCAACCCAAGGATATGCTTTGGATCAGATCGCGCTTCCTAGAAAGCGAAAAAGATCATGGATACGTCGTCGTGCACGGTCATACGCCTGGCGACGAACCTGTGGTTAAGACCAATCGGATTTGCATTGATACAGGTGCAACTTCGAACGGACTGTTGAGCGCGGCTGTTTTGCATGGAACCGCCGCTCCGGTTTTCTTGCGCGCAGTCGGTCGCCCCGGAAAAACCGCTTAGGACTACCGAAAGCCGCCATTTGCACAGCCGCAGCGAATTGGCGCTTTGTCCGCAGAGCACCAGTTCCCCCAACTGCCGATTTTGCACTTGCAGCGAAGGTCCGGTCTGAGGAGTTGCACCGATGCGACATCGGATACTTGTTGAAGTCCAATTGGCAGCGATCCACACTCAGCTTCGGGCTTATCCGGGGCGGAAAACCCGCCCCGGCGCACCGGTCACTCGGTAACCGGATCGTCATCGCGGCGTGGGAAGGCGACCATCTCGACGTCGGGGAACATGCTGTGTTTGACGTTGATCGACGTGATGTTGCCGCGGTCGTCGGTGTTGACGAAGAGCACGCCGCAGCGGTCCCAGAAGTTCTTGCCGTCTTTTTCGCCGGATTTGACGTTCAGTTTCAGAGTTTGAGTAGCCATTTTTTGATCCTCACTTTGAGTGTTTCGATGAACATGACCAAAGCTGGTACCAAGGGGCTGTCAGCTAGAAACTTGCTTGGCGAGGAATGCGCTGGCGCAGGGGAATTTTCTTGTTGAAGCAGGGCATGCACCGCGTCTGACACGGCTGCCCGCTTATGTTCAGCAATCAGAAACACATCATTGAGGAACTGCTTATGGCGACAGCGACCTGACCTGATTTCGTTTGACCCGGAAAAGACGCATCTTCGCACCAAGCAAGGGCGACCAGCATTAGTGCAACAGATGCAACCTAGCTTTCAGCGCGCCGTCGATCGAAGCAAGCAACGCCTCTGGGAAATCCTCTGGAAGCTGGTTGAACGTGGCCTCAATGATCGCGGGCGAGGTCTCCCGCAGTTCTTCGAACAGGCCCTGCACGACTGTGCGGGATAAGCCAGATTGAACTCCGGTCTCCACGATGTGGCGGCCAACGATGTTCGCCACCTTGTAGTGGTTCGAGTTGCCAAAATTCATGGCCAGTTTGAAGTATTTCCGCTCGATCTGCCGGGCGTCGACCGTCGTCTGAACCGTCAGGACGTCGTAGAGCGGCGTCATGCGGAAACGCCCGCCGGGCAAGAGGCTGATACTGAAATTCTTGCCATGCCCGTCGGTCGCCCCCAGCAACCAGAACAGGACGTTCGCTTTGAAAAAGTCGTGCCGGTCTTTGTTGGGATCATCGCTCCCCAACAATAGATTCATGATATCTGAGATCCCTGGGCCGCCCTCGTTCTGGTACTTCTGGGTAGGCACAACGGACAATGCTTGGCAGCAATCTTCCTGCGGCAGACGGATCAAGCGGCCATCAGTCGTCCAGCGCCGATCAAAACGCTCAACCACCAAGGCTTTCTTGTCGCCAAACTGAGCCATTTCGACATTCGCGGTCCGAAGCCCAAACGCTTCCATCAGCTTGAGGCACAAGTATTCATTCTCAACGCTGTCGGACAGGTCCATGCCGTTAGGTAGTCTGCCGATTTGCGGTTTGATGATGTGCGTGGTTGGCGTCGTACCGGTTGGCTCAATCCACTGGCCATCCTTTCGGAGCAGCGCCGTTTTTTCCTGTGCGCCCGCGACAGAAATGCGAAAGTCATTCTCGCGGCGGATACCCAGTGGTGCGAGATCGAGGTCGCTCAGAATTGCCCCAATCTGAGCTTCATTCACACCTTCTCCAGTCAGCTCGGACATTGGCTGTGGCTCTTGCCCGTCGGGAAGGAACTGCAGCGCACCAATGCAGTCGCGCCCAATTTGTGACAGCAAGCTGAAGGCATCGACGCCTTCTGCCCCGACGCGTTCTGCGACCCTTCGACGGATGAGGTCACTGTCGGGCAACAGGTTATCAAAGACGGCCATCACAGGTGCGCCGATGTAGCGGTTTTCCTGCAATGGTAACGATAGCGACACCGGCATCCTGTGCTCCCAGTCGAGCCAGTCTCGTGCATAGGCAAAACTGACGCCGCCTGAGGGCTCACGTACCAATTGACCCACGAGCCGCGAGTTCAGAAAGACGTTCAGCGGTGTGTAGCTGCGTTTGCGACCCATGTCAGAAAATGTCCTCTAACCCGTCTGATGTGCCTTTGCTGCGTTCGGTCACTGTAATCTCGAGGTCGAGTGCCGCGATCAAGTCAAATAGCGTTTCCAGCTTGGTGCCACCGCTGCCGTTCTCGATCTTGGAGATCGTTTCCTGCCAGACACCGCTCATTGAGGCGAGCTCCTTCTGGGTCAGGTTCTTGGCCTTCCGAGCCTGGCGAATTGCGTGGCCCAAGTTTTTTGATGTACGAACGAGGTGCTTCATGGCGGTTCTCCTGCCACTCCATATGACCTCTGGATCATAAATTGTCAATATGATCCCCAAATCATAAGAGCACAGTATGATCTGTGCATCATAATCTCAACAGCGCTGCAAGCTGTCTCCCAGACTTCGCCAATGCACTCACGCCTGCAGTCCCGCCGCGCGCACCTGCTCAGGTGTCACCAGCTTCGATGCAATTAAGTCCTCGACCTGCCGGTTGGTGATGTGACGACACAGGGGATGGCGTTCGTGGATCCACTCGGTGAGGCTCGCACGGCCTTTGACTTCGGCCTCTCGTGCCTTCACTCGGTCCGCCTGCATCTGGGCAAGCCCCTTCTCCCACCGGCGCATCTTGAACCAGTTGTCTGAGAAACAAACCTTGCTGCGCGTGTAGCCGTCACTTTCCTTCGCATAGGCCTTGACCGCCTGCAGCAGATCATCGGGCTTTACCCCGGCTTTCACGGCGGCTGCGATCAAGCGCAGACTGGTTCGCCGGTCTCGGACCCTGTCCCCGGGATAGGCCGCCAGGATCTTCTCAGATTCAACATCTTCAACCTCCTCCGCCGCCTCGCGCCTGCGCGTAGGTGGTTTATGGATGGTTTTAGGATGGTTTGGGGTCCACCGTGAACCCCGTACCCCGTTCACCGTGGACCCCGTACCGGGTTCAGACTGGACGGGGTTCACGGTGACCCCCGCCTCAATGTCGGGCTCAGCCGTGGGTTCTAGCGCGGCCACGCGCTCCAGAACGATGCGGTAAATGACGGTGTAGCCATTCTTGCAGTGCCGCCGCCCTGTCTCGTTCAAGATGCCTTCGCGCAGGAAGTCGATGATGGTGCGCTTGACCGTACTCTCGCTGAGCTCTGTGTGGCGCTGGATCGTCCCCTTGGAACACCAGATGCCCGAGCCGTCATCGCTCGCCTTGTCGGCAAGGAACATGATGATCTGCTTGCGAGCGGCGCTGCCAAAGCGGCGCTCGGCGCATTCGTTTGCGATGCGCCAGCTCATTGGACCACCTCGCCTGTCAGAGGCCACGAAAATGCGGGCTGAGCGTTTGCGGTGCGGCGCTGGCCTGTACTAATGTGCTTCGAAAGCTGACAGGCTTTTTCTATTTGGCCCCGGTTCACAGTTGCCGCTGTGACGGGGCCTTTTTCGTTTTGAACCGGCAAATTTGGCTTTGAAACTTTCGCTTTTTGTTCACTTTTTGTCAGGGGGTGTTTTGCACCCTTAAGCCGTTGTTTTTGCTTCTTGTCTTTCTGGATTGCAAATCCGTGTACACGAGTTCGATTCTCGTACTCGCCTCCACCTTTTTCCGATATTTTGGGTAACGCACTGTCAAGCAGCCGCAGGGTTTCCCCGATCAAAAAATTAGTTGGCAATGCAATCGGCTCTGCCAACGGTCGCAATAGGTAGCGCTCGCGAAAACGCATCCCAACTTTCAACCCTGCTAGCCCGATTGCTCCGCAATCCAAGTCCGTGCGGCATTAGTCCGGACGGCTCCCAAGACTTTCTATGTTTTGCAACACAGAGCTCGCGTGCTTCAAAGCAATCGTGGATGCAGTGACCATGGCTGGCAATGTCATCCATTCCGTGGTCCATGCGATGCCGGACCTTTCTTGCTCGTGTATCATCGCGCCATGGATCAACGACATCTGAGTGGCGTTGAAACGAGCAAGGGACACCAACGTTTCGGCCAGAACCGGGTTCAGTTTATGAGGCATCGCGGAACTGGTACCACCGCCAGAAAACCGTACCTCGTTGACGCCCTGTTGCGCCATCAACGCCAAGTCTTGCCCCATTTTTCCAAGACTCGCGGTCACCGACGAAAGCCAATTCGCGTAGTCACCAAGGTTGCTACGCGTGACATGCCATGCCCGCGCTTCTTCGGCCAAATTCAAACGCCGCGCCAGCGCAGCCGCCACAGCGTTTCCATTGTTGCCAAGCCCTGCACGATTCCCCACGGGACCACCAAATTGCAGTATCTCAACGCGCGGCCGCAGCTTCGGCAATTGTGCGAGGTGAGATTGCAACGGCATCAGCCATGTAACAAGGCGATCATGCACTGTGATTGGCAAAGCCGCCTGCATACGCGTCCGTCCCATCATCGGCGTCTCGCCCCATTGCCGATCCAGCGCTTCCAACGCCAGACAAACAGCCACCAACCCCTCCGTGAGCCTCTCACTAACGTCGCGCAAGATCAGCGAAACAGAGGTGTCGATCAAATCCTGACTTGTCGCGCCTTTATGGATTGCAGGAAGGGCCTCGGCGCTGACATGGGCTTTAAGCTGGCGTACAAAATCCGGAACAGGCAACCCGTCGACAGAAACCTGCTTCCGAATTTCAGCCAGGTCCGGCGAGAACGTACCAATGTCGGTCATGGCCTTGTCTGCAACATCGCGCGAGACAACGCCAACATCCGCCAGTGCGCCCGCGAGCGCGCTTTCAAATTGTGTGAACTCTCGGATAAATCGCTGCGTGCTCCAGAGATCTTCTGTGTCAGCGTCAGAAAACAGTGGGCCAAAGAGGTGGTCGGAACGGGTCAGCGGATTCATTGATGGGCCTCTACTGTCACTGATTTGTTGGCGTCGTCGGCCTCTATAGAGGCCAACGACGATCCGTTCGTCAAACACTGGTTCAAGCTACGCGGCGCAGGCCAAGAATGTCACGCGCTTGCGCAGGTGTCGCCACTGGACGCTCATATTTTTCGCACAGCTCGGCCGCGCGGGCAATCAGCGCCGCATTTGACGGCGCGAGCGTATTGCGATCAATCCGAACGTTGTCTTCTAGACCTGCGCGGGTGTGTCCTCCGGCGGCAATGGCCCATTCGTTTACAATCAGCTGTCCGGCGCCGATGCCTGCGGCACACCATTCACCAGCAGGCGCACGGTCTTGCATCAACTTAACGTAGAAATCAAAAACCTCACGGTCCACAGGCATGGCATTTTTCACGCCCAAAACAAATTGCACATAAAGCTTGCCGTAAAGTCGGTCATTTTCGTGCAGCCGGATCGCCTGCAAAATGTGGGAAAGATCAAATGCTTCGACCTCCGGCATAACTTCATGGCTGCGCATCTCGCTTGCCAGCCAGTCAACCAAGTCCGGTGGGTTCTCATACACTCGAGACGGGAAGTTGTTTGACCCCACTGACAGCGAGGCCATGTCAGGCGCCAGCGACAGCATGCCACCGCGAGTCTTACCCGCACCGGATCGCCCCCCGGTCGAGAACTGGATAATCACGCCGGGACAGTGCGTCTCCAACCCTTCTTTCAGACGCGCAAATTTGTCGGGATCAGAAGACGGCGTCTGATCGTCGTTGCGCACATGCGCGTGGATGATCGAGGCCCCGGCCTCTACAGCCGCGTGGCTGCTTTCAATTTGTTCGCTAACGGTGGTGGGCACCGCCGGGTTGTCGGCCTTGGTCGGCACAGAACCGGTGATTGCGCAGCATAGGATGCAGGGTTTGGTCATACGTTTTCTCCAGTCAGAGTGCCGCCCAAAAGGGCGACACTCCAAGGGTGTCAAATATCAAAGAACACAGTTTCATCTTCGCCTTGAAGCTTGATATCAAACCGATAAACGATTTGCCCATCACGTTCCGAACGCTTGGCGATCAACGTCGCGCGACGCCGCTCCCATTCAATGACGTTCAGCACCGGATCGGCAGCGTTTGCCTCGGCCTCGTCGTCAAAATAGGCCCGTGTATTCAGCCCGACATTGATACCGCGCGCCACAATCCAAAGGGTTATATGTGGTGCCATCCTCTGGCCATTGCGCCCCATAACAGCGCCCGGCTTGACCGTGTCAAAGCCCCATTCACCGGTGTCAAAATCGGTAATGACTCGCCCCCACCCGCTGAAACCGGCCTCCACTTCGCCATCATGTTCAGGATGCGCATAGACCCCGTCGGAATTGGCCTGCCAGGTTTCCAGCATCACGTCTTTGATCGGACTGCCGGTGCCGTCGATAACCACGCCCTCAACGCGGATACGTTCGCCTTTGGCATTAGGACCGGCGATGTCGCGCCCCAACTCGTTCTTATATATGTCGAATCCGGCTGCGCCGGGCGCGAGGCCGATGTGCACGTAGGGGCCGGCTGTCTGGGACGGGGTCTCTTTGAGGTACTCCAATTTCTGTACCATGATCAGTTCCCCTCCATCCGGTTTTCAAACAGCGTCGAACGGCGTCCGCGCAGCACGATGTCGAATTTGTATGCGATTGTATCAAGCGGGATCGTGGCATTCATGTCCAACGCTGCGATCAACTGGCCACGCGCGGCCTGATCGGGAATCGTGTTCACGATCGGACATTTTGCAATCAGCGGGTCGCCTTCAAAATAGCACTGCGTAATCAGGCGCTGCGAGAAGGAAGTGCCAAAAATCGACAAGTGGATATGCGCCGGACGCCAGTCGTTGACCCAATTGCGCCAAGGATAGGCACCAGGTTTCACAGTGCGGAAAAAGTAATATCCGTTTTCATCCGTCAGCGTGCGACCGCACCCGCCAAAGTTCGGATCAATTGGCGCAAGATAGGTATCTTTCTTGTGGCGATACCGGCCACCGGCGTTGGCCTGCCAGGCTTCGACCAGCGTATTCGGTACAGGGCGGCCGTTTTCATCCAACACCCGGCCATGAACGATAATCCGCTCGCCAATCGCACTTTCGCCTGACGCGGCATAATTGTGGATCATATCCCGATCCATCGGATCGATGTCGCTGTGGCCAAACTTTGGGCCGGTGATTTCGCTGGCAGACTGCTCCAAACTGATCATCGAATACTGAGGCGAGCGGGCCACCGACGTTTTGTAAGTTGGCGTGACTGCTGGCGGGTGCCAATTGCGGTCACGCTGGTAGAATTCGCCAGGTTTTGTCATCTTGGCTCTCCTCCTTGGGTAGGCGCGTTTTCAGTTTTTTCCATTTCGCTGTAAGTCTGTTTGGCCAATTTGATCGCGTGGTTCGCGCGTGGCACACCACAATAGATCGCAACATGTTGAAAAACCTCCAGAACATCCTGCTTGCTCGCGCCTGTATTGGCTGTGGCGCGGATATGCATCGGGATTTCCTCAAAGTTGCCGGTTGCAGCCAACAGCGCAAGTGTCAGCATCGAACGCTCCCGCAGGCTGATGCCGTCACTGGCCCAAACCGTGCCCCAGGCACCTTGCGTGATCAGGTCCTGAAACGGTTTGTCAAAATCAGTCTTGGCCGCTTCAGCGCGATCCACATGAGCGTCACCCAACACCTTACGACGCACAGTCATACCGGCTGCAATTCTGTCAGACATGAGCGGTCTCCTTTATAAAGTCAGTGATCAAATGCGCATAGGCCTGTGGCGCTTCGACATGAGGCAAATGGCCAACGGCAGGGATGGTCGCAAACCGTGCATTCCTTGCGCGGCGAACAGTATTTTCCACCAGATCCGGCGGACTGGCGCCGTCCATCTCACCAGCGATGCCCATCACAGGTTGCGCCAGCGACGCGACCTGTGATGTCATATCTGCATGGGCGATGGCTGCGCAGCATCCCGCATAGCCCTCCGGCGCGGTGCGCACCATCATATTACGCCATGCTGCAAGCTCGGGCGTGCGCAAAAACGCGGGGCTGAACCAGCGCTGCATGACACTGTCTGAAATGCTCTCCAGCCCGTTATTTTCAACCGCCGTGATCCGCGCTTGCCACATATCCGCTGTCCCCATTGCCGCAGCGGTGTTGGACAACACAAGGGCCGCGACGACGTCAGGACGACGCGCAGCAAGCCCCATTCCGATCATTCCGCCAATTGAAAGCCCCACGAACAGAGCGCCGCGGACATCCAGCGCATCCAACAGCGCTTCTGTGTCGGCTACAAGATCGCCCATCTGATAAGGGCCGGCGGGCACGTCGGACAACCCGTGCCCGCGCATATCAAACCGGATCACCCGCATCCCCGCAGGCAGCAGCGGCAAAATACTGTCCCAAAGGCGCAAATCGGTGCCCAAAGAGTTGGCAAAAACGATGGGCCGCCCCGCTGCGTCGCCCTCTTCGCGCACATGATGCGCGACACCGTTTGCCGAAATCATCCGCATCAGTACGGCAACCCGACGTAGTTTTCGGCAAAAACCTTCTGCGCGGCCTCATTGCTGCGCAGAAACTCGATGTCGGCGCGCTGCATCTTGAGGTCAAATTCCGATTGATCGGGGTAACGGTGCAAAAGGTTGGTGGTTGTCCAGCTGAACCGCTCTGCCTTCCAGACACGAGCAAGCGCCTTTTCGGAATAAGCATCAAGTCCCGCGCTGTCGCTGTCCTGATAAAACTGCGTCAATCCTTGATAAAGGTAGTGAATGTCAGAAGCCGCTGTATTGAGGCCCTTAGCGCCTGTTGGCGGGACGATATGCGCCGCGTCACCACACAAGAACAGACGCCCCCAGCGCATGGGCTCGGTCACAAAACTACGCAGCGGCGCGATAGATTTTTCAATTGACGGCCCCGTGACCAGCGCATCGGCATAGCGGCTCGGTATCCGGCGTTTGAGTTCGCTCCAGAAAGCCTCATCGCTCCAGTCATCCGGCGAGTCACTCAGCGAGCATTGAATGTAGTAGCGGCTCAGATTGGCATTGCGCATCGAGCACAGCGCGAATCCGCGTTCAGACCAGCTGTAAATCAACTCATCGTGCACAGGCGGGGTCTCCGACAACACGCCGAGCCAGCCAAACGGATACAACTTCTCGTATTCGCGACGCACCGTGAGCGGGATGGTCTGGCGACTGACGCCATGAAACCCGTCGCATCCGGCCACGTAGTCGCAGTCAATGCGGTGCTCGCTGCCATCCACCTGATAAGTTACGTAAGGCGCGTCCCCTTTGGCATCGTGAATTCCGACATTCTCGACGTTAAACACAAGGTTGCCACCTTCGGCTTCGCGGGCGTCATACAAATCGCGGGTCACCTCGGTCTGCCCATAAACCAGCACATCGGTGCCGGTATGCTCGTGAAAGGACACGCCAAATTCTTCTTCGCCGTAGGCAATGACGGTGCCGTCGTGTTTGAAACCCTCGGCGTCCATACGCGCACCGACTCCAGCTTCTCGCATCAGATCAGTAAACCCAACTTCAAGAATGCCCGCACGGATGCGCCCAAGCACGTAATCCCGCGTCTTGCGCTCCAGAACGATCGTATCGATGCCCTTGCGGTGCAGCAATTGAGACAAAAGCAAACCAGATGGCCCACCACCAATGATACAAACTTGAGTACGCATGGAAATTCCTCCTGTCAGCAATTTGAATTATTGAATTACCAATGTAAAATGAGTATTTTTGCTTTTAAGTTTCCAAATTTGGCAATTATCTCATGATTGATCGGCGCATCAAGTTTCGTCACATCCAGTGTTTTGTTGAAATCGTGCGCCATAAAAGCATGAAGCGCGCGGCGGAGCACCTTTTTCTGACGCAACCGTCTATCTCCAAAACCCTCAAAGAACTGGAAGACATCATCGGATCAGAACTCTTGGTCCGAAATCGTGGCGGCGTTTCATTGACCCGTCAGGGAGAAGTCTTCCTGCACTTTTCGGAAATGAGCGTCGCGGCGCTGCAACAAGGGTTGGACGGCGTTGAGCAGATTGGCAAAGACGGCAAGGTCACCTTGTCGGTCGGCGCACTGCCCAGTGTCGCTGCTCGACTTATGCCAGATGTCGCACAGGAGTTCACCGCCCTCGCGCCGGATATCACGTTGCACATCATAGACGGTCCACACGGCTATCTGATCGATCTCTTGCGCCACGGTAACCTTGATCTTGTGATCGGTCGCTTGGGACAGCCGGAAATGATGAAGGGCGTCTCCTTCACGCAACTTTACGACGAATTCGTCGAATTTGTTGTGCGGAAAGGGCACCCTATGGAAGGCGACGTCGACATGCGGCGCATCCGCGAATGGCCAGTCGTTTTCCCGCCCGAAGCATCTGCAATCCGACCGCTGGTAGAACGGGTTCTCATTGCGCACGGTGTGGGTGAAATCGAAAGCCGGATTGAAAGTGTCTCCGGTGCGTTTGGACGCAACTATGTCCGCGACCATGATGCGGTCTGGATCATCTCTAACGGCGTGATCGCAAAGGAAATCGCCGATGGCACATTGGTAAGGCTGCCGTTTGACACATCGCTCACCAAAGGGCCGGTCGGATTGATGGCGCGTCCTGACAACCAGCCATCTCCCGCCGAGCACATCTTTCGCATTGCCGTCAACACGGTGGCCAAACGTCTGAACTCCTAGCTTTGCCGGTGCGCATTACCACCGCTTTATAGACCGTCACAATTGACCGGCTCAACAGTCCGTGTAAACCTGCCCGCTTGTGTTCACTTTGTGCCGCTGAGGCGCCTCAATCGAAAGCCCCCTCCATGATTCTTTGCTGTGGCGAAGCCCTGATCGACATGATTCCGACAGCCGCGACACCGGGCCAAACGGCCTTCGTTCCGCATAGCGGCGGATCGGTGTTTAATACTGCCATCGCTTTGGGGCGTTTGGATGTTCCCACCGGCTTTCTCAGCGGGGTCAGCACGGACACATTTGGACAACAGCTCTGCACCGATCTGGCCGCCAGCAAAGTGTCTACCGAACATCTCATCCGGAGCGAAAACCTGACAACGTTGGCAATTGTCCATCTCAAAGACGGCAGCGCGACTTATTCCTTCTACGATGAAAACTCCGCTGGTCGGATGATTCTGGCTGAGGATCTGCCGCCGCTTCCTGACGACATTCAGGCGCTATATTTTGGTGGCATCAGCCTCGCGGCAGAGCCCGCGGCGGACACATATGCAACCTTGTTGGCGCGCGAGGGGCAAAACCGGCTGGTGATGCTTGATCCAAATATTCGCCCCGATTTCATCAAGGACGAAGCTCGATATCGTGACCGTTTGGCCGCAATGTTTAAGCACACCGACATTGTCAAAACGTCTGATGAAGACCTTGATTGGCTGATCCCAGATCAGCCCGACTTGAATACCCAGGTCGAAGCGTTGCTGTCCAAAGGCTCAAAGGTGGTCATTGTTACGCGGGGCGCTGAAGGGGCGACGGCCTTTACCCGGCACGGCACAACCAGCGTGCCGGCGCCCTCTGTCGAGGTGCGCGACACTGTTGGGGCCGGTGACACGTTTAATGCCGGCTTCTTGGCCGGTTTGGCCGATCTGGGATGCTTGGCGTCTGACGAAGACAAGCTGACGTCGCCGGACTGCCTCGTAGGGGCGCTGACTTTTGGTGCGGCTGTCGCAGCCCACACCGTCAGCCGTGCTGGGGCAAATCCGCCTTGGCGCAACGAGCTGTCTTGACCTCTTGCCTCAAGCGGCGTCCGAACGACTTGCCTTGGCACTTTGAAAAGTCGCGATCCATGAAAGAAACTCTGATTTTCGGATCGGCTTTGTCAAAAAGTCGTCCATGCCGGCCTGCAAACAAGCCTGTCTTTCGTCATCAAAGGCATGGGCCGTCAGCGCCACGATCCTGGGTTGCACCATGGTCAGCTTGCGAATTTCCTGCGTTGCTTCGATCCCACCCATGCGCGGCATCGACATGTCCATGAACACGAGATCAAATCCGCCGCGCGTGGCTTTTTCCAACCCGTCCAAGCCATCTACTGCGTACTCGACTTCAACCGGTTGATCCTTCAGGTATCTACTCAACAAGAAGCGATTGGTTTTGTTGTCCTCGACAATCAATATCGACAGCCCACTGTCCAACGTGATTTGCCCTTCGCGCTCTACTGGTTGGGCCTGCAGCGCAAGCTCATCTGCGGTCTGCTCGATTGCCTCGACAGGAACCCGCACACTAAATGTCGACCCCATTCCAAGCTCGGAGGTCACGACAACCTCACCACCCATCGCCTGCACGATGTGGCGCGAAATGGACAATCCAAGCCCACTGCCACCAAATCGACGCGTTGTAGATGCCTCAGCCTGAGTAAAGTGATCGAAAATCCGATCCAGCTTGTCTTGCGCAATGCCGATCCCACTGTCGCGCACGTCAAAACACATACAGCCATCTGCATCCGCAAAGAGCCGCAGCGACACACCTCCGGTTTCGGTAAATTTTATGGCGTTTCCGATGATGTTCGTTGCCACTTGCCGGATGCGCCCATCATCCCCCCAAACTCTACCCGGCAAATCCGGCGAAATGCTTAGATCCAACGTCAGGTCTTTGGCGCGCGCCATCGGAGTCAGCAAATCCACGGTTTCCCGAAAGCAAGCCTCGGGCGAAAATGCAACGGCGTGCAATTCCATGCGACCGGCATCCAGTTTCGACAAATCGAGGATGTCATTAATGATGGCCATCAAGGACATAGAAGATCCGCGAATGGTATCTGCAAACCGGCGTTGTTCATCGTCCAGTTCAGTCTCTGCAAGCAAATCTGCCATGCCCATCACGCCACTTAGCGGCGTGCGGATTTCATGACTCATATTTGCAAGAAATTCTGCTTTTGCTTTAGCCCCGGCCTCGGCCAAGGCTCGCGCTTCATCCCGTTCACGCGCAATTTTCCGCGCTTCGGTCACATCTCGTTCAATCGTCACAATGAATTCAATCGCACCGTCTTCATCGCGGATGGGAAACAGGTTCACATCAACCCAAAACTGGCTGCCGTCCTTGCGCAGGCTTTGCACCTCTCCGCGGAACAGAGTTCCCTGTTTCACCGCACGGTCTATTGAATCATCTGCAAGCAACTCCGGCTTGCTCTGAGTCAGTAGTGCGGCAACATTTTGGCCGATCGCTTCTTTGGATGTATACCCTGTGCTTCGCTCAAATGCCTCGTTTACCCATACGATCTCACGATCCGTATTTGTGATAATTACTGTGTCGTTTGCTTTTTGTGTAACCTGTGAGAGACGCCCCATTTCTGCTTGCTGGCGAGCCATACGCGCATTGGCGAGCTTCAAATCTTCCCGACTGCGAAACAGCGCTCGGTTGACACTGTGATTAACCATGCCCGCCTTTGAAAAGGTATAAAGCATGTAAATCATGCACCCCAACAACATCACCGTCGCCGGGTTTGCCAACGTGTCCAGCTCCCAAGTTCCGGACAAGATCCTTTCAACCAAGAGCATCACGGCTGGTGTCGCGCCGTGAATCGTCAGACGGGTTGCCCCAACCGTAAGGTTTTGCGGCAACACCATAGCAGCGTTCACTGCGCCCAAACCAATACACCCAACCACAAAAACAATGTCTGGATTTTCTATGGTGAAAAAATAGAAAGCGGGCGCAAAGGCAAATCCTACTCCCTGCGCGATTCCCCCAATCAAAGCGATTTTCTGCGCCTTTCGCACCTGCCCTGCCAACGACAATGGACTCGCATAGCGTCGGAGCAAGAACACGTCCAAAAGATCAGACGAAACCAACAAAGCAAAAGCGGCAAGACTCAGCTGAAATCCAATTGAGCCATAAGCCACAACACAGCCAAAGACGTACAAAAGCATACGCACGCGAGTGCGTTTCACCCTGTCCGTCACATAAATATCCAGCTGTTCTTTGTCGCGCCGAGTTGCGGCAATGGCATCTTGAATGGAACGCGGGGCGCCATCTGAGGTGTTCTGAGGTCTCATGTCGGTCTAAGTCGCTTGTGCGTTGCGGATACTCAGAATGTTGTGACTCTATAGGGGTTTACAATTGGTTCACAGCCAACAAAAATCATCCGGTCAAAGTGCATCAAATGCCCCGAAATTTCACTTCTAACTTCTTCCTCAAGGCGCCTCAGGTCGCCGCGGCGCGCCCTTCCATCCTTCTGAAAAGCGCCCGCTGATAAATGCCACGCCAACCGCTTTGTGGCGACCTCATAAACCAACTGTCCCGCAAGTCCCACGCTGCGGTCAGCTGATCCATTAGCTGCGGATTGGTGAACCCGTTCATGCCGCTGCCGGGATAGGTCGTCACTTCGTTGAACCAGTACTGATCCTCCGCCGCCATAAAGTCGAGCCGGAAATAGTCATGATCCGCACTCACTCGCCGCGCGACCTCCAGTGTTTCTTTGACCACGTCGCTTGGTTGCCAATCCTTATCCATGGGTGCAGGTCCGTTCAGCATATAAAGGTCAATGCGATCCAGATTGGCAGCGAAATAGCCCAGCTGGCGCGACCCGTCGGCAATCTGCCGGTGTGATCCAATGCATAAAACTCTGCCGCGGCTGCAGTGCACATTGAAATTATATGGCGACAGCCCTTCGTCAAACGACAGCCGCTTCTCAACCAAAATTTGTGGCGGGATGTCTCTATAGCCCCACTCGCCCAGCTTTTTGCCATAGCGTTTGGTCATCCAGTTGACCGTGCGCTCCTCCACCATTTCCCGAGTGGAGTGCCCTTCGATCCAGAAGTAATTGCGCCCCGAGCCGTTGTTGCCCTTGATGACGTAGTCTTCGGTCAAAAGCTCATCCGGCAGCCCCAGTGGATCGGGCCCATGCCAAACCATCGGCACCAGCGCCACGTCGGGCTCGCGTTCCGCAAACCAATCCCGTACCAAAACCTTGTCGTTCAAAATTGTTAATTCTGGATCGTGATCAAACAGCTTTCGCCAAAACACTTTACCGTTGTAAGTCTCCGGCAACACCAGTTGCGGCAGGCTGCGCCGAAAATGGTAATTTTTGCTGATGGCCTGCCACTCGCGCAAACACACGGCCCAAGTCACCACATAAAGAACGACCCAATCGCTCAAGGCTCTCAGCCGAATACCAATCATAAGCTTATCTCCCACAGTCCACCCATTTGTGTGGGAGCATAACCCCTTGATGTCAAAATTTTTGCTCAAAACTCTTGATTGAGCGCATCCGCAGCCGGAATTTCTCGCTCCCGCCGTGCGATATAGTCCAGCAAGGCGTCGTTCACGCCGCAGTCCAGCCTTGGCTCCTCATAGGCTTGCAACAACTGCTTGGCGTGATCGAGCGCCCGCTTGGTGATCTCCACGCTACCCTCGGCCGCCCATTGCTCTATCGAGTTGTTGTCAAACATCTCCGGCATGAAAAACGCCTCTTGGAAGTTCTCATGCGTGTGTGGATGCCCAAGGTAATGCCCCCCCGGCCCCACATCCGGCACCGCCGCCAATGCTTCGTCAAAATCACCCCACTTCACGCCTTCGGCCATGCGGTAAGCCATTGCGCATTGCTCCGCGTCAACGATGAACTTCGCAACTGAACAATGCATGCCTGCCTCGTTCCACCCGGCGCTGTGCCAGATGTAATTCGCCCCTGCGTGCATCACGGAACTGAGCGTTGTGGCGCTCTCATAACCGGCTTGCGCATCAAACGTCTTGGCCCCACCAAGCGTGTTTGATGTCCGCCACGGCACCCCATAATGGCGCGCCATTTGACCAATCATAAAGTTCATCAGGCTGATTTCCGGCGTGCCCGCCATCGGCGCGCCGCTCTTCATGCTCACCGTCGACAAATAGTGCCCATAGATCGCAGGGCACCCTTTGCGAATGACCTGCGTATAGGCCAAAGCACTCAGCGCTTCGGCGTTTAACTGCGCCACCGACGCGGCCACGCTGGCGGGCGTGTTGGCCCCACCCAACACAAAAGGCGAACACAACACAGGTTGATTACGTCGGCAAAACGCGCGCATCGCACCCAGCATGGTTTCGTCCCAAACCAAAGGGCTATTGCCGTTGCAGTTGCCGGTCGTAACTGGGTTTTCTTCGATAAAGTCGTCACCAAATAGGATCGCGCACATGTCCAACACATCTTCGGCGTTCTTTGGACTGGTGGTCATTCCCATGAACATTTTGTCGGAATACTTCATCGACGAATAGGTGATACGCAGATGTCGCTGGCTGATCGGATGATCGTATGGCTCCACGATGTGATGTGCCGAACTGTGCAAAGCCGGCATCATGTGGCTTAGCTTGTGAAACATCGCCAGATCATCAAGCATCGGATTGCGCCGCACATCATCCAAATCACGCAAAAAGGGCGCGCCAGTCATCGGAACAAACACCGACTTATTGCCTCCCAAGTCGACATTATTGTCAGGATTTCGGGCGTGATAAGTGAATGTTTCAGGGATCGTCGAAATCAGCTCGCGCACCAAACCCCGATCCAGAAAAACGGTCTCTCCGACGACCTTGGCGCCAACCTTTCGCCAGTCCGCCAACGCGATGTCATCGCGAAAAACGACACCGACATTTTCCAGAATGTCCATTGATGCCGCGTCGATCCGTTCAACCTGCGACCCGTCCATGACCTCGCAAACCGGCAATCGATTTGTGAGCCCCGGCAGCATAGTAAAATCAAAAGCGGTCCGCGCAGCACGACGGGCGCTACGTCCACCTGACCGGCGACGTGTGTCCAAAGCCATTTGGCCTCTCCTTCAACGTGAGTGTGTTAATGAGAAGTTAGCGACCAAAGTGGCGTGTGTTTTCCCTAATTACGAACTGGGGTTGCAAGAAACGACATTGCGCGGAAAGTGCGCCACAACCCAAATAGCCGTGCCAAAATTTGCACATGTCCCGCTCGAGCAAGAATTCACTCCCAGACAAACGGAGCCAAGGCCTCAATACCATCCATCCAGTGTCGGAAGAACAGCAGTTGGCCGGCGTCCTCGTAAATACGAAAATCTATCCAGTCGTAGTCGCGTTGGAACTCGTCCAAAGTCTCCGGCGGCACCATCGGATCCTGAAGGCCGTTCAGAAAGGTGATTGGGATCTGACCGCGCAAAGCTTCAAGGTCGGCACGCCAGTCGCCGAACATGCCACCGGTGAGGATGCGGGAGAACGCCTCGTGCGCCGAATGCTCTTTGGAAAGGGATACTTGAGAACCGACTGCCAAAGCTTCAAACACCTCGGGGATTTCAAACGTTGCGACATCGGCCTCCGAGGCGCCGTAAACCGCGTTCAGAAACCCGTGTTTGCCGATCCGGCGGGCCAAGAAAAACCCCGACTTGACCATGAACGGCAAAAGATGCGGCGTGTATTTCGCGCCTGCCAGAATAAACCGGTGCCATTTATCCATCCGCTCATACGCTTCGCGATCTCTCAATGGCAACGCCCCGGCGGTGCACACAAGCGCCGTGAACCTATCTGGAAAGTGTCGCGCAAACTGTACTGCGTAGTAAGATTCCGCCGCCAACGTCAGCAAGGGACAACGGCGCACCCCTTCGGCGTCAAGGATCGCGACAACATCGCCAAGCATCGCCAGATCATAGTTTTCACTTCGAGGCAGCGGATCGGAAAATCCGTATCCCGCACGTATCGGAACGATGATCCGCCAGCCGCGCTTGCGGGCCTCGGCCTCTGCGGAGGCAGGCCACCGCGTAAGACCATACGTTAAAGGTAAATACAGAACCGCAGGTCCCTGTGACGCCCCTAGAATCAAGTAATCCAGACGCCTGCCGTCCGGACGGGCTAAGGTCTTGAACTCCTGTGGCTCCAAGGACGCGCCTCCACCGCTTGGCGGCTGTGAGGAGCCGGACGCCGACAAAGCAGGGCTTGCCATATCAACGACCGACAGTGCGAGGCGGACAAGATCGACCTGCGACTGGGTTTCGGTCTTGGACATTATCGCCTTGATTTGCGATCGGATCGTGTCCACCGAACGTCCTCGGCGCGCGCCTATCTCCGCGAGCGACCCACACTCAACCAAACCGCAAAGGACATCTGCCTCGGCCCGCGTCAGGCCAAACGCGTCACGCAAAATCTCTTTTCCGTCCTCAGGGAAAAACAACTCGTTGGCAGCCGCCAGGACCATCGGCGTGCCTTCAGAAGTCTGACATCTCTGCAATCGCAAGATCAGAAATTTCCTCTCTTCTTGCGCAGGAATGCGCAGGATGGCCGTAGGTTCACCTTTGCCCGACAGAAGCCCCGCCACAGCATTGCAAAGAACCGAGGCTTCGGCGTCCATGACGTTAAGTTGACTTAACGAGGCTTGCTCAACGATCCCGAAAGTTCCCCGCGCCGCAGTGTTTGCGGCTCGGACCCGCAAAGTTCCGTCCACCAAGAAAGCAGGCACACGATTGAAAGGCCGCAGGATTTGGTCGAGTTCATCATGTGCTCCCGAGCTTTCCACAAGGTCCAGAAACCTGCTGGCCCGTTGAAAGTGGCTGGTGATGACTTGGTTGTCCATTAGATGCGGGGCCGCAAAGTCGGCTTCGCTGCGCAACGGCCCCATTGCGTCTTCCCACAGGTCAAGAAGGGCTTCGTACCGCGTCGGGTCTAGCGCAACATCATACAAGCGTTCAATTGCCGCGTCCCAGGTTTGTTCAGGCAACGAAGGACGTTGCTGGTTCGTCTCTGAGACATCCCCATCAGTCATCAATTTTCACAATCAGCTAAGAATTCAAATACAAATAGTCCGAGAAATAATTTGCCCACAGTCACCATTTTCGTGGACTGATCAAGTCATAATTCCTCTACTTGAAACCTGCCGATGACACGAACTATCGGCGCGAAACCGTTTTTTTTAGGATGGGTTCTGCTAGGTGACCAAATCCGCCCTCCGTTGTCTTTAATCTCACGGCAGGTTGCGTTTTAGGAAAGCTCACAGCGAGGCGTAAGCCTCCCTCAAGTCCAGTCAGACTGAAGCAACAAGTTAGCAAAATCTTGCAACACATTGGGAAACCGCGCCCGCTGACTAATAAGAAGGGACACCGTCCGCCTATCGTTCAAGCCATCGATGGCGCGAAAACTCAGCTTACCTGACAAATTTGACGCCACACTTTTCGGAAGGATAGTCACCCAGTTGTTGGTCTGCGCCATGGCGATAAGTGAGTGTGTGTTGTGGACCGTAAGTTTAGCGTCAGCCAGCGCGTATCTCACGGCCGCTAAGTCTATATGACCGCAAAGCTTGTTACTCATGAACGGGTGCTCGAAAACCTCTTGAAGAGTTGGCGGTTTTGTTCGGAGAGCCAACGGATGATCGGCGCCGCACAGCAGCCCGAATGAATCCTCAAAAAGAGTGATGCATTCAACATCGTTTAGCGACTGGTTGCCCGATGCAATTCCGATGTCCGCTTTGCCATTCAAAAGCGCCTCAGCAACCATGGCGCTGTCCATGTCTCTCAACTCAACTTTGAGATGGGGATGTAAATCCATGAGAGAAGCGATGGACCGGGGCAATGCGAGCCCCGCTGCGGAAGGGATTGACGCCACTTTGATCAAACCTTGCGGAGCTTTCGCCGCACTTTCGATTGAGGTCACCGTTTCGTCGAATTGGCGCAACTGAATCTGCGCTAGGCGAAAAACTTCCAACCCAAGCGGCGTGAGTTTGTTTTTACGTTCTGTCTCAAAAAGCCGAGCGCCAAGATGCGCCTCCAATTGCTTCAACGACATAGACAGCGCGGATGGCGTGCGTCCTAGCCTTCCGGCCGCTTCCGACAAATTTCCCAACTGAGCAACAGTGCTAAAGCATCTCAACGCATCAATTTTCATCATGACTTCAATTTTTCTGTAATTGAGTTAAGAAGTTTAAGTTTGACTGACATAAAGTAAGAAGTCCACGGTGTCTCATCAATCTGGGGTCTTTGCGGCCTTCACTAGGGGAACACAGTATGTCGGATATCAATCGCAATTTTGTCGCTGGCGAATGGATGAGTGGCGCGCAAGAAATCGAAAATCGCAATCCCTCCGACACCAGCGAACTCATTGGTCTTTATGCACAAGCCGATCACGACCAGCTGGACGCGACGCTCGAGCAAGCCCGCAAAGCACAGACCGAATGGGCGGCCTATGGCATGGAGCGCAAACAAGCAGTCCTGATGAACATCGGCAATGAGTTGATGCAACGCGCCGAAGAGCTCGGCCGCCTGCTCAGTCGCGAAGAAGGCAAGCCGCTCGCCGAAGGGCGCGGAGAAGTCTTCCGCGCTGGCCAGTTTTTCACCTACTACGCCGCCGAATGCTTGCGCCAATTGGGAGAGAACGCGGACAGCGTACGCGACGGGGTCGAAATCGATGTGCGGCGGGAACCCGTTGGCGTGGTCGCGGTTATTTCCCCATGGAACTTCCCGACGGCGACAGCGTCTTGGAAAATCGCCCCGGCACTTTGCTATGGAAACGCGGTGGTCTGGAAACCAGCCAACATTACACCAGCGTCTGCCGTTGCGCTCACCGAAATCATTTCAAGACAAGACATTCCAAAGGGGCTTTTTTCGCTGGTGATGGGCGCAGGTGGCACCATCGGTCAACGCCTCGTCGAACACCCGTCTATCGACGCTATTTCCTTCACCGGATCCGTGCCGGTCGGCAAGGGCATTGCCGCGGCTGCCATTCAAAACCTGACCAAAGTTCAAATGGAAATGGGCTCCAAGAACGCGCTGGCGGTCATGGAAGACGGCGATCTGGATCTTGCGGTTTCTGTTGCGCTTGGCGGGGCATTTGGTGGCACTGGCCAAAAATGCACAGCGTCTTCCCGTTTGATCGTTCACGCAGCGGTTCACGACGCTTTCGTGGAAAAACTAGTGGCTGGCGCCCAGGCTATGAAAGTCGGTCATGCCCTGCACGATGGCACGCAAATGGGCCCCGTTGTCAGCGAACGACAGCTCAAGGAAAACCTCGACTACGTCGCATTGGGCCAATCTGAAGGGGCGGAACTCGCCTGCGGAGGTGTACGTTTGGACATGCCTCAGGACGGCTTTTACATGTCCCCGGGCATCTTTCTGAACACTTCAAACGACATGCGCATCAACCGCGAGGAAATGTTTGCGCCATTGGCGTCTGTGATCAAAGTCGACAGCTACGATCAAGCGATTGCGACCGTTAATGATACCAACTTCGGTCTTACCTCGGGCATTGTTACCCGCGATCTCGCGCGAGCAACGCACTTCCGGCGCAATGCGCGCACCGGCGTCGTGACCGTCAACCTTCCGACCGCAGGCACCGACTATCACGTGCCCTTTGGTGGACGTGGCGACAGTTCTTATGGCCCCCGCGAACAGGGCAAGTCCGCAGCCGAGTTCTACACAACCGTAAAAACCGCCTACATCAGCGCCGGAGTGCCCACCTGATGCGCATTGACGGTCTACAATACGCCAATTGGTCCGAAAAAATATTTCGCCAACTGCGTGAGGGCGGCGTCGATGCAATCCACGTGACGATTGCTTACCACGAGACATTTCGCGAAACGGTTTTGAACTTTGAGCGTTGGAACCGCTGGTTTGAGCTGCACAGCGATCTGATCATGAAAGGCGCAACCGCGCAGGACATTGACACTGCGCGGGCGACAGGCCGCACGGCAGTTTTCTTTGGATTTCAGAACCCCAGCCCGATGGAAGACGACATCGGCTTGATTGAGATCCTGCACACTTTGGGCGCGCGGTTCATGCAGCTGACCTACAACAACCAATCCCTGCTCGCGACGGGATGTTATGAAGACGACGACACCGGCATCACCCGCATGGGCAAGCAAGTCATCAAAGAGATGAACCGCGTCGGTGTGGTGATTGATATGAGCCATTCTGCAGACCGCTCCACGATTGAAGCCGCAGACTTGTCCGAGCGCCCCATTGCCATCACCCATGCCAACCCGTTTGAGTGGTCCCCGGCCCTGCGCAACAAAAAAGACGACGTGATCCGGGCCGTCACCCAAAACGGCGGTATGCTGGGTTTTTCGCTTTATCCTCATCATCTCAAGCATAAATCCGACTGTTCCCTTCAGAGCTTCTGCGAAATGATCGCCCGCGCGGCTGATGCCTACGGCGTTGCGCATTTGGGAATTGGCTCGGATTTGTGCCAGGATCAGCCGGACAGCATCGTTGAATGGATGCGTACTGGCCGCTGGAGCAAGGAAATTGATTTTGGCGAAGGTTCAGCCGCAGCACCTGGCTTCCCTGCAATGCCGAACTGGTTTGAAGACAACAGAGACTTCGGCAACATCGAAACCGGCCTGCGAGACGTTGGCATGAGCGCCGACGACGTCGCGGCAATCATGGGCGGCAACTGGTACCGTTTCTTTGATGACAACTTCGGCCCTCGACCGTCATGACATCCAGCCAGCCACATATCACAAGACGCCCGCCGTCACAGGTCATGCGGCTGGAACGCCTTGGCTCTCTGCATCAATGCCGCCTAAGTTTCATGCGGATCTTGATGCGCCGCTTGGCGGAGGACAACTGGCGTTTCTCCCGCCCGGTCTTTGATATTGACGATACCGGCGTGGGCTCGGCCGTTTACACAGCCACTGGTCCGGACCGCAGCTATTCGCTGGTGGCTTTTGCCCATGATCTGCCCGACGCGTTGCGGTCTGATCGGGTGATCGCCGAAGCCTGGGATGCGACATTTGCTTTATTTGACGGGGTTCCCTCGCCTGACGACATTGCCCGCCTGAAACAGAATGTCCCACGCCAAGAAGCCGGCCGTATCACCGGAAGTGAACTGTCCTTGTCCCGGGCAAACCGGTCTGTGCGCCTCTGGGACCATGTTGTGTCGGCTTTGGCCGCCGGACAGCAACCTGACCAATCCACAATCGAACAAGTCGGCTACTTAATGCGCACGACCGCCGTGTACGGATCCGGAAAATTTGGCGCGGCTGACCGTGAAACGATTTCTGATCGCGCGGAACTGCACCCTCCGTTCCAACTAGAGATGTTGTCGGTCTACCTGACGCGAACCTTTGTGCGCGATCTGATTGAACATGCCGCGGCGGCAAAAGGGGGCGCCAAAGCCGCAAAATTGGACGCATCCATTGCGCGCGGCTTGGGAATAGGAAATTCCACCGGCTTGGGCATGGCACCTTTTGTGGTCAATCATCCGGTGCTGTTTAACAACTGGATCATGGCGCGCGAAGAAGCTATCTCCCGCGCCCGCTCGGTGATGACGGCCAGCCACGAAGCGGTGCAAATCTTCTCTGATCGCCTCAAGCGCAGCGTCCTGTCAGTTTCCAAATGGACCTCAGAACATCCGATCCAGATACGAAAGATTGACGCACTACGCGACGACCTGCGACGCCTCAATAAGCATTTTGAACAAATAGATTTTGCAAACGCGTATCCTTGGAATCAAATGATGATCTGGGCGGAGGCCAATCTCAGCGCCGAAGGCCAAGAGCTTTTGGCGTCCCTCATATTGGAACCCTATCCGGAATTGGTAGATGGCCTCGCAGATTGCATGGCTGATGACGGCGCCGAGGTTTCCAGCATCAACGGCGCCATGCCGATTGGCGACATGCGAAATCTCCTTGAGGCAAGCTTTGGTTGGGCAGCTGACCTTGACTGGCAGGATCCGAAAAACTGCGCGCGGGCTTGGTATGTGTCCGAGGAGAAGCTGGAACCACGTCTGGGCGAACGGTTCGAAGAACCGATTGCAGAATATGAGCAACCTTTGGCTCCGGCACGCGATGCCGCTCTCGCCATATCGGACCTCCAAGGCTGGGCCACGACGGACACAGTCGCTGACTTTCTGTTACGCCATCCAGAGCATCGCCACACCGTACGCCGCGCCCAACTCAGCCGTATCGCGCCTTACGGCGAAATTCGGGACAACACGATCTCTCACGATGTGCTGCCGATCGACATGCTGCGCGCCAAACTGTCGTTTTTTGGCGCCACCCACTTTGACCCACGCTCAGACCGTTGGGTTCGCATCTGCATGTTTGCGGGCGCCCCCTATCCCGAAGAGCTTTCGACGCAAAACGCGGACGACTGGGTGTATCCAGAGGTGGCGCTATGAACCTGTCTTTAAACGAGATCGAGGCCACTGCAAAAAAAGCCGCCCGCGGGGCTGGCCACACTTGGGGCATTGCCGAAGAAGCTGCCAAGGCGACGCGTTGGCTTTGCAGCCGTGGTATAGATGGATGTGGCAACCTTGCGCGGCTCCTCACCGCTGACGACGTTGAAACCGGAAGCTCTCTGACCCTTGAAACCGACACCTTGCGATCAAAGGACGGATCGCTATGCCCCCTGATCGCCGGCGCCTGCATCGCTGATCGGGCGGAGGTCTTTGGATCGGATGGCTGGCACCTTCAGAACGTAGTTAGCCCGATCCTGCTGGTCCCGTTCGCAGCGCAAATTGCGACACGGGCGGGACAGTCGGTTGCTTTATCTGCATCGAATTTCTCAGCCGTGACCGACGGCAAGACCCTAACACTTAGCGGTGTATGGAAAGAGCACGCAAACCGTATCACTCTCCAAACGACAAACGAAACTGGTGAGACCTCAAAAGTTTGCACACGCGCCAATCCTGACAAACGCGATTGGGAAACGCTGCAATCGCTGGCGCACCGAACATACGCACCCGCAACCGAAGCGTCGCGCCTCAAAGGCGCCGGAGCGGGGATGACTGACAATGATTAAGTCGAGGAAATCATGATAGAAACCAAAACACTTAGCCTTTCGGAAATCGAAGACCTAAGCCTGCGCGCCCTTGTGGCCGCGGGTACGTCTGTAGAAAATGCGCGGCCTTTGGCGGTGGCAACTGCTGCGACAGAGGCCGACGGAATTTCCAGCCACGGCCTCGCCTACATCCCCATTTATTGTGAGCACGTTCAATGTGGCAAAGTCGATGGACAGGCTACGCCACGCCTGCAGACCACCGCCCCATCTGTGATAACGGTCGACGCCGCCACCGGATTTGCCCACCCCGCCATTGGCACAGGGTTTGAGGCGTTGATCCCGCTGGCGCGCAGCCAGGGTATCGCGGCGCTCGCGATCAAAAACAGCTACAATTGCGGCGTTCTCGGGTACCACACCCAACAACTCGCCAAGGCGGGCCTGCTTGGTCTCGGATTCACCAACGCACCTGCGTCAATCGCGCCTTCCGGAGGCTCTAAACCCGTGGTCGGAACCAACCCGTTCTCGGTTGCAGCCCCGGGCGAAGGCGGTGAACCCGCCATTTTGATTGATCAGAGCGCCAGCACCATCGCCAAAAGCGAGGTCATGAAGCACGCCCGCGAAGGCAAGCCCATTCCTGTTGGATGGGCGTTGGACAGCGAAGGACAGCCAACAACTGATCCCGCTGTAGGGCTCAAAGGCTCCATGGCGCCGTCCGGCGGATACAAAGGTGTGGGAACGGCCCTGTTGGTTGAACTCATGGCAGTGGCCCTCACCGGGGCAACCTTGGGCATCGATGCCTCGCCGTTTTCAGGAACCGCAGGGGGTCCGCCACGCACAGGGCAATTCTTTATCGCAATAGATCCAAAGGCCACATCGGGCGGCGGATTTGCCGCTTTGGTGTCCCGGCTTGCGGACACAATTCACGCGCAAGAAGGCGCAAGACTTCCCGGCGATGGTCGCAACAGAAACCGCATTCAGGCCCGCATAGACGGGGTGGCGGTGAATGTGACCACGCTGGAAAAAATCCACAACATCATCGGCTGACCTCGTGGGGAGAGGACGCAGGAACAAGCCGCTGGAATTTGACATACAGGGAGGAAACGCATGTCAATTAAACCACCGTTCACAGAGGTCGAGGTCAAAAGAGCCGCGTCCGGATTTTACGAAGGGCACAGCGTGGAAATCGCGCTGTTTTCCAAGGCAATTCTCGTCGGACTGGTGCTTTGGGCACTTGTATGGCCGGCAAATGCTAACGGCGTTCTTGGCAGCCTGAACTGGCAACTGCTGGAAAACTTCAACACGTTCTACATCATCATTGTTGGCATCTTTGCCTTCTTTCTCGTGGTGCTCGCTGTCCTGCCCCAAACCGGAAAGCGCATTATGGGGCGACCCGGCGAAGGCACCGAGTTCTCCAACTTTTCATGGTTCTCCATGATGTTCGGTGCGGGTCTTGGCGTCGGCCTTATGGTGTTTGCCACGGCTGAACCGCTCGGACTTTGGGGGTCAAACCCTGTTGTGGTGGCCGGCGACGTAGCTGGCAACTCCGAAGAGGCGCTGCAGTCGGCATACCGCTACACATTTGCCCACTACGGCTTTCATGCCTGGGCGATCTATGTGGTGACGGGATTGTCTCTCGCCTATTATGCCTACACGCGCGGCATGCCACTCACAATCCGCTCGGCTCTTACCCCGCTGTTTGGCTCGCTCATGAATGGCGCCTTGGGTCATGTGGTCGACGTGTTGGGTGTGGTGGCCACGATCCTTGGCGTCTCGGTGACGATCGGTTTTGGTGTGTCACAGTTCATTGACGGTATGTATGCAATCACCGGCATGACATGGATGATGGATATGAGTGGCGACGCACCTGCGCCCGGCACTGTCGGCTTGATTGCCGGTCTTTTTGTCATCATGGCTTTGTCCATTGTGTCTGCCGTCTCCGGCGTTGGCAGAGGGGTGAAATATCTATCGAACCTCAATCTGGTAATGTCGCTGATCTTGTTGTTCACCTTTGTGGTCTTTGGCTCTTTCATGTTTGCCATGACCACCTATGCGACGGCTTTGGTCGACTATCTGCTGCATTTTGTGTCGCTGAGTTTCGGCGCATTTGGCCCTCAATCCGCAGACGGGTTTGCAGCGGCTCTTCCAAGCGAAGCGGCTCCGTTTGCCGATGCGCTCCGCGGTGGTGCAACCAATGCTTGGGGCTCGTTTGATGGCTTCAAGTCCGGGCTTGAAGGGGACGCGGCGGCGTTGTCTGACGGCGTGCTACAAGCCGCCTACGCCGCTGGCGAACCCGGGCGTCAATTTGGATGGCAAGCCGGATGGACCACTTTCTATTGGGCTTGGTGGATCGCCTTTTCACCGTTTGTTGGCTTGTTCCTTGCCCGCATCTCGCGCGGTCGCACAGTACGTGAGTTCATCGTTGGCTGCATGTTTGCGCCGGCTCTCGTCTGCTTTGCCTGGATGACCATTTTGGGCGGCACTGCGATTGATCTGGAACTCACCGGTGGCGCAGAAGGGGCCATCATCGGGGCCTCCAATACAGCCAAACTGTTTGTCACCTTGGGTGAAATGCTGTCTGGCGGATTGCTGACTGCGATCACCGTGATGTGTGTGGTGCTCATCATGACCTTCTTGGTGACTTCTGCGGATTCCGGAATTCTGGTCATGAATACGATCATGTCCGGCGGCGATCAGGAAGTCGGCAACAAACACAAAGTGGTTTGGGGTGTCATCCTGACAGCTGTCATCGGAACCCTGCTCATCGCAGGCAAAACCAATGGCGGCGCCGACCCAATGGAAGCCCTCAAAAGCGCCATGATCATTGGCGCTCTACCCTTCACAATGGTGATGGGGTTGATGTGCATCTCATTGGCCAAGGCGCTGTTTCGCGATGGTCAACGGGACCGGCTCCAAAACACCCAGCCAGCTGCTGGTGAATAAATGATTCTACGTCGAACGGAGCACATTGCTTCGTTCGGCGACTTTGCACTGCTGCCGTTCATCGATCGTGTCCGCTAAATCGAGAAGAAAAGTGCGATTCGGCGCTACGCCATAGCCACACGGCCACCAACTATCGAAGCCCGCCGTCTCTTGCGCTTCACCGATAATGAAAAATCCCCTTGTCTTTAAACACAAATATCCCTGCCATCGGCTCTTTCAATTTACTTATGGATTTTGGATACAATATCCCATAGAGAATGAATCACTCAAACTGGGAGAGAAAAATGTTGAAGAGATTTGCCGTCATCGCGGCGCTTATGAGCGTGTCCGCCACCACCGGTATCGCGGACACTTTGGATGACGTCGTCAATCGCGGCACCCTGCGTTGCGGCGTTGTTCTGGACTTTCCGCCGATTGGCTATCGGGACGCCAACAATGAGCCCGCCGGCTTTGATGTAGAGTATTGCAACGATCTGGCCGCAGCACTGGAGGTTGAAGCCGAAGTGTTGCCCGTGACTTGGGCCGAACGCCTGCCGGTGATTGTAACTGGTCGCGCAGATGTAGTGTTTGGCGCTACATCCGACAGCCTGGCCCGCGCTCGTACGGTTGGGTTCACCATTCCTTACGCGATCTATTATGCGCAAGGCGTCGTGAATGCGGACAGCGGCATCACATCCTTTGACGACATCCGCGGCAAACGCGTCGCAGCCGCCATCGGCACTGTGCCCGAACAGGAATGGCTCAAGATCGCCGCCGAATGGGGCGAAGAAAACCTATACCAAGGCTATCAGTCGGAAAACGAAGTCTTCCTTGCTGTGGCGCAGGGTAAGGCCGACATCGGCATCACCACCAACACCGCCGTTCTGCCGATCACCCAACAATATGACAGCGTTCTGGCCGGCCCTCGCATGCCGTGGACCACGGATTACACCTCGGTTGTGGGCAAGCGCCAGGACGTAACGTGGCTGAACTATCTCAACCTGTTTGTCACCCATCAGGTGCGCTCGGGTCGTTACGACGCGCTTTGGGGCAAATACGTGGGCGGTGACGCGCCAGAATTGCGCATTCCCGGCGTGATGTACTGACGCAACCACTCACGACGACCTCCGCCGAACATGGGCGGCGGGGGTCATGAGGTCTTATGATGTTTGACTACAATTTCCACTGGCGGCCAGTGATGAAAAGCCTGCCGGATCTGCTTGAAGCGGCGCTTTTGACGCTTCAGGTGGCGGTTCTGGCGATGGCGCTTGGCATCGTCATCGGTTTGGCGTTGGCCCTCATCCGCCTGCACATGCGCGGCCCGCTTCTTTGGCTCGCCAGCAGTTGGGTAGAGTTGGCCCGCAACACGCCCGCCTTGTTCCAGCTCTTTTTCTTTGGCTTCGGTCTGGGCGCCTTTGGTTTGCACCTGTCGCCTTATATGATTGTGCTGGTTGGGTTGACGTTCAACTGCGCCGGTTATCTGGCGGAAAACTTTCGCGGCGGCTTTCAGGCAGTGCCAGATACGCAGCTGCGCGCCTCACGCTCCTTGGGCATGACGGCATGGCAGGCTTATACCCGTATCGTGATCCCGCAGGTGCTGCGCATTGTCTATCACCCGATCACCAACCAGATGGTCTGGGCAGTTCTGATGTCCTCGCTTGGCATGTTGGTCGGCTTTCGCGAACTCTCCGGCGAGACCCAGTTCTTTGCCTCCCGCACCTTCCGTATCTTTGAATACTTCGCCGTCACCGCAGTGATCTACTACGTGATCGTCAAACTCATCCTGTTGGGGTCGCGCCTTTTGGCGACGCGCCTCTTCCGCTACTAAGGAGCCCGCTTATGGAACCCACCGTCAGCTTCTTCAGCGGATTTACTCCAAACGATCTGCTCTTTCTCGGCGAGGCTGCGTTGCGCACGCTGTGGATTTCGGTCTTGTCGATCAGCATCGGCACAGTGCTGGGTGTGGCCTTTGGCTGGATCCTGTTCGAAGGCAAATGGGCGGCCGCTCTGACCATCGCACCTGTGTTGGACATCTTTCGGTCTGTGCCGCTGATCATCCAGTTGGTGCTGTTTTATAATTTTGCGCCCATCATTGGCCTCAACTTTGGGCCATTCGCCTCAGGCGTGGTGATCCTGACGGTCTACACGGCCGCACTGGTGGCGAATGTCGCCCGTGGCGGGATCGAGGCGGTAGACACCCCGATGCGCCGCGCGGCCCGCAGCCTAGGCATGAGTTACTGGCAAGACCTGCGCCATGTCGTGTTGCCCATCGGTGGACGCGCAGTGTTTCCGGCATGGGTCGGCGTGGCGCTTGGCGTGATGAAAGACAGCGCTCTGGTGTCCGTACTTGGCTATGTCGAACTGCTCAAGGCGAGCCAAATCCTAATGACCCGCACACAAGAGCCTTTCCTGATCCTGTCTATCGCGGGCGCCTTCTACTTCGCGCTCAGCTATCCAATTTCGCGCTATGCCGCGTTTCTTGAAAAAAGGTGGATCCAGTGATCCAGATCCGAGATCTCCACAAATACTTTGGCAAACTGCACGTTCTTAAAGGCATCGACCTTGATGTGGACAAGGGCGAGGTGCTGTCTGTGATCGGCGCGTCCGGGTCCGGCAAATCGACGCTGCTGTATTGCATCAACGGGCTTGAACCCATTCAGCAAGGCGCGGTTGAGGTCGACGGCACCGACGTGCACGCCAAGAGCACCGACATCAACAAGCTGCGTCAGAAACTGGGCATGGTCTTTCAACAATGGAACAGCTTCCCGCATTTGACCGCGCTGGAAAACGTGGCGCTGGCACCTAAATTGGTCAAAGGCAAGACCAAGGCTGAGGCGCGTGAGATTGCGGCAAAGCAATTGGCACATGTCGGGTTGGGTGAGAAAGTAGACGTCTATCCTTCGGCTTTGTCCGGTGGACAACAGCAGCGCCTTGCCATTGCCCGCGCTTTGGCGATGGAGCCTGAATACATGCTGTTTGACGAGGCAACTTCGGCGCTCGACCCCGAACTGGTCGGCGAAGTGCTGGAGACCATGCGCATGCTGGCCGAGGAAGGCATGACCATGATCTGCGTCACCCATGAAATGGGCTTTGCCCGCGATGTCAGCGACCGCGTGGCCTACTTCCATCAGGGCGTGATGGAAGAGATCGGCCCGCCCGCGCAAATCTTTGGCGATGCGCAATCCGAACACACACAGAAATTTCTGGCCAACGTGCGCTAAACGCGCGGCCATTTGAACACGAAGAAGGACCTCCCAATGTCGAAGAACGTTTTCACCGGCACCATGCCGGCGCTGATGACCCCGTGCAAAGCCGACCGCACACCGGATTATGACGCCCTCGTGCGCAAAGGGCACGAGATGATCGCGGCGGGCATGTCGGCGGTGGTTTATTGCGGTTCGATGGGCGATTGGCCCCTGTTGACGGACGCAGAGCGCATGACCGGCGTCAAACGTCTGGTCGACGCTGGTGTACCGGTTGTCGTGGGCACTGGCGCAATCAACTCGAAATCCGCCGTCGCGCACGCGGCGCACGCACAGAAAGTTGGCGCAGTCGGGTTGATGGTCATCCCGCGTGTGTTGTCGCGCGGTGCGTCTGCTGCAGCACAGGAAAACCACTTCAAAGCGATCCTGACCGCCGCACCTGACGTGCCTGCGATCATCTACAACAGCCCCGTCTACGGGTTCGCGACCAAGGCCGATTTGTTTTTTGCCTTGCGCGCCGCGCATCCCAACTTGATCGGATTCAAGGAATTTGGCGGCAAAGATGACCTGCGGTATGCCGCCGAACACATCACCAGCCGCGACGATCAGGTCACGTTGATGGTTGGCGTAGACACCGAAGTTTACCACGGGTTCGTAAACTGTGGCGCGACAGGGTCGATCACCGGCATCGGTACGGCTTTGCCCAAAGAGGCGTTGTTGCTGGCGGCGCTGTCGCAGAAGGCTGCAGACGGCAACGCCGAGGCGCGGGTGCGGGCGCTGGAACTGGAAGAGGCCTTTGGCGTGTTGGCCAGCTTTGATGAAGGCACGGATCTGGTGCTTTATTACAAGCACCTTCTGGTGCTGAACGGCGAAGAAGAATACCGGCTGCATTTTGTCGAAACTGACGCTTTGTCAGATGCCCAGCGCCGCTATTGCGAGGCTCATTACACGCAGTTCCGCGCGTGGTTTGCGGACTGGAGCGCGCAAGGCGGGATCATCGCGCAATGCATGTGATCGACAGCCATACCGGCGGGATGCCCACACGGGTGATCCTGTCGGGAGGCCCCGATCTCGGGGACGGGCCAATTACCGATCGCGCGCGGCGACTGGCACAGGATCACCCCGAATTCTGCCGCAGCGTTCTGGCTCAACCTCGAGGTCAAGACGGTATGGTCGGCGCGTTGTTGGTGACGCCTGCGGACAAAACCTGTGCATACGGTGTGATCTTTTTTGACGCCCAGGCCGTGTTGGGCATGTGCGGGCATGGGACCATTGGAATGGCGGTGACCATGGCATCGCTGGACCGCCTAAACACAGGCGAGCACAAAATCGAAACGCCAGTCGGCGTGGTGAGAATTACCTTACATGACGCAAACACAGTCACGGTGACAAATGTCGAAAGTCGCCGTGTCGCGCAGGGAAAGCGCGTTGAGGTGGAAGGCCTGGGTACAATCACCGGTGACGTGGCCTTTGGCGGCAACTGGTTCTTCATTGTCGAGCCGTCTCCGATCACGGTCTGTGCCGACAATATCCGTGATTTGACAGATGTGGCTGTTGCTGTGCGGTCGGCCGCACTGGCCGCTGGATTGGGTGGAGAAAACGGTGAACCGATTGATCACGTGATATTTCAAGATCCGGGCGACACCGCCGACGTCCACAGTTGCAACTTTGTGCTATGTCCCGACGACACGTATGATCGCTCTCCTTGCGGCACCGGCAGCTCGGCGCGGCTCGCCTGTTTGGCAGCCGACAAACGGCTGGCTCCAAAAACCGAAATCATCCAGAAAAGTGTGATCGGCAGCCCCTACAAGTTATCGTATGAAAACGGCGCCAAAGGCGGCGTTATCCCCCACATCACAGGGTCTGCATTTGTGATGGCCGACAGCACGTTGGTGTTTTCTGAAAAGGATTCATTCTCCCAAGGCTGCACCCCATGAAAAACACCCCCCGCTCGAAATCTTATGATGCCACAGTCATTGGCGCAGGCATCATAGGGGTCAGCGCGGCGCTGGCTTTACAAGGTCGGGGACTGTCTGTGTGTCTAATGGACCGCCAAGGCGTGGCCGCAGGCGCAAGTCAGGGCAACGCCGGTGCATTTGCGTTTAGCGACATTGAACCGCTGGCAACGCCCGGAATCCTGCGAAAAGCCCCTCGCTGGCTTTTTGATCCCCTTGGCCCGCTGTCCATTCCGCCGACCTATGCGCCAAGGATCACGCCTTGGATGTTGCGCTTTTGGCGAGCAAGCTGGCAGGACCGATACGCCGCTGCTGTCACGGCGCAAATTGCACTGATGACACTTTCGCGCGCGGCACTGGAACGGCAAATATCGGATGTAGGGGGCGCACCTTTCCTGCAACATGAAGGACAGCTGCAACTTTACGAAGGCACCGCGCAGTTTGCCGCAAGCCAAGCAGGTTGGGCCCTGCGGCGCGCGCACGGAATTGCCTTTGAACTTCTGGAAAGCCCCGAGGCGATCGCCGACATCCAACCAGGTTTGGCACATCAATTTACCCACGCAGTGTTTACGCCGGATTGGTTAAACACAGTCAATCCTCTGTCATGGGCCCAGCATTTGGCCCGCACTTTCGTCAATCGAGGCGGGACAATCGAAACTCAAAATGTCGTTGACCTGCAACACGACGCGGGCACCGTCACCCTTCAGACCGAAGCAGGAACCGTGTCATCACGCAAAGCCGTAATCGCAGCAGGCGCTTGGTCCCATCAATTGACAAGACAACTGGGCGACCGCCTCCCGCTTGAAACCGAACGGGGCTACAACACCACATTGCCGGCTGGCGCATTTGATTTACGCACACACCTGACGTTTGGTCGGCATGGCTTTGTGGTCACCAAAATCGACGGCGATGTGCGGGTCGGTGGCGCAGTCGAGTTGGGCGGCTTGCACCGAAAACCGGATTTCCGCCGCGCCAAATTCCTGTTGGACAAAGCCGCGCAATTCCTACCGGATCTGGACACATCAAACGGCACCCAATGGATGGGGTTTCGCCCTTCTATGCCGGACAGCTTGCCCGTCATCGGGCCGTCCTCGGCGACGCCAAATGTCATCTATGCCTTCGGCCACGGCCACCTTGGGCTGACCCAATCTGCTGCAACAGCGGAACTTGTCGCGGACCTTGCTACGCGACACACTCCTGCAATTGACCTGCGCGCCTATGCGCCCAGCCGTTTCTGAAAAGGACATCTTATGAAAATCACTGGTTTGAACGTCTTTCAAGTTGACCTGCCGCTAAAGGAGGGCCGCTATTCTTGGTCCAACGGCAATTTCATTGACGTGTTTGACAGCACGGTTCTGGAAATCGAAACTGACGCCGGGTTGACGGGTTATGCAGAATGTTGCCCCCTTGGGTCAGCCTATTTGCCGTCTTTTGCACGTGGCGTCCGCGCGGGTATCGAAGAACTCGCGCCGCATCTGATCGGGCAGGATCCGCTGAATATCAACGGTATCAATCGTATCATGGATGCCGCGCTTCGGGGTCACCCTTATGCCAAAGCGCCAGTCGATATCGCGTGCTGGGACCTTTTGGGAAAATCCACCGGCCTGCCGCTCTATACGCTGCTTGGCGGCGCCGCTCAGGACGACGTGGCGCTGTACCGCGCCATCAGTCAGGAAGACCCCGACATTATGGCCCGCAAGATCGAAGGATACGCCGCCGAAGGCTACACCAAGTTCCAGCTCAAGGTGGGCGGAGACGCAGATGAGGACATTGCCCGCATTCGCGCCACCCGCGCGGTTCTGAAACCGTCTGACCTTCTCGTGGCCGACGCCAACACCGGCTGGACCCGCCACGAGGCCGCCCGCGTTGTTTCAGCGGTGGCCGATCTGGACGTCTACATTGAACAGCCCTGCCCGAGTTACGAGGAAAGCATGTCTATCCGGCGACGCACCGGCCTTCCCTTTGTGATGGACGAAGTCATCGACACACCGGCCACTTTGGTGCGCGGCATCGCCGAGGATGCGATGGACGTCATTAACCTCAAAATCTCCAAGGTCGGCGGGCTGACCAAGGCGCGATTGATGCGGGATATTTGCATTTCACATGGCATTCCCATGACCATCGAGGACACGTGGGGCGGCGACATCACCACCGCCACCATCGCACATCTCGCCTGCTCCACGCCCGCAGAGTTCACCTTCTCGGCGACCGACTTCAATTCCTATGGCACCGTTGACATTGCCGAGGGCGCACCAAAACGTGTCAATGGTCGGATGGCCGCCGCAGACCGTCCCGGTTTGGGCATCACTCCGATCTATGACGCCTTGGGCACACCCGTCGCCCGCTATTCCTGAGAGTCCGAAATGCGCAGCAGCAAGACCATTCACGTAATTTCTGCCCACGCCGAAGGCGAAGTCGGCGATGTGATTGTCGGAGGCGTAACCCCGCCGCCCGGCGACACAGTGTGGCAACAGCGCAGTTTCATCGCGCATGACGATACCCTGCGCCGTTTTATGCTGAATGAGCCACGCGGCGGTGTGTTTCGACATGTGAACTTGCTTGTGCCACCCAAACACCCCGACGCTAACGCCGCTTTTATCATCATGGAACCTGAAGACACGCCGCCGATGTCTGGGTCCAACTCTATCTGCGTCGCGACCGTGTTGCTGGACGGGGGCATTTTGCCCATGCAAGAACCCGAAACCCACCTGACGCTTGAGGCACCGGGAGGGTTGGTCCGAGTGCGCGCCGAGTGCAAAAACGGCAAGGCCGAAAGGATTTTTGTGCAAAACCTGCCAAGCTTCGTCGACAAGCTGGACGCGTCCCTTGATGTTGAAGGCGTGGGTACGATCAAAGTTGACACGGCTTATGGCGGCGACAGTTTTGTCGTTGTGGATGCCGCGTCACTCGGGTTTGACATCACCGAAAGCGAAGCCCGCGACATTGCCCGGCTTGGCGTGCAGATCACCAACGCAGCAAACGATCAACTTGGCTTTCACCATCCGGAAAACCCTGATTGGAACCACATTTCCTTTTGTGCTTTCTGCGGCCCATTGGAGGCGACCCCAACTGGCTGGAAAGGCCAATCCGCAGTGGCCATTCAGCCGGGCAAAGTGGACCGCTCACCAACCGGCACGGCGGTGTCCGCCCGTATGGCTCTGATGGCCGCACGGGGGCAAATGCACGAAGGCCAAACCTTTGAGGCGCGCTCCATCATCGGCTCCACCTTCACAGGCCGTATTCTGGGTCACACCCAAGTGGGCAACACGCCCGCAATTCTCCCCGAGATCAGCGGACGCGGCTGGATCACCGGTACGCACCAGCACATGTTAGACCCCAGCGATCCGTGGCCAACCGGCTATCGGCTCAGCGACACCTGGGGCGCGGGAGTATGAGGCAAACAATTTCGCAACCGAATGTAAGTATGACCCTTTGGCGGCGCACTGGACGACTTGCCTTCGGACATGTATCCAAAAGCCAAACTCGACAAAGGACCGTCCCCTTGGTTGGAAAACGCGCCGTAAAAAAACAGAGCCTGCCGGAAGTGATTGCCAGTGACCTGCGTGAGCGGATCTTGAGCGGTGACATGGCCGAAGGCGAGCTGATCCGCCAAGAGGCCTTGGCCGAAGAATACGACGTGTCCCGCATGCCGATCCGCGAGGCGCTCAAACGTCTCAGCGCCGAAGGGTTGGTGCATTGGTCAAACAATCGCAGCGGCACCGTTATGAAACACTCTCTCGAAGAAATTGGCGAGATGTTTGATTTGCGGATCCTGATCGAAGTCGACTTGTTCCGTCGCGCAATTCCGCTGATGGCGTCTACAGATTTTGCCGCCTGCGAAGACATTCTGACGCGCATGGAAACCTCCTATGACGAAGACGACGTCGGCAAATGGGGGGCGCTCAATCACAGCTATCACTCAGCGCTTTATGCGGCAGCACATCGCGGCCTAACCCGCGAACTTCTGGACCGGATCGGCATCCAGACAGACCGATATGTGCGGATGCACCTCAGCGTCATGAAACAGCGCGAGCCCGCCAAAGAGGAACACCGTGGCCTTTTGGAGTGCGCGCGGTCCGGAAAGATTGACCAGGGATGCGCCTTGCTCGCAAACCACATTGGCCGCACCAAAGACCAACTGCTGGCGCTTGTTGCAGCCAATCGCGCCGCCGAAAACGGCTAACCTCGCCTGCACCGGAAACTTCATTGTATCCGCCAGAAATGGATACAAAATCCAAACCCCTCATAGAAAGCCTCTCCGATGACATTTGCCCCTCGTGGAAACCATCTAATTGCCGGCCAATGGCGCGACAGCGCGGCCAAATTCTCCTCTTCTCCTGCGCACGGTCCCGCCCATAAGTTTTCCGTTGGGTCGGTGGCAGACGTTGATGCGGCCGTTTCTGCAGCCGAAGACGCTTTCTGGAGCTACGGATACAGCAGCAGCGAAAGCCGCGCCTCATTTCTGGACGCAATAGCCGACGAAATAGAGGCCCGCGCCGAAGCCATCACCGAAATAGGCTGTCAGGAAAGCGGACTGCCAAAAGCGCGCCTTGACGGGGAACGTGGCCGGACCACAGGGCAACTTCGGCTTTTCGCACAGCACATTCGCAAAGGCGGCCATCTTGACCTGCGACACGACGTTGCATTGCCGGATCGCGCGCCCCTGCCGCGCCCAGATCTAAAGCTTGTGCAACGCCCAATTGGCCCAGTCGCGGTCTTTGGCGCATCCAACTTTCCCTTGGCGTTTTCCACAGCCGGTGGCGACACGGCGGCGGCTTTGGCGGCAGGCTGTCCGGTTGTCGTTAAAGGCCACGAAGCCCACCCTGGCACCGGCGAAATCATCGCCGAGGCCATTCACGCCGCGACCACCAAATGCGATCTGCATCCCGGCGTGTTCAATCTCGTTCAGGGCAATACGCGTGACGTAGGCGCAGCACTGGTGCAACACCCGCTGATCCGAGCGGTTGGGTTTACCGGATCTCTCAAAGGTGGCCGTGCGTTGTTTGACCTATGTGCACGACGTCCGGAACCAATCCCCTTCTTTGGCGAATTGGGCTCGGTCAACCCGATGTTTGTGCTCGACGCAGCTCTTAGAGCACGTGGCGATGACATTGCCCGAGGCTGGGCAGCGTCGCTAACTATGGGCGCCGGTCAATTCTGCACCAATCCAGGCATCACTTTCGTGTCCGAAGGCCCAATGGCTGATGACTTTTCCAGTGCCGCAGCACACGCCCTTGGCGAGAGCGGGCCGCAGACCATGCTGACCGACGGGATTGCTAACGCATACCACTCCGGACAAAAAACACTCGCAGACACCGAAGGTTTGGACGTGCTTGTGACCTCAGAAAGCGCCCCGCGCACGGCCACTCCGGCGCTTTACCGCACCACAGCTCAGACCTTTTTGTCCAACCCCTCTCTGTCTGAGGAGGTTTTTGGGCCGCTTGGAATTCTGGTCACCGTCGCCACAGACGCTGAGCGTCTCCAAATCGCAATCCAATTGGAGGGGCAACTCACCTGCACCTTGCAGATGGACGAGGCAGACACCGACACGGCGCGCGGCCTCATGCCAATTCTGGAACGCAAAGCCGGTCGCGTTTTGGTGAACGGTTTCCCCACTGGCGTGGAAGTGGCCGACAGCATGGTGCACGGCGGGCCTTATCCCGCTTCGACCAATTTCGGCGCCACCTCGGTGGGCACCCTGTCCATTCGCCGTTTCCTGCGACCCGTATGTTTTCAAAACGTGCCACCAAGCCTTTTGCCTCGCCAATAAAAGACTATCACGGGGGTCGCCAGCCATGCTGGCCGCCCCTTCCGCCAAACGGGCGCACAAAAGACCATCCCATTCACGCTGCCCCGCGGTGTGAATGGGCACCAAAGGCCCGCTGATCATCAACAGAGGTTCAGCTCCCTCAAGACACGACGACTGAAGTAGAAAACACCCTCTTTGACAAAGGTGAACGGCGCGACACGGTCTACGCCTTCTAGCAATGGCTAAAAGCTGAAGCGATACCAATGAGTTAGCTGAAGTAATGGCGCTCTGGGGAGGATTCGAACCCCCGACCCCCTGATTCGTAGTCAGGTACTCTATCCAGCTGAGCTACCAGAGCGCGGTGAGGGGGATTTAGAGCCTACACCGGACAAGCGCAAGGGCAAAACGAAAGAAAAATCAGATTGCCGCCACATCGCCTTTGGGCAAGCAGATTTCAAAGCAGGTTCCCGCCGGTCCAGTCTCTTTCAGCATCAAATTCCCACCGTGGCCGCGCACCAGTTCCGCCGAAATCGCCAGACCGAGTCCAGAGCCGCCTTTACGCGTTCCGCCCTGAAACGGTGTGAACAGATGTTCTTGTGCCTTAGGTGGCAGGCCCGGACCCGTGTCTCGCACTTCGATGAACCAAGCGTCATCATCCTCGCGCGCAGCAACCGCGATCTCCGCCGCCTGCCCCGATGCGACAATCGCCTGCCGTGCATTGCGCACAAGATTGGAAATCACCCGAAACAGCTGCTCGGAGTCCGCCCGAACCGCAAGTCCGGCGGGAATGTCTTCAGCAAAGCTCAGATCGAACTCCGCTACCGCCAGCCGCTCGCTGTCCACAACATCGCTCACCAGATCTGCCAACATCACCTGCGACAGCTTGGGCGGCGGCTCTTCGGCTTTGCCAAAGGCCAGCGTGCTTTCACACAGGTTCACCGCCCGCGTGATTGATCCCACCAATTTCGGCGCAAGACGGCTCACCAACGGATCTTCGCTGGTTTCAATACGATCCGTAAACAACTGCGCCGAGGTCAGGATATTGCGCAAATCATGGCTCACCTTGGCCACCGCACCGCCCAGCTGCGCCAACCGCTCTTTTTGTTTGAGCGAGGCGGTTAACTCGGTCTGCAAGGTCTGCAAGGCCTCCTCGGCTTCCCGCAATTCGCGCACGCCAGCCGTTGGCTGAATGATCCGTCGCGCATCCTCCGGCGCGGCCGCATAGCTTTGCATATAGCCGACGACGCCTTTGATCGGCTTCACCAGAATGGCCCGCACAGCGATGAACAGCAAAAACGCGGTAAAGGCGGAAATCACCGCCGACAGCACCAGAACACGCACGCCGTAATCCACCATCGCCATGCGCAACCCTTTGGTGCCCATCGTCACCTCGATCAGCAATCCGGCCTCCAGAACAGGCGCACCAATCACACGGATCACCCTGTCCTCGCGGTCTAAAAGCTGCATCATGGCATCGCGAATCAACATACCCGCAGTTGGGTCGCGCATGTCATAAGTCGCTGCAATCGGGTTGGGGATCGGGCTCGACAACATCAACTGCCGCACCTCGTTGCGGCGCAATACGACGTTATAGACCTCGGCATTGCGCAACAGTTCCTCTTCGAGGTCCATGTCGATCATGTCATCCGCCAGCAACGCCAGCGACGCGATTTGGGCCCGCTCCAGACGACTCAACAGATAATCCTGACGGAACCGCGCAATCGACGGCACAAAGATCAACACTTCCGCCAGCATCACGAAGACGATGGTCAGGATCAGGAAACGACCTGAAAGTGTGTTGAGCATCTGTGCCCGCCCTTTACATTTCGGCGATTACGGTAGCCAGCGTTGAACCAAGCCGACCACCCGTTTGACCTTAGGATTATCAAACAGTTGGGGAGAGAAATAGGCCCCTGCAACCCGCTTGTTGATTTCTCCTACCGTGGGATAGGGCGACACCATGCCTGCAACCGCGCTCATCTTGAGCTTATTGGCGATCACCAGGGCCCAAAGATTGATCAACTCACCCGCCTGTGGGCCAGCAATCGACACGCCCACGGGACGGCCTTTAACGACCATCGCCTTGATCAACCCCTTGGCTTTACGTTCAGCAATCAGGCGGTCGTTGTGCCCGATGTCAAACCGCACCACCGTCACCTTTTCCCCATAAATTTCGCGCGCCTCAGCTTCGGTTGGACCAATCTGCGCCAACTCGGGATCGGTATAGGTCGCATATGGGATGTGATCTGTGCGCGCCTTGGCCGGTAGTCCAAACAGCGCGGATCGGATGATCACCCCGGCCTGATAACCCGCCACATGGGTAAACTGCGCGCCGCCCGCCACATCGCCAATCGCATAGACCCGCTTGTTGGTGGTCTTCAGGCTCGCGTCCACCTTGATGCCCGTGCGCGTGGTCTCAATTCCTGCGGCCTCAAGGTTCAGCCGCTCCATATTGGCCTTGCGCCCGACGGCCACCAACAAGTGTGAGCCAACAAAACTACGCCCGTCCTGCGTTTCCACGGTGATCTTGCCGGCCGCACCGCTGATCTGCTTGGCCAGCGCGTCTTCGGCGATCTCCACGCCTTCGGCCTCCAGATTGTCCAACACAATCGCCGCCATTTCCGGATCATCTCGACCCAGCGCTTTGGCGCCCTCAATAACGGTGGTCTTGATGCCCAACCGCTGATGCGCTTGCGCCATTTCCATGCCAATCGGCCCACCACCAATGATCAAAAGATGCTCCGGCGTCTCGGTCAGATCAAACAGCGTCTCGTTGGTCAGGTAAGGCACGCTGTCCAAGCCCGGGATCGGCGGCACCAGCGGGCTGGACCCTGTTGCGACAATCAACCGCCGCGCGGTGATGCGGTGATCGCCGGCTTCCACAACGCGCGGACTGACAAATGTTCCAAATTCACGGATCACCCGCACGCCGAACCCTTCGAACCGCTCTTGGCTGTCCATCGGCTCGATCTGGGCTATCACGTCTTTCACATGCGCCTTGGCCGCCGCGTAATCCACCTGCGGCACCTGATCGGCCACGCCATACTGCGCGCTTGTCGACTGCCCATGCGCTGCCTTGGCGCTCGCGATCAGCGCCTTACTCGGCACACAGCCAAAGTTAAGACAATCGCCACCCATCTCGTGGCCTTCCAACAGAACCACACTGGCCCCCATCTGGCTGGCCCCCGCAGCAACAGACAGCCCACCAGAGCCGGCGCCAATCACCAGCAAATCACATTTGATTTCGTCCATCAGATCGCTTCCTTGCCGCGAATATATTTCAATGCCACCGGCAACACCGACAATGCCGCCAACCCGAGAATCGGCAACAACACATGCGGCTCAAAGATAATGCCTAGGTTCGGCGTCTCGCCACGGGCAAACACTTCGCCCAACCCTGCCCCGACCGAGGTATAAACCAACCCGCCCGGAATGATGCCCACAAAAGTCGACACCACATAGCGCCACAAAGACACCCCAACCAACGCAGGGATCAAGTTGGCGACAAAAAACGGCACCAATGGCACAAGCCGGATGATGAACAGCATCGACCACTGATTCTCGTCAATGCCTGCCTTGATCGCCTTGATGCGCCCTTCGCTGGCATCCATCTTCGCCGACAACTTCTCTCCAAGCCCCCAACGCGCGGCCAGAAACACAATCGTCGCGCCCATCGTCGCCGCACCAACGTTATAAAGAACTCCGGGAAAGGTGCCGAACAAGAACCCGCCCGCCAACGTCGCAATCGTTGCGCCCGGCAGCGAAAACCCCGCAATCATTACGTAAACCGTCATGAATGCCGCCACCGCCGCCCAATAATTCGCATCACGATAGGCAATCAGCATTTCGCGATTGTCCCGCAACGCCTCAAACGTCAGGTAATCCCCCAACAGCCATGCGCCGACCAGCGCCACAACGCCTATCACCGCCAATGGCAACAACCGTGCCAAACCTGATTTAGGGGGTGTCTCGGTATTTGTCATATCAGCCACATCCGGCCTCTTCTTGTTGCTTGCCTTAAACATGCGGCAGTGACTGCCAAAACAACAGGGACCTCACGGGCGCTTGATCGTGACGGGGCGTTTCGTGACGAATGGCGCGCGAAGCGTAACAATTGACCGCTTCGCAGCCGGATTTCACGCCTCCAAATGCCGATTTTGAAATGTTATCAGGCCCCAAATCTGTCAAACGCGGATTATCCCTGCCGACGCTTGTCTTTTTGACACAAAACCGCCATCACCCGTTTGACTTATCCCGCCCACAGGTCTATTGACCGGGCTTCCAATAGAACGGGCACCGCGAATCTGTCGCCGGAGCCCAGCACACACACAATCGGAGACGGAGCGATGAAACGCACCTACCAACCATCGAACCTCGTTCGTAAACGGCGCCACGGTTTTCGTTCGCGCATGGCCACCAAAGCCGGCCGCAAGATCCTGAACGCACGCCGCGCACGCGGTCGTAAGTCGCTGAGCGCATAAGCTCACCGACCGTTTTGACGGAATGACACCGCCGGAGACCCCCAAGGATGGCCCAGCCAACCAAGGGAGCGAGTCTCCGGCGGTTTCCGTTCGTCTTGAGGTCATCAAAAAGCGCAGCGATTTCCTCGCCGCCGCCCGCGCCCGTAAACAGGGCACCAAGGCGATGATGGTGCAGGCTCGCAAACGCCGCGACACCGAAGACGTTGATCCTCTCGCGATCCGCATCGGCTATACCTGTTCCAAGAAAGTTGGCAACGCCGTCGCCCGCAACCGCGCCAAGCGGCGCATGCGCGAAGTGGCCCGCCTGATGTTGCCCGAATTTGGCAAACCCGGCTGGGACTATGTCCTGATCGGCCGCAAAGACGAAACTGACCAGCGCGATTTTGTCACCCTGCAAGGTGATCTCAGATACGCCCTGCGCAAATTGCACGCCTCGTGACGTTCTAATTCGCGGCGGCCCTAGGCGCTGGTTTGCGGCGAGAGCGGAACTTTGCGTGATGGAAACTCCCGCCCCCACGCGTGCAATCCCACAACGACATCCTCCAGTTTGCGGCCTTTCTCTGTCAGCGAATATTCGACCTTCGGCGGCACCACCGCAAAAACCTCGCGATGAAGTATTCCGACGTCTTCCAGTTCGCGCAGTTGCTTTGTCAGCGTGCGTTGCGTCACAGTTCCCAAACGTCGGCTCAATTCATTGAACCGCAGCGTGCCCCCCAGCAGGTGATAAATCACCAGCCCTTTCCACTTGCCCGAAATCTGTTCCAGCGCGCCTTCAACTGGGCATCCGCCGCTACAGTCATAATCTTCAAACCGGTTCATTTCTTCCTCGCAATCGCGGTCACGGTATCCTTTTGGCCCCTATATGTCCAAAAGGTGCGTACTTGCTTAAATTGTCGCGACTCACACATAAGAGCGACACAACAAATTTACACCCTCTCGGAGATTGTCATGTCCCTCACCATTCTTGCCCAAATCACCGCTGCCGCCGGAAAAGAAGCCCTTGTCGAGGCTGAATTGAAAAAGCTGATCGACATCACCCGCGCCGAAAAAGGCTGCATCAACTACGACCTGCATCAGGACAACGAAAATCCGGGCCTCTTCGTGTTTTATGAAAACTGGGAAAGCCGCGAACTGTGGCAAACCCACATGAATGCCCCGCACCTCGCCGCGTATATGGCCGCCACCGACGGCGCCGTGGACAGCTTCGTGTTAAATGAAATGACCAAGATCGACTAACTAGGCTTGGGTCGTCCCCACCGTTGGCCACTCTGCTCCCCACTCAAAAAAGGAACACCCCATGAAAGCCGTCGTTTTCAAAGCCGCAGGTCCGATTGACCGCCCCGACAGCCTGATCGACATCACTCTGGACAAACCCACCCCCACCGGCCGTGACATTCTTGTCAAAATCAACGCCGTGTCAGTGAACCCCGTAGACACCAAAGTCCGTCAGCGTCCATTGGCAGCAGACGCCGAATTCGGATTGCTGGGATATGACGCCGCTGGTGTGGTCGAGGCCGTCGGCCCCGACGCCACCTACTACAAACTGGGCGACGCGGTGTTTTACGCAGGATCCATTGCGCGCGCAGGCACCAACAGCGAATTTCATCTGGTGGATGAACGCATCGTTGGCCGCAAACCGACCACGCTGACCGACGCCGAAGCCGCGGCTCTGCCACTCACGGCCATCACCGCATATGAGATGCTGTTTGACCGCCTGAAGGTTCGCGACGCAACGCCTGAGGGCAGCAACACAATCCTCGTGATTGGTGGCGCAGGTGGCGTCGGCTCGATTACCATCCAACTGCTGCGGGCACTGACCGACATGACGGTCATCGCCACCGCGTCGCGTCCCGAAACGCAGGCGTGGGTCAAAGACCTGGGTGCGCATCACGTGATCGATCACCGCGAAGCTATTGCACCGCAAGTTGCGGCCCTTGGTCTTGGCGCCCCAGGCTATGTGTTTTCCACCACCATGACCGATGCGCATTTTGACGACATCATCGAGCTTATCGCACCTCAAGGCCGCTTTGGCCTGATCGACGATCCCGCCACGCTGAACGCCATGCCGCTCAAGCTCAAGGCTATCTCGCTGCATTGGGAAATGATGTTCACCCGCTCTCTGTTTGGCACCGCCGACATGGACGCACAGCGCGATCTGCTGAACGAAGTGGCGGATCTGGTCGATGCGGGCAAATTGCGCACCACCTTGACCGACGTGGCCGGCAAGATTGATGCCGAGACGCTCAAGCAAGTGCACGCCCTGATCGAAAGCGGCACAGCCAAAGGCAAGATCGTCCTCGAAGGTTTCTGACCGAAAGGCTGCGTCCGCCTCGGTGGGCGCAGCTGCACACGCCGACCAGCTTGCCAAAGGTTTTGCCCGTTGCGCAACGCGCGATCCGTTAGCTCAATTTCGGCACCAAATCGCACCAACGCAATACCGACGTTATGCAGACGGGTGAAATCCCGAAAAACAAGGTGATTAACCACGATTCTCCATGATCTGCCCGCCCCACCCTTGGCAGGCTCCTGCCAAGCGGGTAACAACGGCCTCCAGAAGAGGTCCCAGACATGAAGAAGCAAGACATGAACCGCGATTGGATCGCAACTGCCCGCACACTCTCTCAGGCCCTGCCTTACTTGCAGCGCTACGCAGGCGCGATCGTCGTGATCAAGCTTGGCGGCCACGCCATGGGCAGCGACGAAGCCATGGAAGATTTCGCCCGCGATGTGGTTCTGATGCGTCATGTCGGCATCAACCCTGTGATCGTGCATGGCGGCGGTCCGATGATCAACGCGATGCTGGAACGTCTTGAAATCAAATCAGATTTTGTGAACGGCAAGCGTGTCACCGACGCAGCAACCGTCGAGGTGGTCGAGATGGTACTCTCTGGCGCCGTCAACAAGCGCATCGTGCAGGCAATCAACCGTCAGGGCGGCAAAGCTGTTGGCCTGTCAGGCAAAGATGCCAACTTGATGATCTGCGACCAAACCGATCCGGAACTGGGTTTTGTTGGCACACCTTCGGACATGGATGCCACCGTCCTGACCGATCTTTTTGCCAATGACACCATTCCTGTCATCGCGCCTCTGGGCGCTGGCCGCAACGGCGAAACCTTCAACGTCAACGGTGACACCGCTGCTGGCGCGATCGCAGGCGCTCTACAAGCCGACCGCCTGCTTTTGTTGACGGATGTGGAAGGCGTGAAGAACGAGGCCGGTGAAATTTTGACAGAGCTAAAAGCGCAGAAAATCAAAGACCTGACGGACGAAGGCGTCATTGCCGGCGGTATGATCCCAAAGACGGAAACCGCGTTGAACGCCATCGACAAAGGCGTGCGCGCTGTGGTCATCCTCGACGGCCGCGCCCCCAACGCCTGCCTTTTGGAGCTGTTCACCGAACACGGCGCAGGCTCGATGATCCGCGCGGATTAAACCGCGCCCTTCACATATTCTCAAAACAGAATACATTGAAGATGTCTTGTGGAGTTTTCAATGTCTGATGACCTTCTGATCCGCCTGCTGGTTTTCCTCGGTCTCTTTGTCCTTTTGGCCATCGCCGAACGCCTGCTCCCCCGTCGCAAGCTGCGGTGGTCCCGCCCGCGTCGCTGGCTGACAAACTGGGGTTTTTCTCTGCTCAACACGCTGACGTTACGGCTGGTTGCTGTGGCGCTGCCACTGCTCGCTATCGGCGCTGCACTCGATGCGCAATCCCGAGGGTGGGGTCTCTTCAACCAGATCCAACTGCCTGATTGGCTTGGTTTAATTCTGGCCGTGCTGGTCATGGATTTCGCCATCTGGCTGCAACATCTGGTCACCCACAAGGTGCCCTTGCTCTGGCGTCTGCACAGGGTGCACCACGCCGATCCGGACCTGGACGTCACCACGGCCATCCGATTTCATCCGGTGGAAATTGCGTTGTCCATGGGCCTCAAGGTCGGCCTTGTCTACGCGCTTGGCGCCCCACCGTTGGCAGTGCTCATCTTTGAAATCCTTCTGAACGCGACCGCGCTTTTCACGCATTCCAATATTCGCCTGCCGATTGCCTTGGACCGCATCATGCGCCTTGCGTTGGTCACACCGGACATGCACCGTGTGCATCATTCCGTGCATCGGGACGAACACGACAGCAACTATGGGTTTGCTTTATCAATCTGGGACCGAACGCTCGGAACCTATGTTGCGCAACCCCGCGAAGGACATGATAAGATGACTATCGGATTGGCATGGCAAGACAAGCGCCCAACCCGTCTCGGCTGGAGCTTTCTTCTGCCGTTCGGCCGCAAATGAGTTACGCCGAGATAGCCAAACAGGCCAAAAATCGCGGCTTGATTGTGATGGGCGCATTGCACCCTCGCGCGGCGTATTCTGCAGACGACAAAGTTGGCACAATCGTTCTACTTGGCACCGGAGCGGATTTCTGGCCTGTGTTTTCCCAAGCTCCTGAACACCTCGATGCCGCGCCAAATCCAGTGGACCGCTGGTCCAAGCGCGTTGTGGGTGAGATTGCCCAACCGATTGCCGCGGAATGTTCTTTTCCCTCTGACGGCCCACCATACCCACCGTTTATCTCGTGGGCTTTGAACACTGGTCGCTTCTTTCAAAGCCCGGTTGGCGTGATGGTGCATAACACGGTTGGCCTGATGGTGTCTCTACGGGGCGCGCTGCATCTTAGACAGGAAATCCTCTTGCCAGCGCCCACAGGGACGTCTCCCTGCAACACTTGCTCCGCCCCTTGCACCACCGCCTGCCCAGTCTCAGCACTAAGCGCGGAAGCGCCCTATAACCTTTCAGCCTGTCATGATTTTCTCGACACATCTGACGGAGCGGGCTGTATGGCGCGCGGCTGCATCGCCCGCCGTGCTTGCCCGCTTAGCGTGGGTGCAGCCCGCACCAACGCCCAATCCGCCTTACATATGAAAGCCTTCCATCCATGAGCCTCACCCTGATCCTGATGCGCCATGCCAAATCAAGCTGGGATGACCCGCTGCAATCAGACCACGACCGCCCGCTTAACAAACGCGGTCGGGCCTCGGCCAACGCAATCGGGGCATGGCTGGTCGAAAATGAAATCCTACCGGATCAACTGCTGTGCTCGACTGCGGAACGCACCCGCGAAACCTTCGCTCGCCTTGGTCTAAGTGTCGCGAACACGCGCTTTGAGGACGCGCTCTATCATGCGGGTGCAGACACCATGTTGCGGCACTTGCACGCGGCAACTGGCACCACCGTTCTAATGCTCGGACACAATCCGGGGATAGGCCATTTCGCGGAGCTTCTGGCCCGCCAACGCCCTGACCATCCTCGATTTTTTGACTATCCAACAAACGCGACAACGATCTTTCGTTTCGACGCCGCCTCGTGGCAAGAGGTGCAGTTTGGCCAAGCCGAAGCCATCGACTTTAAGGTTCCACGCGACCTTTTGAACAGCACTGGCGACTAACCACTTCTACCCGCCATACTGCGCCACCAGCGCTTTGATCTCGGCATAGACTGCTGCCGATTTCTCGGTGTTCAGCGCGTCACGATGCGGATCGGCGAAGCGGCCGGAATCATTGTCAAAATATGCTCCTGACTTGCCCAAAAAGGTGTCAGAAAGCGCCGCCTGCCGCAAAATTTCGGCGCCAATGCTTAGGTCATTTCCGGCCACGCCGAACCCTTCCTTGACCATTTTAGAGGCCAGCAAGCTCCCGGGGTTGACCGCCACCACCAAGGGCCCGTTTGGCAACTCTACTGCCAATTCGCGGCTCCAAATCGTGATCGCCAGCTTGCTCTGCGCATAAGCCTCCATTGCGCTAAGTTCCCGCTGGCCCCTCATTGCCGCCAGATCCACGGGCGCCTGCGCGGCTGACGACAAATTCACCACCCGGCCATCCGGCGGCATCTGATCCAACAGCGCGCACGTCAGTAGATATGGCGTCAGTGTATTCACCACAAACCGCACGTCCAATCCGTCGGCGGTTTGTGCTTTCGGCGTTTTGAGCACGCCTGCGTTGTTGATCAATACATCAATCGTGCCGAAGTCCGCATTCATCGCCTGCGCGAACGCGGCGGTGTCGGAAAACGATGAAAGATCCGCGCGATAGCCCTTAACAACAAGGTCTTGCGTCACCCGACCCAGTTTTTCGGCACTGCGCCCATGCACCAGAACCCTGTGACCTTCAGATACCAGCAACTTGGCGGTTTCATACCCGATCCCATCTGTCGCCCCGGTGATCAAAATCGTCTTCGTCATGGCCTACCCTTTCAACGCAAATACTGCACCGTACCTAACAACAAAGGCCGCGGTGTTTCCACCGCGGCCTCTTTAACTCTTTGAGACACGCGTCTTAGTGACCCAAAATCTGGCTCAGGAACAGCTGTGTGCGCTCGCTCTTCGGGTTGTTGAAGAACTCTTCCGGCTCGTTTTGTTCAACGATCTGGCCTTGGTCCATAAAGATCACGCGGTTCGCAACCTGACGGGCAAAGCCCATCTCGTGAGTCACGCAAAGCATGGTCATGCCCTCTTCCGCGAGTTCGATCATAGTGTCCAAAACCTCTTTGATCATCTCGGGATCAAGTGCTGAGGTCGGCTCGTCAAACAACATGATCCGCGGCTTCATGCACAGCGAGCGGGCAATCGCCACACGCTGCTGCTGACCACCGGACAACTGGCCGGGATACTTGCCTGCCTGCTCGGGGATCTTGACCTTCTCAAGGAAGTGCATCGCGATCTCTTCGGCTTCTTTCTTGGGTGTTTTGCGCACCCAAATCGGAGCAAGCGTCAGGTTTTCAAGCACAGTCAGGTGCGGGAACAGGTTGAAGTGCTGAAAGCACATGCCAACCTCAGAGCGGACCTTGTCGATGTTTTTAAGATCGCTTGTCAGCTCGATCCCGTCGACCACGATGTCACCGGACTGATGTTCCTCCAGACGGTTGATACAGCGGATGAGCGTTGACTTCCCCGACCCGGAAGGCCCTGCAATAACAATGCGTTCACCCTCGTTCACCGTGAGGTTGATATCTCGCAACACGTGGAACGAGCCGTACCACTTGTTCATGTTCGAGATCCTGATAGCGACCTCATCAGAGACTTGCATCTTGGATCGGTCGATTTGACGTTCTGTGATAAGTTCAGACATATTGTGAACCCCTCCTTAGTGGCCTTTGTGGAGCTTGCGCTCGAGCCACTGTGAATATTGTGAGATACCATAGCAGACGACGAAGAACAGGAGCGCGGCAAAGCCGAAGAGCTCCCAGTAGACGCCGTTCCATTCAGTCGATGCCAGAACCGGCCCGCGGATCATTCCAACAAGGTCGAACATCGAAATGACCGACACCAGCGTTGTATCCTTGAACAGGCCCACTGCCACGTTGACGATGCCCGGGATCGAGATCTTCAACGCTTGTGGCAGAATGATAAGACGCATCGCCTGTGGGTAATCGAGCCCAAGGCTGTCCGCAGCTTCATACTGCCCCTTTGGCAACGCCGCGAGACCACCACGCACAACCTCGGCAATATAGGCAGACGAGAAGAGTGTGATCATGATCACAACGCGCAAGAACAGATCCACTGTCGCATCCGGCGGGAAGAAGTAGGACAACATGACCGACGCCACAAACAGCAGCGTAATCAGTGGCACACCCCGCACAAATTCGATGAAGACAACGCAGATGCCCTTGATCAACGGCATATTTGACTGCCGTCCAAGCGCCAGCGCAATGCCCAACGGTACCGACAGTGACACACAGGTTAGGCCCAGCATCATGTTCAGCATGAACCCACCCAGATCACGGGACGGCACTGCAGGCAGCATTGCGTTATCAGAGGCCCCATCAGGGATGAGACTGCCGCCAATCGACCAAACGACCAGAGCAATCACAATCGCCCCAAAGAAACCAACCGCAAAGCTTGAGCGTCCGAACCTCTGGAAGAATGCACCTGCCGCAACAAAGCCCACCAACGCAACCAGCGGAGCAAGAATTGTGCCACCCCAGATCAGCCAGAAAGCGATGAAAGGGAACAAACCGGTGAAGATCAACAGTTTGCGTGGCAAGTCAAAGAACAGCACAGGCGCAATCGCAACCAGCATCAGCAAAAGCGTAAGGTTTGGGCGCCAGTACTCTTCGCTCGGATATTTGAAGCCGTAAATCAACTGGTGCCAGCGTTCTGTCAGAACCGAGAAACACGCGCCGGATTTACCGGCAAGGATTTCGCGACATTCTGCCAACGATGATGTTGTCCAAAGGCCATTCATGATCCATGGCAACGTGCTGGACAGCGCCCCGTAGATAAGAAGCAGCGCAAGAACCGTCAAAACACCGTTGGATACGGAAGAGAACAAGTTCTCCCGCATCCACTTAACCACACCGGTTTCACGCGCCGGCGGCGGGCTTTCCGGAATGACTTCGGTTGACACAAAGGCAATTGAGTTTTTGTCTTGATCAGCCATCTCAACGCTCCTCCAGCTTAACGGATGCGTTGTACACGTTCATCGCCATAGAGATGAGCAACGACGCGGTGAGATAGAACAGCATCAGCAAAAGCACGCATTCAATCGCGCGACCGGTTTGGTTCAACGTGATGCCACCAAGCGTCGCGGTGATATCCGCATAACCCACAGCAATCGCCAATGATGAGTTCTTGGTGATGTTGAGATACTGCGAGATCAGCGGCGGGATAATCACCCTAAGTGCCTGAGGGAGGATCACGAGGTTCATCACTTTGTTCGGACGCAATCCAAGAGCCGAAGCCGCTTCGGTTTGGCCTTTAGACACAGCCTGAATACCCGCTCGCACGTTTTCCGCGATAAAGGCGCCGGTGTAGATCGACAATGCGAACCAAAGTGCAATCAGTGGTCCACCGATCTTGATGCCGCCTTTGAAGTTAAAGCCCTTTAGCTCAGGCACTTCCCAAGCAAGACCCATGATGAACATCAAAGCGATGAACGGAACCAGCCAGATCGCCAGATTGGTCCAAAGCGTGTTTGGACGTACACCGGTCTCGGCCTGAGTGTTCGTAGCACGCGTGTTCACAGCGCGAGTTGCATACCAAGAGCCGACAGCCACCAGCAGAACCAGCACCCAGTTCAACGTCGCACTTCCAAACAAACCATTCTCAAAGAATGGCATCGGCGTATAAACGCCTCGGTTGGTGAAGGCGAAAAGATCCAACGCCATGCTCGCTGTCGGGGTGTCACCACGGAATTCCCGTGGACCCGGCATGACTGCGGTCATGATTGTAAAGATGATGATGATCCAGATAAGCACCGGAATGTTGCGGAAAATTTCCACATACACGGCCATCAGTTTGGACACGATCCAGTTGTTGGACAGACGCAGTACGCCGGCGATCACGCCAAAAACAGTTGCGGTGATACAAGCCAGAAAGGCCACCAACAGCGTGTTGAGAAGCCCGACAAGGGCCGCACGCGCGTGCGAAGACTGGCTGTCGTATTCGATCAAACGCTGGTTGATGTCATAGCCAGCGGAGTCACCAAGAAAAGAGTATGATATGTTGAGTCCGGCGGCACGCAGGTTCTGGATCAGGTTGTTGCCCAGATACCAGATTGCCAATGCCAATGCGATAGCCGCGACCGCCTGAAACGTCAGCGAGCGGTAGCGCGTGTCATTAAGCAGCATAGACAGCCGGAACGACTCCTTAGGAGGGTCGGTCAAAGTGGTCATGAAGGATTTTCCCCGTTACTCAGCCTATTATTGGTGGCGTCATGGATGCGCCGTGGCCGATTATTGTTGTGGGTCGTAAATGCGAAAAGGGCGCGGTGTGTACCGCGCCCTTTCCGTGAAGTGTTTAGCGGAAAGGAGGCGAGTAGATCAGGCCGCCGTTTGTCCACTGAGCGTTCAGGCCACGGGCCAGACCGATCGGAGTGGACTCACCGATGTTACCTTCAAACAGCTCACCATAGTTGCCGCCAGCCATAATGGCTGCTTTGGCCCAACCGGCGTCCAGACCGAGCATTTCGCCCAGAGTGCCTTCGGTGCCCAGCAGGCGGTTAACTTCTGGGTTGTTGGTGCCAGCAGCCATCTCACCGATGTTTGCAGACGTCACACCCAGCTCTTCAGCTGTTACCAGAGCGTTGAGAGACCAACGAACTACGTCACCCCAGTTGTCGTCGCCGTGACGAACCAGTGGGCCGAGAGGCTCTTTGGAGATAATTTCTGGCAGCAGAACGTGACCAGCTGGATCTTCGAATGTGGCACGCGTAGCGGCCAGACCGGAAGCATCCGTTGTGTACACGTCGCAAGCACCTGACAGGTACTGCTGCTGTGCTTCAGCGTTGGTTTCGATTGGCACTGGCTCATAGCTGATGTTGTTGGAACGGAAGAAGTCCGCCAAGTTCAGCTCTGTAGTTGTACCAGTCTGGATACACACAGTTGCGCCGTCCAGTTCCTTAGCTGAGGAAACACCCAGATCTTTTGGAACCATGAAGCCCTGACCATCATAGTAGTTCACGCCTACGAATGTGAACTTCAGGTCCACGTCGCGCGAGAATGTCCATGTGGTGTTGCGTGCCAGCACGTCGATTTCGCCAGACGCCAGCGCAGTAAAGCGGGTCTTGCCGGTGGTCGGCACGAATTCAACAGCTTTCGGGTCACCCAAAACAGCGGCGGCAACTGCGCGGCAAATGCCAACGTCAAAGCCCATCCATTCGCCGTTCGCGTCTGGTGCAGCAAAACCAACCAAACCGGTGGTCACACCACAGTTCAGCTTGCCGCGTGCTTTCACGTCATCCAGCGTGCCAGCAGCCGCAGCACCAGCCGCAAGGCCAGCAACAGTCAGCGCACCAAAGAATACGGATTTTTTCATTTTTACCTCTTCCTGATTACCCGCCCCTTTGCGAGGCGGTTTTAGTAGGCCACTCCCGGCCCTTTAGATGTTTAAGGATTACACCCCATTTACATCATGGCACAGTTTGGGCGCATTCATCGCCAAACGTCAAGAGGCCCATCACGGGATTCAATCGGTGGGTGAATGCCGCACAAACCACCTGCAAAAAAGGTTAATCTGCTAAATATTTGCCAGTTTATAAAAGCGATTTGCGTGCAGGAACGCCTCATATTTGACCCGCGCCTCCTTGGATGCGTCTTCGTCAACGCCCCACTGTTCTTCCTGCCACTGCTCATCAACACGCGACAGGCGCCAGATTTCGTCCGCGTCATGCAGCTCGCGCAGCGCGGCAAACCCGAGAATCAGTGACCCCGAAATGCCGACAAGGTCATGAAAAGCAGCCATTTCAAAGACCGACAGCTTGTGCACCTCGGTGCGCAGTTTCTCTAATGCGCTGGCATCCTGCGCGTGGTGCATCACACCAGCCACTGCCACCAGCCGCGCCCCGAATTCCTGCGCAGCCCAGTCAAGGATCGGATCCCAACTTTCCGCCTGCCGCGCGATCAATGCCTCAGGCGCAGTGGCGCGATAACACAGCAAATCCGTGCCGCCATATTCCGCCAGCATGTCCGCCACTTCGCCGTACTGGATCGTCACTTTGTCAATCGCAGCATTGGCTGAGCGTGTCACCGGCATGGTTGTGGGGTCGATTTTTTCTTCCTGCGCAGCCCATTCCGCCGCAACAGCCTCGGCCATTGGCCGCGTCGGCAACGTCAAAGGCGCTTTGGCTGGCGTCTTCACCGGTCGGCCGTCAAGCAAGATACCGAAGCCTTCGCCGGATTCTTCTATCGAGGCTTCTTTCCAAAATCGTTTCTTTGCCCAACCGCTCATGTCAACTCTCCGAACATCCGTTCCAACGCTTTGTCCAGCGCCGGGAAATCATCAATAATTTGGTGTGCAGCTGTCAGGGCACTGGCCGGGTGATATCCCCAACTCACGCCCAATCCCGGCACCCCGGCGGACTGCGCCATGTCCATATCATAAGAAGTATCGCCGATCATTACCGCATCGCAGGCGTCAATACCCATTTCAGACATAGCAGTCAGGATCATCGATGGATGTGGCTTAGACGGATGGTCATCCGCCACTTGCCGAGTAAGGAAATACCCGTCCAGTGCATGCCCCTCGATCAACTTGTCCAACCCGCGCCGCGATTTTCCGGTCGCCACGCCCAACAATACATCATCACGCGCCTTCAGCCGGTCCAGCGTCGCCATCGCGCCCGGATAAAGCGGCGAGCTTTCCTTGGTGCCAATTGCTTCGCGGCGACGCATATACGTTTGTTTGTAACCTTCGACCAAAGATGCGCATGTGGCCGCATCCGCATTGGGCGCGAGCTTGGACATCGCCACATCAAGTGACAACCCGACGATACCCAGTATTTCTGCGCACGACGGCGACAGCATGCCCTGCCCCTCAAACGCTCCGCGCATCGATCCCAGAATGTCCGCCTGGCTGTCCACCAGTGTGCCGTCCACGTCAAATATCACCAGTTTGAGCCGCATCTGTCGTCCTTTTGCTTGGCGATGCTTCACCACGCAAAAGGACCGACGTCAAGCTCAGCCAGTATATGCCCCACTGGAATAAGCGAGTTCATAAGAGTGGCTGCAGAATTCAATGAGATTCCGAAACGGGGCCGGCGTGCCCTCGACTTTGGGGAATTCGCCCAACACGAAGAGGCGTCAGCGCAATTCCTCAAAAGGGTCTTCAGCCGCCAGATCAGCAGTCCATCCAAAGGTGTCCCACGTGAGCGCCATATGCTCGGGCAGATCCGCATGCACAGTGATGGTCTTGCGGGTTTCAGGGTGCTCAAATGACATCGTGCGGGCGTGCAGGTGCAGCTTGTTGGAAATAATCCCACCCAGCTTTGCACCCCAGCCATCGCCAAGATTTTCCTGGCCAGACCCACCGTATTTTCCGTCACCAATGATCGGGTGACCGATCTCTGCCATATGCACACGCAATTGGTGGGTGCGGCCTGTCAAAGGCTCCATAGCCACCCAGCTGGCGCGACTCGCCACCCGATAAAGCGTGGCATATTGCGTATGCGCCCGCTTTGCTCCGGGCGTGCTGTTGATTTCGCGCGGATGTACCGCGTGCATCTTTTCGCCTTCACCGCGTGCGCCATGACCTCCCGCTTTGACAAGACCGTATTTGATCTCGCCAAGATACGGCACAGGCACACCAGCCACCACGGCCCAGTAAATCTTGCGGGTCTCTCTGTGACGCAGCGCCGCCGTCAACGCTTGCGCCGCAGGCCGCGTCCGCGCCAGCAACAAAACACCTGACGTGTCTTTGTCCAATCGGTGCACCAATCGCGGTTTTTCGTCCAAATCAAACCGCAGCGCCTCTGCAAGGCCATCCACATGTTTGGTTTGTTTGCTGCCGCCCTGCGTCGGCAAACCCGGCGGCTTGTTCAACGCAATCACGTGGTCGTCTTTGTAGATCACGCAATCGCGGATCATTTTGGCGTCTTTGTCCGTGACGCGCATCGTTACCGGCCGCGGAGGCAACTCCCCGGGCGCAGGCATCGGCGGAATACGCACTTCATTGCCTGCTTCCAGTCGGGTCGAGGCTTTCACTCGTCCACCGTTGACGCGGATCTCGCCCTTGCGGCACATCTTTTCGACGCGGCCTTGGCCAACATGAGGAAACACACGCTTGAACCAGCGGTCCAGCCGCTGGTCTGCATCGTTATCCTCGATTGTAATAGTCTGAACCCGGCTCATGCAAAAACTCCACGTGCGACAAGAACGCCCAAAAACAGCGCTCCCACCGACCCAACAACGGAAAGCGCGACATAAACACCAGCAGCGCCCCATTGTCCACGCTCAATCAGCGTCACAGTTTCCAATGAAAACGCAGAAAAGGTCGTGAAACCGCCCAATAGGCCAGTCATGACAAGTGGCGAAAGGTGGGTCAGCCCGCGATTGGCAGCAGCCACGACAAAAACGCCCATCAGAAACGATCCGATGATGTTCACTGTGATGATGGCCACCGGGAACCCGGACACAGCACCCGGCCCCAAGGTTCGCACGACGCTGAGCCCCACAAGATACCGCAATGCAGCGCCAACCGCGCCGCCCAAAGCCACATATGCCACGTTCAGGATCATCTGGCGCCTACTTCTTCTTTAATCGCTGCGTCGTGAAAAAATCGAGCCGCCGCTTCAATTCACGCTCAAACCCGCGCTCCACCGGACTGTAAAGAACCGGCCGTTTAACCCCTTCAGGGAAATAGTTTTGCCCGGAAAATCCACCTTCGGCGTTGTGATCATATTCATATCCATCACCATAGCCCTGATCCGCCATCAAACTGGTTGGCGCGTTCAGAATATGCTTGGGCGGTGGTTCGGATCCGGTTTTTTTGGCCAACGCCCGCGCCGCCTTGTACGCCATGTAACCCGCATTGGTTTTCGGCGCGAGCGCCAGATAGATCACCGCTTGCGCCAATGCCAATTCACCTTCCGGGCTGCCCAGTCGCTCATATGTCTCCCAAGCATTCAGGCACACGCTTTGCGCCTGCGGGTCAGCCAAGGCAATGTCCTCACACGCCATCCGCGTAATACGCCGCGCCAAAAAACGGGGATCTTCTCCGCCTTCCAACATGCGCGAAAACCAATAAAGCGCCGCATCAGGATCTGATCCGCGCACTGATTTGTGCAGCGCCGAAATTAGATTGTAATGCTCGTCGCCGGATTTGTCGTATTTCGCCGCGCGCCGCATAAGTCGCGTCGACAATGCGTCTGTGTCCAGCTTGCCGTCCACACGCCACGCCATGACCTGTTCGATCAAATTCAGCAGCGCACGCCCGTCCCCGTCAGCCATTTCCAAGAGCGCTTCGCGCGCCAAGCCGTCCAAAGGTATGCCACGGTCCAATTCGCGCTCGGCCCGTTGAGCGAGCCGTTCGAGATCCGCGAGGCCTAGGCGCTCAAGTACCAGAACCTGTGAGCGGCTCAGAACAGCGGCATTAAGCTCAAACGACGGGTTTTCGGTGGTGGCGCCAACCAAAAGGATCGTGCCGTCTTCCATATAGGGTAAAAACCCGTCTTGCTGCGCTTTGTTGAACCGGTGGATCTCGTCCACAAACAGCAACGTGCCTTTGCCATTGCCGCGACGCACTTTGGCTGCCTCAAACATTTTGCGCAGTTCCGGCACGCCGGTAAAAATTGCGCTAATCTGCACAAAATGCAGATCCGTTTCATCCGCCAGCAGGCGCGCAATGGTGGTCTTGCCCACGCCGGGCGGCCCCCAAAATACCAACGAAGACAGCGAGCCGGATGCCAACATCACGCCCAAAGGCGCCTCAGGGCCAAGCACCTGCTCCTGCCCTATGACCTCACCAAGAGATCGCGGACGCAAAAGATCTGCCAACGGGCGAGGTGCCGAGCTTTCGCCTGCGCTCGCATTGCCGGTCTGATCAGCGGAGTTCGGAATGTCAAAAAGGTCGGCCATGGCCCTCAGAGTCGGAAACGCATCACGACACGTTGTGTGCCGCGCTGAACCTCTAACGTAAGGCGTTTGCGCGCATCACGCAAAGCCTGATCTGCCTCCTCGGTTGTGGTCACGTCCTGATCATCAACAGACCGCAACACATCGCCCGGCGTCAGCCCCAATCGCGCACCAACCTGACCGGGTTTTTCCACCACCACACCGGTGATGCCCAGCGGCAGACCGAACTGCCCCAGAACCGCAGGGTTGATGTTACTCATGACCATTCCTGGAATGGCAGAGCGCGCGCTGGTTTCAACTGTCATGCGCGACGGCTCTTCAGGGGCCAGCGCCAAAGCCACTTCATAGATGCTCTGAACGCCATCTCGAAATACCAGCACTTCGGCGGCTTCGCCCAGTCCAACGACGGACATACGGAAAACCATCTCGGCGGGTGTGTTGACCGGTTGGCCTTCGACTTCGAGGATCACATCGCCGGATTCCAATCCAGCAGCCAAAAACGGGCTGACCGCGTGCATGTCCGACACGACGATACCACCGGGTCGATCAAGGCCAAGACCGTCCGCCATATCTGCGTCAACTGGCTGCCCGAACATACCGGCCCAAGGTCGTTGGAAACTGTCAAAACCGGCGCGTGCCTGATCCACAAACTGACCCACCAGCTTGGAGGGTATCGCAAAGCCGATCCCGTTGGATCCGCCGGACCGCGTAAGGATCGACGTGTTAATGCCCACCAGATCACCATTCACATCAATCAACGCCCCGCCCGAGTTGCCGGGGTTGATCGCTGCATCGGTCTGCAAAAAATACCCGCGCGCGCTTCCCGTGGAAATCCCGGACCGCGCCAACCCCGACACGATGCCCGAAGTCACGGTCTGGCCCACGCCGAACGGGTTGCCAATGGCCAGAACCAACTCTCCGACTTCGACGTTGTCACTGTTGCGCAACTCCAGATACGGCAAGCTTTCAACGCCCTCCATCTGCAGGATCGCCAAATCGCTTTCCTCATCCGCCAACAAAACCCGTGCTTTATATTCCCGGCGATCGTTCAGCTGAACGCGAATGTCTGTCGACATTCCCACAACGTGATAATTGGACACGACGATCCCGTCTTCGGACAAGATCACGCCGGATCCGAGCGAGTTTTTGACCTGCGGGCCGGTATTGCCAAAGTTGCGGAAGAACTGATTGAAAAACGGATCCGACGAGAACGGGCTTTGCTGCGCCTGCACCACTTGCTTCGCATAGATGTTGACCACAGCCGGCGCGGCCTCTGCAACCAGCGGCGCAAACCCGAGGCTGATTTCAGCCTGCGTCTGAGGCACGCGGGTTTCTGCGACGGCGGGTACTGCGAGCACGATTGAAAGAACAATCGCTAGGGGGCGGATCATGATGGCGTCCTTTTTGCTTTTGTCAGCATATGCGGAGCAGATGCGCTGATTTCAACCGGCGCTCGCAATGTCTTTTTGCCAACAGGCGCCCCTTGGCTCAACGCAAAAAGCCCCCGCCAAATGGCAGGGGCTTTGAACAACCGGCAAAAACCGGAACTTAATCTTCGGCAACGTCTTCCGCTGCGACGCGGGCTTTGTCAGCTGCGCCTTTCGCGTCCAGATCACGATCAACAAATTCGATGATCGCCATCGGTGCCATGTCGCCATAACGGAAACCGGCTTTCATGATGCGGACATAACCACCCTGACGCTCGGCATAACGTGGGCCAAGAATGTCAAAGAGTTTGGCAACATATTGATCTTCTTTCAGACGCGCACGGGCCTGACGGCGGGAGTGCAGGTCACCACGTTTTGCCAGCGTGATCATCTTTTCGATGATCGGGCGCAGTTCTTTGGCCTTTGGCAAAGTGGTTTTGATTTGTTCGTGTTCGATCAACGAACCCGCCATGTTGGCAAACAATGCCTTGCGGTGTTCGTGTGTACGATTCAGGCGGCGATAACCACGAGCGTGACGCATTTCAATTCTCCTACTTGCGTTTTTGCTTTGTCCGGCAGCCGATGCGTGTCAGCTACTCTCCTTGGGGCATGTGCCCACGTATTCCCCGGCAATTCCGGGCATTTGTAGAATTGGGCGGGGTTGCCCCCGCCCGAAACTCTTAGAAGTTGTCTTCGAACTTCTTGGCCAGATCTTCGATGTTGTCCGGCGGCCAGTCCTCGACGTCCATGCCAAGGTGCAGACCCATGCCCGACAGCACTTCTTTGATCTCGTTCAAAGATTTGCGGCCGAAGTTCGGTGTGCGCAGCATTTCTGCTTCGGTTTTCTGGATCAGATCGCCGATGTAAACGATGTTGTCGTTCTTCAGGCAGTTTGCCGAACGCACAGACAGTTCCAGCTCGTCCACTTTCTTCAGCAGAAGCGGGTTGAACTCAAGACCATCGTCTTCTTCCTGGCGACCAGCCGACTCAGGCTCATCAAAGTTCACGAAGATCGACAATTGATCCTGCAGAATGCGCGCAGCAAATGCCACGGCGTCTTCTGGTGTGATGGATCCGTCGGTTTCAACCTTCATGGTCAGTTTGTCATAATCCAGCACCTGACCTTCACGGGTCGGCTGCACGTCATAAGACACTTTTTTCACAGGCGAGTAGATCGCATCGATTGGCATAAGACCAATAGGCGCGTCTTCCGGCTTGTTCTTATCTGCCGACACATAGCCTTTGCCAGTGTTGACGGTCAGTTCAACGTAAAGGTCCGCGCCATCGTCGAGGTGACAGATCACGTGGTCTTTGTTGAGAACTTCGATGCCCGCGCTGTCGGAGATATCACCGGCAGTCACAGCACCCGGGCCTTTGGCAGAGATCGAAAGACGCTTAGGGCCTTCGACTTCCATCCGCAGGCTCACGCCTTTGAGGTTCAGGATTACATCAGTCACATCTTCGCGCACACCGGCAACAGAAGAGAACTCGTGCAGAACGTTGTCGATCTGTACAGATGTGATGGCCGCACCTTGCAGCGAGCTCATCAGAACGCGACGCAGCGCGTTGCCCAGCGTAAGACCAAAGCCACGCTCCAGCGGCTCGGCAACAACAGTTGCCTGACGCGCGGGGTCATTGCCCGGTTTCACTTCAAGCTGGGTCGGCTTGATCAATTCAGCCCAATTTTTGTGGATCATACGTCCCTCCATACTTGTCCGGATCTCATGTCCAAAAGAACCAGACGCCCGAGGTTTCAAAATGACGAACTGGGGCCGTGCCGAAAGGCGCAGCCCCAGACAGTAAATTAGTGCTTAGACGCGACGGCGCTTCGGCGGACGACAGCCGTTGTGCGCGATCGGGGTCACATCACGGATCGAGGTGATGTTGAAGCCGACAGCAGCCAGAGCGCGCAGAGCCGATTCACGACCCGAACCGGGGCCCTGTACTTCGACTTCCAGCGTTTTGACGCCGTGATCCTGTGCTTTTTTGCCTGCATCTTCTGCAGCCATCTGAGCGGCATAAGGCGTCGATTTACGCGAGCCTTTGAAACCCATGGTACCGGCAGACGACCAAGAGATCGCGTTGCCCTGTACGTCAGAGATCAGGATTTTTGTGTTGTTGAACGAGGAGTTCACGTGGGCTACGCCCGACGCAATATTCTTACGCTCTTTTTTCTTGGTACGAGTCTTTTCGCGTGCCATTGATCAAACCCTCCCTTATTTCTTCTTGCCAGCAATGGCCTTTGCAGGGCCTTTGCGTGTGCGAGCGTTGGTGTGTGTACGCTGACCGCGCACAGGAAGGTTGCGACGATGACGCAGACCGCGATAGCAGCCAAGGTCCATCAGACGCTTGATGTTCATCTGTGTCTCACGACGCAGGTCACCTTCAACGGTATAGGTCGCATCGATGTGCTCGCGGATGGCCAGAACTTCTGCATCGCTCAGTTCGTTTACACGACGAGTGACGTCAATTTTGACGCTTTCGCAGATTTCGGCAGCCGAAGTCGTGCCAATACCAGTGATATAAGTCAGGGCGATCGGGACCCGTTTGTGGGTCGGGATGTTTACGCCGGCAATACGTGCCACGTGTCACTTTCCTTTTCGTTGCGGTTCCGTAGTTCCGGAACCTTTTTTCACAACGTAAGCCCGACGCTTTTGAGCGATCGGGCCTCAGCTGATTAGGTGGTCTTGCCAATGGGGGCGACCCACCAGCAAAGAATTTGATTCTCCGTTAAGAGATGGTGTGAATTACGAGGGTTTCTGGGGGGTGTCAAGTGGGGGAAGGGGTTACCCTCATACCAAAAAACTCAGTAACACTGCACATTAGTCAGTTCCTTGTATAGCGGCCAATAAAACCGATAGATTGACGGGCAATGGCTTTCCCACAATAGCACGTCACGACGTTGGCCCACGAAGTCAAATGCCTTACGCCATTCGACTTCGTCGCCTTTTCTGACAACTCGCGCGGCTCCTGTTTTATCCAGCCAAATAAACAGAAGTTCAAAATCCGAACCATCCTCACCAGACCCGCCCCGCGTATACGCGCGCATGAAAAGCAAAACGGTCTCTTCACTTAGAGCCAAAACCATTGGCTTGCGTTTGGTATCCAGGTGAATGGGGTGGTCATCCAGCTCATAGTGGACGACAACTCCTCCCCTTTCTAACGATATGACTTCGCGCTGCAGTTCCCTCTTAAATGCCGGATTTATGCGCAAAACCTGAACTTTGATGCGCTCCATTGAAGACTGGTGATCAACACTTTGAGCACTCGAAAAATGAGGGTCGCGATACGGATACCCAAAAATTGTAGGTCCAGATGTAACCAGTTGTCTGGGCAACATGTACCTATCAACCGGCACCGTTAGCGGTATTCGCCCACCAGAAAAGTGTTCCATTGCGCCTGTTGTCGTTTTGTAACTCGTGAGCGCAGGCCACTTTGCTATTGCAAAGAGCAAGATGGGAACAAGAAAAAGGAGAAAAAACAGTTTCTTCATTGTCTGAAACAGGGTCCGTTGTGCTGTGACGAAACCTGTGAAGGCGCGGTCGACGATGAGAGTGCTGACACAACAAACGCCTTGCTCACCGCTCCACTTTCCCCTCTGTCAGCCTTTGAATTCAAGTGAACCGTCCCAAAGCATCCGGCGGTCCTCCGAGCTTTCATTAAACTGCCATCCAATCATCGCGCCGATCCTTGTGGTCGGATCAAAAGCCAACCAGGAAAACAAAAAGAACAGCGCCGCGACAAGAAGACGACCCCTGTGGGCACCGCGATAACAGAGGACCCCGATCAGCGCGCAGAGAACCGGAACCAACCACTTCGCCACAAACCAAATCAGGCTCACCTCGCCAGTGTTTGCAACGCTGACACTACAGATCAGCAGCCAAATGGCGTGGAGACACAGGCAGTAAAACGCGGCAATAAGCACCGCTTTTTGGTTTGACGAAATGGCTCTCGCCCATGTCAGCGTCATTCTTCGACCGCCACCGCAACGAAACCTTCTGACCGAAGCGCTTCCAAAACCCTCTCCACAAATGCCTCATGCCGCGCGGGGCTGGCTGGATGCGTCCAAATTTCCGTAGTTTCGCCGGTCGAAAGCTTCAAACGCTTATGCCTGCCAGTGGCCGGGGCATCCTTCAACGTCACCTCCCCGCCCATCGACCAACAGCTGTCCATGCTGTTCGGACATTCACGCGGATGTGCTTGAAACTCATCCATCCGGTTCAGCGCCCCGTACACGTCGGCTGAAGAAACATTCACGTCTACCCGAGAGATTTCGACCTCGGTTGTGAAATAAGTGGTGAACATGATCACGCGCGAGGCCGCGTAAAGAAACAGCGGTGTCCCAACGAGCAATACTACCAAAAACACGACCCCGGCTTTTTCAAGAGGGTCCTTCATAACGCATCCCCGATAGCCAAAAAAACCGTCGCAGGAGCGTGGACACCCAAACACGAGACGAAACCAATTGGACCTTGCACCGCCATTTCCGGCTTTCGCCCGCGTCCGAAGGCGCTTTCTGCGCACTCACTCAAAATAAAGCCCGCCTAGCATCACCCTGCAAAAAACTTTGACCTGCTGCAGATCGAGGGTTTCATGAAACTTGTCATACGTGGTCAGATAGGCACCCACGGCTTCGATATAGGCCGACGCCTCGGGGTACTCTACGTCCAGATCGCGCTGCGCCAACTTCGAAATGCGAAGCGACAAGTCTTCCGCCTCTCTCAACGACGAAATCCGGTCTATCTCATTCATTAACGAGTCACAGCTATCCACGTCATCGCCCCTTCTAAAGTTCGCAGGCTGTTGTTGAACGCATGGCATTTCTATGGTGTTTCACAAGACACCCCAAGCACCCGCCAATACGCCTCGCGAACCGACTGATGCACATTCGCACACTGTTCGCGCCAGTATTTGTGGTGTCTTCCAGAACGGATAGCCGAAACGGTTTTCTCACCAGTGGCGTTAATCAAATCCACTTCATGCACGACATGTCCGCCATCAAGACGCAGCTCCAAAACTATGGGAACATAGTCCCAAGAGCTGTTTGTGGGATCCGACAACAAGGGCTGCATAAAAACCCACACCCGATCTTGCCCATGTGAGAGAATAATCGGTGGTGATACCAGAGACAGATCAACCAGAAACGGGTCAACATCAAAGGTCCGCACGTCGCTACCAATTTTAAGGACACAACTTCGCGTTCCAAACCCACATCGAACGCTTGATTGACCTTCAGGGTTTGTACAGCAAGCAGCCCACCGTTTAGACGCGTTTCTTGGAATCCCGTGACGCGAAAGTGTGGGTCCCGGTAATACGAGCCCAAAAAAGTCGGTCCCTTCACCACAAACTGACGGGGGATTGGATACCATTGAAGACCGACCTCAATTTCCGGCGGCGTTCGACCCTCCTTTGTCAGGCGCGTCGAGTTCGACGAGATCGACAGATAGTCCCGATAAATGAATAGGGTCAGCAATACGACAATGCTCCCTAAAACCACTTTGCGAGTCATGCAATTTTCCATTTCGCAAGTCGGTTTCCGAACCTAACAAGTGAGAGACATGTGCCCATTCTACACGCTTCCAAAATTCAATCTCTCAAGGTGAACTTGATAGCTTGCTGGCGCCGCCAAAATCATAGTCCGTCGTAGATCATCATCGATCTCTACACCGTCAATAAAGCTCTCAACGAAGTAACACTGGCTCCCCGGGTCACGATACAGTTCTTCCCTGAACCGCTCCAGAAACGTCCGTCTGGCGGGGCCGTCGAGCGAAGTTTGAAGGAAACGTCCCAAAGCCTCATGGCCAATTGTAAAAGCCCGATCCGCCAAAACACCCTCGTAACCGTCCAAATGTGAACAAGCCACGTCGATCTGCTCGGCACTCATAAACCCTTCTCGGATCAGCAAAGCTGCGAAGAATTCGAATGTTTCGCTTTCACCCACACTCTGGCCCCCAAACAAAAACGGAGCGCCCCAAGGCGCTCCGCTCAATACATCCAGAAGATGAGTGTCAGGTCAACCCAACACGCCCGCAATCGAGGCCTCAACCTCATCCATCGACGCAAGACCGTCAATCGAGGTCAGATCACCTTTGGCGTGGTAATACCCAATCAGCGGCGACGTCTGCTTGTAATACGCCATCAGGCGCACTTTCAGGCTTTCGGCGTTGTCGTCCGCACGGGCTGTGCCGCCTGCGGCAACCGCTTCTGCGGCGCGACCAACGATGCGGTCCACAAGAACCTCGTCGTTCACCTGCATCTCGATCACAGCGTCCAGCGTCTCGCCGCAGTCCTCAAGCAGGGCCGCCAGAGCGTCGGCCTGTGCCAACGTGCGCGGGAAGCCGTCAAAGATAAAGCCGCCCTTCTTGTCGCCCTCAAGCTGCTCACGGATCAGGCCGATCACGATCTCGTCGGTCACTAGCTCGCCACGGTCCATAACCTCGGCCACGCGCTTGCCCATCTCTGTGCCAGATGTCTTCGCGGCGCGCAGCATGTCACCGGTAGACAGCTGGATCATGTCACGTTTTTCAACGAGACGACCAGCCTGTGTGCCTTTACCGGCACCAGGTGGGCCAAGCAGGATAATATTCATCGACGAGCAGCTCCCTTGCGTGCGCCGCGCTTTTTACCTTTGCCGCGCAGCTGCGATTTTTCGATCAGCCCTTCGTATTGATGGGCCAGCAGATGGCTCTGGGCTTGCTGGATGGTGTCCATAGTCACCGACACAACAATCAGAACCGACGTGCCGCCAAAGTAGAAGGGAATCGAGAACTGGCCACGCAGAATTTCAGGAAGGAGACAAACTGCCGCAAGGTAAGCGGCGCCAAGCACCAGCACGCGGTTAACCACGTACTCCAGATACTCAGCAGTGCGCTTGCCTGGACGAATGCCCGGAACAAAGCCGTTCTGATTCTTCAGGTTGTCCGCAACCTCATCAGGTTTGAAGCTGACGTTGAAGGTGTAGAAATAGGCGAAGAACACGATCATCGCAGCAAAGAACAACAGATAGAGCGGCTGACCGGGGCCGAAGTAGGCCAACAGCGTCGACATTATCGGGCCAGTCTGGCTGCCGGAGAAGGTCGAAATTGTGGTCGGCAACAGCAACAGAGAGCTGGCGAAGATCGCCGGAATAACGCCTGCCGGGTTCACTTTGACCGGCAAGTGGCTGGACCCACCGTCATAGACTTTCATGCCAACCTGACGGCGTGGATACTGAATATGGATCTTACGCAGGGCGCGTTCCATAAAGACCACAAAGGCAATCGTCGCGATGACCATTATAATCACGCCAACAATCACAAAACCGCTGATCGCGCCGGTGGTGCCCTGATAGAAGAACTGCGCCATCGCAGCAGGCAGTTCGGCAATGATGCCAACAAAGATGATCAGCGAAATACCGTTGCCCAGACCACGCGCGGTGATCTGCTCACCCAGCCACATCAGGAACATCGTGCCGCCAACCAGCGTCACCATACAGCTAAAGCGGAAGAACAGGCCAGGATCGGTGACCAGATCGCCAGCTTCGAGGCTGACGGCGAGGCCGTAGGACTGCAGAATCGCCAGACCCACCGTGCCGAAGCGCGTGTACTGGTTCATCTTCTTGCGGCCCTGCTCGCCTTCTTTCTTGAGTTGCTCAAGATAAGGCACCATGGAGCCCAGAAGCTGCACGATAATGCTGGCCGAAATGTATGGCATGATGCCCAGAGCAAAGATGCCCATACGTCCCAGCGCGCCGCCGGTGAACATCGAAAGGATGCCGCCAATGCCCTGTGCCGCGCTCTCCATGAACTCACGAAGCGCGATACCGTCAATGCCGGGCACCGGAATCCATGTGCCGAGGCGATAAACGATCAAAAGCGCCAGCGTGTACAGGATGCGGTTGCGCAGGTCGGTGGCTTTTCCAAGTGCGGCCCAGCTTGTGTTGGCCGCCATTTGCTCTGCTGCAGATACCATTAGGATCTCTCTGTGACTAAAAACGCCGCCAAAACCGTTTTCCGGTTTGGCGGCGTTTGGAAAACTTGGAAGTTTATGTAAGCGGGTATTCGCCCGCTCACAACCTCTTATTCAGCCGCTGGCGCGGATTTGACCGTCAGAGAGCCGCCTGCTTTTTCCACAGCGTCCACAGCTGCCTTGGAAGCACCGGTCACTTCGATGGTCAATTTGGCGGAAACTTCGCCTTTTGCCAGAACACGGATGCCGTCTTTTTTGCGACGGACCAGACCGGAAGCAATCAGCGCGTCCTCGGTGATCGCAGCTTTGGCGTCCAGTTTTTTCTCGTCGACGAATTTCTGGATCAGACCCAGGTTTACAACGGCAAATGCCTTGCGGTTCGGCTTGTTGAAGCCGCGCTTAGGCAGACGTTGGTACAAAGGCATCTGACCGCCCTCATAACCGTTGATAGCCACACCCGAACGGGATTTTTGACCTTTGATACCACGGCCACCCATCTTACCTTTACCGGAACCGGGACCACGGCCAACGCGCATACGTTTCTTGGTTGCGCCTTCATTATCGTGAAGTTCGTGCAGTTTCATTTCGCTTCTCCTTGCCGGAACTGACCCACGAAGCGTAGTCGGGTCAAACACGGCTTTTCTTGGTTTTGATTCTATGGTCAGAATGACCACTGGGCGCGTATAGACGGGTTGGCGCAAAGGTTCAAGCGTTGAGAGGTAATCAGAACCGAGGCGTCAATGACCTGAAAAAGGCTACACACTCGAGGAAACCCATGTCAGCGCTCCAAGTCTTTGCAGACAGGTGGTCCGTTCCCAACTACCCACCGGAGAAAGTGTTCCGGCCAGAACTTGTCGGTCTGGAAGCCGAGATTGGTGTTCGTCTACCAGAAGACGACCTCCAACAAGTGCTATCCACCGGTTTGCCGCGACCAACAACCGACCTCTGGGATTGGGTCGACAAACGTTCCTTCTGGAACCGGCTCAGCGAGCGAACGGGGTGGAAAGTTCTGCTCTTGTTTGCGACAGAGGTGCCACATATCTCCGACTTCTTTTCACCACCAGAAGTCCTTCAGGCCCTCAATTGGCGCGGTCGGGGAATGCCTGACCGCCTTGTCCCATTTGCCAACGATAGCCTAGGAAACCTGATTTGCTTTAGCTACCCAGACATCTCTAACGGTGAACCCACAATGCCGTCTGTAGTGATCTGGGATCACGAATTCGGACAGGTTGAAGCCTTAGCAGAAAACTTCACAGAATTTTTGAGGCTTTATCTTTAGGCATCCAAAACAAAAAAACGCCCCCGCAAAGCGGAGGCGCTGAGCATTCGTCAACCTGAGTGGCTCAGCCGCGCATAGCGGCGTCTCGTGCCACGTCATGGATGTTGTAGCGCGACACGCCAATGTCATCCAACTCGCGGTCGGTCATGCTGTTAAGCTGACGCACAGTTGCGTTGTGTTTGATCCGTACGAGGCAGGCATTCTTGTTGGATTGCCATAGCTCGATAAAGCGGGCCATCAGGGATGGTGTCGTACGTACTGTCTGGTCGATAAGTGCCATTGTCGTGTCCTTGTTTTTCTCTTGCTCGACCCTGCACGCCCCCCTTGGAACGGCAAAGCCTCAAGCAACTGCCTGAGGCTTTGTTGCGGTGTTGGTCGAATGTCTTAGATTGCGCTCTGACGAGCGACGGTGATGATTTCGCTTCGGGCCAGACCGATGTCTGACAGTTCGTAATCAGTCAGTGTCGACAATTCGCGAACGGTCTTCTTGAAAGCTTTGGCGCGTGCGCGATTGATACGGAAATCTTCGATAGCGTGCTGGATGTGGCCAACGAAATCGACGGGTTCAATATGAAGTGCGGGAACATGTTGCATTTTCTAAATCCTATAAGCTCCGGTGCGCCACTCCGGGCCAAGCGCGTTTGTTTAAATCATGCAGGTCAAATAAGCTGACTAATTAAGCAAACAACGTCTAAAACTGCATCTCCGTTATGCAGTTTATGCATGGGGCGCTTTGTGTGCGTGCAGCCCAACGAAAAACGCCCCCGCAAATGCGAGGGCGTTTCCCAATGTCTTCAAAGCGTTACCGCTTATTAGTCGCGCTCTTCGATGATCTCAACCAGATGCGAAATCTTGTTGACCATGCCGCGGACAGAAGGTGTATCTTCCAGCTCACGGGTGCGGTTCATCTTGTTCAGGCCCAGGCCCACGAGTGTGGCGCGCTGGTCTGCGGGGCGACGGATCGGGGAGCCGATCTGTTTTACAACGATGGTTTTAGCCATAACTCAGTCTCCTTACGCGTCTGCGGTTTCGGAAGGTGCTTCATCCTTGCGAAGGATGTCGGCAACTTTCTTACCACGACGTGCGGCAACCTGACGTGGGCTGGCTTCTTTGTTCAGCCCGTCCATGGTTGCGCGGATCATGTTGTAGGGGTTCTGCGAACCGAGCGATTTCGAAACAACGTCTTTGACGCCGAGCATTTCGAAAACGGCACGCATTGGACCACCCGCGATGATACCGGTACCTTCCGGTGCGGTACGCATAACCACTTTACCGGCGCCGTGACGGCCTTCCATGTCGTGGTGCAGGGTACGACCCTCGCGCAGAGGCACGCGGATCATCTGGCGCTTGGCTTGTTCAGTGGCTTTACGAATGGCCTCAGGGACCTCTTTCGCTTTACCTTTGCCAAAGCCAACCCGGCCTTTTTGGTCACCGACAACAACCAGTGCTGCGAAGCCAAAGTTCTTACCACCTTTGGTGGTTTTCGAAACACGGTTGATCGCAACTAGGCGATCAGAAAATTCCGGTGTCTCATCTTCGCGGTTGCGACCGCGACCCCGGCGATTATCACGTTCTGCCATTTGGCATTCCTTTATCTACTGGCGCGTGGCGCCCTTTATCTCGATCCCAGTGAGGCCCAACCAAGGCCGGACCTCCCGGATCATCGGGGGGACGTTGCCGTCCCCCACAAGTTGCTTATACGCTCAGGCCGCCTTCACGCGCAGCTTCGGCCAAGGCCTTCACTTTGCCGTGGAAGAGGAAACCACCGCGGTCGAAATAAGCTTCGCTCACGCCGGCTTTCTTGGCACGTTCGGCAATCGCGGCACCCACTTTGGTGGCTGCTTCGATGTTGTTTTTGCCGATTACGCCAAGATCCTTTTCGAGGGTCGAGGCCGAGGCCACGGTGACGCCATTGCGATCGTCGATCAGCTGAGCGCTGATGTTCTTGTTCGAACGGTGTACCGAAAGGCGCATCTTGCGATCGCCATTGACCTTGCGAAGTTTGTTCCGGACGCGCAGGCGGCGCTTGAGGAACAGTGTCCGTTTGCTGTTTGCCATCTGTCTGGTCCTTACTTCTTCTTACCTTCCTTGCGGAAGATATACTCGTCTTTATACTTGATGCCTTTGCCTTTATAGGGCTCGGGCTTACGCCATTCGCGGATGTTCGCCGCGACTTGGCCTACAAGCTGGTTGCTGGTACCCTCGACAATGATCTGCGTGGGCTTCGGTGCGGTCACGGTGATACCGGCCGGCACGTCGAAGTTCACTTCGTGCGAGAGACCGAGCGACAGCTTCAGGGTATTGCCCTGCATCTGTGCACGATAACCAACACCGTTGATCTCGAGTTCTTTCTTGAAGCCCGAAGTCACACCGGTCACCATGTTAGAGATGACAGTGCGAGACATACCCCATTGTTGACGTGCACGCTTGGACGAGCCGCGCGGTGTCACAGTCACAACGTTGTCTTCTACCGCAACAGTGACATCGTCAGTTGCAGTGAAAGACTGGGTGTCCTTCGGACCTTTGATTTCGATGGTCTGGCCGGAGACAGAAGCGCTAACGCCGCTGGGCAGCTCGACCGGTTTTTTACCAATACGAGACATAACAGCTCTCCTTAGAAGACCGTGCAGAGTACTTCGCCGCCAACTTTGTTGGAACGAGCACTTGCATCCGACATCACACCTTTAGAGGTGGAGACAATCGACACGCCCAGGCCCTGACGGACCGTTGGGATGTCATCGACGCCCATGTAAACGCGACGGCCAGGTTTGGAAACCCGAGCCAATTCACGAATAACAGGAGTGCCTTCGTAGTATTTCAGGCTGATTTCGAAGGCCGGGTGGCCGTTCTCTTCAGATGCTTCATAGCCGCGGATGTAGCCTTCGTCGGCCAGCACATCCAGAACCCAGCCGCGCAATTTGGAAGCAGGTGTGGAAACCACCGACTTGCCGCGCATCTGGCCGTTGCGGATACGGGTCAGCATATCACCGATAGGATCGTTCATAATACTCTCTCCTTACCAGCTAGATTTGACCATGCCGGGGATCTGACCTGCAGAACCCAGCTCGCGCAGCGCGATACGGCTGACCTTCAGCTTACGGTAGTAAGCGTGAGGACGACCGGTCAGCTGACAACGGTTGTGAAGACGAGTTGCCGAGCTGTTGCGCGGCAGTTTGGCCAGTTTCAGACGCGCTTTGAAACGCTCTTCCATTGGCTTGGACTCATCGGCGGCGATTTCTTTCAGCTCTGCACGTTTGACTGCGTATTTCGCAACCAGACGTTCACGCTTCTTTTCGCGTTCGATCATAGATTTTTTAGCCATGTCTAATCCTTCCTGCGCTTATGCGTTGAACGGCATGTTGAAATGCTTCAACAGGCTCTTCGCTTCAGCGTCGGTGTTGGCATCGGTGGCGATGACGATATCCATGCCCCAGTTTTCGTCGACTTTATCAAAGTCGATTTCTGGGAATACGATGTGCTCTTTCAAGCCGGTGGCAAAGTTGCCGCGGCCATCAAAGCTCGGGTTCACACCACGGAAGTCGCGGATGCGAGGCATCGCAATGGTGATCAAACGATCGAGGAATTCGTACATACGGTCGCCGCGCAGTGTTACTTTGGCGCCCATTGGCATGCCTTCGCGAACGCGAAAGCCGGCAATGGAGTTCTTAGCAACAGTGGTCAGTGCTTTCTGGCCCGCAATAGCGGTCAGATCAGCCTGCGCCGACTTGGCTTTTTTGCTGTCTTTCACGGCTGCACGGCCACAGCCGATGTTCAGCACGATCTTTTCCAGCTTCGGGATCTGCATGTCGCTTTTGTAACCGAACTCTTCTTTGAGAGCGGCGCGGATGGAATCCGCATAAAGCGCCTTCAGACGCGGGGTGTAGTTTGCGGTATCAAGCATCAATCACGTCCCCCGTGGTTTTGGCAAAACGCACTTTCTTGTCGCCTTCCATACGGAAGCCAACGCGTGTTGCTTTGCCATTTGCGTCCAGCAGAGCCAGGTTAGACAGTTCGATCGGCATCGCCTGAGGGATGCGACCGCCCTGATTGGTCTGGCTTTGTTTGGTGTGGCGGATGGCGATGTTGATGCCTTCCACAACAGCTTTACCGGCTTTGGGGTCAACAGAGGAAATCGAGCCCTCTTTGCCTTTGTCCTTACCGGCCAATACGACGACTTTGTCGCCTTTTTTCAGCTTAGCAGCCATCTTACAGCACCTCCGGCGCGAGTGAGATGATCTTCATGAAGTTCTTGGCGCGCAGCTCACGAACAACTGGGCCGAAGATACGAGTACCTACAGGCTCATTGGCATTGTTCAAAATAACAGCCGCGTTGCGATCAAAACGGATCGCTGTGCCATCTTCACGACGGACTTCTTTAGCGGTGCGTACGACGACGGCCTTACGGACGTCACCTTTCTTTACGCGACCACGTGGTATGGCTTCCTTAACCGAGACAACGATAACGTCGCCTACGGATGCGTACTTACGCTTGGAACCACCCAGAACCTTAATGCACTGAACACGGCGAGCGCCGCTGTTGTCAGCAACATCCAGGTTGGTTTGCATCTGGATCATGTGGTTTCTCCCGACCTATGGGGCGCCGATGCGTGGCGAGATCCCCAGGGTTTCGACTAACTGTTAAGTCTAGTCGCTTTGGGAGCCTTGCGGCTCTTAAGCTTCCAGAACTTCCCAGCGTTTGGTTTTCGAACGCGGAGCGCATTCGATAATGCGAACATTGTCACCTACTTTGTAGGCGTTGTTCTCATCGTGAGCCCGGTACTTTTTGGACTTACGAATGGTTTTCTTCAGAACCGGGTGCGTAAAGCGGCGCTCTACGGAAACGGTGACTGTTTGTGCGTTGGCATCCGAAGTAACGGTGCCAGTCAGGATACGTTTGGGCATCTATCAGGCTCCTATTATTCTGCTGCCGACTTGGCTTTTTCGTTCAGGATGGTCTTAACACGTGCAGCGTTACGACGCGCTTCACGGATCAAGGCCGGGTTTTCCATTTGGCCAGTAGCCTGTTGGAAACGCAGGTTGAACGATTCTTTTTTCAGATTGGCCAGCTCTTCACGAAGCTGATCCGGCGTTTTTTCACGCAGTTCGTTGGCGTTCATCGCCTCTTCCTTTCTCATACACCAGAAGGCCCCCGGGTTATATGCAGGGTTACCTTTTGACCTGATGGACAAATGATAAAACACACGAATCCCGTAACAACAGAATCCGCGAGATGGAGCCATATACGGTCCACACTCAGAAATGGCAAGCGGTTGTTGGCGTTTTAGTTGCGTTCTGCCTCGCAAGGCAAGTGTGCCGCCCCTTTTAGGAGCGGCACCTCATGTGTCAAAGCTGATCCCCACAGAGATCTCGAACTCACTTCTTCGCCAGATTGCGCTTGCGTTCACGCAACAGACCGATGGTCACAGAGACGCACATCAGCAAGAGCACAATGGCAAAAGGGAAGCCGGTGGCAATCGACGCTGCTTGAAGCGCGCCCAATCCGCCGCCTAGCAACAGCGCAATCGCGATCGCCCCTTCAAGGATACACCAGAACACCCGCTGCGAGGTTGGCGCATCGGTTTTCCCGCCGGCCGTGATCGTGTCGATCACCAACGAGCCGGAGTCCGACGACGTCACAAAGAAGACAATCACAAGGACAATGCCCACAAAGGACAGCACGCTGGTCATGGGCAAACCCTCAAACATCACGAACATCTTCAGTTCCGTGCTCGCGCCAGCCAATGCCTCAGCACCGTCTACGGTCTGCTCCAATGCGGCACCCCCGAATGTCGCCATCCAAATCGCGCCCACCAAAGTCGGAATGATCAAAACGCAAAAGATGAACTCGCGAATTGTACGACCTCTGGAGATCCGCGCGATAAACATGCCCACAAAAGGCGACCAGGAAATCCACCACGCCCAATAGAATGTGGTCCAACCCTGCATAAAGTTGGTGTCCTCGCGCCCGACCCAGTTGCTCAGGGTCGGCAAATTCACGACATAGTCCGCCATACCACTAAAGAAGCCCGATACAATCGCAAGCGTCGGCCCGAGAACCAGCACCAGAACCAGCAAAACAGCCGCCAGTATCATGTTGGCCTCCGAAAGTCGTTTGACGCCCTTGTCCAGACCGGCCACCACCGACACCAGCGCAAAAACCGTGATCAGCACCACAAGCAGCACACTCATGCCGTCGGTGACCGGCACATCAAACAGATAGTTCAATCCGGCAAGCGCCTGTGTCGCGCCCAACCCAAGCGAGGTCGCAAGACCAAAAATCGTGGCAAACACCGCCAGAATGTCGACAACATGCCCCATCCAGCCCCAGGTTCTTTCGCCCAGAATCGGCCAGAACACAGACCGCATGGTCAAAGGCAGTCCGCGGTTGAAGCTGAAAAACGCCAGCGCCAACGCCACGATGGCATAGACCGCCCAGGGGTGAAGCCCCCAATGGAAAATCGTGGCCGCCATCGCCAAATCGCGCGCGCCCTGCACGTCGCCTTCGGCCCCAAGCAACGGCGCCCAGTCGGTTCGCAAACCGTCTTCGCCAACGACCACGCCGCCAACCGATGATCCGTAATGAGAAATCGGCTCTGCCACGCCCCAGAACACCAATCCGATGCCCATGCCAGCGGCAAACAGCATCGAAAGCCACGCGCCATAGCTGTAGTCCGCTTTGGCATTTTCGCCGCCCAGTCGGATCTTGCCCAATGGGGAAATCATCAGCACCAGCGAGAACAGCACAAAGACGTTGGTGGCCAGCATGAACACCCAGTCAAAGTTGCTTGTCAGCGTGACCCGCAATTCACCGAAAAAGACTCCGGCTTGCTCTTTGAACACCAGCGAAAAGAAAACAAATGCGACAATCGTCAATCCGGAGACAGCAAACACCGGGTTGTGAATGTCTAACCCAAAAATTTGAACGTTGTCTTGGCCCACCTCATAATCGGTGTTGGCCTTTTGGTCGGTATTGGCATTGCTCATTGCAGCCTCCCGTTGGTTGGATATGTCACCCTATGAGAGAAACATGCTTAACCAAAAGGAAACTTGCGACCCTCGCCATTCTGTTTGCGGCTTAAGTAAGCAAAAAGTGGACCCTGCGTTGGCTTGTCCACCGGCGTGTCACTCCCACTTGTAGTTAAAGCTCACGCTGATGCGGTCGTCCTCAGCCATATTCATAGGCACTTCATGGCGAAGCCAACTTTCCCACAATAACACATCACCCACGTCCGGTTTGACATAAATGAACGGCTCCAGTTCTCGTCGGGCGCCACTGCGCCGAACCGGTGCGGCCATCATGCGACCAGACCGCGGGTCTTCGAGTTTGAGCGCGCTGGCGCCTTCCGGCATGGCCACATATGTCGTGCCGCTGATCACGGAATGTGGATGTAGATGCGAACTGTGCATCCCGCCCTCTGGCAGGATGTTGATCCACAGGTCTTCCAGAACAAGACTGCGCCCATCCAGATCAAATTGCAGATCTTCGACGAAAGCGGCGACATGCTTGTCCAGTGCGGCAACAATGTCCGCAAAAATCGGGAACCGCCAAGGCAAGTCCGTCAAAGACGCATAAGATGTGTAGCCGGGATAGCCCTTCTCCTCGCACCAGTTTTGCCCTGCTTCATCGTCTTGTGCGATGGAGTAACAAGAGGCTTCAAGCTCTGAGGCGTCGATGTCCGGACCAATCTCAGACAAACGGGCACGGTACAGGCGGGTCACAAAGAGGGATTCGATTTGGCTCATGTCTTTCTCCTACCGCAAGGCCTCAGAAGAAGCGAGTTCACTCTCCAGTGCCTCCGCTGCGCCAGCAAGGGTCCGCCACTCCCGGATCAGGATTCCGCTACGTAAAGCCCGAGACACAAAGAGAAAATCAATCTCAGGCCCCCGACCTTCATACCATGGCCAAACCCTTGCAACAAAGGCGCCTACGAACTTTTAACCATTGGCTGATAGCCATTTGGTCAATCTGAACGCATCAGGACTTGCCGAGACATGAAAATGAAAATTTCAATCCGACTTGCCATATTTGTAATCATTGGTCTCGCCTTAGGAGTCCTATTCGTGATCGCCAGCACAGCCATGACCGCCTTTAACCAGCGCGACATTGCTCAGCACCGCATTCTTGCGATCGACAATATCAATTTGGAAACAGAAGGACTTCAAATCAAATTCCTCATGGCGAGGCGTCACGAGAAGGACTTCCTTCTGCGCAAGACCACCAAATACATCGATCAGCATGCCGCCACGATGAACGCGATGACCGCCGACTTCGAAACGCTGTCTATCCATCTGGACGAATTGCCTGAAATGGCGGAGGCCACAGCGGCCCTGCCAGAGTTACAGGAGCACATCCTTCAATACGAAGAGAGCTTTGCCGCCCTGGTTGCTTCAAACCAACGCCTTGGTCTGACCGGAACCGAAGGTCTTCACGGCGCACTCAACGCAGCTGTTAGTGCCGTAGAGGGGGAGCTCAAATTCATCGAAGTCCCGGTTTTGCACGCCAAAATCCTAACCGCTCGCCAATCCGAAAAGGATTTCATGCTGACCAGTGACACAGCTTACGTTGATGCGGTTCTCCAGCGCCTCAAGGAATTTCGCGCTCTACCGGTCTTCTTGTACAACTCTGCAGAGCAAAAGACGAAAATTGACCAGGCGCTTGACGAATATGAAACCGCATTCGTCGCCTTTGCAGATGAAACTACCGTTGAAGTGGCCGCTCGCAAAAACGTGTCGGCAGCCTTTGCCGCATCCCAGCCAGCCATGCAAAAAATTGTGGAAACTGCCGGTTCCGTGCGCACACTTCTTGAGGCAGAAGACGCCGCCGTTGCACAATCCGCTCGCAACACAACTGTCCTCGTCGGCTCCATCGGCGGATTGTTTTATGTGCTCTGCTCGCTTCTTATGGCGCGCGCCATCTCCCGCCCGCTGCGCGCTCTGGACAATTTCCTGAAGAAGATGAATGCAGGTGATTTCTCTGTCGATGTGCCAAAAGCGGCTATTCGGGAAATTTCCGCGATCGTTGATGTTGCGTCGCAAAACCGCGAAGAAGAAGTCCAAAAACAGGCCCTCATGCACGACGTTTCTGCCGTGATAGAAGCCTGCGCAGATGGGGACTTCTCCATGCGCATTGACGTCACACATGAAGAAAACGGCTTCACCGAACTGGCTCACGGCGTGAATCTTATTGGCGAAGTCGCAGAAAAAGGGCTCGGCGACATCAAATCCGCGCTCAGCATTCTTGCCACAGGCGACCTCACCCACCAGATGCCCGCAGGACAGAAAGGTGTCTTCAAGGAGATCTCTTCGGCCATTGACCACCTCAACAGCAGCCTTGATGATATGGTGCGTCAGCTGACCAACTCCAGCAGCGTCCTGAACCGGACAGCCGGCGAAATCGCGTCTGCCGTCGACGACGCCTCCCGCCGTGGAGAAGTGGCGGCAGCCTCGCTTGAGGAAACCTCCGCTGCACTGCAAAACATCAGTGCAACCGTCAGCGACACGGCGGCAAATGCCCAATCTGCCCGCGAACACGTCGATTTGGCGCAAGACAAAGCCAACGACAGCCGCCGCATCGCCGAAGAGAGCCTGACCGCCATGCAGCGCATCAAGGACAGCTCCGACGCCATCTCCCAGATTACCGACATGATCGAAGACGTGGCTTTTCAAACCAATTTGCTGGCCCTCAACGCCGGTGTCGAGGCCGCGCGAGCTGGCGATGCAGGGCGTGGCTTTGCCGTCGTCGCCTCCGAGGTCCGCGCGCTGGCGCAACGCTCTTCCGGCGCCGCGCATGATATCAGCGAACTGATCGCAAGCTCGACCTCAGAAGTCACCAACGGCGTCGCATTGATGGATCAAACCGGCAATGCACTGGAAGACATCGTCGGTGCTGTCGAAAAGGTTGTGGGCAAGGTCAAAGACATCGCGGAGAACACTGTTGAGCAATCAGCCAGCCTCACCGAGGTCAACGGTTCTGTCGAGTCGCTGGACCGCGACGGCCAAAACAGCGCGGCAATGCTCGAAGAAACCTCGGCCGCCGGACAGGTGTTGCGCACCGAGGCCCAAAACCTGGTTGAGGCCATGTCCCGCTTCCGTTTGCGCGAAAAAGCCAGCCCAAAAACGCCGATCCAGTCGGCCAAGCGGTCAACCATCCGCGCCGCCTGATACCGACGTCATGACAACACAAAAGCCCCACACAGCAATGTGTCGGGGCTTTTTGTTTTTCGATTAGCCTTGGCCGTCAGGCTCGGCGCTTTTGATCTACCAGCCGGTCAGCCTCTATGCGGGCACGCCCTTCGCTAACCATATCCGTTAGAGCTTTCAGCCATTCACCCGCCAGATCCTCATGGCCTTTGCGCAATGCACGCAACGCCATCTCTCTTTGCGGGCAATCAGGGAAGTCCTGAAGGATGTCGGAAACTTTCAAACCGTCTGGTGTCATGAGCAATCAGCCTTTTGAATTAACAAAGGTTAACACAAAGAGTGTTTTCCTCAAAAGGCGAAATTGCCGACGCGCCCGCCGATGACCCATCTATTTAGCGGGCTTTTTACATAGGTTTGAAACAAAAAGCCCCCGCCGATTTCTCGACGGGGGCTTTTAGGTTTTCAAACGGGTTACTCCGTCAAAGACTTACCAGTCTTCGCGAACCACGACGCGGGTTTTCACCGGCAGCTTCATGGCAGCAAGACGCAGGGCCTCACGTGCGACATCGTCGGACACACCGTCGATTTCGAACAGTACACGGCCAGGCTTCACCTTGCAGACCCAACGGTCCACGGAACCCTTACCTTTACCCATACGAACTTCGATCGGCTTGGCGGTCACAGGCACGTCTGGGAAGATACGGATCCATACCCGACCCTGACGTTTCATGTGACGGGTCATAGCACGACGCGCCGCTTCGATTTGACGAGCAGTCACACGCTCAGGTGTGGTTGCTTTCAGACCATAAGAACCGAAGTTCAGATCCGAACCGCCTTTAGCAAGACCTTTGATACGGCCTTTGTGCTGTTTGCGGAATTTTGTACGCTTTGGTTGCAGCATTGATCAGTCTCCCTTAGCGACGACCGCCTGCACCGCGAGGTGCTGGGCCATCCTGGACTTCTTGCGAACGACGGTCACGCGCTTGTGGATCGTGTTCCATGATCTCGCCTTTGAAGATCCAGGTTTTGATACCAATGATCCCATAAGCGGTCGTGGCTTCCACGTGTGCGTAGTCGATGTCGGCACGCAGTGTGTGCAGCGGAACGCGACCTTCACGATACCATTCGGTACGTGCGATCTCGGCTCCACCCAGACGGCCAGCGACGTTCACCCGGATACCCAGGGCGCCCATGCGCATAGCGTTCTGAACGGCGCGCTTCATCGCGCGACGGAAAGACACACGGCGCTCCAGCTGCTGAGCGATGGACTCGCCAACCAGCGTTGCGTCGAGCTCAGGCTTGCGCACTTCAACGATGTTGAGGTGCAGCTCGCTGTCAGTCATCGAAGCGATCTTCTTACGAAGTGTTTCGATGTCTGCGCCTTTCTTACCGATGATCACGCCCGGACGTGCAGTGTGAACAGTCACACGGCATTTCTTGTGTGGGCGCTCGATGATCACGCGTGCGATACCGGCTTGCTTACACTCGGTCTTGATGAACTCACGAATTTTGAGATCTTCAAGAAGCAGGTCACCATAGTCTTTGGTGTCTGCATACCAGCGGCTGTCCCAGGTGCGGTTCACCTGAAGGCGCATGCCAATCGGATTGACTTTATTACCCATTAGGCTTGCTCCTCAACTTGACGCACCTTGATCGTGAGCTCCGAGAACGGCTTCAGGATCTTGCCGAAGCGACCCCGTGCCCGCGGACGACCGCGTTTCAGAGTCAGGTTTTTACCCACATAGGCTTCGGCAACGATCAGCTCGTCGACGTCCAGGTTGTGGTTGTTCTCAGCGTTGGCAATTGCGGACTGAAGACATTTCTTCACATCTGCTGCGATCCGCTTGTTGGAGAAAGTCAGGTCGGTCAACGCCTTCTCGACTTTCTTGCCGCGGATCATGCCGGCCACGAGGTTCAGTTTCTGCGGGCTGGTGCGAAGCATGCGGACTTTCGCCATTGCTTCGTTTTCAGCCACGCGGCGGGGGTTCTTTGCCTTGCCCATGACTTACTTCCGTTTCGCTTTTTTGTCGGCAGCATGCCCGTAGTAGTTACGGGTCGGCGAATATTCACCGAATTTCTGACCGATCATGTCTTCGGATACCAGCACCGGAACGTGTTTCTGACCGTTGTAAACGCCAAAAGTCAGGCCCACGAACTGGGGCAGGATGGTGGAGCGACGCGACCAGATCTTGATCACTTCGTTGCGGCCACTTTCACGTGTCGCTTCGGCCTTCTTCAGGACGTAAGCGTCAACAAAGGGGCCTTTCCATACAGAGCGAGACATAGATTAACGTCCCTTCTTCTTGGCGTGACGCGAGCGGATAATAAGCTTCTGCGACGCTTTGTTTTTATTGCGAGTGCGTGCACCTTTGGTCGGCTTACCCCAAGGAGTAACCGGGTGACGACCACCAGACGTACGACCTTCACCACCACCGTGTGGGTGATCGATCGGGTTCATAACAACACCACGAACCGACGGACGTTTGCCTTTGTGGCGCATACGACCGGCTTTACCGTAGTTCTGGTTGCTGTTGTCGGGGTTCGACACGGCACCAACGGTGGCCATGCATTCCTGACGCACGAGGCGCAGTTCACCAGACGACAAGCGGATCTGAGCGTACCCACCGTCACGACCCACAAACTGAGCGTAAGTACCAGCAGCACGGGCGATCTGGCCGCCTTTGCCTGGCTTCAGCTCGATGTTGTGAATGATCGTACCGATTGGCATGCCCGAGAACGGCATTGCGTTGCCCGGCTTGATGTCGGCTTTGGCTGAAGCGACAACTTTGTCACCAATGGCCAAACGCTGAGGCGCAAGGATGTATGCCTGCTCACCGTCATCATATTTGATCAGTGCGATGAAGGCGGTCCGGTTCGGGTCATATTCGATCCGTTCGACGGTTGCCGCGACATCTACTTTGTTACGTTTGAAATCAACGATACGGTAAAGGCGTTTCGCCCCACCACCGCGGCGACGCGATGTGATCCGTCCGGTGTTGTTCCGGCCACCCGATTTCGTCAGACCCTCAGTGAGGGCTTTGACGGGGCGTCCTTTCCAGAGCTCCGAACGGTCGATCAGCACCAATCCACGTTGGCCCGGCGTCGTCGGCTTATACGACTTAAGTGCCATGCTTTCTGTCTTCCGTTTAGCGTGCAGAGCCTAAGGTTTGTGTCCCAAGGCCCGCTATGTGTAAGGCCCCCGCTCGCTGGTTTCTCAATGAAAACCGACTACTAAGGTGCCAAGTGTTTAGGCCCCCGTAGGTGCCCGGTTCAAAATGTGAATAGCCCCAGAACGAATCTGAGGCCACACGACTTGCGCGATATAGCTTGGTTGGTGGGTGGTGGCAAGTGGAAGGGCTGTTTTTGTTGGCGCATAGTCCAGCCAAGCCGTAAGCCGCGCACCTGGGAAGTTCTCAGTCGGCGATTTTCCATATGCGCGTTCCCCCGATCACGTGCTCACCCAAGGAAAAGCGAATTTCAGGCGGATCATTACTGCTTAGCAACGCGTGAATGTCGGCTAAAACTGCACGGCTTTGCGCAATGTAGCCATGCGCTAGCGGACCCAAATCAGTGTCATTGACTAACACAGTATCAAGACCCGGCATTGTAAATGCTGGAGGCACAAGACCGACGCGGTCGAAACCATGGAGTAAGCCAGATAACCTGAGCGCTATATCCTTATCGCCGACGTAAGACGTAGCTCGATCAGCACTGGACACAGCGAATGTGCCCTGTCTAGGCATAATCCCAACGTCAACGTCTGCAGCGGCAAGAATCACTTGATGAATAGATTTTGCCGCTTTCGGGTTTCTACTCTCCAAGTTTTCGATTGCCCCCAACAGACACCGACACCCCATGCTATGCGCAACTAGGTTCACGCCGTTTTCGGGAAACGCATCCACAAACCCCTCTATGAATTCTGATAACGCATACTTGTTTCTCTCCGCAGCAGCCTCATCTGAAGCATACCCCCGCTTTTTGCCCATTGAGGGCCAGCTAAACAAACCTATTCCCTGAGCTACACCAAGGTCGTGCCCAAATTGAGCCGCGCGAAGGACGGCCGCTTCGAATGAGGTGTTAAAACCATGCACAAAAATAGTCGGGCGCTGGTTCCTTCCTCCTGCGCGGCTCACTTCCGACAAAGTCAAAAAAAACAAATCGGAATTGAGTGCCATAAGATCTTCTAATCTCAGGCTGGTACTTTTCTTGTTGAGTAACGACCTCCACAGCCGGCGCCCAATTCCACCCAACCTGTGACCTTCAGGAACAATCACTTTAGCAATTCCGTAGCGTGTACTGCTCCCTTGCTCCGTTCCGAAGTCGTCTATCTTACCCTGCCGGAAAATTGGATTCCGAGTTGTTCCAAAAAAGACCTCATAGGCGTTCTTTTTGGTGCGCTCATCCTTTTCATCGGCGACTACAGCTTCATCGGCAACCGCAGCAGTCCTTGAATATCTCGTGGAGGGTTCAAGATACATCGCCTTACGATACAACGCCCGAGAGCTGTATTCTCGAACTGCCTGCGGCCCAATCTGATTGCGTTGAGTAGAGGTCAACTGAATACCAATGACGGTTATTTGGTCACAATCCGCGCCAGCAAAAGAAGTCTCTGTTAGATTGGATAACTCGAATTCTACGGACGTCAAATAAGAGCCCTCAAAACTAACACCACTTAGATCGGCACCAACGAATTTCGCCTGCTCGAAATTTGAGCGAGTGAGATCCGCTTCTGAAAGCTGCGCATGATCAAATTTTGCCCTAGAAAAATTCAGCCGGGAAAGGTCCGCGCCACGTAAGTTTGCTCCTGATAGATCAATCTTTTCGAAGTACCTCGACGTTTTCGGTTCATCTCGGAAGTCCGGAGGAAGAACTTCAAAAAAATTCAGGCCTGCCAAGTCAGGTTCAAATGAAACACGCTTGCGACGCTTGTTCCAATTGGCCACACCTTCCTTCAACCAATCTACATGCCAAGAATTTGCCATTCGTCAGGTCACCATCCAGATTTTTCCATACAATAGAATAAACTAAAATGAATGAGCACAAAAAAAGTCAACACATAGTTGTATTTACCAAAAGAATTTCACGGCAAAAAGCCCCCCACCATCACTGGCAGGGGGCTTTTCAATTTCTCAAAGAAAGCAGTCTTTACAGACCGGTGGACACGTCGATTGTGTTGCCTTCTTCCAAGGTCACGTAAGCCTTTTTAACGTCTTTACGCTTGCCAAGCTGGCCGCGGAAACGTTTGACTTTACCCTTGGTGATTGTGGTGTTGACCGCTTTGACCTTTACACCAAAGAGCGCTTCAACAGCTTCTTTGATCATCGGTTTGTTGCTGTCGATCGCCACTTCAAAAACCACGGCACCGTTCTCGGACGCCATTGTGGATTTCTCGGTGATGATCGGCTTGCGGATCACGTCGTAATGTTCTGCCTTCGCACTCATTTCAAACGAGCCTCCAGAGCTTCGATACCCGCTTTGGTGATCACCAGAGTGTCACGCTTGAGGATATCATAAACGTTAGCACCCATCGTTGGCAGGATATCCAAACCTTCGATGTTACGCGATGCATTCAGGAACGCCTCGTTAACGGATGCGCCATCGATGACCAGAGCGCGTTTCCAGCCCAGGTTTGCAACCTGTTTGGCCAGAGCGGCAGTCTTGCCTTCTGTTGCAGCGTCCTCAATGACAACCAGTTCACCAGCTTTGGCTTTAGCAGACAGAGCGTGCTTCAGGCCAAGTTTGCGGAACTTCTTTGTCAGGTCGTGGCCGTGCGAACGCACAACTGGACCTTTGTAGACGCCACCCCCGCGGAAGATCGGTGCCGAGCGAGCGCCGTGGCGTGCGCCACCGGTGCCTTTTTGGCGATAGATCTTCTTGGTGGAGTAGGACACTTCCGAACGGGTTTTCACTTTGTGAGTACCCGCCTGAGCGTTGTTGCGCTGCCAGCGAACCACACGGTGCAGGATGTCCGCGCGGGGCTCCTGACCGAACAGGTCTTCAGACAGTTCAACTGAACCGGCTTTGGAGCCGTCAAGTTTGATCACGTCAAGTTTCATGCTTCACCACCTTCCGCGGCAACTTCTTCCGCAGGTGCTTCAGTTGCAGCTGACTTCAGACCAGCCGGGAAAGGCAGACCTTCAGGAGCTTTTTTCTTCACAGCGTCTTTGACAGAAACCCAACCGGATTTCGGGCCAGGGACGGCGCCTTTGATGAACAGCAGACCACGGTCGGCGTCAGTTTTGACGACTTCCAGGTTCTGCGTGGTCACGCGGACTGCGCCCATGTGACCGGCCATCTTCTTGCCTTTGAAAACCTTACCGGGATCCTGACACTGACCAGTCGAGCCGTGCGAACGGTGGCTGATCGAGACACCGTGTGTCGCGCGCAAACCGCTGAAGTTGTGGCGTTTCATAGCACCGGCAAAACCTTTACCGATCGATGTGCCCGCAACGTCCACTTTCTGGCCTTCAAGGAAGTGCTCTGCGGAGATTTCCGCACCCACTTCGATCAGACCTTCTTCGGACACGCGGAACTCGGCCAGCTTGCGCTTAGGTTCCACTTTCGCTGCTGCGAAGTGGCCACGCATGGCTTGGGAGGTGCGTTTGGCCTTGGCTGCACCAGCACCGAGCTGAACAGCAGTGTAGCCATCCTTCTCAATTGTACGCTGTGCAACAACCTGAAGGCCGTCGAGTTGGAGAACGGTGACAGGAATCTGTTTACCGTCTTCCATGAACAAGCGGGTCATGCCCACTTTTTTCGCGATAATACCGGAGCGCATCATATACTCTCCTTAAACCGAGATCTGGACGTCCACGCCGGCCGCGAGGTCGAGCTTCATCAGCGCGTCCACGGTCTGCGGGGTCGGATCTACGATGTCGAGCAGACGCTTGTGCGTACGGATCTCGAACTGATCGCGGGATTTTTTGTCAACGTGGGGACCACGCAGAACGGTGAACTTCTCGATTTTGTTCGGAAGCGGGATCGGGCCGCGAACCGTTGCGCCAGTGCGCTTTGCGGTTGCTACGATTTCCTGTGTGCTGGCATCCAGGACACGGTAATCAAAAGCCTTCAGCCGAATGCGAATGTTTTGACTTTGCATTACGTCAGCCTTTTATAGGCGTGGGAGTTGAGAGGAGGACCTGCGACCACCGCAAACCCTCATCGAACCCAAAAGGCGGGAATCACCCCGCCTTGAGATTCTCAATGAGAACCCGCGCGATATATCGGGGGTTCGGTCAGGTGGCAAGGGATTAATCGCGGCGGGATAGAAACCGGTACTTACCGCAACTGCGCTGACTGTATCCTCGACAGCCACATCCAGAGCTTTCGCACACCCACCCACAAAAAGGTAACCGCAAAGCTCAAGAACATGAATACAAACCACCACCCCAGCGAAAGCTTTTCCTGCCACCAGGCCAGCCTGCCCTCCAGAAACGGCGCGACCAAATGAAACTGTTCGGCAACGCGGTGGCCATCCGCCTCAAGCACACGGATCAAATCCGCGTTGCTTAACCAGGGTGTTGCCGGGTCGAATTCGCCGCGAACCGTCACCGCACCCTCCACAGCGTCCAATCCGCTCACCCACGCCTGCATTGCAGCGCCATCATAAGCCACGTCAATCGCGATGAGCTGAACGTCCCCATCGGCCGTTTCGGAGAATGGCACAAATGCATAATGCATGACCTTTTCGCCTTTGACCTGATAGACCACGCCACCTCTTAAAGGCACGCCCCGTACGGCCACTTCAGACCTGCGTTCCACTTGCGTTGAGGCACCAAACCGCTTCAACGCGACAGCGGGCGATGGCCCGTTGACTTCTGCCATTGCCATGGCCACCCGCATCGCGCGTTGCGCCCCCCACTCTTGAAAGCCTTGGTTTGCAAAATGATATCTGAGCACAAAAAAGGCCTACCAAGGCACCCAGCGCATTAAGGGCAGCAGAAAAAACGCCCACAAAGGTAGGGCAAGCACGACGGCAAATCTAGCCACTTTGACCAATAGGAGCCGCGCTCCAGACAGTCCTAAATGGTCAAACCTACGATTTTTCGGAATGTCGCTTCGCCGTGTCACTACGCTCTCGTTGCCCCAAAACTCAGGGCAAGGCGGACGAAGCGGCAAGGAATGGGGCGAATAATCAATTTCAAGTGCAAAACCTAGTGCGTGCAAGGATGTCGGCGACACGTTAAAGTCTGCAAAAATCTCCGGCAACCATTTGAAGACAAACAATGCCCCCCAAACTCAATTCCGTTCTCCGCGAATTCTCCGTCCTCGAAGACGCTCCAGCCGGCGCCGATCACCTCGTTTTCGAAAGCCAAACCTTTCACCCTGATCTCGGGATCACACGCTTTGGCCGCCACATCCCCAAAATGTCGGAAGCTTGGCTGAACAACACAATCCTAATGAACGGCGACACCGTCGTCGGCACAGGCGAAGATCCCCGTCCTTTCATTTGGCGCGACAGCCCGTGCATCACGGCACAGTCCTTCTTTCCGGGCTTTGGCTTTATCAACAAGATCTATGTCGCCCGCGAAGATCGCTGGATTCAACTGATCCCACCACACTCCATTCGCAAGGGCAAAAACTGGATGCCCTTCGTGCGTGACGACACACTCTATTTCATCCACGGGTTTGATCCGTTCATTGTGTTGCGCGGGCGTTTGGAGCATGAGAATGACAACTTCATGCTTCTGGACATCGTCGAAAACTTCAAAACCCGCACGCCCAAGACAATCGACAAGTTTTCTATTTTCCGCGGCGGAGCCAATGCGCTCTGGACGGGCGACCGCGTGATCGGTATCGGCCACAGCAATAATGCACCGGAAAACAGCCGCATCTCCATCGAGCACCGGCCTTTTGTCTTCACTTACGAACCGGGCAAGGCACTCTCTATCGACGCATTCCCCTTCGATTTCCCCGACACTTATAAGATCGTGGACCCGACAGCGCTCTATGTGCAGGATGGTACGATCTACCTCACGACATGCGAAACGGAACGCATGTGGTTTGATACGCCGCAACGCGGGCGGCATTGCCTTTATGAACTTGGACGAGAAAGCGACTTACATGAAAACAGCCTTGGTTTTGGGGGCCGGCGGCTTCATCGGTGGACACTTGGTGAAACGTCTGCAATCGGACGGCTATTGGGTGCGCGGGGTCGACCTGAAACCGCATGATTTCGCAGGCTGTCCGGCTGATGACTTTTTCCTCGGTGATCTCAAAGACCTCACAGTCATGCGACGCGCCATGGACCGCCAATTTGACGCGGTCTACCAACTCGCCGCCGACATGGGCGGCGCAGGGTATCTGTTCACCGGCGAGAACGACGCCGAGGTGATGCGCAACTCAGCACAAGTGAACCTCAACGTCGCGGAAACCGCACGCCAAACTGACAATCGCAACATCTTCTACTCCTCTTCGGCCTGCATCTATCCCAAAGAAAATCAGACCGACCCGCAGAACCCGAACTGCGCCGAAGCCTCCGCTTATCCCGCCGATCCAGACAGTGAATACGGTTGGGAGAAACTCTTCTCGGAACGGCTTTATGAAAGCTACAATCGGAATCATGGTCTGAATGTGAAAACCGCCCGCTTCCACAATGTCTTTGGTCCCTTAGGCACGTATCAGGGTGGGCGTGAGAAGGCACCGGCTGCGATCTGCCGCAAGGTGGCGCAAGCCGCGGACGGTGGCACCGTCGAAGTCTGGGGCGCTGGTGATCAAACCCGCTCTTTCCTCTATGTCGACGAAGCGGTCGAGGCTGTTATGCGCCTGATGCGTTCCGACTTTGCAGGACCTGTGAACATCGGATCGGACGAAATGGTGTCGATCAACGACCTTGCGCGTATGGCCATCGACATCTCTGGTAAAAACCTTGCCATCGACAACATCCCCGGCCCCGAGGGCGTGCGTGGGCGGAATTCCGATAACGCCATGATCCGGGCTAAACTTGGCTGGGCGCCGACCCAACCGCTTCGGCTCGGGATGGAGCAGACCTACAACTGGGTTGCGCAACAGGTCGAAACCACCGCTGTAGGATAACTCCCCCACGGCAAGCAAAAAGGGCGCCCCGAAGGACGCCCTATTCTAGTCTGCAATCAGCGTGAGCTAATTATTCAACAATTTTGGACACAACGCCGGAACCAACAGTGCGGCCGCCTTCGCGGATCG
>NZ_LAJH01000017.1 GCF_001292625.1 Shimia sp. SK013
CGGCCCGCGCCTGCATGCGCGCGGGGATTTCTTCGGAAAACAGTTCGATCAGCAAGTCGGGCATGACGGATCCTTAGAAGTTCATAATCGCCTGGATGACGACAGCGTTGGCGATATCCACAAAAAAGGCTGAAACCAAGGGTAAAACCACAAACGCGAGGGGTGCGGGGCCATAATGTTTGGTCACGGCGGTCATATTGGCGATGGCAGTTGGCGTTGCGCCCAGCGAAAAGCCGGCAAATCCGGATGCCAGCACCGCCGCATTGTAATTCCGCCCCAAAAGCGGAAACAGCAGCAGGATCACCAACGCCACGGTCACAACCGTTTGCAAGGCAATCGTGCCAAGAATAGCAACCCCCAGCCCGCCCAACGTCAGCAGGTCTAGGGTCATCAAAGAAATCGCCAGAAATGTGCCAAGCGCAAATTCAGACATCACCGCCAATGTTGGCGTGCGCGCCACCTGCACATCTTTGGCAAAAAACCGGCTGTGCAAATTGCCAAGCACGATGCCCACAATCAGACACGGCACAAACAGCGGCAACAACAGGCCGAACTCTTCGAGCGTCTCATGCAGAAAATACCCCAGTAAAATCGCCAGATGCAGCATCAACAAGACCCGCATCAGCGATTCATGCGATATATCACTTTGATCTGAGGCTTCGTCCTCATAGGACACCCCTACCACGTCGTCATGTTCATCAGCCGTGGATTTCAACTTGTGCCTGTCCACCAGATAGCGCGCGATCGGCCCGCCCACCAACGCGGCGGCAATCAATCCCATTGTTGCAATCGCCACGCCCAGTTCCGGCGCACCCGCATACCCCGTCACTTCCGCCACATTCGGGGCCCAAGCGATGGCCGTTCCATGTCCGCCAATCAATGCGGCCGACCCAAACAGCACACCCGTGTGCAACGGGAAATCAAACAGCAATGCGCAGCCAATGCCGATGGCATTTTGCACCACTATGGCGACAAACGTCAGCACCAGCAAAAGCGCCAACAATCGCCCCCCTGCCACCAGATCGCTCAGCCGAGCATTCAGCCCGATACCGGCAAAGAACAGCACCAGGAAATAGTCCCGCCCTTCCAGTTCGAACACAAACCGCTCACCTAATGCGAGGGAAACAAACGTGAAAATGATCGCGGCAATCAATCCGCCCGTTACCGGCTCAGGGATGTTGAAATCCCGCAAAAAGCCCACTTTTCGTGTCAAACGGGCGCCCAGCAAAAACACCGCAAACCCGAGCGTCGCCGTAATGAATTCCGGTATGACAATCGGGTCGGACATGGGCTTATCTCTCTGGCTGTGGCGGGCAATGCGCTGGCAACGGCTTGCCATCAAACGCCAGCTCACCACATTCGTTGATTTCGTGCCAGACAAACCCGCGCCCATCCGGCAGGATCGCAACATGCTGGTCGATGCCATACATGATTTCTTTTATGCCCAAAAAGGCCAACGCCTCACCATTTTCCAGCGCAGCACCGATCTCTTTGGCGTCAAAGCAATCAAACCACTTCGGCGCATTGCGCGGCTCGGCGTGTTCAATCATCTCGTAGGTCTCGGTCAACAGACCGGCGCTCATGTTGGTGGTAAAACATGCGCGATAGCGGATCGGCGAACTGTCTGCGTCGATCGCTTGGAAATTCTCATACAAAATCGGCTCTGGCTCGCCAGTCACCAACAGCGTCAGCTGCACATCGTCATTCGCGCCGGACACTTCAACAGCATCATAGAACCCGTAAATTTGCAGCCAATAGAGAGCCGCGCCTCCCACCAAAGCTGACAGCACGATAAAAACTCCCAGGATTTTTCCCGTCATTGTATCTTTCCGATCCAGCTGTCTCCACAGCCCACATCTACCCTTTCGAACGCCCCGGCGCACATGCCATCCGCAACGTTGCGCCCACTCATCTCGGCCAGCTTAAATCCCGTTGAAAGGATTAGAACCTGTCCATCCCGGTCGGCATTCGCCATCATGTTCTCAAACCAACCAAACAGCGCCATAGGGTAGTTCACGTGGCACTCTAGTTGATCTGAATCTTCCAAAAGGCGCCAAAACTTGTATTGCGCGTCTCGGACATCTTCAGAAAACCACATATCTATGGAAGCATACGAAATTGGTGGCAGTTTACTATCTTCCGAAGTGTCCAATGTACCGGCTTCGTAGGCCCCGTAGCTACCAAATCCCTGAAGCACCGGCGCAACGGACGAACGCTGCATACCTCGGCGGTCCCAACCGGACACCAAGCTTCGCCCCCAAAGATCAAACTGGAACGACACTGACACTCTGGACTGCAGTGCCTTCAAGCAGCGTATCCCCCAGCTTCGGTTTGTACAAACGCATCAGCGCATTGCTTCGCCAAGGCGCGCACTCGGCCGATATAGGCCTGGCGCTCTGTGACCGAGATCACACCACGCGCATCCAACAAGTTAAACAGATGGGACGCCTTGATGCACTGATCATACGCGGGATGCACCATGATGATGCGCTTGCCGGTTTTCGGGTCTTCATGATCCAGCGACAGGATCTTTTCGCATTCCGCCTCGGCCTCTTCGAACTGTTTGAACAACACATCCGTATTGGCCACGTCAAAATTCCAGCGGCTGTATTCCTGCTCGGTCTGGCGGAACACATCGCCGTACGTCAGCGCGATTTCGGTCTGGGGATCGTTGAACGGCATGTCCATCACGTGATCCACGCCCAGCACATACATCGCCAGACGTTCCAGACCATAAGTCAGCTCGCCAGACACTGGATGGCAGTCATGGCCACCCACTTGTTGGAAATAAGTGAACTGGCTGACTTCCATGCCATCACACCAGACTTCCCAGCCAAGCCCCCACGCACCAAGCGTCGGGCTTTCCCAGTCATCTTCGACAAAGCGGATGTCATGCATCTCCATGTCGATGCCGATTGCGGCAAGCGAGCCAAGATACAGCTCCTGCAAATTGGGCGGGCTCGGTTTGATCAGCACCTGATATTGGTAATAATGCTGCAAGCGGTTCGGGTTCTCACCATAGCGCCCATCGGTCGGACGGCGAGACGGCTGCACATAGGCCGCAGCCCATGATTTGCTGCCCAGCGAACGCAAGGTCGTCGCCGGATGGAAGGTGCCAGCGCCCACTTCCATGTCATAAGGTTGCATGATCGCGCAGCCTTTGTCGGCCCAATAGGCCTGAAGACGCAGGATGATATCCTGGAAGCTGCGGGGTTTGCCGTCAAATTGTGTCATGCTTGGTCCCTCTGGAAACGCGGGTCTTGCTTATGCGCACTCGCCCTTGGGGTCAATTGGGCCTTCACGCAAAATAAAGGTGCAACGCGGCGCGAAACTGGTAAATAGGTCGGACAATAACAATGTCATGAGTTTCAGGGGCCCCTCCAAACATGTTGCGCATACTACTGTCGCTGATTTTTTCAATCACCTTCTCCATTTCCGCCGCTTTGGCACAATCTTCTGATGACACCGTCTGGGTGCAACTCGAAGCCCAACCAAGCCTGACCGTGGCCCAGGACCGCATTCGCGGCTATGCCGCGCGAATGCAGGACGTGAACGGCTTTTCGCTTGGCGGCGGATGGTACGCCGTCGCGCTTGGGCCTTACCGCCGCGAAGATGCCGAGCGGGTTCTGCAAGTCTACCGCTCCGAAGGGTTAATCCCGATCGACGCCTATCTTGCCCGCAGCGCCGACTACCGCAGCCAATTCTGGCCGGTTGGTGCCAACTTGCTTAACGGCGTCGCGCCTGCCACATCACAAGTGGTAGAGACGCTGCCCGCAGCTTCCGAGCAACCGGCCGAGGCCGAAGTTGCATCACTGGCTCCGCAAGAACCGGATGAAACCGTACGCGAGGCCCGCGCTTCTGAGGCAGCGCTGACACGGGACCAGAAAAAGCGCCTGCAAGAGTATCTGCAATGGGGTGGCTATTATAACTCCGCCATCGACGGCGCGTTTGGTCGTGGCACCCGCAACTCCATGGCCGCATGGCAGGCGGACAATGGCGTCGAGCCGACAGGCGTGATGACCACCCGTCAGCGCGAAATGATCCGCCAGCAATACCTTGCCGTGCTCAAAGGCATGGACCTGCGACTGGTGACCAATATCGACGCCGGTATTGAAATGCAGATCCCGACCGGTGTTGTGCGCAAGGCCGCCACCGAATACCCCTTTGTGCGCTTTGAGGCCTCAGGCGATCTGCCAGCCGCCGTGCTGATGATCAGCCAGTCAGGCGATCAAAACACCCTCTTTGGCCTCTATGACATCATGCAGACGCTCGAAGTTGTGCCTCTCAACGGCCCGCGCGAACGTCTGAAATCGTCCTTCACTCTGGTTGGTGAAAACGCGGACGTGATCTCTTATACCCAAGCCAGCCTTGAGGATGGCGAGATCAAAGGCTTCACCCTTGTTTGGCCAGCCGATGACGAAGAACGCCGCACCCGCATTCTGGACGAAATGAAAGCCGGCTTTAAACGCGTTGACGGCGTTCTGGATCCGGCTGCGGGCGACGAAACCGCGCAAAGCATCAACCTGATCGCCGGGCTTCAGGTGCGCAAGCCGCGCCTGTCGCGCTCCGGTTTCTTTGTCGACAGCAACGGTCATGTGGTCACCACAATCGAGGCCGTGAATGCCTGCGAAAAGATCACCCTCGAAGGCGATTATGACGCCGAGGTGAGCTACCTCGACGAAGCCTTGGGAATCGCCATTCTGAGCCCGAAATCGAACTTGGCGCCGATGGGCGTCGCTGCTCTGCGCTCCGGCGCTCCGCGTTTGAAATCTGACGTCGCGGTGTCTGGCTACAGCTATGAGGGTGTGCTTGGCGCGCCCACCCTGACCTTTGGCCAACTGTCTGACGTGCGCGGATTGCGCGGCGAACCGGAACTGGCCCGCCTCGCGCTCGCGCCACAGCCGGGCGATGCCGGTGGCCCGGTGTTTGACACCGCAGGCTCTGTGCTGGGCATGTTGCTTCCGCGCGCCACCGACAGCGCCCAACAGCTGCCCAATGAGGTAAATTTTGCGGTCAATGCAGACGCCATTCGTGCGCTTCTGGAACAAGAAGGTATCGCCGCCCAGATGGCCAACGGCGGCTCCGCATTGGCACCCGAAGACCTTACCAAGCAAGCCAGTGGGATGACCGTTCTGGTCAGCTGCTGGTAAGCGCCAGACCCTCAAATCGAAAAAGGCCCGAGGTTTTCACCTCAGGCCTTTTTTGCTGGGGAAGAAGTTAAAGAGACCGGGGGTTCCATCTATCGCGTGGGACCCGAAACGGTAACGAAGGTATCGGTGACCATCAGACACTCACCCCAACAGTCGCGGTGCAGGCTGGTCCTTTAGCCTACTATGGCGAGCTTTTTGACCGGTCGGATCGTCGGTGCAACTCGGTTGACCCTGGTCCCATCCGCGACTTGCTGCGCGATCATATCGTTAAACATACAGCGGTCGAGCCAGTCGCCAAGATCTTGGGAGTAGAGATCACTGAGCGGTGGAACCATACCCTCCATAGTCTTTCATAAACCATTGGGATTGAAAGAAAGCGGCTGGCGCGACGTCTCAAGGAACTTGGCTCGGTTCGGAAAATCCTTTTTGGCAAAGCGGAGCTTGATCAGCTTTTGGGAAAGATCGGCCAGCTCCCGCAAATTGAAGATGCAGATGCCAGCGCTCTGCGTCCGATTTCTTAAACGGCGCAGCGTGGCGCCAGCCGTTTCGAGGCAATTTTCAGCGGGATATCAAACGTTTCGCGGGTTCCTTAGGCCGATTCCACGAGATCTTTTCTCCGACCAACAGTGAATGCGACATTGGTCCCAGCCCTCCCCGCATCGTGCATCACCGCACAGAAGTCGTGATCTAGCGCAAATTGCGCACAGATGTCTCCGCCCCTAGCTTATGTGGCAAGCGTACAGATCTCAGAAAGGAAAAACGATGTCGATCCGACCCGTTTTGGAAACACGCAAAGCCATTCCAGCAATGGAAGGCGCAGGGGTTAGTCTGCACCGCGCTTTTGGATTTCAGGATCCCGAAGAGCTCGACCCGTTCCTGATGATGGACCACTTCCGCAATGATGATCCACGCATGTATGAGGCCGGATTTCCGTGGCACCCGCATCGCGGCATCGAAACAATTACCTATGTCATCGAAGGCGCGGTGGAACATCAGGACAGCTTGGGCAACACCGGCAATCTGAAATCCGGCGACGTGCAATGGATGACCGCCGGACGAGGTATCCTGCATCAGGAGATGCCCACAGCCGACGCCAATGGCATGAACCACGGTTTTCAGCTTTGGGCCAACCTGCCGCGTGATCTGAAAATGACCGACCCGCGCTATCAGGATGTAGAAGGCCGCGAAATTCCTGAAATCATGGAAGACGACGGCACCAAAGTCCGCGTCATCATCGGCAAATTTTGGGACCGTATCGGGCCCGTTGATGGCATTGCGGCGGATCCGATGTTTCTGGACATCACCGTGCCCGCGGGTGTGAAGAAAACCTTTCCCGTCGATACACGCCGCCGCGCCTTTGCCTATGTCTTTGAGGGGGCTGGTGCCTTCGCCGACGCAAGTCAGCCAACCGGCGTCTTGCTGGAAAAAGAAGTCGCAGGTCAAGAACTCAATATCCGCGATTTGAGTGGCGACAGGACGTTGGTACGATTTGGCAATGGCGATGAAGTTACTGTGCAAGCTGGCGAAGAGGGCGTGCGGTTCTTGCTGATCTCCGGCCAGCCGATTCAGGAACCGGTGGCGTGGCATGGTCCGATCGTGATGAACACTCAGGCCGAGCTACAGCAAGCGTTTGCCGAGCTGCGCAATGGCACGTTTATTCAACCGGCGCACTAAAGCGTTTGCTTCTGGATTGCACTGCGTCGTCTGGCAATCCACAGCCTGAAGATTAGAAAAAACCGGGCATGCCACCCGGCTTTTTTGTTCCCTAAATACCTCGGGGGTGGGCTCAGCCAGACTGAGCCGAGGGGGCTGGCCCCCTCTCCCCGAATGCGCAGATTATTCCGCCGCGTCTGCGTAGTCCTCCATTGGCGGGCAGATGCACACCAGATTTCGGTCGCCGTAAGCATTGTCGACGCGGTTCACCGGCGGCCAGTACTTGTCCACCCGGAATGCGCCCGGCGGGAAACAGCCCTGCTCGCGGCTATAGGGTCGATCCCAGTCTTTCACGAGATCTTCCATCGTGTGCGGCGCATTGCGCAGCGGGTTGTTCTCCGCATCCATCTTGCCGTCCTCAATCGCGCGGATCTCTTCGCGGATCGCCAGCATCGCGTCGCAAAACCGGTCCAGCTCGGCTTTGTTTTCGCTCTCGGTTGGCTCGATCATCAACGTGCCAGCGACCGGCCAGCTCATGGTCGGTGCGTGAAACCCGCAATCCACCAAGCGTTTTGCAATGTCATCGACGCTCACCCCGGCACTGTCAGCGAAGGGGCGTGTGTCAATGATACACTCATGCGCCACACGGCCAGTCGGGCCCTTATAAAGCACATCAAATGCCCCTTCGAGACGCTTGGCGAGGTAGTTGGCGTTCAAAATCGCCACCCGCGTCGCCTGCGTAAGGCCCTCTCCCCCCATCAGCAGGACATAGGCCCAGCTGATCGGCAAAAGCGACGGAGACCCAAACGGCGCTGCCGACACCGGACCCTCGGTTCCACCGGTTTCTGGATGGCCCGGAAGATGCGCAACCAGATGTGACTTCACGCCGATCGGCCCCATGCCGGGACCACCGCCACCGTGTGGAATGCAAAAGGTTTTGTGCAGGTTAAGGTGGCTTACGTCGCCGCCCACATCACCGGGCCTTGCAAGCCCGACCATCGCATTCAGGTTCGCCCCGTCAATGTAGACCTGCCCGCCATATTCATGGGTGACGTCGCAGACTTCATGCACCGTCTTTTCGAACACGCCATGCGTGGACGGATAGGTGATCATGCAGCCGGCAAGATCGTCTTTGAATTTCTCGGCCTTCGCGCGGAAATCCTCCAGATCGATGTCACCGTTGTCGGCCGTTTGCACTGGCACAACTTTCCAGCCCACCATCTGCGCCGACGCCGGATTGGTGCCATGCGCGCTCATCGGGATCAGGCAGATATTGCGATGCCCTTCGCCACGGGCGCGGTGATAGGCGGCAATCGTCAACAGCCCGGCATACTCGCCCTGCGCGCCCGAATTCGGCTGCATCGAAATCGCATCATAGCCCGTAATCTGGCACAGCTTGTCGCTCAGATCGCCAATCAGCTCTTCATAGCCCTGCGCCTGATCTTTCGGCACGAACGGATGCATCAGGGAAAACTCACGCCAGCTGACCGGCATCATCTCAACCGCCGCGTTCAGCTTCATTGTGCACGACCCCAGCGGGATCATCGCGCGATCCAGCGCCAGATCCCGATCCGCCAGACGGCGCATATAACGCATCATCTCGGTTTCGGCGCGGTTCATGTGGAAAATCGGGTGATCCAGATAGCCGCTTTCGCGCACCAAAGCATCAGGGATACGATACTCCGGTTCAAATTCGTCGTCCTTGCGGTCGATACCAAACGCCCGCCAGACCCGTTCAATCGTGGCCGGACGACAGGCTTCGTCAAGCGAAATCCCAACTTTGGTTTTGCCAACACGCCGCAGGTTGATGCCTTCTTGAACCGCTGCCTGCAAAACCCCACGCTGCAACAGCCCGACATCCACTGTGATCGTGTCGAAATAAACGTCCGGCTCAACAACAAAGCCTGCGTCCTGCAAGCCCTTCGCCAACCTTACGGTCTTTCGATGAATGCGCTGCGCAATCGCCTTGAGGCCCTTGGGACCGTGGAAAACACCATACATCGACGCCATCACAGCCAGCAAAGCCTGCGCCGTGCAGACGTTTGAATTGGCTTTTTCGCGGCGGATGTGCTGCTCGCGGGTCTGAAGCGACAGGCGGTAGGCGCGGTTGCCATGGCTGTCGATGCTGACGCCAATAATACGCCCTGGCATCGCCCGTTTATAGGCGTCGCGACAGGCCATATAAGCCGCGTGCGGCCCACCATATCCCAACGGAACCCCAAACCGCTGCGTGCTGCCCACGGCAATATCCGCGCCCATCGCGCCAGGCTCTTTCAAGAGCGTCAGCGCCAGAATATCGGCCGCCACAACGCCAATCGCCTTGTGCTCATGCAACGCCGCAATTTCGGGCGTAAAGTCGCGCACATGGCCAAAGGTGCCCGGGTACTGGAACAGCGCTCCAAATACCTTGTCAGCTTCCAGATCATCAGGACTGCCAACGATCACGTCGATATCCAAAGGCGCGGCGCGGGTCTGAATCACCGCAATGTTCTGCGGGTGACAGTTTTCGTCCACAAAAAACGCCATGGATTTGGATTTTGACACCCGTTTCGCCATGGTCATCGCTTCGGCGCAAGCTGTGGACTCATCCAACAGCGACGCGTTGGCGATTTCCAGTCCGGTCAGGTCGCTCACCATCGTCTGATAATTAAGCAGTGCTTCAAGCCGGCCCTGCGAAATTTCAGGCTGGTAAGGCGTGTAAGCCGTGTACCACGCCGGGTTTTCAAGGATATTGCGCTGGATCGCGGGTGGCGTCACTGTGCCGTAATACCCCTGCCCGATCAGGCTGGTCAGGACTTTGTTCTTCGCCGCGACCTCGTGCATGTGGCGTATTAACTCGCGCTCAGACAAGGGGCGCCCAAAGTCCAGCGGCTCTTTTTGGCGGATGCTGTCTGGCAGCGTCTGCTTCATCAGATCCTCAAGATCGCTGGCGCCCACGACATCCAACATATCGGCCATTTCTTCAGGCGACGGGCCGATGTGGCGGCGGTTGGCAAAATCATACGGCAGATAGTCAGTTGGCGTGAAGGTCATGTGGTCCTCCTAGAGCAGCTTGGCGGCAGTACCGCACACAAAAGATGTGTCCCAAAGCCTCAAACGGGCAGCGCCCGGCCTTGGGAGAGAGCGAGGCGCCTTGCCCATCATTTAGGGTATGGCGCCACCCGACCTGTCAGTCGGGTTAAAATCCTGAACGTCGCTTCGATCCCGAAGCGAAGGTCGCGTGCTTATCCGATGAACTTTTTGTAAGCAGCTTCGTCCATGTAGTCGTCCATCTGGCTCAGCTCGGATGGTTTGATCTTAAAGAACCAAGCTTCCACCATCGGATCGTCGTTGACCTTGCCCGGCTCATCCACAAGCGGGCTGTTCACTTCGACGATTTCGCCATCAAGCGGCGCCAGAATATCGCTGGCCGCTTTGACCGACTCGATCACGCAGACTTCTTCGTCTTTGGTGACTTCCATGCCTTCTTCCGGCAGTTCGATAAACACCACATCACCCAGCTGCTCGCTGGCGTGATCGGTGATACCCACCACAACCACATCACCTTCGACACGCAGCCATTCGTGTTCTTCCGTGAATTTCATTGCTTGCTCTCCTGTTGCTCAACGTTTGAAATTGGCAGGCACCAGCGGCATCTTTGCCACCGTGACGGGCATACGTTTGCCCCGCACCTCACCAAAAAGTTCCGTGCCGACAGCCGCTTGCGCCGCGCCGACATATCCCATGGCCACTGGCCCCTCAAATGTGGGCCCAAACCCACCCGAGGTCACTTCACCAATTGGGTCACCGCCCTCACCAGCGGCAAAAATCTGCGTTCCGCCCCGCATCGGCGCCCGCCCCTGCGGCACGAGACCAACCCGTTTGCGCGCCACACCTTCGGCCAGATCGCCAAAAATCCGATCCGCCCCCGGGAAGCCTCCAGCCCGTGCGCCGTCTGCGCAACGCACCTTCTGGATCGCCCAGATCAAACCTGCCTCAATCGGCGAGGTTCCGTCATCAATGTCATTGCCATAAAGGCACAGCCCAGCTTCAAGCCGCAGACTGTCGCGCGCGCCAAGACCGATGGGTTCAACCTCATCCATGTCCAGCAGCGCCTTGGCCAAGGCTTCGGCCTGTGCGTTTGGCACTGAAATCTCATAGCCATCTTCGCCGGTGTAACCCGACCGGCTGACCCAGCAGTCTGCGCCTGCCAGTTCGATCGTTGCCACGTCCATAAACGTCATCTCGGCGACCGCGGGATTGATCCGCGCCAAGGCCGCTTCTGCCGCAGGTCCCTGCAACGCAATCAACGCGCGATCGGCAATGACTTCGACGGAGACGTCAGGCTCCAGAGCCGCCTTCATGCGCGCGATGTCTGCGTCTTTGCAGGCCGCATTGACCACCACGAACAGGTGATCGCCGCGATTGGCAAACATCAGGTCGTCCTCAATGCCGCCGCCATTGTTGGTAAACAGCCCATACCGCTGTCGGCCTTCGCCAAGGCCCAACACGTCCATCGGCACAAGCGTTTCAAACGCCTTTGCAATGGCTTCATAGCTCTCGCCGCGCAATATCACCTGCCCCATGTGACTGACGTCAAACAGGCCGGCCATTGCGCGGCAATGCAAATGTTCCTTCATCACGCCCAGCGCATATTGCACGGGCATGTCATATCCCGCGAACGGCACCATCTTCGCGCCCAGCGCGACGTGCAGATCAAATAGTGGTGTGCGGCTTAACTCACCCATACCAGCGCCCTCCGTTTCCCGGTGACGTCCATGGTACAGCCCACGGAACACATCCGGCATCCTCAGTCCGCACGAGGGACTCCCCCCAATGCGCGTGATGCCCCCTCTGTCCTTTGGCCTGAGATCGTTATCCCTTCGGCGGACGCCATAAGACGCCTCTCTCCAGAGTGTGTTTAGCGGTAAATCGGTCCCTGCGGCCTGAGAGTTTCCGGGGCGGTTGCTCCTTCGGCACCGGACACGTCCGGTTCTCCCGATTCACTTGTTAAAGAACGTAGTCTGCGCTTTCCCGTCTGACAAGCGCATTTTATCGCGCCTTCACCGATGGTTATGCCGACCGGCATTGTGGTGCCAACAGCGCGAACAGTGCGTCGTTGCCACAAACCAGTGTATCCAAAGTGACTTGGTCAAGCCGCGCATAGAACACACCAAGCGCTTCCGTCAGCGCGACACGCAGTCGGCAGGCGTCAACCAAAGGGCAGGAATTGTCGACATCCGCAAAGCACTCTGCCAAGGGCACTGGCGCCTCCATCGTGCGGAAAATGTCACCGATTTCGATCTCGGCGGCTGGGCGCGCCAACCGCAGCCCGCCGTTGCGCCCGCGTTGCGTGTTCAAAACACCCATCTGCGCCAATTGATTGATCACCTGCGCCAGGTGATTTTCGGACGCGTTGCACCGCTGCGCAATCTCGGACTTTGTGACCAAACGGCCATGGTTCACGGCACAGAACATCAGGACTCTGATGGCTATATTTGTTCGCTTGGTGATGCGCAAAGATCTGACCAGTTTAGTTTCAATTCTACAGATTTTGCGCAATTCCCGCACAAGTGGCATTGACATGGATCAACGGATCAGCGGACATGCGGCCATGACAGCCCATTATTTTTTTGGATACGGCAGCCTCGTGAACAGCCGTACGCACGCCTTTGAGGACGCGTATCCCGCGCGGCTCACTGGCTGGAAACGCGCTTGGGTCGCGACGGATTTGCGACCTTTCGCTTTCCTGAGTGCAGAACCTGACGCGAACAGCACAATCGACGGGCTGATCGCGCCTGTTCCCTGCAACGACTGGGCCGCTCTGGATCAAAGGGAGTTTGCCTACGATCGGTTTGATACCGGTACGTCGGTTTCGCACTCCCAACCAAACACCCCGCAGATCGCCGTCTACTCGGTCTCACCTGAACGCAGAATTGCGCCCGCCGCACCGCCCGATATCTTGCTGAGCTATGTTGACGTTGTCGTACAAGGCTATCTCGCGGTCTTTGGCGAAGCCGGCGTCGCGTCCTTCTTTGCGACGACAGACAACTGGAATACGCAGGTGATCGATGATCGCGCGGCACCAATTTATCCACGACATCAAGTTCTGACAGCCGCGGAAACCGCGTTGGTCGACCACTTTCTCGCGACAAAAGACGTGACCCGTCTTCCGCCAACTTAGCGTTCCTACGCGGCCGACATGGCCAAGCCAGGCCGGCCACTTTTGGCTAAACATCAATCAGTTGCAAATCACTGTCTAGAAACTGAAACACAGGCGCTTGATCCATGCGCCAGCGATGGGTGATTTCATAAAGGCCATGATCGCCATGTGTCTGGAACGTCAGTGGCACCGACAGGTCGGTGCCAAAAAACGGCCACCCTGACAACGTGTCTTCTGTCAGCTCCAAAACGCGGACCTGCAAGTCAAACACATCGTCTCGGTTCAAAAATCCGGCGACGAGATAATTCACAAAACTGATCGCCGCGCCAACCACCAAACCGACAAGCGCGCCAATAGGCCCCCCCAACGCCGCGCCAACCGTGACGGATACGCCCAAGATCGCCAACGTCGACATATAAAGCGCTATGTAGCCCGAGACCCCCAACGTCGCAGGCCCTGCCGTTAGCTCCCCTTGCAACTCGCGGATATACTGCCCAAAACCGCCTTGGGGATCGATTTCTGCCATCGCAAAAAACACAACCAGATAGCGCGGCACCGTCATGCCTTCGATATCAAACGTGCACAGGATGTCCCGCGGCGCATAAAGCCGAGTGTCCCCATCATCAAACGAACCCGCATCGTGGACCTCTGTAAAGACGCGCCAATAACGCGGACTGTCATAAGGAAGGGCCGGCACGCCATTGATCACTCCGCCCCCGGAGTTTTCCGTTTCAAATGCCGCGGCCTCGCCGGATGCCATCAAAACCGCATAGGCGATCTCGTCTTCGCCCGCCTCACCGCGCGTTGCATCCAGACACGTCAGCCGTTCGATCTCAAAGTGCATCGCCTCGACCCGCGACAAGGCACCTGCTGCCCATTCACTGGGCTCAGCCGTTGCAGGCGGCGGAGGTGTCGGCGCGGGCTCATCTGTGGGCGGCGGCGGTGTCGGCTCATGCGGGCGACCATTGTTAAACGGCATCTGGCCCGGCACAAATTGCCCAATGATGTCACGCAGATGTCCGACCAACATCAACGGGTCTTTGATCTTGCTCTTCTGTGGCGTGATCACTTCAGTCAACTCAGCCCACAAATCAAACCGTTTGCTCATCGGTGTTTTGCTCGTTGGGTCGACCAACCGCTTCAACAATTCCTGGTCGTGTGCCGCCAAAGGCGCCTTGGTGCGCAAATTTTCCCGCATCAAACGTCGTGCCAGCTTGTGGCGCACTCGTTTGGGCAAACCCGACAGCTGACGCAATGCCATCTCTGAAATATCGAACGGCTTTTTCCCTGCTTCTTTGGCCGCTTGCGCCGCCGCCTCGTCGTCAAAACTGCGTGGCCCCGGTTTTCCCCGCAACAATCCCTCGGCAATTTCGGCCCGATAAAACAACTCGACTGTGTCGGTGATTGCCCGCGCCTGCGGTCCCATGCGCTCGTAATGCGCAGATGCTGTATGAAACATGTAGTCCTCAAAAAACTCGTTAAAACAATAGTGTCTGCACTGCATCCGATCGGGAAAAGGAAATCAACGGAGGTTTCCCCGACCGCCTGCGCACGCCCATTGCGCCGCCTAATCTCGCGTCACTTCGCGGAGGGAAAATCAAATTTTTGCGATTTTCGATCCTATTTCAAAAAATCTACGTAACAATATGGTATGAACAAATATCGATATTTTAGTCGAAGGAGAGACCCAATGTTAAAAACCCCTGCAATTTCCCGCCGCGCCCTGCTGGCAGGCGCCGCCGCGCTTCCCATTACCGCCGCCACAAGCCAATCAACTCTGGCCGCCGCCGATATGAAAGGCGTCGCCCAAACCCGCTTCAACCGAATGAAACTCGGCAATTTCGAGGTCACAACCCTGCTTGTCGGCACACGCACCGTCGAAGGCCCGCAAAACATCTTTGGCATGAACGTCTCCGCCGAGGAGTTTGCAACCGCTTCCGCAGCTGCGCGCATTCCCACAACCGCCGCCCAATTCTTCTTCACGCCAACCGTTGTTAACACCGGATCGCAACTGATCCTGTTTGACACCGGCCTGAACCCCGGTGCCATTTCTTCAGCGCTCGAGGCAGCGGGCTATTCGACCGATCAGGTCGACACCGTTGTCATCACCCACATGCACGGTGACCACATCGGCGGCATGGCTGGCGAAAATGGCGTGACTTTTGCAAACGCCAAACACGTGACTGGCACGACCGAAATGAATTTCTGGGCCGGAACCGACAAGAACAAAGCCTTTGAGGGCAAAATTCGCCCCAACATGGACCGCTTTGACATGATCGAAGACGGTGCTTCGGTGGCATCAGGCGTGACTGCAATGTCCGCGTTCGGCCACACCCCAGGGCACACGACCTATATGCTGGAAAGTGACGGACAGCAGATGCTACTGGCCGCCGATTTCGCCAACCACTACGTCTGGTCGCTTGCGCATCCCGACTGGGAAGTGAAGTTTGACATGGACAAATCCGCAGCCGCCGCGACCCGTCGCAAAATGCTCGGTATGATGGCCGCAGACTCGGTGCCGTTCGTGGGTTACCACATGCCGTTCCCGGCGGTTGGATTCGTCGAAACCCACGGCGACGGCTTCCACTACGCGCCCGCCAGCTATCAGTTCATGATGAGCTGATCAGGTTTATCGAAATGGCCAGCGCACACATCGCTCACAGATAGAGTGCGCTGGCGACCACAAAGAAGATCAACACGCCAAAGACGTCATTTGTCGTGGTGATGAAAATCCCTGTCGCCACCGCAGGATCAAGCCCAAAACTTCGCAAAATATAGGGGATCAACGCCCCGATTGTACCGGCGATTGTGGTCACCAGCGTCAGCGCCAGCAAAGCGGTCAAGGCGAGCAAATGCGGATGCGCCAATGGCAGAACGAGGCTCGCCAATAGGACCGCAATCGCTGTGATCACCCCGATGCTCAACCCATTGAACATCGCGCCAAAGAACTCCCGCCAAAGCCGCGCACCAAAATCCCCGCGCCAGTTGGTGCCCGAGGTCAGCGACTGAATAGACACGGTCGAGGCCTGAATGCCCGCGTTGCCCGCCGTCGCCATGACCACCGGAATGAAACTCGCCAGCACGGCAGCCTGCGCCAACGCCTCCTCATAGGATCCGATCACCACCGCGGCAAAACTTGCCCCGCCAAGCCCCCCCAAAAGCCAGGGCAACCGCCGCTTCAGGATTGTGAGCGGCCCGTCAAACTGTGTGGTCGCAGGCGATACCGAGCCCATGACCAACATGTCTTCTTCCACTTCATCACGGAAAATATCGCCAAGTTCGAGAGGGGAAATTCCGCCGACCAGCTTGCCAAATTCGTCCACAACGCCAATCGCGTTTACGCCTCGACGTCGGGCCAATTGCAAAACCTCTTCACGGTCACAATCGGCGCTCACCACGTCCAGTTCCTTATGCACGATCTGTGCGAGCGGCAGATCAGCCTGTCCCGCCAACACTTCACGAAACCGCAAAAACCCGATCGGTTTGCGGGCCTCGTCGACCACAAACATCATGTCGATCTTGCCGATCTCGGTTGTGCGGCTCTTGATGTCCTCGGTCAGCTGACCCACCGTCCAATGCAGAGGCGCCATTAAGACTCCCAGCCGCATCACCGTCGCCGCACTGTCGTCCCGCGCCTGCAAAACCGCAGCGATCCGTTCCGCGTCCGGCCGCGTCTGCACCAACCGTCCGGCAAAGTTGCGCGGCAATTCCAACAGCGTATCGACCGCCTCATCCACATCCATCATGCCGATAATATTGGAAAACGTGTGCTCCGATTCCGGGCTGTAAAGCACCGCGTGCAAGTCGTTGTCCAACTCCGACAGCACCTTTAGGCCAAGGTTGTCAGGCACCCAGTCAAACAAAAGCCGCGCCCGCGCCGGACGCAGCCGCAACAAACACGCAAGCACATCGCCCACTGGCCAGCTTGCCGTGGCCTCAACAACGGCCGCGCGATCCCCGTCAGCAATCATGTCGTCAATCAGCCGCAGCGTCGCCCGGTTGGCATCGTCTGCGGTATCGCTTTGCCCACCCTGCCAAATCAATGTGCTCATATGCGCCTCATAAAATATCTTTTCGTGGCACGGCATGCCCCTTGGGCACTACATTGCCAAGGCCCAAGGCCGATTGCACGCCTTTTGCGGCAGGCTTCTGCCCATCCGGCACACAAAAACTCCTCTGCCAAAACACCTTGGAAAGTTAGCGCAACCATGAAAGGCTGCCCTCAATGCACCTGAGTTAGAGCCCGCAATATGCAAGACATTCTCACGGTCACCCTCAACCCCGCTGTCGATCTTTCGACTGCCGCGCCAGAAATCTCTCCGGGACACAAACTGCGCTGCGCCGCGCCAAATTACAGCGCCGGAGGCGGCGGCATCAATGTCTCGCGCGCCATTCGCATCCTTGGCGGTCACTCCCGCGCCTTCGTTGCGCATGGCGGCAACGCAGGCCAACGTCTTCAAGCACTTCTGTCCGACGAAGGTATTGCCGAAATTGCCCATCCTGCACCGGGCGAAACCCGCACCAACGTCTCCGTCATTTGCGATGAAACCGGCGAACAGTTCCGCTTTGTCATGCCCGGCCCAACGTGGACCGAGGCCGACTGCATCAAGCTGTTGACAGGGCTGAACGCAATGACAGGCCCCGCCGGTCTGCTGGTGCTCTCCGGTAGCCTCGCGCCCGGAATGTCCGCTGATTTTGCCCGCACCATCATTGCCGCGCTCAAAGACACCGGCCCCAGCATTCTTTGCGACATTTCGGGGCGCCCGTTGCGTGATCTTTGCGCCGCGCCCAATCCGGGTCTTGATGTCCTGCGCATGGATCTAGACGAAAGCGAGGAAATTTTCGGCGCACCTCTGAGTTCACGCACTGACAGCGCCCGCTTTGCCCGCGATCTGGTTGCCAAAGGCGTGTCCAAAACTGTGATCGTCGCACGTGGCCCAGACGGGTCTGTACTGGCCAGCGAGGCAGGTTGCCTTCACGCCACGGCGCTGGATGTGCCTATCAACAGCAAGGTCGGCGCTGGCGACAGCTTTGTTGGCGCCTTCACTTTGGCACGTGCAAGTGGTCTTGATCTGGCAACCGCTCTGCAACACGGCACAACCGCTGCGACGTCCGCCGTGACCACGCCCGCCACCGAACTTTGCCGCAAGGCCGATTTCGAGCGCTATCTGCGCGACTGCGTGCTTTCAGATATCACACTCTAGGCGGGCCAGTCAGCTTTCGTCGCGGAACCGGTTCACAATCGGATACCGCCGGTCCATCCAAAAAGCTTTTTTGCTCAATCGCGCACCTGGTGCCGACTGAAAGCGTTTATACTCGCTGATGTAGACCAGATGCTCGACCCGCTTGACTGTCTCGCGATCAAAACCTGCGGCCACGCAATCGGCCACCGATTTTTCCTGATCCACCAGCATCAACAGGATCGTATCCAGCACGTCATAGGGCGGCAGGCTGTCCTCGTCCTTTTGATCCGGACGCAACTCCGCAGACGGTGGCTTGTCGATGATATTGACCGGAATAACTTCGCCCTCAGGCCCGCCCATCCAGTCACGGTGCACCGCATTACGCCAGCGCGAGGTTTCAAACACGCGGGTTTTGTACATGTCCTTGATCGGATTATAGCCTCCGGCCATGTCGCCATAGATCGTGGCATAGCCCACTGCGACCTCGGATTTATTGCCTGTGGTCAACAGCATCTCGCCAAACTTGTTGCTCATCGCCATCAACAAAAGCCCACGCAGACGGCTCTGGATGTTTTCTTCCGTCAGCCCCGGCTCGGTGCCCTCAAACAGCGGCGCCAGCGTGTTGGTGATCGCCTGACGGCCTTCCGCGATTGGCACAAAATCATACCGCACGCCCAACCGCTCGGCGATGTCTTTGGCGTCCTCAAGAGACTCCTCGGATGTATATTCAGAAGGCAACATCACACAGCGCACGTTCTCAGGTCCCAATGCGTCAACCGCAATTGTCGCCACCAGCGCGCTGTCGATCCCACCCGACAGTCCAAGCAACACCTGCTTGAACCCGGTCTTGCCCATGTAGTCGCGCAGCGCCTCAACACACACGCGGTAATCCTGCTCTTCGCCCGCAGGCAACACGGCCTTGGGTCCAGCCTTGCAGCGCCAGCCCGCAGGCGTGCGCTCAAACTCGACATGGGCCACAACCTCGTCAAACACCGGCAATTGCATCGCCAATTCCCCACCGGGATTGAGCACAAACGAACCGCCGTCAAACACCTGATCGTCCTGACCGCCCACCATATTGAGATACACCAGCGGCAATTCCGTCTCGATCACGCGGGCCACCATGTGGTTCATGCGGCGGTCAAACTTGTCGCGATAATAGGGGCTGCCATTTGGCACCACGAGGATTTCCGCGCCGGTCTCTTCCAGCGTCTCCGGCACATCCTCAAACCACGCATCTTCGCAAATCGGGCTGCCAACCCGCACGCCGTTCACATCGTATGGCCCGCCCATCGGTCCATGATCAAACAGGCGTTCCTCGTCAAAAACAGTGTAGTTGGGCAGGTGGTGCTTGAGCTGGCGATGCACAATCCGCCCGCCTTTCAGCACGAAATACGCGTTGTAAAGCTTGCCGTCATCGGCCCAAGGTCCGCCCACGGTCACAACCGGACCATCGGCACAATCCACGGCCAACCGCTCGATCTCGGCCATCGCGGCGGCCTGCAACGCGGGTTTCAGGATCAGGTCCTGTGCGTTGTAACCCACGATAAACATCTCGGGAAACGCCACCATATCAGACCCGGCCGCCTTGGCCTCGGCCCAAACGCTGCGCACCTTGTCGGCATTGCCGCGCAGATCACCCATCACCGGATTGGCCTGCGCCATGCTCAAGCGGAACGTGTCGGACATCGCCCCTGCCTCCTGCTGAATTTCGTCGGCCAAAGATGTAGCAGACCCAGCGCCAAGGAAAAGCGCAAACGGCTAAAGCGTTAGCGGCGTCTCCAGATGGCGCGCATACATATGATCCCGATGCGCCAACAACCGTGGAGCAACCGCAGCCCGCGTTTCCGCGTCCATCGTCCCAAACGCCGCGCGCGCCTTGGGGTGCATTGCGCAAATCTCCTGCGGCAGCGGCGCAAACAGCGCCATCGTGCACGCCAGCTGGATGTCGGCCGCACAGATCTTGGCGCCCAAAAGATACGGCCCGTCCGAGGCCGCCAACTGTGCCTCAAACTGCGTCAAAAGTTCCACAACCCGTGCGCCATATCCTTGCGCGACCTCAGCCTCATAGCCATATTTCGCGGCCAGATATCCCGACACCCCCGCCGAAAAGCCGCCACCGTCAGATAGGCCGACATGCACCTGCTGCAACCGCCGCGACCACGCCAAACCGCCTTTGCCCAGCAAATCCTCAGCCATCTGCGCAACATCCGCCCCGCCAGGTACCAGCACCGGCTCGGGCGCCAGTCGCTCGATCAACTGCATGATCTCCACTGCGCCGGATTTCGGCGCCTCGTTTTCATATATCGCCACTGGCGCGCTTGCCTCGCCGGTCCAAGCCACGAGATCCACATCCTGCCCGTCAAAATTCACCGGCACCCAGTCCAACCCTTTGATGTGCAGCATGCCTTTCACGGCCTCGCCCCACGGGCTTGGCGTGCCGCGCACAATCGTAACCCGCAGCCCACTCGCCGCCTTTGCTTCATCCGTGCCCACATAATCGCGCATATCTGCTCTCCCAATTGGTTTGACGCCACGCTGCCACGCCTTCGTCAGACTGACCAGTCACAGATCTCCCTGCGCCAATGCACAACTTCTGCAAAACCCGTTGCCCAGCGCCCCCCGTTGTTCTAGATTCGCTGCAAAGCCGGAATTCGGCAGGGGACAGCCAGTAACAGGCAACATGGGACGAAATTAATGCGCAGAACTCAGGCACTTACACTCGCCATCCTGCTGGCCGCCGCACCCGCCATTGCACAGGACAGCCAGGTTCTGACCAAACAATACGACGAAGGCGGCGTCTATGAAGGCACCTTCAAGGGCGGTCTTCAGCACGGCACTGGCACCTATCGCCTGCCAAACGGCTACGAATATACCGGCGCTTGGGTCGACGGAGAAATTGTCGGCCTCGGCACCGCCCGCTTCTCTAACGGCTCGGTCTATGAGGGCGAATTTGCCAAAGGAAAACCCCACGGTGCCGGCAAAATCACCTTCACCGACGGGGGCACCTACGAAGGCACTTGGGCCGAAGGCAAAATCACCGGACAGGGCGTGTCGATTTACGCCAACGGCGTGCGCTACGAAGGGGATTTCCTGAACGCGGTACACCACGGCCACGGCACCATGCTCTCCCCCAACGGGTACCGCTACGAAGGTGGCTGGATCGATGGCGTCAAAGAAGGCCTTGGCCGCGTCACCTATCCGGATGGCACCATTTATGACGGCCAGATCGCCGCTGGCGAACGTGAAGGCACCGGCGAATTGACCATGCCGGACGGGCTGACCTATCAAGGCACGTGGGCCGCAGGCCAGATCGAAGGCGACGGCACACTGACCCAACCCAACGGCGACATCTATGTCGGCCAGTTGTCGGGCGGTCAACGTCAGGGCCAAGGTCAGGTCACATATGAAAACGGTGATACCTACGTCGGCGCGTTCGAAGCCGACCAGCGCCACGGCCAAGGCACGTTTAATGGCGAAGACGGCTATGTCTATGTCGGCAGCTGGGTGAACGGCCGCATCGAAGGCGAAGGTCAGGTGACTTACCCTGACGGATCAGTCTATTCCGGCGCATTTCGTGACAATTTGGCGGACGGTCTTGGCATGATCACCTACACCGACGGCTCCACCTACGAAGGCGGCTGGAAGGCTGGCGTGATCGAAGGATTTGGCAAAGCGATTTATGCCAACGGATTGGTCTATGAGGGCGAATTCAAAGCCGCCAAAAACCACGGCAACGGCGTGATGACTTATGCCGACGGCTACCGTTATGACGGCGCATGGGCCAACGGCCAGCGTCACGGTGTCGGCACGGCCACGTATTCCGACGGCACCGTCTACACCGGCAATTTCGTAGACGGCCAGCGCGACGGCATCGGCGAAATCGTCATGACTGACGGGTTCCAATACGCTGGCGAGTGGAAAGGCGGCGAAATCGACGGCGTCGGCGTTGCAACCTATGCAAATGGTGACATCTACGAAGGCACGTTCAAAGCCGGAAAACGCCAAGGCGAAGGCACCATGAAATACGCCAGCGGCGAAGAAGCCACTGGCGAGTGGGAAAACGGCTCTTTGAACACCGACGGCTAAGGCCCGGTTTGCCAAAGCACTGGGGGCCGCTTAGGCCCCCAAAGTAACCGCCTTTCTAAAAGCGCGCCTAAGCATACGCGCCTTTGGAATAAGTCAGCTCATAGCTGTGGCTATAAAGCTCAAAGACAATCCCGAACGGATCTTCGACATAGACCATGCGGTATGGCTTTTCGTCGGGGAAATACTCCCGCACCGGCATCCGTTGCTTGCCGCCCGCTGCCACGATCTTGGCCAACAGATCCTCAAGGTTCGGATCCTGAATGGCAAAGTGAAACGTGCCGTGCTGACGATAGTTCAGGTTCTCGGCAGGCGCATTATTGCCCTCAAATTCAAAGATCTCGATGCCAACGCGATCCGCCGTCGCCAAATGCGCGATCCGCAGCCGGCCCCAGCCTGCGCCAAACACATCCGTGCACATCTGACCAATATCGCTGTCGTCTTCGACAATCTCGGTGGGCTCCATAATGACGTAAAAGCCAAGAACTTCGGAATAGAATTTAACGGCTTGGTCCACATCCGGCACTGACAGGCCGATGTGGGAAAATGTACGGGGGGTGGGCAACATGGGATTTTCCTTTCTCTCTGATGATTGAGATATAGCTGGACGTGCGTCACATTAAAAATTATCATATTGTATGTTTGTAATAACGATTTGAAATCAAAATGCTAAACGCAACCTGGCTCGACACTTTCACAACACTCTGCGACATCGGCCACTTCACCCGCACCGCAGACCGTCTTGCCATGACGCAACCGGGTGTTTCCCAGCATTTGCGCAAACTCGAAGCCCAAGTCGGCCAGCGCCTTATAACACAAAGCGGCAAGTCTTTCTCTCTCACCCCCGCAGGCGAGGCCGTCTTGCAATTGGGCCAAACACGGCGCGCCCAAGAAGCCGCCCTGCGCGACAGTCTGACCGCGGATGATCCTTCCTCCGGCACTGTCAGCCTCGGCTGCTCCGGCAGCTTTGCCATGTGGGCCTATCCGCTCATGTTGCAGAAAATGCATGACGCACCTGAACTGGTGTTGCGTGTCACCGCCGCGCCACAAACCAGCGTCATCGCTGATGTATTGTCAGGCACGTCCGACCTTGGTGTTGTGGCGCAAAACCCCAGCCATCCCCGCCTTACGGCCACCCGCCTCGCCCGCGAAGAGCTCTGCCTTGTGCTGCCAAAAGACTTCGCCCCCGACACGCTGTCTTTCGCCGCTCTCAACGCCCTCGGCTTTGTTGCCCACCCCGACGGCGCCGCCTATGCCGACGAACTTTTTGGTGCCAACTTCCCGTCCGAGTATGCCGGCGCCGACCGCCTCAGGCTGCGCAGCTTTGTCAATCAAATCGGGCAAATCCCGATTCCTGTTGCCCAAGGCCTCGGCTACACCATCTTGCCGCGCACCGGCGTTCAGGCCTTTGCACAGGCCGACAAACTCGCGGTCGCCTCCCTGCCTGAACCACAGTTTCACGACCTTTGGCTAATCTCCCGTCCGGGCCGCACCGACTTCGCCCGCATCCAAGCCATCGCCGCCTTGATCACGCAAGCCGCCGCAACTCTGGATCAACACCGGACCCAATCCTGATCCCCCAAACTCACCACGCCACCGGCACCCCTGAATAATCAAAAAAACCGCCGCTCTCCTGCGGCTCCAACACATCCAACACATCCAAAAGCCGTTCCGCGCTGATTGCGGCGCTTAACTTGTCTCGCCCTTGATAGGCTTTGGTAAACGCTGTCTCCACAGTGCCAGGATGCAAAGCCGTGCACACCGATTGCCGATGCGTGCGCGACAACTCGATCGCGCCCGTCTTAATCAGCTGGTTCAGCGCCGCCTTTGAAGCCCGATAGGAATACCACCCACCCGAACGATTGTCGCCAATCGAGCCGACCCGCGCCGACAACGCTGCAAACACACCCCGTTTGTCGCGCATCAAAAGGCGCGGCGCATGGCGCAACACCAACGCAGGACCAATCGCATTGACCGCAAACTGTCCCGCCAATTCTGCCGCCGACACATCGCGCAACGATTTTTCCGGTTGCGCCCGCGTGCTCACCAAAGCGCCCGTCGCCACAAAAATCAGATCAAACTTGCCCTCCAAAGCCGCAAGGCCCTGCTCCGCCGCCTCCGGCCGAAGCACATCAAACCCGTCCCGCCCCCGCGACAGCCCAACCACCTCCGCGCGCCGTCGTCGCAATTCCGACGCAACCGCCGCGCCAATACCGCCACTGTCTCCAACCACCAAAGCCCGCATCACATCCCCCAAAACTCAAATCAAATACGCGCAAGCCATCCCGCTGGATCAGCCGCGGCTTTTTGTTCCTGAAATACCTCGGGGGAGCCCGAGCTTGCCTCGGGCGCTGGGGCAGCGCCCCTTAAGCTTAAAGCCTGCCTTGAGCCGCCAAACGCTGCCCCAAATACATCACGCGAAATTCTGCTTTTCATTTACCAAACGGCATGTATAAATCCCGTCCATGATCAAAAGCACACATATCGCATTGACCGAGCGCCTTCCGGCGCCCTTTGCTCGTGGCATTGACCTACTCCTAATCCGCCTCTGAGCGCGGCCTTCTCGGCGCGCGTGCTCAGGGGACATGATTACGCGCCGCATTCCCGCGAACCGAGATTAGGACACACACCATGCACAAGATAAACCTCGCTGAAAAACTATCGCAGTTTTCCAGTCACTGGGACCCGCATGTCATCGCCAACTACAATGGAAATGACGTGATGGTGGTCAAATTTCAGGGCGCGTTTCTGTTTCACAAACACGACGACACCGATGATTTCTTTCTGGTGCTCGACGGCGCTGTGACGATGGACTACGACAACGCCCCTTCCGTCACCTTCGGCCCCGGTGAACTGCTCATCGTGCCCCAAGGCCAAATCCACCGCCCCCGCGCCGATCAAGAAGCCCGCGTGCTTCTGATCGAACCCAAGGGCGAAGCCAACACTGGGGACAGCGGCCTCGCGCCTGCCCCAAAACCGCATATCTGATAGGACGAAACCAATGACCACTACCACTGACCAAGACCGCGTCGTTATCTTTGACACCACCCTCCGCGACGGCGAACAAAGCCCCGGCGCCACCATGACCCACGACGAGAAACTGGAAATCGCCAGCATGCTTGACGACATGGGCGTCGACATCATCGAGGCGGGCTTCCCGATTGCATCCGAAGGCGACTTCAACGCCGTCTCCGAGATCGCCAAAAACTCTGTGAACTCCCGCATCTGTGGTCTGGCGCGTGCCAATATCACCGACATCGACCGCTGCTGGGAGGCCGTGAAACACGCGGCCAAGCCCCGCATCCACACCTTTATCGGCACCTCGCCCCTGCACCGCGCCATTCCTAACCTCACGATGGATGAAATGGCCGACAAGATCCACGAGACTGTGACGCACGCCCGCAACCTCTGTGACAACGTGCAATGGTCGCCAATGGACGCCACACGCACCGAATGGGATTACCTCTGCCGTGTGATCGAAATTGCCATCAAAGCCGGTGCCAGCACCATCAACATCCCCGACACCGTCGGCTACACCGCCCCGATGGAAAGCGCCGAGTTGATCAAGAAACTGATCGAAACCGTGCCCGGCGCGGACGAGGTCATCTTTGCCACCCACTGCCACAACGATCTTGGCATGGCCACGGCCAACTCTCTGGCCGCCGTCGCTGGTGGCGCGCGCCAGATCGAATGCACCATCAACGGTCTGGGTGAACGCGCGGGCAACACCGCGCTCGAAGAGGTCGTTATGGCGCTCAGGGTGCGTAACGACATCATGCCTTGGTCCACCGGCATCGACACCACCAAGCTGATGAACATCTCGCGCCGCGTCGCGACTGTGTCGGGCTTTCCGGTGCAGTTCAACAAGGCCATCGTCGGCAAAAACGCCTTCGCGCACGAGTCTGGCATCCACCAGGACGGCATGCTCAAGAACAAGGAAACCTTCGAGATCATGCGCCCCGAGGACGTGGGTCTCGCCGGCACCTCCCTGCCGCTCGGCAAACACTCCGGCCGCGCGGCGCTGCGCGACAAACTTGAACAGCTTGGCTTTGAAGTGGGCGACAACCAACTCAAAGACATCTTCGTGCGCTTCAAAGACCTCGCAGACCGCAAAAAAGAGGTGTTTGACGACGACATCATCGCGCTTGTGCGTGTGGGCGTCGGCGAGGACGAAGACGATCATCTACAGTTGGTCAGCATGAAAGTTGTCTGCGGCACCGGCGGCCCGGCCGAAGCCACCGTTGAGATGGAAATCGACGGCAAAGACGTCTCCGCCACCTGCGAAGGTGACGGACCGGTTGATGCCACGTTCCGTGCAATCCGTGAGAACTTCCCCAACGGGGCACATCTGGAGCTCTATCAGGTGTCCGCGGTGACCGAAGGCACCGACGCGCAGGCCACTGTGTCTGTGCGCCTTGAGGAAGACGGCATCATCGCCACCGGCCAATCCGCCAACACCGACACGGTCGTGGCTTCGGCCAAAGCCTACATCCACGCGCTCAACCGCCTGCTGGTGCGCCGTGGCAAAGTCGGCGAAGGCGCCGACACCCGCGAGATTTCTTACAAAGATCTCGCCTGACCCAAACCAAGGCCGCCTCACAGGGCGGCCTTTTCTTTCGGGTCTGTCCGAATGGGGTTGGCAAATAGGACCGGTCAATCGCTGCGGTCAAAAGCGTAAGTCTGCTTGGCAGGTTAAAGCTGACCTCCAAATCAATCGAGTAGTTGCCCGCTATCAGGATTTCTCATCCTTGATTGCCTATGCGTCCCGTTTTCCAGACGCCACCAGCCACCAAGCAAGCAGCGGAAAACCAACAAGTTCAAATGCCAGTGACGGGGCAATCGCAGCGCTAAATATTACTTCAGTGTCCATGGCGCTTAGTCGAAACAGACCCGCGACTGCAGTCATAGCCGACAGAATAATCAAGGTTGAGCGAAGATTGCGCAATGCGAAGCCGCCAGCCACGAACACAGCACCGACGCCAAACCAGACCCCGCCAATGAACCGTATGTGGCTGTCTTGGGCATGGAATGCTGCGGCATCTGTGATTGAAACGAAATCACGCGTCGATTGCCATCCCAGTGTCTTTATCCCGCCTAAGCCTACATTTAGTCCTAGTAAGATGATCACAGTCCCAACGATCACAACCACCGAATTCAGTAATTTTATCTTGTTCATTTCACTTTCCCTAAATGCGAACCCTGTGGGCGAATAATATTTGGAACGCGTTCTATATTAATGAAGCCTTGACAGGGCAAGCATTATTTGGGACGCGTACCAAAATAAATCTGAGAGGGCCTAACCATGGCTAGAACCGCTGGCAGGCCTCCCCGCAGTAAGGCTGAGATTTTGGAGTTCCGATCAAAGATCGGGAAGCACGCGCTTGAGATTTATCGTGCAGAAGGCTTCGAAGCGGTTTCAATGCGCCGTTTGGCCAAGGCGGTCGGATGCGCTCCGATGACAATTTACGCACATTTTGACGGCAAGACGGATATTCTACGATACCTTTGGGCAGACGTGCTTACGGACATGTCTAGTGACATCGCGGAAAAGCTAAAGTCGGTCGCGGGTCCGAGTGAGCGGCTGCAGTCAGCATCTCACTCCTTTATCGCTTACTGGATCGATCACTCTGATCATTTTCGACTTGTCTTTATGTCTAACGACGTAACGCGGGCGGATGTCAGTACGTTCCTTATGGGCGAAGATACCTTAGCACACTTCTTGATGTTTTCGGATTTGATCCGAGAGGTTCACCCTGAAGAACATGACGTTAAAATGAGCACTGACACACTCATATCTGGATTAATCGGTATCGCTCTTTGCATGAATACCATGCCTGACTACCCATGGGCCGACGCGACCTCGATGACCAACCAACTCCTATTGAGCATCATCGTGTAAACCAATTCGCAATTTGAGGAAAAGCTGACATTCGTGCACGGCGCAGCATCAGTAGCTTTGGGCTCAAACCCGCCATTCGCCGCGGTCTTGCCAATGCCTACTTCTAGGATCGGCTTGTTCAACACCAAATGCGGACATAACCAGTCTTTTCGACCAACCGCACAGTGCCCCACGCCCACCGCCCATTGAAACCTGCCCCCAAAAACCCCACTCCTACTCCCATGAGCACCGCACCCGATCTCACCGCCGTCTGGTCCGCTTACCGCGACCGGCTCAAGGCCTTCCTGCACGCCCGCATCGCCAATCCGGCCGATGTGGACGACCTGCTGCAGGACATCTCGATCAAGGCCTTCACCGGCCTGCCCGACTTGCAGGACCACGCCAAACTAAAACCTTGGCTCTTCCAGACCGCCAACCGCGCCATCATTGACCACTACCGCGCCAATGCACGTGGCAAAGACATCGACCCCGGCGATCTGTGGTACGTCGAGGACGATCCGGTCGTCCGCCACGACCTCGAGGGTTGCGTCACGCCGTTTATCAACGCGCTCCCTGCCGACACCGCGCAGATGCTGACCGAGATCGACCTCAACGGCATGTCGCAACGCGACTACGCCCAAGCCCACGACATTCCCTATTCCACGTTGAAATCCCGCGTCACCAAAGCCCGCACAGACCTGCGTGACCTGTTCGAAGGCTGCTGCAAATTCACCATGGACAGCCGCGGCAACCTCTCGGAAATGGAAAGAAAATCAACTGGTTGCAGCCGCTGCTAAAATAATCCTCCAAATCTTTCGTCTTTTTCCCGTCCCGCCCGTCTTACTTAATGAAAGACAGCAAAGGACGTTCCCAATGATCAAAATTGTCAGCTTCACCATCTGCCCCTTCGTGCAACGCGTCACCGCCTTGCTTGAGGCTAAAAAGATACCCTACGACATCGAATTCATCTCGTTGTCGGACAAACCACAATGGTTCCTCGACCTCTCCCCCACCGGCCAAGTGCCGATGCTGGTAACCGAAGGCGGCACAGCCCTGTTTGAAAGCGATGCCATCATCGAATACATCGACGACATCTCGCCCCCCCTGCAGGCCGACCTGACGCCCGAAGACCGCGCCATCAACCGCGCGTGGTCCTATCAGGCGTCCAAGCATTACCTCGTGCAATGCGGCACCATGTCCTCCAAAGACCCTGCCACATACCAAGAGCGCACCCGCAAACTGACCGCCGCCTTCGCGCGTGTGGAAAAACAGTTGGGCGATGGTCCGTTTTTTGCGGGCGACACCCTTGGCAACGTCGACATCGCGTGGATGGTGCTCCTGCACCGCGCCGCCATTGTCGAGGCGCATTCGGGCTTTGATATGCTTACGGGCTTTCCGAAAACCAAAGCGTGGCAACAGGCCATGATGGACACAGGCATTCCGCAAAAAGCCGTGTCGGCAGAATTTGCCGCGAAATTCGCCAACTTCTACCTGTCCGACACCACTTGGCTCGGCCGCGGGGCCAACACCAACGAAGCTCCTTGCGCGCCCGCCAAAGCCTCTAGCGGGGGATGCTGCGGCTAAGGTTCAGCCAATAACCATGTCGCCCGCCAGCCCCAAGGCAAATCCAGCCACGGCGCCAAGCGCGGGCGACCAGGTGCCCTTTTCGTATGCTTCTGGCGCGATGTCCTGAAAAATCAGATACAGAATGCCGCCGGCCGCGAAAATCATGATCCCGCCCAGTGTTGCGGGGTCATTCGCCAAAAAATGAAAGCCAAGCGCCGCGCACAGCGGCCCCAATCCAGCCAAACCAACAAACATCAGCAAAACCAACCACGCGGGCGTGTGGCCTTTGGCCCAAAGATCGCGAAACGCGCCAAATCCCTCGGGCACGTTTTGCAAAAACATCATCGCCGCCAACAACTTTGCCGTCGCGGCTTCGGTCACCAGCAACGCGCCAAGCGCCATGGCTTCGGGCAAAAAATCAAGCAACATCGCCAATAACAACGCGCCATTTCCACCCGCCTTGGCCAGCCACTTGTCGATCGCATAAAATGTAATGCCGCCTCCGACCAACAAAGACACCGCCCAGTGCACCGGCAGGGTTTCGGCCCCCTTTGGCACCAAAACCAACGCCACCGCCGACAACAGCGCACCGCCGCCAAACGCTGTCACGCCTTTGACAAACCGCGCCTCCACCCGCGCGTCTCGTATATGCTCAATCCGCGCGAAAACGCCGCCCAACGGCATCGCCAGTCCAGCAAAAAGCGCCAATATCAAAGCATGTGTCATCGCATCCATATCGCCAGCCTAAGACAGCTGACCGCGTGGTGCGACCTTCTTCTGCGTGTCAGGCAGCAGCGGCAAAAACGGCACCGTCGCTATACATCCGCGATACCGACGCAATACCGCCAACGAAAAAAGCGGCTCCGACCGGAACCGCCTTCGTAATTTCCAACCGATTTTCGAGACCGCTCAGCTCATATTGCTCTCAGCAACAAGGTCGCCACCATTGCGCACGACAACGCCACACGCCCCGACCTGCTGGCCGTCATACGTGATCTCATGCGCCTCATAGTTGATAAGGAACTCCAGGTCCCCCAGCATCCGGCGGCGCAACCCACCTGACATCCTGTGGACCTCAATCCCTGTTGCCTCGGCAACCATGCCGACAATCCGATCAAACAATATCTCATCTGGGAAGCCGCCCAGATACCACCGGTTGCCTTCGGCCATCAAGACGGGCACGCCATTTTCCAGCGACATCAATGCTTTGGCAGACCCCGAAAGTCGTTCGCACCAATGGTCCACGGTGCCACCGCCATCCACTGCCATGCCCGCATTCGGCGGCAAGCTTTCGATCAACTCGACCCGCGCATCCAACCCCGGCACACCGGGACGCCCGCCGTCAGGAATGCGGAATTCAGGCGTGATTGCGCCTGTGCGCGGCCCCAAAACCGCCACGGCCCCAGCCGCGTCTATCGCCTCGACCAGCGTAGGCTCCAGCGTCGCCAGACCCGGTGCAAACACCGCTTTGTAGCCCGCGAAATCACGACAATCGCTGTTCACAATGTCCACTGACAATCCAGCGCGCCGCAACGCCCGGTACGTTGCAAACACAAGCCGGAAATAGTCAAACCCTGCCCCTTGCGGTTGCGTGTGCCATGCCCAGTCAGAGGCATAATCAAACACGATTGCCACGGGCGCCTGTGTGGTCTTCGTATCGCCAATTTTCTCAGCGATTTCAGCCGCCTGACGCGCCTCCGCCATTCCAGGCGCCTCTTGGCGGTCTGGGGTCAACAGACCCGCATGCATCATTTCTTGCGCCATCGGTGCTTGCCGCCAGCGGAAATAGCTCACGACTTCCGCCCCATGCGCAAAGGCTTCCAGCGACCACAACGCCACCATTCCCGGTAGCGGAGCAGGGTTAAAAGGCGCCCAATTCACCGGCCCGGGCTGTTGCTCCATCACCCACCAGCGGCCTTTGCCTACGGCGCGATAAAGGTCATGGTGAAACGCCTGCATGTCCGGGTCACCTTGGCGCAAATACCGCGCTTTATGATCATCCGACGCTTCAAGACGGTCCGACAGGAAACCAATCGGATAGCTGTCCCAACTGGCAATATCGAGGTCCGCACCAACATCGAAATGGTCAAACTCCAGAATGCGGCCCATATAGTTGTGGATCAGCGGCGCGTCGGTGTTGACCCGCAAAACATCAACTTGAACCTTGTTGAACAGCGTCACCTGATCACTGGAAAACCGCCTAAAAGCAAGGACATGGCTTGGATTTGGCTCGGTCACTGTCAGATTAGGCAGATCAATATCGGCAAAGTCGAAATACTCCATCGACCAAAAGATATTGCCCCATGCTTCATTGAGCGCCTCAATTGTTTCATATCGCGCACGGCACCACGCCTGAAACGCAACCTTGGCCGGCTCGGAATAGCTGACCGTCGTGTCGTGACAGCCGTATTCATTGTCCGTTTGCCACGCGACCACATGCGGGTTTGGCCCATAGCGTTCCGCGAGAATGCGCGTAATCCGCGCACTTTCGTCGCGATATCCGACATGGCTGAAACAGTAATGCCGGCGCGACCCGAACTTGCGCGGGTTACCGTCGGCATCCACTGCGAGCATGTCGGGATGCTTGTCGATCATCCACCGTGGCGGAGTCGCCGTTGGCGTACCCAGAATGACCTTCAAGCCAGCATCACCAAGCACATCAATCGCACGATCCAGCCACTCGAGAGTCAGGACGCCCGGCTTGGCTTCCATTCGGCTCCAGGCGAACTCGCCAATCCGCACCCAACGAATGCCCGCAGCCATCATGTCAGCTGCGTCCTTCTCCCAGATGTCTTCGGGCCAATGCTCGGGGTAATAACAGACCCCCAGATCCTTACTCATAGGATTACCTTGTTCTCAGCTTGCCCTTGGGCGACCGCGTCTTCCACGAAAACCATGCCGTTTTCCGGTTCTGTCTCAAGCACGTCTGCCGACAGCCCTTCGGCCGCAGTGGTGCAAAAGAGCGTCGTCAAATCCGCCCCGCCAAACGCAGGGCATGACGTGTGACGCCCGCCAAATTCAACCGCGCGCACAAATTGGCCGCTCCCATCATAAGCCGCCACGCGGCTCGCGCCCCATTGCGCAATCCAGATCGTGCCGTCCGCATCAACCACCGCGCCATCCGGGTTCAAGCCCTCCGCTTTGGTATCAACATGCACGAACGCCTCGCCCACGGGCCAGCCGTCAGGGTCCATCTCCCAGCGCATCACTTGGCCGGTCAGCGTGTCCGCATAATGTGCCCATTTGCCGTCCGGCGAAAAACAGATTGCGTTGGTGATCGTCACATCCGCCACCAGCTTGCGCAACTCGCCTTTGTAATAGCGATAGATCGCGCCTGCCTTGGCCTCGGCACTTTTGCCCATCGTGCCAATCCAGAACCCGCCAAAGGGGTCCGCGCGCCCGTCGTTGGACCGCGTGTCCGGATTGTCGGCTTCCAGCGCGACCAGATACTCCTGCTCACCGCTGCTGATTGTGAATTTCCAGAGCGCGGTTTCACTGGCAAGGATCAGCGTGTCCACATCCACCCAGCCAGCTGCCGAGACGTGTTCGTCAAATTCCCATTCCCGATGGTCGCCTTTCACCTGCGTCATGAGCTTGTTGCCCAAGATATCAAACCAGAACAACTGCTCCCGCTCCGGATGCCACAACGGCCCTTCGCCCAATTCACAGACGCGGGTGTCAAACACATAACTCATGGAAAAACCTTATCATATGCGGTCACAATTTCATCGGCCCTGGCCCGCACATCAGCCGCGCTCATACCAAGTTTATAGATAGCGGACCCGATCCCGAACCCGTCAGCACTCGCGGCGCCCCATTGGTCGAAATTCTCCGGGCCAGCGCCGCCCACGGCGTAAACCTGCGTGCCACTGGGCAACACCGCCCGAAGCGCTTTCATGCCCCCCGGCCCGGCCATATTTCCCGGAAACAGCTTCAGCCCTGTCGCGCCTGCCTGCAACGCTGAAAATGCCTCGGTCGGAGTGAAAATTCCCGGCCAGCTTTCCATGCCCAAAGCCTTTGTGTGGGCAATCACCTCTGGATCGCAATTGGGTGACACAATCAGCTTGCCGCCCGCGTCGTGCACGGCCTCAACTTGGGCCACAGTCAACACCGTGCCCGCGCCGATCAACGCGCGACCAGCGTTGTCTTTGACCAAACGCCGGATGCTTTCCACCGCGTCTGGCGAGTTCAGCGGCACTTCGATCTTGGTGATGCCCGCTTTCATAATTTCATGTGCAATCGGCACAACTTCGTCCGGGGTCACCCCCCGCAAAATGGCAATAATCGCCCGGTCCATAGTGTTACCCCAAAAGGTTGCGCGCGGCAGACAGCCCCGCAATGGTCATTTCCTGACATTCCGCAATGGTGGCGAAACCACCCTGCGTTTTAAGCGCCTTGGCGTAAACCTCAGACAGAGCGGCATCGCCAATCACTGCGATGTTTTGGCCAAGCCAGTAAGGTTTTGACGCCGCCAATTCCGCGCCAAGCAACAGCCCCGAAAGCCGCGCACGCGCGGCGGACGCAGGCGTGGCATTCAACAGATCACTCGCACGAATGCCAAACAATTCACCTGCCAAACTCTCTGGTCGCGATAGTGTCTGGTCCAGCCCGTCTTCAAACGCGGCGTCATCCCAACCGCCGCCCACCGAATGCTGCAAAACGCTGGATTTACTCAACAACGCAAACATTTCACCAGTCATAAAGGTGCGAAAACTCACCACTTCATCGGCGCTGACATGTACCCACTTTGTGTGCGTTCCCGGCAGGCAAATTACGCCATCCCATTTCGGCGTCCGTGCCAAAAATCCAGCAACCTGTGTCTCTTCGCCACGCATCACATCTGCAGGTTTCTCCTGCTTAAGGCCCGGCACCACAAAAACCCGCACCCGCGCATCTGTGCCCGGCACTTGCACCGCGTGTCCCGCCAACGGCGCACTGGGGACCGTCGCATATGGCGCCTCGACCCAGCCTTGCCGCGCACCAACCATGCCGCAGGCCACGACGTCCGTGACTCGCGCGCCAAGCCAGTCACCAATCAACGCCATCAACGCCGGTCCGAACTCGGACTTCTCCAGCCGCGCCATACCGTGATCTGATTGTGCCTCCGCCAGAACAGTTTCCCCCGACATCGCATAGGCCCGCAGGTTCGACGTGCCCCAATCAACCGCAATCCATTCCGCCGTCACAGTCATGATTTACCCCGACACCACTACGCCGCCGTCCACGGCCATTGTTTGTCCGGTCATCATCCGGCTTGCGTTGGACGCCAGATAAAGCGTCGGATCGATCATATCCTCTGGCTTCAGATGTTCCTTGAGACACATCTTGTTCATGTGATCGTCCAGATCCTCAGGGCTTGCCCACATATCCAATTGCTTCTGCGTCAGAACCCAGCCGGGGGCCAATGCGTTCACCCGAATACCTTTGGGGCCAAGTTCGCGCGCCAGCGAGCGTGTCATACCGGTGATGCCTGCATTCGCCGTCGTGTAAATCGGATAGCCAGCATTGCCCATCATATAGCTGATCGAGCTGAAATTGATCATCGCGCCACCGGCTTGCATGTGTCGCGCCGCTTCTTGGCAGGCAAAGAAGTAAGCTTTCAGGTTTACCGCCTGCATCCAGTCGAAGAATTCTTCGTCCACCTCATCGAGGCTGTGGCGTTTGTCGTTGGCGGCATTGTTCACCAAAACGTCCAACCCGCCATGCTCACCTACGGCCTGCTGAATGGATTCGCGCAAACGCGGCACATCGGCGATATCGCCCTGCATAAACAAAGGTGTCGCGCCATGTTTGGCTTCCATCTCGGCAACGAAATCATCTGCCGCGCTCCGGCCAATAATCGCCACTTTGGCACCTTGCGCCATGAACCCGTCCGTCAGCGCCGCGCCAATACCGCTTGCACCGCCGGTGATGTAGACTGACTTGCCTTTGAGGTCGGGGAAAATCGTTCCAGTCATCAGTGGCTCTCTCTCGTTACAGGTCGGGTGTCTTTGCCGACAAGAAAATCCAAATCCGCGCCCTGATCTGCTTGCAGGACATGGTCGATATACATGCTCGCATAGCCGCGCGTGTAATGTTTGGCAGGCTCTTCCCACCCCGCGCGCCGCGCTGCAAGCTCTTCTTCTGCAACCAACAATTCCAGAACGCCACCCTTGGCCGAAACCTTGATCCGGTCGCCGGTTTGCACAAGCGCAATAGGCCCGCCCGCCGTCGCCTCTGGCGCCACATGCAGGATCACCGTGCCAAACGCCGTGCCACTCATACGTGCATCCGACACCCGCACGATATCGCGCACGCCTTGTTTGACCAGCTTGGCGGGAACCGGCATATCGCCCACTTCGGGCATCCCCGGATAACCCTTGGGACCACAGTGTTTCAGCACCAGAATGCTGTTTTCATCCACGGGCAGATCATCGCGGTCGATATTGGCCTTTAGCTCTTCGATGCTCTCAAACACATAGGCTTCGCCTTCGTGCTCCAGCAGGTGATCGGACGCAGCCGAGGGTTTCACAATCGCGCCTCTGGGGGCCAGATTGCCCTTCAAAACCCGCAAGCCAGCGGCCGGCTTGCGCGGTGCGTCAAAGGCGTGGATCACGTCGCGATTGTACGTCTCGGCATCCTCATAGTAATGCGAAATATCCTTGCCCATAACTGTCGGCGCCGCGCGCAACAGATGGCTAACTTCTTTCAACACCGCAGGCACGCCGCCTGCATAACAGAAGTCTTCCATCAGGTATTTTCCCGACGGCATACAGTTAACCAACAGCGGAATTTCGGACCCGATCTCAAAATCGCTGAGGTCAAGATCGATGCCGACGCGCCCCGCCAAAGCCAGGAGGTGCATTACGGAATTTGACGACCCGCCCAGCGCCGCATTGGCGATTATCGCGTTCTCGAAATTCTCACGCTTCAAAACATCAGACAGCTTCAGGTCCTCGTCCACCATCTCGACAATCCGCTTGCCTGTCATATGCGCCAAAGCCATGCGCCGCGCGTCCACCGCAGGCAGCGAGCCATTCATTGGCAACGACATTCCCATCGCCTCAACCAGCGATGACATTGTCGAGGCCGTGCCCATGGTCATGCACACCCCTTTGGACCGGCTCATGCCGGACTCGGTGGCCATGAAATCCTTAAGCGTCATGTCGCCCGCTTTCACGTCCATCGCGAACTTGCGCACATCCGTGCCGGAGCCCAAATCGCGGCCTTTCCACTTGCCAGACAACATCGGGCCAGAGCTTACGACGATCGTCGGCAAATCCACCGACGCTGCGCCCATCAACTGCCCCGGCGTGGTCTTGTCACAGCCGCCCAGCAAGACAACACCGTCCATGCCATAGGCGCGGATGCTCTCTTCCACATCCATCGACAACAGGTTGCGAAACAGCATCGCGGTCGGCTTCATCTGGGTTTCGCCCAGCGACATCACCGGAAACTCGACCGGAAAACCACCCGCATCCCAAACGCCGCGTTTCACACCTTCGGCCAACTCACGCAGACCCGAGTTGCACGGCGTCAGTTCGCTCCATGTGTTGCAAATGCCAATCACTGGTCGGCCGTCAAAAGCATGATCCGGATAGCCTTGGTTCTTCATCCAGCTGCGTCGGATAAAGCCGTCCTTGTCCATCATGCCATACCAGTCCTGTGACCGGCGCTTCTTCGTCATATCTTCGTTCCTTCGACCACCCACAAACGGTCCGGAAAGGACCACGGCAGGATCAAACCTTGTTGCATCAGCTGCTGACCTGTCAGGACCATCGGCCCTTCTTTCAGCGGAATAGAAATCCGGCTCAGGTGGTTGGCCTCATCACGATTGATAAGCGCCACCTTGTAACGCGCCTCAGCCTCAAGCGCGGTCAGGCGCAGCGGGCGCGGCATGTTCTGCTTGCCACTCGCGGCTTTGCCCGCAAAAACCACAAACTGCGTGCCATCCGCCGCCAATTGCTGTTCTGCGATCACGCTTGGATCGGCGCTGTCCAGCCGCAGGATATCGGCCCCCATGCGCCAGTCGCGGTTGGCTTTCCACCACGCCGTGACCCGCGTCAAAACCTCGGCTTCGTCGTCGGTCAACTCGCGCGGGTCCATCTCAAACCCCATGTGGCGCTGCGCTGCCACCCAAGCGCGGAACCGGATGTCATGCACGCGCCCCGACGTATGACAATGACGCGGTCCAACGTGGCTGCCAGTGACCGCCGCCGGCAACATCAGCGCTGCATCATGTTGAATGCGCAACCGCTCCAGCGCATCGTTGCTGTCGCTCAGCCAAACCCGCTGTGTGTGCTGCAAGATACCCGCGTCGATCCGACCGCCGCCCGAGGCGCAGCTCTCGATTTCCACCTGTGGGAAATCCGCCCGCAACCGCGCCAAAAGCGCATAGATACCATCGCCTTGCGCCGCATCCGCAACCGGCAACAGGCGGTTGTGATCCCACTTGATGTAATCAATGTCATGCGTCGACAGCACCGCTGCGATCTTGTCATAAAGATAGCTGCGCACCTCAGGATTGCTCAGATCCAACACGCGTTGCTGACGTCCCTCAACCTGATCGGCGCGACCCAAGATCCAATCGGGATGGGCGCGTGCCAGATCGCTGTCCATATTGACCATCTCGGGCTCAAACCACAGGCCAAAGACCATGCCCAGCGCCTGAACGTGATCAATCAGCGGCGTCAGCCCATCGGGCCATTTGCGCGGATCAATGTCCCAATCGCCCAAGGACGATGTGTCATCATCACGTTTGCCAAACCAGCCGTCGTCCAGCACAAACCGCTCGGCCCCCAATGCCGCAGCCCGATCGGCAATCGCCGCCAGTTCTGCAAAATCATGGTCGAAATAGATCGCTTCCCAGCAATTGTAATGTACTGGCCGAGGTCGATCAGGATGCGGCCAGGTGATCAACGCATCGCGCAGATGCCGCTGAAACGCCACGGCGCAGCCATTCAGACCCGTCTCCGACGCCGCCAGATACAGTGTGCCGGTCTCAAATTCGGTGCCCGCTGCGCGCGTGCCAGTGGCGTGGCCAAATTGAATTTGACGCCGCCCATCGGGCTGCTCGTCGGCATACATCACATGGCCACCGGACCAGCCATAATGCATGGCAAAAACGATACCACGCGTGCTTGTCGCGCCGGTCTCGGGGAAATAGGCAATTGGCGGCGTCTCATGACCGGACCGCCCCCCCCGCGCCTCGCGCATATGGGTGCCGACCCGCCATGGCGCACGCTCCATTTGAAACTCGCCAATCCAGCGGCCTGAGAAATCCAAAATCTCGTCGGCAAACTGCGGTCCCGGCATCGCGGGCGCCGCCAAATGGTGCAGAGTGATTTCACGATCCGAAGTTAAAGACGTCGACGCCGCAATCACCGCGCCCTGCACCTCAAACCGAAAGGTCAGTGTCAGCCCCAACTCCGCGTCACGACAGACAAACTCGCCGCCGTTGCCGGACACAAACGCAAACCGAGGATACATCGGCGCACCGTCCCGATAGGCCTTGATCCCCGGCTGCCCCTGAAAGCTGTCGCCCTCTTCAGGGCACAGCGAAAGCTCCGGCAAGGAATCAATCATCCCACCCGTCACATCGCGTTTGGCCGCATCACAAATCGCGCCCAAATCCTGATCCTCAGGCAGCGATGGCCCCCAATAGACGGCCACCGGTGTCCGCCCGTCCGAGGCCAGCACCAGCGTCTGACCCGGCGCATCAATGCGCCAGGACTGCATCGTTTTGTTCACTTCACGGCTCCCAGGGTGAGACCTGCAATAAAGTGTTTCTGCATCAGGAAGAACATCGCCACAGGTGGCAACGCCGCCACGATCGAGCCCGCGCTCATCATGTGATAGGCCGCACGGAACTGCGCGTTAAAGCTGGTGATCCCTGCGGTCACTGGCTGGCTGTCGGGCCCTTGTGTCAGAACAATCGCCCAGAAATAGTCGTTCCAGATGAAGGTGAAGATCAACACCGACAAAGCCGCCAGCGCAGGCTTCATCAAAGGCAGAACCACATACCAGAAGATCTTGATTTCGCTCACACCTTCGACGCGCGCCGCTTCGATCAACTCAAACGGCAAAGCACGGATAAAGTTGCGCATGAACAGCGTACAGAACCCCGTCTGAAACGCCACATGGAACAGCACCAGACCCGCTTTGGTGTCATACAACCCAAGGCTCAATGTCAGGTCCCGCACCGGCACCATCAGGATCTGAAACGGCACAAAGTTACCGGCGACAAACAAAAAGAAGATCCAAATGTTGGCACGGAATTTGTACACGCCCAGCGCAAAGCCCGTCATCGAAGACAAAGCCACAGCACCAATCACCGTCGGGATGGTGATCATGAAAGAGTTCAGCAAATAGCGCGGCATATCGGAGTTGAAGAACACCTGCCCATAGTTGGTCAGGCCCTCAAAGCTCGAAGGTACACCCCAGTAGTTGCCAGAACTAAAGTCCGCACCCGGTTTTATCGAGAACAGCGCCACAGCCAACAAAGGCGCAAGCCAAAGCAAAAGCACAACGGGCAGCAGCGATTTATAGGCGAACTGTGCGCCAGCAGATTGTTTTTCTATCGGTTGAGGAAACATCTCAGTGGCCCTTCTCTTCGCGATACATCGACCACAGGAAGTAGGCGATGAAGACCATCATGATCAGGAACAGCACCACAGCGATGGCAGCACCGTACCCCATGCGGAACCCGTATTCGGACAAGGCGACTTCGAACATGTAGTAAGCCAGCACGCGGCTGGACCCGAACGGCCCGCCCTCGGTCATGATCGACACCAAATCAAAGCTGCGCAGCGCGCCAATGATGGTGACGACAAATGCAATAAATGTGGCAGGACGCAGTTGCGGCAGAATGATGTGCCACAGCATCCGCAGGCCCTTGGCGCCATCCAGACGACCGGCTTCGATCTGCTCTGGATCCACGGCGTTCAAACCGGTCAAATACAGGATCATGCAATACGCCGTTTGTGGCCACAGACCGGCGATGATGATGCCATAGGTCACAAGATTTTCGTTGCCCAGCACGTTGATCGGCCCAAGATTGATCCAGCCCAGCATCGTGTTGAGCAGGCCAAAGTTGGGGTCATAAAACCAGCTGAACACCAGCCCGACCACCACTTGCGAAATCACAAACGGAAAGAAAAACAGAGACTTATACAGACGAATGCCGCGCACTGTCTGATTGAGGAACAGCGCGATGAAAAGCCCCGCAGGGATCGCCAGCAAATACATCACCAGCCAGATCACGTTGTTCTTCAACGAAATAAAGAACGCGTCGCGGTCGACATATTCCCAATACAGCTGCTCATAGTTGCTCAGGCCGACGTATTCCGCCTTACCAAGCCCGTCCCACTCATAAAGCGACAGGTTGAACGACTGGAAAATCGGCGCAATCACATAGACTGAAAAGAACAAGATACCCGGCGCCAGAAAAAGCCACGGCGCTATTTTTTGCTGGTTGCGATGGAACCAGCTTTCGGTCTCGGGAATGTCGGATGCTACGGTCATAAAGGGTGCCCGGTTTTTGAGGGGGACAAGGCGGAGGAAATCCCCGCCTTGTCAATTTCAAGTGAGACCCACGCGCCAAGGCGCGCAGGTGAAACACTTATTTGTAGATGCGACCGCGTGCGCGCTCGAGTTTCGCCAGGATTTTGTCCAGCTCGTCTGGCTTGACCATGAACTCCTGGAAACCTTCCATGGATGCTTTGGCCATCTCTGCAGGTGCATCGCGATCCCAGAACTGGGCAACGCCGCCGGTAGAGTTGGTGGAAAGCATCTTGAAGCCCTGCTGCAGGAACTTGTCTTCATCAACAGAAGAGCCAGCATTCACAGGCAACTGACCGAGGTTTTTGCCGTTGTTAATGATGGTCTGCTCTTCAGCCGAAGTTGCAAAGCGCAGGAATTCACGTGCAGCTTCTTTGTTCTTGGCGTTTGCAGGGATGTGGAATGTATCTGTCGGAGCATCTTCCGACAAAGCCACGTCTGGGTTGATCATTGGGAACTGGTAGAAGTCCAGTTGATCATCCGTCAGGCCCGCTTCGCGCAGCGGAGCCACAGCAAAGTTACCCATCAGGTAGGCAGCAGCTTCGCCTTTGACCATGAACGGCAGCGCTTCCTGCCAGCTGTAGGTCTGGTGATCAGCCACAAAGCCGCCCATGTCGATCAGCTCTTTCCAGTTCATGAAAGTCTGCTTCACGCGCTCGTCAGTCCAAGCAACTTTACCTGCGGCCAGATCCATGTGGAAATCAAAGCCGTTTGTGCGCATGTTCATGTAGTCAAACCAGCCGCCAGCAGTCCAAAGGTACTTGGTACCAATGGTATAGCAAGCACGGCCCGAGTCGACGATCTTGGCGCAGTTTGCTTTTTCTTCGTCCCAAGTGGTTGGCTCAGACAGACCCAGCTCGGCAAAGATGTCTTTGCGGTAGTAAACACCCCACTGGTAGTAGGTATAGGCAACGCCCCACTGCTTGTCGTCAATGGTCAGCGCACCTTTGGTGGATGCCAGACCTTCGGCCATTGCCGGCTCTGCATAGAGGTCGGAAACATCTTCAAACAGGCCCGCTTCTACGTATGGACGCATGCGGTTGGCCGCGTACCAAGTGGCAACGTCTGGCGCGTTCGCGGTCAGAAAGTTGCGGATCTGTGTTTTATACGCTTCGCGATCGATCACCGTTGTTTCGATGTTCAGATCGGGGTGCTTCTCCCCAAAGCGACCAATCATGGCTTCCATCGTGGCGCGAGGCGCCGGGTTCGATGTGTCCAAGAAGATTGTCAGATCGCCCGACAGCTCTGCCGAAGCAGGCACTGCAAACGACGATACGACCGCGGCCACGGCAGCGGTGGTTTTGATTTTGGAAAGCATTGTGTCCTCCCTGTGCTCCAAAATTCATGCAAGTTTTGGTTTCATTATTTGAAACCGCGTTTTACATATTGAAATCTACACACGGAGTCGGCTAGCTTGTCAACAGATTCTTAGGCGCAAGCCTGAGACGAGGAGGAGAAAAACACCCATGTCAGGGGACGGAACAGTTGGCAAAGCACTGGACGTGCTGGATCAGGTTGCGGCTTACAAGCGGCCTGTGCGCTTTGGTGAATTGCAAGACAACAGCGCCTATCCCAAAGCGACGCTATATCGCTTTCTGCAAACCCTGACCAATCAGGGCATGCTGTCCTACGACGCGGACCGCCAAACCTATGCGCTGGGGATGCGCCTTGTGCGTCTTGCGCACGCAGCCTGGACCACAAGCTCACTCGCCCCCATCGCGCGCCCGCACCTTGATGCGCTTTCCGCTGAGATCGGCGAAACCGTGCACCTTGCCCAACTGGACGCCTCGCAAGTGCTCTATGTGGACAAACGCAACGCCCGCCAACCGGTCGAAATGTATTCGCAGGCTGGAAAAGTCGGCCCCGCCTATTGCACCGGTGTTGGCAAAGCCATGATGGCCTTTTTGGGCGAGGCTGAACTGGACCGTGCGATCCAACAACAAAGCTTTCACCGCTTCACACCAACAACTTTGGCATCAGAAGCCGAACTGCGCGCGGAGCTCGCCAACATCCGCGCGCGCGGATATGGGTTTGACCGCGAAGAACACGAACCCGGCATCGTCTGCGTGGCGGTGCCAATCCTGACCAAAAACGGCCGCCCCCTTGGCGCGCTCTCGGTCACCGGCCCCACAAGCCGGACCTCATTGGAACAACTCGAAGACTGGGCGCCCCGTGTGATCGACACCGCGACCCGCATTGGTCGCGAAGCGCAGGCTTGGCGGTTCCCAGAAACACGACAACAAAAGGTGATGAACCCATGACAGGTGTAACGCTCAAAGGCGCGATCAAACGCTACGGCGAAACTCAGGTGATCCACGGCATCGACCTCGACATCGAAGACGGCGAGTTTTGTGTTTTTGTAGGCCCCTCGGGCTGTGGCAAGTCAACGCTTTTGCGGATGATTGCCGGTCTGGAAGAGACCACAGAAGGCCAAATCGGCATCGGTCAGCGCGACGTGACCCATGTTGACCCAGCCAAACGCGGCGTGGCCATGGTGTTCCAAACCTACGCGCTTTATCCGCACATGAGCGTGGCGGAAAACATGGGTTTCGGTCTGCGCATGAATGGCCATCCGAAACCCGAAATCGAAGAAAAAGTCGCCAAGGCCAGCGCGATTCTGAAACTCGACCCTTATCTCTCGCGCAAACCCAAAGCGCTTTCGGGTGGTCAACGTCAGCGGGTTGCCATTGGCCGCGCCATTGTCCGTGGCCCCGAAGTCTTCCTGTTTGACGAGCCGCTCTCCAACCTTGATGCGGAACTGCGTGTCGAAATGCGCGTGGAAATTTCCCGCCTGCATCAGGAAATCGGCGCCACCATGATCTATGTGACCCACGATCAGGTCGAAGCCATGACAATGGCAGACAAGATCGTCGTGCTGCGCGACGGTATGATCGAACAGGTTGGCGCGCCGCTTGATCTTTACCGTGATCCCAACAACCGCTTTGTCGCCGGTTTCATCGGCTCGCCTGCGATGAACTTCCTTGAGTGCGATGTGGTGGACGGCAATCTGGTTCATCCCGCCTTTAGCACCCCGCAGGCCTCCCCGGTTGCGCTACGCGAAGGCATGAGCAAGGTGACCGTTGGCATCCGTCCCGAACACATCGAACTCGACCACAGCGCGGAGGAGCTGAAGATCGAGTTGACCGAAGCCCTCGGCGGGGTCAGCTATTGTTATCTCTCGTCCCCAAACGGGGAGCAGATGATCGTCGAAGAACGCGGCGACACCCGCAGCCCCGAGGGTGAAACCGTCGGTCTCAGCGTGGACACCAAACGTCTTTACCTGTTTGACAGCGACACCGGCCTGCGGATCCGCTGACGCCTGTGTGCATTTGCGGCGTCAGTCCGCCCAAAAGATCGCGGTTTTGATCACACCACGATCCTGGGCAATCACACATCGGATCCGATAAGGAAGTCGCTACAAAAAAGGCCCGTCAGATCGGCGGGCCTTGGCACTTATATACGCTTGGGGCGGCACGATCCGGGTCAAGTGCCCTTAACCCAAAGTGCCTTGGCGGCACGGTCTGCGTGCAGCCCGAAACACCGGCAAATGTCCCCTTTTTCCACATAATTTACTTCGACCCAATCGCGCCGCGACATGCGTGCCCACGCCCGCCATCCCGCGCCACACCATCGCAAATCAGTTGACGTAAGGGGAAGAAAATCGCAACCTAAAGTAGAAGTATTTGGCGTTAAGACACTACCCCCCTTTTTATTGCACTCCATTTTCAAGAAAGTAGGCCCCTTATGTCCGGCGATATGCAATTCCATTGTACGATTGTGAACAGCACCAACGGAACGATGACCTTGGTAGGCTCCCCTTCTGCCTCCTCTGGTCACGCTGCCACCGCACCGACAACCATCGCCAAGGGCGCCACAGCCAAATTTTCGGCCCTTGGAACCGACGGCACTATGACGGGGGCCGTGGGTAGCTTTGAATACACCCTTGATGATGCAAGCATCTGGAAATTCACATACGACATCCCGTATTCGGGAAGCAACTCTGGCAGCGTCGGATACGTCAAAGGCGGAAGCGCCGGGTCGTGGACCGTGACAAACTCTCCCGCGAGTTTCCCAAGCGGCGATTCCGTGAGTGTGACAACAACATTTACCGGGCCCAACAACTGATCCGACCGATCTATCCCGACGCTCCGCTGAATGACAGGCGCGTCGGGGTCCCACAGGCCGGATCGCTTGACCCGTGCCATGATCCCGCCAACCGCGGCCAGCCATCATTCTGGCGAACCGTTATGACCGACGCGGCGCTGTCTGGGACTTGAATCTTGACGCGCGGCTTACGTCCGCCTCCCTGCTCGGCACACGACCAAGCGGTCCGTTTGCCTGCAATTGAATGCTGCGAAAAAGGAATTCAAACATGGTATATGTGATCCGCCCTGTTGGCGCCCAACCAGACCAATCCGAATTTGCCCGTTCAAGCAAAGGGTGTGCAAGCAAAGCGTGTGCGGCCAGTAAAACTCCAACACCGGCCAGCTCAAACGCTTGGCGCCTTGGCGCGCTCACTGGGGCCTTGGTGATGCTATTCGTCGCTGCGGGCGGCCCTTCGATGTCCCAAAACGCGGAAACCGCCACAGAAACCGTGGTGCCCGGAAGCCTCGCAGGCAAGGCGACTGTCGATCAGAACGGGGCGTTTTCATATTCCATCCCCATCAAAATGCCACCGGGGATCAACAAACTTCATCCAAACCTGAACCTGACTTACAACAGCCAATCCGGCAACGATTTGTTGGGGGTGGGCTGGAACCTGTCCGGGCTCGCGCTGATCAAACGGACCGGTCAGATCATTGCCATTGATGGCATGTCCACGCCGGTGAAATACGATCAGACAAACGACCGGTTTGCGTATCAGGGGCGACGCCTGATCAACACCAGCGGCGTGTATGGCGCCGCCGGCACAACCTATCGTACGGAACTGGATACCTGGAGCAAAGTGACCTCAAACGGTGTCGCGGGTTCGGGGCCGGAATCGTTCACGGTGATCACCAAAGAAGGCCACGTCATGGACTTCGGCGGCTCAGCTGACAGCCGGGCCACGGCTGTCGGCCAGCCAGACGTCCGCGTCTGGCGTCTCAATCAGGTGACTGACCTGAACGGCAACTCCATGACCGTGACTTATACCCAGACCCCGGTCCAGGGTGGGACCTACACAGGGCGGGTGTATCCTGCTCAAATCGCCTATACCGCAAATTCCGGACAAGGCGTCGCGGCCAACCGTTTTGTAAAATTCGCCTATACGGCGCGACCGGATGTGATGACACATTTTCAAGCCGGTCATGTGGTCGAGGAACCTGTTTTGCTGACCGAAGTTCAGACCTTTGTCGGGGACACAATGGTCAGCGCCTACCAGATGTCTTACGACACTTCGCCCACGACCGGACGGTCCAGAGTGACTGCGATCCAGCGCACCGCGATCGGGCAATCTCTGCCGTCGACAGCGTTCGCTTGGCAAAACGGCGGAATTGCCCCTGCCACACAAGGAGGATTTGACGCGGCGGCTGACTGGAACAATGTGTTTACCGAAAGAAATCCGAACTTTCCCTATACTCTGGCGGATGTGAACGGCGATGGCATTCTGGATCTTGTCGCCTTTCAAAACGGCGTGCAGGTCGCAAAGGGGACGACATCGGGGTTTGGCGCGCTTGCTGCCTGGAGTGACCAATTCAGCCTCGAAAGCACGCCATCCTGGCAACCGGACATGCGCCGTCGGCTGGCGGATGTGAACGGCGACGGCCTAAGCGATATCGTCGGGTTCAACGAGCTTGGAACCGTCGTCGCGCTGTCCACCGGATCAGGTTTTGCCGCACCACAGACCTTTGACAACATCTTTGCGATTTCCACAGGCTGGAACGCCCAAACCGACATTTATCTTGGTGACGTCAACGGCGATCACCACACCGACATCGTGGGCTATAAGGACGACGTTGTCTGGGTGGCACTAAGCGGCGCCAACAGTGGCGCGGCATGGTCTGGATTCCCTGCCACCGCCGCAAGTTGGAGTACAGACTTCACCAACGCAGACCCGCTGGTTCTGGCCGACCTTGACGGCGACGGACGCTCCGATGTTCTCGGCTTTGATGGGGCTTCGATGACTGCGGCCTTATCGACATCCACCTCCTTTGACAAAACCGGATTTGACCAGACGCTCGCAGTTCCTCAACCTTGGGACAACACCACACCTCGGATGATTTCGGACGTGAACGGCGATGGTTTGGCTGACATCGTCACCCTCACAGCCGCGGCGCAACAGATCGAAGTCGCCCTGTCAAACGGCGCCGGATTTGAGACTTTTGCAAGCTGGACGCCAAGCACGGCCATAAACTGGACCAACACTCCTGTGATGATGGCGGACGTGAACGGCGATGGTATGGCCGACGTTGTCGCGATCACCGGTCCAAGCATCAACATCGCGACCTCCACTGGTCGGAGTTTCACAATGGCAACGTGGGACCAGACCACGTTGCCTGAACTGGCTTTGGATGCCGGCGGCACGCCAAGTGAAACAACCCGTTTTATGGCCGACATGAATTCCGACGGCATGGCCGACCTGATCGCCTTTGGGAATGCGTGGACCAAAGTGGGTCTGACCGCAGGGGTGAACCCGGACCGCATCACCGGTTTCACCAAATCCACAGGTGCCGTTGGAACCGTGGCATATGCGCCTTTGTCCGATGCGACGGTTTATTCACAAAATTCCAAGTCTGCGCTGGCCCATTTTCAGAACTACCCGCCTCTCATTCAATCGGGAAGCCTGCCAAATTACCGTTCAAGGGCAAATCTGGGCGGGTCTTACTATGTGACGAAATCCTACTCTGTGGCCAACGATCCAAATGCGACTGACAGCACATTCAGCTATCCCTATGAAAAAACGTATTCGGACGCCGTTATGAACCTGCAAGGTCGCGGCTGGATGGGATTTCAGACCGTCGACACCGCGGATAAAAACGCGGGCCGCGAAACCACGATGACTTACAACCAAACATGGCCCTTAACCGGAAAACTGGCATCGGTGACTCTTGCCGCGCCGGCCAATACGGATCCGTCATTTCCTGCGGGCGGTACGGTGTCGGCGCATTACACGACGTACGACCCCGTCAAAACATCCGCAGGCGTCGATCCAAATCAGGTGATTTACGATCCACAAAAAGTGGCGACCCGAACCGATCAATACGACAACGGCGCATATGTCTCGTCTCTTGGCCACACGTTCACCTATGACGATTTTGGCAATGTGGCTGTGTCCGCCAAGCTTGGTTTGGTAACAAAAGCGGCCCCCACAACGCCCAGCGCCGACACCGTATATGAGCTGCATGAGTACGCAAACGATGCCGCAACCTGGCGGCTTGGCTATCCGGTGCATCACAAAGTCAGCGCCACCAACGATCTGACCCAGATTGCAACGTTTCAAACAGGTGACATCAGCCTGATAATCCGCGGATATGACGCAGCCATGAACCTGACGTCAAAGGCGCACTGGGATGACTCCAACGCAGGCACCTTGTCATACGCCTACACCTACGATCCATTTGGCAATCAAATCACCAAATCCCTGCCCTCCAAGGCCACTTTTTCGACCACCTATGACTCCGTTTATCATACGTATCCTGACACGCGGACCAGCCCTCCGAACGAGGCGGGCACATCGCTGACTTGGAATTACGGATATGACCCCCGATTTGGCCTGAACTCGGTCACTATCCAACCCAACCAGCAGCCCAAAATCACCTGCTATGACGGTTTTGGCCGCAAAATGGCGACACAGGGCCCTGCGCCGAACGCTCAGACACCCGTTGTCTTTGATCAGCCCTGCTTCTCCGCGCTCGACACAATTGGCCCAGATGTGGCGCCAAAAGACGTGGTTAACCTCACGACCACCAGCTTTCAGTTGGAAAACAATGTTCCGGTGCAGCAGATAACCCATGTCACCGGTTGGCCAACCGGTGCCGCGCCGACGTCTTTTTGGGACAAGCATTATTCAGACGGGCTTGGTCGACATTATAAAACAATACGCCAGGACCCAGAAAAAGCGGAGAAGACCCTCCGGCTCCTGACCTTTGACTCCAAACACAAAGTTCTGACTTCTGCTGCCCCGTTTTACCCTGCCGACGCACCGGTTTTCGCCACCAACGTTTACGACTCCCAAAGCCGGATACTTAGCGCAACCGCGCCGACAGGTCAGGATGGCACCGCAACAACTTTGACCACATACGACTACAGCGAAACGGCGACGGGTCAGGTTGTCACCAAGGTTCAGGCGGCAAACCAGTCTTACAAATACACCAAGGCCGAGACTTACAGATACGCCGCCAACAAAAGATTCCTCAGCCAGTTGGTGATCCCTGAGGACAACAACGCAACCACCACCTACGAAAGTGATCTCCTCGGACGGCTGACCACCCTCACCCAGCCGGCTGCCGGCACGGCACAGGTTTACACCTTTGCGCGCGATTCACTTGGTAGAATATCGAAAAAGACGCACCCTGATCGCGGTGCCTTTTCCTACCAACACGACAAATTGACGGGCTATTTGGATACGATTTCACAGGCCAACGGCACGGTGACATTGACCCACGACCAACTTGGCCGTGTTCTGTCCCGCGCCTACCCCGATGGCACGCAAATCAGCTACACCTATGACGCGGGAACATTTGGTCAGGGCAATCTGACCACCGCGCAGGTATCTTCTGGCACAACAGCGGAGTCCACTTATGGGTTTGGCTACGACGCCTACCAGCGCAAACAACAGATATCCCTGACGGTGAACGGCCAACCAAATCCCTTCGTGACCCAAAAGACATACACCCCCCAAGGCAGACTGATCTCGCAGACCAATCCGGATCAAAGCACCATCAGCAACGGGTTTGACATGGACCGCCATGTCACAGTGGGGCTTGATGGGGAAACTTATGCGACCTTCAGCGAATTTACGGCGCTCGGGCCACCACAGCGGACCGTTTTTGGCAATAACGTCACCGATACCCGCGCGTATTCTCCGGTTGGGGACATCAACAGCATCGCCATAACCGACCCAAAACCGGCAACGCTGTTTTCCCAGACCTACTCTTGGGACAATCTCAGCAATCTGGCCAGTGTCTCTGGCGCCCCACAACGCACGTTGTCCTATGCCAACCAGCGTTTGACCGGCGTTACAGACAGCGCCACGGGCACCGATTTCACCTTCGGTTATGACACTGCCGGAAACCTGACCCAAGGCTCAGGCGTGACCTTCACCTATGACGGAAACAAAGTGACCGCAGGCACCGAGAACGGCAGTCAGGTGTATTCAGCCGTCTATGACTCTATGGGCAATCTGACTGGCGTGGACCGCGCAGATGAAAGTTGGACGTTCACCTATAACGGCCGCAACCGAATGATCTCCGCCCAGAAAAAGGGCGCCACCGCGAACAGCAAATACATCTACGACTATCGTGGTCGACGCCTTGCCAAATATCAGGCGGACGGAACCGTGTCGCTCTACCCCTCCAGCACATACCAAGAGTTCCAAAACGGCGGCAACACTCTTAAAAACCGTCTGCTTGTCGGGCCAAATGGTCCGCTGGCGCAATCGGCGACAGGTCAGGATATTTCCGGCGGCACCGGAATTCCTTCGACGGCGGAGTCACCGTTGTTTTTGCACAATGATTATCAATATAGCGTGGTCTTAACCACGAACGAGGACAGCGCGAAGGTCACGACCTACGACTACCAACCCTTTGGGCAGGTCACGGCAGCGGGTCCCGACACCGCGGTTTTCAAATATACGGGCAAGGAATTGGACGCCGAAACAGGTCTCTACTATTTTGACGCGCGCTATTATGATCCTGCAACAACACGATTTATGCGCGCCGACAGCCGATTTGGCGGCTCGCCGGTCCAAGCCGACTCTGCCAATTCCTACGCCTTCGTTTTCAACAACCCATCCTCGGGCCGCGATCCGGATGGACATGCCGGACTTAAACTGGCCGGTTGTGTGGGCTCTGCCATCTCCCTGATCGGCGCCACCTCAGCTGGAGTGGTCAGCGACACCGAGGCAAAGGACCCGCCGTCAGTGGGGACCTACACCTCGCAAGGCGTTTCCCTTTTGGGCGGCGCAATCGGAACCGGAATTGCCTGCAAACTGGCCTATGACGCGGCCTATCCGGCCGCTCAGGTAGCGCCAGAAGCAGCTGGTGCCGGTGCCGCCGCCGGTGCCGGTGCCCCCGAGGCAGGCGCAGCAGTTGCTGGCGCACAAGCGGCTGACCCTCTTTTGCCAGCACAGGCCGCGGCCGATTATGGCGCAATGGGTGGTGCGGACGCCGTTGCCGGTTCCGCAGCCGACTCGGTTCCGGTTCTCTCTCAAGCCGCGTCCAGTCAGGCTTTGGGTGCCGCAGAAGAGGCGGGCGGTCTAGACGCCGCCAGTGCAAGTGGAAGCGGAAACGTAGCCAGCTCAAGTCTGGTTCCGGCGGAGTCCGCGGTGCTCGGCGCATCCGAGGCCGCCGCCCCCACCGCTCAGCTTGTGCCTGAAATTGCCAGTTCTCCTGTTGCCGTCAGCACCGCTGCGGAGGTCGTGGGCGGATCATCAGAAGATACCGCAATCAGCGTCGCTGCCACAATCGTTGAGGACGCGCTGATCGAGGAGGCTTTGACAGATGCCTTGATCGTGGCCTTTTCGCCCGTGGGACTTTGAGGCATCAAAAAATCGCGCGACGCAAAGCCCCCGACGAAACAGAGAGAGGCAAATTGCGCGATCAAGTTTGCCCCTCGCCGATGTGTCACGCCCGCATATTCGCGCCATTTGCATCATAAACCGGCGCGCCCTGCACCTCGGCACGCTTCATCTCGCCAAGGATTTCCACCTCCAGTACGGATCCCGCCGCGGCGTGGTCACTGGCGACATAGGCCATCGCCATCGACTTGCCCACGTGATGCGCATAGCCGCCCGAGGTGATGTATCCCACCGCCGCGTCGCCAAGCATCACCGCCTCATCCAGCGTCACGTCGATCTCTGTGTCGATCACCAAAGTCACCAGTTTACGCGCCACTCCATCGTCGCGCGCGGCCTCCGTGGCAGCCTTACCGACGAAATCCTTTTTCCAGTTGATAAAAACGTCCATCCCCGCCTCAACCGCATTGAAATCCGGCCGGAACTCCAGACCCCACGCGCCCCAACCTTTCTCAAGCCGCAAACTCATCAACGCGCGGTTGCCATACCAACGATAGCCAAGATCGGCACCCGCCTCCTCAATCGCCTCTGACAGGCGGATCAAATACTGCGGACGGCAATAAATCTCATAGCCCAACTCGCCCGAGAAACTGATCCGGTTCAGCACCACAGGCACGCCGCCCACATAGGTCTCGCGACAATCGCGGAACGCCATGCCTTCAGCCGACACATCCTCCCGCGTGATCCGACTCAGAAGCTCCCGCGATTTCGGCCCCGACACAGCAATCCCATGCCAGCTTTCGGTCTCGTTGGTGTGGCGCACATCGTCGGGCAAAGTCCTCGCAAAGAACCGCGTATGCGCGTCCTGCATGGCGCCCGACCCGAACAACATGAAATGCTCCTCACTCAAACACACCACCGTCAGATCCCCATAAAGCCGCCCCTTTTCCGTCAGCATCGGGGTCAGCGTCATACGCCCGGGCTTGGGAATAAATCCCGCCATGGTCTTGTTAAGCCACGCCCGCGCACCCGTCCCACGGATCACATGTTTGGCAAAATTCGCGACCTCGATGCCGCCCACACCTGACCGCACCGCAGCACATTCGGCAGCAACATAGTCATGGCTGCGGTTGCGCTCAAACGTCGGGTCTTCATGGGCATCCTCTGGCCCATCCGCGAACCACAACACATGCTCCAACCCGAACGATTGCCCCATGCGGCCCCCTTTGGCGAGCAACCGATCATAAAGCGCGGTCGTTTGCTGTTTGCGCCCCTTTGGAAGCGTCTCATTCGGGAAGGTCATCACAAAGCGGCGCTCATAGTTCTCGGTTGATTTCACCGTACCCCAATCAGGGCTCGCCCAATTGCCAAACCGCGCCACATCCATCGCCCAGACGTCAATCGACGGCTCCCCGTCAATCATCCACTCCGCCATCGTAAGGCCCACGCCCCCGCCCTGACAGAACCCCGCCATAACGCCCACAGCACACCAATAATTCGTCATCCCTGGCACCGGCCCGATCATCGGATTGCCATCAGGCCCAAAGGTGAACGGCCCGTTGATCGCGTCTTTGATCCCCGCATTGGCCAACGCCGGAATGCGTTCAAACCCAAGCTCCAACCGATCCGCAATATGCTCAAGATTTGGCGGCAACAGCTCATGGCCGAACGTCCACGGCGTACCGTCAACTTTCCACGGCACCCCGACTGGTTCATAGGTGCCCAACAACATCCCCTCGCGTTCCTGTCGGAAATAGATATTGGCCTCGTAATCAATCCCGCACGGCAGGCGCGATCCAAAATTGGCGATCTCGTCGATCTTCTCGGTGATCAAATAATGATGCTCCATCGGCTGCACAGGAATGTTCATCCCGCCCATTTTCCCAACCTCGCGCGCCCACAGACCACCGCAATTCACCACATGCTCGGCATTGATCACCCCTTTGGGCGTGGTCACATCCCACGTCCCATCGGCCCGCTGTTCCGTCTTGGTCGCAGGCGTGTGGGTGAAATACTGCGCCCCAAACGTGCGCGCCGCTTTTGCAAAGGCATAGGTCGTGCCGGAAGGATCCAGATCGCCGTCCTGATCATCCCACAACGCCGCATAGTAATGCTTGGGATCAATCAACGGATGCCGCTCAGCCAATTCCTTGGGGCTGATCCATTCCTGATGCAGCCCCATATAGCGCGCCTTGGATCGCTCGCGTTTCAGATAATCGTGCCACGTCTTGTTGGACGCCAGATAAAAACCGCCCGTCATATGCAGACCCACGGAATGGCCCGACAACTCTTCGATCTCTTTATACAGGTCGATGGTATAGCTCTGCAGGCGGCTGATGTTGGGATCGCTGCTGATGGTGTGGATCTGCCCCGCCGCATGCCAGCTGGACCCGCTGGTCAACTCGTCCCGCTCCAGCAGAACCGCATCTTTCCAGCCAAACTTGGCCAGATGAAACAGTATAGAACATCCAACGACGCCGCCGCCGATGATGACCACTTTGGCATGGCTCGGCAGTGGTTTTCCCTGCACGCCCTCTTTGATGACTTCAGGCATCTCCGCCCCTCTCGTTTTTACGCTTTGTTCATACTCTCGCACCGTCGCAATACCGACGTGATGCAGTCGCAATACCGAAGTGCCAAAATCCCTAAACCGTGGCGCACACGCATAGATTCTGCCAATGCCACACGCCTCAATACCAGGCATCCGGAAGCTCCTCCTTGCGGCGTGCCACAAAGGCCTCAAGGGCATCCTTTTTGGCGATATCCATTTCAGGGGGCTCATACTGCGCCAACATCGTATTCCACTTGGCATAGGCCCGTGCCCGCATGTCGAGCGAGCCACCTTCTTCCCAGCTTTCGACGTTCTCGCTGTCGCTCAAGGCGGGCTCGTAAAACGCGTTCTGATAGTTGCGCATAGTGTGTCCGCACCCTAGGAAATGCCCCCCTGCGCCCACCTCGTCATAAGCGTCCCGCGCCATCGCCTCATCCGACAGATCCAACCCTTGGCTCAGCACCTTCTGATAGCCACCCAAACGATCCGCATCCATGATCAGCTTCTCAAATCCGGTGCACAGCCCGCCTTCGAGCCAACCAGCTGAATGCAATACGAAATTTGCGCCAGCCAGCATGGTTGAATGCATGCTATCCGCGCTCTCATAAGCCGCCTGCGCATCCTCGATCTTGCTGGCTGACAGGGATCCACCGCACCGCAGCGGCAACCCAAGCCGCCGCGCCATCTGGCCAACCACATAGTTCGACACCACAGGCTCGGGCATGCCAAAGGTCGGCGCGCCTGATTTCAGCGACATGGACGATAGGAAATTGCCCAACACAAACGGCGCGCCAGGACGTACCAATTGCGCAAAGGCACACACCATCATGGCCTCCGCCATCGCTTGCGCGATGCTGGCTGCCGTGCTCACAGGCCCCATCGCGCCGGACAGGATGAACGGCACCACCACGATGGCCTGCCCACGCCCGCAATAGACCCGCACAGCCTGTGTCACCACCTTATCAACCAGCAAAGGCGAGTTGGTGTTGACGTTGGCCATGATGACGCAATTGTTTTCCATGAAATCAGAACCATGCAGGATTTCAGCCATGTCAACGCTGTCCTGTGCCCGCTCCATTTCGGTGATGGCCCCAAGGTGAGGTTTGTCCGATTGCGTCATATGCGCCAGCACCATATCCAGACGCCGTTTGCTGACCGGAATGTCCGTTGGTTCCGCGATCACCAACCCTGTGTGGTGCAAGTTGGGATGCATATAAGAGAGCCTTAGAAGCTTCTCGAAATCCTCGAATTTGGCATAGCGTCGCCCACCTTCCAGATCCCGCACAAACGGCGCGCCATAGATCGGCGCAAAGACCTGATTGTTGCCACCGATCGTAACCGATCGCGCCGGATTGCGGGCATGCTGCACAAACTCGCTTGGCGCTTTGGCGCATTGGGCCCGCACCCATTGCGCATCGGCTTTGATCAGATCACCAAATTCGCCTTCAGGCGTGATGCCTGCAGTCCTCCAGATTTTTAGCGCTTCGGGATCATCGCGAAACGCAATGCCAACGTTCTCCAGTATCCAGTCCACTTGCGCTTCAAGCTTGACAATTTGTTCCTCATCCAGCGGATCAAAGAACGGCAGCACACGCTTGATATACGGCGCGACTATACGGCTCTCAGATGTACGGCGCGAACGACGGGCCATGGGATCACCTTATGTTTGGACCTGATCCTTCATAGTCAGATCGGATGCATCCGTGATCCTTGATTATCTCTATGATTTGAGTAGACAGAAGCTATGCCAAGTATATGGAATCAGATAAACTCACCCCGCAATCTGGTGATTTTCACCGCCGCCGCCCGCCACGGCAGCTTCACCCGCGCGGCTGCGGAACTAAACATGCAGCAGCCATCGGTAAGTGCCGCTATCAAGCAGCTGGAAGAGGCTCTAGGTGTCACCCTCTTTGTACGCGGTCACCGAAAAGTCACGCTGACAACCGCCGGAAATCGTTTATTTTCCGACACTTCCAGATCTCTGGACAATATTGAAAAATCTGTTCAATCGGTTCGCCAGATGGGGCGCGAAGATCACGTGACCCTCAACAGTTCCTCGGCGTTCTCTCATTATTGGATGGTTCCACGTCTGCAAAAACTACATGACCGACACCCAACCATCGACCTGCGCCTGCAAATCGGCGACCGTGAACCAAATTTGGACATGGAAAATATCAGCCTTGGCATACGCTTGGGCAATGGCAATTGGCCCAGCTGTCACGTCGCGAAAATCGCTGAAGAAATCATTTTCCCCGTTGCATCACCAAGGGTAATGGCCGCCGCCCGCAATCTTCGTTCCATCCCGAATCTAATGAACGAGAGGCTTATTCATCTTGAAGAACCTGTTCGGGAAAGACCCACTTGGGCGGATTGGTTCGCTCACCACAACATTCGCGATCGCGACATCGTTTCCGGATTGCGTTTGAATGACTATGCGCTGGTCTTGCAAGCGGCAATGTCCGGCGAGGGGTTTGCCTTCGGCTGGGACCATGTGGTGCGGGATCTGATTGATCGCAAGCTATTGGCCGGAAAGCCGGAATGGAGTTGGCGTACAGGAAACGCATTCTACGTCGTGTGGTCCGCAAACACGCCCCTGACACCGCACGCAAAACAAGTGCGGGACTGGATCATCTCGGTCTCTGACTTTCCGCACCAACCGCCGCCCTCGTAACAAAGGCGGCGGTTATGAAACCCGGTCAGTTCAACAACACCCTTGGCAGCCACAACGCGATGTCTGGAAAGGTGATGACCAAGGCCAGACCGATAAGTTGGAGCAATACGAACGGGATGATGCCGCGGTAGATCTCCTGAATTTTGACCTCCTTAGGCGCCACTGCTTTCATATAGAATAACGCAAACCCAAATGGCGGAGTCAGGAACGACGTCTGCAGATGCACTGCCAGCAAAATCGCGAACCAATAGGTGACCTCGACTTTGCTAACATGGTCGCCAAAATCGAGCTGCGAAATAATCGGAGCAAAGACAGGCAACACGATCAACGTGATCTCGATCCAGTCAAAAAAGAAGCCCAGAATGAAAACGATGCCAAGAATGAGAAATAGCAAACCCCAGGGGCCGAACCCCATGTGGTTCACAAACTCTATAACCAGATCATCACCACCCAAGCGTCTGAAAACATAACTGAAAAGCGTGGCGCCTACAAAAATGCCAAAGATCATCGCGTTGGTCATCGCCGTTGCATCAACCACACCTTTGATCACCTGCCAGTAGTCCCGCATCGTATTGCGCAGTCCGCTGCCAACTTCGGGAGCGTCCTGCCCAATGCCCGCGCCGGGAGCTTCTAACACAAACTCCTTCACGCCCATCCAAGGCAGCAACACGAGGTTGATAAACCCAAGCAAAACGGCCCCCATCGCCCCAACGCCCGCGGCTTCGGTTGGTGTCGCTAATCCACCCAAAATTGAACCCAAAACCATGGCGATCAGCACAACAGGTGGCACAAAACTGCGCAGTACCATGACAATGGTGCCCCCCCAAGACTGGGGGCCAATATTGTCTTCCAATCGCGGTGCAAGGCTAGGGTTAATCCAACACCGAATGACGATATAGGCCACGTAGAGACCCGCCAGTATCAACCCCGGAAACACCGCGGCTACAAACAAGTTACCAACCGATCGCGACAGCAAATCTGCCATGATAACCAGCATAATAGACGGTGGTATGAGGATGCCTAATGTGCCCGATGCAGCGATGGTGCCGGTTGCCAACTCATGATTGTAGTTCCGCTCGATCATCACAGGCAGTGCCAACAGGCTCATCATGATGACCGATGCCCCGATTATGCCCGTGGTCGCCGCAAGGATTGTGCCCATCAGGGTGACCGCAAGCGCCAAGCCTCCCGGTACTTTGCGTAACAAAACCTGCAAACAATTGAGCAAATCCCGCGCAATGCCGGACCGCTCGAGCATGGTCCCCATGAAGATGAACATCGGGATCGCCGTGAGGATCAGGTTTTCCATAATTCCGCCGAATATCCGACTTGGCAGTAGCCTGAGGAAAATGAACTGAAACTCGCCCAGCACTATACCGATAAAGGCGAATCCAAGCCCGACACCGCCCAGAATGAACGCGACAGGGAACCCGGAGAACAGTAAAATTCCTAGAGCAGCAAACATGAACAGTGGGAGAAATTCAACCATGATCAATGCCCCCCGCCAAAGAGGTTTGTCTCTTGTTCAGCGCTTAGTTTTCCAAGGTATCCTGCGACAGCTTTGATCAATTGCGATAGGCCCGCCAACAACAGCAACAGGAACAAGGCCAACAGCCCCGCCTTGACGATCCACAAGTTGCTAAGCCCTGTTTGTGACTTTGAAATTTCACCAGAGATAAACGACTGCTTTACAAACGGCCAACTGAGCCACAGTCCAATCACTGAATAGGGTATAAGCGCGAAGGAAATCCCAATCGCCTCGATCAAGTGCTTGGTCTTGTTCGAGAAATTCTCTCGTAATAGGTCAATTCTGACATGCGCGTTTCGCACATATGCATAGCCAAGAGCGAAGACAATCAAGCCGGAGTGCAGCCAATATTCAAACTCCTGGATCATGGTGGAGTTCAGCCCAGCGGGCTTTTGCACACCAAAATATCGCGTGGTTACATCGTAGCAGACCACAAGAACCAAGGCGAAGCCGAGCCACCCCCCGATTGACGCAAAAAAGCCCAGCAAGCGATCAATCCGCCGGCTGAGTCCCAATAGGCTTTGCACGGTTCAATTCCTTCCGTTCAGCGCACCGTTTGACGTAACTAAAAAGCCTTCGGTGCGGCGTATCTGATGTGCCGGCCCGATGCATGAACACCGGACCGGCAAGACCCCTTACTTCAGGTAGCCAAGTTCGCTCCACACGGCATATTCCGCGCGGAATGTTTGCATGCTGTCCCAGACTTCCTGGAAGTCAGGGTTGGCCGCCGCTTCTTCGGCAACAACTTCTTCCCATGCAGATTTGAAGGTGCCCAGCATCTCGTCATCCCACTGGTGGATGTTGACGCCTTGCGCCTTCATCTCAGCTAACGCTTTGCCTTGAATGGCTTCACCTTCGGCAAGTTGGTTGGCCACGTTTGCCTTACAAGCGGTTTCGATCAAACCGCGCTGACGGTCATCCATCCCGTCCCATTTGGCCTTCGAGATCATCAACTCTTGAACCGTGGATTGCTGGTGCCAGCCGGGGAAATAGTAGTGCTTGGCGATGTTGTAGAACCCGAGGTTCTGATCGATCGCAGGCATGGAGAATTCTGTGGCGTCAATTGTGCCACGTTCCAGCGCCGGATAGATGTCACCACCCGCCAGCAACTGCGTGTCCACCCCCAGCTTCTGCATCACCTTTGCGCCAAGACCGAAGAAACGCATCTTCAGACCCTTAAGATCTTCAGCCGACTTGATTTCCTTGCGGAACCAACCGGATGCTTCGGGCGCGATGATGCCACAGACCAGCGACTGAATGCCGTCGCGGTTGTAGATTTCGTTCATCATCTCTTCGCCGCCACCGTACCAGTGCCACGCAAGGTACTCCCCGGCGGACGGGCCAAATGGCACGGCAGCGAACAGGTTATACGCCGAGTTTTTCGAACCCCAATATCCTGGTACGGACCAACCAGCATCAATCGATCCGTTGGACACGTTGTCATAGATCTCGAGCGGTGGAACCAGCGCGTTGGGTTCAAAGAACTCAACCTCGATATCGCCACCCGAAATCAGGTTCAGCGTGTCCTGCAACTTGACCCCTGCCTGACCCAATTGGATCAGCGAGCCGGGAAATGTTGACGGCATGTTGAGTGTGACCTTGTCGGCGAGCGCCGACGTGGCGACGACCGAAACCGCGGCCGCTGCAATTAGATGTTTCATGTTTGCTCCTCCCATAGTGTGCTCCCGCACATTAACGGCGACAGCAATGTATACGTTATTGAATTTTTTAAATGAGTCAATCACCCATTCGGTGTAAAGCGTCAAAAAAACAAGGGGATTTGGCGTATTTTCTGACACATTGGACAACGCCAGAACCCCACAAAGCGACTGGCTTTGCGGGGGGCAAACAGATGCCGACTGCCTGGGTTTAAGACCCTATGACAACGTCGCCAAAGGTGGACACGGCCTTGTCTGCGATCAAATCGCGGACGGCCACGTCGAAATCTTTGAAGTGCGTGGTCGCAAGATGCACCTGAAACGCGTCTTCACTGGCATAAATCTCATAGAGAAACACTTCATGTGTCTGCTCATTAGAACAGACGTCGAACTGCAAACACTCCGGTTCCAACGCAAGCGAGTTCCGTGCTTGCGCCAGCATAAGCGGCATAAACCGCTCCTTGGCCTCGGCCTTTAGGGTGAATGTCACGCACACCACATACATCGCGCCCTCCTCACAGTTGAATTTTCCGACCAGTGGCATGGCTTTCGTAAGCCGCTTCGGTGGCACGAATCACGCTCAGATAGTCTCGGGCCTCATTTTCCAACACACCAGCGTGCGTTGCAGCAGCAGCCACGTGCTGGCAAAGGTAGGCCACGCAGCCGCCACCAAATGCGGTGTCGTCAACATCGGCCACCAAAGGAACGGCTGTCTCTTGCTGCGTCCCGAATTCGCGAAAGAAGACGCGACCGAGCCCATCAAGCCGCAGCGAGCCCGCCTCCCCCTCGATCCACATCTCGCCCATAGTGCGGCGCGGATTGTCGGTGACGTGATCCATCAAACGGTTGCCATCAAACAGGCTGCGTGTGCCGCTTGCGTGGGTCATTTGCAACTGACCTGCATCTTCTCCCCTAAGCACCGGGTTTATTTTCACTAGGTCGGCGTAAACGGCCGTAATGGTCCCAAACAACCATTGAAACAGGTCCACAAAATGCACGCCGGTTTCATGTATCAACAGTCGTGACATGTCCCGAAATGCGGGCTGGCGCGCCGAATAGGCGTCTTCACCCCGCCCGTCACCAGGCCGCAAGCCGAACCGACCTTGATACACCTGCCCCATTTTTCCGGCATCCAGAAACGCTTTAATCGTGCGATGCCATGGTTGAAATCGGAAATTCTCGTGGACCACGATTTTGCAGCCCGCTTCCGCCGCTTTCGCCACAACCGCCTCAGCCTCTGCAAGCGACGTGCAAAACGGCTTTTGACAGACAATTATCCGCCCCGGGCGCAAGAATGCCTCGATCAGATTGGCATGCGCTGGCGGCGGGGCAACAATGTCCACAATATCGACATCGACAGCCACTTGTGCCGCCGTTGCGCCTTCAAACACGTCGACTTCAAAACTCTGCCGTGCCCAGTCGCGACGAGCCTCTGACAAATCCGTCGCCACAATCTTATCCACGCGCGGATCATCCTGCCACGCTTGCAAATGAAATTGACTGAAATAGCCAAGCCCGATCACCGCCACCGTCAACCCCGACACGGCTTAGCACTCCACCGGAAAACGGCGTTTGATTTCGGCGACCTGCGCGCCCGTAAGTGGCTGGGTTTGCAACCTTTGCAACATCAGAAAAAGTTTTGCTGTTTCTTCCAGTTCTTCTGTTGCGTAAACCGCATCCTGCAAGGATTTCCCAGCCACAACCGGCCCGTGATTGGCCAGCAACACCGCGTGATGGTCTGACGCCATTTCGGAAACGGCCTTGGCCAAATCCGGATCGCCGGGCGGGAAATACGGCACCAACGGCAAGGTGCCAATCCGCATCACGTAATAGGCCGTCAGAGGCGGCAACACATTCTTGTGGTCGATCCCGCACAAACAGCTAACGGCCACAGAATGCGTCGAGTGCAGATGCACGATCGCCCCCGCCTGCGCGCGTTTGTCATACATCGCCATATGCAAAAACGCTTCTTTGGTGGGTTTGTCTCCCTCCAGGTGATTGCCTTTGAAATCCAGCTTGGACAGCCGCGCCGGATCCAGTGTGCCCATTGTCGAACCTGTCGGTGTCATCAACCAACCGTCGTCGGTGCGCACCGATACGTTACCCGACGACCCAAACGTCAGGCCCCGCGTATAAAGCGACGCAGCCAACTCACAAATCTCGTCTCTCTGTTTGCTCTCACTCATCGCACCACCTCAAAGGCCTCTTCAAAAAAGTCCGGCCCACCAAAGTTGCCGGATTTCAAAGCCAGCGCCAAAGGCAGTGTGCCGATGCCTTCTGACCACGGCACGCCCGGCGCGATTTCCGGTCCTATCCGCAGCGCGTTTACGCCAAGTGCGGACACGACCGCCCCCGACGTTTCCCCGCCAGCAACCACCAAACGCCCAAATCCAGCTCGGTTTAACCGCGCGGCCAAGGCTCCCATGACCTCCTCAACCATCGCGCCAGCTTTCTCCACGCCATAAATGGCCTGCACTTGCCGCACTTCTTCGGGATCAGCTGACGCATAAATCAACACTGGCGCTTCATCGTGCTGTCCCAAAGCCCAATTTGCCAGATCGCCCACAACGTCGTCGCCTGCCGCGATCCGGTCCACCACGATTTTGCGTGTCGGCCAAGTCTCTTTGGCTCGCGCAATCTGGCCTCGCGTCGCCGCAGAACAGCTGCCCGCAAGAACCAGCTCCCGCCCCGCCACAACTGGCGCGCACGCCTTGGCCGGCGCACCTAGCAATCCACGGCTACGAAAATTTTGGGGCAAGCCGGTTGCCACACCGGAGCCGCCCGTTATCAGTGGGTGGTCCCGCGCCGCAGTGCCTATCACCCGCAAATCAGCGTCATCGAGAGCATCAACAACCGCGTATCCAATGCCCTCCACTGCCAATGACTTTATGGCATTGCGCACCGCATCCGCCCCGTCACGCACAGTTTGCAACGGCACCAATCCCACCTCTGCATCCGACTGCGCCTTCATCAAACGAATCAGGCTGCTGTCGCGCATAGGGGTCAATGGATGATCCTTCATCGAGCTTTCGTGCAAAGGCAGTTCACCAACAAACAAATGCCCCTTATAAATCGTACGGGAAGTATCAGGAAACGCTGGACAAACAATCGCGCAACCTGCGCCCAATTCAGCACGTACCGCGTCTGCAACCGGCCCGATGTTGCCATCAGGCGTGCTGTCAAAGGTCGAGCAGTACTTGAAAACGATCTGCTCCGCGCCTTGCGCTTGCAGCCAGCGCAACGCCTCCAGCGATTGTGATACGGCGTCGACAACTTGCGCTGAGCGCGATTTGAGCGCCACGACCACTGCATCGACGTCTCCCGTTGCAGTCGCCGCGTCCGGCACCCCTATGGTTTGAACAACCCGCATGCCCTCTTTGACGAGTGTATTGGCAAGATCGGTTGCACCGGTGAAATCATCTGCAATGGCCCCCAACAAGATGCCCATTTCAGCCCCCTGACACGCGACGCAAAACTTCGGCGGTCACCGCTTTTGTGCCCATATCCCCGCCAAACTCCATAGGCCGCAGCGCATAGTCACTAAATCCTGCGTCCACTGCGCCTTCGATAAACGCGCCAGCCGTCTCAAGACGCATATCGCCGGATTTCTCGGCCAAATAGTCCAACATCATTGCCCCGCTAAGGATTGCCGCAAGTGGGTTGGCTTTGTCCTGCCCCATAATGTCGGGCGCGCTGCCATGTGCCGGCTGGAACAGACCTGTTTCGTCGCCAATTTCGCCACAAGCCGCGATGCCCATACCGCCGACCAATCCGCCGGCCAGATCGCTCAGGATGTCGCCAAACATATTTTCCATGACCATGACGTCAAAGTCCCAAGGCTTGCGCACCAGATCAAGCGCCATTGCGTCAACATAATTGTACCCAACTTCCACGTCCGGAAAGGCCACCTTGGTTTCATCAAAAATCTTGCGGAAAAAGGCCATCGAGGCAAAAACGTTGGCTTTGTCCACACAGGTTAGGCGCGCAGATTTCCCCCGCTCCTTGCGCCGCTCCGCAAGTTTGAAAGCAAATCGGTGCAGCTTCTCGGTGGTGGCCCGTGACACCCGCAATGTCTCACGAACCTCTTCATCGCCGCGCACTTCGAACCGGCCGTGAACAGCCGCAGAAAAAAACAGCCCTTCTGTGCTTTCCCGCAGGATAATCATGTCCAGCCCCGCGGCGCGCGGGTCCGCCAGACGTTGCGGCGCGTTGGGATAGGCCCTGACCGGTCGCACGCCTGCATAAAGCTGAAACCGGTCGCGCAAGCGCAAATGCGGCGAGATCTCGGTGCCATCCGCATGGCGGATCGCCGGCAACCCTATTGCCCCAAGGAAAATAGCGTCCGCAGCCCCGGCACGCTCTTCGCCGTCTGGTTCGATGTCCTGACCAGTCTCGGCAAAGTAACCGGCACCGGCAGAGATTTCATCGTAGCGCAACGCCGGCGCGCCCGCACGTGCAACGGCAGCATCCACGACCGCGATCGCCGCATTGGCAACATCAATTCCGATTCCGTCGCCTCGAATAAGCGCGACACTCAGGGGATGGGTCATTAAATTGGGTCTCTTCTTTGCTAAGGGCTACAGCTGTGGCAGCCGATAATTTTCCAACAGTTTCAGCAATTCCCTCGCGGCCCGCTCCCGGTGCTGACGGAAAACACTTCGGGTGCCCTCCACGTCACCGGCCGCCAACCGGTCGAGAATTTCGCGGTGTTCTTGCGTTGATCTCACGGGCAACTCGCGCAAACGAAGCGTCACAATCCGCGCGCGATGCGCCTGATCGAAAAGGGAGCTTACGAACGCATACATGCGGCGGTTGCCATGAAGTTCTAGCAACGTGATGTGGAACCGGTCATCGGCCGCCGCCCAGAGGTCCAGATCACCAACTTCCAGCGCTGCGGCCATTTCGTCGGTGGCCCGCCTCAAAGGCGCCAGTTCTTCTGCACTAGGCCTGCGCGCCGCCAGACCTGCGGCGGCATCCGGCTCTAGGGCTGTGAGGATTTGATAAATCTCCTGCATGTCCTCAGCTTTGATCGGCAAGACCCGTGCTCCTCTGCGCGGAATCAATTCAACCAGTCCTTCCGCCTCCAGGCGGATCAACGCCTCGCGTACCGGCGTGCGGCTCATACCCAAACGCTCCGCGATCTCCGGCTCCGGTGCCTGAAACCCTGGCGGCATCAAGTTTGAACGGATGTCCTCCTTAAGCCGCGCATATGCGTCCCCGACGCGTGTTTGTTTTTCGGCCATCTTCGCTGACTCTTCCCAAGACTCTCGCAGCGGGCACAACGCCTGCGAATACTTTAATGTATACATTATCAAATTCTTTAAGTAAAGATCACTTAACAATGTGCGCGTTGGAGTATTTGACAATGTCTAAAAAACCTATCCGATATGGACGGGAAGACCAGCACAAGAGCGCCTTGGGGAGGGAAAATGTCGGATTTTTGGAGGGTTTACGCGATAAAATACGCGGACCGGAACACGCGCACCCGCGCAGATAGCTTTATCTTTGACGATCACCCGGCTGCGCAGCATGGCATGGACTACTTTGTCTGGCTGCTCAAAAACGGATCGCGCACCATCCTTGTTGATACCGGATACGATTCCACCGAGGCCAACCGCCGTGATCGCCCTATCCTGCGCGACCCTTCCAAGGCTCTTGAAGTGATGAATGTGGACGCGGCCAAGATAGACACGGTGATCATTACGCATCTACATTATGATCACGCTGGCGGGTTGGACCGCTACCCCAACGCTACGTTTCACCTTCAAGCCGCAGAGATGGCTTTTGCCACGGGCCCCTGCATGTGCCACGACACCCTTCGTATGCCATTCACCGCAGACCATGTCTGCGAGATGGTGCAACACGTCTATTCGGGGCGGGTGGTGTTTCACGATGGTTCAGCCGAGGTGACACCAGGTGTACGCGTGCATTGCATTGGTGGACATTCCCGCGGGCTTCAAGTGGTGGAAGTTGACACAGAAGATGGTCCATTGTGTCTGGCTTCAGACGCGGCGCACTACTACGAGAACTTTCTGCTTCGCAAACCCTTCCCCATCGTGGAGAACGTCGAGACCATGATTGCGGGTTATGACACACTTTATCAGCTAGGCGGCACACAAGGCCGCATCATCCCCGGTCACGATCCCTTGGTGACGACGCATTATCCGGCTGTCGGCCAATCGGGGTTTGTCTGGCGGCTCGACAAAGGGCCCGACAAACCATTTTAAGAACAGCAAGAAAAAACGCCGCCCTGTGAGGCAGCGTTTTCCGTTAAACGATTTCGTCTTTGAGACCCTCGGTGGACAACCCTTCAAGCTTGGGCATCAAACTCAGAAGTTCGCGGGTATAAGCCTCTTTCGGGTTCGCAAACAGCTCTTCCGTCTCGGCCACTTCCACCATCTGACCCTGGCGCATCACGCCCACGCGGTCACACATTTGACGCACCACCGGCAAGTCATGGCTGATGAACAGCATAGTCAGACCCAAATGCTCCTGCAGATCTTTGAGAATATTCAGGATTTGCGCTTGAATGGACACGTCCAACGCCGAGGTCGGCTCGTCACATATCAAGAACCGAGGCTGTGTCGCCAATGCCCGTGCAATCGAAATCCTCTGACGCTGACCGCCAGAAAACTCGTGCGGATATCTGCGGCCCGCTTCGGACCCCAATCCGACGCGATCCAACAGCTCATCCACGCGATGCTGAATGGCCGCGCCTTCAAGCAATTTGTGGTGTTTCACAGGTTCGGCAATGATCTCATCCACCCGCATGCGTGGGTTCAGGCTGGAATACGGATCCTGAAAAATCATCTGAATCTGTCGGCGATAGCCTTCGAGATCGCGATTGCTGCTCAACGCAGTCACTTCGGTTTCGTCAAAGGTTATCTTCCCGCCGTTGGTTTCATAAAGTGTTGCAATCATGCGGGCCACTGTCGACTTGCCAGACCCACTTTCCCCCACAACCCCAAAGACTTCTCCATCGCGGATATCAAAACTGACGTTGTCCACCGCCTTGAAATACTTGCGACGCGACGGGATCAGCGCACCTTTCTGCAAGAATGTTTTGGTGAGGTTCTCAACTTTCAGCAACGTGCCGGATTTGGACGGCTCGGGCTTTTGCCAATTGCGCGCCAGATCATCAATATGGAACTCAATCGACCGTCCGCCATAGGACAGCTGAGGAAAGCGGTGTACCTTCAACGTTGGACGCGGAACGGCCGCAATCAGCGACTTGGTATAGTCATGCTGCGGATTGCCCATCACCTGCTCAGTAGCGCCGCTTTCAACCACGGCGCCCTGATACATCACCGTCACTTTGTCGGTGGTGTCGGCAATCACACCCATGTCGTGGGTGATCAGGATCACCCCGGTCTGCCGCTCCCGCGCCAATTCTTTGATAAGCTCAAGGATTTGCGCCTGAATGGACACATCGAGCGCCGTCGTCGGCTCGTCCGCAATGATCACATCAGGTTCAGAACACAGCGCCAACGCAATCACCACACGTTGCCGCATCCCACCAGAAAACTGGTGCGGATACATATCGATGCGTTCATCAGGAAGAGGAATGCCGACGCGGTCCAAAAGTTCGACCGCGCGCTTGCGGCTGTCGCCGTCGGACAGTTTCAGGTGAAACTGGATGGTTTCAATCAACTGCTGGCCAACGGTCAACAACGGGTTCAGGGACGTCAACGGATCTTGAAAGATCATCGAGATTTTGGCGCCGCGCAAAGACCGCATGGCCTCTGCATCGCGCCCGCTGATCGCCTCGCCCTTAAAGCTTACCGTGCCGCCTGCGATATGGCCGGGGCGTTCCAGAAGGCCCATAACCGCCGCGCCAATTGTCGACTTACCGGCCCCGGATTCCCCTACAAGCCCGTGGATTTCGCCAGGTTCAACCGTCAGGTCCGCTTCGTTGACTGCCACAAACACCTTGTGACGGGTCGGAAAATGTACCGACAGGTCTTCGATTGTAAGAAGAGTCATTACTGCAACCTCGGGTTCAATGCATCGCGCAGCCAGTCACCCAGCAAATTCACCGACAGTGCCAGCGACAGAAGGGTGACCGACGGGAACAGGATAATCCACCACTCACCGGAGAACAGGAAACCCTGCCCGATGCGGATCAACGTGCCCAACGACGGTTGGGTTGGTGGGGCACCCACGCCAAGGAACGACAGAGTCGCCTCGGCAATGATTGCCAACGCCAACGAAATGGTCGCAATCACCAGAACCGGTGACAATACGTTAGGCAGAATGTGACGCAGCATGATGATGCCTTTGCCGCGGCCGATCATTCGTGCGGCCTGCACGTATTCTTTGTCCTTTTCCACCAACGTCGCGCCACGCACGACACGGGCAAATTGCACCCAATCAGACAGACCGATGGCAAGGATCAAAACCCAGATCGCCATCTTGTCCTGATGCTCAATCGGGGTGATGCCTTTGGCGACCCCGAAAATCAACATCGCCACCAGAATAGCCGGGAAAGTCAACTGAACGTCAGCGGCCCGCATGATGATGGTTTCGATCCATCCCCCTACGTACCCTGCGATCAAGCCAAGCGTGATGCCCAGCACCATCGCAAACAGCACCGCTGAGAAGCCAACGAACAGAGAAATCCGCATGCCGTACAGGATGGTTGAGAACACGTCGCGTCCCTGATCATCGGTGCCAAGCCAGAACACATCGCCGGTAAACTCGTTGGCGGCCATTGGCGCTGTAAACCCGTTCATCAAATCCAGAGAGGCCGGATCAAACGGATTGTGCGGCGCGATCAAGGGCGCAAAGATTGCGCTCAGAACCAGCAACGCCACCACAAATGCCGACCCAACGGCCACAGGTGTGCGGCGGAAGTTATAGGCAAAATCACTATCCCAAGCGCGGGCAAACATGGATTTCGGGGCAGATTGAGAGGTTTGGTCGGACATCACTTCGCCCCCTTCTGATCAACACGCAAGCGCGGGTCGATGGCAAAATACAACAGATCAACGATCAAGTTAATGCCAACAAACATAACCGAAATCAGCATCAGATAGGCGGCCATCACAGGTATGTCGACAAACTGGATCGCGTTGATGAACAGCAGCCCAACACCGGGCCATTGAAACACGGTCTCGGTGATGATGGCAAAAGCAATGATCGAACCGAGCTGAAGTCCCGTCACAGTGATCACCGGCACCAGTGTGTTCTTTAACGCGTGGCGGAAGTTCACTGACCGTTCTTTGAGGCCGCGAGCGCGGGCAAACCGAATATAGTCCTGACGCAGAACTTCGAGCATTTCAGACCGCACCAGCCGCATGATCAGCGTCATTTGATACAGCCCAAGCGTGATCGACGGCAGGATCAAAGCCTTGAGACCGCTTGCGGTCAAAAAGCCGGTGCTCCACCAGCCGATGTTCACCACGTCTCCCCTGCCAAATGAGGGGAGCCATCCCAACTCCACCGCGAACAGGTAAATTAGGAGGATACCTATGAGGAAGGTTGGCAGAGACACCCCAATCAACGAGACTGACATGATCATATTGGCCATAAACCCGTCGCGTCGGATCGCGGTAAACACGCCCAGTCCAATGCCGATCGTAATCGCAAAAAAACCACTCACAGCGGCCAGTTCCAACGTCGCGGGGGCTCGTTCTACCAAGATCGTCGACACCGGACGCCCCTGACGATAGCTGACGCCAAAATTTCCCTCGGCTGCGCCTTTCAGGAATTTCACGTATTGCACAGGAAACGGTTGATCCAATCCCAGGTCAGTGCGCAGTCGCGCGATGTCCGCATCAGTGCGTTCCTGACCCAACATATTGTCGATTGGATCACCCACGAAACGGAACATGCTGAAGGCGACAAGCCCCACAATCAGCAGGACCAACGCAGATTGGAAGACTCTGCGAATAACAAAAGTCAGCATTTTTTGCCCCTCTTTTTAGGCGGCCTCCCTAGTTGCCTTTACAGACAAAGGTCAACCGCCCCCATGCATCACGGGCACAGATTTTTAGAAAAAGTTTCGTAACACTTTAGTTAACGCTCACCCACCTCAGGATGAAGAAGTTGTCAGGGCGTTGAGTCAGAGAAATATTCTTGCCGGTACCCCAGACAAGCGGCTGCACGTACATTGGAACATAAGCTGTTTCGTCCTGCATGATTTTGGCCGCTTCATCCAACATATCCTGACGTTTTGTGGCGTCGATCTCGGATTGGATCATCGGCAGCAGCGCGTCGATTCTGGCGTTGGAATACCCTGCAAAATTCCAGCTGCCCAACTTCTTTTCTTTGTTGGGAGTCGACGCAAGGAAACGGATCGGATGCTCGGCATCAAATGTGCCCGGCGACCAGCCCAGCAGATACATATCGTAGTTATCTGCCCGCAATTCAGGCCAGTAATTTTGCACCGGCATCGCGTCCAGTTGCGCAACCATTCCGACTTGCGCCAACATCGACGTCACTGCCTGACAAACCGCCTCGTCGTTCAGGTAGCGGTTATTGGGGCACTTCAGACCGAAGCTGAACCCGTCCGGATAACCGGCCTCTGCCAAAAGAGCCTTGGCTTTGGCTTGGTCAAACACAGGGCGATCGGCATTCGCGTTGGAATAGCCGCGCATCGCGGGGCTCACCAGCTGGCTGGCCGGCTCGGCGTTCCCACGCATGATGGTTTTCAAAATCGCAGGCACATTGACCGCATGGCTAACGGCGGCCCGCACCCGTGCATCCTTGAACGGATTTGGCTTGCCTTCGTCATCCCCATATTTCAACACGTCGCTTTCCTGCGCCATGCCAAGCATAATCACACGCGCTTCAATACCGCGAATGACCTGCACGTCACCCGATCCCGCCAGACGCTCTGCGTCCTGAATCGGCACTGGATTGATCATGTCCACATCGCCCGACAACAGCGCTGCAACAGCGGTCGCGGGGTTCTGCACGGGTGTGAATTCGGCGCGGGTGATATTGTGTTCCACCTCGCCCCACCATCCGGCATGCGGCACCAGTTCCGTTCGCAGGCCCGGCTCGCGTTCTGACACCATAAAGGCGCCGGTACCATTGGCGTTCAACGTCGCATAGTTGCCGTTTTCCTTGTCCGGCAATGCAGATTCATTGGCTTCCGCCCAACCTTTGTCCACCATCATCCAGTTGGCAATGCTGTCGGGAAAAATCGGATTTGGTGCTGTGGTCAGGATGTCCACTGTGTAGGCGTCCACCACCTTGACGTCCGACACGGGTGAGAACCAACTGCGGGTGTCAGACCCCTCGTTAGAAGCGCGCTGATAGGAAAACAGCACGTCTTCGGCGTCAAAGCTGCTGCCATCGTGGAACGTCACCCCTTCACGCAGCAAAAACCGCCAACCTTTGCCATTGCCGATAGGCTCCCAGCTGGTGGCTAGCGCAGGTTCAATCGACATGTCCTTGCCGCGACGCACAAGCCCCTCGTAGACATTGTTCAAAAAGCCCAGAACTGGCGCCGAGTTGACCGCATGCGGGTCCAAGGTTTGCGGGTCTGTCGTACCCGCCCACGTAAACTCTTCGGCCAAAACCGGACCACCCATGGCGGATGCCACCGCCAAAATACTCAAAGCGCGTTTCATATCTAAATTCCCCTCAAGTTAGGGCGTCAGCGCGGACCTTGTTCGGCCCCCCGCGTGCCCTCTGTCGTTAACCTTCTCACAAAGCTCAACGCAAAAGCAAAAGAAAACCCCGCGCCAATGCACTGGCGCGGGGTCAAAGATTGTCGCTACATCACAGCTTAGTTCAGTGTGAAATACTTGAACTTTGCGGTGTCGTCAGGCGCAACGATTGTATCAACCTTAGACGACATTCCCCAGTTCAGCACTTGGTGGTGAATCGGGATATAAAGCTGCTCTTCCTGCACAACAGTCCAGATCTCATTGATCATCATGTTGCGTTTTTCCAGGTCGGTTTCGCTGGCAAGCGCCTCGATTTTTGCGTCCAGATCGGTGTCGCTGAAACGTGTGCCATTCCATGAACCGTACTTCTCGCCTTTGGTATGGGTGAGGAAGTTGAACACATACTCGGAGTCATAGGTAGGAACGCCCCAACCCAGCATGTAGAAGTCGGTTTCGAGGTTGTTGATCAGCGGGAAGTGCTGCGCCTTGGGCTTCGCATCCAGGTTCACTGTCACGCCAATGCGCGCCAACATACCAACCGACGCCTGACAGATCGCTTCATCATTGATGTAACGATCGTTCGGGCAGTTCAACGTGATCGAGAAACCATCAGCAAAGCCGGCCTCAGCCATCAGCGCCTTGGCGCCTTCGACGTCAGTTTTGGACGAGCTGTCCATGGCTTCGTTCCAACCGTTCACAAACGGAGGCGCGATCATACCAGCAGGAGCCGACTGGCCGCGCATCACGACTTTTTGGATCGCAACGCGGTCGATTGCCATCGACATAGCCTGACGCACGCGCACATCCGACATCGGGTTGACGCCGTCTACGTTGTCACCGGCGATATCTTCAGCAGCTTGGTTCATGCCAAAGAAAATCACGCGATTCTGTGGTGCTGTGCGCACTTCCAGACCGTCGGTGCCTGCAACACGGCCCAAATCCTGAACCGGAACGTCTTGGATGAAGTCAACTTCGCCCGACAACATTGCTGCGACGCGGGTCGCGGCGTTCTGGATCGGGGTATAGATCACTTCGGTGACTTCCATCGGGAACTCGCCTTTGCCCCAATAGTTGTCGTTGATCTTCATGACGGTTTTAACGTCGGGCTCACGGCTTACCAGAACATATGGACCGGTGCCGTTGGCATTTTTGGCCGCAAACGTATCTTCGCCGCCTTCATAGTCCTGAACTTTGACCGCGCCGTTAGCCTCTGCCCAGCCTTTGTCCATCATGAACATGTTGGTCAGGTTGTTGGCCATGATCGGGTTCGGACCATTGGTCTCGATTTCGATGGTGTATTTGCCGGTCGCGCGGACCTCTTTCACGGATGCCAGCAGTTCCTTGTAGTCGGAATCTTCGGTCATCGCGCGGTCGAGGCTGAATTTCACGTCTTCGCTGTCAAATTCGGCACCATCGTGGAAGGTCACGCCTTCACGCAGTGTGAATTCCCAAACGTTGGGGTTGTCAGCAGACGGGCCCCATTCGGTTGCCAGCGCAGGCACCATAGCACCGGTCATGTCGCGCATTACCAGCGGCTCCATGATCTGATGCGCGAGGGCCGATGTTGGCCCTTCGTTTTGTGCGTGTGGATCAAGCGTCAGCGCGTCACCCGCACGCGCCCAGCGCAAAGTCTCGGCTTGCGCCATCATTGGCATCGCCATCAAAGCGGCGGTCGCCAGAAGTGTGGACTTAAATGTCACGTTAAGTACTCCCCTACTTTTGTGATTGTGGCGGGATGATCCACGGACTGCGCGCAATTGACAAGCCCCTTCTGAACAATTGTTCAGGTCTTCTTGCGGAAGCTACTTCAAGATATTGAACTTAAATTAAAAAGGGCGCACCGAGACGGGCGCGCCCAAGGTTTTTTGGGTTCAAAAGGTTAACGCCGCACTTCTTCCATAAACCGTTCGCGGATCACGATCGGGTTGGTCTTGATGACCGGCACCTTCACGTTGCCGCTTTCGCATTTGGAGACGATTATTGTCATCTGGTCCGAAGAAATCGCGTCCTCGACAGCTTTTGCTGTGTCTTCAGCCGAAACCGTCAAAACGGTCTCCGCGCCGCAGGCTTTTGCCACAGCTGCCAGATCGGTGTTCATACCGGCATAGGTCGGCTGATCACCAGTGGAGCCATAAGATCCATTGTCGATGATCAGGAGCGTAAAGTTGCCCTGCGCGTTGTTGCCAATCGTGGCCAGCGTGCCAAGATTGGTCAGCACGGACCCATCGCCATCAATTGCCACCACGGGTTTGTCCTGCGCCGCCGCAAGGCCGAGGCCAATCGAAGAGGCCAGCCCCATCGTGCCCAGCATATAGAAGTTGGATGCACGGTCATCCAACGCATGCAGCTCTTGGCTTGGTGCGCCGATATTACAGACCACAAGGTGCTCGCTAATCAACGGGATCAGGGTTTTGAAGACGTCATTGCGGATCATGCCGAAGCCCTCCAGAAAGATGCATCACACAGGATCGCCACAGGCTTACTCGCCATCTGGCAATATTCCAAAATGCCCGGCAGCTCGGCTGCGTCCTCGGGTTTGTGGAAATGATACGTCGGGATGTGCATCTGGTTCAGGATCGCCTTGGTGTGCAGTGCCATCTCCACCTGACAAGCCACCGGCTCGCCCACTTCACCGCGATAAGAAATCAGCATCGGCAGCGGAATCTGATAAAACTGAATCAGCGTCGCCAATGTGTTCACAACCACGCCCAGCGCGGTGTTTTGCATGACAATGGCGGGCTTCATCCCCCCCATAAAGGCACCCGCACAAAGCCCCATGCCTTCGTCTTCTTTGTTGGATGGCATATGCATGATCTCAGGTGTGTCCTCCAACACCTCGATCACTCCAGCCAATTGCTTGCACGGCACCGAGGTGATGTAGTCAATCCCCGCCGCTTTCAGATCGGCTACGATCTGCTTGTCCATTCCTGTCGCCATGTGTCCTCCCATTTCTTTCTTTAAGCCAGTCGGTCCAGCACCAGATCCGAGATCAAAGCACTCACCCGTACGTTGCTGTCCTGTGTCACACCCGCAATGTGTGGCGTCAGGATCAAGTTCTTAACGGCCTTGAATTTTTCGGCCGCCGCTTGTGTCAAAGGCTCGGTCTCAAACACGTCAAGCGCCGCACCCGCGATATGCCCTGATGCCATGGCCGCCACCAAAGCCTCCTCGTCCACGACGCCACCGCGGGCTGCATTTATCAAAACTGCGCCTTGCTGCATCTGCGCGAGCGTGCGCGCATTGATCATGTGGCGCGTGTCATCCGTCAAAGGCACATGCAAGCTCACCGCATCGGCTTTGGCCAAAACATCGCCAATCTCGCCCTGCGTGGCGTTGTTCCACGCGGGGTGATCCGCAGGCAAAAACGGATCATAGGCGATGATCGACATGCCCATCGCCCGCGCCAGATCCGCGGTCGCTTGCGCATTCGCGCCAAAACCCAAAAGGCCCATCACGCGCCCGCCAACTTCACGCCCCGAACAAGTGGCGCGCGGCCAATTGCCAGCAAACATCGCGTCCTGCGCCTGATAAGCGTCGCGGAGCAAAACCAGTGCGTTGGTCACCACATATTCCGCCACAGACAAGGTGTTTGCGCCCAGCGCAGGCATCACTTCGACACCCCGCGCCTTGCAGGCGTCCAGATCGATATTGTCCAACCCAACACCCAAACGTCCGACGCATTTCAAGTCCGGCGCAGCATCCAAAAGCGCGGCGGTGACCTGTGTGCGGTTGCGCACGATCAGCGCCTGCACACCAGCCATTCGCGCAGGGATCTCCCCCTGCGCATCCGCAAGTTCCGGTGCATAGGTGGTGGCATGGGCGGCGCTCAGCCGCTCCACTGCCGTATCATCCATGAACTCGGTGATCAGGATCATCAGAGACCCGCCACGCAAAGGTATTTGCTGACCATATAGTCATCCAGACCCTGACTGCCGCCCTCTTTGCCCATGCCGCTTTCTTTGACACCGCCAAACGGCGCTTCCACCGTGGTGATCAAGCCAGTGTTGATACCAACCATGCCATAATCCAGCCCCTCGTTCAGACGGAAGGTCCGCGCCAGATCGCGGGTATAGGCATAAGCCGCCAACCCGAAATCCGTGTCATTTGCGGCCGCGATCACGTCAGCCTCATCCTCGAACTTGAACACAGCCGCCAGCGGCCCAAAAATCTCTTCTTTGGCAAACATCATGTCCGACGTCGCACCTGTCACAACAGTGGGTTCAAAGAACGAGCCGCCATTGGCGTGACGCTTGCCGCCCTGCACCACGTCGCCACCTTTCGATGTCGCATCCGCGATGAATTCTTCGACCTTCTCCACTGCGCCTTCGTCGATCAACGGCCCCTGCGCAACGCCATCATCAACACCGTTGCCGATTTTAAGCGCCGCCACGGCCTCTGTCAGCTTCGCCACAAACGCGTCATGGATACCGGCCTGCACATAGAAACGGTTGGTGCAAACGCACGTCTGGCCCATGTTGCGGAACTTGGCGATCATCGCGCCTTCGATTGCGGCGTCGACATCAGCGTCGTCAAACACGATGAACGGCGCATTGCCGCCCAATTCCATGCTGACTTTCTTCACCGTGTCGGCAGACTGACGGATCAGGGTTTTGCCAACTTCGGTCGAGCCCGTGAACGTGACTTTGCGCACCTCTGGGCTGTCCATGATCGCGCCGCCAATGGCCCGCGCCGACCCCGTTAGGATGTTTACGACGCCATCGGGATAGCCGACATCTTGGCACAGCCTGCCCCAAGCCAAACCGCTGTAAGGCGTCGATGTTGCAGGCTTTGCAACCACACTACAGCCCGCCGCCAAGGCTGGCGCCAGTTTGCGAGCCAACATCGAGCTTGGGAAGTTCCAAGGCGTGATCGCACCCACAACGCCCACCGGATGGCGTGTCACCATCAGACGACGATCATTGCCCGGTGCAGGAACAATCTCGCCTTTGGCACGGCGAATTTCCTCTGCAAACCACTTCACGTAGGCCGCGCCAATGGCGATTTCGCCACGCGCTTCAAAAATCGGCTTGCCCTGCTCTGCGGTCAGCAGTTGCGCAAGGTCTTCTTGGTTGTCCATCAAGGCATCATGCAACTTGTGCAACAGTCCAACCCGCTCGGCCAAAGGCGCGCTGCCAAAGCTCTTGAAGGCCTCAGACGCAGCAGAAATCGCGCGCTCAGTCTCTTCGGTGCCCGCATTTGGCACGACGCCCAAAACCGCGCCCGTTGCGGGGTTGGTCACATCAATGGCCTTACCGCTGTCTGCCGAAACCCACTGGCCACCGATCAGGTTGGCCTCCATCATCAAACCGTTGAAGTTGCTCATGTCTCACCCCTTGAAAAGACGAATTGCGTATGTTGGTTGTATGTCTCGCCGGGCTGCAAAACAGCCTGCGGGAAATCTGAATGGTGATGCGCGTCCGGCCAAATCTGCGGCTCCATCGCAAGACCTGCGAAGCGCCCCATCGGCTTGCCATCAAGCCCATCCACATCAATGTCGATATTGGCCCCGTCGTAAACTTGCAAGCCGGGCTCGGTGGTGTGGCACGTCATGCGCACGCCTGATGTTGGGCTGCGCAACTCTGCAACTTGGCGCAAGGCTTCCCGCGTACCTGAAACACAAAAGTTGTGGTCTATCTCATGTGCCTGCGCCACCGGCGTGGCCTCGCGGAAATCAAACCCAGTGCCCGCCAAATCGCGCTGCTCTCCGGTCGGGATCAAGCCCGCATCCACAGGCAAATAGGTTTGAGCATCAATCTGCAAAGTGTGATCGGAAATCGTCGCCGCATCATCCAACTTGAAATAGCTGTGATGCGCCAACGAACAAATCGTCGTCTTGTCGGTCTCCGCCTGCATCTGAATATCCAGAACACCGTCGCCTAACAGCGCAAAGGTCACCCGCGCAGTCATCGTGCCGGGAAACCCCATGTGCCCGTCTTCCAGCGTGATCTTCAACGTAACGCGATCCAGCGAAACCGCGTCGATCTCCCACAGGCGTTTGCCCATGCTGTAGGACCCACCGTGCAGCGTATGCTGACCGATAAAGTTCTGGTCCAACTGGAATGTCTCGCCATTCAGCTCCAGATGCCCATCACGCACACGGTTGGCAAACCGCCCTGCGGTGGCGCCGAAATAAGGTGACTTGGTCAGATAAGGTGTGAATTCGGGAAACCCCAAAACCAGCGGCGCGACATGGCCTGCAAGACGCAAATCCTGCAGCACCGCACCGTAGGTCATGACATGCGCGGTCAACCCGCCGCCCTCAAGCCGCACCCGCTTAACAACTGCACCGTCAGGCATCTGCCCCCAGTCTAGGATCCGCGTTGTATCTAATGTCATAGTGTGATCGCTCGACCCGTGCGGGCGCTCTCCTCGGCGGCTTCTCCGACGCGCACCGACCATAGCCCATCCTCAAGGCTGACTTCCGGCTTGCCCGTTCCAGCGCGCACAAGGTCACGAAACCGTTCGTGCTGAAAGAAAGTCGAGCCATGGTGATCACCTGCGGCCAGCACCTTTTCGTCCACATCGATCTCTTCGCACACAACTTCTTTGGTATCGCGATAGCTGATCTCAATCTCGGAATGACGCTCTTTTTTATCGGTCGTGAACCGCGCCGGACCCGGCACCTTGGCCTCCATCCGCGCCTTTTCGCCAGTGACCGCAAGGGTTTCCTGCCAATAGGAGCCCTCGGCGAACATACACAAATCCAACATGCCCCGCGCACCATTGGCGAATTCTACCGTCACATAAGCATTGTCCAGGATGTCAGGCGTCTGCCCGCCATATGCCTCGTCGAGGTGGTTCACATCCACGCCTGCGCTGGCATAAACCCGCACCGGATCGCTTTGCAGCGTCAGACGCATCAAGTCCCAGAAATGGCAACATTTTTCGACCAATGTGCCGCCTGTGCGCACGTTGAACCGGTTCCAATCGCCAACCTTTTCCAGAAACGGAAAGCGGTGCTCGCGGATCGCCATCATGCGCGGCGTGCCAACGGTGCCATCTCGCAGCTCTTTCAGCAGACGCTGAACCGGCGGCATATAACGATATTCCATCGCCACCCAAACCGGAGCAGCACGGCCTTCGGCTTTGGCCACCACTTCGGAACAATGCGCCGATGTTGTGCACAGTGGCTTTTCCACCAAGATCGGCAAAGGTGCTTCCAGCACATCCAGCAAAATCTCGTGGTGTGTGTCGTTTGGCGCGGCAATCAACAGCGCATCCACCAACCCCGAACCAATCATTTCTTTGTAGTCGCCAAACGCCTGTGCTGTGCCACCCGACGTCTGCATCGACAACTGCCGCATACCTTCGTCCGGATCACTCACTGCCGTCACTTCGCACCCCTCAAGCAAGTTCAGGTTGCGAATATGCTCCTGCCCCATCATGCCAGAGCCGATCAGGCCATATCGAATTGTCATTTCATATCTCCAGAAGCGGCAGGCCCATGGCCCCAGCCGCACCGCGCAACGCTGCGCGATGATCTCCGTAAGCCAGCGCCATGTGATGTTCCAGCCCACTTGCAATAATGTCGCCAAGCACATCGTCCGCGCCGCGATCAAACCGCAAAACGCCAGAGGTGCCAGTGAAACTCATTGGACGCTTCAACATCTCGGCACGGCTCAGCACCATATGCGGCCGCCCGTGCGCCTGAGAAATCCGCATCAACGTGACCTCGCCCGCCTTCAACGGGAACTGGTACAACAGCGGCTGTTTGCGGTTGGTGTGAATGGTCGCCTCGGCCGTCACATCAGGGTCAATCATCGACAACGGTGCTTGACCGCAATGCCACACAACCCCCGTGTTGTCCGCCCCGTCCATGTCCACCAAATCGGTCAGAAACACCGGCGCGTCCGCCGCCGCCGCCAACACCATCTGCGTCAGCGCGCCGTAGACATCAGCTTCGCACGCACAAGGCACCCGCGCCTCACCCATCATCGCGGCGGGTCCACAAACCGCGCCGCCATATTCGGTGAATGTCTCTGGCCAACACCGAATGGCAAAGGCGCCATAGCCGCCCTTTTCTTTCAACGTATCCAACCCGATCTTAAGTCGCAAAGACCGATCCAGCTCGTCTGGATCAACCTCATCCAAGCCGCTCAACTCTGCGTCGGCCTGCTTACGCAAAGCCGCAGCCGCGTCCGCAGGCGCAGCGCGGGCCAGATCAAACAGATCATCCAACGCCAGCTCGTCCACCTCGACACCGGAAAGCGCCTTCATGTCCGCCTTGTCATAGGCACAGGTATCAAACCCCACCGGATGCTCGCCAATCCGCGCGATCCGTTGACCATTCACAGCCTCGGCAATCGCGCGTCCGGCCTCAGTCGCCTCGGGCACATCGCCCAACGCCAACTTGCCTGCCGCACGCTCGCCCGCCAGCAAGGCGGCCAAATCACCCGCCACGTCCCCCGCAGGGTCGGCATAAATCCAACCAAAGTCGCGCCCGTTCAACCCCAACGCGTGTGACGCCAAATTCAACCCACAGAATGAATTCAGCCGCAAACGATCGCCAAGCCGTGGCTCGGGAATGGACCAGATCGACAAAGGCACATCGAAGGCCGCCCCAATCGCCACTGTCATGGACGCATCCGTGAATGTGACTTGCAGCACCACCACCTGATCCACACCTGCCACCGTCAGCGTCTCAATGCCCGCCCGTGTAGCAGCTTCGTCAAACAACAATTCACGCGGGCCGACGATTTCATGGCCGGTGGCGTCCAACGCCGCCAACATCGCGGCGAGGTTTTCCTCGGCATAGGGAACGTCAAACGTCGGACGCCCCAACGGCAGAATGCCTAGTTTCATACCCAGATCCTCAGATGTCGGAATAATTCAGCCGGAACGTCGCATCATCCGCGGTCAAACGCGCGCCGCCGTCGCCATAACAAACATGTTTGGCCCAGTTCGACGCATTCGCATCCGCCAGAGCCGAAATGTCTTTCATGTAATCCACCGCGTCACCCTCAAGGCCCGCGTGGATCGCATTCCAGTCGGGATAGGCGTTGAACGCATCCAGCCAGATCGCCCGTCCCGCGAGAAAGCCCGACGCACCAGCCTTGAATGCATGGTCCAGCACATTGCGGAATTCAGTTTTGCCAGCGCCAGCTGACAGCATCACCCAAGGACGCCCGGCCAATCGGCCCATTTCGTCAAACACGGCCTGCACCTCGGCGCTGCCATCGGCGTCGGCAGCGTTCACAGGGCTTTCCAGCTTGAACACATCCACGCCGTAGTCTGGCTTGGCAAATTCCTCGACCGATTTCAAAACGTCGTCGGCTTTCTTGCCCTTCATTTCCACATATTCCTGGGTTTGATGCGCATCTGCCGCAAGCGGGTAGACCAGCAATTCAAACAGAAACGGAATGTCGTATTTCGCGCAGTCTTCTCCGATCTGTTTGACGTAATCTTTCTGCGCCTGATTGACCTCGTCACTCGCATCAGGGCGATACCACGCCAGCACTTTGACCGCGTCGCCGCCCATGCGTTTGATCTTGCCGACCGACCAATTGTCGATGCTCGCGGACAAGCGTCCACCCGATGTTTCTTGAAACAGGCTGTCTTCCAATGTCACCACCAAACCCTTGTGCGGGATCAGCGTGTCAAAGGAATACGGAATGGCATAATGCGGATCGAGCAACATAGCAGTCGAATGCGCCTGAAGCGTTTCAACCAACATGCCTTTGAATTTTGCCACCTGTTCCCATGGTGCCTGATCCACACCAAGATACTTGGCAATCGGGCCTTTGATCGGCGGGCGCTGGTCCACGGCGGTCATCTTATAGATACCATTCTCGTCGGCCATGCGGCGCATGCCGGCCAACTTGCCGGGTGTCAGGGTGATCATCACGTCGTCTCCTTCAGATATTCTGTCAGCGCGGCACGGCTCGGTGCTCCGGCCCGCCCGCCTTTTTTCAAACATTTCAGTGCCGCCGCGCCGTTGGCGTGGCGTATTGCTTCTTCTGCGCTCTGTCCTTCGGCAAGCAGCAACGCGAAAACTCCGTGCCAGACGTCACCTGCGCCCAGCGTGTCGATTGGGGTGATGGGAAAGGCCGCCATGTGGCGGGTTTGCCCGCCATCCGTGTACCAAACGCCGTCGGCTCCATCGGTCACACAGACCCAACAATCGTGCTTGACGGCAATGTCCAGCAACGCCGCTTCAACGTCGGTATCTGGATACAGATCACGCAAACCCTGCATCGACAGCGCCACATGGCTGGCCGCCGACATCAAAGCCGGATCAATCGGCGCTTCGCCATCCAGAACCCCGGGAATGCCGCGCGCGCTTGCCAACTGCAAAGCCGCCAAAGCCGCATCCACACGCCGCGTGTCTGTCAGGACCGCGCTGACGTCCTCCAATCCGTCGAACCAATCCGTCGCCAAGACCAAGCCCGCGCCACGAAAGTTCACGATCTGACGCTCGCCCGCCGCATCAATCAACACGGATGAATAGCTGCTCTTGGCGCCCTTGGTGCGGGTCACATTGGACACATCCACGCCCTCGCGCGCCAAGTCTTCAACGATCAAATCGCCAATGCTGTCGTCGCCCAATCGCGCACCCAAAACAGCCGTGCCGCCAAGTCGCGCCACAGCCACAGCCGCATTGGCCGCACAACCACCGCCAACGACATGCGCTTCTTCAGTGCCGTATTTCTCAGGCCGGCTCGGCAAGGTCTCAAGGTGAAAGACAAAGTCGACCACCGCCGCGCCGACACACAAAATTTTGCTCATTTTGGCACCTCCAGACCGCTTGGCACCTTCTCGGGGATGCCCAAACGACCCTTTATCGACTCCGTTCCGGTCAACGCATGCAGGAACGCAACAAGCTTTGTCACTTCGTGGTCTGTTAGCTCAATGGTCTCAATGTCCGTGCGCGCCGAAAGCCTCGCCCGCTCGCGCGTGTCCTGAAACGCCAAGAAATCCGCCTTGGCCAACCATGGCACTTCTGGCAACACCGCGTGGTCCGCGTTCCAAGCTTCAAATGCCGCGCGCGGGTTCAGGTGATGGCGCACTATCGCCTCCAGATCGGCATAGGCTCCGTTGTGCCCATAAGGTGCGGTCAAAGCCACGTTGCGCAGCGCAGGCGTGCGAAACTTGTAAGCGTCGTCCAGCCGATCACTTGCGCCCATCCGACCCACGTCGCGCACAATCGGGTCCCACTGCCGCGTCTTGCCAGGTCCGAAATGCGGCAACATCAACGCATGAAATTTCTGATCGCTCAACAATTGTCCCGAGTGACAGCTGCTGCAGTCGGCCTTGCCATAAAACAACTCCAACCCAGCTTGCTGATCCGCATTGAGCGCGGATTGGTCGCCGTTCAAATACGCATCAAACGGGCTGTCAAAACTGGTGAACTCTTGGGTTTCAAACGCCGCCAGCGCATTGGCGATATGGGTGATATCGATATCCAGCGCCTGATCTACGTCGTCAAAGGCCGCCACAAACATATCGGCGTATTCGGGGATCACCCGCACGCGCTTGGCCACGATGGGCCACACATTGTCGATCCGATCATAGACCGCCCCGGCGATCTGGTTTTCCTTGGGATTCCCCGCCATTTCAAATTCGGCGGTCATAGGAAACAACGCCTGCGCCGCAAGGATCGAGTCCAAGCCTTCTGGCAGCCACTCCTGCGCGGGGCTGTCGAAACCGTTGTCATAAATACGCGATACCGACAGTCTACCGTCGTGAAACAGCACGTCGATTTCGCGCGCGCCAAGGTTCCACAATGCCGGCGCATTGCGCGGAATGCGCTTGACGATTTTCGCTGCCCCCTGTCCAGGCGTCCGGTCGCGGCCGAGCCCCTCGCCACCTTCGCCAATCCCAAGACTTAGCCCGTCGCCAGACCCAAGCTCGGGATGGTGACATGTGGCACAGGCGATGTTGCGATTACCCGACAGAATGGGATCAAAAAACAACAGCTGACCGATCTTGGCCTGATCCTCGTTAAAGGCGACAAAATCGGCCCCTTGCAATGGCTTTGGAAGCGGGTTCCCATACGCGGGTGCGCACGCGAGCGCGCCAAAAATGACGACAAGGGACGACACATGAAACGCATTGTTATTGCAGCACTTTTGACCACTGTCAGCCCAGTGTTTGCCGAGATTGAAACCGGCCGCGATTTGATGGATGCCAAACGTTACAGCGAGGCGATGACAGAGCTTCTGCCAGCCGCCCGCAGCGGCAACGCCGAGGCCGAAGAATTGATCGGCGTGATGTACGCCTTGGGGCTGGGTGTCGCGCGCGACGATGTGCGTGCGTTTGAGTGGTACCTGCGCGCCTCTCTCAAGGGCCACGCGGGTGCCCAAAGCGGCATCGGTTGGTATTACGAGGTGGGCCGAGGCATGCCCGCACCCGACCTCATCCGCGCGTATATGTGGTACACGCTGTCCGCTATCGGAGGCGATCCGGATGCGGCCATTTCCCTTGAGGAAGTGGTGAAAAAGATGACGCAGGCGCAAATCGACAAAGCCCATATTCTGGTGGATGACTACCGGACATGGCTCTATCCATTCCGGTAAATTGTGTGCGTTGGGCCACGGACTTTGTGTCCTGGCCCAACGCCAGTATTCGAGCTCACTTCACGTGATCAATTCAGATCTTTCGCCATGCCGGCTTCGATGTCAGCTTCGGCATCTGCAACTGCAGATGTCAGCGCACCAAAGATCTCTTCGCCGCCCTTTATGTTGCTCTTGAACCAGTCGTAAACCGGCGCAGCAGCTTCTTTGAAAGCGGCTTTTTCATCAGGTGTCGGCACATAAAGATCGCCACCACCGGCAACAAAATCTTCATAAGCCTTAATCGACTTGCGCTTAGGCGAAGCAAAAGTCGCTTGCTGAAGAGCCGAGAACCCATCGACAATCACACGGCGCATGTCTTCTGGCATTTCCATGAATTTGGCGTTGTTCATCCACCACAGCGCGCCCATGTAGGCGTGACCATCAAGCGTCACATACTGCAGACCCGCATCAGGGAATTTCATGCCCATGATGTCGGTGATGCCGTTTTTGGAGCCTTCCACAACACCCGTCTGGAACGAAGTGAACAGCTCGGGCCATGGGATCGGAGTCGGGGACGCACCCAGCGAACGCACCAATTCCTGTGGCAGGTCGGCAACCACAGTACGGATCTTCAAGCCTTCCATGTCAGACGGGCTCGCAACACGGCGCTTGGTGTTGGCAAAGTTGCGCCAGCCGCCGGTGTTACCAATGGTCATCAGGCGGATCGCATCACCCGAGTCAGCAAGCGCCATTTCACGCATCTTGCGTGTGAAATCACCGGCCAGAACGGATTCTGCAACGCGGTCGTTCGCCATCAGATACGGCAGATCAAGCACCTGCACATAAGGGAAAATGCCCGATGCACCGCCCGAAGTGGAGATATAGACGTCGATTGTGCCATCAGCCACACCCTGCAAACATTCCGCGCCTTTTGCGCAAAGCTGCGTTCCGATGAAAAGCTCGACTTCAATGGCGCCGTTGGAGGCGCTTTCCACGAAGTTTTTGAAAACAACCAGACCGTCATAGTCTTCGTCATTTTCATTTGAATTGGCAGTCGCGCGGATCGTGTAATCCGCCGCTTGCGCAGCGACCGCCGTGGTCGCCATTAGCGCAGCTGTCGCCACGGCTTTAAAGGTTTTGCTGAACATGTTAATCCTCCCTGATTTCGTTCAAGCTTTTGATGTTACTGCACAAACCCAGTTAGTCTTGGAATTGTCATGGAAATGGCAGGCACATAGGTAATGAGGAAGATCACAACGACTTCCACCAATAGAAATGGCAAAATGGCCTTGGCTATGGTCTCAACTTTTTCGCCAGACACAGAGCTCGCCACAAACAGCACAAGCCCCATCGGCGGCGTTGCGAGCCCCACAGTCAGGTTCACGCTCATAATGATTGCAAAGTGCACGGGGTGAACACCGAGATCAACAAAGATGGGACCCAAGATTGGGCCCAAAATAATGATGGCCGGCCCCGCATCCAGAAACATCCCAACCGCAAACAAGAGTACGTTGATCAGAAAGAGCAGGACCAACGGATTGTCGGAAAGGCTGAGGATGAAGCCTGCCATCGTCTCGGGTGCATGGCTGAGACTGACAACGGTCTTAAAGGCCACAGCCGCCCCAACAAGGAGTAGCACAGTTGAACTCGACAGCGCCGCCCGCATCAAAATACCGGGCAGGTCTTTAACCTTGAGAAGGCGCAGAATGAAAAATCCCACCAAGAGCGCGTACGCCACCGCAACGGCCGACGCTTCGGTTGGTGTGAAGACACCCACCAAAATGCCGCCCAAAATGATGATCGGCGTCTGCAAGGGGACGACGGCTTTCTTACAGATGACGCGGAAATCACTGCTGACCGTGTTGCGCAAGCGCAGCAGGATCAAGTGGGAGATCGGAAGAAAGACAAGGAAAACCAAACCGGAATTGATGGACAGCTCAACTCCGGTCGACCGCATGATCGCGGACACACCAGCAAAAAGCCCCATCAAAAGACCGGCAAAGTTGATCCGCAAAAGCACAAAGCTGCACCCAGCTTCAACCTTGGAAATTGTCTGGCCTTTGGTGACAATCCGTTCGGCTTTGGGAAGGTCATATTTATCGGCGAGCACCCGCACCATAACCATCAATCCGACCCCGACCAGGATACCTGGCACAATGCCCGCCAGGAACAACGCCGCAACGCTCTCGCCCATGACATAGGCGTAAATGATCATGATGCCCGACGGCGGAATGATTGGCCCGATCACCGAGCTTGCCGCCGTGATGGCCGCCGCGAATTTACGGGAATATCCGTTCTTCTCCATCGCCGGAATAAGCGTTGATCCCAACGCCGACGTATCCGCAACAGCCGACCCTGAAAGGCCCGCAAAAAGGATGGACGATAGAATGTTCACATGCGCCAACCCGCCGCGGAAATGCCCCATCAAAGCTTGGGAAAACTCGACAAGCCGCATGGTGATCCCGCCACGGTTCATCAATTCGCCCGCAAGCACAAAAAACGGCAGCGCCATCAGCGGAAAACTGTCCATCCCATTGTAAACATTACGATACAGCAGAGCAATGTCCCGCTCCTGCCCATTGAGCCACAACAACAGGCCGGGCGACAACAAAAGTGCGAAGAAGACTGGTAGTCCAATGATCAGAAAGATCAGGAAGAGCGGCAGAAAAAACGCAAGCATCAATCGGCCCCCATCGTCAATTCCAATTCATCTTTATCTGGCTGTTCAACGTCCGGAGAGACCAGCTCCATCAGCGTCCTCAACATCAGTTCCACGGTGACCGAAATCAGCAGGACAACGCAGGTCAGAAGCGAGCCATACATGTAGCGGAGCTTGACTTTGAAACCTTCCAAACCAACCCACTCAAGCGGAACACGCAGCGACGAGCTGTCAAACCGCCCCCCAAAGCCAAATGTGTGGGCATATCCATGCTGAACTGCGAGCAAAAGGACGCCAAGTGACATCCCCAACAGCACGAAAGTAAGCATCAAAGCGGGCCTGCGAGGCAACGCACTTGGCAAGGTGTCAATCGCCACGAACCCGCTCCAGCGCATCGCAGACGGCGCAATCAACCCCACCATCCAAAGCATCAAAAAACGGGCGGCCTCGTCGGGCCACGCCAATGCATTGTTTAGCACATAGCGAAAAAAGACCTGCGTCAGGATCACGACAACCATTAACGCCAGCGCCACCACGGCCACCTGCCGCCCCAAACGCAATAGCTTTGTATTTACCCAAGCAAGTGGACGAAGAATGAAAAGCATCGACGAAACATCCTCCCAAAAGTTGCGTCGGAATCACACCAAGGCGTGATCTTATTTTCGTATTTTTCGATTACGCCACAAAACGAAGCAATTCGTCAAGGCTTTGCATCTAATGCGCAACTACGAACCTCACGTCATACTGATCAGCCAAGGCTTTCATCTCGGGTGCAAAACCCGTGTCACTCACCAAGGTGTCTATTTGCGCCATCGCCCCAAATGCGACAGGAGCCATCTTGCCGAATTTGCTGCTGTCTACTGCCAAAACAACATTTCTCCCGCTGGAAATGATTGCCTCACTCACGGCGCTTTCTTCCAGATCATAGTCGATCAAGGCCCCATCGGCGCCGACGGCAGCGGCGCCAACAACAGCCACGTCAGCGCGAAACCGACGAATAAAATCTACAGTTGTTGCGCCAAGAATCGCACCGTCCGCATTGCGCACAACACCGCTGGGAATGATGACCTGAACGCCAATACACGACCTTAACTCGTTGGCAAGGTTTACAGAATCAACAACAACCTTCAATCCGACGTGGTGAACCAAATGGCGCGCGACAGCCATTGTTGTGGTGCCTCCGTTCAAAATCACATTTGAGTTGTTGGGAATTTCCGCGGCAACCGCCGCGCCGATCTGATCTTTCTCTACACTCATGATCTCGCTGCGCACATCAAAGCCGGCATATTCCGTCCCGGCAGCCAAAGTTGCGCCACCATGGAAACGGATGATCTGATTGTCTTGGGCAAGGGCGCTCAAGTCTTTGCGAATGGTTTGGGGCGTCGTTTCCAGAAGCTCAGCGAGATCATCCACAATCGCACGCCCATCACGCTTAAGCAGCTTCAGAATTTCTGCCTGGCGCGCCCTGGTCGTCACACGTGCTTTCATGTCTCCCCCCCTTTAGCTTTCGATTCTTACATCAAAACGAAAGACGTAGGCAAGAATCGAATTTCACGGCCCTAAAGGAGCAGGAAATCCAAGTATCTTAGAGGAAAGTGGCCTGATCACTCCGCAACTCCGGTAGAATTACCGGCCCCGATCAATGGAAACGACCAGGCCAAAAGACCGGGCAGGCTCTATAGGCGCTCTCCGGTCGTTGAAAACCGGTATCGCCGCTCTTGGGGTACATCAATATGTAGTGTGTCCCCCGGGCGAATTTCGGATTGGCCAAACAACCTGATTGTCACCGGAGTTCCAGAGACTTCAGCGACGACATTGGTCTCACCTCCCAATTCCTCGACATGGCGAACCTGAACAGCCAAATGACCATTTGGCACAACGATCAGGTCTTCTGGTCGAATGCCAATTGTATGATCGCCTTGCTCGCCAAGCAATTCTCCGCGCAAGAAATTCATCGCCGGAGACCCTAGGAAGCCGGCGACAAACTGGTTGGTTGGATTGTTATATAGCTCCATTGGGCTGCCGACCTGTTCCACGCGGCCATCCCGCAGAACCACAATTTTGTCTGCCAACGTCATTGCTTCGGTTTGATCATGGGTCACGTAGATCATTGACGCACTTAGTGCCGAGTGAAGATTGGCAATTTCGATGCGCGTATTCATCCGCAAGGCGGCATCAAGGTTGGATAGCGGTTCGTCAAACAGGAAAAGTTTGGGATGACGCACGATGGCGCGACCAATCGCAACCCGTTGGCGTTGCCCACCGGACAGCTCGGATGGGTAACGGTCAAGGTAGTCACTCAAATCGAGCATCCTGCTGGCCTCGGACACACGCTCCTCAATGACGTCTTTTGACTTCTTTTCCTGCTTCAGCGCCAGTGACATATTTTTGCGCACATTTAGATGCGGGTACAGCGCATAGCTTTGAAACACCATTGCGATGCCACGTTTAGACGGAGGTGTGGTGTTCACAAGGTCCTCGCCAATGTGGACATCCCCCGAGGAGGCGTCCTCTAGGCCCGCAATGACCCGCAGGAGTGTGGATTTCCCACAACCGGAGGGGCCGACAAAGACAACAAACTCCCCGTCGTTGATTTCGATATTGATGTCTTTGAGAACGTGAACAGGTCCAAAGGACTTATTCACGTTGGTTAGGGTCAGCGCCGTCATGGCGTAGCCTCCGTCAGGTTTATTGGTTTGCCGGTGCGCACACTTTCGTCTGCTGCCAAACATATGGACAGGGACTGCACCGCATCTTGCATGTGGCGGGTAAGGTCGAGATCTTCGTTAATGGCGCGCAACATGTAATGCTGTTCTGCATCGCAGAGCGCCTGATGTCCGGGTTCGTCAGGCAATTCTATGAGCTCGTCGCCGTCAAGACGGTGCACTAGCAAACCGCCAACCCTCGTGTGTCCATCCACATCGGAAGACCCACTTTTGTCGGCGTCTGTGATGGACACCGAGCCACGCGGCGACACAACGTCTTTTACAAAGAAAGCGGTCTCCGACATCATGGGTCCCCAGCCCGCCTCGTACCAGCCCACAGACCCGTCCCCAAACACCACCTGAAATTGGCCATAGTTGTACATGTCGGGTGGGATTTCGTCGGAGAGGCGCAGCCCCATTGCATTGACGCTAACGGGGCGGGCATCCGTGATTTGGCACCACACATCAACATAATGCACCCCACAATCCACAATCGGAGACGTGGTTTGCATCAGTGCTTTGTGGGTTTCCCATTCGTCTCCAGAGCTTTGTTGATTGAGGTTCATGCGAAAGACGAACGGTCCGCCCAAATCACGCGCCTCCTTGATCAGGCGCACCCAGCTTGGATGGTGACGGAGTATGTATCCCACCACCAATTTTCGCCCAAGCTGTGTCGCGATGTCTACCACCCGCTGGGCGTCGGACACTGTCGTGGCCAAAGGCTTTTCGACAAACACGTGGGCACCGGCACGCATGGCTGCGATGGCGAACTCAGCGTGGCTGTCCGAGTAGGTGGCGACCACTACAAGGTCGGGTCGACAGGCTGCCAGTGCTTGATGAAAGTCCGTGAACACCGGGTAGGACTTTAGGTCGGGGTGGGTCACTGTGCCGGAACGGTTAACCAGCCCGACAATCTCGCAATCATCGTGATGATGATGCGCCAAAGCATGACTAAGACCCATATTGCCGAGGCCGGCGATCATGACACGGCTCATTTGACTGCTCCCGATGTGATGCCCCTGATGAGCTGACGCGAGAAGATCACATAAAGAACCAGCACTGGGATGATCGCCATGGACAGGGCGGACAAAACGGCATTCCAATTGGTGACGAACTGGCCGATGAAAACCTGACTGCCAAGGGTCAGCGTCTTGGTTTCTTCGGCTGGGGCAAGGATCAGCGGGAACCAGAGATCGTTCCAGATCGGGATCATATTGAACACCGCAACCGTTGCCATAGCGGGTCGCACCAATGGCAGCGCCAGTTTGAAGAAGATCGCATATTCCGACAGCCCGTCAATCCGTCCCGCATTTTTCAGGTCGTCTGAGACGCCTCGCATGAACTCGGATAGGATGAACACGGCGAGCGGCAGGCCCTGAGCAGTATAAACAAGGATAAGCGCCCAAAGTGTGTTGACCAGACCGGTGGCCACCATCATGTCGAGGATGGCCACGGTTCCGATCCGGATTGGGATCATGATGCCCAGCGCCAGATAAAGCCCCATCAGCGTGTTGCCTTTGAAGCGATACTCGCTGAGCGCAAAGGCCGCCATTGCGCCGAAAAGCAGGATGAAAAACAAAGACCCGACCGTGACCAAAAACGAATTTTGAAAGTAGAGGAAAAAGTCGCCCTGCTTCAACACAGTCTGGTAGCCGATCAGCGAAAAGCTCTCGCTGTTGGGGAGCGCCAGCGGGTCCCGAAAAATGGCTTTGCGAGACTTGAAGCTGTTGATCAGAATGACAAAAACCGGGAACAATGCGATCAGCGTGTAGGTGATCAGCGCAACGTGCATTGCGGCGGTATTAAGCGGATTTGAGCGTGCCTTGTTCATTTTATCGCCTCACATCTGATATCTGCGCATCCGGGTCTGGATGCCAAAAAGATAAATACAGACGCCCAAAAGGATGATGACGAACATGGCACCTGCGATGGCTGATCCCATATGCGGATCCCCCAGTTGCAACTGAAACCCAAAGAATGTGCGGTACATGAAGGTGCCCAAAATGTCGGTTGAAAAATCTGGACCGGCCAGCGCGCCCTGCGTGGTGTAAATCAAATCAAAGGCGTTGAAATTGGCGACAAAAGTCAAGATTGAGATGATGCCAATAGATGGCAAGATCAGCGGCAGTTTGATTTTCCAAAAAGCTGAAAATCCGGTTATGCCGTCGATTTCGCCTGCCTCCAGTATTTCTTCGGGAATGGTCAGCAGCGCCGCGTAAATCAACATCATCGGGATGCCGACGAACTGCCAAACAGACACCAGCGCCAGCGTCGTCAACGCGTATTCCTCTTTGCCCAACCATGGCGCAAACAGCGATTTCAAGCCCACCATATCCAGCATCGACGGCGCAATGCCCCAGATGGGTGATAGGATCAGTTTCCAGGCAAAGCCAACGATCACAAAACTCAGGATCGTGGGAATGAAAATAGCGGAGCGATACAGCGCTGCAAACCGCAGTCGCGGATGGCTCAGGATTGCGGCCAGCGCGATGCCGATCGGATTTTGAACCAGCATGTGAATGAGAAAAAACCAGAAGTTATTGCCAAGTGCGTTCCAAAACTGTTCTGACCAGATTGGATTGCCAAAAAGGTTTTGAAAATTCTCCAACCCGACAAAGATCCGATCTGAACCGATCCGCGTGTAAAGCGAAAGTCGCAATGTATTGAAAAGCGGAAAGATCATCACCGCTGTGTAGACAAGGACGGCGGGCGCCAAGAACACAACAATGTGCCATCTGAAGGGCGGTTTTTGCATCGAGGCCTCCGGAGTGAGTGTCCCGGGCAGCGCGACCGCCCGGGAAATTTTTTAAATCAAAGACTTACTTTTGTGGCTCGTACCAAGTTGCGAGGCCCGCCTGCAGACGCGCACCCGCATCTTCCGGCGTTTCCGCACCTTTGATGACCTGAGCGGAGGCATTCCAAGTGTCGTTCTCAAGATTTGGAGTGCCACGCGACAGGATCTGATATGTTGAGCGGATCGTCGAGTTGCACTTGCCACGCCAAGACACAAACTCTTTTGCCAGCGGGTCGCTCATCTCGATGTCATGGCTCGATAGAGAGAAGAAACCTGGCAGAGCATTGGCATAAATCGTCGCGAACTCCGAGGTGCCCATCCAGTCAAGGAACGTGCGCGCAGCCTCCGAATTTGGCGATGCCGCGTTCAAGCCCATGGCAATGTCGGTGTGATCAGAGATGTAGCACTCGTCCCCTGCATTGGGTACCGGCGGGTTGAAAGCGCCCATTTCGAAATCGGCCAGATCGTTAAAACCGGTGATTTCCCAGCTGCCAGCGGGATAGATTGCTGCCCGGCCCAAGGTGAACAGGTTCTGGCTGTCCGGATAGGTCTGTGCCTCAAACCCATCTCCCAAATAGCCGTTCCACTTTGCAATGGATTCATAAGGAGCAACCCATGCCTCATCGGTCAGCTTTTGGTCCCCGGCAATCAGTGCCAGACGGCCTTCTTCGCCCTTCCAGTAGTTGGGCCCGATGTTTTGGTATCCCATTGTCGCGGCTTCCCATTGATCGTTGGTGCCCATCGCCATCGGGATATAGTTGCCGTCCGCTTTGATCGCTTCCAACGCCGCAAAAAACTCGGCTTCGGTGTTGGGTACTGCTAGGCCAAGTTCGTTAAAGGCATCCTTGTTGTAGATAAATCCATGGATCACGGAGGCCATTGGCACGCAGAATGAAGCTGAGCCATCGTCGGTTTGCCATGCCGATTTGGCAACATCTGAGAAATTCGCCATGCCACCAAGATCACTCAGATCAGCCAAGCGACCCGCCTGATACAACAACAATGACGTATCAAACGGGCGACAGGTGATCAGGTCGCCCGCTGAACCGGCCTCAAGTTTTGCATTGAGCACGGCATTGTATTCCGCCGGAGCAGAAGGTGTGAATTTGACCTTGATGCCAGGATTTGCGTTCTCAAACGCTGGAATGATCGCTTCTTGCCACAGGGTAAGGTCGTCGTTGCGCCAGCTTTCAATGGTGAGCGTTATGTCTTCGGCATAGGCGCTGGTAGCGACTAGGCTGGTCCCGGCAAGTGCCAGTGTTAAGAATTTATGTTTCATATTTTCCTCCCAGAGTTTTCGTTTTGGTTGTTGTCTATCTGATCTGCTGTAGAGCCGTGCGAAGGTGACCACCTGCCTCCTTCAACAGGCGGTGCGCGTGCTCAAAAGAGGCTGCGCCGGAAACCAGCAGAACAGCCGTTTTTACGTGACCTCCTGCTGCCTCTAGCGCCTCGGCGGCCTCTTCGGTCGTGGTTTGCGCGATGGTTGCGACAATGTTTTTGGCGCGGTCACGAAGCTTAGCGTTGTCGGCATGCAGATTGACCATCATGCCGTCATGTACATGGCCCAACCTGATCGCCATCAGCGTCGACATTATATTCAACGCGATTTTTTGAGCCGTCGCTGCGCCGAGCCGGGTGGACCCCGAGATCACTTCCGGTGGCGTCTCCAAGCATATGGCCACATCACTGCGGAGCAACAGTTCGGAGCCCGGATTATTGGCAACGCCAATCACTTTAGCCCCTGCCGTACGGGCGATTTGGGCGGCAGCAATTGTAAAAGGCGTAGAGCCGCTGGCGGAAACCGCAATCACTGTGTCTGCGCTGCCTAGCCCGCTCAGACCGTCATGAAGAGAGCGGGTGGAATCCTCGGTGTCCCCTGGCATCTCGACGCCTTGAGGCATGCCGCCTGCCATATGAATCCGTATTTGATGCGCCGGGATAGAGAATGTGCCGCCCAATTCCAATGCATCCGCAGCCGCCATCAATCCAGAGGAGCCGGCGGCGACATAATGCAATGTCGCACCGGACGCGATGGTCGCCGCCATGAGGTCGCCGCCTGCGCCGATCTCGTTGAGAGCGGATTTTGTTGATGCGGCGGCTTGGATTTGCACTTCCGACATCAGCAACGCCGCCTCACTCGGCGCTCGGATATCAAGGCCGGCGGCGTCTTGGTGGCATTGTTCGGTGACCTTCACAGGCATTTTGATTCCCCCATTCCGCTAGATGATACCTTTTAGATACCATATGTCTACCATTTTGTTATTTTCGGGGTGTCGGCCCGCTAATCAACGCCCAAAAGTCAACTTCAGCCCCTTTTTCGCCTTTCAAATCCCAAATAGGTATCATATAGGTACTCATATGCGAAACGATCACGAAACTCCTGTTTTGGCAATCGATGGCGGCGGCACGCGCTGCCGAATTGCCTTGCGCACATCAAGCGGTGATGTGGTTGCAGAGACTGGTCCGGCCAATGTGTCATCTGATTTCACGGCAGCGATCGCTGAAATTGAGACGGGTCTTGAAGCTGTGCGGCTGCGTTCCAAATTGTCTTTAGCGGCGTTTAGGCAGCTGCCTGCCTACGCCGGGTTTGCCGGCGTGACCGGCAAAGAAATTGCCAATAGAGTCGCGGCAAAGCTGCCGTTTGACCGTGTGAGAGTTGAGGACGACCGCCGCGCCGCTTTAAGAGGCGCCGTCGGTGCGCGGGATGGGTTTGTCGCCCATTGTGGCACCGGGTCATTCGTTGCCGCGCAGATTGGCGGCCAAACGGTTTTGGCGGGCGGCTGGGGTCCTGTTCTGGGCGACCCATCGTCGGCGCAATGGGTTGGCCGGCAATCCCTTGGCCGCACGCTGAATGTAGCGGACGGTTTGGCAGAAAACACGCCACTGGCAGAGGCCTTGATGAATCGCTTCCGCAATACAGCCGGTATCGTCGCGTTTGCGGCGCGCGCTACTCCGGCGGATTTCGGCAGCCTTGCGCCAGACGTGACGCGGTACGCAAACGCCCGCGATAGCATGGCGACGGGTATCATGCATGACGCCGCATTTGGGATTGCCACTACACTACGCGGACTTGGCTGGCGGGTCGGCTTGCCAATCTGCCTGACGGGTGGGATAGGGCCGCTTTACGCAGGTTATATGCCTGAAGAAATGATGGTGGATCTGACCAAACCGCTTGGGGAGCCCCTGTCCGGGGGGCTATCTCTTGCCCAAGATTTCAGCAAGGAGATTGCAGATGAGCGTTGTTGAGTTTTTGCATCCAAGCGATTGGCTGGGACGGAGTTCCGGGCCCCGCTACGTTCAACTGCGCCGCCGGCTAGAGCAAGGCATCGACACGGGGATTTTGCCCCCCAATAGCTCGTTGCCGCCAGAGCGCGAAATCGCTGAGATCACAGAACTGTCGCGCGTGACCGTCAGAAAAGCCATTCAAGAACTCGTCAAGCAAGGGGCCATCGAACAACGCCAAGGCTCGGGCTCATTTGTGCGCGTGCCAGTGGAAAGGGTAGAGCAATCGTTGTCTCATCTCACATCGTTCACAGAAGACATGAAACGACGTGGCAAAGACACGACCTCCAAATGGCTTGAACGGGGGGTTTTCTTGCCGTCGCCGGATGAGGTTGTTGCGCTTGGTCTGTCGGCGGGCGCATCCGTGTCTCGCATCTATCGCTTGCGAGAAGCCGGCGGGCAGCCAATGGCGCTGGAGCGTGCCTCTTTGCCATTGGACATCCTGCCAAATCCAACAGAGGTGACCACGTCGCTTTATTCCGTACTGGAAAGAAACGGATGCCGCCCGGTCCGCGCAGTTCAAAAGATTTCAGCGGTCAACCTTGAACCCGTCGAAGCCGAACTGCTGGGTGTTGCCGAAGGCACCGCCGGGTTGAGCATTCAGCGCACATCCTATCTGGACAGCGGCCGGGTCGCTGAACTCACACGCTCGCTTTATCGCGGTGATGCCTACGATTTTGTGGCTGAACTGCGCTTGTCAAACTGACTTTCGAACCGATCTGCCACAACAAAGGGCTGCCGCTATGTTACCCGAATCCACCACCCGAATGAAAAACGAGATTCTCGAAATTCCGGATGTGGTCGAACGACTTCTGTTGCAGGGCGCGGGTTCTGTGAAGGCAACTGCAGACGAGGTGAGAAACCTTGACCCACGATTTTTTCTGTCGGTGGCACGGGGGTCCTCTGATCACGCAGCAACGTACCTAAAATATGTCAGCGAACTGTTGCTGGGAGTGCCGATGGCATCTATCGGGCCTTCAATCAAATCGATTTACGACGTAGACATTGCCGCGAAGGGCACAATGTGTATAGCGGTGTCTCAATCGGGTCAAAGCCCCGACATTGCCAGTCTTACCAAGGCGTTAGGCGAAGCTGGTGCCTATACTGTCGCGATCACAAACGAGATGGGTTCGCCGCTCGCACAATCCACGTCAGCGACCTTGCCCATCCACGCTGGCAAGGAACTCAGCGTTGCTGCGACCAAAACCTTTGTTACGTCAATGGTCGCGGGGCTGTGGCTTCTTGCCGAACTGAAAGCAGACGCTGGTCTGCTTCGCGCCATTCATGCGCTGCCCGATCACCTTGCCAAAGCGACGCAATGTGACTGGTCTTCGGCGGTGGACAGCGTGGATAGGAATTCGCTGTTTTCCTTAGGGCGTGGTCCCAGCTTAGCGATTTCCAATGAAGCGGCGCTGAAATTCAAAGAAACCTGTCAGATCCACGCCGAAAGCTATTCAACTGCCGAAGTTCTACATGGCCCCGTTTCGATAGTGGAAGGCGGCTATCCGGTTCTTGCTTTTGCTGCCGCGGACGCGGCCGAAGACAGTGTCGCCGACGTCGCGGATGCCCTGGCGCAAAAAGGCGCAAACGTTTTTGCCACCACCGAAAAGGTCCGCAAGGCCAATTGCTTGCCGCATGTCCGCACGGATCATTGGATCACAGATCCGATAGCATCGATCGTGTCGTTTTACGGAATGGTTGAGCAGGTTGCCGCGCGCCGGGGCATAAATCCAGACACTCCCCGGCACTTACAAAAAGTCACGGAAACCGTATGACTTTCCCAAATCTGACATTCCGCGGCGGGCCAATTTTTGACGGTGAAAAACTGCTTAAAGGGTTTGCAGCGCGCTTTGAAAGCGGCGTCCTTGTCCAGTTGGGGGAAGAGGCCACCGTTGGCCAAAAGGGACAGGTGATTGACCTTGGTGGCGACATCCTTTCGGCTGGGTTTGTCGATCTGCAAGTAAACGGAGGCGACGGTGTGATGTTAAACGACGCGCCTTCTGTTGAAACTTTGGCAAGGATTGCGGACGCGCACCGGCGCCTTGGGTGCCGCCGAATTCTGCCAACGCTCATCACCGATACCAAAGAAAAAACCGATCAAACCATCGCGGCAGTGATGCAAGCTGTGGCCGAAGGCATACCAGAAATCGCAGGATTGCATCTGGAAGGGCCACATCTGTCTGTGGCGCGAAAAGGCGCCCACGATGCCGACCTAATCCGCCCCATGACGGAAGCCGATCTCGCAACTCTGATCGAAGCGGCAGAACAGCTTCCGGCCCTTATGGTCACACTGGCGCCTGAAAGTGTAAGCCTTGAGCAAGTAAGGGCGCTGTCGCGCGCAGGTGTCATAATTTCTCTGGGCCACACAGACGCCAGTTTTGACACTTGTGTAGCCTATTTCAGGGCTGGCGCGCGCTGCGCGACACACTTGTTTAACGCTATGAGTCAACTGGGCAACAGAGAGCCGGGCCTTGTGGGCGCCGTGTTGTCCGCGCCGGACGTTTCGTCGGGGATCATTGCAGATGGCATTCACGTTCATCCGGAAACTTTAAAGGTGGCGTGGCACGCCAAATCTGGCAGGGGACGCCTGTTTTTGGTGAGCGACGCAATGGCGGTTGCAGGAACAGATCTGGCAGAATTCCAATTGGAAGGGCGCACAATAAACCGCAAGAACCAGCGGCTGACGTTAGAAGATGGAACTCTGGCAGGTGCAGACTTGGAACTGACGAACGCCATAAAAACGTTGGTCAAAGATGTCGGTATTCCACTTGAAGAGGCGCTTCAAGCCGCCACAACGATTCCAGCAAAGATCATTGGCGAAGGTAATACAGAAAGCTTCAGATTGGGGACGCGCCTTCGCGACACCATTAGAATTGCGGCTGATCTTAGCAATATCAGCCTTTTGATCGATTAGAGTTTTGGGTGGCGCCAGACGAATTCGAACTCGTCTCTGATAGGCCAACATGGCTGTCCTTTGTGCCGCACAGCCACCGCGTCACCCGGCGCCTTTCCTCGCGGCACAGTTAAAACGTAATTTGTCGATCACGATGCCTACCGGTTGGCCCTACCGTTTCGAGGCTGATGTCGGTGCCCTGCTCGTGCAGCAGGTCTTCAACATTGCAGAGCAACAACGAGAACCGCACATAGAGCCTCACGGCCAAACAGATGATTTCCAGGCTTGTTCAAAAGTATCTAGGCGAAGGACGTTTTGGTTTGGCAGCACGTCGCGAAGCGGCCCTTCGCTGCAAATGCACGAGGCGTCTCAATTTTTTAGACAGCAGCCATTTGTCAGCGGACACATCAGCCATCATGGGGTATCGGGGCCGTACATGACAGTGCATTATTGGACCACGAGCGAAATGCGGCAATCGGGGAACTCCGGGAGAGAACTCAAGCTTGCGAAATTTTACCCACCTAATTTTACCAGCCTTTTGTCTGTTTGACGGTGAGAGCCTTGATACTCCGCAAATTCCTGCAACAGGATAAGCTAGTTGCGTCTACCGCCTTAAAATTTTACCACCGCGATTAAAGTCATTGGGTAAATACCAATACAATGGCTTGCAACTGAGTAGGTATATCCAATTTCACAGATCTCTGCAAAGCCACCGAGCCACCCTGATACCGATTTGAAAATTACGGCCGTCATCTCAGTCCATTCAGATGAATCGTACCTGCGTCGTTGCTTTCAATGCATGTCAGAAAATGGCGTCGAGGCCATTGTGATCGACAATGACTGCAACGTCGCAACAAAAAAGATTGTTGAAGAGTTCAAAGGAAAAGTGGTCAAAGAGATTGTACACCATCCACACAACGGAGTCTTCGACTGGTCTGGAATCCTTCAGCTGAAAGAAGACCTTGTAAACAGCAGGCAAAGCGATTGGTTTATGCTTTGGGATTCAGATGAAATCCGCGAAGCCCCTGAAGGATTTAACACCTTGCAAGAGGCTTTTGAAAACACCGAAAAGCAAGGTTTTACAGCGGTCAACTTTGATGAATATATTTTTCTGCCCGTGACTAAAGAAGAAGAGCATCGCAGCGGCGATTTTGTTGAAACTCTTGATACGTACTACTTCTTTCAGCCCAATCGATACAATCGCACGAATGCCTGGAAGAGTACGGGCGAAAAGGTCAATTTAATGCCTGGGGCCGGTCATAGGGTTGCTTTTGAAAGCCTGAATGTCTCAGAGGAGCGCTATGCGCTGCGGCACTATTTATTTCTAAGCTATAAGCATGGGAAGGACAAATATCTTGTCCGGAAATACCCAGCCGCAGACCTCGCCAAAGGCTGGAGCCTTGAACGGGCGCAAACGACTGAAGAAACGTTTTGCTTGCCACCACAAGAGATGATGACGCGAAAAATGCCCAATCAAGCTTGGAACAGGTCAAACCCTGTCAAACAGCATCCGGTGTTTGTCGTTCCAGTCAGGCGGAAAAAATGAGCCGTTTCCATTCTTGATCGGTTTGCTGCCAAAGTTCAACCGATGCACTCGATTGAAAGTCGACATCTGACCATTGGATGACTTGTCCAGCCAAAACGTTTTCTTTGAGAATACAATTTTCCATGAGGCCGATGGGCACATGATTTGGTGCCTCAAATCGTGTTGTAGCCTCTCCTCTGAAGTCAAAGCTTCCGATCGCTCGGGTAACAAATAGTCCGCGCCCCAAGTCTCGCTTTGCGATGGTAAGAACAGAGTGCAACGGTTCTTTGGGCATCGACATCAAAGGGCCGCGCATTTGGGCCATTCGTTCTATCGTAATTGGGATTTCAAAGTGGCCAAGGTGAAACGGTCGCTCCAAGAGGTAAAGATCACCAGCGCCCAATTTATAGTAACCTAACTTCTCAGGTGGCGATGAATGGGTTGCAACAATAAAGACCTCTCCCCGCCCAGAGGGACATAAAGCGTAGTCCGCTATCGGGTGCGTCAACGTTTTTGCAAGACTACCCAAGACCTGTGCGGCTTCCGACAAATTTTCAACTCTTGGCCCGTTCAATCCACGACCAGAGATACCCACTCCGAAACAATCAGCGACCATAGCCTGCTCAATTTGGACTTTGGTGCCATCGGTAAATGCGGTGACTGCTGGTACAGAAATACCTTGCCGCGTAGCCCAATACTGCATGTCCTTATAGCTGGGGCTATGGTTCAGAAACCCTTTTTGAGAACCTAAAACCAAAGGCTCAAAACCCATGAGCCGAACTTCTTCGTTCAACGCAGCCAGGCTGCCAGGTTGATCTCCTTGTGCCTCTGTCAAAAGCCCTGTACCCGCAAACGCCGAACCCAGCGTAACTTGAAACTCAGCATTCATTGTAACTGTTGGAATTGAGCTTTGAAGCGTGGCTTCGACAACTTGCCGGGCACCTTCAACAGTTCCAGAACATTCGACAACCACATCGCTGTTTTCGATGAGTTGGCTTAAATGGTTGGTGATTTTGACTTTGTTCGGAAAGGCTTCTACGGAACTTAGCGGCCTCCGCGTCAAAACGGACGTGTGCAAGAACCGGTCTGGCATTGACATCAAGACTTCACATAGGCCGCGAGCGACGAACCCAGTGCCGGAAATCCCGACACGGATTGGGTGGTCTGGTACAGGCAATTGCATGCTCCCTCTGAACGGTAAGTATCAAAAGCCACACCTTTACGGCTCGTCTTACTATTGGCGTAACGGTTTCCGAGGGGGTACTAAAGGGTCATCAACAAAATGCACGCCTAAGCTGTTAGAGACTCCAATTCTCGTTTTCGATAGCTAGATGTGATTAAAATGAGCAGCGTCAAGTTTTAAGGTTTCGCTCAAACCGAAGTTGGGCTGAGAAATTGGCAGTCATTTCGCTAGCTTGGTGAATGGCAGAAAAACCGAGGCGCGACGATTGGCCCGCTCGAACGCTGCCCGACGCGCGAACGGCTGGAATGGTTGGCCGCACCGCAGAATTTTCAAGTGGAGACCAAAGTCCGCTATGGGCCGTTCTCGGCCGGTCAGTGTCCGCGGAAACTCTGACTTTGCAAAGCCTACTATCTGCGCATAGCCGCCTTTGGAGAAAATCCCGTCACATGACCGCTCTCAGCCCAGAGCGGTCGTGAGCAACCGGCGGGTCGGTTGGAAACCGGAATTGGCTGCAAAGAAGGCCAACTGCAGCTCAATAAGACGCCCCCGGAGTGTTTCTCCGACCACCAACCCAACTGTGTTCAAAGGCTAAGATTAAGCTTGGCGCAATTCATTCTGACGAATCAGACCTGTGCCCGTTGCTCGGTCATCACATCTCTTCCCCTCCCACACACAATCTAAGCGCGCTTTAGGGAATTACGCATGCACGCGTAAGGGCGTCCAATCCAGGTTGGGGCGCTGCTAAAGTGCGAGGAACTATGCACTTAAAATCGGGTTTTTGGGGCAGGATAAACGATGCGACCTATCCTCTTTTTCGAAACGCTCGTTCGTGTCGCCAGAACGGCACATGCATCCTGCGTCCAGCTCGCAAGAACCTCTATATACCATTGTAAATTATGAAATAACTTCAAATACGAAGCGTAGCTGTCGACTTTTCAGAACGGAAAACACCGTCATTTATTGGTGAGTAACAAACTTGTGGACATAGCATGTTTCAAAATCTAGGGCCGCGACCTCGGGAGGCACGTCAGCCTCAACATGACGAAAAATTAAGTATTTGAAGACAGCCTAGCCCAGCGTCAACTGCGCGCACTCACCACTATTACTTTTGGAGTTTCCCAATGACCCGCTCACTTGTTTCGGCCCTAGCCTTGGCCATCGTTCCACACATGGCTTTTGCTTCTGACTTTGATTCTGCCATGCAGACTTTTGTTGATGAAAATGCCTCTGCATGGCTGCAAAGCGAAGTTCTGATTTCAGCGATCACCAACCAAAACCAAGACACCGGATCTTTCGACGCCACCATGATCGAGACGCTCGACACACAATGGCGATCCGAAGTGGGCAGTGCATCTGAACTGATCGACGGTGTTCTGATAAACTCCGCTGCGGATTTCTTGCGTGAGCGTGTGGCCGAAAGCAACGGCCAGATTACTGAGGTTTTTGTTATGGACGCTCTCGGCCTGAATGTCGCTGCGTCAGGCGCGACCTCCGACTACTGGCAGGGTGACGAAGACAAATTCCAGAAGACGTTCCCAATGGGCGCAGGTGCCACGCATTTCAGCGAAGTGGAATTCGACGAGTCCAGCCAAACCTACCAAGCTCAAATCTCGATCACGATCGCTGACCCTGCCACGCAATCTCCAATAGGCGCGATCACAATCGGTATCGATGCTGAGAGCCTGATGTAATCAAACCAATGGAGATATCCTATGGAACGTAAGGATAAACAGCGCATTGGATTGAAATCTGTTTTTGTACGCTGCGCGGCGATTGTGGCTTTGACCACAATCGTCGTAACCGCCACGCTGACAGTTCAATCTCTGTCTTTGATCCAGAAATTGGCTCAACAAAGCGTGGTAGATCAAGCCGCAGGAACAGTCGAAAACCAAGCGCAAGCGCTGGTAAAGCCTATTCGGTTCAAGGCCACGCCAAAAATCGAGGAAGCTGTCCTTACGTCTATGAACTCCGCCGGGCCAAGCGGCTCTGACATGATTATTGTGGATGCCGCTGGCACTATGCTGGCATCCGCGGAAGACACGATGGGCGTACGAAGCGACCTTCAGAGCCTCGTTGATGCTTCTCTTGAAGCAGAAGATGTCAAAATGGCAGAGGGCGGGTTGTGGATAGCCAGGCCCGTGCGCTCTGCCCCGGACGGGCCAGTGATTGGCGCGGTCGCGATGGCTTGGAACGCGAACGAAGCTCTGAACGCCGCTTATCGGGAAAGTACGAAATTCCTCATGGCCGCTGCGGTGGTCTTCGCCACTATGATGGCGTTTGCACTGTGGCTTTTCCAGCGCGTGCTCGGTCGCCCATTGCGTGAGATGACCGCAACGATCTCTGACATTGCCGACGGAGACTATGAAGATCGCGGCAACCTGAATGCACGAAGGGATGAATTCGGGATTGTCGGCGGCCATATGCGGGAATTGACGCAAACACTCCGCAACGGCCAGGTGGCAGAAAATGAGCGCAAGAAAAACGCCGAACTGCAGGCAGAAGTTGTTGAAGTACTTAGCCAACAGCTGACCCTTCTTTCAGATCGCGATTTGACAGCCCATATTGAGCAGAATTTTCCGCCACAATATGAAAACCTGCGCATCGACTTTAACAAATCTGTTCAAAACCTTGGGGATGCCATCCTCCAAGTCGTGGACTCGACAGACAATATCCGCGGTGGTTCGTCTGAGATCAGCCAAGCCTCATTGGATCTGTCTCGTCGCACAGAAGCTCAGGCGGCCACCTTGGAAGAGACAGCAGGCGCGATGAACGAGCTGACCACGTTGGTGAAGTCTGCGGCGGACAGCGCCCGCGATGTTGGCACGACCATGGAGCAGACACGATCTGATGCGGTGGAAAACCGCGAGATCGTAGAAAACGCCGTGGCCGCTATGGCCGAGATTGAGCAGAGTTCGTCGCAGATTAGCCAGATTGTGGGCGTGATCGACGACATCGCGTTCCAAACCAACCTTCTCGCACTAAACGCTGGCGTGGAGGCCGCCCGTGCGGGTGAAACCGGGCGTGGTTTTGCCGTTGTGGCATCAGAAGTGCGGGCCTTGGCTCAGCGATCTTCTGAGGCAGCGATGGAGATCAAAACACTGATCAGTGACAGCTCGCAACAAGTTGAGCGTGGTGTCGATCTTGTCGGCAAGGCCGGGGATGCGCTTCAGACGATTGTTAAACGTGTGACCCATGTCTCTAAGCTCGTGACCGGCATTGTCGAAAGCTCCACGGAACAGTCGGCGAGCCTGAGCGAGATCAACTCCGGTGTCAGTCAGCTAGATCAGGTCACGCAACAGAACGCGTCGATGGTGGAAGAGTCCACTGCTGCGGGTCAAGAGTTGAGCAATCAAGCTTCGCAATTGTATTCTCTGGTCAGTCGCTTCCAACTTAAAGAAGGGGCACGGCTCAAATCTGTTTCGCCGGAATTGGCGCACGACGCGACTGATGCGAAAGATTGGACGGAAGAAAATGTCGCTGTGCCGCAATCTTCCCCCAGAGCTGTGGCTGCTGTTGGATCGCAAGTTCCTGTGCAAGTCTGGAGCGATTTCTGACGAATAGGGGTCTCATCTAGTGAGCTGAGACCCTTACCGGTCATTAAGGCAGCGTCTTCGATGCTGCAATCGCAGCCCGCATTGCGGACTTTCGTTGCGTTCCGACGAAGCTACGAAAGCGGCTTAAGACCGACATGTCGCCGAGCAACCATAAGCACTCTCACTCATCATCTTTCGCCTTGAGGGAGAAGTCTGGCAGCATATCCAAAGCTTCACGCAACGCGTCGCCCCAACCTTGAGAAATCGATTGGAAATAAGCGTCGTCGCCGGCCACGCGTCCGGTGATCCCGGTCTCCAAGCTGTCTTTTTCGTAGCAATGGAAATCAAACGGAGCTCCAACCGTCAGGTTGGCCTTGAGCGTGGAATCAAAACTCACCAACAAGAGCTTCATCGCGGCATCAAAGCTCATGTCCCGTTCATAGGCTCGGACGAGGATCGGACGACCATATTTTGTTTCTCCGATCTGGAAAAATGGCGTGTCTTCAGCGGCCTCTATGAAGTTTCCCTCCGGGTAAATTAGGAATAGCCTGCTTGGGCCGCCCTTGATCTGCCCGCCAAGGATCAGTGTCGCGTTGAATGTGCTGTCGGCACGTTGGCCAGTGTCTGCGTGGTTTTCAATCACCTCCCGCAGCGTGTCAGCCACCATGCGCGCCGCTTGGAACATGGACGGAACCGCGAGCAGGGATGGCGCCCGGTCTTCGGGCGTTTTGCTACGCTCATCCAGCAAGCTGACCACGGCTTGAGTTGTTGCAAGATTGCCAGCTGACATCAGAGTGATCGACCGTTCGCCAGCGGCCTCCCAAGTTGTCATTTTTCGAAAAGTCGACACATTGTCGAGCCCGGCATTTGTCCGAGTATCCGACATGAACACCAGTCCCCGCTCGAGCATCATCCCTACGCAGTAAGTCATCTGGGCGTTCCTATTGCTGAGCCACGTCAATCTCGACAGACAGGTTTTCCCCCATGCCACCGATGCGCGTGCCAGAAACTGGGGCCGCCTCAGAATAGTCCAGCCCCGTTGCCACACGCACATAGCGTGTATCAGGCGAAATCCCGTTCGACACGTCAAAACCGACCCAGCCCAGACCGTCGATATGGGCTTCTGCCCAGGCATGCATCGCTTCTTGCGCAGTGCGGTCGTTCAACATCAGGTAGCCCGAGACATAACGAGCCGGATGGCCCAGAGCGCGTGCGCAACACAGGAAGATGTGGGTATGGTCCTGACAAACCCCTTTGCCCGCTGCTATGGCCTCTTCTGCACCCCAATCGGCCTGTGAGGCGCCAACTTCGAAAGACACTGCATCCCGGATCACGCCAGCCAGAGCATGCAATTGTTCCAAAGGCGCTAAGGTTGGGGTATTGCGCACCAGAGCTTTGACGCCTGGTCCAGCTTTGGTCCGTGCCGTCGAATTCAGGAATAGCCAAAGCGGAGTCACGCTGCGATGTCGCCCGACGATACCATGAGTGTCGCTGATTTCGACTTCGCCTTCGCTGACCAGCGTCAACTCCTGCTCGCCGCCAAAGCTGATCAACTCGACGGTGTTGTTGTGGTGATCCTCGTAGCTCAGCTCGCTTTGTCCGCCGATCACCTTGGTACGCCAAGAAAGCACCTGTTGTTGGTGTGACGATTTGGGTGTCTTTCTCATCTGCTGCAGCCCGTATTTGACAGGCGTTGAAAACTGGTAACGGGTTTCGTGTCGAATGGTCAGGCGCATTGTCTACTCGCTGAACCGAAAGTCGGTTTCTATCTGCCCGGACAGCTCTGCAAGTAGCGCCAGGAATTTTTGGATATAATCGTGCAATCCGTATTCAAAGACAGCATCGATATCGTGGCTTAGATAGGTCGTTTCGAGATGCTGGACTTTTCTTTGGGCCAAGCCTGGCTGCAAAACCCCGCGGTTCACATAGCTCAAATTGTCTCGAATTTTGCGCACGCAAAACGCCAAAGAGCGAGGCATTCTCCGGTCCAAAATTAAGAAATGCGCAATTTCACGGGTTCCGGCAGCGGCTCCGTATTCCATTCGGAACCCGCCCCGCGCAGACACGGACCGCAGGATGGTTTCCCATTGCACATTGTCCAGCGACGTCCCTACCGCGCTGGCTGACGGAAGCAGCACATAGTGTAACCCGTCATGGCTTTTGAGACAGATGGTGTTGTTTTGCTAAGCGAGTGTCT
>NZ_LAJH01000018.1 GCF_001292625.1 Shimia sp. SK013
TGTCCGTCATCAGATAATTTGAGACAGATGGCAGTTTGACTTTGAGAGGTCATCGCTCATCTGGCTTCAGTTAAGCAGCGGATTTGGCGTGCTGCAAGCGCCGTAGTTTCATGGTTCTCCTTTTTGTTCTTTCGCGTTCGAGCAGTATTGTGTGGCCGCGACCTGTGTAGACGTCGGCCGGGGTCAGGTTCTTCAAGCTCTCATGGTAGCGCTGATGGTTGTAGTGGCCGACGAAGGCGGCGACATGTGCTTCGAGATCGCCGGGTAGGAAGTAATTCTCCAGCAAGATGCGGTTCTTGAGGGTCTGATGCCAGCGCTCGATCTTACCTTGGGTTTGCGGGTGATATGGTGCGCCGCGTGTGTGCGGCATGCCTTTGTCTTCCAGATATTCCGCCAGATCACCGGATATGTAACAGGGGCCATTATCTGACAGCAGGCGGGGTCGATGATCAACGTTTGCCTGATCAAGCCCTGTTTCTTCGAGCGCCTGGTTCAGCGTGTCCTGCACATCAGACGCGGCCATGCCGGTGCAGAGCTTCCAGGTGATGATGTAACGGCTGTAATCATCCAGGACCGTTGACAGATAAAACCAGCCCCAACCGATCACTTTGAGATAGGTGAAGTCGGTCTGCCAAAGCTGATTTGGTGCTGTCGTCTTGTCCCGGAACTCATCAGCGGCTTTCATGACGATGAAGGCCGGGCTGGTAATCAGATCATGGGACCGCAAAAGCCTGTACACGCTGGATTCTGAGACAAAGTAACTGCGTTCGTCGGTGAACGTGACTGCCAGCTCTCTCGGGCTCAACTCTGGCCGGGCCAATGCCATTTCCAGCATGGCCTGTCGGACATCGTCAGGAATGCGGTTCCAAACCCGGCCCGGATGCGATTTGCGATCTTTAAGGCCAGCCTCGCCGCGCTGGAGATACTGGTTGTACCATCGGTAGTATGTTGGGCGCGACACGCCCAACTTCTCCAGGGTTCGCTTGACGGGCAGATGGGATCCCTCGACCAGGCTGATGATCTCCAGCTTTTCTGATGCCGGGTATCTCATTCCGGGTCGTCCCCATCCGCGAGCATGCTTTTTTTGAGAAGACGCAGTTCCAGTGTCTGCTCAGCCACAACTTCCTTCAGATCCCGGGCTTCGCGCTTCAGGCTGGTGACTTCGCTGGACGTCGCTTGACGGGCCGTATCACCAGCCAGCCGCTTCTTACCCGCCTCCATGAAGTCCTTCGACCAATTGTAATACAGGCTCTCTGCTATCCCTTCACGGCGGCAAAGCTCAGAAATTGAACTCTCTCCACGCAGGCCATCCAGAACAATCCGGATCTTCTCCTCCGCAGAAAACCTCCGCCGCGTCTTACGCTTGATCTCTTTGACATGTTTGTCAGCCGATCCATTCGGCCCTGTCTTCGTTCTCATCTCGTATCCCTTCAAGGATTACGATGAGCGAAAGACACTCGCTTAGCAAAACAACACCATCTGTCTCAAAAGCCATGACGGGTTACA
>NZ_LAJH01000019.1 GCF_001292625.1 Shimia sp. SK013
CAATGGTGCCGATGTTGCAGTGCGGTTTACTGCGCTCAAACTTTTCCTTAGCCATCTCGGGCGCTTTCTACGTTTGGGGGGTCACTCTGACCCGATTACCTCTACGGCGCGCGACATATTGCGTTGCGCGACAAAAATCAAGCGGGCTTTCACTCAGCGAAGCTCATCTAGCTGTTTCTTACGCTCCGCGCGTTCCTGAGACGTGTCTTTCCAGCACTCCGCCAAAACCTCCGCCGGCACGTCGTCCGCCAGACAGGCACGGTTGTCGTAAATCCAGGTTTCGATCTGTTTGGCCGCGTTGAACGTCAGGTTGTCCATCTGTTCTTCGGCTGTCATCGTCATGCCCGAACTCACACCAAATGTGGTAAAGCTCTCAAGAACCACAAATTCACGCGCCTCTTCGTTGAATTTGCCGCCTGCACGGTCATCCCATGCGGTGACAGTGATGATAAGTGCGGACTTTGGCGACAGCACCAGCGGCACACCATTCTGAGCCAAAACATAGCCCGATATGTTGATGCCAAAGTGAACCACCCGGTCGCCGTCATACCGTCCAAATCGCGAATCAATCGCGTTTTTCATCGACGCGATAAACGCATCCTTTGATGCCTCTCGGGACAGCGGGCCTTTTTGGAATTGCGGTGCCACCACAATATTGTGACCCAGCACAAAATCACCCAGATCGCGCTTCTGATCAGTCACGGGGCCGCTCGGGGCCGTGCAAGACGCCAGCGCCACCAGCGCTGCGACGCAAATTGCCAATCGGATCATGCTCGACAGTCCCTCTAGTCCTCTTTGTCAGGTGGCATACCCGAACCATCCGGTTGGCGCAATCGCAGGCTATGCGCAACGACGTGATCGCCGTAGTCTTCGCCAACGTATAAGACTTGAAACATCTCAGGAGCACCACCGTGACCCGTCTGCCGGCCAAGTCTTCCGACCGCAAACCCCCGGTTTTTGTGCCATTGGCAACCGAGCCGCTTGGGCTCATGGGGTCACTCAAGGCAGCGCGCAGCAATCTCTTGTCGATTCTGCCAGAAATCGCGGTGCGTCAACCGATGGTTTCGGGACAAACCGGGATCCGCTGGCACATGATCATGGACCCCGGCGCGATTCGGCGGGTGCTGCTGGAAAACGTCGACAACTACCCCAAATCCAAAGCCACCAAAAACATCCTGCGCCCCGCCATTGGCGATAGCCTTTTTGTCGCCGAGGGCGCCCATTGGCGTTGGCAACGCCGCGCCGCCGCTCCTGTGTTCAGTCAGCGCAACATGCTGGCACTGGCCCCGTTCATGAGCGCCGCCGCTTTGCGCTCTGTTGACCGCGTGGCTGCTGCCGGCAACCGCGCCGTGGATTTTCAGGACGAAATGGTGCGCACCACCTTTGATGTCATTTCCGAAGTCACGTTCTCCGGTGATGGCAGCTTTGACGCCGACGCGGTGCACCGCGCCATCGACCTTTATATCGCCGAGGCCGGCAAGGTCTCTTTGCTCGACATGCTTGGCATTCCCGACTGGGTTCCCCGCCCGGGGCGGATGTTTTCCGGCAAAGCCGTGGGCAAGATGAAAGCTGTGGCGGATGAAGCGATCGAGGCCCGACGCACACGCGGCGCAGGCGACGTGCCGGACCTTCTGGATTTGTTGATGGCCGGCGTCGATCCCGAAACCGCCAAATCCATGAACACATCCGAACTGCGCGACAACTTATTGACCTTCATTGTGGCAGGCCACGAAACCACCGCGCTGACGCTGGCTTGGTCGTTGTATCTGTGCGCCTACGACCAAGGCATTCAGGATCAGGCGCGGGCAGAGGCTTCCTCTGTCATTAAAGGAGAGGCCGCCACCGGCGAAGAAGCCGCGCGCATGCCCCTGATCCGTCAGATCGTGGACGAGGCGCTGCGGCTTTACCCTCCGGCAGGGATCATTTCGCGGACCGCGCAAGAGGCAGACGTGCTCTGTGCCCGCGACATCCGCCCGGGCGACACAGTTATGATCCCGATCTATGCGCTGCATCGCAATCATGCGCTCTGGGAGGATCCAAACGCGTTTGACCCCGGCCGTTTCGCAGATCGCAAGACTGTGGATCGCTATGCCTACCTGCCTTTTGGGGACGGGCCGCGAATCTGCATCGGCGCGAGCTTTGCCATTCAGGAAGCCGTGATGATCCTCGCCACTTTACTCACCCGTTTCCACTTTGAGCCGGTGGCGGGACGTGACCCGGATCCCGTGATGATCCTGACGTTGCGGCCCGAAAATGGCGTCTGGCTGACGGCGCGTCCGGTTTAGGGCGAGCGCCCGCCGCCTTTAGGGGTTGGGCGTGGCAGCGGCGATGCCGCTTCTTTGGGGCCAGCCCCCGACGCGGCAAGCCGCGTCTCCCCCGGGGTGTATGTGACCAGAAAGAAGCGCTGACTTTAGCCAAACGTGTAGGTTTTAGGGAAGCCGTAGGGAGCTTTTTTGCCGACGCCTGCGCGTTTGCCCAGCCATTCGCTGAGGTCTGCTTCATGGCGGGTTTTACCCCCCATCGACCAGCTTAGACCTTCGGCCCAGTCAAAGGTTGTGATGTCAGACAGGCCACCATCCAGTTCCAATGTGCCCTGACGTCCGCGTGCCATGTTGTATTTCTGAATGCGCACGCCCTTGCCACGGCCCAGTTCCGGCAGCTCTTCAAGTGGGAACACAAGGAAACGGCCATTTTTGGATACCACTGCAACGTGATCTCCGGATGCAGGAATGCAAATCTGTGCGCGTGCGTCATCTTTGACGTTCAGCACCTGCTTGCCTGTCCGCGTTTGCGCAATCACGTCTTTTTCTGGCACCACAAACCCGTCGCCGGCGCTTGAGGCGACCAACAGCTTGCGCTCTTTGTCATGCACAAAAATGTCAACAATTTCAGCTTCATTCGGGAGATCGACCATCAATCGAAGAGGCTCACCCATGCCGCGACCACCCGGTAAATTGGCGGCGCTCAGCGTGTAGAACCGCCCATTGGTGGCAAACACCAAAAGACGGTCCGTGGTCTCTGCGTGGAAGACAAACCTTGGCCCGTCACCGTCTTTGAATTTAAGTTCGCGTGTCAGGTCAATGTGACCCGACATAGCGCGGATCCACCCCATCTGAGAGCAGACAACAGTGATCGGTTCACGATCAATCATCGCTTCGATCGGCACATCTTCGACTTCACCCGCTTCGGCAAACTGAGTACGGCGCGCGCCGCCTTCGTGGTCTTTGCCAAAGAGCCTTTTGGCCTCTTTCAGCTGATCCGAAATGCGCTCCCACTGCAGGCTATCACTGTCCAGCAGGTCTTCGAGCCCGGCGCGTTCCAGCATCAAGGCGTCGCGTTCCCGCACCAGTTCCAGCTCTTCCAGACGACGCAAACTGCGCAGGCGCATGTTCAAAATAGCTTCGGCCTGAACTTCTGTCAGCTCGCCCTCACCTGTCGTCGGCAGCGGCGACGTATAGTCGCTTTCGGAGGTGGCCCGCGCGTGGTCCACACCCCAATCCTCGGCCATAAGTGCTTGTTTTGGCGCATCATCATAGCGGATGATATCGATCACGCGGTCCAGATTGAGGAAGGCAATGATAAAGCCTTCAAGCACCTCAAGCCGGTGGTCGATCTTTTCCATGCGGTGCTTGGAACGGCGGATCAACACGTCGCGGCGGAAGTCCAAGAACGCCCGCAGCACTTCTTTCATCGAACAGACCTTGGGCGTGACCCCGTCGATCAGCACATTCATGTTCAAAGAGAACCGCACCTCAAGATCAGAGTTGCGATAAAGCATGTTCATCAGGACGTCTGGATCCACATTCTTGGATTTTGGCTCCAGCACTAGCCGGATGTCGTCGGCACTTTCGTCGCGCACATCCCCCAGAATAGGCACTTTCTTGGTCTGGATCACCTCGGCCAATTTCTCGATCAGGCGCGATTTTTGCACCTGATAGGGGATCTCGGTGACCACGATCTGCCACTGTCCCCGACCCAAGTCTTCTTTTTCCCATTTGGCCCGCAACCGGAACGACCCGCGTCCAGTGCGATAGGCCTGCGCAATGTTTTCTTTAGGTTCAACAATCACGCCGCCGGTGGGGAAATCCGGCCCCGGTACATAGTTCAGCAGCGTGTCTTCGCGCACGTCCGGCGTCTTGATCATATGAAGGCAGGCGTCGCACAGCTCGGCAATGTTGTGCGGCGGAATATTTGTCGCCATGCCAACCGCAATCCCGCTGGACCCATTGGCCAGAAGGTTCGGAAAGGTTGCCGGCAAAACCACCGGCTCCGTCAATGTGCCGTCATAGTTCTCACGGAAATCAACAGCGTTTTCGTTCAACCCGTCCAGCATTGCTTCTGCCACAGAGGTCATCCGGGCTTCGGTGTAACGGCTGGCGGCGGGGTTATCGCCGTCGATGTTGCCAAAATTCCCCTGACCGTCGACCAGCGGATAGCGAACATTGAAATCCTGCGCCAGACGGGCCATCGCGTCATAAATCGCCATATCCCCATGCGGGTGATAGTTGCCCATCACGTCGCCGGAAATTTTGGCCGACTTGCGGAAACCGCCCGAGGAGTTGAGCTTCAACTCGCGCATTGCATAGAGAATCCGGCGGTGCACAGGCTTCAGCCCGTCGCGGGCATCCGGCAAGGCGCGGTGCATAATCGTGCTCAGCGCATAGGTCAGATAGCGCTCACCAATGGCGCGGCGCAGCGGTTCGGTTACATTCTGGGCGGAAAAGTCATCGTCGATCTGGTCGGTCATAGTGCGGTGATACCCAAGGCTGCAGCCCCGGTAAAGCGGCCGAACGGGGATTAATCAGGTTTTTTCCCCTGAGGAGGGACTCTTGCCTTTGATAATCTGTTATTGTGATGCGTGCCTATTTGTTGTGACGTGCCCAGTAATTCGGAGATTTTCTCGTGAACAAGTTTGTTGTTGTTAGTTTGGCGGTCATGGCTTGGGCGTTTTATGAGCTCAGCGGCGGTTCCGATTTTGAACCAAAATACCGTCGCGATATTGCTCAGGCTCAAACCCCCAAGACCCTTGTTTCCCATGAGCCCGCGCGCATCACGCCCACCCCTATTGAACCCGTTGTAACATTGGCCTCTGCGGCGGTGCCGACGGAACGCCGCACACAGATCGAAACGGTCCCAGTAGCCCCCGCCAACCAGACGCCACTTCACAACGTCGACGCCGCGTCTGTCACAAGCTTTCAGACGCCCAAAGTCGCGTCACTTTCGCTGACCGAAACGTTTGCCGCCCCAGACACAAAAATCGGGACGCAGCCGACCCTCGCTGCAGTGAATTCACATGATTTGATTCTTATCGACCCGAAAAAAGATCTGCGTTCTGTGCGTGGGTCTCGCGTGAATTTGCGAGGCGGACCAGGCACGTCTTTTGCTGTTTTGGGTGTTCTGACGCGTGGACAAGAAGTTGAGGTGCTGCAAGACGAGGGCAAAGGTTGGGTAAAACTGCGCGATCATGAAACCGGTCGCGTCGGCTGGATGGCCGGCAAGATGCTTGCCCAAATCGCCGAGTGATCCGAAACACAGTCAAATCTACATCAGACTAATTTTGTCAGGATTGACCACCTGACAGTTTTCATCGTACTTCTCGGGCAAATCCAATGTTGAAGGCCCGAAGTATGATTGTCTGTAGTTGTGCACGAATCTCGGACACCGATATTCACTCCGCCATCGATTGGATGCGCGCGTCAGACACCACCGCAATCATAACGCCTGGCAAAATCTATCACGCCCTCGGGAAATCGCCCAACTGCGGCGGCTGCATGAAGCTTTTTGTTGCCTCAATGCGCGCGAACCCTAATCTGGAAGTGCCGGCCGAATTGCGCGGTCTGCGCAGCACACAATCCAGTAGGAGTGAACGTGATGAAGGGCGATCCCAAGGTTATCGAGTATCTGAACAAAGCGCTGCGGGTTGAACTGACCGCCGTCAGTCAATTCTGGCTGCACTACCGCCTGCAGAAAGACTGGGGCTATGGCAAGCTCGCCAAAAAGATGCGTGAAGAAAGCATCGAAGAGATGGAGCATGCCGACAGCCTGATCGACCGCATCATTTTCCTCGAAGGCCATCCAAACCTACAAACGTTGGACGCGCTGCGCATCGGCGAAAACGTGCGCGAAACCCTTGCGTGCGACCTCGAAGCAGAAATGGAGGCCGTCGCGCTTTATTCCGAGGCCCGCAAGTATTGTGCGGACGTTGGTGATTATGCCTCGATGGGGCTGTTTGAAAGCTTGATCAACGACGAGCAGGGCCATATCGACTTCCTTGAAACACAACTTGATCTGCACGACACGATTGGCGCTCAGAACTACGGCCAACTCAACGCCGAAAGCGCCGACGAGGCAGACGACTAACATAGGCCCAACGGGGCAGCCGGACACACAATGACCAAAAAGACCATTCTCATTACCGGCTGCTCGACGGGCATTGGCCTTGTCGCCGCTCGTGATCTTCGCCAACACGGCTGGCATGTGATCGCCAGTTGCCGCCAGCAACGCGACTGCGATCGCCTGCGCGCCGAAGGTTTCCTGAGCCCTCGACTGGACTACTGTGACCCCGACAGCATTACCGCCGCGGTGGCAGAGGTCATGGCCGAAACCGGTGGCACACTGGATGCGGTTTTTCACAACGGCGCGCGCGGACTGCCCGGTGCGATCGAAGACCTGCCAACTGACGGATTTCGCGACCTGATGGAAAGCAATCTGCTGGGCTGGCACGAACTTACGCGTCAACTCATGCCGATCATGCGCGCGCAAGGGCACGGTCGAATTGTCCTGAACTCATCGGTGCTGGGCTACGTGTCCATGCGTTATCGAGGCGCCTATGTGGCCACAAAATTCGCCCTCGAGGGCTGGGCCGACTGCCTGCGAATCGAATTGCGCGACAGCCCGATCTCCGTCAGCCTGATTGAACCAGGACCGATCACTTCCGCTTTGCGGCGCAACAATGCGCATCAATTTCACCGCTGGATCGACTGGGAAAAATCGCCGCACGCAGACAACTATCGCACGGGTCTGGTTGCGCGCTTTGCCGAAGACAAACAGAGCCTTGATCCCTTTGAGCTGCCAGCAGAGGCCGTTGTGGCCAAGCTCATTCACGCGCTCGAAAATCCCCGTCCCCGCGCGCGCTATCGCGTCACCAAGCCCGCCCACATCATGTCACTGCTGCGCCGGCTTCTTCCAACAAAAACGCTCGACTGGGTGATCTCCAAAGGCTGACAGGCCGTATTCGCCCAGCAAGGGAGTTCAGTTTTGCCCAAACAGCGGCTATGTCTGAACCCCGTCAAAGAAACAGGAGCAGAATCATGGCCAACGATCCCCTTTTTTGGGTTGCCGCAATCGCATGTCTGAGCGTGCTGGTCATTCTGGTGATCGGCGTCGGGGTTTTTGCCAAAGGCGGTGATTTCAATCGCAAATATGCCAACAAGCTCATGCGTCTGCGCATCGCCGCACAATTCATTGCGGTGGTGATGATTCTGATCTTCGTCTGGTTCCGCTCAGGAGGTTGAACGACATGGTTGTTCTGAACAAAATCTACACCCGCACCGGCGACAAAGGCACAACCGCGCTTGGCAATGGCGACCGCGTCGCCAAATATGATGCGCGCGTCACGGCCTACGGCACCTCGGATGAACTTAACGCAACGCTGGGCGTCGCCCGCTTGCACACTGATGGCGCGATGGACACGCAACTGTCCTATATTCAGAACGATCTCTTTGATCTCGGCGCAGATCTCTGCCGACCCGACATGGCCAAAGACGCCACCTCCGAATATCCGCCGCTGCGCATGGCCGAAAGTCAGGTCCTGCGGCTTGAGGCGGAAATCGACGCCATGAACGATCGCCTTGAACCCCTGCGCAGCTTTATCCTGCCCGGCGGGTCTGCCTTATCGGCACATTTACACATTTGCCGCACTGTCGCCCGCCGTGCCGAACGCCTCTCTGTGGAACTGGCGCAGTCCGAAGAGGTCAACCCACATGTCGTGACCTACCTCAACCGGCTGTCGGACTGGTTCTTTGTGGCTGCACGCATCGCCAACGACGACGGACGCGCTGATGTGCTCTGGGTCCCCGGCGCGAATCGCTAACCTGACCGTTTAGCGGCGATTGCGCTAACATCTCGGCTTACGCAATTTGTCCTTACGTAACTTTTCTGCGCCGCCGCAATATTCTTGCAAGAAACGTAGCGTGAAACAGCCCAACGTGACGTCGATACGCACAAACGTGACGATTTTGCTCTGTTTCACGGGCGCGCAAGAATATATCAACGCCCTGAGAGCATTGCTTGAGCCGGACCCCGGCTCTGACATTTTGTAAGGAGTCCAACGCCCATGAAGGTACTTGTGCCTGTCAAGCGCGTGATTGACTACAACGTGAAGGTCCGTGTGAAAGCGGACGGGACCGGTGTCGATCTCGCCAACGTAAAAATGTCGATGAACCCATTCGACGAAATCGCCGTCGAAGAGGCCATCCGCCTGAAAGAAGCCGGCAAGGCTGACGAAGTGATCGCAGTGTCGATCGGCGTCAAGCAAGCTCAGGAAACCCTGCGCACCGCCCTCGCCATGGGCGCCGACCGCGCTATTCTCGTGGTTGCTGCTGACGATGTACATCAGGACATCGAGCCGCTGGCCGTTGCCAAAATCCTCGCCAAAGTGGTCGAAGAAGAGCAGCCCGGTCTGGTTCTCTGCGGCAAGCAGGCGATCGACAACGACATGAACGCCACTGGTCAAATGCTGTCCGCCCTTTTGGGTTGGTCGCAAGCGACATTCGCGTCCGAGGTCGACATCGACGGCGACAACGCTGTTGTGACCCGCGAAGTGGACGGCGGTTTGCAAACCATCAAGGTTTCGACCCCAACCATCATCTCGGTTGATCTGCGTTTGAACGAGCCACGCTACGCGTCGCTGCCAAACATCATGAAAGCCAAGAAAAAGCCGCTGGATGAGAAAACAGCTGCTGATTACGGCGTCGACGTCACACCACGTCTGGAAGTTGTTAAAACCTCCGAGCCGTCCGAGCGTGCCGCAGGCATCATGGTTGGCTCCGTAGACGAGCTGGTCGAGAAACTCAAAGAAGCGGGGGCTGTGTAATGGCTGTTCTTCTTCTCGCAGAAGTCAACAACGGCGAACTGGCGATGGACGCCACCGCCAAGGCTGTCACCGCATCCAAAACTTTGGGTGACGTGACCATTCTGGCCGCTGGTGCATCTGCCGCAGCCGCCGGCGAAGCTGCTGCCAAGATCGACGGCGTGGCAAAGGTTCTGGTTGCTGAGGACGCGTCCTTGGGCCACCGCCTTGCAGAGCCGACAGCCGCGCTGATCGTCTCGCTGGCTGGCGACTATAGCCACATCGTGGCACCTGCCACCACCGACGCGAAAAACGTGATGCCCCGCGTGGCAGCACTTTTGGACGTGATGGTGCTTTCCGAAGTGACCGCCGTGGTCGACGCCGACACATTCGAGCGTCCGATCTATGCCGGTAACGCAATCCAGACTGTAAAATCGTCCGATGCAACAAAGGTCATCACCTTCCGTACATCGACCTTTGACGCAGCTGGCGAAGGTGGCTCCGCATCCGTGGGAACCATTGGCGCAACCGACAACCCCGGTCTGTCCGAATGGATTGAAGACAAGGTTGCCGCAAGCGATCGTCCCGAGTTGACCTCGGCTGGCATCGTTGTCTCCGGTGGTCGTGGTGTTGGCTCCGAAGAGGACTTCAAAATCATCGAGGCCCTCGCCGACAAACTGGGTGCCGCTGTTGGCGCATCCCGCGCAGCCGTTGACTCGGGCTATGCCCCCAACGACTGGCAGGTTGGTCAAACTGGTAAAGTTGTGGCACCTGATCTGTACATCGCTGCAGGTATCTCGGGCGCCATTCAGCACCTTGCCGGTATGAAAGACTCCAAGATCATCGTTGCGATCAACAAAGACGAAGAAGCACCTATCTTCCAGGTTGCTGACTTTGGGTTGGTTGCCGATCTGTTTGAGGCCGTTCCGGCCCTGACCGAAAAGCTTGGCTAACGCGCATCAGGCGGCCTAGGCCGCCTGCCCTAGACACACAAAAAGGCCCGCTCATTGGCGGGCCTTTTCTTTTGCGTTCAAATAACCGGGGCGAATTCAATCAGAGCAGGTCTTTGACCTTTGCGGCGACCTTCTGAGCCGTAAGCTCGTGTACTTTCGGGCCAAGCATAACCTTCGCCGCAACCTTTTCCATTTCAGAGCACACCATACCGTCGGTGGACTGCAAAGCGTCTTCAGGCGTTACAACCACTTCGACAAGACCGTCGACCAACGGCGCCAAACCATCAAGCATTCCTCGATCAACAAACAGCGGATCACGACCAAGCTCTGAGGTGGCAACCTCGTCATCAGGGGTATGTGCCGACACCCACAAAAGGATCACTTTGCCGCTGATGGTATTGAGTAGCAGCTTCATCCGCGCGTTCCACGCCATCTTCAGCTCTTCGCGCACCATCGCGTAACGCTCTGGCGCCCGTGACTGCAGCGTTTGCAGCATGTGCCGGTTAAAGTGAAACTCGCTGAAATCGACCTCGGGAAACACCAACTGCATCATTTGGGACGCGCTGATGAACCGGTCGTTGCGGCGCGGATGCACCTTGTAATACCGGTTCGACATATTCTGCGCGCCCATCACCTGAATCACGGTGACATCCGCATGTTGCGCCACATCCAACGCCGGTGGCTCTGCGAGAAAAGCATCAATGCCAGCGTTCACACACCCCAGATTGACGCATTCCCGATCCAATTCGGTTTCCACCAGCGACACAAACGGAGTCGGTACAAATTTTCCATAGGTCTCCGTTCCACCGATGAAAGCCACATAGGCATCTTCAAGCGTCTTTTTCGGACCACGAAATGTGATCCGAGATTTTCCATACCGACACGGAGCGTAATCAATTTCACCAGCGTCCATTTTAGCAAACGACATATTTTCACCACAACTATCCTCACCCGCGCCCAGATTCGCGCAAACTGTTTGCCAAATGCCTAAAGTGCTAAGTTACAGTAAATTTTAGCCACCCCGCCCCCTTGCGGTGGGGTGAAACGCAGGCATAAGGTTCGACAAAGCCAAATAATGGGGTCGGATCATGGACATCGGGTCAATCGGAGTGGTCGGAGCCGGCCAAATGGGCAATGGCATCGCGCATGTTATGGCGCTGGCGGGCTATGAAGTCCTGCTCAACGACATCGATCAGAACGCGTTGGACGCAGCTGTCGCGCGAATCGATAAGAATCTTGAGCGTCAGGTGAGTCGCGAAACGATCTCTGCCGACGAAAAGGCCGCCGCGATGGCGCGCATTGGAACAACTTTGGAACTGCCTGCCTTGGGCGGCACCGATTTGGTGATTGAGGCGGCGACCGAACGCGAAGAAATCAAACACCAGATCTTTGACACGCTGAAGCCGCATCTCAACCCGGACACGATCCTGACCTCCAACACCTCATCTATTTCGATCACCCGACTGGCTTCCCGCACCACCAACCCCGAACGTTTCATGGGGTTTCACTTCATGAACCCCGTGCCGGTGATGCAACTGGTCGAACTAATCCGTGGCATTGCGACCGATGAACCCACCTACCAAACCTGTCTGGGCATCGTCACCAAACTGGGCAAAACCGCTGCCAGTGCCGAGGATTTCCCGGCGTTCATCGTAAACCGCATCCTGATCCCGATGATCAACGAAGCCTGCTATACCCTGTACGAAGGCGTGGGCAATGTGGCATCGATCGACAACGCATTGAAGCTCGGCGCCAACCATCCAATGGGCCCGCTCGAATTGGCGGACTTTATCGGTTTGGACACCTGTCTTGCGATCATGAACGTGCTGCACGACGGTCTTGCCGACACCAAATACCGCCCTTGCCCGCTTTTGACCAAATACGTCGAAGCTGGCTGGTTGGGCCGCAAGGTCAAACGCGGGTTCTATGATTACCGTGGCGACGTCCCTGTTCCGACCCGCTGATCTTTGCGGGGCCGTTTTCCAATGGACAGTCGCGTGAACAGGTTTTGCACAGACGGGCGCTAGGCGCGGTAGAATGTCTCTCTGCGCAAACCGCCTTAGTCGGACTTGCCTAGATCCAGCGTGTGCTGACGCAACCACGCCATAAAGCCGCGCGGATCGCTTTGCAGCATTTCCAACTGTTCGTCCGTCAGCGGCTCGCCGACCACAGGTTTTTGCGGCTTGTTACAGGATCGTACAATTTCATGCAGCAGCAAACCCTGACGTAGGATTGGCGACAGCTTGTTGGCGATTTGATACGCGCGACTGTTGGATCCGGGATAGAAGATCGGCACAACCCGCGCACCGGAACGGCGGATCATTTGCGCCGTAAAGACATTCCACTCTTGCTCAATGGCTGGTCCAAACCAACTCTCAGAGCTCATCACAACCCCCGAAGGGAAAAGCGCAACCACGCCGCCCTCTTTGAGGTGCGACATCGCCTTGCCGCGCATTTCGACCATCTTGCGCTGTGCATCAGGGTCATGTGGGAACGGCACCGGAATCATAAAGCTAGACGCCGCTTCGTCCAGACCGGTCAGCACGGACCGCGTCAGAATACGGTAATCCTGTCGAACGCGGCCGATCAGGTCGGCAAAAATCATGCCATCAACCATGCCGTGCGGGTGGTTGGCCACCACAATAACCGGGCCATCCGCCGGGATGTTTTCCAGCTGCTCAGCAGGCGTTGTAAGTTCAATGCCCATCACGTCCAGCGCGCCGCGCCAGAACCGCTGACCCCGAAATTTCTCGTTGTTTCTTTCGAACTTGTTGACCATGCCCAGAATGGTCAACTTCCCAGTCATCCATTCAATGGCGCGGATGGCAAAACCGGTCCACCGATCGTCAAACGAGTTGGCATAGGTCAGCGTGCGCCGGTCGTAGACCTGCCCTTCGCTGTCGTGGGCGGTCTCGCTTCCGCCTTTGCCTTTGTTCGCCATATGTGGCTCTGGCACAGTGTCCACCAACTCAATCTTCCCGTTTCTCGGCCAACAATTTGGCCGCCCGTCTTTCGCTTTAGAAGCCTTCGCCAAACTTGTCGGCAACAAGGGCTTCGATTGCATCGGCCAGCGCCTCTGCGTCCGGCCCACTGGTCTGAACATCCACAGACGTACCTTTGGACGCCGCCAACATCAGCAAACCCATAATACTGTCGCCGCTTGCGCTCAACCCATCCTTGGACACTTCTGCGGATGCGTCAAATCCTTCGACCACTTCGACCAACTTGGCAGAAGCCCGCGCGTGCAGCCCTTTTTCATTGACGATTGCCAGTGTGCGTAATGTGGTATCACTCATGGCTCACCCCGTGTGGATATTTTGGCTGTCGATGTATTTGCGACCGGCATCCAGCGACAAACGCACTGCATCTCCAACCTCAAGATGGCGGCTTTTAGCCAGCTTGATCAACATTGGCAAATTGGCCCCATATAGGATGCGCCGATTGGCAGGCGCACAGGCACGCAGGCTGAGATTAGAAGGCGAGCCTCCGAACATGTCCGTGACGATAACCACCCCATCGCCCGTGTCGACGGCATCAGCCGCAACACAAATTTCACCTTGCTTTGTGGCTCGGTCGTGGTCGGGTTCAATCGCGATGGCAGAGACGCCATTTTGCGCGCCGACCACATGCTCCATGGCTGCCAGGTATTCGCCCGCCAGCCCGCCATGTGCCACGATCACAATTCCGATCACGCTTTGTCTTCCCCATCTGCTGTGCTGTCCGGCCCATGTCCCGGAAGCGTTGCGACCCGGTTGAGTTCGCGATGCCTAATTGACACCCGCCAGCCCTGTTGTGCAAGAGCAGCCGCGACGGAATCAGCCATAAATACCGATCTATGCCGCCCCCCCGTGCACCCAAATGCGATCATCAGGTGGCTACGGCCTTCTCCGATATAGGCAGGGAGCAGGGTCGTCAGCATTTTCGTGAGTGAGTCGAAGAATGGATCAAATGACGGATCATCCGCGACATAGACCCCCACGGGTGCATCTCCACCGTCCATAGGACGCAAGTCAGGCTCCCAATGCGGATTGCGCAAGAACCGACAGTCAAACACCATGTCAGCGCTTTGTGGCAACCCACGCTTGTAGCTGAAAGACGTAACCGTCAGTGCCAGTGATTGACCGTCCTTGGGGGCATAGTGCTGCTCCACCACCGCGCGCAATTCATGCGGGCTCAGCTCTGAGGTGTCGATCAATACATCCGCTCGGGCGCGTACCGGCGCGAAAAGCTCAAGCTCACGACGAATGCCCTGTGATGGTTCGCCGTCCGGAGCCATTGGATGGCGGCGGCGCGTTTCGCTATAGCGTCGGGCAAGCACATCGGCGCGACAGTCCAGGTACAAAAGCTCGGGGTCGGCCTCGTGTACGCCCTTCAGATGATCCAGCGCTTCCAGCAATGCCTGTGACGAAAAATCCCTGTTTCGCACATCAAGACCCAGCGCCAAGGGCCCCGTCAAAGGCTGATCTGACAGCAGCCGCCCTAACAGGCCAATCGGCAAATTGTCGATGGTTTCATAACCGCTGTCTTCGAGCGCATTGATGGCCGTTGACCGACCCGCCCCTGACGGACCCGTCAGCAAGAGCAGGCGGTGTTTCTTGGATGTCGACGGCGCTGCGGTCACGCATCTCTCCCTTCGCGCAGGTATTGCAGAATCGCTGGTGCAAAATGCGCTGCTTCGACACGTCGGCACAAGGGGATAGAATGGCCAAGTAGAACGACTTGTAGCGGGTGCGGTAAGCGGCCCTCTTCGACCCTGTCCATGTCCACAGCCAGCACCACCTCGGCCTCAGGCACTGTGTGGGCCCGCAAGATGCCAACCCCGCGCGCTTCGATCTTGCCGCGAATGGTCTTTGGCGCGCTGGCCGTCAACGATGCTCCACTCCGGCGAAGGACCGTGCGGTCATCTGCAACCAACGTCGCCCCATAGGCCAACAGGGCCAAGGCAAGCGCCGATTTTCCGCTGCCGGATGTACCCGTGATCAGTACCGCGCGCCCGTCCAGAGCCACACAGGAAGCATGCAGAATGGTGTCCTCGACGTCTGACGATCCGGCAGAGGTGCCTGACACGTCATCCTCGCCGGTCGCCATGGCTTACACCGGAAGGCCGACCACGAAACGGGCGCCCAAAGGTTCAGAGGTAATGTCGGCATCCGTGGGACGGATATTTTCGGCCCAGATCACACCGCCGTGCGCTTCGACAATTTGTTTGGAAATCGCCAGCCCAAGACCGGAGTTGTTGCCAAAGTCGGATTCAGGTCGGTGCGAGTAAAAGCGATTGAAGATCTTGTTAAGCGCCTGCTCCGGAATGCCGGGACCGGTGTCTTCGACCACCACCAGCACGCGGTTCTCGCGCTTGCGCGCCCAGACACGAATGGCGTCACCATCTTCGCAAAAGCTGATTGCATTGGTGATCAGGTTGACAAAGACCTGCGCCAGCCGCGCCTCAAGCCCATTGATTTCAATTGGCACTTCAGGCAGGTCGCTGACGAAATCGATGCCTTTGCCCTTGGCGTCTTCGCCCAGATACTGCGCCAAATTTCCAATCATCTCGAGCAGATTGAACTGCTCCTCTTCTTCCTTGACCAGTTCGCTGTCCAAACGGGACGCGTTGGAAATGTCACTTACAAGACGGTCCAGGCGACGCACATCGTGCTCGATCACATCGAGTAATTTTTCGCGATGCTCTTCTTTCTTGACCATCCGAAGCGACCCAACTGCCGACCGCAACGAGGCCAACGGGTTCTTGATTTCATGCGCCACGTCAGCCGCAAATTGCTCGTTACTGTCGATCCGCTCATACAAGGCCGACACCATGCCGCGTAATGCACCGGACAAACGGCCGATCTCATCAGGGCGGGCTGTCAAATCAGGGATCCGCACGCGGCCCGGGTTGACCTTGCGTGTGTCGTTGTCGCGGCCAATTTCGGCGGCAGCGGCCAGATCGGACAATGGATTGGAAATTGTAGACGCCAATACCATCGACAGGCCAACCGACACCACAGTGGCAATCAGGAACATCTGCAAAACGCGCTCACGCTCGGAACTGACCATTTGGTCCAACTCGCCGGCCGCACTTACCAGCACCACCGCGCCAACGTTGCGCCCGGCTTGCTGTATGGCCACGCCCACTGCGAACACGGTGTCGCCATCATCGGCCTCCAGCGTCGCCAGATGCTCACCCTCGGCCAGCGCCAATTCCGCAATTTGGCTAAGACGCGCTTCACTTTCGGCGTCTTCACCCAGCCCGCCTCCACCTTCTCCGCCGATGGTTTCCCACAGTTTGTTCAATGTCGACGTAAGCGGTGTGCCTTCTGGGCGTTCCGCCAAGGCCTGGGCCGCGCTTGATGTGGCCTCTCCGACCTTCATGCCCACGGCGTTTTTGGATGTATCAAAAACAAAAACGCTCGTGCCCTGTTGCAAGGGAAGCTTTTCCAGCGTGCCGCCAACTTTGACGCCGTCATCGGTTGCCAAATTGACCGGTGCACCAGACGGCATCTGCGCCTCAAAGGCGCCCGCAATCAACCGTCCCTCGGCAATCAGCCCCGCGGCACGTTGCACCGCAAAACTGTCGCGCGCACTATTGAGATACAAGATACCCGCCACCAAAACGCACAAAGCGATCAGGTTGAACGTGATAATCTTGCGCGTTAGCGGGGATTTGCTCAGCGGCAAAAGCCGGCGGCGTTCCCGCCGTCCACGCATCTCCCTTTCAACATTGGCTTCGGGCGCGACCCAGTCATCGCCCAATACAACGTCTCCATCCCGCCCTTGGGCCATGTCCTGCACGTCGGTCCTTCCGGCCTTGCGTCGTTACTCTTCGTTGTACCTATAACCGATGCCATAGAGCGTCTCAATTGCTGAGAAGTCAGAATCGGCAGTCCGCATTTTTTTGCGCAAACGCTTGATATGGCTGTCAATTGTGCGGTCATCGACGTAGACCTGATCGTCATAGGCCACGTCCATCAGCTGATCACGGCTTTTCACAAAACCGGGACGCTGTGCCAAAGCCTGCAACAGCAGGAATTCGGTCACAGTCAGGGTGACGTCCTGGCCCTTCCAGCTTACCGAATGGCGCAGCGGATCCATGGTCAGCTCACCGCGTTCCATGATCTTTGTGTCTTCGGTATCGCCAACGATCTCACCGTCCATCGCTTCCTGACGGCGCAAAAGCGCGCGGATGCGTTCGACCAAAAGGCGCTGCGAGAACGGCTTTTTGACGTAATCGTCCGCGCCCATGCGCAGGCCGAGAACTTCATCAATCTCATCATCTTTGGACGTCAGGAAAATCACCGGCATCGCGGTCTTCTGTCGCAAACGCTGCAACAGATCCATGCCATCCATGCGCGGCATTTTAATATCCAGAACAGCCATGTCCGGAAGTTTTTTGTTAAAAGCGTCCAGCGCTTGCTGGCCGTCATTATAGGTTTCTACTTCAAATCCCTCTGCCTCAAGGGTCATAGATACGGACGTCAGGATATTCCTGTCGTCGTCCACCAAGGCGATCTTCGACATCTGTCAGATCCTTATGTTGCTCGTTTTATTGCCTGTTTTTTGCGCCAGTATGCGCATTAGGGACTCCGGCAATCAATGTAAAAGTGCGATTCGCGTCTTATTTCGCCCTCATTTGGCCTCAAATTCACTTCCGAATGGCTAATTTGTCTCACTTTTGTTGCGCAAATTGGCAGCCGTGCGCCAATAGGAACATTTGATTGCGCTAACCTGCACTTGATTGCGCTAACTGCGTCAAAGCCTCCTGTTCATCCTTGGAAACCACATGTTAAGACCGCCATGTCACGCTTCGGAACGATTGAACGCGCAAGATTATTTCGTTCCGAGGCCTTAAAAGGACCGCCGCCAACTCGCATGCGGCTACAGGAGTGTAAAAAATGACATTTGGACGGGTAAACCCGAACTTCCGCCTACAAGATCAAGGGATCGAAGGTCTGGGAAATGTCTATTACAACTTTATGGAGCCTGCCCTGATCGAGAACGCGCTCAAGCGTGGCGAGGGCACTCTGGGCAATGGCGGCACATTCCTTGTCAGCACCGGTGAATTCACCGGCCGTTCGCCCAAGGACAAATTCACCGTCCGCACCCCCACCACCGAAGACACCATCTGGTGGGACAACAACGCCCCAATGGAACCAGAGGCGTTTGATCGCCTGCACGCCGACATGCTCGAGCACATGAAGGGTGGCGAATACTTTGTGCAGGATCTGACAGCCGGCGCCGACCCGACCCATGCAATCAACGTGCGTGTGGTGAACGAATTGGCATGGCACAACCTCTTCATCCGCCACCTGCTGCGTCGCCCCGACCGCGACGCGTTGGACACATTTGTCGCGGACTACACGATCATCAACTGCCCGACGTTCCAGGCTGATCCCGAACGGCACGGCTGCCGCTCCGAGACAGTGATTGCCGTGAACATCGACAAAAAGATGATCCTGATTGGCAACACCGAATACGCGGGCGAAAACAAGAAATCCGTCTTTGGCCTTCTGAACTATATCTTGCCGGAAAAAGGCATCATGCCGATGCACTGTTCCGCCAACCATGCCAAAGGCAACCCAGTCGACAGCGCCGTGTTCTTCGGCCTGTCCGGCACTGGCAAGACCACCCTGTCCGCAGATCCCAACCGCACGTTGATCGGCGATGACGAGCACGGCTGGTCTGATCGCGGCACGTTTAACTTCGAAGGCGGCTGCTACGCCAAGACCATCGGCCTCAATCCTGAGGCCGAGCCTGAAATCTACGCCACCACGCAGATGTTCGGCACCGTGATCGAGAACATGGTCTATGATGAAGACACCAAGGAGCTCGACTTTGAAGACAGCAGCCTGACCGAGAACATGCGCTGCGCCTATCCGCTGGAGTCGATCCCGAACGCGTCAGACAACGGCCTTGGCGGCCACCCCAAGAACGTGATCATGCTGACCTGCGATGCATTCGGTGTACTGCCTCCGGTGGCCCGCCTGACACCCGCGCAGGCTGAATATCACTTCCTGTCGGGCTTCACCGCCAAAATGGCTGGCACCGAGCGTGGCGTGACCGAACCGTCGCCCGCCTTCTCAACCTGCTTTGGCGCGCCCTTCATGCCCCGTCGTCCAGAAGCTTACGGTGCCCTGCTGCGCCAAAAGATTGCCGAGCACGGCACCACCTGCTGGCTGGTCAACACTGGCTGGACCGGTGGCGCATATGGCACAGGCTCGCGTATGCCGATCAAAGCCACCCGCGCTTTGCTGACCGCAGCGCTCGACGGCTCGCTGAACCACGTTGAGTTCCGCAAAGACGCCAACTTCGGCTTCGAAGTGCCTGTTTCTGTGCCTGGCGTTGATGACAGCCTGCTCGATCCCCGCAGCACATGGGGTGACAAAGACGCCTACGACGCCCAAGCCGCCAAGCTGGTAGGCATGTTTGCCGACAACTTCGAGCAATACCTGCCCTACATCGACGCAGACGTGAAAGCGGCTGCAATCGGCTAAGCTTGACGACAGACGAATTCAAAAAGCCCCGGCGAAAGCTGGGGCTTTTTCGTTGGGTCCGTCCGCCAAGCACCAAGTATATCCGGCGTCAGATCAACAGTCGCAAACCAGCGCCAAGAAGCGCCGCGACGAATAGAACCCTGATGATACCCCAGTGCAACCGAAAGGCCAAAAACCCGCTAATAAGGAACAGGGCTACAGTGAGCCATTCGACGGTTTCAATGTCCGGCCTCCAAAGCGTGATGGGCCCAAGCTTCTGCTGACTGACGTCAGCGAACAACACATGCATCGCGAACCAGATCGAGAGATTTAGGATGACACCAACGACTGCGGCTGTGATCGCCTTGAGGGCTCCTCGCAGCCTCGGTTGGCTTGATATCCATTCGATGTAAGGGGCACCGGCAAAAATCCAGAGAAAGCACGGCGCGAAGGTGACCCATAGAGCCACCACAGCAGCGCTCAGCCCAAGAAGAAGCCCGCCCTCTTTGAACCCTGCAAGAAACCCGACGAATTGCGTGACCAGAATAAGCGGCCCGGGCGTTGTTTCGGCCAAGCCGAGCGCATCGACAACCTCCCCCGCTGTCAACCAGCCGAAGTGCCCCACAACATCCTGCGCCATATAGGCGAGGACCGCGTAGGCACCGCCAAAGGTCACAACGGCAAGTGTCGAGAAGAACGTGCCGACTTCGACCAGAAGTTCCGGCGCGCCCGAACTCGCGAGCGCGATCAGCGGCAAAAGCCAGATCGCCAGCCACAGGACAATTGTGCCACTGGTCTTGCGGACCGACACATGCGCGGTGCCAATGGTCTGCCCATCCGCATCCGGAGTTCCCATGAACCAGCCAAACACCCCCGCAATAAGCACGATCAGCGGGTATGGAATGGACAGAAAGAACAACCCGACAAACGTCATCCCGGCAATGATCCAGTGTACGCGCTGCGAAAGCGCCTTTTTCGCGACCCGCATCAGCGCCTCGACCACGATCACCAGAACGGCTGCCTTGATGCCATAAAACAAAGCCTCTACGAGGGGCACGTTCCCATAGATGCTGTAAATCGCCGCCAGCATCATGATCACAACAGCACCGGGCAATACAAACAACAGCCCCGCGATCAGACCCCCTCGCGTGCCATGCAACCGCCACCCGGCATAGGTTGCCAATTGCATCGCCTCCGGGCCGGGCAAGAGCATACAAAAGCTCAACGCATTCAGGAATTGCTGCTCAGAAAGCCAACTGCGGTCCTCGACGATCTCCTTATGCATAAGCGCGATCTGGGCCGCCGGACCTCCGAACGACAGAATACCGATCTTCCACCAAACCTGTGTCGCTTCCCCAAGCGTCGGGGTTTCATCCACCCGCACGTCATTGGATAAACTCATGATCTATCCCCTCGCCGACGCGGCAGGCCAGTCGTGTCCTTCGGCCGTCGCATCGCGCGCCCATCGATAGAATGCATCATAAAGAACCATGCCAACTTCGAGTTGTTCTAGGTCGTCGCGATACATTCGCGACAGGCCCAATGAGGCGGCAAGAAGCCCTGCTGTTTCAGGGGCCAGATCATGCCTGTTGGTGTCGGCTCCGCGAACGATTAAGGCCAATCGCTCTAACGCTTTATGTGTAATGCCAAATTCTTCAACCATTGTATCGAATGTGCATTTTTCGCCGCGATGGCTCCAGAACACGTCTTCGATGTCGAACGGCGTCGCATTAAAACGTTCCGCCACATTGGAGACTTGCGAGGCTGCGACGAAAAGTATTTGGGCGTTTGGATCGATAAACCGGCGAATAAGCCAGGGACAGGCGATCCGGTCGATCTTTGGCCTGTGTCGCGTGACCCAGACCGTGCGCCCGCTGGCATCAAGCGGTGGGAGCTTTTCAGCAAGAACCATCGGATGTCCGGCATCCCTCCATGCGAACTGGCCGCCTTCAAGGACTTCCGCCTTCACACCGGCTGATCGCAACAACGCTGCAGCACCCTGGCTGATCTTCAGGCCCTTCTGACAATAGATGACAACAGAACGGCCCACGAGTGCGTCGGCAAGGTCAAGAACGTCTAGAAAGGGATGACGGACCGCGCCGGGGATCAGGTGCGGGTCCGCTTCGAAATCTGCATCGATGCGCACATCTAAAAGCACGGGGCAATCTGGTGTGCCCACCAAGCGGGCCAATGTCGAAACGGGGATTTCATTGTATGACGCCATAAAGCATCCTCCTTGAACAGGTTGGAAGGATGCAAGTTTGGGCTGGCGCCTCACGAGGTTCTTGCAGACCCCTGAACCATTTTTGTAAACGCGGGTTTCGCAACCGTCAACCTCCCGAGCAGACCTCCGCCACCTTGCAAAGTAGACGCAGAGACGGCGCAATGTGAGCGTTTTCTGCAAGCGGCCTAACGTCTTCTTCTGTGCGTGTCTGACTCCGCACCAAATCCGGTTGCTACCTGCTCTTTTTAGGGCGATCTCGCACCGCCAAACGGGCCTTAACCCTGTCCGTGACAATAGACTTCAAATGCCACAGCGCCTAATCTCGTTTTATGCATATTCGCCCTGAAACGCCCGGTGACATAACGGCCATCCGCGACCTGACCGACGCAGCCTTTGGCCAGCCGGACGAAGCCCGACTTGTCGACCTGTTGCGCGAAAACGGTGATGCAGCGATTTCGCTCGTGGCAGAAGATGCCGGTCACATCATCGGCCATGTGATGTTCTCGCCCATGGCCGCACCGATCCGCGCCTTGGGCCTCGCGCCAGTCTCCGTCGCCCCCGATCACCAGAAACAAGGCATCGGCGCGCAGCTCATCCGCCGCGGCCTCTCCCAAGCGCAAATGGACGGCTGGCAAGCCAGCTTTGTTTTGGGCAACCCGGACTACTATACACGTTTTGGTTACGCGGTGGACACCGCCAAAGGCTTCACCAACGTCTTTGCCGGGCCCTACTTCATGGCGCTCGAGCTGACACCCGGTGCGCTAAAGACGCCTTTCGCGGTGTCCTACGCCGCCGCCTTTGACCAACTTTAAGCCGCCCGCACCCCTTTGTGCCACACGGCCCGCAACGCAGGGACACCTTCGGTCAATCTAAATCGGATCAGGTCAGCTTGCAGTCCCACCTCCAAGCGCCCGCGATCCGTCAAATTGGTGTATTCCGCAGGCGCGGCCGTAACCGTGCGCAGCCCCTTGGCCATGTCACCCCATTGATTGCCAAGCATGACAGCGCCGAACAACAAAGACGACGGCACATAATCTGAGGACAAAATGTCCAACAGGCCTTTCTCCGCCAACTCCATCGCCGCGACGTTGCCCGAATGGGAACCGCCGCGCACAAGGTTTGGCCCGCCCATGATATTGGCAATACCGTGGTGGTGGTTCGCCTTTGCGGCCTCAACCGTGGTTGGGAACTCCGCCAAGCGAATGCCATAGCCCGCCGATGTGGCCACCTGAGCGGCCGTCGTGTCGTCGTGGCTTGCCAAAACGGCGCCAAACCGCTCGGCAGCAGCAACAGTTGCGCGTTCGTGTTTGTGTCCGAACGCGTCATGCAGCCCGACAAGAAACGCCATGTAGTCGTCAAACCCATCCGCATCCATCGCGTACTTGCCGCGAATATAGGCCTCAAACTTCGACAGGTCCGTGAACTGGCGCTGGCCCGGCGTGTGATCCATCAAACTCACAATGCCGATACGATCTTCGGCGCCGAACTCTTCCAACTCCTCCACCAATGTCTCCGAACAGGTTTCGGCACGCAGGTGAATGTGATGACTGATCCGCAACCCGCCGCTGTCGCGCATCGACAGGATTTCGCTCGCAACCGAACGCGCGTACTTGCCGTATTTCTTGCTTGGATCGCTCAAGATCGACCCGACGCGCAGCGCATCAAACACCGTCGTGATGCCAACACTCGCCAGTTCGGCGTCATGCGCCACAATCGCCGCCTGATGCGGCCAATCCACTTTGGGACGCGGTCGCATGTGGCGCTCAAGGTTGTCGGTGTGCAACTCGACCAGACCCGGAGCGACATAGTCCCCCTCGCAGTCCTGCGCGCCTCTCGGCACGGCGGCCCCTTGGTCCATCTCAACGATCACTCCGTCGCGCACAACGATAGACCCGGTTACGGTCTCGTTGGGCAAAACAAGGGTGGCATTTGCAAGGATCATCTCTTGTGTCATGTGGGTGTCACGCATTCTTGGCATTCGCTGTCAAAAGGTTGAAAGAGTCATCATGCAGTTCCGAAGATACGGCATTTACTACACACCGTGCCCCGGCGCATTGGCTGATTTTGGTGCGGCTTGGTTGGGTTGGGACGTGACCACCGGCGCGGACGTGGCGCATCCCGATGTGGACGGACTGCCTCTGCCGGTCACTGAGATCACCGCGACGCCGCGCAAGTACGGCCTGCACGGAACGATCAAACCGCCGTTCTTTCTGGCGGACGGCACGCAGATCGATGACCTGGCACAAACTTTCGCAACGCTCTGCACCCGCCTCGCACCGATCACGCTTGATGGCTTGGTGCTTGCGCGTCTCGGCAGCTTCATCGCACTGAAAATTGATGGCGATCAGACGGCGCTTGCGGATCTCGCAGGTACGGTGGTCCGCGACCTTGACAACTTTCGTGCCCCGCCAACCAAAGCCGAGTTGGAACGCCGCCGCAAATCCAGCCTTTCCGCCCGCCAAGATGCGCTTCTGACGCAATGGGGTTATCCCTATGTGATGGACGAGTTCCGCTTCCACATCACCCTGTCCGGTCGCGTTGGCAAAAACGCCGAGGCCACGATTGCAGCGCTGACGCCGCACGTGACCCCGATTTTGCCAAACCCGTTTGTGGTCAACAGTCTCACCCTCGTGGGCGAGGACGACGCAGGAATGTTTCACGAAATCCAACGTCATACCCTCACCGGCTGAAGCGCGGCCAAAGCCCGCGCAACGGTCTCCTCAAGCGCGCCGTCATTGGAAATTTCAATCACATCCGCGCCCTGCGGTTGTTCACTGGCAGCCCGCTCCAAACGGCCTTCAATCTCTTTTGCGCTCTCGCGTCCCCGCGCCGCCAACCGCGCCGCCAAAGTTGGAATGTCGGCTGTTAAAGAGAGTACCGCAAAATTGTCAAATGCCGTGCGCGCCTTGTCGAGAATGCTGCGCGACAAGTTCACCAACACAACCGCGTCCGCGTCCTCAACCGCCAGCCCGTCACGCGGCACGCCATAATGCAGCCCATGCGCGGCCCACCACAGCGCAAAAGCGTCTTGCGCGACCAATGCATCAAACTCCGCCTCGGTCGCACCAACCGAGTTTTCACCGCCCGCGCCGGCCGCCCGTGTGATCACCCGCCGAACCAGCCGCACCCGTGCGTCCGCCGCTGACAAGGCTTCCATCACGGTATCCTTGCCGACGCCGGATGGCCCGACAACACCGATCACGCGCACCGTCATCATGCAGCCCCCGCCGTCAAACCTGGAGTATAGATCGACACGTCAATCTCATGATCGCAAACCCGCGCCCGCGCTGCCTCATCGTGAAAAATGCCAACGATGGCAGCTCCCCGCGCCTTTGCCTCTTCTATGAGGTTCAGTACCGTCTCGCGGTTGGTTGCATCCAAACTCGCAGTCGGCTCATCCAGCAACATCGCCGGATAGTCGTGCGCAAACCCGCGCGCGATGTTCACGCGCTGCTGCTCGCCGCCTGAAAAGGATGTTGGCGACAACGACCACAGCCTTTCGGGAATATTCAACCGCGCCAACAGCTCTCGCGCTTTGGCCCGCGCTGCTTCACTTTCGGCCCCCACCGCCAACAACGGCTCCGCCACCACATCCACGGTTGGCACACGCGGCACCACGCGCAGAAACTGGCTCACATAGCCCAGCACGTCACGCCGCAACGCCAAAATCTCGCGTGGTTCCGACTGCACGACGTCCACGCCGTCCACCACAATCGACCCGCCCGCAGCGAGATAGTTGCCGTATATCATCCGCATCAACGTCGACTTGCCAGCACCCGACGCGCCGGTCAACGCCACGCACTCACCGGGCGCCACCACCAACTCTGCGCCGTGCATCACCGGAATGACTGCGCCACCCTGATTGTGCAGGGTGAATGTCTTGCTGAGGTTCCTGATCTCGATCATCAGAGCTTCCTTTTGCCCAAAATATCCTCGGGGGGAGTCGCGTGCGACGGGGGGCAGACAGCCCCCCTCCCCGTTTTCAAACTTGCAGAACCGAACTCACCAACAACTGCGTGTACGCATGTTGCGGGTCATCCAGCACCTGATCGGTCAGACCGGTTTCCACCACATGACCATCCTTCATCACCATCAGCCGGTCCGCCAACAGCCGCACCACCGCCAGATCATGCGTCACGATAATGGCGCTCAGCCCCATCTCGCGCACCAATCCGCGCAACAAATCCAGCAAGCGCGCCTGCACCGACACATCCAGCCCGCCCGTGGGTTCGTCCATGAACACCAATCGCGGCCCGGTCACCAGGTTGCGCGCAATCTGCAAACGCTGCTGCATCCCGCCGGAAAACTGTGTCGGGCGATCGTCCACACGCTCTTCGCTGATTTCCACCCGGCCCAGCCAATCGACGGCCTCAGCACGGATATTGCCGTAATGCCGCGCACCCACCGCCATCAGCCGCTCGCCAACGTTGCCGCCCGCCGACACGTTCATCCGCAACCCGTCCCGCGCATGTTGGTGCACAAAGGCCCAATCGGTGCGGCTCAGCATACGACGCTCCGGCTCACTCATCGTGACTGTGTCGCGCATCTCGCCATCGCGCATTTCAAATCGCACCTCGCCGGTCTCCGGAGTTAGAAAACCGGCGAGGCAGTTGAGGAGCGTAGATTTGCCCGAACCGCTTTCCCCAACAATGCCCATAACCTCTCCTGAATAGAGGTCAAAATTCACGTTCTCACACCCGATACGGTTGCCATAGAACTTGCTGATGTTCTCAACCTTCAGAAGCGGCGTCATGCTGCTGTCTCCTCAAAAGGCGTGCCTTGCGCACCCACATGCCCCGCCTTGCGGCGGCTGGCGCAATAATCTGTGTCCGAACACACAAACATCCGGTTGCCTGCGTCATCCATAATGACTTCATCCAGATAACTGTCGGTCGCGCCGCACATGTCACAGGCGTGATCGGCTTTGCTGGCCTCAAACGGAAAATCTTCAAAGTCGAGGCTGACCACCTGACAATACGGCGGCAGCGCGTAAATCCGCTGTTCGCGCCCAGCGCCGAACAATTGAATGCCCGCCATTTCCATCTTGGGATTGTCAAACTTCGGGATCGGGCTCGGGTCCATCACATAGCGCCCCTCGACTTTCACCGGATAGGCGTAAGACGTGGCAATTGCGCCATGTTTGGCGATGTCCTCATAGAGTTTCACATGCATCAGGCCGTATTCCTCAAGGCTGTGCATCTTGCGGGTTTCCACCTCAGACGGCTCCAGAAACCGCAAAGGCTCGGGGATTGGCACCTGATAGACAAGGATCTGATCTTCGCGCAGTTCGTCCTCTGGGATGCGGTGTCGGGTCTGAATAACACTCGCCGCGCTGGCTTCTTCGGTTGTGGCCACGCCTGCGGTCTTCTCGAAAAACTTGCGGATCGACACAGCGTTGGTGGTGTCATCTGCCCCCTGATCGATCACCTTGAACGTATCATCCGGCGTCAAAGTCGCGGCAGACACCTGCACACCGCCCGTGCCCCAGCCATAAGGCATTGGCATTTCGCGGCTGGCGAACGGCACCTGATATCCGGGAATGGCAAGCCCCTTTAGGATCGCGCGCCGGATCATGCGTTTGGTCTGCTCGTCCAGATAGGCAAAGTTATAGTCGCTCATTCCGCCGCCTCCTGCACGGGATTGATGTTTTCCATCGCCTCACGGCGCAGCTTGCGGATCAGCTCCAGCTCAGATTGGAAATCGACATAATGCGGCAGCTTGATGTGCTCCAAAAAGCCCGTCGCCTGAATGTTGTCGGAGTGATACAGCACGAACTCTTCGTCCTGCGCGGGCGCGCCCATGTTGTCCTCGCCCAACTCCTGCCAGCGCAACGCACGGTCCACCAAAGCCATCGAAATCGACTTACGCTCAGATTGTCCAAACACCAGCCCATAACCGCGCGTGAACTGCGGCGGCTCGGTCTTTGAGCCCTGAAACTGGTTCACCGTCTCACATTCGGTCAGCTCGATTTCGCCAACTTCGATCGCGAAACCCAATTCAGGGATGTCCATTTCCACAGCCACTTTGCCAATCCGCAACTCGCCGACAAAGGCATGGTTGCGGCCATACCCACGCTGCGTCGAATAGGCCATCGACAGAACAAATCCCTCATCGCCCCGCGTCAAAGCCTGCAGACGCAAAGGACGCGAACTTGGCAATTCCAACGGTTCGCGCGTCAAATCCCCCGGAACGTCATCCGATGACACCTCGGTCTGGATCAAACCCTCTTGATTGAGGAACTCGGTGATATGCGGTGTGACCTCCGTGCGCGGCTCACTTTGGGGCGCTTCAGGAATGTCCCCCTCGGCGGCCAAAGCAAAATCCAGCAAACGGTGTGTGTAATCAAACGTTGGCCCCAAGACCTGCCCGCCGGGCGCATCCTTAAAGGTCGCCGAAATCCGTCGGTCACAAGCCATCGCCTCGGTGTCCACAGGGGCTGTGGCACCAAACCGGGGCAATGTGGTGCGATAGGCGCGGATCAGGAAAATCGCCTCGATCATGTCGCCGCGGGATTGCTTGATCGCCAGCGCCGCCAGATCGGGGTCATACAGCGACCCTTCTGCCATTACACGGTTCACAGCCAGTGACAGCTGTTCGCGGATTTGCGCAATCGACAGCTCAGCCACATCCAGATCACCGCGCCGTTCTTCGGCCAACCACGCGTGCGCATTGTCAATCGCACGCTCGCCGCCTTTAACTGCAACATACATCAGGCCGCCTCCACTTTCGTTGTACGTGGCAACGCGGACACTTGGTCCCCGCTGGTGAAGAAAAAGTCCAAGCCCAAGGGAAACAGCATCGCATTCATCTGAAACGCGTCTACTTCAGGCAATCCCATCGACGCCGTGTCTTTGATGCCGGGGCCCCGCAGCACCGCGCCGTCTGCTTTCAAAGCGTCGCACTCGACAATCAAAGTGGCCGAGCGATCCGGGTATTCCGGCGTGCCAATTGCAAACTGCGTGTGCGGCGCCAAACCCGCCCAATCGCCAATCGCAAACATCGCCTCAGCGGCGCCAACAATCGGGGCACCCACATGAAACGCGATCCAGTCGCGCACCGGCTGGCAATCCCATTCGCCCACAAGAAAGACGGGCGTGTCAGGGTCGCACAACGTCAGAACCAAGGTTCCCGCCGCCACCGACATCGGCGCAGGCGGCACCGCGCCTTTTAGGGTTTCGATCTTGCCGGGGCGCGCAATCGCAGTCATCGCCGCGCGAAAGGCATGTGCTGCCTCAATCGGCGCATCTGCAAAACCGCCCTTTAGGACATCTGCATCCATCAGTCTTCCCCCCGCACCATGGTGAAGAAATCCACCTTCGTCGCCGCAGCCTTAGCGGCACGCGTGTCCTTGGCGGCCGTCATTTCTGCCTGCAAAGGCGTCAGGATCGTCGCGCGCACAGCTTCGGCCTGTTCGGTCTGCATCAACGCATCCACCAACGCAGCGACCCGCGCTTTGTCCTTGTCGCGCCCCTGCACATACCCATGTCCAACCGCGCCACTCTCCAGCTGCAACGCACATCGTGTCAGCGTCATTTCCCCTAAATTGAACGGAGCACCGGTGCCACCGAGGCGGCCTCGTACCATCGTCGCGCCAATCTCCGGCGCGCGCAGCCAGTGAAAATCAGGCTCTGCGCCCAACTCATGCCAAAGCGCCAAAAGCCGTCCCGCTGGCGCCTTGGCCAACACCGACATCCATGAGCGTCTGTTATTTTCTGCGGTCATCTAGACACCTTGCTGATTTGTCTATTTTCATATACAACTAGACAAATCCTAGCCGCACGACGCGAGTCGCGCAATCCCAAGACCCGTGAACTTTTCATGACAAAAGACCTCCGATGACAGCCAAACGCACACCCATCTGGCAATCCATTGCCGTCGCTCTGACCGAAGACATTGCCGAAGGCCGTTATGGACCGGGCGACAAACTGCCCACCGAGGCCGAGCTTTCCGCACGCTTCGGGGTCAACCGCCATACGGTTCGCCACGCTCTAAAATCCATGTCTGACAATGGGTTGGTCCACGCGCGCCGCGGCGCGGGCGTCTTTGTGGCTCAGGTTCCCACAGATTATGCGATTGGCAAACGCGTCCGCTACCACCGCAATCTGGAACAGGCCGGGCGTCTGCCGGGCAAAGAAATACTGCATCTTGAAACACGCCTCGCGGACGCGACAGAAGCCGACGCCCTCGGCCTTCCTGAGGGCGCACAAGTTCACGTTTACGACGGTCTGTCGCTTGCGGATGGTCAACCCATTGCCGTCTTCCGCTCCGTCTTTCCCGCCGACCGCTTTCCGGACCTCACCGCCCAACTTGATCGCCTGCGCTCGGTCACCGCGGCACTCAAGGAACATGGCATCGCCGACTACACCCGCGCCAAGACCCGTTTGGCCGCGCGTCCCGCGTCCGCCACTCAGGCATTGCACCTGCGCATTTCAGAAGGCGACCCAATTCTGCGCTCCGTCGGAGTGAACGTCGACACTGACCAGCGTCCAATCGAATTTGGCACCACGTGGTTTGCCGGGGACCGTGTGACATTGACCCTTTCTGAATAAGGCCAAACCCCCACCGCCCGTCACGCAGGCGACACATAGGACATGTAAAGTTACGAAAAACCGAGATTGAGCATAACCATGTCCAGATCAACACTGTCTCTGCGCCTCACAGGCGCCAAAATCTTGCGCGATGGCACCCTGCAAAGCCGCTCTCTGGTGGTTGACAAAGGACGCATCTCAAAAGGCCCGTTGCCGGAAGTTGACCTGTCCGGTTACTTGCTTCTGCCCGGCATTATCGACATGCACGGCGACGCATTTGAGCGCCACATCGCCCCGCGCCCCTCCGCGCCGTTTCCGCTGGAAATGGGTCTGCGCGCCACCGACCGCGACATGGCGGCCAATGGTGTGACCACGGCGTGGCTCGCCCAAAGCTGGAGCTGGGAAGGCGGCCATCGCGGCCCTGATTTTGCCGAAGACCTGTTTGATGCACTGGACCATTACCGCCCCCACGCGGTCAGCGATCTGCGCATTCAAGTGCGCTGCGAAACCCATACCGTCGACACAACAGACCGGCTTTTGGCGGCCGTTCGCCGCCATGCCATCGACTATGTTGTCTTCAACAATCACCTCGACGAAGCACGCCAGCTGGCCCGTGAAAAGCCCGACGAGATTATGCTTTGGGCCAAGAAAAGCGGGCGCACCGCCGCGCAACACATGGCCATCGTCAACGGCGCCATCGAACAGGAAACCCGCGTGCCGCGCTATCTTTGTACGCTTGCGGATGCGTTTGACACGCTCGGAATTCGCTACGGCAGCCATGATGACCCCGATGCCGACACGCGCGAGCGGTTTTCCCTGATCGGCGCACGGATTTGCGAATTTCCCACGGCACGTGGCGCGGCCGCAGTGGCCAAAGCTGTTGGGGATTGTGTGATTATGGGCGCCCCGAATGTCGTCAGAGGTGGATCGCAGGCGGGCAACATTCGCGCCGCCAATCTGGTCGCCGAAGGGCTGTGTGACGTGTTGGTCTCTGACTATCACTACCCCGCCCTTGCCAAAGCGGCTTTTCGTCTGGTTGATGACGGCCTGTGCACGCTGCCCCAAGCCTGGGCAATGATATCCCGCACACCAGCCGACATCATGGGGCTGCATGACCGCGGCACATTGGATCACGGAAAACGCGCCGACATTGCCATCGTGAACGAGAAGACCCACGCAATCGAAGGCACAATCTCCGGTGGTCGCATCAGCCACCTCACCGGCATAGCGGCGCAGCGGTTCTTTGCCTCGCCCACGCATATGAAGATGGCCGCCGAGTAGATCGCCTCGCGGGTTGGCCTTTAGCTGGGGGCAGGCATTCGGCGCGTCCGCTTTGCGGGACAAAGCGATGCTTCCTCACAGCACTTCTTACTTCGAGATTTCGGTTTTCACGATACTTGCCAAGATGAGTTGCTCATCTTTTTCGGTTAAACCGCTAGTGCCAAAAATGTTCTTCAAACCCGTCAACTCCACCGCATCTGCGTCTAACGGAATGGCCCCTTGCTCTGACGGGTCACTTCTATTGTATTCTAAAACAGCATCTTGCAGCCTTTCGGCATGAAACTGGCTACAATAAGTGCCGCCTCCGAATTCAACTATAAATGTCCAAGTGGCCACGCGCGTTTTCCAATCCAAGAGAGATCTAATTTGTGCGAGCTTGCATACAACAGGCTTGAATTCAAATGAATCGAACTGAGGTTGGCATGTAGCTCTGGGCTCAAACCAAACTCTCCCCGCTACGCCAATCACACCCTAACGCAGAACCCGCGCGCCATTCCACGCTATCACCGCTCATATTTTTCCAAAAACGCCTCGGCTTTGAGGCTGCGGAAATCCGTCAGCGCCGCCCGCAGCGCGGCGTGGTCCCAGTCCCACCAAGCCAAAGCCAGAAGCCGGTCCGCGACCGCTTGCGAAAACCTTGGCCGCAACGGCGTCGCCGGTGTTCCCGCCACAATCATGTAAGGCGGCACGTCTTTTGTGACCACCGCGCCTGCCGCCACGATACTGCCGTGACCCAAACTGACCTCTGGCTTGATCATCGCCCCGTGCCCAATCCACGTGTCGTGCCCGATCAGCGCCACGCGGCTAGCGCGGCGCTCAAAGAACGCGACATCGTGCTCCGCGTCGTCAAAATAATCTGCAGAGCGATAGAGGAAATGATGAAGGGAAGCGTTCTCCATCGGGTGATCCGTGGCGCCAATCCGGCTGAAGGCGGCGATGTTGGCAAACTTGCCGATCTCGGCATTGGCCACCTCGGCCATGCGGTCACAGTATGAGTAGTCTTCAAACCGCGCATTGATGATCCGGCTGCCCTGTCCAATTTCGACAAACCGGCCATAGGTGACCTCGTGCAGAATACAATCGGGATGGATCAAAGGGGCGTCTGCCGAAAGTTTGGCCATGGTCTGTGTCTCCGATTGAAGAAGAGATGAAATGCCTCCGGCGGAGGTATTTGGGGAACAAAAAAGGCCGGGCGTCTCCGCGAGGCCTTTTCCATTAAGAGAACGCTCAGCGCCCGCTTTCGTCGCCCGCGATCAATTTGCGGCGCAGCCAGCCGGAGAACCAATCCATCGCCATTACCATCAGGACGATCAGAACGATGTAGTAAGCGACTTCTTCCCAGTCTTTCTGGGTGATCATCGCCTGGGTCAGCATCAAGCCAATGCCGCCACCGGTGATCGCACCAATGATGGTCGCGCTGCGGGTGTTGCTTTCCAGATAATACAGGATCTGGCTGAGCAGCACCGGTGTCACCTGCGGGATCACGCCAAAGCGATAGCGTTGCAGAGGTTTTGCGCCGGTAGACTGGATGCCTTCGATCTGTTTCTTGTCGACGTTTTCCAGCGCCTCGGAGAACATCTTACCAAAGCTGCCCGTGTCCGTGATCAGGATCGCCAAGGCGCCCGTCAGAGGACCGGGCCCAAAAGCACGGGCCAGAACGATGGTCCAGATCAGCGCGTCTACGCCACGGAAGAAGTCAAAGAACCGGCGGGTGATTTGGCGCACGGCGGTGAAAGGCGTGAAATTCTTGGCCGCCAGAAATGCCAGCGGCAAGGCGACAATCGCCGCGCCCATCGTGCCCAAAAACGCCATCAGGATGGTTTCAAACAAGGCCCAGACCACGTCTTTGTGGCGCCACATCTTGTTGTTCCAGAAGTCCTGCCAAATCGCAGCAGAGTCACCGCCCAGCGCGCGAGACATGACCTCGCCAAACCCGAGACCGGAATAGGGGCTGTCGAGTGTGAAGAAGAAGAGCTCCCACCCCGCGAAATACCGGAAGACTTCGGTGCGGTTGCGGGTGATCGTCAAACGGCCAGCGTCGGTGGTGATCGTCATCCGGTTTTTGGACGCATTGATCCAATCAGGCGTTTCGGAGGTTGGCAAGCTGGCTTGCACACCGCTCGCACGGCTCGGCTGTGCCGTAATCATCCCGTATCCCGGCACGTCGTAGCTGACAAAGTTGTCGGCCCCAAAGACGATCTCATGTCCGCCACCTAGGTCAATCACCGTGTCGGTCGCGCCCAGCGTCACCCATTCAGGGACGGTGCCTTCGGGATAAGAGCCTTTGCGCTCGCCTTCGATGGCGGCGGTGACATTACCAGTGCGGTTGTCACGCGTGATGTGGGTTTTGTAGCTATAGCTGTCAGCCACCAAAGCCCGCGCATTGTCGACTTCAAAACGCTTGAACAGGCCCGGCACGTCGAAGTTGAAGAAAATAAAAGTCAGATAGAGCAAGACCACGACCGGCAGACCAAAGCTGAACAGGCGTTTGCGGCTAAATTGCTGATCGGCCTGAACTTTCAGGAAATCGGTTTCATTGGCTGCGATGCTCATGCCGACACCTTTTGTGCTTGTGCGGTGGTTTTGCCGTGTGTCAGGCGCTCGCGCACCACAGAGGACAGCTGATCGACCGCCACGATGGCGGCAAACAACAGAAGGAAAATCGCAGCAGCTTCGTCATACTGGCCTTTACCCCAGCTCATAGTGTTCTTGAGCTCATAGCCAATGCCGCCGGCACCCACGAAACCCAAAATCGCAGACGCACGGATGTTGATCTCAAACCGCAACAGCGCATAGCTGAAATAATTCGGCGCCACCTGCGGGATCACGCCCAGCCACATGCGTTGTGCCCAGCTGGCCCCAACCGATTGCAGCCCTTCAACGGGTTTCAACGACGCGTTCTCATTCACTTCGGAAAACAATTTGCCCAGCGCTCCAGCCGTGTGAAACGCAATCGCGATCATCGCGGGCACAGGTCCGCCGCCCATGACAAAGATCAGAACCAGCGCAATCACGATCTCCGGAACTGCGCGCATAATGTCCATGATCCGGCGAAACAAAGGGATCAGGCGCGGCCACTTGGCCATTCCACGTGTCGACAACAGCGACAGAACCATCGCCAGCATTGCGCCCAGCAAGGTCGACGCCGCCGCGATGTTGATCGTTTCAATCAACGACGGGAAGAACGTCACGAAATGCGCCGGCATCTCGTCGAGTTTGCCAACCGCTTCGCTCACGACTTCTTTGGGGAAATCAAAAAACCGGTGCAGCCCGTCCCAGAAACCGCCTGCATTGCGGTCGTCTGCGATCATGAACCCTGACACCATCAACGCGATGAAAATCACAAGGATGATGCCGTCCATCATCCGCTTGCGCCGCACCTGCGCCATGTAATCGGCGCGAATATCGGTGACGCGTCCCGTCAGCTCAGTCATGACTGCCCTTTCAAGTCAAAAAACAGGCCCCGCGAAGGGTGCGGGGCCTGAGAAATCTTGCGTCGCAAACTTTAGTTGGACTTCAGTTTGCGTGCTTCGATGATCACCTCATAGGCGTCATGACCGATTGGCATCAGGCCTTTGGCCTCACCCGACAGAACGCCGTAAGCACATTCGCTGTCCATCGCCGGAAGCGACGCCATCAGAGCAGTCATTTTCACTTTGGTGGCTTCTGGCAGAGCTTTGCGCAGAACGATTGGGCCTTCTGGGATCGGCTTGGACTGCCAGATCTGAACCAGTTCGTTCATGTCTACGAGACCCGCATCAACAGCCTTGCGCAGCGCGCCGGAGTTGAAACCGTCTTCCCATTCGCCCAGACCGTCGGCCCAGGTTACGCCAGCGTCGATGTCGCCGTTGTAAACCGCTACGATTGTCTGCTCGTGGCCACCGGTGAATTTTACTTCGCCGAAGTAGTCGCCGGACGTCATGGTCGCGCCGGTTGCTTCAGGAATTTCGATCGATGGGATCAAGAAACCGGACGTGGAGTTCGGGTCACCAAAGCCAAAGACTTTGCCCTTCATGGCGTCGAGGCTCTCGATGTCCGCGTCTTTGCGCGCAAAGCCAACAGAGTAGTAGCCGAAGCCGCCGTCAACGTTCACTTTAACGAGGATTGGCTCAACCGCTTCTGGGTCGGACAGGAAGGTTTTTGCGTAACCCGACGCGCCGAGCCATGCCATGTCGATGGTGCCGCCCAACAGGCCCTGGATCACACCGTTATAATCGGCAGGTGCGAACACTTTGGTTTTTACACCCAACAGGTCTTCGGTTTTGGTACGCAGGCACTCGTATGAATTCATGCGATCCTGTGCGTTTTCTCCGCCCAGAACACCGATGCGGAATTCTTTGATATCTTCAGCCATGACCGGTGCGGTCAAAGCAGTTGTGGCCAGTGCGGCAGCAATCAGTTTTTTCATCTTTTCTCTCCGGTTGGTAAATTGCCCGCACATTGGTGTGCAGGGTTGTGATGAAAGTTAAGCAACGATCTCGTTCGCCTCTGTGCGGCCGAGCGTTTCGATCTGGGTGGATGTGGCTTCTTCGCTGAAGCTGTCATCCGCGCCGTAGATGTCGCGGGCAGCGCCTGTGGTCAGCTGCTCAGGCGTGCCGTCAAACACGACGCGTCCGTCGCGCATACCGATCACGCGGTCACAAAACCGTCGCGCCGTATCAAGCGTGTGCAGGTTGGCAATCACCGTGCGCCCGTCTTCTTCGTGGATGGACCGCAGCGATTGCATCACCACCTGCGCGTTCATCGGGTCAAGCGAGGCGATCGGCTCGTCAGCCAGAATGATCTTGGGGTCCTGCATCAAGGCGCGCGCAATGGCGACACGCTGCTGCTGGCCGCCCGACAAGGCTTCGGCGCGTTTCGGTCCATGCTCGGCAATGCCCAGACGATCCAGAATGTCGATGGCCCGATGAATGTCGGATGTCGGAAACAGATTGAACATCGTGGCCAGAGTTGAACGTTGATTGAGCGTTCCGTGCAGCACGTTGGACACCACATCCAAACGCGGAACCAAGTTGAACTGCTGGAAAATCATCGCGCATTCGGACTGCCAACGACGTTTGTCGCTCCCCTTCAGAGCCGTGATCTCCTGATCTTCAAACTGGATCCGGCCCGAGGTCGCCTCCGTCAGGCAATTCAACATGCGCAACAAGGTGGACTTGCCCGCACCCGACCGGCCAATGATGCCGATCATTGCAGGTTTTGCGACAGTGATGTTGGCCGCGTCTACAGCCACATTTGGACCAAATGACTTGGTCAGATCTTCGATTCTCAGCACGGCTATCCCCAAACTGTGTTGGGGCGGTGAATAGGCCGCTTTCTCAAAGCAATCGTGTCGGTTTCATAACTTTTTTGTAACGGTCGCCGGCGTGTTCCGGATTGCGCCGACTATACTCCACCAAAGCTTTGGCCATCAAATTCCTTGAAATTACCTGTTTTTTGGGAGAGCGCCTTGGCAGATTTCTCAAATTGGCACGGAAACCAAAAAATCCAAGCGAGGCTTGGCGTTTTCTCTCTTGACCATGCGCGCTCGAAAGCCTAAATCGCCTCCACCGTGGCGGTATAGCTCAGTTGGTTAGAGCAGCGGAATCATAATCCGCGTGTCCGGGGTTCAAATCCCTGTACCGCCACCACAGAATTTCAAAGCCCGGATGGTTTTCCATCCGGGCTTTATTTTTTCCAATTGCACCGCGTGACTTAGGCGCGCAACTCCAGCTCACCTTCGACCTCAATCGCAAAGTTCATCGGCAACCCATGGGTGCCAATCGCCGAGCGCGCGTGACGCCCCACGTCCGGGCCAAACACCTCAAGGATCACATCGCTGAAGCCGTTGATCACCAGATGCTGCTCGGCGTAGCCGGGCGCGGAATTGACCATGCCGAAAACCCGCGTCCATCCTGCGATCTCGTCCAAATCGCCAATCTCGGCCTTCACATTCGCCAGCACCGCCAACGCGATTTCGCGCGACGCTTGATACCCTTCTTCGGTGGTCATATCCGTACCCAATTGCCCAAACGGGCCGCCAATGCTGCCGTCCGCATTGGATTTCGGATGACCGGATATCAACAAACGGCTGCCCTGCCGGTTCACAAAGGAAAACGGCAAATGCACCGTGGCCGGAACCACGGTCGCCGCAGGCAATACCATTCCAAGGTCCGCCAAGCGCGCTTCGATTACAGACATAACTCTCTCCCTAAATTTTCCGCGACCCTATCAGCCACAGCTGTGCTGTCACCCACGCAACGCATCTTCATGCACGCGCATCGCCGCGCGCACGTCTTCCGCTGCTTTCTCGCGCACCGGACCGTAACCGCGAATGTCAGACGGCGCCGACACCAGTGCCGCGCAAACCTCTAGCGTGGCCGGGCGATAGCGATCCACCACCAAATCCAACACGCCCTCAAACCACGTCAACAAAGCACGATCCAGCTTGCGGTCCACGCTAAAGCGGAACGGATCAAACACGCCACCCCGCAGACCTTTCATCTTGGCCAATCGCCCAAGCACCGGCCGCATCCATGGCCCCAACGCAACCTTGTTGGGCCGTCCACGCGCATCCTTGCCCAGCGGCAGCACAGGCGGGGACATATGATAGTTCACTTTGAAATCGCCATCGAACTCTTCACGAAGTCGATCTTCAAACCCGGTCTGCATGTGCAACCGCGCCACTTCGTATTCGTCTTTGTACGACATCAACCGGAACAACGACTTCGCCGCCTGCTCCACCAACGGCTCAGGCAACACACCCCGAACCTCTGCGATCCGCGCCTCAAACCGCGCCGCATATTTGGCATCCTGATAGTCGGTCAAAAACGCCACACGGCGCGCGATCACTTCGTCCAATGTCTCGATTTTCGGCGCCTCATCAAACGAAATCGCCTCCGCGTCATGCGCCAATACACGCCCCAGATCAAACGCCCGCGCGTTCTTCTCGACTGCCACGCCATTCAGCAAAATCGCCTGTTTCAAAGCGGTCTCGCTGACCGGCACCAACCCACGTTGCCAAGCAAAGCCCAGCATCATCACGTTGGCAAAAACACTGTCCCCCATAAGCCGCTCCGCCAGCTTGTTGGCATCCATCGCCCGTACGTTTTCGGCACCAACCGCTTGGCGAATGACCTGCTCGCGGAGACCGATCTTCAGGTCTGCATCACGGTTTAGCACCAGATCGCCAGTGGGCATCGCCGCGGTGTTCAAAACAACCTGCGCACCCTTGCGATAATGCACGCTCGCCTTTGGGGCCGAACTCACCACCACGTCACAGCCGATCACCGCACCCGCCGCACCTTGTTCAATCCGCACCTGATTGACCGCCGCCGGGCTGGTGCCCAAGCGGATATAGCTCAACACCGTGCCGAATTTTTGCGCGAAACCCGTGAAGTCGAGCACCGAAGAGCCCAACCCTTCCAAATGAGCCGCCATGGTGATCAACGCGCCCACAGTCACCACACCTGTGCCGCCCACACCCGTCACCAACAAATCAAACGGCTTGTCCAACGAGGGCACAGTCGGCATTGGCACATCCGCCAGCAACGCTGGCAAATCCACATCGCTGCCGTCTTTCTTGCGCCGCTTCGCTCCCGTTACGGTCACAAAGCTAGGGCAGAACCCGTTCAAACAGGAGAAATCCTTGTTGCAGGTGCTCAGATTGATTTTCCGCTTGCGCCCAAACTCGGTTTCCACCGGCTCCACGCTCAAACAGTTGCTCTCAACCGAACAATCGCCACAGCCTTCGCAGACCAGATCATTGATAAACGCAAATGTGTCAGGATCTTCCATCGTCCCGCGTTTGCGGCGACGACGTTTTTCCGTCGCGCAGGTCTGCTCATAAACCAACAACGTCACGCCTTCGATCTCGCGCAACTCACGCTGCACGGGGTCCATGTCTTTTCGGTCGTGAAACGACGTGTCCGGCGGAAAATCACCGCGTTTGAACTTGCCGATATCGTCGCTGACCAAGGCAATCCGCGCCACGTCTTCGGCCCGCGCATTCCACGCGATGCCATGCACCGACACCGGCCCGTCCACCGGCTGTCCGCCGGTCATCGCCACAGCGTCGTTGAACAGCACCTTGAATGTGATGTTGGCGTCAGCCGCCACCGCCTGTCGGATTGCAAGTGAGCCAGAGTGATACCACGTCCCCTCGCCCAAATTCTGGAACACATGTTTCTTGCCGTTGTATTTCTGCGCCACGGCCACGGGCACGCCTTCGCCGCCCATCTGCGCATAGCCGCCGGTGTTGCGATCCATCCAGCTGGCCATCACGTGACAGCCGATGCCCGACAAAGCCTTGGAACCTTCAGGCACTTTGGTCGACGTGTTGTGCGGACACCCCGAACAGAAATACGGCGTGCGCGTCGCACCTGTGACATTCAACACCGGCGGCTTTTCTTCGGTCAACGCACGGGCCTTTGCCGCCAGACCTTCGTCGGGAAACAACCGATCCAAACGCTCCGCCACCACTGGCACCAGTTGCAGCGGGCTCAACTCGCCCGTCCAAGGCAACAGCGGGTCACCCACCGCGCGGTGCTTACCGACCATGCGCTCAGGCTTATCGCCCGGCCAATCGTAGAAGTATTCCTTGAATTGGCTTTCGATGATGCCGCGCTTTTCCTCAACCACCAGCACTTCGGTTTTGCCATGCACAAACGCCAATGCGTCGCGCCGCGCCAATGGCCAGACCATGCCGACCTTATAGATATCAACGCCCAGCCGGCGGCACGCGGCCTCATCCAAATCCAACAGACGCAGCGCCTCCATCAGGTCCAGATGCCCTTTGCCCGTAGTCACAAAGCCAAAACTCGCATCGGCAATGTCGTAAAGACGCTCATCAATCGGGTTGGCCTCCACAAACGCCTCCACAGCGCGCAGCTTGTGGCCAATCCGTGTTTCAATCTCGGGACTCGGCAAATCGCTGGGCCGCACATGCAGCCCGCCCGCCGGCATCTCAAACTCAGGTGTGGCAAAGGTGCGATCCGGCACGATTTCAACCGAACGACCGGACTCCACAGTCTCCGACACGGCCTTGAAACCGACCCAGGTGCCCGAGAACCGGCTGAGCGCGATGCCAAATTCGCCAAACGCTTGATATTCTTCCACGCTCGCCGGGTTGAGCGTCGGCATGAACCACGACATGAACGCGACATCCGATTGGTGCGGCATCGACGAGCTGACACAGCCGTGATCATCGCCCGCCACCACAAGCACGCCGCCCTTGGCCGACGATCCATAAGCATTGCCGTGTTTCAGCGCGTCGCCCGAGCGGTCCACGCCCGGCCCCTTGCCATACCACATGGAGAACACGCCCTCGACCTCGCAATCAGGGTCCAGCACCGCCTGCTGCGCGCCCAAAACGGCGGTCGCCCCAAGGTCTTCATTCACCGCAGGCATAAAGGTGATGTTGTTGTCCGTCACCCGCTGCCGTTCGCGCCAGAATTCAAGATCCAACGCACCCAGCGGAGACCCACGATACCCCGAAATAAAGCCCGCCGTGTTCAGCCCCGCGTCGCGATCCCGCCGCGCTTGATCAAACATGATCCGCGCTAGCGCCTGCGTGCCGGTCAAAAACACGCGCCCTTTGGTGTGATCATATCGGTCTGACAGGGCGTACCCTTTGAAGTCGTGGCTGGCTTTGGTCATCTGCGCGCTCCTATTGGCCTTCTATAATCTCACGCGTAGGCGGGAATTTCGTGCCAACTTTTACTGATATGTGGCCAAATTCGAATTTACGTGCCAAGTATGGACAAAATTCTGAGAGATCGAACCAATGCTCCTTGACCCCAAAGACCGCCACTTATTGGCCCTATTGGAACGCGACTGCCGCGCCTCCAATGCCGACCTTGCAGAACAAGTCGGCATGTCCACTTCCGCCTGCTGGCGCCGCATTCGCGCATTTGAGGGCGCAGGCTTGATCGAAGGCTACGGCGCCCGCTTGGCCCCGGCCAAACTCGGCCTAACGTTCCACGCCATTGTCCACGTGAACCTCACCCGCCACGACCCCGCGCATCTCAAGCGATTTATTGACGCTGTTTCCACCCGAGAGGAGGTTCAGGAATGCTTCGCAATCACAGGCGCGGCGGACTACCACATGCGCGTACTCTGCACCGATATCGAGGCCTACAACCGCTTTATGGAAGGCTTTCTGTTCGACCTGCCTGCGGTAAGTTCGGCACAGACCAACGTCATTCTGCGCGACATCAAGAGCTAAGCCCTTGCTTTATTGGCGCTTCAACGTCTACTCCGAAACAACTGAACACGGCAGGAGCCGACCATGAGCAAGACGATCTACATCCTGAACGGCCCGAACCTGAACCTTCTGGGCAAACGCCAGCCGGAGATTTACGGCCACGACACGCTTGACGATGTTGAGACCACCTGCGCCACTGTGGGCAAAGACGTCGCCCTGTCGGTCAAGCTCATGCAGTCCAACCACGAAGGCGAGATCGTCGAGATGATCCATGACGCACGCGAAAACGCGGCCGGCATCATCATCAATCCGGCGGCCTATACGCACACCTCTGTTGCCATTCTGGATGCGCTGCACACCTTCGACGGTCCCGTGCTTGAGGTGCATATTTCCAACGTGCACAAACGCGAGGCCTTCCGGCATCATTCTTACGTCAGCCAACGCGCCGATGGTGTGATCGCCGGTTTCGGCGTCGAAGGCTACGCGCTCGCGATGCGTCGGATGGGGACGTTGCTCGCCTAACGTCCCTGCCCTTTAGCGCTTTTTCATCGCATCCAGCAACGCCGCGCCCAATGCGCCATTGCCGCCGCTATCTGCCTTCGGCTTGCTGGCCTGAGGACGCCCGCCACCGCGCGGCCCACCGCCTTTGGGCCCACCACGGCCACGCTCATCCCCACCGCGCGCATTGCGATCCTGCTTGGCCGAGGCCCCGCCGTCCTTGCGCATGCTCAGGCCAATCCGTTTGCGCGGCGCGTCGACCTCAACGACCGTCACCTTCACAACGTCGCCCGCTTTGACAACCTCATGCGGGTCCTTCACGAACCGGTCCGCCAACTGGCTGACATGCACCAACCCGTCCTGATGCACGCCGACATCCACAAACGCACCAAAGGCCGCGACGTTGGTCACCGTGCCTTCCAAAACCATGCCGGGTTTAAGGTCAGAGATCTGCTCAACCCCATCAGCAAACGTCGCCGTCTTAAACGTCGGCCGCGGGTCGCGCCCCGGCTTTTCCAACTCACCCAGAATGTCGCGCACTGTCGGCAGGCCAAACTTCTCGGACACAAATTCCTCTGCTCGCACTTGCTTGAGCGCCGCTCCGTCGCCCATCAACGCACGCACGTCCCGTCCACAGGCCGACACGATTTTACGCGCCACATTATAGGCTTCCGGGTGCACCGCACTGGCGTCCAAAGGCTCTGATCCACCAGTAATGCGCAAAAACCCTGCGCACTGTTCAAACGCCACCGGTCCCAGTCGCGCAACTTTCAACAAATCCTTGCGCGCGCCAAAGGCACCCTTTTCGTCGCGATGCGCCACGATGGCCTCCGCCAACCCAGGCCCAAGGCCGGACACATGCGCCAACAGCGGTGCAGAGGCCATGTTCAAATCCACGCCCACCGCGTTCACCGCATCCTCAACAACGGCCTCAAGCGACTTGCCAAGTCGGTGCTGATCCAAATCGTGCTGATACTGGCCAACCCCAATCGACTTGGGTTCGATCTTCACCAACTCCGCCAAAGGATCCTGCAGGCGCCGCGCAATCGACACCGCGCCACGCAGGCTCACGTCCAGATCCGGAAACTCGCGCGCAGCAAGTTCACTCGCGGAATAGACCGACGCCCCCGCCTCGCTGACCACAACTTTGGTGGGTGCGGCCACACCTTTGGGCAAGAGTTTCAGCGTGTCCCCAACCAGCTTTTCTGTCTCGCGACTTGCTGTGCCGTTACCAATCGCAATCAACTCGATGTTGTGTTTGGCGATCAACCCCAGAATGGCTGCTTCTGAACCGCGCACATCCATTCGCGGCTGAAAAGGATACAACGTCGCTGTATCCAAAACCTTGCCCGTGGCATCAACAACAGCGGCCTTCACACCCGTCCGAATACCCGGATCAAGTCCCAGCGTGGCCTTCGCGCCAGCCGGTGCCGCCAGAAGCAAATCTTTCAAGTTGCGTGCAAAAACCTGAATGGCCTCTTCCTGTGCCCGCTGCCGCAGCTCGCCCATCAGATCCACAGTCATCGTCAGGCTCAACTTTACCCGCCAGGTCCAGCCGGAAATCTTGCGCAACCACTTGTCGCCAGCACCCTCGGTTCTGGTGTGCAGATGGCTCGCCACCATCTCCTCCGCACGCGCTTTGCCACCTTCGGGATCGGGCCCGATATCCAGCGTGATCACGCCTTCATTGCTGGCCCGCATCATCGCCAAAGCCCGATGGCTCGGCACTTTGGACCACAGTTCGGTGTGTTCAAAATAGTCCGAGAACTTCGCGCCCGCCTGCTCTTGCCCCGGGATCACCTTGCCAGACACGCGGGCCTCTTTTTGCAAGAACGCGCGCAACTCGCCCAAAAGCGTCGCATTTTCGGTCAGCCCTTCGGCGACGATGTCCCGCGCTCCGTCCAGCGCGGCTTTCACATCGGCCACTGCGTCGGACACATATCTCGCCGCTAACGCCTCCGGCTCCGCTGCGCGATCCGACAAAATCGCCTCCGCCAATGGTTCCAACCCGTTTTCGCGCGCAATCATCGCCTTTGTGCGCCGCTTGGGTTTGTATGGCAGATAGATATCTTCCAGCGTCGCTTTGGTCTCCGCTCCAAAAATTGCCTTGGCCAACGCCTCGGTCATCTTGCCTTGCTCTGTGATCGAGGACGACACAGTTTCCCGCCGCACTTCCAGCTCACGCAAATATCCCAAACGATCCGCAAGCGTGCGCAGCTGCGTGTCATCCAGACCGCCGGTTGCCTCTTTGCGATACCGCGCCACAAACGGAACAGTGGCCCCATCGTCCAGCAACCCTACGGCCGATCCAACTTGCGATGCGGACGCGCCGATCTCATTGGCTATTGTTCGGGAAATCCGGGTGGTGGCCTGCTCACTCATCTGCACTGGGGCGCGCTCCTTCTTGGCATTGGGATGCTCTTTCTAGCTGCCTCGCGGTGCGCCGCCAAGGGCGAAGCAGGTCGGAATTTCCACAGAATTTCGACGCAACACCGCACGCCTGTTTCATAGGGGCAAACCGAAAATCCACACAGTCGCAAAACCGACGTATTACCGACGCGTTGCAGACATCGATTTTTTGATCTTTCAGCGCATTAACCAGTAGGGACGTGTCTATCGCCCGACATCTTCCGGCGCCACGGCCACAGATTTGACCACCGCATGAATGGCCTGCCCTTCTGCCAACCCCATCGTCTGAACCGACCGCCGTGTCACCCGTGCCAGAACCCGCCCCGCATTTGTGTCTATCGACACAATTGCACCGGGGCCGTCACCCGCGCGAACGGCCGCAATTTTCCCGGACAAAATATTCAACGCCGACAACCCCTTAGGTGCGTCCCGTGACAAGATCACATCATGTGCGGCAATCCGCACTCTGACCGTTCGTCCGACCTTGTGCGCCAGTTTTGGCAAGAAAAGCGCCGTTCCTCCGGCATCCAGTTCCGTCAGCCCATCACGGTGATGCTCTCTGACCTTCGCCTCAAGAACCGCCCCCACTGCCCGCACCCCTGCTGGCGTGAACTCCGGATCGCTCAACACGGCGCCGGCAGACCCCACTCGAGACACCTTCCCTTTCTCTAGCGCCACAACGGTGGTCGCCAATCGCGCTACTTCCGCTATGGAGTGGCTAACATACAGAATTGGAACGGAAAACTCGTCTCTTAGCAATTCAAAATAGGGCATGATTTCGGCTTTTCTCGCCTCATCAAGCGCGGCCAACGGCTCGTCCGCGAGGATCATGTTCGGCCGCGCAAGCAAAGCGCGACCAATGGCGACCCGCTGCTTTTCACCTCCCGACAAATACGCGGAGCGCCGAACAAGCAAATCTCCCAATCCCAGCATTTCCACCACACGGTCCAATGTGATTTCATCCGATCGATCACGCGCCAAAGCCCTGCCATACAACAGATTTTTCCGCACACTCATATGCGGGAACAGGCGTCCCTCCTGAAAAATATAGCCAATTTCCCGACGATGCGGCGGCACCCACACTCGGGATTGCGTGTCCGACAGCACGCGCGCGCCGACCGATATCTTTGCTTCATCAGGTCGGCTCAATCCCGCGACCGCGTTGACCACAGTGGTTTTGCCCGATCCGGAGGCGCCAAACAGCGCTGTAAGACCGTCAGGCGCTTCAAAGTCGATGTTCAGTGCAAAGTCTTCAAATGTTTGTCTGATTTTGACGGAAAGAGTCATGACTTGCCAACCCGCCTCGAAACCCGCCGCGCCAAAACCTCAGAGAGAACCAAGGCGGCACAAGCGATGACGATAGACACAATCACCAACCGCATCGCCGACGTCTCACCACCTGGCACCTGCAAAAAGGCGTAAACGGCCGAGGGCAACGTGCGGGTTTGCCCGGGGATATTGGAAACAAATGTTATCGTTGCCCCGAACTCGCCCATAGATTTGGCAAAGGCCAAAACCGCCCCGGCTAATATTCCAGGAAGGATCAACGGTAAGGTCACCGTGATAAAAATTCGCGGTTTAGAAGCCCCTAAGGTTGATGCCGCTTGTTCGAGTTTTGGATCGACCGCCTCCAAAGAAAGGCGAACAGCCCTCACGAACAACGGGAACGCCATGATCGCTGCGGCCAAAGCGGCGCCCGTCCAGTGAAAGGCAAAAACGATACCGACCTTTTGCAGCGCCTGCCCAACAGCGCCTTGAGTGCCGAAGGTCAGCAGCAGGAGGTACCCTGTAACAACCGGAGGCAAAACAAGAGGTAGATGAATGATGACATTCAGAAGATCGCGCCCTGCGAACCGCCATCGCACCATCGCAAACGCGGTTAGAATCCCAAGCGGTAAGGTTGCTAAAACGGCCCAAAACGCCACTTTTAGAGACAAGGCCACTGCCTGCCATTCTTCTGGTCCAAGCCAATCCATCATGGCGGCTCGCCCAGCAAAACAAATCCATTTTCAGAAAGCACCCTTCGCGCGTTATCCCCTCCCAAGAATTCCACGAACTCTTGTGCACTGGAGGATTTCGACCGCGCGATTACCGCTGCCGGATAAACGATTTCGGGATGCGTCTCAGCGGCAAAGTAATGCACAATTTCCACACGCTTTTCCGCCTTGGCGTCGCTGGCATAAACAATGCCCCAAGACACTTCGCCAAGCGCTACCAACGCTAAGGCCGCTCTTACATTATCTGTTTGAACAACGCGTGCCGAAGATTGATCCCAGAATTCTAGGGTTTGCAAGGCTGCCTTGCCATATATCCCCGCAGGAACAGCCTCTACCAATGCCATTGCAATTCTGCCTTCTGCATTCCCCGCAAAAACGTCTTCCAGTGCCAAGGACTCGTTTCTGGACGAATTCGAAGGGCGAACCAAAACCATTTGATTGCCTGCGACCCGACGAAGAGAACCTCCTGCGATCTTCCCCTTCGTCACAAGATAGTCCATCCAGGCCACGTTGGCCGAGATATATACATCTGCCGGTGCACCTAAAGTAATTTGGCGCGCAAGAACGGACGAGCCAGCCAACGTCAGTCGCACGTCGACTTCATGGGATTGCGCAAATTGGGATGCGATCTCTTCCAGTGCATTTTTCAAACTGGCAGCCGCAAAGACATTTACGTCGGCGCGGCTTGCACCGGCAATGCACATCCAAATGGTTGCAGCAACTGCCGTTATTACTGAACACAAAGAAGAGCGTCGTTTTTGCATTTGGACCTTGGAAAGGGACAATTTTCTCTCCGAAGTATCCAGTCCCTAGCCGCCGGCGCAAGGTCTTTTCTTTACCGGTTTCAATACTCTATCGGCGTTCAATGCTCAGTCCGCGAACGAACGCATCTCTCCCGCGTTCTTGAACCCAATCCTCACGGTTTCTGTGCCATGGCCGATAACGCTGGCAACGCGACTGAAACGAAGTAGCGTGAAAGCAATTGATAGTCCTCAATTGTTGGGCGGCCCGTCGCAAGGTCAGAACCCTTTGCGGCTTGCCTCGGTCTGACAATCTCCTCTTCTATTTCAGCCAAAATCTGGTCCACGACATCAGTTTGGTACAAGACCTGAGCCGGAGGGTTTGACGCGTGCAACACCGCCATATTCTGAGCAGATTCGAGGACGGCCCCGGGTGTTTTTTGCACCTCCAACATGCTACCAGAGGCCGCGGCATTAAGGCTATTCGAAGCGGCACCCGCTTGGGGCGACATTTGTATGACTGCCACGGCGGTTTGCATGTCCAAACCAAGGCTATCCATCAGGAACTGCATTTTTTGTGCCGTGTCATTCATCGGTAGAGATGGCGCAATGTCCGCAGAATGACCAACCGATTCAATCGCAGTTTCGGCCGCCAATGGGACGTGCTGACTCCGCGTTTTCAGCGCGTCAAGATCGGATTGCAAAGCCGATATTGTCGCAAGTAGTTCTTGCCCCCCCAAATCGCGTTCTTGTGGCACAGCCGGTGTCGTGGTGTGCACCACGACGGGTGGCAGAGCCTGCGGCGCGGATGCAGGGAGGTTTCCTTGCATCATCAGTCGCTTTAACTCTTCGAGCTCCGCCCGTAGTGCACCTGCTTCAGTCTGAGTTGGGACCCCCGAGGGAGAAGTGATCTGCGGCAACTGCTGCTGCGAGCCAGCAGGAGCAAGTGCCTGGGGTTGCGGCATTGGAGAGGCCCACGTTGACGATTGAGTGACAGTAGAACCTGCGTCAGTTGTCGCGCCGTTTGGCACCGGCCACCCTCTTGGTAAAACCGCGTAATTCTGCCGTGCAGAAATCCACCGTAGGTAGGCGGAAACCGCCGCAAATCCTTTTAGAGACACCTGCAAAACCTCTGTGCCGCCGCGCCTTGCTGAAAAATCGCCACCGGAGGCGAGCAGCATCTCCAACTGGAAATCCAACGGCTGAAGTATCCGGACCGGCACTTGTATTTCAGACACGCCTTCTACAACGTGAAATGTGTCGCCAGAAGCCACATTCTCCAGTTTCAGCTGGATTTGCCCCCTATCGGTGAGGAACATCTCAAAGCCCTCTTTTCGGGCAGCACAAGAATATGTTCTCGGGCGACAAATAACCTCGAAGACGTCTACGTCCAATCTCGGGGTGGGCGCGAAACGCGCGTAACCGTCCGGATCAAATCGAAAATAGACCCCTTCCACGAGACCTTCCTGAAAATTTGGCCAGCCAAACGAACCTCGCAAAGCTTGCTGTGCTTCTCGAGCTCCAATGGCGAATGGGATGGACGTGTCCAGAATCGCGTTTTCAGATGCGAAACTACGATTTTCTGCTGCGTCGAAACTGGTTTGCGCACTCAGCCCTCCCGGCATCTGAATCAGGCAAAGGAAAATCGCGATGGATCTAGGAATAAATGTCATTAGAAATCCGCCCTTTCTTGAACAGAGTGGCGCAGGGCCGGCAGCCAATCTTCCTTTTGTGGAGGATCGGGATAGTTACGATTGACGCGGGTGTCCTGATCTCGGTAGGCCGTATACCAGACCTCGGTCTCGCCCGTGTAAGGCGTCAAGATTGGCCCTTGAACCTTGTGAAGCAGTGACGTCAGGATGATGCCATTGTTGTTCGCAGTAAAAATCGCCACACGACCTTGGCCTCGCTCATAAAGCCCCTCATACATGCCGTTCTCCGGGTCATAGAGCTCAATGACCGCCTCATAAAGAACGTCCGTGTACTCGGTGTCCCAAAGCGCCCAAAGTCCCAGTGCGGCTTTGGCAGCTACCGCAGAATGGTCGGGAACATAGTCACCTCTCGGCGTGACGGTGTTCCATGGGTAGCCGTCAGAAAAAATAGTGTCGTAGGTGAATGTAACCCGTCATGGCTTTTGAGACAGATGGTGTTGTTTTGCTAAGCGAGTGTCT
>NZ_LAJH01000020.1 GCF_001292625.1 Shimia sp. SK013
TGGCCGCGCGGGTGAATGGCTGCGACGCCAAGGTTGTCATCACCGCCGACACCGCGCCCCGTGGCGGGCGCAAAACCGCGCTCAAATCCAACGCGGACGCGGCGCTCCTGCACACCAAAGACACTGTCAAATGCCTCGTTGTGAAACGCACCGGCGATCAGACCACTTGGATTGACGGGCGCGATTACGACTACAACGAGATGGCGATGGAGGCGAACGACTACTGCAAACCTGCAGAGATGAACGCCGAAGACCCGCTGTTTGTTCTTTATACCTCAGGCTCCACCGGTCAGCCCAAAGGCGTGGTACATTCCACCGGCGGCTATCTGGTCTATGCCGCGATGACGCACGAATACACCTTTGACTACAAAGACGGCGACATCTTCTGGTGCACCGCCGATGTGGGCTGGGTCACCGGTCACAGCTATATCGTCTACGGGCCTCTGGCCAATGGCGCGACCACCTTGATGTTTGAAGGCGTGCCGACCTATCCCGATGCCTCCCGTTTCTGGCAGGTCTGCGAAAAGCACCGCGTCAATCAGTTCTACACCGCGCCCACCGCGCTGCGCGCGCTGATGGGTCAGGGCAACGAATATGTCGAGACATGCGACCTTTCCAGCCTGCGCATCCTTGGCACCGTGGGGGAACCGATCAACCCCGAGGCCTGGACCTGGTACAATGACGTGATTGGCGGCGGACGCTGTCCGATCGTGGATACCTGGTGGCAGACCGAAACCGGCGGTCACATGATGACGCCCCTGCCCGGCGCGCATGCGACCAAACCCGGTGCCGCGATGAAGCCGTTCTTTGGCGTCAATCCGGTGGTGCTGGATCCGCAGTCCGGCGAAGAGATCACCGGCAACGATGTCGAAGGCGTGCTGTGCATTGCCGACAGCTGGCCCGGCCAGATGCGCACGGTCTATGGCGATCACGAGCGCTTTGAGAAGACGTATTTCTCCGACTACAAAGGCTACTACTTTGCGGGCGACGGTTGCCGCCGCGACGCGGATGGCGACTATTGGATCACCGGGCGCGTGGACGATGTGATCAACGTGTCGGGCCACCGCATGGGCACCGCCGAGGTGGAATCTGCACTGGTGGCACATGCTGCCGTGGCCGAGGCTGCCGTTGTGGGTTATCCGCACGACATCAAAGGTCAGGGCATCTACTGCTACGTCACGCTGATGAACGATCAGGAACCAAGCGAAGAGCTGCGCAAGGAACTGCGCACATGGGTGCGCACGGAAATTGGCCCGATTGCCTCGCCTGACCTGATCCAATGGGCGCCCGGACTGCCAAAAACCCGCTCCGGCAAGATCATGCGCCGCATCCTGCGCAAGATCGCCGAAAACGACTACGGCGCACTCGGCGACACCTCAACACTCGCAGACCCCTCCGTCGTCGAAGACCTCATCGATAATAGAATGAAC
>NZ_LAJH01000021.1 GCF_001292625.1 Shimia sp. SK013
AGGCGGGCATTCGTCTGGCAAGGATCACCCGTCATGGCGGCATGGAATGCGGTCGAGGGAATGGATCGAGACAAGAGCGGAGATCAACGATCTGGTGCGAGAGGTTAATAAGTACGAACCATTGGCATTCGGCGATCCGGAATGAACCGACTGCTGGTTCAGAAATCGAGGAGCTGGAGCGAGTCGCTTTTTTTACGTTGGTGGTTTTGCGCGACTATCTTGTTTGGGCTGCCTGCCGTCATCTGGCGGCAGGGTCTGGGTACCGCTTTGCAGCAATATTGCTGCCGCGCCGCCGCAAGTCGGCTATCAGCCTAAATATGACCAATGCTGCCTCATCCCTCGACGACAGCTATGCGCAGGAGGTGACCTTTGCAAAGCATGGCGAACGGCCCCAACCTTACATTGACCGTGTCACATTTTCTGCGATGCAGCACCACGAAAGTGGCGCGCAATCCCTCCATATTGAACTGGGCTGCCATGCGAAAGTTCTGCGGAAGTCACATTTTTTTGGTATATTTTTTTGGCCTATGGTGCGATCTCTGTATAGTGTGTACTCATTGTAAAACGACATATTGTTGAGACAAGCAGTAGGGCCGATGGCATCCGCACAACAACTCATTGGGCTTGTAAAAAGCCATGCAGAGGGAGACGCTGATCGATTTTTTGATCTGGCTATGCAACTCTCTGCGAGTGAAGAGCAGAAGGGACACACCCGTCTTGCGGAACAATTGCGTCAATGGGCCGAGGCGGGTCAAACGGCTCCCACGTCGCGCGTACCGGAAGTTACGCCTTTAGCAGCACCTCGTGGAGATCTAGCAGAATTTCTAGCCGCCAGTTATCCGACCGAACGGCTGAATGATTTAATCCTACCTGCGAGCATCGAAGGTGAGCTTGCGCATATTGTCGTTGAGACGAAGATGCGCGAAAAATTAGAAGAAAAAGGTCTAAAGCCTCGTCGCCGCGTTCTCCTATCGGGCCCGCCTGGGACCGGTAAATCGATGAGCGCATCTGCATTGGCTGGTGAGCTACAATTTCCGCTTTTTTCTGTCATGCTTCATGGGCTGATCACGAAGTTCATGGGTGAGACAGCTCAAAAGCTGAAAATGGTTTTTGATGCAGTTAAGACAACGCGGGGTGTCTATCTTTTTGATGAAATCGATGCGCTTGCCGCCGCCCGAGAAGGCGGAAACGACGTTGGCGAAGCCCGCCGAGTTCTAAATTCGTTCCTCCAGTTTCTCGATGAGGACACTGGTCCTTCTATCATAATTGCGACAACAAATTTACCAGGTATCTTGGATCGCGCTGTTTTGCGGCGCTTTGACCTCGTACTGCCTTATGAAATGCCTGACGCTGCGTCAATTCGCGAGGCCATTGAACGCCGTTTGATCGGTTTCAAAACTGGCGATATGGCTTGGAGAAAAATTACAGATAGTGCCTTGAGCTTATCGACAGCTGACGTTGTTGCGGCAGCCGAGGACGCAGCACGCCGCGCGGTATTAGCGGACAAAGAAACAATTGCGACACAGGATTTGATGGATGCCCTTGAACGCCGTCGTTCGCTGCAAGAATTAGGGACGGACGCCTATGGCACGGGACAAGCTACATTTTCATCTTCGAAACCTCGGGACAGCGCACAGGTTCCGAGAAAAGCGCGGGGGCGGAGGAAGGCAAGTAAGTAATGTTCTCAACCGAGCAGCACATGCACAAGTTCTCCTACAAGCAATCGATGCGTTGCCTGATATCCAAGCAGACGGCCTCCCAGGCGTCTATTTGGAGGTTACTGCACCCGCAAATGAACCACTAAAGAAAGACAGCCTCAATAAGAGCGATCTAACGCTTTTGCATTATGACGAAGGTGCACGCAGTCTGACCAACCAAGAGACAGCGACAGTCTACGCAACCGCCTCAGCAATCGGAAAATTACGCACCAAAGTCACGCAGTTTGAGACGGAAGACACCCCGGATCGTGAAAAAGACGGTCAAATCATTCCAGGCCGGCCAAAGAACGCGGATCTTATTCAAAGCATTGCGACACTCACAGAGGCGGGATTACGCGCCCTATGGCGCAGCCCTGACGATAAGTTCCCACAAACGCAAACAGCAACAAACTGGGAACTATGGCTAGACCGAGAAGCTGCTGACGCATTTGTCCTTGGAGCCCAAGCCTACGATGTTGCCATTGGCGAAGAACAGCTTGAGTTCCCCGAAGATATTGTCGTCATTGCACATGGAACCCGTGACGCCCTTGCGAACGCTATCCGACATCTGCGCGGTGTTAAAGCCATGGCAGCGCCAACGATCACAGCAGACTTTTTCGCTGGGGGCGATGTCATCGAGCAAGCGCAATGGGTTGACGAGTTGCGGAATCGAACAACGTACCCGGCCCATGCAGACCCGGGATATGTGACACTTTTAGACACGGGCGTTAGTCGGGCACATCCATTGGTGCAACCAGCCCTTGAGGTCGCCGATCGCCACGCCGCCAATCCCGCGTGGGGACTAGAAGACATTCGCGGTCACGGCACACATATGGCTGGACTGGCACTATTAGGGGATCTTACCTCCTGCCTCCATCAAACAAACCCCGTCACCGTATCAAATCGCTTAGAATCTGTTAAACTGAAACCAGATACTGGCGAGAACCCTCATCACCTGTTTGGTGCCGTCACACGTGGCGGGGTGAATACAGTTGAGCAGACTCATCCACGTCGTCGGACTTTCACCATGCCGATCACCACCGGAGCAGACACGCCCCATGACGGTGCTCCCACGTCATGGTCCAGCGAAATAGATCAATTGGCGTCAGGAGCATCTGGTAATCGTGATCTCAAACGGCTTATGCTCATTTCAGCAGGGAACACCGACAATTTCAGTTTCGGCGCAGGGCAATATCTTGACCGATGCGATCATGAAGATAACGAAATTCAGTCTCCTGCCCAGGCGTGGAACGCTGTCGCAGTTGGTGCATTTACGGAGAAAACGGTTCTCCCCGACAACGAAGCAGCAACGGCTTTAGCTCCATTTGGAGACTTGTCGCCGTCCTCTCGTACCGCATCTTGGACATCATATTGGCCATTAAAACCTGATGTTGTGCTTGAAGGTGGCAACTGGGCAAGCAGCGCGTTTCCACCACCAATGAGACATGGGTATCTGTCGCTATTGTCGACCCATCACAACTATCCTGTCCGCTCTCTTACCTTCACATACGATACTAGTGCGGCAACTGCATTGGCCGCAAAGGGCATTACGGAGCTATGGTCTGACTATCCCGATCTGTGGCCCGAAACGATCCGAGGCTTGTACGTCTCTTCTGCAAGATGGACCCCGCAAATGCGATCGCATTTGCCCGTCGCGCATAACAAGGGCAATTATGCCCCCCTATTTCAACGCTATGGGTACGGCGTCCCTAACCTTAAACGTGCGCGGCGCAGTGCGTCCAACGCACTAACACTGATCGTCGAAGATACAATTACCCCCTATGGCTTGTCTGACGACGGCAAACGAGGCGTCGACAATGAGATGAAACTATTCACCCTTCCATGGCCTGTCGAAGAACTACGTCGGCTTGGAAATACGGACGTCACTTTGCGTGTGACCTTGAGTTCTTTCATTGAGCCCAATCCATCAGAAGCGGCCAGAGGGTCGCGCTATCGCTATGCCTCTCATAATCTGCGTTTCAAACTAAACCGTGCAGATGAAGCCGCCCCTCACTTTATGGCGCGCATCAGTAAATTGGCGGCACAACCCGCTGGCCCAGCAAGCAATGAATCCGATGGGTGGGACTACGGGAGCGACCGCCGCGACGTCGGATCTCTCCACATTGATCAACTTACCTGCCGCGCATCCGATCTTGCTCGTCGCAACCTCATCGCCGTGCATCCGGTGAATGGATGGTGGAAAACAAAGTCGCTTTTGAACGGAGACCCGCCATCAGTGCGCTTTGCGCTTATCGTTGAGATTGATGCGGAACACATTGAAGCTGAACTCCACGCTGAAGTTCAATCGGCAATTGCAGCTTCGGTTGCGACGCAGACTGTTATCGCGCTGTAGACCATACATTATGAGTATATGTATGGTGTTGCTCAGTTTTAGGCAAATCACCGAATGTTAATTAGGCAAAGAACTTTTGACAAAAACAGCCGTCATAGGCCAATTGTGTTCAGATTTCCACCGCACGTTGTGGTTTCTGAATAACAACGCCCGAGCTTCCCGGTTGCCGTGGCTCAACTCATTTCCAAGAAACAGCTGTGAGGCTGCATCGTCATATTTAGCTAGGGCTTTGGAAAAACGGCACCCTGAGCTCAAAATATCGGTCTTGAAAGGAAGTGGCTCAAGAGGAATTCACTTCTGGGTAGAAGCAGGGGAATACGTGATGGACCTTACTGTCGACCCATTTGATGAGAACAGGCTCCCTTTCTTTGATTTTGCGCCACACCCTTCTCAAGAGTTATTTACCGAGCTTGAGCGTATGAGCCCTGAGACAGCCTGGGTAAATCTGGGCACTGGTTGCCAAGTCTTTTTGGACTCGTTGCTGCAAAGTCTTTTGGGATCAAATCAACTTATTGATCAACGGGATTAGCCTAACAAAAGGAAATGAACGCGATTTCAGCGAAGATCTCCTTTCCGCCCGACCTTCATAAAAGTCTATGTTCGATTCGAACTGCTTTGGGCTTGGTTGTCTGCGTGCTTTGCAATGGTCGCTGATAACCATCGCCGCCCTTAGTAGTGCACTGTAGCGTAGGTGGGCTTCCCGCCCCCATTGGGCAAACTGATCAAGTCCGCTTTGAGCGGGCAGCTGACGTCAAAGGAGCTCGCCGGCACCACTCGGCTTAAACCTGACCAAGAAACAAGTTCTTAGCTATTATGTAATTGCAATGACTATGCTGACCACTCCCAAAGCCAAAGAGACGAGCGCTAGGCATGCGGAGACTCTGATAAGTGGATCGGAAACCGTAAGGTACCAATACAGGATGCTTATTGGTCCACATTTTACTACTTCAATTAGAGCTTCCTGTTCGGCCTTAAGGTTCAAATGCTTCCGCAGATCGTAGTCCAATTTGATAATGGACTCGTCATCATAGTGACCAACAACGGCCGCGTATGCCGTTAATCCTTCGGGCGCTGTCAGCCGGACTATTTGAAAGCGTTTTGTTCCATCTCGCCTTTTATAGTTGATGAGCGCACGTCCCCGTCCAGCGTGTTTGTCTGGACATTTCTTTACAGTGAACCTGTAAGTTTTGTCGTGTTTCACAATTACTCCTGGAAAAAAATCTGGCACGTTTCCCATGCAACGGTCTCCTACGCTCCATGATAGCTCGCATCCAAGAAGGTCTAGCAACCATAGATCTAATCGATTTCTTCACAAGTCACATAATAATACCCAATTTCCTCAATAGATCTTCGAAGGACATGGCTCGCCTAGATTTAGCGAGCCGCCACCGAGCTCTCAGATTTTGCAATCCTCTGGCGTTGGCCATGACCGCTTCAGGCTGGGAGCAGACACTTGACGTGATCTTTGCAAAGTCGTCGTGATAGTTGGAGCTACCGCGTTTGCCCGGGCTAGGTGGTGCAGTGAAGGCGATTAGATACCGATCCCTGGTGTTACAACTTCTGTCGCGACGGGCTGCACTCGGCCAAAGCCATGCTCAATTCCAAATATAGCCTTCCAGTGAATACGCTAAAACACTGACCCACCATGGGTGTTAAGGGCGATATTTGGGGGGATATCAATCGACTTAATCTTAAATTATCATTCAAATTCAGTAGATTATATCATACTTATGGTGCCTCAAGAGGGACTCGAACCCCCGACCTTGTCCTTACGAAGGACCTGCTCTACCAGCTGAGCTATTGAGGCGCTGGAGCGCTATATAGACGCGGTTTTTGGGCAGTACAAGACTACTGGGGCGCGATAAGCGTTCCCTTGCTTTGCTAGTTTTGGGGCTCTAAGGCCACACGTCCTTCAGGCATAAGCTGCCAAACCTTGCCGTTTTCAAACACCGCTGCACAGAGCGGTCGTCCGTAGGCTGCGCCTCCGTCAAGGTCGATGCGGTTTCCAAAATGGGTGGCTTTTTCCAGCGCGGTATGGCCGTGCACCACCAGCCAAGGGTGGCGTCGGGAATCGTCGATAAACCCCTGCCTGATCCAGACCAAATCATTTTCATGCTGATCCGCCAAAGCCACGCCGGGTCTGATTCCTGCGTGCACAAACAACAGGTCGTCGTGTTGGTGATAGATGTGCAGGGATTTCAGGAAATCGACATGCGCTTGCGGCACTGCGTCTTTGGCGCGTTTGTGAACGGTAAATAGGCGGTCTTCATACGGCACGTCGATGCCGTAGCTTTCCAGAGTTTGAACGCCGCCGAGCCGCTTGTGCAGCCAAAAGAAATCTACCAACAAGTGTGGATCATGGCGTGGAGTGTCCTCCATGAACCATTCAAACATCCGGTCATGGTTGCCTTTGAGACAAATCCAGTTGCGTCCCGCTGCGAGCCCCGCGCGCAGGCGTTCAATCACGCCTTGGCTGTCGGGGCCGCGATCAACGTAATCGCCAAGGAAAACAATCTGGGCATCCGGTCCGCCGTCGGCTTCGATGCGTGCAAGCATATCGTCGAGCTGGTCAAGATGGCCGTGAATGTCGCCAATGGCGTAGATGGGAGTGGTCATCAAAGAATTCCTGCGTCAGTCACTGGCTCATTAAACAAAAAACGCCGCCCCAAACAGGGGCGGCGTGTGAAAATCTTGTGATAGACGCCTTAAGCGACGTCAAACGCCAGCGGTTTCACCTGACGGAACATGTCGGTGGCGCAGAGTTTATCGACGATCGGTGCGGGCACTTGTGCGTCCACATAGAGCAGCGCAATCGCTTCGCCACCGACATCGGCGCGGCCAAGGGTAAAGTTGGCGATGTTCACGCCGTTTTCGCCCATGGTTTGACCCAAGGTGCCGATGATGCCCGGCACGTCTTCGTTGGTGGTGTACAGCATGTTGGCACCGACCTCGGCATCGATGTTGATGCCTTTGATCTGGATAAAGCGCGGTTTGCCGTCGCTGAACACTGTTCCTGCAACCGAACGCTCACGCTTGTCGGTCACCACGGTCACTTTGATATAGCCGTCAAAGGTGCCCGATTTGTCTTGGTTGGTGGTCGAGATCTTGATGCCGCGCTCTTTGGCGACAACAGGTGCGGACACCATGTTCACGTCTGGGTTGGCTTTCTTCATGATGCCAGCCACAACCGCACAGTTCAGCGCGGCGAGGTTCATATCCGAGACCACACCATCGTAAAGGATGTTGATAGCCTTGATCGGCTCGTCGGTCATCTGACCCGAGAACGCACCAAGGTGTTCGGCCAGTTTGATCCACGGGCCCATGACTTTGGCTTCTTCTGCGGTCACGGACGGCATGTTCAACGCGTTTTCCACAGCACCGGTCAGCAGATAGTTCGACATCTGCTCGGCCACCTGAAGCGCCACGTTTTCTTGGGCTTCGGTTGTGGCCGCGCCAAGGTGCGGTGTGCAGACGACGTTGGGCAGGTTGAAAAGCGCGTTTTCTTTGGCGGGCTCTTCTTTGAACACGTCAAAGGCGGCACCAGCAACGTGGCCGGATTTCAACAATTCAGCCAGCGCTTCTTCGTCGACCAGACCACCGCGGGCACAGTTGATGATGCGCACGCCTTTTTTGGTTTTGGCGAGGTTTTCAGCCGACAGGATGTTGGCTGTGGCGTCGGTGAACGGCACGTGCAAGGTGATGAAATCGGCGCGTGTCAGCAGCGCGTCCAGCTCGACCTTCTCAACGCCCATTTTGTCGGCTTTTTCCTCAGACAAGAAGGGGTCATAGGCGACCACTTTCATCTTCAGGCCACGCGCACGGTCACATACGATGCCACCGATGTTGCCTGCACCGATCACGCCGAGGGTTTTGTTGGTCAGCTCAACGCCCATGAATTTGGACTTTTCCCATTTGCCGGCGTGTGTGGACTCGGACGCTTCGGGGATCTGGCGTGCCACGGCGAACATCATTGCGATGGCGTGCTCGGCGGTGGTGATCATGTTGCCGAACGGCGTGTTCATGACGATCACGCCTTTTTTCGACGCGGCCTCTTTGTCGACGTTGTCGGTGCCGATGCCGGCGCGGCCAATGACTTTGAGGTTGTCGGCGTTCTCCAGCAGTTTCGCAGTGGCTTTGGTGGCCGAGCGGATCGCAAGACCGTCGTATTGGCCGATCACTGCGGCCAGCGCGTCTTTGTCTTTGCCAAGGTCGGGCATGAAATCAACGTCGATGCCACGGTCGCGGAAGATCTGAACAGCGGTTTCGCTGAGTTTGTCGGAGACGAGTACTTTGGGAGCCATGATGTAGGTCCTTATATCGGGGGCCGGATGTGCGATTAGGGCAGCGACCGGCCGAGGGAGGGTGCGAAGCGCCCGCCCGTGGGGGCGGTTGGGCGCTGCCCGGTCTAACGACCAGGCGATTCAATTAGGAAACTTGCGCTGCGATTTCGGCTTCAAAAGCCCATGCAAGCCACGGCAGCATCGCGTTGATGTCAGCGGTTTCCACCGTGCCACCACACCAGATGCGCAGGCCGGCTGGCGCGTCGCGATAAGCACCGATGTCCAGCGCGATGTCTTCAGCTTCCAAACGTTTCGCAACGGCTTTGGCAAAGGCCGCGCCGTCTTGAATGCGTGCGTCAGTGAACTTCAGACAGACCGAGGTGTTGGAGCGTGTCGCATCATCCTCGGCCAGATTTGCGATCCAGTCATTGGCATCGCAGAAATCAAACACGGCCTGCGCGTTGGCGTCAGCCCGCGCGATCATGCCTTTCAGACCACCCACCGAACGGGCCCAGTCCAGTGCAAAGAGGTAATCCTCAACTGCCAGCATCGACGGCGTGTTGATGGTCGCGCCGGTAAAGATGCCTTCGATCAGCTTGCCGCCTTTGGTCATGCGAAAGATTTTCGGCAGGGGCCATGCAGGGGTGTAGCTTTCCAGACGAGCGACAGCATGTGGCGACAGAACAATCACACCGTGGGCCGCTTCGCCGCCCAGAACCTTCTGCCAAGAGAAGGTGGTGACATCCAGCTTGTCCCAATCCAGATCCATCGCGAAAGCCGCCGAAGTGGCGTCACAAATTGTCAGGCCGGTGCGGTTTGCGTCGATCCAGTCGCCGTTTGGCACGCGCACACCCGAGGTGGTGCCGTTCCATGTAAAGACAACGTCGTTGTTGAAATCCACAGAGGCAAGATCAACAATCTGGCCATAGTCGGCGGTGTTGGCCACGGCGTCGATCTTCAGCTGTTTGACCACGTCGGTGATCCAGCCTGCGCCGAAAGATTCCCATGCCAGCATCTCAACCTTGCGTTCGCCAAGCAGCGACCACAGAGCCATCTCAACCGCGCCAGTGTCAGACGCAGGAACGATGCCGATTTTATAGTCAGCGGGGATGCCCAGAACTTCGCGGGTGCCTTCGATGGCACCCTTCAGCTTGGCTTTGCCAACAGCTGCGCGGTGGCTGCGACCCAATGGGGCGTCGGCCAGTTTGGACAATTCAAATGTGGGGGGTTTGGCACATGGGCCAGAAGAAAAACGCGGATTTGCCGGCCGCGTTGCCGGTTGCTGAGTAGCCATTGATGCTATCCTTACAGATATCTGCCCTTCGTTGGGGAAGGGTGTCCCACCGCCGGACATACGGGGGATGCTGCGGTCGCACAACCGTCAAATTCGCCGCAGACGACAGATTGTGACTCAAATACGACCTGTTCTGTCTCCTATCGGAAACTCTATTTCACGGGCTTTCAAACAGGCCCAAATTGGCGCAGTTTAGCGCTGAACGTCCTGAAGTGAGCGCGGCAGATGCCCGGAGTGATCGAAAAAATACAATACCTTCTGCGTGACCCTTACGTCGGTTTGCCGTCGGAGGTGACAGATTTACCAAGTACGTACCCTGACAAGCGATACGTCGTTTTTTTCACGCCTCGCAGCGGCAGCACGCGGCTGACCAACTTGATCAGGAGGGCCGGTGGCTTGGGGCGTCCAGACGAATGCTTTAACCCCGATATTGTACCCGCGCTGGCCAAAAAATTGGGCGCAGACAGTTTGGAGACCTACACTGACCGTCTTTTACGAGCGCGGCAGGATGGCAAGATTTTCGGGTGCGAAGTCACCTATTTACAGATAATGATTTTGTTCAAATCGGCGCGTCGTTTTCGGAGGGCCGTCAATCCGACCGACCTGATATGGTTGATCAGAGAGGACCTTGTGGCGCAATCTGTGTCTGCGAGCAGAATGGTGCAAACCGGAGTGTCCCAGTCGGTTTTTTCCAGCCCAAAGGAATTGGCGCAGGCGGATAAGGATTTTGTCTATGACGCGCCCGCCATTCGAAGCGCCATGCTACGTATGCTTGTTCAGGAATGGCGCACCGAGGCCGTTCTGGCTCAAATGCCTCACAAGCCGCTTCGATTGAGCTACGAGTTGGTCAATGCCTTTCCGCCGCAGAGTGTCCTTACACTCATACGTGACCATCTAAAAACCGAGCCGAAAGATGATTCGCGGGTGTTTTCTACCCATAAGAAAGTGTCCGGGACCAAAAGTTTAGAGATGTCAGAGCGATTTCGCGCAGAACACGCTGGCTTCGTTGCTTGGGTGGATCGACGTCGCGCAAAAAGAATCGCCGCACTGGACGAGGCACGAGCAGCGTTGAGCGAATTGCAGTCGGCGTCGTGAGACAGTCTTGGCTGGCATTGGCAGGCACGCCATGCTCTATGCGGCGCGAGATCGTAACTGACCTATCCAACTGAGGCTGACATGTATATTGCCACGCTGCTGACTTCCCCGAATTCCGCAACGCTTGAACCATCTTTGGTGGAAAACCTGCGCAATGCGTGGGGAGGCGGCGATGCGCAGTGGTTGGCGCCGGATGAGGCCGCAGAATTTGCGCTAGACGCGATGCCGGACAATCGGTGGGATGTCTGGGCCGATCTTCAGAGTATGAGCGTCGATCTGGTGATCCAACCCGCCGAAGGGCGGTGCAAAAAGATGCTGCTGGCGGACATGGACAGCACCATGATCCAGCAGGAATGTATCGACGAGCTGGCGGATGAGGCTGGCGTCGGCGACCGTGTCAAAAACATCACCGAACGGGCGATGAACGGTGAACTGGATTTTGACGGAGCGCTGACAGAACGTGTCGGTCTGCTCAAAGGCCTGGATGAGGGAGTGATCTCCAAGGTTCTGGCTGAGCGCATCACACTGATGCCTGGCGGACGCACATTGTTGGCGACGATGAAGGCGCATGGCACTTATGCCGCGTTGGTGTCGGGTGGATTCACTGCGTTCACGGCCAAGGTCGCGGCGGAACTGGGATTTGATGAAAACCGTGCCAACACGTTGCTTGTCGCGGACGGCGCATTGACCGGTGATGTGGGCCGGCCAATTCTCGGACGGGAAGCCAAAGTACAAGCCCTTAAGGAAATCACAGCGCGCCTTGGTTTGGCGCATGACGACGTGATGGCCGTGGGCGACGGGGCCAACGATCTGGGCATGCTGGGACTGGCCGGGGCGGGGGTAGCGCTGCATGCAAAACCCACGGTGGCGGCGGAGTGCGACATCCGCATCAATCACGGTGATCTGACAGCGCTGCTTTATATTCAAGGCTACGCCAAGACCGAGTTTGTCGGGATCTGATACATGCTTGAATTTGGGCTTGAGGCTTTGCTGCTGTTGTTGGCAGCCGGGTTTTTCGCGGGCTTTGTGGATGCCATAGCGGGCGGAGGTGGCTTGATCACATTGCCGACGTTGATGATTGCGGGGGTGCCGCCGGTTCAGGCTTTGGCGACCAACAAAATCCAAGGCATGTTTGGTTCGGGAACGGCCGCCTATTCATATGCCAAAAGCGGGCTGGTGGATCTTCGCGAGCAGGCGCTGCCTGCGATACTGGCCGGTGTGGCGTCTTTTGCAGGCGCCTTGCTGGTGTCGGTGTTGCCCACTGATTGGATCCAACTTGTCCTGCCAATGCTGTTGATTGGCATCGCGATCTTCTTTGCGTTTCGCAAGGATCCCGGTGACCTTGACCAATCAGCGCGAATGTCGCCTCTGGCTTTTACATGGACTGCCGTGCCGATGATTGGCGCCTATGACGGTTTGCTCGGTCCCGGTGCTGGCAGCTTTTTCATGATCGCCTTTGTGGCGCTGGGCGGCTACGGCATCCTTAAGGCCACGGCCCACACCAAGCTGTTGAATTTCGCCTCCAACGTCGGCGGGCTCGCCGGGTTTATCCTCGTGGCGGAACCGCTGTGGGCGCTGGGGTTGATGATGGGAATGATGCAAATTGCAGGTGCGCGGCTTGGGGCCAAGATTGCGATGGCCAAAGGTGCAAAGCTGATCAGGCCTTTGTTGGTCGCAACATCCCTAGTGCTCGCGGCCAAGCTTTTGTGGGATGTGCTTTAAACGCGCTCACGATACCGTCATAATTTAACATTTGTGTTAAATAAAGAATCGCGCAATGATCAGATCATGACACACCTGACCACAGCCTTCGCCGCTTTGTCCGATCAAACCCGCCTTGCAATGGTGGAGCGATTGATGGGCGAGGGCGAACTCGCTGCTGGTGATCTGGTGTCTGACGCCAAAATCAGTGGTCCTGCCATCTCACGCCACCTGAAGGTGTTGCGCACTGCCGGATTGATCCAACAACGCGCAGACGGCACCAAACGTTTCTATTCTGTGCGGCCAGAGGCGATGCGGGCCATCGCGGGCTGGACAATGGATCACAAAGCATTTTGGCACGCGGGTCTGGACCGTCTGGATGCCTTGTTTGCGGAGGAAAATGAATGACAGACGCCCGATTGGAACGCGACTTTCCAGTGACGCCAGACCGGCTTTATGCGGCGGTGACAAACCCGGCCGATCTGTCCCGCTGGTGGGGTCCAGAAGGCATGACATTGGGTGCACACACGCTTGAGTTCACCAAGCTGGGTGCTTGGCATTCCGTGATCCACGGTGATGAGGGGCGAACCATGAAGATGTCCGGACAGGTCACCAGCTTGGATCCGCCTAAATCGGTTGGCTTCACGTGGGCTTGGCATGACGAAAACGATGCGCGCGGCCACGAGAGCCATGTCACATTTACGATCGTTGAAACCGCGGACGGCGCCAAGTTGATCATCGATCACCGCGATCTTCAGGACGAGGATCAGGCGCAAGGTCACAGCCGTGGCTGGACCAGTACCCTCAACTGCCTCGCGGCGCTTTTTGAATGAATTTCACTTAAGACCCTTCACAACAAGGAGACTTTTAATGCCCAAATTTATGTTCATCTACCACGGCGGTGGCCGACCCGAGACCCCGGAAGAAGGCGAAAAAGTCATGGCCGCCTGGGGCGCCTGGATGGAAGGCCTCGGCGCCAATATGATCGACGGTGGCAATCCGGCGGGCGTGTCCAAAACCGTCAGCGCCAGTGGTGTATCGGATGACGGCGGCGCAAACCCTGTCTCAGGTTACACACTGGTGAACGCCGCTGACATGGATGCTGCTTGCGAAATGGCCAAGGGCTGCCCGATCCTTGACGGCGGCAAAGGCACAGTGGAAGTCGCAGAAGCGATGGAGATGTAAGGCTCAGCGCAGCTGAGCGACGCCCAACCAAGCGCTGGCGCCCCTTGGGGCGCCCGTGATGGGCGGGAGCGCTGCCGAATTAACGCAGCGCAGGGCCTGCTTTCATCAGACCTGTTTGCAAACCGTCCCAGTTCCGAATTGGCGCATCGAGGTATTTTTTGGCCTCAGGATGTGCGGGATCAAGCGCGCCGAGTTTGACCAGAATGGCGGCAATCGCGTTCTCCGATGCACGGGTTGCCCCGTCCACGATTTTGAGCGCCACGCCCAGACCTTGTTCCGGTAACATCGCTACGAAATAGGCCTCGGCGCCGGTTTTTATCGCAACAGTATGCCCCATCGCGCGCATCAGGTTGGTGCAGGCGCGGCCTTCTCCCGCAACATATTCCGGATGTTTCGCCATGGCGGTACGCAGCCGTGCGGCGGCGGTTTCGCGGGTGCCGTTGCCTTCGCGCGCACTGGCATAAAACGCCATCGCGCGGGCCATGCCGTGCAGCGTGCTGGCATGATTGGGAGCAGAGCAACCGTCGATACCGTAACCGGCGCTGTTTTCCTGCGTTAACTCTTCGTGTGCGGCCAGAACCGCTTTTTGCACCGGATGGTCGATCTCGCAATACTCCGGGCCTGCGCCAAGGTGTTTGGTCAGCGTTAGAAATCCTGAATGTTTGCCAGAGCAATTGTTGTGCACGCGACAAACCGGATCGCCACAGCGGATCAAGTCATCGCGGATCGCCAGATCTCGCGGCTCTTGCGGGCCGCACCGCAGATCATCTTCGCCAAATCCCTGTGCCGCCAGCCAGTCCCGTACCATGTCGTTGTGGATGGCCGACGCATTGTGGCTCGCGCAGGCCATTGCCAGATGTGTCTCGCTCAGCCCCGCCGCATCTGCTGCGCCGCTTTCAACAAGCGGCAGCGCCTGAATCATTTTTGATGAACTGCGCGGCAATACAACGGCCTCGGGATCGCCCCAAGCGTCCACAATTTCACCTGCGGCGTTACAGACCACCGCATGCCCGTGATGCACACTTTCAAGGATGTCTCCTCGCCACATTTCCGTCATCAGCACCGGATCAGTCATGATTTCTCTCTTTTTCATGGGCAAAATCGTGCCAACGGGTCTTTCGCCCAAAGGCCAACATGGGTTAGACTCACCGCATCGAGACAAGAATGTCCAGCCTACAACAAATGGCGAACAAGCCGGGGCGGACAGTTATTTGAGGCAAGTCACAGCTTGGAGGCTGTTGGGTATGGGATCACATTTGGTGAAAGCCTTGGTTGCGGCGACAGGTCTGTCGCTGATTGGGGTTGCCGGTCAGGCACAGGAAAGCAGCGACAATCAGGTTGCGGCAATGACCGACTGGAGCGTCTTTGAACACAAAGACAGCGACAAGCGGGAATGCTGGGCGGTGAGCACCGCCAAAGAAAGCGTCAACACCCGCGGCGGGCAGGTGGTTGCGGTAAAGCGCAGCGACATCCTGTTGATGGTGTCGTATCTGCCGCATCTGAGCGTGACCGGGCAGGTCGGGTTCACCGGCGGGTATCCTTTTGCGTCCGGGTCTCCCGTGAACGTGGATATTGACGGCAAAACCTTTTCGCTGATCACCGAAGGTGAATGGGCGTGGCCTGCCTCCGAAGGGGACGACGCGGCCATCGTTGCGGCGATGAAACGCGGCCAATCGGCTGTGTTCTCGGCGCAATCCTCACGCGGAACCAAAACCAAAGACAGCTTTTCGCTTTCGGGCTTTACCGCTGCTGTCGAGGATGCCGGAAAACGCTGCCAATAACGTGACCGGCCCGCACATGCGGACCGTATGACCCCTGCCAGGGTTTAAGACTGCCACATTCGCCACAGGGGGGACGACCGTCGGACAAACCGACGGCGCCCAACAGGAATGAGGTACAGGTATGGCAGATCCCAATTTTACCGAGATCAAATATCGCGGCGCGGGCTCGCAGGACTTTATCGAGATCGCCGTTGACGCCGGAATGGACGTCTCCGGCATTCAGGTTGTGATTTATCACGCCAACGGCAATGTGCGCTCGACCAATGGTATCGGCACTTATGACGACACCATGTTTGGTCTGGATGTTTATTCACTTGATGCTGCCGTACACAAGAACGGCGCGGTGGCGCTTGTGGTGGATGGTGTGGTTGTCAGCTTTGTCTCTTTTGACAATAGCGTGACACCCAGTTCCGGCCCCGCTGCGGGAATGACGTCCACCCAGATCGGCTCCACCGGCAACAGCCAAAATCAATCCGTGCAACTTGATCAAAACGGCAATTGGGTCACTGGTCCACTGAACGAAGGCACAATCCCGTGCTTTTTAGCTGGCACCAAGATCGCCACGCGACGTGGTGAAGTTTCGGTCGAGGATCTGCGCCCTGGTGATCACGTCATGGTGCGCGATGGCGGCTTTGCGCCGATCCGCTGGATTGGTAGCTACACCACAGAAGCGCGCGGTCCGGCTTTTGAGAAAGCGGCTCCGATCAAGATACCGCGCGGCGCGATGGGCAAAGGACAGCCCAGCCGCGACCTTTATGTGTCCCCAAATCATCGGATCTGGATGCGCGACGCCAGCTTTGAAATGTTGTTTGACTCGCGCGAAGTGTTGATCCCCGCCATGCAACTGGTCGGCTGGAACGGCATCACGCAGGTGTCTTACGTGCCGAAGCCGGAGTATTTCCACTTCCTGTTTGACCAACACCAGATTGTTTTGTCAGACGGTTTGCTGACCGAAAGCTTTCATCCCGGAGAGGTCACGCTGGATCAGTTCCAACACGAAGCGCGGGACGAGCTGTTGCGCATGTTCCCCGACCTGATGCAGGTGGCGACCGGCGGTAAAACCGCGCGGCGCTGTTTGAAGTCGTATGAGGCGCCATTGGCGCTGGAGGCGAAATCAGTCGCCTGACGGGTGTTCGGCGTAAAAGCGCAAAAGGTAAGTGGCCAGACTTTTGTCCTCTTCTTCGACGAAGGGCTCGCCTGTGTCCAAACATGTCTTGATCCGGTCGATCCGAAACACGCGAAAATCCTGTCGCGTCTCGCACCATCCCGTCATGGTCCACGCACGGCCCCAGTATTCCATTTGCAAAGGTCTGATCCGGCGGCGCGTGCGGCTGCCATTTAGGGCCAGATACTCGATCGCCAGCACCAGTTGTTCACGAATTGCGCGCCGGATGACTGGCATCAGCTCAAAACTTGCCTCCACGTCCGGCGCCGCAAAGATTTCTTTGCCAAAGCCGTCCAGCGCACCAAACATCGGGTTGGGCATGGCCTGATCGATTTTGGTCAGAACGCGATTGGCGGCGTCTTGCAGCTCTGTATCCGCAGCTTGGCGCACCAGCGCTGCGCCCAGATGCAGCGCTTCAAGTTCCACCTGCGACAACGCCATTGGCGGCATAAACACCGGTGCGCGCAGGATGTAGCCGACCCCGCGCTCGCCCTCGACGGGGATGCCGCTGGCCACCAGCGTGTCCATGTCACGATAAATTGTGCGGACTGCCACCTCCATGTGCTCTGCCAGATCCGCCGCGCGGTGCAACCGCCCGTCGCGCAGGATCTGGATCAGGTCAAAAAGGCGGTCGGTCCGACGCATGTCAGGAGGTGCTTCCTTGGACAGTGTAATGGGTCATGCTCATGGAACTTTCGTCCAGAACGGCCACAAGGTCGAGCAGTTCGGGATATTTCTGCGGATCAAAGGCGTCTGCCACCGCCATTGCACTGGCCATAGTCTCCCACTCGACTTCATCGATCCATTCGCCATCGGCAGTGACAGCAATGCGCCGCGCTACATAGCCGGATTGTGCCTCGGCAAAAGGCATGGATTTTTGCCAAGCGGCCAATGCGGCTTCGGGCGTGACACCCTTTTTGACGCGGTAACGAACAATTTCCAATACAGACATGAACTCTCTCCTTTTTGAGGTGCTGATGCCGGCTGTCTGACACAGGCCAACTGACACGGTCTGTCAGTTGCGTGGCCCTGCACGTGTATTATTTGCAAAATGCCCTATATGGTGTATCTGCATCGCTTGATTTCCCAGATGAGTCCGGACCCATGAGCACCAGCGCGCCAATCACGCAGGACGTGATGACCATTCCCCGCAAGCTGCCTGAAGGCGGCAAGATCAACCTTGTCGGGTTGACCCGTGACCAGCTGCGCGAGGTTTTGATCGCCAATGGCACGAAGGAAAAGCAGGCCAAAATGCGGGTCGGGCAGATCTGGCAGTGGATTTATCAATGGGGCGTGCGTGACTTTCACGAAATGACCAACCTGTCCAAAGCGTATCGCGCCGAACTGGACGAGATCTTTGAAATCGCAATTCCCGAGGTGATCACCAAACAGGTTTCCGAGGATGGCACACGCAAATATCTGGTGCGCATTGCCGGCGGTCACGAGGTCGAAGTGGTCTATATCCCCGAAGAAGACCGCGGCACGCTGTGTATTTCGTCGCAAGTTGGCTGCACGCTGACCTGCTCGTTCTGCCACACGGGCACGCAGAAGTTGGTGCGTAACCTGACATCTGCCGAAATCATCGGTCAGGTGATGATGGCGCGCGATGATTTGAACGAATGGCCGACCCCCGGCACCCGCACCACCGAGGACAGCCCGCGTTTGTTGTCTAATATCGTGCTGATGGGCATGGGCGAGCCGCTTTATAATTTTGACAACGTGCGCGATGCGATGAAAATCGCGCTGGATCCTGAAGGCATCCAGCTGTCACGTCGCCGTATCACCCTATCGACTTCTGGTGTGGTGCCGGAAATCGCTCGCACGGCGCAGGAAATCGGTTGTTTGCTGGCGATTTCGTTCCACGCCACCACCGACGATGTGCGCGATACACTGGTGCCGATCAACAAGCGATGGAACATCGAGGCGCTGCTGCAATCGCTGGCGGATTACCCCAAAGTGTCCAACTCGGAGCGCATCACCTTTGAGTATGTGATGCTGCAAGGCGTGAACGACAGCAAAGAAGACGCGCACCGATTGGTTGATCACATCAAACGGTTCAACATTCCGGCCAAAATTAACCTGATCCCGTTCAACGAATGGCCCGGCGCGCCGTACAAACGCAGCTCTAATAACCGCATTCACGCCTTTGCCGACATCATTCATGCGGCGGGCTATTCCAGCCCGATCCGCAAGCCGCGCGGCGAAGACATTATGGCGGCGTGTGGTCAGCTCAAATCCGCAACCGAACGTGCACGCAAGTCGCGCAAACAGATCGAAGCCGAAGCGGGCGTCAGCAACGGCTGAAACGGGTGATTTTTTGACCGAACCAGATTAAGCTGGTCGCAAGTTTCCTTAGAAAGGTGCGATTATGCCCAAATTTGTTTTGTCCGCCGCCGCGCATTTGCTGGCCAATTTTATCGGTCTTTTGATCGCCAACCTTTTGTTGCCCGGATTTTCCATTGGTCCCGTTGCGATGTTGATCGTGACCGTCGTGTTTACGGTGGTGTCGATGATCCTGTTGCCGCTGATCCGTAAACTGTCCGAGAAAAAGATGCCGGAATTGTTGGGCGGGCTGTCCTTGATTGTCACCTTTGTGGGGCTGCTTGTCACCGAGCTTTTGGTCAGCGACTTTACAATTGGCGGGATCTCCAACCTGCTGGCGGCCACATTGATTGTTTGGCTGGGCGCACTAATCGCGGGGGTTTTGGTGCCGAAATACCTGTTTCCATCTCTGAAAGTGCCAAAATCGTAAACAATGACGGTGTTTGCCTAAAACTTTCCCCAATTGAGGACCAATTGCGCCCCGATCAACAGTCAGTTTCCTAATTGTCAACAAACAGAGAGGACTGACACATGGCACATGCAGATATCGGCGGCGCAATGATCGACGCGCCCGTTCTGGACATTCTGACCCGCGAAAAATCCAACTCGCTGAGCAACCGCGAGTGGCGTTTCCGCCTTAAGGGCTACGGTTATGCGATCAAAGATGTAGCGGGCGCACAGATTGTGACCAAGCTGCCCCAAGGTGTTGAGCTTGGTGTTTTGCCAGCCAACTTCCACTGAGACGGCGCCGCGCAAACACGCCGCACCAACGCAAGCGCTGCGCCCCGGACACATGCCGGGACGCCAAAGCTCATCTCAACGCCCGGGAAGTGACCCGCGACGGGAGTAATCCTGCCAACCGTTGAGAATACTGACCGCCTCTTCGGCGGTTTCTACAAACTGGAACAGGTCGAGGTCATCGGCCGAAATGGTGCCCGCATCCGCGAGCGCCTCCCAGTTGATAATTTTCTCCCAAAACGCCCGACCAAACAGCAGGAACGGCACGCGGTCCATGCGCCCCGTCTGAATTAGCGTCAGGGTTTCAAACATTTCGTCCAGCGTGCCAAAGCCACCGGGGAAGACGGAGATCGCGCTGGCGCGCATCAGGAAATGCATCTTGCGGATCGCAAAATAGTGAAAGTTGAAACACAGCTCGGGCGTCACGTATTCGTTTGGCGCCTGTTCGTGGGGCAGCACGATATTAAGCCCGATGGACCGCCCGCCAGCCTCGACGGCGCCGCGATTTCCGGCCTCCATCACGCCTGGCCCGCCGCCCGTTACAATCACGTTTTTGCGCCCGTCCGAGGCCGCCGTCACAATCTGTGCAAATTTGCGGGCTTCTTCATAGTACTTGGACAGGTCGGCCAGTGTTTTTGTGCGTGCGGTGTCTTTCTTGGCGGGCTCGGGAATACGTGCGCCGCCGAACAGCACAACGGTGCTTTCGATGCCGTGTTCGTCCAGCGCCAATTCCGGTTTAAGCAATTCAAGCTGCAACCGCACCGGACGCAATTCTGGCCGACACATGAAATCTTCGTCCGCAAAAGCCAGCCGATAAGACGGCGCGCGGGTTTGCGGTGTGTCTGGCACCTGCTCCGCGGCCTCCCGATCTGAGCGGGCATAAGGCAGCGGATGGGAACGGTTTTCAGTCATAAAAGAAGTCCTCGTTAGCGCGGTTTGTCGACAGCTAGCGCGTTCTTTGACCGCTGACCAGTGACAGCGCTGTGACCAGAGTGCCGCGTGCAAAACAGCACATGTCGCTTTGCAAGGTGACGCGGGCGGACGAAGCGGGTAAGAAGCCTGCGACTTTCCCCTGACCGGAGACACAAAGACAATGTCCAACGCCCAACTGGAAACCGCCATCGAAGCCGCATGGGATGCGCGCGATACCATCTCGCCCGCCACCACAGGCGAAACCCGTGAAGCCATCGAAGACACGCTGAACGCGCTGGACAGCGGCAGCTTGCGCGTGGCTGAAAAGCAGGAAAGCGGCGATTGGCACGTGAACCAGTGGGCCAAAAAAGCGGTGTTGCTTGGTTTCCGTATCAAAGACATGGAAATCCAAACCGGCGGCCCACAAGGCGGCGGCTGGTGGGACAAGGTCGACAGCAAGTTCCTCGGCTGGGGTGAAAACCAGTGGAAAGCCGCAGGCTTCCGCGCCGTCCCGAACTGTATTGTGCGCAAATCCGCCTTTATCGCCCCCGGCGTTGTTTTGATGCCGTCTTTTGTGAACCTCGGCGCTTATGTCGACGAAGGCACCATGGTTGATACATGGGCCACTGTTGGGTCTTGTGCGCAGATCGGCAAAAACGTGCACCTGTCCGGTGGCGTTGGCATCGGCGGCGTCCTGGAACCCATGCAGGCAGGCCCGACCATCATCGAGGACAACTGCTTTATCGGCGCGCGTTCTGAGGTGGTCGAAGGCTGCATCGTGCGTGAAGGGGCTGTGCTTGGCATGGGTGTTTACATCGGCCAGTCGACAAAAATCGTGGACCGCGAAACCGGCGAAGTGATGTACGGCGAAGTGCCGCCTTACTCGGTGGTTGTGTCGGGCTCCATGCCCTCCAAAAACGGTGTCAGCCTGTATTGCGCTGTGATCGTCAAGCGTGTGGATGCAAAAACCCGCTCCAAAACTGGCATCAACGAGCTGCTGCGGGACTGATCAGTTTCGGTAGTTGGCACCAAACCAGCGCTTTAGCAGCGCTTCATAGGTGCCATCTTCACGCAGTTTCAGCAAAGCCTGATTGATTTCTTCGCGCATCGCGCTGTCAGCCGGCAGCGCGATGCCGTAGTTTTCTGGTTTATAAACACGTTCGATCACCCGCGCCTTGGATTTGGAATTGGTGCTGACGTGATAGGCCAGAATAGGCCCGTCAAACACCACCGAATCGATTGTGCCGGCGTCAAAGTCCGCCAGCATTTGCTGCGGTGAAATATACCCGGTGAACCGGATGTCGCGTTGGTTCAGGAAGGTGGCACTGGTGGATCCGACCACCGTTCCAACGTCGCGCCCGTCCAGATCATTGATGCTGTCCACGCTTTCTTGCAGCGCTTCGACGGTCACAGCAGCGGTGATTGTTGCGACAAAAACCGACACCACGAACAGGCTGGCGACCACGAGTATCACAGCAAAAAACCGCCCCGGTTTTGTCTGAGGGACGCGTTCTTCAAAGCCACCATTGACCACTAGGTTGAGCGCCCACCAGAACGACGGGAACAGCGCGTCTTTGGCAGGGCGGTCAAAATATGGCTGGTGATTGCGTTCAAACAGCCACATCAGCATGCCTCCACCAAACAAAAGGCCCAAAGCGATCAAGATAGCAGTGCCAATCTCACGTGTCAGAAGGCCACCAACGCGACCCAATGTGCTGCCTTCTTTTGGCATCAGGATCTGAATGCCGCTTTCAAAAATCGGCTGGCTGAAATCCATTTCTACCTCACGCGCGGCGGTGATCGAGATATTGGCTATCGCCCCATCCACGGCGTTGGTTTTCACAGCGTCCAACATCGCACTGAAACTTTCAGCCGGGACAAAGGTGACCTGCATGCCAAGATCATCTGCGATGGCGCGCATCAAATCGATGCTGAACCCTTCGGGGGCACCGCTGTCAGTTTCAAGCATCGCAAATGGGGGTCGGTCCACCGTCGCAAAGACCAACCTGTCACCAACTTGTGCAGCGGCGCTGTTTGCCACCGAAAGGATTGTCATGATCGCCAGAGCGACCGCTGCAAAGAGTTTCATGGCAAAGTTGGTCCCGAGTTCAGCATCCATTAGCCCCCGGGCAAGAAATCGGTCAACTGAGATGGTCGGATTACCCTAGGGAAACCAGTCGAATACACCAAGAAATGTCCAGAAAGTATCAGGAAAACCACGTTTAGGCGGCTTGCATCAAAGCTTTGGCTTCTTGGGCGCGCAAGGAAACGCGTGCAACCGGTCCGTATCCGTACCCCATGAACTTGTCGGTGTTGGGCATATGCGAAAGGATCTCTTGCTGGGTTGCCGGATCAAAGGAGTCCAGCGTTTCGTGACTGGGATGGTAGCTTTCGCAGTCCAATCCGTTTGCGCGCACGATCTCATGCCGGTCAAACAATAGATGCACGTAAGTCACGGGCAATCCATCGTTGCGAACGCGGACCGAGGTGTTGTTCACCAGATCACCTGCTTTGATCAACACTTCACTTTCTCCAAACAGCGTTGCCGCCGTGTCCGATTGCACCAGAACCCGGTGGTTGCGCGAGAACGCGATGGCGTCGTGGTTGCCCAATGCGCCTGCCGAAATTTCAACCGGTGCGTCTTCACCCATTGCCAGTCGGCTGGACCGCCCGATCCAGCGCAGGGCCTGGTACCCGTTGTCGCGGGTCAGCACGTCGTCTCCGCGTGACAGATCCTCGATCGCAACAAGCCCGGACCGCGTCACAATTAGGGATCCTGCCACAAAGCAAGGGACGGATGTGGCAGACGTGGTTGTGCCAACCTCGTTTCGGGCCAAAGACGGCACGTGTGTTTTGGTCAACTTCATTCCGCTCACGACCGAGCAGGTTCGCGAAATATCGCCGCGTGAGTCCGTCATAGTGCCCCCGTTTTGGCAAAGAAAACTCGCAGTAAATTTATAGTGCTGCAGCACTGTTGATCTTTGGCCCCCCGGCCATTTGGTTTGGCAAAGCCGCCAAAGTGACAGCGCGTGCTGTTTTTGGGCGGCAGGCGGGCTTTGGTCTGTTCTCCAAAGTGCCCGTCAGGCGTTACCAAGTGATGAGCAACGCGGGTCAGAGTGTCTAAACTTGTCCCTAATTTCCGCCTGCATCGGGGCTGTCAGTTGACGTTGTCCTGCATGTCAGGCTAAGGGCTGATCCCATGAGCACATCCAAATCCGCCCCCAAAAAGAAATCGCGCCAGCAGGTTTTCACCCTTCTGGTACAGGTTGGCCGTAAGGAAGACGACGGTTTGCCCGATCGTGCCACCGGTGGCGCGCTGATGATCTATGCCAGTGGCGTGGACGAGGCCGAAGCCGTGCGCGAAACCGTTGCGATCCTTAAGCAGGCCGACCTCAATCCTCTGGATGTGACAGGCTACGGCACAGTAGAGGAGCGCGAGGCGCAGGGTCATGAGATCGACACCGACGAGCGCACGCTGATGCAACGGGCTTTGGATGAGAACTCGGTTGTGGTGGCGCAGCTAACGCCTTTTTACCACGGCGAGGAAAGTGACGGCGACGCCGAACCGCAACACTAAATTATGCGGCACGCTGGGCAGCCAGAGTTAGCGCCTCAAATTCCCGCAGAACCGGATAAGCCGTGCGGGAATGCTCCGGCAGGGTAGAGCGGGTGAATTGACCCAGCAAACTGGCCCGCAGCACGTCCTGACGGCGCCGGATACGGCCAAGATCCAGACTTTCCAAATAGGTTCCGGACACCAAAAGCGCATCGTGATCGGGCAGGATCAGCTGGCAATAGGTCACCAACGGCTCTGTCTTGATCGGTTTGGCGGCCGAGCCATGCAGCAAGTGCCCGGCAGGCACCAGTACAAATTCCGACCCAAAGGTGTATTCGACCCGTGAGCCGCCGATCACCAAGCGTTGCGTCGGCCCCACCACTATCGGCTCTTGCAGCCCAAAGAATGGTGCCCTCAGCCGGATCGGCGTGAATTGTCCTGCCGCAGGCACCGTGCGTTTGATCGCGTTGAGCACAGGCGCGGAGTCGCCTTGTGCCGTGTGAACCAGATCGCCGCGTCGGAGACTGCCGGCGGGCACATAGCCATTGGACGTCATAACCGGCGTGTCCAAAGTCATCGTCGGGGCAGGCCCGATTGGTTCCACCCGATCGCTCAGCGCAGCGTAGATCACGTCTGGCGACAACACGCGCGACAGACCGTCATGTACAAATTCGCACATATCCTCGGGGCAAAGCGCAATCGGATTGACCAGTTCTTTGACTTCGACGCGGAAGGTGCCGGGGCGTTCCACGGACAGGCGCCCGCGAAACTGTGCCAAATCCCAGCTATAGGTGATGCGGATCACGTCTGCCCGTCCGCCGGTGTCCAGATTGATCGCGGTATGAAAGGTCTCTGTGCCAGAATTCAACACCAGCACCACACCACCGCCAGGCACCGCCTGCAGCGACAAACGCACGCCGTTGCGGGTTTGCGGCGCATATCCCATCAACATTTGTGGCTTGTCATAGGGCGAGACGCGAGTTTCCACCACGAGGCTTCCCGTGGGCATCGGTGCGCGCAGATCCACCAGATCCTTGCCCTGTTTCTGCCCATACCGCGCCAACCCGTCCAACCGGAACAGGGTGCGTGTTTTGTCGATCAAGGCCAGCCAGCTCATGTCCTGCTCCTCAACTCGCCATCGCCCAATTGGCCATTGCGGCCACTTCAAACGTCTTCAATCCGGGACGCGCCATCTGTCCGTATCCGGTGCCGTCATTGTCGGTAAGTTCGGGAAACAGCGCACAGAGTTCTGCGACGATCTCCGGATCAAAACTCGCCGAGGTCTGCGGTCCCGGCAGGTAGCTTTCCGTGGCCAACTTTTCGGAGAACACAATCTGATGGTCGTCAAACAACAGGTGATGATATTCCACAGTGCCGCCATCAAGTTGACGGATGGTTTTGCCATTCACCAGATCGCGCGCCTTGATCAGCACCTCTTCTTCGCCAAACAACAATTCCGACCACGCGCCGCCGACCATGACGCGATGCAAGGGGGACAAAGTCACGGCGCGGTGGTCGCCAAAGGTGCCTTCGTCAATCAGGATCGGGGCAAATTTGCCGCGCGCTTCGACGGTGCGGCTGCCATGCCAGCGCACTGGCTGCGGTCCGTTGTCCAACGTTTCTACAAGGTCATCAACTGCGATATGCTCAACGGGCACCTCGCCGAACGGCGTCTGAATGAAGGTTCCGGCGGCAAAACACGGCGCCTGCGTGATCGTGATAAATCCGGTATCTGTTGAACCGGTCGAACTTTCGACCAAATAGGTCAGGTTGACAGTTTCTTCGTCGCCGTCGCCAACAAAGGTAACCGTGCCGTCCGCGTTCAGCGTGATGATCTGTCCGGACCCGAGCATTATCGGCACGCCAACCGCAACCGGTTGCCCCGCGATGTGCGTGATGGTCAGAGTGCCGCCGGTGGTGTTGATGTCGTTGCCCAGCAAATCCACCATGGTGGTGCCGTTCAGCGCGACATTCACCGTGTCGGTTTCGGCAACCAGCGCGGTCTGCACCGAATCCGCGCCGATCAACAACGAGCTGTCATAGCTGCTGTCTGACACGTCGGCGATGATGAACTGAATGGTGTTGATAACGCCCGCGTTGACCGGAATGGTCAACGTCATCGTCAGGGTAAACCCATCCATTTCGGTGTTGTAGGCGCCACCGGTGTTGTCGATGAACAGGCTTTCGTTTTCGGCACCGTTGATGTTGCCGGGATCCACTTCGCCATTTCCGATCGCCAGAGGTACAAACTCTCCGTTGATCTGGACGGCCACAAAATCCTGATAGATCGAGTTGACGTATTCCGGGTATTCCTCTGACGCGAATACGAACTGCATCGTCATCGTGTCGCCCGTGGGAATAAACTGCACCTCCAGAATGGCGCCGTCAAAGGTGTTGGCACCGGCCAACCCGTTCAGCGTGGAATTGTTGTCAATTCCGTTCATGTTGGAGGACTGGTTGGTGTCTTGGTTTGGGTTGCCGTTTCGGTTGGTGAAATTGCGCACGTTGCCTGTGGACAGGATCACTCCGCTGTCGCCGGGAGTCACACCCGGAGAGACCGAGCCGCCATTGGTGTAAACACCGGACGCATTGCCGTCGCCGGTATAGGTTGCGCCGACGACTTGAACGCCGTCCCCAAAGATGGTTTCCGCCATCTCCTCCGCGTCTGCACCGCGATCCACTGGTAGTCTTGGCATACCGCCTGCCTTTGATCTCTGCCTCTGTGCCAAAGCAGAACCAAACAGCGCGCGCACCTCCACTGTTGCGGTGCGACTCCTAACCATCACGCGTCATTTTTGACGTCTTTGATGAGGGCCCCTTGGGGCAAAACTGCTGGTGACCTGCCTCGGTCAATTGTTATTGAAACCAATTAACAGCAAATTTTCTCTTGTGTTAAGGGGGTTGCACTGTTTTCCGGTGCGATGCCCACGGATTTGTGGCTTTCCGGTCCTGCCGCCCTATGCGAAACCAGAGACACACCGCTGCAATCACGCCACGAGGACACCATGACCGCCACAGACGCCGCACAGTTGACCGCCGACCTGATCCGCTGCCCCTCAGTGACGCCGACCGAAGGCGGCGCGCTGGTTTTGCTGGAAAAACAGCTTTCCGCCGCCGGATTTGACTGCGCCCGCGTGGACCGTGGCGAAGTTTCCAATCTTTTTGCCCGCTGGGGCGACAAAGGCCACGCCAAGACGTTTGGTTTTAACGGTCATACTGATGTTGTGCCTGTTGGCGACGAAGCCGCGTGGACAGCGGACCCGTTTGGTGCCGAAATCCGCGACGGCATTATGTTTGGCCGCGGCGCCACAGACATGAAATCCGGCGTTGCTGCTTTCGCGGCAGCCGCCATTGATTTTGTCTCTAACACACCGCCAAAGGGGGCAATTATCCTCACCATCACCGGTGATGAGGAGGGCGACGCCGTGGACGGAACCACTGCACTCCTTGAATACTTGGACACAGAAAACGAACAGATGTCCGTTTGCCTCGTAGGCGAACCAACGTGCCCCAATGAGATGGGCGAAATGATGAAAATCGGTCGCCGAGGCTCGCTCACGGCCTATTTCACCTTCGCTGGCATCCAAGGTCACTCGGCTTACCCGCACCGGGCCAAAAATCCGTTGCCGGCCATGGCGCGCCTGATGGATCGCCTGTCCAGCCACACACTGGATGCCGGCACTGACCACTTTGACGCCTCCACGCTGGCCGTTGTGACCATGGACACCGGCAATCCGGCCACCAATGTGATCCCCGCGGAATGCCGCGCTACGGTCAACATCCGTTTCAACGACGTGCACTCTGGCGCGTCGCTCACGGATTGGATGCAAGGGCTTGTTGATGAGGTTGCCGCCGACAGTGGCGTCGAGATCGGTATGACCGTGAAAATCTCTGGCGAAAGCTTTATCACGCCCCCGGGGCCGCTCTCCGATCTGGTCGCCGCCGCCGTGCAAGCTGAAACAGGCCGCACGCCGGAACTCTCGACCTCCGGTGGCACGTCCGACGCGCGCTTTGTCAAAAACCACTGTCCGGTGGTGGAATTTGGGTTGGTCGGCAAGACAATGCACAAGGTTGATGAAAACGTGCCGGTTGATCAGATCCATCAACTCAAAGACATCTATACTCGTATCCTGGCAGATTATTTCGCATGACATGGGCAATTGAAGTCGTCACCGACTACACGCCATGCGAAGAGTTGCGCCGCATTGTTTTCCAAGGTGAACAAGGTGTCAGCGATGAGGACGAATGGGATGGGTTGGATGATCAGGCGGTGCACCTTCTGGCCACGATTGAGGGCCGTCCGGTTGGATCGGCCCGCCTGCTGACCAAAGGCGGAACCGGCAAAATTTCCCGCGTTTGCGTGCTCAAGGACGTGCGCGGTTCCGGTCTTGGTGCCGCGCTGATCAAGGCTTCTGTGGCGCATTTTGAGGCGCAATCAAACGTCGCCCGCTGCATGTTGGGCGCGCAATGCCACGCCATCGGATTTTACGAGGCGCTGGGCTTTATCGCTTATGGGCCGGTCTATGACGACGCCGGCATCGACCATCGCGACATGGAACGCACCCTGTGAGACACCAACACTTGGTGATCATGGTCAAGGAACCGCGCGCTGGGCGCGTAAAAACCCGCCTCGGACGTGACATCGGCCTGACCACCGCTGCGTGGTGGTTTCGACATCAGTCCGCGTCCCTGATCCGCCGCCTGCGCGACCCCCGTTGGCAGATCACACTCGCGGTTGCCCCTGACGTCGAAGGTCTCATATCGCGCGTATGGCCTCGTGATGTGCCGCGCGTGCCACAAGGCCCAGGCGATCTCGGTGATCGAATGGGTCGGATCATGCGTCATATGCCGCCGGGGCCGGTCTGCATTATCGGCGCCGATATTCCCGACATCACGCGCGCGCATGTACACACCGCTTTTCGCAGCCTTGGCGCTCACGACGCCTCTTTTGGCCCCGCCACCGATGGGGGTTACTGGCTGGTGGGTCTCAAACGCATTTCCCCACCCCCACCGACGCTTTTTCAGAACGTGCGCTGGTCCACCGAGCACGCACTGGCCGACACCCGTGCCTCCTTGCCAAACCACCTCATCGCCACCGTCGCAACGCTTTCCGATGTGGATACCGCCAAAGACCTCCCGCCCCTTCGGGTTGGGCCCGGCTCAGCCCTGACGGCCTGAGCCTCGCGAATCTCTTCCTTTTGCGAAAAATATCCCGGGGATGAATTGGGCTGAAAGCCCAAGAAGGGGCAGCGCCCCTTGACGCGATAAGGATGAGGATCATGCGGAGCCACGCTAAGGTTGAAGACGCACGCACTGCTGTCCGGCGATACTCATCGATGCGATACGCGCGCACCAGACGAAGAAGCATGTAAACAGTGGCGTGCTGGTCGGGAGCGGGGTCACGTTTTATCAGGTCGCATTTGTCATCTGCCGAGAGGATCAGGTGATACAATGCAATGCCGACAGCACCTGGACGGTCCGAAAATGTCGCGGCTTTTTGCTGCGGAAAGCCGACATTAACCGCGAGCTCATTTTGGGTCCGGCTTGCGCATGCAACCTGACATCGCGATGTGACCATGATTTTCTCAAACAAAGCGCGCATCAGTTATGCCAAGCCCTGTTGGTCAATTTCTTGCGCAGTGACAGACCGGCAATATCCTGTTTTCAATAGATAAATTTCTCAGATCGCGGGTGCTTCCTCGTGCATTATGTTTTTTATGGAAAAAAAACATTTGACCGAATCGTGTTGTGTTTTTAATAGATAGAAAAACAAAGCCTTCTGAAAATGCTTTGTAGATAGGACCAATAGATGGCCAGCCAAGTCGGCGACAAAACCATTCTGCGCGCCCGCGGCGTTAGCAAGCACTACGGCGGAGTCGTTGCACTCGAAGCCGTAGACCTTGACCTGCGCGAGGGGGAGGTGCTGGCGGTCGTTGGAGACAACGGCGCCGGAAAATCGACCTTGATCAAAGCCCTAACCGGCGCGATTCCCAAAACCTCCGGCACCATAGAAATGGACGGCCACGAGGTGCAGATCAATTCGCCAACTGATGCAAAAGCCGCTGGCATTGAAACAGTCTATCAGGATTTGGCGCTGGTCAACGAGCTGTCCATTACCAAGAACATGTTTCTCGGGCGAGAAATTGTCCGAAATGACATTTTGGGGCGTCTTTTTGGCGCCCTCGACTTCGGCAAAATGGACGCCGAAATCCGCACGTTGTTTCAAAAACTCGATATTCGCATCGCGGATATTTATCGCGAGGCTGAAGCGTTTTCAGGTGGTCAGCGGCAGGCAGTGGCCCTGGCCAAAACCGTAATGTTTGGGAAACGAATCGCCATTCTGGACGAACCAACCGCCGCACTTGGCGTGCGGGAAAGCAAAATGGCGATGGATCTAGTGTGCTCGCTGAAAGACCACGGCCTGTCCGTAATCATGATCACGCATAACATGCAGCATGTCATGAAGTATTGCGACCGTGTCATGGTTTTGCGCCTTGGACGACTGGCGGCTGTGCGCGACGTAAAAGATGTGGATGGAGATACGCTTGTCGGTTTGATCACTGGCGCATCCGAAGACAAGGCCGCTTGAGATGACAGATATGATCCAAAACTCTTCGACCCAGATTTCGACACCCTCCGCCGACGGTTCCAGTTTTGCAGTCTTGAAACATCAGTTCTTGCAGATTTGGCAAGTTTTGGCGGCGCTTGTTCTGATCTACTTGGTGTTCTTCGTCCTATCTGAACCCTTCAGAAGTCTCGACACTCTTCTATCCATTTTTGGCCAAGCGTCCATTCTTGCCATCCTCGCGTGCGGTACCACAGTTGTGCTTATCTCCGGTGGCCTTGATCTTTCTGTGGGCTCAATTTTTGCGGTTGTTGGTGTAATCGTGGGTATTGCTTTGGCCGAATACCAATTGCCGGTGACAATCGCGGTTCTCATTGGCCTCCTGGCAGGGGCCGCAATGGGCGCGCTCAACGGCACCATTCAGGTGTTCACCAAAGTGCCGGCCTTCATTGTCACCTTGGGTGGCCTGACGGCCTATAAGGGTATCGCCGAGATCCTTGCAAGCGGACGGGATCTATCGCGCTTTCCCGAGAGTTTTCAAATGTTGGGATCGGGTTATCTGGTGCCGATGCTCATTATGTTTGGTGTGGCGCTTTTGACGGGTGTGTTCCTGACAAAAACACGGTTGGGCAATCATGCTTTTGCCATTGGCGGCAACGAAGAAGTTGCGCGGTTGTCGGGTGTAAATGTCCGCACAAGCAGGATCTATTACTACATGTTTGGCGGCGTGCTCGCGGCAACTGCGGCCATCCTGGAGGTTTCCAAACTGAACTTTGCAATGCCGGCGCGTGGGCAAAGTTATGAGTTGTTTGCAATCGCCGCTGTGGTGATTGGCGGCACAAGCTTGTTTGGAGGCCGTGGCGGGGTTGGGAAAACTCTAATCGGAATGTTGATCATGCAAACGATCATCGTGGGGCTGTCCTATCTTGGTGTCGGAACTTCGGTTCAGCGTATTGCAATCGGTCTCATCATTATTCTCGCGGTCTATTGGGACGTCTGGCGCCGCCCAAGCCGCTAACACAAAGAAAATCAGCAAATTCTGACAGGTGCGGAGGAGCGCCCGCAGGAAAAGACCGCCCAAATCTCGGGCACTCATAGAAATAAAAGGGAGGAAGACCAATGAAGATCAACACGTTGAAAGGGATGGTGGCATCCGTTGCGGTATCCGCATTGATGGCAGGGGCCGCGTTCGCAGACGATCTGCGCATCGCCTACACCGGCTATTCGACCGATAATACATTTTGGATTGGCGTGGCGAAATCTGCCGCGGCTCAGGCTGAGGAAATGGGTGTTGAACTTATTGACCTGACGGCCTCGTCTGCGGACGCTGCCGCGCAGAAAGATGCGGTAGATCGCGCGATAAACATGGGCGTTGATGGCATCATTATTGGGTCTGTGGACAACCGCGCCTTTGATGCCTCGCTGGATAACGCCAAGCGCAAAGGTATTCCCGTTGTTGCCGTGGACACGGGCATCGATCACCAGCATGTCGCCAGCCTGGTTCAGACTGACAACCTTGCGGCGGCTTCGATTGCCGGCAGCTATATTGTCGACAAACTGGACAGCGGATCGGTCCTGATCCTTGGAGGATCAGCAGGTCACCAGACCGGCAATGCGCGTCGCGACGGTGTCAAAAACGCTGCAGAGGCCGCGGGTCACGAAGTGATTTTCCAGATCTGCGATTGGCAAGATGCCTGCGCCTATGAAACCACCGTCAACTTCTTGCAGTCCAACCCGGATATCAAAGCTATTTTCTCGGCTTGGGATCCAGGTGCTCTTGCCGCTGTTTCCGCGGCCACCGAGCTTGGCAAAATTGATGATTTGGTCATCGTTGGCTTTGACGGAAATCCCGCAAACCTTGTGTCCATCGAGGCGGGTGAGCAAGCCGCGACGATCAAGCAGGACAACACGCGCATGGGGGCCGAGGCGGTGAATAATCTCATCGGACTGATCAAAGGTGAAGAGGTTCCGAGTTTCACTCCGATCGATGGCATCTTGATCACCGCCGATAACGTCGGCGACTTCAAATAAGCTGTTTCAATTTGGCCGCCTGCCGACGGCAGGCGGCTGTTTTCAAACCAACCCGAAAGACTCCTAAACCCATGCAAGCATTGGCTATCACCTCCATTGGCGAAACTGCCTTCACCACGGTGGAAACGCCAGAATTGGGCCCGCAGGACGTCCTCTTGAAGGTCGGGTGTGTCGGTTTGTGTGGCAGCGACCTCAATACATTTCGCGGCTTGAACCCACTGGTCACGCTGCCGCGCATTCCTGGCCACGAAATCGGTGGCACAATTGTGCAAACGGGCTGCGATGTGCCAACAGAGTACGCATCCGGTGCCAAGGCCATTGTGATCCCCTATACCGCTTGCAAGAGCTGTTCTGCCTGTCGCGCTGGTCGACCAAATGCTTGTCAATTCAACGAAACTCTAGGCGTGCAACGCGACGGTGGGATGGCGTCTCAACTGATCGTGCCTTATGACCGCCTGATCCTGAACGACCAACTCTCTTTGCGTGAGCAAGCGTTGGTTGAACCGCTGTCGGTTGGGTTTCATGCAGTGATGCGCGGCGCGATCACCCAACACGACACTGTGGTCATCCTCGGCGCAGGTATGATTGGAATTGGTGCGGTTGTTGGTGCACTGGCACGCGGCGCTCGTGTGATAGCCGTTGAAATCAGCGATGCAAAACAGGGAACTCTGCGCAGTCTGGGCGTGCACGAGGTCATCAATCCATCAACAGAATCCCTGCCTGCTCGGGTGGCCGCGCTCACCGATGGGCATGGCGCGGATGTCGTCATCGAGGCGGTCGGGCTGCCTGAAACCTTTCGCAGCGCTGTGGATCTGGCCTGCTTTGGGGGGCGGGTGGTCTATGTCGGTTACGCAAAATCCGAGGTCAGTTACAACACGTCACTTTTCAACCTCAAAGAGCTCGACATCATGGGATCACGAAATGCGACACGCAGCGATTTCGAGGCGGTCATTGACCATCTTCAAGCCCAGCCTGGATTGGCCCAAAAACTGATTTCACGTGTCTTTTCTTGGCGAGAGGCTGCGCAGGCCTTCCCGTTCTGGGAAGCCAACAGACAAGACATCTTTAAGGTAATGATCGACATGCAAGGTAACAGCCATGACTGACGCAACTCGTCTCACAGAGCAATACGGCTTGAACGGGCAAACCGCTTTGGTGACCGGCGGTGGCACAGGATTGGGCAAAGCCATCGCAACAAGCCTCGTTCAAAGCGGTGCCAAGGTGGTAATTGCAGGTCGACGCGAAGAAGTGCTGCAGGCGGCTTGTGCTGAAATCGGCATGGGTACGCGCTATCAGGTGCTGGATTTGACGGACACTGCGGCTATTCCCGCCGCCGCAGCGCAATTGCGCGCTGATCACGGTCCATTTGAAATTCTTGTGAACAACGCGGGCAACACCATAAAAAAACTGTTCATGCAGTCAGATCTCGGCGATTTTGACAGCGTGTTCGATGTGCACGTACGCGGTGCTTTGGAATTGAGTCGCGCCGTGATGGGCGACATGTTGAACGCGGGAACCAAAGGGTCTGTGCTCTTCATTTCCTCGATGACGGCCTACATCGGGCAGCCCAATGTTTCCGGCTACACAATCTCCAAAACCGCGATCAACGGAGTGATCCGCGCCCTGTCCGCAGAATTTGCGCAAAGTGGTATTCGTGTGAACGGAGTCGCGCCAGGTTGGATCGACACGGATGTCTTCCGCACCGCCACCAAAGGCGATCCCGAGCGTAAGGCAAAGATTATGGGGCGTATTCCCATGGGCACCCTAGGCGATCCGGAAGACATCGGATGGGCCTGTGCCTTTCTTTGCGCACGAGCCGCGAAATACGTCACCGGGCAGGTGCTGCTTGTAGACGGTGGCGGGGCAACTGGGTTTTGAGGGGCAAAAAAATGACCGACAAAGAACTGTTTTCAATAATGAAAGAGAAGCTGTTCACTGCGGTGATCGGCGATGTCCTTGACGTGTTGGGGTATCGCAGGCAGTTTTTGCCGCAATCCATTAAGCCGCTTGTATGTGGCACCAAGATCGCAGGGCGCGCAATGACGGTTCTGGAGGCGGATTACCTCGAGGGTAAGGGGCAAGGCCCACTCGCGGAGAAACCGTTTGGCCTCATGTTTGAAGCCTTGGATGATCTAAAAGAAGACGAAATCTATATCGCTTCGGGTGCATCTTTTGAATTCGCACTTTGGGGAGGCTTAATGTCCACCCGTGCGCTACATCTCAAGGCTGCGGGTGCAATTTTGGACGGGTTTGTTCGCGATTCCGATGAAATTAAGCGCCTTGGTTTCCCGACATTCTCGCGGGGCACTTTTGCGCAAGATCAGGGAGTACGCGGCAAGGTTCTTGATTATCGAGTGCCAATTTCCGTTGAGGGCGTCGATGTGCAAACCGGCGATTTAATCTTTGCGGACGACGAGGGCGTGCTGATCATTCCGCAAGAGATTGAGAGACAAGCTATCGAAGATGCGCTGATCAAAGTCAGAACTGAAAACGACGTCGCCAACGCCATAAAGGGCGGCATGTCGACACAAGACGCCTTTGCAACCTTTGGCGTGATGTAGGACAGTCATCTAAGCCTTAAAAACAAACTGAGCCATCTTATGTCACGTGACAATTCAACTTATAAAGACAGCCTCAACCGCAGCCTGGATTTTGTTGCGGCATTGCCGATCGAGGGCACGTTACCGTCCGAAGTTGAATTGACACAGCGCCTCGGCATCAGCCGCACCACAGTCCGTGCCGTGCTGACTCAATTGAATGAAAGCGGTATCATTCAATGGTCTGGGCGCACCAAAACAGTGCTGCGCAAACCGGTTCCGTCAGACTATTTTGCGCAGGAAGAAACGCTGTCGACCAGCGCGCGTGTTGAAACCTTGTTTATGGAGTTCATCCTTGGTGGTGATCTCAAGCCGGGGACCATTTTACACGAGAGCGAAATGGTGCGGGAGTTTGGTGCAAGCACCTCGGTGCTCCGTGAATGCCTGATTAAGTTTTCCCGTTTTGGGCTGATCGAAAAAGAACCCAACCGTCATTGGGTACTACGTGGCTTTACACAAGATTTTGCCATCGAATTGTTTGATGTGCGCGAGATGTTTGAGCTGCGTGCCTTCCAGTCCCTTGTGAATGCGGGGCCGGATGCCACCACGTTCACCCAGCTGATCGCCCTTGATAAGGCACATGAGAAAATCATTCGCAATATCGACGCCGAATATCTGAATTTTCCACGTCTTGATGAGCAATTTCACCGTATTTTGCTCGACGGCCTCAGCAACAGATTTATCGACGACTTTTTTGAATTGGTCTCTGTGATTTTTCACTACCATTATCGGTGGAACAAAAAGGATGAACACGAGCGAAACCTAGTGGCCGCCCAGCAGCACCTAGCAGTGATACGTGCATTGGCCGCTGGCGACAAAGACGGAGCCATCGACCTCTTTCAAACGCACTTGAATGCCGCTCGTTCAACGCTTCTTGGCAGCGTGACATGGGACCATGAAACATGACTGAACACCCAAAGAACGATCCTCGTATTTTGGTGTTGGCCGACGGCGACAATGTCGCTGTCTTGAAAGCAACAATCGAGGCTGGTGAGCGCATTAACCTGAGTGGGCAACGCGTAGTTGTCTCGCAAACACTGGGTCTCGGCCACAAACTTGCTGTGAAGCATATCCCTGTGGGGCAGGACATTGTGAAATATGGTTTCCCGATTGGTTTTGCAGAGACCGACATCCCATTGGGTGCGCATGTCCATGTCCATAACCTGACCAGCCAATACACCCAAGTCGAGGTGATGGAGTAGATGATGACCGCAATGATGGCTTGGCCGCGCCAAGACGGCCGCAAAGGCATTCGCAACGTCGTGCTGGTCGCATATCTGGTGGAATGTGCGCACCATGTCTGCAAGCAGATTGCCCGACCTTTTCCGGATAGTGATGTGCAAGTCGTCGGCTTTTCTGGTTGTTTTCCTTCAGACTACGGCCAAGACATGATGGAGGCCCTGTGCACGCACCCCAATGTCGGCGCAGTTCAGCTCGTGTCGCTTGGGTGCGAAAATTTCAAAAAGATCCAATTGGCGGAGGCGATCCGTGCCTCCGGTCGCCCTGTGGATATCATCACCATTCAAGACGTGGGGGGGACGGCCGCGGCTGTTAAGGCTGGGCGAAACTGGGTGAAGCAAGCCCATGCCGAAATTATGGCGACGCCAAAGGTCGAAATGGAAGTGTCGGAGTTGGTGATTGGCACCATTTGCGGCGGCTCAGATGCAACATCTGGCATCACAGGCAATCCGGCAGCGGGCGTGGCCTTCGACATGTTGGTGCAAGAGGGCGCGACCTGCATTTTCGAAGAAACGGGTGAATTGATCGGCTGTGAACACGTGATGGCGGAGCGTGCCGCCGATGAGGCGCTGCGCCCTGCGATCATCGCTTCTGTGGACAAAGCGGCCAAATATTACGCAGCGATGGGATACGGGTCTTTCTCCAACGGCAATGCCACAGGTGGATTGACGACGATCGAGGAGAAATCACTCGGGGCCTATGCCAAGTCGGGTCAAAGCAAAATTTCGGGTATTCTTCGGCCCGCCCAAACAGCACCGGCAGGCGGGCTATATCTTTTGGACGTCGTACCGGATGGGGCGCCCAAGTATGGCTATCCAAACATCAACGATAATGCTGAAATCATTGAACTGATTTCTTGTGGCGCACACGCGGTGATCTTTGTCACAGGGCGAGGGTCGGTGGTGGGGTCGGCTATTTCTCCGGTCCTCAAAGTTTGCGCCAATCCCGAAACATATGACCGCATGCCTGGGGACATGGACGTAAACGCCGGGCGGGTTTTGGATGGTGGCACGACATTGAACGATGTCGGGGCAGAGATTGTGGAAAAATTGGTGGCGCTTGGTCAGGGTCAGAAAACCGCATCCGAAGACCTAGGACACGTCGAATTCGTCCTAACATACAAAACCTCGGCTCCTACGGAGCCCGGATGTCATCCCAACTAAGGCAACCTTATGCTCAATGATACGCACCGGCTGGCTCTAGGCACAGCGGCGCTCTCTGGCCTTTACCGACCAGTCAGCCAATCTGCCGTTCAAGATGTACTCACCACCGCCTGGGATAACGGCATACGGTTTTTTGACACCGCGCCGCACTATGGAAACGGGGCATCAGAAAGTCTGCTTGGGGATTTCTTGCGGGACCGAGACGGCTGGATTCTTTCCACCAAAGTTGGGCGCTTGCTTACACCGGACAGCCATCCGCCTAAGGTCATCAATGGCTTTCACAATGCCTGGCCATTCAAGCAACATTTCGATTTCACCTACGACGGTATTATGCGGTCGGTTGAGGACAGCTTTCAGCGGCTTGGATTGAACCGTATCGATATCCTGTTTGTGCATGACATCGGCGACCCTGACGCTGGCACCGACACCAAACATCATCGGTCCCAGTTGTTGGAATCCGGGGTGAAAGCGCTGGAAGAGCTCAAAGCTGACGGCATCGTGAAGGCCGTTGGACTTGGCGTCAATACAGTGGAAATCTGTGAGGAACTGGTTGGGCAATTTGCGATGGACCTGATCTTATTGGCAGGACGCTACACCCTGCTAGATCAATCGGCACAACATCGCCTGTTTCCACTCTTGCGCCAGCATGACGTGCGCCTTGTGATCGGCGGGGTCTTTAACTCAGGGATTTTGGCAACTGGTCCCCGCCCCGGTGCGCATTACAACTATGCGCCTGCCCCCACCGAGGTTTTGGAAAAGGTGGCCAACCTCGAAGCCGTGTGCGCACAGCACGATACCGCCCTGCCTGCGGCCGCAATCCAGTATCCGGATCAGCATCCGCTTGTGGCGTCTACTTTGATTGGCACCACCCAAGCGACGTCCCTCAAGCGCAACATTACTCAATTCAATGCGCCAGCACCTGCCGCTTTGTGGAAAGATCTCCAGACCCGTGGCATGATTGTGACAGACCAGTGATCATCGATGCACATCAGCATTTTTGGAAGCTCGCACGGGGCGATTACCCCTGGCCAAACGAAACCGTCGCCGACATCTTCTACGATTTTGAACCAGCGGATTTGGCCCCGCTTCTTTGCGCAGCTGGCGTTGATCACACGGTGTTGGTGCAAGCTACGGATACGGTGGCTGAGACCGAGTTTCTTTTGCAGATTGCGAATAATGTGGAGTGGGTGGCTGGTGTCGTCGGATGGACCGATCTCGAAGCGATTGACGCAATAGACGTCATTGATAGGCTCCACCAGCATCCCGCGCTAAAGGGGCTGCGTCCGATGCTGCAGAACATCGCGGACACAGATTGGATTTTGCAGGACACTGTTGCCCCAGCTTTGTCTCACATGGCCGATTTGGGCCTTTGTTTTGATGCACTTATCCAACCACGGCACCTCGAAGCCATCGAACAAATCGCAAAACGGCATCCAACCTTGGCGATCGTGATAGATCACATTGCCAAACCGAAGATGGGCGGCGCGCAGGCACCAGACAACGTTTGGGTGGACGGTATGGCCCGACTGGCCGATCTGCCAAATGTGCACTGCAAGCTCTCCGGACTGGTCACCGAGATTGGTCCAACCTGGAAAATGGCCGATCTGGCACCTTTTGCCGGGTATGTGCTGCAGACTTTTGGTCCGGACAGGGTGCTTTTTGGTAGCGATTGGCCGGTGGTAAACCTTGCCAGTTCCTACACAGGTTGGCGCGAGAGTGTTGACACGATTTTGGCCGACTTTTCGCCAGAAGACCGCACCAAGATTATGGGCCGAAACGCGGCGGCCTTCTATGGCCTTTGTGGCCACGACAAAAAGGCAAGCCAATGGTAGAGCGTATGGGGATGGTGATCGGTATCACTCCTGAAAACATCACAGAATACAAACGTCTTCACGCTGAGGTTTGGCCAGATGTTCTGGCGCAGTTAAAGCAGTCCAACATCACCAATTACTCGATTTTTCTCCGCGAACCGGAAAACCTGATGTTTAGTTACTGGGAGTATACCGGCACAGACTTTGAAGCGGATATGGCTGCCATTGCTGAGCACAAGGTTATGCAGAAATGGTGGGACGTCTGCGGCCCGATGCAGCGTCCGCTGGACACTCGCGAAGACGGCGAATGGTGGGCCGGAATGGAGCAGGTATTCTATTTGCCGTAAACCACATCACTCAATCGGCCAATTGATCAGCGCAGGATGCCAACACCAAAGTGATTTGGGAGATGGCACTCGGCATTCTCGGCAGCCAAATGCGCAACGTTTGTCACCTTTTTTTATGGGCAATTGCCGGAAAACCTAGCGACTATTCCAACCGGGCGGATGACGGCGTTTTTACCGGAAGCCGTTCGTTAGATGATCGGATTGAGACGCGGATAGGCCCTGTGCACGGAGGTTTCAAAAATGTCTTGTTCATGGTTTTCCACGGCGTCCTGCACGATGGTCAACCAAGCGTCATAACTGGATGCCAGATTCAGCACTGGCCAGTCGGAGCCATAAACGACACGGGCCGGTGTGAATTCCCGCAGAATTTGCGCGATGTATGGCAAGAGGTCCTTTGTTTGCCACTCTGGACTTGCCTCGGTTGTCAGGCCCGACAGCTTGCAAAATGACTGGCTTGTTTTCGCAATCTGGGTCATGTTTTCGGCCCAAGTTTCAAAATGGCCGTCGCGTATCTCGGGTTTGGCGCCGTGATCAATTACCACCCGCAAGGTCGGATACCTGCCCAGGAATGTGAGCAGATGCCCCAAATGATGTGGCATCACCAGTGCGTCAAAGGTCAGGTTATGCGCCACCATAGCCGCCAGCGCCGGGCGCAGATTGTCTTTGAGCATCCAGGCATCATCCTCGATGTTCTGGATCATAGGGCGGAAGCCGACAAGCTTGGGGTGCCGCGCCATCTGTTCAATTTTTGCAGGTGCATCTGGCGCCTCCAGATCGGTCCAGCCAACGACGCCCAAGATCCAGTCGTGCGTATCGGCGAGGGACAGGAGGTATTCGGTCTCGGCCTCGGTATCCGCCGCCTGCACAGCGATGGTTCCATCGATGCCCGCAGCCTTAAGAAGCGGTTTTAAGTCTTTCGGCTCAAAGTCTCGATAGAGTGGTTCCAACTCTGGCGTCAGCCAGCTGTAGTCGCCGCGCGCGAGCTTCCAGAAATGCTGATGTGCGTCGATTTTCATGTGCGTGTCCCCGGTAAGTTTCCAGATGTACGATCTGCTAGGCCCGCGTTGCGGTTTCCGGAAGTTTGCCTCCGTAAATTTGCGTCAGTTGCTGCGCCAAGGCACCGTACATCTCGACCGTCTCGTCGAGGCTCGGTACTTCAAGGTCGTCAACCCGTTCCAGAAACGGACATGACAGGGCAGCGGCGGCATGGCCGGAGGGGCCAAATATCGGAAAGGCGATATTGGTCACTCCGATCGTGGTTGCGGAGGGCATTTTCTCGTATCCAATTGTACGAATGCGCAGGATATGGCCATCAAAATCCGCCCGATCCAACTCGGGTTCCCCAACGGCCCGTCGGTGTTGGGAAATCAGATCTTCAACGTCTTCGTCAGATCGAAACGCGGCCAAAACCCGTCCCGTTCCGGTGTTCCAGAGGCCCACAACGGTGCCGGTTTTGAGTGCGAGCCCCCAGTTTCCAGGCGACTCCGCCGATGCCACGATGACCACGTCGCCATTGCTTTCCATGCCCATATGGCAGGACTGCCAGGCTTTTCGTGTGATCGCGCGCATAAGCGGCAAGGCGGTTTCGATCACCCGCCCAATTGGTGGGTGGCGCTGGCTGATCGAAAACATTTTGAGGCTTAGTGAGTAGCGGTCGCCAGACAGGGAGCGGATCACGTATCCGCGCCGTACAAGCGTAGATAGCATACGGTAGATCTCGCTTGGCGAGCGTTCCAGCGCCTTTGCGAGTTCGCCCTGAGTCAATCCTTCGCCGTGACTGGCAAGGAGCTCGATGATGTCCAAGCCTTTTTCCAGCGCTGGCGCGCGGTACTTGTCGTCTTTTTCAGCCATACCATACCCCGTCTTCAAAATTCTTTTTGGCCCGATCTCGGAAGGCCATTACGCCCTTATAAGCGAATTTTGCCGCTGGGGGAGTCGAAGTCAACATTGATTTGCATGTGAATAGATGTTTTAAATACGAATATCAGCCGCACAGATGGCGATAAATGGACCTGCGTCAACGGGAGGATACGATGCAAAAATCCAATTTTTTTAAAGGCTTGATGGCCTGCACGGCCATGGTGGCTGTCAGCGAATCAGCATTGGCAAGTGAATGGGGTAGCTTCGACGGCGTGACCATCGAGGCCAAATTGATCGGTGGTCAGCAGTACGAAGGGCTTTATGGCCGCATTGCGGACTGGGAGGCCGCAACTGGCGCCAAGGTGGATATCATCTCCAAAAAGAGCCACTTTGAGATCGACAAAGAGATCAAGTCGGACATGGCGGCGGGCACCACTGACTGGTGCGTGGGCTCCAATCACTCATCTTTTGCGCCTCAGTATGAAGGGCTTTATACGGACCTGAACGATTTGGTGCCTGCGGATGTCGTGGCAGAGTTTGTTCAGGGCAACATCGGAGCTTCTACCGTCGGCGGCGAGCTGTTGATGCTGCCCCGTGCTCAGTTTGACGTCTCTGTGCTCTATTATCTGAAATCCAACTATGAAGACGCTGACAAAACTGCGGCCTTCAAGGCGGAATACGGATATGATCTCGCTGTTCCGGAAACTTGGGAGCAAGTGAAAGATCAGTCGATCTTCTTTGCTGACCCGCCAAATTTCTATGGCACCCAATACGCTGGCAAAGACGAAGCAATTGTGGGCCGTTTCTATGAAATGGTGGTCGCTGAAGGTGGCAACTATCTGGACGAAACCAAGAAGCCGATCTTCAACTCCGATGCGGGACAGCGCGCCTTGCAGTGGTTTGTTGATCTTTACGAAGCCAAAGCTGTTCCCGCAGGCACGACCAGCTATGTCTGGGATGATCTTGGGCAGGGCTTTGCTTCTGGCACAGTGGCGCTGAACCTGGATTGGCCAGGCTGGGCAGGCTTCTTCAACGATCCGGAATCGTCCAAGGCCGCAGGCAACGTAGGCGTGGCCGTGCAGCCAATGGGGTCCGTCACACGCACCGGTTGGTCCGGGCACCACGGTTTCTCGGTTACGAACGACTGCGCCAACAAAGAGGCAGCCGTGTCTCTGGTCAATTTCTTGACCAGCGAAGACAGCCAGTTGGCTGAAAGCGCCGGCGGCTCGTTGCCAACGCGTTCCGCAGTATGGGAGGCCAATGTGGCCGCTGCGAAGGCGGGCGATGACGCGTTCCGTGCCGAAGCTCTTGCAGCCTTTGCCGAAGGTGCCAAATACGCCTTTGCCGTTCCACCGATCCCGGAATGGGGCGAAAGCACAAACATAGTGTTCCCAGAATTGCAGGCTGCGATTGTTGGCGACAAAACTGTGAAGGAAGCATTGGATGATGCGGCAGAGGCCGTGGACGAACTGATGCGCGAGTCAGGCTACTATTAAGCCTTCTCCCAGGTTCAAAGGCGGGGTTACTCTGCCTTTGAACCGACCCTTAACTCAGACAAAGGTGCGAAATGACCCGTCGCCGCTTGCCCGAGTGGTTCGTCTTGCTGTTGCCTGCGATCATTGTGATTGCCGCAGTGGTGCTGATCCCACTCCTCTTCTCGCTCTATTCCAGCTTTACGCCCTATAAGCTGACCCGCCCGTCGACCCTTTGGAAATGGGTGGGCACCTACAATTATGAAAAAATCCTGAGCGACGCGAAGTTCTGGGCCGCCTTTGGCCGCACCGTGTTGTTCCTGACCATCGTTTTGAACCTGGAACTGCTTTTTGGTCTTGGCATCGCTTTGATGATGAACAAGGTCACTTGGGGGCAGCGCACGCTGCGCACCATTCTGATGTTCCCGATGATGTTCTCGCCCATTCTTGTGGGCTTTCAGTTCAAATTCATCTTCAACGACAACATTGGCCTCGTGAACAACGTCTTGCAATCCATGGGGTTCAATGTGGCGCTGCCGTGGTTGGTGGATGCAAAGTTGGCGATGTTCTCAATCATGTTCGCCGAGATATGGATGAGCACGTCGGTGTTTGCGATCCTGATCCTGGCTGGCCTGTTCGCGATGCCGCGTGATCCGCTAGAGGCAGCCAAAGTGGATGGCTGTACCCCATGGCAAAGCTTTCGCCATATCACGTTGCCGTTCCTGATGCCGTTTATCTATATCGCGATGACCATTCGCAGTCTGGATGTCGCCCGTGCCTATGACATCGTGCAGATTATGACGGGTGGTGGCCCCGCGCGACGGACCGAACTTCTTTGGACGTTGATGAGCCGCACAGGCTATGTCGACGCCCGCATGGGGTTGGCCAATGCGATGGGCTATGTGTCGATCCTGCTGTCGATCCTTTTCACCATCTATTTCTTCCGCAAGCTGAGTGCCGCACGCGCTGAGCTGGGCATGGCGGGGTAAGGCTCATGGACCGCAATCAATCTCACCGCAATCGCCGCCGCGTGCTCAAGACGCTGCACTTCACCGCTCTCTTCTTGACCATGATGATTATCTGCATCCCCGGCCTGTGGATCGTGTTGAATTCGTTCCGCCCCACAGTGGAGATCATGGCCAAACCGCCGGTTTGGGTGCCGAGTTTCACGCTGGATCACTACCGCGCCATGTTTGCAGGCGCTGGCGAAGGCGGCGTGCCGGTCTTTAGCTACTTCCGCAACTCGTTGATCGTGTCTGTTACCTCAACCCTGATTGCCATTCTGATCGGCATGTCAGGTGGTTATGCCTTTGCCCGCTACCGGTTCAAGGGCAAAAACGGCTACTTTGTCGGGCTGATGTTGTTCCGGGCCGTACCCGGTGTGGCGCTTTCGCTGCCGCTGTTCATAGTCTTTGCCAAAGTGGGCATCATCGACACGCATTTCGGCCTGATTCTGGCTTATGTGGCGATGAACGTGCCCTTCACTATCTGGCTCACAGATGGCTTCTTTCGCCAAATTCCCAAAGAGCTGCACGAAGCGGCGGAAATCGACGGTTGCACGCGGTGGCAGGCGTTCTGGCAAGTGGAGTTCCCGGTTGCCCGTTCAGGTGTGGCTTCGGCGGCGATCTTTGCCTTCCTTACCTCTTGGAACGAATTTGCGCTGGCGTCACAGCTGACGCGTTCGGTGGGGTCTAAAACCATGCCGGTTGGCCTGTTGGACTTCACCGCAGAATTCACCATCAACTGGGGCGGTATGTGCGCCTTGGCGGTCCTGATGATCGTCCCCGCCCTGATCCTCACCTTTATTGTGCAGAAACACTTGATCGCCGGCCTGACCTTCGGCGGCGTCAAAGGATAACGGAAATGACCGAAGTAACCCTTTCCAAAGTCGTCAAAAAATATGGCGCGCTGCAAGCCGTACACGGCATCGATCTGGACATTAAGGACGGCGAGTTTGTTGTGCTGGTTGGCCCCTCGGGCTGCGGTAAATCCACCACTTTACGCATGATTGCAGGGCTGGAGGATATCTCCGGCGGCGAGGTGGCCATCGGTGGGCGGGTTGTGAACGACCTGCCCCCGCGCGAGCGCAACATCTCGATGGTGTTCCAGAACTACGCGCTATACCCGCATATGACTGTGCGCGAGAACCTCGGCTTCAGCCTAAAGATTGCCAAAAGGCCGGAGCAGGAGATTGTCAAAGCCGTGGATGAGGCGGCTGGCATTCTGGGGCTCGACGAATTGATGGACCGCAAACCCGCCGCGCTCTCCGGTGGACAACGTCAGCGGGTGGCCATGGGGCGCGCCATTGTGCGCCATCCGGATGTGTTCTTGTTTGACGAACCATTGTCCAACCTCGACGCTAAACTACGTACCCAGATGCGGGTTGAAATCAAAAAGCTGCACCAAAAGGTCGAAAGCACCATCATCTATGTGACCCACGATCAGGTCGAAGCGATGACACTGGCGGACCGGATTGTGCTGATGCGCGACGGGCACATCGTGCAGGTTGGCACCCCGTTGGAGCTGTTCAACAAACCGGTGGATACCTTTGTGGCCACCTTCATCGGCTCGCCGCCGATGAATTTGGTGGATGGGGTGGTTCAGGGCGATTCAATTGTTCTAAACGGCAGTGTCTCGGTGCCGCTGCCGGTCAGCGCCGGAAAACTCACCAACGGACAAGCGGTCAAATTTGGCTTTCGCGCAGACAATCTTATGCCAATTGGGCATGCGGTCGAAGAGGAGGGGGCGGCGCACGAGGTGGACCTTTCGGTCACACTCACGGAACCTCTGGGTACCGAGACCCTCCTCTACACCAACATGGCAGGCGTTGAGGTGCAGGCCAAAATGTTCAACCCGCGTCCTGTGGCACCGGGAGAACAGCTGCATTTCCGCTTGACGCTCGATAAATGCCATGTGTTTGACGCCAAATCCGGCCAAGCGGTACGGGGCTGAAACATGGCAGTGATCACCCATATCGAACTGCGCATGGTGGATCTCGCTCCCAAGGTGGAGCGGGTGGACGCCATTCAATCCTTTGTCTCGCAAGAAACGCCGATTCTGACGATCTTTGACAGCGACGGCGCGTGCGGCACAGGCTACAGCTACACCATCGGGACCGGTGGCCCGTCGGTTATGGCGCTGCTGGAACATACGCTGCTGCCACGTCTGATCGGTCAGGACGCAGACCGCATTGACGGTATCTGGCGTGACTTGCTTTATGCCACGCATGCCACGGCTGTGGGCGCCATCACCTCTTTGGCGCTGGCGGCAATTGACACGGCGCTGTGGGATCTGCGCTGTCGAAAACAAAACCTGCCTCTGTGGAAAGCCGCGGGTGGCAGTCGCGATCATATCCCCCTTTACTCCACTGAAGGAGGCTGGCTTCACCTCAGTACGGAGACCCTGGTCGAAGACGCGCTTGCCATGCAGGGGCAGGGTTTCAAAGGGTCCAAGATCAAGATTGGTCGCCCACATATTTCCGAGGACGCCGAACGTCTTGCTGCTGTGCGCGACGCCGTTGGGCCCGGTTATGAAATTCTGACCGATGGCAATCAAGGTTTCACCCTGTCCGAGGCCATCCGCCGCGCAAAGATGTTAGAAGAACATGGCGTCGGCTGGTTTGAGGAACCTTTGAAGGCGGACGATGTGGCCGCGCATCGCGAGTTGGCCGGCCGGACGTCGGTGCCCATTGCGGTCGGGGAGAGCATGTATTCTCTCAGTCAGTTCAAAGATTATCTGCAGGCTGGGGCGGCCTCAATCGTGCAGGTCGATGTGGCCCGCATTGGCGGTATCACGCCCTGGCTGAAAGTGGCGCATCTGGCCGAAGCCTTCAACGTTATGGTCTGTCCACATTTCCTGATGGAGCTGCACCTACCGCTGGTTTGTGCCGTGCCAAATGCAAAATGGCTGGAATACATCCCGCAATTGGATGGCATCACCGAAGAAACCATGCGGATCGAAAATGGCATGGCGCATGTCAGCAACGATCCGGGGCTTGGTATCACATGGGACTGGGAACGGCTGGATGCCTTGGCGCAGCCCAAAACGATCAAGGGGGGCGCATGATGCAACGCATGGGCATGGTGATCGGGATCAAACCCGAGATGATCGACACCTACAAACTGCTGCACGCCGATGTCTGGCCTGATGTTCTGTCGCAGATCAAAGGCAGCAACATTCGAAATTATACCATTTTTTTGCGGGAGCCGGAAAACCTGCTGTTTGGCTACTGGGAATACCACGGTGCGGACTTTGCCACCGATATGGCCGAAATGGCCAAAGACCCCCGTACGCAAGAATGGTGGACCCAAACGGACCCTTGCCAGTCTCCGCTCGCGACCCGCAACGCCGCGGAGCAGTGGGCGATGATGGAAGAAGTTTTTCACACGGATTGAGATGATGACAAAGACACAAGGCCGTTTGGCCGGAAAAACCACATTGATTACCGCCGCAGGCCAAGGCATTGGCCGCGCCACAGCAGAGCTTTTTGCCGCTGAAGGCGCGCAGGTGATTGCCAGCGACATCAACGATGCCGCCTTGGCGGAATTGGACGTAATAGAGGGCGTTACAGCGCTGAAACTCGACGTCACCGATGGTGCTGCTGTAGCGGAGGCCGCCAAAGACCTGCCGGCATTGGACGTCTTGTTCAATTGCGCAGGCTTTGTTGCCAACGGCAGCATTCTGGAGTGCCCCGAGACAGACTGGGATTTCAGTTTCGAACTCAATGTGAAATCGATGTATCGGCTTATCAAGCTGACTTTGCCCGCGATGTTGGAAAACGGAGGCGGCTCGATCATCAATATTTCCTCGGTGGCGTCCTCCATGCTCGGCGTGCCCAATCGCTTTGCTTATGGCGCATCCAAGGCGGCTGTGATCGGACTGACCAAAGCGGTGGCTGCCGACTACATCACCAAAGGTGTGCGGTGTAACGCGATTTGCCCTGGCACCGTGGACAGCCCTTCGATGCACGACAGATTACGTGCCACCGGTGACTATGAGCAGGCGTTGGAAAACTTTATCGCGCGCCAACCGATGGGGCGGATCGGAACCCCTGACGAAATCGCGGCATTGGCGCTTTATCTGGCGTCTGATGACAGTGCTTTTACCACAGGACAGGCCCTCGCCATCGACGGCGGCTGGTCAGTATAAGACTTCAAGGAGAACAAGAGATGAAACTTTTGCGGTATGGCGCGCTGGGCGCAGAGAAACCGGGATTGCTGGACGCAGACGGCAACATCCGTGACCTTTCTGGTGTGATTGGGGATGTTGCCGGGGAGGCGCTGAGCGATGAGAGTATCGCAAAGCTGCGAGGATTGGATGTAGCCAGCCTACCGCTGGTTGAAGGCAGCCCGCGTCTGGGTGCCTGTGTTGGGCACGCGGGTAAATTTATCTGTATTGGCCTGAATTACGCAGATCACGCGGCGGAATCCGGCATGGCTCTCCCTGAAGAGCCGGTGATTTTCTTCAAAGCCACTTCGGCCATTTGTGGCCCTGATGACGACGTTGAAATTCCGCGCAATTCGGTAAAATCAGACTGGGAAGTCGAATTGGGCGTGGTGATTGGCAAACCCACTAAATACGTCAGCAAAGAAGAGGCACTGGACCATGTCGCAGGATACTGCGTGGTCAACGACCTCTCTGAGCGCGACTTCCAACTGCACCGTTCTGGCCAGTGGGTGAAAGGCAAGTCTTGTGACACATTTGGCCCCATTGGGCCGTGGTTGGTGACCCGCGACGAAGTGTCGGATCCGCAAAACCTGCCGATGTATCTGGAGGTCAACGGCCATCGCTATCAGGATGGCTCCACCAAGACGATGCATTTTGATGTGGCCACTGTAATTGCCCACCTGTCGCAGTTCATGAGCCTGCAGCCGGGTGATGTGATCTCCACTGGCACACCCCCAGGTGTGGGTATGGGGCAGACTCCTGAAACCTACCTCAAGCCGGGCGACAAAATGGAGTTGGGCATCGAGGGTTTGGGCGTGCAAGTACAAACCGTGGTTGCGGGCTGATGGTTCAGATCACTGCGCTGCGTACCTACGATCTGCGGTTTCCCACGTCGGACGCGCTCGATGGCTCTGACGCCATGAACCCCGATCCGGATTATTCAGCCGCCTATATGGTGCTGGAAACCGATGGGTCTCACGAAGGTCACGGTCTGACGTTCACCATTGGCCGTGGCAACGAGATCTGTGTTGCCGCCATCATGGCGCTGCAGCATCTCGTCGTTGGTGTCGATCTTGACTGGATTCGCGATGACATGGGACGCTTTTGGCGTCATGTCACCGGCGACAGTCAGTTGCGTTGGATTGGGCCTGACAAAGGCGCCATCCATCTGGCCACCGGAGCGGTTGTGAATGCGGTCTGGGATCTGCTGGCAAAGGAAGCCGGCAAGCCCGTCTGGCAACTGGTCGCCGAGATGTCACCGGAAGAGATCGTCTCACTTGTGGACTTTCGCTACATGAGTGACGCCCTGACCCGCGAGGAGGCATTGGATATTCTGCGCCAAGCAGAGCCCGGCAAGCAGGCCCGCATCGCCACACTGAAAGCCGAAGGCTACCCGTGTTACACCACGTCTGCGGGTTGGCTCGGCTACTCAGATGACAAGCTGCGCCGGCTGTGTCGCGAGGCGCGGGAGGCCGGGTTTACGCATACCAAGTTCAAGGTTGGACGTGATCTGCAAGATGACATCCGTCGCCTGACCATTGCCCGCGACGAACTTGGCGATGAGATGAATATCATGATCGACGCCAATCAGGTGTGGGAGGTGGATCAGGCAATTGAGTGGGTCAAAGAACTGGCCTTCGCCAAGCCGCTTTTCATCGAAGAGCCGACAAGCCCCGACGATGTACTCGGCCACCGCAAAATCCGTGATGGTGTGGCCCCGATCAAAGTGGCCACCGGCGAAATGTGTCAAAACCGCATTCTGTTCAAACAGTTCATGGCGCATGAGGCAGTTGACTTTGTGCAGATCGACAGTTGTCGACTGGGAGGTCTGAACGAGGTGCTCGCGGTGCAACTGATGGCGGCCAAATTTGGCTTGCCGGTTTGGCCACATGCAGGTGGCGTCGGGCTGTGTGAATATGTGCAACACCTGTCGATGATCGATTATGTCGCCATCACCGGCGTAAAGGACGACAAGCGCATCGAGTTTGTTGACCACCTGCACGAGCACTTTGTTGACCCCTGCGTGGTAAAAAACGGGGCCTATCTGGCACCAAGCAAGCCAGGGTTCTCGATCGAAATGAAGCCAGAGTCGATTGCCACTTATCGTTTTCAACCTGCGCTGGCCGCGGAATAATCGATTGCCGCATTCGGGTTATTCGGGTGCGGCGCCAATTCAATACCAAACGATTTCAGCTGACCCAAAAGGTGCCCCATGAAGACCAACCGCATTGGCAACACCGACGTGATCGTGACCGAAGTCTCCTTTGGCTGCGCCAGCATTGGCAACCTCTACCACGCGGTGCCTGACGCCCAAGCACAGGATGTTATTGATACTGCTTGGAAGGCGGGTATTCGCTATTTTGACACGGCCCCTCACTATGGCCGTGGTCTGTCCGAGCAGCGATTGGGCAGTTACCTGAAAGGCAGGCCACGCGACAGCTACACTCTGTCCACCAAAGTAGGGCGCGTGTTGTCACCTGGGCAAGCGATGTCGGAGGCGGACGGGTTTGTTGACCCGCTACCTAACGACGTACGCTATGACTATTCCGGCGATGGTATCGAAGCGTCTCTGGAGGGCAGTTTGGAACGTCTGGGAACCACAATGATAGACATTGCCTTTGTGCATGACCTGGGCCGCTACACTCATGGCGCCGGTAACGACATGCACATGGAGGCGTTTCTAGGAAGTGGCCACGAGCGCCTTGTGAAACTCAAGGAAAAAGGCCGTATCCGCGCCTTTGGCCTTGGAGTGAATGAAAACGAAATTTGCCTGGAGGTCATGCAACACGGTTCGCTGGATGTAATCCTTTTGGCGGGGCGCCTGACTTTGCTGGACCGGTCCGCCGAAAAAGAATTGACGCAGCGCTGCCGTGAACAAGGCACCAGCCTTGTGCTTGGAGGGGTCTTTAATTCGGGCATATTGGCAACGGGACCGGTGGACGGCGCGACCTATGATTACATGCCGGCAAGTCCAGAGATTTTGGCGCAAGTGTCTGAGCTACAAGCCGCCGCCGAAACACTGGGCCTTCCGCTTGCCACCGCTGCGCTGCTGTTCGCAAAACAACATGATCTGGCAGCCTCGGTTTTGATTGGCACCGCCAAGCCCACGACCTTTCAACGCAACCTGTCGGCTGTGAGCATCGAAGTTCCCGATGGGTTTTCTAAAGCCTTCCAAATTTGAAACACCAGATTTGCCGCTCCTAGATTGGTGAATTGGCCGTTTCTTTTGCTGCGGTGTGTACCGTAGCTTGGGTCACTTCTTCATCGGCTAAGAATGACGCCCAGGTCCGCTTTGAGCTGGAGATCGCCATTTTTCTTCTTTCTCCTAGTACTGTGACTCCCACCAATCACACACATGAGTTCGGGCGCTATCCAGCCGGCGCGCTGATCTCCGACCCCAGCCTTTCGACGAATTTGTCTATTCGAAGGGAACGCACTGCGCGCGGGTTCAACAAAGCCACGATATCAGCGTCCGGGAGCGACCATTCTGGCAGCACGCGCACCAGCTTTCCAGCACGCAGATCGGCGGAAACGCTCCATTCAGACCGCTCCACGATGCCGAAACCCTCCAGCGCCCAGGCACGCAGGACTTCGCCATCGTTGCAGTCAAAGACCGGCCGTACCCGCAGGTTTGTCGCGATGCCGTCTGGGCCAGTCAGCGGCCAAAGCGACGCGTCGGCCCGGTTCTCGCGAACCACTCCGATTCTGTGAGTGGATAGGTCCTCCGGGCTCTGCAGCAGCCCGGCGCGATTGATGTAACTCGCCGATGCCACCAGCACCCTTCGGTTTGGCGCCAGTTTGCGCTGTGTAATGCGCAGGTCCGGCAACCGTCCAACATGGATCAGGACATCCCAGAGCCCGTCGCTCATCGCGCCTACAGGATCTTCGCTGAGATTGAGTGTTGGATGCAACTCCGGGTTTTCGTCACCAAACCGGGCGAGAACCGGGGCCACACGCAAACGGCCAAAGCCGAAAGGAGCGATGACGTGCAGGGGGCCCTCGATCCGTCCTGCCCGGGCCGACATTTCGTCCGCAAGGCTTGCAACGTCGTTCAGGATGTCCTTTGCACGGTTGACCAGATACGCCCCCTCGGCTGTCAACCTTAGGTGCCCGCGACCGCGGTCCATGAGCCGCAACCCTAGCCGGTCTTCTAACAGTGCCAGCCGTTGAGAAACCGCAGGTGGTGTGACGCCCAGATTGCGCGCCGCCGCTGCAAGGCTTGGTGCAGCGGAGAGGGCCGTTACAAAGCGGAGATCGGACGCATCAAGCATTAAGGCGTAACTTAATGTGGGCTTCAGATCATGTAAATGTGCCCCGAACATCAACCGTGATAGATCTCGGGTGCCACTGGAGGACGACCCTGATGAATGAACCTGGTCCGTTGACCCAAAACGATCTGCCCACCCCCGCGCTGTTGCTGGACAAGGCCCGGATGATGCGAAATATCGCGCGGCTGGCAGGGCACGCGGAGCGCCTTGGCGTGTCGCTGCGACCCCATTTGAAGACGGCAAAGTCCGCCGAGGTCTCGCGCCTCCTAACCGGGGGGACGCCCGGCCCCATTACCGTCTCGACCCTGGCCGAGGCCGAAGTGTTCTACAATGCCGGTCACAAGGATATCCTTTATGCCGTCGGGATCGCCCCGCAGAAGCTGGAACGTGTGCAAGCGTTGCGTGATCGCGGCTGCGACCTGGTGGTGATCCTCGACAGTGAGGCACAGGCGCGGGCCGTCGCGCTGGCAAACGTGCCTGCCCTGATAGAGATCGACAGCGACGGCCATCGCGGCGGGGTTCGCCAGAAAGACCCGGCATTGATCCAAATCGGCCGAATTTTGCAAGAACGCACGTGCCTTCGAGGCGTCATGACCCATGCGGGGGAAAGCTACAATGTGCGCGGCGATGCTGCCCATGCCAAGTTCGCAGAACGGGAGCGACACGCCGCTGTCTCGGCGGCAGAAGCGCTGCGCAATGCTGGTCTGCTGTGCTCTGTCGTGAGCGTCGGATCGACTCCGACAGCCCATGCCGCGCGGGATCTGACCGGCGTGACGGAGCTGCGCGCCGGAGTTTACATGTTTTTCGATCTGGTGATGGCCGGAATCGACGTCTGCACCGTCGACGATATCGCGCTCAGCGTGCTGACAACCGTAATCGGACACCAACCTGCCAAGGGCTGGATGATGATCGACGCCGGTTGGATGGCGCTGTCGCGAGATCGAGGGACGGCGGCGCAGGATGTGGACCAGGGGTATGGCCTTGTATGCGACGCGGACGGGCGCGTTCTCACGGATCTCATCGTGAGCAGCGCCAACCAGGAACATGGGATCGTTTCCCTGCGCCCGGGCGCGGATGGGCCGGCGCCGGAGCTGCCCATTGGTACTCGTCTGCGAATCTTGCCTAACCATGCCTGCGCGACAGCAGCGCAGCATGCCCGTTACCACGTTTTACAGCAGGACAATCGTCCAATGCAGACTTGGACCCGCTTCGGCGGCTGGTAAGGAAACTGACATGATACTGATTACTGAGGCTCAATCCGCAGCCATCATCACGCCTGAACTCGCTTTCGCGGCGATGCGAGAGGCCTTTATCGCCGCCGTCGCTCCAGGGGCCGCGAGTTTCCCGGTTGTGATCGCCCATGGCAGCGATCCGCAGAACCGCTTTACAATCAAGTCGGCCTCGGGGGCGGAATTGGCTGGGTTGAAGGTCGGTGCCTATTTCCCAACCAACGATGCACGTGGTCTGCCTCGGCATGCCTCGACCATCGTGCTGATTGACCAAACCACGGGACGTATCGGCGCTCTGGTAGAGGGTTCAATGGTTAACTGCTATCGCACCGCCGCAGCGAATGCTGTGGCCACAGATGCTCTTTCGCGTCCGAATTCCGAGGTCATGACGCTGCTTGGAACGGGCCACCAGGCCGCCTATGAGGCACAAGCCATCGCCCGCGTCCGAAAACTGTCCCATCTTCTGGTGGTCGGCAGAGATCCTGTCCGCACCGAAACTTTTGTCAAAAAGCTGCGCAGCTCCGGCTTGCCGGCAGAGGTCGCTGCGGCGGAACCCGCTGTCCGTGCTGCTGATATTATCGTGACGGCGACGACGGCCACCGCGCCTCTTTTTGAGGCCGCTTGGGTCCAGCCGGGAACGCATATTTCCTCTATGGGATCCGACAGCTTAGGCAAACAGGAACTACCTGCCGAAATCTTTCAACACGCCAACCTTGTTTGCGATTTGCCGGAGCAGTCAATGCGCATCGGGGAATTCCAGCACGCTGGCCACGAGGCATCCCCGACTGCAATTGGCGCGGTTCTCACCGGAGACGCACCAGGGCGAAAGGATGACGGAGAGATCACGATTTTCGACAGCTCGGGCATCTCTCTGCAGGATTTGCATATGGCAGAGGCGATCCTCGACCGGCACGAGGCAAACAGCGCAGCAGAAAGTTAGGGTGTTGGCTGCGCTATTCGCGTCTTTCGCCGTTTGGAAATGGGCATTGCCAGCTCTGGGTCAGGATCGCCATTATATTGACCCAGGCAACTGCTTGCGCACGTGGCCCTGACTTGGGGCGAAGTAAATGTGCAGCTAACGGCTTGGCAAGGCCCCTTTCCCCTGATCCCGCTTGCGTGTTAGGGCAAACCCATGCGTATGCCTTCAAAAGAGGAAGTCCTTGAGTGGATTTCCGAGAACCCGACCCTCACCTCCAAACGTGACATCGCCAAAGCCTTTGGCATCAAAGGCGCTGCGCGCATTGATCTCAAGCGCGTGCTACGCGAGCTAGAGGCCGAAGGTCACCTGCAAAAACGCGAAAAAACCTACCGTGATCCGGACAAACTGCCGCCGGTGTCGGTTCTGCAAATCACCGGACCCAACGACGATGGCGATCTTTTTGCCCGTCCACTGGAATGGCATGGTGACGGCGAGGCGCCGAACATCCTTGTCATTACCCGCGCCTCTGATCCGGCGTTGGGTCAAGGCGATCGCATTCTGGGCCGTCTGACCGAAATCCAGGACGAAGAGTACGCCTATGAAGGCCGCCTGATCCGTCGGATCGGCACCAACCCGCGTCGTGTGCTCGGCGTGTTTCGAAAAACCGCAGAGGGCGGTCGCATCCTGCCAATCGACAAGGGCGACGGCAAGGAGTGGCATGTCATATCCGAGCAGGTCAACGGCGCCAAAGACGGTGAGTTGGTCGAGGCTGAGCAATCCGGTCCCAAAGGACGCATGGGCCTGCCGCGCGCCAAGGTGGTTGCGCGTTTGGGTGATCCGTCGGCACCCAAGGCTGTGTCGCTGATTGCGATTCACCAACACGGCATTCCCGATCGCTTTCCTGACAAGGTAATTGCCGAGGCCGACGCCACAAAACCCGCCCCTCTGGGCAAGCGCGACGATTTGCGGGACATGCCGTTTGTGACAATCGATCCGGCTGATGCGCGCGATCATGACGATGCCTGTTGGGCACATGCCGATGACGATCCGAAAAACGCGGATGGTCACGTGCTTTGGGTCGCAATTGCCGACGTTGGCCAATATGTGCGGCCAGACACGGCGCTGGACACCGAGGCCCGCAAGCGCGGCAACTCCAGCTATTTCCCGGACCGTGTTGTACCGATGCTGCCTGACCGGCTTTCCGGTGATCTCTGCTCGCTGCACGAGGGCGTGCCGCGTGCCGTGATTGCGCTGCGTGTCCAGATCGACAGCAAGGGTAAGAAGATCGGCCACCAGTTCTGTCGCGCCATGATCCGCTCGATTGCCTCGCTCAACTACGGAGAAGTGCAGCAAGCGCAGGACGGACATCCGAATGAGACCTGTGCCGGTCTGATGGATGATGTGATCACACCGCTATATGCGGCCTATGATGCGCTCACCAAGGCACGCAATGAACGCCAACCGCTTGCGCTTGATCTGCCTGAGCGCAAGATCGAGCTGAATGACGCGGGCGAAGTCACGTCTGTCAATTTCCGGGACCGCTTTGATGCCCACAAGCTGATCGAAGAGTTCATGGTGCTGGCCAATGTCTGCGCTGCTGAAACCCTGATTGCCAAGAAATCGTCGCTGCTGTTTCGGGTTCACGAAGAGCCCAGCCCCGAGAAATTAGATGCCCTGCGCGAAACCGCCCAAACCGCGGGTTATAATCTGGCCAAAGGGCAAGTGCTGCAAACCCGCCACCTCAATCAGCTTTTGGATGCAGCGGCCGGATCGGATGACGCCGAACTCATCAACATCTCCACGCTTCGGTCGATGACACAGGCCTACTACACGCCGCAGAACTTCGGTCACTTCGGCCTCGCGTTGCGCGCCTATGCGCATTTCACCTCGCCAATCCGCCGCTATGCCGACTTGATCGTGCACCGCGCGCTGATCACCGCGCACGGCTGGGGCGACGATGGGCTGACCCCCGAGATGGCCGAGCGGATGGAAAACACCGGCACACATATTTCCGAAACCGAGCGTCGCTCGATGCTGGCGGAACGAGACACCACGGATCGCTACCTTGCAGCCTATATGTCCGAGCGGATTGGCAACGAATTCACGGGGCGCATATCAGGCATTGCCCGATTTGGTGTCTTTGTGAAACTCGACGAATCCGGCGCAGACGGTCTCATTCCGATGCGCGAACTCGGGCGCGAGTATTTCCACTATGATCAGGAAACCACCACGCTGATCGGCTCTGACACTGGTATTGTTATCGGTCTAGGCCAGCGAGTCACCGCCCGATTGAAAGAGGCCGCGCCGGTCACTGGCGGCATCGCGCTCGAACTGATTTCGCTGGATGGCGAAATCGTTAAACGCAAGGGTGGTGGATCGCGACGCGGCAAAAGCGGTGGACCTGCTCGTCGCAAAGCGACCAAAGCCAAGCGCAAGTCTGACAAGGTCAAACGCAAAGTGTCCCGCCGCCGGACCTGACGACGGGACACTTTCTGCCTTATTAGAGACTGTTATTAGCTCGCCAAAGCCTGCTTTGGCGCAGCGCAGCCTGTCATATTCCCACCTGGGTAAATCGCGGCTCGCACGCGGTTCACATAAGGTGCGAAAGTCTGAATGCTCTCAACAGCCGCGCGCAGATCGGTTTTGGCCGGAAGCCGCAAAATCATGTCCAGAACAGGGGCAATCGCCGCGTCTGCACCGGTTGGCATGTCGCCAAACAAGAAGGCTTTGTTGCCGAGTTTAGACTCTAACGTTGCCAAATCACGGCCTAAACGGCGTTTTCGATCTTCCGGCGAGAAGCGTGCAATGCCTTGCGATGTCAGACCTTCACGCACCGGCGCTTGCGCTTGGGTTGCAACCATTTCGCGGGCCTCAGGCGGCACCTGCGCAAAGAACTCTTCACGCATCACCGGCCAAACGCGGTCGTCCAGCCAGCGATCATGGACCATGCCAAGAGTCAGGTTGTGCTCCACCATGCTCACCAGAGCATGGGCCACGCCTTTTTCCTCCGCGCTCAGCGTCGGATAAAAATCCGCACCCTCCGAAGTCAAATGATCTTCGATGTTGGAACTGTCGGGAATCAAACTGTCGCCCACACGCAAAACGGGCAGTTTTCCCAAAGGCTGCTCCGACACGTCGACGGAAATCTCGGGTTGCCAATCGGCGCCCGCCATTGCCAGCAGGCAAATGGCTTTCATGCAGAATGGTGAATGGCTGGGCAGGGCGTCATTGCCCGGGAACATAATCAGATGCATCTGTGCACTCCTTGTTAAATGATAGGAGTGGTCTACCGAAGCCTCTTGCCAGTTTCTGTCAGTATGACACAGTATCCATCATTATGGCCCGCACCGATCGCCTCTTTCAGTTGATGCAAGCACTGCGTGACTTGTCCCCGCCCGCAACGGCGCTGGCTTTGGCGCAGGAAACCGGCGTATCGGAGCGCACCATTTACCGCGACATCGACACGCTGCGCGGCCTTGGCGCCGTGATTGATGGCGAAGCCGGCTTTGGCTTCACCCTGATTGAGGACGCAACCTTGCCACCGCTCGGCTTTGTCCCCGAGGAAATCGAAGCGCTGGTTGTGGGCTTGACCGAGGTCACGCAAATCGGCGACCCGGCGCTGGCCAAGGCGGCAAGAACGGCTCTAACAAAGCTGAAATCGCGCCTTCCCGCGGCTCAGGCGCATCGTTTGAAACACGCGGTGCTAACCGCCAAACGCTTCTACAAGCCGCCCAAAATCAGCATCGATGCCAGCGCCCTTCGCCAGGCTGCTTGGGAGGAGCGCACCATTGCCGTCGATTACGCCGACGTCAAAGGCGCCCGCACCTTGCGCGAGCTTGATCCGCTGACGATCACCTTTCTGGATGGCACCCACTGTTTGTTGGCTTACTGTCATCTGCGTCAGGATTATCGCGTGTTCCGCTTGGATCGTATGGTTGATTTCACCGTCACTGACCGATCGTTCCGCCCCCGCCGCATTCCGATGTTGCGAGAGTTCAAACAACGGCTGGACGCCGAACCGCCCCGTCATACCCAGACCTGATCGGCAAATCCCCGCGCACATCTTTTGCGGGCTTTGTCAGAATCGCGACCCGCGTTACCATTTGGGCAAAACGAGCAGGGAAACAGGCCATGCGAGCAGCACTTCTGGCACTGACATTAACCGCAACCACAGCAGTGGCCGAAGCCCCGATATCTTCGCCGCGTCCTGTGATGCGTCCCGAGCTGACCGTGACCAACGTGACGCCAACGGTTGCCGTGATCGCATCTGCGGGTTCTCTGGCGTCCAAACGCCCGGTCCTGCGTCCCGACGCTGCCGCGTTTGCGCCCGTTCCGGCAAAGGCTGCCACCACGGCTGGCCTACAGGACTGGATCTCGACCTATCGCGCTCGTGCGTTCAGCGCGGGTATTTCTGGCAGCACCTTTGACCGCGCTTTTGCCAACGTGCGCTATAACAGTGACGTCATCAAACGCGATCGCAATCAATCCGAATTTACCAAAACGATCTGGGACTATCTCGACAGCGCCGCCAGCGACCTGCGTGTCAAAAACGGCAAGGCGGCCTTGGCAAAACACAAAACCAAACTCTCCCAGATCGAACGCAAATACGGCGTCGACAAAGAGGTCGTCGTGGCGATTTGGGGGCTGGAGAGCGCCTATGGCACCTTTCGTGGCAGCACACCCATCATCGGCGCGCTCGCCACGTTGGCCTATGACGGGCGGCGCGGTGCGTTCTTTGAAGAGCAACTGACCGCCGCGCTCAAGATCCTGCAGAACGGCGACGTTCGCGTGGCCAGCATGACTGGAAGTTGGGCGGGCGCGATGGGTCACACCCAATTCATGCCGACCTCATTTCTGTCGTATGCCGTGGATTTCACCGGCGACGGCAAACGCGACATCTGGTCGGACGATCCAACCGACGCGCTGGCGTCGACAGCCGCTTATCTCAAGAATTCCGGTTGGATCAAAGGCCAGCCTTGGGGCGTCGAAGTGCGCATTCCCGACGGGTTCGACTATACACTGGCCAACCGCGAAACCTTGAAAATGCCAAGCGAGTGGGCGCGCATCGGCATCCGCGATATGGCGGGTCGCAAGGTGCCCAACCATGGCAACGCGTCAATTCTGTTGCCCGCCGGTGCGCAGGGCGCGGCCTTCATGATCTTCAAGAATTTCGATGCCATCGAAACCTACAACACAGCCGATGCCTATGTGATTGGTGTCGGCCACCTGAGCGATCGCATCGGGGGCGCATCCAAGATCCAAAGCGCTTGGCCGCGTGGCGACCGCGCCTTGACCTATGATGAGCGAATTGAGCTGCAGGAGCGTCTGACCAAAGCCGGTTTTGATACCCAAAAGATCGACGCCAAGATCGGGCCTCTGACAATCAATGCGGTGCGCGATTATCAATTGGCCCGCGGTATGACTCCGGACGGCTATGCCTCATTGCGTCTGTTACAGACTTTGCGGTGATCAGAAGACGGTGACCTTCGTGCCAATCGGCAGCACGGTGTAAAGGTGTTCCACATGCGGGTTGTACATCCGGATGCAGCCGTTTGACGACGGCGTCCCGATAGAGCCCGGAACATTGGTGCCGTGAATGCGGAACAGCGTGTCTTTGCCATTCTGGTACAAATACAGCGCACGGCTTCCGAGCGGATTGTTCGGGCCACCTGGCATGCCGTCTTCCCAACGGGCGTAGCCGGGATTGCGTTCAATCATCTCTTGGGTCGGGGTCCAGTTCGGCCATTCCACCTTGCGGTCGATGCTGGCATCCCCGCGAAAGTTCAGCCCCTCTTTGCCGACCGCCACGCCATACCGGATGGCGGTGCGCTCATCCTGCATGTGATAAAGATAGAAGGCTTGCAAAGTGACCACGATTTGGCCGGGCTCAAACTTGTGCTTGCGGGCAATCTTCACTTCACGTGGTTTCAGATGATCCATCAGCGTAAACGGGTCACCAGTCGCTGCGCGAAGAATGTTTGGCGCTGTCAGGGAGGCGCCGGTTGCGGCAGCCGTGCTCAAAAAGGTCCGTCGGTTAATCGATCGGGGCATCACTCGTCTCCTACTACACGGAGCAAGACTGCCATGACTTGACCTTTCGGGCAAAAAATTTGGGCGCAGGAGGCTCTCCATGCGCCCAAATTCATTCATTTGTGACCGCCAAGCCGCAATTCAGAACGGCACCGTCGCGATACCGACGGGATACCGATGCAATGCAGACAGGGGATTTGGCTACTTATAGAGCCCCTCAGATTTTAACTGATCAAACGTCTGATCCAGCGCTTTGGTCGCCCGCGCAATCAGCATGTCGATCTCTTCGTGTTTGATCACCAACGGCGGCGAGATGACCATCCGGTCGCCCACATGCCGCATCACCAGCCCATTGGCAAAGCAATGCTCGCGGCATTTGTATCCAACAGTGCCCTTCTCGGCAGCAAACGGCGCGCGGCTTTCTTTGTTGGGTGTCAACGCGATGGAGCCCATCATGCCGACGATCTTGGCTTCGCCAACCAAGGGATGGTCGGCCAGCGCCTCCCACTTTTTCTTGAGATACGGCGCCGTTACGTCGCGCACGGTCTCAACAATCTTTTCTTCTTCCATGATCCGCAGATTTTCCAACGCGACTGCGGAACACACTGGATGGCCGGAGTATGTATAGCCGTGGTTGAATTCTGTGGCGTTCACAACCTTGGTAATATCATCGGACACAATCGATCCGCCAATCGGCGCGTAACCCGAGCTAAGTCCTTTGGCTATCGTCATAATATCGGGTCGAATGCCGACGGTTTCCGAGCCGAACCAGTTGCCGGTACGACCAAACCCGCAGATCACCTCATCGGCAATCAACAGGATGCCGTATTTGTCACAGATTCGCTGGATCTCCGGCCAATAGGTGGATGGCGGGATGATAACACCGCCAGCGCCCTGAATGGGTTCACCGATAAAGGCGGCGATGCGCCCTTCGCCGTAGAACTCAATGGTTTCTTCCAGTTCCCGCGCCCGCATCAAGCCGAATTCTTCGGGGCTCATGTCGCCGCCTTCGGACCACCAATCGGGCTGACCAATATGGTGTTTGTCCGGCAAAGGCAGGCCGCCCTGTTGGTGCATGGGAACCATGCCACCAAGGCTGGCGCCACCAAGCGTCGAGCCGTGATAGGCATTTTGACGCGAGATGATGATCGATTTCTCCGGCTTGCCCATCGCAGACCAGTAATGGCGCACAAGACGAATGTTGGTGTCGTTGGCCTCGGACCCGGATCCGGCATAAAATATCGAGTTCAGATTGGGTGGCGCGAGCTGCGCAAGCTTGGCTGACAGCGCGATGACCGGCACGTGTGTCGTCATGAAAAACGTATTGTAATAAGGCAGTTCGCGCATCTGGCGCGCCGCCGCATCTGCCAGCTCGTCGCGGCCATATCCGATGTTTACGCACCACAGACCAGCCATACCATCCAGGATTTCGTGACCTTCACTGTCGGTCAGGGTGACGCCATTTGCGCGGGTGATAACCCGCGCACCGCGTTCTGCCAGCTCGTCCTGCGTGGTGAACGGGTGCATGTGGTGCGCCGCATCCAGAGCTTGAAGTTCTTCGGTCGGCATGTGGTTCGTGATCACGCTCATCGGCTTTCTCACCTTTGAAAAATTGCACGTAGAGCCTCGCGGCTCCGGATTTCAATCAGAATATGATCAAATTATTTTTAGTCAATCGCCTCTCTAAAACCCTCGGCATCTTTCAGGGCTTGCAGCAATTGCTCCATACCCTGAACCACGTCCAGCCGGATGGCTTCCGCGGCGGTTTTGCTGTCCGCGTCACGCAGCGCTTGAATGGCCGTCTTGTGATTGTCAGGCAGGTTTTGTGTACCCATGCGGCCGCAGACCACCCGCATCGCCGGACCAAATCGCAGCCAAACACCGCCCGCCACATCTGCGAGTATCGGCGCGTCCGCAATGTCGTTCAGCTTCATGTGGAACGCGTGATTCTGGCGCAAGTAAGCGACGACGTCGCCGCGCGTGATGGCGTCATCAAGTGCCGAATCAATTCGGTCCAACGCCGCGATGTCGGCCTTTGTCGCCTTTTCTGCCGCGCGCGCAGCCAGTTGAGGTTCAAGGGTTTCTCGCAGAAAAATCAGTTCCTCAATTGCGTCTGGCGTGGGCATTGGCACCAACACCCGGCGGTTGCCGCGAAACTCAAGTGCACCTTCACTGGTGAGCCGCCTTATGGCCTCGCGGATGGGGGTCATGCCTGCGCCGGTGCGTTCAATAAGCCCCTGAATCGTAACAGGCTCTCCCGGCGCCAGCTCCCCAAACAACACCGCCTCGCGCAGCCTTTGATAGACCACCTGATGTGTCGGCAAGCGTGTTGGTTTTTCTGTGTTTGGTTGTCCTGAGCCGTCTTGAGGCAGGGTGCCTTGCATTTGTGCGTCCTGTTCCATTTTGAAAAAGATAAATCCAAAAACCATGATCAATATGCACATCTATGTTGCCATATCAAAAAAACTTGATCAAATTAATCTTGCACAACACAACCGGGGCTCGGACCTCGGACCAACGGGAGACCACCATGAAAAAAACCCTGCTGACACTCACGGCTGGTGTTGCGATGAGCGCGATGGCCGCAGCCGCAGAAGAAGTACGCGTCTACAACTGGTCGGACTACATCGACGAAGATCTGCTGACCAAATTCACAGAAGAGACCGGCATCAAGTTGATCTATGACGTGTTTGACAGCAATGACGTGCTGGAAACAAAAATGCTGGCCGGCAAATCCGGTTATGACGTTGTTGTGCCGTCAGGCACATTCCTGCAACGTCAGATCTCTGCTGGCGCATTCCAGAAGCTGGACAAGTCAAAACTGCCGAACGCCGCCAATATGTGGGATGTGATCGAAGCACGCACATCCAAGTATGACCCCGGCAACGAGTATTCGATCAACTATATGTGGGGCACCACCGGCATCGGTGTGAACACCGGCCAAGTGACCGAAATTTTGGGTGAGGACGCACCTATTACGTCGCTTGCCTTGATTTTTGACCCCGCGAATGCCGAGAAACTGGCAGCTTGCGGCATTCACATGCTTGACGCTGCGGACGAGATGATCCCGGCTGCGCTGGCCTATCTGGGCCTGAACCCGGACAGCCACGACACCAAAGACATCGCCAAAGCCGAAGAGGTTCTGGCAGCGGTTTCCCCGCATATCCAGAAATTCCACAGTTCGGAATACATCAACGGCTTAGCCAACGGCGATATTTGTGTGGCCATCGGCTGGTCCGGCGACATCCTGCAAGCGCGTGACCGCGCGTGGGAGGCCGAAAACGGTGTGGAGCTGGCGTATAACGCACCTTCCGAAGGGGCGATGATGTGGTTTGACCAGATGGCCATTCCAGTGGACGCGCCCAACGCGGATGCGGCGCATACGTTCCTGAACTTCATCATGGATGCAGGCAACATGGCAGCGGCGTCAAACTACGTCTACTACGCCAACGGCAACAAAGCGTCTCAGCCGATGCTTGAGGAAGACGTGATTGGCGATCCGGCGATTTACCCGGACGAGGCGACGTTGGGCAACCTCTACACGACCACGCCTTATCCGCCAAAGGTACAGCGTGTTGTGACCCGCACCTGGACCAAGATCAAATCCGGCATCTAAGCCTGTGATCTCTGAAACCCGCGCAGCGCTAAGCTGTCGCGGGTTTCATTCTCTTTTCCCGACCCGCACCGGAGGCCTATGCCATGGCGCTCGACGTGTTTTCCCCTTGGGATGATCCCAACGCGAAACCGCTTATCCAGTTCAAAAACGTCACCAAACGCTTTGGCGATTTCACCGCTATCGACGACTTGACGGTGGATATCTTTGAACAGGAATTCTTTGCGCTTCTGGGCCCGTCGGGCTGTGGCAAGACGACAATGATGCGCATGCTTGCCGGCTTTGAAACGCCTTCGCAGGGCACGATTCTTTTGTCTGGACAGGACATCGCCCCGGTGCCACCGAACCAACGTGCGGTAAACATGATGTTTCAGTCGTATGCGTTGTTTCCGCACCTGTCCGTCTGGGACAACATCGCCTTTGGACTCAAGCGGGATCGCATGCCCAAAGACGAAGTTGCGGCGCGCGTTGATGAAATGCTGCGACTCACGCGGCTGGAGAAGTTCGGGCGTCGCAAACCACATCAGATTTCCGGTGGTCAGCGGCAGCGCGTGGCGCTGGCTCGGTCGTTGGCCAAGGCGCCAAAACTTTTGCTGCTTGATGAACCGCTTGGGGCGTTGGACAAAAAACTGCGTCAGGAAACCCAGTTTGAGTTGATGGACATTCAGGAAAGCACAGGCACCACTTTTGTAATCGTCACCCACGATCAAGAAGAAGCAATGACCGTGGCAAGCCGTGTGGCGGTAATGGACGAAGGCAAAATCGTCCAGGTGGCGACGCCCGATGCCATATACGAGGCGCCGAATTCGACTTATGTTGCTGATTTTATTGGTGATGTGAATTTGATTACCGGCACAGTAAAAGCCGAGGGAGACAAACTGCACCTTACTTGGGCCGAAGGCCAATCCGAGATTGTAGGCTCGTCGTCCAAGACATTTTCTAAAGATCAAAATGTACATTTTGCGATCCGGCCTGAGAAGGTCGCAATATCGGCGCAGAAGCCTGAGGAAGTCGCCAATGCGATTTCGGGAAAAGTGCTTGATATCGCTTATCTCGGTAATATTTCGACTTACCACGTACAACTCGCGGGTGGTCAGATCATCAAGGCGCAGACCGCCAACAACCGCCGTATTTCGCGCCGCAGCTTTACGTGGGAGGACGACGTCTGGCTCAGCTGGACCGACACCGCCGGCGTTTTCTTGGAGCGCTGAGAGATGCGTCGGCTTGGCCTGATCCTTGTCCCGTACCTCTGGCTTCTAGCGCTATTTCTGGTGCCGTTTGTCATCGTGTTCAAGATATCTCTCTCGGATCTGGCGATGGCGATTCCGCCATATACGCCAAACCTGGATCTGACCGAGGGCTGGGCAGGACTGGTGTCATTTTTTAGAGAGCTAGACTTTGAGAACTATGTCTGGCTGACCGAGGATGCGCTCTATTGGAAAGCCTATTTGTCCAGCCTGAAGATCGCGTTGATTTCCACGGCGTTGACCTTGCTGGTCGGGTATCCGATTGCCTACGGCATGGCCCGCGCGCCGGAAGAGTGGCGGCCAATGTTGCTGATGCTGGTGATTCTGCCATTCTGGACCAGCTTTCTGATCCGGGTTTATGCTTGGATGGGCATTCTCGCCAAAGAGGGCGTGCTCAACCAGTTTCTGTTGTGGACAGGTTTGATTTCCGAGCCTTTGATCATTCTGAACACCAATCTCGCCGTCTATATCGGCATTGTTTACACCTATCTGCCATTCATGATCCTGCCGATCTATGCATCGCTGGAGCGTATGGATGAAAGCCTGCTGGAAGCGGCCGAAGATTTGGGCTGTTCGCGCCTTTCGGCTTTTTGGCTGATCACTGCGCCGCTGTCCAAGCAGGGAGTGATCGCAGGTAGCTTTTTGGTCTTCATCCCGACAATTGGCGAATTTGTGATCCCATCGCTGTTGGGCGGTTCTAAGACCCTGATGATCGGTAAAGTTTTGTGGGATGAGTTTTTCTCAAATCGCGACTGGCCCGTGGCAAGCGCTGTGGCCGTGATCCTGCTGTTGATCCTGATCATCCCGATCATCCTGTTCCAGCGCAATGAGCAAAAGCAACGGGAGGCGGATGGATGAGACGGTTTTCCTGGTTCAATGCCACGTCCCTGACGCTTGGCTTTGCTTTCCTTTATGTGCCGATGATCATCCTGATCGTCTACAGCTTCAACAAATCCAAATTGGTCACGGTCTGGGCAGGGTTCTCGACTCATTGGTACGGTGAATTGCTGTCCAATCAGTCGATGCTGGATGCGGCGTGGGTGACGGTCAAGGTTGCGGTTGTCAGCTCGTCGATTGCGACGATTTTGGGCACCATGGCGGCATATGTAATTGTGCGCGCCGGACGGTTTCATGGTCGCACGCTGTTTTCTGGCATGATCTATGCGCCGCTGGTCATGCCCGAAGTCATCACTGGCCTGTCGCTTTTGCTGCTGTTCATCGGGTTGAACGTTGACCGTGGTGTGATGACCATTGTTTTGGCGCACACCACATTTTCGATGTGCTACGTCTCGGTAGTTGTCAGTTCGCGTTTGGTGAGCTTTGATCAGTCGCTGGAAGAGGCCGCGCTGGATCTGGGATGCAGCCCGTTTCAGGCGTTCCGACTTGTGACTTTGCCAATCATCGCTCCTGCGGTGATATCCGGCTGGTTGCTGGCATTTACGCTTTCGCTGGATGATCTTGTGATCGCGTCGTTCACTTCTGGCCCTGCTGCGACCACATTGCCGATGAAGATCTGGAGCTCGGTGCGTTTAGGGGTCAGCCCTGAAATCAACGCATTGTCCACGATCATGATCGCCTTGGTGACCGTTGGGGTGATATCAGCGTCGCTTATCAACAAACATCAGGCCGTTCGCAAAAAACGCGAAGAGCAGGCTGCCGAACGCCAGTTATGACACGCATCTGCGATCCTTTCGCCTATGGCGACGGTCCGGTTTCCGAGAGTTTTTGGGCCGACACGGTGCAGATTGCGCCGCGAAACTCACTTGAAGGCACCGTAACGGCAGAGGTGGCGATCATTGGGGCGGGTTTCACCGGCTTGAACGCGGCTCTTCGATTGGCGCAGAACGGCGTGTCGGTGGCCGTGGTGGACGCCAATCAAGTCGGTTGGGGAGCATCGGGCCGCAACGGAGGGTTCTGCTGTCTGGGCGGCGCCATGTTGAGCGAACCGAAGATGCGCAAGACCTTTGGGCAAGACGCGACGCGCGAATTTCTCATGGGCGAACGGGCTGCAGTGGATTTTGTGGACGACCTTGTCACTGAGGCAGGGTGGGAGGTTGATCGTCACAGCCATGGTGAGACCCTGTTGGCCCACAAACCGGGTGCGATGGCGAGCATCATTGCCGAAGCCGCAAAGGTCGATTCGCATTTTGGCACCAGCTCAACGGTGATCGACAAAGACTCACTGCGACAACACGGGCTTGGAGGCGAGTTTCATGGCGCGGTTACCTTGCCAGTCGGTTTCGCCCTCAACCCACGCAAATATGTGGCGGCGCTGGCAGATGACGCCGCCGCCGCCGGGGCCGAAATATACGGCGATTCGCCTGTGACAGATGTGGTCCACGAAAACGGGTATTGGTCTCTGACGACGCCTCAAGGGCACGTTCGCGCCAAAAAACTGATCGTTGCCACCAACGGGTATTCCAGTGAAACGGTGCCGCCGTGGATGGCAGGGCGATATTTGCCAGCGCAATCCAGCATCATCGTTACACGGAAACTCACGGCTGACGAGTTGGCGGCGCAGGGCTGGACATCGGCGCAGATGGCGTATGACAGCCGCGATTTGCTGCATTATTTCCGCCTGATGCCGGATGGGCGGTTTCTGTTCGGCATGCGCGGCGGGATCACAACCACCCAAGGCGTGCATGAGCGCATCCGCCATAAGATTCGGGCCCACTTTGATCGATTGTTTCCTGAATGGCGACACGTCGAAACGCCGTGGTTTCACACTGGATTTGTTTGCTTGTCTCGCGACCTGACGCCTTTTGCGGGCGCCGTGCCGGAGCATGGAGGGCTTTACGCCGCCTTTGCATACCACGGAAACGGCGTGGCGATGGGCAGTTACGCCGGAGCGCTTCTGGCTGAAGAAATATTGGGCCGCAAAACTTTGTTGCACCCCGACATTATGCGTCGCACCCCGAGACATTTTCCGCTCGGGCGATTCCGCCGTTTGCTGATGTATCCGGCCTATGTGGGTTTCGAGCTTTCTGATCTTTGAAGTGCGGCGCGTTCCATCGCCAATCCTTCGGCATAATCTGACCGCCCGTTTTGCATCTGCCACAAGCAATACGCCGCCATGCGCCAGTGATAAAACGGCGCCAAAGCTTGATAGCGTTTCTGGATGTCCGGCACAGCATAAGCCTCAAAAAACGAGGCTTCGTCGGCCCTGCTCAAGACCTTGCCCCGATAGAGGTGCTGCATCGCAGGTGACAGGAAAATGGCGATATCCTCGCAGGGATCGCCGACTGCCGGACATTGCCAGTCGATCAGGTGCAGGCTGTTGCCGTTGCGAATCAAATTTCCAGGAACAATGTCGCTGTGCAGGAGACACCGCGCGCCACTGCCGCTTGGGCCGCTGGAGGGTTGCACAGACAAAAGTTCGCCGGGTGTGTCGCATTTGGAAAGAATACCCAAAGTCTGCGACGCCAACGCCGCTGCACCGTCGGGCGCAGTCCTTAGGCCATCGGGGCAGGGCAGCATGTGCAGAGTGCGCATCAGACGTGCAACGTCGCTGACGCCGTCCTGCCAAGTCTGTCCGGGGATATGGTCATACAGGTTGCAGATGCCCGCCTCTGTGGTCAATTGAGCGCGAAAGACAGGTGTGTGCCCGGTGTCAGCCAACGCGTGCAGTAACATAGATTCGGCGTTGGGATCGTTTGGAAACAACGGGTTTAGCGCGGCGCCACTATAGAGCTTGGCGACAAAGTCGCCCGCAGATGTCTGACCCAGCCATGCTGCGTTTGTACGTCCGCCAAACAAGGGCGTCCACACGACCTCGCCCGCCAAAGCCAAAGCCTTGCGGGTTGCTTGGACAACCGATTGCGGTGGGGAATTAGGAAGAGTGGGCAGCGCGGCGCTCCTTGATCAAAGCGCCGCGAAGCTAGTTTAGGATGCGCGGCTTATCAAGTCGCTGCGTCGTCTGGCTGGCGCAGACCAACAATGTCCGCTGACAGATATTTGGCGCCGCCAACTCCGATAAGGACCATGCCGCCGGTGCTGGCTTGGGCCTCGCTGATCAACGTATAGGATTCCGCGAGCACTGTATCGAGCTCGTTGCCGTCCGCCTTGCTAAGCGTTTGGAACACGTAATTGCCTTCGGGGAAAGGGTTGCCGCTGTCGTCCAGTCCATCCCAAGTCACGGTTTCCGCCGATGGATCGATGGTGACGCGGTCGATTTCATTTCCGTCGGAGTCGGTGACAATCAGATATGCCTCGTCGGCAAGATTGTTGGCCATCGGATAGATTTCGACAGGCGTGTCGCCATCGAAATTCGCGAGCCCTGCAACACGGGCTTCCATGCCAATCCAGCTTGCCATGTTCGACGATCCCATTGCGGCCAATTGCTGGCTGACAAGGCTTAGCGTTTCATTGGTCAGAACTTGCTGTTCCACCGCCGAGAATTGCGCGAGCTGTGAGGCAAATTCGGTCGAATCGGTCGGATCCAGCGGGTCTTGGTTCTGCATTTGGGCAGTCAGCATTTTCAGAAATGTCTCAAAGTCCGAACTGATTGCACCCTGCGAAGAGGAGGTTGCGGAATTGGCTGCCGCCACCGAAGTGGCCGCAGTCGAAGTTGTTTGAGATGTTACAAAATCCATGGGAAATACTATAGCCTTATGTCCAGACCGCCAGAGCCGGCGGCGGGAGTTGGTTGGGGTGTCTTCGGGGTGGCATGCGCGACCTCGGAAGAATGAGACGGCTCCTCGCCGCCAGCGGCACCGGCCCACTGTGGTTGCTCTGAGGACTGCTGCCCGTTGGTGTCGCCTTGTTCGAAAGTGAACGATACGTCGTCGTAGCCCATCTCCATAAAGTCCTTGCGCAACAGCTCGATGTGCCTGCGCATGAGGTCGGAGGTTGTCTGGTTTTCCGTCGAGATCGCGATATTCATGACCCCCGATACTTCGGTCATCACCAAGCGGAGGCGACCGAGTTCAGGCGGGTCCATTGTCAGTTCGATGATCCCTTTGTCAGAGGCTTTCACCGCGTCCGCCACTTGGCGCACGATATGCGCGGGGTTGTGAGTTGTTTGGCTGAACCGCGCTTGTTGCGCCATGTCCAAACCGGAGGTGACAAGACGTGTTCCGCTCTCTTCTCTGGCGGCAATAAGTGCTTCGGTTGTGGGGGCAAGCTCTGACTCTGCCGTGCCGGCTTGCAAAGCAGTATTACCAGCCGCCTGAGGCTGCGATTGGATCGCGTCTGGGCTCGGTTGAGCGCGCCATTGCAGGGTTGTCGTAGGTGCAGATGCCGCTTGCTCTGTGGTTCGCGTCCGGGTCAGAGGCACGTCGTCGCCTTTTTTGCTCTTAACGTCCTTGTCTGCCACTTTGGCTGTGTCGGCTTCCGCCACAGCCTGCGCGCGTTGCGCCAAGTTTGCTTGTACGGCGGCGTCGCCCGACGATGTTGTGCGGCGCGCTTGCACCCGCATCGGGGCAAGATCATCGGCAACTTCAACCTCGGGCCCAGCAGTTGTCGGAGCAGGTTTTTCAACACTTTTTGTTTCTGGCGCGGCGGCTTGAATCACCGGCGCGGCGGCACTTTTCGGTTTCGCGTCCGCGGCCACTGCGATTGTTGCGGGTTTGGATTGCAGGGCTGGATCAGCGGCGGCTTTTTCCAAGTCGCGAATCGATTTGGCAAAGGCTGAGGCCTCTTCCACCGGAGTCCGAATTGTCTCAACAGTGGATTTTTCCGCCGAAACTTTGACGGCGTCAGCGGTCTTATCTTTGAGTGCACCCGTTGTTTCAGGCTCGACTTCAATTTGGGATTTTGTAGGTTTTTCCGCCTCGGAACCACCCTCACCAACGGGCGTCCGGACTTCTTTTTTTGCAACAGGTTCAACAGGTTGCGCACCATCGTCTCGCCCCCGCTCTTCAAACACGTCCTTAAACCCCGAACGCTCGTCCTGACGATCAGATGCCTTGGGGGTTTGGGGTTTATGGGTGGCCGATTTGTCCGAAGAGGGCGCGTCGGTCGCAACGAATGGCAAATTCAACATGGTAGCTCCGGGAGTTCTTCCGCTCACGTTCACCTAGTCTGAATTTCCTTACCACTTCTTTACCGGTGCCGAGTCAGAAAGAGAAAACACGCTGAAAACTGAAGAGAGTTTGAATGTTAACACCCCTCAATCCCAATGTGCCGAATCAGGGGCTGCATGCCTCTGCGGGTTCCGCCAACACGGTGGAAGACAAATTGCGCGAAGCCGCAAAAGAGCTTGAGACAACCTTTCTGGCTGAAATGCTCAGTTCTGCGGGTTTAGGGGAAACCAGCGAATCCTTTGGCGGCGGTGCCGGCGAAGATCAGTTTTCCAGTTTCCTGCGTATGGAGCAGGCGCGCGCCATGGTGGACGCAGGTGGAATCGGCCTGGCCGAAGCATTTTTCAACGCCCTGAAGGAGAGAACGGATGTTTCTAAGTAAGGAAAAAGACCTGGTTGGCGAAATCGACGCCCTTCTGGATGAAGAGCGTGACCTTTTGACCGCCGGGGCTTTGAACAGTCTTCAGGATCTTCTGGACCGCAAAGAGGCTTTGTTTGAGCAACTCAGGGATCTCGAGGACGCCTCTGAAGAAAACCTGTCCGCGTTGCGCGTCAAATCCGAACGCAATCAGCCGCTTTTAGAAGCGTCGATGCGTGCTGTGCGCTCTGTGGCGGATCGCATGAAAGACCTTTCTCGCGTGCGCAACTCGCTTGAGACCTACACCAACCAAGGTGAACGCTATGCCGTTCCAATGACGGCTGGCCGAAAGCTGGAAAAGCGAGCTTAAGCGAATTGAGTCAAATGCAGCGTATCTCAAATAGGCCGCTTAGCACTCCATTAGTATTTGGGGGGCAATGATCCCCCAGCACTCACAGTAAGTGGCGCCGATCCGAAATAAGCCGGACGGTATCTGTCAGAATGACATAGAGAGCGTCTCGATTTTGAGGCGCAAAAACATGACACGACGAAAAATCGTCAACACAAAGGAAAAATGCCATGTCCAGCATTCTGACCAACAACAGCGCAATGGTTGCGCTGCAAACTCTGAAATCTGTTAACTCGAACCTGGCCGATACTCAAAGCCAGATTTCGACCGGCAAAAAAGTTGCCGACGCCAAGGACAACGCAGCAGTTTGGGCCATCTCAAAAACGATGGAATCAGACGTTCAGGGCTTCAAAACCATTTCCGAGTCGCTCTCTTTGGGTGAATCGACTGTTTCGGTTGCTCGTCAGGCTTCGGAAACTGTGACTGACCTTCTGACTCAGATGAAGGACAAGATCGTTTCTGCGCAAGGCGACAACGTTGACACTGCGAAAATCCAAACAGACATCACCGCTCTGAAAGACCAGATCGAGTCTGTTGTGGGTGCAGCACAGTTCAACGGTCTGAACCTGGTTGATGGTTCCGGCGGAACAAGCATTCTGGCCTCCCTCGATCGTGACAGTACTGGCGCAGTTAACGCCAACTCTATCACAATCGCTGGTCAGGATCTGTCCACTGGTGGTTACACCGCAGCAGCTGTCTTCGGCGCAGGCACCGACGGTGTTGCAGCCGACAGCGGTGACAGCTTCGGCTTCTCGATGGACGCCACCGGTGGTACCAGCGATGGCGGCACTATCGAGTTTGACGCAACTGTTCTCGCAGCAGGTGACTCGATCGAATTGCAGATCGGTGATCGGACCATGACTTACACCGCTTCGGCGGAAGACCTCGCGGCCACTAACCCTAACGAAGTGATCGCGATCAAGGTCAAAGACATGATCGAACAGTCCGGTGCGGACGTCACGGTTGACTACGCAACTGCGAACCCTGGCGAGTTGGCTATCACCAACGCTGATCCAGCGAATGCAGTTTCCATCAGTGGTCAGTTCTCGAACGCCGGCGCCGGTGGTCTGGGTGCTCTTGACGGCATCGATGTAACCACTGGTGCTGCTGCCGCACTTGGTACCATCGATGGCTTGATCGACACCGCGATCGACGCTGCGTCTGCTTTCGGTTCGGCTCAAAGCCGTCTCGAAATCCAGAGCGATTACATCTCCACTTTGTCTGACGCCATGACCTCCGGTATCGGTGGTATGGTTGATGCCAACATGGAAGAAACTTCGGCACGTCTGCAGGCCTTGCAGGTCCAACAGCAGCTGGCAACCCAGTCGCTGTCTATGGCCAACTCGGCACCGCAGTCGATCCTGTCGCTGTTCGGCTAATGGTAAAATTGGTGAGGGCGGTCATCGCCCTCACCATCCCGCCGACTGATTCTAAGCCAATTTTCACACGCGCATAATGCGCCATTTCAGGAGGATCTTGAAATGTCAGTAAATGCCCTCGCAGAACGAGGCTACGGCCAGGCAGTCGCGCAAACGCGCACACCTCGCAGTATTGAATACGATGTGGTCGCCCGCACAACGCACCGGCTAAAAGCTGCTGCGCAAAAGGGCACGCTAGGTTTTGGCGCCTTGGCTGAGGCTGTACACGACAATCGAACACTCTGGACGTTTTTGGCAGCTTCGGTCGCCGACGACGAAAACCAGCTGCCCCAACAACTTCGCGCACAGATATTTTATCTTGCAGAATTCACCCGCCTACACAGTTCAAAAGTCCTGAAAGAGGGCGCATCTGTTCGGCCTTTGCTGGAAGTGAACATGGCGATTCTTCGCGGTCTACGCGGTGGACAAACATCATGAGCGGACTCGTCCTGAAATTAAGCCCTAAAGAGCGGGTTTTGGTCAACGGTGCTGTCATCGAAAACGGTGATCGCCGGAGCCGGTTGTCGATTATGACACCAGATGCCAACATTCTGCGTCTTCGCGATGCAATTCACCCCGAAGAGGCCAACACGCCTGTGCGGCGGGCCTGCTATTCGCTGCAACTGGTGTTGTCTGGCGATTCGGATGCCGGTGAGGTTGAGCGTATGTTGTTGCGTCACATCGAAGACTTGAGCCAAGTGCTCACGGACGTCGACAGCCGTAAACAACTGGCGATCGCAACCGAATGCGTGATCGAAGGTCGCCACTATCAGGGTCTCAAGGCTCTGCGGGTCCTTCTTCCGCGAGAGGAGCGCCTTATGGCGGTAGCGAGATAATGTTTCAACCGATTGTCGTTGGCTCTGGTTTGTCTGCCTGGTCCTTGTTGAAAAAAACAATGGACACCCAGACAGCTGCTTTTGAGAAATCCCCTGAGATTGTCAGCGATACCGAGTATTTCGCGGCCAATATTGGTGAGATTGATTCTGCAGAAGAACTGGTCAACGACTTTCGACTGCTCAAGGTCGCGCTGGGCGCTTATGGCCTTGATGACGACGTTTATAACAAATTCTTCGTCCAGAAAATTCTGGACGAGGGAACGTTGACGACGGATGCGCTCGCCAACAAATTGACCGACACCAAATACAAGGAAATGTCTGCGGATTTTGGGTTTGGTGATTTCTCTACGCCGTCCACAAAACTATCGACCTTTGCTGGCGAAATCATTGAGAAATACAATGAACGCCAGTTCGAGATCTCGGTAGGGCAGCAGGACGCAAACATGCGCCTGGCGTTGAACCTCGAGCGCGAACTGTCCATCATCGCCAACAATGATGCCAGCCCCGACACAATGTGGTTTTCCGTGCTGGGTTCGGAGCCGCTGCGCACGGTGTTTGAAACGGCTCTTGGTCTCCCCGAAAATTTTGCCTCCCTTGATCTCGACAGACAAGTCGAAGAGCTGCGCAGTCGGGTCCAAAACTTTATGGGCGATGGCGAAATCACGCAATTTTCGGATCCTGAAAACCTCGAGAAGCTGAATCAACGTTTTCTGCTGATGTCGCAAATGCAGAGTTTTGGCGTGCAAAGCTCCGGCCAGATCGCGTTGACACTGTTGCAGTACTGACGCGACACAAGTTTCAAACCGACATGATACAGAGTGTTCAATGCGCGCCCTTCCGGGCGCGCTTTTTTGTTAGCCAATCTTGGCGCCGGATCGCCGCAGCACCAGATTCAATCTATTGAACGCATCCTGGATTGACGGGCTGTCCATGCCACTCATGAATGTGTCAAGTTCCGGCCAGGCCTTGATCGCGACGTCCAGAATTGGATCTGACCCCTCACTGTAGAGCCCGGCCCGGATCATTGTCGCGGATTGTTCGTAAGATCCTAACAAGCGTCGGACTTCGCCGATCGAGGCATTTTCGGGCGCGCTCGCGGCGGCGGGCAGGCTGCGTGATACGGACCGAAGTAAATCCACGGCAGGAAAACGCCCGCGCTCGGCGATCTTGCGATCCAAAACCACGTGTCCGTCCAGAACACCACGCAGAATGTCGGCAATCGGTTCTTCCATATCTGAGCCAGCCACAAGCACGCTGAAAATGCCCGTGATATCGCCTTGCCCGTCCCGCCCGGGGCCGGCGCGTTCACAGAGCGACATGATCATATGGGACGTCGATGGCGGAAACCCTCGTAGGGCGGGCATCTCGCCACTGGACACGGCCACTTCGCGGTGTGCTTCGGCAAAGCGGGTGATCGAGTCGGCCATGTAGACAACATGCTGTCCTTGATCGCGAAAATGTTCAGCAACGCTCATTGCGGCCATGGCGCAGCGGCGGCGTACCAGCGGAGACTGATCTGACGTGGCGGCTATGACAATAGACCGCGCCAACCCTTCTGGCCCAAGAACATGTTCCACAAATTCCCGCAATTCGCGCCCCCGCTCGCCGACGAGGGCGATGACCGCGACGTCGGCTTCCATATATTTGGCGAATTGGCCCATCAATGTTGATTTGCCGACGCCGGATCCGGCAAACAAGCCGATCCTTTGGCCCCGAACCAAAGGCAATACTGTGTTGAAAATCGACATGCCGGTTTCAAGGCGTGCGCCCATTCCACGTCGCTCCGCCGGCGCCGGTGGTGCGTTTTTCAAATTACGCATCGTGGCACCACGCATCAGTGGCTTGCCGTCCAGTGGCCGACCATAGGGGTCAATGATGCGTCCGATCCAACTGTCGGCGGGCGCAATCCCGATTTGGTCGCGCAGCACCACACGGTCTCCAATTGCAACACCATCAGGCGCCACATCCGGCATCATGGTGACTTCGCTGCCGTGTAGCTGAATGACCTCTCCAGAGATGGTCATTCCGTCGTGGAGGTGCACTTCCTGCAAGTCTCCGATTCGAGAGATCGTGCCAAGCCCCTTGACTCGAAGCAGGTTGCCTTCGACCGCACTCACACGACCTATATCTTTGGTTTTGCTGACTCTTTCGAGTTCTGCACTCAGGCATTCAACGCCATTACCGCTCATTGGTTTCTCCAATCCAGTCGCCGCAAACACTTTCTAAAGGAATCAGGGTTAAGTCTGCGTTTAAGTAATCCGAGGGAGAAACCCCGTTGTTTAAGACACTTGAAATATTCCGGGCATCACATGCCATGGCGACGCATGCTGCGACCCGCCAAACGGTTGTGGCCGAGAACATGGCCAACGCGGATACGCCCAAGTATCAGGCACGCGACATCGCTCCCTTCAAGGAGGTGTACCGGTCGCAAGAGAGCAATTCAGCAATGCGCGTGACCCGTGAAGGTCACAACGGCGGTGCGCTCGAAGCGCGCGCGTCGTCTCCCTTTGAGTCCAAACTCGAGACCTCTCCCAACGGCAACAGCGTTTCTCTGGAAGAAGAGATGCTGAAATCTGTCGATACCAAACGTCAGCACGATCGCGCGCTGGCCATTTATAAACATTCGCTCGGCGTTATCCGCACTTCGCTGGGACGCTAAGCAATTTCGATAAAGGGAGCCCAAGAAATGGGTGATTTTTCCTCGGCACTGGACGTGACCACAAGCGGGTTGAGAGCGCAGTCAGCGAGACTGCGTCACACGTCCGAAAACATCGCAAATGCTGACACGCCCGGCTATCGCCGCAAGACAGTCAGTTTTGAAGCGACGATGTCTGACGACAGCATGCGCGTGAAAGTAGGGCCAGTGCGCCTTGACCAAAAAGAGCGCGCGCAGATCTATGACCCCGGCCACCCCCTTGCCGATGCAACCGGGCATTATTCCGGGTCAAACGTAGACCTGATTATTGAAATTGCCGACGCCCGCGAGGCGCAACGCAGTTACGAAGCCAACCTCAAAATGTTCGATCAGACCCGCCAAATGCAGGCCGGTTTGATGGATCTGCTGCGTAAATAAGGAGACGAAATTATGGAAGTCAGCACCGTCCTAGCGGCCCAAAAATACACCGCCTCCAAACCGGCCACAGGCCCCGCAGAAGGTGGCGCGGATCCGTCCCAGAACGCGTTTGTTGGGTTCGCGAAAGAATTTGCGGCCACTCTGCGCGAAGGTGAAAACGTGGCCATGGCCTCGATGACCGGGCAGACAGATTCGCACACACTTGTGCAGGCTCTGGCGCAAACCGAACTTGCGGTCGAAACCGCAGTGACCGTGCGTGACAAGGTTGTCGAAGCCTACAAAGAAATTCTGAATATGCCGGTCTGATGCTACAGGAAGCCATCTTTTTTGACACCCTGCGTCAGGGGCTATGGGTAGCGGTGATCATTTCAACGCCGATCCTTGGCGTGGCGCTTGTTTCCGGTGTCACGGTTGGCCTGTTTCAGGCGCTGACCTCGATTCAGGAAATGACGCTGACGTTTGTGCCGAAGCTGTTGTGCATCGTGATCGTCTTCTGGATGTCGATGAGCTTCATGGCGCAGACCCTGGTTTCGTTTTTCCAAAACCAAATCATTCCAATGATCATAGGAGGGTAGATTGGACAACGCATTATACACTGGACTAACCCGCCAATCCGGTCTCAACCGCGAGATGACGGTGATTGCCAACAACATCGCGAATGCGGCCACAACCGGATATCGCTCCGAAGGTGTGATGTTCACCGAGTTTGTACACGCCATCCCCGGCAACGAAAGCCTGTCGATGGCCAAGGCAAACGTGCAAACCACCTCGATGGTGCAGGGCGCGATGACCAAGACTGGCGGCACCTTTGATTTCGCGGTTGAAGGCGACGGCTTCTTTATGGTGGAAACCCCGGACGGCGAACGTTTGACCCGCGCAGGTAACTTTACCCCCAACGCCCAAGGCGATTTGGTGAACTTCGACGGACATCTTGTTCTTGATTCTGGCGGTGCGCCGATCTTCATCCCGCCGGATGCCGCGTCGATAGACGTTGGTGCGGATGGCACCATCAGCGCCGATGGACAGTTGGTGGGCCAGATCGGGGTGTTTGAACCCTTGGACCCCAACATGCTGAACCGTGAGTCCGGTGTTTTGTTTGAATCACCCGAGGGCTCAGAGTTGGTGGAGGGTGCCCGTGTTCTTCAGGGGTTTTTGGAAAACTCAAACGTCAATCCAATCGATCAGATCACTCGAATGATCCAGGTGCAACGCGCCTACGAAATGGGTCAAAGCTTTTTGGAAACCGAAGACAATCGGGTCCGCGAAGCGCTGAAATCATTTGTAGGCAAATAAGGGAAACTCATCATGCAAGCTTTAAAAATCGCGGCAACCGGGATGAGCGCCCAACAGTTGCGCGTTCAAACCATCTCCAACAACCTCGCGAACATGTCGACGACAGGCTACAATGCCCGGCGCGCAGAATTCGCCGATTTGCACTATCAACAGGTGTCTCGAGCTGGCGCTGTCAGCTCTGCCGACGGAGCAGTTTTGCCGACGGGTGTTCAAGTGGGTCTTGGCGTGCGTGCGGCGGCGATTTCCCTGCACCTCGAACAAGGTGCGCTGAAAGAGACAGGCGGCGATCTGGATGTCGCCATCGAGGGCAACGGCTACTTTGAAGTTACCTTGCCCGGAGGCGACGCCGGATACACACGTGACGGCGGTTTCAAACGCAGCGGTGACGGGCTGATCGTGACCAACGACGGTTTCCCGGTCGCGCCGGAAATCACCATACCAGACGACACCCGTAGCATCTCGATTAATGCGGACGGCGAGGTATATGCCTATTTCGCAGACAGCGTAGATGCTGAGCTTTTGGGCCAGTTCACGCTGGTTGGGTTTTCCAACTCGATGGGCCTAGAGGCGATCGGCGGCAACCTATTCCGCGAGACTGAAGCCTCCGGAGTTCCGTTTGTGGCGGACCCCGGCGAGGACGGTTTGGGTACTCTCAACCAAGGCTACTTGGAAAGCAGCTCCGTGGATTCCGTGCGAGAAATCACCGAATTGATCGAGGCCCAACGCGGCTATGAAATGAACGCCAAAGTCATCACCGCTGTGGACCAGATGCTTTCTGCCACAACCCAGGTGCGGTAAATGAAACGGCTTCTTGTCATCCTGAGTTTGGTCTTTGGCGCCTCTGCGGCTTCCGCCGACATCATCGTCGCGACACAGATCATTCGCGCAAACAGCATCATCACGTCAGACGTTATCGGCGTCAAACGTGGCACAGCTCAAGGTGTCTATGATGATCCCGCTGAGGTGTTGGGACAAGAGGCCCGCAAATCGCTGTATCCGGGTCGCCCGATCAAAGCGGGCGACGTGGGGCCGCCGGCTTTGGTGGATCGAAACCAGATCGTGACCCTGATTTTTGATGGCAGCGGCATTCAGATCGCAACCGAGGGGCGCGCCCTGGATCGCGGCGGCGTGGGTGAGCAGCTTCGCGTAATGAACATGGGGTCACGCTCCACAGTGACAGGAACAGTCATGTCGGACGGAACAGTCCGTGTGTCAAAATAAAAGGTAGAAACCGTGCGGTATTTGACAATATTTCTGATGGGCTTGGCACTACTGGTGTCTGGTTGTGGACGAGGCGATCACTTGGGCAAGCCGCCCACGCTGACCCCGGTAAAGCAGTCGCCGGAACAATACGCGATGATGACGCCGCCACTGCCGGAATCCTCGCATGTGGCGCGCAATTCTGATGACGCGTCTCTTTGGAGCCGAAACCGAAAGTCACTGTTGGGGGACCGCCGCGCGATACGCCGCGGCGACATTCTGACGGTGGTGATTGAAATGGATGAAAACGCTTCGATCGACAACCAATCGGAGCGTAGCCGTTCCGGGTCTGAGAGCATGTCCGTGCCACAGTTGTTCGGCATTCCTCAGCGGATTGATGGCGCATTGCCAGAAGGCGCGTCGATGTCCAATGCGGTGGAACTTGGTTCGACCAGTTCCAGCAGCGGCGACGGGTCCGTTACACGCAGTGAAAAGCTGACGTTGCAAGTTGCGGCGACCATCGTAGACGTGCTGCCCAATGGCGTGCTGTCTATTCAGGGATCTCAGGAAGTGCGCGTGAACTTTGAATTACGTGAACTTCTGGTCGCCGGATTTGTGCGCCCCGAGGATATTTCCCGCCAGAATTCGATCTCGATCGAAAAAATCGCATCGGCGCGCGTGTCTTACGGTGGTCGCGGTCAGATCACTGACATGCAGCAGCCGCGGTTCGGCCAGCAAGTGCTGGATATCGTGTTGCCCTTCTAATCGGTGCCCGGAATGATAAAAAAACTGTTCCCCATTCTTCTAGCTGTGGTTGGCATCTGTGCCGGCCTAGGCGCTGGTGTTTTCTTGCGGCCTGAACCTGCGCCACCTGTTGCCATCGGGGCAGAGGCCGATGGTGAAATGGATGCCGGGAATGACCTCTCGGAGGTGCCGCCAATTGCAGGCGAAATCAGTGACTCGGTTGACTATCTGACCTTGTCGGACCAGTTCATTGTCCCGGTTGTCGAAGACGGAAAGGTGAAGTCCTTGGTGTTGGTCAGCCTCGCGCTGGAAACGAAACCCGGCGCCCAGGAAAAAATCATCGAAAATGAGCCTCGCCTGCGAGGTGCTTTGCTGCAGGTGATGTTTGATTATGCCAATGTCGGTGGCTTCGATGGTGCTTTCACCAATTCCAGCCGATTGATGAAATTACGCCGAAACTTCTTTGAGGTTGCCCAGTCGATTTTCGGGGACGAGATCACTGATGTGATTGTCGTGGAAATCACCCGACAGGATCTGTCCTAGATCGATACGAAATAGCGTTGATCGCCAAACTTGTGCAGCCGCCGGACTCTGATCCGGCGGGCCTTTTAGTGCCATCTATCGGCCGGATCTTCCGCAGCTTAACTCCAGCTCCAGAATCGAGGTCACCAACCTGGTTTGCCGCTGCGCACGTTGGGTCTGGATTTGATCTTCCAAAAGCTTCTCCATCACGTCCGCCTTGCCAAAATGCGCCTGCAATTCGCGAAATGCGGTCTCTTTGCGGACCAACACGTTGGCCAGCTGCATGTTCAAGATGCGCCTGCTGCGCGCGATCCAGCGCATCCAATTTTCGTCCGCTCCGGTACGTTGCAGTGCGCTGTCACTCGCCATCATTACACGTCCCGTATTTTCCTTGTCCGTCAACTCGGCAAGCAAGGCACGCAGTCGGGATTCTTCTAGCTGAACCGACTGCATAGAGGTCTGAGCTTTTTGATAATTGGCCTGCGTTATGGTTTGCAGATCTTGCAGGTCGTTGCTCATGTCACGCGACCCCGAGCCTTGCGGCGAATTTCATCAGCAAATCGAATGGCCGCAGCGACCTGACGATAATTGTCGGGCGGAATTTCCTGTCCAATCTCGACAATCGCGTGCAGCGCTCGCGCCGTTGGCGGGTCACTGTGAATGGGCACCGAGCAATCATTAGCTTTCTCACGGATTCGGGCGGCGATTTCATCCACCCCTTTGGCCACACAAACCGGGGCTTCCGTGGGCAAACGGCTCCATTTCAAGGCGACGGCATAATGCGTTGGGTTGACGATGACGACATCCGCTGTTTCCACATCCGCAATCATCTGTTTGCTGGCGATCTCCTGCCCTTTTTGGCGCCGCTTCTGCTTCATATAGGGGTCGCCCTCAGCCTCTTTGGACTCGTCGGTCAATTCTTTCCGTGACATCATGTTTTTACGCATGAATTCAGCGTGTTGATACATGTAGTCAATCGCTGCAATCAGCCCGGCAACCACCGCTACAATTGTCAGAAACTCCACCAGAACCTTACCCAACATCCCTGGCACCATAGCCGGGTCGAGCTGAATGGAGTGGGCCATTTCCGGCAGGCGTGCGCGTAGGAAGAAGCCCAAGCAAATCGAGTAAATAACGAGTTTGGCAAAACTTTTTCCGAACTCAAAAAGGCCGGTGCGGCCAAATTTGTTTTTGGCGTTTGAGATCGGGTTCAAACGGCTGGCCTTTGGCTTGAGCTTGGAGGGCGTGAAGACCCATGCGCGTTGCAGTACTAGGCTCAGGATCACGGCGACCATCGGGACGATGAACAGTGGCGCGACAGATAGTGACATTTGCCACATGATGCCGCTGTAGGGTGCGGAAGGGTTGCCTTCGAAAAACAGCGGCGCAAGGGATTCAGCTTGGTCCAACAAGACCATCAGAGATTCGCCTGTGGCGTTGATCGTGGACGCACCCAAACCGATCATAACCAGCAGCATTCCCATGTAAGCCGCGACCACCGACACATCTTGTGACTTGGCAATTTCACCCTTCTTTCGGGCGTCTTCCAGCTTTTTGGGCGTTGCGTCGTACGTCTTGTCGGTATCGTCGTCCTGACCACTCACAGCATGCCCTCCGCTGGATTGATCATGAACGCCTCAAACAGGCTCCACCACACAGTGATGATTGTGCCCGCGGTTAGCATCAGGATCGCCAAGCCACCAAAGGTGATCAGCGGGGCACCAACAAAGGCGACCATCAGCTGGGGCATGGCGCGGTTGATCACGCCAAGCATGAGGTTGTAGAGGGCGGAGACCAGAATAAACGGCGCGGACAGTTTGAACGCCAGCGCAAATGCGGACGCGATGTGCGACACGCCCCATTCGGCCAGAACCTCCGCCACAGGGAATACCCCGGCGGGAAACAACATGTAGGACCCGATGAACATACCGGCCAAATGCACATGCATCCCCATGGTGAACGCCAGCGCAATCGCAGACACCATTAATAGGTGACCAATCGCTGGCATCGGTTCGCCTGCGCCGCCCAGAAGCTGTGCCAGAGACGTCGATTGCGCTGCAATGGATCCTGCCGTCTGCAAGGCCAGAATGAACATGCGCAGGCTTACTCCGATGATGAGCCCCGCACAGGCCTCAGTCAGGCAAAACCACGCCGTTGACGGCAGCGTGGGTTCTGGCGCATCAAAGGCGGGAATGGCGGGGGCCACGATCATCGTAAAGGCAAACGCCACACCCAACTTGATGCGCGGCGGCACAAAACTTTGCCCAAAAGCCGGCACCAGAGAGACCGCTGTAGAGACCCGTACGAACACCAAGAAGCCATGCCAAAGCGCAGCTTGCCAAGCGGTTAACAGGACGTAGGCCTCTTCGATCACGTGGTCACAACTCCCACCAGGGCCGGACGCGCGTCCAAGCCGATTTCCTCGAACGACAGCACGGGATTGGTGATCCCCTTGGCGCTCAGCACGGTACGCAGAAACCTGCGGCGTCTGGTGGAAGTAACAAGCGCGGCATAGGTGCCGCTGTTGCCTGCGTCGTTCAGGCGGTCCGCAACAGATTGGGCAAGCGTGTTAAACATGTCAGGCGGCAAGGCAACATCCATGGTGCCATTGTCCCCATCCACTTGATAGGTCGAGAACATGTCTTCCCACTCGGGCGCCAGTTGTACCAACGGTATGGTTCCGTCGTCGCGTTTGAGCTCCGACACAAGCTGAAAGCCCAGTCTTTGGCGCACATGTTCCGCAATCAATTCGGGCGAGGCTTGCGAATGGCGTGCTTCGGCGATTGCTTCCAGGATCAGCGGCATGTTGCGGACTGACACTTGCTCGTCCAGCAACATCCGCATGACCCGGTGCAGCAAATCCAATGGCACCTTGTCTGGCACGTATTCGTCCAACAACTTGCGGTTCGCAGCAGCACGCATCTCATCGCTCAGATTGGACATCTCATCCAAGATACGCCGCAGCGCCTTGAACGTGAGCAGTCGGCCAAAGTTGTTTTTGATGGTTTCTAGCAGATGGGTCGCCATGACTTCGCCTGGGGTCACAATGGTGACGCCCGACAACGCCATCTTTTCCTGTACAGAGGTGTCGATCCAGCGGGCAGGGGCCCCATAGACTGGCTCGGATACATCCTCGCCGGCTGGCAGCGCCGCAGGATTGTTCCCCGCCAGCGCCAAAACGCGTTCTGGCTGCAGGTGCGCACGCACCTGCTCGACACCCTGCACGCGGATAACATAGTATCCACTCGGCAGGGACGGCTCGTCCGTAAGCCGAATTTCCGGCAGGATCAGACCGAATGTCGATGCCACATGGGTGCGCATGTTGAAAATTCGGGCGTCCAATCCGGTGCCGGGATCGAGAACCATGTTGATCAGGTCGGTGGAAAACTCGACATGGATATCGTCCAGATCCAGCACGTCGCCCATGGATTTGTCTTTTGCGACAACCGGCGCATCGTCTTGCTGGGCAAGATCTTCCTCTTCCTTTTCAATCGACTTGAATCGGAAGTAGGCAATCGTTCCCAAAGCGATACTACCGGCGATGAACGGAATGAACGGCAGGCCGGGAACCAGAGCAAACAGCGCCATCAAAATCGCAACCGTGACGAGGGCCGCGGGGTGCGCCCCAAGCTGGTCAGACAGCGCTGTGTCGGTGGAGCCTCTGTTGCCACCACGCGCCAGCAGCAATGCGGCAGCGATTGAGATGATGACCGCCGGGATCTGCGTGACAAGGCCGTCACCGACAGTTAAAATGGCATAGGTTTCAAATGCCTGACCCATCGGCATGCCATGCACTGCCACGCCCATGATCAGCCCCATGACGAGATTCATAAGCGTGATCAGTAGGCCGGCGACGGCGTCGCCTTTGACAAATTTGGAGGCGCCATCCAAGGAGCCAAAAAATGTTGTTTCCTGCTGCTCGCGCTCGCGGCGTTCTTTGGCTTCGGTGTGGTCAATCGCACCGGCGGCCATGTCGCTGTCGATAGCCAGCTGTTTGCCGGGCATCCCGTCCAAAGCAAAACGCGCGCCGACTTCTGCCATACGCGTCGCGCCTTTGTTGATCACCATGAAGTTTACGATCAGCAACACGCCGAACACCACGAGGCCCAGAAAAACGCTGCCCCCCATAACAAAATTCGCAAATCCCTGAATCACATCTCCGGCGGCATCTGTTCCGGTGTGGCCTTGTCCAATGATCAGTTTCGTGGATGACACGTTCAGCGACAATCGCAGCATCAGGGAGGCCAGCAAAATCGTCGGAAACGCAGAAAAATCGAGCGGGCGCTCGATGAACAAGGTCACTGTGAAAATCAGGATCGCCAGTGCAAAGGACGCGGCAAGGCCTACGTCCAACACAAAGGACGGCATTGGCAGGATCATCATGACGATGATTGCCATCAAGGCGAGCGCCAAAAGGATTGTCGGGCTGAACAGCGCCTTCATTGAATTGGAATTCACAGCCTAGCTCCCTCCGTCAAACAAGGGGCGGTTCTCGCTGTTGCCCAAAGGAACCAGGGACCCCATGCCGGAGACGCCAACGCCTTTGCGCAACAGTGGAAACGCGTTGACGCTGGCCTGCCGCACAACTCTCTGTGTTGGAGCAGTCACGGTGCCGGCAGTGCGCGTCGCGACGCCGAGCGCAGGTATATCAGGCAGGTTTGCGAGGATTTGCTTGTAGCGAGCTTTGTATTTGTCGGCATATTTCGGCGTCCGCGAATGGTAAGCGGCGGCAGCAGACTCCCAAGACTGGGTTTCGCTATAAAGCCGCGCTAGAAAATCTGCTGCATAGCGGGCATTCTCCAAAGGCTCGAACATTTGGTGCACGTCTTTGAAATGTTCGCCATGCCAGCGATAATTCAGCTGAAAACAGCCCACATCAAAACTGCGTTTGCCCTGCTTCAAACCTGAAACCGCAAAAGTCAGCGCCTCTTCGCGGGTGTCGAACCATTTGCCCACGCCTTCCATGTTCACGGTCCACGGCCAAGGTGCCAAAGCGCCGTTTGCCCGGCGGCCGGTTTCCGTGCGGGTGATTGCCATCATAACTTCAACCGGAACACCAGATTCCCCGGCCGCAATCCGCGCCACGCGGTCACAAGTTTCGCCATATGATGCTTGCGCCGATGTTGGGATCAGAAGGGCACTGCAAAGACTCAAGGAAATGGTGACAAAACGCGGTGCGATTCGTCTGAACGCAAGACGGACTTCCGCCGTCAAAACGTTGAAAAACTTCTGTTTTTTCATCCGGTGAGCTTTCTGCCAGTACACGAAACACCTAAAGGCAGAATCTTTAAATTTGGTAAGCGATGTTAGGCCTTTTCAGGCCGGAATTCTCCTAGGAGGACGGCTCGGTCACCCGGTGCAAATTCAGCAATTCGGACAGGGCACTACGGGCGTCCATGCTATCGTTCAATAGCGCGCGATTGTGTGTCAGAGTCTGGGTCTCCGCGTCGCTGCCGGTGGTGTCTGCGGCGGCAGATTGCAGCATAGCTTCAATGCGCTGATAGACCTCGAGATCCAGCGCGCTCAACCCGCTGAGGTCGCCGCCCAACCAGGCCTCAAAGGCGGCGCGTTCGACTTCGCCCATGTCGTGCAGGATTTCCGCTGCCGCGTGATGATCCCCCGCCATGGAACGCGCCTGAGCGCGCAATGTGTCAGCAGCAGGTCCGGTGACGCTCATCAATTCAGCTTCGGCACGGCGTGGAAGTTTGTCAGCCAAAGCGATCTTGGCTTTCAGCAAATGCACCTCGGATGTCGCATGTTCTATCGGGAGCGATTGCAGGACGCGTTTGGTCTGATCGTGAAACCCCAATGAGTAAAACTTCTCCGCCAGCGTTACAGCCGTTTCAGGCACCAGCATGTCAGGATCGATCAGCTTCCGCGCGATGGCGTAGCTGATGATATCGAAACCTTCGGCCTCAGTGATCAAGGCGTTTGTGACGTCGCTGCGGATTTTTACCGCGACGTCTTTGCCGTCGATTTTTGCGATTTCGGCCACAACATCAAAAGCCGGATTGAAGTCCTGCGCGAGCATGCGGGCCTGCGCGTGCGCGTTGCGCAAGGCCGGACCCATCATGCCCACCTTATGTTCTACGGCCAATGCACTAACGAGCGAAACCGTATCGCTTGGTACGATGGTTCCCTTTGCGACGTGCGAAGCAATCAAATCCACAACAGCGGCCGGCGCCAATGTCGTGTTTTGAGCGGCCACCTTTTCCAGTTTTTGAACGGCAGCATCAGTCTCGCCCAACTCGGCGTGCAACGCTGCCTGAGCCATATCAAATTCAGGCCCCGGATCGGTGTTGGTCCGTTCGATCGAGTTGAGAATATAGCTGGCGGCTTCTGTATGGCCTAACTCGACGAACCTGTTACTCAGGATTGGTGCAAGATGTTCCCGTAAATTCACTGGCAGTCCAGAAAGCGTCTCCAGCGCACTGTCCACCGCCGATTCTCCAGCCAAACGTTGACCGGACAGCGCAGCCCAAAACGCGACACCGGAGGCACAGTGGCCTTGGTCGAAAAACGGGTTAAATTTGGTCACCTGACCGGTTTCCACCAATTGCGCCATCGCTGTAAGTACCGGGTCCTTGTCGGTGTTTGAGATACCGCGCAGGATTTGTTCGGCTTCAGCCCCAAACGTGTGAGCAATGTAAAACTGTGCCAGATTGGTCATCGACTCTGGTGATGTCATGTCGAATTCACCGACCATACCGGACCGGAGTTTGCCCAATTCGGTTGAGAAGTCGGTTTCTCCAACCCAGCTTTCGATATCGATACGGCTGTCAGCGATGCATTCGGATGCGCCGGACTGGCCGGCGAGGACGGCAGCGATTTCTTGTACGGCCACGTCCAACGCGTTGTACGTGGTGACATTCAAAGTGTTCTGTGATCGCCAGGCTGCATCGCTATTGGCATACGGCGGCGGTGGCATGGCTGTCCGGTCCTGCGAAGGACCCGGACCCTCTTCCAAAGCGAGGATTTCTGGCGCTTGCGCCTGAAGCAGATTTTGCTCTGTTGCTCGGTTGATTTGATCAATCACTTGTTGAGCGACGCGGCTGATTTTGTCCTGATCGCTTACATAGGAACCGAAACTCTGTGTTGGATCAGAAAGTTGGGTTGCAGGTTCTTCAACCGGCGCTTGAACAGCGGGTGTTGGCACAGGTGTGGCTTCGGCCCAAGTGTAGCGAAATGGCTTTTTTTGGTCGGCCGATTCCATCTGCAACAGGAAATTAGCAGGAATGGGCGCGACGTCTTCTTCGTTGGTTGAATCGCGGATGTCCACGATCACGTGCCGGTCGTTGTACCAGGCGCTTGAAACCTCGCAATCACAGGCCAGCTGCAATTCGATTTCACCCGAGTCGGGCTTTGCTACTAGGTTGCTTAGCCGCGTGCGCGGGATACGCTCAAAAATGCCATCCAAGTCAAAGCTGAAATCGTCGCCTTCGACTTTAAACGTATAAATGCGACCCGAGCCAGTTACATGCCATTGCGTGTCCGCCGAAGGCAAGGTGGCCACGAGGCGTGTGAACCCTGAGTGCTCTCCTGACTGAAACAGCACAGGCTCTGCTGACACTGAAGACGCCAGAGCCAAAACCGATATAGCAAGCCAGCGATGGGTCATGCGGCCTCCTTCTTCAGTGACTTGATGGCTTCTTCAAGTTCGCTAAAACTGGGGCGGTGATGGGCCGGGGTGTTCTGGCGTCCCACCTCGATACAGATGTTCGGAGAGTGTTGATGCAGATTTGCGACCAAAACCTCGCGAATGAGCTTGTAAAAATGCGCATCCTCTTCAACCACACTTTGGATTTTGGTGGCAAAAGGACCGACGAGACCATAGGCGAGGAAAACGCCAAGAAAGGTCCCGACCAACGCGCTGCCGATCATTTTGCCAAGAATTTCTGGCGGCTGATCGATAGAGGCCATGGTCTTGATCACACCCAGAACAGCCGCAACAATCCCCAGTGCGGGTAACGCATCCGCAACGGTCTGCAGCGCGTGGGACGAGTGAGCCATATCGTGAATATGCGCATCGATCCGTTTTTCAAGAACCTCTTCGACCTGCATCGGATCATCGTAGTTCATAGAGGCCGAGCGCAATGTGTCCGCGATAAGGGCAATCGCCTCTTTGTCGGCGAGGATTTTTGGGTATTTGGAAAAGATATCTGACGTATCGGGCGCTTCGATGTGCTCCTCGATTGCGACCGGATTCTTTCGCGCCAATTTGATGAGTTCGAACATCAGACACAGCAAATCTTGATAATCTGCCTCCTTCCAATGGGTGCCTTTAAACACCTTGGCCATGTCCTTGAGTGTGTGTTTGACCACCGCGCCCGAGTTGGACACCAAGAAAGCGCCAACAGCGGAGCCGCCGATGATCATCATTTCCAGAGGAAGTGCCTTCATGATGATTCCCAAATCGCCGCCTGCCAAAAGGAAGCCGCCGAAAATCATCACAAATACGACAATGATGCCAATGATACCAAGCACGCTGGTGTCTCCTGTATTTCTTATCCACGCACAAACCACACAGTGGTTAAGACTTATTATTCCGTGGGCACGTTTGCGTTTCGACCGGCAAGAACCACGCTAATTGTATAGGCGGCATGCGGGCTCAGCCCGGCCATGACACCGGCGGCCGAATTGGGGTTCATGCGGGCGATAAAACCGGCGGCAAAGTCGGGGTCCATTTCTTCAAACAAGGCCGCGACGTTTTTCGGCTTCATGGTCTCATAGACCCGCGTCAGCCGACTCACGTCGTCGTCTGCGGCGGTTTCTGCCATGGCAATAACGTTGCGCAGACGGTCTTCGGCGACCTCAAGTTCGGACAGTTTCCGGGTCACCTCTGCATCCGCGACAGACAGCGCCTGCATGCGGTTTCGGATTTCCTCTTCCTGTTTCGCGATTCGATCTTCGCGCTCATCAAAGGCGGCCATCAGCGGGCGCAGATCTTCAGATTGTTGACATATCTGGGGCGTGGACATCGCCCCCAAAGGAGACGCGGCGCCAAAATCTTCGCGGGCAATTGCCTCGCTTGCGCCGATGCCGACACGCAAGACGGCCGACGCTACCAGAAACGACGACACGACAAACAAGGTGCCTCTCGTCGGTCGGGTCTGCGCCTGAGATCTTTTGCGGGCTTGTTTGTCGCCCTGCTTAGATTTTTGTTTGACAGCGGTTTTCTTCGACATCGTGCTGTCTCCTTTTCTTTTTGCTCAGATCAACTGGCGCGTTTGAACGCCGGTTTCTGTTCGTCGGTTTGGGAATCGCTTTTCTTACCGCGCCGTTTGCGTTGTTTGCGCCGCTTTGATTTGGGTTTGGGCTGCGGTTTTTCTTCTGCGTCGTCAGAGACGTCCTGTTGCGAGTCGTCTTTCTCAGGCTCGCTTTTCTTAAGTTCCTCTACCGGAGTGCCAAACTCTTCGTCATCTGAATGGCGAACGAACATCGTTGTTGGTTTTGACGTGCGAAACGCTTTCAGTTCCTCGGGATCTGGAAGGTCGTGCATCGACGCGAGCAAAAGCTCCATACGTTTGGATGCGCCTTCGGCCCGCTTGGTCAATTCCTGCAGCTGTTTAGAAGAATTTCCTGCGGTTGCTTGCGCCGATTTCAGCGTGCGTGTCAGGTCATCGACCTGAGTCGACAAGACAGCAACGGCACCGCCAACTCCGGCTTCCAGGTCGTTGAACTTGGCCAGCCGACGCGCCAGCACGTAGCAATAGACAGTGGCGCCAAGCGCGCCTGCTACCATCAGGATGTCTGCAATTATACTCATCTGGGTTCTCCCGTTCAGCTCAGCACAAATTCCATGACCAACAGGTCGCTCACGCGTTCTGATCCGGTCACGATTTGTACACGGCGCAACATCTGAGCGCGCAATTTCACTAGCGCGTCAGGCGATTCGATATCCTCAGCACTCAACGCGCGCAAATATCCGTTCAGCACGTCGATGATACGCGGCTTCACGCGCTCCACTTCTTCCAGATGCTCGTTTGGCACCTCCAATTGCGCGGCGAAGCGCAGCAGGTTGGCAGGGCCATCGGACGTTAAAGAAACGATGAAAGGCGCCAAGGCCACATATCCAACGTCAGGAAGTGCACTCTTAGAAGTTTCGGCGGTTTCGGATACGGTGGTTTTGGTGGGCTCCGAGCCAAATAGCATGCCGGAGTAAACAGCGAAAAACCCACCGCCACCGCCAACCAGCGCAAGCACCAATCCTATGATCAGCGGAAGTTTAGATGCCTTTTTAGGCGTTTCTTCTGTCTCGACGTTTGAGTCGGTCATTTCGAGAATCCAAATTCTTTGTTCTCGTGTTTTTAATCATACACTCACTAACCGATTGTTAAGTCGGATGCGTGATGAAGTCTCTGAGCGGCTGGGTAGAAGATCCGGCCCGTCGGAGAGTGAACGTGACACAAATTCTAAAAACTTGGTCGGGTTTTGATATGCGCCGGAAGGCCTTCATAATCGGTGCAACTGTGGCCGTATTTGCGGCCGTGCTGATGTTGGCAAAAATCGCGAGCAATCCAAAACTTACTCTTCTTTACAGTGGATTAGAGAGCAGCGCCGCCGGGGATGTTGTGCGCTCTCTCGAGCAACGTGGCGTCCCCTTTGAGATCCGTGGTGGTTCAATTTTCGTGCCAGGGGCGCAGCGGGACGAGCTGCGGATGACGCTGGCAAGCGAGGGTCTGCCAGCAAACACGACTCAGGGGTACGAACTTCTCGATTCGCTTTCCGGCTTTGGAACAACGTCCCAAATGTTTGACGCCGCTTACTGGCGCGCAAAAGAAGGCGAATTGGCGCGCACGATCGTAGGCGGCCCGTTGATCAGCAAAGCACGCGTGCACATTGCCAACGCCGGCTCAAATCCGTTTCAACGGTCCGTCAAGTCAACGGCAAGCGTGACGGTCACGGCAAACGGCGGTACACTTCCGCAGAAACATGCGCAGGCCTTACGGTTCCTTGTTGCCTCGGCGGTTGCTGGGCTGTCTCCCGAAAATGTAGCAGTGATCGATGGCAATGGTGGCCTGATCGGCGCGCTTGAAGAAACCAAAAGTTCAAACGGCGAAGACCGCGCGGATTCGATGCGCGCCTCCGTGCAGCGCTTGCTCGAAGCGCGCGTGGGAGCGGGCAATGCCGTGGTAGAAGTCAGCCTTGATACGGTGACCGAGACGGAATCCATCGTAGAGCGCACTTTTGATCCCTCCAGCCGGGTCGCAATCAGCACAGAAACAGAAGAACGCAGCACTGATTCCCAAAACTCCGAAGGGCAGGTCACTGTTGCTTCCAATTTGCCGGACGGCGACGCCAATGACGCGTCCGGTTCCTCAAACCAGAACCGTGAGACCCGTGAACGGGTGAATTACGAAGTATCCGAGACGCAACGCGAAGTGGTGCGCCAACCGGGAAGCATTCGACGCCTGACTGTGGCTGTTTTGATCAATGGAACGCCGCAGCTTGATGAGGCCGGAAATCAGGTAATTGTGCCGCGACCGGACACCGAGCTCGACGGCATGCGTGAACTTGTGGCCTCTGCTGTCGGTTTCGACGAGGCACGGGGCGACGTGATCACTCTGAAATCTATGAACTTCCAACCGATCAACCCAATGGGGACAGCCGCCGAAAGCTCGATGCTCAGCGGCATGCAGCTTGATGTTATGTCGATAATTCAAATGGTGATTTTGGGTGTCGTGGCTTTGGGTCTCGGTTTGTTTGTGGTGCGGCCATTGCTTGCATCTCAGGGTGGCGATGCAGGTGGCTCGGCGCTGGACGGCTCACCGGCCATGTTGCCCGCTCTTGAAGGCGGCGGCGACTTTGCTGCTTTGCCTGGGCTGGGCGGAGATTTGCCGGCCATGGGCGATGTCGGATTTCCAATGGCGCCCGCATTTGACGGTGGCGACTTGGGTGGTTTGCCTGCGATCGGCGGTGCGGATTCGCCCGAAGGTGATGCGGTAGAGAGGTTGCGCTCTCTTATCAGCGATCGCCAAGAAGAAACCGTAGAAATCTTGCGCAGTTGGCTTGAAGACGGTCGGCAGGAAAAATCCAGATGAGTATTTCACACCTGTTAGAGGATTTCGGCCGAAGTGCAGAGATTGCAACTACATCTGCTGCGCCTGTGACTGCGAGCGAGGAATCGCTGCTGGATAGTTATGAAACTGGCTACAAAGCGGGGTGGGAAGACGCCACCAAAGCGCGTGACGATGCGCATAGTTCAATCAGTGAAACTCTGGCTGCTAACCTTCAGGATTTGTCCTTCACCTATCACGAAGCCCACAGTTCTGTGCTCAGCGAGATCGCGCCGATGGTGGAAAAGGCGATCATGACCGTTTTGCCGGAGATCGCCCGTAAATCCGTTGGCGCCGTTGTGGTCGAGGAACTGCGCCAGATCATCCAAACGCACGGTGCCACGCAGGTCAATCTTGTGACTTCGCCAGACGATCACGAAACGGTCGCCGCGATGTTGCCGGAGGATCTGCAATTCCCGGTGGTGATGACAACAGATCCCGACTTGGCTTCTGGCCAGGCTCAATTTGAATTTGACACGCGTGAGCGCGAAGTCGACCTGTCGGAGGTGCTTGGCGCCGTCGAGCAGGCGTTTTCTGCGTTCACGCATGAAACCCGCAAGGAGGCCCAGAATGGCTGACGCAATGAAACCCGATGCAAGCAACCCGTTTACATCGGTACCGGTGGAAATCACCATCTCCGTGGGCAAAGCCCGCCCTGCAATTTCTGACTTGTTGAAACTCGGCCAGAACTCGGTTTTGCAACTGGATCGCCGCGTGGATGACCCGGTCGAACTGTACATTGGTGACAAGATGATCGGTCGCGGTCAGCTTGAAGAGGTCGAGGGCGCGCCGGATGGTCAATTGGCCGTACGCCTGACCGAACTCGCAGACATGCAGGCCGGTCTGGGATGAGACGGGCGGTCATACTGGCCGTCGCCACAATCTTGTTTCTCGGCTTTGCGGCCGATCCGGCGATGGCCCAGGACACCTCGCTTGCGTCCAGTCTTGAGGGCTCTCTGACGACGCGCAGCATTCAGCTTTTCCTGTTGCTCACGGTGCTGTCTTTGGCGCCGGGCATCGCGATCATGGTGACCTGCTTCCCTTTTCTTATCACGGTGCTTTCTATCCTGCGCCAGGGCCTCGGGCTACAAGCTTCGCCGCCCAACATGTTGCTGGTGTCGCTGGCTATGTTCCTCACGTATTTTGTGATGGAACCTGTTTTTGTTGCGGCGTGGACCGAAGGCGTGACGCCCTTGTTGGCCGAAGAAATCAGTGCGGAAGTCGCTTTTGAGCGTACGGTCGGGCCGTTTCGCATGTTCATGTCCAACCGTATGGATCCGGACACCTACCTTGCGCTGGCGGCTTTGCGCCCTGATGCGGCCGCGACCCTGCCGGGGCCGGATGCGCCTTTGTCGGTGCTGGTTCCAAGTTTCATGCTGTCGGAGATGGCCCGCGCGTTTCAAATCGGCTTTTTGGTTTTCCTCCCGTTCCTGATTATCGACCTCGTTGTTGCTGCGGTTCTGATGTCGATGGGTATGATGATGGTTCCGCCTGCAATTGTGTCCCTGCCGTTCAAGCTCAGCTTCTTCGTGCTGGCAGACGGCTGGAGCCTGATCGCGGGCGCGCTGGTACGCAGTTACATGTGAAGACGGATCCATTGTGTACCGTCTACTAAAGCGGCTCCGCGGGGCCGCTTTTTCTATGAATATACCCTCAGCAGCATTTCATGCGACAGCCCGCCTTGATGCGATGGAAACGCCTCGCAGACGCCGGTTTGCAGTCTGGCAACCCTGTCCCTGTGTCGCGACGCATTCTTGACCAACGCCCGATCTATATCTGGCCATCTGACAATCAAAAAGGGCGGCGCCATCTCTGGCACCGCCCATCTGAAAACTCTCCAGACATCAGATAAAGTGCGAAGTTAGCGCACGACGAACTCCGCATGCAGAGCACCGGCCGCTTTTATGGACTTGAGGATGTCGATCATGTCATGCGGCGCAACGCCAAGCGCGTTTAGTCCGGCAATCACCTCAGACAACGACGTGCCGCCGGCCACTTCCGCGAGGCCCGTGCCTTCGCCTTTGTCGATCTCGGCATCAGTGCGCGGCACCACAATGGTTTGACCGTTCGCAAAAGGGTTGGGTTGCACGACCAAGGGCTGTTCCTGAATGCGCAGGGTCAAGTTGCCTTGCGACACCGCGACCCGTGAAATCCGTACGTCCTCGCCCATAACAATGGTGCCCGACCGTTGATCTACCACCACTCGTGCCTTGCGTTCCGGCGCAACCAGAATGTTTTCAATTTGTCCAAGCGCATGCGCCGCTGTCGGCTGGCCTGTGCGTTGAATATCGACCTCTACCGTGCCCGCATCTGTCATCAACGCGACTTGGCGGCCAAAATTTTGGTTGATCGCGTTTTCGATCCGACCGGCAGTGGTAAAATCCGGTTCGCGTAGGGCCAAACGCATGCTGGTCAGCGAGGTGAAATCAAACTCGATCTCGCGCTCGACGCGCGCACCCGACGGAATAACGCCAGCGGTTGGAACACCTTGCACCACACCGCCGCCATCACCCTGTGCAGCAATGCCGCCAGCAATAATTGTGCCCTGTGCCACAGCGTAGATTTCACCGTCAGCAGCGTTCAGGGGCGTCATCACCAGTGTGCCGCCCAACAGGCTCTTGGCGTCACCAATTGCGGACACAGTCACGTCGATCTGCCCACCAGCCCGTGAAAACGGCGGAAGCGTGGCGGTTACAAAAACCGCAGCCACGTTTTTGGGCCGCAGCTGTTCGCCGGTCACGTTCACGCCAAGCCGTTCCAGAATGTTGGACATGATTTCTTCGGTGTATGGCGCGTTGCGCAGACTGTCGCCCGTGCCGTTTAGGCCCACAATTAGACCGTAGCCGACAAGATCGTTGCCGCGCACACCGTCGAAGTTGACCAGATCCTTTATGCGAATTTCGTTCGCCATAACCAGTGAAGGCAAAAGGATCAGCGCGCTCAATACTTGAGCGACTTTTAGCAGAAGTTTCATTACATATAATCCATAAAGGACATGCTGTTGAGCCGCGCTGTGATGGTATAAACCATTTCCAATTGCAGCTGCACAGCTTGGAATTCGGCGGCAACTTCGGTGGCGTCGACCGTCGCAATATCGTTCCTGGCGATCGAGAAACTGGCGCGAGAGGCGGCGTTTCCGGTGGCCGCAATTTCGATCCGTTCCTCGGAGTACCCAAGATTGGCGCGTGACTGAATGATAGCGTCCTGATTGGTCAGCATCGCTTTGCCAGACGTGTCCAGCAACGCCAGTTTGTCGGTGCTGTTCAAGGCAAGACCAGGATCGTTGGCGATGGCTGCAATGGCCGTGTCACGCAACAGTTGACGGATCTCTTCGTTGTCGGCCTTGATCTGAACCGAAGTGCTTTCGGTTTCGCTCAGCTGGAACGGAGAAATTTGATTGGCCGACCCAAGGTAACCCACTGTTTCGAATCCCCCACCCGGCGCCATGAACCAGTCGTCGATCGCGGTGATGACGTCGGTCATAGTGACTGATCCGGCCACGGCAGCGGACAGATGGGTCATCATTTCGCTCGCAGGGATAGTGGCCGCTCCGTCGGTTGCAGCCCCGGCAAACAACGACTTGTCAGCCGAACGACCGTTCAGGGTGTCGACCATCGACTCAAAGTCCTGCATCGCCATATCGCTGGCAGTCGTGGCGGCTCCGGCGGTCCCGCTGCTGACCGTGGTAATCAACGAGTTGGCCAGATTGGCCGACATGGAATGCAAGCGGTCCAGATTGGCCTGCATCGCGCCTGTGAAAAGCTTGGCGTCCAGAGTTGATTGGTCATAGCTGTCCAGCACGGTCAATTGGCGCTCGATGTCATTTAGTGCGCGAAAGTCGCCGCCAACCGATGCCCCAATGTCCGATTTCAGCCCGGACGCCAGCTCTTGCCCAAGCCGATTGAAATCACTTTTGACCGACGTCATTTGGTTTTGCATCGCCAGATGCCGTGCCAACGTTCCAAGTCCTGCAACTGCCATGGTTTAGATCCCCAATATCGTGGCCATCATTTCGTCCACGGCCTGAATAATTTTTGCATTCGCGGTATAGGCCTGCTCGATGAGCATAAGGTTTTGCATTTCGGTATCTGTGTCGACGCCTTGTGCCAACTCCATGGACACAAGAGTGTCTTGTTGCGCAGCCGCAAATGTCAGTTCCGAGTCGCTGGTGACACGGTTTGTGGTGTAGGACGAATGCAGGTTGCCAAACATTTCGGACATGCTGACGGCCTTGGAACCCAATGCGCCAGATCCCGGCACGGTTGATGTTTGAACAACATCCACCAGATTGGTCAGCACGCTGTTGTCACCCACATCACCCGGTGCTGCCGCGCCCAGCCCGTCGCGCAGACGCCAATACTCTTCCGCGCCGTCTGGTGACACCAAACCATTGATATCCAGTCGCCCGGCCAGGCCTACTTCGTTGGCAGGATCAAAGGCTGCCCCACCATCAGTAAAGAGGCCAGGATCACCGGCGGCAAGTGTCGGGTCTGCGCCACTGTTCTGAAAACGATCCACAAGGTCGCGTGCGATGGCATCCAACTCGGCCTGCGCGGTCACGGTATGTTCGTCACGCACTTGGAATTGAGCCGCCAGTTTTCCGCCAGCCAATGGGCCCCGATCCGAATCGGTGCTGAGAGCCTGGCCGTTGATGCTCAGGCCAGACAAAAGTCCATTGCCCTGTGTCATATGAGGCATGATCGTCGGCGTCGGTGAGAACTCGATTTCGTAGGCTTTGCCGTCCAAAAGTGTTGCACCGTTTGAGGAATAAAGCGCCAATCCTCCGTTGTCGCGTTCCATAGTGCGTACAGGCACGATCTCGTTGATCTGGTCGATCACCTGTTGGCGCTGGTCCATCAAGGTTGCAGTGTCTTTGCCTTGCACGGCAGCCTGCGAAATCTTTTTGTTCAGGGTTTCGGTCTGTGACAGCAGTCCGTTCAATCCATCGACCATCTTTCCAATTTCGGAATCGGCCTGCTCGCGCATGTCTTTTATGCCATTGGCGGATGTATTAATTGACTGCGCCAACATGGAGGCGCGATCTGCCACGCTCTGTAAGCGCACGTCGCTTTCGGGCCCGCCTGTCGCAGAAATAAGCGCCGCTTCGAATGCCGAAAATGTGCCGGACAGACTGGAGCTTTGATCGGGTGTACCGACCAGCGATTCGAGGCGTGTATAAAACGCGTTAGTAACGCCGGCCTGACCGGCATCTGCATCTGCAGTCCGCCGTTCCGCCAGCAAAACTGGATCGGAATGACGGATGACCCCGTTTGTCAAAACGCCGCCAGTGTAGCCGTTGCTTGCCACCGACAAACTGCGCACGGAATACCCTTGCGTCATTGCGTTGGCGATATTGTGGGATGTGACGTGCGCATTTCTGGACGCGGCCGAAAGGCCGGACATAGCGTTTGTCAGGGCTCCTGAAAGACTCATGATTGCCTCCTGCAGTAAATTCAGCCGCGTTTGTTGTTATCAGCGTTTGATGTTGGTGGTTTCCTGCAACATCTCGTCCACTGTCTGAATGATCTTCGCGTTTGAGCTATAGGCCCGCTGGGTCTGGATCAGATCCGTTAGCTCTTGGGCGACATCCGTGGCAGACGATTCGCGCGCATAAGAGACAACTTCACCGGTCGGACCAGTGCCCGCGTCCCACAGATAGAAAGAGCCACTTTCGTTGGTGGGTACATAGGTGCCGTAGTTCAACGAGGTCATGCCGTTCGGGTTGGCCATATCCACCAGCGGAACCTGAGCAATCGTTTTGGTGATGCCCGTGCTGTAATAGGCGTGCACCATACCGTTCGCATCAACTTCGACTGACGTCATAGTGCCGACGGGTGAGCCGTCGTTTTCGATCGTAAGCGGTGCAAAATCATATCCAAGTTGCGTCAAACCGCCTGTGCCGCCAATTTCCCCGATGTTCAACTCCAGAGGGCCACCAGCCACAGTCAAAATCGAATTGCCAGTGAGAGGATCATATGCACCACCAGTCACCGTGGTCACAGCAGCAAGTGAACCACCAGACGTTCGGCTGTCATCAAAAGTCAGGTTGAATTCCCCCACAACCGCGCCACCGGAGGCGCTGTCGGTGACAACCATGGTCCATTGGTTCGTCGCCGGGGCACCGGCGGCGGCGACTACCGGCGTGAACGAGATATCCAAGGTTTCAGAGAATCCAAGGTTGCCGAAGTATTCAACACTCATTGAGTGTGGCGTGCCGGCTGCACCTTCCTCAGTGTCAATTGCTGGCAGGTTAATTCCCAGTTGCAGACTTGTTGTCGGAGAGCCCACCAGAGACGTGGACGACAAGCGGACTGGTTCCAGCGAATCAGAGGAGGTTCGCGGATAATTCGGTATCGAGCCATCGGAATTCGCGGGCCAGCCCAACAATGTCAGACCCGTGTCCGACACAAGATATCCCTGCGCATCAGGAAGGAAAGACCCGGTGCTGGTCAGCATCATGGTCGGATTGGTCACATTGGCGTTGATTTCGGTCGAAGACGCCACTGGCAGAAATCCGCGACCGTTCAGCGCCAGATCTGTCGCGCTGGAGGTCGACACCAGGGAGCCACCTTCGGTGATCAGGCGGTTGGTCGTCGCTTTCACACCGCCTGCGGAATAGGCTCCGCCGCCGTTCCCTGTCACCATCGAGTGAAAATCAGTCGAAGCGCGGCGATACCCATAGGTACCCGAGTTGGAAATGTTGTCGGAAATCGCGCTAAGTTTTGTTGAGTTCGCCGCGAGGCCTGCGACGCCCGCATTGAGCGAGGATGAAAGTGACATGATACGCCTTTCTGCTGTAACCGTTTAGATCGGTGATAGAACGAACGCGATTAACAGCCTGCTAACGGATAAAATCTTACCGGATTAAACTCGTCACTCGCGCAACAGAATGATCTCAATCCGGTTGTTGCGCACGTCTCGGGGTTTGTTTGAAATCAGCTCACGGTCGGCATGTCCAACAACCCGACGCAGCCGTCGTGGGTTGACGCCATCGCTCTGCAGCATGCCGCGCACAGCCTGCGCGCGGCCGGCCGACATGTCCCATACTTTGGTTTCTCGTTGAATGATCGGCTCGGAACGCACATGGCCTTCGATCGCGATGTCGCTAGCGACCATTTCTGAAGCTCTCGCAATGATTTCAACGAGATCCTCCATAATCGGCATGGGTATCGCGGTGCCGTCCACAAACAGCGGCTGGTCTTCTGCGGCAAAAAGCTCGATCACCAAACCCTCGTCCGTCAAACGTGTCACCACGTGTTTTTTTGTGTTGTCTGTTAAGAAGCTCTCGCCGCCGCCGCCCATGAGATAATCTTCAACCTCGGCGAGTTTTTCCTGGAGCCGAAACGCAAGGTCCTCGGACGGTTCCGTGCCAGGGGTGCCAGTGAGCTGGGTTGGCAATCCGCCGCGCCCCGAGCGGGACAGAATCTGCTCTTCGGAGATATTTTTACCGCCAAACATGTGGCTGCCGCCACCAGAGATTCGGTTCAGAGGAATCGTGGGGCTAAAGAATTCCGCGAGCCCAAGGCGTTGCTCTTCCGATGTAGCGTTGATCAGCCACATCAACAGGAAAAACGCCATCATTGCGGTCACAAAATCCGCATAAGCGATCTTCCAGGCGCCGCCATGGTGCCCGCCAGCGGCGATAACCTTCTTGCGTTTGATGATGATTGGCCTGTTGGAATTGTCTGCCATCTGTCTACCTGCTTGCACATGCAGGATCACATTTAGAGTCGAGGCATTACCCCAGCCTTAATGAGAGTCATATTTCGTGAGTGATTAACCTTCTTTCTCAGCGGGCTCCGAAGAATGTGCCAAGGCCCGGCGCAACTGCTGCATGACTTCTGTGCGAGGTAGCCCCGCAGGGATGGGCGGCAGCACATCCACTGTGATTGTCCCTGGAAATTTCAATGCAGTGTCAGAAGGCCAGCAATGGCCGGACGCAACTCGCACCGGCACCAAGGGCGCTTTGGCCAATTGGTACAAAACACCAACACCCGATTGCAGTGTGTCCGCCCCTTCCGCACGGCGGGTGCCAGTTGGAAAAATCAACAAGTTACGCCCGGCCGCCACCGTTTCGGCCCCGTTGCGGAACCCTTCGCGCATGCCGTCACCGCCACCGACGCGTGCCACTGGAATGTGACCCAATTTGCGGGTCAGCGGCCCAAAGACCGGGAATGAAAAGATCTCTTCTTTTGCGTACATCACAGGTCGGTTCAGCAGGTATTGAAAGTGCAAAGTCTCCCATGTGCTTTCATGCTGAGACGCGATCAAAACCGCCCCCTTCGGCAGGTTTTCCAGCCCGCTGACACGATAGGTTATGCCGCAAATATATCGCAATGCGACGCCCTGAATTTTCAAGTACACCATGCAAACGCGAAACACTGCGCGTTCGGGCAGAACTATTAGCGGAAAAACCAGCAAAAACGGCAGGGCCAGCGCAAACGAGACGCCGTAAAACACTGCCGTCCGCACGTAGTCTATAAAACGCGCCGCAGGAGGCAGAGGTGCTTCCGGGGTCATTCACACTCCTTTTCTGCGCGGGATCTCTGCACCTTTCGGCGCTCCGCATCTGTGGGCGCGGCACAAAGGCCCGTTGCCTTTGTTATGATCAATCACAAGCGCAACGGCTAGAGCGAATTTCGATGGCATTTGCGCTGGCTGCGTGGCACGATCAATCAGAGCGCAGCGTGAAGGTTTTTGGCGGATGACAGGACGGGCAGGTGAGAACCGAATCTCTTTGCGCGCACGCCGTCGGCACCCAGTCTTGTCTTTTTGGTGGGCCATCGCATGCGCCACGACATTCGCGGCTGGGCAGGTTTGGGCGTTTGACGTCAAACTGACAGGCATTGCCGAAGACATTCCCCTTAAAGACAGCTTATCGGCCGGATCCCTGGTTTTTCAGGCGCAGTCCGAAAATATGACCGACGGTCAAGATATCGTCGCGGCGGCGCAGGCCGACTATCGGCGGCTGATCGGTATTCTATATGAAGCCGGCTATTTCGGCCCGACAATCCGTATCCGTGTTGATGGCCGAGAGGCCGCCGAGATTTCGCCATTTGCCGAAATCACCACGGTCCAACAGGTCGAACTGAACATCGCCACCGGTCCACAATTTCTCTTTGGCACAGCGCAAGTTGTGCCGCTCGCCGCAGAGACGCAGTTGCCGGAGGCGTTCCAACGTGGCCGACCTGCATCGGTTTCGGCAATCGAAAACGCTGCCCGGTCCGCGGTGGATGGGTGGCGGGATCAAGGCCACGCCAAGGCGCAGATTGTGGATCAATCTATCACCGCAAACCACCGCGCCGCGGAGCTTGACGCTCAAGTCGACGTCGAACCGGGGCCGGAACTTAGCTTTGGCACGCTAATCTACGAAGGCGGTTCTGATGTGCGCGACGAACGCGTGCGCCGGATTGCCGATTTGCCAACCGGCGAGAAGTTTAGCCCCGCAGAGGCCCGCCGCGTGGCCACCCGTCTTCGCCGCACTGGCACATTCCGAGCGGTTGATCTTCGCGAGGGCGAGACGCCAAATCCGGATGGATCCTTGGACATGCACCTGACACTGGTGGATGACAAAAAGCGTCGCATCGGGTTCGGCGCCGAACTCGAAAGCCGCGATGGCCTTAGCCTGTCGGCGTTCTGGATGCACCGCAACCTGTTTGGCGGCGCCGAAAATTTGCGCTTTGACGCAGCCATCGAAGGCATTGGTGCACAAAGTGGTGGTACGGATTTTCGCATCGGTACGCTGTATTCTCGCCCCGCCACGCTTGATCCCAACACTGAATTGACGATTGGGTTCGAAATCAAACAAGAAGATGAACCGCTTTATTTCCTGCGTCAGGTAGGTTCCGCGGTGTCTTTGCGCCGCGTCCATTCCGAGCGGTTCGAGACCGAGATTGGTCTGGCCTTTGCCATCTCGGAGGTCGACGACAATTTCGGCAATCGCCATTTCTCAATCTACGGCCTGCCGGTTCGGATGAAATACGACGCTCGTGACGATATCGCTGACCCGACACGTGGCTACTTCCTCAGCGCCACAGCCTTTCCATACCTCGGCTATTCGGATGCCACCAACGGCTTGATGCTGACGGGTGACCTGCGCGGCTATCGCGGCGTGGGCTCTGACAATCAGGTGATTTTTGCGGGTCGTTTACAAGTCGGGTCAATCATAGGCCCAACCATCCGTGAAACCCCGCCCGATCTGCTGTTCTTTTCCGGCGGCGGCGGAACCGTCCGCGGGCAACCTTATCAGTCCAACTTTGTCTCGGTTGGCGGCATCGACAGTGGGGGTTTGTCTTTCCTTGGCTTGTCCGGAGAGATGCGCGTCCGTGTGAGCGAAAAAATCTCCGCCGTGGCGTTTTATGATGCTGGCTTTATTGGAGAGACCTCCAACGTCACCGGCGCCGGAAATTGGCATGCGGGCGCCGGTCTTGGCGCGCGCTACAACACCGGATTTGGGCCGCTACGCGTTGATCTTGGCTTGCCGGTTTCAGGGGGCACTTCCGGCGGTCCGCAACTCTATATCGGCATAGGGCATGCATTCTGATGCGCTGGCTTGTTCTCCTCCTTCTGACCTTAATGCCTGTTTCGCTTATGGCGCAAACCGCCACGCAAACGCCTGAAGCCAGCGAAGAAGACAAAGGCCGGCTTGCGACCTTTATCGAAGACCAACTGTCCGGCGCTGGGCGCGAGGTCGAGGTCATTGGCCTGCGTGGTGCGCTCAGTTCACAAGCCACGCTCCAAGAGTTGCGCATTTCTGACGACACCGGCATCTGGTTGACGTTGTCGGGAGTCACGCTCAACTGGAACCGGCTTGCGGTTTTGGCGGGCAACTTCGACGTCAATCAGCTCAAAGCCGATAAGATCGTCCTGACCCGTATTCCAACAACCACCGCTGACCCCGAAGCACCCAAGGCCGAAGCCACGCCGTTTGCCCTGCCTGAACTGCCGGTCAGCATCAACATCGCCGATCTCACTGCGACACGGATCGAACTTGGTGAGGCTGTGTTGGGCGAGGCGCTGGCGCTCTCGCTTCAAGCGCGTCTGATCCTTGCGGGTGGGGATGGAGAGGTGCTGTTGAATGCCACGCGGCTTGATGGCGCGTCCGGACATTTCTTGATTGATGCGGCCTATTCCAACACCACGCGTGACCTGCGGCTGGATTTGAACGCCTCCGAGGCATCTGGCGGGATTGTAACCACGCTCGCAGGCATCCCCGGAGCGCCTGCGATCGAATTGTCCACACTTGGCGCAGGCCCGATTGACGATTTCACCGCAGACATTCGCCTTGCCAGCGATGGTCAGGATCGATTGAAGGGACAGGTCATTCTGTCTGCTGAACCGGACCAGATCGACACCGAGGCTTTGGTGCGCACAGTGCAGGCCGACCTGCGCGGTGACATCGCGCCGCTTTTTGATGATGAATTCCGCCGTTTCTTCGGCAGTGACATCGGCCTGACCACTTTTGCCCGTCTGTTCCCGGATGGCCGAGTGACACTCGAAAACCTTTCGCTTTGGACAGCGGCATTGAACCTGACCGGCGATCTGGATTTGGCTGCCACGGGCATGCCCAGCCAGTTCGGCCTGAACCTGCGGATGCGCGATCCTGATGGCACGCCCATGCTGCTGCCCGTGGCCGGCGATCCGATCCGATTGAACCAAGCGAACCTGACAGCCAGCTTTGACGCAGACAGAGGTGATCGCTGGACTTTGGACGGCACCGTTACCGGTTTGGACACGCCTGCCATCGGTCTGGAAACTCTTGGCATCTCAGGCCGTGGTCTGATCAACCCAACCTCTCCGCTCAAAGTTTCCGCTGATCTGCTGCTGAACATGGCCGGACTGCGCATGGAAGACGCGGGCCTTGCCGATGCCATCGGCTCCGATGGCACTCTGTCGGCCAACCTGCTTTGGAACGAAGGCGCGGATCTCGAAGTGTCGGCCTTTGAGGTGCTGTCCGGCGGTCTCGTGGCGTGGGGCAACGCAACCCTCAGCGGCTTGTCGCAATCCCTCGCCATCGACGGAAAGGCCCGCCTACTGGTGCCTGACGCAACCCGTTTTGCCGCGCTGTCTGGTCGTGATGTGTCCGGCGAAGTGTTGGCTGAAGTGTCAGGCAAATTCGCCACGTTGGACCGCGCGTTTGACGGTCAAGCCTTTGTGCGCAGCCGCGATCTCGCCGTCGGCGAGCCGCAGATTGATGCCCTAATCAAAGGCGAAGCCACGGTCACCGTTTCCGCCGCGCGCGACTTTGACGGGCTGACCCTGCGCGAATTTACGGCCAAGAGCGACGCTGTCGATGCGGGCGCAAAGGGCGCTCTGTCCAGCACGGCCGGGGACCTCAGCTTTTTTGCCAAACTCACGGACGTCGCCTTGGTGGTGCCGGATATCGCCGGGCCCGCATCGCTGCGCGGTCGTGCGCAGATGGTGGACGGCGATTGGAGCATTGATGCCGCCGCAACCGGCCCCGCGGACACATCGGTGACCATTCTGGCCACTCTGCCTCAAAGCGGCGGCGGCAAGGCGGACTTCGATCTCGAAATCGCGCGAGTTGAAACCTTTCTTCCCACCTTACCGGGCCGCGCCCGCGTTTCCGGGTCGGCGGAGCAGGATGGACCCCTTTGGCAAGTCGCGCTTGATGCCGCCGGACCGTTTGACTCCACTTTGAATGGTGCTGGCACGGTTGATCTTCAGGGCAGCGGAAATGCCGTGAAGCTGACGGGCTCCTTACCGCTGGCCGTCGCCAACCGCGCGCTGTCGCCCAATTCCATTCAAGGTACTGCGCAACTCGACATGGCCCTGAACGGCGCGCTTGACCCGAAAAACCTTGCCGGCACAGTCTCAATTGGCGGCGCGCGTATGGCGATGCCTGAATTGCGTATGGCTTTCAACGACATCGGCGGCACCGTCACCCTGCGCGAGTCCACGGCGGCGGTGGACTTTACCACGACATATTCCGGAGGTGGTCAAATTGCGGTGAATGGCACCGTCGGCCTGACCGCGCCGTTTAACGCCAACCTGCCGGTCCGGCTCATCAACATATCTCACCAAGAGGGCCGGCTTCTGGAAACTTCGGTTGATGGCACTATCGCCCTATCCGGCCCCTTGACGGGCGGCGGCCAAATTTCCGGCGATTTGGTGGTGGGCCAAACCGATATCCGCATAAGCGCCGGCGCGCTGGGCGGCGTGGGCTCCATTCCCAATATCGTGCATGTTGGCGAACCCGGCGGCTCTCTGACGACGCGAACCCGCGCCGGAGTGATCAAGGAAGACAAACAACGCAGCGGCGGGAGCAGGCCCTTTGGCCTTGGCATCAATGTGCGCACGGGCGAGCGGATCAACGTATCAGGGCTGGGTCTGAATGCTGATTTTGAGGGTGGTTTGACCATTGGCGGCACGACCGCCAACATCGTGCCCGAGGGCGGGTTGGAATTGATCCGTGGCCGGATGAACTTTGTCGGCAAAACGCTCGAACTGGAGGAAGGTCGCGTCTCCTTGGCCGGGGGGTTTGTGCCCACCGTTCGCATCGTCGCGATATCGGAACAGTCCGAAGCCACAATCCGCCTGATCGTTGATGGTTTTCTGGAAGATCCCGAAATTGAGCTGACCTCAGATCCGGAACTGCCGGAGGACGAAGTTTTGTCGCAGCTTTTGTTCGGCCGCGACATCGCCAACATTTCTCCGATTCAGGCGATTCAACTGGCCCGCGCTGTGGCCTCAATGTCCGGAGGTGGCGGTCGTGGTGGTCTTTTCAGCCTCAGTGTCGACAACGGCGGCGCGGGGCTGACGACAGGTGGTTACCTGAGCGAAAACCTCTACACAGAGATCGGCGTCGATAGCCAAGGCAAAAGTAGCATTGATCTCAACATCGACCTCAACGAAAAAATCACCATTAAGGGTCGGGTGAATTCCGATAGCGAAACCGGCGTTGGTATCTTCTATCAGCGCGATTACTGAGTGCGGCGCAACGCCTGCAGGCACATCTCACGCAGTTGGGTGCGTTTTTCGTCGGTCAATTCCGCGCCCAATGTGCGCTGCCATTTCAGCGTGTTGCGGATCGCGCCGCCGATAAAACCACCCATGATGCTGACGTCGCCATCAATCAACCACCCTTCGGCTTGCAACTCGATAAGCAGGTCGCGGATAAACTGCGACGTACGTTCAAAGCTGCTCAACACTTCTTCGGCTGGCAAAAGCGGCACGTTGGACAGGTATTCAAACAGACTGGCTTGCTCCGGCCGAGCCCAGAAAAAGCTGATCTGATTGTCGATGTAGCGCGCCAGTCTGTCCGGCGCATCCGTCTCGGGATCATCTCCAACCACGAGGTTCTCTTCGACCACCCGTGCAAGATTGTCGTACACCGCGCGGATCAGAACGTCCTTGTTTTCAAAGTGGTTATATAGCGACCCCGTTGCCACCCCTGCACGGCTGGCTATTCGCGCCATAGAGGCCTGCGTGCCGTGTTCCACCAGCATCGCCGCCGTGGCCTCAAGAATCTTGTCGCGCATCCTGCCAATTATCCCTGTGCGTCACACCATTGAACAGGTGTTCATTGAACGACACTAATGCGCAGCGCCCTCTCGAACAAGTGCGCTGAAAGGCGCAATTTAGGTGACAAAGACAGGGGAGACTCACGCCATACCCATGGGCAATTGTGCGGCATGGCTCCATTGCCAAGGAGATTGCCCGTACATGCGTTTGAACTCCCGGCTGAATTGAGAAGAACTCACATACCCCACATCCAGCGCTGCCTCGCTGACATTCATCCCGCCTGCGATTTTCATCGCGGCGTTGTTCAGGCGCATGGATTTGACAAATTTGATGGGCGACATTGTCGTCGCCTGCTTGAATTTGCGATGAAATACTGCGCGGCTCATCCCGACCTGAGCCGCCAGTTCATCAATGGTAACGGGCTTGTCCAAACAAGATGACAGATGTTCTATCGCCCGCGAGATTTCGTTGCCCGCCCCAAAGGCGCGCCGCGCCGAATCTCCTGCGGCCCCCTTTAGCACGGCGTAATATAGCTCCCGAAGCCGACTGTCGCCGAGCACAGCCGTATCCATGGGGCTGTCCCCCAATTGCAGCTTTCAATTGAGTTGATACGAATAGGCATGAATTTGCGATTATATCACCTATTTTTGAGTGATTGTGAGATTTATCTTAGTATTCGAATTTGAAGCATCACCCAGCGCAGCAACGCATTGCCGCTAGCAGGAGACACAAGATGACACACAAAAAATTTGGACCAAAAGGCTGGACTCCCGACCGGATCGGGTCTTTGACGGGCAAGACATATGTCATCACCGGCGCCAATGCCGGTGCCGGATTTGAGGCAACGCGGACACTCCTGTCCAAAGGCGCGCGGGTTGTGATGCTGAACCGGAGCGCCAACAAGTCAAACGCCGCAATCGCCACCCTGAAACAGGAATTCGGCACGGGCGCTGATGTGACATTCGTGCAAATGGACCTCGCGGTGTTGGCGTCCGTACGAGAAGCCGCAGCGGAGCTGTTAGGGCAGGTGGCCCAGATCGACGCGCTCATATGCAATGCGGCTATCGCGCAGGTCGCCAATCAAGAAATCACTGTGGACGGCTTTGAAAGTCAACTTGGGGTGAACCACTTTGGTCATTTCCTTTTGTGCGGACTGCTCTTTGATCGCATCGAGGAGTCCTCAGGGCGTGTCGTGGTTGTTGGCAGCAATGCCTACAAAATGGGACTGAAGAAAATTCAGTTTGATGACCTGAATTTCGACACGAAATACACCGCGTGGAACTCCTATGCCCAAAGCAAGTTGGCACAGATGATGTTTGCCTATGAATTGCAGCGCCGGGTTCAAGCCGCAGGCAAATCGGTTCAGGTTCAGGTCTGCCATCTCGGCGCGTCGCGCACCAATTTGCTCAAAGACACGGCCAGCCGTTTCAACAAAGTTTTGTGGGCCATCCTCTCCCGCATCGTCGCACAATCCGCTGAAAAGGGCGCTTGCCCCGAAGTTATGTGCGCGACAGAAGGCAGCCTTGAGTTGGAAACGCTCTATGGTCCGACCAAGCGATCACAGACGGTTGGCCCAATCGACGCCTGCCCCTTGGATGACTGCGCCCTGAATAGAGAAACGGCGGCAAAGCTCTGGGCGCTGTCTGAGGAAAAAACGTCCCTAAGCTGGGAACCATAAAGGCTGGCTTCTGCGGCCTTACGCCCATAAATCCGTCGACAGGTATTTCAACCCGCTGTCACAGATCACAACGCCAATGACGCCGCCCTTCTCTGGTCCTGCCAACAACTCAAGTGCGGCCGCGACGTTGGCTCCGGCGGAAAACCCGCCGAAAATGCCTTCTTCTTTGGCCAAGGCCCGCGTTGTGTCGCGGGCCTTGGCACCGGAGACAGTCACGTAGCCATCTACCGGCGCGGCACGCAAGAACTCCAAATCCGCCATGGCATAACCGCCGCCCTGTATCGGATGATCAGGCGTCCTGACCGCCGCGCCTGCCAAAGCGGCCGCGCCTTCAGGCTCCACAACATATCCACGCACATTCGCGTCTAATCCTTTCAGCGCCGAGATGGTGCCGCCGTAGGTGCCGCCAGAGCCCGCAAAATCCACAAACGCCATCAGGGTCTCGTCACTGTCGCGCCAGATCTCCGGCCCCGTGGTTTCAAAATGCGCGCGCGCATTGCCCGCGTGGTGAAACTGGTCCGCCCGAAACGCAGCCCGCTGTGTAACGATCCGGCGCGCCACTTTATCGACTTCTTCGAGATCGCCGCCCGAAACCTGTCCTGTCACCGAGCCGGGCAGTTGATCCACCAACACAACCTCAGCCCCCAACGCTTCCATCATCCGCGCCCGCTCCACTGAATTGCCTCGACTCATGACGGCAACAAACGGATAGCCTTTCAGACCGCACACAATTGCCAATCCAGTGCCCATGTTGCCGCTTGTCAGTTCCACGACAGTTTGACCGGGCCGCAGATCCCCGCTGGCCTCTGCCATTTCAATGATGCCCTTGGCCGCGCGGTCCTTTTTGGAAAAGCCGGGGTTCAAGTAGTCCAGCTTTGCCAGAATTCGGCCTTCCAGCCCACGCGCCGCCACCAACCGGTCCAACCACACTGACGGCGTGTCGCCAATCACGTCTAACAAGCTCTCAGCTGCCATGTCGCTCTCCCCAGATTGTAAACGAGGACCACATTGGCGGCGAATCTGTCAAAGGCCAAGAGGGACAAACAGCGTGGTGTCTTTGGTCGCGGCCAATCACGTGGGCCACGTGTTTGCAAAATTTGACCGATTGGCCAAATTTCGCCGATTCCCGAAGTCAACTCAACCGGCTCTAGGCCACTCTTGGCCTATGGAATTGACCGCATGAGCCATTCGTCGCGCAGCCAGCCGTGCGGTGTTGGACGCCGCTTTACCCTTCAGAAATGCCGATCTAGAGCCGCGTCACACCTCAAACATTGGAGCGGTATCATGCCGAGAAGACCTTTGACGATCCTGCTTGCAGGGATCGGTATCAACCTTTCTATTGGCGTCCTCTACGCCTGGAGCGTCTTCAAAGACGCCCTCATAAACGACCTTGGCTGGACCGCTACACAGGCAACCACGCCTTACAGTGTCGCCATCATTGTGTTTTCCATCGCCACGCTTGCAGCTGGCGTGATGCAAGACAAAATTGGCCCTAGACGTATCATTATGGTCGGCGGCGCCCTTGTTGGCGCGGGCATGATGCTCACTGGCCTGCTAACCAACCCTGTCGCAGTGGTCATCACTTTCGGTGTGGTTGTCGGCTCCGGTATCGGGTTCGCCTATGCCTGCGTGACACCTGCCGCGATGAAGTGGTGGCACCCCTCCAAGAAAGGCCTCGTCAGCGGTCTGATCGTGGGTGGCTTCGGCTTTGGTGCGGTCTATGTCGCTCCGCTGACCAACATACTGCTGGATGCCTACGGTGTGCAGACCGCCTTTGTGATCCTCGGCGCCGGTATCACGGTTGTTTCTGTCAGCCTCGGCATGACCGTGGTCAACCCGCCCGAAGGCTATGTGGCGGAAGGCCCCAAAGACTGGGCCCCGAAAGTCACAGACACCGGTGTTGAAATGACTTGGCGCGAAATGCTTAAGACCCGCCAGTTCTACTTCCTGTTTGTCATGTTCGCTCTCGCCTCCAGCGCTGGCGTCATGCTGATCGGCAACATCACACAGATCGCCTCCCTTCAGGTAGGTCTCGAAGGCGCGGTCTATCTGGTCAGCCTGTTGGCCATCGCCAACGCTGCTGGTCGTGTGATCGGCGGCATGGTGTCGGATAAACTTGGTCGCGTGAACACGCTGATCGTTGTCTTCGTACTGCAAGCCGCAAACATGTGGCTGTTTATGGGCGTCTCAACCGAGGCCATGCTGATTGCAGGCGCCATCATGGGCGCGATGTTCTACGGCACCCTGCTCAGCGTCTTCCCCTCGCTGACCGCGGACTATTTCGGCCTCAAAGGCTACGGCGCCAACTACGGCCTCGTGTACCTTGGCTGGGGTTTGTCGGGCGCATTGGGTCCAGTGATCGCCTCGCGCAGCTTTGACAGCGCTGGCAACTTCACGTCGGCCTATATGATCAGCGCGGCCATGCTTGCCGCTGCCGCCTTGATCGCCTTCATGACCAAACCCCCAGTCCGTTCCAGCGTCGTCGCTGAGACCAAAGCGATCTCTCCCGCGGCTTGAGCCATCTGTAAAAAATCAAGCCCTGCCTGATCCACGCGATCGGGCGGGGCTTTTTGTTTGCAAACCACCTTGATGAAAGGCCGTCTGGCCCAGCAGTACGCCCGGCGTCTTGTCGTGGATTGCCCTTTGGAGTGGTGCCGCAAAAGTGCCCGCAAAAGATCGGCAATCTCCTTCGCGATACAGGACCGATATCAAAAGGCAGATGTGGCCCAAAGCCGTCGTGACGATGCACATGCTTGGTCGCTGTTCTAGGCTCACTGCAAGCATGGCGTACAATCACCAAAAAGGCGGAGAATGATCATTCGTTGCGCTGCCCAGACGGCTGCTGTGCGCAGTTAGCGACGTTTGCAAAGCCTAGCGAGCGCCTCTAAACGGCACGTTTGCTTCCACTGCAACGAGCATCCGTTCAAGCCCTCAGCAGTCATTGCCTTGGAGCGGCCCGCCGCTAGCGCAGCGCATCAGCCAGAGTTCTTTCGAGTCATTCCGACGGGCTGTAGCATCTGTACAGGGCGCTGTCCGGGCACCTGGTTCGACGATGCGCAGAGTTTACACACAAGACCTAACTAAAGGTTGTGGTTGAAACATGTTGCACTACGGTTGAGTTATCTGAAATACCTCGTGACAGAGGCAACTGAGGCAACTGAGGCAAGAGTTAGGCTAGATTTCTGGCTCATATATGCCAGAACTTTGGAGAAATATGTGACGGAATTTGCAGAACCGCAGGCTAATTTTGAGGCCCTTTGCCGTGAGGCCAAAAGCCTGCCTGATAGCTCGAATGAAGCCAACACCCGTTTCAAAATACTGGATCGTCTGCTGTATGATTGCCTTGCGTGGTCAAAAGAAGAGGCAGAGCGCGAAAAATCTCAGGGGCAAGAATACACGGACTATGAGCTCCAATCACCTCCAATAGCTATTCTAGAAGCCAAAAAGGTCGGTCTGACGTTCAGTATACCAGTATCAAAACGGCCGTCTCTATATCGACCGGTTAAGGACATCGCGGCGGCCAGCGTTGAATGTGAGAAGGCCATCAATCAGGCATGAAATTACTCAATAAATCGGGCGTGTGAGATTGCAATTGTGTCAAATGGCGCTCAGCTCATAGCTCTCCGCGCCACTAGAATGCCATCACAAACTAACAACAGCGTGTGTTTAGTTTTTGAATCCCTCCAACACTTACAGGCCAACTTTATTGAAGCTTGGCAAATGCTCTCTCACCCTGCGCTTGTGGAGAGAAGCTTGTTGACTAAACTGGATGGCTACTCCCAAATTGAGGCACCGGAAAAACTATCGATTCAAATTCCACAATACCCTCAACCGCGCATGCCATCAGACATGCATCGATCAATGTTGGATGTATCCGAACTTCTGTTGCTAAACATTGATGACCAGAGTGAGGTCGAGAGAGAGTTTTTGGAAAGTTGTTATTGTGAGAGCGGCGTCCTTAATCAGCACTCCCTAATTACAAAACACATGCTTCTTTCAAGATATTCGTCACTATTTCCTGATGCGGATGGCGAGGTAGAGGCGCACCCGGTCGCCGGGAGAAAAAACCCAAATAGGCTCACCCCAGAAATACTCACAGAGTCGGTCTCGAATAGGCCTATTGCCTTGGTTGGTGATGTCGGAGTTGGCAAGACTTCCTTCCTAAAACATTTGATGTATGTGAGCGCATATAGGGAGTTTCAAAAAGCTATATACGTCTACATTGATCTTGGAAGAAAAGGTGTTTTCTACGAGGATCCGAAGAAAATGGTCCTAGATGCAATAGAAACCGCATTGAACGACCATCACAAAATTGATATTTTTAATTCTGATTTCGTAATGAGAGTGTATAAATCCGAAATTGTACGATTTGACGACTCAATTTGGGGTCAGAAAAAGAAAACAAACTTTGAAAAATATCAGGACAAGCTGTTTGAGAGAATTGAGGAACTTCAGTCAAACAAATCTGAACACATCAAAAAGTCCCTCCAAGTTATTACTAAGGACCTCAAGCGGCAAGTGATCATTGCAATAGACAACGCGGACCAAAGGACCCTGGAGGTTCAACAAGAGGCATTTATTATTGCTCAAAACTTGGCATCCGAGTGGGAGGCCACCGTCTTCATTTCAGTCAGACCAAAGACATTCTATTACTCTCGAAGATCAGGTGCTCTGTCGGCGTACCCGCACAGAGTTTTCACTATTAGTCCACCTCGCGTAGATGAGGTGGTATCAAAACGTCTTAAGTTTGCTATTCGAATTGCTGAAGGAAAAGTGTCACTCCCGCGGTTGCAAGCGATTAATGTCCAACTGAGTGGAATCGCCTCATTGTTCTCGGTCATGCAAGATGCAGTAAACCGGAACACCGACATCCAGCTTTTTCTTGAGAACATTACAGGCGGAAATATTCGAGATCTGATCCAATTTATGGCAGGTTTTTTTGGGAATCCGAACGTGGACTTGCAGCAAATTGTTGAAGTGCTACAGCATGGAGAGGATTTCTATTTACCCATTCACGAGCTTTGGAAAGTGGCCTTAAAAGGTGACTCGCAATACTTCGATCCAGAGCGTGTAATAGCGATGAATGTTTTTGATTTGAAGTCCAATCAGGCCTCGAATCACTTTATATGCCCAATGATCTTAGGGTATTTGAATGACTCTGGCACGCATCGCTCGAAGGAGGGCGAGGTGCTGACAGATAGTATCCTAGAAGAGCTTCGACTAAAGGGGTTCAACGAGGGTGCCATCTGGGAGTCCCTGAGGAATTTGACGAATAAGAAGCTGATCGAGCCTCCCGAACGTGTCACCTTCGAAGAAGATCAGGACGAGGTTCTTGGCGAGAAACGATCTTCGTTTCGAATTACTACACTAGGCGCTTATCACTTGAGATATTGGATGGCGTCGTTTTCTTACCTTGATGCTATGTGTGTAGATACACCAATTACTGATGGAGGCTTTCGTCAAAGAATAGCCAACAAGATTCGGTCGCACTCTCTACGGGATCGCCATGAGCGCGCGCTTCTTCTTAGGGAATACTTAACCGAGGTGTGGGATGTATCTGACCTCTCAACATCTTACTTTAATTGGAGAAACCTCTGCAAACAGTGTGACGATACTTTTCAAAAGGTAGCAAAGTCGCTTGCGCGTCGTGCCTAGAAGTTTTTTAGGGGGGGGATCTGGCCCATTACATCAATCCGTATGGAGCGGGTTGCCTTAGGATCGCTGTTGCGGCCCAATATCCCCCCTTGCGCCCACTTTTCATAGCACAATGACCACCTCTGGGCGCCCAGGTCGCTTGTGCGGCGAAGGGCAACTTTCCGCCGGGCAGACCTTCAGCCGAACTGCAGCGAAAGTCGCTTTTTCACGTAAGCGTGTAGTTTGGCAAGGTCAGCTCTGGGCTGGAAGTGTGAATTTGCTGGGTAGGAGCCGTCCACAACGTGACGCACCAGCGAGCTGAAGTGCCCAAGGCTGCTACTGTCCGAGTTCACAGCAAACTCGACAAAGCAATTTCACCTTGATAAGCCGCAGGTTCCTGCAAATTATTGCAACTTTATCCTAGAAAGGTGGTGAAAACCACATGCAGGTAAGTGTTCGTGACAACAATGTCGATCAAGCTCTTCGGGTGCTAAAAAAGAAGCTCCAGAAAGAAGGCGTTTTTCGTGAAATGAAGCTCAAGCAGCATTTCGAGAAACCGTCTGAAAAAAACGCGCGCCAGAAAGCTGAAGCTATCCGACGTGCCCGTAAGCTCGCACGCAAAAAATTGGAGCGCGAGGGAGCGATGTAATCGTTTCTTAGCTCTTTGAAAACAGAACCCCGTTGTCCGATGGCAACGGGGTTTTTCGTATCAAATGAGTTTGCCGTCATTGGGAAACCCAAAATGTCAGCCCCGCCAAACGGGCCATTCACTGCATTCCGAAGCCAATGACCGCTTCGGGCTGACAGCGGTCGTTAGACACGGTTTGTGCATTGACCGCTCTGGACAGGCTTTGTCCCTGAGATTCTGCAAACGGTTGTGGGCTCGACTGTGCGGGACAGTCCCAATTCGTCTGCCAAAAAGCGACAACATCAACGCTTGGCGCGGGCCAAAGTCGCGATCACCCATTGGCTCCGTACCTCAGATCCCGGTCCAGTCCAGCACCACTTTGCCCGATTTTCCTGATTTCATAGCAGCAAAACCTGCTTTGAAATCGCCCAGAGCCAACTGGTGGGTGATGACACGGCTCACGTCCAATCCGTTCTGCAGCATGGCGATCATCTTGTACCAGGTCTCAAACATCTCGCGGCCATAGACGCCTTTGATGGTGATTGCCTTGAACACGATGCGCGACCAATCCACGGGCGATTTTCCCGGCGGAATGCCCAGCAAAGCGATCTTTCCGCCCATCACCAGCGCGTCGACCATCTGGTCCAGGGCTTGCTGGCTGCCGCTCATCTCAAGCCCGACGTCAAAGCCTTGCTTCAAATCCAGCTCGTGCATCACATCGTTCAGGTCTTCTTGCGCTACATTCACCGTGCGCGCATTCGGCACCACATGACGGCTCAGCGCCAATCGATCCGGGTTGATGTCCGTGATCACCACATGCCGTGCGCCTGCGTGTTTGGCGATGGCAGCTGCCATAATGCCAATTGGCCCCGCACCTGTGATCAACACATCTTCGCCCAACAAGTCAAAGCTAAGCGCGGTGTGCACCGCGTTGCCCAGCGGGTCCAGAATGGCGCCGATCTCATCAGGAATGTCGTCGGGCAGGGGCACCACGTTGAACGCCGGCAGGCGCAGGTATTGCGCAAATGCCCCCTGAATATTCACGCCAATGCCGCGCGTGCCGGGATCAAGGTGAAACTTGCCTGCGCGCGACTGACGGCTTTCGTGACCAATCACATGGCCTTCGCCGCTGCACCGCTGGCCAATCGACAACCCGTCGACATTGCGGCCCATTTCAACAATCTCTCCAGCAAACTCGTGGCCGGTGATCATCGGTACCGGCACCGTTGCGCTGGCCCAATCGTCCCAGTTCCAGATGTGAATATCCGTGCCACAAATGCCGGTCTTGTTGATCTTGATAAGCACCTCATCCGGTCCGATTTCGGGCACCGGTGCCTGCACCATCCAAAGCCCTTCTTCGGGTTTGGACTTTTCCAGCGCGGTCATTGTGTTTGGTTTATTCATTGGATGATTCCCAACTCTTTGCCCACCTTGCCAAAGGCAGCCAGTGCGCGATCCAACTCGTCCTTGGTCAACGCCGCGTTCATCTGGGTGCGAATGCGGGCTTTTCCGCGCGGCACCACCGGAAAGAAGAAACCGCTCACATAAACGCCTTCGTCAAACAGCTTGGACGCCATGTCCTGCGCCAACTGCGCTTCGCCCAACATCACCGGAATGATCGGATGCTCACCGGGTAAAATGTCAAAGCCCAGCGTTTCCAAACCGGACCGCCAATACCGCGCATTTTCTCGCAACTGCGCGCGGTCTTCAGCCCCGTTTTCAACCAACCGGATCGCCTCGATACCGGCGGCCACAATGCTTGGCGGCAGCGAGTTGGAGAACAAATAGGGCCGCGCCCGCTGCCGCAACAAATCAATCACTGGCTGCGGCCCCGCGATATAACCGCCGATGGCTCCTCCAAGTGCTTTGCCCAATGTTCCCGTCAGGATGTCCACATCAACGTCGAAATGATCTGGCGTGCCCGCGCCGTTTGGCCCCATGAAGCCCGTCGCGTGACAGTCATCCACCATGACCACCGCACCGTATTGCTTCGCCAACCGCGTGATCTCGGGCAGATTGGCAAGATAGCCGTCCATGCTGAACACGCCGTCGGTCGCGATCATGATATGCCGTGCGCCTTCGTTGCGCGCATGTTTCAGCATCTCTTCCAGATCATTCATGTCGTTGTTGGCATAGCGATAGCGTTTGGCTTTGCAGAGCCGAATGCCGTCAATAATCGACGCGTGGTTCAGGCTGTCGGACACAATTGCATCTTCCGGCCCCAGCAGCGGTTCAAACAGCCCGCCGTTGGCGTCAAAACAGGCGGCAAACAGGATCGAGTCGTCTTTGCCTAAAAAATTCGCCAGCTTTTGTTCCAGCTCGCGGTGGATGTCCTGCGTGCCGCAAATGAACCGCACCGACGCCATACCGAACCCACGCGGATCCATCGCGCCTTTGGCGGCCTCGATCAGTGCCGGATTGTCCGCCAGCCCAAGATAGTTGTTGGCACAAAGGTTGATGACATCCGCGTCGCCCACCTGAATCTCGCCGCCCTGAGGCGAGGTGATCATTCGCTCACGTTTCATCAGCCCTTCGGCTTCGATGGTTTTCAGCGTGTCACGAATGTCGTTCAAGAAAGCGTCTGACATGGGAGTCTCCATAATGATGGAATGATGTCTATCATAACGGATTTACATCCGTGAAGAGGGAAATTCAAGATAGCGGACAAAAATCCGTAATTGCGAAATGGCTGACCAGCAGCGTACCACAAACTAAATCGGGAATCGTCACAGACGACAGTCCGCGCAGGCGCAGCCCAATGGATGTCTTCTCAGGCGTTCTTCACAATCAAAAACACCCGCGCGGGCTTTGTCGCCTCGATTGCATGCGCCACATCCGCCGCATATCGCGCTGTGTCACCCTGCGCCAAATCATTGCATGCCGACCCACTTGTGACACGCACGTCCCCTTCAAGCACGGTCAGCTGTTCCGTCGCCCCACGCGCATGTGGCTGGCTTTTCAAACTGCCGCCCGCTTCAAAGGAAATGTCGTAGACCTCATGCCCGCCAGCCTCTTCGGGCGGCGACAAAATCCGGATCAAACAGCCCTGACCCATATTGTCAAAACTCGGCACATCGCTGGCGCGCAGAACGTCGACCTTGTCGCCCGCATCCGCATCCAGCAGCCCTGCAAAATCCACCTGCAACGCCCGCGTCAGGTTCCACAGCGTCGCAATTGTCGGACTGCTTTCGCCGCGCTCAATCTGGCTGACCATTGATTTGCTGACACCGGACAGCTTGGCCACCGCATCAAGCGACAACCCCTGACTGCGGCGCGCCTCGCGCAATCGCGCGGGCAAAAGATCAAGTATCGGCAAGTCGTTATCCATCTCTCTGAAATGCTTTGAACGCGACCCCTTTGTCAATCGTGCGCCCGTAAGAATACCGTGACGCGCCGTTTCTGCTGACTCCGTGATGCTGCACCTGCATAGTGCCGCCAACACGGTTTCATAGGAGGACACCCCATGTCAGACATCGTCATTCTGGGCGGCGCACGCACCGCCATCGGCACATTCGGCGGCGCACTTGCCAACACAGCCCCCATCGATCTTGGCGCAACTGTCGCCAAAGCCGCGATGGAAAGCGCAGGCGTTGAAGGCGGCCAGATCGGTCAGGTGGTCTATGGTCACGTCATCAATACCGAACCCCGCGACATGTACCTCTCACGCGTCGCCGCGATGCAGGCCGGCATCCCCGACACGACGCCCGCGATGAACGTGAACCGCCTCTGCGGATCCGGCGCGCAAGCCATCGTGTCCGCCACGCAATCCCTGATGCTGGGCGACGCGGATTTCGCTCTGGCTGGTGGCGCCGAAAACATGTCCCGCTCGCCCTACATCATGCAGTCCCAGCGCTGGGGTCAGAAAATGGGCGATGTCAAAACGCTCGACATGATGCTTGGCGCGTTGAACTGCCCGTTTGGCACAGGCCACATGGGTGTGACGGCAGAAAACGTTGCGGATGAGCACGACGTGACCCGCGCCGATATGGACGCCTTCGCGCTTGCCAGCCAAGAACGTGCTGCCGCAGCGATTGAAGCGGGTTATTTCGATGACCAGATCGTGCCAATCGACGTCAAAGTGCGCCGCGACATGGTGCCTTTTGCACGCGACGAGCACCCAACGGCTTCGACTATGGAATCCTTGGGCAAACTGCGGGCGGTCTTCAAGAAAGACGGCCGCGTTACTGCTGGCAACGCATCCGGCATCAATGACGGCGCGGGCGCCATCGTTCTGGCGCGTGCTGAAGCTGCCGAAAAGGCGGGCCTGACACCAAAGTTCCGCGTTCTGGGTTACGCCCACGCAGGCGTGCGTCCCGAGGTCATGGGCATCGGTCCTGTGCCTGCCGTTGAAAACCTGCTCGCCAAAACCGGTCTGTCGATCACCGATTTTGACGTGATCGAATCCAACGAAGCCTTCGCTGCGCAAGCGATTGCCGTGAACAAAGGCCTCGGCCTTGATCCTGCCAAAGTGAACCCGAACGGAGGCGCGATTGCCTTGGGCCACCCGGTGGGCGCAACCGGCGCCATCATCACCGTAAAAGCGATGTATGAACTGGACCGCACAGGCGGCTCCAAGGGCCTCATCACCATGTGCATCGGTGGCGGTCAGGGCATCGCCATCGCGATTGAACGTATCTAAAACGCAAAACGGCGCGGAGCCCCTCCGCGCCGTTTCTGCCCGCGTGTCGCGACCTCAGGAGGTCAGATCACACCACGCGGCATTCTCTTTTCTGGACCGCTGGCAAGCATCAATAAACGCCATGCCCGCCACTGCCTCGGCAATCCCCGGAACAGTCTCTGATACAGCGGTTTTGCCGTCCAATAGGTGGTCCGCCACTTCGCGATACAGCGTGCCAAACGCTTCCAAATAGCCTTCGGGATGGCCCGCCGGAATGCGCGACACATCCTCAGCTGCCGACATCGCACCAGCCCCGCCACGTGTCAGCCGACGCTCGGCTTCACCCATCGGGGTATAGATCAGCTCGTTGGGATTCTCCTGCGCCCAAAACAGCCCGCCTTTGTCGCCATGAATGCGCAATTTGAGGCCGTTTTCGGTTCCCGTGGCCACTTGGCTGGCAAAGATCGACCCCCGCGCGCCAGAGCCAAACCGCAGCAGGATATTGGCGTTGTCGTCCACTTCGCGCCCGTCGACGAAACTCTGCAAATCCGCCGCCAAATGGCTGGCGGTTTCGCCTGCCACAAAGCACGCAAGATTATAGGCATGCGTGCCGATGTCGCCAATCGCACCTGCACCACCCGTGCGCGCCGGATCGGTGCGCCACGCGGCTTGCACGTTGTCGGGGTCTGCAGGGCGGCTCAGCCAATCCTGCAAGTACTCCGCATGGATCAACCGGATGTTGCCTAACATGCCTTCGCGCACCATTTGCCGTGCTTGGCGCACCATCGGACTGCCGGTGTAGTTATGCGTCAGGAAAAACTGCGCAACATAGCCTTCGCAATCCGCGGCGAACGCCTGCGCCGTGGCCAGATCCGTGGTCAGCGGCTTGTCGCAGATCACATTGATGCCAGCTTCAAGAAAGGCCCGCGCAACCGGAATATGCATATGGTTTGGCGTCACAATCGACACCGCATCAATCCCGTCCTCCCGCGCTGCCTCGGCCACTGCCATTTCGGTGTACGACCCATAGCTTCGCGCCAAACCGATGGCTTCGGCAGATCGTGCCGCTTTGTCAGGCGTAGACGACAGATTGCCGGCAACCAGCTCCCACCGGTCATCCAGCCGCGCAGCCATGCGGTGCACGCCGCCAATAAACGCGCCCTCACCACCGCCAACCATGCCAAGTTTCAAGCGTCGCATTACGACAACCCCAACAGTTCGCGGGTTTCCTGCTTGCTCAGCCCGCTGTCGGCAAAATCATCAAACGCTTTTTCGGTGACGTCGATGATGTGATCCATGATGAACGGCGCGCCTTCGGCCGCACCTGTCGCACTGTCTTTCAGGCAGCATTCCCATTCCAGCACCGCCCAGCTTTCATAGCCGTATTGCGCCAGTTTCGAGAAAATCGCGCGGAAATCGACCTGACCGTCGCCAAGCGAGCGGAACCGTCCAGCCCGATCGACCCACGGCTGATAGCCGGAATAAACACCCTGCCGCCCATCGGGGCGGAACTCGGCATCTTTGACGTGAAACGCCTTGATGCGCTCGTGATAGATGTCGATGAACGCCAGATAATCCAGTTGCTGCAAAAGGAAATGGCTCGGATCATAGTTGATCGTGCAGCGCGGATGATTGTCCAGCCGCTCAAGCAACATTTCAAACGTGGCCCCGTCAAACAGGTCCTCACCTGGGTGCAGTTCAAACGCGATGTCCACGCCAAGATCGTCATAGGCATCCATGACCGGCTTCCACCGCCGCGCCAACTCGTCAAAAGCTTCCTCAATCAACCCCGCTGGCCGCTGTGGCCACGGATAAAGATAAGGAAACGCCAGCGAGCCCGAAAAAGACACTGTGACGTCCAACCCCAACTTGCGCGAGGCTTGTGCGGTCTTGATCAACTGATCATGGGCCCAGGCAGTGCGGGCTTTTGGGTTGCCATGCACAGCCGCAGGCGCAAACCCGTCAAACTGCTTGTCATACGCTGGGTGCACCGCCAGAAGTTGCCCTTGAATGTGGGTCGACAATTCGGTGATTTCGATGCCGCGCTCGCCCAGCATACCGCGCAAGTCGTCGCAATAGGTCTGGCTATCGGCGGCTTTGTCCAAATCCATCAGGCGGGCGTCGCCTGATGGAATTTGTAGCCCTTTATAGCCCAGACCAGCGGCCCAATCCGCAATTGTGTCCAGCGAATTGAAAGGCGCCGTGTCATCAGCGAACTGCGCCAGAAACAGCGCGGGTCCCTTCATGTTTTTTGGCATCAGGTTGCCTCCAGTTCCATAATGGCAAAGGCGTCATCCGCGCTAAACGGGGCAGGGCGTTCACAGGTGGTCTGGATCGTGACCGCCTGACCGGTATCACCTGCCTCAAGAATGGCCCCCATAACCTCGACCACGTGACCGGCCAGCTCGTTGTTGCACCGATGCGCCCGTCCCTCGCGGATGGCAGCCGCCATATCGGCAAGGCCGGCCCCGCGATAATTCGCCTGATCGCCGTCATTAGGCTGGCTGAACGGGTGACCTGTCGAAATGATCGCCTCTGAACCGTCTCCCTTGGCCAGCCGCAACGGGCCGCCAAAGAAATTGGGGTCCGGCACGTACAACGTGCCTTCCTGGCCATAAAGCTCCATGTTGGAATGTCCGTGATCCTTCACGTCCCAACTGGTGCCGTAACTGATCACTGCGCCATTGGCGAACTGCAGGATCGAATGCACCGTTGTTGGAGTCGTGACCGGAATTTTCTCGCCATTGCGCGGCCCGCAGCCAATTGTGCGGTGGCTGTTTGGCGTGCTGCTCATGGCAACCACGCGCGACACTGGCCCCAGCAACTGCACGAGGTTGGAAAGGTAGTAAGGCGCCAGATCGAAAATCGGCCCCGCTCCCGGTTCAAAGAAAAAATCGGGGTTCGGATGCCAATGCTCCATACCACCGCTCATGACGTGGATGGTGCCTGACGTGATCTTGCCAACCTCATTCGCGTCGATCATCTCGCGCGCTTTCTGGTGGCTGCCACCCATAAAGGTGTCCGGCGCCGATCCGATCCGCAGCCCTTTTTCCTCGGCCAGCGCCTTCAGCGCAGCGCCCTCATGTGCCGTCAGCACAAAAGGTTTCTCTGAATAGACATGTTTGCCTGCCTTCAGGATCGCGCTCGACACCTCAAAATGCGCGTTCGGGATTGTCAGGTTTACAACAATCTCGATCTCAGGGTCGGCCAGCAACGCGTCAATGCTCAACGCGCGCAAGTCAAACTCGGCGGCCCGCGCTTGGGCGGCTTCCATGTTCAGATCGGCACAGGCCACAACTTTGTAGTCGCGGAAAAATTGACCCATGCGCATATAGGTGGCGGAAATGTTGCCGCATCCGATGATGCCGACGTTCACAGTGTTGCTCATGACTTACATGCCCTTCAGGTTTTTCATCGACACGGCGGCAAACCTGTCTGCGTCGTTTGGTTTGTCTTGCTCGGCCACCAAGATCGCATCAGGCGCCTCGGCGCGGATCAGTTTGAGCAATCCACCCCAATTCACGACACCTTCACCGATGTCGGACCAGCCGTCTTCGTCCAAACCTTCGCCGTCTTTGGCGATGTCTTTGACGTGCACCGCGACCAGTCGATCCGCCCATTTCTCGATGAACGGTGCCGGGTCCAGGCCTGCCCGCGCCACCCAGCCAAGATCCGCCTCCCAGCCAATCGAAGGCGCCGCCTCAAGCATCACTTCCATTGGAAAGGCGCCATCCGGCAGCGCCTCAAATTCAAAGTCGTGGTTGTGCCAGCTGAATACCTTGCCCGCTGCTCTGACCTTTTCGCCTACTGCCGCCAACTCATGTGCAAACGCCTGCCAGCCCGCCTTGTCTGTCGGGCGCACTTCGGCGGCCAGATAGGGCACAATTACATGGGTGATCCCAAGCGTATCAGCCAACGCCATCATGCCATCAAAATTGTTGCGCAAATCGTCGATGCCGAAATGCCCACTCGGCATGGTCAAGCCATTGGCACGCATTGCCTCTGCAAAATTGTCGGCGTCACCATAAACACCGCCATACCCTTCGACGGACGTATACCCAAGCTCAGCCAGACGCGCCAAAAAGGCTTCCTGGCTCGCCACGTCGCGCGAGCTATAAAGTTGAAAAGAAAAACCCATTTCAGTCTCCGAAAATTCAGGGCGTCACAGACGCTCCTCGGTTGATTTGTCAAAAAGAGAGCCCTGCGCCGGGTCAAACCCGATGCGCAGCGTGTCACCGGCCGTCACACGCGCCTGTCCGCTCATGCGGAACCTAAACGGCGCGCCGGCCAAAGTTGTGTAAACCAGCGTGTCCGCGCCCATGGCCTCAAACAGTTCCACGGTGATTTCTGCGGTGTACGGCTGTGCATCCACATCCGTGCCGGTGATCACCGATTCCGGTCGAATGCCCAACCATGCCGGACGTGGCGACAACGCGCCTTGGGATGCTTCATAGCCAGAAAGCGCCATCTTGGTGTCTGCCGTCAGGAACTCAGGCGCCGTGCCATCCGTGATCGAGCCTTCGAAAAAGTTGATTGTCGGTGACCCGATGAAACCGGCCACATATTTGTTGGACGGTCGGTTATAGACCTCGGCGGGGCTGGCAATCTGTTGCACCAAACCTCCGCGCATGATCGCGATCCGGTCCGCCAGCGTCATCGCCTCGACCTGATCGTGGGTCACATAAATCATCGTGTTGTCAAGTTTCTGGTGCAGCAGCTTCAGCTCCACCCGCAGATCGGCCCGCAACTTGGCGTCGAGGTTGGACAGCGGTTCGTCAAACAGGAAAACATCAACATCCCGCACCAACGCCCGGCCAATCGCCACCCGCTGGCGCTGACCACCGGACAAGGCCGCCGGTTTGCGCTTCAAAAGCGGCTCGATTTGCAGGATCTCTGCGGCGCGTGCCACACGTTCAGCGATCTCCGCCTTTGGCACTTTGGCGTTTTTCAGACCGAACGACAGGTTCCCCTCAACCGTCATCTGTGGATAAAGCGCGTAGGATTGGAACACCATGCCGATGCCGCGCTCGCTGGGCTCTTCCCAAGTCACATTGCGCCCGCCGATGTGGATTTCGCCGTCCGTGATATCGAGCAATCCTGCGATGCAGTTAAGCAGCGTGGACTTGCCACAGCCGGACGCCCCAAGAAGGACAAGAAACTCGCCCTCCTCGATTTGAAGGTTCAGCTTGTCCAGAACGCGGATTGCGCCAAATTCAAGCGTAAGGTCTTTGACAGTTACATTGGTCATAGTTCAGCCCTTTACCGCGCCGGCGGCGATGCCGCGCACGAAGAGTTTGCCAGAGGCAAAGTAGATGATGAGTGGAACAAGGCCGGTCAGCAAAGTGGCCGCCATGTTGACGTTATATTCCTTCACGCCCTGCACCGAATTGACGATGTTGTTCAGCTGCACGGTCATCGGATAGGTGTCCGGTTTGGTGAAGATCACGCCAAACAAAAAGTCGTTCCAGATACCTGTTACCTGCAGGATCATCGCCACCACAAAAATTGGCAAAGCCATCGGCAGCATGATCCGGAAGTAGATGCCCCAGAACCCTGCGCCATCGACGCGGGCGGCCTTGAAAAGCTCCTCCGGTACGGACGCAAAGTAGTTGCGGAACAACAGCGTCAGAATGGGCATCCCAAAGATCGTATGCACAATCACAAGGCCCCAAACGCTGCCCATCAACCGGATGCGCGTGCCTGTGATGAACGACAGACCCTCTCCGGCTTCGCGCAGCAAGATCACCATGGGATAGATCATCACCTGATAAGGAATGAACGCGCCAAAGATCAGGATGGTAAAGAACACCTCCGAGCCTTTGAATTTCCAAAGCGACAGCGCGTAACCGTTCACCGAGGCAATCGCGATCGACAAGGCGACCGATGGCACGAGAATCTGCACAGAGTTCCAAAAGCCACGACTGAGGCCGTCACAGTTGATGCCGGTACAGGCTTCGGCCCAGGCTTTCACCCAAGGCTCAAAGGTCACCTCGACCGGAGGTGAAAACACGTTGCCAAGGCGGATTTCCGGCATGCCTTTAAGGGACGTTACGATCATCACATAGAGCGGCAGCAAGTAGTAAACCGAGGCCACAAACAATGTTCCGTACAGCATGATGTTGCTGGGTGACATCCGACGGCGGGGTTTCGTGCCGCGCGGCGTGGTGCGGGTATTTGTGGTTACATCAGTCACGGCGCTTGCCTCCGAATTCAAGATAAGCCCATGGGATCAGCACCACGAGTACACTCACCAGCATCATGGTTGAGGCCGCAAAGCCCTGACCAAGGTTCTGGGATTGGAACATCTTTTCGATCACGTATTTGGCGGGCACTTCAGACGCGATGCCCGGCCCCCCCGAGGTTTGCGCCACCACAAGATCGTAGACCTTGATGATCCCCGCTGCGATCAATACGAGCGCCGTGACAAACACGGGCCGCATCATGGGGATGATGACAACGATATAGGTTTTCCATGTAGGGATGCCTTCGACGCGCGTGGCCTTCCAGATGTCCTCGTCGATGCCGCGCAGACCGGCGAGCATGATCACCATGATGAACCCAGACCCCTGCCAGATACCGGCGATCAGAATGCCGTAAATCACGATGTCCGCATTGTTGAGCGGGTCAAACGTAAAGCTCTCCCAACCCCAACGTTGGACAACACTTTGGATACCGAATTGCGGGTTTAGGACCCACTGCCAAACAAGCCCGGTCACGATGAACGACAACGCAAACGGATATAGAAAAATTGTGCGAAAGATGCCTTCGCCGCGGATCTTGCGATCAAGCAATGCGGCCAAAGTGAAGCCGATAACAAGGCTCAGGATCAGAGAGCAAATGCCATAGATGGCAAGGTTCTCGATGCTCACAAGCCAACGTCTTGTGCTCCACAGGCGCTCGTATTGATCCAGCCCGACCCACTTGTCCGGCGCCGGAAGCAGCCGCGACTTGGTGAACGAGTGATAGATGGTCCAACCCGTGCAGCCGATAAAGACCACCAACGCGGTGAAAATCATCGGAATAGAGGCGGTTTTCGCCGTCAAGTTCTTAAATAGGCGGTTGGGTCTTCTGGCGGACGTCTTTGCAGACTCCGTCCCCGTGCCGTCGGTCACAGCCATCGTCAGGGTCCCCCACTTGATCCCGTAGTCTGACGGGCCAAGTTCAAATCTGTGTAAGGTGTAGAACGAAGTGCGCAGAGCCCGGACAGGCCGGGCTCTGCGACTTGGCTATCAGTCAGCGTCGCCGATGATTTCGGCGTACTTAGCTTGCGCATCCGCAGCCGAGTAAGACGCATCGTTCCAGAACTCGACCATCAGGTCTTCGATCTGACCGGATGTGTCTGCAGACAGAACCTGATCGCCCGACAACAGGATGTTACCCGCTGCAAGGATTTCCAGACCCTTCTTCATACAATCGTTGGCAGACGACAGATCGATATCGCCGCGCACCGGAAGAGAGCCTTTTTTCAGGTTAAAGCTGACCTGAACTTCAGGGCTCACCAGCAGCGCTGCCAGCTCTTTCTGGGCCGCTTCGATGTCTGCATCATCTTGCTTGGGGAAATAGAACGCGTCGCCACCAGTCGAAATGACTTCGTTTACGCCCAGACCCGGCAGACAGGTGTAATCTTCGCCCGCAACCTGTTCGGCCACCTGGAATTCACCCTGTGCCCAGTCGCCCATGATCTGACCGCCGGCCTGACCGGTGATCACAAGGTTGGTCGCCTGGTTCCAATCCTGAACGTTGCTGTTTGCTGCCATGGCACGCGCTGCGGCTGCGGCTTCAAACACTTTTGCCATCTCGGGGCCACCGGCCGCTTCGGCATCTTTCTGAACGTTGATCTTGTTCCAAAGCTCAACACCACCCACGGCAACGTTGATTACACCAAACGCGCCGGACGACTGCCAAGCTTGCTGGCCCATGGCCAACGGAATTTTGCCAGCCGCTTCGAGAGCACCGGCAGAAGCCACATATTCATCCCAGTTGGATGGGACTGGCACACCGGCATCTTCATAGGCTTTGTGGCTCAGCCAGATCCACTGCCAGCTGTGAATGTTCACAGGTGCGCAATAAATCTTGCCGTCAACCGTGCAGCTATCAAGCAGCGACGAAGGGTTGATAATGTCCTTCCAGCCACCGGCTTCAGCAACGGCGGTAATGTCCAAAAGCAGACCCGCCTCGATCAGCTCTTCTGCCTGACGGCCGTGGTTCAGCTGCGTGGCGTGCATCGGATCACCACCGATGATACGGCTGATGATGATCGGGCGCGCTGTGCCGCCGGATCCGGCGATCGCGCCGTCGACCCACGTGTGGCCAGTGGCGTCAAGCGCCTTGGCAAATTCTGCAACCGCTGCAGCTTCGCCGCCGGATGTCCACCAGTGTGTGACTTCCAACTCAGCCGCTGATACGGCACCAGCTGCGCAAAACGCGATGCCAGCGGTGGTGGCTTTCATAAGATTCATATCTTCCTCCCAAAATGGGGCCCAATCGCCCCTTGTAATCGATTACATGTTCTCCCAAACTACTGTTTCACTCCAACGCCCCCGCTCCTCCGAGCACATGGAGTTAGATCAAACAATGTGTAATCGATTACAAAATGGTACATCTCTCTTAATTTGAGTCAAGAATTAAATGGCAGAAAAACAGAAATCACCGCGCACCACACCGAAAGTCGTCGATGTCGCCCGAATTGCAGGGGTGTCCACGGCCACGGTCAGCCGCGTTCTGAATGATCCGGAAAAAGTGTCTCAAACAACAAGAGACGCAGTTCTCGCGGCGGTCAAGGAAACGGGGTATCGCGTCAATCGCGCCGCCCGCAACCTGCGCACGAACAGTTCCCGTTCAATTCTTGCGTTGGTTCCCAACCTGTCTAACCCGTTCTTTTCCAACATCTTGTCCGGCCTTGAGCGCGAATTGAATGCCGAGGACTACAGCTTGCTTGTCACCGACAGTGGCGACGCGCTGCTTACATCAGACCAGATGGATCGCTTGATTTCGGCGGGTCAGGCTGACGGTTTGATTGTGCTGGATGGCAGCATCTCGCGATCCGATTTTGCCACCGTACAGGCCGACAATCCGTCCTGCCCTGTTGTCTTCGCGTGTGAATGGGTCGAGGACGTAAAATGCCCGTCAGTTCGGGCCGACAACGTCGGCGGCGTGCAAAAACTGGTCGATCATCTCTGGGAAAACGGCCATAGGCGATTCGGTCACGTGATGGGTCCTGCGTCCAATGTGTTGGCCCAAGTGCGCCGGGACGCCTTTATGTCCCGCGTGCAGGAGCTCGGCGGAGAAACCCGCCAGAACTGGATCCTTGCGGGCGATTTCTCCATTGCCGCGGGGCGCGCTGCTGCTGATCAAATCGGCGTCATGCGCGACACGCCCACGGCGTGGATTTGTGCCTCTGACCAGATTGCCTTTGGCCTGATCTCCGGTTTGACACGCGCTGGTTTCAATGTGCCCACGGACATGTCCGTCACCGGTTTTGACAACATCGAAATGGCCGAAGTCTTCAATCCGCCACTGACCACCATCCACCAATCGCGCAACCAGATGGGCCACAGCGCCGCCCGCACGATGCTTGAACTGATCCGCGGGCAGAAAAGCGATGCGCGGGTCCACATCCTTCCGGTCCATCTGGTGGATCGCGACAGCACGGGCCCCGTGCCGTGCTGACTAACGTCGCATCCGCACGAAATCCTGACCAAAACGTCAGGAAATCGCGCCCAAAGCTGGACAAGCCGCGCTTTGCCTCCCTAGGGTTGCGCATGCCACTGTGACTGAGGGGACTTCCATGACCAAAACACTGACACTGACCGCCGCCGCGCTTGCGCTCACCGCCACCACGGCTTTCGCCAGTGGCCATTGTGCCGATGGCAAAACCATGACCGAGGGCACGTTAACCGTCGCCACCGGCAACCCGGCTTATTATCCCTGGGTCATGGATGACGCGCCCGAAAGCGGTAAGGGCTTTGAGGCCGCTGTTGCTTTTGCCGTTGCCGAAGAAATGGGTTTTGGCGCCGATGCCGTCACATGGGTGCGGTCATCCTTTGATCAGGCAATCCAGCCGGGGCCGAAAAACTTCGACGTCAATCTTCAGCAATTCTCCATCACTGAAGAACGCGAGAAAGTTGTCGATTTTTCCATGCCGTATTACGCCGCACCAATGGCCGTGCTGGTCTCCGGCAACGTGGCCGACACACCAGCCGAGGTTGGGTCTCTTAAGGGGCTGCTTTGGGGCGCAATGGGCGGCACCACCGCGGTACCGATGTTGATGGACGCAATCGGCCCTAACAAAGATCCGCTGCTTTACGGAGACAACGCCGACGTCACGGCCGCGATGGTCGCCAATCAAATTGACGCCGCTCTGTTTGATTTGCCAACCGCGCTTTATCTCTCCGCAGTTGTGGTCGAAGGCTCGTCCGTGATTGGCCAATTCGCCGCCGACCGCAGCGAAAACCCCGATCAATTCGGCATGCTGATGGAAGAGGGAAGCCCGCTCAAGGCTTGTGTGGACCTTGCTCTGACAGCGCTCAAAGCCAGCGGCAAACTCTCCGCGATCGAGGCAGAATGGCTGCAACAGACCACAGGCGTTCCACTGATAAAATAACATGACTGACAAACCCTCGGCGGCGGGCAAGACCCGTCGCCAGCTTTACGAAGACCGTCTCCGCCGCCGTTCCATGCTCATCGCCGCAAGCTCAACGCTCGCGGTGTTTTTGGCGGTGATCATCCTTGTGCCGATGTCGCCCGGTTGGGACAGGGTCAAAGCCAGCTTTTTCAATTGGGACGTTTTCGTCAAAACCTTCCCCAAGTTGCTCGAGGCTTTCAAACTCGACGTGATGATCTTTCTTTGGTCCGCGCCCGCAATCGTAATCCTCGGCCTTCTGGTCGCACTCGCCCGCGATGTGCGCAGCCCCGCGCTCTTTCCTCTACGCATTCTCGGCGCCGCCTACACGGACATCTTCCGTGGTGTGCCTGTGGTGCTAACCGTCTATCTGATCGGTTTCGGCATCCCAGGTCTAGGCCTGCCACGGCCGTTGAATTCCCCCTACATCTGGGGCTCACTCGCGCTGATCCTGACCTATGCGGCCTATGTCGCGGAAATCTTTCGCTCTGGCATCGAAAGTGTGCACGCCAGCCAACGCTCCGCCGCGCAATCGCTCGGGCTTTCTGACGCTGACTCGATGCGCTTTGTGATCCTGCCACAAGCTATCCGGCGCGTGATCCCCTCGCAGATGAACATGTTCATTGCCCTGCAAAAAGACGTGGCTTTGCTCAGCTTCATTGGCCCCGTCGAAATCTTCCGCCAAGCGGGCGTCTTCAAATCGCTGCTGGCAAATTTCACGCCCTACGTCGGTGCCGCGCTGATCTTCCTTGCTGTGACCATCCCCGCCACGCGCTATGCCGACTACCTCTTGGCCAAACAAAACCGCGAGCGCAGCTGATGCCAAAACTATCCCTGAAAAACGTGGTCAAACGTTTTGGCGAAAAAACCGTCTGCAACGGCATCTCGCTGGACGTTGAAGAGGGCCAGATGGTCTGCCTGATCGGCGCTTCGGGCGGTGGCAAATCCACGCTTCTGCGCTGCATCAACCTTTTGGAAAACATCGAGGACGGTGAAATCTTTCTGGACGACACCGACATCTCCATCCCCGGACTTGACCCGCAACCCGTGCGCCGCCGCATCGGTATGGTGTTCCAAAGTTTCAACCTGTTCCCTCATATGACCGCCGCCGAAAATGTCATGCTTGCCCCCCGTCGCGTCTATAAACGCAGTCGCAATGACCTGCGAGCGGAGATCACCGATCTGTTCATACGCTTCGGTCTTGCCGATCACATGAACCATTACCCTGACCAGCTGTCCGGCGGGCAACAACAACGCGTCGCCATCGTCCGCGCGCTGGCGATGAAGCCCGAGGTTATGCTCTTTGACGAGATCACGTCGGCGCTCGATCCACAGCTTGTCGGGGAAGTGCTGGATGTGTTGCGCCTGCTCAAGGACAGCGGCATGACCATGGTTCTGGCCACCCACGAAATGGGGTTTGCCCGCGAAGCTGCCGATAAGGTCTGCTTTCTCAGCAACGGCGAAATCATCGAAGAGGGTCCGGCAAAGGCACTGTTTGAAACCCCGCAACAGCCTGAAACGCAAGCCTTTCTGGCCCGCGCGATCAAGTAGCCTAACCAAAGTGACGCAGTGTCGCCAAATCGGCGCCCGCGCATTTTTCCTGCGAAATATGCATCACCTCGCCTAAGCTCGCGCAAAATCTAGCCAGCGGCCCGCCTCAAAAATTGGCGGCGCCCGCCAGAGGAGGCCGCCCGTGAGCACCGCAAAAACCCATTATCGTACCTGCAACATTTGCGAAGCCATGTGCGGGCTTGTCATCACCCATGATGACACCGACGTTTTGTCCATCAAAGCTGATCCGGCTGACCCGTTGTCGCGTGGTCATATCTGCCCGAAGGCGACCGGCCTTCAGGATTTCCGCACCGATCCTGACCGCATCACGACGCCTTTGAAAAAGGTCGACGGGGAATTTGTGCCAATCAGCTGGGACGAGGCTTATGACTTTGCCGTCGACCGTCTGCAGCTGGTGCAAGAGGCGCACGGCAAAGACGCGGTGGGCGTCTACCTCGGCAATCCCAACGCGCACAAATTTGGCAATCTGCTGAACCTTCCAACACTGGTGCGCGCGCTGGGCACACAGAACCGCTATTCCTCCGCCACCGCCGACCAGATTCCGCACCACGTCGCCTCGATCCATATGCTTGGCCACCCGATGTTGATCCCGGTTGCGGATATTGCCCGCACCGATTTTCTGATGATCGTTGGCGGCAATCCTCTGGTGTCCAATGGCTCCATGATGACCGCGCCGGGCTTTGGCAAACGTATGGATGAACTCAAGGCCCGTGGTGGCCGTGTCATCGTGATCGATCCGCGCCGCACCGAAACCGCCGTCAAAGCGAGCGAGCATCATTTCATCAAACCCGAGACCGACGCCTATTTGTTGATGGCGATGATTAACGAGATTTTCGCCGCCGATCTTGTCACGCTCGACACGCTTGCCGGCGTGGTGACCGGCCTCGACACCACGCGCCATGCCGTGGCGCCATTCACAGCCGACAAAGCCGCCGAAATGACCGGCATTGATGCGGACACGATCCGTGGCCTCGCACGCGATTTCGCGACGTCTAACACTGGTGCGATTTACTCCCGCATGGGGGCCAGCACGCAGGCGTTTGGCTCGCTTTGCCAATGGGCCACCAACGCGCTCAACATCATCACCGGAAATTTTGACGCCGAGGGCGGCGCGATGTTCACCACGCCCGCGCTCGATTACGTCGGCATGACCTCCCGCAAAGGCAAAAACCGCAGCTACCCTGAAAAACGCTCCCGCGTATCCGGCCAGCCTCTTTACAACGGCGAGTTCCCGATTTCGGTCATGGCCGAGGAAATGGAAACCGCAGGCGAGGGTCAAATTCGCGCCATGGTCACGGTCGCTGGCAATCCTGTACTGACCGCGCCCAACGGCCAACGCATCGACCGCGCGATGGAGAAGCTCGACTTTATGATGTCGATCGACATCCACATCAACGACACCACGCGCCATGCCGATCTGATCTTGCCTGCTACCGTTGCGCTCGAAGAAGTCGTCTACGACATGGTCTTCCACAGCTTTGCAGTGCACAACACCGCGGCCTACGCGCGTCCCATCTATGACACGCCTAACGGCAACCCGCAGGAGTGGGAGGTCATCGCGACTCTGGCCGCCAAGTTAACCGGCGCCAACAAGATCGGCCCATCGCCGGAACAGGTGTTGGGTATGATGCTGCCCCAAGGCCACCACGCCGAAACCGTGACCGTGGACGCCATGCTGAATGCGGGCGGCTCCATCGACCTTGGCCCTCTGGTGCCGAACGTCACCGACCGACTTGAAACTCCCGATGGTAAAATCCATCTCGCCCCGCAGGTCTTCCTTGACGATCTGCCACGTCTTGCTGATTTCGCAACGCCAACTTCAGAAGACTTCCCGATGGTGATGATCGGTCGTCGTCAGGTGCGCAGCCACAACAGCTGGACCCAAAACAGCCCGCGCCTTGTCAAAGGCCGCAATCGCTGCACTGTTCAAATCCACCCGACTGACGCCGCGCGTCTGGGGTTAACGGACGCCGCAGATGCGGTGGTCCAAAGCCGCGTCGGCGAGGTCACCATGCCTGTCGAAGTCACCGAAGACATGGCACCCGGTGTGGTGTCCATTCCGCAAGGTTGGGGGCAGCGTCACGGCAACATCAACGCCGCAACCAAGACGCAAACTGTGTCGATCAACGATCTTACCGACGACAGCCGGATTGATCCGATTAGTGGCAATGCGGCCTTCAACGGCGTGCCGGTGTCTCTGCGTCTCGCAGGTTGATCACCCTTTGCCCGGCGGCACCAACCGCAGCGCGCCGGGCAGCACATCCACCTCAAACCGGGTGTTGACCATAGGTTCACCATCCAGATTGATGTGATAGGGCGCCTCGGTTTCGATCACCGCCTTTTCAAATTGTGCGCGGTACATAAATGCCTCTGTCAGGTCATCCTGCTCAAAGAGCGACCGTAAATCGGGCCGTCTCTCAACCGCACCCGGCGCAGCGAGCATCGCGAAATCAAGCTTTCCATCTGAAACGTCCGCCAAAGGCGTCACGTCAAATCCACCGCCTGCAAACCGGCTGTTGCCGATGGCCATGATCGTCAGGTCGACTTCGCGGGTCTCGCCGCCGTCCAATGTGACTCTCGCCTTGGTCGGGGCCAACTCTCCCAACCGCGCTACCCCTGCCAGCGTATAGGCAATCCCACCCAGCCGCCGTTTGATTTCCACATCTGTTGTGGCCGTGATCATCGCGCCATATCCACCGCTCGCGACATTCACAAAAACGTCTCCGTTGATGCGGCCCAGGTCGATTGATTTGCTTTCCCCCGTGACCGCGCGGCGCAACGCTGCCTCCGGATCGCTGCCATCGTCGCCAAAAGCGCGGGCAAAGTCATTCGCTGTGCCAAGCGGAACAAGCCCCATGTCGACAGTATCGCCAAGGTCCATCCGCAGGATTGCGTTGGCGACGGCGTTCACCGTGCCATCACCGCCTGCGCCGATTACCCGTGTTGTGCCGCGTTTGATGGCCTGTTTGATCAGTTTGCGGGTCTGCTTGCCGGACCACGGCACCCAGACATCAAGTTCGAGTTCCAATTGTAGCTTCTTCACAATGGTGCGGATGTCGGATCGCACAGCAGATTTTCGGTTTAACAACAGCAGAGGCTTCGCACACATCGGTTCAAATCCATTTTTGGGGCGGAATACGACGCCAGCATGCGCGCCACAGGCGCACCTACGCAATACCGACGTGATACAGTCGCGATGCCGACCTCTCATTTACGCGCCTTGCCAGCACTGATATGCGTGACGCAAAGTCCAAGGAGTCCCCCATGTCCAACGCCCTGATTGTCATAGATGTCCAAAATGATTTCTGCCCCGCTGGCGCACTTGCCGTGCCAGAAGGTGACCTGATTGTACCCGGCATCAACGCCCTGATGGCGGGCTTTGACGTGGTGGTTCTTACGCAGGATTGGCACCCCGCCGGCCACTCTTCTTTTGCCTCCAGCCATGACGGCAAAGCGCCTTATGACATGATTGATATGCCCTACGGTCCTCAGGTTCTCTGGCCTGACCACTGCGTGCAAGGCAGCACAGGGTCCGCGTTTCACAAAGACCTCAATGTGACCCGGCCTGATCTGGTGATCCGCAAGGGTATGAATCCGGCCATCGACAGCTATTCTGCCTTCTTTGAGAATGATCAAACCACTCCGACAGGGCTCGAAGGTTACCTGCGCACACGAGGCGTTACCGACGTGACGTTGGTGGGGCTAGCCACCGATTTTTGCGTGAATTTCTCGGCAGTTGACGCGGCAAAGCTTGGTTTTGACGTGACCGTGAAGCAGGCCCTTTGCCGCGCCATTGATTTGGAAGGCTCACTAGACGCCGCGCGCGCCGGCATGCGCGCCGCCGGTGTCACGCTGGCTTGATCCAGAATTCGTTAACGCATTGGCGGTTTTTTAAGTCTTTTTTGGCATTGAGTTAGAAACACCTTCGGAGATCTCCCGCCAATGGCTTCCGCAATTCAGGATTTAGAAAAAGCTCTCGCAGAGTTTGACTTCCGGCACACGCCGGAAGGCAAGCTGATGCGCTTTCGAGGCGAAAGGCTGAAACGCTTTTATGCGCGGGCGGCCCTGCTCGCGATTGGCGCAGTGATGCTGGCCGTTTTTGTTGATCCCATTATTGGTCTGTATGCGCTCCTGATCTACGCAGCGGGTGACGGAATAGAAAGCCTGTTTCTCAGAAAGGTGCCGCGCCTGATCAAGGGCGGTATGACCGTGCAGCGCGCGGCCGATCTGGCGTTTTACGCCTCCGTTATTCAGACGCTTTGCCTCGTTATCTTCATCTACATTACGTGGAAAAACGTCCCGCGAGAATCTGCCGTTATTTTATGTTTGTCCTTGATCGGTGGCAGTACGGTGAACGCAATTGCTGCGATGTCGCTCAATCGTGCGATCGCCATTATGCGCATGTCGATTTTTGCTGTGGCCATCTGCGTCCTGACCTTTCTGGAATACGTCCGCTACGCCGATTTCCCGGACTATATGTACCTCAATTATTTTGGCGCGGTGATGCTGTGCTATCTCATTTTGCCGTTTGTGGCTCACGTCAAACGGGAGCGCGGCAAAGAAGACACCAGACAACGCCGTGTGTTGGTGCAAAGCCTCGCCCTTGCGAAAGCAAATGAATCGCTTTTTGCCAAACAAAAAGAAACCCGCCGGCTGGCGCTTGTGGCGCAGCGGGCGTTTGACGCGATTTGCCTTGTCGACACCAAGGGCAGGGTGGTTTGGGCCAATGAGGCTTTCGCGACCCTGACTGGCTATTCCATGTCTCAAGCCCTTGGGCGAATCTCAAGCGAGCTTTTCGGTAAATCCGGCGCCGAAAGCGAGTCGACACAGGTCCTCAATCAGGCAATTTCCGAAGGTGCCACTGGTCAAATCGTGAACAGCTTTATTGCTCAGGACGGATCGGAAAAATGGCTGGAAACCAGCTACGGACCCGTCTTCGACGAAAGTGGAAACCTGGAACTGATGTTCGTCATCGACCGGGATATGACAGACACAATTCGTCGTGAAACCGAGCTGGACGAGGCGCGCTTGCTCGCCGAGCAAGGCGAACATGCCAAGTCTTCTTTCCTGGCCACGATGAGCCATGAAATCCGCACGCCTATGAATGGTATTATCGGCATGTCTGACTTGCTGACCAAGTCGGCGTTGTCCCCAAATGACCGGCTCTATGCAGATACGATCCGCAACTCGGGCGAAGCTCTGTTGACGATCATCAACGACATTCTGGATTTTTCTAAACTCAACGATGGCCATTTGACGATCAAGCCTATCACTTTTGCGCTGCAGCCTTGTTTGGACGAGGTGATGAACCTGATGCGACCACAGGCCAAAGCCAAGAGTCTGGATCTAACGTTGGACATGGATCCTGATTTGCCACCCGCCGTAGTCGGTGACGACGGTCGTTTGCGGCAAGTGCTGATCAATGTGGTTGGAAACGCTATCAAATTTACGGATCATGGATCCGTTGCCGTGCGCGTTGCTGGCCGCGTTGACGGGCGCGCACTTTGCCTCACGCTTGACGTGCAGGATTCCGGCATTGGCATCCCACCGGATCAGTTGGAACATATCTTTGAACGCTTCGCCCAAGCCGACACCGCCAATACACGCCGGTTTGGCGGAACGGGTCTCGGTTTGTCAATTTCCCGCCGTCTTGCTCGGTTGATGAGCGGCGATATCACGGTGCACAGCGAACGTGGACACGGAGCGACATTCCGCATTACGATTGGCCTTGGCATCGCATCTTCCGGTGTTGTCAGCGCGACGGATGCCGCAAACGCCTCCGATTTTTCGACACTCGAAGGCGTTCACATTCTGTTGGCAGAAGATAACCGTACCAACCAGCTGGTGATCGAAAAATTCATGCAAGATACACGTGTGGATCTGACCATCGTCAACAATGGACAGGAGGCCGTAGACCACTTGGCCCAAAATACGCCCGACATCGTTCTGATGGACATGTCTATGCCCGTCATGGACGGCCTAGAAGCCACCCGCGTCATTCGCGCTGGCTCCGGTCCGCAGCCGGTGATCATTGCGCTGACAGCAAACGCTTTTGCCTCTGATCGGGAAACCTGCCTGGATGCTGGCATGAACGGGTTCCTCAGCAAGCCGGTCCGCCGCAACCAATTGTTGCGAGAACTGACGCGGGCCAAAGCTCTGGCCTCCTCACATGATCCGGAGGACATCAAAGCTGGTTAAAAGGGTTGGAGCGCTCGCCAATACTGGGTATCAACGTCCGAACTTCGATTTAAAGGCCCTTTGAGACATGTCTGACATCGCAACACGCGTCTGGAATCACAAATGGAAGATCGACCCGATCGTCCGCTCGCTGATCGATAATGACTTCTATAAGCTGCTGATGTGTCAGTCGATTTTCCGCAATCGCCCGGATGCCCATGTCACCTTCAGCCTGATCAATCGCTCCCAACATATTCACCTTGCTGACTTGATCGACGAAGGCGAGTTGCGCGAACAGTTAGACCACATCAAATCACTGTCTCTAACCCGTGGTGAAAGTACATTTCTGCGCGGCAACACGTTTTATGGCAAGCGTCAGATGTTCCGCTCCGACTTTATGGAGTGGTTCGAAAATATGCGTCTGCCGGACTATCACCTTGAGAAACGTGACGGCCAGTATGAGCTGACATTTGAAGGCAAATGGCACGAGGTTATGCTTTGGGAAATCCCGGCGCTTGCGGTGTTGATGGAACTGCGCGGGCGTGCCGTCTTGCACGACATGCGCAAGTTTGAGCTGCAGGTTCTTTATGCGCGCGCGATGACCAAGATTTGGGAAAAAGTTGACGTTCTGAATAAGCTTCCAGACCTGCGCATTGCCGATTTCGGTACGCGCCGCCGCCACTCCTATCTCTGGCAGGACTGGTGTGTGCAGGCGATGGTCGAAGGCTTGGGTGACAAGTTTGTTGGCACCTCCAACTGTCTGATTGCAATGAAACGCGACCTTGAGGCCATCGGCACCAATGCGCATGAACTGCCGATGGTGTTCTCAGCCCTTGCCAAAGATGACGATGCGCTTTTGCAGGCGCCCTATCAGGTTCTGGCCGACTGGCACGAAGAGCACGAAGGCAACCTGCGTATCATCCTGCCTGACACTTACGGAACCAAAGGGTTTCTTGACGGCGCGCCGGATTGGCTGGCTGGCTGGACCGGTATCCGCATCGACAGCGGCGATCCGGCTGGTGGCGCCGAAACGGCCATCCGCTGGTGGAAAGATCGTGGCGAAGACCCAACCAAAAAGCTCATCATCTTTTCGGATGGATTGGACACAGATAAAATCGCCGAATTGCACACGCAATTTGCGGGTCGCGCGCGCATCTCGTTTGGGTGGGGCACGCTGTTGACCAATGATTTCCGTGGCCTATCGCCAGACGACGGCCTCGCGCCATTCTCGATGGTTTGCAAGGCCGTGAGTGCCAATGGCAAACCTACGGTCAAGCTGTCGGACAACCCGAACAAGGCTATGGGTCCAGCGTCCGAGATCGAGCGATACAAGCGTGTTTTTGGCGTCGGACAACAGGAAAAGATGGACGTGATAGTGTGACCGCTATTCCGCTGCTGTTGCCAGCGGATGGTCTGTGTCCGTAACGAATCCGACAATCGATGAGATCACGGCGTTATCCCGTAAAATCCGCACGTGTCCTAACCCTTCGGTCACGCAAAGCTCTGCTTCAGGCCAAGCGTCCGCGATGCGCTCAACACTTTCCAAGGTCACACGCTTGTCTTCGCGGTCCTGAAAGATCAGCGCCGGTGCTGTCATAAATGGCGCCATCGCCGCCACATGCAGGTCCTCAAACGTTTCGCCATGGCGCGCTTCGATCATCGCTTGAGCGCGACCCAAAACCCGGTCCGTGGCCCATAAAGCCCGCCCCATTTGGGCCAGAAAATCACCAGCGTAATTCGGCGGCGCGATCAGCGCCAAACGTCCCAGCGGACTGCCGCGATAGGCCGCTGCAGCCACGGCCACTGTACCCAAAGAATGCGCGATGGTGCCTGCAAAGGGACCGAACTCTGCCTCAACCTGCTGTAAAACGCGCAAAAATTCCGGAATAGCCGCACGACTGTCCTCCGCTGCGCCATGTCCTGGCATGTCTAAGGACAGCACGTGAAATCCGGCGTCCGTCAGCGGGCCGACAAATCCGGCCATTTGATCTGCCGTGCCGCCATGGCCGTGCACAAGGCAAATGGTCGGCGCGTTTGGATTAATCCGACCTACATAAACCGGAAACGCGGCTCCCTCTGCTGACTTGCGCCACTGCACGTCAAATGCAGGCGCGACAAACCGCTTCGACGGTCTCTGGGCTTTGCGCTGCGGACTGGCAAACAGCCGTGCTAAAAGCCGAGCGGCACGGGTCGGCGCAACACGCGACAACGTCGCCATCTGTACTCCTAGCGCCGCCAGCGTCGCCAATTGCCGCAGTTTTTGAGCAGCCTTTGTCATGTCATCCTCCGAGTCAGTTCCATAATTGAACTGACTCGACTATAAGTTCCTATTTGGAACTGAGTCAAGACATGCTAAGAACCCCTATGAAATGGAACGACCTCTCAGAAGAAGCTTGCCCCGTCGCCCGTGCCATGTCGGTGATCGGCGATCGATGGACCCTATTGATCCTGCGGGATTGCCTGTTTGGCTTTCGCCGTTTTGACGACATTCAACGTCGCCTGGGCATCACGCGCCACGTGCTCGCCGAGCGCTTGAAAAAACTCGAAACTGCTGGCCTGCTGGACCGCCGCCCCTATCAGGAGCGACCGGTGCGCCACGAGTACGTGCCCACTCAAGCTGCGAAAGATTTCATTCCGGTGATGCAGGTCATGATCGGCTGGGCCAATGATCATCTCGCGGTGAACAAGCCCTCGCCCTACAAAACGCTGATGCGCGACACGCGCGAACCTATCGCGCCAAAAGTCATCGACGCCAACACCGGCACAGAGATCACGTCAAAGACGATCTGGGTCGAAGAAAACGACTAAGCCAACCAGCGGCGCGCCATTTCTATCGCCCGTTCCGCGTACCGCCGCACGGCAGGATGATCGTCGGTGTACCGACCGATCACCCAACCACAGGACGCCAGCCCCCGCATCAGAGTAAACGCCTCAAGCAAGGCTGCCGCACCCGAGGGCAACGGCCGCACCGTGCCATAGCCACGCAGCAACGCCGTCGCCAGGTCTTCGCGGTTGGGTTGGTCCCAGTTTTGCGACATCGCCACGCCCAGTTCATACATGCGAAACCCGAACACGCCGTCGTCAAAGTCGATTAACCGCACAGCATTGCCATCCACCAACACATTTTCGCGCAACGCGTCGCCGTGGATCAGGCCAAAATCACCCTCGTCGGTACGGTTGCCGATCACCTCGTGCAGAGCCATTCGGGCCGACAGCAACAGTTTGGCTTCTTCCGCTTTCAGGCTTGGGTTTTCCCAAAACCGCCCCCAACTTGGTGTCTCTCCCAACAACGCATCCGCATCCAGAACGCTGCGCGTAAAATCTTCCGGCTTGGTCATCGCATCACTGGCAACATGCAGCCGCGCAAGCTCCGCTCCCAAAGCTTCATGCAGTGTCTCTTGCCGGCCCGGGTCCATCGCCAATGGCACGTCGCCTTCGCCCAAAGGCGCGCCTTCCAACCACGTCAGCAACGACGCCACGCGCGCGCCGCCGGTCGCCAAAACATCGCCAGCCGTCGTGCGAATGGCCTGTGGCACGACCATTCCAGCTGCCACCAACGCTTCTGACCACCAAAGCTCGGACCGGATCGCGTTATCGCTTTGATACCCGGGCCGGTGCAGCCGAAGTGCTGCGCGACCGCCCTCAGAATCCTTCGCTTCGAACACAATGTTCTCTCGGTTTTTGACCAGTCGCGGCTGGGCGTTTACGCCCCACGCCTTCAAGGCTTCTTGCGCTGCCGTTAACGCGTCCTGATCGTTCACGTCACTGCCCTCAACGCGGCATCCAGTGTCTCGGCCAACTGATCTGCATTGGCGCGGCTAAAGACACACGGCGGGCGCACTTTCAGGGTGTTCTCGCGTCGCCCCACTGAATGCAGCAACACGCCGCGTTCACGCATCGCATCCACCATCTCGGCACAAAGCGCCGTCGCGGGCGCGTCGTCTTGCCAAAGCTCGGCGCCCAAAAACAGCCCCGATCCACGCACATCTGCAATCACGTCGTGCTGCACTTGCACCTGCCGCAACAGATCCACCGCATAGGCGCCCACCTCGGCTGCGTTCGCCACCAGTTCCTCATCTTCAATGACCTGCAGAACCGCCATTGCCGCGGCCGCGCTCACGGGATTTCCGCCAAAGGTGTTGAAGTATTTGAACTGCTCCTGAAACGCCGTCAGGATGTCTGGCCGCGTCACCACTGCCGCAACGGGATGGCCGTTGCCCATCGGTTTGCCCAGCGTGACGATATCTGGCGCAAAGCCCAGCTTTTGATGCCCCCACCAATCGCTGCCGATCCGGCCAAAGCCCGGCTGCACCTCATCTGCAATGATGATGCCGCCCGCCTTGCGCACCGCAGCAATTGCGCGATCCAAAAACCCACGCTCCAGCGTCGGGAAACCCTCGTTTGCAAAATACGGACAGACAATCAGCGCGGACACCCCGTGGCCACTCTGGTCAAGCTCGGCAATAGCCTGCTCGACTCCCCTTGCGAACGCCTCCGCTTGACCGGCGCGCGTACCGCCAATAGGTTGCATGTTGTCCGGTGCAGGCACTTGCCGAACGTGATCAAGGTAACCGCCAACCGGTACTTTCGACGAGTTCAGCTGGCTCACCGCTGTTGTATTGCCGTGATAGGTGTTGTCGGTGCCAATGATGCCGGTCTTGCCGGTCACCGCCTGCGCCATCCGCAGCGCCACATCGTTGGCCTCAGAGCCGGAACACACCATCACCAAGCTGTCGAGGTCGTGGTCAAATTTGGCGGTCAGCGCCTCGCCATAATCAAGGATCGCATCGTGCACGTACCGCGTGTGGGTGTTCAGCGTCGCTGCCTGCTTGGCGATCGCCTCTACCACGCGGGGATGGCAATGACCGACATGCGGCACGTTATTGTAACAATCCAGATACTGCCGGCCGTCGGTGTCCCACAACCAAACCCCTTCGCCACGTGCGACATGCACCGGCTCGCGGTAAAATGTTGTCATATGCGGCCCCAAAAGCCGCGCGCGGCGCGCCTGCAGATCGTTCACTTGAACACCCCCCTATTTGCAGGCCAAGTTCTGCGCCCGCGTCGGGGGTGATGCAAGCCCTGTCAATCCTCGCCGCTGATCTTGCCGCGCATTGACTTAACTTCGCCACGCACTTTCTTGGCCTTCAGGCGGCGCTGCTGGCTGCCATAGGTCGGCTTGGTCTTTATGCGACGTTTGGGGGTGACCATGGCTTTGCGGATCAAGTCCACCAACCGGTCCCGCGCGATGTCACGGTTGCGGGCTTGGCTACGGGTCTCATCACATTGAATGATCAGCGCGCCGTCTTTGGTCCAGCGTCGTCCGGCCAACCGTTTAAGCCGTGCTTTCACCTGTGGCGGGATTGAGGGCGAGCGTTCAGCCTCAAACCGCAACTCGACAGCGGTGGATACTTTGTTGACGTTTTGTCCGCCCGGACCACTGGCGCGCACGAATTGCTCCGTCAGCTCCCAGTCCTGAATGGTGATTTCTTCGGCAACAACCAGCATGGTTTCTTGTGATTCCAGCGCCGACGCATTGCCGACGAAATACAGACGCATTGCAGACAACGCTTTTTGTGCTCTGACTGCAATTGAAAAGGGCTGTCTTCCGCGTAGAAGACAGCCCTTCGAGATGATTGGAGGTGCAGCGGTTAGGACAGCACCAATTCGGAATAAAAATCAGCCAAGGGCTGCCTCAGCTGGTCTCCCTCCGAACTGTTCCGACAACGTTCTCCATAGCTTCTCTAGACAATGGGCACCTCCTTTCGATTGTTTCGCTATCCTCAGCCTGCCACAGGATGGGGATATGTCAAACAAAATCATGTGGTGCGCTTGGATAGATACCCCACGATGATGCGGAATGGCACAAGTGCCACCAAAGCGAGCGTAAGTTTGACCAACCAATCGGCGACGCCAAGGCTGACCCAAAGTGGCAGGGTTGGACCTACACCGAGCAATGGCAACATTTCACCGGCCCAGGTTACGTCGTTCAGAGGCTCGATGAAGGACAAAGCGCCGGAAAACGCGATGGTAAAGAAAATCGCGGTATCCAACAGCGAGCCGACCAACGTCGACGCCAGCGGCGCCCGCCACCAAGTCCCGTCGCGCAAGCGATCAAAAATGGCCACGTCCAACAGTTGGGCTGTCAGAAACGCGAGGCCGGACCCGATTGCAATGCGAAGAGTCACAGCAGGATAAGTAAACCCATCGCCCTGCAGCATGATCTTGGTGCCGATGAACGAGCAAATCACGCCAACAACAAAGCCAGCGAAAACAACGCGACGCGCTGCGGCAACGCCATAAACGCGATTCATCACGTCGGTCACGAGAAATGCGAGAGGATAGGTAAAGGCACCCCACGTCAGCCATTGGCCGAACAAGAACTGCACAAGTATATTTGAGGCCACAACAATGGCGGCCATGGCAAGAATGCCGGGAAGATGGATTTTTTTCATGTCTATTAGCCCGTTTTGACAAGGTAGCGGCGACTTGGCCCCGCGCTCGTCGCGGGACGGACGGCGTTTAACTCTATGTCTTCAGCGGATCAAGGAGAAACCGGCAACGTATATTCGACGATCTCGGTTCTTTGTAGAAAGCGGAAGTTGTCGTCTGAAATTGCCGTTACGCGAATGTCTCCGGCGTCATCGCGCCAAACGCTGATCCCCTCCAGGTTATCGTGTTTGCCTATCGCCCTGGAAAAGATGATCTTTTCGTCTTCGGCGACGCCGTTGGTTATGTCAAAACTACGCACGCGAGTGCGAAATCCAATGCCGTTGAAACCGCGTTCCAACACATAAAGGCGATTGTCTGGACCGAAATCCGCGCCCACAGGCTGAAACTGCTTATCGCGGGACAAAGTAAAAGCCGCCGACCACGCGCTGTTCTTTAACTGGAAAACCTGAATCTTGCTGTCCGGACCAATGGCGACCTCTGGCATGGCATAGATAATGCCGCGACTGTCCACAGCCAAAGCTTCAAAACCACCGTTTAGCGGCATGCTGTCAAAGTCGGTGTGCCATGGCATTTGAATTGGCAAATCGCCCGGTTTGGCAAACCGCTCCAACCTGTGCTCACCCTCGAAGGCAACAACAAGACTGCCATCGGCCAATCGTGCCAGCCCCTCGGAATCGCGCCAGCCCGTGCGTTTGGCAAAATGCCCTTCAGGACGCAAAACGCGGCTTTTGCGCAGAACATCTACGCCAACAATCACGCCTGCTTCACGCTGAAGAAGTGCCTCCACAAAGTACCCGCGATCTGTGACCGCAAGCATCTCTTTCCCATCTTTGGACAGATCAATCGCAGAAATTCCACCGAACCACGTTTCGGTCAGGTGCCACCGATACGCACCGGAAAACCGCGCATCCTGGACCTCTGTTTCTGCATAAATGAGTGGCGAAGCCAGAATGCCAAGACACAAAAAAAGCGTGGTTTTCAGGGCGATTGCAAAACGTCGACGCATTGGCCAGGCAGATCCATCATTGTTAGTTCACGTCGTGGCTTGGGTTTGGGGGCATTCGGATCAGGTGGGGGGGGGAACAAGATGTCCTGCACCCATTTTTCCGCGTCGTCGCAGCCATCTCCGGCTGGTGGTGGGTCTTGGTTCACACAACCCTGCGCGCCTTTTGGGCAAGTCAAACGTACATGGAAATGATAATGGTGCCCCCACCATGGCCGAATTTTTCGCAGCCACTTGCGGTCGCCCTTTTCATCGTTGCACATCTGCACTTTGGCACCTGGGAACACAAATATCCGGGCCACACGTGGATCGCTTGCTGCGGCTTTCAGAACCTCATGATGCTGTTTCGTCCAGCTACCATTTACAAAAGCCCCACGTTCCCGCCGCATGGAGATTGACGAAATGCTCTCGCGCTCAGAAGCGCTTAGGGTCAATCGATCTGGCGGCAACATCCATATGTCAACATCCAGTCCCAGTTGATGGCTTCGGTGTCCCGACAACATTGGACCACCGCGGGGCTGGCTGATGTCGCCGACATAGAGCCCTTGCCATCCGGGTTGCCGGGCGGCCTTCGCTGACAGCTCTTTGATATAGGAAATGGTTTCGGGATGTCCCCAGTTGCGATTGCGCGATAGCCGCATCGCTTGCCATGTCGGACCTGTCTCCGCTAACTGCTCGCCGCCCGCGACACAGCCTTTGGAATAGCTGCCAAACGGAGCAGGTGATTGCCCGCTGCCGTCAGGTTTGGCACCAAAAAGTTGTTTGGCTTGGACGCCCTGCATTGCCGTCGGAACGGCCTGACGGGTTGAAACCGTCGGACTTTCCACAGTTTGCGTTTTGCAGGCGGCCAGCGCCACCAGCAGGGGAAGGATCAGGAAGCTGCGTCCCATTTTGTTTGATCTCCTGCAGGGTTGACCCAGCGTAGCAGGATCAAGCCCAACAGGAAAAGGACGATCAACGGTGTTACTCCGATTTGTTGGCTGCCAGACACGGCCGTCATCACCCCGATCAGGAATGGTGCAATAAAGGACGTGGCCTTGCCCGCCAGAGCATAAAGGCCAAACGACTCAGCCGTGCGATCAGGGATAGCCTGACGCACCATCATAGAGCGGCTCGCAGATTGGATCACGCCGCCGGCGGCGCCAATCAGCACACCCATAACGTAGAACGCCCGATCAGGTAGGGTCGATTCAGGTCCCACAGCGATGCCAAACACGCTTTCGCGCGAAATGAACACGATAGAAATCGCCACACCACACAGGACCCAGATGCAGACTGTGATTACGGGTTTCGGGCCAAACCTTGTGTCAGCCCGGCCGCCCAGCCATGCAAACACTGCGCCCGAGATGATCGCAAGAATACCAAAGATGCCAACGTCGATAACCGACCATTCCAGCACACCCGCCGCGTAAATTCCGCCAAATGTATACATGCCGTTGAGCGCGTCCCGATAGAACATCGAGCTGCCGAGGTAAGCCAGAAGAGACGGCGTTTGGGGCAAGTTACGGATCGTGCCCGCTACGTCGCTCAGCGCCTTTCGGGTAGCGCCTTTGGGGGGCTTGGCCCGTTTGGGATCGCGGACCCACAGAAAGAAGGGGATCATAAAGACTGCGTACCATACCGCCGTCAAAGGACCGACCGAGCGCGTGCCTTCGCGTTGGGAGGCGTCCAAACCAAAGAGCGGATCGATGCCGATTAGTGTTTTTCCCGTCTCTGCGTTTTCCGCAAAAAGCGTCAGCATGATAACAAGCGCGAACAATCCACCCACATAGCCGAAGGCCCAGCCATTTCCGGAAATGCGCCCGATCTCTTCTTTCGTGCCAAGATCCGGCAACATCGAATTGGTGAAAATCGTTGCAAACTCCATCCCGATCATACCGATCGCAAAGAGCGTTAGCGTCCAAATTAGATTGAAATTGTCCGGTGCGGCCCACCACAATCCGAAAGACCCGGCGACATACATTATTGAAAACAGCCAGATCCAGCGTAAACGGTTGCCAAATGTGTCGGCCATAGCACCCAAAACGGGTGCCATGATCGCAATGATTATGCCGGCCGCCGCGATGCCAAATCCCCAAGCTGCTTGGGCTTGGGCGCCGTCACCAATCAGATCCTTGATGTAGGGCGCAAAGATGAACGTGATCAAAAGCGTATTGTACGGTTGACTGGCCCAATCGAAAAAGAACCATCCCCAGATGCGCTTGCGCGCTGAAACCTCAGACATCCCCATCCCCGGTCTGTTTTTCCATACTTAGACAGGGTGGTCGGACTAATAGCAAGTTAATCCTTTTGAGGTGGCCAAGGTCGCGTTGCGTCGGCGTCGATCCAGTTTTGAACCCATTCCGGAGCCTCCGGCGTGGGCGTGGCTTGCTGCATTGCTGCTATGACCGTTTGCGGAGGTATAATTCCGTCTCGTCCAGTTATCGCCGCCCGGTAAAGGGCTTGATTCGCGCACTCTCCATCCTGCTTCCACATGGATTGTTCGAGATAGACAAACCGGTCGTCCCAAAAGACCGCGCGGCTGCACATCGTGATCTTTTCAAACGTGCGGATGCGACGGCGATACCGGACTGACGCGCCAGCCATCGTCATGCCCCATTGGTTTTTGCGCAAAGTGTTGATCAGCCCATTGCGCCGCGCCAGCGGAATACGACCCAGATCAAACAGCGTCAGCGTGCGCCCGTTGTTGAGTTCCATCCACAGATCGATGTCAGACGGCCAGCAACGGTGCGTTGAGATATGCGTGCCAGTTAGGGGAAGTGAGTCTGCATTTCGGAATTTCACCAGTTCCTTGATCATTCGCATGATGGGGTACATCGAGACATGTCCTCAGGTGGAGTCGGATGCACGCGTTCAACGCCTCTAGCAAGGGATCGTCAACCGTGTTCTCGCCTTGGCCTTGTGATTTAGGGATTTGGTGCTTAATTGTTGGCCGAAACCAATGCAAAGGCCAAGCAATGCCCCCCATCGCAACCCTTCTGGACCTTGTCCTCAGTGTGCTTTTCTTTTTCATGATTGCGCACATCATCATGAGTTGGCTGATTAACTTTCAGGTCTTGAATATGGGGCAGCCCATTGTCGCCCAGATTTGGCATGGACTGAATCGACTGTTGAACCCGATATACGATCCTATTCGGCAGGTTCTGCCGGACACACGTCCGTTGGATTTGGCACCTTTGGTTATTTTTATTGGTGTGATTTGGGTCCGTAGCTCGATCATACCATTGATCCCCATCTGATCTTGGCCTCTTGCTCCTGACCTGTGGCTGTGGGACAGTCCGCCAAAGAGCAGACTGCCCCAAGAAACAGGTCCCATATGCCAGCCGCTGCCACGGTTCTCAGCGACGTATTCGGCTTTGAAAACTTCCGCCCTGGCCAGGAAGAGATCGTCGACGCGGTGACGCGTGGCGACAATGTTCTGGCGATCATGCCCACCGGCGGTGGCAAATCCCTGTGTTTCCAATTGCCTGCGCTGTTGCGCGAAGGCGTGACCGTTGTGATTTCGCCTTTGATTGCCTTAATGCGAGACCAAGTGCGCGCGTTGCGCGAGTCCGGCGTCGAGGCTGGCGCGCTTACTTCGGGTAACACCGATGAGGAAACTGCACAGGTTTGGGATGCGCTTGGGGCGGGCCGTCTAAAGCTGCTTTATATCGCTCCGGAACGGCTCGGATCCCACGCAGCGATGGGCATGCTGCGTGACATCAACGTGTCGTTGATCGCCGTGGACGAAGCCCACTGCGTCAGCCAATGGGGGCACGACTTTCGTCCCGATTATTTGCGCATCGGAGAGTTGCAACGCGCGCTTGATGTGCCGATTGCCGCGTTCACCGCCACTGCAGACGCTGAAACCCGCGCTGAAATTGTTCAACGGCTGTTTGGCGGGCTCGCTCCGCAGACCTTTTTGCACGGGTTTGACCGTCCAAATATCCATCTGGCGTTTGCCTCCAAAGACAATCCGCGGCGGCAAATCTTGCAATTTGCGGCAGCACGAAAAGGTCAATCCGGCATCGTTTATTGCGGCACGCGGGCCAAGACCGAAACGCTGGCAAAGGCGCTGCGTGAGGATGGGCATTCTGCGCTGCATTATCACGGTGGCATGGACCCAGCCGAAAGGCGAAACACTGAGGTCAGCTTTCAACGCGAAGACGGGCTGATTGTGGTTGCGACAGTGGCGTTCGGCATGGGCGTGGACAAGCCCGATATTCTTTGGGTCGCGCACGCGGATCTGCCAAAATCCATTGAGGCCTATTATCAGGAAATCGGCCGCGCAGGACGGGACGGCGCACCCGCGGAAACCCTGACATTGTTTGGACCCGACGACATCCGACTGCGGCGGTCGCAAATTGACGAAGGCCTCGCCCCGCCAGAGCGCCGTGCCGCCGATCATGCTCGCCTCAACGCGCTGTTGGGATTGGCCGAAGCGTTGGAATGTCGTCGGGAAAACCTGTTGGCCTATTTTGGCGAAACAGAGGTCAGCTGCGGCAAGTGTGACCTGTGCGACGCACCTGCCGATGTGTTTGACGGCACCGAGGCGGTGCGCAAAGCCTTGTCGGCGATTCTGCGCACGGAAGAATGGTTCGGCTCTGGCCATCTAATCGACATTTTGCTGGGCAATGAAACGGATCGCATTCGCGAACGTGGCCACGACGTGTTGCCGACCTATGGCGTTGGGCGCGAATACGACAAACGCCAATGGCAGGCTGTTTTTCGTCAGATGATGGGTCACGATCTGGTGCGCCCCAATCCCGAACGCCACGGTGCATTGACAATGACGGACAATGCGCTGCCGGTACTCAGAGGTGAGCAATCTGTCCGATTGCGCCGCGACACGATCAAATCCGCGAGCCGCCGCCCCGCTGTCAAAACGCTGGTTAGCGAGGAACACGCGCCGTTGATGTCTGCTCTGAAAGCCAAGCGTCGCGCCCTGGCCGAAGCGGCCAAAGTGCCAGCCTACATTATATTCAACGACAAAACCCTGGCGGAAATGGCCGAATCCCGCCCCGCCAACCTTGACGAAATGGCAAGAGTGGGTGGGGTCGGCGCCAAAAAGCTGAGCACATATGGCGACGCCTTTCTTGAGGTCATCAACGGCGACGTCCAGGAGATGCATCCCAGTCGCCGCAAAATCGCAGGTCGCGGGGATGCCACGCTCTATGATCAGCTGTTAGAAGCGCAATCCCAACTGCTGCGCGGGCCTGAGGGCATCGACAAACCCATGAGCTGTTCTGCCTCGCTTTTGGCCAAGGTAGCCAGCGCCCGTCCGCGCGATGCAGACAACATGGTGCGCCTTTTGGGGGATCGCCGCGCAGAGCGTTTCGGCAACGCGTTTTTGGATGTGCTACGCGATGCGGACTAAGTTAACGAGCGAAGGAAACCAGATATGCTGACAGTGATTTCTCCGGCCAAGCGCCTGAATTGGGATGCGGTGGACGGTCCCATGACGGAGCCAGCTTTCCAGGACGACGCCATTCGCCTAACCAAGACAATGCGCAATCTGACACTGACCGACCTGCGTAAGTTGATGGATCTGAGTCCGGAGCTTGCCCGTCTCAACCGTGATCGGTTCAAAGCCTTTGCAGATGCGCCATCGTCTGAAACCGTTCGCCCCGCTGTGCATGCTTTTGCAGGCGACACCTATATTGGCCTTGATGCAAACAGCCTTGAGCCTGATGAGATGCGTTTTGCGCAGGATCATTTGCGCATTCTGTCTGGTTTGTATGGCGTACTGCGCCCACTGGATGCGATTCAGCCTTATCGTCTTGAAATGGGCAGCCGCCTTAAAACCCGCCGGGGTAATTCGCTGTATGACTATTGGCGCGATGGCCCTGCCAAAGCCCTTCGGTTGCAAGCCGAGGCCGTGGACACCGACACGTTGCTTAACTGTGCCAGCCAGGAATACTTTGGTGCCGTAGATCTCAAGGCGCTGAAACTACGGGTGGTGACGCCGGTGTTCATGGAGGAGCGCAACGGTCAGACAAAGATCGTGTCGTTCTTTGCCAAAAAGGCCCGCGGATCGATGGCGCGGTTTGTAACTCAGAACCGGATTGTAAACGCCGAAGCGGCCAAGGAGTTCGATTTTGGCGGCTATGCGTTCCAACCCGAGATGTCTGACGGAGACCGATGGGTGTTCCTGCGGGATTATCCTGAAAGCTGAGAGGTTAGGTCCGGTGTGCCGTCGCCATTAAACGGGTTGCTGACATCTTTGGGGAGCGACTTTGAAATCACGTTGAACACTTCGGCTTTGCGCACGGGTTTGGTGAGATAAACATCAAGCCCTGCAGCAAGGATGTCGTCAGCGTCGTTTGAGCCCGCCAGCGCAGTCAGCGCCACGATAGGAGTGCGCTTTCCTGTCAATTCTTCGAGAACGCGAATGTGGCGTGTGGCCTCTTTTCCGTCCATCTTGGGCATGGAGATGTCCATCAAGATCAAGTCGGGGGTGTTGGCTTTATACATCTCGACGGCCTCTTCGCCGTTGTGGGCAAACACGAGATCGAGATCGAGTGGTCGCAACAATTTGGTCAAAACGAGCCGGTTTGTCTTGTTGTCTTCCGCCGAAAGCACCCGCATCCGCCTTTTTTGTAAGCCGTTTGGCGCAAGCTTTGCAGGAAGAGCGCTGCCAGCGGAGGTTTCGATGCAGCGGCATAGCGCATTGCGCGAAATCGGTTTGCGCACCACAGCCGCAACAATTGGGATGTCGGACGCCTTGGCGCGAATGTTTTCGTCGCTGGTCATCATGATGACGGGGGCCCCTAGGGCCATCCGCTGTAGTTCACCCGCCAGATCCAAAGCGTCCAAATGTCCGGGACCGTGGTCGATCACCACCAAATCGGCCTGCGGTGCAAACATCAGTGCGCGACTTTTGTCGCCGCATATGGTTACTCGCGCGCCCAATTGCTCCAACTGCTTCTTGAGCAGGTCGCAATTGATCGAAATATCTGAGGCCACAACAATGTGCTCCACATTTTGCGGCAGAGGCGTCGGTATTTTTTCGCAGTTTTCGTGAACGGGCAGCGCCAAGCGGAAGCCAAAGGATGTGCCTTCGCCCTGAATACTGTCGACCCAGATTTCACCGCCCATACGCTGAATCAACTGTCGTGTAATTGCCAACCCCAAACCGGCGCCCTCAAACTCGCGGTTCTGGGCTTCGTCAGCTTGTGTGAATTCGCCAAAAATATGCTCCAGTCGGTCTTCCGCGATGCCTATTCCCGTATCCTGAACGTTAACATGCAGAACCGTTTCAGCGCCGTCTTTGACGATCACCCCGACGACACGTACAAGGACGTGGCCTTCGCGCGTGAACTTGATTGCGTTCTCAATCAGCTTGGTCAGAACTTGGCGGACGCGGGCCGGGTCTCCGACAAATTCGGTAGGAAGGAACAGGTCATAGTCGACCAACAATTCCAAACCCCGTTCGCGCGCGGGGATTTGCAACATCGCGATGACTTCGTGAATGCACCGCTCAAGATCAAAGGCCTCCTGACGCAGTGCCATATTTCCCGCCCCAATTTTGGAATAGTCGAGCACGTCATTGATGACAGACATCAATGCCTCGCCTGAACTCTTGATGGTGGAGGCGAAGAGATGTTGTTCTTCGGAAAGCTCGGATTCCATCAACAGGTCGGCCATGCCGACAAGGCCGTTCATCGGCGTGCGGATTTCATGGCTCATGTTCGCCAGGAACGCGGATTTTGCGTGTTTGGCCGCCTCAGCCGCCTCCAACGCCGTTTGCAATGTGGCCTCGTACGCGACGGCATCTGTCACATCCATGATCAGGCTTACACGGTCGCCGCTTTCTCCTGTTTTCAGGAGGGGTTGGACAAAACGGCCATTTGACAGTTTCAATGTGAATGGCTCAACGCTGTCGTCTTGCAACCCTTGCAGTAGGGCCGCGCGCAACGCTTCCGGATCTAGCCCCTGAAAATCGATGACGCCGTTATCAAAGGCATAGTCCAAGATATCGGTTAGGCTGACGCCGGGCTTGACCACATCAGAATGATTAAAGGTGGCCAGGTAAGCCGGGTTTGCGGCCAGCATCGCCCCCTTCTCATCAAAGAACGCAAAGCCGTCACGCACGGCGCCGATAGAACTCCAGAGCCGCTGCTCTGCCTGATCCGCACGATGGGTCGCCGCCGCAACCTCAGACTGCATTTGGCTTTTCTCGCGCAATACCAGTCTGTGATCTGAACGGACTTCCTGGATCTCAGTTGTCAGTTTCTGAGTTTTGGCACCCAACCGAAGCTGTAGCGTCGACAATTCAGCTTGCTTGATTGCAAGCAATTGCTCTGCCGCAAGGCGAGCGCGTCGTTCGTTTGCAATTTTTTCGGCCAACGACATGTAGGCGTCCCCAGACTCAAGACTTGGATACACACATACTGAGGGTCGGAAATGAACATCAACTTAAGCCAATCGTTAAAGGTGGAATCGTTGCAATACTCCGCGCAGGCATGGCACCCTCGTCTCAGTTTCAGCAGGAGAGACCCATGCAGCGGCTCGCACGTTTTGTTTTTTCTTTTATTTCCGTAATGTTAGTGGCGCAAACCGCGTCTGCACAGCAAAGTTACGTGCCGGAACGGCGGGTCGTCGTCAGCCGCGATCTGGATTTCTACGGCTCTGACCTAACAAATTTATTTGATACAACTTATGAGGCTTGTGTCTCCGCATGCCTTTCAGATTCGAATTGCGCTGCCTTTACCTTTAATTCGCGGTCCAATTCCTGTTTTCCCAAAAGCGCTGTCTCCGACAAACAACCGTATGAGGGGGCATTGTCAGCGGAGGTACTAACCACTGCTCCTGGTGCGCAAAGCTTAGGACAAACACGGGCAGCTGAAATTGGGTTCCTCGGCGTCTCGGATTTGCGTCGCGCCCGAGATGTGGCTCAGGATATTGGCCGCATCCACGCCGCTGGACCTTGGGAGGTCGCAGACATGCTGAGTGCGGCCGCCGAGCGGCGCACGGCCAATGAACTTCTGAGTGCTATGCGGTGGACGGGCGGCGCCCTCAGCAAAAAAGACAGCAGCGACCTTTGGTTGGAGTACGCCCGGCTGAATGCAGTTGTTGAAGGTAAAAAGTCGTCAGAGACCCGCCGTTACCGCGACCGTGCTTTCTTTGCGGCGATCAATGGCTATCTTCGCGCTGATCGTGACGGCGCGCGCGTCTCGGCGCTTTTGGTGTTGGCGGACAGGCTGGAACAGCGCAATCGAGGGCGCAACATGGTGCAAACTCTTCGGTTGGCAGAAACGATCGCGCCACGTGATGATGTGGTCGCCGCGCTCGACAAGGCAATTGCAAAATACGGGTTCCGGATTACGGAACATTCTGTCGAAAGCGATCTGGCGGACCCTCGCCTTTGTGTTGAATTCAACGAGCCTTTGGTGAAAACGGGCGTGGACTACGCGACCTATGTCAAACTGCCGGATGCCCGTTTGGCGGTACAGACCGAGGGCAGCAAGCTCTGCGTCGAAGGCCTGAGCCATGGTCAACGCATCACTGCGACGTTCCGGGCAGGTTTGCCTGCGGAAAGTGGCGAGACCTTGATCAAAGACATCGAAATCACCACCTACGTGCGTGATCGCAGCCCCAGTGTTGGCTTCACCGGCCGCGCCTATGTGCTGCCCCGCACCGCAGACGCTGGCCTTCCAATTGAAACGGTCAATCTGGATCTTGTGGACCTGACCCTCCAACGCGTGAGCGACCGTAACCTTTTGCGGGCCATTCAGGACAGCTATTTTGGCAAGCCGATGAGCTATTGGCAGATCGAAGACTTCGGCCGCGATGTGGCCGAGACGATCTGGACTGGCTCCGGTGAGGTGCAAAACACCCTGAACCAAACGATGAGCACTCGCCTGCCTATTGGTGACGCTCTGAAAGACCAACCGGCTGGCGTTTATGCACTAACCGCGGATCTGCCCGGCGCCGACATCTATGACGAAACCTCCACGACGCAGTGGTTCATTCTGTCTGACATCGGCATGACCAGCCTGAGCGGAGTGGATGGCTTGCACGTCTTTGTGCGGCATCTCAACGACGCAAGCGCATGGAGCAATGCTAAGGTAACGTTGTTGTCGCGGTCTAATAGAGTACTCGGTACCACCCAAAGCAGTGCCGAAGGCTATGCAACCTTCGCGGCGGGCCTAACCCGGGGCACGGGTGGTGCAGCACCCGCGCTCGTAATGATCGAAGCGGGCGAGGACTTTTCTTTTCTATCGCTTACTGATCCAGCATTTGATCTGTCCGATCGCGGCGTCGAAGGGCGCCTACCGGCGCCTCCGATTGACCTCTTTGTTACCACCGACCGGGGTGCTTATCGCGCAGGGGAGACCATCCACGTCACGGCTCTGGCGCGCGGCGACGTGGCCGAAGCGCTTCCCGGCATGCCAGTCACAGCAATCTTGACCCGCCCCGACGGCGTGGAATACGCACGCCATGTGTCCACAAATGACGCGGCCGGTGGCCATGTCTTCAGCTTGCATTTGGGCACGACCGTGCCGCGCGGCGCCTGGCGGATAAGCTTCAAGACCGATCTGGACGCACCGGCCTTGGCAACGCAAAAAGTGCTTGTCGAAGATTTCCTGCCTGAACGCATTGATTTTGATCTCGCGCTTCCTGATGCACCTTTGGATTCCGCCAACATGCCGCCTCTCAAAGTTGCGGCCCGCTATCTCTTCGGTGCGCCAGGCGCGGATCTTGAAATAGAAGGCGAATTGCGCCTGACCCCGCGCCCCGATGTGGCAGGTTTCGCAGGGTATACGTTTGGTCGCCATGATGCGCCATTCTATTCAAATACCGAATACTTCAGTGGGGACGTCACGGATGCACAAGGCAATGCCGACGTGTTCTTGCCGCTGCCGGATCAAACCGCCGAAGGGCTGCCGCTTCAGGCCGACATCAAAGTGCGCGTCCTTGAGGGATCCGGTCGCCCGGTGGAACGCAGTCTTACGCATCCTGTCGCTGCTGCGGGAGCTATGATCGGCCTCAAGCCGGGGTTCGATCGCGTGGTGGCCGAAGGCACATCGGCCAGCTTCCAAGTGGTGGCTTTAAACGCTGACCTCGCGCCCACGAAAATGAAGGTGCAGTGGAGTGTGAACCGCGTGCGCACCACTTATCAATGGTATCAGCTGTATGGCGATTGGCAGTGGGAGCCGACCACCCGCCGCACCCGTATCGCTGGCGGCGAACTCGATCTTACCGGCGGGCCGGTCACGATCGAGGCTCCGGTTGAATGGGGCCAATACGAAGTGGTGGTCGAGCAGATTGGTGGCGATTCTGTCGCCACTTCCACTGATTTTTATGCCGGTTGGTACGCTCCCGCTGACGCCACCGACACACCGGACACTTTGGAATTGTCATTAGACAAAGAAGGGTATCGCAGTGGCGATACCGCCAACCTTCGCATCGTGCCGCGCTATGCAGGCACTGCGTTGATTTCGGTGATGTCCAATCGTCTCATCGCGATGAAAGCTGTTGAGGTGCGCGAAGGCGAGAATTTGATCCCGCTTGAGGTCACCGACGAATGGGGGGCGGGTGCTTATGTAACGGCCTCGGTTATTCGACCAGCGGATGGGCCAGCAAATCAAAACCCTGCAAGGTCTATGGGGCTGTCTTATGCAAAAATAGATCCGGGCGCGAAGCAGCTTGCGGTGTCAATTGACACAGTCGCCAAGGCCAACCCGCGCGGCCCGCTTGATGTCGCGGTTCGCGTTGATGGTGTTGCTGCAGGCGAAACCGCTTATGTCACCGTTGCCGCGGTGGATGTGGGCATTCTGAACCTCACACGTTTTGCCAGTCCGGACCCGTCCGAGCACTATTTCGGGCAACGTCGCTTGGGGATGGAAATTCGTGACCTATATGGTCGGTTGATCGACGGTATGAGTGGAAATATGGGCGCACTGCGGTCTGGTGGGGACGCCAACGCGGGGGGCGGATTTGAGTCGCCACCGCCCACGGAAGAGCTGGTCGCCTATTTCAGCGGACCTGTCGAAGTTGGCGCTGATGGCAATGCGCAGATCAGCTTTGATCTGCCGGAGTTCAACGGCACCGTGCGCCTGATGGCCGTGGCTTGGACCGCGACCAGTGTGGGGCAAGCGGATCACGACGTGATTGTTCGAGATCCGGTTGTGGTGACCGCTTCGCTGCCGCGTTTCCTGGCGCCGGGCGATCAGTCCCGACTGCTTTTGGAAATCGTGCATGCCGAAGGGTCTGCTGGCCGCATGTTGCTGAACGTAGATGCGGATGGTGTAACTATCGCTGGGGCCGTGCCAAGCGACGTGGTGCTTGTCGATAAGGGCACCGCAAAGTTGAGCGTGCCGGTCACGGCGCAAGACGTCGGGGATCATGAAATCCGTGTTTCCCTGACTACGCCTGACGGAAAACAGCTCGTGAAATCTTTGACAATTCCCGTGCGGGCCAACGATCCAGAGATCAGCGATACCCAACAAATCACCTTGGCGGCGGGTGAAACATTGACCCTTGGCGCGGATATCTTTGCCGAGTTGCGAGAAGGGACAGGATCAGCCGTGATTTCATCTGGTGCGCTGGCAAAGTTCGATGCACCCGGCTTGCTTCAGGCGCTGGATCGCTACCCTTATGGCTGCACGGAGCAGGTCACGTCACAGGCCTTGCCGTTGCTGTACTTCGAAAGCGTCAGCACGGCCCTTGGTTTGACTCAAAGGGACAATGTTCAAGAGCGGGTGGATCAAGCCGTGGCAAAGGTCCTGACCCGTCAGGCCAGCAACGGCGCCTTCGGGCTATGGCGGGCTGAAAGCGGGGACTTTTGGCTGGATGCCTATGTCAGTGACTTCCTGTCGCGGGCGCGATCCAAAGGGTATGCTGTGCCCGACCACGCATTCCGGCAGGCCATGGACAACCTGCGCAGTCGGGTGAACTACGCTCCGGACTTTGACGAAGGCGGCGAAGATATCGCGTATGCTATATTGGTGCTGGCCCGCGAGGGTGCCGCTGCAATGGGTGATCTGCGATACTACGCGGATGTGAAATCCGAGGCTTTTGCCACCCCCTTGGCAGCCGCCCAGATTGGCGCGGCCTTGGCGTACTACGGCGACCAAACCCGCGCGGACGTTATGTTCCGTCAGGCGGCGCGCCTCATCGAAGGGCAAAGCGCGGCTGAAGATGCGCAGTTGTGGCGAGCGGACTATGGCACTCACCTGCGCGACGCGGCCGGTGTGTTGACTTTGGCTATGGAGGCCGGCAGCAACGCGATTGATGCTGACGCCTTCGCACACCGTATCGCTGCATCTGGTCAGAACCTGTCGACCCAAGAAAGTGTCTGGTCTTTGATGGCGGCGCACGCGCTGCTCGAAGATGACAGCGCTAGCGGGTTGAGTGTTGATGGCACGCCATTGACCGGCCCTCTGCTGCGCCGGTTTGCCGGCGACATTGCGACCACACCAATGGCAATACGTAACGATGGCGATGTCCCCCAGAGCGTGACAGTCACTGCGATTGGTGTGCCAGATTATCCAGTGACCGCAGGCGGCTATGGCTACGCGATCGATCGGGAATACTTTGCGATGGATGGCACGCCGCTGGACCCTGGTAACGTGCGCACGGGCAATCGTTTTGTGGCGGTCTTGACCGTTGAACCGTTCGAGGACGGCGGTGCGCGGCTGATGGTCAATGACCCTTTGCCTGCCGGCTTTGAAATCGACAATCCCAACTTGCTGGAAAGCGGCGATGTGCGGGAGTTGGACTGGCTTGAAACTGTGTATTCGGAATCCAGTGAATTCCGGTCTGACCGGTTTTTGGCGGCGGTCGACTGGCGCTCGGACATGATGTTCCGGCTGGCCTATATCGTGCGTGCGGTTTCGCCCGGGACATACCACCACCCTGCGGCCTCGGTCGAAGACATGTATCGCCCGCAATACCGTGCCAATACCGACGCACAGCAACTTGTCGTGCTTGAGTAATGCGCCGCAGTTGGCCCTTTCTTCTCGTCGCGCTGCTCCTAGGGGGGGCTGCTGCGCGGGATGGGGTGGACCGATGGATTGACCGCACGACGGTGCCCAGTCTCATCACAGACACCTCCATTGAGATGCGCGACAGGCACGGGTCGTTGTTGCGGGCCTATACGGTCGAGGACGGACTGTGGCGGCTTGGCGTAAGCGTGGATCAGGTGGACGGCGGTTTTATCGATGTTCTCTTAGCCTATGAAGACAAACGGTTCTTTCAACATTCAGGCGTTGATGCGCGCGCGCTGATACGTGCTGGTGCGCAGGCGATTTGGCGCGGCGAGATCGTCTCTGGCGCCTCAACTTTGACAATGCAAGTTGCGCGGTTGTTGGAAAATTCCGGCACTGGCGCCTGGCACGGCAAGCTGCGCCAGATGCGGCTCGCGTTGGCATTGGAACGGCGTCTGAGCAAGCGGGAAATCCTGAACCTTTACCTCGTGCACGCGCCTTATGGCGGCAATATCGAAGGTCTTCGTTCCGCATCAATTGCGTGGTTTGATAAAGAACCCAACAGGTTAACCCCCGCGCAGAGCGCTCTTTTGGTGGCTTTGCCGCAAAGCCCGAACACGCGTCGGCCGGATCGGTTTTCCGAGGCCGCATCAAAGGCACGAGAGCGGGTTTTGCAGCGAGCTTTGGCTGTGGGGGTGTTGACGGAGGGGGATGTAGAGGCCGCGTTGAGCGAACCTTTGCCAAAGAAAAAGCGTGTATTTCCAAGCCTTTCTCCTCATCTGGCGGATAGGGCTTTGGCCGCACGTCCCGACGCCCGTAAACATGACCTGACCGTTGATGCGGCGCTGCAAGAAAGCTTGGGAGGTTTGGCGCAACAGACAGTGGCGGGGCTGGGGCACAAGCTGTCGATTGCGATGATTGTCGCGGACCATGGCACTGGCGAAATCCTTGCGTCGGTTGGATCGGCACGGTATTCCGGCGCGGACCAGCGGCAGGGGTTTATCGATATGACCCGCGCGAAACGGTCGCCGGGATCGACGCTTAAGCCATTGATTTATGGACTTTCCTTTGATCAGGGACTGGCACATCCCGAAACTATGATCCGCGATGCGCCGGTGCGGTTTGGCACCTATGCGCCGCGGAATTTTGACGGCGAATTCAGAGGCGACGTGCGGGTGTCCGAAGCGTTGTCGCAATCCCTCAATATACCGGTGGTGATGCTGACAGAGGCGTTGGGTCCGGCCAATCTGATGGCAGCTTTGCGGCGAGCGGGGATGGATCCGAAATTGCCGGGCGGAAAGGCCGGATTGGCCGTCGCGTTGGGCGGAGTGGGGGTGTCACTTGAGGAACTCGTCCAGCTTTATGCGGTGCTTGCACGGGGGGGCGACACAATTGATCTGCGCTGGGCTTTAGACCAAAAGGATGCACGAAATCAAACTGTTATAAGCCGATCAGCGGCTTGGCATCTGGGTCACATCCTGTCTGATATCGCCCCTCCGCCCGGAGCGCCGCGGAACCGGTTGGCCTATAAAACCGGCACCAGCTACGGGCATCGTGACACGTGGGCGATTGGCTTTGATGGGCGTCACGTCGCGGGTGTCTGGATCGGTCGGCCGGATGGGACGCCGGTGCCGGGGGCTTTTGGGGCCGACGTGGCTGCTCCCGTGCTGTTTGATGTGTTCCAATACATCAAACCGGAGCTTGACCCGCTTGGGCCACCGCCGCCCGAAACCATCCTGTCAGCCAACGCGCAACTACCTGAACCTCTTAGGAAATTTCGCGGTCGGAATGCTGTTTTTGAGGCCCCTAGCGATGGTTTGAAACTTGTATTTCCTCCTGACGGCGCGCGTCTCGCTGCGGGTAACGAGGGTGTCACGATTAAGTTCAAACACGGCACGCGCCCGTTTACTGTTTTGGCCAATGGGTTGCCGGTGGCAACCCGCCTGAGGCGGCAGGAAGTTGCCCTCCCGATGGTTGGCAAAGGGGCCTCGACGCTGACCGTGATTGACGCCGAAGGGCGATCTGATCGGGTGACGATCTGGCTCGATTGAACCTATCGGTATCGCGTCGGTATCGCGGCTGTTTCGCGACGGTGCCGTTTTCAGGTGTTGAGACCGCAAAACCATCGTAGGATGGCGGTATCGGGCATCCCTATTAGCCGGCCCGTCTGTTTGCGCAGAAGACCCGAATTTTCCGGTCAGCGCGCTTTCCAAATCCCAATTATCTCCGGAGGACCAGATCATGATTTCTGTCGATTATTGCCGAGTCTTTGCCCGCTACAGCACCTGGCAAACCACATCACTTGTGTCCGCCGCCGACACGCTGACCCATGCACAGCGCTGGCAGGATCGCGGTGCGTTTTTCGGGTCGGTGGCCGCAACTTTCAACCACCTTTACTGGGCGGATGCCTTGATGCTGGAACGCCTCAGGGGCAATGAACGGCCACAGGATGTGATTTTTCATTCGTTGACCTCGCCGTCGGAGTGGCGGGACTTCAAAATTCTGCGCGAAGATCGGGACCGCGAGATCGGGGATTGGGCCAGCGGCTTGAGCGACGGGGATCTGACGGGCAACATCGGGTGGTTTCCGCCGGATGGGTCCAAACGCGTGGAGATGTCAAAAGCGTTGTGTGTCGTTCAGTTGTTCAATCACCAGACCCATCATCGCGGACAGATACATGCCATGCTGACCGCTGCTGGTGCCTGTCCTGCGCCCACTGACATGACCGCTCTGCCCTGAACCGGTGTCTGTCAGGGTATATATGGGCCAAGAAAAAGCCCCGCCGGAGTGATCCGCGGGGCTTTCAATGTCTCAGATCAGCGGGCTGATCAGATGTCGAGCTTTTTGCCTTTGATCGGCGCCCAGAGCTTTTTGTTGGTCAGATACAAAAGCACTGTCAGGATCGACAGGAACAACACGCCCACAAATCCGGCCTGCTTGCGGGCCATCATCTTGGGTTCTGCGGCCCACATCAGGAAGGCTGCAACGTCTTCTGCTTCGTGGTGCAGAGAGTTGGAGTGTCCATCAGCATAATCCACATCCTCACCATAAAGTGGTGGAGCCATAGCGATCCAGCCACCCGGGAAGGCGGTGTTTTCATAGAAGGTTGTGCCGGCCTCTTCTTTTTCTTTGCCGGTGTACCCATCGAGCAGCGCCACGATGTATTCCGGACCACCCATGCCTTTGAACAGCTGGTTGATACCAGTGCCGTAAGGACCGTGGAAGCCAGCGCGGGCTTTGGCCATCAGCGACAGGTCAGGCGCTTCGGCAAGCCCACTCATTGGAAAGAAGTCGGTGGGTGTGCGCGCGCGATCTTCGTCCAGCTCGGCATCAAAGATGTCGAACTGTGCCGAATAGGCGCGCACCTGATCTTCTGGCAGGTGTGGACCACCTTCGTCTGCCAATGTGCGCAGCGGCACATAGCGCAGCCCGTGACAGGCTGAACAGACTTCGGTGTAAACCTGAAGGCCGCGTTGCAATTGGTTCTGGTCGAATTTGCCAAACGGGCCTTCGAACGAGAACTGCGTGTCGTGAATGTGGCCTGCGCCACCCGCCGCGAGAGCGCCACCTGCGGAGAGGGACAGGGCCGCGAGAGCGATAATGCTAAGCTTCTTAAGCATGTCTGTTGTCCTTCTTATTCAGCAGGTTCGGCAGGTTTGCCGTAGTGAGCTTCGAAGTCTTCCTCGATGGTCGCCGGCGGAGCCGTCGGCTTTTCGATCACACCCAAGAGGGGCAAGATCACCAGGAAGTATGCAAACCAGTAGGCCGATGCGATCAGCGAGAAGGTTGCATAGGGTTCTTCCGCAGGCATGGCACCGAGCCACATCAGCGCAACGAAGTCGACGCACAGCAGGGCGAACCACCACTTGAACATCGGGCGATAGCGACCGGAGCGAACACGCGATGTGTCGAGCCAAGGCACCAAAGCCATAACGATGATCGCTGCAAACATTGCCAGCACGCCAAAGAATTTGGCGTCGATGATGCCACCGGTGATCCAGCTTGCGAACATCACAACCCAGACCTCAGACGTAAAGGCACGCAGGATCGCGTAGAACGGCAGGAAGTACCATTCGGGCACAATGTGTGCAGGTGTCGCCAGTGCGTTGGCTTCGATGTAGTTGTCCGGGTGACCCAGATAGTTCGGCATGAAGCCGACAACAGCAAAGAAGATCACCAGGATCAGAGACAGCGCGAAGAGGTCCTTGATCACAAAGTATGGCCAGAACGGCAGGGTGTCTTTCTTGGCTTCGTCTTTGGAGTCGCGACGCACGTCAACACCTGTGGGGTTGTTGTTGCCCGTGGTGTGGAACGCCCAGATGTGCACGATCACCAGAGCGGCAATCACAAATGGCAGCAGGTAGTGCAGCGAGAAGAAACGGTTCAGGGTGGCGTTGTCCACCGCAGGGCCGCCAAGCAGGAAGGTCTGCAGAGCGTCGCCCACAAACGGGATGGCGCCGAACAGGCCGGTGATCACGGTTGCGCCCCAGAAGGACATCTGACCCCAAGGCAAAACGTAGCCCATAAAGCCGGTTGCCATCATCAGGAGGTAGATGATCATGCCGACGATCCATGTGATCTCACGCGGGGCTTTGTAAGACCCGTAATAGAGACCGCGGAAAATGTGGAGGTAGACGGCAAAGAAGAACAGCGAGGCGCCGTTCATATGCAGATAGCGCAGCATCGCACCACCGTTCACGTCACGCATGATGTGTTCGATCGAGGCAAATGCCATGTCGACATGCGGCGTGAAGTGCATCGCGAGCACGATGCCGGTCACAATTTGCAGCGCCAGACAGAATGCGAGGACAATGCCCCAGATCCACATCCAGTTCAGGTTCTTCGGAGTGGGGATCATGAGCGTGTCATAGATCAGGCCAATCACCGGCAGGCGGGTTTCGACCCATTTTGCGCCCTTTGACTTGGGCTCGTAATGATCGTGAGGAATTCCGGACATAAGCGCGTTCCTTATCCGAGGACCAGTTCGCTGCCCTCAAACGAGGCAATCGGAACGTGGAGGTTTTCAGGCGCCGGACCTTTGCGGATGCGGCCGGATGTGTCGTAGTGAGACCCGTGGCACGGGCAGAACCAGCCACCGAAGTCACCAGCGCCGTCGCCCAGAGGCACACAGCCAAGGTGCGTACACACACCCATCATCACCAGCCATTCGCCAGCTTCATCCATGCTGCGGTTTTCATCCGCTGCGTCGGTGTCGGGTTTGTTGGCGTTCTGGCTGCCTTGGTCGATCGACAAATCATCCATTGTGACGGCACGGGCATCGTCGATTTCCGCTTGCGTGCGGCGACGGATGAACACCGGCTTGCCCAACCATTTGACGGTCAGCTGGGTGCCTTGCTCGATGCCGGATGTGTCGACGCGAATTGACGACAGCGCACGTACATCGGCGGAAGGGTTCATCTGGTTGACGAGGGGCCAAACTGCGGCGCCTGCGGTTACGGCACCGGCGCCAGCCGTGGCGTAGTAGAGAAAGTCTCTCCGGGTGCCTTCGTGGTCTTCTGCGTGGGACACGAGGTTCTCTCCATTCTTCAGCCGAATCCGGCCAATAAGCTCCGGGCCGCGGTGTCCCGCAGCCTCTCCCCGCCGCTATTTAACGAAGGGGATCGCACCCGTCCAGCGAACATTCGCCAGATACGTCCCACAGCGTCCCTCTGTCGCGCTTGAAGTCTTGACAAATTGAGCGACGAAACAGGTTTGCGGGCGTGATCCAAAGGAGCGCCTGCGGCGCACAGGCTGTGCACTGCGTGCGGATTGGGCGGTCGTGCACAAGGTTTCGTCGGCCCCCTTGGCTTTTTGTTCGTCAAATACCTCGGGGGAGCCGCGCGGATGCGCGGTGGGGGCTGGCCCCCTCTGGATAACAGCTGTCGCGGTTTTCGCAGGGCGAATCAGAGGGCGGCAATACGCTGCTTCTGGTTCGCTGACGCACATTGCGCTAGAGAGATGCATCATACTCGCATCAATGGAGCAGCGTCAGTGATCAGCCTCAAGGATCTGGAATTCCTGTCGTCTTTGGCGCGTCATCGCCATTTTGCACGCGCGGCCGAAGACTGCGGGGTGTCGCAGCCGGCGTTCTCGATGCGGATCCGCAAGCTCGAGGAGCGTCTGGATTCCGCCATCGTCAAACGTGGCAACCGCTTTCAGGGCTTTACGCCTGCCGGCGAGGCTTTGCTGCGCCACGGTCGCAAAATTATGGACAACATGAAACTGCTTGAAGAAGAGTTTCGTTCAGCTGGCGGTGACGTCACCGGACAGTTGGCGCTTGGGGTTGTGCCAACGGCGGTGGCCTATGCGGCCGGTGTGGTGCAGCGCCTGCGTCATGGCAATCCCGGTATCACCGTGCGACTGCAGGCCGCGAGCTCTCTGGCGATCCAGCAAGGTTTGGAAAACGGGCTTTATGATGCGGGCATAACCTACGGCGAAGGCGTTTCGCCGGATTTGATGCGAGTCGAGCACCTTTATGATGAGCGGTATTTGCTGCTTGCGCCAGCCGCTCTGGCACCAAGGGCCAATGGCAAAGCAACCTGGGCAGAGGCGGCTGAGCTGCCGCTGGCGTTGTTGGAGCCGGGGATGCAGAACCGGCGTATCCTTGATCTGGTGTTTCGCGAAGTTGGCATGGTACCGGACGTGATCGCCGAAACCGGCGAGTTCACCTCGGCTATGGTGATGGCGGCCAATGGTATGGCGGCAACGGTTGTGCCCGAAGGGCTGGCAGAGGCGTTTGGCAAGAATGCTGGGTTGGTGGCTTTGGAGTTGGAGGCGCCGGTGGTTGAGAAAGACGTGAGTCTGGTTTCCGCCCATCGTCATCCAGGTCTTTCCACAGTCGAAGCTTTGCGCCGCACATTGGATTTATCGGACTTTGCGTGATAACCAATAGTTATGGCGAATTAAATTATTGTTGATTGATTATCAAATTGTGTGATGCGAGGCTTTCCCTCTGGCAGGGAGGCTAAGATGGCACCACTCGACGATCAAAAAGGCGTCTGGAAGAAAAAGGGCACCGGCAAATCGCGGCGCACCCCAAAGGGGCGTCAAGTTGATGATGTCGCGCTGAGCGAAGTGCAGACGCTGTTGGGCGATACACCGCGCCGACGTGATCTGCTGATCGAGTTTCTGCATCTGATTCAAGATACTTATGGCCATCTGTCCGCAGCCCATATCCGCGCGCTGGCCGAAGAGATGCGCCTTGCTCAGGCTGAGATTTATGAGGTTGCTACCTTCTATGCGCACTTTGATTTGGTGGGTGATGGAGAGGCGCCGCCGCCTGCCTTGACCATCCGCGTGTGCGAATCGCTCTCTTGTGAGTTGGCCGGTGCCGATCAATTGGCACAGGCCCTGCGCGACGGTGTGGACCCGGCGGCTGTGCGTGTGTTGCGCGCGCCTTGCATGGGGCGGTGCGACACCGCGCCTGTTGTCGAGCTGGGCCATAACCACATCACCTATGCCACTGAGAACAAGGTTTTGGCCGCGATGGAGGCCGGACAGGTGCATCCGGCGGTGATCGATTACCAAGGTCTGACGGAGTACAAGGCAGACGGCGGATACCGAAAGCTGCGCGAGCTGCGTGAAAACGGCGATTGGGAAGAGGTACAAGCCAAGATCGGCGAGGCCGGTCTGCGAGGTTTGGGCGGCGCGGGTTTTCCCGCAGGCACCAAATGGGGCTTTGTACGTGCCAATCCCGGTCCGCGCTATCTCGCGGTGAACGGCGACGAAGGCGAGCCGGGCACATTCAAGGATCGCCATCACCTTGAGCGCAATCCGCATATGTTCCTTGAGGGTATGTTGATTGCGGCTTGGGCGGTCGAGGCCGTGACTTGCTACATCTACATGCGCGACGAAAATCCAGGTGTGATCCACATCCTGAACCGCGAAATCGGGCGGTTGGTCGACGATGGTATCGTCGAGGCGGGCTTTATTGAGGTCCGACGCGGCGCGGGGGCCTATATCTGTGGCGAAGAGAGCGCCATGATTGAATCCATCGAAGGCAAGCGTGGCCTGCCACGTCACCGCCCGCCTTTTGTGGCGCAGGTCGGTATTTTTGGGCAGCCAACGCTCGTGCACAATGTCGAGACGCTTTATTGGGTCGCACGGATCGCGCGGTTTGGTCCTGAGGTGTTGAATTCGGTTGAGAAGAACGGGCGCACCGGGCTGCGAAACTATTCGGTGTCGGGGCGGGTGAAAAATCCAAGCGTGTACTTGCTGCCTGCTGGGTCGACGATTGACGACGTGATCGAAGCGGCGGGCGGTATGGCCGACGGGCACGTGTTCAAGGCGTACCAACCAGGTGGGCCGTCGTCGGGATTGTTGCCAGCGACGCTAAATGATGTCCCGCTGGATTTTGACACCTTGCAGCCGCATGGGACCTTTATTGGCTCTGCCGCCGTGGTGGTTCTGTCCGATCAGGACAGCGCGCGGGACGCGGCGGTTAATATGCTGAAGTTCTTTGAGGATGAAAGCTGTGGGCAGTGCACACCATGTCGGGCGGGCTGTGAGAAAGCAGTGAAGCTGATGCAGGCGGACAGCTGGGATCAGTCGTTGTTAGAAGAGTTGTGTCAGGTGATGGGCGATGCCTCGATCTGTGGTCTGGGGCAGGCGGCGCCAAACCCGATCCGGTTGACGATGAAACATTTCGCGGAGGAGATCTGAGATGGCTGATGGCGCACAGATCGACATGGTGACCTTTTCCTTGAACGGCAAAGACGTGACCGTTCCCGCAGGCACATCTATTTGGGACGCGGCGAACGGGCAGGGCTTTGTAATCCCGCACCTGTGCCACAAGCCGGCCAAAGGCTATCGACCCGATGGCAACTGCCGCGCCTGCATGGTTGAGGTCGAAGGCGAACGCACGTTGGTGGCATCCTGTATTCGCGAAGCCGCAGAGGGCATGATTGTGCATTCCGAAAGCGCGCGTGCCACCAAGGCGCGCGAGGTGGTGATGGAGTTGCTGGTTGCGGATCAGCCAGACGTCAAACACGACGCGTCGAGCCATTTCTGGGATATGGCGGCGCAGGTTGGTGTAGACGAGAGCCGCTTTCCTGCCAAGGAAGCCGAGCGCGTGCCGCTGTTGGATGCCAGCCACGTGGCGATGAGCGTCAATCTGGACGCCTGTATCCATTGCAATCTGTGTGTGCGGGCGTGCCGCGAAGTGCAGGTCAACGACGTGATCGGCATGTCTGGGCGCAACAACACCGCGCAGATTGTGTTCGATCAGGGCGACGACATGGGTGCGTCAAGCTGTGTGGCTTGTGGTGAATGTGTGCAGGCGTGCCCAACAGGGGCGTTGATGCCTGCGGCTGTGCTGGACGAGGACGGCGCCGGTGACAGCGCGGATTATGATCACGAAGTCAAAAGCATCTGCCCCTATTGCGGTGTGGGGTGTCAGATCAGCTTCAAGGTCAAAGACGATAAGATCAAATATGTCGAAGGCATTGATGGGCCAGCCAATGAAAACCGGCTGTGCGTCAAAGGCCGTTTTGGGTTTGATTATATCGACCACCCGCACCGTTTGACCAAGCCGCTTATTCGTCGTGATGACGCGCCAGCCAAAGGATTGAACGTCGACCCCGGAAATCTGTTGACGCATTTCCGCGAAGCGACGTGGGATGAAGCGTTGGATTTCGCTGCCGGTGGCATGAAGCGTCTGCGGGCGGAGAAAGGCACAAATATTGCGGGCTTTGGCTCTGCGAAATGCTCCAACGAAGAAGCTTACCTGTTCCAGAAACTGATCCGTCAGGGTTTTGGCCACAACAACGTCGATCACTGTACGCGGCTGTGTCATGCCTCGTCCGTGTCGGCGTTGCTGGAAAACGTGGGTTCGGGCGCGGTGACGGCGACCTTTAACGAGATCGAGAACGCCGATGTGGCGATTGCGATCGGCTGTAACCCGATCGAGAACCACCCTGTGGCGGCGACGTATTTCAAACAGTTCGCCAAGCGTGGCGGCAAGTTGATTGTCTGTGACCCGCGCGGTGTGGGTCTTGGGCGGCATGCAAGCCACAAGTTGCAGTTCAAACCCGGTGCGGATGTGTCGATGCTGAATGCGATCATGCATGTGATCGTCGAAGAAGAGCTTTATGACGCAGACTACATCGCCCAGTTCACCGAGAACTGGGAAGAGATGAAAGCGCATCTGAAGGGGTTCTCTCCTGAAGCGATGGAGCCGATCTGTGGTCTTGATCCCGCGTTGTTGCGGGATGCTGCGCGGACGTTTGCGGCTGGCAAAGCAGGCATGATTTTCTGGGGGATGGGCGTCAGCCAACACATCCACGGCACCGATAATGCGCGCTGTCTGATCTCGCTGGCGTTGATGACCGGCAACGTTGGCAAACCCGGCGCTGGGCTGCACCCGCTGCGGGGGCAGAACAACGTGCAGGGCGCGTCGGACGCGGGTCTGATCCCGATGTTCTTGCCGGATTATCAGTCGGTTACGGACGACGGCGTGCGCTCGGCGTTTACCGACGTCTGGCAGTCGGAGGATTTCTCGAGTGAGAAGGGTCTGACTGTGGTCGAAATCATGCATGCAATCCATGATGGCGACATCAAGGGCATGTATATTCTGGGTGAAAACCCTGCGATGTCTGACCCTGATGTGGACCACGCCCGCGCGGCTTTGGCCAAGCTGGACCATCTGGTGGTGCAGGACATCTTCCTTACGGAAACGGCGAACTATGCGGATGTGATCCTGCCGTCGTCGGCGTGGTATGAAAAATCCGGCACTGTGACCAACACCAACCGTCAGGTGCAGATGGGGCGGCCTGTGACGTCGCCTCCGGGTGAGGCAAAAGAAGACTGGTGGATCGAGGTCGAACTGGCCAAACGGTTGGGTCTGAATTGGGATTATACGCACCCCAAAGAGGTGTTTGCCGAGATGAAGCTCAATATGGGTTCGCTCGACAACATCACGTGGGAGCGGCTTGAGGGTGAGGCGGTGACTTATCCGTCGCTCAGCCCCGAAGACCCAGGTCAGGCGATTGTGTTTGGCGATGGGTTCCCACGCGACAACAACCGTGCGCGGTTCACGCCCGCATCGGTGATTCCGCCGGATGAAGTGCCGGACGCGGAGTATCCGTTTGTGTTGATCACGGGTCGTCAGCTGGAGCATTGGCACACAGGCTCGATGACGCGGCGCGCCAGCACGCTGGATGCGCTGGAGCCGGAAGCCAACTGTTCGTTGCATCCGTCGACATTGCGCAAACTGGGTGTCGAGGCGGGTGGCTATATTGCGCTGTCAACGCGGCGTGGCACCGTGACCGTGATGGCGCGTGCGGATCGGGCTGTGGCGCCGGACAACGTGTTCCTGCCGTTTGCCTATGTCGAAGCGGCGGCCAACATCCTGACCAATGCGGCGCTGGACCCATACGGCAAAATCCCCGAGTTTAAATTCTCGGCGGTGCGTGTGGAAAAAGCGGAAACACCCGTCGCGGCGGAATGAAATGAACTCCGGTGGTGAGGCGATTGCGGCGCTTCGCCACCGGAGTCCCCCTCGCCACTGTTAAACCCCTTAGACAGCAGCAAGGCCGCCGGCTGACCTATTAAAAGGCGTGCCGACAGCAAATCGGTAGCCGATTTCAGCGCCCAGATAAAGTATTTTGTTTGAGTCGCGAATTAAATGTAGCTGCGGTTCGGCCGTGTGTCGTCAGTCGCTTGGGGCGGTGGCGACCATGCTGTCTCGCACGCCAAATGTCTCGTACCATGAGGCCAGATTGTCCCGTCCTTGACGCCAGTCACGATCGCCATGACGAAAATCCAGATAGCCAAGTGCGCAGCCAACACCGATCTGTCCCATATCCAGCGGGCCGTGCAGGTGGCTCATCCAGCGATCATCGAGCGCATCCAGCGCGCCCGCGACTTTGCCCCATTGTGCTTCGAGCCAGTCGTCAAAAACGATTTCGGCGGGGCGCAGGCGTTTCTCGTAGACCATCGAAACTGCGGATTCGAGGATCCCGTCTGCGGTGGCTTCCAGCGTCAGCACGTCCCACAGCCGATCCTCGGGATAGAGGTCAGCCCCGGCGCGGGCCACAAAGTAGCGGCAGATCACGCGACTGTCATAGATTGCCGGACCATCGGGCCGGACCAACGCCGGGATTTTGCCCAGCGGGTTGGCTGCGGCGGCCTCGTCGGCGGTGGACAGCGCCGTTGTCTGTACGCGCACCAGATCGACATCGCCGGTCTGGTTCGTTTCGGCCAGCGTCACCCGTACCTTGCGCACGAAAGGCGAGGCGGGGGAGTGGATCAATTGCAGGCGGGACATGGGTTAATCCTTTTTGGGGTCTGAAACGGGCGATTGCATCATGGCGGCCAACTCGCGTGTGTGCGAGCCAACCGATTGCGCGGCCATCTGTCGGGCGGCTGCGTGGCGCGCCTCTGTGGGTTTGTTCTGGCCCAGTTTCCAAGTGCCCTGAACATCAGCGATCTGCAGCCGGAACGGCTGGATCATGCGCAGCATACGTGTGTAGGCCTCGCTATCCATCTTGTCGCTGCTCCAGGGTGGTTTGGGCAGAAGTTGCGCCTCAAAATGGTCTGAAAGGCGATCCAGCAAGTCAGGCAGGTCGCTTTGTGGCAGCGGCGCGAGCGTGCCGGTCAGGTGCACAGCAACATAGTTCCATGTTGGCACCTGATCATCCATGTCGTACCAGTCCGGGCTGACATAGCTGTCTGGCCCACTGACCGCGAGACATGCTGTTTTTGGGTCCCGTAACGCGCGCGCCATTGGGTTGGACCGCACCAGGTGCAGATCCACACAACTGCCGTCTCCGCTCACCAAAAACGGCACGTGGGACAGCAAGGGAGCGCCATCAGTTGAGAGCGTCAGAACGCCAAAGCCGCGGTCGCGTGCAAAGGCAAGGTTCTGGGCGGCGTCTGCGTCGCGGAAGGTGGGATTTGGGTGCATTGTTCGGCTCGTTCTTAAGTCGCGGTGATGGTGCCGCGCGCGCGGATGTATGGCAACCGCCAAATCGTGATGTGAGGGCAAAGAGTACGTGATCTAAAGGAGTGCCTTGCGGCTTGGCAGGCTACGCCTGCGGAGCAACCTGTGGCGGCGTGATCGTGCCCGCAAAGACCGTCGGGGCATCGCCTTCGCCCCATTTGGGCAGTTTGGGCATGATGGTTGCGAAAAGATCGCTTGTCAGGAAGGTTTCCAGCCAACGCGACATATTCGGACCTGCGTCCGCGTCAAATCGGGATTTGTCGATAAATGCAAACTGGCGCACAAACGGTAAGATTGCCATGTCGGCAAGGCTTGGCGCGGTGCCAAAAAGAAACCCGTCACCAAGCTGGGTCTCGAGGTTGGTCAGAAAGGCCATCGCCGCGGCGCGGCTGGCTTGCGGATCAAGCTCTGGATAGCGGGTGTGGTACTTGGTGTGATCCAATGCGGCTTTGAATGGCCCGTCGGCCTCAGCAATCAGCGCGTGCCCTTGGTCGGGCATGTGCAACCACCCCATCGGGTCGTTTTGCCCCAGGGCCCAAATCATAATGTCGAGGCTTTCATCGATCACCGAACCTGCATGGTCCAGACAAGGCACCGTTGCGCTGGGCGACACGGCCAGAAACGCAGGCGCTTTGTCGCGCAACACAATCTCGCGCAATTCGACCTCGACCGCTGACACAGCCAAGGCCAAACGTGCCCGTATCGCATATGGGCAGCGACGAAAGCTGTACAGGATCGGCATCATAGCTTTTTTTGTTCCCTAAATACCTAAACCGCGCGCAGCGCGGCGTGGCCCAACATCTTGCGGCACCCGCAGGGTGTCGGAGATGGCGGGAGCACCACGCCTACACCTCATGCCACCAGTTGCGATCCACGCAGGTCCAAAATCGGTGCGGTCACGATCGCCCCTTCGGTTTGGGCGGCGTCAAATGCGACTTCGGTGAATTGTTCCGTACGTCCCATGTGCGGGTTTTCCATCAGGATGTGATGGGTTTTGCCAAGTTGGCCCTGCAAATGCCGCGCGACTTGCGCCTGCCCGGCTTCGCGCAGGCGGGCTGCTCGTTCTTTGATAATGGCGCCGTTCACTTGCGTCGGAATTTTTGCCGCTGGCGTACCTTCGCGTTTGGAATAAGGAAACACATGCAGCCAAGTCAGGTCGCAGTCATCCACCAGTTTCATAGAGTTCTCAAAATGTGCCTCAGTTTCCGTAGGGAAGCCCGCGATGATGTCTGCGCCATAGGTCATGTCAGGACGGAGTTTTTTGGCCTCTTCACAAAACCGGATTGCGTCATCGCGCAAATGCCGGCGTTTCATGCGTTTCAGGATCAGGTCGTCGCCGTGTTGCAGCGACAAATGCAAATGCGGCATCAGGCGCGACTCGGTCGCAATCGCCATCATCAGGTTTTCATCGACCTCGATGCTGTCAATCGAACTGATCCGCAGGCGAGGCAGGTCCGGCACCAGTTTCAGAATGCGCATCACCAGATCGCCGAGTTTTGGCGCAGCGGGCAGGTCCGCGCCCCAGCTGGTCAGGTCGACACCGGTCAACACAACCTCGTTGAAACCCTTGTCCACCAGCCGTTTGATCTGATCGACCACAACACCCGCGGGCACAGACCGCGAATTGCCGCGGCCGTACGGGATGATGCAGAAAGTGCAGCGGTGGTCACAGCCGTTTTGGACCTGCACATAGGCACGAGACCGGGTGCCAAACCCGTCGATCAGGTGTCCGGCGGTCTCGGTGACCGACATGATGTCGTCCACCATGACTTTTTCGGTGTCGCCAATAAAATCCGCGGCCATGCCCTGCCATGTGGCGGGGTTCATTTTCTCATTGTTGCCGATGACCTTGTCGACCTCGCCCATGGCGGCAAAGGTTGCCGGTTCGGTCTGCGCGGCACAGCCGGTCACGATGATGTTGGCATCAGGGTTTTCACGTCGCAGGCGGCGGATTTCCTGCCGCGATTTGCGCACGGCTTCGGCCGTCACGGCGCAGGTGTTGACGATCACGGCGTTTTCCAGACCGGCGGTTTGCGCCATGTCTTTCATCGCTTCGGATTCATAAGAATTCAGACGGCATCCGAGTGTGGCGAATTTGGGTGGGGCGTCGGTCATTTTGCGCCCGCCAGAAAAGCAGCGGTGAATTCGCCGCTCATCACATGTTCGGTGGCGCCCGTCATCCAGACGCCATCGTCGCGCCAGTCGATCCAGATGCTGCCGCCATCAAGCTCTATCTGCACAGAGCGGCCTGTCAGGCCACGACGATGCGCGGCAACGGCGGTGGCGCAGCTTGAGGAGCCTGAGGCCAAAGTTGTGCCCACACCGCGCTCCCAGACGCGCATACGGATGTGGTCGGTGCCGATGATCTGCGCGACCTGCACATTGGTGCGCGCGGGATACAATGGGTGATGCTCGTGCGCCGCACCAAAGGAGTCGATATCCACGGCCTCGGCATCATCAACAAAGAAGGTGCAATGCGGATTGCCCATGCCGGTTGCCGTTGGCGCACCGTCAATTGGCAGGGCGAGCGTGTCCATTTCGCGGGAGAGTGGCACTTCGGACCACAGAAGCTGTGGCTGCCCCATATTCACCGAGGTCAGCCCGTTCCCCGCGTCGCGGGCGTGCAGCGTGCCACGGTCCGTGGTCAGCGTCAGCGTGCCAGCGCCCGACTCGTCCATCAAATAACGGGCAATGCAGCGCGTCGCATTTCCGCAGGCCGCCGAGGTCGATCCATCAGCATTGTAAAACACCAGATGCGCATCCGCATCGTTGCGGGTTTCGATCACTGCAAGCTGATCAAATCCAATGCCTTTGTGGCGATCTGCGATGGCGGTGATCTGGCCTTCGGTCAGTTCAAAGGCGTGTAGGCGCGCGTCTACAACGACAAAGTCGTTGCCAAGGCCGTGCATTTTCATGAATGCCAAAGGGGTATCTGCGCGTGTGATCATTGCGCGCATATACGCTTGATGGAAGGCGGTTTCCAGAGGCGTGCATTTTTTCTTGAGAATCGTCTTGACCGCCCTGCGCAGTCAGCATAGTACCGCGCCACAGAGAGTGGGCCGTTAGCTCAGTTGGTAGAGCAACTGACTTTTAATCAGTAGGTCGATGGTTCGAACCCATCACGGCTCACCACTTTTTCCGTTTTATATCAATATGTTACGTGACGGCCCCTTGCGGGTAATGCGTACCTTTCTGCTTTCCGGAAGCAATACGGAAGCAACGTAACACACATTTCTTGAGTGAATCGGTGTGACAGGAAAGCCGCACGGTGCCTTGCGAGAGATCGCTTTGAGACGCAATTCCGAGTTTCTTGAACTGGGAACTGGTAATTTTGGTAGAACGGGCGGAAACCAGACATTCTCTGCAAGTGCAAAGGGTGTTGTTTTAAACCGCCGAAGCGGTCCTTGAAGTTTACTGGAACTCTTCTGCAAGGAAGAAGCCATTGCGCCCCTGTGTGGTCGATTTGGTGAACCTAGTAATTCCCTCACTTTCTGAAAACTCCGAAGGGACTGATTTCCTGATTTCTAAGATAATGGTCTGGGTCGATGTCCAGGTCGTCAGTGATTGAAGAAATCGTAGATTAACATCCGTCTCAGACAGATCGTCAGCATCATCCTCAGGCTTCTCGTATGCCAACAATGGTGAATCAAGAACTACAAACCCGGGATGGGGCAACTGCTTGTCTTCAGTGAATTTGAGTAGGCCGAGTGTCGGTGCGGCGTGTGATACTGCTCTCCCCGGTAGTTCAGCCAAATTGAACTCTGATCGGGCGGTTAAGGCTAGATTAACCATAACTATGTAGGGTTGTTTTATTCGAGCGGCACTAAACTTATCAAAGAAAAACTGAAACTGAAGCATGTATTTGTAACCAGTAAACCTGCAACGGCGTTGCAGAGTTAGGAGTACCCACATTATGAGGAATATTCCAAAAAACGAATTGTACGACGACATGATTGTCGTTTTGGGTCTAGACTTCCGGCGATGGACCAAACGGCTTCTTGAAGAAGCCGACCTGAACAATCATGAACCAAGTTTGATGCTGTTCTTTGACATGACGCGATGTGCGAACGACGCGGAGTTTCTGATGTCCGTGAAGGCATCGCTCACAGTGCACTAACTTACTTAATCCGCCTCCGTTCTTCGCGGAACGGGAGCGGGCTTACGTAAAAAAGAAACCGTTACCGTTGAATTAGTCAGTGACCTCCGCCAGCCCCACTGTACATGTTGTGGATCTTCAAGAACACGGAAGGAGGCTGAGCGCTGCGCCAGATTGCAATTTTGCATATCCACAAAATCACATTTCAAGGTAATCCTCCTTTTTGACCGACAAGCTGGAAGCTGTCCGGTGGGCCTTGAGGTACGTTGCGTCAGGTGAAATCGTTTTGTGGTCAAGTGCTTCAGCGGCAAGGCCTCCGAAATTCGGGCAAACACCCAGATATCGCTCCACCGCTTACAACAACCAAAAGGCGTCTTGGGTGAACCAAACTCCTTTGGGGATCACACCGATGTAAACCAATATGTTAACACCTCAACTAGAGACACGTCTTCGCATACATTGTGGGTTAAACTGATAAAATCTCAGAAAATTGGTGGAAATTCTAGGCCCTTGAATGACTGGCCTAGCGAATCCGCCCTTACTGCCCCATAAGCATGCGTCATGCTGCACCCGGCGCGAATGTCGTAGAAGGGGCTGAGAGCCGACCTTTAGGCACCAATTCCGATTCTCATGAGCGCCAGACAAACTACTTCGACAGGTGGCAATGGCGGCAATGCGCAGGTAGTGAGCTTTGCAAAGTTGGGTTTTCCGGAAGTTCCAACGAGACGCGAACGGCCCAATGCAGACCTTGGGAGAAAGCGCAGTGAAGGTCTGGTCGAGCCCAATCAAGACGCTCAAAAGATGAACATGGCAGATTGAAGTCCAGTTAATTCTCGCATGGAAATTGTGAACTTATTGCTTCGTGTACCCCAATCCTGCGTGCATCGGACCAGCGACTAGGATTGTCATCAGCCCAATTAAGGAAGCCTTGAGCTATCGCTCTCATGGAATGGCCTGAGTCCGCCTTAAGCATTGGCGGAACACTCCCTGCATCAGACAGACATAGGGTCATCATCAATTCAGATACACCTTTTAGGTAACTACGACAGTCGGTGACCTGTATCCGTTCCTGTTCGTCTAGTTCTTCCCATTTTTGGTTTACCAACTGGCAGTTTGCCCTCAAAGCGCCAATCGTTTTATATCCTACCTCTGCAGCACTGCGATCCGAAGAGAAGGCAACAATAATGAAGGCAACAGAAAGAATAGAAGTGCTCTTTGTCACTGGTTTCATCCGGAAATCCTCACATGGCAAGTATCTTGAGGATATGTAGGGTCGTAGCTGTGCAAAAAACAAGCCGGTTTTCTGGGAAGCGTCGGTTTTGCTGTCCACCCAGTACGTTCTACCTAGAACTGCCATCGTTTCAATTTCGCAATGCGTCGGCACTCAGTAAATTGCGCTGATGTTCGAAGACATCAGGAATAGCAGCTTATTCCGCTGAACCTACATCGTGCATCACGCAGCGAAGGTCTGCAATCCGCCCTTATTGCACCATATGCCTCGTCATGCTGCACCCGGCACGAATGTCGTAGAAGGGCTGGGAGCCGCCATTAGACGAGTTTTGAGCCATCGTCAGCTCGGGGCCGCAAGTGTCTATCGTGAATGCTTGGAAGTTGCCTAATGCCGCAATGCAATGAAAGTCTCAAAAGGGCCGAATGACGTTGCCAGAGTTGAAACTTAAGTGAAAACGCGACCTTTTCTTTGTTTCATTCGCAACCTATCCCGTCCTTGTCGCGATCCAAACGATATACGTCTCTACCAGTGACATGAACAGGGCCTTGCACGTATGCGGGGCCGTTCCCACTGCCACCAGCACAGTCTACATCGCTTGCGATGGGCACACATGCACCTGAGTAATTGGGGTGGCACTGAGATGCACGTTTTTTAGCTGAATTAGCAGCCGTGGATGGGGGCTTGTTGGGGCTCAGATATTTTTTTGACATCCATCCCGAGCGATTTCTAGAGGACAGTTTTGTCCAGCCATCGCGTGTCTCGAGCTCTTTGACGGCGTGCCCCTTGTGTAACTGGAACAGTTTCTCATAGGCGGTGCTAGGTCCGCTGCGGACATTCACAACCGAGCCCGTCACATACAGGGTTAGGTGTTTCTTGGGCTTCGGGGCGGCAACCTTAGAGGGTGCAGCAGGCTTTGATTTTGTTCCGTCCGTTTCGTCTGTGTCTATGTTGGCCAAGCCGACCAGAGCAATTCCCAAAACAATAGCCCATCTACGGAGGCTCATCTAAAAATACCTTATCGTGCTGTGGCGCTACCGTGGGTTGACGATTTTGTAGCGTCAAGTCTTTGGGACATATTTTTCGAGGGTAGGCGATTAACATACTTGTTCAAATTCAGCACGAACGGCTGCTTCCGCGAAACCACAGCGCAGCACGCGGCGTATTGCAGAATGTCCGCTAAGGGCTGGAAGTGTGAATTTGCTGGGTAGGAGCCGTCCACAACGTGACGCACCAGCGAGCTGAAGTGCCCAAGGCTGCTACTGTCCGAGTTCACAGCAAACTCGACAAAGCAATTTCACCTTGATAAGCCGCAGGTTCCTGCAAATTATTGCAACTTTATCCTAGAAAGGTGGTGAAAACCACATGCAGGTAAGTGTTCGTGACAACAATGTCGATCAAGCTCTTCGGGTGCTAAAAAAGAAGCTCCAGAAAGAAGGCGTTTTTCGTGAAATGAAGCTCAAGCAGCATTTCGAGAAACCGTCTGAAAAAAACGCGCGCCAGAAAGCTGAAGCTATCCGACGTGCCCGTAAGCTCGCACGCAAAAAATTGGAGCGCGAGGGAGCGATGTAATCGTTTCTTAGCTCTTTGAAAACAGAACCCCGTTGTCCGATGGCAACGGGGTTTTTCGTATCAAATGAGTTTTCCGTCATTGGGAAACCCAAAATGTCAGCCCCGCCAAACGGGCCATTCACTGCATTCCGAAGCCAATGACCGCTTCGGGCCATAGATGACAACATTCGGATTTGGTAATCTACCTGACGACAAATTTAATTACTTGGCTACAAATTCGAAGTCATGAGCAGCTTTATTGCTTCCTCAGCTTGCTTGTAGCGCAAATTTATCAAAGTCGTGGCAACAGCTCCCACATCTTCATAAAGGCTGTCCGCATATTTGTGCAAACTGAGTGCAGGGTCATAACGCATATCACCGACGAACGAGTTGATTAGACTTTTGCGCCGCTCTACATCATCGATATGGGCTTTTTCTTCTATAAAGACTTGCCAAGGTTTTTGTTGCTTTTCATTATTGCAGCGTTGGCAACAGGGGACAACGTTGCCCCAAGCATGAAGTCCTAGATGAGTTTTATTCATAGGAATTAGGTGGTCTTGGGAAAGAGTTTTCCGGTCGATTTCAACATTGCAAAAGCAGCATTGGCATCCAAAGTATTCTAACAATTGGTCTTTCTGCATTACTGTTGGCCTGAAAGGATCGAACCCTCTTTCTTGATCATAAAATGTCCCAACGTCTTGAAGAAAGATACGTATGGCAGAATTAGAAATGTCTGATTTTGATCGCGCCATTTTTTTTCAAACCTTCGAGGTGTAAATGAAACAAGGATGTCCCGCCGATACCCATACTTGTTCAAAGTGTGTATTTCATCATCAATATTCCTGAAAATTCATGGATGTCTGGTTTAGGGAAACTGCGTCGCAGAATCGCAAGGCTTGGCCGAAGTCAGCTATGGGCCGAAAACCCTACAAATTTGCGCCAATTACGTACAATTTCCCGCAAAATCACCCCTGACCATTTGTATCTTTCTGGTGCTTTTGTGCCCCAAATTTTCCGACAATTTCTGAATATTACTGTGCTTTTCCATGTCTTTCCGTGATAAATTGGTATCTTTCCTGAGCATTCGTGAACAATTTGCGCATGTGCTCGGATTGAGAGTGTAAGTCATCTTCAAACAATTTGGCGGTTTTGTCGAAAAATTCTGATAGGTCAGAAAACCCAACGCCGTGCAAAGCGGCCAGTGTCAGAGTGCTGCCCCGGATGTTCTTGGTGAGTGTGGAAATGTGCTGTTCACGGATTACGGCTTTGACCGGGTTCGGATCGGTCCCTTCGCGCATTTCCGAGAGGTCGGCGGCAATTTCCGCGCACGCGATGTCCCAAATCGGGTGATTGGGCCAACGGGCACGGTTGCCGTCATTTGGGGCGGGATCGGTGTAGCGAACGACGCTTCCAGTTTGGGCGCAAAGGTCGCCAAAACGTGCAAAGAGGTCAGCCCAAGTGCGAATGTTCCAAGTGTCTTTGAGCAAGGATTTTCCGGCTCGAAACTCGATTCGCCAGATGCGTTCGTTTCGGTTTTTGGGGTCTAGGGGCGGAAACCCCTGAAGGCGGCGGGTCTGGTTCCAGATTGCCCACCAATGGGCTTTGCGTTTCTCGATCACCTCAAGGCGCTTGTCATAGATAATGACTTGCCGCCGGTTGCTTTTGCCAATGGTGACAGAGGTCGTGCGGCTTGACCTTCCGTTCACAGACATTTCCGCGTCGGAAAAGTGGCCCCTGCGATTGGCCCTTTGGTGCATGACAAAAACCTCCTGATCCAGCACGAAATCAGGCGCAAGAATATCGGTACAGATGTCGACACGCGACAGGCTGATATCATCCGCCTGAAACCGCATGCCCAGCTTTTCCAGAACGCCGTCCACATGGGCACGTGCCGCGCCCAAACCAAGGGTTGCGAGGAAGGTTGAGCCGATGGTGACACGGACGCCCCAAGGGTCTTTGGCGTTTGGTTTCTTAAAGGCCCAGCGAGCGCCAAACTCACCGCCATTGGCAACATAACTGTACCCGCCACCGCCATAGTGCCCGAGAAGCAGCTTAACGCCGTTGTAATCAATCTGGACTTCACGCTGTTCTGCTTCGGCGACGGCCTTTTGCGCCTCAAGATGGGCGTGGAACTCGGGCGGTAGGATCGTTTTGATTGCCAGAACGATGGTGTCAAAGCCGGTGTGCAGGACCTGATAGGGTTCTGGGTGTTCTGTATTTCTACAGGGGGATGCTATTATCACCCCCCTTTGCCCTTGCGGGTTGTTGTCAGAGCCTCCGGCGGGGTAGCCGGGGTTTTGGGGCCGGAGTGTGGGGTCAATTTGCATTTTGATTGGCTCCATTCAGCTGACGGCTGATCCAGATTTCCGCGCGTTCCGCGCATTTGGCGACATTCAAAAGGTCGGAATGCGAATAACTGGACGTGGATTGCCAGTCGCCTGTGCCGCTCTTGTAGGAACGAGCAATATCAACGGAATAGAAGCTTTCATTCTTCCAGACTGTTGCGGTGATTAGGCCCAGTTTGACCTTGTAGGCGGGTTGATTTGACATGTGGGTTTCCTTTCCAATTGTCGGGATGTGTTGGACATAGAAAGGGCGTGAGGTGCGTTTACCCCACGCCCTGAAGAGAGCCGTCCGGCCCCAAAACCCCTGAAACGCTACCAACCCTTCAGGGGCAAAACTGATGTGTTAGATGGCCTGTGATGTGTTCGAGATCGTGCGTTCTTCGATCCACTTTTCCAGTTCGGAACGGCGGTAACGCACAGATCGTGACGACACTTTGACAAAGCGCGGCCCGCCACCACGATGACGCCAGTTCTGCAAAGCGCGCACGCTGTAGCAAAGGATGGACGCGGCTTCGCGTTCGTCGACGAGTTGGGATTTAGTTTCGACCTGCTGCATGATGTTCTCCTTGGTGTGCCAATAGGAAATTGCAGCGTTGGTGATCGTATTTCAAAGGACAGTTGAAATCACGTTCGGGAATTGGGTGTCCTTTACATGGCCATCTTACCAAGTACGCGCTCAATTCGCTTACCAAGCGCGACATGGCTGTGATAGCTGCTTGGCGCGAAGAGATCCAAAATAAACACTATGAATTCAAAGAATTGACCGACGTAGTTGCCGCAGGGGTCATCGTAGTAATTGCATTTTTTTGCTTTTCGATCAGTTCCTCGCTCGAAGCTCAGAGTTAGATCTTGGATCAAGTGATCTAGAGGTCTGTTAACCGTTTTCCTTGGAATGTAAGCTTCTGCTTCACGAGCGTTTTTGAGTAATGTGATGGCATGAGAAATTTGCGTAAGTTTGAGCATTGCTGTTTTTGTGGAGTATTCGTTCTTTCTCCAGAAATCTAATTGTTCTTTGAAAAAGAACTTTGAATTGAAAGGGTCGCGGTACATTATCTCGCCGTCAATCGCGGACTTGTTTTCCTCAGATAGAGTTTCAAAAATTGTTAGGGTTCGAGCAATCGCCTTTTTTAGCCGTTCCAGTTCTTTAGATTGTGGACTCGGATCGGGCTTTAGAGCTTTCCGCGCTGCAGATTGATATCTAATTAGGACTTTGGTGAGTTCGAAGCTGATGTCTCGATCGTTCCCAGTCAAGCCAAATCGATCGCAAACTTCCTGTACAAGAGCGGGTGTAAACTTAGCTTGTAACTCTTCCACGCCTTCACTTGGCCAGTCGGCTTCATTTAGGCGGGCTAGTGGTGTTCGCGTCACTTTATGGACCTTTCGTGTCACAAAGAAATTATTCAAACGCTCAAGGCCAATTACGCCACATTTCCCAAAACACTTGCAAGGCGATTTGCGATTTGACCAGCGGCACTCTGAACCGCATCGTCGGCCAAATGGGCATACCTCAAAGTTGTCGAAAGGTTTTTGTGACCCATGATTTCTTTCAACGTGAAAGGATCAATTCCACCCTTCATTGCTACGGATGCATAGGTGTGTCGCAGGTCGTGGATACGAACGTTTTCAATCCCTGCTTTCTTTCGAATGCGGCTCCAAGGCTTTTGCAAGTTCACAAGAGGGCCAGTGTCCGATGCGCCGAGAATGACGTATGGATTGTCGGGTTGCCGGGGTATCGCCATCAGGACGTCGTAGGCTTCTCTGGGTAGTGGAATGCGTCTTCGGCCAGTCTTGCTGTCTGGCAACTCTAAATGGTGCGTCGTGACATAAGACCATTGCAGCGTCAGAATTTCGTTCAGGCGGCAACCGGTGTAAATCAACAAGAGGATAGCTGAGACAATGTGAATGGTCTCGGAACCATCCTCCAAGGCATCCATAAGCGAACTGCCTAAACGATTTTGCTCTGCGTCTGAAAGATAGCGTTTCTTTTCTTCTTCCCGAAACTTCTTGATCCGTCGGGCTGGATTTGACCCCGACTGTCGCAAGCCCCAATCCTCGGCCAGATTGAACAGCTTGGAGAGCATCGCTGCCGCTCGATTTGCTTGATAGGGGGTGTTTCGAAGCCCGTGATGGAACGCAACAACATCGGCACGGGTAATTTCGGCGATTTGCAGGGGGCCAAGTTGCGGGCGGATCAATCGCCCTATGATACTTCGATAGTCCCGAGCAGTCGTAGGTTTGCAGTGTTGGTCGACATATTCTTCTAAAAAGCGGTCACACAGGCCTGCAACGGTTGGTGCACGGCGTCGGTCTTGTTTCTCTCCGGACGGGTCGCCACCGTGCGCTACATCGCCCAACAGTTGACGCGCCCGCTTTCTGGCTTCATCGGCTGTCAGCACGCCATGCTGTCCAATTGTCACGCGCCGCGTGCGACGGGCGATCCGGTATTGAACCAAGTACGTCTTTTTCCCGGTTGGGTAGACGCGAAGACCAAAACCGCGCATGTCGCTGTCCCACACAAGGTAATCCTTGGTTCTGCTTTTCAGGCCGTCTACGGCCCGCTTTGTCAGTTTGAACATTTCCAGAACACCTCTTGATTGGCCGATGCTTCCGGAAGCTATACGGAAGCAAGGTGCGGCGGATTCTAGCGGTATTGATGAGTCAACAGCGTAGCGTCCGTCAACGTAAGTTTATGATTTTAATTCATTTTTGTGAGTTGAGCGAAATTTGGAGAAAGCTAGAGAAACACGCTTGGGTTTTCTTTTAATCAGTAGGTCGATGGTTCGAACCCATCACGGCTCACCACTTTCTCCCCCCTAGATTCGCCAAAACAGCCTGATGATGGCTGTTGGTGTTGGCGCTTTTCCGCGCTTTCGATGAACTGCAGGTATGCCAGAGAGTGGGCGATAACAAAAAAACGCCGCGCAGATGTCTCTGCACGGCGTTGGGTTTTCACAGGTTACTGCGCGGCTTTAGCTGCGACTTCCCTTGCCTTTGGCGGCCTTGGCTGCAGCGGCACGGGCTTTGTTTTTCTTGCTGTTCGACTTGCCCGCCGGGGGTGGAGGGCCTTTGCGGTCTTCGGTCGGGCGCGCTTCTTGATGGGCGCCAGGACGCCGGCGGGGGGCGGTGTCGCCACCTTTGCCTTTGGGGCCGTCAGAAGACCGGTATGGCTTTGATTTTGCCGCAGCGGGTTTGCCACCTTTTGATGCGGGCTTTGGTTTCTTCGCGCGTGGGGTTGGATCGTCATTCCAGTCAATCGGCGCGTTGGATTTTGCCGCAGGTTTGCCCTTCGGCTTGTCAAACTTGGGTTTGTCAAACTTTGGCTTGTCCGATTTTGGTTTGTCGAATTTGGGGCGCTCCGAATAAGGTCGATCGGATTTCGGTTTGTCGCCCCATGGCTTGTCGGACTTCGGTTTGTCATACGACGGCTTGCCTTTGCCGCCGAACTTGGATCCGCCGCGTGGACCTCCGCCGCTTTTCATGCGTTCCAGCTTGGGCGCCTCGGCCAGCTGTGTCAGCGTTGCGCCACGCTCCAGTTTGCCTTCGGGGCCGACCTTCGCAAGGAATCCCGCGACGCTGCCTTCTTTGATTTGCACAAAGGATTCGTTTTCTTGAACGCGGATCGCGCCAATGTCGTTTTTGTTGATGCCGCCAACGTCACAAAGCATCGGCAGGATGCGGCGCGGTTCTGCGCCGGTTGCGCGGCCACCGGACACGGAGAACCAGACCGAAACGCCAAAATCCTCGCGTGGGGCGGGTTTGGTGTCGACATCGCTCAATTCTTCGGGCGCGGTGCGCATTGTGCTCATGAGTCGCAAGAAGCCTGCAGCGATCTGTTCCGGCGTGAAGGCGTCCATGATCGAGGCGACGGTTTCCTGATCGCTTTCCGGCACGGGCTCCAGCCAGGCGGGATCTGCAAACAGGCGCTCTTGGTCGCGTTTCTTGACCTCGTCTGCGGTTGGTGCGCCGCCCCATTCGGCCTGCAATTTGGCCATGCCAAGAATGCGGCTGGCTTTCTTGTTGGACTTGCGGTTGATGATCAGCGCGCTGACACCTTTGCGTCCGGCGCGGCCGGTACGGCCAGAACGGTGCAACAGGGTCTCGTGGTTGTTGGGCAATTCGGCATGCACCACCAGATCAAGGTTGGGCAGATCGATGCCGCGCGCGGCAACGTCGGTGGCCACACAAACTTGGGCGCGGCCATCCCGCATCGCTTGCAGCGCGTGCGTGCGTTCAGACTGTGACAGCTCGCCGGACAAGGCCACAACGTTGAAGCCCCGATTGGACAGGCGGGTGGTCAGGCGGTTCACCATGGCGCGGGTGTTGGCAAACACAATCGCGTTGGGCGCCTCATAAAAGCGCAGCGTGTTGATCACGGCGTTGTCGACGTCACGGTCGGCGACGGTCATGGCACGATATTCGATGTCGGCGTGCTGGCCGTTTTCGGATTTGGCAATCACACGCTCTGCGTCACGCTGGTAGCTTTTGGCGAGGCCAAGGATTGCGTTGGGCACGGTGGCTGAAAACAGCAATGTCTGGCGATCATCGGGCGCTTCGCCAAGGATAAATTCGAGGTCTTCGCGGAAACCCAGATCAAGCATTTCGTCAGCTTCATCGAGCACCACAGCGCGCAGCACCGAAAGATCGATGGAGCCGCGTGAAATGTGGTCGCGCAAGCGGCCCGGAGTGGCCACAACAATGTGCGCACCACGTGCCAGCGCGCGGCGTTCATCGCGCATGTCCATGCCACCCACACAGGAGGCCATCACGGCGCCTGCTTTGGCATAAAGCCATGCGAGTTCGCGTTTCACCTGCAGCGCAAGTTCACGTGTTGGCGCGATCACCAGCGCCATCGGGGCGGCTGCGGCTTCGAATTTTTCGGCGTCTTGCAGAATAGTGGGGGCAATGGCGAGGCCAAATCCCAACGTCTTGCCGGACCCGGTTTGCGCGGAAACCAAAAGGTCGCGGCCCGTCAGGTCGGGGTTCAGAACAGCGGTCTGAACAGGTGTCAGGGTTTCATATCCGCGCTCATCGAGCGCGTCTTGCAGGGCAGTTTTCACAATGACTCTTCTTTATCTCTGGAGTGATGTCCTTTGGCAGGCATCCCTTGGCGCCACCAGTATGTGGGCCTCTCATGCGCGATAAAGAACAAGAAGCGGCCCGCTTAGACCATCCTTGCGCAGATGTATAGGGCTCAACCGCTTTTGTCGGTCCGGCTTGGGGCGACAGGTTTCGAAAAAAATGAACTGGTCAGTTCATTTTGGACTTGTAAGGACCATTTGAGGCTCTTAACTAATTATTTCAATTTCTGAAGCAAGTGGGGACGGATGACAGGGAACACCGAAGACACGCAGTTGCTTTTGCCACCGGATTTGCCGCCGGAGATGACAGCAGCGATCGGGGCGTTTGCGCTGGTGCGACAGATGGAGACGCGTCTGGACGACGCCGCCTTTGATACGGATCTGACCAAACAGGAGCGCCGGATGGTGCTGTTTCTGGATCCGCCGCGTCGCATGGGGGTGATGGCGCAGATCATGGGCGCTTTGCCGTCCAGCGTGACCGCGATGGCGGATGCTTTGCAAGAGCGTGGTTTGGTTGTGCGGGAGCGTGATCCAAACGATGGACGTGCCTGGCAGTTGGCGCTGACGGCAACGGGCAAAGCCGCACGCGAAGAAACTATGACCAAAGTCGCGGAACAGTTCCGTGACATATCCGGGATGACACCGGAGGAAATCGAGACATTCGGGAAGCTGGCCACCAAGGCGTTTCCCCTGTCGGTATTGGCTGGAATAGCCATGGAGAGGGACACATGAAACTTTGGAACATAGTGGCGTTGGCCACATCGCTTTTGGCGTTTCCGGCCGTTGCCGAAACGCCGCTGAAACCGGTCAAGTTGATGGAGATATCATCTGATCAAGCCGCGCTAGTGCGGCAGTTCTTTGGACAAGTCAAAGCCCGCCAGTCGGTGGATCTTGCGTTTCAAGTGGGTGGGCAGATCATTGATTTCCCGGTGACCGAGGGGTTCCGCATCCCCAAAGGTGCGTTGATTGCCAGACTCGATCAGGAGCCGTTTGAGTTGCAGCTTGATCAGGCGCGGTTGCAAAAGGGTCAAGCCGACCGGACCGTTGCGCGGCTTGAGAAACTGAAGGGCAACACTGTCAGCCAAGTGACAATTGATGATGCGCAAACACAGGCGGGATTGTCAAAAATTTCGGTCAGCAACGCCGAATGGTCTTTGCGCCATGCCACATTGCGCGCGCCGTTTGATGCTCTGGTTTCCAGCCGCAATGTCGAGCTGTATTCCACCGTCGCCGCAGGCACACCCGTGGTGCGTATCCACGATCTGAGCGAATTGCGCATCGAGGTGGATGTGCCAGAGATCCTGTTTCAAAATACCGGCGACACCGGCGACAACGTTGAGATCACAGCACGTTTTCCGGGGTTGGACGGCAGCTATCCATTGGACATCCGTGAATATGACGCGGAAACCTCTGACGTTGGTCAGACATTCCGCATCACCTTTGGTCTTGAGCCGCCCAAGGAACGTGTGATCCTGCCGGGGTCGTCCGTCACAGTGACGGTGCGCGCAATCGAAGAATCGCGCGTGATCGAGGTGCCGATGTCCGCCGTTGTCACAAACGACAAAGGCGAAACCGGGGTTATGAAGTTTGACCCCAAAGGCGGCGAAACAGGCCATGTGCGGTTCGCGGTTGTGGACGTAGAGCCCTCTGAAACCGGTCAGGTGCGGGTGCTGTCGGGGCTGGCGGACGGTGAGGAAATCGTTGTCGCCGGAGGCAGCGCACTTGGCGAAGGCCAAGAAGTGCGTCGCTTTGTCGGCTTTGGCAACTGAGGTCGCGTGACATGAACATTGCACGTATGTCGATTGAAAAGCCGATTTACACTTGGCTGATCATTCTTGTGTTTCTCGGTGGTGGTATCATCGGGTTTCTCAACCTTGGCCGCCTCGAAGACCCGGCCTTTACGATCAAACAGGCGGTGGTGACCACATCTTATCCCGGCGCCACCGCGGAGCAGGTCGCGACCGAGGTCAGTGAACCGCTGGAGAGCGCCATCCAGAAGATGGGTGAAGTGGATCGGATCACGTCGATCAACAGCCCGGGCCAGTCGATGATCGAGGTACACATCAAGCCCACGGTGAACGGGGATGAGCTTCAGGAAATCTGGACCCGCTTGCGCGCAAGAATGCGCGATGCGGCCCGCGCGTTGCCACAAGGCGTTGGGCAGCCCTATGTGAATGACAGCTTTGGCGATGTGTTCGGGCTGTTTTATGCGATCACTGCCGAAGGTTTCACGGATGCGGAGAAACACGAGCTGGCGACCTTTCTGCGGCGTGAGTTGCGCACGGTTGAGGGCGTGGCAGATGTTGAGGTCAAGGGTTTGCCGGAGGAGACAATCTATATCGAGCCGAACCTGGCGTTGTCGGTGAATCAGAATGTGTCGATCGCCGCGATTGCCAACGCGATTGCCACCTCAGACAGCGTAACGCCCGCAGGCACGTTGACCACCGAGAGTGCGCGCACGCGGATCATGACGCCGGATGGATCGGACACGGTCGACGCCATTCAGGGCCTGTCGGTCGGCACGGACGGCAAAGTTGTCAATCTGGTCGACACCAGCAACGTGTACCGCGCCCGCAAGCCCAATCCGGGCCAGATCATTCGCCATAACGGCGTTGAGGCATTCACGCTGGGCGTGGCCGGATTGAGCACGGAAAACATCGTTGAAGTCGGACAGCGCGTTGACGCTCAGTTGGCTGCATTGCAGGACAATTTTCCGGCGGGTGTCGAGTTGCATCAGGTGTACCAGCAGCACGAAGTTGTGGACAAAGCGTCCACCGACTTTCTTGTGAACCTTGCGATGTCGGTGGCCATTGTTGTCGCTGTTTTGGCTGTGTTTATGGGCTGGCGCGCCGCGGTGGTTGTGGGTGTGACGCTGTTTTTGACAGTGATTGGCACCTTCCTGTTCATGTCGCTGTTTTCCATCGAAATGGAGCGGATCTCGCTTGGTGCGCTGATCATTGCGATGGGGATGTTGGTTGATAACGCCATCGTTGTCGCCGAGGGGATGCAGATGGCTATGCTGCGCGGCAAGTCCTCCCGCGAGGGTGCGGACGAGGCGGCGGGCAAGACGCAGATCCCGCTGTTGGGTGCGACCGTCATTGGCATCATGGCGTTTGCCGGTATTGGTCTTAGCCCGGATGACACCGGCGAATTTCTGTTCTCGCTGTTTGCGGTGATTGGTATCTCGCTGTTGCTGAGCTGGCTGCTGGCCCTGACGGTGACGCCGATGTTGGGACACCACTTGTTCAAAGTGGGCAAAGAGGACGACGGCGACGCTTATGGTGGTTGGATTTTCCGGATGTATGGCTGGAGCCTTGGACTGGCGCTTAAGCTGCGCTGGTTGGTGGTTGTTGGCCTGATCGGCGTAACCGCGCTGTGCTATGCAGGCTTTGCCCGCGTGGATCAGCAATTCTTCCCTGAAAGCAACACACCGCTGTTCTTTGTGCATTACAAGCTGCCGCAGGGCACGCCGATTGCCACAACATCCAAAGACATGGCCCGCATGGAAGCATGGCTCGACGCACGCGACGATGTTGTCAGCTATTCCACGTTTGTGGGTCAGGGCGCGACGCGGTTCATGCTGACGTATGAATCAGAAAAGCCAAACCCGAGCTATGGCCACATCATTGTGCGAACGGCACAGATGCAGGACATCACCGCGCTTAGGGCGGATCTGAATGCCTTTGGGGCCGAAGCGTTTCCCGGCGGAGAATTCCGAACCAAACGGCTGGTGTTCGGGCCGGGCGGGGGCGATCCTATTCAGGTCCGCTTCTCGGGCTCCGATCCGGTGGTGTTACGACAGTTGGCCTCGCAGGCAGCGGAGGTGTTGGAAACCACGTCCGAAAACATCCGCGAAGTGCGCACCGATTGGCGCGAACAGGAGCTGGTGATCAAGCCGCTTTATGCCACAGAGCGTGCCCAGACCGCAGGCGTGAACCGGGACGATGTGGCGGACATGCTGAACTTCTCGACTGATGGCATCAGCGGGGGCTGGTTCCGCGAGAAAGACCGGTTGTTGCCAATTGTCATCCGCCGGTCCAGCGATCAGGGCTTTGGGCTTTTGGATCAGGTGGTCTATTCCGCCAACACCAAAAGCTTTTTGCCGCTTGAGCAAATGGTGGACGGGTTTGCCTATGACACCCAGAACACGCTGTTTCACCGTCGCGACCGGGTGCCGACAATCACGGTAGGGGCCGACATCGCGCCGGGACTAAACGCTGTGCAAGTTCAGGCCGAAGTGACCGCAGCGATCGAGGCGATGGAACTGCCGGTGGGGTACCGCATGGAATGGGGTGGCGAAAAAGAGAACTCCGCCAAGGCGCAAGAAAGCCTTGGAGGGCAGTTGCCGGTGACCATTCTGGTGATGGTGCTGATTTCGGTGCTGCTGTTCAACGCCGTTCGTGAGCCGATCATCATCTGGCTTTTGGTGCCGATGTCTGTGAACGGTGTGGTGATCGGGCTGTTGGGCACAGGCCTGCCGTTTTCGTTCACCGCGCTTCTTGGTTTGCTGAGCCTGTCGGGCATGTTGATCAAGAACGGCATCGTCTTGGTCGAAGAGATCGACTTTGTGCGAGAAGAAGGCGGCCCGTTGCGCGAGTCGATCATCAAGGCCAGCGTGTCGCGTTTGCGGCCGGTGATGCTGGCGGCGGTGACCACGATTTTGGGGATGCTGCCGCTGTTGTCGGATGCATTCTTTAAGTCAATGGCCGTCACCATTATGGGCGGGTTGGCTTTTGCCACCATTCTGACGCTGATCGCGGCACCGGTTTTGTACATGATCTTTTTTGATCGCGAAGACCGCCGGATCCGCGCAGCGGCCAAATCTGTGGCTGCTTGATCTACCGCTGCCCCAACTTCACAAGTTGGGGCAGCGCAACCTTTCCCCAATCTTCGCGCTTTGCTAAGCTGCGGCGAATGACCGGAAAATCCGGTGTCAGTTGCTGTGTTATTTGGGGGCCCATTTGTCAGCATTCAGCACGACAAATCAGCCTTTCTCAAAGAGGCATCGATGCGGATGCGCGGTCGCATGACGGGTGTGACCCCGCCCTTTCTGCGTGATGAGGACGCCGAGGTGCACGTTGGCGGCGCTTTGGTCACGGCGACGCTTTCCAGCATTGAGGCCGATTTTGACGCTCTGCCGTGGCGCGAAGGCAAGGTGACGCTGAATCTGGGGGCGTTGACCGCGTTTGACACTGGCGGTGCGTGGATGATTGCGACGTTGAAATCCCGACTGTCACAGGCCGGAACCGAGGTCGAGGTCACCCAGGCACTGCCAGCTTATGTCGCGCTTTTGGCAAACGTCGAAGCAGCCACGCCCGAGCGTGACGAAGAGGTCAAGCAAGCGCGAAGCATCACTGGCATGCTGGACAGGTTTGGGCGCCAAGTGGCCGCCGCCTGGGATGCGGTGATCTCGTTCAACGGCTTTCTCGGCGAAACGTTGGTGTGTATTTTCAGGCTGGCATTGCGGCCTTGGCGGCTGCGTTGGGCGTCTTTGGTGACCCACATGCAAGATGCCGGATTAAACGCTGTGCCAATTGTCGCCCTGATGGGATTTCTGATCGGTATCGTTCTGGCTTTTCAGGGTGCGTCGCAATTGCAGCGCTTTGGCGCCGAGGTGTTTGTGGTCGAACTGATCTCGATCTCGGTATTGCGCGAGTTGGGCATTCTGTTGACCGCGATTATTGTGGCAGGTCGGTCCGGATCGGCCTTCACCGCGTCGGTCGGGTCAATGAAGGTGCAGGAGGAAATCGACGCCATGCGCACGTTGGGTCTTGATCCCATGGAAGTGCTGGTGGTGCCGCGCGTTCTGGCGTTGGTGCTGGTATTGCCGATCCTCGGGTTTGTGGCCAACCTTTGCGGCCTGTTTGGTGGCGCATTGATGAGCTGGATCGACCTTGGCGTCAGCCCCGGCATGTTCCTGACACGGCTTTATGAAAACACCGGTGTTTGGCATCTGGCGGTTGGCATGATCAAGGCGCCGTTCTTTGCGGTCGTGATCGGTGTGGTTGCCTGCTGGCAGGCGTTTCAAGTGCGCGGGTCTTCGACGAGTGTCGGGCAGCGCACCACTGCATCGGTGGTGCAGGGGATCTTTCTGGTGATCGTGCTGGATGCGCTGTTCTCGATCTTTTTTGCGCAGTTGGGGATTTGAGCATGACCCGGAATTCAGCGCGCGAGGCGGTGATCAAGGTGCGCGGATTGCGCAATCAATTTGGCCCTCAGGTGGTGCATGACAATCTGGATCTGGATGTCTGGCGCGGCGAAGTGTTGGGCATCGTTGGCGGATCGGGCACAGGCAAATCCGTTCTGTTGCGCACCATCGTTGGATTGAACAAACCGGCGGCGGGCAGCATCGAGGTGCTGGGTGTCGACGTGTTGAACGCGCCCGTCGCGGAACGGCGGGAAGTCGAAACCCGCTGGGGTGTCGCGTTTCAGGACGGGGCCTTGTTTTCGTCTTTGACGGTGCTCAACAACGTCATGGCGCCGATGCGCGAGCATCTGAACCTCAGTCCCGCGTTGATGCGCGCGTTGGGGGAGTTGAAAATCTCGTTGGTGGGCCTGCCCCCGCTGGCGTGTAGCAAGCTGCCGTCAGAGCTTTCGGGCGGCATGCGCAAACGTGCGGCGCTGGCCCGCGCCTTGGCACTGGACCCGCAGATCGTGTTTCTGGATGAACCAACGGCGGGGCTCGATCCCATTGGGGCCGCCGCCTATGACGATCTGATCGGAGAGTTGCAGCGCGCGCTGGGGCTGACGGTTTTCATGGTCACCCACGATCTGGACAGCCTTTATGCGATTTGTGACCGTATCGCGGTGCTTGCTGAAAAGCGGGTATTGGTGGATGGTCCCATTGAGGGGATGACCGAGGTGGATCATCCGTGGGTCAAAGAATACTTCACCGGTCCGCGTGCGCGCGCGGCGCAAGGCAAAGGTCAAAGCGAAGGCCAACGAGCGGGGACGACATAAAGCATGGAAACGCGTGCCAATTATGTGCTGATCGGGCTGTTTGCCATGATAGGCCTGATCGGGTCTTTTGCCTTTCTTTTGTGGTTGGCCAAGATCGATGTGGATCAGCGGTTTGCCTACTATGAAGTGACTTTCGACAGCGTGTCCGGCCTCGGTATGGCGGGGGATGTACGCTACAACGGGTTGCCGGTTGGCCAAGTGGTTGACCTGAAGTTTGACGAAGTTGACCCCTCGCTGGTGCGGGTACGGCTGGAGGTTGACGCAGAAACGCCGGTTAAAACCGACACTGTTGCGCAACTCAACTCGATGGGCGTGACCGGGGTCAGCTTTGTGGCGCTCTCCGGTGGCTCGCCCGATGCAGCGCTTTTGGCTTCGGGGGGCGAAATCCCGTCAGAGCGCAGCACCATTCAAACATTGCTGGAAGGCGCGCCGGAATTGCTGGAAGAGGCTGTGTCGCTGCTCGAAGACATCCGGTCCGTGGTGAGCGACGAAAACAAGGCTGCGGTGTCGGACCTGCTTGGCAATTTGGCCTCGGCCTCCGGCAAGCTGGACCGCACGTTGGAAGATTTCGAAGGATTGTCCGCCGACCTTGGCGCCGCAGCCCGTGAGATTGCAGACTTCACCGATACGCTGGAAGATCTGTCTGACACAGCCGAGGTGACGTTGACCGAAGCCACGGACACGCTGGTGTCCATTCGCGGCGCGGCGGACCGCACGCAAGGCACATTGGAAAGCGCGCAGACAGCGTTTGACACGGCCAACGAGTTGGTGACCGGAGAACTGAAAGAGCTGATCACGCGCGGCGCGGACGCTGCTGCGGCGTTGGACACAATACTGGAAACAGTGGAGCCGTCGGCCATCGCCGCCTTTGACGCGGCGCAGGGGCTGATCTCTGAGCGGTTGCCGGGGCTGGTCGACCAGATCGAAAGCACGGCGCAAACCCTGGAAACAGAAGTGGCCTCGGTCAGTGGATCTGCGACCTCCTTGATGGATCGATATGAGGCGGTCGGCGAAGCTGTGCAGGCGCGGGTCAACGAATCCGAAGGGGCCATCGCAGCTTTGCGTACCGCAACAGATACGGCCAAAGACACGTTGACGGCCGTGCGCGACACTGCGGACACTGCAACACAACTGATGCAGGAAGACGTCGCCGTTTTGGCGCAGGAAGCCACAGCCGCGCTGGCCGAAACACGGGTTTTGGCGCAGGATCGACTGCCGGGTTTGATCGAAACAGCCAACAGCACTTTGGTCACCATCGAGCGCGAGGCCGCGGAAGTGGGCAACTCGGCGAGCGAAATGATCGTGGTCGCAACCGCCCGCCTGAGCGAGGCACAAGAAACGCTGTCGGGTTTCAAGTCAGCTTTGGAAAGTTCCGACAAAATGCTGACCTCGCTGACCACCACGGCAGAAAGCGTGACCACCTTGGTTGAAGGCGACGCGACCACGTTTCTTGTTGATGCCAGCGCCGCCGCCGAGGCCGCGCGCGAGGCGTTGGAAACCATCAATCAGTCAGTGGACGAAGAGCTGCCTGGCGTAATGGCCGATGTACGCGCCGCCGCCAAAGGCGCAAACGAGGTGATCGCCGCCGCAGGTACGGAGTTGACGGATCTGGGGGATCTGCTGGATGGGTTGTCTGCAGACGGTCGCGCCACGCTGGATGCGGCCACGGTGGCCTTTGGCAATGCCAACGAAACGCTGACCGCGATTAGCGCCGCGATGGACGCGGCAGAAACCACTTTGACCACTGCGGATCAGACGTTTGTCGCTGCCAACGAAATCCTTGAGGGCGATGTGGACGCTATTATTGCTGACGTGCGGGGCGCGGTCTCGGCGTTCTCCGATATGGTTGTGAACGTATCTGACGACATTGAGCTGGCCGGTGCCGAAGTGTTGAACGTCTCGCAGTCCGCGGCGCAGCTTGTTGGTACGGTTGATTCCATTGTGCAGGACAACGAACGGCAAGTGTCGGATTTTTTGCGGGTCGGGCTGCCGCATCTTTTGCGATTTATCGAAGAAAGCCGCTATTTGGTGGGCAATCTGGATCGGTTGGTTGACCGCATCGAACGTGATCCAGCACGCTTCCTGCTTGGCACTCAAGGATCGGAGTTCAACCGATGAACAGACTTTTGCCTGTAATCGCAGCGTTGGCGGCAGTGGGGCTGAGCGGCTGTGCCGGACTTGGCACAATCAACCGCGCCGCAACGCCGACGGATCTGTTTACTCTCACACCCAAAAGCACTTTTGCGTCTAACTTGCCTCGGTTGCGGCAACAGATTGTGATCGAGGAACCCACGGCGACCGCTGCGGTGGACACCGACCAGATCGCAGTGCATCCAACGCCCCTGCAGGTAGAATACTTGCCCCGCGTGCGCTGGGTGGATCGTGCGCCGCTGATTGTGCAAGCGCTTATGATTGAGAGCTTTGAAAACAGTGGTAAGGTGGCTGCTGTTGGGCGCTCAACCGTCGGGTTGCGTCCGGACTATACAATCGTCACGGATGTGCGCGAGTTTCAGGCCAACCTGCCAGCGGCAGACGTTGAGGACGCGCCGTTGGAAATTCACGTGCGGTTGAACCTGAAAATAATCGACAGCTTTAGCGACCACATCATCGGGTCAAACTCCTTTGGCGAGCAGGTGGTGGCGCAAAGCGATGAGATGATCGATGTTGCCGCCGCTTTTGACACGGCGCTGGGCCGAGCGATGCGCAAATCGGTGGAGTGGAGCGTGCGCAAAATCCACGCGCATGCACAGGCCAACCCGCGACCAACACTGCAATAGGCAAAACAGCCCAAGTCGGTAACGCTGTGAAAACCAGCGGCCAGCCGTCGGGTTATTCGGTGTCGGACCGCCGCATGGCTTGGCTGACGCGGAAGCTTCCTGGGGAAATGCCGCGGGAACGTGTGCGCAGTACGGGGGTTTGCTGCGATGTCCCGCCACGGGCCTCGCGCGCGATGATGAACAGGCCGCTGGCAACAATTACACTGGCGCCCAAAAGGGTCATGCTGTCCGGCGTTTCGTTAAATACCAATATCCCAAAGATGGCCGCCCAGACGATCTGTGAGTATTGCATCGGGGCCACCAAAGCCGCCTCGGCGTTTGTGTAGGAATAGACCAGCAACAATGAAGCGACAAAGCTGAACAAGGCCACAGTGGCCATGCCGCCCAGATCTGCCAATCCAACCGGTTGGTAGACAAATGTCATCGCCACGCCCATGACGCCGACGTTGATCAAAAGCGGATACAGCATCAGCACCACACGCCGTTCTTCGCGGCCGATCTTGCGCAGCACCACCGATTGCAGAGCCACCGCAAATGCCGCCAAAAGGGCCGCAAAATGACCCATCTGAAGTTCGGTCACACCGGGTCGAACAACGATGATGACGCCGCAAAGCCCCATCAGAACCGCTAGCATCCGCCAGATTCCGACTCTCTCTCCTAGGATCGGAATGGCCAAAACAGTGATCAGCAACGGGGCCGCAAACAACAGCGCATAGACCTGCGCCAATGGCAGCACTGTGAAGGCAAAGAACGCCGCCGTGGGTGAGGTCACAACGCACACGGATCGCAGAGCCACCCACCACGGATGAACCGGTCGCAGATTGCCCTGACTGGGGTCACGTACCAGCATCAAAGTGATTAGTGGAAAGCTGAACAATCCGGAGAAGAACACGATCTGAAACGGCGAAAACGTTGCGCCGAGGAATTTCACGATCACATCGTGCGTCGAAAAGATCGCAAACGCCAAAAGCGCGGCCAAAACGGCTTTGAGGTTCATGAGGGTCTCCCGACGGGTGCTGAATTTCGGGATGTTAGCGCAATCTAGGTGCGCGTGGTAGGAGCGCTGCAAAAGAAAAAGGCGCCCTAAGGCGCCTTTGAGACCGCGATTGGCCGATCTATTACAGGCTGGCGTCCAGCGCCGCCAAAAGGGCATCGCCCATTTCTGTGGTCGATACGGGTGTGCCACCATCAGCTTGCATCAGATCGCCGGTGCGCACGCCGTCCGCCAGAACCTTTTCCACGGCCGCTTCCAAACGGTCCGCCTCGCCGCCTTCGCCGAAGGAATAGCGCAACGCCATAGCAAAGCTCAGCACGCATGCGCAGGGGTTGGCTTTGCCTTGGCCGGCAATATCAGGTGCGGAGCCATGTACGGGTTCGTAAAGCGCTTTGGGGCGGCCGTTGTCCATTGGCGCACCCAGTGACGCGGAGGGCAACATGCCCAGCGAGCCGGTCAGCATGGCAGCGCAATCCGAAAGGATATCGCCAAACAGGTTGTCGGTGTAGATCACGTCAAACTGTTTTGGCGCACGCACCAGCTGCATCGCGCCGTTGTCGGCATACATGTGCGACAGCTCGACTTCGGGGTAGTCTTTGGACACTTCGGTCACAACTTGGCGCCACAGGATGCCGCTTTCCATGACGTTGGCTTTTTCCATCGAGCACAGACGTTTGTCGCGCTTCATGGCCAGATCGAAGGCTGCCCGTGCGCCGCGTTCGATTTCGCTCTCGGTATAGCGCTGCGTGTTGATGCCAACCCGCTCGTTGCCCTCTTCAAAGATGCCGCGCGGCTCACCGAAGTACACACCAGAGGTCAGTTCGCGCACGATCATGATGTCCAGACCGGCAACCAGTTCGGTTTTCAGCGACGAAAAATCCGACAGCGCGTCAAAACATTGCGCTGGGCGCAGGTTGGCAAAGAGGTCCATTTCTTTGCGCAAACGCAACAGGCCGCGTTCGGGTTTCACCGAGAAATCCAGATCGTCGTATTTCGGACCGCCCACGGCGCCAAGCAGAACCGCGTCCACTTCTTGGGCTTTGGCCATGGTGTCGTCATGCAGCGGAACGCCGTGTTTGTCATAGGCAGCACCGCCCACGAGGTCTTCGCTTACGTCAAAGTTCAGGCCGCGATTGTCGCCAAACCAGCCGATAACGCGCTGCACTTGGCTCATGACTTCGGGGCCGATGCCGTCGCCAGCGAGGATGAGAAGCGAGGGATTGCTCATGGGGTGTCGTCCTTGATCATATGGGTCGGCAATGGACTAGCGGTTGAGGTCGCAAAGATCAAGAAACGAAGGGCTTCAATGCGCCCGCCAATAGATCCCAAATGCGGGAAATGCGCGGCGTGTGACGCAACGCCTCATGGGCCGTCAACCAAACCGGCAAGGTAGGAAGGGGGAAGTCGAGCGGCACCTCTTGGATGCCGGGCGTATTGCGGGCGATAATTGCTTGGCAAAATCCAAGGCCACAGCCCGCCTGAACGAGCTGCCAATAGGCGGTTTGATTGTCGCACCGCACCCCGAACCAATCCCGCGTGGCGGGGATGCCCATGCCGCGCATCTCGCGGATGATATCGTCGTTGGCGTCGTACCCTACCATGTCATGGTGGCGAAGATCATCGGCGTTCTGCGGCACCCCTTTGCGGTCCAGATAGCCGCGCGTCGCAAACATACCCAGCGTGATGTCGCCAAGATGGCGGGTGACCATATCAAGCTGTTCAGGGCGGTACATGCGCACGGCAATATCAGCCTCGCGGAACAGCAGATTTTCGGATTGGTCGGACGGCAAAAGGTCGATCCTGATGTTGGGTTCTGTCTGGCGGATTTTGGCGATGATGTCGGGCATCACGTGATGCGCCATAAACACTGAACACGCGATACGCACGTCACCTTCGAGCTTGTTTTCGTGCCCCGCCGCCTGAAGCGACAAGTCCGCCATTGCCCGCGCCACGGCTCGGGCAGGGGACAGCAGTTCCTGTCCTTTGTCGGTCAATTCAAACCCGCGCGCCTGACGGTGAAACAACTCGAGCCCCAATTGATCTTCAAGTGTTCGAATATGGCGCCCTAGAGTCGGCTGCGACGCGTTTAGATGTCGCGCAGCAGCGGACAAAGAACCGGTTTCGGCTACGGCAACGAAAGACTGAACCAACGACCAGTCGAGGTTTGAGAGGGGTGTGTCCATTCACAAATGAATATCACAGCTTTGATTTTTGCCAATGATCAATTGAAAACGAATGTCTTATCTTGGGTGCAGAGATAGGAGAACGAATATGAGCAAGACAGTTTTGATCCTTGGCGCGTCTGGCCGATTTGGCCGCAACGCTGCAGAGCAATTTGACCGTGCGGGCTGGGTTGTGCGCAATTTTGATCGCAAATCAGATACCCTCCGTCAGGCGGTGCATGGCGTGCAGGTCATCGTGAACGCATGGAACCCCGAGTATTATGACTGGGAACAGCAAGTACCGGGCTTGCATGCCGAAGTTATCGCCGCCGCCAAGACCGTGGATGCCACCGTCATCGTACCCGGCAATGTCTATGTTTATGGCGAGGGGCACGGTGGCACGTGGGACGTTACCACGCCACATCGCGCAACGAACAAGCTGGGCCAAGTCCGCCGCAACATGGAGGCCGCCTACCGCGATAGCGGAGTGCAGACGATCATTCTGCGGGCCGGAGATTTCTTAGATACCGAGGCGTCGGGCAACTGGTTTGACATGATCATGGCGCCGAAGATGGCCAAGGGCAGGTTTGTTTATCCCGGTGCAACCGATGTTGACCACGCATGGGCGTTTTTGCCGGACCTATGCCGCGCGGCTGTGATGCTGGCGGAGAAGCGCGACACATTGAACCGGTTTGAGGATGTGCCGTTTCCTGGCTACACGCTGACCGGCGCGCAAATGGCGGATCGGCTTGAGGCCGCCACTGGGCGGAGTGTGACGCTGAAAATGATGAACTGGCTGCCTATCCGTATCGCCCGCCCGTTCTGGAAACCCGCGCCATATATTCTTGAGATGCGCTATCTCTGGAATATGCCACATCGGCTCAGCGGTGCACGCCTTGAGGCATTGTTGCCGAATTTTGTGCACACGCCAGTTGAGGCCGCACTTGCCCGCTCGGTGCCATCTGCCGCTTTGATGCACCCGTTGGATCAAAAACTGATGTCGACCCAAACCAGCCTGTGACGGCTGGCGGCGACGTCTTTTATCGCAAGCAAGCCATGGTCCGGTGCACCTGCGTCGGGCCAAAACACGTCCGCGTCCAAAACCGCCCAGTCGATCGAAGGCAGCACATAGCTCACCCGCAGATCTCCGGGTTTTGGGTCTGTCCAGTCCACTGTGGGGCCCGTTTGGCGCAAGGGGTCTTGCAGGCGCGGGTCCGAAATCAGATCAGCAATGGCCTCGCGCCGTCCCTCGCCTGCGGTTGGGTCCAAGTTGGCATTGGCCGCGATTACATATCGACTTGTTGGTGCCTCACCAATTGCGCCGTCAAGGAACAGACGCCAGAAGCGGATCTCGTCGGCATTGCGCAATCCGTTGCGATCCTCAGGTCCGTCAAACACTGGTGGCCCCGCTGCAAACGTCAGTATGGTCATTTGGCGCAAAGGATGCGCTATAGGCACGGCCCAATGCCCGACACTGGACAAGCGTTGAACGGATTGCGCCGCATCACTGGGAAAGGGAGCGCCATCGACTTTCGGCATCTTTGCCCCAGGCAGATCACGCCACAAAAGATGCGAAAAATCTTGTACGTTCTCTGTCAGGATTGGCCAGCGCGACAGAACGGCCATGCCATCAGCCCCGCGAAACCGGCCATAGCCTTGCGCATCTTCTGGCCCACCCAATCGCTCGTCGCCATTCAGGTCCAATCCTGTCTGCATCCCAGTGTTGGGTGCCAAAGCAAGGACGTGATCGTACCTCTGACCCGCCTCGGACATCACGTCCCGCAGGACGCTCAGAGCGCGCAGGTCCGCATCGTAGTCAACGCCCTGTAATACCAGAATGTCCGGCGCAACGTGGGCCACTATTTGCGCGACGGCGCGCGCCTGATCATCGCCGCGCAAAAGATCGCGCAACAACGTGCCCGGCCCTCGGCGGGACATCTCAACGTCATAAGTGGCAATCCGAATGGTGTCAGCAAAGGTGATGGAGGCAAAGCACAGCGCGACAAGCGCTGCGCAGATTACGCTGGCTGCACGCCCCGCGCTGCCGCATAGGCGCGGCGGCGGTTTTCGTTGATCATTGTTGCGACGCGCAGCATCGACATGCCTCGCATGATCATGCTGGCCGGAATAAAGGCCCATGCCGTAATTGTCCAAATCAATGTCAGCGGATCATCCAAATGAATAGGATCAATCAGGTCAGACATCATCTGCACAACCGCCGGGATTAAGAATGGCATCAGAAATCCTAACGCAATGTTAAGACGTCCGTCCCGTTGCAGGCGCGGCAGCACATCGCCACCTGCGGTGGGGTCAAACAGCGGCAGGTTGACCCAGACATTGAACGCGCCGTTGCGGGCGGGCCAGCCCAGAATACGTACAAAGAAGTAGAAGATCGCCAGCGTACAAAGCGAAATCAAATAAGCCATGCCGGACGCCGTGCGCACTTCGGACAAAAGCTCGGCCGAGACGTTGTTGGGCAACATGATCACCATCAGACGCACGGGTGAATAAGGGAAGTCGATCGCGTCACCGACGATGTAGCCCAAAGCGTGCAAGAAGGAGGTGAACGCGTTGGGCGCTGCGTCGCCGCGCGCAATGACTGACAGGGTAAACACGGTCAAGAACACCGCCAAAAAGCGCAACCGGTTGAACGGTGGCGCGTAGCGGAATTCGATGATCGAAGGATACGTAGAGACATACTCGATGAACACCAGCATCCCGGCGAACAGCGCGAACAGCAACATGATGTGAACCGCATCCGCGCTGATTGTCGGCATCAGAATGGCCGGCAATGCAAACAGCAATGCCACCAAGAGTGCCCGCGTCAACGCGCTGATAAATTTGCCAAACACTGCTCGTTTCCCTTCAAACTGGACGCCGCGATTCTATGGCCTTGGTTTATGGCCCACGATCTTTTTCCAACTTGATCCCGCCAACATTGCGGCGGGGTGCCTCATTCTCGCCTTATTGTGGCATTCGTTCGTGTTGCTGCTCAAGGATTTGTTTCCGAGTTGGTAAATTTTTTGCTGACGGATTCGGGACTGGTGCGCGTTTGCATCAATTCATCGCCCCAAAAAACGGTGATTTCTCAGAAGGATACTAAATCTGGTGGCCAAAGGCGTGAGCTCCACAAGTATGACGCGCGTCGTGGCAAGGGCTTGCTTTAGCGTTGCCATATTCTTGCCTTAATTCAGAGCCGTCGCTTTATTTGATGTGAATCAAGGTTCTCAAAAGCCGAAAAACATATTCTGTATTTAGAATATGTATAGGAGCTTTGCCATGTCACATCACCCCAACACACCGCGCGCGCCTTATTCGCCGCTCTACTTTCTTGCCACGCTCGGCGCCGGTGGCCTGATGGTCACGTTTTTCATGTATCTGATGTTCTGGGTGCCCCACCCGGGCCAGCCGGTTCCGATTTTTGAAGACATTCTTGCGGCCTTTCAAACCGGAGGTATCCCGCTAAAGGCCGCCATCATTGTTGCGGTCACAGGCATTGCGGGTTTGGCGTTTCTGATGATCCGCAGCCTGATCTGGAACCTGTCGCGCTTGTCGCAGTTCCGCAGGACCGACGCCTACACAGCCCTGCGCACATCCAACGCGGAAACACAGCTGATGGCCATTCCGCTGGCGCTGGCAATGGTGGTGAACGGTGGTTTCATTATTGGTTTGGTGTTTGTACCCGGCCTTTGGGGTGTCGTTGAATTGCTGTTCCCGCTCGCAATGATCGCATTCATCGCCATCGGCGCTTATGGCCTCATGATTATGCGCGACTTTTTCGGCCGCGTGATGGTCAAAGGCGGGTTTGATTGCGCCAAAAACAACAGCTTTGCACAGGTGCTTCCGGCTTTTGCCTTTGCCATGGTGGGCGTGGGTCTTGCCGCCCCCGCCGCAATGAGCAGCCTGCCTGTGGTTGTCGGCCTGTCCTTTATCCTGTCGAGCTTCTTTATCGTTGTCGCGATCCTGTTGGCCTTTGCCAACGTGATCCTTGGTCTACGCTCGATGATGGAGCACGGTGCCACAGCCGAAAGCGCGCCAACGCTTCTGGTGATTGTGCCACTGATCACCGTGATCACCATCGCCTGGCTGCGGCAGAGCCACGGCATGCACGTGCATTTTGACGTGCACGGCGGCGCGGGCGCGACCTTCTCGATGCTGACAACCCTGCTGATGGTACAGCTTGCGGTGCTGGCTTTGGGTCTGACCGTTCTGCGCGGCTTCGGCTATGTCGGCACCTACATCACGGGTGACGCCAAATCTGCCGGATCATACGCGCTGGTCTGCCCCGGTGTGGCACTCTCGGTGATGCTGCACTTCTGGCTCAACAAAGGTCTGGTTGCGTCCGGTCTGGTCGACAAGTTCTCGCTGACTTATCTGGCGATTTCTGCGGTGGCGATTGGGTTGCAGGTCGCGATGATCTGGCTGGTGCTGAAGCTCAACGCCAAGCATATGGGCCGCGACGACTCCCATGTTGCGGTGCCTGCGGAGTAAACAATTCGGGTCAGCGTGCATCTGCATCACGCTGGCCCACACCTGCGACTAGTCCTCTCGATCCAGTCTCCAGAACTCGCAATCTTCGAACTGTTGTCGGGCGGGCGCCCACACAGGCTCGACACCACCTCGCGACATTCCCAGCTTTCTGATGAGTCCTAGCGATGCCGTATTTGTAACCTGTGCTCCGGCTTTGACGGTACGTAGGTCCAGGGTTTCAAAAGCAAATGCAATCGCCCCGAGAGACAGCTCAAAGCATAACCTTTGCGTTGGTGGTTTTCGCCGATCCAATAGCCCAGTTCCGCTTCCGTGCCGTCGATGTTCAGCTTGCACCATCCGATCACATCGCCGCAGTCGCGCCCAATGACCGTGGCGGCAAACGCAGTGCCGGCCTGGGTCGCCGCGATGGCGTCAGACAGTATCTGTTGCGTGTCTTGCAGGGTCAGGGGGGTTGGCCAAACGGCAACCCAAGCGCTGATCTCGGGCGTCATGAGCGAAGTCAAGGCTTCGGCGTCACCACGCTGACAACATCTGATCAAAAGACGCTTAGTTTCAAAAGATGCCGCTTATTGATCCATCTGCATCTCCTGAACAGTTGCGGCACGGCCCCAAAAAAGGGGCCATGTGATTCGATTTAGAAGGCTTTTAAACCCAAGGGCGCGCGGCGCCTGCTTTGGCTTCAAACGCGTCGATGGAGGTGACCTTTTCCATGGTTAGGCCGATGTCATCCAGACCATTGATCAAGCACTGCTTTTTGAAAGCATCAACTTCAAACGGGATCACATCGCCATCCGATGACGTGATTTCCTGCGCTTCCAGATCAACGGTCATCCGCGCGTTGGCGCCTTTTTCAGCGTCTTTCATCAACAGGTCGACCTGTTCCTGCGGCAAGACAATCGGCAGGATGCCGTTCTTGAAGCAGTTGTTGAAGAAGATGTCGGCGAATGACGTGGAGATCACGCATTTGATGCCGAAATCCGCAATCGCCCAAGGCGCGTGCTCGCGCGAAGAGCCACAGCCAAAGTTATCACCCGCCACAAGGATTTGCGCCTCGCGATACTGCGGTTTGTTCAGCACAAAGTCTGCGATCTCGGTGCCGTCGCGGTTGAACCGCATCTCGTCAAACAGGTTCGCACCAAAGCCGGTGCGCTTGATCGACTTCAAGAACACCTTGGGGATGATCATGTCGGTGTCGATATTCACCAGTGGCATAGGCGCCGCAATGCCGGAGAGGGTTTCGAATTTTTCCATTACATCATCTCCCGAATGTCAGTCAGCTTGCCAGTCAGTGCAGCAGCGGCAGCCATCGCAGGCGACACAAGGTGGGTGCGGCCTTTGTAGCCCTGACGCCCTTCGAAGTTCCGGTTTGACGTTGCCGCGCAACGCTCGCCTTCGCTCAGCTGATCCGGGTTCATCGCCAGACACATCGAGCAACCTGCCAGACGCCATTCAAAGCCCGCCTCGCGGAAGATGTCCGCCAGACCTTCTTCTTCGGCTTGTGCCCGCACAAGGCCAGAGCCCGGAACGATCATGGCCCGCATGCCGTCTTTGATCTTCTTGCCTTTGACCACGTCGGCCACAGCGCGGAAATCTTCGATACGGCCATTGGTGCAAGAGCCGATGAACACGGTGTCGATTTCAATGTCGGTCAGTTTCTGACCGGGTGTGAGACCCATGTAGTCAATCGACCGACGCGCCGCGTCGACTTTGCCGCCTTCGAAATCTTCGGGGTGCGGCACAACGCCGGTGATTGGCAGAACGTCTTCGGGCGACGTGCCCCAAGTCACAACCGGCTGGATGTCTTCACCCTTGAGCGTCACAACCTTGTCGAAATGCGCGCCTTCGTCGGTGAAAAGCGTTTTCCAGTATTCCAGAGCCTGCTCAAACGCGCCAGCTTTGGGCGCATGAGGACGGCCTTTGACATAGTTGAAAGTGGTCTCGTCCGGCGCGATCAGGCCAGCGCGTGCGCCGCCCTCGATGGCCATGTTGCATACAGTCATACGGCCTTCCATCGACAGATCGCGGATTGCTTCGCCGCAATACTCGATGACATAGCCGGTGCCGCCGGCTGTTCCGGTCTCACCAATCACGGCCAGCGTGATGTCTTTGGCGGTCACACCGGGCATCAGCTTGCCGGTGATCTCGACCTTCATGTTTTTGGATTTCTTCTGGATCAGCGTTTGCGTCGCCAGAACATGTTCAACCTCGGATGTGCCGATGCCATGCGCCAGCGCACCAAAAGCACCGTGCGTCGCAGTGTGGCTGTCGCCGCACACAACGGTCATGCCGGGCAGGGTCCAGCCCTGTTCGGGGCCAACGATGTGCACGATGCCCTGACGCACGTCAGAGACGGGATAGTAATGCACGCCAAATTCGCGGGCATTTTTGTCGAGGGCTTCAACCTGAATGCGGCTCTCTTCGGTCATCTGACTGGGATCATCGCGACCTGCCGTGGTCGGCACGTTATGGTCCGGCACGGCGATGGTTTTTTCCGGCGCGCGCACCTTGCGACCTGCCATACGCAAACCTTCAAAGGCTTGCGGGCTGGTCACTTCGTGCACCAAGTGGCGGTCGATATAAAGCAGGCAGGTGCCATCGTCGGCTTCGTGGGCGACATGGGCATCCCAGATTTTGTCATAGAGCGTCTTGGGGGACATAGGTCCTCTCCATTCTGTTGGGGTAGCTAGAAAGTATGGCTTTCAGAAAGGCACAGCTTTGCTGCGCCCCAAGCTCATAGCGCGGCGATTATTGACTTGGATTGACCAAAGAATCGCCAAGGCAAAAAGGCGTGGTCAGCAATATCGTAGATGCGTTTCATGCTTCTCCCCTACACGGCTGCGCAGATTCCTTCAAGCGCATCCCGCATTTCTGCATTTTGAATTGGAGGTAAGTTGCCGAAAACACCTTTGGCGTGCCAAGATGACACCAATGGAAGAAGACGCAATAGAAACCGACGGCGTTCAGACCTCGGAGCTGGACCGCATAGCGGGCGCCGAGCCGCACGTACAGTCCCAAGAGACAGTCGGGGAAACGACAGAGATTGCTCTGACGATCTGGGATCAAGTGCAGCGGTTTCTCGAAGGCCTGATGCGCCCATGGGCGGCTTATCAGGTCGCCACAGCGCTGCTTCTTCTGTTGTTGGCCTTTGGCATTGCACATCTTTTGAAACCGCGGGTTTACGACTGGCTCAAGACCCGCGAGGGCTGGCCAAAATGGCGCTATCGCTATGCTATGACGGTGCACCGCCGCATGAGCCTGATTGTGTTTGTTGCGTTGATCTGGATCACCGTCTGGATCCTGCGCGAGGTCACATGGCCAAGCCGATCTTATCTGTTGGTGATCATAGCCAATATCTCTCTGGCATGGTTGGTGGTGGTGATTGTGCTGCGGCTTGTGCACAACCAAACCCTGCGCGCGGTCCTGCGTATTGGTGCGTGGATTTGGATCACTCTGGTGTTGACCGGTCTGAACGAAGAAGCAGTGCAGTTGATGGACAGCCTCGCGCTGGAATTCGGCGAAACCCGCATCTCGCTTTGGATGATATTACAAGCGTTGGTGATGCTCGGCCTGACCTTTGCGTTCGCCCGTTTCTTCTCAAGCCAATCCTCCCGCCGCATCCGACGCAGCGAGGATATCTCGCCATCGATGCAAGTCCTGTTCATCAAGGTTCTCCAAGTGGTGCTTTACGGCGCGGCCTTTTTCATTGGCCTGCGCATCATCGGCTTTGACCTTACGGGGTTGGCCTTTATGTCCGGCTTTATCGGTGTGGGCCTTGGCTTTGGTTTGCAAAAAGTCGTGTCCAACCTTGTCTCCGGCGTGATCATCCTGATGGACAAATCCATCAAGCCCGGCGACGTGATTTCACTGGGCGAAACCTTTGGCTGGATCAACGCGCTGGGCGCGCGGTACGTCAGTGTGGTCACGCGTGACGGCAAGGAGTTTCTGATCCCGAACGAAGACCTGATCACCAATCAGGTGGTGAACTGGTCGCACTCCGACAAATACGTGCGACTCGACATCTTTTTTGGCACGGCATACGGCGACGACCCGCATCTGGTGCGCAAAATTGCGGTTGAGGCCGCGCAATCTGTGGGCCGGGTGCTGTCCTACCCCAAAACCCCCGTCTGTCACATCACCGGCTTTGGCGACAGCAGCGTGGACTATATCTTGCGATTCTGGATCGAGGATCCGACCGGTGGGCTGACCAATATTCGCGGCAATGTCTATTTGGCGCTTTGGGATGCTTTCAAGGCACACGGCATTTCGGTGCCGTTCCCGCAGCGCGAGGTGCGTCTGCTCACGGATGATGCACCATCGGCTGAAATGTGATCAATTTCTTGCCGACTCCCCTTGCCTTTCGTTGAGAATGCGGTCAGGGGGTGCTATTCTGAATTTACGCCCGGCACCGGGGCACTGCGGTGCGCAAACCAGGAGGGCAGAATTCTGTCTTTGAACACAGACGTGGCCAAGGCCGCTGAACCCCGTCCAACACCTGCTTTGGACCATACGGGTGCGACCAGCGATGCACTGCTGACCCGCATCCTCTCCTCTCTCGACGAAGACAAAGCCGAAGAGATCGTGCAGATTGATCTGCGCGGTAAAACGTCGATCGGTGATTACATGGTGATCTGTTCCGGGCGCTCATCGCGTCAGGTGATCGCGCTTGCCGAGAAACTGGTGGAACGCCTGAAATCCGAGTTTGGCCGCTTTGCCAAGGTCGAAGGCAAAGAAACCGGCGACTGGGTGTTGATCGACACCGGCGATGTGATCGTGCATGTCTTCCGTCCCGAAGTTCGAGAGTTCTATCAGCTTGAGAAAATGTGGCTGCCTGCTGGCGCCGCGTGATCGACTGACTGGCTGGCCGCCGCGAGGCGGCCGAGGAGAACGTGAATGGCACTCAAGGTGCATATCTGCGCCGTAGGTCGGCTGCGGTCTGGTGCCGAGCGTGACCTTCTTGACGATTATCTGACTCGATTTGACCGCACGGGCCGTGCGCTGGGCCTCGGTCCGGTGGCGGTGCATGAAGTGGAAGATCGCAAAGGCGGCGGCATGTCGATGGAAGCTCCCTTGTTGGAGGGAGTGATCCCGCGCGGTGCGGTGATCTGCGCCCTAGATGAGCGCGGCAAGTTGATGAGTTCTCCCGAGTTCGCAAATATGCTGGGCGGATGGCGTGATGACGGGCGTGGGGACGTGGCATTTGTGATTGGCGGCGCGGATGGGATCGACCCAAGCCTGCGCGCGCAGGCGGATGCCAAGCTGAGTTTCGGTAAAATGGTTTGGCCACACATGTTGGCCCGGGTGATGCTGGGCGAACAGCTTTATCGTGCCGCCAGCATTCTGGCGGGCGCGCCGTATCATCGGGTGTAACGACAGGGGGCTGTGCCGCGCAGGCCGTCGGAATCACAGCTGAAAATGACACTGTCGCAATACCGACGTGATACCGACGCGATACAGACTGCAATTTTTAACGTGGTTCTTGCAGCAAAGCGGCGCGGCTTTGAGAGGCAAATTCCCGGCGTGCGAGCACAATAACCGTGACCACAGAGGCAACAATGAGCGCCTGTGCGCCAAACAGCCAAGTCAGGCAGGCCATCGCAAAATAGACGGCCCTAAGCCCGCGGTTGAAGCTGCGCGAAGCGGTGATATTGACCGTCGCCGCCTTTTCGGCACGTGGCAGAGCTGTGGGATTTGACGCATCATTTGGCACGGCCGCCATCAGGATTGCGCAATAGCCAAACAGCCTGTGTGACCAGACAAATTTCAGGAAAGCGTTGGCCAGAAAAATCAGGATTACCGCCAGCTTAATCTCGATCTCCACCTGTGATTCTGGTGTTTGGGCGAGGTCCCGCGCAATGCCCGCCACGCGTTCGGGGTTGCCCATCAGGGCCAGCAAACCACCAATGGCGATCATCGATGTGGACGAGAAAAACGCTGTGCTTTGACGTAAGTTGGACACGATCTGCGCGTCAAAAACGCGCGTGTTGCGGTCCACCAAGTGCAGCATCCATTCCCGCCGGTAAAACGACATCATCTTGGACACAGAAGGGCGGTTTTTAGGTGGGTTTTCAATGATGTACCCAACGCCGAGCCAGCCGAACACGAGCATCGCCAGAGCCAGAGTATCCAGCGTGTCAAAATGGGAATTCAAGTGCGTCCACAACATGAATGGCACAGTAGCGGCAACGCAAAGGTCTTGCCAGTCGGGAAAATTGGTTATATTTATTTACCAATTATTGGGAGGTTCCGTCATGCAGATGCCAGACCCGGATCGCGCCATTCTGGCGCGCAAGGATAGGATTGTTGCTCGGCTGCGTCAGGTGTTGCCTGAGCATGCGGTCATTTCCGACGAAGTTGAGACTCGTGCTTATGAGTGCGATGCGCTGACGGCGTATAGATGTCCACCTTTGGCGGTTGCCCTGCCCACCACAACTCAGGAAGTGTCGGAAATACTTAAGGTTTGTCACGCCGAAGGTGTGCCCGTTGTGCCGCGCGGTGCCGGAACATCACTGGCCGGCGGAGCAATGCCAACAGCCGATTCAGTCATTCTTGGCGTGGCGCGGATGAACGACGTGCTGGAAACCGACTATGACAACCGCTTCATTCGGGTGCAGACAGGGCGCACAAATCTGAGCGTGTCGGGGGCTGTTGAGGAAGACGGTTTCTTTTACGCGCCGGATCCTTCAAGCCAACTGGCCTGCGCCATCGCGGGCAACATCGCGATGAATTCCGGCGGTGCGCATTGTCTGAAGTACGGGGTGACCACCAACAATCTGATGGGCGTTACGATGGTCATGATGGATGGGGAAATTGTCGAAATCGGCGGGGCGCATCTGGACGCGGGCGGGCTTGATCTGCTCGGCGTGATCTGCGGCTCCGAAGGGCAATTGGGTGTCGTGACCGAAGCGACTTTGCGTATTTTGCACAAGCCTGAGGGCGCGCGTCCTGTGTTGATGGGTTTTGACAGCAATGAGGTGGCAGGCCAATGCGTCAGCGACATCATTAAATCCGGCATCCTGCCGGTGGCAATCGAGTTCATGGATCGTCCCTGCATTCGTGCAACTGAAGCCTTTGCCGGCGCTGGATATCCGGATTGTGAAGCCTTGCTGATTGTAGAAGTTGAAGGATCAGATGCCGAAATCGACGCGCAACTGGAGCGGATTTTGGCAATTGCGCGACGGCACAATCCGGTGGAGTTGCGGGAAAGCACAAGCGCCGAGGAAAGTGCACGGATCTGGTTGGGACGTAAGTCCGCCTTTGGAGCCATGGGGCAGATCAACGACTACATGTGTCTGGACGGCACCATTCCTGTTAGCCAGCTGCCGCACGTTCTACGCCGGATTGGCGAACTGTCCAAAGAGTATGGGCTGGACGTAGGCAACGTGTTTCATGCAGGAGACGGCAACATGCATCCGCTTATTCTGTTTGATGCCAACAAGCCGGGGGATTTGGAAAAATGTGAAGCCTTTGGCGCTGATATTTTGCGACTCTGCGTTGAGGTTGGCGGCTGTTTGACAGGTGAACATGGTGTCGGCATCGAGAAACGCGATTTGATGGTGGATCAATACGCGCCGGAAGATCTGGAAATTCAGATGGCCGTCAAGGATGTGTTTGATCCGAAATGGCTTTTGAACCCTGCAAAGGTGTTTCCGCTGCGCAGTAGTGAGGCCCGACGGATGGCGGCCGAGTAATGGATATGTGGGCCGGGACCTGTTTTGATCCCCAAGAACTGCCGCGAGCCTGCTGATGAATTTAGGACCAAGAACAAGATGATGACTCCGACAAATGAGGCTGAGCTGGCCGGTTTAGTGGCTGGCGCCAAAGGCGCTTTGCGCATTCAGGGCGGCGGCACGCGGGACATCGGCGCGCCGGTCGAGGGTGACGTTTTGCGGACTTCCGATCTTGGTGGTGTGACACTTTATGAGCCGGGGGCTCTGACCTTGGTGGCGCAGGCTGGGACGCCATTGCGGGACGTTGAGGCTGCGTTGGCTGCGGAGGGTCAGCGGTTGGCGTTTGAACCGATGGATCATCGCGGGCTACTGGGAACTAATGGGACATCGACGATTGGTGGCGTGGTGGCCGCAAATGTCAGCGGACCCCGGCGCATTCAAGTCGGAGCCTGTCGTGACAGCCTTTTGGGGGTGCGTTTTGTGGATGGCGCCGGGCGCGTTCTGAAGAACGGCGGGCGGGTGATGAAAAATGTCACCGGTTATGATCTTGTCAAACTGATGGCGGGCAGTTGGGGCACTTTGGGAGTTCTGACCGAAGTGAGCCTGAAAGTGCAGGCGATACCTGAGGCGGAGGCGACACTTGTGGCCGAGGGCCTGACTTCGGCGGAGGCCATCGCAGCCTTGTCCGCTGCGTTGGGGTCACCGTATGACGTAAGCGGTGCGGCCTATGTCAGCAAAGAAGGCAAGGCGTTGGTTCGCCTGGAGGGGTTGCACAGTTCCGTGCAATACCGGGTAAAGCAATTGCAGGATGGGGCTTGTGCTGGATGGTCCATTGCCGAAGGCGTAAAAAGTGCCAGCCTGTGGCATGATGTGCGCGATGTGCGTGCTTTGGCTGACGCAGTTGGCGCAATCTGGCGGCTGTCGGTCAAACCCACGGATGCGCCCGCGGTGTTGGAGAAACTGGGCGAACCGGACGCGGTTTGCGACTGGGGTGGCGGGTTGATCTGGGTGGCTGTGCCTGAAGACCTGGATTTACGCGCGATTTTGTCAGCGGTTGGAGGGCATGCCACGTTGGTCAAAGCCTCTGAGGATGTGCGCAGACATGTGCCGGTGTTTCCTCCGGAACCGGCAGCATTGGCCGCGATTTCCAGAGGACTGCGGGCAAAGTTTGACCCGCGCGGCATTCTTAATCCGGGAAAGATGGGATGAGTGCACAAGACCGGTTCGATTGTCCGTGTTGCGGTGAGATTGACGAATTCAAAGAGCCCGGCTGTTTTGAAATTTGCGAAATGTGCAACTGGCAAAATGATCCTGTCCAGTTGCGCGATCCCGGCATGAAAGGTGGCGCCAACGGGCTTTCTCTGAACCAGGCGCGTCAGACCTACATTGTGCTTGGAGCAAGTGATCCCACTTCTCGCCCCCTGGACCCAAGAAGGTTGCCATAGATATGCAGACGACATTCACGGAAAAGCAGCTTGAAGATCCCGGCATTCAACGCGCCAACGAGATCTTGCGCGCCTGCGTACATTGCGGATTTTGCACGGCGACCTGTCCGACGTATCAGGTGTTGGGTGATGAGCTTGATAGCCCGCGCGGGCGGATCTATCAGATCAAGGATATGCTTGAGAACGAGCGTGTGCCGGATGCCAAAACGGTTATGCACATAGACCGTTGCCTCAGTTGTTTGGCCTGTATGACGACCTGCCCGAGTGGGGTGCATTACATGCATCTGGTGGATCACGCGCGGGAGTACATAGAAGCCACATACAAGCGGCCGTTTACTGATCGGATGTTACGCTGGTTGTTGGCGCGAATTTTGCCGTATCCGATGCGGTTTCGCTGGGCGTTGATTGGCGCCAAAATCGGGCGGCCTTTCCGGTTTTTGATGCCGGACGCGCGGTTGCGCGCGATGTTGGACATGGCGCCAAAATCCATTCCACCCGTCAGTCGCAACGATGATCCGCAAAGCTTTGCCCCCGACGGCGTGCGCAAAAAGAGGGTCGCTTTGATGACGGGGTGTGCGCAAAAGGCGCTAAACACCGACATCAATGACGCCACCATTCGGCTTCTGACACGGCTGGGGTGCGAGGTCGTGGTGGCCGAAGGTGCGGGGTGCTGCGGAGCATTGACCCATCATATGGGTAAGGTGAACGAAAGCCACGCAGCGGCGGCAAAAAACATTGCCGCCTGGTGTGCAGAAATTGATGGCGATGGGCTGGATGCGATTGTCATAAACACCTCGGGCTGCGGCACAACGGTCAAGGATTATGGGCATATGTTCCGCAATGAGGCGCTGGCAGCAGATGCCGCGCGAGTCAGTGAGATCGCGATGGATGTGTCGGAGGTGTTGATGCAGCTTGATCTGCCAGAAGGCGCAAGCAAGGACACGGTGGTGGCCTATCATGCGGCTTGTTCGCTGCAGCATGGACAACAGATCAAGACGTTTCCCAAGGATTTGCTGAAACGTGCGGGGTTCACGGTGGTGGAGCCCGCCGACAGCCATCTTTGTTGCGGCTCAGCGGGGACATATAACCTGATGCAGCCGGAGATTTCAGGTCAGCTCAAAGATCGCAAAGTGCAAACACTGGAGGCGAAAAACCCGAACATCATCGCTGCTGGCAACATAGGTTGTATGATGCAGATCGGATCGGGGACGGACGTGCCAATAGTGCACACTGTTGAGCTTTTGGATTGGGCAACAGGTGGGCCGCAACCAAGAGCACTTACGGAACCGGGGAAAAGAGTGCCGGATATCCCGATACTGCGCTAGTTTGACAAAGTGCCATGCGCGACAAGGTGCTGCCTCATTTCGGCCAAGAGGTGGCGGTAGTCCCATGGGACAGTTCAAACAGGAGCGCGCGGTGGCCCGGCTTTTTGCATCTTTACTGATCTTGTTTTTGGCGTCTTCTGTTTTGGCAGAAGACTCGGGTCTGCGCCGTCTGGACACAGGCGAAGCCAGCAAAGGCTGGGGCGCGGTTGGTCGGTTGGAATTTGACGGGCGCGGCTTTTGCACAGGCGCTTTGATTGCACCGGACAAGGTGTTGACTGCAGCGCATTGCCTGTTTGATCGCGACACCGGCGAGGCACGTGATCTGAGTGCGGTGGAATTCCGCGCTGGTTGGCGCAACGGACGCGCGGAGGCCTATCGCAAAGTGCGGCGTGCTGCTGTGCATCCAGACTATGTTTTTGGTCAGGACGAGCTGTTGACCCGAGCACAAAGCGACATTGCCTTGCTGGAATTGTACCACCCCATCCGCAACACCCAGATTATGCCATTTGAGACCGCTGGCCGGTTGCGAAAAGGTTCCAAAATCGGCGTGGTTTCTTATGCTGTGGGTCGTGACGCCGCGCCATCGTTTCAGGAAACCTGTCGCGTGCTAGGGCGCCATCAGGGTGTCTATGTTTTGTCGTGTGACATTGATTTCGGCAGCAGCGGCGCTCCGGTTTTTGTGACCGAAAACGGGCAAACCCGTATCGCGTCGGTTGTGGCAGCCAAAGCAGAGTTCAACGGTGAAAAGGTTGCCTTGGGTACGGCGTTGGATTTCGCTCTGTCTGAGTTGCAAGCGGTTATGGCGCAAGAGCCCGTTGTGGTTGAACGGTCCAAGACCTCGCATGAGCATCGAAATAGCACCGGCGCGAAATTTGTGCGGCCCAACGGGGGTTGAAACCCGGAAATCCTTTCCCAAATGACACTGTATCGGGACGCCAATGATGGGTCCCGTAACGAATTGCCTGTCCGTTTTGGAAGGCACATATCTGTTGTCGCTTATGTAAAGGATAACCCTATGCGCACGTATGATTTTGCACCGCTGTACCGTTCGTCAGTTGGCTTTGACCAAATTGCAAACCTGATGGATCGGGTTCTGACCAACGACGTTTCACAGCCAAGCTACCCCCCCTACAACATCGAAAAAACCGCTGATGACGCCTATCGGATCTCGTTGGCTGTCGCCGGTTTTTCGTCTGACGACCTGAGCATCGAGGTCAAGGAAAACGCTCTGTTGGTGACCGCGAGCAAAGGCGCGGAAGGCACTGACAAGACTTTTCTCCACCGTGGCATCGCCACCCGCGCGTTTGAGCGTCGCTTCCATCTGGCCGACCACGTACGTGTAACGGGCGCAAGCCACACCGACGGCATGCTGCACATCGACCTTCAACGCGAAATTCCCGAAGCGCTGAAACCACGGCGGATCGAGATCGCCAATGGCGCGTCGACAGCCGTCGAGCAAGACGTGGTTGAGACTAAGGCCGTCAACTAGTCAAAAGGAAACTGACATAGCAAACCTCCCCTTGCAGTCAGGCGCGTGTCCCAACATTGGGGCGCGCGTTTTTGGTTTGTGGTGTTGCGGTTCGCGCGATCACGGGCCACTGTCGCGCCTCACTTGAAACAGGAGCCGCGCGTGAACCTCGGCGCTTTGAAATCCAATAATTTCCGCGCTTATGTGTTTGGCTCGGCCTTTGGTCTGATGGCTATCTGGATGCAGCGGATCACGGTGGGCTGGCTGGCGTGGGAGATGACGGAGTCAGCCACACTGGTGGGCGCGGTGGCTTTTTTCCTGTTTGCGCCGTCGATTGTGTTGTCGCCGCTCTTTGGTGTCTGGGTCGACCGGATGAACGTTAAACGCGCGGTCTTGGCGGTTCAAATCCTGAACGCGGGTCTGTCTGCGGCGCTTTGGGCCACAGTGGCATCGGGCACCGTGTCCCCGTATCTTTTGGTGCTGTTTTCGCTTTTGTTCGGGGTGGTGATGGCGGCCAATCATCCGGTGCGGATGTCATTGACGCCGCGACTGGTTCGGCGGGAATATGTCGGGTCCGTGGTCACCATTGTGGCGATCAATTTCAACATAGCACGTATGATTGGCCCCGCCGTAGGTGGCGTCTTGATTGCGCTTATAGGCGTCGCGCATACGCTGCTTGTTCAGTGGCTTTTGTTTCTTCCTTATATCTTTGTTCTAACACGCCTTTCCCTGCGCCCCCGGCGCGACACAGGCAGCGCACAGGAGCCGTTTTTTCAGGCTTTGGCAGCGGGTTTGCGGTATGTCTGGCGCACGATTTCGGTGCGCGAGGCGATGTTTGTTGCCGGAATTCTGGCGCTTGTGGCGCGTGGCGCGCTGGAGGTCTTGCCACCTTTGGCGGACGGAGTCTTTAACAAAGGCGCCAGCGGCCTTGGTATTCTAATGAGCGTCACGGGTGTCGGGGCCATCCTGGGCGGGTTTTCGCAAGCGTTGTTGCCTCCGCAAGAGCCCGGACGCCTGCCTTTGTCGACGCGATTGGCAATCGTTTTGGGGCTTGCGTTGGTCGTCTGTCTTGGGTTCGCCCCAACTTGGGAAAGCGCGTTGGTGGTGGCGGCGGCGATGTCGTTTGTCACAACCGTCACTGCGATCTCGACGCAGACTGCCATTCAGCTTGATCTTGAGGATGACATGCGTGGTCGGGTCATGAGCCTGTGGGCTGTGATTGCGGCAGGCGGGTCGGCGTTGGGTGCGGGAATGATGGGGGTTTTGGCAGATGCGATTGGGCTTCAGTCGGCGCTGATCATCACTGGCGCGTCCTCCACGACACTTGTGGGCGGCTATCTAATGTTCATGCACATTCGGCGGATTGCCCAGTAAAAAGCCCCGACGCGTGAACGTCGGGGCCATCTTGCGAGTACAACCCAACTATTAGTTGGCAGCGGGTTCGATGTTGCCAAGGTTGAGGAAGATCGTCTCGCCAGAGTGATCGTCCACACCGTCGTTGTCGGTGACCATGAAGGCGGTCCCGTCTTCGGAGATGGCCAAACCTTCGACTTTGTCCAAGACATAGCCGCCGGTAGAGGTCAGGTCAGGCAACAGATCACGTACCAGAGATTTGCTGACAACTGGCAAGTCACCACCCAAAGGTGCAGGCACCATCTCGGAAGCCGGCACGCGGTAGATTTTCTTGGTCACTGCGCGGAAATCGTGCTGGTTGTCACGCTCAACGATATAGACCCAATCACCGTGTGCGACGATTTCCGAGAGGCCAACCCAACCCGTGGCTGGTTCCGCTTTGGGATAATGCACCGCACCCCATTCTTTGGTTTCAAGGTTGTAGGACACCAGTTTGACGTGGTGCCTTGGATCGTCTTTCCATTCCCGTTGAACGGCCATCCAAAGGGTGTCGCCGATCTTGGTGATGCCTTCGAATCCAAAGCGTTTCTCGACCGCCATCAATTCTGCTGGCAGGCCGATCTCGCCCTTGCGGTCCTTGATCATACCTTTGGCAGACACGTGATAGATCGCATGTGGGATCACCCGGTCGGTGCGGCCTTCGGAAGAGACGTAAAAGCCCCCCTGGCCGTCAAGCGTGATGCCTTCGAGATCCAGTTTCTGCGCTGGGTGGCCGTCCTGACGATGAATGCGGATTACGTCCACGATGCGCGCAGGAGTGTGGTTGGTGTCGATCTTGAAGATAGATGGCTGGAAGCCGTAAAAGCTGTCGTTGACCGCCCAGAGGATGCCGTCCTTGTCAGCCACAAGACCAGACAATGCGCCCCAGCCGATCAGTTCGTCTGCGCCTGCGGATGTGAGGTGCGGGTAAGAGGCCGGCGCGGTCTGATATTCAAACAACATGACGTGCGCACGCGCGCCGTTGTCTTCGATCAGGTCTTTTTCGTTCGCGGAAATCAAGAGATTGCGCTCGGGGATTGCGACGTAGCCCTCAGGGCCGACACCCGACGGCAGCAGCTGTTTCAGCACCGGAGCAGCGGGGTCAGTGACGTCATAAACACCCACAATCGAGGCACGTTCAGCACCGACAAAAAGGTAAGGTGTGTCGCCGAATTTGGCGAATGTCACGCTTTCAGGCTCAACGCCTTTGCTGTCGGAGCGTTTGTCAGGGTAGTGGCCGATTTCGATGATGGCTTTTTCAAACTCGGTGCCGTTTTCGTACACAACGGAGCCGTCCTTGTTAAAGATCGTCCAGCCGCGCGAACCACCTTCGTAGTCGCCTTCGTTTGCCGTGGCGAAGTGGGCATCGTCGATCCAAGTCACCGCATCAGGTTCGCGTTTGCGGCCCTCTTGGCTTTCGGTGAAGAGCAACGCGCCGCGCTCATCAGTCGCGTCAATGCCTTCCAGATCAACCGCACCGGCCGAGAAGTGATTTTGCACAGTGCCGTCTGTGGCAACAACCACAAGGTGGTTGTTTTCCTGAATGGTAACAATAGTTTCACCCAACGTGTTGATCGACACAAATTCGGGCTCGGGATCAGATGGAGCGATGTCAGCGAGGCCGGTAAGATCAACTTTGGCCAATGTATCGCAGTCCAACTGCCCGTCTTTGGTCAGCTCGATCATCGCCAGAAAGCCGGCGGGGCCTTGTGGAATAATCCCGTCGTTAAGGTCTTCGTCACGTTCGTTTTCGATCGCTACAGACACAAAGCTGGCGTCGGGTGCCACGGCAACCGAATCCGGTTGGCCGCCAAGATCACAGCTGTTGGTGACGGTGCCGTCGGCGATGTTGATCGACTGCAACATGCCAGACGGCGCGGTATAGCTTTCGGAGGTGTTGACGCCGACGATGGCGAGGTCACCCACGATGCCCACGGATGTCGGCTCACCAGTTAGGGCAATGTTGCCCAACGGCTTTGGGTTGGCGGGATCGGTGATGTCGATACGACCCAAGGCACCCAGCGGGCTATCTGTGTAGACCAGCGTCATGCCGTCTGCGGTGGCGGCGATGATTTCGGGCGAAGTTTCGCGGTTGGTGTCTTCGCCAGCGGCCATGTTTTTGACCACGGGAAAAGACGCGATGCGGTTGAAGGTCATCTCGGCGGCGGCCTGAGAGGCAACCAACGCCACGACCGAAGTCAGGCAAAGGGTACGAAGCGACATCAAAGTTCTCCTTTTGGGATTGTCTTTGACGGTGCTACATCGCGTCTGCAAAACGTCGGTATCGCGTCGGTGACAAATTTGTGAAAATCGCGTCCGGATTGTCCGGCCGGAGAGGGCCAAAGAAGGGTTTGTTATCTCCGTCCCAGTGCAGCATTCTGCGCAACAAATGAGAGATGGGGAGAGACAAATGGATTGGGACGACGCCTATGCCAACGCGGCCTATATTGAAGGCGCAGATGCCTATCCGGATCGTTGGGCCAAAGAGGCCGCAACCTATCGCAACGAGTCGGCGGCGCGGGTTGATGTGGCCTATGGCACCGGTGCGCGGGAAGTCTATGATCTGATGCTGCCCGAAGGCACACCAAAGGGTCTGCTGGTTTTTGTGCATGGCGGCTATTGGCTGCGGTTTGACAAGTCTTTCTGGAGCGCGTTCGCAAAGGGCGCACGCGCGCGTGGCTGGGCGGTGGCGATGCCATCATATGATCTGGCACCAGACGTGCGGATTTCAGAGATCACGCAGCAAATTGCCGGGGCCATCACACATGCGGCGGGCGAGGTTGCGGGACCGATCGTTCTGGCGGGGCATTCTGCAGGCGGGCATCTTGTTGCGCGGGCTGTTTGTTCGGGTGTCTTGCCGGAGAATGTGGCGGCGCGGGTGGTGCGATCTGTGCCCATTTCCCCTGTGTCTGATCTACGCCCGTTATTGAAGACTTCGATGAATACCGACCTACAGTTGGACGAGGCAGAATGTCTTGCCGAGAGTCCGGCGCTATTGTCGCCGCGCGATGATGTGGAGGTCACGGTTGTGGTTGGGTCGGCTGAGCGGCCTGTTTTTCTCGATCAGGCCCAGTGGCTAAGCGAAGCTTGGGGCTGTGACCGGATTGTTGTGGGCGACAAACACCACTTTGATGTGATTGATGCGTTGGCGGATGCCGACAGCGATCTGTGCCGAATGCTGTTCGCTGGCTAAGCAAGAGCGCGGTTAGGCGTTGAAGCAGGGGAGTGTGTCGCCGTCGGCCGGAGTGGCGGCCCAGACGCCCCGAGCAATTGCGCGGGCCAGACAGGTTGCGGCGGCGTGCCCGAGCATCAAGGCGTCGGTTGCGGGATCTGTCAGCGGTTTTGCATTGGTTGATGCCGCGAAGATCAGATCACCGTCCATCGGCGTGTGAGACGGCACCAGAGCGCGGGCCATACCGTCGTGCGCTGCGGTGGCAATGCGTGTGCAAACGGCTTGCGGGACATCTGCGTCGGTCGCAACGATTGCAATGGTGGTGTTGTGGCTGCTGAGTTTGGTTTTTGGCCATCCTCTGGGCGCGTGGGTCATAAGACCGCGATCGCCGAATTCGGAGTCGATTTCCCAAGGGGCGGCCCAGAAATGGGTGCCGTCCGGGCTGGCGTCACCTAAGGCGTTTACAGCAACGAGAGCGCCAACCGTGTGACCGGAAGGCAGCACAACAGAGGCTGAGCCCAGCCCGCCTTTGTGGCTGGCGAGCGTGGCTCCGGTGCCAGCGCCCACAGAACCTAGGGTGAAATTCTCGGCGGCCGATTGCAGTGCGGCGGCGCCTAAGGCTTTGTATGGGTTTTCACTCCAGGCTTTGTCGCCGCCATTGAGCAGATCAAACAGGATCGCGCCGGGAACAATTGGCACATTCTGGTCGCCAACCGCAAAACCACGCCCCATTTGGCGCAGAAGGTCCGCCACGCCGGAAGACGCATCAAGGCCAAAGGCCGAACCGCCCGACAGCGTCAGCGCGTCGACCTGTTGCACCGATTTGTCCGGCGCCAGGAGATCGGTTTCGCGTGTGCCGGGCGCGCCGCCCATGACCGAAACGCCGCAAGTAAAGGGCTTGTCCGCGACCAACACGGTGGAGCCGGTTTTGATGTGGCTGTCTTGCGCATTTCCGACCCGCAGGCCCGCAACATCGGTGATCAGGTTCTTGGGGCCGGTCTGCATGGGGATCTCCTTTGGTTGGGTCCAGAGTAACGCCTTGATCCAAAGGAACAAGGCCGCCCGTTTGAGGCGGCCTTGATTGGTTTATGCCAGCTCTGGTGTGATGCTCAGTGTACCTTTGGTAGCATGGCTGTAGGGGCAAGTCAGATGGGCAGTTTCCATCAACTTTTGTGCCACGGCGGTCTCGACGCCGGGCAAGTCGATTTTCAAGCCAACCTCAAGGCCAAACCCGATGTCTTCGCGCGGTCCAATCCCGACGGTCGCGGTGACGGCTGCGTCTTGGGGCAGGGCGACCTTTTGCTGCATGGCGATGAATTTCATTGCCGACAGGAAACAGGCAGCATAGCCGGCGGCAAACAGTTGTTCGGGGTTGGTGCCGTCGCCGCCTGCGCCGCCAAGAGCCGTGGGTGTAGCGAGGGAGACTTCGAGGTTACCATCGTCGCTGATAGCGCGGCCTTCGCGGCCCCCGGTTGCGGTGGCGGATGTGGTGTAAAGTGTGGATTTGAGCATGGCTGTCTCCATTTGTATCGTGTACGATTTAATTGAGAGCGATATAAATTGATGCGCCGCGATTCGTCAAGGGCTTGCGATTTAATCGCGGGCGATTTAATTTGACCGGAAGGAGTCGCCCATGTCTGAGATGTCAAAGTCTATCCTCGACCAGATGCTGTGTTTCGAGGTCTACAGCACCGAACACGCTTTTTCGCGGTTGTACAAAACACTGCTGGCGCCCTTGGGGCTGACCTATCCGCAGTTTCTGGTGATGATCCTGTTGTGGGAAAATGACGATCAGACGGTGAATGGCATTGGAGGGCAGTTGGGGCTGGAGAGCAGCACATTGACGCCACTCTTGAAGCGGATGGAAAAGTCCGGATTTGTTCGGCGGCAGCGCGACGCCGAGGATGAACGCCGCGTGCGGGTGTCTTTAACCGAGACAGGCGACGCGTTGCGTCATGAAGCCAAGGGCATCGGCACCTGCGTCGCGGACGCGACCGGTATGCCTGGAGCTGAATTGAAAGCGTTGTTGTTGGAGTTGCGCAAGCTGCGCAACGGATTGGCGACGCACAATTTGGCAGCCGAATAATCCACTCATCTTTGCGATGAATTCGCCTGCGGACTTTCATTTGCCGTGCGCATTTGCAACACTTCGCCCAAATAGAAGCGAGGCGTGATGTAAATGTGCGTAACATTACCCATATCAGCCTCAAGGATTTGAAAAGAGGGAGTGTTTCATGGCGAATTTTGACGCGCAGGTGCGGGAATCTCAGGCACAGGTTGAGGAAACACAGGCAAAGATTGCCGAACTGACAGGCCGGATCGATGCGGCGCGCAGTAAGATGAAGACGGGCGAAGATGTCGCCATCGACATTGAAAACGCGACTTTGGACGATGTGCACGCGCATACAGAGGTGATGAACGCCAATATTGCCGAGCTGATTATGGGGCTTGATGATGTGACGGCTGCGTTTTCAAAAGATTTTGATCAGATGCGGGACAAGACGGGCTGGGAAAGCTTTGTCGGCATCTTTAGCCGTGGCAAATCAGAAAGCCTTCGGGCGGAGCGCATTAAGACCGCCAATATCGACGACAAATTACAGGATCTGATTGCGAAGTCGGACGTGATCACCCAGCTCTTGCAGGGTCAACTTTCGGTATTGGAAGAGCAGAAAGTCAAGGTTGAGACCAACCTGACTGAGACGCTGGATGAGCGGGAATTTACGGTGGGGGAACTGGAAACCTTGCGGGCTGAGATTTTGGCTATGGACCCCAATATTATAGCGGTCGAGAACAAGATTGCGGTAGAACAGGACGCAGCAGCGCGTACCAAGCTTGAGACCGAGTTGGCGGACCTGAACAAGGCCTACAATGAGTTGGTGCAGCAGGAGCAGGTCAAACTGGCGAAGTCGCAAACGCTGGAGCGCTATATCGAGAAGGGTAAGACCTGGGTCGATTCACTGCAGAACCAGGCGGCGACGCAGATGGTGCTGATCAACAAGCTGCAGACAGACACCAAACAGCGTGTGGTGCTTTATGATGCGCTGACGAAATCTTTGAAAACCGCGCAGCAACAGGACATCGCGCACCGGATCAACGAGATTGGTGTGGAGACGGATAAGGAAGCGCAAGCGTCGATGGCGGCGATTGGCACGGCGACGAACCAGAAGATGGCGGACATGATGGAAGCCCATGAGGAGCACATGGTGTTTGCGCGCGATGTACTGGAGGCGAAGGCCAAGGCGGATGAGCGTTTTGCACGGCGTTTTGCCAAGATCGTCGAGAAGCACGATAAGAACTTGTATGGGGCGTAGCTTTGGAACACCTCAGAAAGGACTGGCTGCCGTTGTTCAGGGCACCCCCGGCCTATCTGGCGAGGGGAGCCATTTTGCGGTTTCAGGAACCTGACAGACGGGCGGGCGTGTTGAGCTATGCCCAAGCCATCGGAAAGGAAACCTCAGGAGTAATTAGTTTTTTTGGTGTGGACGGTCGTCCGTGGGGCTACGGGCGTAGCGATCTTCCGAAGGAATCTCTGTTTGAGGGGCGACCATACACCGTTTGCACGAAGTGGCTGCGGAATAACTTTATTCACATAGTGGAAATCAGTGACTTTGATTCTGTGTTTTTTGCCCGTCAATTCGAGCCCAATCCTGTTGATCGGAGTAGCTCAGTATGACGACGTCAACCAAAGACCACACCGCTTTGATGGAGACCCGCGCGTCGCGGCGGTATTTCCAGAAGTTTGAGCGCATCACCGAGCATCTGACGCAGGTCGCGGCGGCGCGGGCGGCCGAGGGTGCGATCGGGGAGGCTGAGGTTAAGGTTCTGACCCGCTATCTGTTGGCGATTGGCTATACCTTCAAAGCCCTGAGCATGAAGTACCTGCTGGTGGGCCGCGAGACGGGGCATTTTTTCGGCAGTCTGGCGATGGATGCGGTGGAGAGCGGCTTTCCAGTGTTCAATGAGTTGCTGGTCATGGCGAATGACGCGCAGCAGGCCGAGAGCCATTTGCGCAATATGCCGGACACAGAAACGCTCAAAGATGAGATGCTGCGGGTGATCGTGGGCGAACAGGAGATCCCTACAAGGCTGCAATTCGCGCTTAGCCAGCGGCTTTATTACGAAGAATTGCTGAAGGGGCATTTGTTCTGGGCGCAGAACCATCCTGAGGTGCAATGGCAGGGCAGTCTGTCAGAGCGGCGGCGGCAATATTTGATCCATTGGGCGGTTTATGACAGCCAGAACAACCTGCCGACGATCTATCTGATGGATGTGGAGGACACCGGACGGCGGGCCTTGCCCAAGGATGAGCGACGCTGGCCTGAGGTGCAGGCGCACCTCATGGCACAGGCAGTAGGCGGGCTGAAGCTTGTGACCATTGCCAAGGGATTTGACGAGAGTTTTGACGATCTGCATCCCAAGCGGCTGCGGCGAATTCATGTAGGGCCGATGTATTCAAGCGCTTTCACTCGTCAGACGGGGCCGATCCGCGAGGTGTTGGAGGCCGCGCGGTCGCCTGAAGGTGAAGACTGGGCGCTGGCCTGGACCACCGAGGATTTGCACTCCGAGCAGGTTAAGGACGAGCGGTCCGGCTGGTTTGGTACCGTGGAGCGGCAGGTGTTTGCGCTTGATCCATTCTCGGGGCGGGGCGCGGATTTGGGGGCAACCAGCATGGAGCGATCCCTGATCCTGCCGCAGCGACCGTTTCAGGCGTTGGAAGAATTGAACCCGCCGGGGTTTGGCAGCGTGACGAAATATGTGGTGAGCCCGCAGGGGCGGGTGTTGAGGTATTAAGTCGGCTGCAAGTGATCGGCCCCCTGGGCCAAGCCTGCGGCGCGGATATCTGAGGCAAGAGGAAAATTGAGGGTGTGGAATAGATGAGCGTGACCGGTGATTTGATGGAGCTGCGCGAAGAGGATATTCGCAAGCATTATGAGGCGGCTGTTGGGATGCTCGACGGCTTTGATCATACGCCTCGGATTGCGAAAGGGCGAGAGGTCGCCGCGGCGCCGGGACGGTCCAGCGGGATTGGCACGCGGAGGCGGTTTCGGTCTACCACGCCGGGTTTGGTGACACGCTCGACTGCGCGGCCTGAAGGCGTGCATCTGGTGGAGCGCATTGAGGGCGCGGGCGGAGAAGATCCCTTGGTGTCGCCCACGCAGGCCAACGTGCAGCATGGGTTGCGGCGGTCGCTGGCGATTGCGCTGGCGGTGGGTGAGAATTTCGCCGAGGCGTCGGGATTGGCCGCGTTGAAGCGGGACAATCTGGCGGGCGCGCTGGGCGCGGATAAAAAGGCGGCGTTTTCCGAGCTGTTGGCGGCTGAGGCTTTGGCTGTGAGCTATGTCTTTGCCAATGCCACGTCGTTTCTGTTGGCGCCTTTGTTGGGCGAGACACAGGTTGAGGTTGGCGAAGTCGAGGAAGTCTTGACGGACAATGCGCAGCTTGCGTTGCATGGCGCGCTTTGGGAGTTGGATCAGGACATCGCCGCGTTGGTGACGGACGAGGATCGGCTTGTGGCTTGCGTTTGTGCCTTTGCCGAGCAGTTGATGGAGAAGGTGGCTTTGCGGGCGCAGAATGCGCCGCAGTTGGCGGCATTTGTGGGCGCGAGTTGGAAGGTTCAGGCGGATGATCTGACGATCAATGGTTTTACGCCGGCGCGGGCGGCGAAGGGCAGCAAGCTGACGATGACCTTCAAGAAACCCAACGAGGTTGTGGGCAATCACATCGCCAAATATCAGGCGATGAAGCTCGCCAAGATGCTGATGGCCTATGACTTTGATCGGCGGCTCAACCCGTTTGCCGAGTTGGGTGGGTTCATCTTTACCTTCATGGGGGATGGCGCGCCGGGGACGGGGAAAACCACGCTTATTCAGATGATGGCGGGCTTGGTGAATGACTACTGTCAGGTGGCGGGTTATCCGTTCCGGTATCAGAACTTTGGCGTCGACAATATCGACAGCTATCAAGGTAAATCAGGGCAGAATGCCAAGGCTTTTGTGCAGAATGTTCTGGATCCGCAGGTGATCGGTTTTGGCACAATTGATGACATCGACCAGATCGCAGGCAAGCGCGGGGATCGGCAATCGAGCGCGGGTCAACAGGAGGTTACGGCGGTCTTTATGGAGGCTTTTGCGGGCGCCAACACGGTGGTGCGCGGCAACTGTACGTTCGGGATGTTTTCCAACTATCCCGAGAACGTGGACGACGCGCTGCGCCAGCGGGCCGGGGCGCGGTTCTTGGTGGATGGGCCGCAGACGCGGGAGGATTATATCGACATCCTTGCGCTGTTGATGGGCAAGAACCACGACATCGCGCTGGGGGCGCATGAGCTGTTTGAAGCGCAGATGATCCAGAAGGCCGTGGCGGCCTCGTTTGAAAGCCACAACAAGCCGCATGAGGAGGGGTTGCTCAACGTGTTTGATCGCGTGCATGGACAGGTCGGGGATCTGGACACCATTGCCAAGATGGGTACGTACCTGAAGGCCATTCAGGAGGCTGATCCCCGGTTCACGGGGCGGGCGATCAAGAACATCACGGATGCCGTGAAGGTGCGGGCGATGGACTTTGAATTGCCGGACGCATGGATGGCGCAGCCAGAGCTGTTTTTGACGAAGGATTACGACACCAAAAAAGACATGATTGGTGAGCTTCGGGTGCCGATCACCACCGAGATGGTGGTGCAGGAGATCAACCGTTATGCGGATTCTGAGTTCCGCTATGCCGATAAGTCGGATGAGGTGGCGATTGAGAATATGGTCCGCGATATGCAGCGGAGCGAGGCGGCGAAGCGGCGGTATCTGGAGGGGAAGGCGTAAGTGTTTGTGCTCGACAGCATTGGGTTTGTGAACACGGGGTTACCGTTGATTGTGCTTGGCGTGCTTGCGATGCTGATCCCGCGTTTTGTGGTGGATCACGAGACGCGGTCCCATCACAAAGTGATGCTGGGGATTGCTGTGTCGGCGGTGATCCTGTTTGGCGTCGGCTACGGGATCTCCGTGGTTTTGACCAACGCACGCGGTGTGCACGCTATGACGCTTGGGTCGAGGCCGGAGCTTGGAACAGCACTTTGGATGCATTCACGGCTGTCTTTGATGGCGGCGATTGTCTGGGCGCCGATCTTGGGATTGGTCTGGTTTGGCCAAGCGCAGGGCGTGGAAGCGCGGCGCGGGCAGGAAATGGCGCAGGAGGGGCAGTGATGACAGCGATGAGGGTCGCGCCCGACCTGGTGGGCGCTTTGGATTGCTTTGGAATTGGCGATTTGGTGCAAGGAGCGCAGGTGTTGGTGTGTGTGATTGACGGTGCAAACGCGCCCTCCGGGGGGAGGTCGGGCGCGGCCCGGCTAAAGTCCGGGCGGAAGAAAACTGGAAGTCTTGGAGATCAACATGGCGCTTTCATACTTTGAGTACGCGACCTTGGCGGTTGGGGGCCTAATGGCCGTTGCCGCTGTTGCCGGAGTTTATCTCAGTGTGCGAATGCTGCGGCCATTTTCATGGCCCAAATTATTGATTCCGCTCGCGGTGCTGTTCGCGCTCTATATTGTTTATAACTTGCTTGTCGTGGCCTTTCTGATTTTCGCAGGTGCGGCGGCACCGAATACGGAGCCGCTCGCGCAATGGGTTGAGGTGTTTGGCTTATACCTCTGGCCTTTCGTGTATTTGATCGGGATGCTTGTCGTAGCCTTGACGACATCTCAGGGAGGGGCGGATGCATAGACTGATCCAACGTGGCCTGATGTTTGGCAACCTGATCGAGGTGGCCTCGCCCATTCTGGTCGAGCGCTATAATCGTGCGCTGAAACACCTGACGGGCAAAACCACCGACCTCACCGATTTTCACATCGATGTTTCGGGCTATTCCCCCGAGGTGGGCGATGCGCTGGGGGATCATCTGTACCTCAACCAAGGGGGCTGTAACCGGCAGTTCATCTTGTTGACCACGGATCAGAAAACCGCGCCGCTGCTGAATGCGAAGTTCTCTAACAGCCGCGATATTTTGCGCCATTTCATTGAAGAGAACGAGCCGCAGCTATTTGCCTTAACCGCGCGTGATTCTGTGGCCGGTGAGTTGGTGAATTCGGTGTTTTCCGTGAGCGATCCAGTGCGGTTATTTGATATTCGCAAGGTCACGGTTGAGGCCGACACGACTGAGGGCACGCTGCGCGATGCGGAGAAGTTGGGGGCACTGGCGGAACGGTTCAAACAGGATGAGGATGGATGGTTTGACGACGTGCTGATTGCCGACATGATCACGCTGGCGAAACGCACGGGGGATGTGACGCGTAATCCGGTGACTTTGCGCCATATGGCGTTTGATCAGGAGGATTTCTGGACGGCGCATTTTGGTGGGGTTTATTTCTTTCGCGGCGTTGGGCATCCGGCGGCGATCACCAGTGGGATCAAGGGCGATTTGGGCAAGCTGCCGATCAAATACACGTTTGATTTTAAAGACAGAAACCAGATTGCGAAGTTCTTTGACTACAACGATCTGGTGGAGCCGATTGTGAAGGCACGGGGCATCGATGCGAGTGCGATCCTGCGGCAGAAGATGGATTTCATTGTGGTCGATGCAGCGCAGAATGCGGGTGTTGACCTGACGGGGGCAACTCGGCGGGATATCCGCCGGTTGGCGCGAAATCACGCGGATCATTTGCCACCGGAATATCACGGGCTGCGCGAGATGGTGGATTGGGCGGAAAACGAAGGCAAATGGCCTCGGATTTCCAGCGACCATCCGGCATATTTCTATACGCTGCGCGCCACAGACACGGATCAGGCGGATTTGGTGAATATGCTGTTGGCGGAACTGGCGCCCAAAGACATCCGGCAGTTGTTCATTTGCCACAAGGAGGTGTTTTACCGCCTCTATCAGGGCTGGACTGACACCAAAAAGAGCTTTGTTGCGGATTTCCTTGAGCGGGAATACCAAGTGGATAAGGCGGGAGCGCGGGCGGCGTTGTTCGGCCATGATGCACCTTTGGAAATGCCACGGGTGCGCCGGAGGGCAAGTGACGATATGATCGACCGCGTGGGACCTTGGGGCGCGGTGAGGAGATAGCGATGTTTGCACTGGGAAGATTGGCCGTTGTCGGCTTTGTGGTTCTGACCATCATCTACTTTTGTTTGTCGTGGTATTCGCGCGGTGTGCGGCGTGACAAGCTGGAAGCTGAGTGGGACGAAGAAGGCATGACGGGAGATCGTGAAGCCTTTGTCGACGAAGGTTTGCGCGATTATGACGGCAGCTTGCGTCGCAAGTTGATCTGGGGTGTCTATATCATTCCGGTGACAGCGGTTATCACGCTGATCTACTTTATGAATTTCCACTAGGGGGACCCGAGAGATGGTCTATGTAAAATGGGGTTTCTGGGGGCTGTTCTGGCTGCTGGTGGCGGCGTTCTTTCACTATACATTGCCGCAGAATGACATTGTGCGTGTCACGGATACCTATGAAAAGCGGATCGATTTTGGCGAGAACTCGATTTTTTGGGCCAAGTCGGATGCAGGTAATGCGGAAACGACTGTGAACCGCGACATATTTTTCATTCAGACCAAGTTTCCGAACGACAAGGTAATGGTCTATCGCAATGAAGACACGTCGGCGGGTTGGCCGCCCTATTTTAAGTTCGATACGTCGAACCTGCAGGCCGAGGCCGCGGATCTGAAATCCAGCGCCGATGCACCGCAATGGGTCGCCATCAAGCATTATGGCTGGCGCAACGAGTTCTTGTCGATTTATCCCAATGCGGTTGGCGTTAAAGCTGTGGACAGCCCGGATGTGACGTTCATACCGTGGCTCAATATCGCCATCCTGATTGTGTTTTTTGCATTTGTCTGGGCCATTTGGGTGCGATGGAGGCGGTTCCGCGAAGCCCGTATTGATCCGGTTCTTGAGGACATGGGCGACAGTTTTGAGGCGGCCGGTGACAACATCGCCGAAAAGCGCGGACGGTTCCGCGCTTGGCTTGATACGTTCAGAGGCCAGGCGCGGTAATCAGCGCATGCCGTAGTAGAGGCCGACCACGTGTTCGGCCTCTGCGAAAAACAGCCAGCGCGAGGTTGCGACGCCTGCGATATGGCTGAGCACCGCCAAGGCCGCGAAGATGTGGCTAAAGGGCAGAAGCAGCAGGATCAGCGGCAGCGCGAAGGTTAGGCCAAAGGCAATAACGCGCAATTTCATCGCGTGTTTGCGGCCGATCACATAGACGAATTCTTTCATCAGATAGTTGGGCGATGTGTGTGGATGCGCCATGGACCGGACCGTGCCTCTCTCGCCCAAACCCGTGGCTGTTCCAAGGTCTGTTCCGCTGTTTGCGAACGCCTTGTCTCCGCGTTGCCACCACGCCAGTTGTACGGCGGCGGCAAAGAACAGGAGCGCGATTGCAATTGTCGTGCGACCTGACAAAAGGGCACCACCAGCGATGGAAAATGTTAGGTAAAGTGCTGGAGTCAAAGGGGTTTTCCAGCGCGGCACAGTGGCGAGTTGGCCATAGATCATCGATGTGGTGAAGACAGTTGCCACCGATAACGCCGCGCCGATCCAGCCCAGAATGGCGATGTGGATGTTCAAAAAGATGAGGGCGGCGGCGTAGAGGCCAAGGATGCAAAGCGCGCCGACGGCGCAGACACCTTCGCGCGATAGCCAACTTGTGCGCCATTGGCTGAAGGCGCGCCAGGCGCGTTCGGGATGGCCAAGGTGGAATGTGGAAGACAAGAGGCCCCCGACCGCGAGGGCAAAGGCAATGGCAAAGAAGATGAATCCGGTCATGCCTGTTGGCGGCGTTGGGTCAATGCCGAGCCAAAAGAGCAGCCCAAAGCCGAGGCCTGAGAGGGTCGAAAAGATGATAACTGACGGGGCGGGATGCATCAGGCGGACCCTCCGGGAATTTTGTCCAGCGTTTTGTCGAGCCAGCTGAGGAAGCCGCGCGGTTCGTCGGCGACGGGGGCCAGCATCGGCGCCAGAAGGGATTGATCATCCCATGAATCCTTGAGGCGCGGCGGAAGGTATTTGTTCACCGGCTTGGTGCCCATTTCCGGCATCAGGTCAAAACCGCCTCTGGATTCAACCAGTTGGCTGACGTCTGAGTTGGGATCACCCAGGTCGCCAAAGTGCCGGGCACCTGCGGGACAGGTGCGTACGCAAGAGGGGATCTGATCTTCTTCGGGCAGGTTTTCGTTGTAGATGCGATCGACGCAAAGGGTGCATTTCTTCATCACGCCTTCGGCTTGATCCATCTCACGCGCACCGTAGGGACAGGCCCATGCGCAGAGGCCGCAGCCGATGCAGCTGTCCTCATTGACCAAGACAATGCCATCCTCGACCCGCTTGTAGCTGGCGCCGGTGGGGCAGACGGTGACGCAAGGGGCGTCCTCGCAGTGCAGGCAGGATTTGGGGAAGTGCACGGTTTGGGCGGAGCCTGCTTCGGGTTGCACTTCGTAGCTGTGCACGCGGTTGAGGAAGGTGCCCATGGGTTCGGTGCCATAGGGGCGTTGGTCCGACAGGGGCGCGCCGTAGTTTTCGGTGTTCCAGCCTTTGCAGGAGATCACGCAGGCGTGGCAGCCGACACAGGTATCAAGGTCGATCACAAGGCCGAGTTTGCGGTCGGTGGAGGTGGGAAGCGTGGTCATGAGTGGGCCTCCAGATGGGGGGCTGTATCGCGTTGGTATCGCGTCGGTATCGCGACTGCGCGGTTTTTGGGTCCTGGCATGGGGGCGCTGCCCCTTGCCGCAGCACAGCTGCGGCCTCCCCGGGATATTTTGGGCAAGAGGAAAGTGTGTGTCATTTGCCCACCTTCCATTTGAGATCTGACGGTCCTTGGGCGACCGGAGATTGGATCGGGTCAAAGGTCGGTTGGCTTTCGGAAGGCGCGACCACTTTTTCGAGTTTCACGCGCAGGTCGAACCATGCGGCTTGGCCCGTTATGGGATCGGAGTTGGCCCAACGTAGTCCGTCGCCTTTGGGAGGCAGCAGCTCGTGGATCAGGTGATTGAGCAGAAAGCCTTTGTTGGATTCTGGTGCGTCCTCGGAGAGGGCCCAGGTGCCTTTGCGTTTGCCGATGGCGTTCCATGTCCAGACGGTGTTTTCGTTGAGAGCCGCCTGATGCGCGACCGGCACGGTGATTTCACCATGCACGGAGGTCACGCGGGCCCAGTCGCCTTCGGCAAAGCCGTGTTTCTGCCAGAGCTTGGTGGGCAGATAGAGGGGGTTTTCGCCGTGCAACTGACGCAGCCATGCGTTTTGGGTGCCCCAGCTGTGATACATCGCCATCGGGCGTTGCGTTAAGGCGTGCACGTCGAATTCTTCGGGGTCGATGCTGGCGTCCTCTAGTGGCGGATACCAGATCGGCAAGGGGTCCATGACCTCCTTGAGGCGATCGCGCAGGTGTTCGGGTGGTTGGCGATCCCCGTGGCCTTCGGCGGCCCGTTGAAATTTGCGCATTGGTTCCACGTAGAGTTGGAACAGGAAGGGTTGCGGCGCATCAAACAGGCCGATTTTTACTGCCCAGTCCTGATAGTCCATGTTCCACGGTTTCATGTAGCGGGCGGCGTCTGGCACATGTTGGATCGCGAAACCGCCATTTTCGATGTAGCGGTCCAACTGACCCGGGTTGACCTCGCCACGTCCGAACTGGTCACCGTCCTCGCCGCGGAAACCGGCCAGAGGGCCCACACCAGGGCGGCGTTCGTGGTTCACGATGTAGTCGGCGTAGTCTTTCCATTTGGGCGTGCCGTCCTCATTGAGGAAACCCGGCAGGCCGATGCGCGCGCCCAATTCAACCAGCACAGATTGGAAGCCGCGCACGTCGCGGTCGGGTTCCACCACGGGCCAGCGGATTGCATCGGCGGCACCGTCGGCCTCGCAGATGGGGCGGTCTAGCAGCGAGATACAATCGTGGCGTTCCAGATAGGTGGTGTCTGGCAGGATCAGGTCGGCGTAGGCGACCATCTCGGAGCTATAGGCATCCGAATAGATGATGCGCGGGATCTTGTAGCGGCCATCCTCGTTGCGGTCGGTCAACATCTTGATCACGCCCGAGGTGTTCATGGACGAGTTCCACGACATGTTGGCCATGTACATGAATAGGGTGTCGATCGGATAAGGATCACCGGCGTGGGCGTTGGAGATCACCATATGCATGAGGCCGTGCACGGACATGGGGTTTTCCCAGGTGAAGGCCTTGTCGATGCGGCACGCTGTGCCGTCGTCATTGATTTGCAGGTCTTCGGGACCACGCGGGAAGCCGAGGTGGGGACCGGCCAGCGGTTTGCCGGGGCGGCCAACGCCATGCGGGGTTGGGTGGGCCTCTACCGGTTTGGGATAAGGCGGTTTGAAGCGGAAGCCGCCGGGGACCTCGACGGTGCCCAGCAGGATTTGCAGCACATGCAGTGCGCGGCAGGTCTGAAAGCCGTTGGAGTGGGCCGAGATGCCACGCATGGCGTGAAAGCTGACGGGGCGGCCGGTCATGGTTTTGTGGGTCTCGCCGCGGAAATCGGTCCATTCCTGATCAAGCTCGAAGGCTTCGTCAAAGGCGACGCGCGCAAGTTCAGCTGCGATGGTTTTGATTTTCTGGGCGGAGATGCCAGTGCGCTCGGCGACGTTTTCGGGTGCATATTGCGGGTCGAGGTATTTCTCGGCCATCAGGTGCATGACGGTTTTGTGGGTCACGCCTGCGTGGCGATATTGCGCGGAGAGGTCGGGCTGCACGCCTTTCTGGTCAAACGGTGTGAGCTTGCCGGTGGTGCGGTCGATGACCAGTTGTTTGCCGTCGTCGTCGCGCATCAGCAAGCCGGTTTCGCCGTCTATTAGCACGGGCGCGTTGGTGTATTGTGCGAGATAGTGCAGGTCGATTTTGCCGGCCTTCATCAATTCATGCACCAGCGCGAGCACAAACAACCCATCGGTGCCCGGTGTGATGCCGACCCATTCATCCGCCACGGCGTTGTAGCCAGATCGTACGGGGTTCACACCAATGACCTTGGCACCGCGCGCTTTGATCTTGCCGATGCCCGCTTTGATGGGGTTGCTGTCGTGATCCTCGGCGACGCCAAAAATCATAAAGAGTTTGGTGTGATCCCAGTCGGGCTGACCAAACTCCCAGAATGCGCCGCCCATAGTATATATGCCCGCCGCCGCCATGTTCACCGAGCAAAAGCCGCCGTGGGCTGCGTAGTTAGGGGTGCCAAAGTGTTGCGCCCAGAAAGATGTGAAGGACTGCGACTGGTCGCGTCCGGTGAAGAAGGCGAGTTTATGCGGTGCGGTTTCGTGCAGTTCTGTCAGCCAGCCAACGGCCGTTGACAGGGCTTCCTCCCACTCGATTTCCACATACTCGCCAGAGCCGCGCGGGCCGACGCGTTTGAGAGGCTTTTTCAGGCGAGAGGGCGCGTTGACCTGCATGATGCCTGCTGAGCCTTTGGCGCAAAGCACACCTTTGTTGACCGGATGATCTCGGTTGCCCTCGATATAGGCGACCTCTTTCTTGCCGTCGGGACCGTCCTTCATGTGCACGTTGATGCCGCATCGGCAGGCGCACATATAGCAGGTGGTCTGGCGCACCTCGTCAGAGACTTTGGGCGAGGTGTCGAGCTTGGGCTGCTGAAAGGTCATGCGGGGTCTTTCGGTCAGAGTGTTCCGGAACTGATACCTTTGCGGGAATTGTGTTCCAGAGCAAAGGAAATTCGCGGGATGTTATCGGTCGTGCAGCGCTGTGTAGGGGCGCATGTCGGGGCCGTTGTAGAGGGTCAGCGGGCGGATCAGGATGTTACTGTCTTGTTGGTCCATGCATTGGATGATCCAGCCGGGCATGCGGCCAATGGCAAAGATCGGCACATAGAGATCCATCGGAATGCCGTGGAGTTGATAGATCACGCCGGAATAGAAATCGACGTTCACGTTCAGGCCATGACGGGCGTAGGGCTGCATCGCTGCGACGACGCCTTGCAGGATTTCGTACCACTCCGGCGCACCCATTTCGTCGCCGAGTTTCTTGACGCCGTCGCGCATGTGGCGGGCGCGGGGATCTTCGGCGCGGTAGACGCGGTGGCCAAAGCCGGTCACCGCCTCGCGGTTCTTACGCTTGGCTTTGACATAAGCGGCTGCGTTGTCGGGCGTGCCGATTTCGGTAACCATTTTCATGACGTCCTCGGCGGCGCCGCCATGCGCCGGACCTGCGAGTGTCGACAGGGCCGTCACAATGCCGCCGTGCAGGTTGGTGTCGGTTCCGATGGTGACGCGGGCGGCAAAAGAGGATGCGTTGGCGCCGTGTTCGGCGTGCAGGATGAAATCGACGTCGGCAAGGCGCGCGGCGTCTTCGGAGGGTTTTTCGCCTTTGAGCATCCAGAGCCAGTTGGCGGCGTGGCTGAGCGTTTTGTCGGCAAGTACCGGATCGCGGCCATTGCGGATGTGTTCATGCGCCGCGATGATCATCGGCACTTGTGAGGTCAGACGCAGACCGTTGGCGAGGAAAGCGTCTTGGCCGGTGTTCTGGCTGTCGGTCTCAAGCGCTGCGAGGGCGGAGACCGCGGTGCGCAGCACGTCCATCGGGTGGCCGTCTTTGGTGGCGCTGATGATGTCATAGACCTGATCGGGCAATTCACGTGCGGCTTTGAGCGTTGCGTCAAAAGCGGCGAGTTCGTCTTCTGTTGGCAAGTCGCCGTGGATAAGCAGAAAACAGACCTCTTCGAAGGTCGATTTGGTTGCGAGATCGTGGATCGAATAGCCACGGTAGGACAGCTCACCTTTGGCTCCGTCGATGTGGCTGACGCCGGAACGTTCGAAATAAATGCCCTTAAGGCCGCGGTTGATCTTGACGTTTTCGGTCACGGATGGCTCCTGTTGCGTATACGGAGGTATACATGAAGTTTATGAATGCGCTGTCGGCCAAGGTGGCGACGAAGAACGCACGTGTTGTGTTTCCCGAGCACAAGGAACCGCGCACGGCGGAGGCCATGCGGGCGCTGGATCGGGACGGTTTGTGTCGGCCGATGACCCTTGGGGATAGCACCGACAGATATGTGCAGGCGCTGATTGAAACGCGCGGCATGAAAGAAGGTATTGCCCGCAGGTTGATTGGCAAGCCACTTTACCGGGCTGCGGCGATGGTTGCTGCGGGTGAAGCGGACGCGATGGTGGCCGGAGCAGTGGCGCCCACGCGACGGGTCATTGAGGCGGCGTCCATGGCGATTGGTCTGGCAGAGGGTGTCAGTATTCCGTCGAGTTTTTTCCTGATGAATTTTGCCGATGACCGGTCTCTGATCTTTGCCGACTGCGGATTGACTGTTGATCCGGACGCCGAAACGCTGGCGGCGATTGCGCGGGCATCGGCGCGCAGCGGAGACGCTTTGCTGGGGGATGCGCGGGTGGCGTTGCTGTCGTTTTCTACTGGCACCAGCGGCGCGGGAGCGAGCGTGGACAAGGTGCGTGAAGCCGCCGAAATCAGTGGCTTTGCCGGTCCGATACAGGGTGACGCGGCGCTGATCCCTGAGGTCGCGGCCCGCAAGGACGCGGGTGCGGGGAATGCCAATGTGTTGATCTTTCCTAATCTGGACGCGGGCAACATCGCCTACAAGTTGGCAGTCGCTTTGGGCGGCGCACAGGCGTTGGGGCCGATTTTGCAGGGGTTTCGCAGGCCGGTATGCGATTTGAGTCGCGGGGCCAGCGCACAGGATATTGTCGCGGCCACGGTGGTTACACTGGCGTTGGATTGACGTCGGCACAGGGGTCATGTCGTGACCCCTAAACCCGCCATGCGGGTTCGATCAAGCGCGTCGGATTGGGCCACAGTGACGGCAGCCATGTGCAAGATATCCTCGGCGGTGCAACCGCGAGACAGGTCATTGGCCGGTTTCGCGAGACCTTGCAGAACGGGACCGATGGCGGTTGCACCACCGACGCGTTGCGCGATTTTGTAACCTAGATTTCCAGCGTTCAGACTTGGAAAGACAAAGACATTGGCTGCGCCGCCGAGAGATGACTCGCTGGCCTTGGAGGCAGCGACTTCTGGCACGAAGGCCGCGTCAAATTGCAATTCGCCATCGATAATCAAGTCCGGATCGGCCGCTTTGGCGCGTTGCGTAGCTTCGACCACTTTGGACACTTTCGGATGGTCGGCACTTCCGGCGGTGGAAAAAGACAGCATGGCAACGCGGGCGGTGTCGCCGGTCAGGGCGCTGTAGGAGGCGGCGGAGGCGCGGGCGATTTCGGCCAATTCGCGGGCGTCAGGGTCCACCACAAGGCCGCAATCCGCAAAAATATGCGCACCTTTTACGGTGTGGTGCTCCTTGCAATAGAGCATGAAAAAGAAAGACGAAACCATCGCTGCGCCAGGCGCCTTGCCGATAATCTGAAGGGCGGTTCGCACGGTGTCGGATGTGGTTTCAACCGAGCCGCCCACAGTGCCGTCGGCGCGGCCGGTCTGCACAAGCAGCGCAGCAAATGTCAGCCGTTGGCGCACCTGAGTGGTGGCCTGTTCCGGCGTCATGCCTTTGTGGGCGCGTAAGTCGACAAGTGTGTCGCGAAATTCGTCCAACAGAGGGCTGTTGGCGGGGTCGTGAATGTCGATTTGTCCGGTGAGGTCAATGGGGGAGGTGCCGTGCGCGGCCATATGCGTTGTGATGATCTCCGGATTCCCCACAAGTATGACACGGGCCACAGATTCGTCGCGGATCATCAGCGCGGCCTCGACATTGCGGGGATCATCGCCCTCGGCGAGGGCGATGATTTTGTCAGAGCCGCTGGCGGCACCAAGTATTTGGCGGAGCGGCTGCAATCCGTCAGCTTCCGGTCTGCGGGACCATGTCGGCAGGATCGATACCCGCGACAGCCACCGGTTTTTTCATCGCGTCACGGCGGAACGGCTCGCCCAGTTCCTGATTGATCATCGCCTCAATCAAGGTGGTTTTGCCGTGGTTCATCTGATCGTCGATCGCTTTGTTCAGCGCCGCGGTCAACTCTTCCATGGTGCGCGCGACTATGCCTTGCAGACCACAGGCTTGGGCGATGCCAGCGTAAGACACAGAGGTGTCCAGTTCCGTGCCAACGAAGTTGTCGTCAAACCAGAGCGTGGAGTTCCGTTTTTCGGCGCCCCATTGGTAATTGCGGAAGACGATCTGCGTGACCGCTGGCCATTCGCCGCGACCAATGGCGGTCAGCTCGTTCACCGCGATGCCGAACGCACCGTCGCCTGCAAAGCCGCAGACCGGCACGTCCGGTTGGCCGATCTTGGCGCCGACGATGGCAGGCAAGCCATATCCGCAGGGGCCAAATAGGCCCGGTGCGAGGTACTTGCGGCCCTCTTCGAACGACGGGTAGGCGTTGCCGATGGCGCAGTTGTTGCCGATGTCGGAGCTGATGATTGCATCGCGCGGCAGGGCGGATTGAATGGCGCGCCACGCCATGCGGGGGCTCATCCAATCGGGTTTGTCAGAGCGGGCGCGTTCGTTCCAGCTGGTGCCGGGATCGTCGTCTTCGTGGTCCATTGACGACAGTTGCTGTGCCCATGCAGATTTGGTTTTCGAGATGTTGGCTTTGCGGTCGGCGCGCCCGGCGTCACCCGCGTCGTCACTGAGTTGGTCAAGGATGCCAGTGGCAACTTTGGCGGCGTCACCAACGATGCCAACTTCTACCTTCTTGGTCAGGCCGATGCGGTTCGGGTTGATGTCGACTTGAATGATTTTCGCATCCGCGGGCCAGTAGTCCATGCCATAGCCCGGCAGGGTGGAGAATGGGTTGAGGCGCGTGCCAAGTGCCAAAACGACGTCGGCATTTTTGATCAATTCCATGCCTGCTTTGGAGCCGTTGTAACCCAAAGGTCCGGCAAATAGCGGGTGGTTTCCGGGGAACGCATCGTTGTGCTGATAGCCAACGCACACAGGCGCATCGAGGCGTTCTGCAAGTGCGATGGAGGCGGGAATGCCGCCCTCGGACAAGACCGTGCCCGCGCCGTTCAGGATGACAGGGTTTTTGGCCGCTGACAAAAGCGCCGCAGCGTCGGCCACAGAGGAGGTGCCACCGGAGGAAGCCTCAAATTCGATGGGGTCGGGGATCTCGATGTCGACGACTTGAGTCCAGAAATCGCGTGGGATGTTGATTTGGGCCGGGCCGCAGAGGCGCTTGGCTTGGGAGATCACGCGAGTGAGGACTTCGGCGACGCGGGAGGGGTCGCGGACCTCTTCCTGATAGGCAACCATGTCTTGAAACAGGGCCATCTGTTCGACTTCCTGAAAGCCGCCCTGACCGATGGTTTTGTTGGCAGCTTGCGGTGTCACCAGCAAAAGCGGTGTGTGGTTCCAGTAGGCTGTTTTGACGGCGGTCACAAAGTTTGTGATGCCGGGGCCGTTTTGCGCGATCATCATCGACATTTTGCCGGTGGCGCGGGTGTAGCCGTCGCTCATCATGCCGGCAGACCCCTCGTGGGCGCAGTCCCAGAACATGACGCCCGCTTTGGGGAAGAGGTCAGAGATAGGCATCATGGCGGAGCCAATAATGCCAAAGGCGTGTTCGATGCCTTGGCGTTGCAGTACTTTTACGAACGCCTCTTCGGTGGTCATTTTCATCGGGAATCTCCTGAGTCGCCAAAAGCGCACGTCGCGCGCGCGGGGTTGACGCGAAATTACGGGTCATACGTTAAAGGCGTTAGGGCCAAATATTCCGGCCGCTTAATGCCAGTTCAGAGGGATTTTTCAATTTTGGCTATACGAGCGATGCCTTCGGGGATGCGCTCGGCCGGAATGGAGGAATACCCAAGGCGGTAGAAATTCCGCGGTGGGTTGGCCGTGGCGAAGAATGACTGACCAGGTTCGATCAATACGCTTTCGTTTTGCAATCTTGAGGCGAGCTCGTGTGAGTCTAGGTTCCGATTTGATTGCATCCAGAAAGACGAGCCGCCGAAAGCGTCGGCGCCTGCGATGGTCAGGCCGTGATCCTGAATGGCTTGTTTCATCACCGAACGCCGGTGTTTGAGAGTTTTGCGAAGCCGCCGGATCAAAGCGTCGTAGTGGCCAAGTGACAGAAAATAGGCGGCGGTGCGTTGGATGTGACCCGGGGGGTGGCGCAGCACGGAGGCGCGCAGGGCGCGGGCTTCGCGGATGAAGGCTTCTGATCCGACCAGATAGCCGAGCCGCAGGCCCGGAAAGAGGGACTTGGAAAAGCTGCCGACGTAGATCACGCGGCCTTCGGTGTCGAGGGATTTGAGGGCTGGAGAGGGGGAGTCGGCGAAGGACATCTCGAACTCGTAGTCGTCCTCGACAATGAGCGCGTCAATGTCACGGGCGCGCGCGAGTAACAACTTGCGACGCGCAATCGGCATAGTGGAAGTGGTCGGACACTGGTGGCTGGGGGTGGTAAAAATCACGTCGGTTTCAGCCGGTATGTTTGCCGGATCAAGGCCGCCGTCATCAACGTTTACGGGTTCTACGTGACACCGGGACTGGTTCAGAATGTCGCGTAGAGCGTGGTAGCAGGGGTTTTCAATAGTGGCGGTGCGCCGCTGAGTCAGCAGGATCTGGGCGGCTATCCAGAGCGCGTTCTGAGCGCCTAGCGTGATCAGGATTTCTTCGGGGCGGGCGATTATGCCACGGCGGGGCAACGTATTGCGCGCGATGAATTCCACCAGACGCGGGTCGTCCTGGTCGTAGTAGTCCGAGGTCAGAGCGGTGAAATCTTTTTGTCCCAATGCCTGAAGCGCGCACAAGCGCCAGTTGGCGTGGTCAAACAGCGATGGGTCAGTTTGGCCGTAAACAAAAGGGAAGCGATAGGACGCCCAATCTTGAGGCTTTTCCGGTGTGTCGCCGCCAGTGAAACGGCGGCCAAGTGCACGGGTCCAGTCGATGCTGTCCTCGCGGTGTTTGGGCGGGGAGAATCGGGGCGGTACAGGAGCATTGTCAGAGACGTAGTAGCCGGAGCGGCCGCGCGAAGTGAGGTAATCGTTCGCAAGGAGTTCTGTGTAGGCGAGCGTCACGGTAATGCGGCTGACGTTGAGGTGGGTTGCGAGCTTGCGTGAGGAGGGCAGTTTCTCGCCACGTCTGAAGCGACCGGAAAGAATGCCTTCGGCAATGAGTTGTTGAATTTGGGCTTGCAGGGTGCCCTGAGAGTCCGGAGACAGAAAGAAGGTTTGAACTGAAATCGCCATGATCAAAACCGTATACTGGACTTATCGCGAGCGCAAACTGGACTTTTGAGAGTCCTCGTTTAGGGCCTTATGACGTCAGCTTGTGTGTCAGGTTCGCGCGCACGGCGGGCCATTCGTGCTGGCAGATCGAATAGACGGCGGTGTCACGCAAGGTGCCGTTTGCCATGATCATATGATTGCGCAGAACACCGTCGAATTTTGCGCCCAGCCGTTCAATGGCGGCGCGGGATTTGTGGTTCATGAAGTGAGTGCGAAATTCAACGGCGATGCAGTCCAGTGTTTCGAACGCGTGGGCCAGCATCAGCAGTTTACATTGCGTGTTAAGTGGGCCGCGTTGCACGGATTTTCGATACCAGGTGGAGCCGATTTCGACGCGTCGGTTTGTTTGGTCGGCGTTCATAAACGTGGTCATACCCACGGCTTTGCCTGTTGGATCCAGCACGGCAAAAGGAGTCATGCCAAGGGTTGCGTTGCGCGCGTCAATGTTGGCCACGATGTCTTCGGGGCGGGGCACCATCGTGTACCAAAGTGCCTGTAGATTGCCGTCGTCAGAGGCCTCGGAAAGGTCAGTCGCGTGATCCTGCGAGAGCGGAACAAGGCTGGCGTGGGGGCCTGTCAGGGTTGTGGGTTCTGGCCACATGAAATTTCCTTTCAAACCGCGCGAAGCGCCCGCCCCCGCGGAGGGGGCGGGCGCTTCGGGAGAGGGGCTTCGCCCATCTCCGTCCGCTTCTGCCGGTGTTACCCGAAGACTTTGGTCAAGGCATTGTCGACCGCAGTGGTGATAGCGTCGATATCGGCTGCGGTGACAATCAATGCGGGAGAAAAGGCAATCACGTTGTTGCGACCGGGAACGGAGCGGTTGGCCGCGCCGATGATCACACCCTGAGCGCCACAATCTGCAACCACGGCGCCAATGTCGGCTTCGTCCACCGGTTCTTTGGTGGTGCGATCTTTGACCAGTTCGCAGCCAATAAACAGACCTTTGCCGCGCACGTCGCCGATGACGTCATGTTTTTCCATAAGGGCATTGAGATTGTCCATCATGCGCGCGCCCATGGCGGTGCAGTTTTCAAGCAACCCTTCTTCTTCGATGATCGCCATGTTTTCCAGCGCTGCTGTCGGACCTGCGGTGCAGCCGCCGAACGTGGAGATGTCGCGGAAATGGTCGAGCTTGTCTGACGCATTGGCTTTGAACAGGTCAAAGACCTCTTCGGTGGTGACCATGCAGGCAATCGCGGCGTAACCAGAGGCCACACCTTTGGCCATGGTCACAAAGTCGGGTTTGATGCCGTAGTGTTGGTAGCCAAACCATTCAGTGCCGGTACGGCCAACGCCGCAGACGACTTCGTCGATGTGCAGCAGAATGTTATATTGGGTGCAGATTTCCTGAACGCGTTCCCAATAGCCTTCGGGCGGGGTGATAACGCCGCCGCCGGCGGTGACCGGTTCAAGGCACAGGCTGCCAACGGTCTCGGGGCCTTCGCGCAGAATCACGTCTTCGATCTGGTTGGCGGCCGCAATGCCGAAGTCGCGGCCGGACAGGTGCCCAAGGCCAAGCTCGTCTTTGCGGTATTCCATACAATGCGGCACGCGAACAAAGTCCGGCGCGAAGGGGCCGTATTGCATGTTGCGCTCGTCCTGACCGCCCGCAGACATCGCGGCAAGAGTTGAGCCGTGATAATCGCGGTCGCGGTAAAGGATCTTGGTTTTCTTGCCGTCATATTTTTTGTGCGCGATCTGGCGCACCATTTTGAAGGCCTTCTCGTTCGCCTCAGATCCCGAATTCGTGTAATATACACGGCTCATGCCGGGCATCTTTTCGATCAGTTTTTCGGCATAAAGCGCACCGGGAATAGAGCCAGCAGCCTGTGCGAAATAAGGCATCTGGATCAGTTGGTCACGCACGGCGTTGGCGATACGTTCGCGGCCATAGCCGACGTTTACGGTCCAGACTGCGCCAGACACCGCGTCGATGTATTCTTTGCCGTTTTGATCCCAGACACGCATGCCTTTGCCTTCGATAATGATGCGGGGATCACTAGATTCGAAGGATTTGTGCTGCACCAGGTGGTGCCAAACGTGGGCCTTGTCGGCGCTCACCACGTGGCTCAGGTCGTTTTCTTTCAATGTGCCGTCCATGGCGGACCTCCCTTTATTCTTATTTGCGGAGACGTTGGAAGTATCGGACAGCGCAAGCGAAGTCCGAACATTAGTTGCCGTTTATCCTCGCGAGATTTTCGCGCAGGTTTATAGGGCCAGTTGTTTTGGCAGTGTAAGTCCAAAAAAGAGGTTTCGATGTCAGGATGCCCATCACAATTGTTTCTAACCAATTGATTAAAAAATAAAAAATGTTAGCATAGGGCAAGGTTGCTGCGACTTTGGGCAGTAAAATAACTGTGACAAAGCTACAAAAAAACATTGATCGGTGGTGCGATTTCCGCTCGGATTAAAGGCGGCGCGTTGGGACGGACTGATTGAACTGGGCAAAACGACCCAGACAGCCAGTTCCAGACGACACCAAAATGACAACGGGAGAATTGAAACATGACTTTGAAACAGACTCTGACTGGTGCTGTTGCAGCAGCGGCAATGATGGCCGGCGCTCAAGCGGCGCATGCGGATATCACAGTGGCCTATTTCCTCGAGTGGCCAATGCCATTCCAATACGCCAAGCAGATGGGCACATATGAAGAAGCCCTCGGCACCAAGATCAACTGGGTCAGCTTTGACACTGGAACCGCAATGAGCGCGGCAATGGCGTCGGGTGACGTACACATTTCAGTGAGCCAAGGTGTGCCACCGTTCGTGGTTGCAGCGTCCGCAGGCCAGGACATCCAGATCGTCGACGTGGCTGTGAGCTACTCCGACAACGACAACTGTGTTGTCGCATCCGGTCTTGAGATCGACAAAATGAGTGCTGGCGAGTTGGCCGGTAAGAAAGTTGCTGTGCCGCTGGGCACTGCGGCGCACTATGGTTTTCTGAGCCAGATGAACCACTTTGGTGTGGACGTCGCGAGCATGGAAGTTGTGGACATGGCCCCGGCAGAAGGCGCAGCAGCGCTGGCACAGGGTTCGCTGGACATGGCTTGTGGCTGGGGTGGCGCGCTGCGTCGCATGACGGAGCACGGCAACATCCTTTTGACCGGTGCGGAAAAAGAAGAGTTGGGCATTCTGGTGTTTGACGCCACAACCGCCCCTGCGTCGTTCATCGCTGAAGAAGGCGACATGCTGGCGAAGTTCCTGAAGGTGACTGCGGATGCCAACGCGATGTGGGCAGATGAAGCCAACCACGCGAAAATGCTGCCAGTGATCGCCAAGGACGCAGGCATGGACGAAGAAGGCACAGCTGCAACGCTGGCGACCTTTAAGTTCCCGACCATTGACGAACAGCTGAGCGGCGCCTGGTTTGGCGGCACAGCACAAGAGTTCATGGGCGGTGTAGCTGGCGTATTTGTAGGCGCGGGTTCGATCCCGAGCGCGCTGGACAGCTATGACGGTGCTGTGAACACAGGTCCGCTGGAATCTGCAAAAGGCATGTAAGTGCTGCGATGAGAGTTGGGCCGGGCGCGTTCGACGTGCCCGGCCTTTTTTGAAATCAATCCAGAAGAACAGGCGGGCAAACCGTCGCGCCCGCAGAATTGGGCGGAAAGACCGATAGGGACCATGACCGGATTAACCATAGAAAGCCTGTCCATGCGATTTGATTTGCCCGGTGGCGGGCATGTTCAAGCGCTCAAGGATGTGAGCCTCGATTTGAAACAGGGTGAGTTGCTAAGTGTGCTGGGGCCATCGGGCTGCGGTAAGACGACGCTGCTTAATATTGTTGCGGGATTTCTTGCGCCCACCGAAGGCCAGATTGAAATGAACGGTCATACGGTGCAGGGACCGGATGCCGAACGCGGCATGGTGTTCCAGCAAGGGGCGCTGTTTGAATGGATGAGCGTGCGAGAGAACGTGAGTTTCGGTCCCGATATGAAGGGCATGCCCAAGTCCGAGAGTGCAGAGATCGTGGATCACCTGCTGGATGTGGTGGGTTTGCAGGACTTCAAAGAAAAGATGGTTTACGAACTGTCAGGCGGGATGCAACAGCGCGTGGCTTTGGCCCGCTGTTTGGCAAATGATCCTGACGTGATTTTGATGGATGAGCCGCTGGGGGCGCTGGATGCGTTGACGCGGGAAAAGATGCAGAGCCTTGTTCTGAAGCTTTGGAAAGAGACCGGCAAGACGATCATTCTGATCACGCACTCGGTCGAAGAAGCGTTGTTGCTGGGTGAGCGGTTGATCGTGATGGCGCCACGTCCGGGGCGTATCCACAAGGAATACCGTTTGCCATTTGCCGATCTGGGCGTGGGCGCGGATTTGCGGGAGGTGAAGAAACACCCCGATTATGCGCCGACCCGCGAAGAGATCCTCAATATGATCTGGAACATGGAAGAAGAGATCATGGGCCGCACCGAGGAGACCGCATAAGATGGGACAGACTTTTGCAGATCTTGGGGGTGAGTTGCTCACTCTGGTGATCGCGGTGATTTCGGCTTTGCCGTTTCTGGCGATCTATATCGGCGTCATTCTGGGTGCCTTTTTCATTTTTCATCTGATCAAACGCCGGTTGACGCCGGTGCATGACTACACATCGCTCAAGACGGTGACGTTTGGTGATGAGAGCGCCGTTGTTTCCAACAAGGCCGCTTCGGTGATTTCTATTGTGCTTATCTTTGTGTTCTGGGGCAGTTTTACCGGATCGGAATGGTTGCCGCGTTTTCTGCATGCGCCAGGGCCGTTTGTCGGCGAGGCAAGCTTTACCTATACGCTGGAAACCGAGGACGGCGCGACGGACGATGCAACTGTCAGCGTTGTTGTGCATGAGGCCGGGCAAAAGCCGGACACGCCGGAAATTGCGCCCGGAGAGGGTTTGGCCAAAGACGACGTGATCGTTGTGCAGGCCTATCGCAGCAAGTTGTTGCGGTGGGACAGCAATGACGAGGCGACCCGTAGCGAAGGGGCCAAAGTTATTGCTGTGGAAGGGAAGCCGCTTACCCGAGAGGCAAAAGTTGACGTTGGCTTTGGTTCTGTTGCGCTGACCGACAAAGGCACATTGAACTTTGCGCCAGCGACCGGAATGCAGATGGAAGATATCTGGCTGCCGGCACCGGAAAGCGTGTGGCGACGCCTGATTTCTGTAAGCCGCGAAGGCTATCAGAATGTGAAGCTGTCCGAGCACCTGAGCTTTTCTCTGTTTCGGGTGATCATCGGTTTCGCGCTGGGTGCGATGGTGGGCATTCCTTTGGGCTATGCCATGGGGCTGAGCGATTGGGCCCGCGGTTGGTTTGATCCGATCGTTGAGTTCATGCGGCCTGTACCACCTTTGGCGTTGATCCCGCTGGTGATTATCTGGGCCGGCATCGGCGAGCAGGGTAAGATCATCCTGCTGTTCCTTGCGGCCTTGTGGATTATGGCGATTGGCGCGCGATCCGGTGTGTCGGGCGTGAACATCACCAAGGTGCATGCGGCCTATTCCTTGGGCGCCAGCAAGCGGCAGATCCTGCGCCATGTGATTATTCCGAACTCGTTGCCTGAGATATTCACTGCTGCGCGGGTGGCGATGGGCGTCTGTTGGGGCACCGTTGTGGCCGCCGAACTTGTGGCCGCTGAAAAGGGTGTCGGTAAGATGATCGTGGCCGCATCCAAGTTTCAGGACACGGATATTGTTTTGATGGGGATCATCCTGATCGGCATCATCGGCTTTGGCATCGACATGCTGATGCGCTGGGTCGAGAAGTATCTGGTGCCTTGGAAAGGCAAAAGCTAAGGCCGCATGGGTATCGGGGAAAAAAACGCCGGGGGATTGCCGCAGCCATTCACTTTACGTGTGACAAAGCGGTAAACCGCCGGCGAACATGCGCCAGATTTCTAAGCAGTGTCAGGCAGGTATCTGTCTGACACTGTTTGTTTTTATAGCGAGGGTTTTGTTGGCATGGCGGCGAAAGTCCGCTTTGAGCCCTTATTGACCATCGCGAACTTTGAGCGCAATGATCAGGTCGATTGTCAGACTAGATCATTCCGAAGAGTCGAAACCCTGAGAAACGTAGATCACATAGTTGGAGAGCTTCGATTTCAGGTGCTGTATCCGCCTGAAGGGAGCACTTCTGTTCTTGAGGTGACCGAAAGCGGTTTAGGGCCACTCCTCCATGTCTCGCTGAGAGAAGACGGTGATCTGACCTATGAATTCTTTGCCAAATCGTCGCTTTTGATTACAGAAAAGCAATTCCGAGAGATTGATGAAATGGCGCGGAAAAAATTGTCTTGGACAGACTTATCGGCATTTGGCTTGGAAAGCTTTGACGAGGACTAGTTCGAATTTTCGCTCAAATTTGAATGGCAACAAAGTCCGCCAAGCTGCCTGTGAAGCGGGCTTTTCCGTCCGCATCGCGGACAGTTGTTTCGCCGCTTAATGCGGTCCCAGGAAGTGCATTTCGTTGCAGCGTCGTCAAGTTTTTGTAGCTGCTAATTGCCGCAACGAGAAAGTGCCTCCGAACAACTATCGGAGGCACAAATTTAGGGGACGATTGGGGATATTCCCCCGATGTTGTTCGGGTTTCAAAGCCTGTGGCGTCAGCCCATCGGCACGCCGGAGATCGATTTGACTTCGCAGAATTCGTCCAGACCCCAAGTGCCGCCTTCGCGGCCGTTGCCGGATTGGCCGTAGCCGCCAAACGGCGAGCCGTTCACGCGGCTGACGCCGTTGGTTTCCACCATGCCGGAGCGCAGCTGACGGGCGACGCGCAGGCGTTTCTCGTCGTCTTGCGTTTGCACATAGTTGGTCAGGCCGTAGACGGTATCGTTGGCCATCTCGACGGCCTGATCTTCGGTTTCAAACGGGGTGATCGCCAGCACGGGGCCGAAGATTTCTTCGCGGTAGATGGTCATGTCGGGCGTCACATCCGCAAACACAGTCGGGCGCACGTAGAAGCCTTTGTTCATGCCTTCTGGGCGGCCGAGTCCACCGGCGACAAGCGTGGCGCCTTCTTTGATGCCGGTTTCGATAAGGCCCTGAATTTTGTTGAATTGCAGTTCGCTGACTACAGGGCCGATGTGGCGGCCGGATTCGGTTGTCGCGCCGACCTGAGTGGCCTCAGCAGTGGCTTTGGCTTGATCCACGGCGTCGGCATAGCGGTCGCTTTCGACCATCATACGGGTAGGGGCGTTGCAGGATTGGCCGGAGTTCTGCATGCAGTGGATCACGCCGCGTTTTACGGCCTTTTCGTCCGCATCAGCAAAGATCAGGTTCGCGCCTTTGCCGCCAAGTTCGAGGCTGACACGTTTGAGCGAGTCGGCCGCCGCTTTGGAAATTGCGATGCCTGCGCGAGTGGAACCGGTGAAGGACACCATGTCCACGTCAGGATGCGCTGACAGCTGCGAACCCACGCCAACACCATCGCCGTTGACCATGTTGAAGACGCCAGCGGGGAAGCCTGCTTCGTCCATCATTTCGGTGAAGACGATGGAGGACAGCGGCGCGATTTCGGAGGGCTTGAGCACCATGGTGCAGCCCACCAAAAGCGCCGGGATCGCCTTGAGGAAGACCTGATTCATCGGCCAGTTCCAAGGGGTGATCATCGCACAAACACCAATGGGTTCTTTGCGCATACGGTCCGCGCCCATTGCGTATTCAAACTCAAAACCTTCCAGCGCCTCAAGGAAGCCATCCAGGTGCCAGGTGCCAGAGCCCCATTGGCCAGACATTGCCAGATCAATCGGCGCACCCATTTCGGCGCGCATGGCTTCGGCCATATCAGCACGGCGGGCCATGTAGACCTCGCGCAGTTTCTTGACAAGCGCGACGCGGTCGTCCAGCGGGGTTGCGGCCCAAGCAGGGAAGGCAGCGCGCGCTGCGGCGACCGCGGCGTCAGTGTCGGCCTGATCACCGATAGAAATCACCGCACAGGCGTCTTCGGTGGCAGGGTCGATGACGGTCATGTCGTTAGCGGTCGCCGGGGCGACCCATTGGCCGTTGATATAGAATTCGCGTTTCTCGATCATGGGGTCTCTCCTTATCGATCTTTGCAGGCACCTTGCCCGCGCTTATCGAGGCCCGCAAGGGAAAGAGACGCGCGGTCACACGTGAATATTTGCCGTATTTGTCGCGCTAAGGGGGCTGGCATTCAAAAACGACGAATGTAGTCTGTGATAGGTCGCATGGCGGCCAAAAGATTTGTTTTTTCCGGAATCCGCTTGTTTGAAAATTTCGCCTTTTACCATGCAGGGCGGGTTCCCCGATCAAAAAGAGAGCGAGATATGGGTCTTCGAATCAATGACACAGTGCCGAATTTCACCGCGGAAACCGATCAGGGGACAATCAGCTTTCATGATTGGATTGGCGACAGCTGGGCTATCCTGTTTTCGCACCCCAAGGATTTCACGCCGGTCTGCACCACTGAATTTGGCGCTGTGGCACAGCTGACTGACGAATGGGCTGCGCGCAACACCAAGGTGATCGGCGTGTCTGTAGACGGCGTCGAGGAGCACAAAGGTTGGAAAAAGGACATCGAAAGCTTTGCTGGCACCGAAGCAGGGTTCCCGATCATCGCGGATGAAGGTCTGGCTGTGTCCAAAGCTTTCGACATGTTGCCTGCAGAGGCTTATATGCCGGATGGACGCACCCCAGCCGATAGCGCCACTGTGCGGGCGGTGTTCATCATCGGGCCAGACAAAAAGCTCAAGTTGTCGATGACTTATCCGATGAATGTGGGTCGCAACTTTGCAGAAGTGATGCGCGCGCTGGACGGGTTGCAGACCGCCACCAAAGAAAACGTGGCCACGCCAGCCAACTGGACACCCGGCGGCGATGTGGTGATTCCTGTGGCCGTCAGCGACGCGGATGCGACGGCGAAATACGGCAGCTTCACCACACATTTCCCGTATCTGCGCACCACAAAGCTGTAGACTACGATCAGTCTGACTCGATCAGGTGAAATCTAGAGAACGCGTCAAATTTGGCGCGTTTTTTTATGCCTGCAGCGCGGTTTTTGGGAAGAGAAGGCGTTAATCTGCTGGCAAGGACTCTCTGCCATGTGTCGGATCAATGAAACGAGTATTGGCATATCTCCCGACTGTTTTGGCACTGGCGCTTTGCATTGTTTTGGCGCCGGTTCTTGCCGTCGCAACCGGCCCAGTCGATGTGTCGGAACCGGTCGTCGTCGTGGCGGGTCCGGGAGTGGACCTTATTCAGATAATAGAGAAGTCCGGTGGCGCGGTCATCGGATTGGAAAACGCACCCTTGGGAGCTTTGGGGTATTCGGATGACCCCAAGTTTGCCGAAAACCTGAGAGCAAACGGAGCGTGGGCTGTATGGGATGGCCGCACAATCGCAGAGCTCTGTGGAGTAAAGACATGAACGAAAAGAACGACCTCACCAGTATTCGCAAAAAGGGCGTGACCCTTTTGTTGGTGGCGAATCTAATTTTGGGACTCGTAGCCGTATCGGTGGCAGCCCTCCTTGCAAAAAGTGTGATGCCTTTTGCAGCCCTTTCGGTTGTCTTTTTGGCTCTGGGGTTTTGGGCGAACAGAGATGGATCTGGGTTGCACCACAGAATGACGGCAACTGTGGCCGGCGCGGGGCAAGTGACGTTGATCGTGGCTGCATTTGCCGGCCATCCTTGGCAGATTGATGCGCACATGATCTTTTTTGCCTATATCCCGATTACTGCGGCAATGTTGTGCCCGATTTCGATCTTTACGGCTGCGGTGGTCGCGTTGGTCCATCACCTCGGGCTGACGTTCTTTATGCCCGTCATGGTGTATCCTTCACTGGATTTGGTTGAGAACATACTGCGATCGTTGTTTCACGGGGTCGTAGTGATCGCGGAAACTGGCGCGCTTTATATCGGGGTCAAACGCAATGTGATGCGGATGGAAGACCTCAGCAAAGAGCAAGAGCGACTTTCGGAAGTCATGGCAACATTGTCCGACGAAAAGGTGATCATTGAGTCCAAAGAAAAAGCTGCAAACGAGGTGGTGGAGCGGCTGCATGTTGGCCTGTCTAAGGTTGCGAAAGGCAATTTGGTTGCGAATATCGATGAGCCATTTGCCGACGAATACGAAGATTTGCGGGTGAGCTTTAATGCGGCCATCCAATCGCTGAGCGGCATCATCAGTTCGGTGACCACTGTGTCTAACCAGATCGGGATCGATTCCACAGAATTGGCAGAAGTGTCGGCAAGCGTAGCCACCAGTACCGAAAAACAGGCGGATGCCCTGAGCAGGGTAACTGAGTCGGTAGAGCAGATTGCCGATGGTATGCAGGTGGCCGTCGGCAAAGCGGAGCAAATGCAAGTCCGCTTTGACAGCACCCGCGGTGTGACTGAGACCGGCACGGATGTGGTCCGGCGCGCGGTGGAAACGATGGATGAGATCGAGCAATCGTCCAGCCAGATCGACCACGTTGTTGCATTGATCGAAGACATCGCCTTCCAAACGAACTTGTTGGCGTTGAACGCCGGTGTTGAAGCGGCGCGTGCAGGTGAAGCGGGAGCTGGGTTTGCCATTGTCGCTTCCGAGGTGCGTGCGCTAGCGCACCGGTCTGCTGAGGCCGCGCAGAACATCAACCTGTTGATCTCCAAGAGCAACGAACATGTGGGCGTTGGCGTTTCGCTGGTGCGCGAGGTTGGCACCACGCTGGAGACCATCCTGAGCGAAGTGAACGAGGTCAACGCCTATATCAATGAGATTGCCGAGGTATCGGGACAGCAGGCCGACTCGGTTCAGGACATCCGCGGTTCGATGCAGACCCTCGGTTTAGAAACCCAAGGCAATGCAGCGCGGTCTGAAGAGGCCTCGGCGTCTACGGCCAGCTTGGATGCCTCAGTTGAGAAGCTGGTGGACAGTTTGCGCGGGTTTGTCGTTGAAAAAGGCGGTGCGCAGCCAGCAAAATCCGGTTTCCGGACAACACGCGCTGCGTGAACGGTTTCGGTGGTTGTTGCTGGAATTAGTGATCGCGGCGTGACGTGATCTCGCGTTCCGAAATTGAGAAATTGGCGCTGCCGGAGGAAACTTCGGCGGCGTTTTTTTGGTAGAAGAGTGCTGTTGCTTGGCTCCTTTGAGCCCCAGGTGACAGGCGCAGCAGCACGTTCAAACGGCGGCAATGCGCAGGAAGGAGGCATTGCAAAGTTTCGGGATCGGTGCATCGCTGTCGTTCACAAACTGATCTGACGCCGCGTTCCAATTTCCCTAAAGCGGGCATCGATAGATTGCGCAGCACCCGTCAAAGCAGCCGACTGACTCGCTTGAACGGAACGTCGAGCCATTGGAGGCGGCTGTGCGAACAAAGCGGGCATTGCCTTCATAAGCCTTCAAGCGCGATTTACGCTAATTTAACCTTGTTGGCAGCATTGTGGATCGATTTGATTTCGCGCGAATGGGTCAATAATGAAGTTTACTGACAAGGAACGACCTAACACTTCTTCAGTGCCCGTAGGGTTCAATACCCAAGCGGTGCAAATGGAAGCGTTGGAAAGGGCGACAGGGGCCGGATTTTGGAATCTGGATCTGGTGAATGAGCATCTCGAGTGGAGCCCCAAAACCAAGGAAATCCACGAAGTTCCAGATGATTTCATCCCGGACCTAGACACTGCAATCAATTTCTATGCGCCCGAAGACCGCGATCTTGTCTCTGGCTGGGTCGGCGAAGCGGTGCAATCCGGCAAAGGTTGGGACGCGGAATTGCAGATTATCACGTCTCATGGTGTCCGTAAGTGGGTACGGGCAATTGGCGAACCTGTCTTGTCCGAGAGCCAAATTGTTGGCCTTGCCGGATCGTTTCGAGACATCACCGAAGCAAAGTCGCGAGAAGCTGCTACCAAAAAGCTACTTCTCCAAAAGGAACGCGCGATCACCCAGCTTAGTCAAGTCACCGATGCATTGGACGAAGCGGCAATCGTTACCCGAGCGGATCGCAAAGGTCTGATCACGGAAGTTAACGACCAATTGGTTTCTATATCCGGATACAGCCGAGAAGAACTCATCGGCCAGAACCATCGTATTTTGAATTCTGGGTATCATGACACTAGCTTCTTTGAGAAACTCTGGGCGACGATATCGCGTGGTGAAGTTTGGCGCGGCGAAATCTGTAATAGGAAGAAAAGTGGCGAACTTTACTGGGTCGACACCTTAATTTACCCGGTCTTGGATGAGCGAGGGGTGCCGCAACACTATTTGTCCATTCGATTCGACATCACAGAACGTATTGAAGCTTCTAACCTTGTGACAAACTTCTTTGATTTGTCCCTCGCGCCGCACTGTCTATTGGACCATCGAGGGAGATTGCAGAGGGCCAACAAAGCGTTTTGTGACCTTGTTGGAGGTAAAGAGGAAGACCTTTTAGGAACACATGCCTCTGAGTTCGTTGCCCCTGAAGATTTTGCGAAGGCACAAAAACAATGGGAAACCAGTTTGAGGTGCCGCACGACATTTCCGTTCCGTTTCAGAATTGTCACGCGTTCAGGCGATCTTCGGCACATGGAATGGATGACCAAGCTCGTTGATTCCCTTATGTTTGTTTCGGGGCACGACATCACGATAGAAGTTGAACGACGCGACGCCTTGAAGAGTGCGAAATTGGCTGCGGATGAGGCGAGCAATTCCAAGTCAGCGTTTCTTGCCAATATGAGCCATGAAATTCGTACACCTTTAAACGCAATTATTGGTGTCGCAGATGTCATGACGGGCGACGCCTCGCTTTCTCCAGCAAACTTGAACCTTCTGAAACTGATCCTTGATGCAGGGCATTCGCTCGAGCATCAGCTCACAGACATTTTGGACTTCTCCAAGTTGGAGACTGGAAAACTATCGTTCCAAAACGAGCCATTTTCGGCGGTCGAAGCCATCAAAAGTGCGTTGGATGCGCATTCGACGGCGGCCCGTGAAAAAGGTTTGGAATTCTTGACAAACTTTAAAGAAGTCTCCGCCTGTCAGGTCGTGGGCGATAGCATGCGCGTTCGGCAAATCATCTCAAATTTGGCTTCGAATGCCGTCAAGTTCACCAACAATGGAAAAATCACGGCAGAGATCGAGTGCTTCGCCGAAGAGGAGGATGTTTGTCTTCGGTTCACAATTGAAGACACTGGCGTCGGGTACCCAACATCGATCCAAACCGAGAGTTTTGGGCGTTTTGATCAACAAGGACGTGATGCATCAACCGAGTTCTCCGGCACAGGCCTTGGACTTGCGATCAGCTCATCCATAGCAAAACAAATGGGTGGGCGGCTCCGCGCTGAATCTGAACCTGGGCGTGGCTCAAAGTTTACTTTGGAACTGATCCTGCCAAAGGCGCGGACAGGGGCCAATGAAGGAGGCGGAGAAGTCGGCGCAAGCGTAGATCAGGTAGACTTAAATGGATGCTTGGCCGGAAGAAAGATTTTGGTTGTTGAAGACAACTTAACCAACCAAAAAGTTGTTTCCTTGCTTTTGCGGAAGACTCGGTGCGACATTCAGTTCGCGGAAAATGGTCAAGTCGCCATTGATGCGGTTGCGACATACAAACCTGATGTTGTTCTTATGGATATGATGATGCCGGTGCTGGACGGGATTGAAGCCACAAAAGAGATACGGCGACTTGAGGAAGAGGGTGGGCTTCCCCGAACTCCGATTGTCATGCTTACCGCAAACGCGATGCGAGAACACGTTGATCAGGCGTTGTCAGCTGGATGCGATGGTCATGTGGCAAAGCCTGTACGAGGCAATACTCTACTGCCAAAAATTCTAGACCTGTGCTAAGTCGGACCTATTCGAAGCAAAAAAGTGGTGCCGCCCATGCGAGAGCATCCAAATTCCCTTGGCGGATTTGATTGTTGCAGCGTAACTGTTTCGCACCCGCGAAGAAAGTCCGGTTTCCACCGGCCTAGACAAAGTTGAGCCAATGCTGCGCTCTGCACGAATGACTTGGAAGGGCTGACAGCGGTCATCAGTACCTAAATAAGTAACGCCCGTTCCGTTCCCCCGAACCTGACAGTCCATAAACATGTGGCATGTGAGGTGGCTTTATGCGCGCACCAACCCCGGACAGCAAAAAGCCCCGGCGTTTCCACCGGGGCTTTCTGAATTCGATGTCAGAAGAGTTTAGTCTTCTTTTTTCTCAGCAACGACTTCTTCGCCGGTTTCCTGATCAACAACTTTCATCGACAGGCGCACCTTGCCGCGATCGTCAAAGCCCAAGAGTTTGACTTTCACTTCCTGGCCTTCTTTCAGAACGTCCGAAGGATGGTTCAGGCGGCGGTTCTCGATCTGGGAGACGTGCACCAGACCGTCGCGTTTGCCGAAGAAGTTCACGAAGGCACCGAAGTCGACGATTTTGACAACTTTACCGGTGTAAACTGCGCCTTCTTCAGGCTCTGCCACGATCGAGTGGATCATGTCGTAAGCCTTTTTGATGGCTTCGCCGTTTGGCGATGCAATCTTGATCACGCCTTCGTCGTTGATGTCGACTTTGGCGCCGGACACTTCAACGATTTCACGGATGACCTTGCCGCCGGAACCGATGACTTCACGGATTTTGTCGGTTGGGATGTTCATGGTCTCGATGCGTGGTGCGTGAACCGAGAATTCAGCCGCACCAGTGATCGATTTGTTCATCTCACCAAGGATGTGCATGCGGCCGTCTTTGGCCTGTGCAAGCGCCTTTTCCATGATTTCAGGTGTGATACCTGCGACTTTGATGTCCATCTGCAGCGACGTGATGCCGTTTTCGGTACCTGCCACTTTGAAGTCCATATCGCCGAGGTGGTCTTCGTCACCCAAGATGTCGGACAGGATCGCGTAGGAGCCGTCGTCTTCGAGGATCAAGCCCATGGCAACACCGGCTACGGCGTTCTTCAGAGGCACACCTGCGTCCATCATCGACAGAGAGCCACCACATACGGACGCCATGGAGGACGAGCCGTTGGATTCGGTGATCTCGGAAACGATGCGCACTGTGTAAGGGAAATCGGTGGCAGCTGGCAGAACGGCCTGAAGGGCGCGCCATGCGAGTTTACCGTGACCGATTTCGCGACGGCCGGGAGGGCCCACGCGACCAGCTTCGCCAACCGAGTAGGGAGGGAAGTTGTAGTGCAGCAGGAAGTTGGATTTGAAGTTGCCGTGCAGCGCGTCGATGAATTGCTCATCATCGCCGGTGCCCAAAGTGGTGACAACCAGACCCTGTGTTTCACCGCGGGTGAACAGAGCCGAACCGTGGGTCCGTGGCAGCAGGCCAGTCTGGCATACGATGTCACGGATCTCGTCAGTCTTACGACCGTCGATACGCTTACCGGTTTTGACAACGTCACCGCGCAGGATGCCGCCTTCGAGTTTCTTGAGAGCCGAACCAAGGTTCGCATCTGCAAGCTGCTCTTCGGTGAGGGCTGCTTTGATCGCGTCGCGGGCTGCGGAAACAGCTGCGGTGCGCTCTTGCTTGTCTGTTAGCGCAAATGCAGCGCGCATCTGCTCTTCACCGGCAGCTTTGACGGCCTCGTAGAGGTCGGCATAGTCAGGCGCCTGGAAGTTAAACGGCTCTTTGGCTGCGTCTTCGGCCAGATCAATGATCAGGTCGATGACAGGCTGGATGGCGTCGTGAGCAAACTTAACCGCACCGAGCATTTCTGCTTCGTCCAGTTCGTATGCTTCGGATTCAACCATCATGACAGCGTCTTTGGTGCCGGCGACAACGAGGTCCAGACGCTGGTCTGGGTTGTTGCGCAGGTCCTGCATGTCGTCAACGGTTGGGTTCAAGATGTATTCGCCATCTTCAAAGCCAACACGTGCTGCAGCCACTGGGCCCATGAATGGAGCGCCGGAAATGGTCAGAGCCGCAGAAGCTGCGATCATCGCAACCATGTCGGGGTCGTTAACCAGATCGTGGCTCAGCACGGTGCACATCACCAGGACTTCGTGTTTGAAGCCGGGGACGAACAAGGGGCGAATTGGGCGGTCAATCAAACGTGCTGTCAGCGTCTCTTTTTCAGTGGGACGTGCTTCGCGTTTGAAGAAGCCACCAGGTACTTTACCGGCGGCATAGTATTTTTCTTGGTAGTGAACGGTCAGAGGAAAGAAGTCCTGACCGGGTTTTGGTGCCTTTGCAAAGGTCACAGCAGCCATGACGGATGTTTCGCCCAGAGTGGCGATGACACAGCCGTCAGCCTGACGGGCAATTTTGCCCGTTTCCAGTGTGAGCGTTTCTTCGCCCCACTGCATGGATTTGGTCGATACGTCGAACATTTACGATTCCTAGCTGGGAGCACTCCCAGGCGTATCCCGGGTCTCCCGTTTGAAATGGCGGCCCCATTGCCGCCGACCCCTCTATCCTTGATTTGCAGCGCCGGGGTCAGGACGCAACGTCTCAGATGGAGCGCCCATACCGGAAAACAAGGCGTTTGGAAACCAAATTTCTTGACGAATGACGGGAGCAGTGGCGAATTTTGGCGGCTGATTCCTGCTGGGGAACACATTGTTTCCCAATCAGAGGTAGATTTGGGGCGCAAAAGAGGCGAATGTGTGGCGGTGATCGTGTGGCGGTGGGGGCTGGCTACACGGAGATTTTAGTGCGCCAAAATGGCGCTATGCTGCGAGTTTTATTATGAAAGTTCCCGCTGTCCGTATTCCCGGCACATTGATTCTTGCGCTTTTGATGGGCGCATTTTTGTTTATCGCAGGGTGTTCTGAGCCTGTGACACGCAACACAATTGAAGACATTCCTGTGGCGAACGCGGTCTCAAAGCCAGTCGTTGAGCCGGAGGTGAGCCGCAATGCATCACCGCGTATTCTTGCGATGGGCGACAGCCTGATGGCGTGGCACAACGTGTCTGGCCGCTCGATTGCGCATCACGTTGGCAAGACATTGAATGAACCGGTGGCGAACCATTCCATCAGCGGTGCGCGCATCATCTATAAGCTGCCAATGACCGGAGCGATGGGCATGCGTATTTCCAACCAATATCGCAAAGGCGATTGGGATTGGGTGGTGCTGAACGGTGGTGGCAACGATCTGTGGATGGGCTGCGGCTGTGGCGCTTGTGAGAACCGCATGAACAAGATGATTTCCGAGGATGGCCGCAAGGGTGCGATCCCGCATATGGTCGATAACCTGCGCGGCACAGGTGCCAAGATCGTCTACGTTGGTTATTTGCGCAGCCCGGGCGCGTGGTCGCCGGTCGAGGGGTGCAAACCCGCCGGAGATCGCTTGGAGGCACGTATTGCCAAGCTGGCAGAGATCATGCCCGAGATGCATTTTGTGTCGCTTGACGATCTGGTGCCGTATGGCGACCGCAGCTATCACGGCGCGGACATGATCCACCCGTCGCTGAAAGCAAGTCGCGAGATTGGTCAGCGGGTTGCGGCGGTGATTAAGGCGAACGATGTGATTTGGACGCAATAAGGCTTGCGTTGGGCACGCTTCAGGACTGCGAAAATGCCGCGAGGGCGACCACGATCATCATTGAGGTTGCCATCGCGATATTGATCGCGCGTTGGGTACGTTGGGGCAAATTCATGCGTTTAAGCGTGATGCCGAGCCACAACCATGCGAGGTGAATCGGGATCCATATGGCGTTCATGATCACCAGCTTCAGAGCTATTTCCACTGGCAGATTTTGGGGCATGAACCCGAAGCCGGACATGAGCGCCGTGTTTACGGCATATGCTTTGGGATTAATTGCCTGAAGAGCAACGCCACCTAAAATTCCCGGTGGTGCCTGTCGTTCGATAAACGCGACTTTGCTTCCGGCAAAAGCAATCCGCAGCGCGAGATATCCGAGATAACAGACGGACGCGCCGAAAAGGATCACTCTGAACCGCTCGTCAGCCAGCAAAGCCGCGGTTAGGCCGGTGATCACTGCGGCAAGTACCAGATTGGTGCCAATGAAGAGGCCTGTCACGTAACGCAAGCCTGCTTGCCTGCCAAACGCGGCACCAACGCCAGCCGTCGATAAAACTCCGGGACCGGGCGTGATGATCAGGAAAAAGACGGCGGCAGCAAAGGTTAGCATGTGTGCAGTTTAGATGCGTTCTGGATCTGGTAAAGGCAATCCGACAATAAAAAACGCCCGCTCCAGGGAGCAGGCGTTTTCCGTAATCTGAATGATCGGAGCGTCTTAGCGGCGGATGCCGAGACGTTTGATCAGGTCCTGATAGCGTGCTTCGTCTTTGACCTTGGTGTAGTCCAGCAGCTTACGACGCTGAGCAACCATTTTCAAAAGGCCACGGCGACCGTGGTTGTCTTTTTTGTGGGTCTTGAAGTGCTCGGTCAGGGTGTTGATACGCGAGGTGAGGATAGCAACCTGTACTTCGGGCGAACCAGTGTCGCCTTCTTTGGTTGCGAATTCTTTCATCAAGCGGTTTTTTTCTTCAACTGTGATCGACATCGGGGTCTCCTAATCTAAAGGGTTGAGGGCGCAAGCCGGGATGTCGTCCAGCAAGGTCCATGGAGGTCCACACAGAGATTCCCTGTGCAGACAGGCGATATAGGCCGGTTTTGTCAGAAAGAAAAGGGGTTTGTGTCGTTTAGCCAGTGGCCGTTTGTGCAATCAGGGTGATGTCGCTGACCTCCAACGAGGCGCCGCCGTGCACGATCGCGAGCGCTTCTCCGTCGACGATGACCTCGATCATATCAGGATCGCTGGCGATGGGGCGAATTTCCACGTCCGGTGTATCGGCTTGATTGGGATAGAGCAGAACGAGATTGTCCTCGGCCTGATCGAAATCCATGACCGTGATTGGAGCCTCGGCGGTGCCGTCCAGCATGAAAGTGTCGGCATCCGCTCCGCCGGTCAGAATATCGCCTTTGCCACCGATCAGCGTGTCGTCCCCGCCGCCGCCGTTGAGGTAGTCGACGTCGGGATCAGCGGGGCTGGTGTTGCCAACCACCAAGTCATCGCCCGCGCCACCAAGCAGCGTGTCCGCACCAGCACCGCCGTCAAGCTGATCGTCTTCATAGCCGCCATGCAGCGCATCGTCGCCCGCGCCACCAAGCAGCGTGTCATCGCCAAAGCCACCCACCAAGGAATCTGATCCATCGTCGCCGGATAAATGGTCGTTGTCACCGTGGCCAAACAGCGTGTCGTTGCCGTCCCCTCCGGTCAGGCTGTCGTCGCCATGTTCACCATGCAAGATGTCATTATCCGCGCCGCCTGACAGCGCATCATCACCGTCGGCACCATGCAGTATATCGGCGCCTTCGCCACCTGAGAGAGTGTCATCGCCTGCATAGCCGTTGATCTGATCGTCGCCACCGCCCCCGGTGATGATGTCCTGACCAGGCGTGCCCGACAGAATGTCATAATCACCGCTGCCAATGATGACGTTTGGTTCGGACACATCGGGCGGTTCCGGCGTGTCCGTTGAATCGTCCCCCGGTATATCCGAAGTGACAGGCGTTTCTTCTTCCAGATCATCTGCTTCGGTGTCGAGACTGGCGTCGTCACTGTCGTCAATTCCAACAAACACAGCAGCGCCGGCTATTGCAGCCAGCAAACTCGCAAACATGAGCATCACACAACTCCACTCACCCCGTAGCCATTAGGCCATACATCGGGCGGTTTTCAAAACGCGGATTGGAGAGGTGGTTAATCTGTGGTTTTTGCCAGTTTGGCATGCCGTTCTCGTCAGATATCCCAACGTTCAGGCTGGCAGGCATAGGCTATATACAGAGGGTGGCGCGGGTGGCCGTGTTTGGTCAGACCCAAGTGGTGGATCGGACGGGCGGTCTCGCTTAGCACGTCGCGCATTTGAAATCCCCGGTCCAGATGGTCGCCATGCGCGCCCCATGCGGCGATGATCACATCCGCCCAATCACAGCTTTGTGCGACAACGGCGTCGTTGTCTGGGCCGGCCGGTTCGGGGTGTTTGCGCAGCAGTTTAGGGTCGGTTTCGCGCAAGCCAAAAATGTTCACCGCACGAAAGCCACCAAAACCGAGCGTACGCGCGCGCCGTTCGCAGCGCTCGATTGTCGGGTCATTTTGCCGCTCGGTGGCCTTGGACGGGTTAAGCATGATGAACAGAACCCGCTTGCGGTCATCGTCCCAGACACGGGTGAGGGCATAGCGATAGGTTTCGCAGTCAGAATAGATTGCGGAGGAGGCCGCGTCGTCCTTCTGAAAGTCGCGGGTGATCATGTTTGCGGGCGCACAAAGACCCGACTGGGGTGCAACTCACCTGCTTTGAAGATACCCACAGCGACGGCTTCGCCGTCAAAGCTGGCCCAGCACTCTTCGCCGTATTCGACATCAGAGGCGATCACCATGCCGGGATTGCCGTTGCGCAAGCGGGTGGTGCCTTCGGATGTGGCTTTGACCTCGGGCAAGTCGGCGAGGCCTTCTTCGAGTGGGCGCAAATATTGGTCAAGTTCGGGCTGTTTGGCCATGTCTTCGATTTGCGCGAGCGTCAGGCCGTCGCTGGCATCAAACGGGCCAGACCAGATGCGGCGCAATTCGCGCACATGGCCGTAGCAACCTAGGGCTGCCCCGAGATCACGGGCGATGGAGCGAACATAACCGCCCTTGCCGCAGGTCATTTCCAGCGTCACGTGATCGGCGTCTTCGCGGTCGGTCATCAGCAGTTCTTCGACCCAAAGCGGACGGGCGGCAATTTCGACGTCTTCGCCGTCACGCGCCAGTTTGTAGGCGCGTTGGCCGTCGATTTTCACAGCCGAGAATTTGGGCGGCACCTGCATGATGTCACCAACAAACTGACCCAGCGCGTCTTTGATAGAGTCGTCGTCTGGGCGCTGGTCCGATTGGGCGATGACCTCGCCTTCGGCGTCGTCGGTGTTGGTGGCCTGACCAAGGCGCACGGTGAATGTGTAGGCTTTGAGCGCGTCGGTGATGAAGGGCACGGTCTTGGTGGCTTCGCCCAAGGCAATGGCCAGAACGCCGGTTGCGTCGGGGTCCAGTGTGCCCGCATGGCCCGCCTTTTTGGCGTCAAACGCCCAGCGAACTTTGTTGACGACCGAGGTCGAGGTCATGCCGGCGGGCTTGTCGACGACGAGCCACCCGGAAATGTCGCGGCCTTTGCGTTTGCGTGCCATGATCAGTGCCTTTGAATTCAGGTAAGGGCGGCGGGGTAGCGGATTGATTACGGGCTGTCAATTTGACTCGGCGGGATCATTGAACCACGCCGACAATCGGGCCTAACAGAAATCCGGGGTCATTGCGGTTGATTTGCGGCGCATAGAGCCGGCTGATCTTGCCGTCAAAATAGAGCGCGTTTGGCGTTTGCAGCACGTCACGGAAATAGCGGCCAAATTCATGAAACGACACCGCGTTGCGCGAAATGACGAAATAGGCTGTTTGACCATCGGTTGAGGTACCAACGCCGTTGCGGCGAAATCTGGATGTGCTGTCCACTAGAAAGCGTGGGTGCAATGCGCCGTCGATTACCAGCATCGGGCCGGATTGCGTGGCGTGGTTACAGCTTGGGCTGGTGCGGGCAAATGCCAGCGTTTCGATCACGTCCGCGCGGGCGTCGTTGATGCAAAAGACGCCGTTGGGCAGCAGGCCAAAGTTGCCGTTGGACGCGCCGGTCAGGAGGCGCATTTCCTCGACGCCGTTTTCAACATAGTGGCCGACGGGGCTGCGGTCTGAATGATACATGCCTGCGTTCATGGCGAAGGTCAGGGCTTTGCCGTCGCTCAAAGTGCTTTCCACATCGCGGAATTGACCCAGAATGGCACCCTGATCGTCGCGCAAAAAGAGGCGCAAGTCTTCGGTGGCGACATCAACGGTGCATACGGTATAGCGGTTGGCCTCATACGAGGTGTCCTCACAGGTGACTGCCGTCGCCAGCCCGGGCAGCGCAAGCAGTACCAGGGTTAGGAGGACGCGCATCACGTGTTGTCGGTCTCTGTGCTGTCTGGTTTTTCGATGTCGTGGCGCACCCGCTCGTCATCAAGCATGGCGCGGGTGGCTTCCATCTGGTCATAGGTTTTGTCGATACGGAACCGCAGGTCGGGCGCGTGTTTCAACCCGGCTTTTCTACCAATCACACGGCGCAGCTCACCTTTGTTGCGGGCAAGATAGGCGATGGCCTCTTCTTGTTGGCCGCCACCAAGCGGCAGCACATAGGCGGTCGCGATGGTTAAATCAGGGCTAACGCGCACCTCGCCCACGGTGATCGACAGACGGTTCAGGTCCGGATCATGAATGTCGCCCTTCATCAGGACTTCGGACAGGGTGCGGCGAATAAGTTCGCCGACGCGCAGCATCCGCTGGGAGGGGCCACGGCCCTCGGAATCTCTGTGTTTTGCCATGTCTCCCCACTTAGGCGCTTTGCAGGGCTTTGCCAAGCGGGCAGGCGTTCGTTATGCAGAGGCGCAAACCTATGGAGACCAATATGCAAGACTTGCCGGGAATCGTGATCACTGGGGCCTCTGGCCGGATGGGGCAGATGTTGATCAAAACCGTGATCGGCAGCGACAAAGCCCGTTTGGTTGGTGTCGTAGAGCGCGAAGGTCATGACTGGGTCGGCCGAGATGTTGGTGAGGCGATGGGCGGTGTTGCGTTGGGCGTGACCGTGACGGATCAGCCGCTGGACGCTTTTGCCAAGGCGCAGGCGGTGATTGATTTCACGGCTCCTGCGGCAACTGTGCAGTTTGCCAAACTGGCGGCACAAGCCCGTGCAGTGCATGTGATTGGCACAACCGGAATGACGGAAGAAGACATCGCGCGGCTGGGCCCTTGTGCACGCCACGCAGTGATCGTGAGGGCGGGAAACATGAGCCTTGGAGTCAATCTGTTGACGGTTCTGACCAGGAAGGTCGCCGCAGCGTTGGACGCGGATTTTGACATCGAAATCATTGAGGCGCACCACCACCATAAGGTGGACGCGCCAAGCGGCACCGCGCTGATGTTGGGCGAAGCGGCGGCCGAGGGGCGCGGTGTGTCCTTGGCGGAAGTGTCAGATCGTGGGCGTGACGGCATCACTGGCGCGCGTAAACGTGGTGACATTGGTTTCACCGCCATTCGCGGCGGCGATATTATCGGTGAGCACGACGTTATGTTTGCGGCGGATGGCGAGCAGATTGTTCTGCGCCACAAGGCCACGGACCGCAGCCTGTTTGCCAAAGGCGCCTTGAAGGCGGCACTTTGGGGGCAGGATCAGAAGCCGGGCGAATACGATATGCTGGATGTATTGGGGTTGTGAAAACAGCCTGACCTGACGGGAAATGGTTTGAAAATAGGCGTTTAGGCCTGCTGCGTCAGGGGTTCTTTGCGTTGAGAAACGTTTTTGTTGGCAGGTCGCCGGACTTGTGGTTTTATGCGGCCAGTCAAAAAATGAAATGATCATTCAAGAAAATGAATAGATCAAAAACATAAACAGGGAGATGACAATGAAAACTTTGATGAAATCCGGTCTGTCGGCGCTGGCGCTGACAGCAATGGCAAGCGGCGCATTTGCGGCGGATCTGGGCGCGACAGACGAGCCGATCAAGTTGGCGCTGAACGAATGGACTGGACAGCATGTGACCACCCGTGTCGCAGGCGAAATGCTGAAGGCTGCCGGCTATGAAGTGGAATACGTCACCGCAGGCATGATGAACCAATTTCAGGCGATCGCGGATGGCGACATCCACGCGACGCTGGAAATCTGGTCTTCTAACGTGTCCGACCAATACGCCGTGTTGAAGGATGCAGGCCAGCTGGAAGAGCTGTCTGATCTGGGTCTGAACGCGCGTGAAGGCATTGCCTATCCTGCGCACGTCGCAGATCTGTGCCCAGGCCTGCCTGCTTGGGAAGCGCTGCAAGAGTGTGCGATGAACTTTGCGACCGCTGAAACCCTACCAATGGGTCGTCTTGTGGATTACCCTGCGGATTGGGGCACACCGGGTGCCGACCGTATGACCGGTTTGGATTTGCCATTCAAAGCCGTTCCGGCGGGTTCTGAGGGCGCTTTGATCGCCGAATTGCGCGCGTCTACCGAAAAGAAATCGCCGCTGTTGATCACGTTCTGGCAGCCGCATTGGGCAATGTCAGCCTATGACGTGAAATTTGTCGATCTGCCTGCGGGCGAAGATGCGTGTTTCACCGATCCGGCTTGGGGCCCGAACCCAAATGCGATCAACGACTGTGACTTTGCTGCGAGCCGCATTTTCAAAGCAGGTTGGCCCGGTCTGAAAGACAAATGGCCAGCCGCGCACGAAATCCTTGTGAACTACACTTTGGCGGTCGAAGACCAGCAGCCAATGATGGGTGCCGTGGATGTAAGCGGCGAAGCGGTTGAAGACGTTGTGTCCGCATGGATGGGCGCCAATGAGGCCAAGTGGAAGTCGGTTGTCGACGCCGCAACCAAGTAAGTCTGCATGACCAAGAAAAATAGCACCGCTCCGGCGATAGCCGTCGAAGACCTCTGGCAGGTCTTCGGCGAAAACGCCGCCTCTGTCTTGCGTGACGCACGCGAGGCCGGAGACGATCACGCCGTCGCAGAGACACTCAAAGGAAAGAACCTCATTCCTGCCGTAAGGGCCGCGAATTTTGAGGTGAAATCCGGTGAGCTCTTTGTGATCATGGGTCTTTCGGGATCAGGTAAATCGACTTTGATCCGCTGCATTTCGCGGCTGATTGAGCCGACGGCCGGGTCGGTGCATATTGATGGCGAAGATATTCTGAAGGCGAGCGAAAAGCGCCTGATTGACCTGCGCCGCAACAAATTGGGCATGGTGTTTCAGCACTTTGGCCTGTTCCCGCATATGACTGTGGCCGACAACGTTGGCTTTCCCTTGAAAATGCAAGGCGCTGGCAAGGCGGAACGGCGCAAGCGCGCGTTTGAGGTCTTGGACCTTGTCGGACTGACAGGGCGTGAAGACGCCTATCCCCGCAACCTGTCTGGCGGTCAGCGTCAACGGGTCGGGATCGCCCGTTCGCTTGCTGTTAACCCCGATATTTGGTTTTTGGACGAGCCGTTTTCGGCGCTTGATCCGCTAATCCGTCGCCAGTTGCAGGATGAATTCCTAAACATTCAGGCAACTTTGAAAAAATCGATCGTGTTCATTACGCACGACATCCAAGAGGCGCTGAAGCTGGCGGACCGCATTGCGATTATGCGCGATGGCGAGGTTGTGCAGATCGGTACACCTGAAGATATCGTTTTGCGTCCGGTAGACGACTACGTGCGTGAATTTACCCGCGATGTGCCCAAAGGGCGCCATGCCTGTGTGGAATCCGTGATGCTGGATCAGGTGCCGGAGGCGATGCCGGATGATCCCAAGTTGCGCGTTGGTATGACGCTGAGCACGGCGCTTGAGAAATGCATGGACCTTTATGAGCCGGTGCCGGTTTGGGACGCGGCGGGCAATATGGTGGGTGCGGTGCATCCGGCCGAGCTGGCAGCGGCGTTACACGTGGACGATGGTACCGGAACGGACGGCGAATGACGGCTTTGCAGCATGAAGAGACCGGGCCGGCGCGTGCGTTTAGCCGTGGCGCCAAGGCCGCGTTACTGGTTCTGGCCGTGGGCATCACTTGTCGCCTGTTGGGCGCGCAGTTTGACTGGCTGGTGGGGTGGCCCGATGCGCTGACCGTGCCGATGACCGACTGGGTTGGCGCTGCTGTGGGCTGGTTCTTGAGTGTTTTCAAGCCGATGGCGCGGGCGTTTTCTCAGTTGCTGAGTTACCCGATGGAATGGGTGGGCGCCGCGTTGCGGAGTGCACCCTGGCCATTGGTGGTGGGCGCCGTGACGGCGATTGGTTGGCTTATCGGCGGGTTTCGGCTTGCGGCACTGGGGTTTATTGGCCTCGGATTTGTGGTCATATCTGGCTATTGGATCGAAGGCATGAACACCTTGGCGCTGGTCACAGTGTCTGTTCCTTTGGCTGTTTTTCTGGGTATGGCCATCGGTATTCTGGCCTTTGAGGTGCCGCGCCTGAAGGGGGCGGTAAACGGCCTTTTGGACGTCATGCAAACGGTGCCGGCCTTTGCGTATTTGACGCCGTTGATCGTGCTCTTTGGATTTGGCCCAGTGGTGGGTTTGATCGCATCCGCGATTTATGCCGCGCCACCAATGGCGCGCAACGTCCTGTTGGGGCTGGAGCGGGTGGACGAAGAAATCCGCGAGGCGGCGGTGATGTCGGGTGGCACACGCCGCCAGCAGTTGTTTTTGATAGAGATTCCTGCGGCCAGCCAACAGATCATGGTGGGTTTCAACCAATGCCTGATGGCGGCTTTGTCGATGGTGATCATTGCTGCCGTGATTGGCGGATTTGAAGACATCGGCTGGGAAGTGCTGTTGACCATGCGCAAGGCGCAGTTTGGTCCGGCATTTTTGGCAGGATCCGTAATCGTGGTCTTTGCTGTGGTGATCGACCGTCTGTCGGCAGCTTTGGCCGAACAGAGGGTGGCACAGAGCAAACGCGTGGCGCTTGCGATATTTGCCGTTGGCGCTGCTGTGGCCTTGTGGTCAGTGCTTGCGAATTGGAATCCGAGTGGCGTTGCCATGTTGGATGGTCTGGCGGAAACCGTCGACACCGGTGTCGGAACGTTTACGGCCAACAATGGTGCGGCGCTTGACGCGGTCAAAAACACCTCGATGTTTTACGGGTTACTGCCGCTGCGGATCGGGTTGGCGGACGCGGTGTTGCCGTTCACCTGGGGTTTCAAGTGGACCGCCGCACACAGCATGGGTTTCTTTGCAATCGTTGCCGTTATCAGCGGCGTTTTGGCGCTGCGCGGGCAGGTGACTGCCGGAGCAGTTGTCGCGATTGCGGCGTTGTTTTTGGAGATCGGCGTGGCCCAAGCTCCCTGGCCGCTGGTGGTGATCGGCGCGGCCGCGTTGGGTTGGGTGTCACGGGGTTGGTCTTTGGTGCGGCTGGTGGTGATCCTGTTGGGGCTGATCCTCTTGTCCGGTTTGTGGGAGCGCGCCTTGTTGTCGCTTTACCTTAGCGGTGCCTCAGTGGCAGCCTGTGCCGTAGTGGGCGGCGCCCTTGGGTTCCTCAGCGCGACGAGCACACGGGTCTGGGCGGTTGTGCGCCCGTTCTGCGACATGTTGCAGACAATTCCGATGTTCGTCTTTCTGATTCCGGTTCTGATGTTCTTTCAAATCGGGGAATTCTCGGCCTTTCTGGCGATCTGCATGTATGCCGTGGTGCCGATGATCCGCTACACGCGACAGGGGCTGATTTCGACGCCGGAAGATATGATCGAGGCAGCGACAGCGAGCGGCGCTGGCAAGTGGCAGACGATGATTGAAGTACGCGCGCCTTATGCGGCGCCGACAATCCTGTTGGGTCTGAACCAGACGATTCTTTATGCGTTCGCGATGTTGGTGATCGCGGCTTTGATCGGAACAACGGGATTGGGTCAGTCGATTTATCTGGCGCTTGGCCAGGCGGATGTGGGCCTTGGGGTCACCGCTGGGGCCGCTATGGCGATACTGGCACTGGTCGCTGACCGGCTTGTGCAAGGTTTTGCTGATAAGCGGCGTAAGGCGCTTGGTTTGTAAAAGACAGGCGTTGGGGCTCCCGCCATCTTCGAACTTCTTGCAGAAGACCTGCAGATTTTGGGCGTGGCCCAACGCTTTGTGGCCCGCGTTAGCGGGCCTCAAAGGGACGGGAGACCATCTTTTGTCAAAAATCGATCGCAATGCCTTTTTTCTCCCAATCGCCGTAGCGCACCGGTTCGGGGCCATCCCGGCCGCCAAGTTCCGTGGGGAGGTCTGCTGCCTTTGCTTTGGCGCGGCGTTCTTCGGCCTCGGCCAACGCGCGTTTCGCGGCCTCGGGAATTTCTTTGATCTCTTCGCTGCTCATGGCGGCTCCTGCTGCGTGGGCTTTCATTTGCGATATGGCCTTGTTATACGCCCGGCTTCGGGAACGACAAGGTGTCGCGCTCTCGCATAGCCTGAACTCCACAGGAAAGGTGCTTTATGTCCAAGTCCGGAATGCAGACTCGCCGCAGCGCCGTTTACCTGCTTGACCAAGTGTTGGGCGAGGGGCGGCTGTTGTCCGAAGTGATCGGGTCCGGAGCGCTGGAGCGGCTGGAGCCGGCAGATCGCGCGCGGGCGCAGCGGCTGGCGGTGGACACATTGCGCGGGCTGGAGCGGGCCGACCGGGTCTTGCAAAAGCACCTGAAGAAAACACCCGCCCTTACGGTGCACAACGTGCTGCGCGTGGGAACGATTGAGTTGTGTCAGGGCGGCGCGGCGCATGGTGTTGTGAACGACGCGGTTGAGATCGTTGCGAAAAACAAACACACGGCGGGCATGAAGGGGCTTGTGAACGCGGTGTTGCGCAAGGTGGATGCCAGCGGGCAAGCCGAGTGGGACAAGTTGCGCATTCCGCGTTTGCCAAAGTGGCTGCGCAAGCCTTTGACGCAAGCCTATGACAGCGAGGTTATGCTGGGAATCGAGGCTGCACATTATGCCGGAGCACCGTTGGATTTGACCCCAAAGGCGGATGCTGCGGCTTTGGCGACGGCGGTCGATGGCGCGCTTTTGCCAACCGGGTCGGTACGTGTGCCATCCGGTCAGCAAGTGTCAGCGTTGCCGGGGTATGCGGCGGGCGATTGGTGGGTGCAGGATGCGGCGGCGGCCTTACCTGCGAAAATCCTCGACGTGCAGCCAGGAGAAAAAGTGCTGGATCTGTGCGCGGCACCCGGCGGCAAGACCATGCAGATGGCGGCGGCTGGCGCGAACGTGACGGCAGTGGATGACAACCCGTCGCGGATGGCGCGGGTTGAAGAGAATCTCAAGAGGACCGGCCTTAGCGCGACGTTGGTGGTCGGCGATGCAATGGCGCAGGAAGGCGAATATGACGCCATTTTGCTGGATGCACCGTGTTCTGCGACTGGTACGATGCGGCGTCATCCCGATTTGCCGTTTGCCAAAGACGGCAGCGAGTTTGGCGATTTGATCGGGTTGCAGGAGGTGTTTCTGGATCACGCCTTGGGGCTTTTGAAACCCGGCGGGCGGTTGGTTTTTTGCACCTGCTCGTTGTTGCCTGATGAGGGCGAAGTGCAAGTGGAAGAGGCTGTGACGCGCTGGGCTGGTGTACACGTGGATCGGGAGGCCGTCTTGGTTGACGGCGTTGATCCGGCTTGGGTGACTGAAGAAGGCGGCTTGCGGCTGCGGCCAGATTTTTGGGCAGATCGCGGCGGTATGGACGGGTTTTATATGGCGCTGTTGCGCAAGGCATAAAGCCGCGCAATGTGCGGCTTGCATGTTTCCGGATCAGACCGTTCCATTAACCCAAACTAGGGTACACTCGGGTCACCCTATTTGAATCGGTGACTCGCGCGGATAACCCCGTTACACTCTGCGCAAACGCCAAAGAGCGTAGAGGCAGAGAGTGGATGTCCAACCCTAATGGAATACCGGCGCGTTATACGCGGCTGATGCACCGCGTTCATGCGCGGATCAGTACGATGGCCAGTCCGGCCACCGGTTTCACATCTATGCCGGAACCCCGCACCATTGGGCAATATGCCCGTGGCAAACAGCTTGTGGCTGGCAATTTTTTGTTTGCTGGGCATTTGTTAACGGCGCCCAATACATCGATGTGGGATCTGCGTCCCCCTGACGACGTGTTTGCGCAAGAGTTGCACGGCTTTGCCTGGTTGGATGATCTGGCTGCTGTTGGTGACGGGGTGGCACGGGACGAGGCACAGGATTGGGTTTGGGGGTGGATCGAACAGTCCGGCCGCGGACGAGGTCCTGGTTGGACGCCGGACCTGACCGGGCGCAGGTTGATCAGGTGGATCAGTCACGCGTTGTTTCTTTTGCGCGCGCGGGACGCTGCGCAGTCCGAAGCGTTCTTTCAGTCGTTGGCACAACAGACCATTTTCCTCAGTCGCCGTTGGCGCAAAAGCCTGCCGGGGTTGGAGCGGTTTGAGGCCCTGACCGGTCTGATCTATGCGGGGCTGGCTCTGGAAGGGATGTCACAGCACGTGGCGCCAGCAGTCAAAGCATTGGACAAGGAATGCCGCAACCAAGTGGACACGCAGGGCGGCATTTCCACGCGCAACCCTGAAGAATTGTTGGAAGTTTTTACCCTGCTCACATGGGCGGCAACTGCGTTGACCGAGGCCGGCCACGCGCCTTCGGATGCGCATGTCGGGGCGATTGAACGCGTTGCACCCACTTTGCGCACATTGCGTCATGCTGACGGCGGATTGGCACGGTTTCACGGCGGGGGTCGCGGTATCGACGGGCGATTGGATCACGCGTTGGCCGAAAGTCGGGTAAAGACACGTCAGGCGGACGGATTGGCCATGGGATATGCACGGCTGAGCGCCGGGCGTACCAGCGTTGTGGTGGATGCCAGTTTGCCACCCGCTGGAGAAAGTTCAATCAATGCCCACGCGTCCACATTGGCGTTTGAGTTAACCAGCGGGCGGCGGCCGGTCGTTGTGAATTGCGGATCGGGGTCCAGCCTTGGCGAAGATTGGCGACGGTTTGGCCGCGCGACACCGTCTCATTCGGCCCTGACGTTGGACGAATTGTCGAGTTCGCGTTTGGGCAAGCTGGGCAAAGGCTGGCGAGAAGAGCAATTGGTCGAAGGCCCCAAAGATGTTCCCATCGAGGTGACGCAAGTGCCTGACGGGATCAAGTTTCAGGGCGGCCACGACGGGTATCGTGAGACACATGGATTGACGCATGCGCGCACTCTTGAGTTGACGTTTGACGGGCGCGGCATGGCAGGTGAGGACCTGGTGGTCGCGCTGGAGGACAGCGACAAGCGCAAGTTTGACAAGATGATGGATCAGAAGGCGCTGCAGGGAATACCCTATGACATCGCCTTTCATCTGCATCCGGAGGCGGATGCGTCGCTTGATATGGGCGGCGCGGCTGTGTCGATCGCGCTCAAAAGTGGTGAAGTCTGGGTGTTCCGGCACGATGGCGCCGCTAAAATGGAGCTTGTAGCCAGTGTTTTTCTGGAAAAAGGTCGCATAAAGCCGCGCGCGACAAAACAGATCGTTCTATCTGGCGTCGCAATGCAGTATGGGACGCGCATCCGGTGGTCTTTGAGCAAAGCGCATGAGACTGGTGTGGCGATCAGGGACCTGAACCGGGATGAGATGGATTTGTAACCTAAGCCCGAGGACTCCTGCGCCCCATGACCGATCTGCACCCCATTCGCCGCGCCCTGATTTCTGTATCTGACAAGACTGGATTGATCGACCTTGCCAAAGCGTTGAGCGCGCGTGGCGTCGAACTTCTGTCGACCGGGGGGAGTGCAAAAGCGATGCGCGACGCGGGTCTTGAGGTCAAAGACGTCTCTGAAGTCACCGGCTTTCCGGAAATGATGGACGGCCGCGTCAAGACGCTTCACCCCAAGGTGCACGGTGGTTTGCTGGCGCTGCGCGACAATGCGGACCACGTGGCGGCGATGAATGAACATGACATTGCTGGCATCGATTTGCTGGTGGTGAACCTGTATCCGTTTGAGGCGACAGTGGCGGCGGGCGCCGATTATGACACTTGCATCGAGAACATCGACATTGGCGGTCCTGCGATGATCCGAGCGGCGTCCAAGAACGCGGCGTTCGTGAATGTAGTCGTCGACGTGGAAGATTACGACACACTGTTGGCCGACATGGAGCAGCACGACGGCGCGACTTGTCCGAAATTTCGCCGCAAGCTGAGCCAAAAGGCCTATGCCCGTACAGCGGCTTATGACGCGGCTGTATCCACATGGATGGCTGAGCAGCTTGAACTGGAGGCGCCCAAGCGTCGTGCCTTTGCCGGCGGGTTGAAGCAGACATTGCGGTACGGCGAAAACAGCCACCAGAAAGCGGCGTTCTACACCGATGGTTCCGGCCGCGCGGGTGTGGCCACGGCGACGCAACTTCAAGGCAAAGAGCTGTCTTACAACAACATCAACGACACAGATGCGGCGTTTGAACTGGTCAGCGAATTTGATCCTGCCAACGGCCCTGCCGTGGCGATCATCAAACACGCCAACCCTTGCGGTGTGGCTGTGGGCGCGACGTTGGTGGAGGCGTATCAGAAAGCATTTGATTGCGACCGCACCTCTGCCTTTGGCGGTATTGTGGCGCTGAACCAACCACTGGACGCGGAAACCGCCAGCAAGATCGTCGAGATCTTCACCGAGGTTGTCATTGCGCCGGGTGCGTCTGAGGACGCCAAGGAAATCTTTTCTGGCAAGAAAAACCTACGCCTTCTGTTGACCGATGGTTTGCCAGATCCCCGCGCGCCGATCACGGCCTATAAGCAGGTGGCCGGTGGTTTGCTGGTGCAGGACAAAGACGTTGGCTCCGTGGCGATGGATGAGCTTAAGGTTGTGACCAAAGTTGCGCCGACAGACGCGCAGATGGCCGATCTGTTGTTTGCCTGGAAGGTTGCGAAGCACGTGAAGTCCAACGCGATTGTTTATGTAAAAGGCGGCGCGACTGTGGGCGTCGGAGCGGGCCAGATGAGCCGTTTGGACAGTGCCAATGTGGCCGCGTCCAAGTCGCAACGCATGGCGGATGCACTGGAACTGGACGAAAGCCCAGCAAAAGGGTCGGCTGTGGCGTCTGACGCGTTCTTCCCCTTCGCGGACGGCCTTTTGGAAGCAGCGGCGGCGGGTGGCACATGTGTGATCCAGCCTGGTGGTTCGATGCGCGACGAAGAGGTCATCAAGGCAGCGGATGACGCTGGTTTGGCTATGGTCTTTACAGGCATGCGCCACTTCCGCCACTGACGCCAAAAGAAATATGGTTCCGTCCGCGCACCGCGAGTGGCCGGGATCGAAATCTGCCGCAGATAGGGAGAGCCGGCCGGAATGGCCAATTTCCTTGTTGTAAAGCGCAGATAGGCGTACGATGGCGCCAACAATGACCGCGATAAACACGAACACGAAGAAGCGCGGCACTGAGGCAGACAGGCAGACGAAGGAGACGCGGCATGCGTCTGGTATTTTGGGCAGGCTTTTGGGCCTTTATCACCGATCAGGCGAGCAAATATGCCGTTGTGCATATGCTGAACCTGCGAGAAGTGATGGCCATTGACGTTCTTCCGCCACTGTTGCGGTTTCACATGGCTTGGAACGACGGCATCAATTTTGGCCTTTTTTCCGGCAGCCCCGAAGCCGCCCGCTGGATTTTGATCGCTGTGGCGGCGGCGATTTCCATCTTCGTTCTGGTCTGGGTCAGGCGGGAGCCGCCTGGGAAGTGGGGCCTGATAAGCGCTGGCTTGTTGATCGGCGGCGCGATTGGCAATGTGGTCGACCGCCTTATTTATGGCGCTGTGGCGGACTTTTTGAACATGTCTTGTTGCGGCATAGACAACCCGTTTGCATTTAATCTCGCGGATGTCTGGATATTCGCAGGCGCGATCGGTTTGGTGATTTTCGGCGGCGCCAAAAGAGAGGCGTGACGTTGGAGAATGAATGCGCTAAACCTTGGCGCATTATTGTTGGAGGTATGCGATGCACGTGTCGCGTCTGATCATTTTGGGTTTGGTTGTCAGCCTTGCGGCTTGCGGCAGCAATAAGCCGTTGCGCACTATGGGTACGGACTCCAACGGGCCTGACGAATTCAGCATACTGCCGGGCAAGGAATTGACCCAACCGACCGAGTATTCCTCCTTGCCTGCTCCGGTGCCAAATGGCGTGAACCGTACGGATCTTAACCCTATCGGCGATGCGGTTGCCGCGCTGGGTGGCCGTCCGGAACCGCTGACGAACACGCCGACAATTGGGTCGAGCGATGGGGCGCTTGTAAATTATGCGTCGCGCAATGGCCGTAGTGCCGACATTCGCCAAACCGCACGGGTCGAAGATGAAGCATTTCGCAAGAAACGTGGCCGCCTGACGCGCATTCGTCTTGTGAAACACGACATCTATGAAAAGGTCTATGACTCGCAGGACCTTGAAGAATTCGACGAATGGTGGCGCTGGCGGCGGGCCGGCGCACGAACACCGGCGGCTCCGAAGACTCCCTAACAGCATCGCGGTGCGCATTTCGCACTGAAAGCCTGTCACAATCACGTTTGATCTCTTGAAGCTGCAGCAGTGGCGCGTATCTATTTACCCAAGCGTTTTTTAAACGGAGTTTTCTCACATGGTGCGACTCTTAGTATTGGCTCTCGGCGTGGCATCTTTTGCCCTTCCGGTGCGGGCCAACGATCTTGTCACTGACTACACTTTGGACAATGGCATGCAGGTCGTGGTGGTGGAAGATCATCGCGCACCAGTGGTCATGCATATGGTGTGGTACAAAGCCGGATCTGCCGATGAGCAGCCGGGGGTGTCCGGTGTGGCGCATTTTCTGGAACATCTGTTGTTCAAAAGCACGGACAACATGGAGTCGGGAGAGTTTTCCGCCACCGTAGCCGCCAATGGCGGGCGCGATAATGCGTTCACCAGCTACGATATGACCGCTTATCACCAACGTGTGGCAGCCGACCGGCTAGAGCTCATGATGCGCATGGAAAGCGACCGGATGGTGAACCTGCGATTGCAGGAGCATGAGGTGGCCACCGAGCGTGAAGTGATCATTGAAGAGCGCAACCAACGTGTTGAAAACAACCCCGGTGCGCTGTTTCGCGAACAGTTAAGCGCAGCGCAGTATCAGAACCACCGCTATGGCGTGCCTGTCATCGGTTGGCGTCATGAAATGGAAGCGCTGTCGCTGCAAGATGCGCGGTCGTTCTACGACACGTTTTACGCGCCGAACAACGCGATTTTGTTGGTGGCCGGTGATGTAGATCCACTGGCCGTAAAGGCATTGGCCGAACAGTATTACGGGGTGTTGCCTGCCAATCCGGACTTACCAGAGCGTGTACGACCGCAGGAGCCGCCACAGATCAGCCCGCGCCGAATGACGTATAAGGATCCGCGTGTGGCACAGCCTTATGTGACCCGGTCTTATCTCGCGCCTGAGCGCAATCCGGGGGATCAGGAAACAGCGGCGGCGTTGACCTTGCTGGCGGAAATCCTTGGCGGTGGTCAGACCTCTGTGCTGAGCCAGAAGTTGCAGTTTGAGCAGAAAAAAGTGGTCTATGCCGCAAGCTGGTACAATGGCACATCGCTGGACGCGACCACGTTTGACTTTGTGGTGGTGCCGGTGCCCGGTGTGTCTTTGCAAGAGGCTGAGGACGCTATGGATGCGGTGGTGGTCGAGTTCATCGAAACCGGTGTTGATGCGGAGCAGTTGGCCCGCATCAAGATGCAGCTTCGCGCGTCCGAAATCTACGAACGGGACAACGTCAGCAGTCTGGCCAATCGCTATGGCCGCTCGCTGACCGCTGGTCTCACGATTGCCGACATTCAGGCTTGGTCCGATATTTTGCAGGCCGTCACCGAAGACGACATTATCGCCGCGGCTAAACAGGTTTTTGACGATCGCCGGTCGGTGACCGGCTGGCTGATGGGTCAAGAGGAGGTCACGCAATGATCCGGTATGTGATTGCATTTGTTTCCGTGGTTTTGGCCTTTCCGGCCTGGGCTGAAATCAACGTCAAGGAGGTCACTTCGCCCGGAGGCATCAAGGCATGGTTGGTGGAAGAGCCCTCCATTCCCTTTGTTGCTGTGGAACTGCGGTTTCGCGGCGGCACGTCGTTGGATGCGCAAGGCAAACGCGGGGCCACCAACTTGATGGTGGGGCTGCTTGAGGAAGGCGCAGGTGATCTGGATGCGCAAGGATTTGCGCGGGAAAGCGAAGAGTTGGCGGCGCAGTTCGGCTATGACAGTCATGCGGATGCGGTGTCGATTTCGGCACGGTTTTTGACAGAGAACCGTGACGAGGCGTTGGCGTTGTTGCGCCGGTCTCTGGTGGAGCCATCTTTTTCCGAAGTCGCGGTTGAGCGTGTGCGGGGACAGGTGTTGTCGGGATTGCGCAGCAGTCTGAAAGACCCCGACAAAATCGCCGGAAAACGGATGAGCGAGCTAACATATGGGGCGCATCCCTATGCCACAGCTGGAGAAGGCACGATTGACAGCGTAACGGCGTTGACGCGCGATGACATCGTGGCCGCGCACCAAGGTGCTTTGACCAAAGACCGCCTGTATGTAGGCGTGGTGGGCGACATCACCGCCGAAGAATTGGGCCCGATGTTGGATCAGCTGTTGGGTGCATTGCCGGAAACGGGGGCGACTTTGCCGGGTGAAGCTGATGTGGTGTTTGCCGGAGGCATCGACGTGGTGGATTTTGACACGCCGCAATCAGTGGCGGTGTTTGCGCAGCCCGGAATTCACCGCAACGACGAAGACTTTTTCCCGGCTTATGTGTTGAACGTGGTGCTTGGTGGTGGCGGCTTTGAAAGCCGTTTGATGACCGAGGTGCGCCAGAAACGCGGCCTGACCTACGGCGTCTATTCCTATCTGGTCCTGCGCGATCAGGCGAACGTGTACATGGGCTCTGTGTCCAGCGCGAATGATCGGGTGGCGGAGGCCATAGACGTGATCCGCGAGGAATGGGCGAAGATGGCCGATACTGGCGCCACATCGGATGAGGTTGAGAAAGCCAAAGCCTTGTTGACCGGCGCGTATCCGCTGCGGTTTGACGGCAACGGGTCGATTGCCAGAATTATGGTGGGCATGCAGATGGACGGTATGCCAATTGATTACATCGTGAACCGCAACGATCTTGTGAATGCAGTGACCGTTGAGGATGTTAACCGGGTGGCGAAAGAGCTTCTGGATCCCGAGCTGCTGACTTTTGTTGTTGTCGGGAAACCGGACGGCGTCTGAAGGGCGCCCCCCCTGCGCCAGCAAACTGGCGTCACCTCAGGGTTTTTTGGATAGAAAGAGAAAGGGCGGTCCGATTGGGGCCGCCCTTTCTGATGTCTGCTTGGCACCTGTGGCTTATTCGCCGTAGGGCACCCAGATGTTTTTGACTTCGGTGGCGGCTTGCAAGAAGGTCCGGCCTTCGCCTTCGGCCCCCATCCAGTCGCGGGCCATGCCGTTGTTGACCCACGTGCGTTTCAGGTTGCCGGCGCTTTCGCGCTCAATCTCAGCGGAGACGTCGGCGCCAGAGAATGACCAAACCGCGTCAACGTCCATGTGACCCGCGAGCGGCTTGGCAAGCTCGGCATGGCTGCCGGTGAGAATGTTCACCACGCCGCCGGGCAGGTCAGAGGTTTCGAGCACCTGATAGAAATCGGTCGCGGCCAGCGGAAAGGTTTGCGAGGCCGCGAGAACAACGCGGTTGCCCATGGCAATCGCAGGCGCCATCGCCGAGATCAGCCCCAGAAGTGGTAGGTCGTCGGGGCAAAGGGCGCCGATCACGCCGACCGGTTCCTTCATCGCCAGCGCCACGCCGCGGATCGGCACGCCATGTGCCTGACCGTCGTATTTGTCGGCCCACGCTGCGTAGGTGAACAGGCGGCGAATTGAGGTGTCGACCTCTTTGTCGCCCGTTTTGCCGCCCTTAAGCGTGTTGATGCGGTTTGCAAATTCCTCACGGCGGGCAGAGAGGTTTTCTGCGATGAAGTAAAGGATTTGCGCGCGCAGGTGGCCGGTGGTGCCGGACCAGCCTTTGGCCGCGTGCGCAGCCTCAACCGCGTTGCGCACATCTTTGCGGTTGGCAATCGGGACCTGACCCAAGAGTGCGCCGTTCTTACCAAAGATGCTTTGGCTGTAACCGCTGTCAGGCCGCGCCTGTTTGCCGCCGATATACAGCTTGGGCGTCCGATCCAGCGGATCAAGCGGACCTTTGTCGCCGCTGAAGGCCTCGACAGGCTTGATCGCCTTGGCGCTGCCTTTGGGTTTGGTGTAGGCCGACAGGCCTTCCCAACCGCCCTCGCGGCCATAACCGCTTTCGCGCACGCCGCCAAAACCGGCAGCGGCGTCAAACAGATTGGTCGCGTTGATCCAGACCACACCCGCAACCAACTTGGGTGCGATATCAAGCGCGAGGTTCACGTTTTCGGTCCAGAGCGTGGCAGCTAGGCCGTAACGCGTGTTGTTGGCGAGTGCGACGACCTCGGAAGGGGTGCGGAACGTTGTCGACACCAACACTGGGCCAAAGATTTCTTCCTGCATCAGCTTAGAAGATGGTGCGAGGCCGGTGATCAGAGTGGGTGGATAGAAGCAACCTTCGGTCGGCATATCGAGGGCAGGTTGATAAGTTTCACCTTCGCTATTGCCATCCACCAAATCGGAGATTGTTTTCAGCTGAACCGGATCGACAATTGCGCCGACGTCGATGCATTTATCAAGCGGGTTGCCGATGCGCAGGCCGTCCATGCGTGCCTTGAGCTTGCGGTGGAACGTGTCAGCAATGCCTTCTTGCACCAAGAGGCGCGAGCCTGCGCAGCAGACCTGTCCTTGGTTGAACCAGATCGCGTCAACCAGACCTTCGATGGCGCTGTCGATGTCGGCGTCGTCAAACACGATGTAGGGCGATTTGCCCCCCAATTCGAGCGTTAGCGATTTACCGGAGCCAGCGGTGGAATGGCGGATGCGTTTGCCGACGTCTGTGGAACCGGTGAAGGCGACCTTGTTGACGTCTTCATGCGCGGTGATCATTTCGCCCACGGCGCCGTCGCCGGTGACGATGTTTACCACACCCGCAGGCAGGCCAGCTTGTTGACAGATGTCGGCAAAGAGCAGCGCGGTCAACGACGTGTATTCGGCCGGTTTCAGTACCACCGTGTTGCCCATTGCCAGCGCTGGCGCGACTTTCCACGCAAGCATCAGAAGTGGAAAGTTCCATGGGATGATCTGGCCGCAGACACCCAGCGCTTGCGCGTCGGGCAGCTCAGACTCCATCAACTGGGCCATGCCAGCGTGATAATAGAAGTGGCGCTGAACAAGTGGGATGTCGATGTCGCGGCTTTCACGGATCGGCTTGCCGTTGTCGAGCGTTTCCAGCACAGCAAACAAGCGGCTGTGTTTTTGCAGCAGGCGCGCGATGGCGTAGAGGTATTTGGCACGACCGTGACCGCCGAGGCCTTCCCATTTAGACTGCGCCTTGCGGGCTGCAGCAACTGCAGCGTTGATCTCATCCTGTGAGGCTTGGGTCAGATCGGCCAAGGTTTCGCCGTTGGCGGGGTTCTTGGATTGAAAGTCTTTGCGCGGTTCTGTCCAGTCACCGTCGATGAACTGGCCAAACGCGGCGCCTTGGTCGACGATCCATGCCAGTGCATCGCCAGCGCTTTCGGGGGCGGGGCCGTAGTTCATGGTCTCGAAAATCTCTTTTACGGTCATTGTGATAGTCCCCTTACGCCATCGCGTGGCGGTAGCTGGCCGAGTAGTGGCCGGTGACGTGGTGCTCAAGTTGGCGTTCGATGTCGCCCAAAAGGGACGAAGCGCCAAAGCGGAAGAGGTCGGGCTGCAACCAGCGGTCGCCCAGTTCGTCTTTGATTAGAGACAAATAGACCAACGAGTCCTTGGCTTTGGAAATACCGCCCGCGGGTTTGTAGCCGACGCGGTATCCGGTGCGGTCATAGTAATCGCGGATGGCGCGGATCATCACGAGGGACACGGGCAGGGTGGCGTTGACGCTTTCCTTGCCGGTCGATGTCTTGATGAAATCAGCGCCAGCCATCATGCACACCAGAGAGGCGCGCGCGACGTTGCGCAGCGTGCCAAGTTCGCCCGTGGCGAGAATGGCTTTGATGTGGGCGTCACCACAGGCGGCGCGCATCTCGGCCATCTCGTCATAAAGCGCCTGCCAGTTGCCTTGCAGCACGTGACGGCGGGTGATGACGATGTCGATTTCCTCGGCGCCTGCTTTGACGCTCTCGCCAATTTCGGCGATGCGCAGGTGGTAGGGCGAGAGGCCCGCTGGAAACCCAGTGGAGACGGCGGCCACGGGAATGCCTGTGCCTTTGAGAGCGGAAACGGCCGTTTCGATCATGTCGTGATAAACACAGACAGCGCCGGTGGTCAGGCCGGTCATGTCGAGCGCGTCCAAGATGTCAGCGCGCACCGGCTGAGCGGCCTTGGCGCAGAGACGTTCAACGCGGCCTTCGCTGTCGTCACCGGACAAGGTTGTCAGGTCGATCAGCGAGATCGCCTTGCACAGCCACGCGGCCTGATAGTCTTTCTTGACCGAGCGGCGGCCAGGAAGGGTTTTGGCGCGGCGTTCGATGGCCGAGGTATTGGCCTGTGCGGTCCGGACCCAATCAAGGTCCAGTGCCATGCCGGGGTTACGCGGTTCAATCGCCGTCGGCAATTGGTGCCCTTCGGCGGATATGGTGGGCGTCTGCATCGGTTCATCCTGTTGCGGGAAACAGGTCTAAAATGCCTCATGTTACGTAGACATTGCAAGGCAACAGAAGAGATGAATTGCGGATTTTTTACCCAATGGTCAGAAAAAAGATGAGAATAAGTCGCAATTGCGTTGACACTCTTGAGAATGGTTCTCATATTCAATCTCAAGCAACTCAAAGGTGATACGTGCGATTCTCTCGCAGACAGTTCGTTTTAGGTACATTGGCCGGTTTGGCGGCGCCTGCATTGGTGCCACAAAGCGCCTTTGCCGCTGATAAGCTGAATGTTGTGACAACAACCGGAATGATTGCAGATACCGTGCGTCGGATTGGTGGCGATGCGGTTGAGGTGCTTGGCCTGATGGGCCCCGGCGTGGACCCGCATGGCTATCGTCAAACGCGCACGGATATCGTGGCGATGACCCGTGCCGACATTGTGTTCTGGCATGGCCTTTATCTTGAAGCGCAGATGGAAGATTTCTTTCACAAGCTGGGAAAGCGCGGATCGGTTGTCGCGGTTACCGATCAATTGCCGCACGAACTGTTGCGCGGTCATGACGATTATGACGACAAATTTGATCCGCATGTGTGGATGGACCCTAATCTGTGGGTTTTGATTGCTGATCGGGTGCGCGATGCGTTGATCGCAAAGCGTCCCGAAGGCCGTGAAATGTTTGAGGCCAATGCAGCCGAGTTTGTAAAAGATCTGCGCCTTTTGGCAGCCTATGCCGATCGCACTTTGGCAACGGTTAACGCTGAGTCCCGTGTGCTGCTGACAGCGCACGACGCATTTGGCTATTTCGGCAGCGCCTATGACTTCGAAGTTCTGGGCATTCAGGGCATTTCTACGAATTCCGAGGCGGGTTTGAACCGGATCAGTGTGTTGGTGGACATGTTGGTGACGCGCAAAATCGGTGCTGTGTTTGTCGAAAGCTCGGTGTCGGATCGATCGATGCGCGCCGTTATCGAAGGCGCGGCAGCCAAAGGCCATGACGTAAAAATCGGCGGGGAGTTGTTTTCCGACGCGATGGGCGCGGAAGGCACTTATGAAGGCACCTATGTGGGTATGTTGGATCACAATGTGACTGTGATCGCGAGCGCGCTTGGCGGTGAAGCACCGGCGCGTGGGTTGAATGGCCGCTTGTCGGCAGGGTCTTGAGGAAGAAGCAATGAGCTTGGAACTTGCAGCAAATGACGGCGTGATCCCGACAGAACACGCGCTTGCGCAAAGCCCGCTGGCCCTGCGCGGCATGACCGTAAGCTATGGGCAGACGCCTGTGGTATTTTCCGTCGATATGACCGTGACCGAAGGCGCGATGACAGCGATCATCGGGCCGAACGGCGCGGGTAAATCTACATTGTTGAAGGCCGCGCTGGGCATTGTGACGCCGCTGGCGGGGCAGGTTTCGGTGTTTGGTAGACCGTTGGCGTCGGAACGTCACCGGATTGCCTATGTGCCGCAGCGCGCCAGCGTGGACTGGGATTTTCCGACAAGGGTGATCGATGTTGTCCTAATGGGGCTTTACCGCGAGTTGGGCTTGTTGCGCCGTATTCGCGGCCAACATCGCGCCAAGGCGATGGCCTGCTTGGAACGCGTTGGCATGGTGGATTTTGCAGATCGCCAGATCGGGCAGCTTTCGGGTGGTCAGCAACAACGGGTTTTCCTTGCACGCGCGTTGGCTCAGGAGGCGGATTTGTATCTTCTGGATGAGCCGTTTGCCGGTGTTGATGCAGCCACGGAAAAAGCCATTATCGATGTGCTCAAATCGTTGAAACAAGACGGTAAAACCATTGTCGCTGTGCATCACGATCTGGCCACTGTCGCCGACTATTTTGACCGCGTGTTCCTGATCAACACCCGCAAAATTGCCGAGGGCACTGTGGCGGAGGCCTTTACGCCGGAAAACCTTGACCGGACCTACGGCGGGCGTCTGGCGACAGGGCAGATCGATCAGCTGGATCTGGTTGCGGTCTAAGCCATGCTTTGGGACGCGCTGACGCTCCAGTTGGGATATAATGCGACTTTGGTCACCATCGGTGCCGCTCTGTTGGGTGTATCGGCCGGCGTGACAGGCACCTTTCTCTATCTTCGAAAACGCGCGCTGGTAAGCGACGCGATCAGCCATGCAACCCTGCCTGGGGTGGCGTTGGCGTTCATCGTCATGGTGGCGTTGGGCGCGGACGGCCGCAGCTTGCCCGGCTTGCTTTTGGGTGCTGCGGTGTCGAGCTGGATTGGGTTGCTGTGTGTCAATTGGCTTACGGCACGTACGCGACTGGCGGAGGACGCAGCAATCGGTGCTGTTCTTTCGGTTTTCTTCGGCTTTGGCATCGTGCTTTTGACGGTCATTCAGACTATGACTGCAGGGCGCGCGGCGGGGCTTGAAGGGTTCTTGCTGGGGTCCACTGCAGGGATGTTGTTCAATGATGCGGTGGTGATCGCTGTTGGCGGCGCGGTAACACTGGCACTTGTTGTGGCGCTGCGCAGGCCGATGGGCTTGGTGGCATTTGATCCAGAATTTGCGGCGGCGAGCGGCGTCAATGTGCGCCGTATTGATTTGGCGATCATGGGGCTGGCTTTGGCGGTCACCGTTGTGGGCCTCAAGGTTGTGGGGCTGGTGCTGATCGTGGCGATGTTGATCATTCCGCCGGTGACTGCGCGGTTTTGGACCGATCGCACCGACAAGATGGCCGTTATTTCAGGGGCTTGCGGCGGCGCTGCTGCTTGGATCGGGGCGGCGATATCCGCCACGGCGCCTTCCTTGCCGACAGGCCCAATTATTGTTTTGACCAGCTTCGCGCTGTTTCTTCTGTCGCTGTTGCTGGCGCCCAACCGAGGTCTGTTGGCGGTTGGAATGCGCCATCGGCGGTTTCAGCGACGGGTCCATATGCGGCAGGGGTTGCTGGCGCTCGCTCAAGGCCAGCCCATTTTTGAACGATTCACACTGACATTGTTGCGTCGCGCCGGATTGGCGCATGCGGATGGTGTGGCAACCGAAGATGGCAAAGCGCGGGCTGCAAAGGCGTTGCGTGACGAGACGCGTTGGCAGGTTGTGCGCGCGGATCAGGCGTTTGAAAGCGCGGCGGCGCTATATGATGGCTTGCGCGACATCGAGACCGTGTTGACCAATGACCAGATCGATGAAATTGACCGGCGTATCGGCAACCCAAAGGGCGTCGCAACATGAGTGGTACCGAGTTTGTTCCGCTGTCGTTGACGCCTTTGCTAATTGGCATTTTCTCGGCTGTTGCCTGTGCGTTGCCCGGAAATTTTCTGGTGCTGCGACGGCAAGCGCTGATTGGTGACGCCATAAGTCATGTGGTTCTTCCGGGCATCGTTGTCGCCTTTTTGGTCACCGGTGTTGTGGCGGCGGCACCGATGCTTTTGGGCGCGGCTGCAGCTGCGGTTTTGTCTGTTGCGATGATCGAAGCGATCCGGCGGTTGGGCGGCATTGAACCGGGCGCTGCGATGGGACTGACATTCACCACGTTGTTTGCCGCTGGTGTGCTTTTGCTTGAACAATCAGACACATCCGGCGTGCATCTGGACGTGGAGCACGCGCTTTATGGCAATCTGGAGAGCCTGATTTGGCTTGATGCCATCGGTTGGCAGAGCCTTGTAGATCCAAGCGCCCTGGCGGAGCTACCGGTGGAATTGTTCCGTGTTTCGATGGCCTTGATTGGTGTGTGCGCCTTCTTGTGGGTCTTTTGGCGGCCATTGGTATTGTCGACTTTTGACGAAGGCTTTGCACGCACTTTGGGCCTGCGAACTGGCTCTGTCGGTCTTGCATTGGTGATCGTGGCCGCCGTGGCCGCAGTGGCGGCTTTTGACGCGGTGGGATCGATCATTGTGATCGCCATGTTCATTTGCCCGCCTGCTGCGGCGCGATTGATGACCAATCGGTTGAACATCCAACTCGGTTGGAGCGTCGTGTTTGCGGTTTTGTCAGCGGTTTTGGGTTATGTATTTGCCGGCTTTGGGCCGCTGTGGTTCGGCTTTGACAATGCGGTAAGTGCGGCGGGTATGATCGCCACGGTGTCGGGCGTGATCCTCGGTCTGGCGGCGCTGTTTGGCCCGTGCCGCAAGCGCCTTGGGGCGCCTGCAATCTAAGGGTTTCAGGCCACTTTGGGGCCTCGTTTGGTGGCGTGCAGCGCGGTCCACGCGTCGTATTGTGACAGAAAGACCTGCCCGCTGAGGTGATCAAGGAAGTGGCTGCGTTTGAGGCGGTCCATGACCGGACCCTTGACCTCAGATAAATGCAAGCGGATGCCCATATCCAGAAGGCGCGCGTGCATCGCCTCAAGGCTTTCCAGTGCCGACAGATCAACTTCGTTCACCGCCGAGCACATCAAAACCACATCCGAGATCGGATCGTCACACACAACGCGGTCATAAACGTGGTCTTCCAAGAAACGGGCGTTGGCGAAATAGAGGCTTTCGTCGATGCGCAGCGTAACAAGGTGGGGCGCAGTTTTTACCCTATGGCGTAGGATGTTACGGAAGTGCTGTGTGTTTGGAACAAGGCCCACTTCGGCGATGTGCGGACGGGATGTTTTATAAAGATGCAGGGCGATGGAGAGGATCACGCCCGCGCTGACGCCAGCCTCGACCCCCAAGCCCAAGGTGAGGGCGATGGTGGTGGCGACGGCGGCAAAGTCGACCTTGGAATAGCCCCATGCGGTGCGCAGGATTGAGAGGTCAACGAGGCTGAGCACGGCGACGATGATCGTGGCGGCGAGTGTGGCCTTGGGGTGAAAGAACAGGAGCGGTGTGAGGAAGAGCGCGGCACCGGCAATGCCGATGGCGGTAAAGGCGCCTGCGGCGGGGGTCTGTGCGCCGGCGTCGAAGTTTACAACCGAGCGGGCAAAGCCACCGGTGACGGGGTAACCTCCTGAAATTGCTGAGGCAATATTGGAGGTGCCGAGGCCGATCAGTTCCTGATCCGGGTCGATGCGTTGGCGGCGTTTGGCGGCCAGAGTTTGCGCCACGGACACGCTTTCGACAAAGCCAATGATCGAGATCAGGACCGCAGCCAAGAAAAGCTGGGACCAGAGGTCTGGCGACAGACTGGGCATCGAAAGCGGTGGCAGGCCGGTGGGCACCTCGCCAACGATTGAGACGCCTTTGCCACCGAGATCAAAGAGATAGACCGCAAGTGTGGTGGCTGCGACGGCCGCGACGGGGCCGGCTTTGGTCAGTACATCAGCCAGACGCGGCTGGGTTCCAACACGCAGCAGGAGGGGTTTGAGGCCTTTGCGGGTCCAGAACAGAAAGCCAAGCGCGAAGACGCCGATGACAACCGTGTAGGCGTTGGTCTCGGCGATGTGCGCCAAAAGGGAAGACAGCAATTCCGGAAGAGAATGCCCGTGCGCGGAGATGCCAAAAATATGCTTGAGCTGGCTGAAGGCGATCAGGATGCCGGACGCGGTGATGAAACCGGCGATCACAGGATGAGACAGAAAATTGGCAAGGAAACCAAGGCGTAACAAGCCCATGAGCGTCAACATAATGCCGGACATAAAGGCCAATGTGATCGCGGCGATCAGGTATTCGGCCGTGCCTTGTAGGGCAAGATTTCCAATAGCCGCAGCCGTCATCAGTGAGACCACCGCTACGGGACCAACCGCCAGAACGCGGGAGGTACCAAAGATCGCATAGGCCACCAGCGGTAGGATTGAGGCATAGAGACCAACCTCTGGCGGCAGGCCAGCCAGCAGCGCATAAGCCAGCGATTGCGGGATCAGCATGATCGTGACGATCACCGCCGCAAGCATGTCAGCGCCAAACGTGGCTTGGTCATAATGGCGTGCCCAACTGAGTATGGGCAGATAGCGGGTGACCTTATCAGAAAGGGGCATGGGACCTCGGCTGTGAGTCGTGTTGAGGGTTTATATATTCAATTTTTGGAATAAATGAAGGGTGTGAATGAGGTAAGTTGCGAGGAAAGTGACGCGCATTTGAAGAATCATGGGTTAACGGGCTGAAAACAGACAAAAACAGGATCTGCATCGCGTCGGTATTACGTCGGCATCGCGGAGGTGCCGATTTCGCGTTGGGCTGCGTGAGCTCAGCGGGCGCTGCGTTGCGTTGACATCCGTCGCAAAGGTGCCAAAACCTGTGGTGTCCAAATGGGGAGATCTGAGATGAGCGGCGCGTGGGAATTCTGGATCGACCGGGGTGGCACCTTCACCGATATTGTTGCGCGCAAGCCAGAGGGTGACGTTCTCACGCACAAGCTGTTGTCGGAAAATCCGGAACGCTATCGCGATGCCGCCGTGCAAGGCATCCGTGAGTTGATGGGTGTGACCGGTGAATTTGCGGCAGGCTCCATCGGGGCGGTGAAGATGGGCACCACGGTGGCAACCAATGCTTTGCTGGAGCGCAAGGGCGAGCGGGTGGCCTTGGTGATCACCAAGGGATTTCGCGACCTGTTGTTGATTGGGTACCAGACACGGCCACGCTTGTTCGATTTGGAGATCAAACGGCCCGATTTGTTGTATGAAACCGTGATTGAGATGGACGAACGTCTGGATGCTGACGGTGGCGTTGTCCATGCGCTGGACGCGGACGCGTTGCATCACCAAATGCAGGCGGTTTTTGACGACGGAATTCGCGCGATCGCGATTGCCGGATTGCATGGTTATTTGAACCCTGTGCACGAACACCGCGCCGCCGAGATGGCACGCGAGATCGGATTTTCACAGGTGTCGGTGAGTCACGAGGTGTCGCGTCTTGCCAAACTTGTGGGCCGCGGCGACACCACAGTTGTTGATGCCTATCTTAGCCCGATTTTGCGGCGCTATGTGGATCAGGTGGCCAGTGCGATTGACGTGGGGTCTGCAAGTGAGCGGTTGCTGTTTATGCAGTCCAACGGCGGCCTGACCGATGCCAGCCTGTTTCACGGGCGTGATGCCATTCTGTCGGGGCCTGCGGGTGGCATTGTCGGCATGGTCAAGACTGGCGAGGCGGCAGGATATGACCGGCTGATCGGCTTTGACATGGGCGGCACATCGACGGATGTGAGCCATTATGCGGGCGATTATGAACGCAGCTTTGAGACCGAAGTGGCGGGCGTGCGGATGCGCGCGCCGATGATGGATATTCACACGGTTGCGGCGGGTGGCGGCTCGATCTGCACGTTCCGGGATGGGCGGTTTCAGGTTGGACCGGAAAGCGCTGGGGCCGATCCCGGACCGGCGTGTTACCGACGGGGCGGGCCGCTAACGGTCACCGATTGCAATGTGATGTTGGGCAAGTTGAATCCCGATCATTTCCCGCATGTGTTTGGGCGCGGTGGCGACTTGCCGTTGGACGTGGATGTGGTGCGGACCAAGTTTGCAGAGATGGCGGCGCAGGTGGCGACCGAGACCGGCGAAGCTGCGCGCAGCCCCGAGGAGATGGCCGAAGGGTTCCTGCGGATTGCCGTTGATAACATGGCAAACGCGATCAAGAAGATTTCTGTCCAGCGCGGGCATGATGTGACGGGCTATGCGTTGCAATGTTTTGGCGGCGCTGGAGGGCAGCACGCCTGTTTGGTGGCGGATGCGCTGGGCATGACCAAAGTGTTCATTCACCCGCACGCCGGGGTTTTGTCAGCTTATGGCATGGGGCTGGCCGAGATCCGCGCGATGTGCGAAGTGCAGTTGGACGCGCCGCTTTCGGACGTTGCGGCAGCAGAAGTGGCGCTGGCGGCAATCGCCCAAGAGGCGCGGGCCGAGGTTGTGGCCCAGGGCGTGGCCGAGGTGACGATCGAGGCGCGGGCGCATTTGCGCTATGACGGCAGCCATCAGCCGCTTGAGGTCGCATTTGGCACCGTGGCCGAGATGCAGGCCGCGTTTGAAGAGGTTCACAAGCAGCGGTTCGGCTTTATCAGCCCCGAGCGGGGCCTGCTGTTTGATATGCTGAGTGCGGAGGCGATTGGCGAGACCGGTGAGGCGCCGGGCGTGGTGCCGCTTGGCACAAGCGACGCGCCAAAGGCGCAGATCGCAGTGCATGTTGGTGAGGGGCGGCGTGATGTGCCGCTTTATGACCGCGATACGCTGAGTGCTGCGGCGGTGATTGCCGGACCGGCGGTGATTTCGGAAAAGACCGGCACCAATGTGGTGGAACCAGGGTGGGCAGCGCGGCTTGATGGTATGGGCAACCTGATCCTTGAGCGTGTTGAGGACATGGCGCGGGAGCGGGCTGCGGGCACGACCGTTGATCCCGTGTTGTTGGAAGTGTTCAACAACTTGTTTATGTCCGTCGCCGATCAGATGGGGGCGACGCTGGCGAACACGTCGTGGTCTGTGAACATCAAGGAACGGCTGGATTTCAGCTGTGCGATTTTTGATACCGAAGGCGATCTGGTGGCCAACGCGCCGCATGTGCCGGTGCACCTTGGCAGTATGGCTGAAAGCATCCGCACCGTGATGCGTGAGAATGCGGGCGACATTCACGAGGGCGATGCCTTCATGCTGAACTCGCCCTACAACGGAGGCACCCATTTGCCGGATGTCACCGTGGTGACGCCGGTGTTTCATGGCGGCGAGGTGGTGTTCTGGCTGGGCTCGCGCGGGCACCATGCCGACATTGGCGGACGCACGCCGGGGTCGGGGCCGCCTGACAGCACGCATATCGACCACGAAGGCGTGTTGATCGACAATGTGCGGTTGGTGAGCGGTGGGGATTTGCAGGATCAGGTGGCACGCGATGTGCTGGCGTCCGGCATGTATCCGGCGCGCAATCCCGATCAGAACATGGCGGACCTTAAGGCGCAGGTGGCGGCCAATGAGACCGGCCGGCGGGAGTTGCTGAAGGTTGTGGATCACTATGGATTGGGCGTGGTGCAGGCCTATATGGGCCACGTGCAGGACAACGCCGAGGAAAGCGTGCGGCGGGTGATTGATCGGCTGACAGACGGATCGTTCAGCTACTCGATGGACCATGGAGCCAGCATCGAGGTGCAGGTCTCGGTAGATCGGGACGCGCGCGAGGCGGTGATTGATTTCACCGGAACAAGCGGGCAGCACCCGGGCAATTACAATGCGCCGATGTCGGTGTGCCGCGCGGTGGTTTTGTATGTGTTCCGCACCATGGTAGGCGCGGAAATTCCGCTTAACGAGGGCTGTCTGAAACCGCTTCGGATTGTGGTGCCGGATGGGTCGATGCTCAATCCGGTGTATCCGGCTGCGGTGATTGCGGGGAATACTGAGGTCAGTCAGGCGACGTGCAATGCATTGTATGGCGCGCTGGGCGTAATGGCCTGTTCGCAAGCCACGATGAACAACTTCATCTGGGGCAATGAGACATTTCAGAACTATGAAACCATTGCAGGTGGTACGGGCGCCGGGCCGGGGTTTGACGGCTGTGATGCAGTGCAGACGCATATGACGAATACGCGCTCGACCGATCCCGAAATTCTGGAAAAACGCTTTCCGGTAAGGTTGGAGGAATTTGGCGTGCGCGCTGGATCAGGTGGCGCAGGCAAGTGGTCTGGGGGCAACGGGTCAATGCGCAAGCTGCGGTTCCTCGCGCCGGTGACGGTTACGACGCTGTGCTCGCATCGCGAAGTGCCGCCGTTTGGCGTTGACGGTGGGGCGCCTGGTTCCGTTGGCGTGAACTGGGCAGAGATGCCGGATGGAACACGCGTCGACCTGAAAGGGTTTGACGAGATCGACCTGCCAGCGGGTGCCGTGTTTGGCATGGGCACGCCGGGCGGCGGTGGCTGTGGCAAAGCGTAGAAAAGGGGATCAGCGCCCGAATTTGGCGGGCGCTGATTGTTTGCGTCAGGCCGCCGAAAAACCAGCATCCAAAGCGGACAGGATCGTGTTGACCTCGGCTTCGGAAATGGTCAGCGGTGGAGACATCAAAACGTTGTGCGCGCCAAGACGCACCATGGCACCGGCCTGATAAGTGGCTTCGTGCACTTTCTTCATGGTGGCCATGTCCATTGGTGTCTTGGCCGCTTTGTCTGACACCAGTTCAATCCCGGTCATCAGGCCATGGCCGCCGCGCACGTCGCCGATGATGTCATGTTTCTCGGCAAGCTTCCGTACGCCATCGTATAGTTGCGTGCCACGGGCGGCGGCGTTGGCTTTGGTGTCCAGCCGTTGGGTCTCGGCCAGACAGGCGACAACGGCGGCAGACCCAACGGGATGCGCCGAATAGGTGTAGCCGTGGAAGATGCCCGCCTCGCCGGTTTGGTCGTTCTCAAAAACATCCGCGACCTTGTCACCCACCATGCAGGCACCGACAGGAAAGTAGCCTGAGGTGATGCCTTTGGCGACGGTCATCATGTCGGGCTGAACGCCCCAGTGCCGCGCGCCGGACCAGTCGCCAGTGCGGCCAAAGCCGGTGATGACTTCGTCGGAAATCATCAGGATGCCGTGGCGGTCACAGATTTCGCGCATCAGGCGCATGAAAGAGGCGTCTGGTACGATCACGCCGCCCGCGCCCTGAATGGGTTCCATGATAAATGCAGCGATGGTGTTGGCGCCCTGAAAGGCGATCTCGTCTTCCATCGCGGCGGCGATGTTTTGCGCCAGCTGTGCGGGATCGGCTTCGTTGAACGGGTTGCGATAGGGGTAAGGGGCGGGCAGATGGAAACAGCCCGGCAGCAGCGGTTCGTAGTTGATGCGGAAGCGGTTGTTGCCATTTACTGACGCGCCACCAAAGTGGGTGCCGTGGTAGCCCTTCTTGAGGCTGAGGAATTTGGTGCGGGTCGGTTCGCCGCGCAGACGGTGGTATTGGCGGGACAGGCGCAGCGCGGTATCCACCGAGTCAGAGCCGCCGGAGGTGAAGAACACCCGTGTCATGCCGTCCGCGTCAAAGAATTCGCGCACGGCGTATGAGGCTTCGATGGCCGGCGGGTTGGAGGTGCCCGCAAAGGCGGAGTAGTAGGGCAGGTCGTAAAGCTGTTTGGCGATGGCTTCTTTCACGACGTTGTTGGAATAGCCAAGGTTCACGCACCAAAGACCGCCCACGGCGTCGACCGTAGAGTGGCCGTCGATGTCGGTGATTTTCACACCCTCCGCGCCTTTGATGATCTTGGGCGGCGTGCCGTGGCTGTCCGCAGGGGCACCCATCGGATGCCAAAGATGGCGGGCGTTGTTTTCCTTGAGGAAGTTGTCGTCTTTCATGGTGGAGCTCCCTTGGCTGCGGGTGTGATTCCGGCAGTTCAAAAAATTTGATCAAATATTGCAGCAAGGGATTTGAGCTGTCCAGCAAAAGCGGCGGTATCATCGCAAACGCGGTGGTAGAATCAAACGGGAACATGCTAGATTTGGTCCTATGCCTGTGGATAACCCCAACATAAGCCAGGATTTGCCTGTCATCCGTCAGCTGGATGATGCGGCAATCAACCGGATTGCGGCGGGTGAAGTGGTCGAACGACCCGCTTCGGCGGTTAAAGAGTTGGTGGAAAACGCCATTGATGCGGGCAGCACTCGGATCGAGATCGCCTATGCCGACGGGGGCAAAACGCTTATTCGCATCACCGATGACGGCTGTGGCATCTCTGAGGCGCAGTTGCCGCTGGCGTTGTCGCGTCATGCGACATCCAAGATAGATGGTAGCGATCTGTTGGACATCCACACGTTTGGGTTTCGCGGCGAAGCCTTACCGTCGCTGGGCGCAGTTGGGCGGCTGATGATCACATCGCGGGTGGGGTCCGCTCCGGCGGCGCGGATTTCGGTGGAAGGCAGCGTGATGGGGCCGGTCAAACCTGCGGCTCTGTCAGGGGGCACCATCGTTGAGCTGCGGGATCTGTTTTATGCCACGCCCGCCCGGCTGAAATTTATGCGGACGGATCGGGCGGAGACACAGGCGATCACGGATGTGGTCAAACGTCTGGCGATGGCGGAGCCGTTCATCGGCTTTACGCTGCGCGACGTGACAGGCGGTGGCGAGGGGCGCGTGACCTTTCGCACTGAGGCCGAGACCGGTGATTTGTTTGATGCGTTGCACGGGCGATTGGCGAAGATCATCGGCAAGGAATTTGCCGAAAACGCGCTGCGGATAGATGCAGAACGCGAGGGGCTGCGGCTGATTGGGTATGCGGCTTTGCCGACCTATTCGCGGGGCTCGTCGGTGGCGCAGTATCTGTTCGTGAACGGGCGTCCTGTGAAAGACAAGTTGCTGGTCGGGGCGCTGCGCGGGGCCTATTTTGATTACCTGAGCCGTGACCGTCATCCGGCGGCGGCGCTGTTTATTGATTGCGATCCGCATCTGGTAGACGTGAACGTACATCCGGCGAAATCCGAGGTGCGGTTCCGCGATCCCGGTATGGCGCGCGGCCTGATCGTGTCCAGTTTACGTCACGCATTGGCAGAGGCAGGGCATCGGGCGTCAACAACCGTGGCCGGGGCAACATTGGGCGCGTTTCGACCTGAGCAGATGGGCGCTTTGGGGTCTGTACCGCAAGTGCCACAGGGCGCGGCGCGGGTGTATCAGATGGACCGCCCGTCGATGGGGGCACGCACGGCAGCATATCAGGCGCAGGCGCCGATTGCTGCTTTTGAGCCGGGGTTTTCGGATTTGACCGAAGCCTATTCTGCGCGTGTGGAACCGATTGCGGAGGCGTCGCAGCCTGAGGTCGAGGCTTTGCCATTGGGCGCGGCGCGGGCGCAAGTGCATGAGAATTACATCGTCGCGCAGACCGAGACAGGTATGGTGATTGTCGATCAGCACGCGGCACATGAGCGGCTTGTGTACGAAAAGTTGAAACATCAGATGGCAGAAAACGGCGTTGCGGCGCAGGCGTTGTTGATCCCTGAGATTATTGATCTGTCCGAAGGGGATTGCGCGCGCATTCTGGCGGTGGCGGAGCCGTTGAGCCAATTGGGTCTGACGCTGGAAGCCTTTGGGGGCAGCGCAGTTGCCGTGCGCGAAACGCCTGCGTTGCTCGGAGAGGTCAACGCGCGGGCGATGGTGCTCGATATCCTTGATGAGCTGGACGATCAGGGCGAGAGTATGTTGGTGCAGGCCAAGCTTGAAGCGATCCTGAGCCGCGTGGCTTGTCATGGGTCGATCCGGTCGGGGCGGCGGATGCGGGCCGAAGAAATGAACGCCTTGCTGCGCGAGATGGAAGCGACGCCGCATTCCGGGCAGTGCAACCACGGGCGGCCGACCTACGTTGAACTCAAGCTGAGCGATATTGAGCGGTTGTTTGGGCGGACGTGAAACATCGACGGGTCGGGCGAGGTCCGGCTTTTGGTCTGAGAAAATAAGAATGAACGGGCGAGCATGATCACTATTGGCACCTATACCCTGAGCATTGCAGAGACCGCTGGTTTGGCCATTGCGGTCTTGCTGGTTGTTCTCCTAATAATGGCGATCCGTGCGGCGGGGAAATCTGCGCGCATGGCGGAACCCTTGGCACATCAGATGGGGTCGCTGGGGCAGCGGGTCCAGTCGTTGGGGGACGGGCAGCAGCAGTTGGCTGGTGGGCTCAATCAGGTGGTTGAAAGTCAGGCCGCGGCGCAAGCGCAGTTGTTGCAGCACATGGAAAAGCGTCTGTCGCAGGTCAATTTGCAGATGACGGAGAACCTGCAAGGTTCCGCGCGGCGCACGGCGCATTCGTTGGGGGAATTGCAGGAGAGGCTCAAGACCATCGACAAGGCGCAGGAGAATATCACGCGGCTTTCGGGCGATGTACTGAGCCTGCAGGATATTCTTTCCAACAAGCAAACCCGAGGCGCGTTTGGGGAAATTCAGCTGAACGATATTGTCACAAAGGCGCTGCCGTCTGACAGTTATAAGCTGCAACATACGCTATCGAATAGTAAGCGCGCGGATTGTCTGATCCACCTGCCGAACCCGCCGGGGCCAATTGTGATCGACAGCAAATTTCCGCTTGAGGCTTATGAGATGCTGCGCAATGCCAGCACGCAGGGTGAGTTGGATGCCGCGGCGCGGATGCTGCGCACGTCGGTGAAGAAACACATCAAGGATATCTCGGAGAAATACATTCTCGATGGAGAAACTGCCGATGGCGCGCTGATGTTTTTGCCGTCTGAGGCGGTTTATGCCGAATTGCACGCCAATTTCCCGGAGTTGGTGCGCGAGGGGTTTGAGGCGCGGGTCTGGATCGTGTCGCCGACCACTTGCATGGCGACGCTGCACACGATGCGCGCCATTTTGAAAGACGCGCGTATGCGGGAACAGGCGGGGGCCATTCGCAAAGAATTGGGGCTGTTGCACAAGGATGTAGACCGCCTTGGGACGCGGGTGGAAAATCTGGATCGGCATTTCACGCAGGCGGCCAAGGATGTCTCTGAGATCAAGATCAGTGCGGACAAAGCAGGCCGTCGAGCGCGGCGTTTGGACAGTTTCGATTTCGAGGAACTGGCGCCGGACGAGAGCGAAAAAGTGGTGCCGTTGACCAAGCCGGAGGTGTGAGGGTTAGGGGGATCACGGAGTACCCGCCGTCCATTATTGTTGAGGAGTTTCATTGTGGAAGACAATCATTACAGAACGAAGGTGTTTCTGGAAGGGAAGCTGCGCAAGGACGACTATAAATCGCAACGGTTTTGGCTGTCGCATCAGCAAATGCAGGAACGGTTTGTTCATGCGCAGGGCCTACAGGCACACCATCGCTTTCTGGACATCGGGTGTGGCCCGCTGCGGCTGGGCAGCGTCCTTATTCCTTATCTGCGCGCAGGGCACTATTTTGGCATGGACATCAATCAGGACACCATCGACCTTGGCTTGAGCAAGCTTCGGGAAGAGGGCGTGGATCTGAGAAACACCAGTTTCGTTGTGTCCGATTGTTTTGATTTTTCCTCGATCGACGGGTCAGTGGACATGGCCTTTTCCAATTCCCTTTTCAGCCACCTGTCCTTGAATTCAATTGGTGTCTGCCTGTCCAATCTTGCTTCGGTGCTGGCGCAGGGCGGGCTTTACTTCACCACTTTTTTTCTGGTTCCGGACACAGTCACGTGGGCCAGGCCTTCTCCGAGAGACAAATGGGATCGCAAGTTTGAAACCCATCCAGCGCAGGATCCGTTTCACTATACCTTTGACATGATGGCCGCGGTGGCCGGCCACTGTGGCTTTGACTGTGCGCTTGACGACAGTTTTGGACACCCTACCCAAACCATGGCGGTCCTGACCCGCAGATGAGGCCGGCCGCACCACAGGTCCAGGGCGCTGCCTGCTGACTTCTATATGCTGCAGCATACGTTGTTGAACGGCAAGCAGGACGATTGCCTAATCCATCGGCCTAACCCGCCAGAACCGATTGTAATCGAAAGTATATTCCCGCTGGAAGCCTACGAGATGCTGCGCAACGCGAGCCCGCAGGGGGAGTTGAACGAGGCGGGGGCCATTCGCAAAGAATTGGGGCTGTTGCACAAAGATGTGGACCGGCATGGGACGCGGGTGGAAAATCTGGATCGGCAATTCACGCAGGCGGCCAAGGATGTCTCTGAGATCAGGATCAGTGCGGACAAAGCAGGCCGTCGGGCGCGGCGTTTGGACAGTTTCGATTTCGAGGAACTGGCGCCGGACGAGCGCGAAAAAGTGGTGCCGTTGACCAAGCCGGAGGGGTGAGGGTTGCGTGGCGCAGGCCGGTTCTCGCCAATTGATCCAAAAAACCATTTGCGCCACATCAAAGACGGGTCGATGCTGGTGCAACACACTATGAGCGACCAGAACGGAGACGCACCATGCTAGAAATATCCCCATGGCAAGTGGCGCAGGTCGTGCTGATGTCCCGTGAATTGAATAGGGCAGAAGGCGAACTGAGAGCCTTTATCGAACGACTCAACGAAGATGAGCAGGCCAGCCTTGTGGCCGTGATGTGGGTTGGCCGAGAAGCCTTTGCCGCAGAAGAGCTTGGCGAGGCGATCCGCACGGCCAAGACAGAAAACACCGTCCCCACCGCCGACTATCTTTTGGGATCGCCGCACCTGAGCGACCATCTGGAAAGCGGAATGGAAGAGCTTGGCATGTCGCTGAGCGATGCGGAAGACGACCTCGTGCGGCGCGGTTAACGGCCGATTTTTCGGCTCCGCGCCCCGCTGTTTGCGGCGCGGTTTTGGCGAACACGTCAACCTTTAGTTAATTTATGCCAAGGCGGCCTGCGAACCTTTTCGTGGGCCTCTTTTGCACCCACCTGTGGACCGATAGGAAACGGAACCCGCCGGTACGGGTCTTTGCACAATCGACACCCTTTTTGCGGAACGCATGCGTTTCCCGCAGGGCTCTTGCACGCGATTTCGTGCGGGCCGGCACGGGCGTGTTCGCGTGCATGGCTTCGTGGTTGTGGGGTTATTTAAAAGGGGCAGAGGTATGTCGATCAGTTTCTGGGCGCGAGAAGATCAGAAAAACGGACAGGACAAAAATGTGGATCTCACCGACGAGGACGCGGTCGAAATCACCTTTGTCAAAGACGGGCCTGATGGAAATCTCGTGCTTGAGGGCAATGGTGGCGAACCAGATCCCAACACCAAAGTTGTGATCGATGGCGTCGAATACGAATTTGTCTTTGAGATGACCGCAGAGTTGGACGACGGGAGCAACGTGCCGGATGAGTTTGACGACGCAGAAGTGGCTATGATCACCATTCTGGATTATCCCGAACCCGGCGATGAAACCCGTTTTATGTTCTTGCCGGACGCAGATGCCAGCGAAGACGACATGAACGAGTTTGGCCACAAGAAATTCAAACTCAACGACGTGGATCGGCACCCCGATGACCTGCCGGTGTGTTTTGTCGCGGGCACTTTGATTGACACGCCGTTTGGTGCCAAACCGATCGAGATGTTGCAAGCAGGCGATCGCGTGATGCTGGCGGATGGGCGCAGCAAACGGATTTTGATGGCGGTGCACAGCCGGTTCAGCTTTGGTGATTTGGTCCGAAAACCTGCGTTGCGCCCCGTGTGTATCGAGGCACAGAGCCTCGGCAGGGGGCTCCCGCATCGTGACCTTTGGGTGTCGCAACAGCATCGCATTGTGCTGCGCGGCTGGCAGGTGGAAATGATGTCCGGCACATCCGAAGCTTTTGCCCATGCCGGACATATCACGCCCGCGCCGGGCTTGCCTGATCTGTCCTGGCGGCATGGCGTGACTTACGTGCATTTGCTGTTGGACGGACACGAGATTCTGATTGCCAATGGGGCCGAAGCAGAGAGCCTTTTCTTGGGCACGCAAGCGATGCAGACAATGGCGCCGCACGCGCGTGCGCAAGTGTCTCAGTTGATGTCGGAGCGTCCCGACCTGTTGGCCCAATTTCAGGGAACGGCATTGCCGGACTTGAAGGCACATGAAGCCCGTATTTGGGCCAGAATGGTTACGGGAGAGCCGGTGTTTCGCGAACTCGTGGCACAGGCCGCCTAAGCGTTGGGTGTCAGCCAGGCCCGCAGGTAGATCGCGAGGCGTTCCTGTGGGTCGACAGAATTGTGCAACGCGCAGAACACCAATGAAATCGCTTGAACAACAAAGGCTTGCACGCCCTCGGCCTGCAGGTCTGGAGAGATATCCCTGCGAAATGGCATGTCGGCAAGCCAAGTCGCCGTGACCTCGGCCTGACGTCCGAAGGTCGTGGCGATGGGGCCAATCCCGGCATTGGCGGCGGCGCCGGAGTGGCGCAAGATCACATCAAACACGTAGCGCTCGCAGCTCATGAATTTGACCAGAGGCATAAGGGCGGCGGCCATCCCGTCGATGGTTTCGGGCACGCCTTGCGCCTCGATCATATCGAGGTGCCGGTCGATCTCCGCGCCGATCAGTTGATCCATCAGCGCGTCTTTGTCTTTGAAATGGGCAAAGAAAGTGCCTTTGGCGACACCGGCGCGCAGCACGACCTCTTCGACGCGCAGGGCCTCGTAACCGTTCTCGGTGATAACGGCGTTGGCCGCGTCCAAAAGCTTGGCGCGGGTTTTTAAGGTGCGTTGTTGAATTGCGCGGGCCATGGCCTGTTTTGGCATGATTTATGACCGCGGTCAAATTAGATATTGACCGCGGTCATTTTTTTGTGCATTTAAATTGACCGTGGTCACTTTAGAAGGGAATCGCAATGACTGGGAAACGTATTTTTGTATTGAACGGGCATCCGGCAGCGGAAAGTCTGACGGGCAGCGTGGCGCAAAGTTATGCGGATGCGGCGCGCAAATCAGGGCATGATGTGCGCGTTGTGAACCTGCATGATCTGGAGTTTGATCCGGACTATGGCTTTGGCGGCTATGTGAACCAGAAACCCTTGGAGCCGGATCTTGAGGCGGTGCTGGCTGATATTGAGTGGTCCGAGCATGTGGTTGTTGCTACGCCGATGTGGTGGGGCGGCTTGCCAGCAAAACTAAAAGGTCTGTTTGATCGGGCCTTGCTGCCTGGACGCACGTTTGACACGCGCAACACAACAAAGCTGGGCTTGCCTGCGCCGCTTTTGACGGGACGCACAGGGCGGGTTCTGTTGTTGTCAGACACACCGGGGTGGTTTTTCCGGCTGTTTTACCGCAACGCAATGATTGTGCAGATCCGGCAGCAAATTCTGGAGTTTGTCGGGATCAAGCCGGTGAAAGTCACGCAGTTCAACGGCGCCAGCCATCCCAAAGCGGGGCAGGTTGATCGCTGGATCAAGCAGGCGGCAAAGGCCGGTGCTCAGGCATCCTGAGCGCAAAAGAAAGGGGCCTGACGCGTGTGCATCAGGCCCCTTCTCGTTGAATGTGATCAGGCGGTGTGATCGACGATCTGCATATGCTGCGCCAAGGTGGCGATGTGGTCCAGCCAGTCATTGAACAACGCAGGCTCCGACGGGGCCGCATGAACGCCGGGGGCAATTTTGCCGTCCAGAACCGATTCAATTGCCAGCGACACAGGAATGGACACCAGTCGCGCCATCGCGGTACCGCGCTCGTCGCCCCATGCGTCCATTGCGTAGGTCTTGTGATAGACTTCGGTGCCGTCTTTTTCGGCCTTCAGCCCAACGCAAAGGATCACGCGGTCTGGCTCGCCTTCGTCGTAAGAATTCTCGGTCCAGAACTGGTCCGACATCTCCTTCAGGCGCGCGTCGCCTTCGGGGCCGGTCAGGGTTTCGATTTCGCGAAATACGTCGCCCCAGGCTTCGGTCCAGCCGTTCAAACGCAACGTGCCGCGCACAAACTCCTTCACGGTCCAGTCTGGGTCGAACTTGTAGTCTTCCATGAAGGGAATGCTGTCGCGGTTTGGGTAAACCTCGAAGGTTTCCGGCGTATCAAGCGGCGCCTGATAGCTGGAGATTGCGCCCCACGGGCGGTTCACATCCAACGGTTTGCCGTCGCGGATCGAGCGGGACGGCGAGCGCAAGGCCTTGAGCACACCCAGAGGCGACCAGCTGAATTTGTAGCGGAACGGGTTGGCCACTTTGGGCACGCCGCCGCAATAACTTTTGAAGCTCAGGGTGTTGTCGCCAGCGTAGGCATCGGAGGCGCGATAGTCGGCGATCAATGCGTGGGCCATCAGGTGGTCGATGCCGGGATCAAGGCCCACTTCGTTGACGCAGGCGACACCGGCTACCTTGGCTTTGGCATCCAGCGCCTTCATTTCCGGCGCGATGTAGGACGAGCTGACAAAGTTTGCGCCCTTAGTGATGCAAAGTTCGGCCAGCGGCACGTGCCAGTCACCTGGCAGCATCGACACAACAACGTCGTCGGCCTCAAGCACCGCGCCCAGGGCGTCGATGTCAAAGGCGCGAATGTCGGAGGCCAGATCGCCGACGGCCTCTTGGGCTTTCTCGATTGTCCGGTTCCAGACAGTGACAGAGCGGCCTTGTTCAAGCAGGCGACGCAGGCCGGGAATGGCCGACAGGCCGGTGCCACACCAATGAATGGTCATGTTTTTTCTCCCCTCAGAGGTCTTTGGAATGGGTTATGAAATCCGCCTCGGCGCGCGTCCAGACGCCGCCCGACAGATCATCAAGTGTCAGAAGTGTTTCGAGCAGCTGCGCGGCGTAATCCTCGGAGCTCTCCACCGGCAGCATAGACGGCAGATTGTCGATGGCCATGACGTCTAGCACGGGTGAGTCCGCGACGCGCAAAGCAGGCGCGTCCCAAGTTGTGGCGCGGTCATAGACCGGCACCGGGTTGTAGTCGCTGTCGGGATCGCATGCCACATCGCCAATCGCGGTGAGCGCGCGGTCCGCCGCGAGTGCGGCTTTGGGCACGAACACAGGTGTGCCGGGGCGCGCGAAGATGCAGTTCAGAAACAGATCATGAGCGAGGATTTGCGGGAAAGGACCGCCAGTTGCTGTTTCCGCCATATCCCATTTGGTCACGCTGCAGCCCATCGCCTCTAGCAGGTCCGCAGCGCCGGTGCCGACGCGGCCCATTGCGCCGATCACAATGGCAGTGGGTCGGTTGGTTGCCAGCGCATCAAGTTCAGCATTCAGGTCCGACAACAAGGCGTCTTTGCCAGCATACACACCCACAGGTCCGCAGATCTCGCTGCGCTGCTGGGCGGCCCAGCTTTTGAGCGTGACGGCCGCGCCGGCATAGCCGGCCCAATAGCCAAAGGCCGCAACACGGCGACCGGTTTCGTTTACGAGGTATTCAAGATCATAGAGGGTACCGCCGCCCGCCTTAAAGCGTTTCAGAAGTGCGACGCCGGAGTGCTGACCCTTGAAGGCGTGGCCAAACATGATGTGTCGATGCGGCAAGGGGGTGCCGTCTTCGGGAAGCTCTTTGAGACCGAATATGATGGCATCGCGCGACGCGTCCGGCCAGCTGTTTTCGGCCGCGATTTCGCAGCCTGCTTCGATGTAGCCTTCAAGCCCGATCGCACGTACGGAGCTTTGCTCAACGGTTACGCGGATGCCTTTTTCTACAAGCGCCTTGGCGCCTTCGGGGGTGAGCCCCACCCGTTCCTCATTTGGCCGCTGCTCGGCACGCACCCAAAGATGTGTCATCCTCAGTCCTCTCGATTTTCGCAGAGTCATAGATCAGCCCCGCCCATGCTTGGCAAGGGTCTCCCGCCCGTCGTCGACTTGTCTGTGACAAGGCTCCTCCGGTTGGGCATGGCTCAGCTGCGCTGAGCCTGTGAGCCGCCTTTGCTTTTTTGTTCCTCAAATACCTCGGGGTAGCCGCAGCTTGCTGTGGCGAAGGGGCGGCGCCCCTTTCCCGCAATTTCCGGGTGGCGGCACGGTTGGGGGCGTGGCACAACAGGGCAAAGCAGAACAAAACAGGAGCGCGCCATGAGTTTTGGTAAAGGATGTCACCTGCATCTGATCGACGGATCGGCCTTTATCTTTCGGGCGTATCACGCGTTGCCGCCTTTGACGCGCAAATCCGATGGTTTGCCCATCGGTGCGGTCGCAGGGTTTTGCAATATGTTGCAGCGCTATGTCGAAGACAATGCCGGCCCTGATGCGCCGACGCATGTGGCGGTGATCTTTGACTATTCCGGCAAGTCGTTTCGCAACGAGATGTATGATCTGTACAAAGCCAACCGTCCACCCGCGCCGGAGGATCTGGTGCCGCAATTCCCGTTGACGCGGGATGCGACCCGCGCCTTCAACATTGCCTGCAAAGAGGTTGAAGGCTTTGAAGCGGATGACATCATCGCCACGCTTGCCGTTCAGGCGCGTGAGGCCGGTGGGCGCTGCACGATCATCAGTTCCGACAAAGACCTGATGCAGCTTGTTGGCGGCGGTGTCGAGATGCTGGATGCGATGAAGAACAAGCGTATCGACCGCGACGGGGTGCATGAGAAATTTGGCGTCGGACCGGAACGGGTTGTCGATGTGCAAGCGCTTGCGGGTGACAGTGTCGACAACGTACCTGGCGCGCCGGGCATCGGGATCAAGACCGCCGCTTTGTTGATCAACGAATACGGCGATCTGGAAAGCCTTCTGGACCGCGCCGAAGAGATCAAGCAACCCAAGCGGCGACAGTCGCTGATCGACAATCGCGCGCAGATCGAATTGTCCAAAAAGCTGGTGCAGCTGGATGAGGGCATGCAGCTGGATTTCACAATCGATGATCTTGAGGTGCAAGACGCCGATGCCGACACGTTGTTGGGATTCCTGGCCGAGATGGAATTCCGCACCTTGGCCAAACGGGCTGCTGACAAGTTGGGCGTTGACGCGCCAGTGATCGCAGAGCCTGTGGCGCAAGCATCTGTGGTTGCACAAGAAGAATCCGTGCCGATTGATGCTGCAAAATACGAATGGGTGCAGGACCGCGCGGCGTTGGACCGCTGGATCGCGCAGATCATGAAGCGCGGCTATGTGGCGGTGGACACGGAAACCAATTCGCTGAACGAGATGGTGGCGGAGCTGGCGGGGATTTGTTTGTCGGTGGAGCCGGGCGAGGCGTGCTACATCCCTGTGGGCCACAAAAAAGGTGCCAGCGACGATCTGTTTGGAGGGGATGAGTTGCAGGCGGGGCAGATGCCTTTGCAAGAGGTACTGGATGCTTTGCAGCCGATGCTTGAGGATGCGTCCGTTCTGAAGATTTTCCAGAACGCGAAATATGACTGCAAGGTGTTTGCCAACTATAACATCGCCGTCGCGCCGGTGGATGACACGATGTTGCTGAGTTATGCGCTGCACGCCGGTGAGCACAATCACGGGATGGACGCGCTCTCGGAGCGTTATCTTGGACATCAGCCGATCTCGATCAAAACGCTTTTGGGTACGGGCAAAAGTGCGATCACGTTTGACAAGGTGCCAATCGAAGATGCCGTGAAATATGCCGCCGAAGATGCGGATGTCACATTGCGTTTGTGGAAGATGTTCAGGCCAAAGCTGCACCAAAAACAGGTGACAACGGTCTATGAAACGCTGGAACGGCCTTTGGTGCCGGTATTGGCGCAGATGGAGCGGCATGGCATCAAGGTGGACCGTGATACGCTGAGCCGGATGTCCAACGCGTTTGCGCAGAAGATGGCCGGATTGGAAGCGGAGATTCACGAGGCCGCCGGACGGTCGTTCAACGTTGGCAGTCCAAAACAGCTTGGCGAGATCCTGTTTGACGAGATGGCGTTGCCGGGCGGCAAGAAAGGCAAAACCGGGGCCTACGCCACGGGGGTTGATGTACTTGAGGATCTGGCGACCGAACACAGCTTGCCCGGGCTGGTGCTGGATTGGCGACAGCTGAGCAAGCTCAAGTCGACCTATACTGACGCGTTGCAGACCCATATCAACGCGGACACGGGTCGTGTGCATACGTCGTATGTGCAGACTGGCGCAAACACGGGGCGTTTGGCCTCGGCTGATCCGAACTTGCAAAACATTCCCGTGCGCTCTGAAGAGGGTCGGCGCATTCGCGAGGCCTTTGTGGCGGATGAGGGCAAGACGCTGATCTCGCTTGACTATTCACAGGTTGAGTTGCGAATTTTGGCGCATGTCGCGGAAATTGATGCCTTGAAGGCGGCGTTCCGTGAGGGACAGGATATCCACGCCATGACCGCATCCGAGGTGTTTGGCGTGCCGATGGATGAGATGACCAGCGACGTGCGAAGCCGCGCGAAGGCGATCAACTTTGGAGTGATTTACGGCATTTCAGGCTTTGGACTGGCGCGCAATTTGCGCATTCCGCGCGGAGACGCGCAAGATTTCATCAACCGCTATTTTGAGCGCTTCCCCGGCATTCGGACCTATATGGACGACACCAAGGCCTTTGCCAAAGAGCACGGCTATGTGCAGACGCTGTTTGGTCGCAAAATCCACACGCCGGAGATCAACGCCAAGGGGCCGCGTGCGAGTTTTGCGTATCGAGCGGCGATCAACGCGCCGATCCAAGGCACGGCGGCCGATATCATCCGCCGCGCGATGGTGCGGATGCCTGATGCGATCAAGGACCTGCCGGCCAAGATGCTGCTACAGGTGCATGATGAATTGATCTTTGAGGTTGAGGATGCCGCGGTTGATGAGACCATCGCTGTGGCGCGCGACATAATGCAGGGCGCAGCCGAGCCGGCCGTAAAGCTGGACGTGCCGTTGATTGTGGATGCGGGACAGGGTGCGAATTGGGCCGAGGCGCATTAAGCGCCTAGGTTACCGAGCGTAGGGTCAACCATCCGAGGCCGCTTTCGGTTGTGCGACCTGAGGGGACATACTCTGCGCTGACGGCACCGTCGTAGCCGGTGTCGTCCAGCATCTTGAAGAACGCCGGAAAATCGAACGGGCCACCAGCGGGTTCGTGGCGGTCCGGGATGCCGCCGATTTGGATGTGTCCAACGCGGTGGCCGTGTTTGGCCCAGCACGCGGCCACATCACCGTGGATTTTGTATGCGTGATAGGTGTCGAATTGCAGGGCGAGGTTGGGGGCGGCGACTTCGTCTAGGATGTCGGCCGCGAGGTCAAAATCGTTGAGGAAATACCCCGGCATGTCGACGTCGTTGATCGGCTCAATGGTCAGTTTCTGTTTTTGAGCAACATCGCTGGCCCAGAGCAGGTTTTCAACGAATGTGCGGCGCGCTTCCGGACCGGTGGCCGGGCCTGCCATGATGTGTAAAAGCCGGGCTCCGAGCGTTTCTGCGTAGCGCAGCGCGCGTTTGAAATCGTGCCGGAACCGATCTTGGCATTCGGGTACGGCGGCAAAGCCGCGTGGGCCACCGGTGTAGTTGGGCGGTGGGCAGTTGATCAATTCGAGCGACAATGCATTGCGCGACAGAGCGGACTGAACATGCGGGGCGGGCAAGTCGTAGGGAAAGAGCACCTCCACGGCGCCAAATCCGGCGGCCCTGGCGGCGTCAAAACGGTCTAACTCCGGCAGCTCTTTAAAAAGGAGCGTCAGATTGGCGGCAAAATTGGGCACTTGTTAATCTCCTAAGTATTTCATAGCTCGGGAAAATCCGACCTGTCAAAGGTCGAGTGCGCTTGCATTCAGTTATTGTGAAAATTTGTTAATTCCACACCTGAGCTGCGGGAAATGCGGCCGCTCTTGTGGGAGATGCAAAAGGCTGCAAGATTTTGGATAGGGGTGAGGACAGGAGAGCGGCAATGACGGACAGGGTGAACGAATTGGTGGCGCGGTTGCGAGGGGTGGCGAAATCCGAGACAGCGCGGGCGGATATCAAGGCGCTTCTGGAGGAGGCCGTGGCGGATCCTGTGGCGTTTGGCGACGCCCTTCCGACGTATGAAGAGGATGACGTGATCCTGTTTGAGGACGAGACCGTGTCGATCTGGCATTGCCGGTTTCAACCGGGCAAGACGGTGCCGCCGCATGATCACAAGATGCTCGCGACGATTGCGGTGTATCGCGGCGCGGAGCGCAACGATTTTTATGAACGTGGCACAGGCGGCGGTTTGCAGAAAAGCAGCGAAGTCAGGCTGGGCGCAGGCGATGTTTTCCAGATTGGGCCAAGCGCCATTCACGCCGTAGGCTGCGCCAGTCAGGAGCCATGTTGTGGCATTCACGTCTATCTTGGCGCATTGACCAAGGTGGATCGCTCGCTGTTTGACCTGAGCGATGGCGCTGCGCTGCGCTTTACCGATGAGAATTACTTACGGCTGGTTGCAGACGATTAAGCGAGGTCTGAAGCCGGGATCATCGGGAAGAAGACGCCGCCTGAGCGCACGCCGAACCAGTCTGTGCCGTCTATGAGCTGTTCTTCGCCAAGCTCAACCATTCGATAAAAAGTTTTGCGATCAATCTTGGCCTCAAGATTGGCGCGGATCGTGACATAAGGCGCGGGGTCTTCGCCGTTGATGCCCACGCGGATCGGATTGTCCGGCCCTGCAGTGGCGGTTTCACCAATGTGGGTTTCAAAGGTCAGGGTTTGGTCTGCGCCACTGCCCGCGACAGTGAAATCCTGCGCCACAAAGGGGGCATCTTCGACGATGATGCCAACTTTCTCGACGGGCGTGACCAAAAAATAGGCGTCGCCGTCCTTGCGCAAAATCGAGCTGAAGAGTTTGACCATGGCGGGGCGGCTGATCGGGCCGCCTTCGTGAAACCAGGTGCCGTCGCGGGCAATTCGCATGTCGATATTGCCGCAAAACGGTGGGTTCCACAGGTGCACCGGCGCCGGGCCACGCTGTTTCACCGCCGCGGTTGCGGTGGCGGCAAGATCATTTACCGAGGGTTTCACGGGAAATTGTGCGCTCATTGTTTTTGCCATTTCATCTGCGCGGGCTAAGGTCACTGTAAGCATATAGACCTGTCAGGAGAAATGTCATGAGTGAAGACGCCGATCTGGTCGTGGAAATCGAAGCGCTGGGTGAAAAACTGGCGGCCGCCAAGGCGGCGATTACACGGCGATTTGTCGGGCAGGAGAGGGTTGTCGACTTGACGCTGTCGTCCCTTTTGTGCGGCGGACACGCTTTGCTTATTGGTCTTCCGGGGCTTGGCAAGACGCTTTTGGTGGACACGTTGTCCACCGTTATGGGCTTGAACGGCAACCGCGTACAATTCACGCCGGACCTGATGCCCGCCGATATTCTTGGTTCCGAGGTTTTGGAGAAAGGCAAAGGCGGCACGCGCGAATTTCGATTCGTCCCGGGGCCGATTTTTTGCCAACTCTTGATGGCGGATGAGATCAACCGCGCCAGCCCGCGCACACAATCCGCGCTTTTGCAGGCGATGCAGGAGAAGCAGGTGACCGTGGCCGGCGAAGATCGACCGCTGGATGCGCCATTTCATGTGCTTGCGACGCAGAACCCGATTGAGCAGGAAGGCACCTATCCGCTGCCTGAGGCGCAGTTGGACCGGTTTCTGGTGCAGATCGACGTGCCGTATCCTGACCGCGACACCGAGCGCGACATTCTTTTGGCAACCACGGGTGTGCAGGAAGACGAGGCGCATCAGGTGTTCACTGGCGAGGAATTGATCGCGGCGCAGACATTGCTGCGCCGGATGCCGGTGGGCGAGAGTGTGATGGAATTGATCCTTGATCTGGTGCGGGCCTGCCGACCCGATGATCCGAGCGCCAGCGAAGCGGTGCGCGATCATGTGAGCTGGGGGCCAGGGCCGCGTGCGGCGCAGGCCTTGATGATGACCGTGCGGGCGCAAGCCTTGTTGCATGGACGTTTGGCACCCAATGCACAGGACGTTGTCGACATGGCGGGTCCGGTGCTGAGCCACCGGATGGCGCTGACGTTTGCGGCGCGGGCGCGCGGCGAGTCGTTGGCCGGTTTGATCGAAGAAACAGTGCGTCGGTTTGACAGCGTAGGAGCTGCCGCGTGAGCCAAAACGCCCATCTGCGCAGCAAAGCTGAGGCGGAGGCAGCACGCCTGCCGCCCCTGTTGGCGCAGGCGGAGCATTTGGCCGGCACGGTTTTGTTGGGCGAGCACGGGCGACGGCGGTCGGGGCTGGGCGACGATTTCTGGCAATACCGACCCGTGCAACCCGGCGACAGTTTGCGAATGATTGACTGGCGGCGGTCAGCCAAATCGGACGCGCAATTTGTGCGCCAACGCGAATGGCAAGTGGCGCAGTCGGTGATGCTTTGGGTGGATGCGGCACCCTCGATGCGGTTTGCCAGCGTCAAAGATGGTGTCACCAAACGAGACCGCGCGCGTGTTCTGGCGCTGGCGGTGGCGATTTTGCTGATCCGCAGCGGCGAACGGGTTGGCCTGACGGGCACACTTTTGCCGCCACGACGTGGTGAGGGGCAGATTCTGCGCCTGACTGAGATGTTTATGCGTGATGAGGACGGCGATTACGGCACGCCGGAAACCAAGGCCATGTTGCCCCACGCGCGGGCGTTGTTTGTGTCCGATTTCATGGGCGACTTTGACGCGTTTTCCGAAGCGCTGACCAAGGCTGCGGATCGCGGGGTGCGCGGCGTTTGTTATCAGGTGCTTGATCCGGCTGAGGAAGATTTCCCGTATCGGGGGCGGGCCATATTTGAAAGCATGGGTGGCACGTTGGCCCATGAAACCAAGAAGGCTGACGATTTGCGGCAGCGTTATATTGACCGGTTGGCGGAGCGGCGGGAGGCTTTGCGCCATCTGTGTCGGGTGACGGGTTGGCAATATGGCACGCATCACACCGGTGACAGTGCGCAGGCGGCGTTGTTGTGGTTGCATCGGGCGTTGGAGAACCGTGGATGATGTTTGGTCTCGCCATAGGGTTCACAACGCCGATTTTGTTGGCGGCATTGGTGGTTTTGCCGATCCTGTGGCTGATTTTGCGGGCCATTCCGCCTGCGCCGGTGAAGCGCCGGTTTCCTGGCGTTGTGCTGTTATTGGGGCTGAGCGACGACGACACCGTGACGGATCGCACGCCGTGGTGGCTGTTGGTGCTGCGCATGTTGGCGCTGGCGGCTGTGATCATCGGATTGGCTGGCCCCTTGCTAAACCCGCAGGATCGCGAAGAGGGGCGCGGGCCGTTGTTGGTCCTGATGGATGGCAGCTGGGCTTCGGCAAGCGATTGGGATGCGCGGCGCGCGATGGTGGACGCGTTGCTGGATGAAGCGGCGCGCGACGGACGCGTGGTGGCTTTGCAGCGGTTGAGCGCGCCGGAGGAATTGCGGTTTGCGCAAGCCGACGTTTGGAAGGCGCGCATGGCGGGCGTTCTGCCAGCGCCTTGGGCGGCAGATGTGGAGACCCACACAGGATTTGCAGACTCGCTTGGCGATCAGGCGTTTGACACCATTTGGCTGTCCGATGGATTGGATCGCGAAGGACGCGACGACGTCTTGGAGGCCTTGCAGGCGCGTGGCGATGTGCGTGTGGTGCAGACCGGGCGTGGGGCTTTGGCGCTGGCACCGCCACGATATGAGGATGGCAAAGTCATCCTGACCGCCAAGCGCACGCAGGCGGCGTTGCAACGCGAGATCACTGTGCAGGCCATTGGGCTTGATCCGGCGGGCACCGAGCGGGTGTTGGCGGCGTTGCCTTTAACGTTTGAGGCAGGAGATGCGGAGGCCGAGGTCGCGCTGTCGCTGCCAAGTGAACTGCGGGCACGGGTGACACGGTTTGAGATTGCGGGGCTGCGTTCGGCCGGCGCGGTGAGTTTGAGTGACGACAGCCTGCGCCGCCGCGAGGTGGCTTTGATTGCAGGGCGTGAGGATCGCGAAGGTCTGCAGCTTTTGTCGCCGCTGCATTATCTACGGCAGGCTTTGGAGCCGACGGCCGATGTGTTGGAAGGCGCGTTGACGGATATTCTGCCGGCCAATCCCGATGTGGTCGTGCTGGCGGATGTGGCGGTTTTGTCTGAGGGCGAGACAGCGGCGATGCTGGACTGGCTGGATCAGGGCGGTTTGCTGTTGCGGTTTGCCGGACCAAAACTGGCGGCGAGCGAGGTCAGCCGGTCCGAGGAAGACCCGTTGATGCCGGTGCGGTTGCGCGCGGGTGGGCGCAGCATTGGCGGCGCGATGAGTTGGGGGGAACCCAAGTCGCTGGCGCCGTTTGATGTGGACAGCCCGTTTTACGGACTTTCCGTGCCGGATGAAGTCACAGTCACGGCGCAGGTCATGGCACAGCCGGATCCAACCTTGGCGGATCGGGTGATCGCCGCGCTAAGCGATGGCACGCCACTGGTGACGCGCAAAGCTGTGGGTCAGGGACAAGTGGTTCTGGTGCATGTCACTGCCAATGCCCAGTGGTCGGGGCTGCCGTTGTCCGGGCTGTTTGTGCAAATGCTGGACCGGTTGGCGGTGTTGAGCGCCACAAGCGCGGATGCAGAAGAGCGTTTGGCGGGCACAACTTGGCAACCGGTGAAAGTGCTGGATGGATTTGGACGGCTGGAGGATGGCCAGACCTTGCCGGGTGTGGCGGGTGAAGCGATGCTGGAACAGCCGCTGAGCGCGGAGTTGCGCCCCGGTTTGTATCGTGACGGAGATCGGTTGATGGCGCTGAATGTTGTGCGCGACGAGGATACGTTGGCGCCGGTGCGTTGGCCTGCGGATGTGCCGGTTGAGGGGCTGCGCGGCGCGGTGACAACCGATTTGTCCGGGTACTTTTTGGCGGCGGCTCTGATCCTTTTAGCGGTGGATGTGTTGGCGTCATTGGCCGTGTCTGGCCGACTTTGGGGTGCGCGGGTCGCATCGGTTGCTGTCGCGACGATGATTGCTGTCAGCGGCGGTTCCGACGCGTTGGCGCAATCGGCGGATGTCTTGGTGGACCACGCACAAGAGGTCACGCTGGCCCACATTGTGACCGGCGACAAACAGGTGGATGACGTGGCCTTTGCTGGAATGCGCGGGTTGGGCAATGTGCTCAACTTCCGCACATCGGTGGAGCCCGGGCCGCCAGCGTCGGTGGATCTGGAACGCGATGAGCTGGCGTTCTATCCCTTTCTTTACTGGCCTATTACGCCGGATCAACCCACGCCAAGCCGCGAGGCCTATGCCAAGTTGAACGAATATTTGCGCTCGGGCGGGATGATCTTGTTTGATACGCGCGATGGTGATGTTGCAGGGTTCGGTGCCAGCAGTCCGAACGGGCGCAAGCTGCAAAGCCTTGCGACGGGGTTGGATATTCCGCCACTCGATCCGTTGCCGTCAGACCACGTTCTGACGCGTACGTTTTACCTGTTGCAGGATTTTCCGGGTCGATACGGGAGCGATGAGGTCTGGGTTGAGGCCGCGCCGCCGGATGCGGTGCTGATCGAAGGTATGCCGTTTCGCAACCTTAACGATGGCGTGACGCCGGTGGTGATTGGCGGCAACGACTGGGCGGCGGCTTGGGCGCGGGATGCGCGCGGCAACACAGTATATCCGATTGGGCGAGGCCGCGCCGGAGAGCGGCAACGCGAGCTGGCCTACCGGTTTGGTGTGAACCTTGTGATGCACGTGCTGACGGGCAATTACAAAAGCGATCAGGTGCATGTGCCTGCGTTGCTGGATCGGTTGGGCCAATGACCGGAAACCTGTTGTTTGATCCGATTGTGCCGCTCTGGTTGTTGGTCGCATTGGCGGCCTTGAGCGGGATCGCGGTGTCGATTGCGCTGTGGCGCGGTTTGACGGGCTGGGCGTTTCGCGCCTTGGCGGGGCTGGTGATTTTGGCGGCTTTGGCGGGGCCTTTGTTGCAAACCGAAAATCGCGCGCCGCTGAGTGATATTGTCCTGATGTTGGTGGACCAAAGCGCCAGTCAGAGGCTGGATGATCGGACTGAGCGGACCGAAGCGGCGGCCACCGCGATGGCCGCGCGGTTGGGAGCGCGCAACAACACCGAAGTGCGGCGCGTGGATGTGGGCGATGGCCTGAATGACGCCGGAACCGAGATGATGGCGGCGCTGAACGAAGCCCTTGCACAGGAACCTCGGGGCCGCGTTGCAGGCGTGGTCGCACTGAGCGATGGCGTGGTGCATGACATGGATCTGGCGCCAGACCTGCCTGCGCCGTTTCATTTGCTGCACACAGGACGGGACAGCGATTGGGACCGGCGGTTGAGCGTCAAAAACGCGCCTGCCTTTGCCATTCTGGGCGAGCCTGTGACGTTGACTTTGCGGGTTGAAGACAGCGGCGCGGCGCCAACCGGCGTGGCCCGCGCGCCGCTTTACATCTCGATTGACGGCGAAGCGCCGCAGGAATTCATGGTGCCTTTGGGGCGCGATATTGAGCTGCCGGTAACCTTGCCACACGGTGGGCGCAACGTGATCCAGTTTTCGGTGCCGTTTGAAGAAGGCGAGCTGACGGATCGCAACAACGCGGCGCTGGTGCAGATTAACGGCGTGCGCGACAGGTTGCGGGTGCTGCTGGTGTCGGGTGAGCCACACCAAGGCGCGCGGACGTGGCGCAATCTTCTGAAATCGGACGCCTCGGTTGATCTGGTGCATTTCACCATTTTGCGCCCGCCGGAAAAGCAGGACGGCGTGCCGGTGGCAGAGTTGTCGTTGATCGCCTTTCCGACGCGCGAATTGTTTATGGAGAAGATCGATGATTTCGATCTGATCATTTTTGACCGCTATCAACGGCGCGGTATTTTGCCGTCGCTCTATCTGGAAAACGTGGCGGATTATGTGCGCAAGGGCGGGGCCGTCTTGGTGGCCGCTGGGCCGGATTATGCCAGTGCCGACAGTATCTATCGCTCCCCTCTGTCGCAGGTGTTGCCGGGAAGCCCGACCGCGCGGGTGATGGATCAGCGGTTTGTACCGACAGTTTCTGACGTCGGCGAACGGCATCCGGTGACTGCGGGCCTGCCGAATGCGGGCAATTGGGGGGCGTGGTTGCGACAGGTCGAAGTGGCGCCGGAAGCGGGCGATGTTTTGATGACCGGAGCGGAGGACAGCCCGCTGTTGATGCTCAATCGTGTTGGGGAAGGACGCGTGGCGCTGTTGGCGTCTGATCACGCCTGGCTGTGGGCGCGGGGCTATGATGGTGGCGGGCCGCAGCTTGAGATGTTGCGGCGGCTGGCGCATTGGATGATGGGTGAGCCGGAGCTGGAGGAAGAGGCGCTGTGGGCTGAGGCCACCGGACAGCGGATGCGGATTGTGCGACGGTCTTTGCAAGAGGACGTGGGGGATGTGCAGATCACCACGCCTGCGGGTGAGATCGTGTCGCTGCCGCTGGAGGAGACAACACCGGGGCGTTTTGAGGCGGTTTATGACGGCGCCGACATCGGGCTTTATCGACTTGTGAACGGCGATGAGAGCTCTGTGATCGGGCTTGGGCCCGCCGCGCCGCGTGAGTTTGAAGAAACGCTGTCCAGCGCGGCCATGCTGGCGCCCATGATGGAGGCCACCAACGGCGGCGATTGGGCTTTGGTGGATGGCGTGCCTGCGGTGCGCGATGTGCGGGCTGGACGACCAGCGATGGGGCGCGGATGGATCGGGATCACGCCACGCGGCGCGTTTGAGACCTTGGATGTGGCGCGCACGCCTTTGTTGCCTGCTTGGGCAGTGCTGTTGTTGGCGTCGTTGTTCATTGTGGCCGGCTGGCTACGGGAAGGACGGCGGTAAGCTGCGTGTCGGCTTTGATCCAAAAACCAGTTCCCCCTGCGGCATGCACGCGGTAGAACGTCGCAAAGCAGTAATCGGAGCCCCCTATGACATCGCCCAAACCCGTTGTTTTGTGCATTCTGGACGGGTGGGGTGTCTCTGACGACACCGCTGCCAATGCGCCGTTTCTGGCCGCCACACCAAACTTTGACGCGATGATGGCGGACTGTCCGAATGCGACGTTGATCACGCATGGGCCGGACGTGGGTCTGCCAAGCGGGCAAATGGGCAATTCCGAGGTGGGCCACACCAATATCGGCGCAGGCCGCGTGGTGGCGATGGACTTGGGTCAGATTGATCTGGCGATCGAGGATGGATCGTTTTTCGACAACGCCGCATTGCAGGATTTCATTGCGACATTGAAAGACACCGGCGGCACTGCGCATTTGATGGGCGTGATTTCGGACGGCGGCGTGCACGGCCATCTGAGCCATGTTCTGGCAGCCATCAAAGCTGTGACGGACGCTGGTGTACCCGTTGCGCTGCACGCGATCACCGACGGGCGCGATGTGGCGCCAAGTTCGGCGCTGGGCTTTGTCGAGACCTTGATGGCCGCGCTGCCTGACGGAGCCACGGTTGCAACCGTCACTGGGCGGTATTTCGCAATGGATCGCGACAATCGTTGGGAGCGTGTCAGCACGGCGTTTGATGCCTGGGTTGGCGCCAAAGGGCTGGTGGCAACCAGCGCCAAGGAGGCTGTTGACGCCGCCTATGCGCAGGGTCAAAGCGACGAGTTCATTCCGGCCACGGTGATTGGCGACTATGCCGGGGCCAAAGATGGCGACGGGTTTTTCTGCCTGAACTTCCGCGCGGATCGGGCGCGTGAAATTCTGGCGGCGCTGGCCCAGCCGGACTTTGACGCCTTTGACGTTTCAGGGCGTCCACAGTGGGCGGCGGTGTTGGGCATGGTGAACTATTCCGAGGCGCACAACGGTAATATGACCACGGTCTATCCGAAACAGGAAATCGCCAACACGCTGGGTGAGTGGGTCGCCAAAGCTGGCAAAACCCAGTTCCGATTGGCGGAAACCGAGAAATACCCGCATGTGACGTTTTTCCTGAACGGGGGCGAAGAAACGCCATTGCAGGGCGAAGATCGTTTTATGCCGAAATCGCCCAAAGTGGCGACGTATGATTTGCAGCCCGAGATGTCTTGTGCCGAAGTCACAGAGCAATTTGTGGCGGCGATCGCGCATGGCTATGAGCTGATTGTCACCAACTACGCCAATCCCGATATGGTGGGGCACACCGGCAGCCTTGAGGCCGCGATGGCGGCCTGTGCCGCAGTGGACGAAGGTCTTGGCAAGGTGCGCGCGGCGCTTGAGGTGGCGGGTGGCGCGATGATCGTGACTGCGGATCATGGCAATTGTGAAACCATGGTGGATCCCGTCACAGGTGGGCCACACACAGCACATACGTTAAACCCTGTGCCGGTGGTTTTGGTGAATGGACCTGAGGGCGCGTCGTTGCGCGAAGGGCGTCTGGCCGATCTTGCGCCGACGTTGTTGGAATTGATGGGGCTGGAGTTGCCCGAGGAAATGACCGGAGAGAGCCTGATCACACGATGAGATGCCCTGCGCTTTTGCTTACGCTGGCGGTTTTGACCGTGCTTGCGGCCGCTCCGGGTCGGACCGAGACCGATCCGGCCGGTTCGGCACGTTTGGCAGCAGAACAATTGGAAGCGGCATCGGTGGCGTTGTCCAAAGCCAAAGGCAGTCGGGACCGCGTGACGTCGCTGACCACGGTGGTCCACGCTTATGAAGCCGGATTGACTGCGCTGCGTGCAGGGCTGCGACGGGCCGCCATCCGCGAGGCGCAGCTCAGCAAACAGTTGAAGGCACAAGAGGTCGATATCGCCCGTCTATTGGGTGTATTGCAGACCATGGGGCAGGGCACGTCGCCGGTGATGTTGTTGCATCCTGATGGGCCGGTGGGCACGGCCCGCGCGGGCATGATTTTGGCCGACGTAACCCCGGCGCTTGAAACCAGAGCGGCGGCGGTGCGGCGCGATCTCGAAGAAGTGACCATTCTGCGCAGCTTGCAAGAAGGCGCGGCGGAAACGCTTCAGGGTGGGTTGGCCGGCGCACAAGCGGCACGTCAGGAATTGTCCAAAGCCATGGCAGATCGCACGGACCTGCCACTGCGGTTTACCGAAAATCCGGTGCAAACCGCGTTGTTGATTGCGTCGACCGAAACACTGGAAGGCTTCGCCAGCGCCTTGGTAGATTTGCAGGTCGAAGGCATGGCCGAAATTGACCTGCCGGACATCACGGGGCGCAAAGGTGCTCTGGCGCTGCCGGTTGAGGCACGCGTGCTGCGCCGCGCCGGAGAGGCAGATGCCGCCGGCATCAAACGCCCGGGATTGGTGCTGGCGACGCGGCCCAACGCGCTGGTGACGGCGCCGGCGGCGGCGACGATCCGATATCGTGGTCCGCTGTTGGATTATGGAAACGTGATGATTCTGGAGCCGCAGCCGGGCTTCCTTTTTGTCTTTTCAGGGCTGGCGCAGGTCTATGGCCGGGTCGGAGAAGTGGTGCCAGAGGGCACTCCGGTCGGTTTGATGGGCGGAAATGATCCAGAAGTGGGTGCCATCCTGTCACAGTCGAGTGAAGGCACTGGTCAGGACCGCACAGAAACGCTCTATATAGAGGTAAGAGAGGGCAAATCGCCCGTGGACCCGGAAACGTGGTTCAAAACCAATAAGGATGGATAGCACATGAAGAAGTTTGTCGCTGCGGCCGCGGGTGGCATTGTTGCCGGTCTGCTGGTCACGACACAGGTGGCAGGCCCCCTGCTGGCGCAAGAAAATGATCGTAAAGCCAACGTGTATCAACAGTTGGATCTGTTCGGCGATATTTTTGAACGCATTCGCGTGCAATATGTCGAAGACGTCGACGAAGGTGATCTGATCGAAGCAGCCATCAACGGCATGTTGACGTCGCTTGACCCGCACAGTTCTTATTTGTCGCCTGATGATGCCGAAGATATGCGCGTCCAGACGCGCGGAGAATTTGGCGGGCTTGGCATTGAGGTCACCCAAGAAGAGGGCTTTGTCAAAGTTGTCTCCCCGATTGATGACACCCCTGCGGATGCCGCAGGCATCGAAGCGGGCGATTTCATCACCCATGTGGATGGCGAAAGCGTTCTGGGTCTGAACCTCGATCAGGCGGTAGAAATGATGCGCGGCCCTGTTGGCAGCGAAATTGTGATCACTGTGGTGCGTGAAGGCGAAACCGAACCGTTTGACGTGACCATCGTGCGTGACACCATCAAACTGACCGCTGTGCGCACCCGCACTGTCGGCGACAGCGTGGTTCTGCGGGTCACCACATTCAACGACCAGACCACGCCAAACCTTGAGACCGGTTTTGCCAAACAAGTCGAAGAACTGGGCGGCATGGACAATGTGAACGGCATCGTTCTGGATCTGCGCAACAACCCGGGTGGTTTGCTGACCCAAGCGATCAAAGTGTCCGACAGCTTCCTTGAAAAAGGTGAGATCGTGTCGACCCGTGGCCGCAATCCGCAGGATGGCGAGCGTTACAACGCCGAACCGGGCGATCTGGCGGCGGGCAAACCGATTGTTGTTCTGATCAATGGCGGGTCGGCCTCAGCCTCCGAAATTGTTGCCGGTGCGCTACAGGATCACCGCCGCGCGATCGTTGTGGGCACCAAGAGCTTTGGCAAAGGGTCTGTTCAAACTGTGATGCCGTTGCGGGGCGAAGGCGCGATGCGTCTGACCACAGCGCGGTATTACACGCCGTCGGGCCGTTCTATTCAGGCGCTGGGCGTGAGCCCGGACATCGTCGTAGAACAGCCGCGCCGCAAGGCCGCCTCCGAGGAGGAAGAAGAAACCAGCCGCCGCTTTAATGGCGAAGCGGACCTGCGCGGCAGCTTGAACAACGACAGCCTGACCGACGACGAGGTGCGCCAGATCGAAGAAGACCGCGCCAAAGCCGAAGACGCCGCGAAACTGCGGGAAGAGGATTACCAGTTGGCGTATGCACTGGATATCCTCAAAGGTCTGTCGGCATTGGGTTCAAAAGAGTAACCCCAAGCCAAACCCAGCCAAAAGGGCGTCCTTTTCGGGCGCCCTTTCTATATTGGCCTGCTGGGCTTTTTGTTCCCAAAATACCTCGGGGTGGCGCCTGCTTGCTGGCGCAGGGGCAGAGCCCCATATCCGTTCGTGGGGTGCACATTTAGCAGAAGTGGAGAGATTGCCACCTCGGGTTTGTGTCTCACGGAGAAATTTTCCGAGTGACAGACAGCTGCGCATCGCCGCCATCCAACTCATTGGCTCCGCGGCGTAGCGAACGGCCCAGAGCCGTGTGTTTGGGAGTTCCGGAATGAAAGCCCGTATTTGCCTGAATTCAGCCTAAGGTGGAATTTTCCGGAAGCCATGGCCAGACTATCGCCAGCTATGGATTCGATATTCGTGAGTTGGCGGTAACCGCCAGAGAAACGGCTGAGTCAGGCGCGTTTGATCGTTGGATAAAGGCAGTGCACAGTTTAGTACCAGTCCATTTTTCTGACCGCTATCAGGGCCGCTATCCACTGGCCACCTCGCTTCAATGCTGCGCGGCGGGTTCTCGTGTCGCTGGACCATCCCGGCTTTGGGCAAAGCTCGGAATTCGGCACAGTTGTGCCCAGGAGTCTGACTGGCCCTGACCGTGAACGCATGAATCGGGTGTAGCGATGCACTGGAGCGACGTAAATGTACAATCGGCGGCTTGGCATGGCCCCACAAATCCAATGCGGTCAATTGCGTCCAGCCCCTTGATTGGCTAGGACACGGGTATGCCACAAGGAGATCTGTCATGACGCCCGAAGACATTGCCAAGCTGCCGTACCGCCGCAACGTCGGCGTCATGCTTGTGAACGCAGATGGCCACGTGTTTGTCGGGCAACGGTTGGACAGCGAAGTGGCTGCTTGGCAGATGCCCCAAGGTGGCATCGACAAGGGCGAAACCCCTCGTGACGCCGCGCTGCGCGAACTGGAAGAAGAGACCGGCGTGTCGCCGGATCTGGTAACGGTCGAGGCCGAAAGCGCGGGTTGGGTCGCCTACGATTTGCCGCATGACATCGTGCCACGAATCTGGAAAGGGCGCTATCGCGGTCAGGAGCAAAAGTGGTTCCTGATGCGGTTTCATGGCAGTGATGAACAGGTGAACATCGCGGTTCAACACCCCGAATTCTCAGAATGGCGGTGGCTGGCCGTAGGGGACCTCGTTGCCAATATCGTACCGTTCAAACGCGCGGTTTATGAGCAAGTTTTGGCAAAGTTCTCAAACCTTTTGTAACGCGACACGGCGCCTGTGTCTTAGACTTGTCGGGCACAGAAAAGGTCCATGACAAGACGCCTCAGTGAAGGTAGAACCTAGCGCAACGGCCCCGTGGCTCAACTGGATAGAGCAGCCCCCTCCTAAGGGGCAGGTTGCAGGTTCGAATCCTGCCGGGGTCGCCAAAAACACCTATTGCCAAAACAACCAGAAGTTTGCGCAAAAGCAACCAATAGTGTGAGAAAAATTAGGGGTTTTTCCTGCGACAGTCTGATTTAATTAATAATTTTCAGTAACTTGCTCAGGTGCGAGCAACCTCAACGATTGTGGGCTTTCGCGAATACTTGCGAAGGCTCGTAGGGGCGATTTTGATTGATCGGGGGAAATGGGAACGGTCTGGGCGGCGCGCCTCTAGGTGCCGAGCCTTCGAGCACTGCGCGCATCTCGTAGAGTTCCATCACTTCGGCATAGCTGAGCCGGCGCACGCTTGCGCCTTGGCGCTGCACATGGGTGACGAGACCGTCGGCCTTCAGTTGCCGGATAGCTTCGCGCACGGGGGTGCGGCTGATGCCAAGACGGGCGGCGGGTTCGGTTTCCCGAAGGCGATCCCCAGGGGACAGCACGCCGTCGCGGATCTCGGACAGAACCGCGGCGTAAGCGGCGGTTCCGTGCAGGCCGTCGGTCGGGGGCGTGTCATCTTGCATGTCTCGGGCCGCATTGCTTCTTTGTATCCTAACGTATACAAGAGGATGCAATGACGTCAGGCCGCGCGAAAATGAGTCGTTTGCCATGACCAACACATTCTTGAGATCCAAAACGTTTACCGCCGGGGCCATGGGCGCTGGCCTTTTTTGGGTACTTGGACTGCCGCTGCCGTTTCTGTTCGGGCCGATGAGTGCCTGCCTTTTGCTGGCGTTGTCGGGTCACAATCTATCGGGGTTTGGGCAGGTGTCTGTCGCGGCACGCACAATCCTTGGCGTTGCCGTCGGCACATCGTTGACTCCGGAAGTGGTGGCGACGTTGCCGCAGATGGCAGGCTCGCTTGCGTTGATTCCGGTTTATGTGGTGTTGATTGCTGCAATCGGAGTGCCGTTTTTCCGGCGTGTTGGAAAATTCGACCCTGTGACATCGTATTACGCAGCGATGCCAGGCGGGTTGCAGGACATGATTTTGTTCGGACAAGAGGCCGGTGGCAGCGCGCGGGTCTTGTCATTGATACATGCAACCCGCGTTCTGGTGATCGTAACACTGGCGCCGGCGATTCTGACGGGGTTTTACGGCGCAAGTCTGAGTAATCCGATTGGCCAGCCTGCATCAGAGATACCGTTGGGCGAAATGGGTCTGATGGTTGTCGCGGCTTTGGTGGGCTGGAAGGGTGGCGAGAAAATCGGGCTTTTCGGCGCGTCCATTCTGGGGCCAATGATTGTGTCTGCAGCGCTGACGATGGCAGGTTTGTTGCATTCGCGCCCGCCTGCAGAAGCGATCCTAACGGCGCAGTTTTTCATCGGGATCGGGATTGGCGTGCATTATGTCGGGGTCACGCTGCGTGAATTGCGCCAGATCGTTGCGGCGGGGCTGGCGTTCATGGTGGTGCTGGCCGCTTTGGCTGCAGGGTTTGCTGAGGCCGTGACGCTGTTGGGATTGGCCCCGCCGATGGAGGCGTTTCTGGCATTTGCCCCTGGCGGGCAAGCCGAGATGACGATCTTGTCGATTATTGTCGGAGCGGATTTAGGATTTGTCATAGCGCACCATTTGACGCGCATTGTGGTGGTCATTTTGGGGGCGCCGATAGTGGCGCGGTTGCTGGGCAAAAAGCCGCCTGACGGTTGATCCGGTTTTCCGCGCTTTTGGGATAGGTGTGCGGCGTGTTGTCGCAGAGGTGGATGCCAGCATGTTTTACCGGCAAAATGCGACGGAAATTCAGCCTCAAAAACGCCCGCGAGCCCCTCTCGAACCGTTGTTTAATGTGCGTTTTTGCCTCTCGCGGCAAAGCCTCCGTTCGGAACAGAAAGCCAATTTTTTAGTTTTCGTAACTGCATGCAAAGCTTGGAGGTTTCTGCTAAGGTGTCGCCTGAGTATGGTTTTGATTTTTATTTTTGATTGGTTATGAGTTCGCTCAAGTGAGCTTCTGTACCAGATGTTTAGGTGACTGAAATGTCGATTGACCCCCGTTTTCGTAATATCGTTTTTGGCGGCTCCTCCCCACAAGATTATCTAAAGGACTATGCCGAATCCCTGAGCAACGGATTGCGCGCAGTGGACGGTGACGCGCTTGCGTCGGCGATCGCGGCGATCCAGACGTGCGCCGAGAATGGCGGCACTTTGTATCTGGCTGGCAACGGCGGGTCTGCCGCTATCTGTGATCACTTGGTGTGCGACTTTGTCAAAGGCACATACCACGAAGACCACCCAACGGTTCTGACTGTTTCGATGACGGAAAACGTCGCGCTTTACACCGCCGTGGCAAACGATTTTGGCTTTGAGGGCGTGTTTGCCTTTCAAGTGAAAGCCCGCATGAAGCCACAGGATGTTTTGCTGGCGGTGTCGTCCTCGGGGACCTCGCAAAACATCGTGCAAGCGATAAGGGCCGCCAAGGATATTGGTGCGACCACGATTGGCCTGTCCGGGTTCAGTGGCGGTGGCCTTAATACCGACAGTGACATTTCACTGCATGTGCCCTTTGATAACTATGGCGTTGTCGAAGATGCGCATTCAGCGCTACTGCACGTGATGGTACAACAAATTTCCAACGCTCGGGACGGGCGGGACTAAATCGGGGCTTGGGGGCCACGGTCAATGCACACAACTGAGAAACACCCTATCGCCGTAGCGCTATTGCTCGGCGGTAAAGGCACGCGCCTTGGTCTGGAAGGAATTCCAAAGCCAATGGTCGAAGTGCTTGGCACGCCGTTGCTTGAACACCACGTTGTTCAATTGCGCGAACAGGGGTTCACCAATCTTGTTTTCCTGACCGGATATCAAAGCAACGTCATTGAGGCCCATTTTGGCGATGGGTCCGAGTGGGGCGTGCAGATCAGCTATAGCGTCGAAGCAGAGCCGTTGGGCACAGCGCGAGCCACCCGTGCTGCGCTTCCGATGTTGGGCAATGAATTTGTGCTGCTTTACGGCGATGTGGTCTGCGATGTGGATATTGCGCGGTTTGTCGACCAGGCGCGCGAAAATGGCGGTCATGGCACGCTGGTTGTGCATCCTAACGATCATCCCCACGACAGTGATTTGGTGGTGACCGATCCTGACAGCCCGCGCATCGCGGCCTTCCTTAACAAGCCGCATGCCGAAGACCTGCGCACCCGCAATCTGGTCAATGCCGGGCTGTATTACCTAAAGCCGGAAATTTTTGAGGCCATCCCCGAAGGCGAAGAGCTGTTTGACTGGGGGCGGGACGTGTTTCCAAAGGCTGTCGAGGATGGCTACGAACTTTATGCTTACCGGTCAGCGGAATACATGAAGGACATTGGCACGCCTGCGCGCCTTCAAAAAGCACAGCGCCACATCCTTAGCGGCAGCGTGGCGGCGCGGTCCATGCGCAATCCGCAACGGGCGGTCTTTTTGGATCGTGACGGTGTCATCAACCGTGAAATCAACGGTGTTCACAAGCCGGATGATTTGCAGGTACTGCCTGCGGTCGGAAGCACGATTGCCAGCATCAACCAATCACCTTTTTTGACGATCGGGATCACCAACCAGCCGGATCTGGCCAAAGGGTTCTTTGGGTTTGAAGACCTCGACGCCGTACACGCGGAGATGGATCGCCAATTGGTCGAGGATCATGCATTTTTGGATGACTTGCTGTTTTGCCCACACCATCCAGAGACCGGATTTGACGGAGAAGTGGCCGCGCTTAAGCGGGTCTGCACATGTCGCAAGCCCGCGCCTGGGATGCTGATAAATGCGGCGCAGCGCTACAATATTGATCTTTCGCGGTCGTATATGGTCGGTGATCGCCTGAGTGACCTTGTGGCCGCCGAGGCAGCGGGTGCAATACCTGTTCTGGTGCACCGCAATGGAGAGAAGGACTTACCAAAGGATGCGCGCGTTGCTCATCCTGCCAAGCATGTGGCAATTGACCTCGCTGCGGCGTGGGAGTGGATTAAAGAGGACATGGGTTAATGATTGTCGTACGCACGCCATTTCGGATCAGCTTTGTCGGCGGTGGGACCGACCTTCCATATTTCTTTGAGAAATACGGTGGATGTGTCTTGTCGATGGCCTTCCAGAAATACTCCTATCTGTCCTTGCACAAGGGCTTTCACGACCGTCAGTCCGACATCAAATACTCCCGCACCGAGACCGTGAAATCCATCGACGAGATCCAGCACCCGATCATCCGCGAGGTGTTTGGCATGTACGATATCAACGGTGTGGATTTCGCCAGCGCCGCCGATATTCCGTCTGGCACCGGCTTGGCCTCGTCGTCTGCGTTCACCTGTGGCTTGCTGCGGTTGTGTGACGCTTACACCGGTCGCACCCGCTCGCAACTCGACATTGCCGAAGCGGCCTGCGACGTGGAAATCAATCGTTTGGGCGAACCCATTGGCAAACAGGACCAATATGGTTGCGCGCTTCCGGGTCTGAAAAAGATTGAATTTGCAACCGATGGCAAGGTCACGGCATCGCCCGTATTGTTGGATGACAAAGCCGGATCGCGGGTGCAGGACAGCCTGTTGATGGTTTATTGTGGCGGCAGCCGGTCTGCCTCCAAAATGCTCACCGAGCAGCAAAAACATGTCACAAGCTCTGAACAGCTGAATGCGAACCTGCAGGAAATGGCGCAGCAGGCGCGTGATCTGACCAAGGTTATTGCAACCGATCCTGATGTTCTGGGCGAATACCTGCGCGATGGTTGGGAGCGCAAAAAACGCTTGTCTCCGCACGTGTCCAACGCCGAGATTGATGCGCTTTATGACCGCGCTTTGGCGGCTGGCGCGCGCGGCGGGAAACTGCTGGGGGCTGGCGGCGCCGGCTTCCTTTTGCTACACGCGCCGGGTAACCGTGATGCGGTGCGTGAAGCTCTGGCCGGTGAAAAAGTCGATACAGTAAAAATGGATATGGCCGGCACAACGGTGATCTATAACGATCAGGACGCTTTGGACGTAGCATGAGCTCACAAATAGTCATCTTGGGGTATCACCGCAGCGGCACCTCGGCTCTGTCTCAGAACTGTCAGGCCGCGGGCCTGTTCCTTGGTGACACGTTGCTGGGCGCCAAGCCTTCCAACCCGTTTGGCCACTTTGAGGACAAGGATTTTTTCCAAGTTAACGAGGCCATTCTGAGCACAAACCTTGCGCGATGGGACATGTCCCATGATTTGGCGCCGGTGATCCGCCCCGAGATACGGCAAGCTGCGATGGAACTGGTGTCGCGCCGCAACGCGCAGCACGAACTGTGGGGCTTTAAAGACCCCCGTACCTGTATCCTGTTGGATTTCTGGCATTCGCTGCTGCCGGACCCGAAGTACCTTGTGTGTCTGCGCCACTATACCACTTGCGTGGATTCCGTCGTGCGACGGCATGTGCTGGATATCTATTCCCGCCAACAACTGGGGCTTGATCAAAGTGTTGCCCAGTATCCGCTGGATTATAACGGAGTCTGCGCCAATTGGTGTGTCTACATGGCCAACCTTTTGGCTTTTCTGGAAACCCGCGACGCCGACAGAATGGTTGTGCGGATTGACAAAATGCCCAAGGAAATCTCGATCATTGCGGAAATGAACGACGCGTTTGGGGTGGATCTGGACCCAATTCCGCTCAGCAAGACGTTTAGATCCGAGGTCTTTCAGGGCAAGGAAATTGACGATCTGCCGCTTGATCCGGCCGTAAAAGAAACCGCCGATAAACTGTGGGCCCGTCTGGACACCCACATTTCGCTGCAATAACCGACAAAGGTGCCGTGATGACGAAACCCGATGACGCCGATCCAAAGCCGGGCAAAACGGTCCTATCAGAAGTGGTCACTTTGCCGGTGTTTCCAGCTGTGGATCCGGTAAGCCGCCTTCAGGCGATTGCCCTTGCAGGCAAGTTGCCGGTCAAGCTGCAGTTCAAGGAAGGGACAAAGACGGTCAAGCGCGACGTAAAGTCCTTTGATTTTCCGTTGGCTGATTTGATCGAAGGTCTCAAGATCAAGATGTTCAAAGAGAAGATTACGGATCAAACGGTGTACGGCATTTTGTTTGAGGATCGCCTTCAGAAGCACCTGTCAAAACAGCTTCTTAGCGGTGCCCAACTTGATAAATTGATCGAAGCGCTCAAGGCTAAGGCGTTTGAAAATAACGTCGAAGATAAGGCGATCTTCAATCAGCTGTTTGATGAGTCGAGCCAAAAAGGCTTGGCGGGAATACACCTCGGAGCAAGCGATCTTGATGAGCTTATCGAAGCGATCAAGATCAAGATGTTTGACGATGGTGTGTCGGATCAGGACGTCTTTGACACGTTGTTTGAGGACAGGCTGCAGCCGCATCTGTCAAACAAGTTTTTCCAGAACATGAAATTTGATGACGTTCTTGAGATGCTCAAGATCAAGATGTTTGACGAGAAAGTCGATGATGAGGACGTGTTCGCACGCCTGTTTGAAGGCCGGCTCTCGAAAAGTTGGACGAGCAAGAAGTTAACATCGGCAAAGTCGATAGCGCGTGCCGTGGCCCGCAAGAACCGAAACTAGTCGGAGCGCCCCATGTCTTGTGTGTTCATTGGTTCAGATGCAGTTGTAAGCAAGTTGTTCCAGCCTGACGTCAGGCCGGTTGATTGGCACGAACCTGCCTCTTTCCAAAAGGCATTGCGGTTTGCGACCCGTTTGGTTGTGGCTGGGCTTCGTGGTTTGTCGGATCGTGATTTTCTGACGATCAACCAGCTGCCGACGGTTTTTGTGCTGACATCAGGGATCGATCTGACACACTTGATTATGCACATTCAGGACGGCCGATTGTGCCTGACGCCGTGGGACCGGATTGTCTGTTTGGGTGACGTAGACACGCATTTCTATCGCGCCCCATGGATCGAATTTTTTGGGGGTGGGCTAACGCTTGACCCCGGGTTGTTCCATTCCCTCGAAAACAAACCGTGGGGATCGCTTCCTGCACCGTCGGGGTTTGACAAGATTTCCAAACCGACACTGGTGAAATTTGCGATCAAAATGCGCGCTGCCAACACCTTTCCGTTTTCGCCGGTGGTGGCGAGTGGTGAGAACGCACAGTGTCTGATCGATTGCTGTTTTGATGTGACCGATGTTGTGGTTTCCGGCGCCGAGAAGATGCCGCCGGATGCCTTGATTGCCGCGCCCGAAGAGATCGAGGCGTCGCTAAGCGCCAATCCACAAGCCACACTTTTGGTGTGCCCTGCCATCGTGAACGGCGACATGTCGATGGAACTAATCCATCGTCGGGTGGCCTTGGCGGCCCGTCGGCCTGTGAACCTTTTGAATGTGAATGCCATTGGCACCCTGCCGGATCAGTCTGTTCTGGCCGGGCTGACCTATGAGCTTGGATGACCGTTATGAAATGCTTTATCGTTTGCAATATGTTTCCGGCGCTGGTGTCAAATGTGGTGCGCGCTCCGGGTTTGCGCGCAGAGCAACTTGCCTTTCAGGCGCGGCCTCATTTTGATCAGGTTCAGTATCTTATGCTGCGGTCGCGCTACGATCTTTTGTGTCGTGGCCCACAAGTCACGAGCAACCTGACGGCGCACCGTGACTTTCTGGTGATTGACGACGTTCGGGTAAAGGATTTCCTCAACCGGCAGCCACCTTCGGTTTTTGTATTCTCGCAGCCTGAAATGGCCGGCATGTTGTCCCCGGCAATCAAACGCCACAGCGTTGTTTATGACATTCTTGCCCCGAAAGAGCTTGAGCTGCGCAGCGGTAAGGCCGACGCCACCCAGATCGCGACCGCCAAGCGTCGCCACCAGACATTTTTGACTTTTGCCGACAGGGTTTTGGTAAACGGTGAGAAAAACCGTCTATTGTTCGAAGACGATCTGGCGGGCCAAAAAGAGGTTGTGACAAATCCCTTCTGCCCGCTGATACCGCATTCTGACAGCCCCGAGCCGCCAAAGCGTGATCATATCCTGTTTTTCTCCAGCGCGCAGAAATGGACACAGAACACGCCGTTTCTGGACGCTATGGCCGAGCTCATGGCAACCAAAAGCGATGTCAAAGCTGTCTTGATGTCACCGCTAAAACACCATGAAGATCCGGAAAGCCTGGCGATTTCGCAACTGATTCAGATGCCCAACGTGCGCCGGATCAAGTCGCTTTCTTATCCTGCGCATGTCTCCCTTTTGCAGCGCTGCGCCGGAGTCATGGATTGGTCAATCGTAAATGGTGAAAGAGTCAATTCGACATCGACCCGCCTGATACAGGCGGTGGGCAGCGGCGCGGCGATATTTGGCAACGCTGGCACCGGACTTGATGCGTTTTGGAATGGGTATCCAGGAGCCACGTCACAGGACGCGCCAGACACGGCAAAGCTGGAAGCCTTTATTGACTGTGCACTAAAGGGTACATTTGCCCCTGATTTAAAACGTGCAGAAATTTGGAATCGCGAACTTCTTGAGAACCCAACCGTATTTGGAGGCCTGTAGTAATGATGAGAATGGTATTTTTTGTGCCCACGGACAGACCCGTGGGAGGTGTCGCCAAAGTGCTGGATTATGCTGTGCACGCTGCGCGCCAAGATCTGGAAGTTGTGTTTTGCTGCAACGACCTGTACTTTGAAAACCTGTCCAGTGCGCTGTTTAAAAAGCCTTATTTCCAAAAATATGGCAGCAATATCCGGATATGTGACAGTGCGACGCTGGACCCCAAAGACACCGACGTTCTGTTTTTCACACTCCCGTCGAGCCACGAGCGTCTGAGCACGCTGTATGCCGCAGCCGGGTGCCGCAACATGCCGTATATCCATTTGTTGCAGAACGTGCGCCTGTCCAACACCGCGTTTGACAATGGCTATTCCTACCGGCTGTTGCCAAAACCGTTGCACCGGATTTGCATCACTCAGGAAGTGGTTAATTCCGTTGCGCCGTTTGTCGATCACCCTAATGACATGGAGTTGATCCCACACGGGTTCGATTTTGAGGCGTTCAATTGCGCGCCGCGACAAGACGACCCGATCATGATCAATTTCAACACGTTTAAGGGCGACTTGGGGCGCGAAATTGTTCGTCCCTTCAACCAGGATCCGCGGGTAAAGAAGGTTCGGGTGTCTTCGACTGGCATCAGCTGGAACAAACTGCAAAACAACTATAAGAAATCGAGTTTGTTTTTGGGGACTCCGTTGCCGGAAGAAGGTTTGTATCTGCCCGGTCTGGAAGCAATGGCCGCGGGTCAACTGGTGATCACGCCGGACGCTTTCGGCAACCGCTTCTACTGTGATTTTTCAGAAAACTGCGCGTTGGTTCCGTGGGGCGACATTGCCGCGTATCAGGAGCAAATCGAGTGGGCGATCGAGAATTGGACCGGCGCGGCTTTTGAGATGCGCAAAAAGGCCCACTCCAAGGCCTCAGGGTTGGGGCTGGAAACGGAATGCGCCCGCTTCGCTGAAAGCCTTAAGGCACGGTACGTCGATAGCGGAATGGCCCTTGAATATGCGTGATGTCGTCGGATAAGGGTCTGGTTGATCTCAATTTTTGCACTAGAGTGGCCCCGACATGGCATCTAAGCGACATCTTTTCTTGCATTGCGGGTATCCGCGAACAGGCACCACCAGCTTTCAAAGCATCCTTGATTTAAACCGCGAGGAGCTTGCGCAAAGCGGCTATTGTGTGCCGCCCACAGTAGGGTTTCGACACCGCCACCTGCAAGCGGGTGTGCAACTTTCTCTGACCGCCAATGTGCAAAACCTGATCAAGCTGCCCGAAGGCTGTGACCCCGAAACGCATTTGGAAAATTGGCTGACTGGCGTTGTGGCTGACGCGCCGGAATTTGATCGGTTCATCATGTCGGAAGAGACGCTTGCCAAAGCCGACTTTGGCAAGATCGAAGGGTTTGAGGCCCAACTTAGGAAGCACTTTGAGCACATAACCATCCTGATCTGTTTCCGCCCGCACGGGTCTTATCTGCGCAGCGACTACTCCAATCGGGTTCGGGCCAGCTACTTTTCCAAACCCTTCAAAGCGTATGCCGTCGGCCAAAGCGCGCAGCCGTTTATGTCTTACTCTTATGTTTTGTCGAAATTCATGGACGTCTTCGGTGCTGAAAGCGTCAAGGCAGTTGAGTATAATTCAAAAGGCGACAACAGCTCACACAGCCAGCTTTTTCACGCTATGGGCCTGGACCTAGCCCAACTAAAGAAACCGGAAGACGCGCTTAACAAATCGCTCGGTCCGCAATCTATTGAACTCAAACGCCGGCTGAACCGCCGCCTGGAGGTCAGCCTTTCTGAAATGGGTCTTCAAGCTCAGGGCAGTTTTCATGACGCGTTGATGAGCAACATAGAAGACGCGATGCTGCGCACGCGCAAGATCGGGGTGCAGGCCGACGAGCAACCGTTTGGTGTGCCTCCGCGTCTGGAAGATCAATGGGATGCGGATTGGGATCGCTTGACCGGTCCCGAGTTCTCCACGCAGTTCAAGCTTTAATAAGCCGCCGAACCGCGCCAGACTTGGAAAGGCGTTGGGCAAGCCTCGGCAAAAGCGTTTGGGTCTGTGGGCACGCGCGCGTCTTGGGGCGGATGCGGGTGGCAAGACCTCGCAGGATATTGTACTTTTGGCGCGGCTTTCGTGAAACTGCGGAAGGCGACCACAGACTGACCGGGCGGCATTTTGCGCCGTTGATCTTGATGCACTTTTGGAGACCCCAACATGAGCCATTTGAATCGCCGTCGTTTCCTCGCGATCTCTGCCTGTGCTGCGGCGAGCGGCATTGGCCCCGCCAACGCGGCCCCGGCGGAATGGCGCGGGGTGGCGCTGGGCGCGCAGTCCATCCTCAAAATCTCCGGTCTTCCACAGGCCGAGGCGGAAGGGATTTTTGCGGAGGTCAAAGCGGAGCTGGATCGGCTTGAGAATATTTTCTCGCTGTATCGAGACAGCGACCTGACGCGGTTCAATCGTGAGGGCACGCTTGCGGTACCTGCGCCGGAATTGTTGGAGGTCCTTGGTCAAGTGGATCAACTGCACCGCGCCAGCGGTGGGGCGTTTGATCCAACGGTGCAAGCGCTTTGGAATGCCCATGCCACAGGCAGTGACGTGATCAAGGCGCGGGCAATGGTGCGCTGGTCAGATGTCAGCTTTGACACCCAAGCCGTGACGTTTGCGCGGCCCGGAATGGCGTTGACGCTCAATGGCATTGCTCAAGGCGCGATTACCGATCGCATCGCGGCGCTTTTGTCCGCGCGCGGGTTGAACAACGTGTTGATCGATATGGGGGAAATCGCGGCGCTAGGTGTGCGTGAAACTGGCGAACCATGGCGTGTCGGTGTGATCACTCCGGACGGTGGCCTGGTGCGCAAACTGACGCTCACAGACCGCGCATTGGCGACATCAGCCCCCGATGGATTTCGCTTGCCGGATGGCGTGTCCCATATTTTGCAGCCGCACGGCGGCGCCCCGACGCGGGCATTGGTCAGTATCGCTGCACCTTCGGCCGCATTGGCGGATGGCCTGTCGACAGCGGCATGTCTTTTGACGTCAGCTGATACTGAAAAAATGGTTGCACAGTTCGCAGGCGCAGAGGTTATCTCGGCCGTCTGACGCCCTGAATGCCACGCGCGAAAAGACCCGATGTCTGTTAGTGGATTGCGCGGCGTTCTAACTGGCGTCGATGGTGCCAGATCAAGATGCCCGACAACGTGATCAGGCCCGCGCCCATTGCGGTTGGCAAATCGGGTGCGTCGCCAAATACAACCGCGCTCATGATCGCCATATAGATGAGATAGCTATAGGAAAATGGCATCAAGAAGTGCGCCTCAGCCAATTTGTGCGCCCGGATCAGCATTTCGTGCCCTGCCCAAGCAAAGGTGCCAATGGCGCCCATCAAAAGCCATTCGCGTGGCGTATCCGGCGTGGTCCAGACCGACATCGCGAGCGGCGCAAGGCAGACTGTCCCAACAAGTCCCAGTGCCAATTGCATGATGGCGGGCGGCACATCGGCGGCTAGCTTGCGCGTCAGGATCGAATAGACCGCCAATCCCAGGGCGGGGATCAGCATCATCGCCGCCGCCCACTCCATCTGCGCATCAAACGGGCGGATCACCACCAGCACGCCTGCAAAACCGATGCCGACAAAGCCCCATTGCCGCGCGCCGATATGTTCGCCCAGCAAGGGGCCAGACAGTAGGCACACAAATATCGGGGCTGAAAACATGATCGCCGAGGTCACGGTCAGCGACAGGAAACGCAGCGCGAAGAAATTGACCATTGTTGCCCCGACAAGGATCAAAGCCCGCAGGACCAACACACCCCAGATCCGGCGCGGCAGACGCAATGCCGACCGCTCGCCACGCGCCACGGTTGCGCAGGTGATCGCGCATTGCACCGCATAGCGCATGAATGCCAATTGCAGCGCACCAAAGCCCGCAGCCAGCAGCCATTTTGTCGAGGTGTCCGTCAGGGTAAACAAGGCATTGGCCGCAAGCATCAGGCCCACCGCATAGGTGGCTACTTTTTGACCACCTATACCCTGTGGGGCGTCAGCCATCTTTGAATTGCGCGACGTAATGCTCCAGCACTTCGGGCACAAGTTTCTCACCCATACCCGCATCCACCGCGCCTTGCAGCGCATCCAACGTGTTGCCGCCCATCAGCGTCTCAAGGCCTGCATCTTTGGTCATCTGCACATAATAGCCCACGTCTTTGGTGGCGTTCTTGATCGAGAACTGCATCTTGGAGGCATCGCCCTCAAGCGCATAGCCGGCGATGAAATCCATCATCATCGAATGTAGGGGGCCAGAGGACACCACATTATAAAGGTCTTGGCGTTCGATGCCCATTTTATCGGCCATCGCAAAGCCTTCGGTCAGGCCGTTGACCATGCATTGCGCAAAGAAGTTGTTGATCAGCTTGGTGGCATGGCCCGCGCCAAGTGGCCCAAGGTGGAAAACGTTCTCTCCCAGATCGTCGAGCACTGGTTTGACCTTGTCAAAGGCGGCCTTGTCGCCCGCGCCCATGATGTTGAGCAGCCCGTCAATGGCCTGTTGTGGTGTACGTCCCAGCGGCGCGTCCAGATAGGCGCTGCCAGCGGCGGCAGTTTCCGCGCCAAGCGCTTGGGTGGACGCAGGCAGGGAGGTGCCAAAGTCGATAACCGTGCTGCCCTGTTTCAGGCCCGCCAGAATGCCATCCGGCCCGCGCATCAGGCTTTCGACCTGTGCGCTGGTGGCGACGCACAGCATGACGATGTCGCTGGCTTCGGCCACTTCGCGGGCGTTGGAGACCTCGGTTGCACCTGCGGCGACAACCTCGTCCACCAGCGGGCGCGACCGGTTCGCGGTCACGGTGACGTTGTAGCCCGTGTTCAGCAGGCGTTTCACCATCGCGCTGCCCATTAGGCCAATGCCGATATATCCGATGTTGGGTTTGCTCATGTCTCGGTTCCTTTTCTTTTGGTGCGGTCAGGGCTATGTGCCGCGACCTGAATGAGGGTGTCTATTGCGGCTTACATCACCGCGCCGATTTGCCAGGGGACGAATTCATAATCGCCTAGCCCCTGCGCCTCGGATTTGCTTTGCTCGCCGCTGGCCACGGCGAGGATCATCTCGTAAATCTCACGTCCTTTGTCCGTCAAACTGGCGTCGCCTGTCAGGATCGAGCCTGCGTCCACGTCCATGTCTTCGGACATCTTGCTGGCGAGCTCGCTGTTTGTGGCGATCTTGATCGTCGGAGCGGGTTTTGAGCCAAAGGCTGACCCGCGACCGGTGGTGAAGCAAACGATATTGCACCCGCTGGCGATCTGCCCAGTGACAGAGGCGGGATCATAGCCGGGGCTGTCCATAAACATCAGCCCTGCCTCGCGGATGGGTTCGGCATATTTCAGCACACCATTGAGCGGCGAGGTGCCCGCTTTGGCCACAGCGCCCAAAGATTTCTCCAGAATGGTCGTCAGCCCGCCCGCCTTGTTGCCCGGGGATGGGTTGTTGTTGATCGAGCCGCGATTTCTCTCGGTGTAGTCCTCCCACCAATGGATAAGGCCGATCAGCTTTTCTCCTGTGGCCTGGTCTTTCGCCCGCTCAGTCAGCAAATGCTCGGCGCCATAAACCTCCGGCGTTTCCGCCAAGACCGTGGTGCCGCCTTGTGCCACAAGCAAATCACTGGCGTGCCCCAAGGCAGGGTTCGCCGTGATGCCCGACCATGCGTCCGAGCCGCCACATTGCAGCGCCACTTTCAACTCCGAGGCCGGACAAGGTTCGCGTCGCGCCTCATTGGCCAGCGGCAACATTGCGCGCACCTTGGAAATGCCAGCCTCCACCGTTTTGCGCAGCCCAGCCACGTTTTGGATGTTCATCGTCTGAAACAGCGGGCCGTGTTTCAGCCCGTAAGCCTCCAACAACCAGTCAATCTGGTTCATCTCACAGCCCAACCCCACCATCAGCACACCGCCATGATTGGGGTGGCGCGCATAGCCCCACATCACGCGTTGAAGGGCTTCAAATCCGTCGCCAGAGTCGGCCATGCCGCACCCTGTGCCATGCACATAGGCCACGACGCCGTCCACGTTGGGATAGGCCGCCATCTCCTCTGGACCAAACGCCGCCGCGATCATCCGCGCGGCCGTGGCGGAACAGTTCACCGAGGTCACGACCGCGATGTAGTTGCGCGTTCCTACGCTACCATTTTCGCGGCGATAGCCCATAAAGCTGTCGATGTGCGATGCCGGCGCTGGCGGGTGCAGATTGGTCGAAAAGCGATAGTCGCCCGCAACCCCACGAAAGGCCACGTTGTCGGTGTGAACATGCGCGCCCACCGCAATCGCCTCGGTCGCGTAACCGATCGTTTGGCCGTATTTGCGCACCGCCGCGCCATTGGCTGTGGCTACCACGCAGACCTTGTGCCCGCGCGGGATCGCCGCAGAGACCTTCACGCCACCCACCACCGCGCCGACTTCCAGACGGGTGGTGGCGACGGCGACGGTATCGCTGTCAGCGAATTTCACAAGCGACATGTCGGACCTTTCTCAGAGCAAGACAGTGACGATATTGGGCCAGATCAACAGCACTGCCAAGGCCATCATCTGAATTCCGATGAACGGCAGGAAGCCTTTGAAAATATCGGTCAAAGAGATATGCGCCGGCGCCACGGATTTCAGATAGAAAGCCGCCGGTCCAAAGGGGGGCGACAGGAAGCTGACTTGCATGTTCATACAGAAGAGAACCCCGAACCAGATCGACACATGATGCGGTGCCAGCTGGCCGATAAACCCGATTTCCTCAATCGGCAGTCGTTTCACAATCGGCAGGAAGACCGGAATGATCAGCAACACAATGCCCACCCAATCCATAAACGCGCCCATAAACAGCAGGATCACCATCATCGTCAGCAGGACCAGCATCGTCGGCATCTCGCTGCCCACAATCAGGTTGGCGATATAGTTCGGCCCACCCGCAAGCGTATACGCCCCCGCCAGTGCCGCCGCACCAACCGTGACCCATATGATCGTGCCGGTTGAGCGCAACGTGCGCATCAGGCTGTCCCAGATCAGCGCCACCGACGCTTCGCCGCGCGCCACTGCGATGATGAACACGGCCAATGCGCCCATGCCTGCGGCTTCGGTGATGCCGGTGATGCCGCCATAGATCGAGCCAAGCACAACGCCGATCACGGTGAATGGCGGGACAAGGCCTTTGCCGTGTTCCCAGCCGGCTTTGGTGCGTTCGCGGCCAAAGATAAAGAACGCCATAACCGCAGCGCCGATCACAAAAATCGTCAATGGCCTCAAGTGATACGCCATGCCGAGTGTGATCGGATCGGCAACAAGATCAGGATCTGCGTTGATGCCAGTCAAGGTGAAGTAAAGCGCCCGGAGAAACAGGAGCGAGCCAAAACCCATGCCCATTACGCACAGAAACGCGCCAAACATGCCGAGTTTCTGAATGCCTGTCGGGTCGCCCGGTTGTGGGTCTGGCAAAGGGGCATCTTGCGGGCGCAGCTGTGTGCGGACCACGATATAAAGAATGATAAAGCTCGCCAGCATGAACCCCGGCACAAAGGCACCGGTGAACAGCGCCTTGATCGAGGTTTCCGTGATCAGACCATAGATGATCAGAACAATTGACGGCGGGATCATTGTGCCGAGTGAACCCGACGCACAGATTGTGCCAATCGCGAGGTTTTGGTTATAGCCAAGCCGCAACATCTGGGGCAGGGCGATCAGGCCGAGCAAAACCACCTCACCACCAATGATCCCCGACATGGCCGCCATGATCACCGCCATCAGCGAGGTCACAATAGCAACACCGCCGCGCACGCGGCTGAGCCAGAAATCAAGTGAGGTGTACATCTGTTTGGCGATGCCGGAGCGTTCCAACAAGGCCGCCATAAAGATAAACAGCGGTACAGATATCAGCACGTATTCCGTCAAAAGATCGAATATCTTCTGCGTTAGAATATATAGCGCACCGGTGCCCGGTCGGCTGGTCAACATGCCCTCGCCAAAGGTCCACGGCTGCAACAAAAGCGTGGGTTCAAATTTCATCACCAGCACAACAAGTGCCAGCACAGCAGAGGCAAAGCCTAGCGGCATGCCAATGGCCAAAAGGATGATCAGGCCAAAGACCAGAACAAGTGAAATTGTGCCAATATCCATCAGTCTGATCCAACGCTTTTCTTGAGTATTTCCAGCTCTTCCTGGTCAATGTCGTCCGCGGCGGTGTGCACCTCGGGTTCCAAATTCCAGTCCGAGATCACGTTGATCACCGCCTGCGTCGCGATCAGCGCCACAATGATCAAAATCATCGGCTGCACGGTTGCCGGAATGGGGGGATCAAAGGCTGTGCCGAACATCTCCCATTTGTAGAATTTGGTGATGAAGACCTGCTTGTAGCTGCCAAAGATCAGAAAGCCCGCAAAGACCACAATCAACGCGGCACCTGTCACGTCAAAACACCGCTGTAGCCAACGGGGCACAACGTCATAGAGCAGAAAAATGCGGATGTGACAGCGTTGCTGCATCGCATAAAGGCCAGAGAACAGGAACACGTATCCTGCGAACCACAGCGTCAGCTCGTTGGCCCACAACGTGGGCGCCTCAATGGCGTAGCGCAGAAATACTTCATACAGCATCACCAGCGTCATTGAGATGATCAGGATCATCGTGATGCGTCCGACAAACAATGCAGTGCGGTCAATCGGGCGCCAGTTCTGAAACTCCATGGGCGCGACACGTATGGTGCGCGTGCCAATGACAAAGATGATTGGCAGCAAGATCAGCGCCAGCCAGTCCAGAATGTCGGCATACCCGCCAAACAAGCCGGGCATATCCGGTGTGACGTCTTTGCGATAATGCAGCTGGCTCATCTGCTCCACGAGGCTGTCGCTCGCGGGTGGAATAAAGCTCAGGATATAGGCCGGTGTGTGCCACACCGCCCAACCCGCACAAACAAGGAACGCAAATGGCACAAGCCATTCAATCAACGCCCCCGTAGATATGATCGGTGATCTCTCTGTTGTGTCGGTCACGACGCCCTCCCCGCGCTATGCCACCTTATGGTGTTCTATGAACGCTCGGTCCGGTGTGACACCGATCCCTGCGCCCGTCGGGATTTTGACCCGACCGTTGTTGTTTTTGACCTGCGCCTGAATATTGAGCGGCTCTTGCAACAGGTTGTCACGGAATTTGTTGTCTGTGGTGTCAAATTCCAGCATTGGCTCCCAAGGGTGCAATCCTCCCGGTAACGGCGGCATTGCGGCCAGCAATTGCAAGTTAGTCGCCACCGCTATGGCGCTGCCCCAGACGTGGTTGATCACCGGTGTGAAGTGCGCGTGACACAGCGCCAGCACCCGCAAGTATTCGCTGATCCCGCCGAGGGCGCAGACCTCGGGCTGGGCTATATCGAGCGCGCGCGCCTCCAAAAGGCTGCGCCAGCCCCAGCGGTTGAACTCCGCCTCACCGCCGGAAATGTTGACCTTGAGCTGCGCGCGCAATTCGCGGTAGCCATCCAGATCTTCGGGCGCGATGGGCTCTTCAAACCAATAGGCGTCCAACTCTTCTAGTCCACGGCCCACATAAAGCGCGTCGCTTGTGGTGTAACAATGGTTGGCGTCGACCATGAATTTGAACGTCTGGCCAACGCCCTCGCGCACAGCTGCCGCCAGCGCGATGTCTTTTCTGGGCCCAAGCCCGACTTTCATCTTGGTCGCAACAAAGCCGGCATCGCGGATCGCGGCGGCCTCGTCGATAAATCTTGCCCGCAGGCTTTCGAAGCTCTCAGGCCGCAACATCATGCCGTATCCGTAGACTGGCACATCTTCGCGGTGACGTCCGCCGATCATCTGCGAAATCGGCAGGTTTGCGATTTTGCCCGCGATGTCCCACAGCGCGATGTCGACGCCGGACAACGACTGCATCGGCATACCTTTTTGGCCGTGATCGCGCAGCAGATTGTAAACTTTGTGCCAGATCACATCGCGATCCAGCGGGTTCATTCCAAGCACCATCGGCTGAATGACGGTTTCGACAATCGCCTTGTTGGCCAGCGCCACATTGCCCGGACCAAAGCATTCGCCCCAACCCGTCACGCCCTCATCGGTGGTGACTTCGACCAGATGCGCGGAGCGTTTGTCGTAGTATTGCTGCGAATATCCGAGCACTTCCGGCATGTCATATTGCAGGACGTGGCTGGTGATTTTTGTAATTTTCATGGGAATATCAGTGCATTTCCGCAGGAAGCCTGCTGAGTGCTGTCGGCCGCGAGGGGATGCGGCCGACAACAGGGAGGCAGCGCGATCAGTCCGCAGACATCGCACCCATGCCGACCAGGAACTCTACGTGGCTTGCCAGCAGAGCTTTGGCTTCTGGTGTGGTTGCAAACTCTTCCCAGCCGGATTTCACAGCGTCGCGGAATTTGCCCAGCTCTTCGGGGGACCATTCGTAAAGGTTGACACCTTTGTCACGCAGCATTTTTGCGTTTTGGGCGTTTTTGACCTCGTTGATCGTGGCATTGTGCAGCGCGAGGCTGTCCATCGCCACTTCCATGATCTTTTTGTGCGATGCTGGCATTGCGTCCCACACATCCTTGCGGCACGCGAGGTGGTCAGCTGGCATCGAGTGGAAGCCCGGATAGTTGGTGTGCTCGGCGATGTCATACAGACCCAGACCGATGTTGTTGGTCAGGTTGGCCGCATCTGCGCCGTCAATGATGCCGGTTTCCAGCGCGGTAAAGATCTCGTTGAAATCCATCACGATGGGCGAGGCGCCAAGGTTTTTGAACACCAGTGTCGCCATGCCGGGGGGCGAGCGGAACTTCCAATCTTTGAAATCTTCAACGCCGCGGATTGGGCGTGTGGACGCCAGCGATTCAGGACCCGGGATCCACCAGCCGACAAATTCCATGTTGTGACCGTTGTACAGGTCGTTCACCGCATCACGACCGCCACCATGCAACAGCCAAGCCATCTGCTGGTAAGGGTTGGAATAGCCGCCCATCAGGTCGCCAGCGAACTGGAACGCAGGGTTTTTGCCGGTCTGATACGCACCGCCAGTCATGTCGCAATCCAGAATACCGGTTGCGGCCGCGTCAAAGGTCTCAGCCGATTTCACAACCGAGGATGAATAAAACATCTCGATCGCGATGTCGCCGCCGGACATTTCCATGACGTCGTTGACGTATTTCTCAGCCAGCTGGCCCGACAGGGTTTCCGGCGAGAAGTGTGTTTGAATACGCAAAGTTGTGGTCTGAGCAGACAGCGCGGACGCACCGACCGTCAGCGCGGTTGCTACCGCTAACAGTTTATTGGCCTTCATAGATCTTTTCCTCCCTAGATCTGTCGTGTCGAGTCCCAACGGTTTGCCGTTGATGGATTTGGTATGACCAAACTAGGTGCCGTTCGGTAATGTGGCAACAAAATAGTTGAAATTTCGAAAATTTCGAGATTTTATTCGACTCTCGAAATAAATTTGGTGTGACCATACGATGGGCGGCAGACGATGATGAGTATTTACGATACGATGCGCGACCGGCTGGTGAATGGACATTTCAAACCGGAACAACGACTTAAGGCCACTGACCTTGGGGTTGAGTTCGGATGTTCCGCCAGCGCAATGCGCGAAACGCTGTTTCGCCTGTCCACCGTTGGACTGGTCGATTTTCAGGAACAGCGTGGCTTTCGCCTACCGGGCAGCTCTCTGAAACTGCAGCAAGAGCTGACACAGATGCGCATACTGCTGGAATGCGAAGGCGTTTGTTTGTCGATTCGCTTTGGCGATCTGGGGTGGGAGGCGCGTCTGACCGCAGCCCATCACAAGCTGCGCCACATCGAATCGCGGGTCAAAGTTGACACCACAGATCGCGATACCCTGATCTTATGGACGCAGGCAGAGCTTGAATTTCACAAGACATTGCTCGAAGCGTGCGGCTCTACGCTGCTGATGACGATGCATGAAATGGTCTATCAGCAGTTTCGCCAACAGCTGATCACCAATGACCGCATGTTCCGGTTTGTGCCGGAAAACATCGACCAGCATCAGGACATCATCGACGCGGCCCTCGCGCGCGACGAAGAATTGGTTTGCATGCGCCTCACCACGCACTTGTCGCGCAGCCTTGTGGACGCCGAAGCTGCGCCTTTGATCGTCAGCCAGGGTGCCCGCCGTCAGCCGGGCGCGAAATCCTCTTCCAGATAAACCGCGACAATCTCGTCAAAAGTGCTCTCGGCCTCAAACCCCAGTTCGGTGGCCCGGTCGGGGGCAAAATCACGCGGCCACCCCGCCACGATTGCAGCAATCTCCGCGTCCGGCTTGGCGTCTATCAGATCGACTGCGGATTGTCCGGCCACGCAGCGCAACGCTTCGATTTGTTCCTCTACGGTGGCGCTTAGCCCCGGCATGTTCAGCGCACGCCGTCCTGCCAGCAACCCGCTGTCCAGAGTTGCAGCGTGGCTCAGAAACCCAGCCGCAGAGCGGGGCGATGCGTGCCAGTGGCGCACGGCGGTCGACACAGGCAGCACCGCACGCTCACCATTCAACGGCTCGCGGATGATGCCTGAGAAAAAGCTGGAGGCTGCAAGGTTTGCAGCGCCGGGTCGCACACAGATTGTCGGCAGTCTAATCGAGATCCCGTCGACAAAACCTTTGCGGCTGAAATCGGAGATCAGAGTCTCGCAAATCAACTTTTGCGCGCCGTAACTGGTCTGTGGTGCACACAGAAATTCATCGTCAATCTTTTCAGGGAACGGCCCGCCAAACACCGCAATCGACGAGGTAAAGACCAAGCGGGGGCAATACCCATCCAACGCATTCAAGGCGCGGATCGCTTCCAGCATTTCCCAAACGGGCGCCATGTTTTGCGCATAGCCTTTGTCAAAATTGGACTCGGCTTCGCCAGACACGATTGAGGCAAGGTGAAAGATCACGTCCGGTTTTTGGGCGATCAGTCCGCGCAGCGCGGCAGTGTCGGTCAGCGTCGCCTCAACATACGTCACGCCCGCCGAGGGGTTGGCTGGCGTGACGATATCGCAAACGGTGATGGTCTGGTTCGCTGCAAATGGCGCGTCGCGCAACTTTGCAATCAATTTGCGCCCAACCATGCCGGCGCCGCCAAAGATTAGAATATTGGTCATGAGCCCATCCCGTTCAGATCACGCAGTTCTTCATAGAGGCCCGAATGGTCACGCTCGGCGCCATCAAGGTCTTCGACATAGCGTTGAAAGCGCGCGCGCACCTGTTCCGTCATCGGCAGATGCAGCGATACCGACGCCGCTTCTTCCAGCGCGTTATTGAGGTCTTTCACCTGCAACCGCGACAACCCGCCTGGATCAAAATCGCGGTTTGTCATGCGCGCACCGTGCTGTTGCAAGATCGTGCTGTCGGCAAATCCGCCCTTGAGCGCATCGCGCACAGCCGCGGGATCAGCCCCGCCTTCCTCAAGCAGCAACATTGCTTCGGCAACCGCGCCGATGGTGGCGGCAACGATGGCCTGATTTGCCAACTTGGCGAGCTGTCCGGCTCCAACAGGGCCGACCCGCACCGGCCGGCCCATCAAACGCAGCACCGGTTCGATTTGGGCAACTGTCTCCGGCGATCCGCCAGCCATGATCGCAAGTGTCGCCTGTTCTGCGCCTTTGGTGCCGCCTGATACCGGCGCATCGACAAAGGCGACGTTATGCGCGGCCAGGATCTCTGCCACCGCACGGGCATCCGCGGGCTTTGTGCTCGACATATCGACCCAAACTGCCGTGGTCCGGAGCGCAGGAAGGCAGTCATTGACCAAGGTTCGCGTGATGGCGCCATCCGCGACCATACTGATCACCACCTCGGCGTCTGCGACGGCCTCGATGGCCGAATTTGCGATTGTAATGCCCTGGTTGTGCAATCCGGCGCATTTGTCGGCACTGCGGTTCCAGACCGTAAGCGGCACGCCGCCCCGCGCCAGATTGAGCGCCATAGGACGGCCCATAAGACCCACACCTAGCAAGGCTGTTTTGGGCTGTGACATTGCAATTTTCCTCCCGCCAAAAATCGGCTCTGTTGCCAATACTGACAGCATGCGCTTGACTGTCGCAAGATTTCTAGGCGATTTAAGCGCCAATGTTAGCGCTTAAACTTTGTGGGGCAGTGACCAAAATCGCACCGTCGCGATGCCGCCGCAATACCGACATGATACCGACGGGTCAGGGAGGACCTCATGGCTAAAATCACCAAAGATCAACTGCGTTCGCGCAAATGGTTCAACGACCCTGAAGATCAGGAAATGACAGCGCTTTATCTGGAGCGTTATCTGAATTACGGCCTGACCCGAGAAGAGCTGCAAGGTGGCAAGCCGATCATCGGGATCGCCCAGACCGGCAGCGACTTAAGCCCTTGTAATCGCCACCATATTGAGCTCACAAAGCGTGTGCGTGATGGGGTGATTGCGGCCGGTGGCACAGTGATCGAAATCCCGGTGCATCCGATTCAGGAAACCGGAAAACGCCCCACTGCAATGTTGGACCGAAACCTTGCCTATCTGTCTCTGGTTGAAACACTTTTCGGATATCCCATTGATGGCGTTGTCTTAAATATCGGTTGCGACAAGACAACCCCCGCTTTGTTGATGGCCGCCGCAACGGTCAACATTCCTGCAATCGCCTTGTCGGTTGGCCCCATGTTGAACGGCTGGTTCCGCGGCGAACGCACGGGGTCCGGCACCATCGTCTGGAAGGCCCGCGAGCTGCATGCCGCCGGCGAAATCGACGACGAAGGCTTTATGGACGTGGTCGCTTCCAGTGCTCCTTCGGTGGGGTATTGCAACACCATGGGCACAGCGACCACGATGAACTCTCTCGCCGAAGCGCTTGGTATGCAGTTGCCAGGTTCCGCAGCGATTCCAGCGCCTTATCGTGAGCGCGGGCAAATTTCCTATGAGACCGGAAAGCGTATCGTGGACATGGTTTGGGACGATCTGCGGCCTTCGGATATTATGACCCGCGAGGCCTTTGAAAACGCGATTGCAATCAACTCGGCGATTGGTGGTTCGACCAATGCACCGATCCATTTGAACGCTATTGCCCGCCATCTGGATGTGCCGCTGGACAACAACGATTGGCAGAATATTGGCCACAAAGTCCCCCTTTTGGTGAACTTGCAGCCCGCCGGTGAATACCTTGGCGAGGATTATCACCGCGCTGGCGGGGTGCCTGCTGTGGTATCGGAATTGATGAAGGCGGGTCTATTGCCACATCCCGATGCAATCACAGCCAACGGCCAAAGCATGGGCACAAACTGTGGTGGACGTGAAGTGATCAATCCGGATGTGATCAAGTCAGTGGATGCTCCGATTGTGGCAGAGGCGGGGTTTGTAAACTTCACCGGCAATCTTTTTGACAGCGCCATCATGAAGACTTCGGTGATTTCCGAAGAGTTCCGCGCCAAGTACCTGTCCAACCCTGACGACCCAAATGCGTTTGAGGGACGTGCTGTGGTGTTTGACGGGCCAGAGGATTTTTATGCGCGTATTGATGATCCGTCTGAAAGTATTGATGAAAATTGCGTCTTGTTCATGCGGGGGGCCGGGCCGAAGGGCTATCCGGGCGGTGCTGAAGTGGTCAATATGCGTGCGCCTTCCTACTTGCTGAAGAGGGGTATTAACGAGCTGCCTTGCGTTGGGGATGGCCGGCAATCTGGCACGTCGGGATCGCCTTCTATTCTGAATGCCTCGCCCGAGGCCGCAGACGGGGGTGGTCTGGCGCTTTTGCAGACTGGCGATCAGGTCCGATTTGATCTGAACACATGCACTGCAGACATGTTGGTGAATTTCGAAGAGCTGCAAAAACGCGCGTCTGACTTGGTGGCAAATGGCGGCTATACCGTGCCCGAAAGCCAATCGCCGTGGCAGCAATACTTTCGTGAGATGGTTCAGCCTTTCGACAAGGGTATGACCCTGCGCGATGCGCCGAATTATCGTGACATTGCCCGCAAACACACACCAAGGAATAATCACTAAATGACTGATTTACTTGTTCTTTGTTCCGTAACGGACGACATGCGCGCGCGGTTGGATGCCGGTTTCACATATCAACGCGCCAAAGATTTGGACGATGTCGATGCGTGGCTCGAGACCCATGGCGCTGGCGTCAAATTCTTATTGACTGACGGCCATATCGGGGTTCCGCAGAACGTTTTGAATGGATTGCCGAGCCTGACCGCGATCAGCTCGTATGGCGTGGGATATGACAGCATCGATACGTCGGTCACCAACGCGCGGGGGCTGCCTGTGTCACATACGCCAAGTGTGTTGGACGACGAAGTCGCAACCACTGCTTTGTTGTTGTATCTCAGTGTGATGCGCAATTTTCCGGCTGAGATTGCACAGGCCAGATCGGGTGCGTGGGAAAGTGAAGGCGGTCTGGGGCTGTCGCGGTCTGCAGACAATCGCAAGATTGGTATCCTTGGTCTTGGGCGCATCGGCAAGGCGGTGGCGCGAAAGTTGGAACCATTTGGGACTGACATTTGTTACACAGGACGGAGCAAACAGGATGTGCCTTACACGTATTTTGCAGACCTGACTGAAATGGCGTCGGACGTGGATGCCCTGATCTGTATCGCGCCGGGCGGCGCGGCGACGCATCATCTTGTGAATGCTGATGTGCTCCGCGCGTTGGGAGCGGACGGTGTATTAGTTAATGTCGGGCGGGGGTCCGTTGTGGATGAGGCTGCATTGATCGCCGCTTTGGCAGCCGGAGAAGTTGGTGGCGCCGGTTTGGATGTGTTCGAAAATGAACCGCATATTCCGCAGCCACTGCGAGAGGCCCCTAATGTGGTTGTGACACCGCATATTGGTAGCGCAACGGAAGAAACCCGCCGCGCTATGGGCGACTTATCGATTGATAACTTGTTGGAAATGAAGGCAAAGGGGCGAATGATCACCCCCGTGCCGGAATGTGCGCATTTGTTTGACTGAGTGGGGCGTCTATCGCCCCATCCACCCGCCATCCACGACAAGAATTTCGCCGTTCACATAGTTGCTTGCGCCAGAGGCAAGGAACACAACCGGCCCTGCAAAATCCTCCGGCGTGCCCCAACGGCCCTGCGGGATGCGCTCCAATATTGCTTTGGAACGTGCCGCGTCGTCCTGGAGCGCTTGGGTGTTGTCGGTGGCAATATAGCCTGGCGCAATGGCGTTGACGTTCACGCCTTTACCAGCCCACTCGTTGGCCAAGGCTTTGGTCAGTTGGCCGATGCCGCCTTTGGACGCCGCATAGCCCGGAACCGTGATGCCGCCTTGGAAGGTCAGCAATGAGGCTGTGAAGATGATCTTGCCGGATCCCCGCGCGACCATGCCTTTGCCGATTTCACGGCTGAGGACAAATTGCGCGGACAGGTTCACTTCGACCACTTCGTCCCACCACGCGTCGGGGTGCTCGGCGGCGGGTTTGCGTTTTATGGTGCCCGCATTGTTTACAAGGATGTCGGGCGCAACACCGTCCGCCTCGAGTTGGGCCACAAAGGCATGCAGCGCGGCGCGGTCTGAAAAGTCACATTGATAGGCACGGAAGGTTCGGCCCATCGCGGTAACTGCTTTTTCGACCTCTGACCCGCTGGTTTCCAACGAAGCGCTGACACCAATGATGTCGGCACCGGCAGAAGCAAGCGCTTCGGCCATGCCGCGACCAATGCCGCGCTTGCAGCCGGTGACAAGGGCGGTTTTTCCGGAAAGGTCAAAGCTTGAAAGGATAGTCATAGGTTTGCTCCGACTTGGATGAGGCTTTTCATTGCGGTGGGGCTTTTGTCCAGTGATTCAAAGGCTTGTTGGATATCGTCCAATGGGCTGACGTCGGTGATCACGCGCTCGGAATCGATCGCGCCAGAAATCACCAGCTTGATGGCTTTTTCATAATCTTCGGGCTCGTAAACCCTTGCGCCGATCAATTTTAACTCGCGCCAGAAAAATTGGAAAAGGTCGATCTGCGGTTTTTGCGCGTGGATCGCGACCATGACGATGCGCGCACGAGTGGCGGCGCAGGCGGTCATGGCGTCTACGCCGGGCTGTGTGCCGGAAACCTCGAATACCACGTCTGCGCCTTTGTGGTTGGTGCGGGCATTGATGGCGGCGGGCAAGTCGGTTTCTGCGGGGTTGATTGTGTCAAATCCCATGGCTTGTGCGATGGCAAGACGATGTGTGTTTACTTCGGAGATCACCACGTTCCCGCCTGCATCCCGCGCAACCATCGCGCAGAGAATGCCGATGGGGCCTCCGCCAATGACGAGCACGTCCTCACCTTGCGTCAGACCCGACAGACGCACATCGTGACAGGCCACCGCGGCCGGTTCAATCAGCGCTGCATGGTCCATGCGCATATCATCAGGCAGGACGTGCAATGTGTGGGCCGGAACGTTCCAGACTTCCTGCATTGCGCCGTTGGTATCCAGACCGAGGAATTTCAGGTTGTGGCAGATGTGAATGTGGCCAGCATCGCAGGCGGGACAATCCCCGCAGTGATCCAGCGGGCGGACGACCACCTTTTGACCCGGAGAAACGTTTTTTACGCCGTCGCCGACAGCCTCGACGGAGCCGGACATTTCGTGGCCTATGATCCGTTCAAAGCCGACCCGGGCATCCATGTTGCCATGATAGACGTGCATGTCGGTGCCGCAAATGCCGCAAAAAGCAATGCGAACGGCGACTTCTCCGGCGCGTGGTTTTGCCACCTCGATGGAGTCTACAGTAAAGGTTTTGTTGCCTCGATAGTGGGCAGCCTTGATATGCGTATTCATGGTTTTACCCTTTCAGGCGTTGTGAGTTTCGCGCAGTTTGTCCCAATCAAAGGTCACCCCGGTGCCGGGAGTGTCGGGTGCAACTGCAAGATGGTTTTCAACCACCAACGGGCGGGTGGTGTATTGATCGATCGGGAAGCTGTGAACCTCAAGCCAGCCCGGGTTGGGGCGAGCGGAGACGAGGCTGACGTGCAGCTCCTGCATGCCGTGGCTGCAGATCGGGATGTTGTGGCGCATGGACTGCTCGGCCACCTGAAGCCAACCGGTGATGCCACCACAGTTGGAGGCGTCAGGTTGGACATAGCTGAGGGCCGCATCGCGGAAGGCATATTCGAATTCATGCAGTGTGTGCAGGTTTTCCCCCATGGCGAGCGGCATACCGGTGGCGCGGGCGATTTCGCCAAAGCCGTGATAGTTGTCAGGAATTGTGGGCTCTTCAAACCACAACAGATCAAAGGGCGCAAAAGCGTGACAGGCCTCGATGGCTTGCGGCACTGACATTGCGTAATTGGCGTCGACCATAAATGCGCGGTCCGACCCCAATACGTCGCGGATGGCAGCGATGCGGGCCACATCTTCGGCAAGCTCCGGTTGGCCAATCTTGATTTTCACAGCGTTAAACCCCGACGTCAGATAGCCTTTGGTCTGGTCGATCAGTTTTTCTAACGGGAAGTTGAGATCAATGCCGCCGCAGTAGGCTTTGCATCGGTCTGACGCGCCGCCTGCCATCTTCCACAATGGTTGCCCCGCCTTTTTGCAGCGGATGTCCCAAAGCGCGATATCTACAGCGGAAATCGCAAAAGAAGCGATGCCGCCGCGGGCCACATAATGCATGTGCCATTGCATGGCATCGTAAAGTGTCTCTACGTCGGTGGCATCGCGGCCTGTAAGAAAGGGCGCTAAATCGTGTTTGATCATGGCCGCAATCGATTGTCCGCCGCGCCCGCCTGTATAGGTATATCCGGTGCCTTCTGCGCCGTCGCTAAGGCGTAAAGTGACGGTGATCAGCTCAAAATGGGTGTGGTCGCCGTGTTTTGCGTCGGAAAGCACCTCGGCCAAGGGGACATTGAAGCGCTGAACATCGACATCTTTGATTGTCGTCATGGTGACTGTCCCTCATACAATTGGCTTTGCGCGGGATCTGTAGGGATTCGCGTAAATCTTTATGTTTGGTATGACAAAAAATATCCATCACGTCGAGCTTTCAGGAATTATTGCGCACATACTTGGCATTTGGTTGAGTTTTTGTCATACAAAAGTGACGACGCCCAGTGGCCGCGTCAGGAGACCCTTGGAATGCAGAACCTTTCGGAAGCAACCCAAAAGAAACGCGCCGCAGATCGCTTGATCCGCACGTTTGAACAACAAATCATTGATGGGACGCTCAAGGATGGCGACCCGCTGCCACCCGAGCGAGAGATCGTTCAGGAATATGGCGTGAGCCGCACGGTTGTTCGTGAAGCGGTGGTGGCCTTGTCCAACAAAGGATTGGTAGAGGCCAAGCCGCGGTTTCGGCCAGTGGTGCGTAAACCCGGCTATGACACTGCAATTGAAACGGTCGGGTCCGTTGTGGAAAGCCTGATCCGGCAATCAGGCGGGGTGCGTAACCTTTTTGATTTGCGGATAATGATGGAGGCCGCGTTGGTCCGTGAAGCCGCGCTAAGCGCGAACCGAGACCAGATATCCCAAATGAAAGAGGCGCTTGCGGCCAACGAAGCGGCGATTGAAGATTCTGAGTTGTTTTACGAAACCGACGTTGCTTTTCACGGGGTGCTTTATGAGATTCCGGAGAACGCTGTGCTGCCGTCGATTCACAAAGCCTATACCGGTTGGCTGTCGCATCATTGGCGCCAGATGCCCCGATTGGCCGATCGGAACCGCATAAACTTTGAGTCACATAGCCGAATTTTCGAGGCGATTTTGCACCGGGACCCAGATGAAGCGGAACGGGCGTTGCGCAAGCACATGTCCGATGCCTGGCAGCAAGTGCGGGTGACTTTTGGCGAGATATAAAGGAAGTCGCTGACATGCGGATCGGGGTGTTCGGTGCCGGGTTAATAGGACGAAAGCATGCGGAGCTGGTCGCGAGGCGCGGGCACCTTATCGCGCTCGTTGATCCGGATCCAAAAGCGAAAGCATTGGCGCAACAACTGGGCTGTACTCATTATCCTTCGCCTGAAGCGTGTTTGGACGCGGCGCAACTGGATGGTGTTATCATCGCGACACCAAATCAAATGCATGTGGAGCACGCACGCCTGTGCATGTCTCTTCGGCTGCCGATGTTGATTGAAAAGCCAATATCTGGTCAGGCGTCAGATGCCCGTGCTTTGGTTGCGGAGTCAGAGAGCCTCGGCATTCCTATTTTGGTGGGACACCACCGGCGTCACAATCCCAAGGCCCAGCGAGCGGCGCGCGCGATGCGGGAAGGCGATCTGGGCAAAATTGTCGCTGTGACGGGCCACTTCTTGCTCTACAAGCCGGATGAGTATTTCGATGTTGTGTGGCGGCGCCTGCCGGGCGCCGGGCCGGTTTTCATCAATCTGATTCATGATGTTGATCTGATGCGGTTCTTTGTTGGCGAAGTCACCGAAGTTATGGCTATGCAGTCATCGGAGGCACGTGATCTTGAGGTCGAGGACACCGCCAGCCTGATGTTGCGGTTTGAAAACGGCGCGCTGGGCAGCTTTGTGCTTTCTGATGCGGCAGTGTCACCTTGGTCCTGGGAATTCACCGCCGCTGAGAATTCAGCCTATCCCAATGTGTCTGCCAATGCGTATCAGATTGCGGGCACGCATGGCGCGCTGTCGGTGCCGGATTTGCGATTGTGGCGACATCCGCAAAAACGCAGTTGGTGGGAACCGATGGAGAGCCGCGATTTGACGGCTGAGAACGGGGACCCATTTGAGCGCCAGTTTTCTCATTTTTTGAAGGTTTGTGAAGGCGCCACACCATTGGTGTCGGCACGAGAGGGGCTGCGTAGCCTAGAGGTTGTCGAAGCTGTCAAACAGGCGGCCACAACAGGCACGTTGGTGAAGTTGGATCATGCCTAAATCCATCGTTTCGGATTTTAGGTGCTTTTTGAACCTTTGATTAAGGCTTTTGCCGCAAGCTAGGCGCAGTTTGTATGGTAAATTCAGAGGCCCTGGTTTGGTTAGGTTCGCCAATTTGATTTTGTGCGCGCAGGCGTGCGCAATTGCTTTTCTTTTTTCAAGTATACCGCTGGCCGCTGGCGTGCGCGAGTTGCCAATTAGTGCGGACCGTTGCGCCATCTTTTACGCGCTGACGGGACGGGTCGATGCTGGGTGCGCTACGCCGGACCCGTCGGTGCATGGGACCCTTAGGAAGCTCCCATCTGCGTCGGAATTCTCCAAGAAAGCCGCGCCATTGCGGGGTATCGCCGAAGAGCAGGGGTATTTTGTGAGATTTGAGTTCAATTCAGACAGCCTCACACCGGAATATACCGCGCATCTGGACCGTCTGGCGCAGGTCCTGGTCAGCAGCGCATTGGAAGGCAGCTGCTTTATGTTGGTTGGACACTCCGACACGGTTGGCGGCGAAATTTACAATCTGGCGCTGTCCAAACGACGCGCTTCGCAGGTGGCAGCCTATTTGGTCGCTAGGGGCGGCGTGTCTCTTGCGCGGCTTGGGACCGAAGCCCGAGGTGAGGCCACTGGCGTGCCGGGGGTGCCGGGGCCGCATCCATTAAACCGACGGGTGGAGATATTGGCCAAACGCCAAACCGCCGACGGGTGCTGAGATGTGGAGTTTTCGGATTGTGTTTGTGGTGGATGAGTTTTGCGACATGTGTGGTTGCGCAAAATAGCCATGTCGCCCTGGTTGTCGGGAACGGACATTATCGTGATCTGCCCATCTTGCCAAATGCGACACGAGATGCGCGTTCAATCGCGCATATGCTCAAGCGTCTTGGGTATCAGACGGTTTTGGTTACCGACACGACCCGTGAACAGATGTTAAGTGCGGTGGCGCGGGTGCGGATCCTGGCAGGCAGTGCGTCACAAGTTGTTATCTATTATTCCGGTCACGGAGTGGAAATTGACGGGGCAAGCCTGGTTTTGATGTCTGACGCGCCCAAGCAAGGACTTATTCAGTCAAAACACGCTGTTTCGGTGTCTGCTTTGATCGGCATTTTTTCTGATAAGCCAAGGCAAAAAATCGTCATGCTGGACGCTTGCCGCGACAATCCGCTTCTGATCGGCGGCAACTTGTCTGGGCAGACAGATCGACACCTTATGGCTGGCACATTCCTTGGGTTTGCCGCGCAACCAGGGGGCTCGGCTTTTGATGGCCAAGCCCGTATCGGCCCTTTTGCCCGTGCGATGATAACCGAGTTGGCGCAACCGGCCCAGCCAATTGAGGATTTGATGCGCAATGTACGATTGCGTGTTGTGACGGCAACCGACGGGCAGCAGGTGCCGTGGAGTATGAGCTCGCTGATGCGCCCCGCATATTTGAGTGGCCAGCCCAAATTATGAAGTTAAGTCGCGCATGTCCGCCATCGGGATGAAACGTATGGCGCCAATGAAGGCGCTGGCGTGCGTGTCAAGATTCGGCGTTCCAGACCACGTTTCCAAGGAGGGATCAGCGGCCCAGATGTTAGCAAATAGGAAGCTGGGCACCGAGGGCAGCGTTGCTTCATGTTCGGTAACTTCGAAAATTACCTGATCTCCGGCAAACCATCGGATGCGGTCGGGCAACCATTCAAAGGCGTAGAGCCGGGGTTTGTCCGCTGCATCGAACCCCAAGTCAATGAAATGGTTGGTGAGTTGCCCATTCACAAACCAAGCCGCATGCAGGCGCGTGGTGTCTTTGCCCAGAAATTCGATGTCGATCTCGTCGTGGCGCGTACCATAGTAGTCGCCCGTGTAGGTGAAGAAACCTGTGATGATGCCTTCGCCTTGGGCCGGCTGCATGACCACTTCGTAGCGGCCAAAATGAGTCGGCGTTTCCCTGCGAAGGGAGGCACCCGCAAACCGGTTGGTTCCTGTGGATTTCGGCGAAAGATAAAGGTGAGCCCCATTGCTCAGGTGAACCTGATCTTGGGACCAATCCGTATCAAAATGTGGATGAGAAAACTCGTAGTTTGCCACATGCCATCCGTCTGGATGAAGGGCGTCGAAGGTTTCAATAAACCCTTCTGCAGCCGTTGCCAATGACGCCGCCATCCCCATGACCAGCCCCCCAAGTAATTCTAGTGCAGACCAACGCCCCATGTCCGACTCTTCCCCGTTAAGGTTAACGAAATTTAAGGTTAATGGGCATTCGGTGCGCGCGCGCGCGTTCAATTGCAAGAAAGAAAACGGTTCATGGTTAATGGCGTCGTCGGCCAATCAACATTGGTTCGTCGGCCTGCTGCTCTTGTCCGTCATCAGATAATTTGAGACAGATGGCAGTTTGACTTTGAGAGGTCATCG
>NZ_LAJH01000022.1 GCF_001292625.1 Shimia sp. SK013
CAAGGCGTTCTGATGGTTCGCTCAGTTTCCCGTTCAATGCCAACTCCAACCAAATGGATTCGTCGTTATCTCAAGAAACTTGGCGTACGTCGCGTTGGTAAGTCTTTGTCTAACGGTGTTTTATTTACTGGTGACGCTGTCACTGAAATCCTTACTTGTTTGCAAGCTAAACAGGCTAAGAACGACACCATACCGTTTGAACTGAATATCAGCGCCCTGCCGATTTTAACTTGGTTTCGTTCGCCACTCAGCCTTGGCACTCCAACATTGGAGGCTCAGTACTCATGAACGAAGCTCAAATCATCTATTACGACTTGCTGCCTGACTACACGGTGTCTGTGTTGGTCAAAGGTTGCGACGAATGGGATTTGCTTAAATCCATGTCTCATCTTGAGTCTTGGGCTTCGTCTCAGTTCGCTTCTTATGAGTTGGTGTCCATCACCAACACGACCGTTGAACAACGTATCAATTTGGGGGTGTTCGATGACTACTGCAACTAACATCCTTAAAAGTTTCGATGAGCAAAGCGTTCATATTGATTACCTGTGTTTTACTTTTGCGGTGAAAGACTTACGTCATTGTCACGATGCGGTTCGTCGATTGCACAAGCATGAAGAATACAAAGGCTTTGCCAAATCAGGGCTGTTACAGCGTCACTGTCGTGCACCTAAGTTCCCTGCTCCACCTGTGTTTAATCCGACCGTCGCTAAGACGTCTGAAGAAATTGAAGCGTACAACAAAGCCTTTGATATCTGTTATCGCAACTACTTAGAAGATTGCTTGCGTATCTTCACTAATCAAGTGCTTGGTTTGTCGCTGTCTGCGCCTCGCGGTTTGGGTTTCCAGTTCTACACCGAATCCATGAAACTGACTTCGCCAGATGGTGAGGACTTTTGCGGCTTCGTTGGTATCGGCGGTAACAATGACACGGTGCATTTCCAAATCAACGGAACGGGATGCAAGCATGTATTTGCCCGTCGTCCTACGTGGTCGCTGCATGACTGGCTGACCAATGTGCTTGGTGTGCAAACTCTGGCGCGTGTTGACTTGGCTTATGACGATTACGACGGGATTTTCGATTGCGAATACGCTTACAAGGCGTGGCGCGACGACTGTTTTAGAACCGCTGAACGTGGCCGTGGTCCTGTACTTCATGAAGATATGACCATTGCCAGTATCGGCAAAGATGGCAAACCGATTTACACCAAAGAACAATACTCGATTGGTTCGCGTACCTCGCGCATTTACTGGCGTATCTACAACAAGGCTCTTGAGCAGAAGCTCGCAAACACGGGGCTTGCCCAG
>NZ_LAJH01000023.1 GCF_001292625.1 Shimia sp. SK013
GCGCACTGACTTCCTAGAGCAACGTGCCAAGCTGGCCGAGCGCTGGGCGGATCATTTGACGGGCGGCACAGGGCAAGTGGTGAAACTAGCGGGGGCGAAATAATGAGCGACGAAAACAATTCGAGCACCCCCGCTGGATCCGCAACACCGACGTACGCAGAGGCCGTGCAAATAGCGAAAGAGTGCTTATTACGCGGAAGAGTATCTGAGTGTGACGAAATCAGCCGTCAAGCACTTATCTTGAGTTGGGCAAGCAGTGCAGAGGCTTTGAGCCTAAGCGATGGATGGATAGGAAAGCGTGGTTTTGTTGCCGTGAAAGCAAGCAAAGACAGTATGAACATCCCTGAACTTGTCGAAGCAGCGTCATGGAATCCACTCGCGTTTCAAGCAGCCGGTTTACTGTCTGCACGACTTCTGGAGCGGGGCGACCAGTTGCCCAGTGAGTTGGTGTCTTTGGCAATCGAAATCCTTAATGGTAAACAACCGCCGCCGACCCCCCGTAACGAGAGGAAGGGTAATCATGCACAAACTTGGTGGCGAAAGTACTACGTTTGGAAAGCGGTTGCAGAGCTAGTCGACCTAGGATTCAAATCGACGCGCAATGTTGCAAGCGAACACGTTAGCGCTTGCGATGCAGTCGCTGAGGCGATGAGCAAGCTTAATGTGCGGCCTTCATCGTATGGCCGCGTTTACGATTTTTGGAAAGAGTGTGACTCGCTAAAGTCAGGTTCCCAGAATTAGATGACCTAATTCAGGATACGACGAACAGGATAAGGACGGGCATCTTTGAGGCACCTTGAACAATTCAGGATGCAAAAGGATGCAAAGATATCTTACCTTCACCGAACTTCGAGCAAAACTGGGCAACCGCTCACGCTCAGCTTGTTATCTCGACTTTGAAAGCGGTCGACTGCCACGCGGCATAAAGCTAGGGGGCCGATTGTATTGGCCGGAAGCTGAGTTGGACGCCCACCTTCAAAGCCTGCGCGAAGAGGCCGCTTGATATGAGTGGCGGGCAAATGAAAACCCCGGCGCGCGGGCAAGCGCAACCGGGGCCGGATAACCGCTATGCGGCGGGCATTCAGAATATAACACATGCAAGATGCGCAGAG
>NZ_LAJH01000024.1 GCF_001292625.1 Shimia sp. SK013
ATGGCTAAGGAAAAGTTTGAGCGCAGTAAACCGCACTGCAACATCGGCACCATTGGTCACGTTGACCACGGTAAAACGACGCTGACCGCTGCGATCACCAAACAGTTTGGTGACTTCAAAGCGTATGACGAAATTGACGGCGCGCCCGAAGAAAAAGCGCGTGGTATCACCATTTCGACAGCCCACGTTGAATATGAGACTGACAACCGTCACTACGCCCACGTCGACTGCCCCGGCCACGCTGACTATGTGAAAAACATGATCACCGGTGCGGCGCAGATGGACGGCGCGATCCTGGTTGTGAACGCAGCTGATGGCCCGATGCCGCAGACCCGCGAGCACATCCTGCTGGGCCGCCAGGTTGGCATCCCTGAAATGGTTGTCTTCATGAACAAAGTTGACCAGGTCGACGATGAAGAACTGCTTGAGCTGGTTGAAATGGAAATCCGTGAACTGTTGACCGAATACGGTTACAACGGCGACGACATTCCTGTGATCGCTGGTTCGGCTCTGGCCGCTCTGGAAGACCGCGATGACAACATCGGCAAAGACAAGATTGCTGAGCTGATGGCTGCTGTTGACTCGTTCATCCCACAGCCACCACGTGCTGTTGATGAGCCGTTCCTGATGCCAATCGAAGACGTGTTCTCGATCTCTGGTCGCGGTACTGTTGTAACTGGCCGTGTTGAGCGTGGCGTGATCAATGTTGGCGACAACATCGAAATCGTTGGCATCAAAGACACGACAACAACAACCTGTACTGGTGTTGAAATGTTCCGCAAGCTGCTGGATCGCGGTGAAGCTGGCGACAACATCGGCGCCTTGCTGCGTGGTGTTGATCGTGAGTCGGTTGAGCGTGGTCAGGTTCTTTGTGCGCCTGGTTCTGTGAACCCACACACCAAGTTCGAAGCAGAAGCCTATATCCTGACCAAGGATGAAGGTGGCCGTCACACGCCGTTCTTCGCGAACTACCGTCCACAGTTTTACTTCCGTACAACTGACGTGACCGGCACTGTTGTTCTGCCAGCTGGCACCGAAATGGTGATGCCTGGTGACAACCTGAAGTTCAACGTTGAGCTGATCGCACCGATCGCCATGGAGCAGGGCCTGCGCTTTGCGATCCGCGAAGGCGGCCGCACTGTTGGTTCCGGCGTTGTGTCCAAAATTGTTGA
>NZ_LAJH01000025.1 GCF_001292625.1 Shimia sp. SK013
GCGCACTGACTTCCTAGAGCAACGTGCCAAGCTGGCCGAGCGCTGGGCGGATCATGTTACCGGCGGCGCTGGGCAGGTGGTGAAGCTGGCGAGAACAATGTAATGGAGAAAGACTTCTCGAATGCTGTTTCCGAAACAGAAAGATGGCTGAAATCCAAAGATATACGGTCCGCAATTAAAAACACTCGAAGCCTGCAAGTGTTTTCGATGGCAAACGAAGCGAAGCGTTCGTTACCCGGATACGATAAAAAGATGAAGGATATGCCGATACGGGTGACCTTCAAGGAACCACCATACTGGACCTTGTCCAAACTCCTAAAGGAGTCGAGTTGGTTTCCCCCGGCATTTAATGCGCTTCGGCAACTAGCCGCAGGTCTTATGGAAGCTGATGAAGAAATGCCGCAAGAACTCGCGCAGTGGTTGGTTGGCTTTTTAAAGGGAAATTTGGAGCCACCTGCTACCCCCCGAAACATGCGTAAAAAGCTTCCGGGTGACAGGTTTTGGCGAGATTTCTACGTTTGGTCCGCCGTCGAAAATCTGATCGAAAATGGCTTCAACCCCACCAGCGACCAATACTCTAGGTCTCAAAGTGCTTGCGATATTGTCGCTGTAGCGATGAAAAAATTGGGGGTCAGTCCGATGAGCGCTGACGAGGTACACAAGATATGGAAGCGTTTAAGCGACACGGAGTGATTTCTAACAAAAACAAATACTTGTCGGAATTCTATTAGGTTTCTAATAGCACGATTTTTATCTGCACTGGTTTTGACATCCTTGGGCTGTGTTTTATTTGAAAGGACAGTCAAAGATGCAAAAGTATCTAACATTGACGGAACTCCGCGCAAAGCTGGGCAACCGAAGCCGAAGCGCAATCTATTTGGATTTAGCGGCAGGCCGGCTTCCCAACCCCATAAAGCTAGGCGGACGCCTATATTGGCCGGAAGCTGAGTTGGACGCCCACCTTCAAAGCCTACGCGAAGAGGCCGCCTGATATGAGTGGCGGGCAAATGGAAAACCCCGGCGCGCTTGAGACGCTACCGGGGCAGGATAACCGCTATGCGGCGGGCATTCAGAATATAACACAGGCAAGATGCGCAGAG
>NZ_LAJH01000026.1 GCF_001292625.1 Shimia sp. SK013
GCGCGCATGCAGGCTCGGGCCGCTGATGACCTGAAGAAAAAGGTCACAGACGGTTTGGTGGAGGCCGGTTTGACCTATGGCGGCGCGCAGGCGTTTTCGACGCCGCGGCGCTTGACGCTGGCACTTGAAGACCTGTTGGCAGAAAGCCCGACCATCAAAGAAGAGCGCAAAGGCCCCAAAGTTGGCGCGCCTGAAAAAGCCCTAGAAGGTTTTTTGCGTGGTGCAGGTGTGGCGCGCGACGCGTTGGAAGAACGCGACACCCCGAAAGGCGCGGTGTATTTCGCAACGATCACCAAGCCGGGCCGTCCTGCTGCTGAGATCGTGGCGGAGGTGTTGGAAGATGCGATCCGCAACTTCCCTTGGCCCAAGTCCATGCGTTGGGGCACGGGCAGCCTGCGTTGGGTGCGTCCGTTGCATTCGATTCTGTGCGTGCTGTCCTCAGAAGAGGGCCACGAGGTGGTGGCAATGGACATCGATGGTATCACATCCGGTGACACCACCGAAGGCCACCGCTTTATGGGCAGCGGCCGGTTTGTCGTGCACGGGTTTGAGGATTATGAAGCCAAGCTCAAGCGTGACCGCGTAATTCTGAACGCCGAAGACCGCGCCGAGACGATCTGGTCAGAAGCGACCAACATGGCCTTTGCACAGCGCATGGAAGTTGTTGAAGACAAAGGCCTGCTGGCAGAGGTTGCCGGTCTGGTGGAGTGGCCAGTGGTGTTGATGGGCGATATTGCCGAGGATTTCCTTGGGTTGCCGCCCGAAGTGTTGCAGACCTCGATGAAAGAGCATCAGAAGTTCTTTTCTGTGAAGAACCCTAAGACCGGCCGGATTGAGAAGTTTATCACCGTGGCCAATCGCGAAACTGCGGACAGTGGCAAAACCATTTTGGCGGGGAACCAGAAGGTTCTGTTTGCACGTCTGTCAGATGCGAAGTTCTTTTGGGAAAACGATGGGCGCGTGGCCAAGACAGGCGCGGCGGAGTGGCTGGACAGCCTTGAGTATGTAACGTTCCACAACAAGCTGGGCAGCCAAGGCGACCGGATTGGTCGCGTGGCGTCGCTGGCGGCGGAATTGGCACCGGTGGCAAAGGCTGACGTGGTTCTGGCGGACACCGCCGCGCGCTGGGCCAAGGCGGATCTGAGTTCTGAAATGGTGTATGAATTCCCGGAACTGCAGGGCTTGATGGGGCGGTATTATGCCGAGACTGCAGGTCATCCGGCAGAAGTCGCCGCCGCGGCTGAGGAGCATTACTCACCGCTGGGACCGTCTGATGTTGTGCCAAGCGCACCTGTGTCGGTGGCAGTCGCGCTGGCGGATAAGCTGGACACGCTGACAGGATTTTGGGCGATTGACGAGAAGCCGACGGGCTCGAAAGACCCGTTTGCATTGCGCCGCGCCGCGCTGGGAGTGATCCGGTTGATTCTTGAAAATGGGTTGCGGTTGAAACTGGATGCACATTTTGAGCACCAGTTGCTGCGCCATGAAGCGCATCAGAGCGAAGACGATTTGCTGACTGATGTGCTGGCCAAGGATTTGCAGAACGAAATCGCCGAGCACGGCGTTTTGGGGGCGGTGTTTCACACGGTCAAAGCCGCTGTGGATGGCGAGTTGCCCAAGCATATTGAAACCCTTCGGGACAGCCTGCCTGATACGTCAGGCGATTTGTTGTCGTTCTTCCACGACCGTTTGAAGGTTTATTTGCGCGATCAGGGCATTCGCCACGACGTGATTGATGCCTGCATTGCGATGCCGGGCAACGATGATCTGACGCTTTTGGTGGGTCGCGCGCGGGCGTTGCAGGATTTCATGTCGACCGAGGACGGCGAGAACCTGTTGCAGGGCTTTAAGCGGGCCAACAACATTCTGAGCCAAGCCGAAGAAAAAGACGGCGTCGAATATTCCTATGGCGCGGATGTGAAATTTGCCGAGGACGATACAGAGAAGGCTCTGTTTGCCGCACTGGATAGTGCAGAAGCGGCGATCTCTGCGGCCATCGAGACCGAGGATTTCGCGTCAGCCATGGGCACCATGGCCTCTCTGCGCGCGCCGATTGATGCGTTCTTTGAAGCTGTACAGGTCAACAGCGACAACGAAGTGGTGCGCCGCAATCGTCTGAACCTGTTGTCTCGCATTCGCGGCATCTGCCTACAGGCGGCGGATTTGACGCACATCGAAGGCTGACACTTAAGTCGCAGCGGGGCAGCAAAGGCTTGCCTCGCTGGCTTTCCAGCGTATTCTGCGCTCTCAAAGCGAGGTGCCGCAGTGCAGCAGAACGATCCTGACATCACCCTGATTACACCAAAGGCGCCGGTGGCAGTTGCCACCCATGGCGGGCGGGCAAAGTGTTTGCAGCGTCTGGTGCGGCTGGACTTGCCGGTGCCGGCCACTGTTGCGCTGTCATTTGGGGCGGTGCATCAGATCGCCGCAGGAGAGACGCCGGACATCGCGGATATTTCCACGACGTTTGAGGATGGTCAGTTGTTGTGTGTGCGGCCCAGTTCGGAAGATCCGGATTGGGGAGGACCCGGCGCGATCCTCAACATCGGTATGAACGCGGGGCGTCATGCGGCCTTGTCTGACGAGATCGGTGAGGAGACGGCGACGCGTCTATATTTGAAGTTCATTCAGTCCTATTCGACCCATGTGGCGCGACTTGATCCGGACATCTTTGATGACATTGATCCGCGCAGTGCGGGCGCGTTGCAGGATTATCTGGATGCCTATGAGGATGAGGCCGAAGAAGAATTTCCGCAGGATCGCAATGTGCAACTGGCCGGCGTGCTGAAGTCGATGGCACGTGCATGGGAAGGCACAACTGCGCGCCTGTTGCGCCAAGCCAAAGGCGCACCTGCGGATGCCGGTCTGGGGCTGGTGATCCAGTCGCTGGCGTTGGGCGTCGGCAATGGTGAAAGCGGATCTGGCGTGTTGCAGTTGGTGGACAGCGGCAGCGGCTATCCGCAGATCACAGGACGTTATTTGAGCCAATCCCAAGGGCGCGATGCGATGCAAACAGGCGCTGAGGCGCTTTTCCTGCAGGCGGATGATCGTGGGCCGTCGCTGGAAGAACATGCCCCTGAGGTTTACGCCAAACTTCAGGAATACGCGGCCCTCATGCGGGTCAAGCTGCGCGAGGAAATGCAGATTGAATTCACGCTGGAAGACGGTGTGATCCATATTTTGGATGGCGTACGCGTCAGCCGGACAGCGCGGGCTGCGGTGCGGATCGCAGTGTCGTTGGCGCAGGACGGGGTTATTCCGCAGCAGGAAGCGGTGATGCGGATTGAACCGAGGGCGTTGAATGAATTGTTGCACAGGCAGGTGGATCCTGCGGCTGAGCGCGACATGATCGGCGACGGTATTGGCGCCAGTCCCGGCGCGGCAACTGGCAAAATAGTCTTTACGGCTGCCGAAGCGCAGGCCAGCCAAGCCCGTGGGGAAGCCTGTATTCTGGTGCGTCGGGAAACCAACCCAGAGGATATTCGCGGCATGCACGCGGCGAACGGAGCACTCACCGAGCGGGGCGGTATGACCAGCCACGCGGCAGTGATCGCGCGGGGATTGGGGCTGCCTTGTGTTGTCGGGGCGTCGAGCCTTCGATTTCAAACGTCCAAGAAACGACTGCTGGCGCAAGACGGGCGGGTGTTTCACGAAGGCGACGTGATCACCGTCGATGGCACCAACGGGCAGGTTCTGGCTGGTGAGCCGCTGATGATGGAAGCAACGCTTGATGAGAGTTTCCAAACGCTGATGAGTTGGGCTGATGAGAGCCGCGACATTGGCGTGCGGGCCAATGCGGACACGCCGGCGGATGCCCGCACGGCGTTGGTCTTTCAGGCCGAGGGCATCGGTTTGGCGCGCACGGAGCATATGTTCTTTGAGGCGGATCAGTTGATTGCAATGCGGGAAGTCATTTTTGCGGATGATCCCGAGGGGCGCAGTGTTGCGCTGCAGGCATTGTTGCCGATGCAGCGCGAGATGTTTGTTGAACTGTTCACGATTATGGGCGAGCGGCCTGTGTGCATTCGTCTGTTTGACCCGCCTTTGCATGAATTTTTGCCCACCGACCGCGCGGGTTTGCGCGATTTGGCCGAAGCGCTGAACCTGCCGCTGAGCGATGTCACGCTGCGCGTTGAGGAGCTTGGTGAATACAACCCGATGCTGGGCATGCGTGGCGTGCGGTTGGGTATCACTGTGCCGGAAATCCTTGATATGCAGGCGCGGGCGATTTTTGAGGCGATGCTGGATGCTGCGGGCGAGAATGAGCCGGTTGTTTCGGAAATCATGATCCCGCTTGTTTCGGCCAAGCGCGAGGTGGAACTAGTAAAAACCCGCATTGATGCCGTGGCCGCAGCAGTACGCACGGAACGCGGGCGCGACTTTGATTATCGTCTTGGTGTGATGGTGGAGACACCGCGCGCGGCGTTGCGCGCAGAAGACATTGCGCAGCATTGCGAATTCTTCAGCTTCGGGACCAACGATTTGACGCAGATGACATATGGGTTGTCACGCGATGATGCCGGGCGGTTCATGTCGCCTTATGTGCAGCAGGGGGTCTTTCCCGAGGATCCGTTTCACACGTTGGATCAGGAAGGCGTGGGCGAATTGCTGCGACTTGGCGCAGAACGCGGTCGCAAGGCGCGGCCTGACCTGACATTGTCGGTTTGTGGCGAGCATGGCGGCTCACCCGAATCGATTGCCTTCTGTCGGACCATCGGGATGGACTATGTGTCGTGTTCGCCGTTCCGGGTGCCGGTGGCGCGATTGGCGGCGGCTCAGTTGGCAATTCTTGACAAAATAGAGTAAAGACAAGCGTTTAGGTGGTTCTTGGTGGGGCGAGTTCATTTCGCCATTTACCGGAAACAGTCCAAATGTTTACCATTTTCGCATTTTGCGCTAATACAGCTCGCGTTGCTATGCGGGGGGCTATCCGCATTTTAATTCTGTGAGGTTGATATGCGGACCGTAATTACTGCCATTTTGGCGGCGACTTTGTCGGCGTCCTTTGCTGCTGCTGACACGTCGGCGACCGGTAAAGATGGCGCTGAACAGCCAAAGACGATTGTGCTTTTTGACGGAAAGTCGCTTCGGGAAATTTTTGCCCCGAGGAAGAAAGCGCCAACCAAGATCACTTATAGCCGTGCGTTTGTTGACAGCTTGCCTAAGGTCGAAACCAAGCTCCGTAGTGACGCGGTGGTTTGTCTGGCGGAAGCGCTTTACTTTGAGGCGCGTGGCGAAAGTGTAAAAGGGCAGTTTGCGGTGGCCGAAGTCATCATGAACCGTGCCGAGCATGGCAGCTTTCCTGACACCGTTTGTGGTGTGATCAACCAGGGCACGGCGTCGGGTCGTAAATATCAGTGTCAGTTCACGTACAACTGTGACGGCGTCACCAACCGCATCCACGAAAAAGACGCTTATGAACGTGTGGTGAAGGTTGCGCATATGTCACTGGATGGTGCGCCGCGCGGATTGACGGATGGCGCCACGCACTACCACACCAAAGCGGTGAACCCGCGTTGGTCGCGAACGTTTCCACGGACGACCACCATCGGGGTGCATCACTTTTACCGGATGCCCACACGCCTGACCCAAAACTAAAACGAGATTTTTTGAAATATCAGTCCGGCGGTCCGGTAGCTTGGGTTGGAGTGACGCCTTTAAGCTATGGCGTGCCGCCTGCGGCTCTGTTATGGCCGCGCCCGGACTGTAGTTTGGCAGGGCCAAAGAGAACATTGGGAGCGGCGTCATGACCAACGAAATTCGCCTAGCGTTTGAACATCCATCCGAGCGCTCGGAAGCCATGGCTGATGGCGCGCCGTTGGACCGGATTTCCTTGCGCGACCACATTGTCGAAGTTGAGATCGGCGCGTTCCAAGCGGAGCGTGGCACGACGCAACGTGTGTGTTTCAATGTTGTGGTTGAAGTGCGCCCGATTTCAGCGCCGGTTGACGACGACGTGGATCGCATCCTGTCTTATGACCGCGTAACCGAAGCGATTGCTTTTGAGTTGGCGGCGGAACGGTTGAATCTTTTGGAAACGCTGGCGGCGCGGGTTGCGGATCGCATTTTGCTGGAACCACAGGCGATGCGGGTATTTGTGCGCATTGAGAAGCTCGATCGCGGCCCCGGTGCCTTGGGTGTCGAGATTGTGCGCAGCCGCGCGGCGCATCTGGCACCAGTGGAAGAGATCGAAGAAGAAGCCGCACCGCATCCGCGCGTGGTTTATGTGTCTAATGCAGCAATTGCCGCCGAGCATCTGACCGGCTGGATCGATCAGCTTGAGGCGCAAGGTGCGCCTTTGATTTTTTGCGTGGGCATGCCGGATATCGATGTTACGCAGACGGGCCATGTTATGACCCAACGACGGATTGATTTGCTGGCGATTGAACAAAATGCCTGGTGTTTGGCGGCGCGGGACGAGCGCTGTGTTGTCGTTGCGACGCGCACCGAGCTCGATTGGGCAATGAAAAACGGGCAGATCTGTGTTTGGGCGCCGTCAAAAATTGTCTTGGATTCTGTAGAAGGGCCGGACGCTGTGGCGCAGGCAGATGGCCTTGCTCTCGGGCAATGGTTTGCCGCCGAAATGGAGGCGCTTCAGCTTTGCGTGATCGGTGAGGCGGCCCCCGTAGCGGGCGACGTGCCTGTGCGGGCGGTGGCGCTGGATCAACGGACGCTCTGAGCCTTGAGTTTTGCCGCGTTTGGCCTCATTGAACCATCATGACGACCTATTTTCGCGCGATCCCGCAAACCGATGCCGCCCGACCTGACACAGCGTTGACGCTTGCCGGTGGATGGTGCTGGTACTCTCATGTCGAAATTCTCGAACGTGGGCAGGCGCCGCGTGTCGTGTCCATTGACGAGGTGCCAGAGGCTGTTTTGGCGCGCATGTCAGTGCCGCGTGCAGCTGTGGCAGGCCTCGATATGTTGAGGCCTCAAATCATGGGCATCCTCAACGTAACGCCGGACAGTTTTTCCGATGGCGGGCAGCACGAAGGCGCCGAAGCGGCACGGGTGCATGCCACACGCATGATTGACGCAGGCGCGACCATCATTGATGTGGGCGGCGAAAGCACGCGGCCCGGCGCGCAGGAGGTGGTGGTAGACGCGGAAATCGCACGCACTGCTCCGGCGATTGCCGAGATCCGAGCAGAGAGCGATGTGCCAATCAGCATTGATACCCGCAAGGCTGTTGTCGCGGCAGCGGCGTTGAAGGCGGGCGCGTCGTTGATCAATGACGTGGCCGGATTTACTTTTGACCCTGCTTTGGCGCCATTGGCGGCAGAGAAAGCCGTGCCGGTGTGCGTGATGCACGCGCAGGGGGATCCGCAGACGATGCAAGCTGATCCGCAGTACGACAATGTATTGTTGGATGTTTATGACTTTCTTGAAACACAAGTTGAGGCCCTTGTGGCGCTCGGCATTGTGCGCACTCAGATCATCGTGGACCCCGGTATCGGTTTTGGCAAGACGTTGCCTCATAACCTTGCCCTGTTGGGCCGGATCAGCCTTTTCCACAGCCTGGGGTGTCCAGTTTTGTTAGGTGCGTCGCGCAAAAGATTTGTCGGGACGATCGGCAAGGCGCCGCTTGCCAGTGACCGCGCGCCCGGTTCTATTGCCGTCGCGCTTGAAGCGGTGGCGCAAGGCGTTCAAATTGTACGGGTGCATGACGTGGCCGAGACCGCGCAGGCGCTGGGCCTTTGGTGGGCCGTGACGACAGGAGATTTTGATGACGCGTAAATTCTTTGGCACCGACGGGGTTCGGGGCACAGCAAACACCTATCCGATGACCGCCGAAATGGCGCTGCGCATTGGCACCGCGGTGGGGCGGTATTTTCGCAACGATGGCACCAACCAGCACCGGGTGGTGATTGGCAAGGACACGCGGCTTTCCGGCTATATGTTTGAGAACGCGCTGACTGCGGGGCTGACCTCCACTGGAATGAACGTGTTTCTGCTCGGGCCGGTACCGACGCCGGCGGTGGGTCTTTTGACCACTAGTATGCGCGCCGATCTGGGGGTGATGATTTCCGCCAGCCACAATCCTGCGCAGGACAACGGCATCAAGTTTTTTGGGCCGGACGGGTTCAAGTTGTCTGATGAAGCTGAGCTTGAGATTGAAAAGCTGATTGAAAGCGGTGTTGAGCCGGCACAGGCCAACAACATTGGCCGCGCCACGCGGATTGATGATGGCCGGTTCCGCTATATCGAGCGGGTCAAAAGCTCATTGCCAAGGGCTTTGCCGCTTTCTGGCATCAAGGTTGTCGTGGACTGCGCCAATGGCGCGGCTTATCGCGCAGCGCCTGAGGCGTTGTGGGAACTTGGCGCCGAGGTGATCCCTGTTGGCGTGTCGCCGAACGGGTTGAATATCAATGAAAACTGCGGGTCTACGCACCCAACCACGGCCTCTGAGACAGTTGTTTCCCATGGGGCGGATGTGGGCATCTGCCTGGATGGGGACGCGGATCGCGTGATGATCATCGACGAAACCGGCCGAGTGGCGGATGGGGATCAGATCATGGGCCTGTTGGCGGCGCGTTGGGCGGAAAGCGGCCAGCTTAAGGGCGGTGCGTTGGTGGCGACGGTGATGTCTAATCTCGGGCTGGAGAAATTTTTGGACGGCAAAGGCCTGCGCCTAGAACGCACCGCAGTGGGCGATCGGTATGTGGTTGAAGCCATGCGCAAGGGCGGGTTCAACCTTGGCGGGGAACAGTCAGGCCATATCGTGATGACGGATTATGCCACCACTGGCGACGGGTTGATGGCAGGGTTGCAGTTCGTGGCCGCGATGGTGGAAACCGGCAAAAGAGCCTCAGAGTTGGCACGTGTGTTTGAAACCGTGCCGCAGATGCTCAAGAACGTGCGTTACGGAGAGGGACAGGCGCCACTTGAGACCCAAGCTGTGCAAGCGGCAATTGCCAGCGCTGAGAGCGCCCTTCAAGGCGCAGGTCGGCTGTTGATCCGCAAGTCCGGCACTGAGCCCTTGATCCGCGTGATGGCGGAATGCGAAGACGCGCAATTGCTGGAGCGCACGGTCGACAGTGTGGTGGTTGCCGTAAAAACAGCAGTGACCTAAGAGCTGCGACTGCCAAAAAGACCGCGAAGGCTGTTCCATTGGCTGACGGCAAGGCCGGTCAGTACCAGCGCGAGAGCAATGAAAAAGCGGAATGGCAGGTCTTCTGACAGGACAACTGCGCCAAAGATCATTGACCATATCGGCACCTGATAATTGACCAATGTCATAAAGACAGAGCCCGCGGTTTGGATCACCGTAACCCGCAAAAGTGTTGCGGCGGCGGTTGGGATCAGGCCGAGGAAGAGGATGGCCGTGCCGGTTCGTGCGCCTTGCCAAGTTGGTATGCCGTCCACGATCAGCATTAGAGGCACCAAAGGGATGGCGCCGATAAGCAGCGTTAGCGCCGCAAGCACCAATGGATCGATCGGCGGGCAACGGCGTGTGAGGGTTGAGGAAATGGCGTAACATAGTGCGGCTGCGAGGCAGGCGATTTGCGCGAGTGGTTCGGCGCCGGTGCCGATGGCCGCAAGGCCGGGGCCGATCAATACAAGCGCGCCGGAAAAGCCGACCAGAACACCAACAAGGCGGCGGGGGATCATTTTTTCATCAGAAAAGAAATGCGCCAGCGGCAGGACAAACAAAGGCACAGCCGCCATGGAAACGCCGGCAAATGCCGAAGCGACATGCGAGATGCCCCAGCTGAGCAGCACAAAGGGGATGGCGGTGGAGAACAAGCCGATCCATGTGATGCTCGAAAGCAACCCCGGCGTAAGCGTTGGAATTTTGCGCCCTGTGAGAGGCAGCAGCGCCAGCAACCCCAGCGCGCCCATCACTGTGCGCGCGCAAGCGACCGTCAGCGGGGGATAATCTTCGAGCGCGATGGCCATGACCATGAAGGTTCCGCCCCAAACAAGGCCGAGCAACAGAATCATCAACCAGCTTTGCGCTGTGGGTGTTGGGAGCGGGGGGTTTGACATCAAAACTCGACCAAATATTCGTGCCAGCAGTTAGCGGTGCCGAGGGGGGCGGGTCAAACGGGTTTTGACAATATGTAAGCCTTCACTTACCGTAAGTCATGGCTTACGAATTGATTTTTTCCGCACTTGCAGACCCAACTAGGCGCGCCTTGTTTGAGGCTCTGTCGCAATGTCCGCAATCTGTAGGTGTTCTGGCACGCAAAGTGCCCGTTAGTCGGCCAGCTGTGTCGCAGCATCTGAAAGTGCTGACAGACGCTGGTCTGGTCACGATGCAACCCAAAGGCCGGTCCAATATTTATGCGGTGCGGCGTGCAGGGCTGACCGAGGTGCGCGCCTATTTGGACAGGCTGTGGGAGGATGTTTTGAGTGATTTTGCGAGTGAAATTGAAAGCAGAAAGGCAGGGCTGGAATGACTGATCCAATTGTTAAAACTGTTGTCGTGAAATGCGGAGCGGCAAAGGCGTTCGATGTTTTTGCACGCGAAACTTCGCGTTGGTGGCCTCTGGATAATCACTCCGTTTCTGCAGGTTCCGGCAAGGCGGCGCTTGCTATCACAATCGAACCTGATGTGGGAGGCGCAGTTTATGAAACCATGCATGACGGGACGCGGACGGATTGGGGCAGGGTATTGGAATATGTACCTGGAGATCGATTGACGATTACCTGGCACCCCGGGTCCGGCGCGGACACGTCAACGCGGGTTTCGGTGGTTTTTGAAGATCAAGGCGCTGGTGAATGTCGCGTGACACTCACTCATTCTGGTTGGGAGTCTTGGAAAGACAAGGCGGAGGACATGCGCGGCAATTACAACAAAGGCTGGGACATTGTGTTTGGTGAACGCTTTGTCGCTTGCGCAAAGTAGCCACAAAAAAGGGGCACCCGGAGGCGCCCCATTCCAGTCTGATCGGGGAGATCAGTTCTTTTCTTTGTCGACCATTTTGCCGGCGGAAATCCATGGCATCATGCCGCGCAGTTTGGCGCCGGTTGCCTCGATCATGTGCTCGTCGTTGGCACGACGGGACGCTTTGATTGTCGGTTGTCCAACAGCGTTTTCCAGCATGAAGTCACGCACGAATTTACCTTGCTGGATGTCAGTCAGAACATCTTTCATCCGCGCTTTGGTTTCGTCGTAGTTCAGGATACGTGGGCCGGTGACGTACTGGCCGTATTCCGCAGTGTTGGAGATCGAGTAGTCCATGTTGGCAATGCCGCCTTCATAGATCAGGTCAACGATCAGTTTCACTTCGTGCAGGCACTCGAAATAGGCCATTTCAGGCGCGTAACCAGCTTCGACCAGAGTTTCGAAACCACAGCGGATCAGTTCAACCAGACCGCCGCAGAGAACAGCTTGTTCGCCGAACAGGTCGGTTTCGCATTCTTCGCGGAAGTTGGTTTCGATGATGCCGGAGCGGCCGCCGCCGATGGCGGAGCAGTAAGACAGGCCGATTTCCAGCGCTTTGCCGGACGCGTCGTGGTCAACAGCAACAAGGCATGGCACGCCGCCGCCTTTGGTGTATTCACCGCGAACGGTGTGACCCGGGCCTTTTGGCGCCATCATGATCACGTCAACGCCTTCTTTTGGCTCGATCAGGCCAAAGTGCACGTTCAGGCCGTGGGCAAACGCGATTGCGGAGCCGGGCTTGATGTTGTCGTGGACGTATTTCTTGTAGGTCTCAGCCTGAAGTTCGTCGGGCATGGTGAACATGATCACGTCACACCAAGCAGCGGCTTCGGCGATGCCCATCACGGTCAGGCCTTCGCCTTCGGCTTTCTTGGCAGAGGCAGAGCCTTCGCGCAGAGCAACAACAAGGTTTTTCGCGCCAGAGTCGCGCAGGTTCAACGCGTGCGCGTGGCCCTGGGAGCCGTAGCCCAGAATGGCGACTTTTTTGTCTTTGATCAGGTTAATGTCGCAATCGCGATCGTAGTAAACGCGCATGATGGGCGCTCCTCTTGTTGGTGTCAGTGTGTCTTTGGAGGGAGCATAGGCCGGACTTGGGTAAAAACGAGCGGTTCTACGCTGGTTTTTTCCTAATTTTTGCCCGTAGTCATTCGCCATGTCACATGATAGTGGGTTTTTCATGCTTGATGATCTCGATCGGCGCATCTTGCGCTATATGCAGGACGACCCGACTCAATCTCTGCCGGATCTGGCGGATCGGTTGACCATCACTGTGTCGCGGTTGACGCGCCGGTTAGACAAATTGCGTGAAGCAGGGATTTTGCGCGGTCAGCGCGCGGTGATCGACTGGCAGGCGTTGGGGTACGCCGTGGAGGTGTCGTTGCGCGTGACTTTGGACAAGACGCAATCACGCGCGTTTGACGATTTCATCGAGGCAGCGCGCGATATTGCCGAAGTGACAGAGATTCAAACGTTTCTGGGCCGAGTGGACGTGCGTTTGTCGGTGATTGCCAAAGATATGCGCCATTATCAGGAGGTTTATCGCCGCCGTATTCTGACGCTGCCGCATATCGCGGACATTGAATCATTGATGCATGTGGCGCGGATCAAATCGGATGAAAGCCTGCCGCTATGATCGAACTTGATGACATTGATCGAGGTTTGCTTGCGGCGCTGGCCGAAGACGCCACGCAAAATGCAGGCGCACTGGGGCGGGAGTTTGGATTGAGCCAGCCGGCGGCGTGGCGACGGATCAAGCGGCTGATGGACAGTGGGGCGATTGCCGGGCGCAAGTTGGATCTGGATCGTGAAAAACTGGGTTTCGGAGTGACCGTTTTCCTGGGGGTAAAGCTGGCCACCAAAGGGCGGGTAAGTCTTGAGGATTTCGAGCGCGCCGTCAGTGCCATTCCAGAGGTGCAGACCATTGAGCATGTGCTTGGCATGTATGATTATCGCCTACGGGTGGTGGCGCGCGATATTGCTGATTTTGAGCGGGTTTTGCGTCGGCGGGTCATGACATTGCCCGGCGTCGGTAATGTGGAAGCCAACGTTTTGCTAAGTGAAGAACGCCGTCCCGGACCGTTGTTGTGATGATTTGAATCCCGCAAACCAAACGTTAACGGCTTGGCGATATTCGGTTCACAAGAACTAATGGGACAAACAGTATGCAAGCGGAAAAACGGGAAATTCTCACCAAGGTTGCCGCCGTTACCTTGTTCGTAAATGCCTGTGTGATCATCGTGGTTGGCGTTTTGGCTGATCGCGACGACTGGGTAAGCGGCTTGCCTGTTTTGATCTTACTGGCGAGCGTGCTGACGATTGGCATCTCTTGGAGCCTTGGGCACCTGATGCAGAAATCTCAGGCGTTATCGAGTGAACTGAAGCGTCTGGAAAATCACGACAAATTGACGAATGTGGCGAGTCGAGAGTTTTTCTTTGCCGAGATGGAACGGCGGCCCTCGGTTCAGGGTGTGATCCTGATGGTGGATTTGGATCGGTTCAGATCCGTAAACGACACGTACGGGCATCTTGTTGGGGATACGGTGCTGCGGGACGTGGCGACGATTTTGGCGGGTAACATTCGCGGCGAGGACCTGATTTGTCGCTTTGGTGGAGAAGAGTTCCTGATCTTTCTAAACCGTCAGAACGAGACAACCGGCGCCTCGATCGGGGAGCGTCTGCGGGCCGTTGTCGAAAACCGCAAGATACCGATTGGCACCGAAGAGCCGGTGAAAGTGACCGTCTCGATTGGCGCAGCGCGAATGGATAGTATCAACGACTTGAAGACTGCGATTACGGCGGCAGATCAAGCGCTTCTTCAAGCCAAAAGCAGGGGGCGGGATCGTATTGTCGTCAGCTGGAGTGATGGCGATATCAATGCCATGGAAGACGTGGCCTGAGGCGCGTTCTGTGGGCTGAAGCAGTTTTTCGACAAACCGCAGTTTTCTTTTGTTGGCCACCCTCATAGGGTGGCCTTAACTTTGCAAGGAGAGTGCCCATGGCCCATTCATCAGTGGTTGATCCTGACGGATTACAGGAATTTTCCGTGGTCTTTACGGACCGGTCTTTGAACCATATGAGCGCGACTTTTCAACAGGTTATGCGCGATATCTCTGATATGCTAAAAGAGGTGTATAACGCGGATGGCGTGGTGCTTGTGCCCGGTGGCGGTACCTATGGCATGGAAGCGGTTGCGCGACAGTTTGCGCGCGGCGCACGCACTTTGGTGGTGCGCAATGGCTGGTTTTCGTACCGCTGGAGCCAGATTTTTGAAACCGGCGGGTTTGCCGCCGAATGCACGGTGATGAAGGCACGTCAGGCCGGAAACGACGTGACCGCGCCGTTTGCTCCGGCACCGATTGCCGATGTCGTGGCGCGCATTCTCGAGGAAAAGCCGGACGTTGTTTTTGCGCCGCATGTGGAGACCAGCGCCGGGGTTATTTTGCCGGATGATTACATCACGCAGATGGCCGCTGCCGCCCATGAGGTGGGGGCGTTGATGGTGCTTGATTGCATCGCGTCGGGCTGTGTTTGGGTCGACATGAAGGCGCTGGGAGTGGATGTGTTGTGCTCCGCGCCGCAAAAAGGTTGGAGCGCGAGCCCCTCGGCCGGTTTGGTGATGATGTCGGATAAGGCTTTGGAACGGCTGGAAAACACTCGGTCAGACAGCTTTGCAATCGACCTGAAGAAATGGCGCGATATCATGGCGGCTTATGAAAACGGTGGTCATGCCTATCACGCGACGCTGCCGACGGACGCGTTGCGGGCTTTCCGAGATACGATGGCGGAAACGCGGGACTATGGCTTTAGCAAGTTGCGTGATGCGCAATGGGCGCTTGGCGATGGCGTGCGCGCGATGCTGCGCGACAAAGGTGTGACGTCGGTGGCGGCGGACGGCTTTGGCGCGCCGGGCGTTGTCGTAAGCTATACCAGCGATCCGGGCGTGCAGAACGGCAGCAAGTTTGCCGCCAAAGGCATGCAGATTGCAGCGGGTGTGCCGTTGGCCTGTGATGAGCCTGACGGGTTTACGACCTTCCGTCTGGGCCTTTTTGGGCTGGATAAACTTTATGACGTTGACGGAACCATAGCGCGGTTGAAGACCGTGCTGGATGAGGTTCTTTAACGACTGCGAAGATACGGTCCGCGCAGCGCGATGTTGCTTGGGCGGACCAATCCAAACCGAAGGGTTAGACCAATTGCGGCAAGGCTGATCAACAGCCACAATCCGCCCCACATCATCGTGGTGCCGCCAAATTCCTCGGCCAGCATACGTGCGTCTGATCGTAGGTGCGCGCGGGCGATGGTGTCGTCGAAGATGTCGATAGGGGCATAAATCATACTGGTCAGCCCAATGGTGCGCAAAATCAGGTCGTTGATTTGCAGGCTGAAATACTTTGCAGTTGCCAACATGGCGAGACCCGTGCCTGTCACGAACACAAGCGCAAACAGGTCACGCACGTAAAACGCGGCAACGAGCAGCGTCGCAATGCCAAAGAGCCCAACCACGGTCCGATCCCAATGCGTGCGCAAGGCAATCAGAAATAGGGCTGAGCCGATCACGAGAGATCCAAGATAGCCGGCGGACAGCGACAGGAAGCGGCTCCCGCCACGGGCCATCACCAGCCCGCCTTCGTTGGGACTAAGTGTGAGGCTGAGCACTTCGCCACCGGTCGCGAGCACCGTGATCGCGTGGGAAAGCTCGTGGAGAAAGACTGTCAGGAGCCGCAAGGGCAGCACGAAATCCGTGTGCCACAAGAGCGCGACAGCCAGCGTCAGACCCAGCAATTGCCAATGGCCCAAAAAGAAGGTCCAGAGCTTGCGCATGCCTTATCGCACACCCAATCCCATTTGCATGAGGGTCTTGCGCACAGGGGCAAGCGAGTAGAGCGCGTTCAACCCCATGGCGCGGGCGTCGCGCAGCGGGCGGGCCTCGACCATGGAGGCGCGGTTGAGCATGTCGATGCCCTGCACCCGCAGTTTCACCTCGGCAAAGCGGCGGCGGTGATAGGTCTCAAGCATGGTTGCGTCGCCGAGTTGTGACGGGTTGGCCGTCGCCAGATCAAGCAACACGCGCATGTCGCCAAGGCTCATGTTCAGCCCTTGTGCGCCAATTGGAGGGACAACATGCGCGGCCTCGGCCACAAGGGCGAGCCGTTCGCCGTGAAGACGCTCGGCGGACTGTGAAATGATTGGCCAGATGGTGCGGCGTGAGGCAAGTTTCAGCGGGCCAAACAGCGCGCAGCTGCGCTCTGTCATTTCGGCCTCAAAGGTGGCCTCGTCGAGTTCGAACAGTTCGGTAGCCCGTGCGCTGCGCTCCATCCAGACCAAAGCGGAGGAGGGCATTCCGTTGTAATCTGGCAATGGCACCAACGTGAAGGGGCCGCCGGAGCGGTGAATTTCTGTGGAGACATTGGCGTGTGGGATCGGGTGAGTGACGGCCAGCGCCAACGCTTTTTGACCATAGCGGGTTGTGTTTACTTTGATGCGCGCTGCCTCACGCATGGGGGAGTTGCGACCGTCCGCTGCTATTACCAAACGTGCGGTGGCTTGGCTGCCGTCCGAAAGACCGACGCGGGCCTCATTGGTGCGGGTGAAAAGCGTGGTCGTCGCGGTTCCCAGCCGCAAATCAACGTTAGGCAGGTCGTCGATACGCGCCAACATTTCGCGCCGCAGCAGCCAGTTGGGCAGGTTCCACCCGAAGGGCTGGTCTGACAGGTCCGCGGCGTCGAAATTTTTGATGATGCGTGGTTCAGGCAGGTCGCCGCCGGCATCGACGATGCGCATGACTTGCAAGGCTGCAGCATGAGGCGCCAGCCGGTCCCACAGACCCGCTTGATCCAACAGAGCGCGGGCTGGTTGTAAAAACGCGGTTGTGCGCAGGTCTGCTCCGGCAACGTCGCGTTCGGTGACAGGCGGCGTGGGATCGACGCATTGCACAGAAAACCCGGCATTGCCAAAGGCGGCAGCAGCCGTCAGGCCAGCGATGCCGCCGCCGGAGATCAGGATATCAACAGTCGCCGAAGTGGGGGATGTGCTCATGCTTGGGGCCTCCTGCGGCCACATTACGCCGGGCGGCGAGGGCTTTAAAGGGGGCGTAGTGTCATCCGCTGCCGTTATCCGCGTGAAATCATGAGCAGGATGATCCCGATCACAGGAACGGCGCAGACGGCAGGGATATAGAGTCCGGGAATGCCAAAGAGCGCGATTGATGTGCCCCAAAGCACGACGATGAGCAGAACCAATGCGTAGATCGCGACGAGGGTTTTGGTGGATGTGGGTTCGTAAGAGGCCATTGGGCAAATTCCCTTGTTCGCGGCCTGAGGGCGGCGGCGGTTTTTAACAGCGAGTGACTGTTGGAATTGCCTATGCGATAGCGCGCCACGCGCGATCAGTCAGTTTGTCGCAATGGCGACAACCCGCCGACATCGATCAGGTCAGTTTGCCAAGAAAATCGGTCAAGTCTTCCGTGTGGTGGTGCACATGATCCGCTTTAGTATCTGCGGGCGCAACGTGCACTGTGCGCATGCCCATTTGGTGCGGCACTTTGAGGTTGCGCAAGTCATCCTCAAACATGGCGGCGCGGGTGGGTTCGACGTTGGCCTTGTCAAACACGGTTTCAAAGGCGGCGCGTTCCGGCTTGGGCAGGAAATCCGCGTTCTCGACGCCGTAGACGCCGTCAAACAGGCCGGCAAGGCCACGGGCGTCCAGCACACGCTTGGCATAGGGCGCGGTGCCGTTGGTGTAGACGATGCACTGGCCGGGCAGGGATTTGATATGTGCGGCGAGTGCCAAATCAGCGCTTAGGTGATCCAGCGAAATCTCGTGGACCTCATGCAGGTATGGCGCGGGGTCCACATCATGTTCGCGCATCAGCCCGGTGAGCGTTGTTCCGTAGCGCGCCCAATAGTCTTTGCGCATCTGATCAGCCGTGGGGCGGTCCACACCCAAAGCGGTCATCACGTAGTTGGTCATGCGCACTTCGATTTGGTCGAAGAGGCGCATCTGCGGCGGGTAGAGGGTGTTGTCGAGGTCAAACACCCATGTGTCGACGTGGGCAAAAGAGGCTTTGGGCATGTTCGTCTGTTACGTGCAATGGCCCGCGTGCGCAATGGCGGGGTTGCAACAATTGTCGTTGCGCGTAGTCTGGCCTGCAGTGCGACGCGGAGACAAGTGACATGCCCCAAGGCCAGCGGCCCAACAAAGATGCCTATTCCCTGATCCTGGAAGCGATCGATGTGGGCGAATACAAACCGGGTGACCGGCTGGTGGAAAGCGATCTGGCGGATCGGTTTGGCGTGTCGCGAACCCCGATCCGTGAGGCGTTGCAAAGGTTGGAGACCCAATCGTTGCTGGCGCGTGATGGTCGCAGTCTGATTGTCAGTTCACTGGATCACAACCAGATGGCGGAGTTGTATGTGGTTCGCACCGAACTTGAAGGGTTAGCTGCACAATTGGCCGCGCGCCATGCGACCAAGGAAGAAGTGCGCGTGTTGCAGGATATGGTGGCCGCCGATAAGAGGTTAGTGAACGATCCGTCGGCGCTGGCACGGTCCAATCGGCGGTTTCACAAGCAGATCCATCTGGCCAGCCACAACCGGTTTCTGGTGCAACAGCTTGATCTTGTGCATCGGTCCATGGCGTTGATGGCGACCACGTCTATTGCTGCCGAAGGGCGGGGTGAAGATACGGTTGTGGAACACCAGGCGATTGTTGACGCGATCGCTGCGCGTGATGAGGACGGCGCGAATGAGGCGTTGCGCCGCCATATCAGCACTGCGTTTGTCACCCGTTTGAAAGCCGAAAACGACGGGTGATCATCCGGAGTCCGCGTGCGTTGTGGGTGCAGGGTGGCCGCCATACTCCAGATCAGTGGCTTCGGCGGTTTTGCCATGTTCTGTCTTGTCCCAATAGTAAGGGGCGACGACCAGTTCGATGAGCGCCTTGAAGGCGGCAAGTGTGGCCAGTGGAAAATAGAGCACCATGGTTGGCGCTCAGATTATCAGGCTTTTGCGGTTGATTATCACAGCCGCAGTTATCCACGTACTTAGGTTTGAAAGGGTCGCAAATATCAGGCCGAGACTTAGCCAGAGGGGCGGGCTGGAAAGGCCTGCGTGCCACATTGGCGAGGTAAGGCCGAATGTCGCGCCCCACAGCATCCAAAGCAATGGCGCGAGCAAGAACTGGCTGAGTGTGCTGAGAAAAACCAGTTGGAAACCAAAGAATTGGCGCGGGCCCAGGTCACGCCAAAGGTCAAGGGGAGTCCGCATGTGCACGAGATAGGTGACCATGAACCCTTTGAGCCAGCGTGAGCGTTGCCGCACCCAAGCGACGGGGCGGCAATTGGCTTCTTCCATTGTGACTGTGTTGATCAATTCACTGCGATAGCCAAAGCGGGCCAATCGGTAGCCAAGATCAGCGTCCTCGGTGACGTTGTGCGCGTCCCAGCCGCCAACCTCTTCGATTACGTGTCGTCTTAAAAATAGAGTGGTGCCCCCCAAAGGGATGGCGAGTTTGAGGCGAGACAGCCCAGGTAGGATGATGCGAAACCACGTTGCGTATTCGATTGTAAAACAACGTGATAGCCAGTTTGTGTGGGGATTGTAGTAATCAAGGATGCCTTGCAGGCAAGCCACGTCTGACGGAGCCGTCGCAAAGTGATTGGCCACCTGTTCAAGCTGATCCGGGGCAGGGGCGTCTTCGGCGTCCCAAATGCCGATGATGTCTCCTTTGCAAAAGTCGAGCGCGTAATTCAGGGCGCGCGGTTTGGTTGTGACGCCAGTGCCTTCGGGCACGACAACCACGCGCATCCACTTTGGCAGGGCAGTGCGGGCGATCGTTGTATGGGTGAGGGTGTCATTTTGTTCCAGAACCAACACCACATCCAGCAAAGCACGGGGATAGGTGAGGCGGGTCAGGCGGCGGATCAGCGCTTGGGCAATCTCTTTTTCCCTAAAAAGTGGCACCATGACCGAAATGCGTGGCAAGGGCGCGTGGTGAGTTGGCGGAGGCGCCCGCGGCGAGCGGCGGAAGAATGCGATCATGGCGGCGATACGCAGAGCAGTGGCCGCACCCAGAGAAATCAGTGCCCACGCCATTGCCGCCAGAAAGAAAGTATTTGTGGCAAGTGCTGCCCAAATCAGAATGCCGACCAACAAACAGGCGAGTGCAAGTTTTTGGGTCATGGAACGCCGATCCCAACCGCGGCTGCTGTATTGGGGGTGTAATTTATGCTCGGCCAACGACGTCAGGCTGCGGCGGGATTGGCACGCGATCAAGTCGGTGACCTGATCCTCTGGGGCGATCACAACCGGCGCATTGGCATACTTTAGCGGCAGGTCTCGGCGCGCTTTGGCGAGACGGTCAGGTCTTCCCGTGGCAAGGCAGACGCGCCCCTCCAACCTGCGCCATGGCAGGATATTGTGTTTTAGGCAGACCTCAGGTGGCAGAAGAGTGAAAAGGCCGGGTTCAGGCGGAAGGCGGTTCAGATTGATCAGACGCATGCCCGTGCGTTCAGAATGCAGTCGCCAATAGCGGTCGCGCGACAGCCAGCCGCGTGACAACAGGATTTCGGGCAAGGTGGCGTCCCAGAGTTTTTGCCGGTGAAGCGCAAAGAACAGCTGCCAAGGCGTGATCCAAGCGCGTTCCACCAGCGTTCGCCCCAGTGGCAGGGGCGGTAGATCTTGCGTTGGAAGTCGTCGCGGCTCCAGATTGGGTCGCGGCTCATTCATCTGCGTCACCCCGTTGAACTGTCAGTCCAATTCTGCGGGGTGCTTGGTTAATGAATGGTTAACTGGCTACTTTGATCAAGCTGCCTGTGCGGCCATATAGGCGGCAAATTTTTCAAACAGGTAAAAGCTGTCCTGCGGGCCGGGGCTGGCCTCGGGGTGGTGTTGGACGGAAAACACCGGCTTGTCCGCCAGTCGGATACCGCAGTTGGACCCGTCAAAAAGCGAGACATGGCTTTCGACGACGCCTGCTGGCAGCGTTTGAGCATCAACTGCAAACCCATGGTTCATCGAAGTGATCTCAACTTTGCCGGTGTCGTGGTCTTTGACCGGATGGTTGGCGCCGTGGTGACCGTGGTTCATTTTCACGGTCTTGGCACCGAGTGCCAGCGCCAGCATCTGGTGGCCGAGGCAGATGCCAAAGACCGGAATATCGGCCTTGAGCACATCCTTGATCATTGGCACGGCGTATGCACCTGTCGCCGCCGGATCGCCGGGACCGTTGGACAGGAATACACCATCGGGGTTGTGCGCCAGAACGTCTTCGGCGGTCGCGGTTGCCGGCAATACGGTCACGTCGCAGCCAGCCGATGCCAAGCAGCGCAGTATGTTGCGTTTGGCGCCGAAGTCGACGGCCACAACTTTGTACTTGGGAGCCTCTTGGCGCGCATAACCGTCCGGCCATGCCCAACGCATCTCGTTCCAACGATAAGACTGGGCACAGGTAACTTCTTTGGCCAGATCGACACCTTCGAGGCCGGAAAAGGCGCGGGCCTTGGCGACAAGAGCGGCAGTGTCAAAGTTGCCATCAGGATCATGGGCCAGTGCCACGTGTGGCGCGCCTTGTTGACGGATGGCGCGGGTCAGGCGACGGGTGTCTATGCCGCCGATCGCGATGCGCCCACGCGCAGCCAGCCAATCAGACAGGGTGCCCGCCGAGCGCCAGTTGCTGGGTTCAGTTGGGTCCCATTTCACCACCATGCCGGCCGCCACCGGATCAGCGGTCTCGTCATCCTCGGGTGTAACGCCGGTGTTGCCGATGTGGGGGAAGGTGAACGTGACGACCTGACCCGCATATGACGGGTCAGTCATAATTTCCTGATATCCGGTCATGGCGGTGTTGAAGCAAAGCTCTGCGATGGTGTCGCCGGTTGCGCCAAATCCGCGCCCGTAAAACAGGGTTCCATCAGCAAGGGCAAGGCATGCGGTCGGGTGGGATGGGGCTTTATGGGCCATGGCGCGACTCTCCGGCTGACAAATTGTCGGGAAACTATGTCGGGGGCCGGGTGGCGTCAAGGTGAAGCGTGTTTCCGCCGGAAAATAGCGTAAACCCCCTTATTTTTATGGTGATGTTTGCGCAATCTTTCGACGTTGCGAGTCGCGGCAACTTTATATAGTGTCTCAATCTTATGTTTGGCAGCGAACGGCAAAGTACATGACCTTGAGAGATCAAATTTCCGCAGCCCTGAAGCAGGCGATGCGTGACCGCGCAGCAGAGCGGTTGTCGACCCTTCGGCTGATCAGTGCGGCGATCAAAGATCGCGACATCGCTGCGCGTGGCGAAGGCGAGGACGCAAGCGGCGTCAACGACGCGGAAATATTGGCGATCCTGGCCAAGATGGTCAAACAACGTCAGGAAAGCGCACGCACCTATGAAGAGGGCGGGCGGCTTGATCTGGCGGAGCGTGAGATGAATGAAATTCCGGTGATCGAAGAGTTCCTGCCCAAGCAGTTGAGCGATGACGAGGTTGTTGCTGCCGTTGAAGCAGCAATATCCGAGGTCAACGCGGAGTCAATTCGCGATATGGGCAAGGTTATGGGCGCGCTTAAGTCCAAATTCACGGGCCAGATGGATTTTGGCAAGGTGGGACCGCAAGTCAAAGACCTGCTCAGCAAGTAAGGTCTGAAGATTCATAGAAAAGGCCCGGAGTGCAGTGGCGCTCCGGGCCTTTTCTATTGGCGTGTAGAGTGAGTAGGTCAGACGAAGAGGAAGTCGTCGTCCGAAATGTCTGTGGCAGCAATGCCGGACAAAAGGAAAGTGATGCCGTTGTCCATTTCAACCAATGCGCCGTCGGCGGTGTCGGTCACAGAATAGCCCGTGGTGTCGCTGTCGATGCGGATCAGGTCCACCCCGTCCTCAAAATCAAGGATGGTGTCGAGCCCGTTATCGACGCTGTCAAAGAACACAAATTGGTCCGCATCCGCGCCGCCAAGCAATGTATCGTCGCCAACACCGCCGCGGATGGTGTCTTCGCCGCGACCTCCAAACAGCACGTCAGCGCCGCTGCCGCCTGTAATGTAATCATCGCCGTTCTGGGCGTAGATGTTGTCGTCGCCGTCGCCGCCATTCAGCGCGTCGTTGCCGTTGCCGCCGCGCAAAGTATCGTTACCCGCGCCGCCAAAGCCGGTGTCATCGCCGTTGCCGCCGTTCAAAAGGTCATTGCCGTTGCCACCGGAGAGGAAGTCGTCGCCATCCTCGCCAAACAACTGATCATTCTCGTCGTTGCCATACAGGCGATCATTGCCTTCGCCACCCATCAGGGTGTCGTCGCCGCGCCCGCCACGAACAAGATCATTGCCGTCGCCGCCCGATACAATGTCAGCGCCGTTGCCGCCGTACATCCGATCGTTGCCTTCGCCGCCAACCAGAACGTCGGACCCATTGTCGCCGCGAATAGTATCCGAACCAGTGCCGCCGAAGATCGAGTCGTTGCCGAAACCACCCCGGATGTTATCGCGGCCGCTTTGGCCTCCGATGACGTCATGGCCGCTGCCGCCGCTGACCCAATCGTTGCCAGCACCGCCTAGGATGATGTCATGGCCGTTGTTCCCATAAAGCTGATCATTGCCGTTGCCGCCGTCAATGAAGTCAGAGCCGCTGCCGCCGTAAATGGTGTCTGCGCCAAAGCCACCGAACAGGGCGTCAATGCCCGATCCACCGTCAATGGCGTCGTTGCCGTGCTCGCCAATCAAAAGATCGGACCCGCCGTTTCCATACAACGTGTCGTCCCCGTCATCGCCAAAGGCGATGTCTGTTTGGCTGCCGCCGTTCAGCATGTCGTTGCCATCCCCGGCAATAAAGACAACGCGTCCGTCCGTAACGGTTACGGTTTCATCTCCTCCGGTTCCGATCGCAAGAACGACCTCGTCAAAAACCAGATCGAGCAATCCGGAAAAGAACGCATTGAAATCATAAGGCCCTGCGGCGATGACAATCTCTTGTTCCGTCACCTCCGGCGGCGCGATAAACAGGCTTTCGAGCGTCGGAACGCTGGGTGGGCTAATAGGCATTTGATGGCCCCCAAATGGCAATGTGACATTGAAGTGGTGTAATTCTGTCAAGAAAGAGGCGAGATTCTCTTCAGAGTCAACGCATGCCTTAACCAAAAATTAACTGTTTCCTGAATGGCGACAATTAACCTTTTTCTTGAATCAACACCGGAAACCAGTCTTCGCGCAGTTTCTGGCCTTCGATCATGTCGTGTCCGGGAAAAGGCGGAGAGGTGGGGCCGGGACGCGTTGTGTAGCGTGCGTCTTCGCCCAAAAGGCGCAGGGAAAACGCGCGACGGCGGGTGGTGGCGTGATTGCCGCGTGCGCCATGTAGGACATGATAGTTGAAGGCGATGGCATCGCCGGGCTGCATCGCCCATTCCACGACCCGCATGTCCTCGGCGTCCGGATCCGGCACGGCAATGTAGTCATCGGCATTGGGAAAGAAGCTTTCTTCGCTGGTCCAGCGGGTGGGCAACACCGGCTTTTCCCACAAATGTGACCCCGCCACGAGCCGCAGCGTGGCCTCGTCCACGGGATCAAGGGGCGACCAGAAACTGAGCGTCTGGCTGCCTTGCACAAAGTAATAAGGCCCGTCGGTGTGCCATGGCGTGGCCATCGAAGTGCCGGGCTCTTTGACCAGCACGTGATCGTGAAACAGCTGCACGCTGGAGGACTGCATCAGTTGGGCCGCCACTTGCGCGGCTTCGCTGTTTTTAATCACATCCTGAAATTCGGGAATGCGTTGCCAATTGCAGTAGTCATCAAAGAAGCGACCGGTTTCGCCGTCTTTCCTGTTCTCGGATGCATAGGGGCCGGGGGCGGCCATGTTTCGCGAAACACCTGCACGCAGGATCTCAAGATGGTCGGCAAACAGGCCGCGGATCACCACCACGCCGTCGCGTTGAAACGTATCGATATCCTGTTGTGAAACCGTGACCATATGTGCCTCCTGTCATCCCATGCGGCGCGCAGCTTGCGCCCAGTCAGGCGCAAGGTCAATTGGCGGTTTGGCCGATCTTGGGATTTAGAACGCGGAATTGTGGCGTTGCAGACTTTGCGCCATCGACATCAGGCGCGGGCCAAGGTCGTTTTCCATCCGCTCTTTGGGGAGGAAATGCGCGGGTCCGCCAAGGTTGAAGGCCAGATTGGGCGAACCTTCATCGCGCACGGGGAAAGGAACCGCCAAAGAATGCACGCCGTCGTGCCAATCTCCGTAGTTGGCGTAAAAACCTTTATGGGTGATTTGCTCGGCGGCTGCGTTGATACCATCGAGCGTTTCAGGCCAGTCCTGCGGGCCATAATAAGCGGCAAGCAGGTCGAGTATTTCGTCTTTTTCTTCCCCAATGCAGCCGGCGATATACGCCCGACCCATCGCGGAGCGTGCAAGTGAAATGCGGGACCCGACGCCCAGTTGCAGCGAAACCACCCCGTTGGTCGCACGCGCGCAAGCAAGGTATGTCACGGTGGGGCCATCGCGCGCGCCAAGCGCCACTTGTACGCCGTCACCGGCGTAGTCGGCGAGGTCCTGCATTAGATCCTTGGCTGCGTCGCGCATGGGCATGGCGCCCAAAAGCGAAAAACCGAGGCCGAGCACCGGAACGCCGATGTTGTAGCGCCCTGTTGTCTCATTATAGAGCAGATAACCTGTGGTCATCAGCGTGTACGTCAACCGCGAAATTGTCGAATTCGGCAGGCCGGTGCGTTCGGCGAGCTCGCGGTTGGACAAGCCGGCACGATCCGAGGGTTTGAATGCGCGCAAGACTTCGAGGCCGCGTGAGAGGGCGGTGACAAACTGGCGATCGTTTTCGGGCGCCGTCGTCGGTTCGCTGGTGTTTTGGGTGCGTTTTCTCATGGCGTCTTCTTATTTCCGCATCGTGGAATTTCTATGGGTCATGTCAGGTTCTTCCACAAGACCTTGCCCGCGCCGGACCGGGGCAAGTCGTCGACAAATTCGACAATGCTCGGGCATTTGTAGGCACTCATCTGAGTCCGGCACCAATCAATAACGCCCTGCTCAGTGATCGTGTCGCGCGCTTCTGCCTGGGGGATAATGACGGCTTTTACGCATTCGCCGCGACGGTCGTCTTTGGCAGCAATCACGCAGCATTCGGCGATATCTGGGTGATGCAGCATCAGCATCTCGATCTCGGCGGGCCAGACTTTGAAGCCGGCCGCATTCACCATGCGTTTGACGCGGTCCACCATGAAGAAATAGCCTTCCGCGTCGCGGTAGCCAATGTCACCGGAACGGAAGAACGGTACGCCATCGATTTCGACAAAGGCCTCGGCGGTTTCGTCGGGGCGCCGCCAGTAGCCCAGGAAGTTCTGCGGCGCGTGCATAACGATTTCGCCAACTTCGCCGTGCGGCATTTCGGTATCGCCGCCGATTTCCAGCACACGGCTGTCGACCTCATAAACCGGTTGCCCAAGGCATTGGCGCTTGGGTGCGTGGATTGGATTGACGTGCGTGGCGGCCATAGTTTCAGACAGGCCATAGCCTTCGACGTAATCCAGACCAGTCATCTCTTTGAGTTTGCCGGCGATGGCCTCGGGCATGGCAGCCCCGCCGCCGCCGATCATTTCAAGAGAGGACAGATCGTAGGTCTCGAAGTTCGGATCATTCACCAGATCGATGGCCATTGTCGCAATCGAGCGCCACCGCGCGATTTTGAACCGCGCGATCAGGTCAGCCGCCAATTTGGACGACCAGCGTGGCAGGATCACATTGCGCCCGCCAGTCATAAGCGGGGCGTGCATGCCGTTCATCATGCCTGTGACATGAAAGAAAGGCAGGGCGCCAAGGTGCACGGTGGTTTCCGTGGTCGGGTTCCAAATCACGCCGGCCACCAGCGAAGCCATCACTGTGCGATGCGTGTGAACACAGCCCTTGGGGTTTCCGGTGGTGCCAGAACTGTAGGGGATCACGGCCAGGTCGTCTGAGGTGGTGTCTCGTGGAGCGGGGGAGTGGTCTGCGTCGATGGCGGATTGAAAGCCAACCATGCCCAGTGCTTCGGCCTCGGCCTCGCTCATGGCTGGGGTCATGTTTTTCGGCACAAGGTCAAATCCGGCGAGCCCCATGTCGGTCATACGCGTGCCGATCAGGGTTTGCAGATCGCCACGTGTAAGTGCGGGCAGAATGTTGGCAGACAGTTCCAGCGCACACACCGCGATTTTGGCTCCGGTGTCCTGCACCAGATAGTCGATCTCGGCCTGCTTGTTCATCGGGTTCACCGGCACCACGGCGCCGCCTGCGCGTAGGATGGCGTAGAAGGCGATGATGTATTGTGGACAGTTTTGGGTATAGAGCAGCACGAGGTCGCCCTTGGTCAGGCCAGCGTGTTGCAGATACCCTGCAAGTGCCGAGACCCGCGCCGCGATGTCCGTATAGGTAAAGTCCGCGCCGTTGTAGGTGATGCCAATTCGGTCGCCCCATTTGGCGACGGTTTTGTCCAGATTGACGTCGATAGGTGTGTCCGGGCGCTCAAAGGTCCAGGGCTTATCACTGGGCCAGAAATCGGGAATGCGGGCGTTTGGATGAGGCATAAGGCGTTCCGGTCTTAAGAGTGCTGCGGAGGGTCCGCGATGAGGTAGCCTAACGTCAAGCGGCGTTTCGTCATGCGGAATTTCACCCAAGTGTCGTCGCGTCGTTTTTGGTGACATTGCAGCGAAACGCGTTTCCGCGATGCGGAAGCAGCCGTAGGATACAACCAAATGGACTTGGTGCGTTTGGTGAGTCTAAGCGCACATTCGGGAGGAAATCTGATGTTTGATCTGACAGGCAAAGTTGCCGTTATCACAGGCTCTAGCCGTGGTATTGGTCGCGCGATTGCGGAGATGTACGCTAAAGCCGGCGCAAAAGTTGTGGTGTCGAGCCGAACAGCTGAAGCGTGTGAGCCAGTGGCCGAAGCGATCCGCGCCGATGGCGGCGAGGCGTTGGTTGTTCCCTGCAACGTGAGCCACCGTGCCGAAGTCGAAGGCCTGGTGGAAAAGACGTTGGCAGAATGGGGTCAAATTGACGTTCTGGTCTGCAACGCGGCAATCAATCCGGTCTTTGGCCCGTTGAGCAATCTGGATGACGAAGCCTTTGCCAAGATCATGACGGCCAACGTGCTGTCGCCGTTGCAGCTGTGCAATCTGGTTCTGCCGGGGATGGCGAAACGCGGTGGCGGCAATGTCGTGATCCTGTCGTCGATTTCTGGCATCACAGGCAACGCCGTGATTGGCGCCTACGGGATTTCCAAAGCCGCCGACGCGTCGTTGGCACGCAACTTGGCTGTGGAGTGGGGCCCCAAAGGCATCCGCGTGAACGCGATTGCACCGGGCCTGATCAAAACCGATTTCGCCCGCGCACTTTGGGAAAACCCTGAGTACCTGGCCAAGGTCGAGCAGCAAAATCCGCTGCGCCGCATTGGTCAGCCTGATGACATCGCAGGGACAGCTTTGTTCCTAGCGACTGACGCCAGTGCCTACATCACTGGGCAGACCATCGTTGCAGATGGCGGCGAGACAATTTGCTAAGAAATTTGAGGGAGATACGATATGAGCGATAATCAAGTTGTCAGCGTTGAATATGTGGGCGATGTTGCCCTTATTTGCATCGACAATCCGCCAGTAAACGCGGGCAGCGCCGCCATGCGCCAAGGGCTGCAAAAGGCGGTCGCCGATGTGAACGCAGAAGGCAAAGCCAAGGCAATTGGTCTGTATTGCGCGGGCCGGACCTTTGTGGCCGGAGCAGACATTTCCGAGTTTGGAAAACCGCCGCAGATGCCGATGATGCCTGACCTTTATAACGAGGTCGAAGCCTCTGTTGTGCCGCTGGTCGCCGTCATTCACGGCACCGCTCTGGGTGGTGGTCTGGAATTGGCTGTGTCGTGTCATGCCCGCGTTGCGGTTCCGGCCGCCCGCGTTGGTCTGCCGGAAATCCACTTGGGTCTGTTGCCCGGGGCCGGTGGCACGCAGCGTGTGTCGCGCCTTGCAGGTATTCCCGTGGCGCTTGATCTGTCGCTGTCGGGTCGTCAGATGCCCGCCAAGGAAGCGCTTGAGGCCGGTATTGTTGACCGCATTGAAGATGGCGCGCCTCGCGAGATTGCGCTTGCGGCCGCACAAGAGGTCGCCGCTGGCACATTGCCAACCCGCGTGACCCGCGACATCGAGACGAAGGCAGATGATGCAGCGATTGAAGCGGCCAAAGCGATGGTGGCCAAGAAAGCACCTGGCCTGAATGCGCCGGTGCAGGCAATCAAGGCGGTTGCGGCATCGACCTTGCCGTTTGACAAAGGTCTCGCTGCTGAGCGTGCGGCGTTCATGGCCTGCTTGGGCACCGATGAATCCCGCGGCATGATCCACGCGTTCTTTGGCGAACGTGCGGTCGCGAACATCCCGGAAAAGAAAGAAACCCCCCGTGATGTTCAGTCGTTGGGCGTGATTGGCGGCGGCACCATGGGGTCGGGCATTTCGACCTCTGCGTTGATGGCGGGTCTGCCTGTGACGCTGATTGAAGTCTCGCAAGAGGGTTTGGATCGCGGTGTGGCGACGATCACCGGCAATCTGGCCGGCGCAGTGAAGCGCGGCAAAATGTCGGAAGCTAAGCGTGACGCGGCATTGGCGAACCTGACGGCATCGACTGACATGAACGCGCTAAGCGAAGTGGACCTTGTGATCGAGGCAGTGTTTGAGAAGATGGAGATCAAGAAAGAGATCTTTGGCAAGCTCGACAGCATCTGCAAAGAGCGTGCCATTCTGGCCTCCAACACCAGCTATCTCGACATTAACGAGATTGCCGCGATGACCAACCGTCCGCAGGACGTGTTGGGTCTGCACTTCTTCTCGCCTGCGCATATCATGCGCCTGCTCGAAGTTGTGGTGGGTGAAAAGACTGATCCTGCCGTGGTTGCGACGGGTTTTGCCTTGGCAAAACGCATGAAAAAGGTCGGCGTGCGCGCAGGCGTTTGCGATGGTTTCATTGGCAACCGTATTCTTGGACACTACCTGAAGGTGGCAAGCTATCTGGTGCTTGATGGAGCGCATCCCGATCAGGTGGACAGCGCGCTGGAAGGCTTTGGCTTTGCAATGGGGCCGCACCGCGTGGGCGATCTGGCCGGGCTGGACATTGGCTATATGACACGCAAACGGCTTGAGGCGACACGCCCTGCCGAGGAACGGTATGGTGGTGCGATTGCCGACCGTCTGAGCGAAAATGGCTGGAATGGGCGCAAGACGGCTAAAGGCTATTACGTCTACGAGGGTCGTGAGACGTTGACCAACCCCGATCTGAACGGGATCATTGATGACGTGCGAGCCGAAGCTGGTATCACGCCCAAAACGTTCACGGATGAGGACATCGTGGATCGTTATATGACGGCGATGATTTCCGAGGCGGCGCGGGTTCTGGAAGACGGTATTGCGCTGCGCCCCGTGGATGTCGATGTTGTGTTTTTGATGGGGTACGGCTTCCCGCGTCACCGTGGCGGGCCGCTCTGTTATGCGGATACCATTGGCGCCAAGAAACTTGTCGCGCGCATTGAAGCCTACGCCAAGGAAGACGCGCATTACTGGAAAGTGCCTGCGTTGTTGCAAAAGATGGCAGACGAGGGCGGCAGCTTTGACAAAATGAATAAGGGGAAGTGATCCAATGGACCTGAGTTATTCAGCAGAGGACCTCGCGTTTCGCGATGAGGTCCGCGCCTATCTGGCGGAAAACCTGCCTGAGCGTATCAGCGATGTGGTGCGCTCTGGTGCAGAGTTGACCAAGGAAATTATTGAAGAATGGCATGCCATTTTGAACAAGCGTGGCTGGCTCGCGACGATTTGGCCCAAAGAGTTTGGCGGGCCGGGTTGGAGCCCGGTACAAAAGCATATCTTCGAAGAAGAATGCTGTCGCGCCTATGCGCCGCGTATTGTGCCGTTTGGCCTGAGTATGCTGGGGCCTGTGTTGCAGGTGTTCGGCTCAAAGGAGCAGCAAGATCATTACCTGCCGCGCATTCTGGACGGCACCGACTGGTGGTGTCAGGGCTATTCCGAGCCGGGGGCCGGATCGGACTTGGCGTCGCTCAAGACCCGCGCGGTACGCGATGGTGATGAGTGGGTGATCAACGGTCAGAAGACGTGGACCACATTGGGCCAGTTCGCCGACTGGATTTTCTGCCTGTGCCGCACCGATCCGGACGCCAAGAACCAGGAAGGCATCAGCTTTATCCTTGTGGATATGGCGACGCCGGGTATCGAAGTGCGTCCGATCAAGCTGATCGAAGGTGGATATGAGGTGAACGAGATCTTCTTTACCGACGTGCGGGTGCCGATTGGCAATCTTGTTGGCAAGGAAAACAAAGGCTGGACGATTGCCAAATTTCTGCTGACCCATGAGCGGACCGGTATTGCCGGTGTGGGCTTCTCGATGCAGGCGCTTGAGGAAGTGAAAGCGATTGCGCGCAAGACCATGCGCGGCGGCAAGTCGCTGATCGAAGATCCGTTGTTTGCGGCGCGTGTCGCACAGGCCGAGATCGACCTTGAGGCGATGAAAATCACCAACCTGCGGATGTTGTTCAAAGCACAAGAACAGGGTGCACCAGGACCGGAAACATCGCTTTTGAAGATCAAAGGCACGGTGATCAATCAAGAACTCAAAGACCTCGCACGTCGCGCGTTGGGTCCGGCGGCGGCGCCGTTCCCCGGCCATGTCACCGAGGGCAACCTGATGTTTGGCCCAGCCGATACCGAACACAATGCGGCGCGGTATTTCAACAACCGTAAAACCTCGATTTTCGGTGGGTCTAACGAGATCCAGCGCAATATCGTGACCAAGACCATGCTGGAGCTGTAACGATGGATTTCAATCTGACTGAAGACCGTCAAATGCTGGCGGACACGTTGAACCGGTTCCTTGGCGAGCAGTACCCTGTCGAGCACCGCATCAAGGTGGCATATGACGCACCCTACCATGATCCTGCGAAGTGGGATCAACTGGTAGAGTTGGGTGCGCTTTATGCATTGGCACCCGAAGACGCCGGAGGCATGGGCGGTACGGGATTTGATATTTCCGTGGTGTTCGAAGCGCTTGGGAAGACATTGACGCCGGAACCTGTGCTTGGTGCGCTGATGGCCTCGCGACTTTTGGCGGCGGCAGGCGCGGATCAGGACGCGTTGCTGACTGGGGCAACCAAATACGCCGTGGGCATCACCGAAATCGACGCGCCGTATGAGTTGGACCAGATTGCCACGCAGGCCACGGCCAAGGGCGACGGGTTCACCCTGTCGGGTCGCAAGTCGACCGTTTATGGAGGCCAGATCGCGGATGTGATCCTTATCGCGGCAAAACATGACGGCGGGTTGGGCGTTTTTGCGGTCAATGCGGCGGATGCCAATGTGACCGGCTACGGGATGATGGACGGTGGCGGTGCGGCAGAGATCCTGCTGGATGATGTGTCTGCGACACTGGTGCTGGCCGATGCTGAGGCGGCGCTAAACGACGGGCTGAATGCGGGTATCGTCGCGCTTTGTGCCGAAGCCGTCGGCGCAATGGAAGTCACCCATGCCACGACCGTTGAATACTTCAAACAGCGTAAGCAGTTTGGCGTGCCGATTGGCAAGTTCCAGGTGTTGCAGCACCGCGCGGTGGATATGCTGACCGAGATCGAGCAGGCGCGCTCGATTGTGATCAAGGCGGCGGCCGAATTAGGCGGTGATGAAGCATCCAAATACGCCTCGATGGCCAAAAACCTGATTGGTCGCGCGGCGCGTTTGATTGCCGAAGAAAGCATCCAAATGCACGGCGGTATCGCGATGACCTGGGAGTACTCGGTTAGTCACTATGCAAAACGGTTGATCATGCTGGACGCGCAGTTGGGTGATACCGACTATCACCTGTCTCAAGTTATGAAGGTGAATGCGGCCTAAGGTTTTGCCGTTACGCGAGATGAGGCGGGCGTCTTCTGAAGGGAGGCGCTCGTTCTTGTTCTGCTAGCCAAGGAACAGCTGCACCAATGCCGTGTAATTCAACAAGATGTAGGGCAGGATCGCGAGGTTGGCGAAGATCACGACCGGAACGGACCAAAGCGCGAGGGTGAGCAGTGATCCTTCGAGCATGTAGATCACCGCAAGCGACAGAAAAACACTGATGTACAGGTCGACGCCGATCTGGCGCCCCCAAAGAAATCCGTTGATCGTGCGCACAGACCGAAAGAAGTTCTCGACCTTGGTGGCGTAAAGCGAGAACCCGACAAAAAGCACGAAGATGACGATTAGTGCGATCTTACCCAACGCGTAGCGTTCGGGCAGTGAAAACATCGCCTCACGGCCGCCGTAAATGACTGCGAAGCCACAGAATACACTATAAAATATCCAGAGCCGGTAGCGTAGCCAGAGTTTGAACATGTGAGCCTCCCATTTGCGACAATGGAAGGCTCGCAGGATTGACTAAGCAATCAAGAAAAACGTGGCGGCAAGAAAGTCAGCCCAAAATGCCAGGCCAGTTGGCGAGGCCTTTGACGATGTTGCCGGGGACGTCCTCGCGCCAGAGTTTCTGGGCCTGAAGATTGTAGTTCAGATAAAGCTTGTCTTCATGGATAGTCCAGGCCTCCGGCACGGTGGGCGCGAGGTAGCCTTTTGACGCCGCATAGGCGCAATAGCCACCAAACACGGGGGCGAAAGCTTCGGGGTTTTCAAGGAATTTGGCCGCGTTTTGCGGCGTGGCGAAGTGCCAATTGGCAGAGTTCCATTCAACCACATTTGCACCAGAGCCCTCGACGGGTTTTCCGTCGTTGAAATAGGCCACGGGGTCATAGCCGTTGATGGCAGTCGGGTTCTGAAATACCTCGGGTTCAGCGGCCATGGCGGCTGGGGAAGTCAGGGCATAAGCGACAGGGGTGGCTGCAAAAAGGCCAAGGGCGGCGCGGCGTGTGATCATGTTCGGTCCTCCTATTTCAGAAAGACTATAAGCAACGCTTGCCAGCTGTTGCACCCACTTGACCAGAGTGTGATCGGGGCGTGATCCGTCAACAGATGGGCACCAAGGCCGAGGGCAGATGCGTGACGATGCCCGATGTAATCTTGGCCTCGTTCAAAGTGATATCAAGGAGTGCCAAAAACAGGGACCCGATGAGGACAGCATAGCCATAGCCCCAATAGTCTTGGAAAAGGATGGTGTAAAACCAGTCGGTGCCGAACATGTAAATGGACGCGCTGACTACAAGGGCGATGCTGAGCAATACAAGGGGATATACCAACATTGGCCCTTTGCCATTGCGGACAAACGTTGCTGCAAAGATGGCGGAAAATGCAGCCAAGTTGGTGCCAAGAAAGATTGCCACGTCCCGCAACAGAGCGTTGGTTAGACTGTCGTATTTTCCCTTGATAGCACTTTCCAGTCGCTCGCGGACGGCATCGAACTTGGCGCTCTTTTCTTGCATGTAGGTTTGCAAGCCAGTGGCGATTTTGACTTCGGAATCATCTGCGTCGTCACATGCGCAGAGATTTGCGACTTGCTGGGCGACAAACAAATGTACGCCTTCGGAAAGCCCGGTTGATATCGCATCGCTGCGGGTTTTGAAGCGTTGTGAAAGCTTAGACAGACCTTCGGTGAGCGGCCCGTCGGTCAAATCGGGGAAACGCTCGGCGATGTCTTTTTGAATTTGTGCCTTGGTAAAGCTGAGGGCAGACTTTTTGATCAAGTCGGGCTGGTTGAGCACTAGGACCAGAAGTGCGGCCATAAAAAGCGCACCGAGGGCGGCGAATATTCTGAACTTGAGGATCATTGGTGGCAGTCCCACAGCTTCTATCCCGCATAGGCTGTCAGTGTCGTTCGGAGACTTCAACAAAAAAGGCGGCGCAAATGCACCGCCTTTTGGAATATTTATCAGGGGTTTACAGGACTTCGAAGAGTCCGGCTGCACCCATGCCGCCGCCGACGCACATGGTGCAGACGACGTATTTGGCGCCGCGGCGTTTGCCCTCGATCAGCGCATGACCAACCATGCGGGCTCCGGACATGCCATATGGGTGGCCCACCGAAATCGCGCCGCCATTGACGTTCAGGATCTCGTTAGGAATGCCCAACACACGGGCCGATTGCAGCACCTGACAGGCGAAGGCTTCGTTCAGCTCCCATAGGCCAATGTCGTCCATCTTGAGACCGTGCGCTTCAAGCAATTTTGGCACCGCGTAGATAGGACCAACGCCCATTTCATCTGGTTCCAGACCTGCAGCCATCACGCCAACATAGCGACCGAGAGGTTCAAGCCCCTGTTTTTCGGCCATTTTTGCTTCCATGATCACGGAAGCGGAGGCTCCGTCGGACAGTTGGCTGGCGTTACCGGCGGTTATGAACTGGCCTTCTTTGACCTGCAGGCCGCCTTTGAACACAGGGTTCAGGCCTTGCAGGTTTTCCAGTGTCGTGGAGGCGCGGTTGCCTTCGTCCTTGGCCAGAGTGACCTCCTTGAAGGAGATCTCTTTGGTTTCGCGGTCCATCACGCCCATGGTCGAGGTCAGGGGAACAATTTCGTCGTCAAACTTGCCGGCGTCTTGGGCGGCGGCGGTGCGTTGCTGAGATTGCAGCGCGTAGGCGTCCTGATCTTCGCGGGTCACGCCGTAACGCGCAGCGACGATTTCAGCCGTTTCCAGCATCGACATATAAAGCTCTGGTTTGTGTTCCTTGATCCAAGGGTCACCAGCGCGGTCCATGCGCATTTTTTCGTTTTGGACCAGAGAGATAGACTCAACTCCGCCACCAATGGCAACGTCCATGCCGTCGTGCACAACCTGTTTGGCAGCCGTCGCAATCGCCATCATGCCCGAGGCACACTGGCGGTCTAGCGACATGCCAGCCACGGTCACGGGCAGGCCCGCGCGAATGGCGGCCTGACGGGCGATGTTGCCGCCGGACGCGCCTTGTTGAAGGGCTGCACCGATGACGCAATCCTGCACTTCGTGGCCTTCAAGACCGGCGCGGGAAACGGCGTTTTTAACGGCGTGGCCGATCAGTTCCTGAGGCTGTGTGTTGTTAAAAGCACCGCGGTAAGCTTTGCCAATAGGCGTGCGGGCGGTGGAGACGATAAGGGCGTCGCGCATCTAAATAGTCCTGTTTTTCACGTTCTGTATGACGGTGGTATCACGTCGGTATTGCGTCGGTGGCGATGCGTCCCGTTCGGGACGCAACGTCCTAGCCTGCTTTCTTGAGGGGTTCTTCGGCGTTTTCGAAACGCAGGTTCTTCCACTGGGCGATCAGCGCGGGTTTGTCTTCGCCGCGGATTTCCACGGTGACGTTCCATTGCATCTCGATCACGCCGGGTTGTGGTTCGGCATATTTCGCCAGAGTAAAGCGGCCACGGATTTCGGCGCCGGCGCGAACTGGGGCCACAAAGCGGACTTTGTCAAAGCCGTAGTTCACACCGGTGGATTCGGCTTCGGTACGCGGAACTGCATCAGCGATCATTTGCGAGAGCAGCGACAGCGTCAGGAAGCCGTGTGCGATGGTGCCGCCGAACTGGCTGGCTTTGGCGGCTTCTGGGTCTGTGTGAATATACTGGTTGTCGCCGGTGGCTTTGGCGAAGGCGTCGATCATGGCCTGATCAATTGTGACCCACTTGGACAGACCGTATTCGCAGCCAACACCGTCTTTGAGCTTAAGAATTCTCGAAATCATCTTGTGTCCTCCCAACATGGCTCTCGCCAATAATTTCGCTATGCGGAAACACGTTCCGCGACTTGCGGGCAGGAAACCGGATTCGCAGAGCTGTGTCAACTTGCGGAACGTTATTCCGCTATGCGGAACATCTAACGGAGGATTAAGAAAACAAGGTGATTGGCTTGCGCGCGCCGGTCAGCGTCTATCAAGACGTTGCGTAAGTTGCATTTACGTCACCGCGAACGCTGAGACGCCACGCTCTGTTTGTCATGAGGCGCAAGGCGGACTGTTGTGAGGACGAAAGGATGGCGACGCGCTGCCGATCAACCCGTTGGCACTGCAGAAGAAGCGTGGTCACTCAAGCGATGGAATTGGCGGGGCTTCTGCAGGCGCAGCGGCTGGCAGCGGCGTTTGATGGGCTCGCGTGGCATTCGCCGAAGGCAGCTGGCTGGACCCGCGTCGGGGCACGGGCGCGTCGCAATCGGCGGGTTCTACGACGTTGGTACGCTTGCAGCCCTGCGCTTGCCTGCATAGGGTGCGCGAAAGACCACGATGGCTCACATCCGGAGGATCAGCCCATGCATATGAGTGACGAACGCGAGATTGCCGCCCCGGTGGCAGAGGTTTGGGCGGCGCTGTTGAGCGCGGACACATTGATGGCTTGTGTGCCGGGTGCCAAGGAGGTCACCGGCAATGCCGAGGACGGGTTTGAGGCCACTGTGGTTCAGAAGGTCGGCCCGGTTAAGGCGACGTTCAAAGGCAACGTCGTGCTGTCTAATCTCGTTGACGGTCAGAGCCTGACGCTGACCGGTGAGGGCAAAGGCGGCGCGGCAGGTTTTGCCAAAGGCGGCGCGGACGTGACATTGGCGGCCACCGAGGTTGGCACGTTGTTGTCATACGAAGTTGACGCCAAGGTTGGTGGCAAGCTGGCGCAATTGGGCAGCCGGTTGATTGACGGCTTTGCCAAGAAGATGGCCGATCAGTTTTTCACCAACTTTCAGGAAAGCCTGGAAGGTCCGGCAGAAACCCCAGAGACCGAAGAAGCGCCGCAAGAAGGCGAAAAAAAGGGTCTGCTGAAACGCCTTACCGGCGGCTAATGTGCTTTCGGCGCAGCAGCACACATAAGTCGTAAATCGCCGGCCCCGCCAATAACGAGCGGGGCCGGTTTGTGTTTGGGCGTTGGATGCACAGACACCCCTGCGTTAGGGCACAAAGTCAGCGTTAGGTTTTGCTCTTGGACTCAGATTTCTGCCTGATAGGCTGCGCTGGTGAGAAAGAGGGGGAGCCATGACAGCGATTGTGGACATTCGAGACCTGCGCAAAGTGTATGACGGCGGGTTTGAGGCGCTCAAGGGTATAACTTTGAGCATCCGGGAAGGTGAAATTCTGGCCTTGCTTGGGCCGAATGGCGCAGGGAAAACCACCCTGATCTCAACAATTTGCGGTATAACCAACCCCAGTTCCGGCGAGGTTACCGTGGGTGGTTTTGACGTGGTCGAACAATATCGCGGCGCGCGGTCGTTGATCGGGTTGGTGCCGCAGGAAATGAGCCTTGAGCCGTTCACCAAGGTCAAGGATGCGGTGTCTTATTCGCGGGGTTTGTTTGGTAAGCCGCGCGATGATGCGGCGATTGACAAAATCCTGAAACAGCTGTCGTTGTGGGACAAACGCAATGCGCGCGTTGTCGAACTGTCGGGCGGCATGAAGCGGCGTGTTCTGATTGCCAAGGCTCTGAGCCATGAGCCGAAGGTGTTGTTTCTCGATGAACCAACGGCGGGCGTGGACGTGGAGTTGCGCAAGGATATGTGGGACGTGGTGGCCGAACTTAAGGCGCAGGGCGTGACCATCATTCTGACGACGCACTACATCGAAGAAGCTGAGGCGATTGCGGATCGGGTTGGCGTGATCAACGGCGGACAGTTGTTGCTGGTCGAGGAAAAAGACGCATTGATGCGGCGGTTGGGGCAAAAGACGTTGCAGATCGAATTGCAGGAGCCGACGCAGGCCATTCCGGAAACGCTGGCGGGGTATGATCTTGAGCTGGTCAGTGAAGGGCAGGCGTTGCGCTACACTTATGACACGCGCGGTGAAAGCACAGGCATCACCCGCCTGCTGGGCGATCTGTCGGCTGCGGGTTTGCAGATGCGGGATCTGCTCACGGAGCAATCGAGTTTGGAAGATATTTTTGTCGGTCTGGTCAAGGAGGGTGCGGCATGAACTGGGCAGCAGTTTCAGCTATGTATGTCTCTGAGATGACGCGGTTTTTTCGCACCATCGCGCAGAGTTTCATTTCGCCGGTGATTTCAACGTCGCTGTATTTTGTGGTCTTTGGTGCGGCCATTGGCAGCCGGATTGATCAGGTCGAAGGCGTGAGCTATGGCGCGTTTATCGTTCCGGGTTTGATCATGCTATCGGTGATGACGCAGGCGATTTCGAATGCGTCCTTTGGCATTTATTTCCCGAAGTTTATCGGCACAATTTACGAGCTGCTTTCAGCACCGGTGAACTTTCTGGAGGTGGTTCTGGGCTTTGTCGGGGCCGCGGCCACCAAAGCCCTGTTCATCGGGGTGGTGATTTTGGGCACCGCGTCGCTGTTTGTGGATATACAAATCCAACACCCGTTTGCGATGGTGCTGTTTTTGCTACTGACGTGCCTGAGTTTCGCGCTTTTTGGCTTTATCATCGGTATTTGGGCGCAGAACTTTGAGCAGTTGCAGCTGATCCCTTTGTTGGTGATCACGCCGTTGGTGTTTCTGGGCGGGTCGTTTTATTCGATCTCGATGCTGCCGCCGATCTGGCAGAAAATCACGCTGTTCAATCCGGTGGTCTATCTGATTTCGGGCTTTCGCTGGAGCTTTTTCGGCACGGCGGATGTGCCGGTTGGCCTAAGTTTGCTGGCAATTGCGGGGTTCACCGCCCTGTGCATGGGTGCGATTTGGTGGATCTTTCGCACTGGTTGGCGCATTCGCAGTTGATCGGCAAAGATCAGCACAAGACTCGGCAAATGGGCAACGCCTGCGCTTTCCTGCAGGCGTTGCCTTGTTTAACCCTCAGGCGCGCTCTACATCCGAATACATGAAACGCTGGATACCTTTTCTCAAATCTGAACCAACTGTTGCTGTGGTGCGCCTGAATGGGGTTATCGCCAGCGGCGCACGTGGTCAGCTCAACGATCAGGCGCTTGGCCCGATCCTTGAGAAAGCCTTTAGCCGTGGCAAGCCGGCTGCGGTGGTGCTGGAGATCAATTCGCCCGGTGGCAGCCCTGTGCAAAGCGCGCTGATTGGCGCGCGTATTCGTCGGCTTGCGGAGGAAAAAGAAGTTCCGGTTCTGGCGTTTGTCGAAGATGTGGCTGCGTCGGGTGGGTACTGGCTGGCAGCGGCAGCGGATGAGATTTTTGCGGATGCCAATTCGGTTGTGGGATCGATCGGGGTTATTTCCGCGGGCTTTGGCGCGCATGTGTTCCTGTCGCGACAAGGGATTGAACGGCGGGTGCATACGGCAGGCGGCAGCAAGTCGATGCTGGACCCGTTCCGTCCAGAAAAAGAAGAAGACGTCGCGCGGCTGAAGCGATTGCTCGGCCAGATTCATGGAAATTTCATCGAACACGTGCAAAGCCGTCGTGGCGACAAGCTCGACAAAAGCGAAGATCTGTTTACCGGCGAAATCTGGGCAGGCTCGGATGCGGTGGATTTGGGGCTGATCGACGGGATTGGTCACATGATGCCAGTGTTGAAAGAGCGGTTTGGAGACAAAGTAAAGCTGCGCCGCTATGGCGTTCGGAGATCGGTGTTCCAACGGTTTGGTGCAACGCTGGCGCAGGACGCGCTATCAGGTATTGAGGAGCGTGCGGAATACGCGCGCTTTGGGTTGTAGGCGTGATCTCAAAAATAGTTTTATTGTTTTTGGCTGGCATGGCCGTGCTGGCGATGTTCGGCAAGTTGCGCTATCCGGGTCAGAAGCAATTGAATGCTGCTAAGTGTCAGAATTGCGGACGTTTTAAGATCGGCAAAGGCCCTTGCGGCTGCCGAAAAGGCAAAGGGTAACGCATGGAGTGGCTGTACATCTCGCTCGGACTTGTGATCCTGCTTTTGGCAGGGGACGCACTTGTACGTGGCGCGGTGAATTTGTCTTTGCGGATCGGCATTCCGGCGCTGATTGTTTCGTTGACGATTGTCGCGTTCGGCACCTCGGCGCCGGAGCTGTTGATATCGCTGCAAGCGGCGTTGAAAAATGCGCCGGGCATTGCGCTTGGCAATGTGGTGGGCTCCAATATCGCCAACGTTCTGTTGGTGCTGGGTGTGCCGGCGGCGATGACCACGTTGCACACGTCTGGTAGTGAAACGCGTCGCAGCTTTGTTTTCATGATATTTGGCACAGTCTTGTTCATCGGATTGGCGGCTTGTGGTGTTTTTACCTTCTGGTCCGGTGTGATCCTTTTGATCGCTTTGGCGGTGATGCTGCTGGACGCGATGCGCAGCGCACATCAACACCGCAAAGAGGCGGCCGCCGCCTGCGCACTTGAGGACGACGAAGACGTTGAAGGCGCCGATCCCGATATGCCTTGGTGGCGTATTATTGTGTTTCTTCTGCTTGGGTTGATCGGTTTGCCTTTGGGCGCGGATCTTATGGTGGACAATGCGGAAATCATCGCACGGCGATATGGTGTGAGTGATACCGTGATTGGCCTTACACTGGTTGCGCTGGGCACATCCCTGCCAGAGTTGGCCACGACAGTTATGGCGGCATTGCGCCGTCAGGCGGACGTGGCGTTGGGCAACGTGATCGGGTCCAACATGTTCAACCTGCTTGCGATCATCGGGATCACCTCGATTGTGCATCCGATTGCCGTGGACCCGGATTTCCTCGAATTTGACATGTGGGTCATGTTGGCAGCTTCGCTGATGTTGATTCCATTTGTTTTCATGAAGCGCGACATCACCCGTGTGTGGGGTGTCACCTTTACCGCACTTTACGTGTTGTTCATTTTGATTACGCTGAACTGACCCAGCAGTGGCAGGAGGCAAGATGAAACGGGCATTGGTGACCGGAGCAGGCAAACGGCTTGGCCGCGCGATGGCGTTGTATCTGGCGGACCGCGGGTTTGATGTGGCGGTTCATTTCTCCGGATCAGAGCAGGCTGCAGAAGACACAGCCGCAGACATCCGTGCCAAAGGCCAGAAGGCGGTCACGCTACAGGCCGACCTGTTGGTAGAAAATGAGATGCAGGCGCTGTTCCCGCGGGCCAGTGCGGCGTTGGGTGGGCCGATCACCTGCCTTGTGAACAATGCGTCGATCTTTGAACATGACACAGTGCAGACCGCGTCTCGAGCGAGCTGGGACCGGCATATGGAAAGCAATTTGAGAGCGCCCTATGTGCTGACGCAGGCGATGGCGGCGCAGGGGTTGGTGCCGGAGGTAGACGCCGAAGGCGAGCCGGTGGCCGCAGCGTTGGTGGTCAACATGCTGGACCAGAGGGTGCGCAAGCTGACGCCGGATTTCTCAACCTATACGCTGGCCAAAATGGGGCTCTGGGCGTTAACGCAAACGACGGCGCAGGGGTTGGCGCCCGCAATCCGAGTAAATGCGATCGGGCCAGGGCCGACCTTGCAGGGCGCGCGGCAATCCGCGGCGCAGTTTGAGGCGCAACGAAAGAGCACGGTTTTGGGGCGCGGCGTTGACTCAAACGACATCTGCGCGGCGTTGGGATACTTGCTGGACGCATCGACGGTCACGGGCCAGTTGATCTGTGTCGACGGTGGGCAGCATCTTGGTTGGCAGACGCCAGATGTGATGGGACCGGAGTGACGGAGGGGCAACTTTCGACTGAGTCGGAGGCACGAATTGTTGACCGCCCCCCGCTTTGTATTTGCAGTTAAACTTGCACCTGCGCTGCAAGTTTTGCACTCGTTAAGAAACTGTTAGGAAACTGTTACCTTTTCTACAATGTTTTCAACCATTTGGAAGGGAGTCAAAAAAGTATCGTTTAAAAACAATGGATTATATAATTGCCTATTTTTTGTGCAAATTGCTGAAATGGGCCAAAAACAACGAAAAAATCAGGATGCAGGAAAGTTATCTCCAAACTTATCCACAGGTTCGGTGGATTTGTTTTCTCTTGAAACTAAATCCCGAAGATTGCAGCCGCCCTCAAAGAATCATATTTTAAAGACATGAGTGAGCAGACCCCAAAAGAGACTGACACCCCGACGGGTTATGCCCGCATTCAGGGTTATTTGAAAACGTTGGACGGCTCGCCAGGCGTCTATCGGATGTTGGATGGTGAAAGCCGCGTGCTTTACGTTGGTAAGGCGCGCAATTTGCGGGCGCGGGTGAGCAATTATTCCCGACCGGGAACTCACACTGGTCGGATCGCGCGAATGATCTCGGAAACCGCGTCGATGATGTTTCTCACGACCAAGACGGAGACCGAGGCGCTGCTTTTGGAGCAGAACCTGATCAAGCAGCTTAAGCCGAAGTACAACGTGCTGCTGCGGGACGACAAAAGCTTTCCCAATATTCTGGTGAGTGGCGCGCATGACTTTGCCCAGATCAAAAAGCATCGTGGTGCGAAGAAAGAAAAGGGCAACTATTATGGGCCGTTTGCCAATGCCGGTGCGGTTACCCGGACGCTGAACCAGTTGCAGAAGGTGTTCTTGCTGCGAAACTGTTCGGACTCGATGTTTGAGAGCCGAACACGACCCTGCCTTTTGTATCAGATCAAGCGGTGCTCTGCGCCTTGTGTCGGCAAGATCAGCATCGAGGATTATGCAACCAGCGTGCGTGACGCAGAGCGGTTTTTGTCGGGGCGATCCACGCAGATCCAAGAAGCCTTGGCGGGGCAGATGCAAGACGCGTCAGAGGCGATGGAGTTCGAGCGGGCGGCGGCATTGCGGGATCGCATTCGGGCACTGACGGCGGTTCAGGCCACGCAGGGGATCAACCCGCGCGGGGTGGCCGAGGCCGATGTGATTGCTCTGCATCTGGAGAATGGTCAGGCCTGTGTGCAGGTGTTTTTCATTCGCGCCAATCAGAACTGGGGCAACCACGATTACTATCCACGTGTGGGTGCCGATGTGGATGCCGCCGAAGTGCTGGAAGCCTTTGTCGGGCAGTTTTACGACACCAAGGAACCGCCGCGGCAATTGATTCTGAGCCATCCGATCGAGAACGCGGACCTGATGGCAGAAGCTTTGAGCGGCAAGTTGGGGCGGAAGGTAGAAATTCTGGTGCCGAAGCGGGGTGAGAAAGCCGAGTTGGTCAGTGGCGCGGCACGCAATGCCCGCGAAAGCCTTGCGCGCAAAATGAGCGAGACTGCGACGCAGGCGAAGTTGCTGCGTGGCGTGGCAGAGGCGTTTGATCTCGAAAGCCCGCCGCAGCGCATCGAAGTGTACGACAACAGCCACATTCAGGGGACCAATGCGGTGGGCGGCATGATTGTCGCGGGCCCCGAGGGGTTCATGAAAAACAGCTATCGCAAGTTTAACATCAAAGGCGAAAGCCTGACGCCTGGCGATGACTTTGGCATGATGAAAGAGGTGCTTGAGCGGCGGTTCAAGCGGCTTCTTAAGGAAGATCCGGATCGGGACAAAGGCATGTGGCCGGACTTGCTGTTGATCGACGGCGGTGCGGGTCAAGTGAGTGCTGTGCATGAGATCATGGCAGAGTTCGGCGTTGAAGACATTCCAATGGTCGGCGTGGCCAAGGGGGTGGACCGCGATCACGGCAAAGAGGAATTCCACCGGATCGGCAAACGCGTGATGGCGCTTAGGCGCAATGATCCGGTTCTGTATTTTGTTCAGCGCCTTCGGGACGAAGCGCACAGGTTTGCGATTGGCACACATCGAGCCAAGCGGGCGAAGGCCATTGGGGCAACGCCGCTGGATGACGTGCCTGGCGTGGGCGCGACCCGTAAGCGGGCGTTGTTGGCGCATTTTGGCAGCGCCAAGGCGGTGAGCCGGGCCAATCTGGCGGATTTGAAAGCGGTGGACGGGGTGTCTGATGCGCTTGCGGAAGCGATCTATGACTATTTCCACGAGGGCGGCTGAGATCGCTGGCTTAGGCCTTGGGATGCGCTTTGTTGTAGACATCCATCAGGTGTGCTGTGTCGACCTGCGTATAAGCTTGCGTTGTTGACAGAGACGCGTGGCCAAGAAGCTCCTGAATGGTGCGTAGATCACCACCAGCCGCCAAAAGATGTGTCGCAAAGCTGTGGCGCATGGCATGCGGGGTGGCCGTAGCGGGCAGGCCGAGCTGCATGCGCGTTTGCTGCATAGCCTTTTGGACCGCACGCGGGCCAAGGGCTGCGCCGCGCACGCCGCGAAACAGCGCCATATCGGGGGTGATCTCGACCGGACAGAGGCGGACGTAGGCATCAACCGCATCACGGGCTGCATCGATCACCGGCACCACGCGCTCTTTGCCGCCCTTACCAATAATACGAAGCGAAGCAGGTAAGGGCACGTCAGCGCCGGTCAATCCCAGCGCTTCGGATATGCGCAAGCCGCAGCCATAGAGCAGGGTTATCACCGCAGTGTCACGCGCGCCCACCCAATCACTTTGGGATTGCAGCTCGACTGTGTCGATCACTGCTTTGGCGGCGTCTTCGGCTAGCGGACGCGGCAGTTTGGCCTGAAACTTGGGTGCGCGGGTGGACAGCACGGCGGTTGGGTCGAATCCTTCGCGATCCGCCAGCCAGCGATAGAAACTTTTGACGGCGGACAGTTTGCGCGCCAGAGAGCGTGCAGAAAGTCCATCGGCGCGTTCGGATGCCATCCAGCTGCGCATGTCCGGAACACCGATCTGTGTCAGCGGGCCAAGGCCTTGTTGCGCGCCTTTGTGCAACGTCATGAACGTTAGGTAGTCAATGAGATCGCGTTGATAGGCGATCAGAGTGTTTTCCGACGCGCCCGACAGCGCGGCCCGATGGGTCAGGAATGTGGCAAGGGCTTCGCGGGCAGCGGGGCTGATCACGACAACCAGCGACGCATGGCCCGTTCAAACACACCGGCAAAGAACGCCAGCAGATCCGCGCCTTGCTGTGGCGTGAACTGATGCGGGTCCTCGGCACCCATCACGAGCATGCCGGGCAGGCGGCCTTCGCCCAGGTCAAGTCGCAGGCAAGCCTCGGACCGGATCCAGTCGGCGTCTTCGCCATAGACGGCTTCGGCGCCGGTTTGCAATTGGCGCAGTGTAATCTGGCGCGCGGGCATAGAGCGCCCGCCGGTCAGGTAGCCGTCAATAAAGCCGGGTTCCGCCACTGAGAGCACATCGCCCAAGCTTTGGATATTGGCATCCGTGGTGGTGTCCTGTTCGGTTTCCAGCACCAAACGCACCGAATCGACGCGCAGAATGTCGGCAACTTCGCTGCCAAGTTCGCGTAGGAAACTTTCGAAATCTACGGGATCAAGCATGCGCAGAATGGCGCGGTGCACCTGATTGGTGCCGGCCAGATTGTCATAAGCCGCTGCAATCACGCTGCGGTGGGTGTCTTCCAGACGGTCCAGCCGTGCCTCAAGCCGCTCCATAGCGATGCCACGCAGATCGACGATGTTGCCGCCCATGGTCTTTTCATTCGCGGCGATCAGCGCGCGCATGAGATCGCGGTCTTCGAGAATCACATCGGGTTGCGAAATGATTTTATCACGCAGGGTGTCGTCAATCTGTGGAGTGCTGCTCATGTCGGTGCCATTTTAGGTCGTTGGCGGCACTTTAGCAGAGCCGCGCCGCGAATGCCGCAACTTTTTTGGCCTCGGTTAATGGCCTCGGCGCAGGATCGCTGTCTTGCCTTTGCGGCCTAGATCGCCATGCTTGAAATTTCGTTGGGAATGACGTTTCTGGCGGTGGAAATCAAACCGGATTAAGAAACGATGACAGAGCCCGACGCGGGACCAGAATTCTATGAAGAAGGCGCGCTGGTGGCGGTTCTGACCACGCAGCCGTTGGATCGTTTTCTGGACTATAAAGCGCCGGAAGGCGGCTGTTTTCTCGGCGCATTTGTCGAGGTTCCGCTGGGCCCGCGCCGCGTGCTGGGCGTTATCTGGGGGCCGGGGAAGGGCGATTTTGACATTTCGCGCATTCGGGCGGTGCAGCGGGTATTGGATGTCGCGCCTATGGGCGCGGATATGCGGCTATTTCTTGAACGCGCGGCGCAATACACGCTGACGCCGCTGCATGCGATGTTGCGCTTAGCGACCCGCGCGCCCGGGCTGAGCGGCCCGCCTTCGATGCGCAGAATTTATCGGTTGGGCGAGGGTGAACCGGATCGCCAGACTGATGCGCGGCGGCGGGTTTTGGAAACCCTGCGCGATTATGGCGGCCTAAGTTTCACGATGGGCGAGCTGGCAGAGATGGCCGGAGTCACAAATTCGGTGGTGAAGGGGTTGGTAAAGCAAGGCGTTGTTCGCGAGGAGGACGCGCCGCGCGATGTGCCTTTCATGCGGCTTGATCCGGACTATGGCGGCAAGGCGCTGACCGAAGCGCAGGCAGAAGGCGCCGAGGCGCTGCGCGTTGGGGTGCAGTCCGGCACGTATGGCACAACTTTGCTGCGGGGCGTCACGGGGTCGGGCAAGACCGAAGTTTATCTTGAGGCGGTTGCAGAATGTCTGCGCAAAGGACGGCAAGCGTTGGTTCTGTTGCCTGAAATTGCCCTGACCTCCGAGTTTCTGACCCGTGTGGAGGCACGGTTCGGAGCCAAGCCTGCCGAATGGCATTCGGGTGTCACGATCACCGAGCGGCGGCGGGCTTGGAAAATGGTTGGGCAGGGCGGCGCGCAGATGGTGATCGGGGCGCGGTCTGCGCTTTTCTTGCCGTATCGTGATCTGGGGCTGATCGTTGTCGATGAAGAACACGACACATCTTACAAGCAGGAAGATGGCGTTCTTTATAACGCCCGCGATATGGCTGTCTTGCGGGCCTCCATGGCCTCAGCACGTGTGGTGCTGGCCTCAGCCACTCCAAGTCTTGAAAGCTGGACCAATGCCGAGGCGGGCAAATACGAAAAGTTGGAGTTGACCTCGCGCTATGGCGCGGCGGTGCTGCCGGAAATGCGCGCGATTGACATGCGCGTTGAGGATCTGCCGCGGGACCGGTGGATTTCACCAACGCTCAAACGGGCCGTGGACAAGCGGATCGCGTCCGGTGAGCAGGCGCTCTTGTTTATCAACCGTCGTGGATATGCGCCGGTAACGATCTGTCGCGCCTGCGGCCATCAAGTTGGCTGTGATCATTGCGATGCGCGCATGGTGGAGCATCGTTTCCTCAAGCGGCTGGTATGCCACCAATGTGGCGAAACCAAACCCATGCCGGATGCCTGCCCAAGCTGTGAGGTCGAGGGCAAGTTGGCCCCTGTAGGCCCCGGGGTTGAACGATTGGCTGAAGAAGCCGAAAAGCTTTGGCCAGACGCGCGCCAAGCGGTGTTATCATCGGACCTTTTTGGCTCAGCACGTGCTTTGAAAGAAGGCATCGAAACCATTGCCAGGGGTGGTGCAGATATCATCATCGGCACGCAATTGGTCGCTAAAGGCCACAATTTCCCGCTGCTCACATTGGTGGGCGTGATCGACGCTGATCTCGGTCTGCAAGGTTCTGACCTGCGCGCCGCAGAACGCACATTCCAGCTCATGCGTCAGGTCGCCGGCCGCGCTGGCCGCTCGGAAAAGCCCGGCCAAGCCTTGTTACAAACCTATCAGCCGGAGCATCCGGTAATCCGCTCAACGCTGGCAGGCGATGAACTTGGCTTTTGGCGCGCAGAAGCGGACGAGCGTCGCATCGCAGGCGTGCCGCCGTTTGGTCGCATGGCTGGGATCATCCTGTCAGGCGAGGACGTCACACAGGTGTTTGATCTGGGCAACGCACTGGCGCGCAACACTGGCATGCTGCGCGCTATAGGGGCGGAGGTTTACGGTCCGGCTCCGGCGCCGATTGCGCGTGTGCGTGGCCGTCACCGCGTGCGCCTTTTGGTCAAGGCCGACAAGGGCGCTCCCTTGCAGGCGGCCCTTGCGAAATGGGTTGGACAATTCAAACTCAAAGGCGATCTGCGTCTTGCGGTGGATATAGATCCACAGAGTTTTTACTGACCTTCCTCTTGCCCCAAATATCCCGGAGCGCGAGGCAGCGCCTCGCACCAAGTCCACCTGTGCGCCAAAGGCGCTCAATGTTATCGCCTGCCCTGCTTCACACGCTCTGTGCGAAAATGACTCTCGCCAAGTCTGCATCACAGGCGTACACGCGTCATATGTTTGAAAAAATCTCACTTGATGATGCGCAAAACCTGCCGGTCTGGCGTCGGCCAATGGCGCTTTTGGTGTTGATGGCAATTGGCATGCCGGTTGCGTTTAACGTCTGGTCTGCCTTGCTCAATAACTTTGTGATTGAGGTCGCTGGATTTGACGGCGCCGACATTGGTCTTTTGCACACGGTGCGCGAAATTCCGGGGTTTCTCGCAGTTTTGGTGATCTATCTGCTGTTTTTGTTCCGCGAACAGACGCTTGGACTTGTCTCTTTGTTGCTGCTGGGTGTCGCCACGGCGGTGACAGCCTATTTCCCGTCGATGGCCGGCATTTTGATGATCACCATGCTCAGCTCCATTGGGTTTCACTACTATGAAACTGTGAACCAATCTTTGCAGTTGCAATGGATCGACAAAAAGGTCGCGCCAAAAACGTTGGGCTATTTGCTGGCGGTTGGCTCAGCGGCGACGCTGGTGGCCTATGGGCTGATTGTTCTCAGCTGGAAGCGGTTCGATCTGAGCTATGAGGTGGTCTATATGGTGGGCGGAGGCGTCACTGCGGTGATCGCGCTCTATTGCATGTTTGCTTTCCCACAGTTTGAGAGCCGCACACCGCAGGCGCGAACGATGGTGCTCAAGAAACGCTACTGGCTTTACTATGCGATGCAGTTCATGGCCGGCGCGCGGCGGCAGATATTTGTGGTCTTCGCGGGTTTCATGATGGTCGAGCGTTTCGGATTTGATGTGCACGAAATCACCGCGCTTTATCTGATCAATCTGGTGGCAAACATTGCATTGGCACCGCTGTTCGGTCATGCGGTGTCGCGGTTTGGTGAGCGGCGCACGCTGATTTTTGAATACGCCGGTCTGGTAATCGTGTTCCTTGCCTATGGCGGCATATATTTCTTTGGATGGGGACTTGTGCTGGCCTGTGTGCTTTATGTGATCGACCACATGTTGTTCGCGCTGGCCTTGGCGCTCAAGACCTATTTCCAGAAGATTGCGGACCCCGAAGATATCGCACCTACGGCCGCTGTCGCCTTTACGATCAACCACATCGCGGCTGTTTTCCTGCCGGTTCTTTTGGGCCTCTTGTGGCTGGTGTCGCCGGGTGCAGTTTTTGCTTTGGCTGCGGTTATGGCAGGGATATCGTTGTTCCTCGCCACACTGATCCCACGGCACCCGGAAAAGGGCAACGAAACCCGATTGGTGCGTTACTCGCCGACGCCCGCGGAGTAGCGGATGCAAGCGCGGGGCAGATTTCTGGACGGCTCCACAATGGGGCACGTGGTGCGCATGACGCTGACGGGTGCTGCGGGCATTACATTTGTTTTTCTGGTTGATCTGGCAAACTTGTTCTGGCTGTCCAAATTCGGCGACCCCAAGATGGTCGCCGCCATGGGCTTTGCTTTTGCGATACAGTTTTTCTCAGTCTCAAGCGGCATCGGGTTGATGATTGCCACCACGGCGCTGGTGTCGCGGCGTATCGGCATGGGGGAGCGATCCCGCGCGCGTGAAGACGCCACAGCGTCGATGTTGATCACCGTCGGGTTTCAGGCGCTGGCGGGGGCTTTGATCGTCGCTTCTCGCTATCCGCTGCTGGAATTGGTCGGGGCCGAGGGCGAGACGTTGCAATATGCCGCGCGGTATTTGTTGATAACCATCCCGTCGCTGTCGGTCATGGCCCTTGGCCTTGTGGGCACAGCTGTGTTGCGGGCCGAAGGTGACGGGAAGCGGGCCATGTTTGTCACGCTCACGTCTGGCACGATCTCGATGGCGGTAGATCCCTTCCTGATCCTGTACCTTGGCTGGGGTATTGACGGGGCGGCATGGGCCTTGGTGCTGTCGCGCGTGGTGCTGGCGATCATGGCGCTGCGGTTTGCGATCGGCACACACAATCTTTTGGCGCGGCCTGCGCTTTGGGCTGTGCGGAGATTGGCCGGTCCGTTTTTTGCCGTGGCCTTGCCTGCGATGTTGACGCAACTGGCCGCGCCTTTTGGCAACTACCTTTTGACCGGCGTGATTGCCGGATTTGGCGACAGCGCCGTTGCGGGCTGGGCAGTGATGAACCGGCTGACGGTTGTGGCCTTTGGTGGTATCTTTTCACTGTCCGGCGCGATTGGCGGGATTTTTGGCCAGAACTATGGCGCCAAGCAATATGACCGACTGCGCAGTACTTTTCGCGACGCGCTGGTGTTTTCCATGGGCTACACGCTTGTCGCTTGGATCCTGCTGGCAAGCACGGCCGGGTTGGTGATCGAAGGCTTCGGGTTGGACGGTAAAGGGGGCGAGGTTTATCGCGCGTTTGCTTATGTCGGGGCCGGGGGCTTTTTGCTGGTTGGCACGCTGTTTGTGTCAAACGCAACATTTAACAATCTGGGCAAGCCAGGACGTTCCACAATGATCAACTGGGTACGGGATGGGGTACTGATCTTGCCTGCTGCAATGCTGGGCGCGGCGTGGTTCGCGGCCCCGGGTGTCGTTTATGGTCAGACTGTCGTGGGCGGTGTTGTCGGGATCTTGGCGGCGTTGTGGAGTGGGCTGTTTCTGCGCGGTTTCGGGGGCAGTGATGATGCCAGCGAACTTGACCCTGCATCTGAGAGCGCCTAAGCGCAGCGCAGCGACATTTGGAGAGCCGTCATGCCCACATTCACCGCATTAACCACATTGCCCGGCAAAGATCAGGCCGACAAGCTTGGGGACGCCATGGAGCGTCTGGTGCCGGAGCCCACCGGCGTCGGCGTGTTTGAGATGGAAGACGGCTCGGGCCTTTGGGAAATCGGTGGCTATTTCGTGGAAAGCCCCGATGAGGCAGGTCTGGCGGTTTTAGCGGCGGCCTTTGGCGCGAAACCCTTTGTGGTAAGCGAGTTGCCGGAAACGGATTGGGTCGCGCATGTGAAACGCGAGTTGGCGCCGGTAGAAGCGGGTCGGTTCTTTGTCTATGGCAGCCACGATGCGGATCAGATTCCTCAGGGGGCTGAGCCGTTGTTGATTGAGGCGGCGATGGCCTTTGGCACGGGCCACCACGGCACAACATTAGGCTGCCTCAAGGCGTTGGATCGACTGGCAAACGGCGGGTTCGTTGGCAAAAACGTGGTAGACATCGGGTGCGGCACGGCGGTTCTGGCGATGGGTGCGGCACGGATCTGGCCGGATGTGGTTCTGGCAAGTGACATTGATGAGGTCGCGGTTGAAGTGGCCGAGGCCAATGTGAAGGCAAACGCGCTGGAGGGAAAGGTGGTCTGCCTTGAGGCTGCGGGATTTGGGCATCCGGATCTGGTGGCCAAAGCGCCATACGATCTGGTGTTCGCCAACATCCTGAAAGCGCCTTTGATTGATATGGCGCCGGACATGGGCGGCAATATCTCGGCGCAGGGTCACGCCATCTTGTCAGGCATCCTTAATGAGCAAGCCGATGACGTGGTCGCAGCCTATGATGCATCGGGTTTTGACGTGCACACACGCGAGGAAGTAGGAGAGTGGACGACGTTAACCTTAACAAGGCGCTGACAAGCGTTCGTTAATCACATCTTAAGACTTCAAGAGAATCGGGCGGCTTCGGCTGCCCTTTTTTGTGGTTGCCCGCACGGCATTGTTGGGTGATACTAAACAGTAAGCGGGTGACAAATGTACTGTTTCCAAGTGATACGAAAGAATGCGGCATTCTCGCCAGATTTGTCCAGATTTTGACGTATTTTCGGCTACTTGCCTTACTTTCGCCACATTTCGGCACGAATTTGAACTTGTTTGGTGGGGGCCAAATGTAGAGCCAGTGCCATGAGTGAATCCTACGCAGAATTTCACGACCGTCTTGCCAAGATTTATCGTCAGCAAGCCAAGACCGGCCGCCTCGGACGCAAAGCCGTGGCGATTGACCGCAGCGGCTATGTCATCGTTAAAGGGAAGGCGAACCGTCGCAGCTTTCCCTGGACAGGTTTGATGATGGTTATGGTGGCATTCTTTGCCATCAAAGGCGTCATGATTGCTCAGTTTGGTCCCGATTTTTATTCCCAGAATGTTGCACGGATGGCGGATGCCTCTGTTGCTGAGCAGGCGGCGGCCTGGACCATGAGCCCGGATCCAATTAGTCGCTGGGTCGCGTTGCAGCTCAAATCTGTGTTCTGAGTCACACAAGAATTCGCCGATCCCTCCAAGATCGTACAAAACAGCCCCGGGTCTCTCTCCCCGGGGCTGTTTTGTGTTTGACGCCAGGACAGCGGACAAAGAAAAACCGTGGTGCGGCGCACCACGGCTTTCAAAGCGGTAAATAAGTCGCCTTGCGGCGGGTCTTTCCGATCAGCGGATCGAAAAAATGTCGTCGCGCGACAGGCCGATGTCGGTGAGTTCGCGATCGCTGAGCTGGCTCAGTGCGTTGCGAGTCAGGCGTGCGTCGTTCCAAGCGGCAATCGCTGCGACGCCGGAGGAGACAAGCTGGCCGAAATGGCCAAGTGTTGCGGTGTTTGCTGTGTTATCGATCGAGGCCATTTCCGAATTCCTTTGTGTTGGTGTTGCGTGGTCCGCGTTGTGATGAGCGGCAAATAGGGATCAGAGATTAACAAAACAAGCGGCTTTTTTGGCATAGGTGGGATGCATTCTTTGCATAGGTGGAAAATCGCCGATAAACCTTGAAAATAAAGCCAAAAGCGACCTGACTTGTGTCGTTTTTGATGCGTGAACACAGATGAATTTTCTACGTTTGTCGCCAAGCGGTAATTCGGCGTCGCAAACGAGAGGTGCGCGAATGTCTTGGCGTTTGTTCTCGTTTCGTGCTACTGCAGGAAAAAATGTGAAAAACTTTGTGGCAGTGGGGCAAAAAGATGCGGGTTTTGGGAATCGATCCGGGGTTGCGCAACATGGGTTGGGGCGTGATTGACGCGGACGGCAGCCGGCTTAGCCATGTTGCAAACGGAATTTGTCATTCGGTGGGGCAGGATTTGGCGGCGCGACTGTTGTCGCTGCACACCCAATTGACAGACGTTGTTGCGCAGTTTCAGCCTGATCACGCAGCCATTGAGCAGACCTTTGTCAACAAAGACGGAGCTGGCACTCTGAAACTTGGCCAGGCGCGCGGTGTTGCGTTGCTTGTTCCTGCGCAGGCCGGGCTGGTGATCGGGGAATACGCCCCCAATAAGGTGAAGAAGACCGTTGTCGGCGTGGGCCATGCAGAAAAGCATCAGGTGGAGCATATGGTGAAGCTACAATTGCCAGGTGTCAGCATCAACGGGCCGGATGCGGCGGATGCTCTGGCGATCGCGATTTGCCACGCACATTACGCCAAGGCGGGCGCAGGATATGAAGCGGCGTTGAAAAGGGCTTCGGCATGATTGGTAAGATCTCCGGCATCGTGGAGTACCGCACAACAGATCACGTCCTAATCGACGTTCGTGGCGTGGGGTATGTTGTCTATTGTTCGGATCGGGTTTTGGCAACGCTGCCTGGCAAGGGCGAGGCGGTGGCGCTTTATACGGATTTGTTGGTGCGGGAAGACTTGCTGCAACTCTTTGGCTTTTCGACGCTTCTGGAAAAAGAGTGGCACCGTTTGCTGATGAGTGTGCAAGGCATTGGCGCCAAGGCGTCTTTGGCCATATTGGGAACTCTGGGGGCCGAGGGCGTCGGACGCGCGATTGCGTTGAGCGATGTAACGGCGATCAAAGCGGCCAAGGGGATTGGCCCCAAAACGGCCCAACGTGTGGTAATCGAATTAAAGGACAGAGCGCCGGAGGTTATGGCTTTGGCGGGAAGTTTGGCGGACGCTATGGGAGAGACCTCTGTGGCGCCGGCGTCAGAGGACGTGATTGACGAGAGCGACGGCGCGCCGGCGAAGGTGAGGCCGGGAGGTGTTGCAAGCGGGGCTGCAGCGCAAGCTGCGGCCAGCGTTCAGGCGGACGCAATGTCGGCATTAGCCAATCTAGGCTACGGCCCGTCTGATGCGGCACAAGCAGTGGCGCAGGTGTCAGGCGAGAACGGCGATGCGGATGCCGCTACGCTGATCCGATTGGCGCTTAAGCTGTTGGCACCTAAGGGGTAAATGATGGATCAACCTGACCCCACACTGCGCCCTGAGGTGCGGCCTGAGGATGCGGATCGCGCGCTCCGGCCGCAGGTTTTAGAAGATTTTATCGGCCAGCGCGAAGCGCGCGCCAACCTTCGTGTGTTCATCGAAAGTGCCAAACGACGTGGTGAGGCCATGGATCACACACTTTTCCATGGTCCCCCCGGTTTGGGCAAGACCACATTGGCGCAAATCATGGCCCGCGAATTGGGGGTAAGCTTTCGCATGACGTCTGGTCCGGTGTTGGCCAAGGCCGGTGATTTGGCCGCCATCCTGACCAATCTAGAAGCGCGTGACGTCCTTTTTATCGATGAAATTCACCGGCTTAATCCCGTTGTTGAAGAAATCCTCTATCCCGCGATGGAGGATTTCGAGCTGGACTTGGTGATCGGGGAAGGACCGGCGGCGCGGACGGTGCGGATTGAATTGCAGCCGTTCACGCTGGTTGGGGCGACCACGCGGTTGGGGTTGTTGACGACGCCTTTGCGAGACCGCTTTGGGATTCCGACGCGATTGCAGTTCTACACCGAGGATGAGCTCAACGAGATTGTCACCCGAAATGCACGCAAGTTGGGTGTTCCCACAGACGATGCGGGTGCACGTGAGATCGCACGCCGGTCGCGTGGAACGCCCCGAATTGCGGGGCGGTTGTTGCGTCGGGTGGTGGATTTTGCGCTGGTGGAAGGTGACGGGAGTATCTCAAAAACCCTTGCGGACAGCGCACTTACGCGACTTGGAGTGGACCGTATTGGGCTGGATGGTGCGGACAGACGCTACCTCATGTTTATTGCTGAAAACTATGGTGGCGGGCCGGTCGGCATCGATACGATCTCGGCCGCGTTGTCTGAGAGCCGGGATGCGCTTGAAGAGGTGATTGAACCGTTTTTGTTGCAACAGGGACTGGTGCAGCGCACACCGCGAGGGCGGATGTTGGCGCCAAAAGCCTGGCAGCATCTGGGATTGGATGCGCCCAAACGACCGGATCAAACCACCCTGTTTGAGTGATGCTGTATTGCGTCGGTATCGCGTCGGTAACGCGACAGTGTCATAATTAGGGTCAGGAGAGCGGTTTGAAGGACTTGCAAAAGCTTGGTGCGATGGCGCAGGCGGTTGGCGATATTTATGCAGACCGTTTTGATGTCGAGCGTGACGCCACCTTTTATCTTGGCAAGATGATGGAAGAGATGGGCGAGGTCAGTGCCGCCTATCTGAAGTTGACGGGGCGTGCGCGGGGCGCTGATGGCGCGCCGGACGTGCTTAGGGGCGAGCTTGAAGACGAGCTGGCCGATCTTTTCGGGTTCCTGTTGTTGTTTGCACGCTGGCAGGGGGTGGACCTTGGCGCGGCTTTGGACAAGAAGTGGGGTGCCTATTTGCAACCAGCCGAGGATGCCTGTGATGACCCCTGAAGACGTGCAGACCCTGTTTACGCGTGACGATGGCAGCTATGGGTTTGCCCGCTGGGGCCGACCGATCGCACCGATTGTGTTTGGTGTTCAGGACGAGACCTTGGGCACCGTGAAGGGGGCCATCGAAGCGGTGGCAACATTGGTTGGCCATCAGATGGCAGAGACCGATCCCGAGTTGGGCAGCAACCTGATGGTGTTTTTCTTCCGTGAGTGGGAGGAGCTGTTGGCGGTGCCGGATTTGGGACGGATGATCCCGGAATTAGACAATCTGGTGGACAAGCTGACGGCGGCAGATGCAACGCGGTATCGCGCGTTCAGGTTTGACAACGAAGGCGCCATTCAGGCCGGATTTGTATTCCTGCGGATGACCGAGGAAATGCTGGAAATTCCGGCGGAGGCTTTGGCTTTGGGCGAGGCGGTGCAAGTGATCGTGACTTGGGGGTCAAAGGCGTTTTCCGAGGTTTCACCGCTTGCAGTGATCCCTGAGAGTGGCGCAACCGTGCTTAAGCCCGAGATCGCCGCGGTGATTGCTGCGGCTTATGACCGGATGCTGCCAGCGGCGGCAGACGACGCAAGTCATGCGCTGCGGTTGTTTGCGCGGCTTCGGCTGGAAAGCTAGCAGCCGTCTGATCAGGCTGGCGCGGGAAGCAAGGCGCCGCGTTGCGCTCGGTAAACCTCATTTTTCACAGACCGTTCTGCGCGATTGTGCACCATTATGTGCGCAATGCGGGGTTTTGTGCGTGTGAACTTACGTGCAGGGTGTTGCAGGAGAAACATACGCGAACGGGAGAGAGACATGGCAGGTGACGTGCCCATTATTGCAGCGACCAACCCCACCAATGTCGAGTTGGAAGACGGTAAAAGTTATTTCTGGTGCAGCTGCGGGCGGTCCAAGACCCAGCCCTTTTGCGATGGCAGCCACGCCGGAACCGGTCTGGCGCCGAAAAAATTCGTGGCCGACAAAAGTGGGACGGCGTTCCTGTGTCAGTGCAAGGCAAGTGCGAACGCGCCGTTTTGCGATGGTGCGCATGCCAAATTGGGGGATTTGAAAGCGGGAGATCCAGCGCCCAAACCCGTGTCGAACGTTCCCGAAGCTGTGCCGACGCCAGAAGAGCCGACGGTGGCGCGCATTCATGAATTGGCGCGGGACGGGCTGAGCAAGCTGGGGCACCACGGCGAGATGGGGTCTATGGGGGTGCCACGCAAAGATCTGCCGCAGTGGGATGACATTCAGATTTTGCCCGCACAGGTGGCGCGCAAGCCTTTGCTGGATGATGCGCCTGTTGCGACGTCGGTGGTGATCGGGCCGCGGGCCAAGCGGCCATTGACGTTGGACATTCCGCTGTTTGTTTCGGACATGAGCTATGGCGCACTGAGCGAAGAGGCCAAAACGGCCTTGGCGCGTGGTGCGGAGTTGGCGGGGACTGGCATATGCTCGGGCGAGGGCGGGATGCTGCCGGAGGAGCAGGCGGAGAACGCACGCTATTTCTATGAGCTGGCGTCAGCGCAGTTTGGCTGGGGTGTTGCCCTAACCGAGCGGGTGCAGGCGTTTCATTTCAAAGGCGGACAGGGTGCCAAGACCGGCACGGGCGGTCATTTGCCGGGCGAAAAGGTGCAGGGCAAGATTGCCGAAGTGCGCGGGCTGGAGCCGGGGCGTGCAGCAATTTCACCGAGCACGTTTGCCGACCTTAAGACACCGAGCGATTTTGCCAAGATCGCTGATCAGGTACGCGAGCGGTCCGGGGGCATTCCGATTGGTTTCAAACTTTCGGCCAATCACATCGAAGCGGACATCGATTTCGCGTTGGAAGCGGGGGCGGATTACATCATTTTGGATGGGCGAGGCGGTGGCACCGGCGCGGCACCGTTGATTTTCCGCGACAACATTTCAGTGCCAACTATACCGGCACTGGCGCGGGCGCGGCGGCATTTGGACAGCAAGGCGGGCAGTGAGGTGACTTTGGTGATCACCGGCGGGCTGCGGGTCGCCGAAGATTTTGTGAAAGCAATGGCGCTGGGCGCGGATGCGGTGGCCGTGTCCAATTCAGCCATGCAGGCGGTGGGATGTATTGCGGCGCGGATGTGCAATTCAAACAACTGTCCCGTCGGCGTGGCCACGCAGAAACCCGAGTTGCGAAAAAGACTGGATGTGCAGATCGGAGCGGAGAAGTTGGCGCGGTACTTCGGGGCGAGTGTCGCGTTGATGCAGGTGCTGGCGCGGGCCTGTGGGCATGCGGCCCTGTCGGATTTGAACAGCGACGATATCACCACGTGGAAGCGGGAGATGGCGGAACTGAGCGGGGTCAAGTTTGCGGGGGTTGGTTTGAGGTGAGAGCCCCAGCGGAAGAGGGCGGGCGGCCAGCTTAGGCTGCGCCCTGCCTGCCGCTGGAAGCTGCCCTCGTTTCCTTTTGGGTCGGGCGCGGTCCTCTGTTGCCTTGCGGCCTGCAATCTCCTACCCATTTTCCAAAGCAGTTTTCGGAGCATACCCCATGATTTATACCCTGCCGATCCGCGTTTATTATGAAGACACTGACATGGCAGGCATTGTCTATTACGCCAATTACCTCAAATTCATCGAACGTGGGCGCAGCGAATGGGTGCGCGAGATCGGGATGGATCAGCTCAAGATGAAGGCTGAGGGCATCGTGTTTGCGGTGCGGCGGGTGGAGTGCGACTATCTTGGAAGCGCGGTTCTGGACGATCAGTTGACGGTGGAGACCAAAGTATCGGCTGTCAGTGCGGCGCGACTGGTGATGGATCAGTGGGTAAAACGCGGCGAGGAGCTCTTGTTTCAGGCGACCGTTACGGTTGTGTGCATGAATGAGACGGGCCAACCGGTGCGTTTACCGGCGGATATCCGCCAAATGGTGCACTAATTCGCGCCGCAACCCGTATATGACGCCAAATTGATAGCTTTCCCGCTGGACCTGCGTTAACTTTCAGGCACACAAAAGCCCCACAAGAGGGCCAAAAGCAGAGCAGGCAGTATGGAAGCAGCAGTCGATTTTTCGATGTGGGCGTTATTTGCGCGCGCAACTCTGACCGTGAAACTGGTGATGGTGACGCTCATCGTGGCGTCGTTCTGGTCGTGGTCGGTGATCATTCAAAAGCATATCATGTATCGCAAGGCGCGCCGTGAGGCGGCGCAGTTTGATCGGGCATTCTGGTCGGGCGAACCGCTGGACAAGCTTTTCGAAGAGATGGGCCCAGAGCCCGAAGGCCGCTCCGCGCGGGTGTTTGCCGCCGGAATGGTCGAGTGGCAACGCAGTCACCGGCAGGATGGCGAGCTGATTGCCAATGCTACCAGCCGGATCGACCGGTCGATGGATGTGGCGATTGCCAAAGAGGCGGACGAGATGCAGCACGGGTTGCCGATTTTGGCGACCGTCGGGTCGACGGCGCCGTTTGTCGGGCTGTTTGGTACTGTTTGGGGCATCATGAATGCCTTTATAGAAATCGCAGCCCAGCAGAGCACCAACCTTGCCGTTGTGGCGCCGGGCATTGCCGAGGCGCTTTTGGCCACAGGTTTGGGCCTGTTGGCGGCGATCCCGGCGGTGGTGTTTTACAACAAGTTGAGCGCGGACAGCGACCGCATCATCGCGGGCTATGAAGCCTTTGCAGATGAGTTCGCCACCATCCTCAGCCGTCAGCTGGACGCCTGAGCCATGGGCGCGGGTGTGATGAAATCCGGTGGAGGTGGCGGCAAGCGGCGGCGGCGCAGCCGGCGTGGCAGCCAGCCAATGAGCGAAATCAACGTGACACCGTTTGTGGACGTCATGCTGGTGCTGCTGATCATCTTTATGGTGGCGGCACCGCTGTTGACCGTGGGCGTTGAAGTGGAGCTGCCCAAAACGGCGGCCAATCCATTGCCCGGAGAGCAGGAAGAACCGTTGACGGTGACCATCGCGGCCGATCTGTCGATCAGCGTGATGACCACGGCCGTGGCGGCGGACGAGCTGGTGCCAATGTTGCGCGCGGTAGCGGAAGAACGTGACAGCGACCGTGTCTATTTGCGCGCGGACGGCGCGATCCCTTACGAGGCGGTCGTGCAGGTCATGGGCGCGCTAAATGCGGGCGGGTTTTCCAACGTGGGTCTGGTGACTGACGTTGGCGGGCCGACGCTCGACGGACAGTAAGCCGGATCGCGCGGGTGCATATCGGACAATATATCTCTGGCGCGGCCCATGTCGGGCTGATCGGCTGGGTGCTGTTAGGCGGTGTGTTCCGTCCTGACGCGCCGCCGGTTGAGGTATCGGAGGTGGCAATCATCTCGGCCGAGGAATTTGCCGCGCTGACGCCGACAACCCAAGCGCCGGATCTGAGCACCGATGTGGTTGCGCCAACACCGCCTGAGGATACGTCGTCACCGGAAGTGGCGGCGGCAATTGATGAAGCTGTGCAACAAGCCGCGCCGCAAGAGACTGAGGTGGCCGAGCCGGATGTGACGCCGGATGTGCCGGACCCCGAGCCACCAGAGCCGCAGGATGTGACGGATGAAGCGCCGGTGTTGCCGACACCAGAGGTCGACACTGCCGTGGTTATTCCCGACACGCCCGTGAGACCGGATCCGGTGCCAACCGAACGCGTCGCGCCCGAACCTGTGGCGCAACCAAAGCCGGAAACCACCATCGCGGATGAGTTGCAGGAAGCCACCAAGCCCGACGAGGCGGGGCAGGCTGCAGAAGAGGTCACGGAAGACACCGCGCCCGAAGCTGCGTCCAGCGAGATTGTCACCGAGCCCAAACAGGAAGGGATCGCCAGCGCTGCGCCGACAACGTCGGTGCGTCCGCGTGTGCGCCCGTCGCGACCCGCCGTGGCAGAACCGGCACAGCCGACCCCAACAGATGACGCCGTGGCGGCGGCCTTGGCTGAGGCCACTGCAAGCGAGGCCACACCCCAGTCCAGCGCGCCATCCGGCCCGCCGTTAACCGGCGGCGAAAAGGATGGGTTGCGCGTGGCAGTACAGCAATGTTGGGTTGTCGATGTGGGCAGCCGCGCAGCGGATGTCACCGTTGTTGTGGGTCTGGAATTGGATCGCAGCGGCAAAGTGCAGGGCGATGTGCGCCTGATCGATGCGACTGGCGGGGACGACGCAGCCGTGCGCACGGCCTTTCAGGCGGCGCGGCGGGCAGTTCTGCGGTGCCAAAAAACCGGCTATGATCTGCCGGAAGAGAAATACGACCACTGGAAAGACGTGGAAATCACATTTAACCCTGAGAAAATGAGGCGCAAATGAAGAACCTTGCTGCGACCCTTCTTATCGGACTTTGTGCCATTGGCGCTTGTGTGCAAACGGCGATGGCCCAAAGTGGTCCGCTCAGGATCGAGATCACGGATGGCGTGATCGAGCCGCTGCCTTATGCGGTGCCGGATCTGGTTGCCGAGACCCCGGGGTCCAACCAGATTTCCAAAGACATGGCGCGGGTGATTGCGGCAGATTTGAACGGCACGGGTTTGTTCCGCGAAATTCCGGCCAAGGCGCACATCTCGACGATCACGCATTTTGGCAGTCCTGTGCAGTTTGCCGATTGGAAAGCGATCAACGCGCAGGCGTTGATCACCGGTGGCGTGTCGGTGTCGGGCAACCAGCTTGAGGTTAAGTTTCGGGTGTTTGACGTGTTTGCGGGCCAAGAGCTTGGCAACGGGTTGCGCTTCAAAGGCACCACCGATGGCTGGCGACGCATGGCCCACAAGGTGGCCGATGCGGTTTACAGCCGGATCACCGGCGAGGGTGGTTACTTTGACAGCCGCGTGGTGTTTGTGAGCGAAGCCGGCCCCAAAAATGACCGTAAGAAGCGGCTGGCAGTGATGGATTACGACGGGGAGAACCTGCAGTATCTGACTGATAGCAAAGACATCGTGTTGGCGCCGCGTTTCTCGCCCACGGGTGATCAAGTGCTTTATACCAGCTATGAAACCGGATTTCCGCAGGTCTATGTGCTTAATGTTGGTTCGGCCCAGAGACGGGTGTTGAGCAACCAGAGTGGTACGATGAGTTTTGCGCCGCGTTTCTCGCCCGATGGCAAGAGCGTCGTGATGTCGGTCACAGATGGTGGTAACACCGACCTCTATAAAATGGACATTGGCAGCGGCAAACGCACGCGTCTGTCACAATCGCCGTCCATTGAGACTGCGCCGAGCTACAATCCGGATGGCAGCCAGATCGTTTTTGAAAGCGACCGCTCGGGCACCCAACAGCTTTATGTGATGAGCGCAAACGGCGGCGAGGCCAAGCGGATCAGCTTTGGTCAGGGGCGCTATGGCACACCAGTCTGGAGCCCGCGCGGCGATCTGATTGCCTTTACCAAGCAAAACAAAGGCCGGTTCCACATCGGCGTGATGCGCACCGACGGCAGCGAAGAGCGGCTGTTGACCGCGTCGTTTCTGGATGAAGGCCCAACATGGGCGCCCAACGGGCGGGTGATTATGTTCACACGCGAAACCCGTGGCGCGGACGGGGTGTCGGCGCTGTATTCCGTGGATGTGTCGGGGCGCAACCTGAAGCGGGTTGAAATTGGCGGCGGCGGCTCTGATCCGAGTTGGTCACCGCTGCAATAAGGTAAGATTTAAACGCGGCGCCATCTGTGATAGGACTGGCGCAAGAACAGGCAACGATAAAAAGAGGCACTTCGAGATGAAACACCTGAGCAAAGCGGCATTGGTCGTAGCAGGTCTGGCTCTGGCCGCCTGTAGTCAGCCGTATTTGGATGACGGCTATCAAGGGCCGGGCGCGGGCACGGGCGAGGCGGGCAGCGTGTCTGACCCGACGTCGGTGGCACATTTTAACGAAGCGATTGGCGACCGGGTGTTGTTCGCGGTGGATCAGTCCACGTTGGGCGAACAGGGCCGTTTGGTGGTGTTGGCGCAGGCGAACTGGCTGTTGGCAAACACTGAATATACCGCTGTGATCGAAGGCCATGCCGATGAGCAGGGCACGCGCGAATACAACCTTGCACTTGGCGCACGGCGCGCGGCGGCGGTCGAAGAGCTGTTGGTTGCCCAAGGTATTGCCGCAAACCGGTTGCGCACAGTCAGCTTTGGCAAAGAGCGTCCGCTTGAGGTCTGTTCGCAAGAAAGTTGCTATGAGCGAAACCGGCGGGCAGTCACAGTGCTGGCGGCTGGCCTGTCTGGATAATCGGCGGAGAAAAGCGACATGAAGAGTTCGGTATTTGGCGCGTTGACCGCCTTGGCGCTGGTGATGGCACCGATGAGTGGCGTAGCGCAGGATAATAGTGAAACGCTGGCGGACATCCGCCAGCAGTTGACCGTGCTTTATGTCGACATACAGCGTCTGAAGCGGGAGTTGTCGACCACAGGCGCGCCGGGAGGCACAACGTCTGGGGCATCTACGCTTGAGCGTGTCGACGCCATTGAGCAGCGTTTGAAGGAACTGACGGGCAAAACCGAACAGCTGCAATATCGCGTCGAGCGGGTTGTAGAGGACGGCACGAACCGGATTGGCGATCTTGAATTCCGGTTGGTGGAGCTGGAAGGCGGCGACTTGAGCGCGCTGGGTGAGACCACAACATTGGGCGGTGATGTCGGATCGGTAGAAATTGTCGATAATGGCGATATTGGTTCGGGTGACGGCGATGCCACCGAGTTGGCGGTGGGCGAAGAGGCGGATTTCGCCCGCGCGATGACTGCCTTGGATGGCGGCGATTTCCTTGCGGCATCAGACCAGTTTGAGACCTTTGTGCAAACCTATCCCGGCAGTCCGCTGGAGGCCGAAGCGCATTTGCGCCGTGGGCAGGCGCTGGAAGGTATGCAAGAACACACGCGTGCGGCACGGGCGTTTCTGGAAGCCTATTCCGGCGGCCCAAATGCCGGTACTGCGCCTGAGTCGTTGTTCCGGTTGGGCAAGTCGTTGGGCGCCTTGGGGCAATCCGATGAGGCATGTGTGACGCTGAACGAGGTGGCGGTGCGGTATCCTGCGTCCGAATTTGTGACGCAAGCGCAGGACGAAATGACCTCATTGCAGTGTTCGTGAGCGGGCAAATCGCGCTTGAAGATGTGATCGCAGAGGCGCTGGAACGCGCCTTTGGCGGTGTGGTTCCCGAAACAATTGGCGTGGCTGTGAGTGGTGGCGGCGACAGCATGGCGTTGCTGGACCTGTTGCGCCTTTCAGGTGTGGCAGAGATTTGCATCGCAAGCGTGAACCATGGTTTGCGGGAGGAAGCGGCGGATGAGCTGACGTTGGTGGCAGCCTATGCGGCGCAGTACGGGTTGTCGCATGACATTTTGAAGTGGCACTGGGACGGCACCGGCAATTTGCAGGCCGCAGCCCGAGACGGGCGGCGGGCGGCATTGCGCGGCTGGGCGGTCGACCGCGGGATTGCATATGTGGCGATGGGTCATACGGCAGATGACCAAGCGGAGACTTTTTTGATGCGGCTGGCGCGTGGGTCCGGTGTGGACGGTTTGGCGGGCATGGCGGAGGCGCGTTTGGATGGCGCGGTGACATGGCTTCGTCCAGCGTTGGGCGCACGGCGCGAGGCGCTGCGGGTGCATTTGCGTGCGGCAGGGATCGTCTGGGCAGATGATCCCAGCAACGAAGATACGCGGTTTGATCGGGTGAAGGCGCGGCAGATGATGCAGACGCTGGCGCCGCTTGGGCTGACGGTCGAGCGATTGGTTCAGACTTCGCAGCATATGGCGCGGGAGAGCGACACGTTGCGCTGGGCCGCGGGGCAGGCCAAGGCGCGCGCAGCACAGGTGGTCGGAGGCGATGTGGTGCTTGATGTGGATGCGTTGGAGGCGATGCCGGAGAGCATGGCGTTGCGTGTCGTTGCCGACGCGCTGTGTTTTGTGTCAGGTGAGACCTATCGACCGAGGTTCAAAGCCTTGAAGGCCGCGTTGGAGAGCCGCAAGAGCGTGACGCTGCACGGGTGTTTGATCCTGTCGGGTCGCGAGCGCGTAATCATCACAAGGGAACTTAAGGCGGTTCAAGAGAAACGGGTGCCTGTCGGGACCGTCTGGGACGGGCGCTGGCGGGTATTTGGGCCTGAAGCAGCGGGTCTTGAAGTGGGCGTTTTTGGCGAGGGCGGGTTCGCACAGTGTCCAGATTGGCGTGCCGCTGGTGTGTCTCGCCAGACGCTTTTGGCGTCACCTGCGGTGTGGCGAGACGAAGAGTTGATCGCCGCTCCGCTGGCGGAATTCGGGGACGGCTGGTACGCTGAGTTGGTCGATGGGCGGGCTGTGTTTGGCTGAAAGAGCGCAAACATAGGAAAAAACGCATTGAACTGTGCTCTGTGATGTCTATTTAACTCTAATCGCCGTCATGTTAGTAACCGCGGCGGTTTTTACGGGAGATTTGCCTTGGGCAACGCGCGAAATATAGCTTTTTGGGTCGTCATCTTTTTGCTGATTCTGGCTTTGTTCAATCTTTTTGACAGCAATGGATCTGCTATGCAGAGCCGCGATCAGAGCTACTCTGAGTTTGTGGCCGCAGTGGAAAGTGATCAGGTGACTGCAGTCACGCTGGATGGTGAGAAAGCGACTTATTCCACCACGGATGGTACCAGCTATGCTGTTATCATGCCTAGCGATGCCGAAGTGACCAAGCTGTTGATCGACAACAACATTCCTTTGACGGCAAAAAGCCAGGAGTCCTCGGGTTTCCAAGCGTTGCTGTTTAGTATGCTGCCGGTGTTGCTGCTTGTTGGTGTGTGGATTTATTTCATGAACCGAATGCAGGGCGGCGGCAAAGGTGGCGCGATGGGCTTTGGCAAATCCAAGGCCAAGATGCTAACCGAGAAACAGGGTCGTGTGACGTTTGACGATGTGGCCGGCATCGATGAGGCCAAAGAAGAGTTGGAAGAGATCGTGGAATTCCTGCGCAATCCGCAGAAGTTTTCGCGTCTTGGCGGCAAGATTCCCAAAGGGGCGTTGCTTGTTGGCCCTCCCGGCACAGGTAAAACGCTGCTGGCGCGCGCAATTGCGGGCGAGGCGGGCGTGCCGTTCTTTACAATTTCCGGTTCCGACTTTGTCGAAATGTTCGTGGGCGTTGGCGCAAGCCGTGTACGCGACATGTTCGAGCAGGCCAAGAAAAACGCCCCATGTATCGTGTTCATCGATGAAATTGACGCCGTAGGCCGGTCGCGTGGCGCAGGTTATGGCGGCGGCAACGATGAGCGTGAACAGACGCTCAACCAGTTGCTGGTTGAGATGGACGGCTTCGAAGCCAACGAGGGTGTGATCATTCTGGCGGCGACAAACCGCAAGGATGTTCTGGATCCGGCGTTGCTACGTCCCGGTCGTTTTGACCGCAACGTGACCGTGGGCAACCCTGACATCAAAGGTCGTGAGAAAATTCTGGGCGTGCATGCGCGCAAAACTCCGCTGGGGCCTGACGTGGATCTGCGCATCATTGCGCGTGGTACGCCGGGCTTTTCTGGTGCGGATCTGGCGAACCTTGTGAACGAAGCGGCCCTGACAGCAGCGCGTGTGGGACGTCGGTTCGTGACAATGGAAGATTACGAGCACGCCAAAGACAAAGTCATGATGGGCGCGGAGCGTCGGTCAATGGTTTTGACGCAGGATCAGAAAGAGAAGACGGCATATCACGAAGCAGGCCACGCGCTTGTGGGGATCAATTTGCCGAAATGTGATCCGGTTTATAAGGCGACAATCATTCCGCGTGGCGGGGCCTTGGGTATGGTGATGAGCCTGCCGGAGATGGACAAGTTGCAGTTGTTCAAAGACGAGGCGCACCAGCGCATTGCCATGACCATGGCAGGCAAAGCGGCTGAGATCTTTAAGTACGGTTCGGAAAGTGTGTCGTCGGGTCCGGTGGGCGACATCCAGCAGGCGAGCCAGTTGGCACGCTCGATGGTGATGCGTTACGGCATGTCTGACAAAGTCGGCAACATCGACTATGCCGAAGCACATCAGGGATATCAGGGTCAGACCGGCGGTTTTTCGGTGTCAGCGCACACCAAGGAGCTGATCGAGGAGGAAGTGAAATCCTTCATCGAAGATGGCTATGAGCTTGCGCTCAAGATCATCACCGAGAAAGAAGTCGAATTTGAGCGTCTGGCGCAGGGCTTGTTGGAATACGAAACCCTGACGGGTGACGAAATCATGCGTGTCATGAACGGCGATGCGCCAAGCACAAAAGAAGACGACGACGACAAGCCGGACGAAGGCAATGCGCCAAGCGTAACGGCCGTTCCCAAGACCAAACCCCGCAAGAAATCTTCGGATGACGATGGCGGGATGGAGCCGGAACCCACCGGCTGAATGTGAGGGACAGACCCTTAAGACAGGGCTCAAGACGATGAACCCCCGAGGCGTGAGGGCGCCCCGGGGGTTTTTTCTTTTGCGAGCAGATTTGTTTGGATGCTGGCGCTGTGGAGGTGATCGCCAACGTCAAAATCCACGTAACCACGCCTGAGGCGACGGACACGATTTGCACGTATCACCGGGGTGTGACCCCCGTGAACCACATGTTTGTGCCAAAAGGGTAAGCCGTGTCGGGTCTGCGCAGGATTTGGCAACTGGCAGGGCCATCACGGCCCCTGATGCCCTTCGTCACATAAGCTGCGTTGTTTGCCGCAAACGCCTTCGCTAGGTTTTGGCCTACGAGTGGAACAGGGAGAGGCAAGATGCCTGCGCTAAAATCAACAAATTTTGAGGCGGAAGTGGTTTGGCTGGGCCGCGTGGCGGACAGAGGGACGGATTTGCAGGCAGAAGGCGCACAGACCTTACCGCTGGCTTTTGGCGGCGCGGACAATGAATGTCACGCGGGTGTGACGCGGGCGTCTTGCAGCCGTGTGTCAGCGCTTTATGAGACCGGAACGGAGATTGCCAATGTGCGGCAGCTGTCGGTGCTCAGTCAGGAAGAGTTGGACCGGATTGCAACCAATATGGGGCTTGAGAGCGTCGATCCTGCATGGGTTGGGGCGTCGTTGGTGATCAAGGGTATACCCGATTTCACCCATGTGCCGCCAAACGCGCGATTGCAGGGGCCGGATGGGGCGACCATCACCATCGACATGGAGAACCGCCCCTGCGTCTTTCCCGGTCGCGTGATCGAAGGCGTCCACGAGGGCTTTGGCAAAAAGTTCAAGCCGGCAGCAAATGGATTGCGGGGCGTGACCGCTTGGGTCGAAAGGCCCGGTACATTGGCGTTGGGCGACAAAATGCGGCTGTTTATTCCCGATCAGCCGGTTTGGAGCCAGCTGGATGTGGCACGCGGCCAGTAACGGCCGCGAGTCGCGAAAGAAATGCGCCTAAGGTGACGTTGCGTTTCCAAAAAGAAACTGGCGCTGCCTATGCCGACGCAACAAGCGCCGGAAATGTCGGAAATGCATGTCGCCGTCGGAAATTGGGGCGCTACAAAAGATTGAGAGAGCGCCAACATTTTGTGACAGGGATCCGTCATGAGTTTTAAAACAGACATCGAAATCGCACGTGAAGCCAAAAAACGCCCGATCCAGGAGATCGGCGCCAAACTTGGCATCGGAAGTGACGACCTGCTGCCCTATGGCCACGACAAGGCCAAGGTGAGCCAAGAGTTCATCAACTCGGTTCAGGGCAAAGAAAACGGCAAGCTGATCCTTGTCACCGCCATCAACCCGACGCCTGCGGGCGAAGGCAAGACCACCACAACCGTGGGTCTGGGTGATGGCCTGAACGCGATTGGCAAGAAGGCGGCGATTTGTATCCGCGAAGCCTCGCTTGGGCCGAACTTTGGCATGAAGGGCGGCGCCGCTGGCGGCGGGTATGCGCAAGTTGTGCCGATGGAAGAAATGAACCTGCACTTTACAGGCGATTTTCACGCAATCACGTCGGCGCACAACCTGTTGAGCGCGATGATTGATAACCACATCTATTGGGGCAACGAGCTTGAGATCGACGAGCGTCGGGTCACATGGCGTCGCGTTCTGGACATGAACGACCGCGCGCTGCGTGACACTGTGACGTCATTGGGTGGCGTGACCAACGGGTTCCCACGTCAGACAGGATTTGACATCACGGTGGCGTCGGAAGTCATGGCGATCCTGTGTCTGGCAAACGATCTGCAGGACCTGCAGAAACGTCTGGGCGACATGATCGTGGCCTATCGCCGTGATCGCAGCGCGATTTATGCGCGTGACATCAAAGCGGATGGCGCGATGACCGTGTTGTTGCGTGACGCGATGCAGCCCAACCTTGTGCAGACTTTGGAAAACAACCCCGCGTTTGTGCATGGCGGCCCGTTTGCCAACATCGCGCACGGCTGTAACTCGGTCATTGCCACCACAACAGCGCTAAAAGTTGCCGACTATGTGGTGACTGAGGCTGGATTTGGTGCCGATCTGGGTGCCGAGAAGTTCATGAACATCAAATGCCGCAAAGCGGGGCTTGCGCCCGACGCGGTTGTGCTGGTCGCGACGATCCGCGCGATGAAAATGAACGGTGGTGTGGCCAAGGCCGATCTTGGCGCGGAAAATGTCGACGCGGTCAAAGAGGGCTGTGCCAACCTTGGGCGCCACATTGGCAACCTGAAACAGTTTGGCGTGCCGGTTGTGGTCGCGATCAACCATTTTGTCACCGATACAGACGCCGAAGTGCAGGCGGTGAGGGATTATGTGGAGAGCGAAGGTTCTGAAGCGATCCTGTGTCAGCACTGGGCCAAAGGCTCGGAAGGCACCAAAGAACTGGCCACGCGGATCGCAGAGATCGCGGATGCCGGTGTCAGCCAGTTTGCGCCACTTTATAAAGACGAAATGAGCCTGTTTGAGAAAATCGAACGGGTGGCTACGTCGATCTATCGCGCCGATGAAGTGCTTGCGGACAAGAAAATCCGCGATCAGCTAAAGGCTTGGGAAGATGCCGGATATGGCCATCTGCCGGTCTGTATGGCGAAGACGCAGTACTCGTTCTCGACCGATCCAAACCTGCGCGGCGCGCCAACAGGGCATTCTGTGCCGGTGCGCGAAGTGCGGCTGAGCGCAGGGGCAGGCTTTGTCGTGGTGATCTGCGGAGAGATCATGACAATGCCGGGTCTACCGCGTCATCCGGCTGCGGAAACCATTGGCATCAATGACGACGGACTGGTCGAAGGCCTGTTCTAAAACCTTGTCCCGATGCCCGCAGCGCGCTGGCATCGGGGTTTCGCCTTTGGGGCGGTTTTTCGAGACAACAAGACGGGCACGGGGGTTGATTTCACCGGCCGTATCGCGGAAACCCGCGATGAATTGACCAGCGAGGACATGACATGACGGCGACGATCATCGACGGAAAAGCCTTTGCAGCCACAGTGCGGGAGAAAGTTGCCGGGCACGTGGCGCGTCTGAAAGAAGAAAACGACATCACACCCGGTCTGGCGGTGGTTCTGGTGGGCGAAGATCCTGCGAGCCAGGTCTATGTGCGCTCAAAGGGCAAGCAAACCGTCGAAGTGGGCATGAACAGCTATGAGCACAAGCTGGAAATCGACACCGCCGAAGCGGACTTGCTGGCGCTGATTGATCAGCTCAACAATGATCCGGCGGTGCATGGCATTCTGGTGCAATTGCCGTTGCCGGGACATCTGAACGAGGACTTGGTGATCAACTCGATTGATCCCGCCAAAGACGTAGACGGGTTTCACATTTCCAATGTGGGTCTGTTGGGCACGGGGCAGAAATCCATGGTGCCGTGTACGCCGTTGGGGTGTTTGATGATGTTGCGTGAACATCACGGCTCTCTGTCAGGTCTGGATGCCGTGGTGGTTGGTCGGTCCAACATTGTGGGCAAACCAATGGCGCAATTGCTGCTTGGCGATAGCTGTACCGTGACGATCGCGCATTCGCGCACCAAGGACTTGCCGGATGTGGTGCGCCGCGCCGACATCGTTGTGGCTGCCGTGGGCCGGCCCGAGATGGTGCCGGGGGACTGGATCAAAGAGGGTGCAACGGTGATCGACGTGGGCATCAACCGTATCGACGCGCCGGAGCGCGGCGAGGGCAAAACCCGCCTTGTCGGCGACGTGCATTTCGAAAGTGCTGCGGCTGTCGCTGGGGCGATCACACCGGTGCCGGGTGGCGTGGGGCCGATGACTATAGCCTGCCTGCTGGCCAACACCGTGACGGCTTGCTGTCGCGCCAATGGACTGGCAGAACCAGAAGGCCTGACGGCGTAAGGTTGAGATTTTTGAATGGGTTGAAGGGCGGTCCTGAAGAGGATCGCCCTTTCGCTTTGGGGCGCGGCTATTTGGGCAGTTCGGGCACCATGGTGCCGGTCATCAACGCAACCTGCGTGCGCGTGTCGCCTGAGATGGCAAATACTTCGGCTTGAACTATCACCAGCCGACGGCCGGGTTTGATGACTTTGCCAATGGCCTCAAGCCGGTCGCCTTGCGCCGGCGCCAGCAGGTGGATCTTCATTTCACTTGTGAGAACTTCGGCCTCTAACGGCATGACAGACAAGGCAGAATATCCGGCCGCGCTGTCACCTAGGCCAAAGGTGAGTGCGGCGTGCGCAAAGCCTTGCTGTTGTTGGCACCCATCAAGGATTGGTGCCCGTAGGGTGACCTGACCTACGGGCATCTCGTCGAGTTGAGCCCCGAATGTCGCCATCATCGATTGTTTGGCAAAGCTGTGGCGCAGCTTTGTCGTGAGATTTTCAGGTAGCGTCATTGGGTCACCAGATTCCAGAAACGTGCGTTATCAAAGGCGCAAACGGGCTGTGGCGTCAATGGGAAGTGTTACTCAGATCGTCTTTGTCCTTTTTAATGAGGACGTTGGGCGCGATTGCTAACGTGGCATTGGCACCATGCGCGGGGTCTGGCCGGTGATGATTGCCGTGGCCTCGGACCGCATCAAAGTGTCGAGCACATCATCAGAACTGCGTAAGCCGCCGGTGTAGGTGCCGTAGGCAGGCATTATCACGCGGTCACTGTCGATCAGAAAGGCCGGTCGCGTGATGCTGCGCAACCGCGTTTGTACGCGAACTTTGGCGTGGTAATGTCCCGATATTTCGCCACTTTTGCCAGTTTCTGCAATGTGGCGAAACACCAGTGGCGGTAAGGGCAGTTCCGCCAAATGGGTGCCGCCAAGGTCAACCGGCCCGGGATCATGGTTGCCCTCAATCCAAACCCACCGGCGCCCAGCTTGTAGGCGGTTGATCCAAAGGCGTTCAGCCTCGGGCAATGTGCGGGCCGCTTCGACGTCGTCAAAGCTGTCGCCAAGGCAAATCACCGTCGCAGCGCTTGTGTTCGCAAGGTCATTTTCCAGCCGGATCAGCGTATCCCGGGTTTCATACGGAGGTAAAGAAGGGCCGCCACGACGCAGAATTCGTTCGGTTTTTCCCAAGTGCAAGTCAGAGACAACCAGCAGCCGTTGGTCGGCCCACCACAGCGCACCGGAACCCAATGCGGTTAGGGTCGCGCCCGCCAAAGAGAAATCTAACCCGTTCATGCTACGTTCTTAACGTGCAGGTCATTCGCAAGCAAGTTGCGGACTCAAATTCTTGCAGATTTCTAACAAAATTTAGGCAAATTGCATCGATCACTGCATCGGACCACGTCATTTATCGATATTGTACAGACCGCTGTCCTTCATCAGGGCTTCAGTCTCCTCGGCGAGCAGGCGTTCTTCGGCGCTTCCGCTTTGAACAGGGACTTTGCCGACTTCGAGGAAGAGCGGAGCGGAAAGCGGGGTTACGTGTGTCGTCCGACTGTGGTCAATTCGGCCTTCGATGCGGGTCAGCAAGTCTTCGATCCGGGCAAAATCCACAAGGCCGCGCAGGGCCTCGTCACGTGTGACTTGCATCAAAAGGTGGTCGGGATCGTATTTTAGCAAGGTGTCGTAAAGAATATCGGAACTGAAGGTGGCTTGCCGTCCGGATTTGCGGGTCCCCGGGCTGTTACGCTCGATCAATCCGGCGATGGTTGCCGCGCCTCGAAAGGTGCGTTTCATCAGCGCGTTGCCCGCCAGCCACCCATCAAGTCCGTCGCGCAAGACGTTGAGATCAAAAAGGGACTCAACATCGGGAATTTGATCCAGCCCCCAAATCAATGTGGCATAGTCGGTGGACACGAAACCCATTGGCGCAAGGTCGCGATCTTCCATGCGCTTTGTGAGCAGCAGACCCAAAGTTTGTTGCGCATTGCGGCCAGCAAAACCGTAAACCACCATGTTTTCCCGCCCATCCTGGGGAAAAGTCTCGACCAGCAAACGACCGGGTTCGGGGAGGCGTGACGTGTCACGCTGCAAGCGCAGCCAGTCCGCGGTGTGGGTGGGCAACTCTGGCCAACTGTCTTGTTGCAAGAAACGTAGTGTGCGTTGGCTAAGCTGGGTGGAAGTTGAGAATTTTGTTCCGGAAAACACGGCGATACGCGGCTTTCTTGCAGCGTTACGTGAAACTTCGACCGTCATCTCGCGCAGGCCTTCGTAGCGTACGATCCGTCCGCCGATCAAAAAAGTGTCTCCGGGCGAAAGAGATGCGGCAAAAGCTTCTTCGACTTCGCCCAAAGCTTTGCCGCCGCGGTTGCGTTTGAGACGAACCTTGAGAGTGTCGCTGTCTTGGATGGTGCCGGCGTTCATACGGATGCGGGCGGCGGCGCGGGGGTCACGCAGATGCCAAAGGCCGTCGCGTTCCTGAAGCCGCTGCCACCGATCATAGGCACGAAACGCGTACCCGCCCGTGGCGCAAAATTCGAGGCAGGCGTCAAATTCCGTGCGGGAAAGATCTGCGTAGGCGCCTGCGGAGGACATTTCCGCATAAAGGTCGTCCGCACTAAAAGGCGCTGATGCGGCGGCGAGCAAGATGTGTTGACACAAAACGTCTTGTGGGCCGCGTCCGCGTGGATCGCCATCAAGATCATTCTCGCGCACAGCCTGTAGGGCGGTGACGCATTCCACGACTTCCCAGCGGTTGGCGGGCACCAGAAGCGCCTTGGAGGGCGCGTTGTAGCGGTGGTTGGCGCGCCCGATGCGTTGCACGAGACGTTTGACGTTTTTGGGCGCGCCGACTTGGATCACAAGATCCACGTTACCCCAGTCGATGCCGAGGTCGAGGCTGCCGGTGCAGACGATGGCGCGCAGATCGCCGCGCACCATCGCGGCTTCCACCCGCTCGCGCTGGGTACGGTCCAGACTGCCGTGGTGGATGCCGATGGGTAGGCTGTCCTCATTGGCCAGCCACAAGTTGTGAAAGAAAATTTCTGCCTGCGCTCGGGTGTTGTGAAAAATAAGCGTGGTCTTGTGCTGCTTGACCTGTTCCAGCACGGCGGGGATCGCATAGGCCGCGCCGCCGCCGGACCAAGGCGGGGCGTCTTCGGTCTGCAGCATCGCAATGTCGGGCGCAGGGCCGGGATCGGCTGTGACGATGGCGCATGGATCGGGGTGGCGAGCCAGCAGGCCCGCGATGTCGTCGGGACGGTCAACGGTGGCCGAAAGGCCCACGCGGCGCAAATCGGGGCAGAGGGTTTGCAGGCGGGCGAGAGCAAGGAAAAGCTGGTCGCCACGTTTGGAGTCGGCAAGTGCGTGGATTTCGTCGACGACCACCCGCTTTAGGCCAGCAAAAATACGCGGCGCGTCCTCGTAAGACGTCAGCAGGGCGAGGCTTTCCGGCGTGGTCAGCAGGATATGCGGCGGATCAGCGCGTTGCCGTTTTTTGACCGTATTAGATGTGTCGCCGGTGCGGTCCTCAATACGGATCGGCAGGCCAATGTCGTCCACAGGTGCGCGCAGGTTGCGTTTGATGTCAGCGGCGAGCGCCTTGAGCGGGGAGACGTAAAGCGTGTGCAGGCCGTCGTGGTTTCCGTCAGCCAACTCGGCCAGCGTGGGCAGGAAGCCGGCCATGGTTTTGCCGCCACCGGTGGGGGCAATCAGCAACGTGCAGGCATCGTTGGCGCGAGCGAGCATGTCGCGTTGATGCGGGTGAATGTCCCAGCCACGCGCGGAGAACCAGCCCTCGATTTTGGCGGGCAGCTTGGGCGGTGTCACTTGGTCTGTGGGCTGCAAAAGAGGTTATAAAGCAACGAGATAACTTGTGAGGTGTTGTCGTCGGCAAGGGTGTAGTAGACTGTTTTTCCGTCGCGCCGCGTCGAGACGAGACGCTCGTCGCGCAGGCGGGCGAGCATCTGGCTGACCGCCGCTTGGCGCAGGTCCAAAATCTCTTCGAGTTCGCCAACGGATTTCTCACCTGAACCAAGGTGGCACAGGATCATTAGCCGGCCTTCGTGGGCCAGCGTTTTGAGATACGCGGCGGCCGCTTCGGCGTTTTGCGCCATCTCGGACGGGGGGGCAATTGGTTTCTGAAGGGTCACGGTCATCACGTCTGCTCTCTTGCTCGGTAGAGATATAGCACCGGCGAACGCGGTTTTCGAGATGTCTCAGGTTTTTGGTGGTGCGCCGCCTTCAAAACTGTTGCCGTTAACGTAGTCACAAGGCGCGTCTTGCATTTGAAGGTGCAGACCGGAGCCTGTGTAGGGATGCGCGCGCGCGAGGGCCTCGTCGACCTCAATGCCAAGTCCGGGCGCGGTGGGAGGTGTCACAAAGCCATCCTCGACCGTGATCGCGGATTGGATGAGATCGTTGTGAAACGGTGTCTCGATGGTTTCAATCATCAAGAGGTTCGGAATCGAAGCCGCAAGGTGGACGTTCGCGGCCCATTCAACCGGTCCCGCGTAAAGATGCGGCGCCATTTGTGCGTTAAAGCATTCGGCAATTGCCGCGACTTTTTTCATTTCCCAGATGCCGCCAGCGCGTCCCAGAGCCGGTTGCAGGATTTCGGCAGCGCCGGCGCGAAGGACAGCCGCGAATTCGGCTTTGGTTGTCATGCGCTCACCGGTTGCGACGGGGATGCGCACATTGCGTGCAACGCGTGCCATGTCGTCGATGTTGTCGGGCGGCGTGGGTTCTTCGAACCAGAGCGGAGAATAGGGTTCAAGCGCTTGGCCCAAGCGGATGGCGCCTGCGGTGTTGAACTGACCGTGGGTGCCGAATAGGAGGTCGGCCTTATTACCGACCGCTTCGCGGATGGCTTTGCAAAAAGCGACGGACATGGTGATGTCAGACATCGCCGGCATATGGCCGCCGCGCATGGTGTAAGGACCGGCGGGGTCGAATTTCACAGCGGTGTAGCCTTTTGCCACCATGGCTGCCGCGGTTTCCCCGGCCATTTCGGGGGAGGTCCAGAATTCGGAAACCTCATGTTTTTCAAGTGGGTAGAGATAGGTGTAGGCGCGTAGGCGTTCGTTCATCAAGCCACCAAGCAGGGCGTAAACAGGGCGGTCCCGGTCTTTGCCAAGGATGTCCCAGCAGGCGATTTCGAGACCGGAGAATGCGCCCATGACGGTCAGGTCAGGGCGTTGGGTGAAGCCGGATGAATAGGTGCGGCGGAAAAGGCGTTCGACGTTTTCCGGGTTTTCATCCAGGAAGTAGCGCTCAAAAACGTCGCGGATCACATGGGTCATGGCGTCGGGGCCGACAGAAGACGCGTAGCATTCCCCCCAACCGACGATGCCTGTGTCGGTGGTCAGTTTGACCAAAATCCAGTAGCGACCACCCCAGCCAGGGGCGGGCGGGGCGGTGACGATGATGTCCAGATCAGTGAGTTTCATGGATTAAGTCTCCTGCGCTTCGTCAAAGGCAATCAGTTCGCGGTCAATTTCGGCAACAACCGCCTCGGTGCCATAAAAGGTTATTTCGGGCGCATTGATCGCGTCCATGAAGGCCTCGATGTCGATGGTGGTCATGGTTCCGTCAAATGCGCCTTGGATGGTCCAGCGACGGGTTTGATCAAGCGCAATGTCTGAAAGCTGATCTGCGACCATACCCGCCGTGCTGATTGGCAGGCCAAAGCGCGGGTTGTTCATGAGGCGGGTCAGAAACGGCGCGACCTCGATCGAGTCAAAGGTCATGCCAGTTTCAGAAGTGATGGGCGGTGCCTTGGGATCTGTTGGCTTGAAAAGATCGGCCACGAATTTCAGCATTGGCACCGCTTTCTTTGTTTGAGTTAGTTGCGATCAAACAGGATCACGTTGCGCTTGGCGCTGCCTGTTTTGGTGTCGGCAATCGCCTCGTTGATCTGATCCAACGTCCAGCGGCCCGAGATCAGTTCATCGAGCTTTAGGCGGCCTTGTTTGTAAAGGTCGACCATCCACGGAATATCGCGCTTGATCACGACGTCGCCCATTTTGGAGCCCTGCATGCCCTGGCCGATGGCCGCGAGAACCACCGGTTCGTAGGTGGATTTCGCACCGGAATGCGGCATGCCGACCATGATGACCTTGCCGCCCGGCGCGAGATAGCGGGGGGCTTCGTCATATGCCGGAATTGCGCCTACAGTGACGATCACCGCATCAGCCCCACGGCCCATGGCGCGCATGGCTTTGACGAAGGGCTTCTTTTCGGTAGCCAGAACACCGTCCGTGGCGCCAAATTCCTTGGCGATGGCGAGTTTTTCCTCGCTCATGTCGACGGCGACGATGCGGCGCGCACCTGCGATGCGTGCGCCCTGGATAGCGTTGAGGCCAACACCGCCTGCACCGATCACCACGACGTCCTGACCCGCGCGGATCTGGGCAGCGTTTACCACCGCGCCAACGCCGGTGATCACGCCACAGGCAATCAGGCTGGCAGCTTCTTTGGGAATGTCGTCGGAAATTTTCACCACTTGCGATTGGTCAACCACAACTTTTTCGGCAAAGGCACCGCAGGCCATAGCTTGATGCAGTTTGCCGCCATCCGCTGTCGACAGGGGACCTTTGTCGCCGTCATAGGGTGTGGAGCAAATCACCGGCTTGCCTTCGGAGCAGGTCGGGCAGGCGCCACAGGCGCGGATAAGGGTCACGACAACGGCGTCGCCTTCGGCAAGACCGTTCACGCCGCCACCAACACCTGAGATGCGGCCAGCGGCTTCGTGGCCGTAGACCGCGGGCAGGCTGCCGCCCCAACCGCCTTCGGCAAATGAGATGTCAGAATGGCAGATCGCCACCGCATCAAGCGTGACCTCGATCTCGCCCATTTCGGGTGCACGAAGGGTGACGTCTTCGACGACGAGTGGCTGGCCAAATTCGTGGCACACGGCGGCTTTGATGGTGGTCATAATGAACCTCTTTTGTCCTGTCGGAACTCAGTTTGGATCAGGTTAACGAACTGTGCGCGTCAATCCAGACATCAAGCGTCGTTTTGTGGCTATTTGCCGCCACGTGAGTTTTGAAACACCACGATTGAGAAAACCATCAGCAGGGCGGCCAGAAGGAACGGTGCGCCGGGCAAGTAGAGAATCGCGTGGTCAGAGGAGAAGTAGGCAAAGGTTTGCGTCATCACCAATGGGGCGAGGATATGCGCAAGCGAGGTGAGCGAAGACGAGATGCCTTGTAGCTCGCCTTGGGCATCATCAGACACGCGGCGCGACATGATGCCTTGTAGTGCAGGCAAGCCGACAGTGGACAGCGCGGCAATCGGAATACCAATAAAGAGCAGCAGGCCGGTGTCGATTATGCCCAGATAGACCAGCGCGACCGCTTCCAGTGTAAGGCCGACAACCACGGTGCGACGGTTCCCCAACCATTTCACGGTGGGACCAATGAGGGTCGCTTGCACAATTGCATAGCAGAGCCCGTAGGCGGTCAGCGAGAGGCCGATCATGCCTTCTCCCCAGCCGAAGCGCTCGATAATGAAATAGGGCCAGATTGCCGGATAGACGGCGGCGGCAACCTGATAAAGAAAGAACACCACCAGAAGTTTGCTCATGGATGGCAGTCGGCCAAGCGCTTCTAGTGCTCCGAGCGGGTTGGCGCGGCGCCATTCAAAAGCGCGGCGGGTGGCGTCGGTGACCGTTTCTTTCAGGACAAACCAACCCAGGAGCGCGTTGCCGCCCGCAAGTATGGCTGCGGCCCAAAAGGGCGCGCGGGTGCCAAATTGCGCCAGCAGGCCGCCCAGAGCGGGGCCAAGCACAAAGCCGATGCCAATGCCCGCGCCGATGAGACCAAAGGCCTTGGCCTTGTCTTCGGGTTTTGAAATGTCGGCCATATAGGCCAATGCGGTGGCATATGTGGCAGCCGTAATGCCGGCGATGATGCGCCCGACAACCAAGAGCCACATAGAGTTGGCCAGTGCCATGATGACGTAATCTGCTGACATGACGGCCAGTGAAACCAGCAGCACTCTGCGTCGTCCATAACGGTCAGAGAGATTGCCCAGTAGCGGGCCGCAGAGGAACTGCATCACCGCAAAAACGGTGGCGAGGATGCCTCCCCAGATCGCGGCGTCTGCCAGATCGCCGCCCATGACCTCGCCAATGAGGTCGGGCATGACCGGAATGATCAAGCCGATTCCCATCGCATCGATGGTGACCGTGGCAAGAATGACCAGAATTGGCAGGCGGTTTGTCATCGAGAGATCCGTGTTGCGTTTCGCGCACGGGTTGCGCGCGGTACAGGAATACATGGGTGGAAATGAAATAAATGGAAAGTGCGGAGATCCCTATTTTTGAAAGATTTCAGAACGCGGATTAGCGAGTGAGGATATGGTCCAGCTGCGTGGCCAGCCCCTTTGGGTCGGCCAAAAACGGAGAGTGGCTGGTGGGCATGTCATAGACATCTTCGTGCGGCCAGGTCTCGGTCATGGTGCTTTGAAATTCCGGTGGGATAGTCTGATCATCGGTGCAACGGATGTAGGATTTGGGCGTTTTCGCGAAACCTTGGCCAAGTGAAATCGGGGTTTCCTGCGGCAGGATTGGCTGCGGGCACAGGTGAGCATTTGCGAGGTCTTCGGTGCCAGCCGGTGTGTCGTGATAAAACACGCGGCGGGTTTTGGCGGGATCGATGGTGTAGCTGAGGCCATCGTCTGATTTGATGACGGCATCCAAGATCGGTTGGCGCGGTGCGGCGCGGCGCATGTCGGCCAGCGAATACCCATCCCACGGTGCATAGGCACAGAGAAAGATCAGGCGGGAGATCTGGCCGGGCGCGAGATCGGCCGCGCGAGAGATCGGAAAGCCAGCCCAGCTGTGGCCCACAACGACGGTGTCTTTGTCGAGCGCGTCCGCGACGGCTTGGCCGCAGGTGTCGAGCGTGACATCGGCGATTGGCGTCGGATCTTCGCCGTGGCTGGGCAAGTCGATGGCGCGCGCTGTGTGGCCAAGATTTTCGAGCGCAGGGATCAGGTCGCGCCAACACCAAGCCCCGTGACAGGAGCCGTGCACCAAAAGGATGTCAGACATGGGCGGTGTCCTTGAGGAATGTGTTGATAAGCGCGGCGTAGGCCTCTGGCTTTTCGGCGCAGGGCAGGTGGCCTGTGCGGCGCATCAATTCCATGCGCGCTCCCGGGATCAGCCCGATGGTTTCGCGCACCAGATCGGGGGGCGTGGCACCGTCCTCGGCCCCTGCGATGCCCAGTGTGGAAAGGCGAAGGCCAGAGGTGGGTGTGTAAAAATCGGTGCCTTTGATGGCGGCGCAACAGCCCATGTAGCCCTCGGGCGGGGTGCTTTCGAACATGGCTTTCCAATGGGCCAATTCAGGGCGGATCAGGAAATCACGGCTGAACCAGCGCTGCATTGTGGCGTCTGACAAAGCGGTGAGGCCGTCTTTGCGCACCTGTTCGATGCGGTCGTCCCAGAGTTTTGGGGATCCGATTTTGGCTGCCGTGTTGGAAAGCACCATGGCGCGCACCAAATCGAGGCGTTTGACGGCCAAGCCTTGTGCCACCATGCCACCAATCGACAGGCCGACAACCAAGGCGTCTTTTATTTTGAGATGATCCAGCAAGGCCTCGGCGTCTTTGACAAGTGTGCCCATGGAATAAGGCGCGGGCGGCACGTCGGTTTCGCCGTGACCGCGCATATCATAGCGGATGATGCGCAGGCCGTCTGTCAGGTGCGGCAGGATCGGGTCCCAAAGGCCCATTGTTGTGCCGAGCGAATTGACAAAAAGGACTGGCGCACCGGAAGGGTCGCCGTCTTCGCGGTAGTGCACGGAAATCCCGTTGAGATTGGCGAGGGGCATTTAGGCGTCTTTCAAGCGGATATGGGCCATGATCTGACCGTGATCGGAGGCAAGTTTGTTGTAAGGGGCTTCGGCGTGGCTTCCGTCGGTGAGGTGGTCGTTGAGAACCGAGAAATATTCCATCTCGCCAATAGTTTGCGGGCTGTCGGGCTGGAAGTGGCGTGACAGATAGATCTGGTCGATGCTTTCGTAAACGCCTCCGAAGGCCGTTGTGTAGACCATGTCGCGCATGGATTTGCGCACAAACAGCGATTCCGCCGAAGTCAGGCGGACCTTGTTGACCGCGTCTTGGATGATGTCGTTTTCTTCGCGGCTATACCTGTCGGCGCCGTGTTTGGCATCGTGGCGCAGCATCCACGAATAATTGCGGAAGGGCACCTCGCCGGAAATGATTTCGGAGCTGACCGCGTGTTCGCCGTCGTTGAAGTCGCCCATGACCATGACAGGGTGGCCCGCCTCCAACTCTTCTACGATGGCGCGGCGCAGCACCCATGCCTCGGCCATGCGGCGCAACGCGGCGCGCATTGCGCCCATTGCGCGCCCAACAGCGTCGTAGTTGGCGAGATCGGCCTCGGGCGCGTGATCTGCACCATCCGGGCGCGGGAATTCGCCAAGTTTGGATTTCAGATGGCAGTTGAAAACGGTGATCGTGGTCGTGTCGCTGACCGGAATGCGCGCCTTAAGGATTGGGCGAGAGAGGCGAGACACGCGATAGTGGCCGCCGTCCTCACCAGTGAGTTCGCGGAACGGGATGTCCAGTGGCTCTGGCAGGTTCTGGATGATCTCGGGCGTGCCGACAAAGCCAAAGCGCGACAGGATCGCGACGCCGGGGCGACGGTTGCCCGGGGTGCCGGTGTCATTGGAGTTGGGGGCCACAAAAAGGCCGCCAGTGCCATATGGCGTGTAACCGAGTTTGCGAAAGATCGCTTTGCGATGGTAGCGTTTTGATTTGTCAGGGATCACGGCATCATTTGACGCCTCGCCAATGCGGTCGGCCTCGGCAATCACATCTCGCAGAGCGTCTTCTTCGAAGATTTCCTGAAAGCCGACGATGTCAGCGTCCATCGAGAAGAGTTGGCTGGCGGTCCAGTCTTCCTTCCACGCGTATTCCTCGGGCGTGTAGGATTGGAAGGTGTAGTATTCCTGATCCGCGCCGATGAGGTTTTTGACGTTGAAAGAAGCGATTGTGAAACGGGTCATGTCACTGTCCTGTTGGGGCTGTCGTAGGGTCAGTCAAAGCGGGTGATGGCAGTGGCAAAAACGTCGGCGTCGACGTTGCCACCGGTACAGACGGCCACAACTGCGTCGCCTTCGATTTTGTCACTGTGAAAGAGGGCTGCAGCCAAAGCGACGGCCCCGCCGGGCTCGACCACGATTTTCAACCGTTTGAAGGCCAGGGCCATCGCCCGCAATGCATCGTCTTCGCTGACCACCATGCCGGGGCCGCAAAGGCGCGACAGGATCGGGAAGGTTAAGTCGCCCGGTTGCGGCGTGATAATGGCATCGCAGAGTGAGTCGGATTGCGTCGGGTTGGACTGTATTGTGCCGGATGCGAGCGAGCGTGCGACGTCGTCAAAACCTTCGGGTTCAACCGGACGGGCCCGCATTTCAGGGGCAACTGCTTCTAGCGCCAGCGCGATGCCGGATGTGAGGCCCCCACCGCCGCAACAGGCCAAAACGTCGCCAGAGGTCACACCCAATTCCGCCGCCTGTTCCGCGATCTCAAGACCGGTGGTGCCTTGACCTGCAATCACCTGCGGTTCGTCATAAGGGCGGATCAGGGTCAGGTTGCGTTCTTCGGCGATTTTGCCGCCGACCGCTTCGCGGCTTTCACCGCCCGCGCGATCATAGAGCACCACCTCGGCGCCCAAAGCGCGGGTGTTGTCGATTTTCAAGTTGGGTGCGTTCTGCGGCATCACAATCACAGCCGGAGCGCCGTGCTGTGCTGCAGCCAAGGCCACGCCTTGGGCATGGTTGCCCGATGAATAGGCGATGACGCCGCGTTTGCGGGTTGCTTCGTCAAGAGCGGACACTGCCGACCAACCTCCGCGGAATTTAAAGGACCCGGTGTGTTGCAGACATTCCGGTTTGATCAAAACACGGCGGCCCGCGATGTCGTCCAGAAACGGAGACGTGAGCATCGGTGTGCGGCGGGCGTGGCCCTTGAGACGGTCAGCGGCGGCGCGGATCATGTCGATATTCATGAGCGTTTCCAATCAAGTAAGCTGTTGGGTCCAATCGTTTAGAACTTTGACGGCCTCTGGTTCATCCAGAAAAGGGACATGGCCGCGATTGGCGATTTCGACGGCCAGCATGGGTTGGCGGTTTTGCATTTCTGCAAAGGTTTCTGGCGATAGGATATCGGAGTTGGCGCCCCGGATCACTGCAAGCGGCAGACCTTTGAGGGCATCCAGCAAAGGCCAGAGATCCGGCTGGGGACCGCGGGGGTCAAATTGGGACAGCACGGCGTTGCGCAATTTGGGGTCGTAATTGATGGTAAGTCCGTCAGGTGTTTGGATAAAGTGTTTCTCAACTTCTTCGCGCCAACGGCTGGCAGGCACGCCGTCAAAACCTGGCACCCGCTGGGCAAATGCGGCGGCGGCCGCGTCATGGGTTTTCCAGATCGGATTTCGGCCGATAAACACCAGAATTATTTCCAGCCCGCTGGTTTCGATTTTTGGCCCCACGTCGTTGAAACAGACTCCGGTAAGCCGATCGCGCGCGGTGTTGGCCAAATGTAGGGCAAGCAGACCGCCGCGTGAGGTGCCAAGGATGGCAGCCTTTTCAAGTCCGAGATGGTCGAGCAGTTCGAGCGCGTCCTGCGCTTCGCGGTCGATGGAATAGGTCGCGAAATCCTCGGCCCATTCCGATTTGCCGCGCCCACGATAATCCATCCGGATTACGCGCGCATCGCGAAGGGCAGGAAGCGCGTAATCGAAATCGGTGCTGTTGCGGGTCAGACCAGCAAGGCAGAGCACCGCGGGGCCGTCGCCACCGGTGTCGTCATAGTAAATCGAAAGGCCGTCAGAGGTTGTGAATGTGGGCATGGGATTACTTTGCGTGGTTGGGGATGGACGTGAGGTCGGACAAGACAACTGCGGGTGTCCAAGGCATGCGATCTACTGGTTCGTTGGCGCGATTGACCCAAGCAGTTTTAAAGCCGTATCCGGTTGCGCAGGCCGCGTCCCAGCCGTTTGATGATACAAAAAGCACCTCGTCGCGCGCACACCCGAAGCGTTTGGTGACAAGTTCGTAGACCACGTCCGCAGGTTTGAAGATACCAACGCTCTCGACGCTTAACACATCATCCAGAAATTCCTGCACGCCTGCGCTTTGGACCGCGCCATCGAGCATGTCGGGCGAACCGTTGGACAGAATCGCAGTGTTCATGCCGCGGGCTTTGAGATCGGCCAGCATTTGCGGCACCTCAGGATAGGCTGTCAGTTCCCAGTAAAGCGCGAGAAGGCGTTCGCGCAGCTCGGCGTCACCGTCCAGACCGGAGGCTTCGAGCGCCCAGTCCAGACCGTTCTGCGTGACTTCCCAGAAATCGGCGTGGGCGCTGGAAACCGCGCGCAGCCATGTGTATTGCAGCTGTTTCAGACGCCAGTCATTGGCAACTTTGGTCCAGTGTTTGGCAAAGGCGTCGCGTCCCGGTTCAGAGGCAGCTTCGCGTGCGGCGGCGGCCACGTCAAAGAGCGTGCCGTAAGCATCAAAGATGCAGGTGGTGATGGCCATGTGATCCTCCCGTTTGGGCGCAGAGTGGCAGGTTTCATGTGGGTCGAAAAGGGGCGTTTGCCATTTGGCGGCGGCGACTTTAGGGTGCGCGCTTTATGAGCCCCGGAAGGGGCGGGTTTATTCGGAGATGGGACAGGCCATGACAGCCGCAAAATCGGGCGATACGGTTCGCATTCACTACACAGGTACCTTGAGCGACGGGTCGGTTTTTGACAGCTCGGAAGAGCGTGATCCGCTTGAGTTTACACTGGGTTCCGGTCAGGTGATCCCGGGGTTTGATAATGCAGTGGACGGCATGAGCGTGGGGGACAAAAAAGTGTCTGAGATCCCGGCGGAGCAGGCCTATGGCCCGCGTTCGGACGACGCCATGCAGGACGTGCCACGTGAACAGATCCCGGCGGAAATTCCGCTTGAGGTTGGTTTGCAGCTGCAAATGCAAGCGCCGACTGGTCAGGTCGTGCCCGTTACTGTGGTTGAGATCACGGACGAAACCGTCAAGTTGGACGCCAATCATATGCTGGCTGGTAAAGATCTGACGTTTGCGATTGAGCTGGTGTCGATCAACTGATCTGACCGCATACTCTAGATTGAAAGCCCGCCCGTCGTTTGGCGGGCTTTTTCTTTGCGCGTGGGGCCGCTAGCTTTGGTGCAACGGGAGGTGCGAGATGGATATTATGACACGGCTGGGCTTGAAGTGGCCAATTCTCCAAGCGCCGATGGCGGGAGTATCAACGCCCCAGATGGCGGCAGCAGTAAGCAATGCTGGCGGATTGGGGGCGCTGGGCCTTGGTGCTGCTGGCGTCGCAGTCGCGCGTGACATGTTGCGGGCAACTCGGACGCTGACGGACAAGCCTGTGAATGCCAATGTGTTTTGCCACGCGCCAGCGGTGCGGGACGCGGCCAAGGAAGCCGCGTGGATTGACGCACTGCGCCCGACGTTTGCAAGACTTGGTGTTGAGCCGCCTGATGCGCTGGACGAAATTTATCAATCGTTCGTGCAGGATCGGCGGATGATGGACATGCTGTTGCAAGAGCGTCCGGGTGTGGTGAGTTTGCATTTTGGACTGCCGGATGCGGGTTGGATTGCGGAGCTTCAGGCCGAGGGCAATCTGGTGTTTGCCAGCGCGACATCTGTGGCAGAGGGCGAGGCGTGTGTTGCAGCTGGCGTGGACGCGGTTGTGGCGCAGGGGATTGAGGCAGGCGGGCATCGCGGGGTGTTTGATCCTGCAGCGCCGGATGCACAGATGTCGACGTTGGCCTTGGTGGCAGACTTGCACGCCGCGCTGGAGGTGCCAGTGATCGCGGCTGGCGGGCTGATGGACGGCAAGGACGTGGCGCGGGTTTTATCGGCGGGGGCGGTGGCTGCGCAGCTGGGGACAGCGTTCATCGACGCGGATGAAACGGCGGCGGATGACGCATACCGAAAAGCGTTGCGCGCCCCCAAGGCGCACCCGACCGTCATGACTCGTGCTATCTCAGGTCGTGCCGCGCGGTGTTTGAGTAATCATTTTGTTGCGTTGGGCGCGGCTCTGGGGCCAGAGAATGCGCCAGCGTATCCGGTAGCGTATGACGCGGGCAAAGCGTTAAACGCGGCGGCCAAGGCGGTTGATGAAACCGGATATGGAGCGCAGTGGGCAGGCATCGGCGCAGCGCAGGTGCGCGGCGGATCGGCAACCCAAATTTTGCAAGAGATCGGAGCAGAGCTGCGGGCAGCTTGTCCAAGCGGAGCGCCCCAATAGAGGCGCCCCAAGTTGGATCAGAGGTTTTCCGGCTGAGGCATGCCGAGTACGTGGTAGCCACCATCCACCCGAAGGATTTCGCCCGTGGTGCAAGCGCCTGCGTCAGAGGCCAGATAAACCGCAGTGCCGCCGACGGCTTCCAGCGTGGCATTGACGCGCAGCGGCGCGTTTTGCTCGGTTTGGCGGAACGTTTTGCGCGCACCACCGATCACGGCTCCGGCCAGTGTTTTCATGGGGCCGGGTGAGATTGCGTTTACACGGATGCCGTCAGGGCCAAGGTCGTTGGCCAGATAACGCGTGGCACTTTCAAGGGCGGCTTTGGCAACGCCCATGACATTGTAAAACGGTGTTACGCGGTTGGCGCCTTGGTAGGTCAGCGTCAGGATGGTTCCGCCATTTTCCGCCATCATCGGGTGCGCGCGACGCGCCACTTCGATCAGAGAATAGCAAGAGATATCCAGCGAATTTTTGAAGTTGGCACGCGTCGTGTCGACAAAGCGGCCGGAAAGCTCGTTCTTGTCGGAATAGGCAATCGCGTGAACAAGAAAGTCGATTGTGGGCCACTTGTCGGACAACTCGTCAAACGCGCGGTCCAATGAGGCGTCATCGCTGACGTCGGCGTCCACGAGAAACTCGCTGCCGAGACTTGCGGCCAGTGGGGCCACGCGTTTGCCAAAGGCCTCACCTTGATAGGTGAAGGCCAGTTCGGCGCCTGCTTCGTGCATCGCCTTGGCGATGCCCCATGCAATCGAGCGCTCATTGGCGACGCCCATAATCAGGCCGCGTTTGCCCTGCAGTGTTTTTGACATGTCTTGGTTATCCCTTGAACTTCGACAGCAGCATCGAGCCATTGGTGCCACCAAAGCCAAAGCTGTTTGTCATCACCGTATCAAGACCGGCGTTTTCAATTGTTTTTGTTGCAATTTCGTCCGGGTTAATCGCCGGATCAAGTGTGTCGACGTTGATTGATGGCGTGATGAAATCCCCATCCAGCATCAACAGGCAGAAGATGGCCTCCAGAGCGCCAGCAGCGCCTTGCGCGTGGCCGGTCATAGATTTTGTCGAGGAAATGGGCGGTGTGCTGCCTTCGCCGAACACGCGGCGGACGGCTTGAACTTCGCCAACGTCGCCGACTGGCGTCGAGGTGCCGTGTGCGTTGATGTAGCTGACCTTGCGGCCTTCGGGCAGGGTGGCGGTTGCCAGACGCATGGCGCGCTCGCCGCCTTCGCCGCTGGGCGCGACCATGTCATGGCCGTCCGACGTTGCGGCAAAGCCGGTGACTTCGGCGTAGATTTTTGCGCCGCGCGCCTGCGCATGTTCTAGGTCTTCCAGCACGACAATGCCGCCGCCGCCGGAAATCACAAAGCCGTCGCGGTTTTCGTCAAACGCACGAGAGGCTTTTTCGGGGGTGTCGTTATACTTGCTGCTCATGGCGCCCATAGCGTCAAACAGGCAGCTGAGCGTCCAGTCGAGCTCTTCGCCGCCGCCGGCGAACATCACGTCTTGCTTACCCATCATGATTTGCTCTGCCGCGTTGCCGATGCAATGCAGCGAAGTCGAGCAAGCCGAGGTGATCGAGTAGTTGATGCCCTTGATCTTGAACGCCGTGGCGAGGTTGGCGGAAATTGTCGAGCTCATGCATTTTGGCACTGCAAACGGGCCGATGCGTTTGGTGGCGCCGGTTTTGAGCACGGTTTGGTGGGCGGTCAGCATGGCCGAAGTCGATGGCCCACCGGAGCCAGCCACAAGGCCCGTGCGTTCGTTCACGACCAGGTCTTCGTCGAGACCCGCGTCGGCAATCGCCTGTTGCATGGCGATATGGGCGTAAGCAGCACCAGCGCCCATGAAGCGCAGCGCGCGCTTGTCGACGTGTTCTTTCACGTCGATGTCGATGTGGCCCGCGATCTGACTGCGGAACCCGTGTTCGGCCATTTCCGCGCTGGCGGAAATGCCGGACTTGCCCACTTTGAGCGAGGCGGTGACTTCTTCGGCATTGGTGCCGATTGAGGAAACGATACCCAGTCCGGTAACGACGACGCGACGCATGTGCGCTCTCCCTTAGATGTGTTGAGCACTATGTAGGGGATATAGGCGTACAGACGCAAGCTATGGTGTTGCTGGAGGGCGGGATTGAGCAGGGACCTTGTGGCTGTCCCTGCTCAAAGGCCACTTAATCAGTGGGGCGGACGCGGGCCGCGCTCTTGTCGGCAAAGGCTGCCAAGCGGGTGCGGGCATCAGGTTGGGTGTTCACGACGCCAGCGACAACGGCCTCTGCGTAAGCGCCATCCATAGCCGACATGTTTTGGATATGGCTGACAGCAGAGCAGATAGCGAAGTTCGAAAGAGGCAGGTTCTGCGCAATTCTGTCTGCCAATTCCATCGCACGATCAAAGCTGGACCCATCAACGATGTACTGGGCCAAGCCAAGATCCACGGCCTCTTGGCCTTTGTAAACACGGCCGGTCAGCATCATGTCGATCATACGCGATTTGCCGACCAAGTCAGTGACGCGGATGGTGGCGCCACCTCCGGTAAAGAGTCCGCGCTGGCCTTCTGGCAAAGCGAAATAGGCGGTTTGATCCATCACGCGGATGTGGGCCGAGCTTGCCAGCTCCAAGCCACCACCCACGACGGCACCTTGCAGGGCCGCAACAACCGGCACGCCGCCGTATTCCATTTTGTTAAAAGCTTCGTGCCAGCGCAGGCAGACATGCATGAAGTCGGCAGGGCTGCGGTCCTCATCATGGTGTTCAATAAGGTCCAAACCGGCGCAGAAGTGATCACCAGAGCCGGCAAGCACCACCACACTCACGCCAGCGCGCGGGGCGAGCGAGAAGAAATCAACCAGCTCATCAATGGTGTTGATGTCCAGCGCGTTGCGCTTGGTGGGCCGGTTGAGGGTGACCGTCCAGACGCCGTTGTCGTGTTCCTGAACTGCGAGATTGGAGTAGCGGGAAGTGTCGATCGTGATCGCCATGGAAGGGGCCTCCGAAACTGGTTGGTTTTTTAAAGACTGAACAGGTAATCGCGGGGAGGGCAACTTGGTTTCGATGCGACGTCGCGACCAAAGAGATTGGATCGGTGTTTTCGGCGCTGCCAGTGATCGAACCGAGGGGGGAAAGCGTCTGCCCCTTTGGCGCCGTTCGGGGGCTAACCAAAGCGGGGCTTTGGCTTTGGCATACTGATCTATGCCGGGGTATGAATCAAAAAGAGGCCTGCCGGCCTCTTTTTCTCAACAATCTGTGGTGCAGCTTATTCCGCTGCCAGACCCACGCGCATGTCTTTGACTGCGTAGATCTCTTCGCCGTCGGCATGCACTGTACCATTGGCGACGCCAAGTTTGAGTTTGCGGTCGATGATGCGCGTAAACTCGACGTTATAAGTCAGCATCTTGCGGTCGGGTTTGACCATGCCTTTGAGCTTCACTTCGCCCACACCCATCGCCATGCCTTTGCCAGGCATGCCGCGCCAGCCGAGGTTGAAGCCGGTCAGCTGCCACAGACCATCCAGACCCAGACAGCCGGGCATAATCGGGTTGCCGGGGAAGTGGCAGTCAAAGAACCACAGGTCTGGCGTGATGTCGAATTCAGCCACAACGTGACCTTTGCCAAATTCACCGCCGTCTGCGGAAATGTCGGTGATGCGGTCCATCATCAGCATGGGCGGCATCGGTAACTGTGCGTTGCCGGGGCCAAAAAGTTCGCCTCGGGCACATTTCAAAAGGTCCTCTTTGTCAAAGCTGGTAGGGTGATTGGCCATGCGAGGGTCCTTGTTTTAGTCTAGGTAAGCTGCTGTGTTACGCCCCGTCTAACACCTGCATCCTTGGTCCCGCAAGATGGCTGTGACAACGCGTCCGGTCAGTTGCAAATCATTTTCAATTGAAACAAGGGGGCAGGGCGCGGTATAAGCCCTGTTAGGCAGGCGTGAAAGCGCAGCACCCCAATGGGATATCAAGATGATTGACCAAGCGACCCGCATTGGCTCTGAGTGGCTGGCTTCGGCTGGATTACGCCCCACGCGACAGCGTGTGGCACTGGCATCGCTGTTGGTGGGGGATGGCAACGACCGCCACGTCACAGCCGAAAGCCTGTTTGACTCGGTGCGCGAGAGCGGCGACAGCGTGTCGTTGGCCACTGTTTACAACACGTTACGTGCGTTTTGCGATGTCGGTTTGATGCAGGAGATTACGGTGGATGGCTCCAAGAGCTATTTTGACACCAATACCCACGACCATCCGCATTTTTTCTGGGAAGATGACCGCAAACTTACCGATGCTCCGGCGGAGCAGTTGCAGATTGCGCGGTTGCCTGATGTGCCAGAAGGCGCCGAGATCGCCAAAGTGGACGTAGTGATCCGCCTGCGGCGCACCTGAGGCATTTCCCCGCGACGTCGGGTTTTTCCAATCTATCAGAATTGTACCTGTGCGCGGGGTGTGGAACTGTGCGCGCAAAGAGGAGATTTTCGTCATGAAAGCTGTGACTTGGCGGGCATTTGGCCCTGCACGCGATGTTGTTTCTGTGGAAGACATCGCAACACCTGAGGCCGGACCAGGCGAGGTTCTGGTGCGGGTGGCGTTTTCAGGGGTGAACCCCTCCGATTGCAAAGCACGCAGTGGATCGCGCCCTGGTGTGACCAAACCGGCCTTTGAGGTGATTGTACCGCACAGTGACGGTGCGGGCGTGATTGAAGCCGTGGGCGCGGGCGTTGATGCGAACCGCGTGGGACAGCGGGTCTGGCTCTGGAACGGGCAGTGGCAGCGGGCGTTTGGCACTTGTGCCGAATACATTGCGGTGCCTGCAGAGATGGCGGTGGCCTTGCCAGCCGGCGTTTCGCTTGAGGATGGCGCGGTTCTGGGCATTCCGGGTCTGACGGCGGCGCAGACGGTGTTCGGCGGCGGCGATGTGTCGGGGCAGACAGTGTTGGTGTCCGGTGGCGGCGGATCCGTTGGATATCTGGCGGTGCAGTTGGCGGCCTGGGCTGGCGCGCGGGTGATCGCGACCTGTGGCGCGCGGGATATGGAGCGCGTCAGGGCCGCAGGGGCCGACGTGGTGTTGGACTACCGCAGCGAGACGTTGGTGGCGGACATCATGGCGGGGTCCGATGGCGCAGGCGTGGATCGCGCGGTGGAGGTCGAGTTTGGACCAAACCTGCCGATATTATGTGAGGTGATGAAACCTTTGGGCACGATTGCGGCCTATGGCTCGGCCAAGGATATGGCGCCTCAAATGCCGTTTGGCCCAATGCTGTTTAAGGCGCTGAAGCTGGACATCACGTTGATCTATATTCTTCCACTGGAGGCGCGGTTGGCGGCTGTGGCGAAGCTGCATGAGGCGTTGACCGCAGGGGCGTTGCGGTTTGAGCCGCCTCACATCTTTGCCATTGAAAAGGCGGCCAATGCGCATGAGATGGTTGAGACTGGTGGGCGCACGGGGGCGGTTTTGGTGCGCTGTTGAGGGCTTTGAAGTCCGGCTCAGAGCATTCTAAAAAAGCTTAGGGAATGTTCGAAAGGGCGCTTTGGTTTCAGAGAAATCGAGGCAGCTTGTGTTCTCGCCGATTTCTCGGTGACTGTTTGGTGGATATGGGATGAATTGGTCTTCCCGAAAGCTCCAATATTTGGTTTGCCCATCAGCAACGATGAAAGCGTGGAGCCGATCGGTCTCAAAGCCAAAAACTGCGGGCAGCACGCCGTGTAAGGCGTTCAGATTGATGCAGGTGGCCTGCGCTTCTGTTGCGCGGTCAAATAGGAACGCCTGATACGGTCGATTGGCGGTGACTAGTCCGATGTGCGTGCCGACGTAAACCGCGCCACAGAGCAGGAGCGTGGTTGACGTTGAGGAGAGGCGTTCTCGGAACATACGAGCGACAATGATTGCCAGCGCGAGTGGGCCGGTGAAGCCAAGAAAGAAGAAGGCGGCTGACTTGGGCACCAGCTCGAATGCATTGACCACATCCAAGACGAACAGGGCAGCAACGGGGGGGAATAGTGCCACCAACAACGCATTCGCGGGGCCTGCCAAATATGCCAGTGCGACAGCGGTGAACGAAACGATCAAAGCTGACATCGCCTGGGCGTGACGTCGATCTGAGACGCGGGCACGCCAAATCAGCGGAAAAAGGACAAGGGCCCACCATAAGGCGAGCGACAGAAACACGATGAACGCAATAAAAACGAGTTCTGAAAACAATTCTTGTCTTTCAATTTTTACACTTAACCTTTTCGGGAGCTTGCTATGCAAGCCCCTGCCGGGCAACGGGTTTTTGATCCTGAAGGATCACAAACCCTAGAACCATTGCCCCGGCTCCATAAGCCCAAGGTCGAGCAACTGGCGGGAGTGCCATTCAAAGGGCACGGAATTGTGCCAGCGGTAGTCTTTGACCTCAAACATGCTACCGGGGTTTGCCTTCAGCGCCTTGGCGGTGCGGAAGGAACAGACCGCTGCCGTCAGGTTGTTGTGCCACGGGCAGGCGTAGGTGTTGTATTCTTCGTCTGAAAAGGTGAAATCCTCGCGCAGTTTCAGATCCGGCTGCGCGCGGAAAAGAGAAATTCTGTCGATTTTACGTTTGTCAGCCGGAATGTGTTCTTCGAACCGCCAGCGTAGGCCGCCAAAGAAATTGAGCTGTCGCTCTTTGGGATGGTTGTGGTTGTCGGGGTCATTTCGCGCAAGTGCGTAGTAGCCGGAGCGGTCGAGTTGGGCTTTTTCCAACGAGACCGCGTTTGGGGTTTCATCCAGATTGGGCGCATAAAGGTCAACCACATAGGTCAGCATGGCGTCGCGACGCTCTTCGGTGTGGAAGGTGAGCATTTCGCCCACGGTGCGCGTTTCGCAAAACGGGAAAAACAGGTACTCGGCGTTGAAACAGTAATAAACCCACTGACCGATCATAAGATCATTCACAGCCGAAACGGCCTGCATGACCTGATCGCTGCGGGTGTTGTCCATGCGCACGCGCGGACAGATTTCGGCCAGATCCCCGGCCAGCTCAAAAGCATCCGGCATAAAGACGAAAACCTTGAGAAACCCAAGATCAAGATGATGGCGGATGGTGCTGTCGATTTCCACGTCGTCTTCGACAAAAATCAACGCGATGGGTCCTTTGGCGAATTCGGATTTGCCCGCGCGGATCAATTGGTTGAGTGAGTCGTATGTCATGCTCGGCCTTTGGATGCGGTTCTTGCGCCTGTTGGCGTCAAAATCGGTTAAATTGGCGTGCATTGCAAGCCGCCCTGCTTTTGATGTAGGGAGGCGCCTTGAAACCGCAGCGGGAAGCGTTCCATGTCCGATACCGTCTCTGAAAAGAAGAAGCTCTTTATCAAGACCTATGGCTGTCAGATGAATGTCTATGACAGCGAGCGTATGGCCGAGGCCATGGGCGGGGCGGGGTATGAGACCACCGAGACGCCGGATAATGCGGATATGATCCTGCTCAATACCTGTCACATTCGCGAAAAAGCGGCAGAAAAAGTCTATTCCGAACTGGGACGTCTCAAGGCATTCAAGGTCGAGAATCCGGACGTGAAGATCGGTGTTGCAGGCTGTGTTGCGCAGGCTGAGGGGCAGGAAATCATGCGCCGCCAACCAATGGTGGATCTGGTGGTCGGGCCGCAGGCCTATCATCGCTTGCCTGAAATGGAAGCCAAGACCCAAGAGGGCGCTAAGGCGCTGGACACGGATTTTCCCGAGGAAGACAAGTTTGAGCGTCTGAAAAGTCGGCCGAAGGCCAAGCGTGCGCCAGCGGCGTTTTTGACCGTTCAGGAAGGCTGTGACAAGTTCTGCGCCTTCTGTGTGGTGCCTTACACACGCGGTGCCGAGGTCAGCCGTCCGGTGGATCGTGTGCTGAGTGAGGCGCGGGATCTGGTGGAGCGTGGCGTGCGTGAGATCACTTTGTTGGGACAGAATGTGAATGCCTATCACGGGGCCGGAGCTGGCGGGGATATGACGCTGGCCGGATTGATCTGGGAGCTCGACAAAGTCGATGGTCTGGAGCGCATCCGGTTTACCACAAGCCATCCCAACGACATGATGGATGACCTGATCGAAGCGCATGGCACTTGCGAAAAGTTGATGCCGTACTTGCATTTACCCGTGCAGTCCGGATCCGACAAAATTCTGAAGCGGATGAACCGCAATCATGACCGCGACAGTTACTTGCGGCTGGTGGAGCGGATCCGCGCGGCGCGGCCGGATATTTTGTTGTCAGGTGATTTCATTGTCGGTTTCCCAGAAGAGACTGAGCAGGATTTTCAGGACACCATGGATTTGATCGAAGAGGTCAAATACGGTCAGGCGTTCAGCTTTAAGTACTCAACCCGCCCCGGCACACCGGCGGCAGAACGTCCTTTGGTGGATGATGCGGAGGCAACCGATCGTTTGTATCGTTTGCAGGCACTGATCACTCAGCAACAGCGCGCCATTCAGGAAAGCATGGTCGGCCGCGATGTGCAGGTGATGTTTGAACGGGCCGGACGGCTTGAGGGCCAAATGGTTGGAAAGTCTGAATATCTGCACGCGGTGCATGTCGCAGATGCGGGCGCGAAAGTGGGCGAGATTGCCAAGGTGAGAATCGTAAAAAGCGAGACAAACTCATTGGGCGGCGTTCTCGCATCCGATTGATCGCAGGTTGGAAACAATTTTAGCGCGCAGGACAGATTGGCCTTGGGCGCGGAAGTTTCGTTGAGTTTCTCGACATAAATTTGCCATTTTTCTGTTTCCTGACCCGACGGACAGGGCATTAGTCCTTGGAAAATTTGGGATTTCCGGTAATCTCGGTCTTACTGTTTGGGCGTGATGTGGGGGCTGCTTTCGCAATCGCGTCGTTGGGGGATTGTGAGAGGAAGTCGTTTTGGCGGAGAAAATCAAAAAAACCGTCCGCGCTATATGTGCGGGGCTGGCCGTGGCGTGTGTCGCGGTCGTTGCCGTGACACAACCGGCGGCGGCACAGAATCAGCGGACTGTTCTAGGAGAGAAATATATCCCAACTGTTTGGGTCGATCCGGATGGCTGCGAACATTGGGTAATGGATGACGGTGTCGAAGGCTATATGACGCCGCACGTGAACCGTCAGGGTATTCCGGTTTGTCGGCGTGGCAATGTCTGCGGAGTGATGAACTCGGATCAGTTTTTTGCCACTGACAAGTTTTACATCAACGGGGCCAATCGCCAGAAACTGGCGCAGTTCTTTCAGGACTCAACGGCGTCTGCCTTTATTGTTGCGGGTCACACCGACAGCCGCGCAAGCGACGATTACAATATGCGCCTGAGCTATAATCGTGCGAACGCGGTGGCCAAAGTGGGCAAGCAAGCGGGCGCGCGCGTCGTTGACGTACGTGGCTATGGCGAGCGTATGCCGCGTGCCACCAACGGCACCTCGGCCGGCATGGCACAGAACCGCCGCGTCGAAATCATCTGTTTGCGCTAAGGGGAGACGGACATGAAACTTATCAAAGGCACATTGCTTTTGGCGGTCGTCGGCGGTCTTTCCGCTTGTGGAAACAAGATCGACAAGACCGTGGATAACGCGCGGGACAGTGGCCATCTGAGCAACCTGACGGCAGGTATCTGGGTGGACCCGAATGGGTGCGACCACTGGATCATCGACGATGGCGTCGAGGGTTACCTCAGTCAACGGCTTGATCCCTATGGCAAACCGGTTTGTTCCGGCACGGCGCCTCCCGGCGTGGCAACCGGTCCGTTCAAAAAGGGAAGCTCTTTCCCTGACAGCATCTAAGCCAACGGGCTGACAGTTTTAAAGCCGCGTATCTTTGGGTGCGCGGCTTTTTCGTGCGCGACCAGCAGTTTTTTGCGCCTGTCACAGAAAATTCGCAGGCCAGCGCTTGCACCTGCCTGAGCAAGTTGGCACCATCAACGTACAACATCTAGTTTGCAGGAGAGCTGTTTGCCCACAGGTGCGATGACCCCGCCGCCAGAGTCCGAAACCGCCAAAGAGACTTCGGTCGAGTTTCCGGACAACCGTCTTTTGATCGAGCTTTGCGGAGAGTTTGATCGCAACCTCGCGGATATAGAGCAAAAAAAGGGTGTTCAGATCCTGCGCCGCGGCAATCATTTGGCCATTTTTGGCGAGGACGTGCCGCGTGCCGAGGCAGTAGATGTGTTGCAATCGCTGTACGACCGGCTGGAAAGCGGCAAGTCCGTGGAGAGCGGTGACATTGATCGCGAGATTCGCATGGGAGGCTCGGAAGAGGGCACCGGCGTGCGTGATGGCGACCAGATGGAGATGTTCAAAGGCGGCACGGTTGAGATCAAAACCCGCAAGAAGCTGGTTGAGCCGCGCACGGATGCCCAAAAAACTTATGTGCAATCGTTGTTCAAACATGAACTGGCGTTTGGCATCGGGCCTGCGGGTACCGGCAAAACTTATTTGGCAGTGGCGGTGGGCGTGAACATGTTCATTCAAGGCCATGTGGATCGGATCATTCTGTCCCGTCCGGCGGTAGAGGCCGGCGAAAAGCTGGGCTATCTGCCGGGGGACATGAAGGACAAGGTCGATCCTTACATGCAGCCGCTTTATGATGCGCTGAATGATTTTTTGCCGGCGAAACAGCTTGCCAAGCTGATTGAGGAAAAGAAGATCGAGATTGCGCCATTGGCGTTCATGCGTGGGCGGACATTGGCGAATGCCTTTGTGGTGCTGGATGAGGCGCAGAACGCCACAACGATGCAAATGAAGATGTTCCTGACGCGATTGGGCGAGGGATCTCGCATGGTCATTACAGGCGACCGCAGCCAGATCGACTTGCCGCGCGGAGTGCCGTCGGGCCTGAAAGACGCGGAGCGACTTTTGGGGGGCATCAGAAACATCAGCTTCAACTATTTCACTGCAGATGATGTTGTGCGCCATCCGTTGGTGGCGGCGATCATCAAAGCCTATGACGCTGACGCAATTAGGACACTGGCGGCGAAAGAGAAGAAGTCGTGAAGCGCGGGGTCTTGCGACGGCTTATCGCTCTAGGCAGGCAGAGCGCGCCGTGCTGACGGATACGATCATCGAGGATGACCGCTGGAGTGAGATGGGTTTTGAGGCGCTGGCCGAAGCGGCGGCTGAAGCCGCCTTTCTGCATCTTGGCATGGAAGCGCGTGATTTCGAAATTGCTGTGCTGGCCTGTGATGATGCGCGTATTGCCGAACTGAACACCGAATTTCGCGACAAGCCGACGCCGACCAATGTTCTCAGCTGGCCGAGTGAGGAGCGTGGGGCGGAGGTGGACGGAGATACGCCATCTGCACCTGAGGGGCTGGATCCTGAACTGGGCGATATTGCGATTGCCTTTGAAACCTGCGCAAGAGAGGCTGAAACTGCTGGGAAACCGATGGCGGATCACGTCACGCATCTGGTTGTGCATGGTGTGCTGCATTTGTTGGGATATGATCATATCCGTGACAAAGATGCCACTTTGATGGAAGGGCTGGAAACAGCCATACTTGGCAAAATGGGTCTTTCGGACCCATATGAGATATGAACGGGGACGCATCCCCAACGGAAAGGGCCAATGGGCGACACCATCGACGGATCCTCTAACGCGGCGCTAAGCGCGCGGCCGGAAGGTCAACACAAGCAAAAGGGTGGCCTGATACGGCGCCTGTTTTCGAAATCCGCAGAGAAGCCGGCGGCCCTAGATGGCGCGCAAATGGCGTCCAGTTCTGCTCCTCAGTCTCATGGCATGATCAACCTGCGCCGCATGCGCGTGGAAGATGTGGCTGTGCCTAAGGCCGATATCGTGGCGGTGCCCAACACCATCAGCGAGGCAGAGCTTTTGCAGGTTTTTCGCGACAGCGGCATGACACGATTGCCGGTGTATGATGGGACGTTGGACACACCCATCGGGTTTGTTCACCTCAAGGACTTTGCCCTGCGCCACGGTTTCAACGGCGACGCTGGCAGTTTGAAAATCGATCAGATGTTGCGGCCTTTGCTTTTTGTGCCACCGTCGATGGCGATTGGCGTTTTGCTGGCCAAGATGCAGGCCGAACGGCGCCATATGGCGTTGGTGATTGACGAATATGGCGGCGTGGATGGTCTGGCCACGATTGAAGACCTGATCGAACAGGTGATCGGTGAGATCGAAGACGAGCACGACATTGAAGAGGCCGATTTCTGGGTGCAAGAGCGTCCCGGAAGTTATCTGGCTTTGTCCAAAACCCCACTGGAGGAGTTTGAGGCCGCGATTGGTCGGTCACTGACGTACCACGAAGACGTTGACCGAGAGGAAATCGACACGCTGGGCGGGTTGGTCTTTATGCTGTGTGGCCATGTGCCTGCGCGCGGCGAAGTGGTGGAGCTGCCCGACGGTGTGGCTTTTGAGGTCGTAGACGCCGATCCGCGCCGGATAAAACGCTTGCGGGTGTTGCTGCCGACGGACGCTGCCAATGGCTGACAGCGCTGTGGTGCAGCGCTGGCGGGTGTCGGGCTGGAAGCAGGCTGTGCTATGTGTGGTATTGGGCGCGCTGGGCGCGCTTGGACATCCCCCGTTTGATCTTTGGTTCCTGACTGTCGCCGCGTTTGTTGCGGTGTTTGGACTAGCCTTGCGTTGTGAGAGAAATTTCGACTGGGTCAAAACCGGTTTCTGGTTCGGGTTCGGCTATTTTGCGGTGGCGCTGCATTGGATCGTTGAGCCGTTTCTGGTCGATGTGGCCCGGCACGGATGGATGGCGCCGTTTGCGTTGGTGATGATGGCGGCGGGTGGTGCGGCGTTTTGGGCTGTGGCGTTTGGCGTCGCGGGATGGCTGCGGCGGGGTCTTGGCGGCGTTGTGGCATTGGCTGTGGCGATGGCAGCTACTGAATTTCTGCGGGCCTATGTCTTCACGGGATTTCCGTGGGCGATGCCGTCTTATGCCTTGGTCAACCAAATGTTCGGGCAATTGGCGGCCTTTGGTGGCCCGCATGGGGTGAACCTTTTGCTGTTTCTGTTGGCGGGCGGTCTGGCCTTTGGCGCGGTGCGCCGGTGGCGATGGATCTGGGGCGTGGCCGGTGCGGTGATGTTGGCGCTGTGGGTGCCTGTGCCGGATCAAGTGCCCGAAGCCAGAGAGCAGACGGATGCCGCTGTGGTGGTGCGGCTGGTGCAGCCAAATGCATTGCAGCATCTGAAATGGCACCCTGAGCATATTTTAACATTCTTTCAGCGCTCGCTCGCTTTGACGGCTCAAGTGGCCGTCGAAGCCGATGCGGCGGTGCCGGATCTTGTGGTCTGGCCGGAAACCTCGGTGCCGTGGACCTTGGACAACGCTGAGAATGCGTTGCTTGCGGTGGCGGGCGCGGCCCGCGGCGCGCCGGTTGTTCTGGGGCTGAACCGGTATGAAGGGGAGAGGATCTTTAACACCGTGGCAGTTGTGTCGCCGGAGGGAGCCGTGACCGATGTCTATGACAAACATCACCTTGTGCCCTTTGGCGAATACATCCCGTTCGGCGATTTCCTTGGCCGGTTTGGCATACGGGGATTGGCCAGCCAACATGGCGGTGGTTACTCCGCTGGCGTGGGACCTGACCTGATCGATCTTGGCGCATTGGGCAAGGCCTTGCCGCTGGTTTGCTATGAGGCGGTGTTCCCGCAAGACACCCGCATCAGGGGCGAGCGTCCTCGTATGATGCTGCATATGACCAACGACGCGTGGTTCGGGAATTTTTCAGGGCCCTACCAACATTTGGCACAAGCGCGGATGCGGGCAATCGAGACCGGCGTTCCGGTACTGCGGGCGGCCAACACGGGTATCTCAGCAGCCATTGATGCGCAGGGCCGCGTGCTGGCGATGTTGCCGCTGGGCGAGGCCGGTTTTTTGGATGTCGTCTTGCCGGACCTTGGCCCCGACACACTTTATGCGCGTTGGGGGGATCTGCCTATGGGTGTGTTTCTTGCTTTGCTGATTGTTGCGGGTGCGGCGGTGCGGCGGCGCGAAACCGATTGACCCGCCTTCTACTTCCACGTATTTGCTGACTCTGAATTTCCGTCACAACGGCTTCCTGACGTGACGGTTTTAATCCAATGGAGCACCACCCCCATGGCACGTAAGAACTATACTTTTACTTCCGAGAGCGTCTCGGAAGGCCACCCAGATAAAGTCTGCGATCGCATCTCGGACGCCGTTTTGGATGCGTTTCTGGCCGAAGAACCCGAGGCGCGTGTGGCCTGTGAGACCTTTGCTACCACGAACCGTGTGGTCATAGGCGGGGAAGTGGGGCTGTCGGATCAGGACAAGCTGCACGAATACATGGGGCGGATCGACGAGATCGCACGCGCCTGCATCAAAGACATTGGCTATGAGCAGGACAAGTTTCACCACGAGACCGTGGAGATCACCAACCTGCTGCACGAGCAATCCGCACATATCGCACAAGGTGTCGACGCCAACGGCGAAAAAGAAGAAGGCGCGGGTGATCAGGGCATCATGTTTGGTCATGCCACCACCGAAACCGACGCATTGATGCCCGCGCCCATCCAATACTCCCACGCGATCCTGCGCCGTCTGGCCGAGGTGCGCAAATCGGGGCAGGAGCCGACGCTGGGGCCGGATGCGAAATCGCAACTTTCCGTGATTTATGAGGATGGCAAACCGGTGGGCGTGAGCTCAATTGTGTTGTCGACGCAGCATTTGGACGAAGCCATGACGAGCGCGGATGTGCGCGCGGTGGTGGAACCTTACATTCGCGAGACCCTGCCGGCGGGCTGGATCAGCGACGCCACCGAATGGCACGTGAACCCAACCGGCAAGTTTGTAATCGGTGGCCCCGATGGGGACGCGGGTCTGACGGGCCGCAAGATCATTGTCGACACCTACGGTGGCGCAGCGCCTCATGGCGGCGGTGCGTTTTCTGGCAAAGATCCTACCAAGGTTGATCGCTCTGCAGCCTACGCGGCGCGTTATCTGGCAAAAAACGTGGTGGCGGCCGGTCTGGCGGAACGTTGCACCATTCAGCTGTCTTATGCGATTGGCGTAAGTGAGCCGCTGTCGATCTATTGCGACCACTATGGCACGGGCGAGATTGATCCGGCCAAGATCGAAAATGCGATCCGTCAGGTCATGAGCCTGACTCCGCGCGGCATTCGCGAACAGTTGCAGCTTAACAAACCAATTTATCAGCGCACGGCAGCCTATGGCCACTTTGGTCGTGCTCCTGAAGCGGACGGCGGTTTCAGCTGGGAACGCACGGATTTGGTTGAAGAGCTGAAATCCGCGCTGTGAGACGAAGGCCAAAAGGTCACTCGAAAGCCGAAAGGTTTGACGGTGTTGTCTTGTCTTGAGATTTCGAAAAAAGGCGCTGCCCGTCCGATGACCGGCAGCGCCTTTTGCAATTGATGGGTCTTTGGCCAACACTGGAATGCGGGCCACCAATTCCTGCGTCTTTCCGGCTCCAATCGTCTAGTCGCCGGAATTTGACGTTTCTGCTTTCTTGAACACCACTAGTGTAATGAACAAGCCCGCGATCAGAAGCATGTGTGCAGACGCGGTCAAGCCGAATACGAAATAGCTGCCGACCATTAGAGAAAATATGGAACTCCACATCCACGCCAGCATTTGCATCATCAAATGAGCGGTGGACAGAGAATGGTTTTTCAACGGATTTTTGGTTTCATCCATGACAGACGTCCACGTTGAATTCGTTTTGGCATTATTAAGCATTGTTTTCCTCCTGTTACCTCGTGACCCAGACCTCACGTTTGACACGTAAGCGATCGCCGCCCCGAGTGTGCTAGACCTCATGAAGGATCAAGGGGCCTTCTTGAGTGGTGGTCTCCAAATTACGCTACGGCGAAGTAAGCGGACCATTTTTAGATCTCTTTGCTGCTATCTAGCATCTCAAAAATACCCAAATGGGATTTGCTAAACTCACAAAGCATCGTTGCGAGTTTGTTGTCAGATAGCGCAATGCGTCATGGGCGGATCCTATGCACTAGCCAGGACAGTTTTGTAACCCGACGGCACTTCCCTTACGAAATCTTTGGTACTGTCGGGAAATTGTGCGACGGTCTTCCCCGCGAATAGGGAGGAATATCTATGCTCATCGACGTGGCTCTGCCGCTATCACTTGCGTTCATCATGTTTTCACTAGGCTTTGGCCTGACGTTTGCCGACTTTGGCCGCGTCTTGACCATGCCGAAAGCGGTGCTGACCGGTGTGGTGATGCAAATCGGGGCGGTGCCTTTGGTGGCTTACCTCCTGCTTATCGTTTTTGATTTGCCTCCTGCGATGGCCTTTGGCGTTATGATCCTCGCGTTTTGTCCGGGCGGTGTGACCTCTAACATCCTGACCAAGCTGGGCGGAGGCACTGTGGCGCTTTCGATCACCCTGACGGCGGTCGTGAGCCTTTTGTCGGTGATTACCGTCCCGATTTTGGTTGTATGGGCTGGCGCGACCTTTCTTGGTGAGGCTGCACCGGAGGTAAACGTGTTGGGCATCGGCATGTCGATGTTTGCGATCACGGCTGTGCCGGTTCTGATCGGCTTGCTGACCCGCTGGGTGGCCAGCGGTGTGGCTGACAAGATCGAGAAGATCGTCTCAGCGTTGGCGTTGGTGCTGTTCTTGGTCATCGTGGCCGTCGCCTTGGCAACCAACTGGGATCTGTTCATGGCCAATATCTGGACGCTTGGTCCGGTGCTGATGCTTTTGAATGCTCTGCTATTGGTGCTCGGCGTAGGCGTGGCGCGGCTTTTGGGCCTGTCGGGGCCGGATGGTTTGTGTATCTCCGTCGAGATGGGCGTGCAGAACGCCACATTGGGCATCACCGTGGCGGGCATGGTTGCACAGGCGTCGGGCATTCCTGAATACGCGGTGCCGGCGGCGCTTTACGGGATTACGATGTATATCGTGACCATTCCGGGCATGTTCATTCTTCGGTTGATTTTCGGAAAAAGCTGAGCGCATCTTGACCCGAAGGGCAGGGTGCGGCAAAGGCTCGGGCGATCCAAACGAGAGAGCTCATGTCTGACAATCCGACAGATAGACACCCTTCGGGCGCCCCTTGGCGCAATTTTTATGGCCGGTTCAAGGGCAAAGGATTGCGGTCAAGCCAAGAGGCGTATCTTGAAGAGGACCTTGCCAAGCTGAGCCCAGGAAAGATTACCTGGGACAAGAACCCTGACCGAAGCGTCATAGATCTAGAGGCGCTGTTTGGCGACAAAGATATCTGGCTGGAGATCGGGTTTGGCGGTGGTGAGCACATGGTGCATCAAGCCGTGCAAAATCCGGACGTCGGCATCATTGGGTGCGAGCCCTATATCAACGGCGTTGCAATGCTGTTGGGCAAAATCCGCGAAGCTGGCGCCGACAATATCCGCGTGCATCCAGGCGATGTGCGGGACATGTTTGACGTGTTGCCCGACCAAAGCCTGAGCCGTGCGTTTTTGCTGTATCCCGACCCATGGCCAAAGAAGCGCCACCACCGGCGCCGGTTTGTGACGCCTGATCACCTTGAACCACTGGCGCGCAAGCTGAAGCCCGGTGCGATTTTTCGCGTTGCGACGGATATTCCCGACTATGTGCGTCAGACGCTGGAGCAGGTGCCCAAGCAAGGGTTTGAATGGCTCGCGGAAAGCCCTGAGGATTGGCGCGAGCCATGGGGGGACTGGATCTCTACACGCTATGAGCAGAAGGCGTTTCGCGAGGGCCGCACGCCGCATTACCTGACGTTTCGCAAGACCTAAGCCATTAGAGGCGGGACAGCGGCACGACTTCGGTATCGTTGAGGCGGGTGAAACGCCGCCCTTTTGCGAACCACGCCACGGCAAAGGCGAGCAGTGCGAGAGCCTCGACATAGAAAGTCAGGTTCAAGCGGTTCCACCAAAGCAGCGCCGCGTCGCTTAGGAGTGGCGATTTCGCCCCAAGCGTGGCCACACAGAGCAGGATAACCACACCACAGGTTTTATAAAGGCGGTTGCGGTTGCGTTTGGTCGCAATCAATTCGCCGCCTACTTTGTGCCGTGCGTCAATCACGCGTGCCAGCACGAAGTAGCAGTAGAGCCCAAGGAAGACGAACACGACCCCCGCGCCATACATATGAAGATGTTCCGCCGACGATGTGACCGCAAAATAGGCTCCGCCGTCGTATGGCGCGACGATGTATCCCGCAGAGGCATTCTCGGCAGCAGGGCGTGTCATATGGGCAAAGGGACGAGCCGAGAAATCGTTTAGGTGTTCGCAGCCGTCACCAGAAGTCGGGAAGAGCGCGAGAGCAAAAGCACCGATGCCAGCAAGGCTGGAGCCATATTTCTCGAGCCGGTTTTCTCCGGTGAGCGCGATCATAAAGCCGCCGATAAAGAAAAGAATTCCGGCAAACATCGTGCCCAAGAACGGATCGTAATAAAAGTGGCTGATGCTGTCGCGCATGCAAACCTTAGGTGCGTGGGCAAGGAGCCAGAGGATAGCGGGCAGAGCGAGGGCGGCGCAGCCGACGAGAAAGGCGAGGCGTTCTTGCAAAGCCTGTTGTGTCGGAGACAGCGTTTGAGTGGGCGTGAGCAGTTTTTGAAACCGGCCGGGTTGGGGGGACGTGTCCATCACATGAGCTCCTTTGAAAATGGCTTGCTAAATGACGCATCTTCGAAATTGGAATTAGTATCTGTGTTTGGAGGTGGCCTTGCAACTTATTAGTGTTTTTTCGAGCGGAAGATCACCTTGTGGCTTCTTGGGCTGTCTCAAAGATTGTGCAAGCTGACGAAATGCGAAATGCTGCGTTGCGTCCCATAGACGAAGGCCAATTGTTGCGCTAACAGCGATGTAACAGCAATAAGGATACGCGCCACATGTCCGGCCACGGCACCCCCATTCCGATGACTTCCCGTCCCTGCGGCCCGCTGAAGGGTGAGGCCAATGTGCCTGGTGACAAATCCATCAGCCACCGCAGTTTGATCCTCGGGGCGATGGCGGTCGGCGAGACCAAGATTTCCGGCCTTTTGGAAGGCGAAGACGTGCTGGATACCGGCAAGGCGATGGCGGCATTCGGGGCAGAGGTGATTAATCACGGCGGCGGCAATTGGTCGGTGCATGGAGTTGGTGTTGGCGGCTTTGCCGAGCCTGACAACGTGATTGATTGCGGCAATTCCGGTACCGGCGTGCGCTTGATCATGGGCGCAATGGCGACCTGTGATATCACTGTGACCTTCACCGGCGATGCGAGCCTTAACGGGCGGCCTATGGCGCGGGTGACCGACCCAATTGCGCTGTTTGGCGCACAAGCCGTTGGTCGCGTTGGTGGACGTTTGCCCATGACTATTGTGGGTGCGAAAGACCCGACGCCTGTGCGCTATGAGGTGCCGATGCCTTCGGCGCAGGTGAAATCGGCTGTTTTGCTGGCGGGTTTGAATGCGCCGGGTCAGACAGTTGTAATCGAGAAAGAAGCGACGCGCGATCACACAGAGCGCATGTTGGCGGGCTTTGGGGCTGAGATTTCTGTTGAGCAAAGCGATGCTGGACGGGTCATCACGCTGACCGGTCAACCTGAATTGAAGCCACAGACAATTGTGGTGCCACGTGACCCAAGTTCGGCCGCCTTTCCAGTCTGTGCGGCAGTGATCACGCCAGGATCAGACGTGTTGGTGCCCAATATTGGCCTGAATCCCACGCGGGCAGGGCTGTTCACGACGCTGCGCGAAATGGGCGCGGACCTGACGTATGAAAACGAGCGCGAAGAGGGCGGCGAACCTGTGGCGGATCTGCGCGCGAAGTTTTCGCCAAACCTTAAGGGGATCGAGGTCGATCCAGCGCGCGCTGCGAGCATGATTGATGAATATCCGGTGCTGTCCGTGGTTGCGTCGTTTGCACAAGGCGAGACTGTGATGCGTGGCGTCAAAGAACTTCGGGTCAAGGAAAGCGACCGAATTGACGCCATGGCGACGGGCCTGCGTCTGAACGGTGTCGAGGTCGACGAAGGCGACGATTGGTGGATTGTCAAAGGCTTGGGTCATGGCAACGTTCCCGGTGGGGCGACCTGCGAGAGCCATTTGGATCACCGCATCGCCATGAGCTTTATGGTGTTGGGCATGGCCGCGCAAAACCCGGTCAGCTTGGATGATGGCGGCCCGATTGCCACATCCTTCCCGATCTTTGAGCCGCTGATGGCGGGTCTGGGTACTGACGTGGTGCGGGGCTAGGCGGATGGCTTTTACCGTTGCCATTGATGGGCCTGCAGCGGCTGGCAAAGGCACGATTTCCAAGGCTGTGGCTGCGCATTTCGGCTTTGCGCATTTGGACACCGGGCTGCTGTATCGCGCGGTTGGGGCCAAGACGCTGGATGGAACCGATCCGATCGCGGCGGCGCAGGCCTTGGTCGCTGAGGATCTCGGGGCGCAGGATTTGCGCACGCCAGACGTGGCGCAGGCCGCGAGCCGCGTGGCGGTGATCGGCGAGGTGCGCGCTGCGCTTGTGGATTTTCAATGCGCGTTTGCGCGGCGCTCCGGTGGCGCGGTTCTGGATGGTCGCGATATTGGCACTGTGATTTGCCCCAATGCCGAGGCCAAGCTGTTTGTGACGGCGAGCGCAGAAGTGCGCGCCGAGCGGCGGCATCAGGAGTTGGTAGGCAAAGGCACGCAGATCTCGTTTGAAACTGTGTTGGCGGACGTGAAAGAGCGTGACGCGCGCGACCGAAACCGCGCCGAGGCACCGATGGTTGCAGCCAAAGACGCGACGGTGATTGATACCACGGCGCTGTCGATCGAGGCCGCGATTGCGGCAGCGATAACGGCGATCGAGGTCATGCGCAGTTGAAACTCTAAGCTGACTTTTTGTCGGGGTTTTGCTGATCGTAAACTTCGCGGGATGTGTCGATATTGGGCAGGTTTTCGAGGGCCCAGAGGCCAAGCGCTTGCACCGGTTCGCGGAAAGATTTGCCTAGATCTGTCAGGGAATACTCGACCTTGGGCGGGATCGTTGGATGGTATTCACGGTGCACCAAGCCATCACGTTCCAGTTCACGCAAGGTCAGCGACAACATGCGCTGTGAAATTCCCAGATGCCGTTTCAGTTCGTTAAACCTAAGCGTGCCATATTCCGCCAGCGATATAACGATCAGAACCGACCAACGGTCGCCGACCCGTCCCAAAACCTCATTGATGCGCGAACACTGAGGGCAGTTGCCGGCTTTGGCGGTGTCCTTGGGCATGGGCAGTTCCCTTCGTGTGACTAGGTTTAAGTGATGTGCCTTCTTGCGGCGCTTTCTGGTTCCTCATATATCGCCGGTTACATAAATATACCACCCCGAAACGCGACTCATGGGGAGTGCGGCGGCGGATAAGGAAAGACGAAGATGACCACGTTGAAAGAGCTGATGAACTGGCGCTATGCCACCAAGAAAATGGACCCGGCGAAAGCCGTGTCCGAGGAAAATGTGGAGGCCATTCTTGAGGCGGTTCGCATGGCGCCGACGTCGAGCGGCACGCAGCCGTTTGAAGTGTTCGTGGTGACCAACGACGATATGCGTGAGAAAATCCGCAAAGTGGGTTGGGACCAGAGCCAGATCACGGAAGGCAGCCATCTGTTGGTTTTCGCGGCCTGGGACAATTACTCGGCTGACCGTATCGACGCAGTGCGTGCGCAGATGGAAGAGCTGCGCGGTGAGAACCCAATGCTGAGCCAATACTACGAAAACCTGAAATCTGTTTATCTGCCACGCGACGAGTCTGTGAACCACGACCACGCGGCGCGTCAGGCTTATATTGCGTTGGGCTTTTCTATGTTGGCCGCAGCCGAATTGGGCGTAGATACGTGCCCGATGGAAGGCTTTGACTCCGACGCTGTGGACGAGATCATGGGCCTGAAAGAATTTGGCCTGAAGTCTGTGACTCTGTTGCCTCTGGGATACCGTCAGGAAGGCGCCGACTGGCTGCTGCCGATGGCGAAAGTGCGCAAATCCAAGGATGAGATGGTTAAGACCATCGGCTAAGCTTTGCCGGTTAGTTGGTGTTTCAGGCGCTCCCCTTGGGGGCGCCTTTTCTTTTGGCTTGCAGTCCTGCTTGATTGGGATGTAATAACATTACATAACGGCAAACGGCGAATCCAAGAGGGCGTATGAGTAGAAATCTCCAGAGCAGCCTTCGTCGGCGCCGGCGGCAGTGCAACCCCATGACAGAATTCGACTCGCTGCCGCCGGAACTGCGAACTTGGCTTCGGGCTGCCGCGCTGCCTTGGAGCCCGGCCTCGGCCAAAGGGGTTTGGGTTAAAGCCGGCGGGCGGCGTGATCCGGAAGCGGCGTTGGCGCGATTGGCGGCGGTGGAGGCGGCGACGTTGCTGAAGGATCGTGTGCAAGAGGTGTGAGGCTGGGCTGCGATGTGGGTCAAATGGAGCGGCTTGAGGAAATCAGGCGCGGGAGAAAGATCGTCTCCGCCCCAGACACACCAACCTGTTGTGCCATAGACCGGTGGATGGCGCAGACCGTTCTATAGCGTATTTCCCTGAAGCGCGGACAGCGAGCTGCCAGCTCTGTCAGTTAGGCGTTATATTTGCGGTGTCGCGGCAACGTATTTTCAGTGGTCTATCCGGGATTGAATGAAGTTGTGCTCCATGGATGACTTCTCGTTGGTTGCCAAAACCTAATAAAGACGCAGGGTGATTTAAGTGCAATGAGTCGGAAGGCCGTTTGGCGTCCCTCAAGTTTTTGCAACGACCGAACGGAGGCAAACTACTTATTGCCAGACAATCGAGAAAGAGTCTGGAGAATAGAGGTGCATGGCCTCTGGCCCGGAGTGCGCGTCGTCGCTCAGGTCAATTTCGAGTTGGATTTTGTTCGAGAACAGAATCCCAAATCTCGAAGCAATCTGTGTGATTGAAACCACATATTGGTCGAGAAGGTCGTCGACATTTGCGACGTCTCCTTGGACGGGATTGTAAATACTCAAAACGGTGTCGCCAAAACAGATTTGCCAATAGTCGTGAACTCTGGTTGCTGAGGTGACCTGCAATTCCAAGAGCACTTCTTCGGCCAAAGTTTTTTTCATCTCAATAGTCATCCCGACAATACTCCGCGACGAAGCTAAGGGTTTAGTCTGTGTATCACCACCCTTTTGAAGCGTTGCTTGCCGGTGACTAACGCTGGTTGCAGTCTGTTGTTCGTGTGACCCAAAGAACACGACCGGAAAATGGCATAGCGACCGAACCGAGGGGTGGAAGCGAAGCGCCTGCGTTTTGCCGCAGGCAAACCTGTGGCAATAGGGGAGCACTGGATTGTTCTGTCCACATTGATTGTCGGGTATGCGGACTTTGCTGCCGTTCGGTTCAGCACACGAAATGTCAGCTATCGACCTTGTTTCCGGGCAAGTTGCTTACCCCTTTGTCATTTTAGACAAAGCGAAGAACGCACCTTCGCAGACGTTGCCGCGAAAGTGCATCAGCGTAGCTCATTGGCGGATTATGCCGCTTTTGCAGCGTCGATCTTACGGGACAACTGACGCAGTCGTGAGGCAAATTCCCCGCGATCTACGTAGCATCCGTGTAAGTGACGAAAGCCAGTGGACGGATCAAAGGAATCGCGCCCGTGCAGAACGCGCCTGTTGTCAAAGACTACCATTTCACCCGCCTGTAGTTTCAGCGTGATCCGATATTTAGCATCACGGGTCTTGGACATGTAAGCGCGGTAAGCACGATAATAGGCTGGTATGATATCGGCGGCCATATCGAATACGCCTGCAAGGTGGGCGTTATAGCGTATCTCGATCACTTTGCCCGCAGCACCCAGTGTAATCACTGGCTTATAGACCGAGATGTCGGCGTCACCGTCGTGAAAGCGGAATGGAATTTCGACATTACAGAGCAGGTCGAATGCTTCGGGATCATCGGTGCGCAAATCCTCAGCCATGGCAAAACCGTCAGCAAACAGCGACCCGCCGCCGATGGCCTCGTTGGCGAGGCAATGCAGGAACTGGTAGCCGGGCGGCACCTCTTGGTTCGGCAGGTCGGTATGCAGTGGTAGTGCGACTGACGTATAGGCCAGATTGTTAGGATCAGGTTTATTGATCACTTCAAACGTGGTGCCAAAGTTGGTTTTGCGCAGGAAATCAATCCGTTCAGCCACATCAACGCCAGCACTTGTCCGATCCTCCAGGTGCTCAATGATGGTGAGGCCGTCGGCAGCCGTGGCTTGCATCCACGCCGTCAAAGCAGTGTCTTCATTCATGATCGGTGATGCTGCATACCGAGCCACAGCGTGTTCCGACCGCCACAGCCGCGTTGCAATCGCCGCCGGATCGGCAGCACGTTGGCCGGGACGATGACCGGTCAACAAAGACAAAGGTAAAAAGCTGATGTGTCCGTCCGCATAGCCAAGCTGGACACCGTCTTCGTCAACCTGCGCGGATGACAGGACTGGCGCATCATCAAGCGTTAGCAAGTCTAGCAGGCGTTCGTGTGTCTGGGGGTGCAGTCCAGAAGGGCAGTTGTCGCGCAGCCAAATTGTTGGAAAATCCGTAGTGGTCGTATCCGCCCAAGTCACGACAAGCGTGTCTGCACGGACCGTAAGGCCGTGGATCGTCATAGTATATCCAGTTCGTTTTGATGGTTTTCAGGGTCGATCACAAAGATCAACGGCAGGGCGGCGGCCACCATTCCTGAGTTTTGCCAAAGGGCGCACCCATTGCGCGCCACTCAAGCACCAGACTTGAACATACTTTCATCATAGAGACGAACACTATGGCGGGAACAATCGTACAGCAAGCCGACATTAGCCGCAGTACAGAAAATTGGTAGGTTTGGGCTCAAAGCCGACATTGGCTGCGTCGCATCCATAGCGGCCTTGCTTGCGCCATGTGAGGGATATGCCTCTCAACTTCTGAAAGGATGCTCCTGTCTGCGACGCTGTGAGAGGGCGCAGTCAACGCGGGGAAACAGCCATCAGCGGGGCAGGGGTGTGTGGCACAATCGACTTGCTCCGATAGGGGAATGTGTCTATAGAGCCCCTGTCTATAAGGCGCATATGCCATAAAACAATGAGACGAGCAGGGTCAGGCAATCGCCGGCCCTCTTTGTTTTGTGTGTGTTTTCTTGTTGTTGGCGCGTCCAAGACCAATTCGCACGTCGCAAGGCGGGCACCAACTTAGACCGGCGGAGACAACCGTTTGGCCAGAAAAAATGTTTGAAAAGGAAATGACGCCACATGGCTGATACAACTATGGAGGAATTCGAAGCCCTCCTGCAAGAAAGCTTCGAAATGGACACACCCGAAGAGGGTTCTGTTGTCAAAGGCACGGTCATCGCAGTTGAAGCGGGCCAAGCCATCATCGACGTCGGCTACAAAATGGAAGGCCGCGTTGATCTGAAAGAATTCGCAAATCCTGGTGAACCTGCTGAAATCGCTGTTGGCGACGAAGTAGAAGTCTTCCTGCGCTCGGCTGAAAACGCCCGCGGCGAAGCGGTTATCTCTCGTGAGATGGCACGCCGTGAAGAAGCATGGGATCGCCTCGAAAAAGCATATGCCGACGAAGAGCGCGTTGAAGGCGCAATCTTTGGTCGCGTCAAAGGCGGCTTTACAGTTGACCTCGGCGGCGCCGTGGCCTTCTTGCCCGGTTCGCAAGTTGACGTGCGCCCCGTGCGTGACGCTGGCCCATTGATGGGTCTGAAGCAGCCGTTCCAGGTTCTGAAAATGGACCGTCGTCGTGGCAACATCGTTGTATCGCGTCGTGCGATCCTCGAGGAGTCCCGCGCAGAACAGCGTGCAGAAGTTATCGGCAACCTGTCCGAAGGCCAAGCGGTCGACGGTGTCGTCAAGAACATCACCGAATACGGTGCGTTTGTTGACCTTGGTGGCGTAGACGGTCTGTTGCACGTGACTGACATGGCATGGCGTCGTGTGAACCACCCATCCGAGATCCTGACAATCGGCGAAACCGTCAAGGTTCAGGTTATCAAGATCAACAAAGAAACACACCGCATCAGCCTTGGCATGAAGCAGCTGCAGGAAGATCCATGGGATCTGGTGGCTGGCAAGTACCCACTGGAGTCGGTGCACAAAGGTCGCGTGACCAACATCACCGATTACGGTGCATTTGTTGAGCTCGAGCCTGGTGTTGAAGGTCTGGTTCACGTGTCCGAGATGTCTTGGACCAAAAAGAACGTACACCCCGGCAAGATCGTTTCCACCTCGCAAGAAGTGGACGTTATGGTGCTGGAAATCGACGGCGCCAAGCGTCGCGTTTCCCTTGGTCTCAAGCAGACACAGCGCAACCCATGGGAAGTGTTTGCAGAAACACACCCCGAGGGCACCGAAGTCGAAGGCGAAGTCAAGAACATCACCGAATTCGGTCTGTTCATCGGCCTGCCTGGCGAGATCGACGGTATGGTTCACCTCTCCGACTTGTCTTGGGACGAGCGCGGCGAAGAAGCAATCCAGAGCTACCACAAGAACGACATGGTTTCGGCCGTCGTATCCGAGGTTGATGTTGAGAAAGAGCGTATCTCGCTCTCGATCAAAGCACTGGGTGGCGACAAGTTTGCAGAAGCAGTTGGCGGCGTGAAGCGCGGTTCGATCGTGACCTGTGAAGTGACCGCAATCGAAGACGGTGGCATCGAAGTGGTTTATGAAGGCATGAAGTCCTTCATCCGTCGCTCCGACCTGTCGCGTGACCGTGCAGAGCAGCGCCCAGAGCGCTTCAATGTCGGTGACAAGGTTGACGTGCGCGTGACCAACGTTGACAGCAAGACACGTCGTCTGGGTCTGTCGATCAAAGCGCGCGAGATCGCTGAAGAGAAAGAAGCCGTCGAACAGTATGGTTCTTCGGACTCCGGTGCATCGCTGGGTGATATCCTTGGCGCCGCACTGAAGACGGGCGACGAATAAGATCAGCCCGATCTTCTGAGACAAAAAGAAACCCCGCCGGAGACGGCGGGGTTTTTCTTTTGATCAGGTGGTTGGAAGAGGCAGCAGGATATCTGATTTTACTGGGGGACGTTCGCTTTACATCTTAGGGTTGTGACCCTATGGTCTCTTAAAAAAGCTAAAGTGGAAGCGTATGAGATGCCGTGGCCGGTCGATGAAAAGTTTATTGAGGCTTGCGAAGCCACCCTCGGCGTCAAGCTACCTAGCGAGTATCGGAAGAGTTTGAAGTCGGAAAACGGCGGTGAAGTTGTCTGTGATGGTGACAACTGGGATCTGCATCCAGTTTGGGACAAGTCGGACAAAAAACGCCTGAAACGTACTGCAATGGACATCGTTCAGGAGACCGCAGCAATAAAAGATTGGGTCGGTTGGCCGGACAACGCGATATGCATCGGGGCAAACGGGATGGGAGACGCCTTGGCGTTTCTATATGAGAATGGTGTTTGTACACCTTCCGTGCACCGCTGGCAGCATGAGACCGGAGAAATCGCAATGGTCGCGCGAGACTTTGGTCGTCTGTCGCGGTCTGAGTGAAGCGTCCCTCAGACCGCTGGTGTGTCCACTAGATGTTCAATAAAACGCCTGCGCCTGTTCGGTGATGCCTTTCATCGCCGCTGCATAAGGCGTGGGGCCAAAGCTGATACGGCCCACACCAAGTGCCGCGAGAGGCGCGACTTGGGCGCTCACATCGCGCAGCATCACGTTCACTGGAAGCGGGCTTCGGGCGCAAACCTGCTGGATCAGATCCGGATCGGACAGGCCGGGCACAAAGAAGCTGTCACCGCCCGCTTCGGCATAAGCGGCGGCACGGTCAAGCGACTCGGTGATGTGGCTGGCGTGATCTTCCGGTTTGGATTGCAGGAAAAGGTCGGTGCGGGCGTTGATCACAATTGGAATGCCAGTTTGCTCCCCGGCAGCGCGCACAGCTTTTACGCGGTCTGCTTGGGCGGCGATCGCGTGCAGTCCTTGGCCTTTGACAACACGGTCCTCAAAATTGAGGCCGACCGCGCCTGCGGAGATCAGCCGTTCAACATTGAGTGTGATTGCGGACGGATCTGCTGCGTAGCCGCCTTCAAAATCCACGCTCAGCGGCAAGGGGCTGGTGGCCACGATGCGTTCGACAATGTTGAGGAGGAACTCCATCGGCAGTGTTTCGCCGTCACGATACCCCTGCGCCTCGGCCACTGACCAGCTGCCGGTGGCAAGCGCCCTTGCGCCCGCTTTGGCCACCGCACCAGCGCTGCCGGCGTCCCAGATGTTGAAAAGCACCAGAGGTGTGCCGGGTGTGTGCAGAGATCTCAAAGCATCGGCTTTTTGGATCGAGGATCGGGCGTCACTCATGCGGGGAGCCTTTCAGATTTAGGACGATAATGGTGTTCGATGTCTTGGAGTTTCTGTTTGCGCCACAGCCCACCACCATATCCGGTGAGCGCCCCGTTGACGCCGAGGACGCGATGGCAGGGAATCGCAATAGCGATTTGGTTGGCGCCGTTTGCGCGGGCAACCGCGCGGGTGGCGGAGGGACGGCCCATGTCCCGAGCAATCTCGGAATAGCTGCGCGTGCTTCCCGCAGGAATGGTAAGGAGTGCGTGCCAGACGTCTTTGGTGAAGGCCGTGCCATGCATCGCCATCGGCGTGGAGAATGTCGCGCTGGCACCGTTGAAGAAGGCGGCCAGTTCGGACTGGATTTGATCGGTCGGGGCATAACGGCCCAAACCCAGATCTCCTTTGGCGAAGTCCCGCAAGCGGGCAAGCTCGCGAGGAAGCGCTTTGCGGTCGACAAACTCCAAAAGATGAAGGTGGCTGGCCGACGAAACGGCGATCATGTCACCCAAGGTGGTTGGTATCCAGTCGACCCGCAACAGTCCTCCCGCTTTTAGGGCTGACGGTGGGCAGCCCATGAGGCGGGCGAATGCTGATCGAAAGGCCTGTGGGCTGTCAAAGGAGGCGTCGTGTTGCGCGGCGATCACGTTGTCGCCGCTGGCCAGTGTTTCAAATCCTTCGCGCAGGCGGCGTTGGCGGGCCATGTCCAGAAATGTCATGCCAAACTGGCGCTTAAAACTGCGTCGTACGGTGGAAAGGTCAAACCCCATTTGGATGATATGGCGCTCGGACCAACGGATGTCAGGGCGGTCGTCCAGTGCCGCGAGTAAAGTTGCGATGGCTGGGTCAGCATCTGCCGCCGGCGCGAGTGGATGACATCGCTTGCACGCACGATATCCGGCTTCAATGCACTCACCAATGGTGGCAAAGAAGGTGCAATTTTCAGGCTTGGGTTTGCGGGCAGGGCAGGTCAGTCGGCAGAACACGCCGGTGGTCGCGACGCACACATAAACCTGCCCGTCATAGCGGTCGTCGCGATCGAGCAGAGCTTGATACAAATCGGCATGGGAAGGCAAATCAAAGAACATGTGGTGACATTAGCACGTGCATTGTTTCGGTCAGCCAGAAATCAGGCGTCTATTGCCGCGCGAAACACCGGAAGGTGTCAGGCCAAAACAAGGCGAAAGCGCGCTGGGGCTTTTCTTTGCGAATCAATGGCTTCGCTGCGCTGCGGCGGTGATGTCGGGGAAGTAGAGTGGGGGAAAAACCGACCCGATAGCGCGATCAAGGCGCAAAAATCGGCGGAATTGAGCAAAAACGGGCGATCAACCTGCCTTTCCATTTCCGTTTTCAGCGTTTCTACTTATAGTTAGACAGATGCATGCGCAAAGACCTGCACGCCGTTAGGGAGACATATGCCGATGATCCGTTCGGAATTGATTCAGAAGATTGCCGATGAGAACCCCCATCTGTACCAACGTGACGTTGAGCGTATCGTGAACACGATATTCGACGAAATCACGGACGCCATGAGCGGCGGTGACCGCGTTGAGCTTCGGGGGTTTGGTGCATTCTCAGTCAAGAAGCGCGACGCCCGCACAGGGCGCAACCCGCGCACAGGAGAGTCGGTGCAAGTGGAAGAAAAACACGTGCCCTTCTTTAAGACGGGCAAGTTGCTGCGAGATCGTCTGAACGGGAAGTAACCCATGCGCTATATTCGCTACGCTTTTCTCGGTGCCCTTGGCGTCGTCCTTATCTCTGTTTGTCTGGCAAACCGTGACTTTGTCACGCTGACTGTGTTGCCCGCGGCATTGGGTGATTTGTTGGGTCTGAACTTCTCCATCACCCTGCCGCAATTCGTGGTGATCCTTGGCGCGATTGTTGTGGGTCTTCTGGTCGGTTTCGTCTGGGAATGGCTGCGCGAGCATCGGCATCGGGCGGACAAGACCAAGGCCGAGAAAGAGTTGCACAAGACCAAACGTGAAGTGCGTCGCCTGAAAGGTAAGCAGGCGGAGAACAAGGACGAAGTTCTCGCGCTGTTGGACGAAGCCTGCTGAAGCTTTGCATTTGGGCGCGGCTCTTGTAGGGCTTGCACATGGATATTCGAGTCAAGATTTGCGGGCTGAAAGAGCCTGGGCATGTGTTGGCGGCCGCTGAGGCGGGCGCGGCATACGTCGGCTTTGTGTTCTTTGAGAAGTCTCCGCGTAACGTCGGCTTGGACCTCGCCCGAGATTTGGCGCTTGCGGCTCCGGTTGGGCTCGCCAAAGTGGCTTTGACCGTGAACGCGGACGACGGGTTTCTGGACCGATTGGTGGAGACTGTGCCGCTGGACATGTTGCAGCTGCATGGCGGCGAAAGTCCGGAACGTGTGGCCGACGTGCGCGCCCGGTATGGTTTGCCGGTGATGAAAGCCATTGGCATCGCGGAAGCGGCTGATGTGGCCCAGATCGATCTTTACGGAAATGTCGCAGACCAGTTGCTGGTGGATGCAAAGGCACCTAAAGGCGCGGCTCTTCCGGGCGGCAACGGGCTGGCGTTTGACTGGCGTCTTGTGAACCGCAAATACTGGCCGGCGCCATGGATGCTTGCGGGCGGGCTGACGCCGGACAACGTCGCTGAAGCCGTGCGCATGACAGGGGCGCGACAGGTGGATGTGTCTTCGGGTGTGGAAAGCGGGCCGGGGATAAAAGACGTCAACTTGATCAGGACATTTGTTCAAGCTGCTAGGGGGGGCTCTGAGGGAAGTTTGCCTCCAAAGCTCGTCTGATACAGATGTTTTTGGTCTGCGCGAGCGGCGTTGACGTAGCTTGTATCAGTGGCAGTCGGCAGGAAGATCGCGAATGCACTTATCGCGGCGATTGCGAGCAGTTTACGCTGGCAAATCCTGATCCCCAGCCCTAGAACATTTGAAACACCGCGGGAGAGGCAAGATGTCCGACGACCTTTTCAACAGCTTTATGAACGGCCCAGACGAAAAAGGCCGGTTCGGCCAGTTCGGTGGCCGATTTGTCAGCGAAACCTTGATGCCCTTGATCCTTGATCTTGAGGCGGAATACGAAAAGGCCAAGGACGATGATACGTTCTGGGCCGAGATGAATGATCTGTGGAAACACTATGTCGGTCGTCCGAGCCCGTTGTATTTTGCGTCCCGCATGACCGAGACGCTGGGTGGCGCCAAGATCTACCTTAAGCGTGATGAGTTGAACCACACGGGCGCCCACAAGGTGAACAACGTGTTGGGTCAGATCATTTTGGCGCGGCGCATGGGCAAGACACGCATTATTGCTGAAACCGGTGCGGGCCAGCATGGCGTGGCGACAGCCACCGTTTGTGCAAAGTTTGGCCTGAAGTGTGTGGTCTATATGGGCGCGCATGATGTGAAACGTCAGGCGCCCAACGTGTTCCGCATGCGTTTGCTGGGCGCCGAAGTCGTACCGGTGACCTCTGGTCGTGGTACGCTGAAAGATGCGATGAACGACGCGCTGCGCGATTGGGTGACCAATGTCGGTGACACGTTTTATTGCATCGGGACCGTGGCTGGACCTCATCCCTATCCGGCGATGGTGCGCGATTTCCAATCGATTATCGGCAAAGAAGTGCGCTGGCAGCTCGAAGAGCAAGAGGGCAAGGGCCGCCTTCCTGACACGTTGATTGCAGCGATCGGCGGAGGCTCCAACGCGATGGGGCTTTTTCATCCGTTCCTGGATGACACGTCGGTCAACATCATTGGCGTCGAGGCTGGCGGTAAAGGCGTGAATGAGAAGATGGAGCACTGCGCGTCGCTTACCGGCGGGCGTCCGGGTGTGCTGCATGGCAATCGCACCTATCTGTTGCAGGATGACGATGGCCAAATTCTGGAAGGTTATTCGATCTCTGCGGGACTTGATTACCCGGGGATCGGGCCGGAGCACAGCTGGCTGAATGATACGGGACGCGCACAATATGTGTCGATCACGGACAAAGAGGCGCTTGAGGCGTTCCAGTTCTCCTGTGGTCAGGAAGGCATCATTCCTGCGTTGGAGCCCTGCCATGCGCTGGCGCATGTGATGAAAATCGCGCCGGACCTGCCTAAGGATCACATCCTTGTAATGAACATGTGTGGTCGTGGGGACAAAGACGTGCAAACCGTGGCGCGATATCTCGGCTTTGACATGTCCGACACCGAAGAGGGGCGTTCGGCCGACTAGATTGGTGGCAGCAACGGACCAGAACAAGAGGCGCCCAGCGGGGCGCCTTTTTTATTTTTGCGCAAACACCGCATGGGACTTTCTGCGCATTCTTCCCCTTGCGAGGGCGGGCAGAGAGGGCCACCTTGGTGAAAGACATTCCAAGGACGGTGGTGATCTATGCGTGCAATGATGAAGTATTTTTTGTGGTCTGCCACCGTGGCGCTGCTGGCGGTGGCCCCGGTAAGGGCTGAAAGCATTTCGGTGGCCCGCGAGGCGGCCATCCAAAAAATGACATCAGCAGGCGTGCAACGGGTGAAAATCGATCGTCGGCTGAATGGTAATACCCGACTTCGCGGGTTCTCAGAAACCGATTTGCACGTGATCATCATAGATAAGAAAACCGGTGGGTTTGTGACGGATATCGTGGTGCCTCTGACAGAAATGCCCAAAACGCACTGGGCAGACCAAGGTCCCGATTTTGCCGATATCGAAGGCCACTAGACCGACAGGTTGCTAATGCGCGTCGAGTGCGTGATGCACAAGAACGGCGTGCGGCACAATATCAAGAGCGGACTGATGCGTGCTGGCGAGCCGTACCTTTGGCGCGCAACCTTCGTCGTGAGCTTGCAGAAACCGCGCGGCGCACAGGCACCATTGGTCCCCAGCTTTCAGGCCACCAAATCCGAACTCCGGTCGCGGCGTTGACAGGTCGTTGCCCACATATTTGGAATAGGCGAGAAACTCCTCGGTTAGGACCACACAGACGGTGTGGCTTCCGGTGTCATGTGTGCACGTGTTACAGGCGCCGTCCCGGAAGTATCCGGTGAGCGGATCCAGAGAGCAGGGTTTCAACACGTCCCCGAGGACGTTCACAGAGGGGTCTTTTTCGATCATGGTGCCAGTCTGACACGGCAGCGTGCTCCGGCAAAGTACGGATATTGGCTCCAAGGGCGAGATTTGAACATACTGGCCAGATCGACGCCATTCACGAAATGGAGTTTCAAGTCGTGGATTTCTGGGCCCGCAGGCTATCGGCAGCGGCGCGCCCCATTTCGTGGACAGTTTTGTCGCAGGCGTTACTGCAACTCTTCAGATATCTGGCGAAAAAGAGCGATACTGTCGCCTTTTACGTCACCTTCTTTGAATTGACGGTCCGCCGAGGTCACCACAATCAGCACCCCTTTGGGCCGGTTGACATAAAGGTACTGGCCATAAATCCCATGTCCGTAAAACTCACCCTCGCGGGGGTCGTTGGGCATCCACCATTGGTACCCATAGTTCAGCTCACCTACCTTGGTTTTGGCGCTGGGAATAGTTGACGCTGCCAGCCAATCAGCGGGCACGATCTGCTGCCCATTGTGCTCACCTTTTTGCAGGATCATTTGGCCAAAGCGCGCATAATCCCGTGTAGTCACGTTCAATCCGCCGAGGACGAACGCGACACTTTCCCCGTCGGTGAGGTAGTATGGCGCGGCTTCATAGCCGAGTTTGGAGATAATTTTCTCTGACAAAAGCGAAGCGACATCGCGACCGGTGGCGCCGCGGATCACCATGCCCAACACATGTGTGTCGATCGAGACGTATTTCATCTCGTCGCCCGGCGCGGCGAAGGTGTCTGACAATGCGGCGGTGAACCCGTCCATCGTGCCGCCAAGCGCCAGCACGCGGCCCATGCGATTGATGTCTGAGTTGGAGTCCAGATAGTCCTCGTCAAATGTCACACCTGAAGACATCTGCAACACGTTTTTGATGCTGGCGCCGTCGTATGCGGAACCTGCCAAGGCTGGCACGTATTTGGTGACCGGATCGTCGATGCTGTCGATGTCGCCGTCTGCCAAGACGACGCCCATTAGTGCGGACAAATATGACTTGGCCACGGACCAACTGATGCGCAAATCGGTGTCTGTGGTGTCCTTGTAATATGCCTCGTGCACAATCGCGCCGTCCTTGAGCACAAGCATGGATGTCACACTGCGGTCTTTGACATATTGCGCCACGCCCGACGGCAGAGCGGCCTGTGGCCCTTTGGGTAAGTCGATCACCGGCGCGTCGCCACGCGGCACCTCACGCCACAGGAAAGCGGCGTTCATGTTGGAGAAGTTGTGAACAATTTTTCCTTCGGAAAACAGCGAGTTGACCGCAAGCAGTCGTGTGAGCTCATCCCGTTTCAGAAAGCCGACCACTGCGGCCGCCAAAACAAGCATCAACAGAATTCGCCCCAGCCATTTACCAAAAGTACGCATTAAAACATCCTCCCCATGTTGAAGGAGGAGTTGACCACTTTCGGCGGCTTTTGAGCAAGCAAAACCTTAGGTCAGTGCAGCTGGTCCGCGCCAATCAATCCAGCGGCCGTGAAAGTCAGCGCGCCCCAAATCGAAGCGCAAATCTCCGGGCCAGAGGCGCAGGGTCAATGCCGCGCCCGGGGTCTGGTTGTCGGCCTCATAGCTAAGCCAGGCAAGCGGTGAGGCGTCCGTGGCTTTGGCGCCTGCGGCCCCGATCAATGCGGTGCCGCGCGCTTGTGTTTCTGCGGGGAAATATTGCCACGCGACAGTGTGATAGATCAGGTGCAGCTGGCCGTCGGTTGTCGTTTGCAAACGGTCTTGAAGCCAGTCGATGGCATCGCCTTTGTCGACCGGTGCATCCTGCAGTTCTATGGCCGCGCGGGTGCGGGTGAGGCGCTCGGTCTGATCGGGCCAGAGATAGGCGAGAAGGCGCAGCGCGTCGGCGGGATCGTGGGCGTTTAACGGGGTCAGATCGACGCCCCGACGTTCAGTCACGGGCAGTGAAAAACCGCTGTCGGCATCGCGACTGTATTGCGTCGGTATCGCGTCGGTCCACTTTGGCGTGAGAACAACCGGACTTTGAGGGGCAACTTGGGGGTCCGTCACGAGGTCAAAACGATCAAACATCAGGTTGAGCCCGGCAGAGGCACCAAGTTCGGAGAGTTGGAAGGGTAAGCCGAACCTCGCGTGCAAAAGTTCAGCCGCGGCGATCAGGACGGCCGACCGGCGTACTTCGTTTGTTTGGGGCGGGCGGTCAATCCAATCGCAGAGAAACGCGTCGTGTGTATGAAGCGCTTGCTTGATGGTTTCGCCAAACAGCGCATCCGGCGCGGAGTGGGGTGGGTAGACCGCCGCGAGCGCGGCGTCGCGGTCTTGCAAGACAAGCGCATGCAGTCCGCTGGCGATGCGCAGCGGCAGGCTGTGGCCGGAGGGGCCGATGTCACCTGTGAAGCTTGCGCTCTTTTCCGCCAGTGCGGTGTCTTCGGGCCAGTCTTGCGAAAGCAGACGCAGCAGGCGTACCATGAAAGGGCTGCCGAGGCCGTCACAATGGCCGGCTTGATCCAGAAACGCCGCCCGCAGGGGCGCACTCATGAAAACTTGTCCATCAGCTTTTGCAATGGGTTTCGTGTGTCTTGAGCCGGTTCCGGTTTGGGATCCGGTTTTGGCGTGGCTTTGGCCTTCGGTTGGTTTTGCTGCGTCTCTGGTTTGGGTTTTGTGGTGGACGAGCGCGGCGGCGCCAAACGCAGGGCAACAGCGTTGGAAAACTTGGCGGTGTCGCCTGCTGCCAGATGTGCGGCGCCATCCGAAATCCCGCGCAGCATGTCATCAAGCCAGTCCTGATCCATTTTGTGAAAATCATGCAGGACGTAGTGGCTCACCAGATCCTTGCGCCCCGGATGGCCGATGCCCATGCGAACGCGGCCATAGGCTTCGCCGATGTGCTGATGCATCGAGCGCAACCCGTTGTGGCCAGCGTGGCCACCGCCCTTTTTGTATTTGAGTTTGCCCGCCGCCAGATCGAGTTCGTCGTGAAACACCACCACGTCCTCAGCCGCAAGTTTGTAAAACCGCATGGCTTCGCCCACCGATTGGCCGGAGAGGTTCATGAAGGTTTCGGGCTTGAGCAGAAGCACCTTTTCAGAGCCAAGCCGACCCTCGGTGAGGGAACCCTGAAACTTGCCCTTCCACGGGGCAAAACCGTGGTCATCCGCAATGCGGTCAAGCGCCATGAAACCGATGTTGTGTCGGTTGTTCTGGTATTTGGTGCCGGGATTGCCCAGGCCGACAAAGAGTTTCATGAAGGACTGCCTTTGCTGCTCACGGTTGCTCTATAGCGGCCAAGCCCCTAGGACTCAATCAATTGACAAGAACAAACGGGCAGATCGGGCATGACAGTTTACACGCTCAAAGGCATTGAAGTTGGCATTCCGGACTGGCTCACCGACACACAGATCGCCGCCAAATTGGCCTCTGGCGAGTATGAAAACAAAGAAAGCGCCGCCGCGTTGCAGCGGATCAAGAAGGGTTGGCGCGTGCTGGAGATCGGTGCGGGGCTTGGCTATGTCAGCGCGATCTGTGCGCAAGCGGCCGGAGCCGAGAACGTGATGAGCGTGGAGGCCAACCCCAAGATGTTGGATCCGATCCGCGCCAACCTCGCGCGCAACGGGCAAAGCGAGGTGACGCTTGTGCATGGGGCCGTGGTTGGCAACGCGCATGATGCTGAGACGGTGAAATTCCGCGCGGGGGCTTTGTTCTGGGGTGGCGGTCTGGTGGAGGAGGGCACATCGCCTGAGGACATGGTCGAGGTGCCCGCGGTTCCGATTGGGCATCTGTTGGCGATTCAAGAGCCGCAATTTGTGATGATGGACATCGAAGGCGGCGAGCAGTTTCTCTTTGAAGAGAAGTGGCCAAAATGCGTGCGCCATGTGGTGTTGGAGCTGCATCTGTCCAAGTATCCGCGCAAGGTGGTGAAAAAGATCGTGGACTGTATGAGCCGGTCGGGACTGACCTATGATCCGGGGACCAGCAGCGGGCGGACCTTGGGGTTTATGCGCATTGGACGGGTGAAGAAAGGGTAGGGGCTTTGCCCCTGCGACAGCAAGCTGTCGCCACCCCAGGATATTTTAGCAAGAGGAAGAGGGCAGCGGCTGTATTTTTAGGGGAGTTACTGACCGCGCGTTTGAAATTGCGCCCGGTAGGGCGCGCGGATCGTGCCTTTCTTTCGGAGATGTGGCGTGATCCCCAGGTGCGGCGGTATTTGGGCGGGCCGGTGGCGGTGGATCAATTGGAGGCGCGGTTTGCCTCTTATGTGAAAGGGGCTGTCGGCGTTGGCATCTGGGTGGCGACGCTTAGTGTGGACGGGGCGCCGCTGGGCGTGATTGTCGTGCACCCGCATCATGACGGCATGGGACATGAAGTGTCGTTTGAGTTTGTGCGTCGGGTGTGGGGACAAGGGCTGGCTCGTGAGGCGGTTGGGGCTGTTGTGGACCACATCCTGAACGATGAGGGTCTGGCGCAGATTCTGGCGGAGACGCAGGCCGTGAATGAAGCGAGTTGCCGGTTGTTTGAGGCGCTGGGATTTGCCCAGCAGCGCCGCCTTGTGCGCTTTGACGTGGAGCAAATTGTTTACAGCAAGTCATAGCTCAAACAGTCCGCGCCTTGCGGGCCGCCGTGTTTGACACACAGCTTGCGGTGCGACCGCTTTCTACAACGAGACGAGATCCAGCGGGCTGCGGGACAGCCGCTCCACTCCGGTTTCGGTGACCAGCACGGAATGGCCATTGCACATGGCATATCCGCTGTCTGAATCCATCAGGATCATATGCAGGAAAAACACCTGTCCGGCCTCAATTGGCAGGGGGTTTCCTTCGTAAAACATCGGGAAGTCGACCCAGATTGGATTGTAGACCGCGCCCATGCCGTACCCGCAAGCCTGCAGGCGGGCATCGTGGAAGCCATAAGCATCAAACACGCGGGCGTGGGCATCAAACACGTCGCCCATCGGCGCGCCGGGCCTGATCGCTGCTTCGCAGGCACTCAGCGCTTCAACCGTCGCGGCGTGCATACGCTTTTGCACATCGCTGGCTGGTCCTATGATCAGAGTACGCATCATCGCTGCGTGGTATCGGGCGTAGGCGCCGGACCACTCCAAAGTGATCTGGTCGCTGGTGTCGAGGTGACGCCGACCAGAGTAGTAGCGACACAAAAGTGCGCCCGGCCCAGAGCCAATGATGAATTCGTTGCCGGCATAGTCGCCGCCGCCTTCAAACACCGCGCCCTGCATGGCGCTGAGAATGTCGCCTTCAAAAGCGCCAGCGTGGGTGGTTTTGAGCGCGGCATCAAGTGCATCATCCGACAAGGCTGCCGCGCGGCGATGCATGTCGATCTCAGCGGGCGATTTTAGGCGGCGACAATGGCGGACGACATCTGAAGCCTCGATCAGGTTGGGGAAGGCATCGCGGACCCGTTGGCCGTTCCACATCGTTAGGCCGGCAGTCTGGGTTTCCCAGCCGATGCGGGCGTTTGACAGGCCGCGATCAGCAAGCAGGGCAACGAGATCCTTTTGCGGCTGCGCGCCTTCGAATTCGGGCCAAATGTGGATCTGGTCATCTTCCAAAATGGAGGTGTGTTGTGCCTGACGCTGATCTGGCGCGCGTGTCAGCAGGTCGATGCGTCCGTCGGCGCCAAGCACCATGCACTGAAACATTGCAAAGCCGAATGTGTCGTAGCCCGTCAGCCAAAGGTGGCTTTCGGGGGCGAACAGCAGGATCGCATCGAGGTTTGCACGCCGCAATGCTGCGCAGGCCTGTTCGCGGCGCGTGGTGAATTCTTCGGCGGTGAAATGCAGAGACATGCGCGAGCTTTCTATGATCAATGCGAAAGCCTAGCGTGGCGTTGGAAGCGTGACCATCCCAATGGTCGCACGGCGGCTGCGTCGGACCACAAAAAAACGCGGCGTCCCGGAGGACGCCGCGTTCTGCCACGCACCTTGCGGTGGGGTCTTATTCTTCGGCAGCTGCCTCTGCAGTTGCTTCGACTTCAGCTTCGGCTTCGCCGTCGTCGCTGTCAGACGAGCGCAGGCTCGATGGTGCGGACAGGTTCGCAATCACGAAGTCCCGGTCGATGGTCGGCTTTGCACCTGCAGGCAGATCAATCTGGCTGATGGTGATGGTGTCGCCGATGTCTTTACCGGTCAGATCAACAACCAGACGCTCAGGAATGTCACCTGCGGTCACGTTGAGCTCAACTTCGGGACGAACAACAGTCAGAACGCCGCCCTTTTTGATGCCGGGTGCTTCTTCTTCGTTCTCGAAATCAACGTGGATGAACAGGCTGATTTTCGACGTGCGGCGCAAGCGCAGCAGGTCGATGTGAGTTGGAAGGTCTTTTACAACGTCACGCTGTACGCCGCGGCAGATCACACGAACGTCTTCCTGGCCTTCAACTTTGAGGTTGAAAAGCGTCGACAGGAAACGGCCGTCTTTCAGCTTTTTGAACAGGACGTTGAACGGGATCTGGATCGACAGAGGGTCTGCGTCGCCACCATAAACAACACCAGGTACGAAGCCGTCACGACGTGCTTGACGAGCGGCGCCCTTGCCTGTCCCCGTGCGTGCTTCGGCGATAAGATCAGGAATCTGACCAGCCATATTGAATTCTCCAATTGTCTAGGGCGAGGATCCTCCAAGGCTGTATCCCCGCGTGAAGCCGCGCGTATAGCGAGGTTTGCGCTGAATGCAAAGGGGATTCGGGTGGCAGATGCGGGAAAATCGCCGAAGATCAGCCGACGTAGTCACGCAAAACGCCGCCGGCCTGAACAATCTGGTCATAGAGTGCGAATTCCCTGCCGCGGGCCTTGCGCAATCTGATCTCTACCTCGGGCGACAGGGGCGCGTCAAAGTAGGGTGACACGTTGCGCGGCTTGGGGGTGATGTCTTCGCCAAAACGTTCCGAAAGCCATTGCCGTAGCAGGGGTTGGCGATCATAGGCAAACAGATGATGCACCGGCACGCTTTTGTCTTTGAGAGACAGAAAATTGACCTGTGTGCCAATACGCGCCACCGGCGAGGGGTTGTCGGAGATCACGTTCAAGACAAAGGCGTCAAAGGTCATGTTTTGTGTGCTTTGCGCCATGCTTTCGGCGCGGGCACGAAACCGGTACCAGCTGCGAAGTTGGTCGATCGGGTCGCGCATCACGGCAACGCGGTCAGGACGCAGATCAAAGGTGCGATCCAGCATGGGGGCCACGCGCCGGTGATATTTACCAACCGTGAGATGTTTGACGCGCTTTTGAAATGAGATGTCGGCAAAGGGGCGCAGCACATGCCCAAAGGCTGTGGAGCCGGTTTTCGGCACCGCGAACAGCGCCAGGGATTGTTCGAAAAAGATCAGCACGTCAGAAGCCTCCTGCGGGCCGCACTATTGCGCGGCCCGCGAGGGCTGTCCAGTTGGAGGCAGCAGGCTTACGCCTGCCACCGGCCTTCAAAATCTTCGGGGATAAGCAAAACGTCGCGGCCAAGTTCGTCGATGCGGCGACGGCCACACAGGGCCATCGAGGTGTCGAGCTCTTTGTGCAGCACCTCGAGCGCTTTGGTGACGCCCGCTTCGCCCATAGCGCCAAGGCCATAAACAAAGGCGCGTCCGATGTAAGTGCCGCTGGCGCCCATCGCGAGGGCCTTGAGAATGTCCTGACCCGAGCGGATGCCGCTGTCCAGATGGACTTCGACCTGATCGCCAACGGCCTCAAGAATGGAGGGCAGAGCGCGGATCGAGGACAGCGCGCCATCCAGTTGGCGCCCGCCATGGTTGGACACAATAATGGCATCGGCCCCGACTTTGAGCGCCATCTTGGCGTCCTCGGCATCAAGAATGCCCTTGAGTATGACCTTGCCGCCCCAGTCTTCTTTGATTTTGGCGACCTTGTCCCAATCCAGCGTCGGATCAAAGCTTTCGGCGGTCCAAGCGCCAAGATCCTTGGAGTCGGAAATGCCGTCGACGTGGCCCACGATGTTGCCGAAATTGCGGCGCTTTGCGCCCAGCATTTCGATACCCCAACGCCATTTGGTCATCAGGTTGGCAATGGTAGAGGGGGTCAGTTTGGGCGGGGCGGAGAGGCCGTTTTTTAGATCCTTGTGGCGCTGACCGAGGATTTGCAAATCCAACGTGATCACCAGGGCCGAGCATTTCGCGTCTTTGGCGCGCTGGATCAGGCGGCTGACATAATCGGTGTCGCGCATGGTGTAGAGCTGAAACCAGAAAGGGGCGGTGGTGGCTTCGGCCACGTCTTCGATCGAGTTGATCGACATGGTCGAGAGCGTGAAGGGAACGCCGAATTTTTCGGCCGCGCGGGCGGCTTTGATTTCGCCATCAGCGCATTGCATGCCTGTGAGGCCAACTGGTGCAAGCGCGACGGGCATGGACACGTTTTGGCCAATCATCTGCGACGCGGTTGAGCGGCCGGACATGTCCACGGCGACGCGTTGACGTAAATAGATGTCTTCGAAGTCCGAGGTGTTCTCGCGAAACGTCTGCTCTGTCCAGCTGCCGGATTCCGCATAGTCAAAAAACATCCGCGGCACGCGCCGTTCATAGATGCGCTTTAGATCTTCGATACAGGTGATTACCGTCATTTTGGGCCTGACTCTCTCATATTGGTAAGAGTTCCTTACCAATATCACCTGTGCGGTGCAATCGAAATTCCGGCTGTTAGGGACTCGTTTACGGTTCTGGCATATTCTGGCCGCGTTTAATGAGTTTATTTGTTGGAGGTCCTGATGAAGGGCGTGGTGTTTGTGGAATTGATCCGCATGGCTGAATCCGTGATGGGTGAAGAGGCCGTAGACGACATTCTTGACAAGGTGAATTTGGACTCCGACGGCGCATTCAGCACCGTCGGCAACTATCCCTGCAGCGAATTGATGACGCTGGTGGGCGCCTTTGGCGCGCACCTGAACGCGCCGGTGGAGGCGCTTCAGGTCCAGTTTGGCGAATGGATGTTCGAGCGTTTCGTCGAAGGATATCCGGCGTTCTTTGTTGGCAAACATGACGGTTTTGACATGCTGGATTCCATCGAGAACGAAGTTCATGTCGAAGTGCGTAAGCTGTATCCCGAGGTGGAGTTGCCAACATTCGCCACGGAACGGCCCGCGGAACAGCAGCTAAAGATGGTCTATTCGTCAGAGCGTCCCTTGCAGCATTTCTGCCGTGGAATGGTTGAAGCCTGTATGACGCATTTCGGGCACAAGTTTACGGTGGATATGCAGGAAGCTTCGGAGAATGGCCGGTTTCGCGCGGAATTCCTCGTGCAAAAGGTCGCCTAATGTATTTGGGGGATCAGGTTGGTACGCAACCGGACGGCGTCTCCCGCCGGCGGTATCAACGGGAACGAAAAGGCCGGGAAGAGGCGGAACGGCTCTTGGAAGCCAAGAGCCGCGATTTGTATGAAGCAAATCAACGGTTGACCAAACTGGCAGAGTCCCTTGAAACAGCCGTTCAAGAGCGGACGGCTGAACTTGATAGTGCGCGGGTGTCAGCCGAAGCTGCGAATGAGGCAAAATCAGTGTTTCTGGCGTCGATGAGCCACGAAATTCGCACGCCCTTGAACGGCATTCTTGGTATGGCTCAGGCGTTAGATGACAGTGGCTTGAGCGCCGAACAATCGCGGCTGGTCGCGGTTTTGGGAGAAAGCGGGCGTCTTTTGTTGGCGATCATCAACGATGTGCTGGACATTTCCAAAATCGAAGCCGGAAGATTTGATCTGGAGGCCATACCTTATTCGTTGCCTGAGTTGGCGCGTGTTATGCGGCAACATCATCAAGTGAAGGCCGAAGAAAAAGGGTTGGTGTTTGATCTTAGTGTCGAACCGGGCGCCCAAATCATGGTGGAAACCGACCCCACGAGGCTGCAACAGATTGTCGGGAATTTGCTGTCCAACGCCATCAAATTCACAGAGACCGGACGGGTTTCGTTAAAACTTGACCTTAGACCTGCGCCAAATAACAAAGCCTGGTTGGAGATTGTCGTCACAGACAGTGGGCAAGGGATCGCGAAGTCGCAGCAGCCGCGCCTTTTCCAACGGTTCTCGCAGGCCAACACCTCTGTGACGCGGATGCATGGCGGCACTGGGCTAGGGTTGGCAATTTCGCGGCGGATCTGTGAACTGATGGGAGGCTCCATCAGTGTAAAAAGTGACGCCGGCGAAGGTGCCACTTTCAGAGCCAAGGTGCTTGTTATCCCTTTGGAAGACCGCACCCCGGCTGAGGTGCTTCCTGACAGCGAAAGGGAGGCCATTAGCCTCGAAGGACTGAGGGTGTTGGCTGCGGAGGACAACAAAACCAATCAGTTGGTCTTGCGGCACATGCTCAAGAAAGCATTGGTGGATCTGACAATTGTTCCTGACGGGAAACAGGCTGTGGAAACTTGGTGTAGCGGCGAATTTGACATGGTATTGATGGACATCAACATGCCTGTGATGGACGGTTTGGAGGCCACACGCTTGATCCGTGAGGCAGAGACCGCAGCCGTGAAGGACACCACGCCAATCATCGCGGTATCTGCCAACGCTATGGTGCATCAGGTCGCCGGATATTTGTCGCAAGGCATGACCGGACATGTGTCAAAACCGGTCAGCCGATCCGTGTTGGTCGAGGCAATGACCCGGGCTCTCGAAGAAAAGCGCAGCAGAGGCCATTGATGCCTTGATCCTTTTGAGACGCGGATATCTGGGAGGAGCCCGCGCCCGTCTTGCAGCTTGCACACTGGACATCCGGCTGCTCGCTAGACGCTACAAAAAGGAGAGCTGCGCGGCGGCGTGCATTCCCAAGAGTTTGGGGGAACCCCCTGCTTTTATGCGGAATGCGCGCCGCCAGCCAATGAGGCTACAAACTCCAGCACGTCGGCAACAGGCTTACCAGCGCCGATCTGGCTGACAATCGCGGAGCCAACAACGGCGCCGTCTGCCACGCTCGCAATCGCCTTGGATTTTTCGGGGGTATTGATGCCAAAGCCGACAATTACCGGCAAATCCGTGGCGGCCTTGATGCGGGCAACTTCCGGGCCAACGTTGGTGGCTTCTGCTTCCGCGGCGCCTGTGATGCCAGTGATCGACACATAGTAAACAAAGCCAGATGTGTTCTGCAGCACCTTGGGCAAGCGTTTGTCGTCCGTCGTGGGGGTGGCGAGGCGGATGAAATTCAATCCGGCGGCCTGCGCGGGAATGCACAGTTCTTCGTCTTCTTCGGGAGGGAGATCCACCACGATCAGCCCATCAATACCGGCAGCTTTGGCATCGACCAAAAATTTGTCCACGCCGCGAGAGAAAATCGGGTTGTAATACCCCATAAGCACGATCGGCGTGGTGTCGTCGTCTTTGCGAAATTCGGTGGCGAGGTCCAAAGTGCGCTGCAATGTCATGCCGCCATCCAAGGCGCGTTGCCCAGCCAATTGGATCGTCGGGCCATCCGCCATCGGGTCGGTGAAAGGCAGACCTAATTCGATCACATCCACGCCCGCACCCGGCAATCCTTTGACGATTTGAAGTGACGTGTCGTAGTCGGGATCCCCCGCCATCACATAGGCCACAAATGCTTTTTTTCCGTCTGCCTGTAGCGCGGCGAATTTGGCGTCGATACGTGTCATGGGCAAGTCCTCGTCGTTGGTCTCATCCCATGTGCAGGATGCGCACGCGGAAATCAATCCTGACACGGGGAAATCGACAGGGTTGTCCAAAATGTTTGAGACTTCTGGTGGTTTTGGCGCGCAGCCACGCAGGTGCCGGATTGCAAATTCCTTTCATCTGGACGGGCTTTCAAACATCAAATTTTGTCACGCGGGGATCTCAGGCGGCACACCGATCATCCAGTTTGTGCCAAAACGATCCTGGACCATGCCAAAAGATTTCGAAAAGAACACTGGGCCGTATGGCAGGGTCACTTGGCCGCCTTGTGCCAGCGCTTCAAATATAGCCTGGCCGGTTTCAATGTCGGGCACGGAGTGATTGATCGACACGGATTCCTGCGGCTTGGCCTCTGAACCGGGAAAAAAATCAGAGGCTATCAAGCGGGCGTCGCCCAGCATGAAGTGGCCGTACATGATCCGGTCGGATGCAGGCATATTCTCCTCCGGCGGCGCCTCATGGTAGGGCATAAGCGTGAGGTCCGTCGCGCCAAAAAGGTCTGCGTAAAGTGTGAGGGCCTCGGCACATTGACCGTCGAAGTTGAGATACGGATTGAAGGTCATTTGAGCGCTCCTCTGATGGGGCAGGGTAACACATGCCTTGCACAGCGCCCAAACTCTGCATAAGAGCAGCGACAAACATGTGACAGGAGTCCGGCCATGGGTTTCAAGATGGGTATCGTGGGTTTGCCAAACGTGGGCAAATCAACCTTGTTTAATGCGCTGACCAAAACTGCTGCCGCGCAGGCGGCCAACTTTCCGTTTTGCACAATCGAGCCCAATGTGGGCGAGGTTGGCGTGCCGGATGCGCGCCTTGATAAGCTGGCAGAAATTGCCCAGTCCAAGCAGATCATTCCAACGCGGATGACGTTTGTAGACATTGCCGGTCTCGTGAAGGGGGCCTCCAAAGGCGAAGGTCTTGGAAACCAGTTCCTTGCCAACATCCGCGAAGTGGACGCGATTGCGCATGTACTGCGCTGCTTTGAAGACGGGGATGTGACCCATGTTGAAGGTCGGGTAGACCCGGTTGCCGATGCGGAAACCATCGAGACCGAGCTAATGCTGGCCGACATTGAAAGCATTGAAAAGCGCCTGCAGGGGCTGGTGCGCAAAGTGCGCGGCGGCGACAAAGAAGCCGTTCAACAGGAGCGTCTTCTCAATGAAGCCTTGGCTGTTTTGGAAGAGGGCAAACCTGCCCGAGTGATCGACGTGGATGCAGATGACGCCAAGGCGTGGAGCCTGCTGCAACTGCTGACCACCAAGCCGGTCCTGTATGTCTGCAACGTGGGTGAAAACGAAGCGGCCGAGGGCAACGCGCACTCCACCAAAGTGGGTGAATTGGCGGCCTCGCAAGGCAACAGCCATGTGATCATTTCGGCACAGATCGAAGAAGAGATCAGCAAACTCGAAGATGAGGAAGCAGAAATGTTCCTCGACGAGATGGGACTGGACGAAGCAGGTCTGGATCGCCTGATCCGGGCGGGCTATGAATTGCTGCATCTAGAAACCTACTTCACGGTTGGCCCTAAAGAGGCGCGCGCCTGGACCATCCGCACCGGCACTTTGGCGCCGCAAGCGGCTGGCGTGATCCACGGCGATTTTGAAAAGGGCTTCATCCGCGCAGAAACCATTGCATATGATGACTACATCGAAAGCAACGGCGAGCAGGGTGCCAAAGAAGCGGGCAAGATGCGCGCCGAAGGGAAAGGCTACACAGTGCAGGACGGCGACGTGATGCACTTCCTTTTCAACACCTGAGGCGCGAATTTCTGTTGAGTTTCAATCCGTTTAGCTATTGTCTGCGGGCACTAGGAACAGTGGGCGGTAGCGGAAATGACATACCTTTGGCCAGAGTGGTCGGTCAGGCGCAGGGCGCAGGCGTGCTTTGCGCGGGCAGGGCAGGCCGCGCCGGCACTGCGTGTCAGGTTTTCGGACGATCTTTGGAACAATTTTGACGGGATTCTGGAGCGTGAGGGCGCGGGTTATCTGTTGTTGTTGCCACGCCGCATGCGCAAGCGGAAGATTGATCTTCAGGCCTGGCGGGCTGGTGCGTACTTAAATTACATGGCCCGCACCAGCGCCAACGTTCAGAGGCTGCTCGTGCATTTCTCCGACGGCGACAACCTCAGTCACGGCGGCTTTTTCTTTTCAAGCTTTCGGGATGATGTCTGTTTGCTGCCGGACATCTATTTTTTTGAAACTTTGGGTTTTCAGGACCTTCGGGACGAGGTCGCCGGGGCAGATATCGTGTGGGAAGACCGTAGCGAGGACCTGGTTTGGCGCGGCGCGGCCAATGGCAGCGGGCTTATGACAACCGAAGCCCACCTGGCCGATCACCCCGGGATCATGCAAAGGGTGAGATGTGTTGCCCTGTGTCACAACACAGAGATTGATTGCGGGTTCGTTGTGCCGCCGCGCGGCCCATATCGCGATTCTTTTCTGCGTGTAGGCTGGCTCCGCGACCGCACCCCAAGAAACGACTGGTTCGGCAAGAAATATGCGCTTGATCTCGACGGGTTCGCCAGCACCTGGGACAATCAGTTTCACCGAATGTTGATGGGCTGTTGCATCCTGAAGGTGGGCAGCGATTTCGGATTTAGCCAGTGGTACTATGACCGCCTCAAGGCGTGGGAGCATTACGTTCCGGTCAAGTCAGATTTGAGCGATTTGTTTGAAAAATACGACTGGGTGCGCGAAAATGATGCACAAGCGCGTGAAATAGCGCAGGAGGGGCGGGCGCTGGCGCATTCGATGACATTTGAAGCCGAAATGCGCTATGCGGCGCAGGCAATTGAAAACAACTGGAAGAGCTTTTCTTGACCCCAATGAATTCCACCGTAGTTGTTGCGGGTGGCGCCGGTTTTATTGGCGGCCATCTTGTAAGGCAGCTGGTTACGCAGGGTGCGCATGTAACCGTGATCGACAATCTGCATACTGGCACCAGGCGCCATTTTGAGGGGCTACCTGAGGCGCAGGTCACCTTTGTTGAGGCGGACGTCTGTGAGCCGCGCTCGCTCGCCTGTGATTTGGTTATCAATCTGGCTTGTCCGGCATCGCCGCTGCATTATCAGGCGCAGCCTCTAAAGACCTGGCGCACCTCGGTTTTTGGCACGCTCAACCTTGCACAGGCGGCGCTGGAGTGTGGGGCGCGATTTCTGCAGGCGTCGACCAGCGAAGTGTATGGCGACCCCGAAGTACATCCGCAAACTGAAGACTATGTTGGCAACGTCAGCTTTACCGGGCCGCGGGCTTGTTACGACGAAGGCAAACGGGCGGCGGAAACCTATTTGCTGGATATGTTGCGCGAGACCGGGCTGGACGTGCGCATTGCGCGGATTTTCAACACCTTCGGGCCCGGAATGGCACTGAACGACGGTCGGGCTGTGTCCAATTTTGTGCGTCAGGCTTTGTCTGATGAGCCGATCACCATCATGGGATCGGGGAATCAAACACGCTCGTTCTGCTATGTGTCAGACACCGTCCGCGGGTTGTTGAAATTGGCGCTGACAGAAGATTTGTCCGGCGCCATTGTCAACATCGGCAACCCCGATGAACGCAGCATTTCCGAGATTGCACAGACCGTTTTGGCACAGTGCCCAGACAGCGCGTCGCAGGTCTCTTATTTGCCCGAAGCGGTCGATGATCCCCGGCGTCGTTGTCCTGACATCAGTCGCGCCAAGGCACTTTTGGGATGGCAGCCTGAAGTGGCGCTCAAGGAGGGGCTTTCAGAGACGGTGTCAGATTTTGCCCGCCGGATTGAAGCAAAAGAGGCCTGTTGGCTGTAAGTCGCGCGGGTTTGCAAAATTGCGCTCAAAAGTGGTTTTTTGCACTTGTCCTTCCAGCCGATTGGCTGATACACGCGTCGACGGAGACGTGGCCGAGTGGTCGAAGGCGCTCCCCTGCTAAGGGAGTAAACGGGGAACCGTTTCGAGGGTTCGAATCCCTTCGTCTCCGCCACTAAAATGGCCTCGTGAGTGTCATTGGTACGGAAAATTCGAGTATTTTCAAATGGGTAAGACTTTCTTAACCCTAAACGGAATAAGATTTTCGCATGATATCCCGCATGGAATCCCGCATTTCATAAGGAGCTGAGCTCATGGGACTGACCTTAGATCGTGGCCGATACTATTTCGTGCTGAACGTGCCTGATCATCTATTTGGTAAAGTACTTGGCCGGTCCGGGCAGCCTGTCCGTCAAATCCGTCAGGCCCTAAAAACAGCTGATTTGACTGTTGCAAAACGAAGGGCCTTTGAAGTCGAGGAACTTAAACAAGCTGAGTGGGCGCTGCTGGAATGTGGGGAGGAAGCCCTCGCATATGAAAAATACGAGGCCGCGAAAAAGGTAGCCGAGGGGCGTGGGTTTGTTTTCATGCCGATGTCTGAAATTCTGGCCTTGCCTATCGAGGAAAGTATCGCGCGCATCGAGGCAATTATGCCAGATAACAAATTGGCCCCGCACCCCGTTATTCAGGCTCTTCTCGGGACTATTCCACGCGCTCTCCCCACCTTGTCCCAAATTCTCGCCGACTACATTGAACTGACGGCAACAAAACACATCAGGAAATCTGAGCGGCAAAAGCATCTCTGGAAACTTCCAAGGACGCGTGCCGTTGCGAACTTCGAAGTGGCTGTCCCAGAGCGAAGGGCGTCGGGGATCAATGAAATCACCCGCGCTGATGCCCTGAAATTTCGGAAGTGGTGGGCCACTCGCGTTGATTCAGGCGAAACACGGGCAGAAACGGCGAATAAGGACTTTGGCCATCTTTCCCAACTGTTCCACGAATGGTGTGAGCTAAAGGGTCATACCGAGTTCAACAATCCATTTGCGAAGATGCGTTTTGATAAAGCCGTCGATCCTCTCGTTTCCCGTCCGGCATTCTCACGTGAGTGGGTGTCGGAGAAGTTGCTCGCAAAAGATGCTTTTGAAGGGCTGAACTTTGAGGCCGCCGACGCTCTATTGGCGATGGTCAACACCGGCTTGCGGCCCTCCGAAGTCCTCTCATGCCCGTTAGAGGATTTCTGCTTGTCCGAAGAGATCCCCTTCATTCGTGTCGCTCCCAACGGGCGGGAACTCAAACAACGCCATACGGCACGTGAAATCCCTCTTCTCGGCATTTCTCTGGACGCAATTAAACGTATTGTTGCGCGTGGCGGGATCAAGCGGTATCGGCACAAAGCCAGCCATTGGTCGAGTTTGGTGAACAAGTTCCTGGCAAACAACGGGCTGAAAGAGACACCAGATCACACGGCCTACAGCTTACGCCATTACGTCGAAGATATGCTGTTGTCTGTGGGCGTGGATGACCGCGTGCGGGCCGATATCCTTGGCCATAAGTACCAACGGCCTGTTTATGGCTCCGGTGGTGGTCTGCCGATGCGGCGGGCTGCTCTCGCTAAGATTGCCCTCTAACCCTGCACCTTGTTCCAAATTTTTGAAATAACTCCATTATCGGCGCTCGCGGTTACAACTATAACAACCACAACCCAAACGCCCAGCATTGAGTTCTGTCTAACTGTCTGTGGCAGCGGGGTGCGAATATACCCACGCAACAAAAGGCCAGGAAGGACCCAAACTTTCACACTGCATTGTCAGTAGAGGGTAGGGTAACACTTTGTGAGCCAGTACTGAAAGAGGCTGACGTTTCCCCTGTAGGTCCTCCCCGTCCTCCCCAAGAAGATTTTAGGACAGTATATAATATACTTAGGGGAAATTCACTTTCCCCAAACCCTCCCCAAGGTCTCCCCCTTGCTTCCCCAATTCAATTGGGTTTGCCGTCCTGATCTGGGCCATCGACCAAAATCATCAACGACGCTGGAAAAATACCCATTCGTGCGGAGTTATTTTGGGTCCGTTTAGGCGAGACGCATATAGCTGCCCTCAAAAATCTAGAGCTCATCCACATCCGTTACCTCCAAGACAAGTCCAGGACTTTCGAATATCCGTTGGATTTTCGGGTCTCATAACCCTTCTCAGTCAGCAATCGTTGAAATGTCCACGATTTCACGTGAGCAGTCCCATTGCAGTCAGCCCAATCAATGAACCGAGTATAGAGCTCCTTTAGGTCCAAGCGTTTTCCAATATCTGACCGCGTTACGTCAGCAAGGAATTCACCCACTGGGTCGGCTTGGCGCAGCAGCCTATCCCTGAGGGCCAGCATCATCGGTGGAGGGTCAATGCCCGGCGGCGCACCTTTGCCTTTATCCAACCGTTCGGCATATTTCTTGTACCCCGCGAGCATCCAATTCAGAATTCCCGACAATTCATCTTGAAGAGCCGCTTCAACCTTGCGCGGGTCTTTGCGCTGCTTCTCGGGCAGTTTGTGCAATTCAACGTCGAACGGAATAAAAACCAAGCGGCGGCGCAGCCCTTCGTCCTCCTCCACAATCCGTGGCGTTCTGTTGAATTGGAGCACTGGGATCGCAGTCGGCGTGTATTTGAAGGGGTTTTGGTGAAGCGCGCGGGCCATTCTGGCATCCCCTCCGGTAAAGCCCTTTATAGCCTTCCCCGAAAGCGTGTCCGTCATCCCAGGCTCTGAGGCATAAACCATCCTCGCCGACGGCATGTTCATTTCCTCAGGCGTTGCCCTGCCCGCGTGTTGGGTTGCTGTTTTAAGGAAGACTTCAATCGGGCAAGGGACGGCATAATCACCCAGAACTTTAGAAAACACATTCAACAGGGTGGATTTTCCGTTTCCTCCGGAGCCGCGAAACAAAAGCATGGCTTGGCTATTGTTACGGCCAAACAGCATCGCGCCTGCACACCTTTGAAAGCAGGAACGAACATCATCGTCCAGGAACACGGTGCGCAACATGGCTTTGAAATTTGGACAGGTTGCAGTTGGGTCATAGGTAACGTTTGCCGCCCGTGTCGGTCTATGTTCGCGAAGGTGTGCTCCAAAAAATGCATTGGCCCAGACCCCCATTGCGGAGGCATTTCGCTTGCGTTGCGCTGGGAACCCTGGACTGTTGGCGAATGCATCCAGATCAATACAGCCGTTTGTGACAGTGAAGAGTTCTGGGGCCAGATCCAATTGATCAATCGAGACAGCACACTCAGTTTTTAACGCCTCAAGCGCGTGCCTACGCATGCTCATGTTGCCGCAACGGTTAGAAAAACGAATTAGATCATCGGGAAATGGATGCTCGCTGCGGTCAAAAGTATGCTTTGTACGGTCAAGTTCACGAATGGCCTGGGCCTCTTCAGCCACCAGCTCGCCAAGCGTTGCTGCAAGTTTTGCAGCTTCGATCTCTCCTTGTGCAAGATCATATTTGGAGCCGTTCCAGACAGCCCACCCTCGGCTGACAATATTGATTATATTGTCCCCATATGCCGCTTTCAGACGACGTGCATTTCCCAAGTCATTAAGGGGCTGTTGGGCCCGCTTGAGGAGCATTTCTACCCTTTCACCAACACCTTTTCTTGTTCGAGATCCAGTTTCATCAAACACGTCAAAACCCTCCTCAATCTATTGAAGAAGGTGCCTAAATGGTAAACCTAGTGTTAACAGGTTGAATTTTTTACGGTGCCTCCAAAACGCGCTCCAGTATTTGAGCTACCCTCACGCACTCCGAGGTATCGCGGCATTAAGGATACTTTCCTGATCAATGGGCTGAAAATCAAAAGCGCAGTGATCAGGAGGGGGGGAGGCAGTCATTCGCCGCGATGTACACCAAAGGCATAGTTGCGGGACAAAGCGTAAGTTCGCTGCTCTTGCACCAAAATGGCAGCTTGTTGCGCTTCGCTGACGTCAGAACAAGAGTGAGAAACGTATTATTTCTCACTTGGTTTGAGATACGTCCAAAGATTACCTTTAGGTAATGGACCTTTGTTGCGCCCCCCTTGTTGGGTCTGCTCCCAGGCGTGTGCCAGGATGCCAACTGACCGAGACAGGCAGAACAGTCCGCGCGCGAGTGGGGCTTCAAAGCCAAGCTCGGCGTAAATTACGGCGGTCGCGCCATCAATGTTCATCGGGATCGCCCGGCCTTTGATATCTGACAGGTGTTCCTCGATCCGCTGTGCAATGTCTCGCGACCCGCCTGAAACCACACCGTTGTCTTGTGCAATTTTTACCAGTTCCATCAAGCGCGGAGCGCGCGGATCGCGTGTGTGAAAGCGATGCCCGAAACCGGGCATGTATTTTCCATGGTGTGCTGTCCAATGCTCTACAGCCCGCCCTGCCGCTGCATCCGGCGTGTCACCTTCATCAACAAAGGACAATGCAAGCCGGTAAAGAGAGACTGCCTGCTCGCCTGCACCACCATGCACATCGCCCAACATGTTTATCCCTGTCGCCATGGCGCTGTTCAGCCCGACCCCGCAGGTCGCGGCCATACGGGCGGCGGCGATGGATGGTGCCTGTGGGCCGTGATCAACGGCTGCCGTCAGAGCCGCTTCAAGCAACCGCGCCTGACCCTCGGATGGCAGATCGCCGCGCAGGCAAAGCCAGATCATGTCCACGAATCCGATCGTGCCGATCAAGTCCTGGATAGGGCGGCCACGTATGTCGATTTGGTTCGGCTCCATCCGGATAAGGGCGGTCTGCCACCAATCCTCGGCTTCTTTGCGTCCTGAGGGGTCCATCATATCGCGCCTTCCTTTTTCAGGGTCGAGATCTGGGCATTGTTATAGCCGAGCTCTGTCAGAATTTCGTTTGTATGGGCGCCCAATGTGGGGGGAGGCGAATTGACTTTAGGGGCCATGCCATCAAGCTTGGCACCGATGCCGACCAGTTGCAGATCCTCAGGGCCAATTCGGTGGGTTTGCAGCAGGCCCCGATCAGCAAGTTGCGGATGCGCCAGCGCTTCGGGCACCGACCAGACAGGGCCTGCGGGAACGCCCTGTGCAGTCAGTTTTTCGACCCAATCAAGGGTGGGGGCGGTTGCAAAGGCCGCTTCTAGTTCGGCGGTCAGGGCGGCGCGGTTGGCCAGTCGGTTCTTTCGGTCATCAAAACGCGGGTCCTGGGCAAGGCCGGGTTTGCCGATTATTTGGCACAAAGCCTCGAATTGTTCCTGCTTGTTGGCCGCAATGTTCATCACGCCATCGGCGGTCCGGAACGTGCCAGACGGGCTGGCGGTGAAATTGACATTGCCGTTCGGCGTGGGGGTCTGCCCGGCGATCAGATGGTTCGAAACCACCCAACCCATTGTCGCAATGACGGCCTCAAGCATCGAGACGTCAATGAATGTGCCGCGATCTTGTGCCTTATTGGCAAGGGCGGCGGCCACGGCAAAGGCCGCTGTCATACCGCCAATGGTGTCGGCCATCGGGTAGCCCACCCGGTAGGGGGCGGTGTCACCGTCGCCGGTGATCGACATCACGCCACTCATCCCTTGTACAATCTGGTCATAAGCGGGCAGTTTCGCCAGCGGGCCATCCTGACCGAACCCAGAGATAGCACAATAAACAAGGCGGGGGTTTTCACGGGCCAGCGTATCGTAGCCAAGGTTCAGGCGTGCCATCACCCCGGGGCGAAAATTCTCGACCAAGGCATCGGCTTTTTGCACCAGCTCCCTCAGAATACGTTTTCCGGATGTCGATTTCAGGTTCAGCGTGATTGACCGTTTGCCCGGGTTTTGCGCCAGAAAGGACACGCCCATCAGATCGGCGTTGCGTGCGGGGTCAGCCCCAAGCTGGCGCGCAAGATCACCGGTGCCCGGGGTTTCGACCTTGATTACCTCGGCCCCCATATGGGCCAGTTGGTGGCAGCAGAACGGACCGGCGAGCACATTGGTCAGATCAAGAATGCGAATGCCCTTCAATGGTGCCTGCGTCATTGTCCGCGCCCCTCGTGCACAACCTTGGCTGCAGTGAAAAATTCACGGCAATAGCTGCCTTTTTCCGGCGCACCATAGGATGATCCTTTACGGCCGGTGAATGGGGCGTGAAAATCCATGCCTGCCGTGGGCAAATTGACCTGTATCATACCTGCCTCAGCGTTCTGCGAGAAATGGTCGATCTTGGCCACATCCCGCGAGACGATGCCCGCTGATAAACCGAATTCGCAGTCGTTGGCGGTGGCAAGTGCGGCATCATAGTCCGGCACGCGCAACACAGCAGCAATCGGGCCAAAGATCTCGTCACGCGCTATTGCGGCCTGTGGTGACACATCCGTAAACAGGGCAGGTGCAAAGTAATGTCCGGGAGTTGTCGATGTCACTTCGCCGCCGCCTGCGGCAAGTGTTGCGCCGTCAGCCACTGCTTGGGAGATGTATCTTTTGTTTATGGCCAGCTGCGGCTCACTGGCCACCGGGCCAATCTGGGTTTTCGGCGCGCGCGCATCACCGACCCTAAGGTCTTTCATTGCGGCACAAAGACGGTCCACAAATGCGCCGTGTATTCTCTCTGTGACGATCAGGCGGGATGAGGCGGTGCATCGTTGGCCGGTTGAGAAAAAGCTGCCCTGCATGGCGCAGTGAACCGCCAGATCCAGATCCGCATCATCCAGCACAATCAATGGGTTCTTGCCCCCCATCTCAAGTTGCATTTTGGCCCCACGCGTGAACAGCGCGGCACCAATCTTGCGTCCGACAGGTGTGGAGCCGGTGAAGGTGACACCGGAGACCTTGGGGTGGTTAACGATCGCTTCCCCCACTTCACCGCCCGTACCCATCACAAGATTGAACACGCCCTCAGGCAGGCCCGCCCGGGCAATGATGTCGGACAACATCCATGCCGATCCGGGCACCAGTTCGGCAGGTTTGAACACAACCGTGTTGCCATAGGCCAGTGCGGGTGCGATTTTCCATGCCGGAATTGCCAGCGGAAAATTCCACGGTGTGATTACGCCTACGACGCCAATTGGCTCGCGGAGAACCTTAAGCGACACACCTTCGCGCAGAGATTGGTAGATATCGCCGGTTGTGCGATACGCCTCGGCCGCAAAATATTTGAACAGATGCCCGGTGCGATGCGCTTCTGCCTTGGCCTCAGCTAGGGTTTTGCCTTCTTCGCGGGCCAGCATATCGCCCAGCTCGTCCACACGGGCGAGGATTTCTGACCCAATGCGGTCCAGCGCTTCGAACCGTACCAGAGGCGATGTCGCACGCCATTTCGGAAAGGCAGCGGCCGCGGCTTCGATCGCGTCAACAGTCTGGTTGGCACTAGCCTGAGCATAATGACCAATCGTGTCGTTCAGGTCCGAGGGGTTGATATTGGGCGCGGCATCGTGGCCTACGGCCCATGTTCCGGCGATATAGTTAGGGAACAGGTCGGCAGTCATAGCACTTCCTCCAGAACTGGTCGCCACCCGATATCTTCATGCCGGTGGTCCACAGTGTTCACGTAAAAATAGGTCGGGCCGTGATAACCTCGGCATACCCGCCCGTCGGCGCGGCTGGCGACGGGTTCGGCCGTCCAACTGACCGCACCGAACCAATTCCACAAACCGTTATGCGTGGAGTTCAGATGATCCGGGCCAAGCGGGGTAGTATTATCTGTTGCATCGGGCTTGGGTGCGTTCGACGCGGTACCGCCCACAAACGCATCCCATTCATTGGGTCGGGTCGCTCCCTGATAGGGGTCATCACAGGGGGTATTACCGCCGGTCAGCAACCGGCAGCGAAACTGCCTGCCATCAATCGACACCTCTTTACCAAAGACATACCCGGCCTGATCCAAATCCTGCCAGCTGACGCGGGTCAGAAGCATCCGGTCGGCCACAAGGTACCGGATGCCTCCCCGCTGAAACACATGCCAGTTCAGACGCTCAGAAGGGTCTCCGGGGCTGTCTATAAGGGACCAGTTGTCCCAATCCGGGTCACGTTCGAACTCGGGGATATTACCGGGTTGCAGACCCTCGTAAGGACAAAGTGCTGCAAGATCCGTGATCCAGGGTCGGGTTGCCGGGGCAAGGACCTGTCCTGCATGGGATAGCCCACCGAGCGGCTGGATTCCGATGTATTCCATCATATCCCTGTCACCGGCTGAGTGCGGAAGCGGCGCAGGATACGGAACAGCATTTCCGCCGCCAGAAATTCCGTGCGCTCTGACGGGTCAAGCGGCGGTGAGACCTCGACAATATCCAACCCTCCCAAGGGTGCCTCAGCCAACCCGTCGAGCATATCATAATACTGACGAGGTGTGATGCCGCTATGTACGATGGAACCTGTACCGGGAAGATAACCGGCGTCCATTGCATCAATGTCAATCGACAGATAAAGCTCGTCGCAACCCTGCATGGCATGTGCAAGGGCCTGGCGCATAACCTCTGCCGCCCCAATTTCATGCACATCAGAGGCCGAAAACACCCGACCGCCCTGTTTTTCGATCAGGGCCAGATCGCCGCCATCGACCCAGCCTGCGATGCCGACCCAGACCATATTTGACACATCAATGTTGGGCAGTTCAGAAATCCGGCGCGCATTGGTCGCGTGGTTGTGGCTGCCCCATGCGCCCAGCCGGTCGGAGAAATCCAGATGACCGTCGATCTGGATATACCCAAAACGTGCGTTTGGCGCGCGTTTAGCCAGCCCACGGGAATACCCCAGACAGGCTGGAAAGCTGTTATAGTGATCACCGCCCAGTGCCAGAGGGATCGCGCCTGCAACGGTCAATCCTTCGGTCATTGCGGCGATGGCCTGTGTCGTTGCATCAACGTCTTGCGCCGTGATCTCTGCGTCCCCGCAATCGACCAACCAATCCGCTGCAGGCACGGTATGGCGGCTCGTGTCAGGGTCAAAGCTGCCCCCCTGCGGGCGCATGGCTTGCAAAAGGGTTGTCGCCCTGCGCAATGCTTCGGGTCCGAGTCTTGTGCCAAGACGGCTGGAATGTGTCCAGTCGCTCGGCATGCCCACCACGCCGATTTGGTCCATACTGACATCGGCCACGTCGCGTAAAGGCCCATCAAACAGCCGATATCCCGGTTGAGTCAGGGGCGGGTGGAATGTTGTAATCGCTTCAGTCATGTCAGTACATTTTCCTCTGAAGTTAGGCGCCCCGGATGATCAATCCCAAATCCGAGGCGCGCATAAATAAATGCCAGAAGAGCCGTGACCATAAGTCGTTGGCCAACCTTCACCACACCCATTCCGGGCCTGTTCGGGTTCAGACCGGTCAACATGATGGCGCTGACCTCGTGCTGTCCCAGGGCGCTGAGCCATTGCACCACTGTATCAAGATCGCAGCCACCTAACCGGGGCCGATCACAAAGCGCGCTGAGCGATGTTTCAAACACGGAAAGATCAAACCGCACAAACAACGGCTTTGATACATCCCGCCATTGGGTAAACGCTGCACGCTGCGCGGCAGTATCCAAGGTGCAGGTCGTGCCCCCCCCATTAAGCAAGGGTGCTATCTGAAAATCGCACGCATCGCCTGACGGACCGCCAAGCTGCGCTGTCTGACACTCAGGGAGCGCGCTCTGCACTGTCTCGGACAGGCGATCCGACCCACCCAATATTACGGCACAGGCACCATTGCGGCTGATCTGACTTGTTGCCGCCCTCAATGCCGCGTGGATTTCGTCTTCGGGCCCCGGCGATATATCTCCGAGGTCACATAACCGCTCATGCAGGCCGTCGGTCTGAATGTCTTGTCGCGCATCAATATCAACCGGGTGGCTGAACTGCGGGTTTGCATGCCAGCCAAAATAGACCGAGGTTTCGCGCAAAGCGCGCGGTGCCAGAGACTGGCCAGCATGGGGTGCGCTGGTGTCCTCAAACGGGATGCCCAGCACCGCCAGATCGCCAGGCCTGACATCGCAGATTGCTTTGGTTTGCGCGCGCATGAACGACAAATGCCCTGCCATGCGCGGCAATGGGGCTGAACGTAAAGGCATCAGCGCGCTCCTTTCTCAAGACGCTCGGCCACCGCCTGCAAGATAGCCAGCGCCGCCCGGGTTTCCGTGCTGCCGCGACTGTCTAACGCGGGGGCAAGCCCAAAAACCGCTGCGGCGACAACATTGCCCGAGGTGGTGTCAATTTGCGCGATCATCTGTGCGGGCGACAGCCCGGTCAGGCGACGCGGTTGCGATACCCAGTTGGCCGCAAGCTCTTGTAAATCCACAGACAGGATGACCGGTTGGGTTTGGGACAGATTGCCCGCAATGCCCCCTGTTACCGAAACGACAGGAACATCCGCACCTGTGACCTTCTGTGCAGCGATACCAAGCGCTTTCAGGCCGCTGGAATCGCCGCCAACCAGCACCAGTCGCGCGCCGGTTTCTAGAACCGCCGCACATTGCGCGATGACTATGGAAAAATGCTTGTCCCGCTCAAGCGGAAATACGTTTACATCCCCCAGATCAATTGCATTCGGTGGTACCTTCCCGGGCCGGGAGGCATATCGCAGCTGCCTTGCGAGGTAGCGTTGCCCCGCCGCTGGCCGGTCGAGATTGTCACAAAAATATCCTGCCATCGCGATCTGGCCAGTCACGAGGTCTTCCAAATCGCCAACAGGTGCGCCCAGAAAACTGGGGATCGTATCAAATTGTATGTGCGCCGCTTCACCCATTGTGCAATGCCGCGTTGAGGGTTTCAATTGCCGCCAATTCCGACATGCCCCGCGTGTCGCGGGCAGGTGCAAGGCCAGTGATCACAATCGCCTGCCAGCTACAGGACATAGCCCCGATGACGGAAACCAACGTTTCGGGTTTCATCCCGCCGGGATTAAGGCCGACAGCACCGGCCGCATGCCCCAGATCAATGACCGATATGTCGATCCAGAGAACAGCGCGCTCGGGCATGTCAAGAGTGTCGGCGTGCCCTTCATCCAACTGCCGGGCGGTACGCCAGGCCATCGTGCGCTGACTGATCTGATCCCAGACATCGGCAGGTTGCCCGCCGTTCAAACCCACCCAGATCGTGTTTGCTGGTCGCTCTATGAGATCACGCCGGGCCAGTGGCATGGCCGCGACAACCGGCAGATCAGGCAAGGCCCGCAGCACCGCCGAGGCAACATCTGACGCGCCGCCCAGAACAACTGGCACAATGTCGTGATCCACCATTTGCGTCACAAGCTGCATCAATACGCCGGACCAATCGCCCGACAGGTCCAGATTTCCCAGATCCCGGCCATTTGCAGGCAGATCGGTTCCAAGCTGTTGCGTCATCCTGCGTAACGCATCCGGTGCCAAGGAGGCGCCGGAACGCGGTCCGCTATCGACTTCGCTTGGAACACCCAAAACCCCGATATTGCCCGCCTCACATTGCGAAAACTCGCCAAATGGCAGACCGGCATATCCGGTTATCATCCATCGTTTCTGTGCATTATTCATTGCCAGATGCCCCCATTGATTGCGATTTCCAATTGCGTCCAAACAAGCTACAAAAAGCCACGGATTTGCGTCGAAAGGTCTGCCTATGCCCAACAAACCCCAAGCCCCGGACACAACAGGTGGTGTCGAAGCGGTTGAACGCGCATTGCGTGTGCTGGACTGCTTTATGCCCGGTGATGCGGGTCTGTCTCTGAAAGAGGTTGCGGACCGCAGTGGTGTCAACAAAGCGACAATCCTGCGTCTGAGCGTCTCGCTTGAAAAGTTTGGCCATATCACGCGAGACGCCGAAGGCTTGTTTCACCTCGGGCCGTCTTTGTGGCGTCTTGGATCCGTATTTCGCCAGAACCTGCGCATGGGGCCTATAGTGCGCCCGGTGCTGGCGAACTTGGTGAATGCCACGGGGGAAAGCGCGTCCTTTTACGTGCAGCGCGGCAACTCCGGCGTTTGTCTTTACCGTGTCAATTCGCACAGGCTTGCGCGGGATCATATCGAAGAGGGCGAGATCATTCCGCTGAGCATGGGCGCGTCGGGCCAGGTGCTGGATGCCTATTCCATCCGACAGGGCAAACAGGCCACCAGCATCCGAAAGGCCGGGTATTATCTTAGTCTCGGCGAACGTGATCCAGACGTTGCTGGATTGTCTGTCCCGGTTCTTGGGCTTGAGGGCGAGCTGCTGGGTGCAGTCAGCCTGTCGGGTCTGCGCGTTCGCTTCAGCGAAACCGCTGTCGAAGGCTATCGCGCTGCGGTGCTTGATGCCGCTCGCCAGATCCGGGCCGAGATTGGTGAGATATAAAGAGCCCATCAATTGTCAACATTCTTGCTGCGGCCAATCAACTGAACGCCGATGAGCGCCGCGATCGACACGACAATCAGGCAGGTAGAGATTGCGGCAATGGTAGGATCAAGCTGATCACGCAGGGAATTGAACATGCGGCGGGTAATTGTGGCATTCTCCCCGCCCGAGACCAGCATCGAAATCACAACCTCGTCCAGCGATGTGATAAAGGCCAAAAAGGCCCCTGTTTGGATCGAGAATTTGACTTGCGGTACAGTTATTGTCCACAACGCGTACGCTCGGGACGCACCCAGGCTGCGCGCCGCCAGTTCCTGATCGAAATCATAGTTCTGCAAGCCCGACATCACGGTCACGATCACAAAGGGCAGCGCCAGCGCGGTATGGGCGATTACAATTCCGGTAAGCGTGTAATTGAGCCCCAGCTTGGCATAAAGGCTGAACACGCCTACGGCGATCAGGATCACCGGTACGACAATGGGCATGATCACGAGGATCTGCGCAGTGCTCCTGATCCGCGGGGAGGAACAATGCAGGCCATAGGCACAAAGTGAGCCTAAAGGTGTCGCAATCGCCACGGTCAACACCGCCGCTATCAGGGAGGTCTTCGTGGCGCTCATCCATTCTGGGGAGGTGAAATAGGTCTCGTACCAGCGAAACGAAAACGACGTAGGCGGGAACTCCAGAAATGAGGCCCCCGAAAACGACATCGGGATCACGATAAGCGTGGGCAGGATCAGAAAGAACAGCACCGCGGTGCCGACGACCGTCAACCAAAGACCGTCAATTTTACGTTGTCCAACTTGTTCCATTTTCAGATCCTTAGCGCATGAAGAGTTTGTCGAGACCGAAGACACGGTTCATCAGCCAGATCATCGCCAGTGCCAGCAGCAGCAGGACAACGCCCAAGGCGGATGCCGCACCCCAATTGGAATAGACTGTGATCGTGCTTTCGATCCGCTGTGCAAGCATTTGCACCTTGCCGCCGCCCAACAATGCAGGTGTGACGAAAAACCCAAGTGACAGGATGAAGACCAGCACGATGCCGGCAAAAAGGCCCGGTAGGGACATCGGGAAAAACACCCGCCAGAATGCCCCGCGCGGGCTGGAGCCAAGCCCCACAGCGGCCCGGACCAAGTCGGTGTCAACGCTACGCATGGTGGCATAAAGCGGCAAGACCAGAAACGGCAGCATGATATGTACCATGCCGATGATTGATCCCGTGAGGTTGTGCGCCAGCTGCAGCGGTTCCTCAATTATGCCAAGCGACATCAGCGACGAATTGATGATGCCATTACGCTGCAACAGCACCAGCCAGGCGTATGTACGCACCAGTACCGACGTCCAGAACGGGACCAGCACGAAAACCATCAGAATGGCAGCTGTTCTGTCCGGCACCTTGGTCAGCCAGTAACACAGCGGATATCCGAGAAGGACACAGATCACCGTCACGGCGATGCTGATCTGAAAGGTGACAACAAAGGTCCGTCGATACAAAGCGCTTTCAAAGATACGCGCATAATTTTCCATGCTCAACTCGCCCGCGGCATTGTAAAACGAGAGCGAAGACAGCCAGAAAACCGGCAGAAACACGACAACCAAAATTGCAAGCACTGCGGGCAACGAAAGCCCGAAAAACGTCATGCTTTCACGGCGTTCTTCGGATTTGAGCGTACTTGCGTTCTGATGCGTCACAGCCCCCTCATAGGTCTCGGCAACGCTCATGACACATGTTCCGGTACGATAATCGTGTCTTCGGGATGCAGGGCAAGGCCAATCTGCTCTCCCTTGGAAGGCAGCCCAGTCTGGCCAGCGCGATTGGCAGGGACGCGTACATTGATCTGGCCTGCGCTGTCGTGCTGAACCATAACCAGCACGCTGTCGCCTTGATAAATGATGTCATTGACGCGGCCGGATAAATCATTGGCAGTTTCAGGCACAGCACCAGAGGTGACCTCCAACAACTCAGGCCGGATCACCAAGCGATGTCCACCGCTACCGTGCGCAATGGGTAAATCAGATTTCAACACACGCCCATTGAGTTGCGCCGTATCGTTGGCCACTTTCACCGGCAACGAAATTGATTCACCGATAAAATCCGCCACAAAGAAACTATGAGGCTGACGATACAGCCGCTCAGGTGTCTCGACCTGTTCGATCCGACCATGATTGACCACTGCAATCCGGTCTGACATGGTCAGGGCTTCGCGCTGGTCATGGGTCACATATACAACGGTTGCATCCAATTTTTGATGGAGCGCCTTCAATTCAATTTGCATATGTTCGCGCAGTTTTTTGTCGAGCGCGGACAGGGGCTCATCCATCAGGATGATCTGCGGCTCGAATACCATGGCGCGGGCAAGAGCCACACGCTGTCTTTGGCCGCCAGACAATTGGTTGATGCGCCGATCCCCATAGCCGCCAAGCTGTACAGTATCCAGTGCACGCTCGGCGCGTGTCTTTTGATCGCTTTTGGAAACTCCGCGGATTTTCAGTGGATAGGCCACGTTTTCGGCCACCGTCATGAATGGAAACAACGCATAGCTTTGAAAAACCATGCCAAGGCCGCGTTTGTGCGGCGGTGTCGCAATCATTTCGCGATCGCCAAACCGGATCGATCCGCCATCAGGACGCATAAAACCAGCGAGTGCCATCAGAAGAGTCGTTTTACCCGAGCCCGACGGCCCAAGCAGAGTCAGGAATTCGCCTGCAGCAATATTCAGCGACACATCATCGAGCGCTTTGACCGGTCCGTAGGCCTTGCACAGGCTGGATATTTCGATGGGAAGGGATTGGGCAGCAGATGACATAGGGGCTCCTAACCTGACAAAAATGGGCGCAGTGCAAAATGCACTGCGCCAAAATGGATTACTGCTGGATCAGCGTGTCAAACTCTTCAGTCAACTCACCCAACTGGCCGATGTAAAAGGTCGGGTCGACCAGAAGCTGCTTGCCGTAATTGTCGGGATAGGTGTTGACCAGCAAAGCCTGCTCCTCCGAGATAATACCGGTGTCAAACGCACCTGTATTCACTGGGCCCAGCGGCATCGTGACCGCCAGCCGCGCCTGCGCTTCGGCACTGAGCAATTCATTGATTAGGCGCATAGCATTCTCGACGTTTGGCGCGCCCTTGGGTACGAGCAGACAGTCAACATCCATCGTGCCACCATCGAATGCATAGGCGACTTCAATGCCGGATGCGATGACACTTTCCACGCGGTTATGGCCCATGTGGATCACGTCTACCTCACCATCACGCAGCAATTGTGCGGATTGCGATCCGCCACGATACCAAACGGTGACTTCGGGAGCGATCTCTCCCAATTTGGACCAGGCGCGCTTCATGCCCTCGTCCGTGGCCAGCGTGTCGTAGACTTCTGCCATGGGCACACCATCGGCCATCAGGGCAGCCTCAAGGTTATAATTCACCTTGCCATGCATGCTGCGCTTGCCAGGGAAGTTTTCCAGATCCCAGAACTCTGCCCAATTGGATGGACCATTGTCGCCAAAGGCATCCTTGCGATACGCGATCACCTTGGTGAAGTTGATGAAGCCGATGTAGTTTTCATGGATCAGCTCTTCGGGGATACCCGTTGTGTCGACAATCGAATAATCGATCGGCTCAAGGCTGCCCTCTCGGCTGAGTGTTTCACACGAGGGCAAATCCTGCTCAGTCACATCCCAAGCGACGGCACCCGCTGTGATCTGCGCGCGCACGTCCTGAATACCGTTTGTCGTATCTTCCTTGACCGTGACATTCAGTGCGCTGGCTGCAGGTTCCAGCATCGCTGAGCGCAAGGCATCCTGAAATGAGCCTCCCCAGGACGCAAACACCACATCACCTTCGGCGAAGGCAGGCGTGGCAATGGCTAGGATACTGGCTGCGAGACCCGCGGTGATCGTAAATTTTCCATTATTTTTCATGATGTTAAACTCCTAATTGTTGGTTGGTTGGCTTGCGGGTTCGCGGCATGAGCGCCCCATCTTTTATTACTCCAACATTTCGCTGAACAAAACGTCATTTCATTTTTACTAGTGTTAATGCTAGAACTGGTCAAGGATTCTTTTGAACCCGCAGGATTAACCCTCCCGTTAATGGAGCCACAGAGCCGGGCGAAACGTCGTATTTCGCCCTTATGCCCTGTGCCCATCTCGCTTCGATCTTGCGCATATGGTATCGAAAGCAGACTTTACCTGTCCCCAAGACTTTGTTGCACAAATCGACTGAGGGGATTCATGTTGTAAATCCAGCGTGATAGTCCGTTTGCATGAGCAAACCGATAGCACCGACCTACAAGCCGAAGAATTGGCCGGATTATAATGCTGCGCTGAAGCAGCGTGGATCACTGACAATCTGGTTTGATCCCGCTATGAGTTGGAAGCCAGAACCATCCGGAAAGCGTGGTTGGCAACCGATCTATGGCGATGCCGCCATCCAAACCTGTCTAACGATGAAGGTGCTGTTTGGTACGGCCCTCCGGCAGACGACAGGCTTTGTGGAAAGTCTCCTGCAACTGATTGGTTTGGATTGGGCAGTGCCGGATTTCAACATATTGTGCCGCCGCCAAAGAACCCTGCCGGTCAACATTCCCTATCGGGGATCACGGGGTACGCTGCATCTCTTGATTGATAGCATAGGCATCAAGGCAGAGGGTGATGGCCAATGGAATGCGCGTAGGCATGGCGATCCCAAACGTCGCCTATGGCGCAAGATCCACATTCCTTGCCCGGCAGGCGAATTGATCATTCGCCGAGAGGGGGATCGGTGAACAAACACTGAAAATTCGGGCTGTGGAGGTCACCACTAACCACATTGGAGACGCGCCCATGTTGCCGGACCTTCTGCAACAGATCCCAGCCGATCAATAAATCGGATCGGTGAAGGCAGATGGTGCCTACGACACGCGCAAATGCCGTCATCCCGCCACGCAAGAATGCCTGGCCCTGGAAGCTAAATTCGGCCGGTGCAATTGCCCAGAACGAAGCTGTGCGGGCCAACAAATACCTCGGACGGGCGCAATGGCGACGATGGAGCGAATATCACCGGAGGAGCTGCGCCGAAACCAAGATACATTTTGTGAAACTGTTGGGGTATGCGGCGCTGGGGTCCCAAGTCACGGTGGTTGAACTATTTGACCAAATCGTAGTCGGCGCTGACGTTGAAGCAGTGGGTATTTTGCAAGCGGCCTCGGAGGAACAGGGTGTTCTCATCCACACGGGCACCAAAGTAACCCAAATCACAGCCACCAAAGCTGCGCTAACGCTCACCTGTGAAGGCGAGTTTGAAGGCCCTATTAAAGCAGATGCAATCATTCAGGCCGTTGGGCGCCGTGCGAATGGCGCGCTAGTGGAGGTTGATGCTGCTGGCATATCTGTGGATGGGTCCAGTGTAATCACCGTAGACAAGTCATGCCGCACCGTACAGCCGCACATTTTTGCCATTGGTGATGTGACTGGCAATCCTATACTGGCTCACCGCGCGACGCATCAAGGCCATGTTGCAGCCGAAGTCGCATCAGGTCACGCGGCCGCTTTGGATACCGATTTGATCCCCTCTGTTGCTTACACCAGCCCTGAATTGGCATGGGTCGGCATGACCGCCGCACAGGCAAAACAGGCCGGGCGGGCCCATAAAACCACAAGCTTTCCCTGGGCGGCCAGCGGGCGTAACTTGAGCTCAGGTGGTGGCAACGGGTTGACCAAACTGGTTTACGACCCCGATACCCTTCAAATTCTGGGGGTCACATTAGTTGGCACAAATGCAGGTGAATTGCTGGCAGAACTCGTTCTGGCTATGGAGCTGGGAGCCACGATCCAAGATGTTGCGTTAACGGTTCACGCCCATCCGACCTTATCAGAAACCGTGGCTTTCGCTGCAGAGCGCGCGCTAGGGACACTGACGGATTTGTGATTTATCTAGGCGATTCAGCGCTGCTCGCTTTCCAGGGAAATCGGTAGCAGCGTTTGTAATGGCCTCACAAAGGCATTACCGTCGACACTGCCCTCACGCCTTGCTGGATTTGATATATGCCGTCGACAGGGGTGTGAATTACCCGAATGTGAAAAGTCCCCGGAAGGACCCAAAGACAAATGCGAAGCCCCTAAATCCAAGCAATGTCCCGAACCGTTAACCCACCCCCCAAGGCAACCGGCGCAGGCCATGCCCCACAACCTCATCCACTCAACTGTCACCCCAATTCAAGGCTGAGCCCCCAAGCAAAGAGCATAGACGAACAGCCCCCAACCTGAGCGCACATCCTCGCTGGTTGCGTTGACCGCAGCTGTCCAGCACAGAAGAGCATTGTATGCTGGCGGGCTGCGACCCGTTGAACCGCGCTTGGCGTTTACCCTGCACGCGGGATTTCAATTCCCTTGTAGTGATCTGTCAGAACAGCGAATGTCGTCCCACCAATACCGATTGGAATATGAACCGTGCGAAGAGACGGGCCAAAAAGCGTTCGTTTCAATCCAAAAAAATCCCGCATGAAATCCCGCATGGCGGTCTGGAGAAAAAACCTTCACCCCCTTTCAACCTTCTGTAACAAAACATAAAATACTGAAAATCAAGTTCGGATTGACTCTCTTCGTCTCCGCCATTATTATTTTTTAATGCGCTGAAAATGCGGGAAAATACTGGGTCCATGCCACCGACTTCCCCCATTCTTTCCCCCAATAGGTATCGAATCAAGCGTGCGCCTTGTTCGTTCGTATTCGTGCCGCTCACCCACGCGCGAAAGAGACCTTCTTGCATTCGGCATTGCCATCACGCTTCCTTGCAGATTTGTCGATCGCCGATCTCGGCCCTTTGCGGACATTCGACTGACGGAAATCTCAGTCGGCCGTCTTCCCGAAAGCAGCCATTGGTGCAGGATGCAGCATTTTGGGCCTACCGGATGACTGCTCTGCGGACAAAGCGTGATTTCGCTGCGGTTGCACCAACGGCTGCAATTACCATTTTCGTGCAGGACGCTGAATTCACCCACCCAACTGAGCGCACATCGCTTGATAAACGACGGCCGTAGCTACATTTGCCAAGTGGAGTGATGTCTGACGTCAGCGCTGACGTCAGACAGGGCTGGAAAAGCCCTGTCGCCCTCGAGCGAAAGGTGGCTTAAACGAGCACCGGGGGCGGCACGAAAGCGTGACAGGTCCAAGTCTACGGCATTAGAAGATCTAAAAAGTCCTGTAAGATTGCAGACTGATTTCGATCTGTGCGCCAAACTGCGCAGATTGGTGTGGAATAGCCAAAAACATCAGGCAGAATTTCGTAAAACTCATCCCGAATGAGATCTTGGCAATGGGACGGAAAGTAACCCAAGTAAACACCGCTTCGAACAAGGGAAAGTACCGCTTCGGTCTGGTAGACCGTACTCCCAACCGGGAAAATTTGCTTTCTTTTGCGCAAACGCTCGCCTTCGAAATATCCACGATATACCAGCTTGTGCTTGCACACGTCCTTGTCCGACAACTCAACGCCGTTGAGCACATCGTCGACCAGTGGGTGATTGCCGCCGCAAAACAGCCCAACACGTTCATCATAAAGCGTTACGTAGTTGAGGCTGGGGTGGCGTTGGTAGTCGGGGACGATGCCGATATGTAATTTGCCATCAATGACTCCGCGCTCCACTTCATTTGGCGATCCCGTCATCATGTTGATCATCACATCGGGCGAAATGTCCTGAGACCGGCGAATGGCCCCAATGAGGGGGTTTTTCACATCGCTCATGGTGAAATCGATCATTCCGATCTCGATTTTCCCAACCATCTTGTTGCTGATGCTGGCAATGCGCGAGGTGAAGTCTTCGCTCTGTTTGAGGAACTCAACAATGAAATCATAGGCTTGCTGACCTTGTTGCGTCAGATAAAACCCACTGCGGCCGCGGTGGCACAGGCGCATGCCGAGCCTGACTTCAAGGTCCAAGATTTGCCGCGATATGGTGGATCTTCCGACGCCCAATTCAGTCTGAGCCGCGGATAAGCCACCACATTCAATCACGGTTTTAAACACGCGCATCAGGCGCAAGTCCACATCATTGACGGTGCCGGAGAAAGCTTTTTTGCGTCGTGGCATGCGTGAAAGTCCGTGATGATTTCGGGTTGCATAAATATGCAACAAAACTTCCGAATGTACAAATTTATCTCACCAATCCGGTGCGCTATTTACGAGGCACTAGTGAAAGGAATTTCAATGACTTGGTCGGCAGAAAAACGGGCGCAATTGCTGAAAAAATTTGGGGGCGGAACCGGCGGCGATTTGCATGATCCAAAAGGGCGGAGGATAGCGGAGAAAATCTTTTCCGAAGGGGGGCGCCGCCCTGCGCCTTATGCTGGCATCCCGACGTTACTGGATGCGCCTCTTATTCCCTTCGACGGTGGCGCGGATATTTCCACTTTGGATGTGGCGCTATACGGTGTGCCAATGGACCTTGGGGTGACCAATCGCAACGGGTCGCGTTTTGGGCCGCGCGCCTTGCGTGCAATCGAGCGTGTTGGCCCCTACAACGATGCATTGGAATGTGCCCCGCTGCATGAAATGGTGGTTGCCGATATTGGCGATGTGCCGATGCAAAGCCGCTTTGATCTGACCCAAAGCCATGCCGATATTGAAGGCTTCGTATCCAAAATTGTTGCCCAAGATGTGATCCCGCTTGCCGTTGGCGGCGATCACTCGATCAGCCATCCGATCTTGAAAGCGGTCGCAAAGAACGGGCCAGTTGGCATGATCCATATCGACGCGCATTGCGACACGGGAGGCTCCTATGAGGGTGAGAAATTCCACCACGGTGGGCCCTTTCGCAATGCGGTCCTTGAAGGGGTTCTCGACCCCGAGCGCACCATCCAGATCGGCATCCGCGGCGCGGCCAAATACATCTGGGAGTTTTCCGAGATGTCGGGAATGACGGTCATTGAGGCGGCGCGCATCACTGATGCAAATCTGCCCGATATTATCGCGAAAGCGCGCGAGGTCATCGGTGACGGGCCGACGTATTTTTCCTTCGACATTGATAGCCTCGACCCAGCATATGCCCCCGGAACGGGTACGCCGGAAGTCGGCGGCCTGACCACGCGCGAGGCATTTAAACTGATCCGTGGAATGAAAGGTGCAAACCTCGTGGGCGGAGATGTCGTCGAAGTGGCACCGGCCTATGACCCGACAACCAACACCGCTCAAAACGGCGCGCAGATGCTGTTCGAGATCCTAAGTCTGATGCAATTTTCGCCCTCCATAACTTCCAAATAAGGACAAGACCCTATGACAATCCAGCGCTCCGAACTTGATAGCCGCATGAGCCAAACCGTCGTTCACGGCGACACTATCTACTTGGCCGGACAGATCGGCAAAGGGGCAGATGTCACGGCGCAAACCAAAACCATGCTCTCCGAAGTTGACCGCTTGTTGGTGGACGCGGGCAGTGACAAATCAAAGATCCTAAGCGCCACGATATGGCTCGCGAATATTGATACCATTGGTGAGATGAATGCGGTTTGGGATGCGTGGATTGATCCCGCGAACCCGCCTGCCCGCGCGTGTGTTGAGTCTCGCATGGCCACACCGGACTATCTGGTTGAGGTCATGATCACAGCTGCGAAATCGTAGCATGACGCAAGTTTTTAGTGCTGAGAAAACGCGGGAGGGGCTGCAATGGCCTCTTCTTGTCGGTGGGCTGGACGCGATGTTCAAATCGGGTTGTGTGATGCCATTGCGTCACCATCATGAGGTTGAGGTTCCCGGTGAGGATAGCGGTACATTGTTGCTGATGCCTGCTTGGACGCCTGGGAACTACATCGGCGTCAAAATGGTCAATGTTATTCCGGGAAATTCAGCGCGTTCGCTCCCTGCGATCTCGGGTGCCTATCTCCTGTCGTCTGGTGCAACAGGCGCTTTGCTGGCCGTGATTGACGGTGCTGAACTGACCGCGCGCCGTACGGCCGCGGCCTCCGCGCTTGCTGCGCGATATTTGGCACGCGCGGACGCAAGCCATCTTCTGGTTGTGGGCGCGGGGAAACTGGCGCTGAACGTTATTGAGGCGCATGCATCTGTGCGTCCGATAACTTCGGTCACCATCTGGGCACGTCGCATCGAACAAGCCGAAGAGGTGGTGAGATGTGCTCGGGCATTGGGCTTTGATGCGAAATCAGCGTCTGATTTGGAACCGGAGGCCAAACGGGCCGACATCATCAGTTGTTGCACTTTGTCGCGTATGCCATTGATTGAAGGCGCTTGGCTCAAACCCGGCACTCATGTCGATCTTATCGGCGCGTTCAAACCCGACATGCGCGAGACCGACAGTGCAGTCATTGCCAAATCTTCGGTGTTTGCGGACACGCGCGAAGGCGTTTTGTCTGAGGGCGGCGACATCGTTCAAGCCGTGCGCGAAGGCGCATTTAAGGCGTCGGACATTCAAGCGGATTTGTATGATTTGGCACGTGGTGAGCATGCAGGACGCAGCTGCGACACGGAGATCACGGTATTCAAATCTGTCGGCGCCGCCCTAGAAGATCTGGCTGCGGCGATCCTCACCTATGAAGCCGCCGCAACGTTTGACTAAACCGCTTTAAACAAGGAGACCTGCGCGGGGTCGAATGTCAGCGCCACTTTGGAGCCGATATCAAGGCCCTGCGCTTCTGCGCTGGAGCGGCGAACGCGCAGGTCTTTCCCTTGTATTGCCACGACAAATTCGGTGGCTGCACCCAGATCACGCATGAAGGAAATCTCTCCGACGCAGGTTTTTCCGTTGGATAAAACTGGTGTCAGGCCCACATGTTCTGCGCGCACCGCGGCCAGTATATTGTCGCCGTCTTGATGGGGTGTCGCGCTTTGGACTGGGGTGCCGAACAGATCCACCGCGCCACCTTTTATAGCACCTACGTCGATCAGGTTCGCTGCGCCAAGGAAGTCCGCTACGAAGCTGTCGGCAGGGTCATTATAGATCTGCGTCGGTGGTGCCGACTGGCGAATTGCACCGTCTTTGAGCACCACCAGTTCGTCCGCCAGCATCATCGCTTCGTGCTGATCATGGGTCACCAAAACCGTCGTCACACCGAATTTTTGCTGCAATTGGCGCAACTCGATCTGCATGTTGTCGCGCAGTTGGGCGTCCAAGGCGGACAACGGCTCGTCGAGCAAGAACAACGGCGGCTGGATCGCCAAGGCGCGGGCAATCGCCACCCGTTGACGTTGCCCGCCCGACAGGGCCGACACCGGACGATCCGCGATATGCGGCAGCTGGATCACCTCCAAAAGCTCCTCCACCCGGTCACGTTGGGCGGCGCCTTTGATGCCACGTAGCTTCAACCCGTAGCCAATGTTGCGCGCCACACTCATATGGGGGAATAAGGCCAATGATTGAAACACCATGCCAAAGCCGCGCTTGTGTGGCGGCTGGTTTGAAATGTCGTTTCCATCAAGGATCAAGCTGCCTTTGCTGGCGGCCTCGAACCCTGCGATGATGCGCAACAATGTGGTCTTGCCACAGCCCGATGGCCCCAACAGGCACACAAATGAGCCGCGTTCAATTTTGAGATCGATATCACGCAAAGCATCGACCGTATCAAACCGCTTCGACACATTATTGATGTGGAGGTGAGTGTCAGACGTCATGTCTATGACCTTTCTAAAAGAGGCTCGCTCGACCGGCGATCAGCTTGTCAACAAGCACGATCAGCACCACATCGGCGACAATGATGAACACGGACAAGGCCAGTGTTGAGGGGTCCAGAGAGGACGCAGTGCGGCTGTACATCCAGATCGGCAATGTGCTGACATCGACGGTGTACATAAAGAACGTGATGGTGAATTCGTTGAAGCTGATGATCAGCGCAAAGATTAGGCCAGCGAGGATACCCGCCTTCATCAAGGGAATGACCACATCCCAGATCGCGCGCAATGGCGATGCGCCAAGTGATACGGCGGCTTCCTCGAGTTCGATGCTGATGCCGCTCATGGCACTCAAGCAATTGCGCAGCACAAACGGGAGCACCAAGGCCACATGCGGGATCACAATCCGCCAAATGCCGAGCTCAAGGCGCAAGCTTTCCGCGACCAACAAAAACGCAATCCCGAGGATCACCAGCGGAAAGACGAGCGGTAGCGTAAACAACAGCTCCATCCCGCCCCGAATGCGCCGATCGCCCCGTGCCAAAACATAGGCCAAAGGTATACAAACACCCGTCGAAATGGCCATAACGATGACCGCAACCAGCAGGCTTGTCACTGTGGATCCCACCACCGATTGGGCGCTGTTGGCGTCCTCGGACGTGAACAGCGCAATGACTTCACTGTACCAGAGCAACGACAGCGCTTCGGGTGGGAAGCCTGTGTTGTCTGCCGCGGAGAACGACATGATTGTCACCACGATGACGGGCAGCGAAGAGATCAGGATCCCACAGGTTGCCAGCAACAAGATGACGAAGCGATAGGAGCCGCCCCCTTCGGTGGGGAGAAGATCAACGCGCATTTTGGCGCTCCACTTTTTCAGATGCCAGGCGTGTCAGCCAGGCTGCAAAGAGCATGACAAACATGGTGACAAAGATCAGGATCATGCCCGCAGCTGCGGCACCAGACCAGTTAAACAGGGGTGAAATCATATCTCGAATGGCAATGCCCATCATCTGCACACGGCGACCGCCGAGCAGCAATGGAATTGCGAAGGCGCTGGCGTTGAAGGCAAATACGATAGAGGCCGCACCAAACAGCCCAGGCCGCAGCAACGGCACGGTCACGTCAAAGAAGATCCGCCAATGCGAAGCGCCCAGAGAGCTTGCCGCCTCGAGGTGTTCGCGAGAGATACCGCGCACCGCGCTGACAATTGGAAAGACCGCCAAGGGGAGAGAGGTTTGCACCAGCCCCAGCAAAACGCCGGTCTCATTGAAGAGTAAAAAGATAGGGCGCTCAATGATGCCAAAACTGCGCAGGGTGGAATTCAACACGCCGCTTGGGCCGAGCAGCAATATCCAGCCATAGGCTTGAACGAGAAGGTTCAGGATCAGCGGCAGCAAAATGACAATGGTCAGCGTGCGGCGGGCGAAAGCGCTGCGCAGGCTGATCAGCAAAAACGCCAGCGGCACGGCCATCAACATGGCAAGCACAGTGGCGATAAAGGCAAGTCGCAGTGTCAGCCAGACCGAGCGGCCGAAAAATGGCGTCATCAGGTCCACATAGGGCTGTATCGAAAAGCCGTCGATGCGCGATTGCTCCCCCGAAATCGAAAATCGGAAAATGTATAGGCACGCCCCGAGAAAAGGGAGTATCGCGATAAGCGCTGGCAAAGAATATGCCAGCGCCTTGGGTTTGGTAAGTTGAAGGCTCACTGAGGAACGTCCTGACTTAGGCGGATCACGCCAAGGTTTGAGTGTAGCGGGTGATCCAGTCTTCACGCACATCTGCGATGAAGGACTTGTCATGCACCACAGCTGTGTCGCCCATTTGCTCGGGCTTGATGATGAACGGGCTGGCCTTGGCCTCTTCCGACATCACGGCGTTTTGGTTGATCGGGCCGTTCAACACGGCTTCGGCCATTTTACCCTGCACGTTTGCGTCCAGCGTGTAGTCGATGAAGGCGTGAACAACATCATCGTCACCCGGTTTGGCTTTTGGAACGATGGTGTACATCAGATCCGCAAAGAAACCTTCGTCGATGTCATAGGTCGCACCCATGTTCGAATTGGCGGGGTCTTTCAATTCATCTGCGTAGAATGCGGGCGCATAGACGCCGCCGATGTCCAATGCGTCCGAGCGGAACAATTCTGAAATCTGTGCGGGGTTTTCACCAAACGTCAACAGGCTATCGCGGAGTTCCGCCAGCTTCGCAAAGGCTTCTTCGGCATTGGTGCCGTCACCACCGAGCATCTTGTCAGTCGCAAAGATTGTATCCAGAGCGTCGGTCCACGTGGACGGTGGCATGAACAAGCGATTTTTATGGGATGCATCCCACATCTGAGCATAAGATTTTGGTGGCTCAGCAAATGTCTTGGTGTTGTAAATTAAGCCGCCGGTCCAAAGCAGATACCCAATGCCGTGCCCATCCGCGCCCGTTCGGAAGCGAGGGTCAACCTGCTCGAGGTTGGGTAACATGTTCAAATCTGGCTTCGCCAACAGACCGTCACCAGCCAGCTCAACTGCCCCAACACCCGCTAGCGTGATGACATCGTACTGTGGACGATCGCCGGCGGCGCGCAATTTGGCGACCATTTCCGATGTAGATCCGGTCCGGTCGGCGATGACCCGTGCGCCTGTGGCTTCCTCGAATGGCTTCGCGATATGATCCAAAATAGCCAGGCCAGTATTGTCCGACCACGTCAAAAGTCGCAGCTCTTTTCCTGCCAATGGCTGGCTTCCTGCGGCGTGCACAATGGATGGCATAGCTAATGTTGTCGCCGCCGCAGCTGAGGACGCTAGAAGGCCGCGTCGTGAAATCTTGTACGTCATGATTTTCCCCTGTTGGATGACAGTTCGTATTGCTGAACCATTTTCTTATTGGGGTATAATCGCGAACATCGATGTCGATTAAATACCGCTGAATCCAAGAAATGTTTCATCCCGATGCAACTGATGCCAACTTAATGAGCACAAAATGCATCAAAATGGAAATTTCTCGAAATGCTGTTTTTCCTCAGCTTTTGGTGCTTAAATACAACCACGCAATTGCTTTGCAGCTCCGTTTAGGATCGCGACCATCCTGACTGGCATTGCCTGAGAATTGGACTACTTGGCAAATGGACCAGATAAATGCGCGCGTCCACGTCGCACTCTTCGATCGCTGTTGGATGCTAAAGTAGAAAAACAATAGCGCAACAAGGATTGATATAGCGCTGCCGATTGCGGACATTCGTTAATCGTGCAGCGTCACGCAAAGTGGGTTCATTTCAACCGTCCCTTGCGGCCAACAGTGCCACGTGCAGCCGAACGTTTGCTTTTTCATACGGTAAACCTATTTCTCGCACGCACAGCGAATGACTGCTCTACCGCGGCTTTGTTGCACAAATCGGGGCATGACCGGACTTCCCCTTTCCCCGGACGGAT
>NZ_LAJH01000027.1 GCF_001292625.1 Shimia sp. SK013
CGACCGCATTCCATGCCGCCATGACGGGTGATCCTTGCCAGACGAATGCCCGCCTTCCGCGCCGTGGAAGCGACAGACCCGCCACCCACGCACCGCTGGGCCTTTGCACCGCTCGCCCGTCCGCTTGGACATCGCTGTGCATCTGGGAGCCGCATGGGCCTTGCTCATGGGGTTCTCGCCATCACTCATCGCCGCCCCTCCCCCCGGGTTGGACATTGCTCACGATGGCTCGCCCGCCATCGGAAACATTAACGTGCTGTACTGTGACCGTTTGCCTGCCACCCGTCCGGTGTTTTCTTAGGGCCTCAACCTGTGACGTAAAAGTACGAGCTAGTTTGGCATATGCAGTTGAATGCGTTTTCCCTTGAGCTAGGTTCTCTGAACGTGAAAGCCACGCTCCCGCCCGTATCGTGGCGACATGCGTTGCTGCCATTTGCACCGCAAGCATGCGCTCCACCGCGTCTCTCGGAGCAAGATCGCGGATCACTGAAAGCATAAATGTCCGCTCGTCATTTCTGGGGTGCTCGTCTGTGGCTTCCTCCGCCTTCAGGACCTTCAGACAGTGGCTTAGAAGGGCGTTCGCTTGCTTGTCGTCAGAAGTTCCGAAGATCTGGCATAGAGCGCTTTTCTCAGCCATTTCAATTTTGTGCCCCGTTTGCGCCGACCCCTTTACCTTTACACCAAGAACATTCGGCTTGGTTTTCTCAATCTCGGTCATAAGTGCTTCTCACATTTGAACATCGTAAATTTTTCCACCCAACAGATACGGCGACATTGGCCATTTCGGCACCTTGCGACAGTCGCGACAATTGCGACGCGGTCACGGATTTTCGATCATTTGTCGCAGATGTCGCGGGTGTCGCAGGTGGGTCCGCTTTATTTTTCGCAAGCCTGATTTTTGAATTACACCACATCACGGCTACCTTTCATGATTGCCCACGCTTCTTTTCTCTGTGAACCGCGCACAACGGTTCCAGTTTCCAGGGGAACCAACCAGCCGTGTTTTTCGAGTATTGTGAGCGCTGTTTTGGCCTTCGGGCTTTCTCGAAGGGCGTTTGGGCCTCTTCGCACGACATCACGCAACATGACGTCGCTGTGTGCCCAATCATCTATCAACCAGCGGCGCAAAGCGTCTGCGCGGTCGATCTCTACTGAAACCGACGCAGCATTGGACAGGCGCGCTGCTTCCGCGAGATAGAATTGAGCAAGTTCGATGGCGTCGGCCATCACTTGGCCACGTACAGTCGCCGCATCCAGATCTGTCCAGAGCGTCAAAACGCCTGCAATGCGGGCGGCCTGCTCAGCGATCTTACTCGCTGTCCCTGTTATGTGGTGCAAATCGCCCCCACGCGCTTGCCTGCCTTCCACAGTGTCCGCAAACCCTATCAACAGGCTCCGGGCATCTGCGGTCAATTCAAGCGTACGTGGTTCTAGTTCGCGGGTTTCCTCATCCATAGGCAACGGTGCCTCCAAGATCTCGGTCATCCGTTTGGAAAACGCCGCAAGCGAAGTGTCATCGCGCCACCCATTTGCTTGCATCCGTGTGCCGATAGAGCTTGGCGGCTCGCATGTCAGAAAACGCGGCAAGAAACCCGTGTCAGCAGCCAGAGGGTCAGCCATGAAGCCCCGCGCAACGGTCGGTTGCACCATCAAATGAGCGGCCAGTCGTCGGCCGTAGAGTGTGCTGTGTCCATCACCTGAACGCGTGCGCCTGATGGGGTTTCCTTGCCAAAGGTCATTAAACGCGGCCAGCGTCTTTTGACGGTGCTCGCTGCTCATAGCGTGACCGCCCAGGAATTGTCCGCCTTCGTCTGAGAACAGACCAAGCGATGGCTGGCCGAAGGCAAAGAGCTTTGTCAGTCCTTCAAATGTCGGCTCAGTTACTGTTCGGTCAGGCGTTGCCGGCGCTTCAGGTTCCGGCCCTAGTGCATTCAGATCCGCTTGCGCCGCCGTTCGTTTCTCTCCTTTGTTTTTCTTTGCTTCCACAAGGATTCGGTCACGTTCGCCTTTCCATAAGGCGTGCCGATTTTGCCATGCGGTGACGGCTTCCTTATTGCCTTTGGCCCCTTCGCGTTCATGGTGACGCAGTGCGGCCATAAGCGGTGCATCACATGCGGATTTGCGTTCTCCGCTTCTAGCGATTGTAAGGGCGAAAAGAGAGAGCGGTCTGTTGCCGCCAAGTGTTTGCACATCCGCGAAACCCTGAACGGCCAGAGAGGCGACCGCCAGTGCCGATTGCGCAGGTATTGCGATAGGTGCTTGCGTCGCTCCTTGCACTGCCTCCACAGCGGAGCGAAGCGCGCCGAGTGCGTGAACGGGATAGGCCGTCCCGAGAGGAATTTCTCGCAAGAGGGGTTGCGGTTCTTCGCGCGTGAAGGGAATAGGCTGAGCGGAGTTCATTCGCATACCGCCTTTCGATTCAAAACTTTTGCTTTGAAGGCGTTTCGATCCGCCTCTGTCAAACATTCCCACATCTGCCAAAAGATCCGCCTTCGGGCACTTAGGTGCAGCGGGACGCGGCCCAATCGGTCCAGCCCTGCGGCGACGTAAGCGGCCAGTTCCGGTGATGTCGCAGAGGTGCTCCAGATAAAGGCTTCCCCAACTAGATCGCCAAAAAAATGCGCAGCAGGTCCCTCTGTGCGGTGTCGCTCGAGAAACTCGGCAGCGACAGCAATGGCCTCCAGTTTAGGGGCATCGGTAAGGAACATCTTGAGCGACACAATTCGCTCGGTTTTCAATCTCTCAGTGGCGCTCCTGTCAGTGCGGCAAGAGGGTTCCTCTGCGCATCTTGCATGTGTTATATTCTGAATGCCCGCCGCATAGCGGTTATCC
>NZ_LAJH01000028.1 GCF_001292625.1 Shimia sp. SK013
GGAAGTCGCGTTGATCCAGATCCGTCACCGGCACGCGACCAAGCTTTGGCAAAACATGAATGTTCAGGGGCGAAAGCCACCGGCCCGCTGTGCCATCGCCTTTCAGTTCGGCTTTACGCGCTTCAAAAGCGTCAGCCGTGATAATGGACAGGGAAAAATCTTCACGCCGCGCCGCCCGCTCTTCGGCTTCACGTTCTTTGATAGGGTCGCGGCCACCTGCGGCCACGTCTCGCCAGCGCTGAGCGGCTTTGCGTGCTTCGGCAAGCCCGAGCGTTGGGAATCCGCCAAGGCCCATCTCTCGCCGCCGTCCGTGAACCGTCACACGCAGTACCCACTGTGCACCACCATCGTTCCGCTTCACCAGCCAAAGCCCAGCGCCATCGCAGTGCTTTCCGGTTGGTGCAGATTTCACGAATGAAGCTGAAAGTCTGTTTTGCGCCCGCATGTTCTATCCACCTAATTATCCCCCTTAAGCTAGTGGATGCCACCGGACAGAGCAAGACATTGCAGGACAGGTTGGTTCATATTTTTAAGGGGATATGGCGCAAGAGTGAACAATGTTAAACATTTAAAAACAATGAGTTGGTGCATCTTCTGGGCACCATTTCTTCCTCCACATCACCTCTATCACTTCAAGTTGCAGAGCAGTCCGGTCACCGATTTTGATTTTGGCGCCAGAGGCTTTAAAGATCCGCCTACACCGAAGGATCAAAACCGCTTTTGTCCCTTGCGTCCCGCAACTCCGGATGAATGTGGGTATCACTTTCCACGAACGCCAATTGATGGTTCCGAAACGTCACACTTGCCTAACTATCCAACGCCTGCCACGGCTGCATCATCACAGGTTTTGAGGATAGAGTTCATGCTGGAACAGGTTGTCGAGCGGATGCAGAAAGAACTGCAATCCAAGGCTTTTGACGGGTCACTGAAGTTTGATTGCGGCGACGAGGGTGTTGTGGTTTTGGCGGATGGCACGGCGTCGCAACAAGACCGCGACGCCGATTGTACCATCAAGATCACCCAGGACAATCTGATCAAGCTGTTGACTGGCAAACTCAACCCCATGACCGGCGTCATGACGGGCAAGCTCAAAGTCTCGGGCGACATGAGTGTCGCCATGAAACTGGGCAAATTGCTGGGCTGAACCAACGAACCGGCGGGTGACGTTTCACCAATGCCGCACCGACGGCTGTGTCGCTTGTGCGAAGACCTACTTCATGGCATTTGTGGCCAAAGAACTTTATGACGGGCGCATCGGTTTATGAAAATTGCAGTTGTCGGTATCGGGTATGTCGGGCTTTCCAACGCCATTCTTCTGGCCCAGAACAACACGGTTGTGGCTGTCGACATCTCCGAGGATCGCGTCTCACAATTGAACGCGCGCCAGTCGCCGATCGAAGACACAGAGATCGAACAGTATTTGGCTGAAAAAGAGCTGGCTCTGACCGCGACAACCAACGCAAATGCGGCGTTTGAAGGCGCCGATTTTGTGGTTGTGGCCACCCCGACAAACTATGATTCCAACACAAATTTCTTTGACACGTCCTCGGTCGAGGCGGTGATCCGCGATGTGCTTTCGGTCAACTCCAAAGCGCTGATTGTTGTCAAATCGACCATTCCAGTCGGCTTTACCAAGCGGGTAAATGCCGAAATGAACACCAACCGCGTGGTGTTCAGTCCCGAGTTTCTGCGCGAAGGCCGCGCGCTTTACGACAACCTGCACCCCTCGCGAATTATCGTCGGCTCCGACACCGATTCCGGCAAAAAGTTTGCTGAGCTGCTCCGTCAGGGCGCGCTTGATCAGGACGTGCCTGTGCTGTTCACCGGCTCTGACGAAGCAGAAGCGATCAAACTGTTCGCCAACACCTATCTTGCGATGCGGGTCGCCTATTTCAACGAATTGGACAGCTACGCACTCGCGCTTGGCATGGACAGCCGTCAGATCATCGAAGGTGTCGGGCATGATCCACGCATCGGGCATCATTATAACAACCCGTCTTTCGGGTACGGCGGTTATTGCCTGCCTAAAGACAGCAAACAGTTGCTGGCCAACTATTCCGAGGTGCCGCAGAACCTGATCCGCGCGGTCGTGGACGCCAACCGCACCCGCAAGGATTTCATTGCCGACAGCATCATCGCACGGCGGCCCAAAGTGGTGGGCGTGCACCGGCTGGTAATGAAGGCAGGATCAGACAATTTCCGGCAAAGCTCCATTCAGGGCATCATGAAAAGGATCAAGGCCAAGGGCATCGAGGTGATTGTCTATGAGCCGGCGTTTCAGGGAGATGAGTTCTTTCACTCACGTGTTTTCCGTGATCTGGACGCGTTCAAGGCCGAGGCTGACGTGATCATCGCCAACCGGGCCTCTGCGGATCTGGACGATGTCGCGGACAAGATTTTCACCCGCGACATTTTTGGGTCGGATTGACTTGGGCCGCGCCGTTTGGTGCGGAATCCTTTTAATACCACCGACCAATTGCCCGCACATAAGCTTCGGTGGAATCCGCAGGGTCAAAATTAGTCGTGCCGCTCAGCCGGTACAACACCGCCCGCATCGATAACGATCCAACACCAATAGGTTCAAACACAAGCGCGCCAATCTCCGCGATATTCGGGGTCGCATTGTCCTTGAACGAAGTGGCATTAACACTGCCTGACACAATTGGCTGAGCGACAAAACCGACGGGGAAATCCCAAGTTCCCGTCAATCGGGAATTGGCCGCAAAAGCCAGATCAACAGTCGCCCAGCACTCCAACGTGCCATCGGCAAATTTAGTAAAGTCACCATTCGCAGAACTGCCCCGTTCGATTGCAGCACCTGTCGGCACGTTGCCGCTTTGGCTCACCGTGCCAACCAGATTGGCCGGCCCATAGCCATAGTCCGCCCGCATCAACCTTCCCGGCGTGTGATCTGCGCCGTCGGCCTGAACGGCGGCACCCGAAACCAAGCCGGATGCATTATCGACACGCAGTGCCTCGGTCCAGGTGGCGCCGTCTGCGGACACTTTGATTGACCAATTATCGTCCCCCGCCAGACCCATTTCCGCGTGACCGGTCCAGTTTGTCTGAAACAACAGCGAGCCCGTATCTGACGTGTCAGCCTTGTTTATTTTAAGCTGGTGACCGTTGCCTTCGTTGCTCAACAAAGTTGCTGCCGAAGACACCGACAGCCGATTGGTGCTGTCGGCGTTGGTGTTTACGCCCAGAAGAGGATGCGATGGCACGACCCATCCTCCGCTGCCGTACACGCGCATCTCGGCTTCGGCCTGTCCCCAGGCGCGCCAACCGGATTGCGGCGCGATAAACATCCAGCCGGTGCCATCCCAATGCGCCAACAAGCCGTCCTGACCGGCCCAGTCACCACTCGCACCATTGCCCAGCGCATAGCGGTCGCCTGCCTCCGGTGCCGACGGCGGGGTCGTGGCGCCAAACCCGCCTACGGTCAGTTGCACAATGGCGTCCAAAACCTGCAACGCCTCGTTATGGGTGACATGTTTCTGGGCCTGCGATGGCATCAGGAATGGCATGTCCAAATTGGGGGATCGGTCCGACATCATGTGTCCTGTGTGTTGCTGCTGTGGCTACAGAACTTGCCGTCCCTTTCTCTACACCGGCTAAATCTACCGTACGCAGGCCTTCTTCCGGGTGTTGCCTTCCCACAAAACCCTGCCGAACAGACACCGCAGGGCTGGACGGGTCGGCCTCACTGTTTTACCCCACAGGGACAAACTCTTTGTGGTGGCCCGCTTATGTCCGTTACCTCCGACCCTTCTGTACGTGTTCCCTCGCTGCTGCCTACACCGCATGTTGGCATCCTGATGGCGGTTTATAACGGTGCGGACTGCCTGCAGGAGCAACTCGACAGCCTGGCCGCACAAAGCCACGGATCATGGTCTCTTTTGGTCAGCGACGACGGATCAACCGACGCGACACGTGCAATCCTGCAAGCTTTTGCAAAGCATCATCCCGTTACGGTTTTGGACGGACCTGGCAACGGCGCTGCGGCCAATTTCATGTCACTCGTTGCGCGCGCGCCTGACCACTTTCCCGCAGACAACTGGTTGGCGTACTGCGATCAGGATGACGTCTGGTTGCCCGAAAAGCTGTCACTCGCGGTGTCCGCTCTGCAAACCTTGGACGCCACCCATCCGGCGCTCTATTGCAGCCGGACTTGGGTCGTTGATGCGCAGCTTGGCGGGCGAAAACACTCAACCGCCCGTCCGCGTCCGCCGGGCTTTCGCAACGCTCTCGCTCAGAACATTGCGGCCGGGAACACAATTCTTTTGAACCCTGTAGGCGCCCGACTGTTGATGCAGGCGGCGCCTGAGGCGAAGGAGGTCGTGATGCACGACTGGTGGTCTTATCAACTGATCACAGGCGCTGGAGGACAGGTGTTCCACGACAACACGCCGACGCTGCTTTATCGTCAGCACGCTGACAACGAAGTGGGCGCCAACACCGGTTGGCGGGCCAAAGGTCAGCGCTTAAAGCGGATGTTGCAGGGCGATTTCAGGGATTGGAATGATGTGAACATCCGCGCCCTTCAGTCCCACCGCGCGCACCTGACCCCGCACGCCACCGCTCAGCTCGATGCCTTTGCAGCGCTGCGCAAAATGCCGGTCACTCAACGCTTGATTGAAATGCGTCATCTAAAGCTCTACCGACAGTCCCGTTCCAGCACCTTTGCTCTCTGGGTGGCCGCAGCGCTAGGTCGCCTCTAAGAGGCTGCAGTCTATGGAGGAAATCCTCCATTGTCCGCGGCGCTTTTGTCTGTAAAAAGACTCGCAAAAGGTTAAAAATCTATTAGTGTATAGCTTGTGTCGAAATCTTGGGTGGGGGCCTTAGATGCGCTGGAAACAGCAACATTTACGGGGTCCATGAGGGAAAAACCATTGGATATTCCAAGAGAGTGGCTGCTGTTCGCGCGTTCGTTTCGTGTGTTTGGTGTGCTTTCTCTCTGTTTTTTGCACCTCAACCCAGGAGGAGGGTATGCAATGGGCGACAGCTCATCTCAAAACGTGATCACATTGTCCTGCCCGCAGGATGTGCCGGACCCGGCAGCACTTTGTGACGCGCTGATCAATGCGATCACCGAAACAAGGCCCAACACCGATATCCGCCAAAGCGATGCTGGCACGGACGCAGTCCTGAAGAACGGGGACATTGCCCTGACACTGCGCCTGTCAAATATTTCAGATACCGGCATTGGCGGGCACCTGGAATGGCGCACCGCAAAAAACTCAGAACTCAACGTCGGCCCGACGGTCGATTTCAATGTCATGGACAAAACCATGTCCGCTAATTTTTACCCAAAGTTTGCACAAGGCCTACTGAAGTCATCGCCGGACCTCTTCACCCGATGACCATTTGGTAACGCCTGTTTCAGACAACCGAATTTAAAAGGATGCAATCCCATGTGTTTCTTGTGCTCCGCAACATCTACATTTGACCCCGGTCGCCACCCTGGTGAAGGCCCCGACGGCGGTGACCCGAGTCTTGCTACCATTTTTGAAAGTGGTGATGCGGCCGCTAGTACGGGAACTTCGGCCACAATGTCGGTCGGTGACACGTTTTCTGGATCCTTGGGTTTTGTTGGTGACCGCGATTGGGTCGCGGTCAACCTGACATCCGGTTCAAATTACGAAGTCGCATTGTCGTCGTTTTCTGCCGACACTTATCTGCGTATCTATGACTCTTCCGGTTCGTTGATCTATTTTAATGACGACATCAATTATCCGTCAAATACCAATTCATTTGTTTCTTTCATCGCTGGATACAGTGGCACTTTCTATGTAGCCGCCGGTTCATTTAACGATGCCGGCACCGGGTCATATACCATGAGCGTTACCGAAGCGGCGGCGCCTACCCCAGCCACTTTGGATGAATTGGCGAACTACCTCACTGACGGGTACTGGAATTTCAATGGTGCCTCCGGCCGATCGTTTGACACGTCCTCCAGCAATGTAATCACTGTTAACCTCACCGGTTTGACCGCTGATGGCCTCGCACTGGCCCGCTGGGCTCTGGAAGTCTGGGAAGCCGTTGTTGACCTGGAATTTGTCGAAACCAGCGGCTCGGCCGATATCACGTTTGACGACAATGACAGCGGCGCCTACGCCACGACCAGCACGAGCGGTGGCAATATCATCAGCTCCGACATCAATGTTTCAACAGCGTGGCTGTCCAATTCAGGCACGCAGATAGGTACGTACAGCCTGCAAACTTATATCCACGAGATCGGCCACGCGCTTGGTCTGGGACACCAGGGTGGATACAACGGATCGGCAACCTATGGCATTGACGAAACATTCTCCAACGACAGTTGGCAGATGTCGATCATGTCATACTTCAGCCAAACAGAAAACACGTCAACTAACGCCTCCTTTGCTTACATCGTAAGCCTGATGATGGCGGACATCGTCGCTGGCCAGAACCTCTACGGCGCAAGCACCGCGACCAATGGCAACACCACTTGGGGGGCTAACACCAATCTGGGCGGTTATTGGGCGACTCTCTTTGGTGAAGTGTTTGATGGTGTGAACAATTCCTCGGTCGCAAACAACGCTGTTGCGTTCACCATTTTTGACAATGGCGGCACTGACACATTTGACCTCTCGCCTGCAACGACCAACAACCGCATTGATATGCGCGGGGGGTATTTCTCAAACATTGCCGGCGGTACTGGCAACGTTGGGATCGCTGAAGGCACAGTTCTCGAAAACCTCATCAGCGGGTCCGGCAACGACACCATCACCGGCAATGACGCTGACAACGAAATCACCGGCGGCGGCGGCAACGATTCAATCGACGGCGGCGCAGGCTCGGACACGGCCGTGATCAACGCCACTCTGGCGAGTGTAACGGTAACAGATCTGGGCGGCGGATCCGTTCGGATCACCTCGTCAGACGGCACCGACGTCTTCGACAACTTCGAGTTCTTCCGCTTCTCCAGCGGCACAGTGACCCTCGCGGTCTTGCTGGGCGGCTCGCCCGCGCCCACAACCGGCGACGACGTCATCGACGGCACCTCCACCCCCGATACCATTGACGGCCTGGCTGGCAATGACACCATCACCGGTCTTGGCGGGGCGGACTCCCTGTTGGGCAATGCTGGCGATGACTCGCTTTTGGGCAGTGCTGGCAACGACACGATCAGCGGCGGTGGCGGCGCGGACCGCATTTACGGCGGCAGCGACGACGACCGGCTTTTGGGTGGCAACGGCGCGGATACGATGTCCGGTGGCTTTAACAACGATACCGTAGACGGCGGCATCGGCAACGATTTGTTGCGCGGCAACGGCGGCAACGACACCCTGCTGGGTGACGAAGGGCGCGACACGCTGATCGGCGGCAACGGCAATGACCGTCTTGATGGCGGTGAAGACAATGACCGCCTTGATGGTGGCACCCGGTCTGACACATTGTATGGCCGCGATGGCGACGACATTTTGCTGGGCGGTGGCGGTGCGGATCACCTTTATGGTGGCGATGGCAATGACACCGGTGAAGGTGGCAACGGCAATGATCGCTTCTTTGGCGGCGGCGGCAATGATGTCTTCTCAGGCGACGGCGGCAACGACCGAGCTTATGGCGAAAACAACAACGACTCGCTGCGTGGCGGCGGCGGTGACGATACGTTGGTCGGCGGCAGCGGCTTTGACACGCTGGACGGCGGGCTTGACAACGACGAGCTGACCGGCGGCGGCAATGCCGACGTGTTTGTCTTTGCGGATGGTCACGGTGATGACACGATCACCGATTTCAACGCCACCAATGGCAACGAAGACATCGACTTCTCCAGTGTCAGCGCGATCACCGACATCGCCGATCTTCTGGCCAATCACATTGTTTCCACTGCGGGCGGCAATGTGGTGATTGATACCGGCGGCGGCAACTCATTGACCCTGCTTGGCGTGGATGTCGCGGATCTCGGCGCAAACGACTTTATCTTCTGATCCGGCGCAGAGTTGTGATCCAAAAAGCGGGTCCCTTCGGGGGCCCGTTTTCCGTTTCACTGTCGGGACACCTGATACCGATTGCCCGCCTCAAGTGCCTGCGGCAAAGGCGTTTCAACGCCATCTGCCCAACGCACCTTGCCGCTGACAATCCGGCTGGCCTGACCAAGGCCCACATGCACCTCTGGCGCATCAAAGCTCATGAAACCGCCACCCAGTTGCACCTCGCGCGTACGAATGACACCAAGGTCATCTGTCACCGTCACAAGCGCGCCTATCCCGTCCCGATTGCCACGCATGTCGCTAAGTCCAAGCACCACCGCATTGCCGGTCTGCCCCGCGTTAACAAAGGCGATAACCGGCCCGTTCACAGGCTGGCTGATGATGTCCAGATCCCCATCCCCATCCATATCAAAAGCCGTCGCAGCGGCCGTCATAAGGTAGTCCTCGAGACCGAAGGCGCCTGACGCCTCAGAAAATGTGCCGTCCCCCTTATTGTGGAAAAACAGGTTTGACGGGCTGACTTCGTTGGGCACCCATGTGCCATTCACGATGTAAACATCCTGAAAGCCATCGTTGTCGAAATCCGCCACTTTGGTGTCCCAGCTCCAGCCGCCAACCTCTAGGCCACGCGCCGCCGCCGAATCCATCAAAGGCCCGCCTGCCGTCTCACTCTCCAACAGCACGTTTGCGCGTTTTATCTGGGGCAAGGCGGCGTCAGCTTCCGCGCTGGTGATCTTGCGCGGCGGCGCAAAATGCAGCTCGCAATAGCTTTGCGCAACCCATTGGTCCGCCGGGATCAGCCGACACACTTTGGGGTCGCGTTTCTGGATTGCCAGATCCTTGATCAACATCGCCTTGCACTCGGCGGCTTGCCGACCCAGCAAGGTTTGGCACTTGCTGGCGTAGCTCGGGTTAAAATTGTTGCCCGACTTGTACCACCGTTTGATCGCCATGTTCTCCTGACAAGTCGCGCGCGCGTCTGCCTGCTCAATCGCGTCGCAGTACTGCGCCAACGGCTGCATCTTGAGCCGATCAGACACCCCCGATGACCGGCCAGCAATCTGCACCGCATAGACTTCGGGCACACCGTCGTTCATCAAATCCGCCACCTTGATCCCCATCGTGGTGGTTGGCACGTGTTCGACCAACCCATCCTGAAAGGTGATCGCGTCAAACCCACCATGCCCGTCACCAAGATAGTAATAATCCGGAATCTCGAAATCATTACCAACCAGCAGGTCTGCATTGCCATCCGCATTGATGTCCGCAAACAGGATCGACAAGGTCTCGCCAGGAATGCCCGGCAAATCAGTGAACCGAGCGCCGGTCAGGACGCCATCATCGTTCCACAGAATACGATTGCGCGACTCTTCCCCCGGAATTCGCCGATACCACCCCGCCGCCCAGTTGCCCAAAGCCACATCCAGATCGCCATCCTGATCCGGATCGCCAAAGCTCAGCGCCAACGCCAAAACCGCGTCTGCGCGGGTTTGTAATGGCGCGGGCTCCGCTGTGCGCAACTGACCTGCGTCATTCTCAATGACAAACATTCCGCGCCGATAGGTTGCCACCACCAGCTCACGCCAACCATCATTGTCGACATCCACCAGAACCGCGTTGAACACAGGCATCTCATCCAGCGGCCCACCCGCCACATCCACGCGACTGAACTGCCCTGCCCCGTCGTTGGCATAGACATAAAGCCCGACTTCGGTTGAGGCGATCACCAGATCAAGGTCTCCGTCGTTGTCAATGTCCCCTGAACTCAGGCTGCGCCCTTCCCAAAAGGGCGGCCACATGTCCCGCATCGAAAATTCCACCGGTTTGTCGATGCCAATTTTGGTGGCTTCAAGTCGCACAAACGGCGTATCAGCAGACGCCGATCGGGGCGCGAATGGAGTTGCCGTCACGACCAGGCTACCGTCCGCCTCGCTGGCTGCTGCTGCCATAAACGGCTGCGTTAATGGTGCCTCTCCCGTAAGAAGCTCAAGCGCCTTGCGGCTTTGATAACTGTGCCAGCCCTGCACAGCAGCACCTGCGACAATTCCACTAATCAGCACAGCACCCGCCATCAGATTGGCCGCCCGTAGACCCATGGATTGCGTAACAATGAACCAGGAATAGACCGAAAAGCTGCCCAATGTGATCAGCAAAGCCATGGCGTAACCATGTGACAACCCCGCCGCCAACAGCACGCCAACAACCACGACGTCAAAGGCGATCGGCACCGGCAAAAATAGCCCCACGGCGGCAATCACCACCAAGGCAAGAAACCCATACGGAAGTGTTGTGATCATCTCTCCGGGCAACAGGGTGATCGCCACGGCGCCGAGAAACCCTGCAAGAAACATCAACGGAACCGTCATGCGCAGGATGAACCAAAGGTTGCGGCCAAAATCTCGTATCACGCCCGCGACCGCCAGTCCTAACCCCTCAATGGATGGCTGACCCAGCTCTTGTGCGCTCCACCCCTGCGGTGCCGGAACGTCCGGCGAGGGCGCGCGGGTCTCATCTGGCAAAAGCCGCGCCACAAGGGGAACAGCAATCAGAATGATGAACAACGACACGGCGATTTTCACGACCACCAAATAAAACGGCAAAAGTGATATCGCCAACGTCAGCACAACCACGTTCAATGTAGGCGAAGCAATCATCGCCGCCAGAGTGGTTTCCGCACGCAACCCGCCCGCATGCATGCCCCGCGCAATCGGCGCCGCACAGTTCACGCACACCCCAAGAGGCGTCCCAATCACCAAACCCAACGCGGCATTGGCAAAGCCCCCGCGAAAACCGCGCTGCGTGACATATCCCATCAGGGTCAGAAAAGTTGCCGCAAACAACACGCCAAACGTCATGCCCTTTTTGTTGGTGTTCAACCAATTCAGGGTGGAATACCCGATCTTCTCAACCGTGCTCATGGCCGCATCAATTGGAACCACAGCATCAAAACTGAGAGGATCCTCCAATTGGATCGCCCCTGACATCATCGCCTTTTCATCCAGAGCTGGATAACGCGATCCCGTCCAGAACAAGACCGCAAGGACAACAATCATCAGTACCGCGATGGAGAAACGTTTTTGGCGCGACGGATCAATAGATTTTATCATTTGTTCATTTTGTCTTTTCGCCCACTTCGCGGCAAGCGCCTAACGGTTCACAGATAGAAACTATTGTACTATCACCATATCTGGGAGAAGCAGGCGAAATGATTGATCTGTAGCCCTGGTAAAGAGTGGGGGATCACGCTCGATGGTGAACGCGGGGCCTGACCCAAAAGTTGATTTTGTTGTTGCTGGAGCCCAGAAGTCGGGTACCCGGGCCCTTAGCTCATTCCTGTTTCAGCACCCCGAGATCGGCCTTGTCAAACCGCCCCGCAGGGAAGCCCATTTCTTCGACCAAGACAAACCACGGTCCCGCGATGGTGACTTCAACGAGTATCACGAATTGTTCTCTGAGGACTCCCTGAACCGAGTGGCCGGAGATGTGACACCAATATACGTTTTCAATCCCGCCGTTTGGCCGCGAGTCAAAGCCTACAATCGCGACATGAAGGTGATTGTGCTGTTACGCGACCCCGTTGAACGCGCCTATTCACAATGGGCTATGGAATTTCAAAAAGCCAAGGAACACCGCAATTTCGGCAGTGCGCTCCTAAATGAAGCTCGGCTTTTTCTGAGTGGACACCGGCACTCTCCAGTTTTCAGCTACATGCAACGCGGGTTCTATTCCGGCCAAATTAAACGTCTCTACAAGCACTTTCCACCAGATCAGTGTCTCATTCTGAAGTCAGACGACCTGCGAAATCGCCACGACACCACACTAAAGACAATTTACAGGTTTCTTGGCGTCACCGAAATCACACCGCCCGAACAAAAATCCGTCCACACCCGCAAATACGACCCAATGCCAAAACTGCTCGCGACCCTATTGCGGGGACTGTTTACTCCTGACATCCGCCGTCTGGAAAAGCTGCTGGATTGGAACTGTAAGGACTGGCGATTGCTCTAAGCCCAGCCAACAAAAAAGGCACTGCGCAATCAACGCAATGCCTTCTTTGTTGCTTAACTTAAGCTAGGTAAACGTTATTCCACCGCTTCCAGAAGGCGCTCAATCTCTGCCTGTTGGGACAAGGTATAAAGCGTTAGCTCTTCAACCTTGCGCAGCAGCGTCAACTGCATGTCGTTCATGTTCAAACCATTCGTGTTGATCTCGGACGCCGAAGGCACATCTGGCAGGTGACCATTCTCATCGATAAACGCCTGCACCTGGCTCAGGCTACGCAGGTCATAGTCATCTTCGAAAACATAGTCTGGTACGGTCAAGCCAGTGCCGTTGATGGTCAGGCCGGCGCCATTGAACACGGCATATTTGTCCGCTGCATAGGACGGACCCGCAATTGTGACTTCGCTGTCTCCAAAATTGATCTGCGAAACAGGCGAGCCACCTGACGTCCCGATAAACCGGCGGTTGCTCGCAAGTGTGGTCTCCATTCGCACCTGAACCGCTCCGGCTGCGGTGTTTTCAAGCAGAATCTGCTGCGCATCAGCCTGCGACGTGCTCCTGATATGCAAATCCCGGCCCGGCGCATCGGTACCAATACCAATGTCGCCGTTGGCAGCAATGAACAGGGAATCTGTCGGCGCACCAGGCTTGGCGCGGAAGACCAGCTTCGATCCGTTGGTCACATCGCGGATAAAGAAGTTCGTCTCGTTTGCGGCAACATCATAAGTCTGTGGCGTAAAGCCATCCGACCCGTCCTGCTCAAGACGCAGGGTCGGGGTGTTGCCTTCGACCACGTGGATATCAACCACCGGGTTGATAGTACTAATACCAATGTCGCCATCAGCCTCAACCACCAGAGCGTTACTCGGTGCGCCCGCTTCGACGCGGAACGGAATGCGACCGGCGGTGCTGTCTTCAATTGCAAGATAATTCGCCCCGCCGTTGGAGGAATCGTTCGCAATCAACCGCCAATCATTGTTCGGGAAACTGGCTGAACTTGACGTGTCATCAAAATTCAGCCGCGTGTTGTTCTCTTTCATGCGAATGGTGTCAAACCCAAAGCTTTCACCGTTTACACAATCGTTGCCAACACAAAGGCTAAATTGGATGATCACATCATCAACGTGCACAATGTCGGCGCTCGCCACGCCGGCCATCATACACAGCGCCGAGGCGCTGCCCGCAAGTGCTCTGAATCTATTGATCTTAAAGTTTTTCATGCTTCAATCTCCCTGAAAAAGTGCTCGGAGCGTTTCTCCGAATGTTTTTTGATTTGGTATTCTAGTTGTTGTCGTCTTCTTTGATGTCTTCCGGGACAACGATCACCCCGCGTGACACCACGAAATGCCCGCTGTCGTGATAGGACTTTGCCACCGAATCACTGGCCGCATCGCCGCGACCGTTGTCGATCACATTGACAATTTTTTCTCGCTCGGACGTCGCTGCGCTCAGCTCGAAGTGATACACGCCATCCACGACATCTCGACCCGGCAATTGGTAAACCGGCGTGCCCGCAGGTTGATACAATTCAACCATTTTGCCGTCGGGTGAAAAAACTTTGAGAGTGGCACTTGTCATGTCACCCCAGTTTTCAAACCATAAGGCATTGGAATTGTGTTGTTTTACCGGCTCAGACGCGAAGACGCCGCCGCCCGAAACAGCCGCGCAAAAAGCCACGCTTAATGCCAAAAGTTTCACAGAGGTTCGAGCCATCCAAATGTCCTTACAAGTCGCGCCAGCTTTGGCAGGCCGTGAAATCTGAAGCGACGCAAAAATTGCCCAGCCTGCTTAGCCAGACACTAACGGGTACAAGGTGCAATATTAACCCATTTTTAACCAATTTTGCAACTTTTTGCCCCTGCGTCACCTTTGGTCGATCCCGGGCCAGCGCGCGGCAGCAGCGGTTTGCGCGTCAAACAATTGCGACGGGGACAATTCAAGACCCAGACCAGCCGCCAATTCACCGGCTTCCGGCATGCCCCCAGCCATCGCCAACGTGACCCACATTTGCCCCAAAACATAATCCTGCAAAACACCCCGCCCCAGAAAATGCAGACGTGCGAGATTGACCATCGACGGCACATGGCCTTTTTCTGCAGCTTTGGTAAACCAGCGCGCAGCGGCGGTCATATTGCCATCTTCCATCAACAGCCAACCAGCCAGAAACTGTGCCACCGGATCCCCCGCCTCAGCTTGCACCAAAAGATCTGGCAGCAGTGCTGCACGCGTTTGAGTATCTTCCGGCAGCACCATCAGACGCGGGTCATAGATACCTGCAACACGGCCACCTTCAATGCCGCGCCCGCCACGGCGATACCACATCGCGGCGGTCTCATCGCTTTGCGGCACACCAAACCCGTTGTCATAAAGCACGCCTAGGTTGGTCATCGCTTGCTTCAAACCCTGCTCCGCCGCCGCAGTAAAAAGCTCTGCCGCTTTGGCATAGTCCTGCGTAACCCCATCGCCCCGCACATACAGCAAACCCAGATTATTAAGAGCCCGCGCATGGCCGGACTCCGCAGGCCACTCATACAATTTCCGCGCCCGCGCAAAATCCTGCGCAACGCCATTGCCATGCTGATATAACACCGCAAGGTTGACGGCTGCATCGGTGTTGCCAGACTCCGCCGCCTGCAAATACAAAGCCGCGGCTTCTTCCGCCTGACCCGTTGCCTCCAACGCTTTTGCCAGATCAAAAACAAAGCCCGCGTCGCCACTTTCTGCCGCCGCCCGCAACCACGCTATGGCGTCTTCCGCTTTGCTTTCCCCACCCCGCGCCAATCCGGAAAACAGGTATTTCCCCATCTGATTTTGCGCCCCGGCGTGACCCATTTCGGCCGCTTGCAGATAAAGCTCCGCGGCCCGACCATGGTTTTGCGGCACCTCGATGCCTTCGTGAAACCGGTTGGCGTCGCTAAAAGCCGCTTCGGCTTGCGTGGTGTCCTGTGCCAACACCGCCACCCCGCCCAGCGCCAACCCCAAGCTAAGGAAAATCCCGCTCCAGCTACGCCGCAAAAGCCGCAGCGTCATTGATCCGAACCTCTTACGGGGTTCTCCGGCTGAAACGCACGCGCCGCCGCCTGCGCGGCCTGAATTTGCTCTGGCGTCATCAAATCGGTCAACACATCACGGCTTTGGCCGGCCTGGCGATGTCCCTGCGCCGCAGACAAGTTCAACCACATATGTGCCGCCTCGAAATCCTGCGCCACGCCCACGCCGGTGCTAAAGGCTTCTCCCAGCTGAAACTGCGCCACAGCATTGCCCTGACGCGCGGCTTTCGTAATCAGCGCCACACCTTCATCGGCACGCGCCGCATCATTCAGCAACAGCGCGCCAAGGGCTGTCGTTGCCGGACCAACGCCAGCCTCAGAAGCCCGCTCCAACCATTTCAATGCAGCCTCGTCGCCATCCATCGCAGCGGCTGCCACCACCGCGACCATGTCATGGGGCGTCGTCAGCCCATCCAGGTCACCACCAACCGCCAGGCGCACCAAAGCGGCCTGCGAAGGCACATGCCCCTCTTGAGCAGCTGTCTGATACAAGCCCACGGCACGGCTCAGATCGGCCTCTACCCCGCGTCCTGCCTCCAAAAAGGCCGCCTGCATGCCAATCGCGCGCAACAAGCCGGTGTCCGCGGCGCTTTCAAAATACGACATTGCCTTGGCATCGTCGCGCTCAACAATCCGACCGGTCCCATAAAGCACCCCCAGATTATACAACGCTCCCGGCTCACCGCCTTCCGCAGCCTTGGTCAACCACATCAGGGCAGCGTCATTGTCTTGATACACACCCTCACCCTGAAGGTATTTCGTGCCAATAATGCGCATCGACAGGATGTGTCCGCCTTCGGCTGCACGCCGATACCAATTCAGCGCCTCATTGCGGTTCTGACTGGCGCCTTTGCCGGTTTCCAGCGCGTTGGCGAGGAAAAACTGCGCATCAACATGCCCGTCACCTGCAGACCGCTCTAGCCAATGCAAAGCTTTTTCCGTGTCCAATTCCGTGCCTGCGCCGCGCGAATACGCTCTGCTCAGGGAATACGCGGCCTCGACATGTCCCAGTTCTGCTGCGGCGCGATACCAGACAAAGGCATCCCGTTCGCTCTGGGCAACGCCGTCACCAGCCTCATAAAGCAACGCCAGATAATACTGTGCTTCCTGATCTCCCCGGGTGGCGCTGTCCTGCAACAGCTTCGCGGCGCGTTCCGGATCGCGCTCCACGTCACCACCGCTCAAAAAGACGCGCGCCAGCAAAGTGTTGGCAGGTGTATAATCTGCCTCAACCGCGCGCTCCAACCAGATGGCAGCCTCCGGCGCATCCACGGGTCCGGCTCGCGGATCCAAAAGAATACGGGCATAGCGATACATCACATTGCCAGCCGGTTCCGTTTCCGCCAAATGCTTTAGCCCTTCCCGCGCGGCGACAAAATCCTGACTGCGATACGCGGCTTCAACCTCCTCCATCGACGCCGGCACCGGCGTGGAGTCTGCGGTTTCTTGGGCCATGGCTCCGCTTGAAATCAAAGCGGTTACGGCGATTGCAAAAGCAAAAATGCGGGTCATTAAACCTCTAAGTCCATTGTAAAAAAACCGTCCACCATCCTCTGGCGCGTCTGTCCGGAGAATGCCTTCAGCCATTGCCCGCGTCCAGAACAGATTGCGCAAGCATCAAAGCGCCAACATCCGCGCCAGCCACAACAATCCTCCCGCCAACGCCAAAGCAGCACCAAACGGCAAGGCAGTGGTCGCAACAAGCGACCGCCCCGTCGCTCGCGCCGCACCTGCTCCGGCAAGTGCCAAAAGCGCAGCGATCAGTACCAACAGCGGTAAATCTATCGGTCCCGAAAGCGCGCCGAGTCCCGCCATTAGCTTGACGTCGCCCAACCCCAGCCCTTCGCGCCCTCTCACCCGCCAATACGCCCAGCGCAGGATCGCAAAGCTCAGCACGCCAAGCCCCGCCCCCAACAACGCTTGCAAAGGATCGCCTGATGGCACCAGCAGCGCACGCAACAAAGCCACGCCCAACAATGCGCCAGTCAACACATCCGGCAGCCGCATCCACCGCAGGTCTGCCGCAAACAACGCTAGCAGCACCCACAACAGCGCCACATCCACCACCAACACCGAAACAGGCCACCCATACGGCCAAAGCGCGACACCCAAACCCGCCAAGCCCAGCGCCGCCACTTCCATCGCAAGCAACCACTGCGGCACCTTGGCGCCACAGTGCCGGCATCGCCCACGATTGACGACAAACGACGCCACAGGCACCAAATCTCGCCACGTCAGCGCCTTTTCGCAGCTTCGACACCGTGACCGCGCCATCATCACGTCTTCGCCGCGCGGCAGGCGATCTACCAAAACCGCGAGAAAAGACCCCACCGCAGGCGACAAGACAATCAGCAACACGGCGATCGTAATTTCATCAATCAAGGTGGCATCTGTCTGAAACATAGCGAAGTTCTACGCACCAAGCACACGTTTGCCAATTGCCAGCATGCCGTGCCCCCGCCTATGATGCCGCCAACACCCGGTGGGACGAGTAGGGCAGACCATGCACACAGACACTCAGCGCAGCACGCGCGGCGACAGCACCTCCGACGCTGGTTTCTCGCTTTTGGAACTGATGGTTGTGGTGGTGATCCTGTCGGTTCTGGCTTTGGTGATTGTGCCACGCGTTATCGATCGCCCTGATCAGGCCCGCGCCGCCCGTGCACAGGCCGACATCGCCGCCATCGCCAGTGCGATAAACCTCTACCGGCTCGACAACTTCCGCTACCCTACCACCGAACAGGGCCTCGCAGCGCTTGTGACCGCGCCCGTGACCGATCCCGTGCCACAAAACTGGGCAACCGGCGGCTATATGGACCGGTTGCCTGTTGATCCGTGGGGCACACCATACCAATACCTCTCCCCCGGTGTGCACGGCGACTTCGACATTATCTCGTATGGCGCTGACGGCGTGCCCGGCGGCAGCGGTGCGGAGGCTGACATCGGGTCCTGGGCCCAAGGCCAGTGAGACCCGCCGCCGACACCGGCGTCACCCTGATAGAACTGCTTGTGGTGGTCGCAGTCATGTCGGTCTTGGCCGTAGGTATTTCCCTGCCTCTGCGCAAGGACACCGCCGGCGCACCGGCAGATGCCGCCAGATTTACCTCCTTGATTGACCGCAGCCAAACGCTCGCGATCCACGGCCAAACCCGCCGCGGTCTGCGAGTGACCCCCAAAGGGGTGTCGTTGATGCAGCAAACGTCGGAAGGGTGGGAAACCTCGGAAAACACCATCCGCTGGCGGGGTCGCGCCAGCTTTCTCGCGACGGGACCTGCGGCCACCAGCAGGCCGCTGGGTGCGCCCGACATCACCTTCCTGCCAAACGGCCAAACCAGCGCTTATGAAATGCGCTTTTTCGGTCGCGGCACCGGATACACACTTTGCCAAAGCGATGGGTGGACAGGGGTGACATGCGCCACAAACTAGACCCTAACACAGGCAAAATCGCACCAAACAGCGATACCGGCATGACCCTACTGGAGCTTGTTGTCGCTATCTTTGTGATGGCAATCGGCACTTTGGCAGTGCTGGCTGCGGTGGACCAATCCGGTGTCAGTATCGGCCAGGAACGCGTCCGTTTATTGGCCGGTCTGGTGGCCGAAAACCGCGCTGAAGCCCTGCGGCTGCCCACCGGCGGCGCACTGCCATCCGAGGTCACAATGGGCGGCCTAAGGTTTTCTGTCACCCAAGAATTGCGCGGCACAGCCGGTGGTTTCACCGAGGCCATCATACGGACGCAGCTAAACGAAGGTGACGGCGGTCCCAGCGCGCTGCGCGTCACTTGGCTTGCCGCCCCCGGCGCGGGTCCCGGCAGATGAGCGCGACCCCCAAAGACCTCCGCGACCATGGTCTGTCGCTGCTGGAACTGGTCGTCGCCATGGCGTTGTTTGCGCTGGTCGCGGTGATGGGGCTGCAATTGCTCACCGGCACACTGCGGATGCGGGACCGGCTTGAGACCACCGCCACCGAAACCGCCGAACTCTCACGCGCCCTCGCCTTGTTGCGCGCCGATTTATCCGCCGCAGTGCCGCTGCTGTTTCAGCCCCCCGACGCCGGCGCGCCACGCTCTGCCTTGATCTCCACGCCGGACGGGTTTCATCTTTCAACGACCGGCCAGCCGGACTTACCGCCCATCGAGGCCCTCGGCTTTCACCGGATCGAATGGCGGGTGACCCCGGATGGCACGCTTACCCGCCGCCTCTGGCCAGTGTTGTCCCCGGCCTCGGCGACCGCACAATCGCCGGAAATCCCTGTATTTACTGACGTGACCGGCCTCTCGCTGCGCAGTTTCTGGTCCGGGCAAGGCTGGGTCTCGGGCACCGCCGATCCGGCGCCCACAGTAGCCGCGACGCCTGCGCAGGACTCCGACCGCGGCCCAATTGCGACCAACAGCTATACCGACCAATTACCAGTGGCCGTCGAAATCACCCTGCAAACCCGTGCCCACGGGACGCTGGTAGTGTTGGAGGTGCTGCAATGACCGCGCCGCGTGGATTTGTGCTGCTGAACGCCCTCATTCTTGTGGGGGCGCTGGCCGCCGTTGCTGTGCTGCTTCTGGCGCGGGCGGGCGAAGGGCAGGCCCGCCGCCTCGCTGATCAGGACACCGCCCGTTTGCGCCTGACGCTCGACGGTGGCGAAGCCATGATGCGCACTGCCCTGATGCGTGACACGCGCAGCGCGGACCACACTGGCGAACTCTGGGCGCGCGCGCTGCGCGATGTACCGCTCGATCTTGGGGCACTTTCGGTGGATCCCGTCGACTTGCAGGGGCGGTTCAACGTCAATTGGCTCACCAATCCCGAAGAAGTCGCCAGCCGCGCCGCTTTTGCCCGCCTGCTACAACGCCTTGGCGTGCCCGCCTCCCGTGGCGAAGACATCACCCGTTTTCTAACGCCAAACAGCGCGCCGGATGTATTTGGCAAACGCGTGCCGCCAATTGCGCCCGCTGGTGGCCCGATCCTGATGATTGACCAACTGCGTATGCTGCCCAGTTTGCGAGACACCGAATTTGACCGCCTCGCTCCTTTCATCTCCGCCCTGCCCGGAGACAGCCAACTCAACGTCAACACAGCGTCGGCCGACGTGTTGGACGCCGTCCTGCCCGGCGTCAGCCGCGCCGCCTGGAGCAAACTGATATCTGACCGCACCCGAGATCCCTTCACTTCAGTCGAGAATTTCCAAACCCGCCTTGGGGCGATCGGCGGCTTTGAGACCGCCGGAGAAATTGACGAAGACCGCTTCAGCGTGAGGTCCGACTGGTTTGAGGCCCGCCTGACAGCAACCGCCAATTCTGACGGCAGTGGCCGCAAAGCGACACGCATCACTGTCTTTGAACGTCGCACGCTTCCGCTTGGGCCCCGCGTGGCCTATCGTCTGACCCAACAGCCCTGAGACAGGAAACGGCATGACACAATCGGGTGACACACCCACTCTCGGCCCCGAAGGGGTGGCGCTGGTGCCCGGAGAGCTGATCCCGGTACTGCCGCTGGATCTTCCCGCAAATCTGCGCGGCAGCACCCGAGAGCAAGTCGCCCGTAGGCAACTGTGTGACAGCGCCGCATTAGACCCTAATACGGCGCAAATTCGCCCTTTTTTGCTTGGCGGCCGTGGTGAGAGCTGGTCCCACGCATTGGTCGCTAACCGCGCCGATATCGCCGCATGGATCAAGGCGGCCCCGACCAACTGCCGTGCTGTTCTGCCCGATTATCTCGCTTTGCCGGTCGAGCCCGATCTCTGGAGCTTACGCCATGATGTCGACAGCAACAGAATCTTGGCCCGTCTCGGACTAAACGACGGGTTTGCCGCTGATCCCGGTTTGGCCCGTCTGCTGCTGGAACGCGCGTTGGAAATTGGTCCAGCCCCCAAATCCATACTCTGGCAAGGGCCGGAAATTGCGGCGCTCACTGATCTTTTTGACGCTGCCGGACTGCCGATCACACAAGAGGCCGGCCGCGCCAAATCCTTTGACCATGGCGAACTTGCGCTTGATCTGCGCCGCGATCCTTTTGCCACACGCGCCCGCCTGCGCCGCTCGGTTTTGCCGTGGCGTTGGCCTGCGTTGGTGGCGCTGCTGGCCGCTGGCGTTTGGGCCACCGCCCAAACCATAGCAATCGACGCACTGACAACCGAAAAACGCGCCGTTCAGGCCCGCACGCTTGAAACTGTCCGCACCAACTTTGTGCCCAGCGGTCCTATTCTGGACGTGCGCGCCCAAGTCAGCCGCGCGCTTGCTCAAACCCGATCCGCTGCCCTCAATACCGAAGACGGCTTGCCGCCTCTTACCCTGTTTGCTGCCACGGTGGACGTCATCTCGGCGCCGGACATCACTCCTGAACGGGTGGAATTCCGATCTGAAGACGGGTTGCGCCTGTTGCTCGAAGTCGCCGACTTCGCCGCCTCCGAGGCGCTGGTCAGCGCGTTGCGCGACAGCGGTCTGGGCGTCGAAGTGATACGGTCTGAGGCGGGTGGCGACCGGGACGGGGTGACGCTGGAATTGCAACTGGAGGATGGCACGTGACCGACCGGTTGATCGATATGCTCGGGCGTCTTTCGGGCCGCGAACGCGCGTTGCTCGGCCTGTTGCTTGGGCTGGTTCTGCCTTTGGCGCTTCGGTTGGCATGGCTCGCGCCGCTGCTCGACGCCCGCGCCGATGCGTTGCGCACCCTACACGAGGCCCGCGCATTAGAGGTTTGGGTCACTGACCGCGCCGCCGAACACGCGCTTTTGTCCGCCGAAACACCCGACAATGCCCCACCGCCAATCGGCGCGTCGGGTGTCGAACAGCGGCTGATCGACGCCAATTTGCGCACCGCGCTGTCCGCCTTGTCAGATCCGGGTGACGGCACGCTGGTGCTGCGCTTTGACACTGTTGGGTTCACGCCGCTGATTTTGTGGCTGTCCGCAAGCGAGCCGGTGTGGGGCTATGAAATCCCCAGCTTCCGGTTTGAGCGCACTGATACACCAGGCATCATTGCGGCCGATTTGACGCTCAGCCCGCGCCAATAGCCGGACACTTTAGTATTGAAGAAACAGTCTCTAACCCAGCGACTTCAGCCGCAATTGGCTGTCTTTCAACCGGCTTGCCAACGCGCCAACGGGATCAAGGTCAGGGCTGGTTTTAATCGCTTCGCCAAGCGCAGATTGCGCGGTTGAGAAGTGACTGCGCGCCGCCACCCGGTCGTCAGCTTGCGCCGCCGCGCGGCCCAGTTCGTGCTCCGCCGTCCCCAACACCGCCAGACCGGCTGCCCGCTCGGCCCCTTCGCTGCCCTGCGACAAGAACCGCGCCTGCTTGCTGGCCTCGGCATAATCGCCGCCGCGCAACAAGCTGTGCGCGTATTCAAGCCGGACACGACTCTCAAGCGGTCCCGCTGTCTCCACCAACTGTGCATAGATCCGGTTTGCCCGATCATAATTTCCGGTTTCCAACGCCCCGCGCGCCGCCTCGTAACGAGACCGGAAACTGCCATTGTCGGAAAAGCTTCCGCCAAAGTTGCCATCCCCGCCGCACCCGACGACGAGACTCAGGCACACGCCGGTCAAAGCGGTTCTGAAAATTGATACTGCCTGCATCACATGCTCTTTATATTCTTTGCAAAAACCCTACCATGAAGCGCGCGCCCGCGTCCACAATCTCGAAAGGTCTTCCGCAGCCAATGCCCATGTGTTCCGCCATCCTCCTTCTGGCCTTTTCAAGCTCTGTGCTGGTGACATGCGTCTGATTGCGGCACTTGCCACGCTTGGCGCGCTGGCCGCGCTGGCCTTTGCAGCGGTAGAACTGCAAGCCGCACTGACCGCCCCTGTGCCTGCTGCGTCCGTGCAAGCGAGCGCCACCACAACCGAACCACAGGTCGCGCGGTCCGAACCGCAACCGCCGCGCCGCTGGCCTGCGGTCTTTGGCATCGCGGTCAAGGAAGAGCCCCAGCCACCCGCACCACCAACTCCTGCCAGCGAACCGCAGCCGCCAGCCCCGCCTGCGCCACCAATCGAAAGCTTGGGATACACGCTCAAGGGCATGGTGCGCTCCGGCTCAGACGACGGCCGTGGCGACTGGGCCATCGTCAGCCACCCCACCGGTGACCGCCTGTTGCGTGTCGGAGATTTGTTAACCGAAGGGGTGACCGTTGCCGAAATCACCGAAGAAGGTCTCTGGGTAGACCGCGACGGCGAACGTGCGCTCTTGGGGTTTGTGGAAGAGTAGGCAAAGCCCACCACTGAGGGGATTTGGCCACAGGCACGCGATGACCGAGACCCTGTGGGGGATTTCCTTAACGACAAACCGACCAGTTTGCGGTAAGCTGCCCGAAAATAACGCCAAAAATGGCGATTTATCATGAGGCACGGGCAGAGCACCCCGCGATACAGACCCTTTTGACTCTGGCATATCTGCCGGTCATCACCCTGTGCGCGCGGATTTCTTGCCCAAAAAGGGCGGACAGATAGATGTTCAGACTCCCAATTCGCACGCTGGCTTTGGCCTTTGCTTTGGCCTTGACGCAAATGACCCTGACAGCACCGCCCGCTTCCGCGCAGGTCGAACTGGACTTGCGCGACGCCGACCTGCGCAGCTTTGTTCAAATCGTGTCCGAAGCCACCAACCGTAATTTTGTTCTGGACCCACAAGTGCGTGGCACAGTGACCGTTCTCGCCCCGCAAGGTCTCGCACCAGATGCGCTTTACGAAGTCTTCCTCAGCGTTCTGGAACTCAACCGCCTGACGGTGGTCGACGGCGGCGCAGTGACCCGCATTGTGCCTATGAATGTCGCACGAGAACTTGCTGATGGCTCAGCACTTCCAACCGACAGCGCCGGGTATGAAACCCGCGTGATTAAGATCAACCACGCCTCGCTGGACGAAGTCATCACAGTGATCCGCCCGCTCTTGCCTTCTGAGGCGGTGATCACGCCTGTGCCGGGCGCAGGGCTGTTGATCCTGTCCGATCGTGGCAAGAACCACCGCCGCATCTCCAACCTGATCGCCCGTTTGGACCAACCGCGCGAAGACACCATCGAGTTGATCCGCCTCAACAATGCCAACGCGGCCGAAATGGTCGGCGTAATCGAGGGCATGGGCCTGCTGCGTGGCGGCGCGACAATTTCCGTTGACCGCCGTTCCAACGCGCTGATTGTGTCCGGCTCCGACGACGTGCGCCACACCATCCGCGCGCTCGCCACCAAACTGGACCAACGCGGCACTGTCACCGTCAGCAGCGTCCAACAGCTCAACTATGCCGATGCCTCGGCTCTGGCCGACGTCGTTTTGCGCAGCTTTTCCGATCAAACCGATCAAGGGCAGCTTGTCCGCGTGGTGCCCGAACCTCAGACCAACGCTCTTCTGATCACCGCCCCGCGCGATGTCATGACAGACATCACCGCTATGGTGCGCCACCTCGACCGCCGCCCGACCCAAGTGCTTGTCGAAGCAGTGATTTTTGAACTTTCCGTCGAAGGCTATTCCGATCTCACAAGCCAGTTTGCAGGCGTGATCAACAATGCCATCGTCGGCGGCGTACAATTCTCCCTAGAGGGCCGCCCCAGCCTCACCAGCCTGATTTCGGCAGCCGTCAACGGCGACGTCGTGAACCCGGGCGACGGCGGCATCATCGGTGGCGGAAATCAAAGCGGGGACAACGCGTTTTTCGGATTCATTTCGGCGCTGGCCTCCACCAGCTCGGTGCGACTGCTGTCGACCCCGTCGATCATGACGCTCAACAACCAAGAAGCCGAAATTGTCGTGGCTCAAAACGTGCCGTTTGTCACCGGCACCTACACGTCGACCGGCACGTCCTCCAATCCGGAAAACCCGTTCCAGACCATCGAGCGCCGCGATGTGGGTCTGACTTTGAACGTCACACCACAGATCAACGCCGATAAAACCGTGCGCCTTTTGATCAAGCAGGAGGTCTCCAACCTCACCCGTCAGGCCTCCGCCGCCGGTGGCGAAATCACCGCGCGACGGGCGCTGTCGACCACCGTTCTGGTGCGAGACGGCAATGTGATCATGCTCGGTGGCCTGCTGGAAAACGAAAGCGGCGCCACCTCGCAAAAGGTGCCCGGCTTGTCCAATATCCCGCTGGTCGGCGGCTTGTTCCGGGGCAAAAACGCCACCAAGAACCAAAGCGTTCTGCTGGTCATGTTGCGCCCCCGCGTCATCAGCACCGAGGCCGAAGGCCAGCGCATCACCAAAAAGGCTGCCAAAGACGCCCGAAAGGCCAGCCTTGCTTTGCAACCCGCAGACAGTCATCTTTACCCCAACACGCCCAATGCAAGCTTTCCGTTTGATGGCGCGGATTTGAACCAACCATTTGACGCGGGATTCCTCGACGATGTCGCCCAAAGCCGAAACCTCCCGCCGCTCCCCACCCGCCTCACCTTCAAAAACTGACGGGCAGGACAGCACCAGCGCGGCCGCGCTGCCGTTTTCCTTTGCGCGTGATCATCAGGTCGCGCGCGACGGCGACGCACTGTTGGTTGGACCCCGGGCCACGTCGCTTGGCCTGCGCGAGGCACGTCGCCGCGCCGCTGGTCCATTTGACATCACACACCTTGGGCAAGACGCCTTTGAACGCGCGTTGGAACGGCTCTATCAGTCGACAAACGCAGGCGCGGCTCCCGACGACGGCCTCTCCTTTGATCTCGAAGACAACACCGGCACCACCCGCCAACGCGACCTGTTGGAAGACGCCGAAGACGCGCCGGTGATCCAACTGGTCAACCAGCTTTTGCGCCGCGCCGTTCTGGCTCGCGCATCGGATTTGCATCTTGAACCCTCTGAATCCGGTCTGCGTGTGCGCATGCGCATCGACGGGTTTTTGCAAACCATCATGGAGCGCGACGACGTGCCGGTGCGCCGCGTAGTCAGTCGCCTCAAGGTCATGGCCGGACTGGACATCGCCGAAACCCGATTGCCGCAAGATGGCCGCATCCCTCTGCGCCTCGGTGGGCGGCTGATCGACACCCGCGTCAGCTCCCTTCCCGGCAACTACGGCGAACGCATTGTGTTGCGGATTTTGGACCGATCCACCGGCCTGATGGATCTTGATGCGCTGGGCCTCGTAACCGATCAAGTGGCGCTGTTGGAGCGCCTTTCGGCTCTGCCAAACGGCATCATCCTAGCCACCGGCCCAACCGGATCGGGCAAAACCACAACACTCTATTCGCTGCTTAAGCTCACCAACCACGACAATCGCAACATCGTCACCGTCGAAGATCCCGTTGAATACGACCTGCCCGGCGTGAACCAGTCTCAGGTCAACGCTGAAATTGGCATGAGTTTTGCTGCCGGCCTGCGCGCAACACTGCGGCAAGACCCCGACGTGATTCTTGTGGGCGAAATCCGCGACACCGAAACCGCCTCTGTGGCCGCGCAGGCCTCCCTCACGGGCCACTTGGTCTTTTCCTCTCTGCACGCCAACTCCTCCATCGGCGCCATCATCCGCCTGCGTGATCTTGGGTTGGACGACTTCCTGATCTCCGCCACTTTGCGCGGCGTGATTGCCCAGCGCCTTTTGCGACGTCTCTGCGGCGAATGCTCCGAACCCGAGACGCCCACCGCAGCTGAGGCCGAACACTTCACCCGCCACAACATCGCCGTGCCTAACGTGATCCATGCACCCAAGGGCTGCGCTTCCTGCAACACCTCTGGCTACGCTGGCCGTGTCGGTATCTTCGAGATGACCGAAGTCGACGACACCTTACGCGCCGCCATCGACGGTGGCGCGTCTGAGATGGAACTGACACGTCTGGGCCTGAGCGAGGAAAAAACCCTCATTGGCCAAGCACTCCTGCAGGTGGCCGCTGGCAAAACCTCCCTCGCCGAAGCTCTGCGAGTCGTGGGCGACGGCGCATGAGACCGTTTTCTTACACCGCATTTGACGCCGAAGGTGCGCGCACCAAGGGACTGATTCTCGCCGACACCGAAGCCGACGCCTCCGCCCGCCTGCGGGCTCAGGGCCTGTTTGTGTCCGACCTCACGGCGTCCCGTAAACGCCCCTCGTTTGGAAACGGCCTGCGCCGCACCGCGCGCCTGAATTCAGACCTGCAAGCGGTATTCACCCGCCAGATGGCCGTGCTCCTCAGTGCCGACATGCCCGTGGAATCCGCGCTCGAAGCGATCCGCACCTCCGGCGATGGCACTGCCCTTGCAACCGTGGCCACCCGCGCCCGTGCCAGCCTGATGCAGGGCGGCACGCTCGCGGAATCTCTGGAAGAGGCCGGTGCAGGATTTCCCGCTTATGTCACCGCCGCCATTCACGCCGGTGAAGGCGCCGGAGAACTGGCCACCGTTTTCGAAGAACTCGCCCGCCATCTGGAAAGCCTTGGCAGCGAACGCGCCGAAATCGTCAGCGCACTGGTTTATCCGGCTTTTGTCGCGGCTGTATCCTTTCTGGTCTGCGCCATCCTGATGGTGAATGTCGCCCCCGAAATCGTCGCAATGTTCGAAATCTCGGGCCAGCCTTTGCCGCCGCTGACCCGCCGCGTGCTGGCCGTCAGCGACTGGATTCGCGATAACATTACGGGCGTATCTATCGCCCTCGTCGCGCTCGCTGTGCTGATCGTGCTGTCCAACCGCGTGCCAGCCATGCGCGCAGTGCGCGACCGCTTTTTGTTACGCTTGCCACTCATCGGCCGCTTGATGCGCCGCGCCGCAGCGGTGCAATACCTGCGCACGCTGGCGTTGGTACTCGCCAGCCGCCAAACCGTACCGGTCGCTGTTGAAAATGCCGCCCGTGTTCTGGACATCGCGCAGTTCCGTGCCGAGGCGGACTCCGTGCAGACAGCCCTGCAAGAAGGCGCAAGCCTGTCAGACGCGCTTGACCGCTTGTCGATCATCCCTCCTGTGGCCCGACAACTGGTTGGCGCTGGCGAGATGTCCGCTCGATTGGCCCCGATGGCCGAACGCAGCGCCATTCTGGTGGAAAGCGACCTGACGTCCGAGCGCAAACGCATCGCGGCCCTGCTTGAGCCGATGTTGATGATGCTTGTCGGCGCTTTTGTTTTGCTGGTTGTGCTGGCCGTACTTCTGCCGATCTTTGATCTGCAAGCGGTGGTGGCGGGCTGACACTTCCACTCCGATCCCCTACCCTCGAGCGTACAGGTCCTCATAGCGGACGATATCATCCTCACCCAGATAAGTGCCGGTTTGCACTTCAATCAGAACCATCGCCACCTTGCCGGGGTTCTCCATCCGGTGCGTCGCGCCCAGCGGGATATAGATCGACTCGTTTTCACTCACCAGTTTGACCTCATCATCCACCGTCACCTTCGCAGTGCCTTCGACAACAATCCAATGCTCGGACCGGTGGTGATGGCTTTGCAAACTCAACGCCGCACCGGGGTCCACATGAATGCGTTTCACTTGGAACCGATCTCCGATCACAAGACTTTCAAACCAGCCCCACGGCCGGTGATCCTTAGGGAACGCCGTCGCCTGACGCGCGGTCTTGGCCTTTAACGCGCTGACTGCGCGCTTAACCTCTTGTGCCCGTGATACGTCTGCCACCAGAACTGCATCCGGCATCGCCACAGCAATCAGGTTTTTCACACCCAGCCCCACAAGCTCCAACCCGTCGTCCTCGGACCGCAACAACGTGTTTTCACAATCAATCGCCGTCGCCGCACCGTGGATCACAACACCCTGCGCGTCCGGACCACTGTCGCGCCAAACCGCGTCCCAGCCGCCAAGATCGGACCACGCCGCGCCAAACGGCACCACCATTAGATTGTCGGCCTTTTCCATCACCGCATAGTCGATCGACACATCCTCGGCGCCGTCCCACGCCTCAGGATCTAGCCGCAGAAACCCGAGGTCAGGCTTTCCGCTGTCCACCGCTGCGCGCACCGGCGCCATCAGGTTGGGCGCGTGGGTTTCAAACGCAGAAATGATGGTTTTCGCTGTGAACAGGAAAATGCCCGCGTTCCACAAATAGGTGCCAGCAGCCAACATCTCCGCCGCCCGATCCGCGTCAGGTTTTTCCACAAACCGCGACAGCGCCACAGGTCGCGCGGCAAAATCGCCGGGATCTTCCACTAATTCCAAATAGCCATAGCCGGTCTCGGCCCGCGTCGGCTTGATGCCAAAGGTCACAATCTGCCCATCCCGCGCCGCTGGCACGCCCGCCGCCGCCGCAGCCCGAAACGCCGCGGCGTCAGGCACCTCATGATCGGACGGCGCCACCAGCAGCAACCCGTTCTCATCGGTCTTGGCCTGCCACATCGCCGCTGCCAAAACCGCAGGCGCTGTATTGCGCCCCGCCGGTTCAATCAGGATTGCGCTGGGATCGATCCCGACACCGGCCAACTGCTCGGTCACGATGAACCGAAAATCCGAATTGGTCAGAACCATGGGCGCTGCGAAATCCGCACCGCTCAATCGCTCAGCTGAGCGTTGAAACAGCGATGTTTCCCCCAATAGTGGCGAAAACTGCTTGGGGTAACTCTTGCGACTCAACGGCCAAAGTCGGGTGCCGGACCCGCCAGAAAGAAGTACAGGGGTGATCAAGTCAGTGGTCGTCAAAGCAAATCCTACTCAAAAAGCCGCGGGAAACGATCAGAGCTTCTCCATCAATTTATCGTTTGGCCTTATCCATCAGTGACTAAGTTGTTGCACAGCCGAAAGTATTTTGACCGGACTTCTTCGGGATGGCTCAAAAATGGTCCGTTTTGTGTGCCTCATCGGGCACAAAAAAGCAACGAACCGCTGGGAATGTGCAAGTCCATGGGCAAGACCGGTTTTCGCGAAAACCCCACCTGCGTTAGGCCAAAAAATCGGGTCCCTGACCGACCTCCCCCTAAAAGCCGTCTGTGATGCAGCGCACCCAAGGAACTGGTTTGCAAAAACCGACAAGAGAGTGGACTGTGCACCCATGACGCCTTTCAAACGCCTGATCGATATTCTCTCTGCCCTGTTTCTCGGGTTGGTTTTATCACCAATCATCATCTGGGTTACGCTGCTTGTTCTGATCCGCGACGGACGCCCCATATTTTTTGTAAGCGAACGGATGAAGACCCCTGAAAAAGGCTTCGGTCTGGTGAAGTTTCGCACCATGCGCCTTGGCAGCGATGACGGAATGGCCACCGGCGGCGACAAGTCGTCACGCGTCACCGAGACAGGCGCGTTTTTGCGGGCCAAACGGCTGGACGAGTTGCCGCAACTCTGGAACCTGTTTCTAGGGCACGTGTCGTTGGTTGGACCGCGTCCGCCACTGCGCCGGTATGTAGAACAGTTCCCCGATATCTATCGCGAAGTACTCAAGGCACGGCCCGGAATCACCGGACTGGCGTCACTTGTTTATCACCGGCACGAAGCTCTGCTGCTGGACCGTTGCGAAACTGCCGAGGAGACCGACCGCATCTATTGCCGCGCCTGCGTGCCGCGCAAGGCAGAACTGGACGTGATCTATCGGGACAATCACAATGTCTGTTGGGATTTTTCGATCATGTTTCAGACTGTTTTTGGCCGCCGCTGACCGTTGCACTGCGCGCGCTGGGCTAACTTGTGAGTTTGTGAATGTCGCACCTACGCAATACCGACGTGATACAGTCGATATGCAGTTAGCGGATTTTGGCCGTTTCGACCCGTTAACTTTTGCGTCTCGCAGCGCAACGCTTCACCCCTGCACAGCCTGCTGTTTGTGGTTTTTGTTCTTGGTCCCTCGGGCAAGATTGTTCTGATAGTGATCGATCGCATCATCGACATTTTTGTGATATGTCAGATGCCCATTTTCCAGAACAGCCCCCTCGGTACATAGCTTTTTGATCGAACGCATCGAGTGTGAAACCATCACCATTCCGCTGTGTTGCAAGCGCTCAAAAAAGACCTCTTCGCTCTTTTGTTTGAACGTCGCATCCCCGACCGACGTGACTTCGTCAACCAAATAGGTGTCGAAGTGAATTCCCATTGAAAGGCCAAACGCCAGACGGGACTTCATGCCTGATGAATAGCTGCGCACTGGCAAATAGAAGTGTTGTCCAAGTTCCGCAAATTCCTTAACGGACTCAACAAGTTCGTCGCTATCAACGCCATAGACTCGCGCCACGAATCTGGTGTTTTGCAAGCCGGTCAGCTGCGGGTGCGCGCAGCCCGCAAACCCCACCGGCCAGGAAATTGTTCCACTCGACAACACCCGCCCGCTGTCCGGAGACATGGTCCCAGCAATCATCTTCATCAAGCTGGATTTACCCGCGCCGTTGCGGCCCAGAATAGCCACCGCAGTGCGCGATGGAAGTGTGGCGTTCACGTTGAGCGCGACAACCTTACTGCGCCCATTCATATGATAGGTTTTGCAAAGGTCCTCAATTTTGATCATCGGCGATCCCGCAAAGAATAGTACACGAGGCACAAGATCATGAAGCTCAGCGTTAACGCGCCAAATGCAAGCGCACTGATCAGAAACCGTTGTGGATATTCGGCCGACTGCGCCAGCGTGGGGTCTTGGTAGGCCGCCACATAGCGCGACTTGCGTTGTGCCTCAGCCAATGCTGAATCGTAGGCCGCCAGCGCTGAAAGGTAACTGCTGTTGGCAAATTCTAGTTCAACCGCAAGCTCCTCGTATTCGCCTACGAGCCGGGAGTAGGTGTCGTCCTCACTTTCCGTCTCGCTGCCAAAGCGGTTGCGCTCTTCGGAAATGCGCTCTTCGATGACTTGGACTTTGCGCTCACCTTGAGTGATGCGCGGGTCACCTGAACGCGCGGTCTGACGCACCATATCTAACTCAATCAATGCCATCGCCAGTTGGGTTTGCAGGTTGTTGAGCAACCCGAGATGGCCCTGCGTGTCCGCCAGCGGATCCACAATCTGGGTGCGCGCCCGGAACGTATTGATAGCTTGCCGCGCCTCTTTCAGGCGCTCGATTGTACGATCCAACACCTCGCGTGCATACCGTGTGGTGTCCTCCCGCGCGATTGCAGTCAACTCATTGATGATGCTGGTGCTTTCGCTCACGATATGCTGTGCGATGCGTTGCGCATCTTCGGGTGTGAACGCGACGACGCGCAGCTCCAAAAGCCCGCTTCGGGTGTCATAGTAAACCTTCACCACCCGGCGCCAATAGGCCTGTATGTCCTCAATGGTGCCATTCGGAGGCATGCCAAAAAGAGGGTCATCAGGGTTTTCATAAATGCTGGCGAGGTCCAAGTCCCGGTTCACAGCCTCGACCATTTGACGGGAACTGATGAATTTATAAAGAATTTCAGTGTCGCTGGTGCTACTGCTGGACAGATCGGTAATGCCACCGAGAATATCTATGCCTGAGCTAACCTCTTCTGACCGCACGGTGAAGCCGACGTAGGACGCGTACTGGTCATGCGCGACCCAATAGAGATAGCCCACCACACCCGCGAGCGGCGCCACAACCCAAAGCAGAAAAAACAAGGCCAGCTTGAAATGCCGGCGACGGAGGCGGGCTGGACTTGCGACGGGCTGGGCAGTTGGCGGCGGACTTTGCCGCTGACCTGCGCTCTGCTGGCCTTGTCTTTGTTGTCCTTGCTTTTGCTGACCCCGTCTCTGGTTTGGGCCTTTTTGTTGACCAGCGTTGCGACCCTGGCCCTTGCGGGCGGGTGGCTTTGTATCTTGATCATCCGCCGACATGTTGCGCTGCTCCGCGTTTTTTCTGTCTGTCGCTGACTGGACAGCCGCACCGTCGGGCTTCTCTGAGCCCGGCTTTGCTTGTTCCTGTTGGGAACTCGGCGAGGTGGTCGTCTTGGTCAAAACTCGCTCTCTCGTTTACTCGAAACCTAAAGTGCATTACATCGGAGCTATAGCATGTGACAGTTAGAAAGCCAGCACTCCTCGCCATGCCACAGACTGAATTTACCGCTCTAAAGCCACGCTCTTTCCGCACTTTGCGTACTCTTTGCGCACTGATGCTGCGCGAGATGTCGACCACTTACGGTCGAACACCTTTTGGGTATTTGTGGGCTATCCTACAACCTGCTGCCGGCGTTTTGTTGCTGACGCTTATCTTCTCTCTCGCCTTGAGACAGCCTGATCTCGGGACAAACTTTCCACTATTTTATGCGTCGGGCCTGCTTCCGCTTTTGGCCTTTCTGGATATCTCCGGCAAACTGTCAAAAGCACTGGAATTCTCCAGAGCATTGCTCGCATTCCCGGCGGTTTCTTATCTTGATGCTATCCTCGCACGCCTTTTTTTGAATACGCTTACGCAGTTGCTCGTGTTTATCGTCGTGGTCGGCTTAATTGCCTTGCTCTATGGGCTAAATCTGCAAATCAACTACAGTCAAATGTTGATTTCATGGCTACTTCTGCTTGGCTTGTCAGCCGGCATCGGAACGTTGAATTGCTACCTTTTCATGCGATTTCCGACTTGGGAACGGGTTTGGGGTGTTCTCACCCGCCCTTTGCTGTTCCTGTCGTGTGTGTTTTACTTGTTCGAGTCGGTTCCACCGCCTTACAACTCCTACCTGTGGTACAACCCTATTATTCACGTCACAGGACAGATGAGGCGCAGCATATACTTCAACTACGACGCGTCATTTGTATCACCACTCTTCGTTTCAATTCTCTCGATCGTCACGCTTTTGCTCGGACTTCTGCTACTTCACCGAACGTCCCGCGACCTTCTTTACCGGTGATCCGACTCAGAAATCAGGTCGTTTAGGCACTCCGCCATTTCGGCTGCCTGCTTGCTGAATCCTGTCACCTCGATTGGCGACTGAAGGGCATGATTGCGTTCTAGCGCGTCTTCGAGATGCGGCAGAAGCTCTTCCGGTCCGTCGCCGATCTGTAGCAACCGGTCAGGGTCAACGGCAGCATGTTCGATGGTGCCCCCACTGTCGGTCTGAATCACCTGAATGCCGCGGGCCAAAGCCTCGCGAATGGTCAACCCAAAGGTTTCTTTCCATTGGGACATAAACAGGAGGACATCAATTTTGGCATAAAAATCATCAATTTCTGCCTGATTATAACGGGGATGAACCTGCCAATTTCCCTTCATTTTGGAATAGTCCGCATCCCGCCACCAGCTGCCGTCCATACTGCCGTCGACCAAATACCCGTCAAAATCTTCGCGGGAGATTTCGGAAAACGCATTTTGAATGATTGGCCACCCCTTGATGTGAGAGGGCCCCCCTACAAAACCAAAGGCGACACGGCCGCCGCTGACGTCACGGCGCTCGGTCTGAGCCTTGAAGAAACCTTCGGAGGGCTCGGTCACGCCGTTTTGCCAAACAATCGTCTTTTTCCCTTCGAGCCCCGACTTAACACTCAGGTCATGGGCAAACCGGCTGGGAAATGTGACCACATCTGCAACGGCCGCGGCCGCTTTTAGGCGCCCAACGCGACTTCGGGCACGTTCGAAATCGTCCACGCACCCACGGCAGCCCTCAATCTGGATGGGATCCTGCCCGCAGTATCGTCCATCCATCCTGATCATGAATTGACGCTCGCATAGCCACCAGAAATCGTGCGTCGACAGAACCATAGGAATCTTGTGACGCTTGATCATCGGCAAAATTCCGGCGCCGAGATCTTGAAGACAATGCATATGGACCGCGTCTGGCCCAATTCTGCGCAAGAGACGTTCCACAACCTCGGTCACTTGAGGGTTGTCGTAAGTTTCGGCATAATTTCGGTGAAACGGCAGATTGATGACGTAGTTCACGATGCCCGCTTGTTCGGTTTTTAGCACCGAATAGGGTGGCAGCCCATCCTGACTGGTGACCGAGATCGCGCTGACCCTGAAGCCGTGCTCACTCTGCAAACGCCGCGCAACTTGTTCTGCTACCACCGTCGCACCGCCATAGGTGAAAGGCGCAAAAAAGACATTGATCACAAGTATATGGGGCGGTTTCGCAGCGATCTTGGTCATTCCTGCACCCAACGAATTATCTCGGGATCAACTACGGGCGCATCAAGACGCGCGCTCCACCGACTCTCAAGGAGCTGACGCGCCTGACGCCCCATTTCCTTGGTGCGGACTTGGTCTGATGCCATTTGATCAAGCGCGTCAGCCCAACTTGCACCCTTTGGCATCACACGCCCTGTCAGTCCGTCTTCGACAACTTCAGCCATATCGCTGACAGATCCGACAATACTGGGAACACCCACGGACGCTGCATCAATAACACGAACTGCACTTTTGCAGCGGTTGAAGATGTCGTCTGTCAGCGGCATCACAGCACAATCAACAGAGGCCAACGTTTCCAGATAGGTTTCGTAGTCGCTGAATGGATGGGTTTCGACCTGATCTCGAAGGCCTTCGGGCAGAAGTTTTAGGTTGAAGTGTCCCAAAATGACCAACTTGCGGTCCGCGCCGCCCGCCAGAAACGCGGTGACATCGTCAACAATCAAGTTGAAGTCGATTTCATGGCCCTGTGACCCACTGGCAAAAGCAACGCGGAACCCTTCCTTACCGGGCGGGGTCGGGGTTTTCATTGCGCGCGCGCCAGCTTGCAAAGCTTGGGTGTCAGCGAAATTGCGACGTACATGAACCGGGCGATTGGAATACAGCTCCGCATGAGCTTTCATTCCTGGAGTAGACACCGACAACATGTCCGCGCTGTTCATGACATCCAAGTACTTTGGCGCCTCGTTCATGAAGTGTTTTTTTTGCCAAGCTGGCAAAGCCTTCATGTTTTCATAGGTGCCGTATGCAGAGACGGAAAACAGTGGGTCGTCGAGATCATACAGTATCGGCAACCGCAAACGCCGCGCTTCATAACTAAGCATACTTGTGACTGGCGTCGTGCAAAGCCGGTAAAACATCACGTGCGTCGCATCTTGTAAAATGGCGGTCGACCGAGCAACATCTTCGTAATGCGAAAAACTATAGTCCACGTCGGCCAAACGCCAAATCTCATCCAGCTGTTCAACCCGGTATTTGCGGCATTGTGGCAAATTCAAATCGCCAATCATCGCCACTTTTCGGCGTCGGCTCAAAACTGCAGGGGCTTGAGAGATGTGAAATCCATCACGCTCAGCCAGATCAAGCCACACTGAGGCCAGATGTTCCGACGGAGGTCGATGACCCAGAGGCTCGCGGCGCCTGATCACAGACGTGATGCCACGCCCTGCCAGTCGGGCAGACACATATTGTCTTGTGCGGGCCAGCGCGCCGCGCAAACCTTCTTCGCGAACCGCCCGTGAAAAGCGCGCGAGTTTGTCGCGTTTGAAAAAATCTAACAAAATCATCACACGTTCCACAGAACTAGAAAGCCAATAATCACCTTATTAGCGTTGCCATCAAGATGTCGAAAGGCTGAATACAAAAGACATGAGCGTTTCAACCACCGGGTAGTCTAAGTTGGGTTAACTGCATACCCAATTACTCGAATTTGAAACTGTTTTTCGAAAGCTCTAAGCTACTTTCCGCCCTTTTGCCACATTTCTGCCCACGGCCGCGCGCGCCCAGCGGGCACCCTAACGGCGTTTGGTTTCGCCTTTTTGGCACAGGTATTTGGTTCATGATTTCACTTGAAATAGCTGGTCGCTTGATCAGTAGCAGTTTCTCGGTAGCATCAGACACTTTTTCTTTCCTTTTGGCACCGGATACAGGTTTGGTCACACTCCTGCACCACGGCGCCAACACTGGCATCGAACTGACTCCGCACTCAGGCACATTGGCCAGCGTCGGAGACGTTTTGACACTCACAAGCGGGCGGGTCTCTCTTGGCGGAGGGTCAGCCCCCGACAGCCTTGCACAACCGGTTTTGGCATTCCTTCAAGTACAGTCAGCCACAAATATGGCCGCCGCCGTTGACATATTTCTGACCGGCGGAACACACGCCAGCAATGGCGGCGTGGCTCTAGCCGGCATGGCCGGACCCTCGACAATTTTGTACGTGGCGGACCCTAATGGAACTGGATTGCGGGTTTTCGAGCAGGGCCCGGATGGCTCTCTGACCCTCATCGACACCGTGGGCGCGTCGCAGGGCGACTACACGAGCACCATTTCGGCCATGAGCCGCGTGACAACAGCCCAAGGGGATTATCTCTTCACCGGTTCGTCAACGGATCACGGGATCGACGTTTATCTCATAGACAGCAATGGAAGACCTCAGCATCAAGGGTCCTTCGGAGCGACCGAAGGCCTGCCGGTTTCCGCAATTACCAATATCACCCCAGTCGATTTGGATGACGTCCAATACCTGATCGTCGCCGCAGCTGGCAGTTCCAGCCTTTCTATCCTTCAAATTGGCGCGAATGGCGCACTTACACTCACTGACCATGTGCTGGACACACAAAACAGTCGTTTTCAGAACGTCACAGCGGTGGACACTGTGACTGTCGATGGTCATGTGTTCGTGTTTGCCGCTGGCGCAGACGATGGACTCACCGTCATGGTGCTAATCCCTGGCGGGCACCTGCTAGCGCTCGACACTTTGGCAGACGGAATTGACACCGGGTTGCAGAATATATCCGCACTGACGGCGTGTGTTGTCGGTGACGAAATTCAGGTGTTTGTCGGTTCGGGTACCGAAGCGGGCCTGACGCAACTGGTGATCGACATTTCCAACCTTGGAGATCTCCTTGTTGCACCTTCTGGGCAGCTCGCTGGCACCACAGGTGACGACGTCTTGGTTCTGGAGGGAGCCGGATCAATCCTTGGTGGCGCAGGAAATGATATCCTCAGAGACGGTGAGGGGCAAAATAACCTGTCCGGTGGCGATGGCGCGGATATTTTTGTTATTGGCGCGGACGGGGCGCATGACATCATAACTGACTTTGAAGTCGGGGTGGATCAGATTGACCTGTCTCTAATGCCTGGCCTTTATTCAATTTCTCAACTCAGTGTGTCCTACACCGCCACGGGTGCGCTTCTCTCGTTTGGCGACGACACATTGGAGATTTTCTCAACTGGTGCAGCTCTGACTGCAGCTACATTGCAAGAGGCCCTGATCGCTGCGATTCAGCACCCAGTCACTTCGCCTGTCACACAGCCGCCTCTGCCTGATCCCGAACCAGAGCCCGAACCGGATCCAAGCCCGGACCCCGACCCCGCTCCACAAGACGAAACGTTGATCGGCACTGCCGTTAACGACGTTCTGCAAGGGGGCACAGGCAACGACACATTGGCGGGATTGGCCGGCAATGACACGCTTAGCGGTGGCGACGACGATGACAGCCTGATTGGCGGCACCGGGAATGACCGTCTTCTAGGTGGAAATGGTGCCGATACGCTGCTTGGCGGCGGACAGGACGACGTAATGACCGGCGGCGCGGGCAATGACTCCGTTGATGGCGGCGGCGGCACGGACCGATTGGTTTTTGAACTGACACGATCCACAGTTGTGGTGAACGACTTGGGCAACGGTATGATCGAGATTATCTGCCCGGTCGGGACCGACCTCGTGACAAACGTCGAGTTCTTCGACTTTTTGGATGGATCCCTAACGCTGGCGGAACTTTTACTCTCGGCGCGACCTTCAGCCGGTATATCTCTCAATGGTACCTACGGGGAAGACACTCTGACAGGAAACACAGGCAACGACACGTTGTCTGGAAGTGCCGGTGCCGACATTATTGCCGGGGCGGATGGCAACGATCTTCTTGATGGCGGTGATCAGGCTGACACATTGACTGGGGACTTCGGCAACGACACCCTTTTCGGGCGCAACGGGCGGGACAGCCTGCAAGGCAACAGTGGCGACGACGTGCTACGAGGCGGAATTGGTAACGATATTCTGGAAGGCGGCGGCGGGCAGGACCACCTGAGAGGTGGATCGGATAACGACACTCTCTTGGGCGGCACCGGGCATGACACACTGCTGGGTGAGTTTGGGCGCGATCGGCTTTTTGGCGGCACCGGCAACGATATGCTGCGTGGAAACGGTGGAAATGACACGCTCAATGGCGGGGCTGGCGACGATACTCTTGTGGGCGGCAATCTTTTTGACCTGTTAGAAGGTGGGGCCGGCAATGACGTGCTGGAAGGCGGCCGGCACGCAGATACGCTGCACGGCCAAAGCGGCGACGACTTCCTTTTTTGGGGGGGTGGCACAGACCGCCTTTATGGCGGGGACGGCAACGATACCGCAGAAGGCGGTTACGGCCACGATCGGTATTGGGGAGGCAACGGACACGACCTGTTCTCTGGCGGCGCGGGCAGTGACATCGCATTTGGCGAAGCCGGAGACGACTATTTGCGCGGCGGGGGTGGTCAAGACACGCTCTTCGGCGGCGCGGGCTTTGATACTTTGGTCGGCGGGGTCAGCGACGATCTGATGACCGGAGGCCTGAACGGAGACATCTTTGAGTTTTCCACCGGCCACGGCAATGACACGATCACTGATTTCAATACATCCAACTCCAACGAACGCCTAGACTTGCAAGCCGTTGTCGCAATCACCGATTTTCAAGATTTGATCAACAACCATATCCTTTCCTCAAGCGGCAACTCAGTTGTTATTGCCACAGGAGATGGTGGACGGATTACATTGCTAGGTGTTCAGCTCAGCGATCTGAATATTAACGACTTCATCTTCTAATTTGAGCGTTAGTCTGCCGATTTAATCTTATTCAAAAAACGCAGAAGAAATGGGTTGCGTACGCATTCCAGCGCCTGATACTTCCTGCATGTCCAAAAATGCAGAAAGTGTTTTGAGATATGTCGCGACCTGACTTTGTTGGCATTGGCGCCCAAAAAGCGGCAACCACTTGGCTGTTCAAACGGTTGAGCATGCATCCAGATGTGTACTTTCCCCGGGGCAAAGAAATTCGTTTTCGGGACCGCCGCGAAACCGTCGGTCGCCCTTTGAAGGAATACCAACGCATTTTCAGCGGCTTACAGGTCAACCATATCGGCGGAAAGACCGGCGACATTACCCCAGCCTATTTGCGGATCTCCGATACTCTTATCAAAAAGTTCAAAGAGCTGGCGCCTGATGTTCGTTTGATGGTTATCTTGCGCAATTCCGTGGAACGGTCAATTTCTGCCGCTGCGCAAGTTATTCGCAACAAAGAATCCTCGGCGGACCAAAGTGATCCACGTGTTTATGACCTAATCGATCAAGCTTTGCTGAACACCACCAGGTCACCGACCCCAAACCGCCTTGAAGTTGCGCCCGAACAAATGGCGCGCCTCAAGAGCACTTATCGCGACGATCTAACCCAGCTAGAGAGTCTGCTAAATCGTTCCTTTGGCTGGGATATCTGAGATCGGGCCAGCCTGTGCACATCGCATCGGACCGCCCGGTCAGGAGAGAAATCTATGAGTGACCACCGCCTTTTTGGTAATTTATTCCTAAGCATCGGCGCGATGAAAGCCGGTACAACCTGGCTTTATACTGTGTTGTCTCGCCATCCAGAGCTACACTTTTCCTTGGAAAAAGAAGTCCACTATTTCTATCATCGATACGTGAATTCAGGTCAGCTAAGCGAAACCAATCGCCTGAAGAATGCCAAACAACGCTACTTGTTTAGGTTCGAGCCCGAGCGCGCAAAAATCGACCGCGTTCGTCAGAACTTGCACTGGGTCAGCTCATATTTGAGCCGCCCTGTTGACGATCATTGGTACAGCAACCTTTTTGATCTCCGCGGACCACAAACATACGCATGTGATTTCTCCAACCTGACGGCGCATGTTCCATCCGAAGCCTGGCCGCACATTCAGGGAGAATGCGACAAACTGCGCGTGCTCTACACAATGCGTGACCCGATCAAGCGTCTTTGGAGCCACACAAAATTCCATTTGCAGATTACCGATCAACTCGAAAAACTCGACAGCTGGACACCCGAAGATTTCCGCGCCTTCGCCAAAAAAGACTTTTTGTGGGACAACGCGGAATATGGTGCTGTTCTGCGACGCGTGAACGACGGATTGCCGCGCGAAACTTGGAAGGCTCTTTTTTACGAAGATCTCCACGCTGATCAACGCGGCACATTGAAGTCCATCGAAGACTTTCTTGGAATCTCCAACTTCAATTACCCGCAGGCACTTTTGGAAAAACGCACAACGGAATCAGTGAAGGTGTCGATGCCGGAGTTTTTCCCTGAGCTGTTTGCCGAAGATGTTTCGCGTATAAAATCCGAATTGACCGATCTAGGTTTCGAGCCGCCTTCCAGCTGGCTGTAGATCAATACTATCGCGTTTTGTAGACGGGCCTTTGGACAACTACTTGTTCATCGGCCCGCTATCCCAGCAAAAGCCGTTCCAGGTATTTGCCGTAAGAATTCTTAGCAAACAGTTTGGCCCGCACTGCCAGCTGATCATGCGAAATCCACCCCTGATCAAATGCAATTTCATCCGGGCTACCGGTTTGTAGCCCCTGCCGTTGCTCAAGCGTGCGCACAAAATTCCCTGCATCCAACAGGGAGCCGTGCGTGCCCGTGTCCAACCACGCATAACCTCGCCCCATACGCTGCACCGACAAGGTGCCCTCGTTCAAATACATTTCCAAAAGCGTGGTAATCTCCAACTCGCCGCGGTCGGAGGGCGCAACCTCGCGCGCGCGTTTCGGCGCATCACCGTCAAGAAAATACAGGCCCGTCACTGCGAAATTTGAAGGTGGCACTTCTGGCTTCTCGATGATGGATACCGCGTTCCCATGCTTGTCAAAATCGACCACGCCATAGCGTTCGGGGTCCGCAACCCGATAGCCAAAAACTGTTCCGCCATCAGTTTTCGCATCAGCGCTGGCGAGGATTTCCGGCAGTCCGTGACCAAAGAAAATATTGTCGCCAAGAACCAAAGTTGACGGCGCGCCATCCAAGAAGTCTTCGGCAAGAATAAATGCCTGGGCCAACCCATCAGGGCTGGGCTGAATGATATAGGTGAACTGCATGCCCCATTGGCTACCGTCCTCCAAAAGGCGCTGAAATTGCGCCTGATCCTCGGGCGTGGTGATGATTGCGACTTCCCGAATACCCGCAAGCATCAGGACGCTGAGGGGGTAGTAGACCATCGGTTTGTCGTAGATCGGCAAAAGCTGTTTTGAAACGCCCATAGTGATTGGGTAAAGCCGCGTACCGGAGCCACCCGCGAGAATAATGCCTTTGCGTTTGGTCATATTAGTTACCTTTCAAATCTTTCAAAACAGCCGCGAGGCTAACTCGCCAGTCTGGACGTGAAATATCAAAGTCTTTTTGTATATCACCGCAATCCATCCGCGAATTCGCGGGCCGTTTCGCCGGTGTCGGATAGTCAGAAGATGGAATATCGGTGACTGCCACCGCGCGTCCGGCTTGGTCAAAAATTTCTCGGGCAAAATCGGCCCAGCTTGCGTCCGGCGCACCCGAGAAATGATAGGTTCCGCCTTCCTGGCCCGCGAGCATTGCGTTTGCGATCTTAATGCAGGCCGCTGCGATATCTGCAGCAGAAGTCGGGCCGCCCACCTGATCCCCGACGATCGTCAGCGCGTCGCGTGTCTCTGCAAGCCGAAGCATCGTTTTGACAAAATTGTTGCCGTGCGAAGAAAACACCCAGCTTGTGCGCAGGATCGCGGCGTTGCCACCTGCGGCCAGAATGCCGTTCTCTCCCGCTAATTTGGATCTGCCATAGGCGCCGAGAGGTCCCGTTGGGCCTGTTGGGCGCCATGGCGTTGTGCCTGACCCATCGAACACATAGTCCGTCGAGATGTGCACGAACGGAAGACCTCGCGCCGCACAGGCTTCGGCCATTGCTTTTGGAGTCTCGCCATTAACACATGTAGCCAAGAGTTCTTCTTCTTCAGCCTTGTCCACCGCTGTGTAGGCCGCCGCATTGATCACCGCGACCGCTTCGGTTTCTGCAATGATCTTCGCGCAGGCATTGGAGTCACTCAGATCCGCATCTTCCCGACCCAACGAGATAACACGGTCACTTTGCCGTTGCAGTTCTGTCGCGACTTGTCCCGTGCGGCCAAAAACCAGAATAGGGGCATCATGTGTTGTCGGCGTTTGGATCATGATCAAACCTTGTTTCGTCTTCTGCGATGAGGAAATTTGCGCGAAGCACCTTTGTTTATCCGGTACCCAGCCTTTTTCCGACGCCATGCCGTTCCTGCAAGGGGCGCCACCAAGCTTCATTATCCAGATACCACGCAACCGTGAGCGCCAGACCTTCTTCTACGGTCACACTTGGTCGCCAGTTTAGCTCTTCGCGAATGCGTGTTGGGTCGATAGCATACCGTGCATCATGTCCGGGTCGATCGGTGACAAACTCGATCTGGTCGCTGTAAGATCCGCCGCCCGCCTTCGGTCGCTTTTCATCAAGGATAGCGCACAGGGTTTGCACCAACTCAAGGTTACTGCGCTCGTTTTCACCACCAATGTTGTAAGACCGGCCCAGTGCGCCTTTTTCGGCAACCAGCAACAGGGCGTCAGCGTGATCTTCGACATAAAGCCAGTCGCGTACGTTTGACCCGTCACCGTAGATTGGCAGATCTTTTCCAGCCAAAGCGTTGAGGATCACAACCGGAATCAGCTTTTCCGGAAAGTGATAAGGTCCGTAGTTGTTTGAACAATTGGTCAGGACAACGGGTAAGCCATAGGTCTCTTGCCATGCGCGCACGAGGTGGTCCGATGCGGCCTTTGACGCCGAATATGGGCTACGGGGATCGTAAGCAGTGGTCTCGGTGAACTGAACGTCAGGGTTACTTGGAAGCGAGCCAAAAACCTCATCGGTTGAAATGTGGTGAAAGCGGAAGGACTCCGGCTTTCCGGCGTCCACCCAATAACTGCGCGCCGCTTCCAGCATATTGTATGTGCCGGTAATGTTGGTTTCTATAAAGTCGCCAGGTCCGTCAATTGAACGGTCAACATGGGACTCGGCGGCCAAGTGCATCACAACTTCAGGCTTGTGTTTGGCAAAGATTTTGTCCAACGCCGTGCGATCACGAATGTCTGCTTTTTCAAAGGTATAGAGCGGGTTATCCGCCACATCCGCAACGTTTTCCAGACAGGCTGCATAAGTGAGCGCGTCAAGGTTTATGACTTCGTGCCCGCGTGACACAGCCAAACGCACAACAGCGGACCCTATAAACCCTGCACCACCGGTAACGAGAAGTTTCATTATGTGAAATCCTCGAAAGTAAAGGGGCTGGCGAAACCTTGGAGCGTCGGGGCTGTAGTGTCTTTTTCCGAAAGGACCGGATCGCCATTAAAGCCCCACTCGATTCCGCAACTGTCCCAACGCAAACCCGCGTCACAATCAGGCGCATAATAATCGGTGCATTTGTAGATGATTTCCGTGTCTGGCAGACGGGTGACAAACCCATGCGCGAAACCAGGCGGTACCCAAAGCTGCTTGCCATTCTCAGCGGTCAATTCTTCACCCACCCACTCGCCGTAAGTTGGGCTGCCGGTGCGGATGTCCACTGCGACGTCGAAAAGCGCGCCTCGACCACAGCGTACCAGCTTCCCTTGAGCATGAGGCGGGGTTTGAAAATGAAGACCCCGGATTGTGCCAACGTCGCTCGAAAGAGAATGATTATCTTGAACAAAATCAATGTCCAAGCCCGCGTCAACCATGCGCTTACGGTTCCAACTTTCGGAAAAAAATCCACGGTGATCGCCAAACCTAGCGGGAGTCAGCAATACGACTCCGGGCAAGCGCGTTTCGGTAACTTCCAACATATGTTTGTACCCTGAAAAACAGCTTTAAGTTCTGCATACACGCTGCAACGCAGCAGGAAAACCCTACTCTTGTTTTACACCAATTTGACCGCAGGCCCTTGCCTATTCTCTCGCAGCCGGACGAAATCAGCAGAGCCTCGCAGACCGCATTTTTTCGTAGTATGGCAACGCCGCTTCCAGAACGGGCATATGCCCGTTCTGAACTAGCGGAAGTGTACCTTCAGCATCAGCAAACCCAGCCGAGTTCCAAACCGACCCATACCAGTGAGGCGCCCAAACACCATCTTGTGCATGGCCCCCTTTGGGCCAGTTCAGCATTCTTGGATCAAATCCTAACCCTATGGCATCACACAGTTTTTCAATCATTTCCTGTGGATTCTCGCGGATGTCGTGGCTGTCAATCACCACCGGTTCTTGCCCCCAAGATGTGACCAGATCGAAGAGTTCCGCCTGTTGGACAAAACCAATATCGGACAGAGCCGGGTTTTCCCGTTTGGCGCTATATGACGCGATCACGCGCGCCGGGTGACGGATTAGGAAAACGTTGGTTACGTCCCGCATCCAATCGCGCGGCACGCCGTCGATCATGTGTTGCGTCATATGCTTTTGATAAAAAACGGCTTTTCCATCGGGATGTGCCTCAGAAAGAGCGTCCGCGACTGCTTTTGGGTTTTGGTCCTGCGCTTCAAGGATCTCTTGTCGCATCGGATGGTCCAGGCCCGTCATCGCCAGGTAGGCCGCATAAAACGGCTCGTCCACCACAGCGCAATCCGGGCGGTTGCCAAAGGCATACATCATGGCCGTCGAAAGGTTGCGGGGGCCGCTCCACATGGCGATTTTCATGGGGCAAAACTCCTGTCTGTATCGCGTCGGTATCGCGACTGTATTGCGTAGGTCCGATTTATGCAGCGTCTTGGGCCACCAAACTCTTATACAGCGCGCGAATGTGCTTGGTCATTTCACCCATCTCGCCTGTACCAATCTGACGTCCGTCAATTTCGCTGATGGGTGTTTGCGCGCCAAAGGTTCCGGTGAGAAACGCCTCATCCGCGCCGTAGGTGTCGACCAAAGAGTAGTTGCGTTCAAACACAGGAATTCCGTCAGCACGGCAAACATCAATCACCTTTTGTCGGGTGATGCCGTTCATGCAGTAATCGCCAGTCGAGGTCCAAACCGCACCCTTGCGCACGATAAAGAAATTGCAGGCGTTGGTCGTATTAACAAAGCCGTTCACATCCAGCATCAGCGCCTCGTCTGCGCCGGCCTTTTCTGCCGCGATGCACGCGAGGATGCAGTTGAGTTTGGAGTGTGAATTCAGCTTGGGGTCTTGTGTCATTGGCAGGCCACGGATGTGCGGGACAGTGGCCAGACGTATCGGACGGGGCAACGAAGGTTTGGAATGCTCCATGATGATTGTCATGGTGGGGCCTTGTTGAGACAGGCCGGGGTGTTGGAACGGGCGTGTTTTCACGCCACGGGTGACCATGAACCGAGCGTGGGCGTCTGTGGTCATGTTGTTGGCGGCGCGGGTGTCCTCCAACGCCTTGATCACGCCAGCCTTGTCCAAACCAATATCGAGATCGATGGCCTTGGCGGCTTCAAACAGACGGTCGATGTGTTCTGCGAGAAAGGCCCAATGACCGTTATAGAGTCGCAGCCCCTCCCACACGCCATCGCCCAGCATGAAACCGCTGTCATAGACCGACACAACGGCCTCGGCCTTGGGCACAACGCGGCCGTTCAGCCAGATCTGGATGTCTTCATTGCGCGCGTCTTCGGCAGCTTGGTGGGTGGTGACATGGTCTGTCATGGTGGGCTCTCCGCTTTGCGTGATTTGGCGACGCTAGATCGGAGTATGGGGAAGGCCAAGTGGTAAAGCGACTTCAAAGCAGATCACCAGAGCGTGACATTTGGTTTCACGGGATTGAGGGTTGGTCCGCACAGGCGCAGAGTGTTTCCAAAGGAGTGTTGCGCCATGTTGAAATTGCAAAACCTGAAACCCGGCCTGTTGTTTGTCCTGATCCTGATCGGGGCCGCTGTGCATGGTCACAAGGCCCACGCGGCGGGAAATGAAAAGTTGATCGTTGCGGGCGGGTGTTTTTGGTGTGTGGAAAGCGATTTTGAAAGCGTTCCAGGGGTGAAAGAGGTGGTGTCCGGCTATACCGGCGGAACGACGAAAAATCCGACCTATAAGCAGGTGACCAAAGGCGGGACCGGTCACTATGAAGCCGTGGAAATTACTTTTGACCCTGCCAAAGTCAGCCGCGAGCAGTTATTGCACATGTTTTTCCGGTCGGTCGACCCGACGGATGCCGGTGGACAATTTTGTGACCGGGGGCACAGCTATAGCACCGCCGTTTTCGTCTCTAACAAGGCCGAAAAGGCGCTGGCAGAAACCGCTAAAGCAGAGGCGCAAACCGAATTGAAGCGCAAAGTTGTGACACCGGTTTTGGCCGCTAAGCGGTTTTATGACGCTGAGGATTATCATCAGGATTACTACAAAGGCAGCAACATCGTTCTGACCCGTTTTGGCCCCAAAAAGCAGAGCGAGGCCTATAAGCGATATCGAAATGCCTGTAAGCGGGACGCCAAGGTTAAGGCGCTTTGGGGACGTGCCGCGCCATTCATTGGCCACTAAGGTAAGGGGCGTTGCCCCTCTTGGCCGTTGGCCCATTCACCCGAAGGTATTTAGCGGAACAAAAAGCCCCGAAGCTTAAAACCTCGCTTCATCCACTTCTTTGAGATCGGGAATAACGTCGGCTGTGCCGTGGCGGGTGACCATTAGAGCGGCTGCCCGAGTGGCCAGAGCGATGGCTTGTTCCATCGGCAAGCCGCGGTCGCGAGCAGCAAGCACAAAACCAGTAAAGGTATCACCGGCGCCGGTGGTGTCCACGGGCGTTACGGGCATGGCGGGGAAGTCGCGGATCGTATCGCCACTTAGCCAGCGCGCGCCTTTGGCCCCAAGCGTGACAATGACGTCAGCGACGCCCAGCGCATCCGGTGTCTTGGCGGTTGCCGCAGTCAGCTGCGCGGCCTCGATTTCGTTGAGGATCAGGAAGTCGAGGAACGGCAGGATGGCGGCGGTGGCAGTTGCGTCAAAAGGGGCGGCAGCATAGGCGACGTAGAGACCAAGTTCCCGGGCAGTTTTGGCGGTATCAGCCTGATTTAGAGTCTCATTCTGCACCAAGAGTGTGTCGCCTGGTGAGGCCTCTGACAAGGCGGCAGCCCGGGTTTTGGACGGGATCTTGTGGTTTGCACCGGGAAGCAAAACAATCGCGTTTTCGCCCGCGTCGTCGACATTGATGATGGCGTGACCTGTGGGGGTGTTATCAAGTGTGGCCACGTGGCGCGTGTCGACACCGGATTCCATCATCTGATCCCGCGCCCAAAGCCCATCCATGCCGACAGCACCAATGTGAATTGTGTGCGCGCCGGCGCGTGCAGCAGCGACAGACATGTTGGCGCCTTTGCCGCCCAGGCCACGGGTAAGACCGTCTGCGGCAAGTGTTTCCCCGGGGCCCGGAAGGTGGGGAACGCGGTAAAAGTAGTCGGCGTTGATGGAGCCGAGGTTGTAGATCGCCATTTGCTGTGCCTCTTTTTGACCACATGATCAATTTCGTGACGCGCTGTCCATGACAGAATGCTTGATTTGCGCGTTTCCTCCAAGGCAGTGGTTTGCTATTTCATTGAGACCAAACCTTGGGGGTTCTGAGCAGTGAAGGCCGAAAAGCCAACCGTCACACCGATGATGGCACAATATCTGGAGATCAAAGCGCAATATCAGAATGCGCTGCTGTTCTATCGGATGGGTGATTTTTACGAGATGTTCTTTGACGACGCGGTTGCGGCGTCTGAGGCGTTGGACATTGCGCTGACCAAACGCGGGAAACATGAGGGCAGTGAAATCCCTATGTGCGGTGTGCCGCATCACGCCGCCGAAGGGTATTTTCTGACGTTGATCCGAAAAGGGTTTCGAGTGGCTGTGTGTGAACAGCTTGAAAGCCCGGCGGAAGCCAAAAAGCGTGGCTATAAGGCCGTTGTGAAGCGGGATGTGGTGCGGCTTGTGACGCCCGGCACGTTGACCGAAGACAGCCTGTTGGACGCGCGGCGACACAATTTTTTGGCCGCCTATGCGGTGGTGCGCGACGAAGCCGCGTTGGCTTGGGCGGATATTTCGACCGGCGCGTTACACGTGATGCCATTGGCGCCGGTGCGATTGGGGCCAGAGCTGGCGCGTCTTGCACCAAGTGAGTTGTTGATTGCGGAAGGTTCCGAGGCCGATCTTGCCCCAATCGTTGAAGATATGGGCGTGTCAGCGACATCGGTGTCGCGCGGCAGTTTCGACTCTGTTTCAGCGGAAAAACGGGTTTCGGCATTGTTCAAAGCGTCATCTCTGGAGGCGTTTGGAACCTTTGGGCGGGCCGAGGCAGGCGCACTTGGGGCGATTGTTGATTACCTGGAGCTGACGCAGAAAGGCAAATTGCCTCTGCTGCAACCACCTGTGCGGGAAGCCTCGCAGGGTGTGATGCAAATTGATGCCGCAACCCGGCGAAATCTGGAGCTGAGCGCAAGCCTATCAGGCGGGCGTGCCGGTTCACTTTTGGCGACGATTGACCGAACCGTGACAGCAAGTGGGGCCCGATTGTTAGAGCGTCGGCTGTCTTCGCCCTCGATGGTTTTGGACACCATCCGGCGGCGGCTGGACTCGGTGTCGTTTATGACGGACCACCGCAATACTGCGCAGGATGTCCGCGAAAGTTTGAAGCGGGTTCCGGATCTGGATCGAGCGCTGTCGCGGCTGTCGCTTGATCGTGGTGGGCCGAGGGATTTGACGGCGGTGCGCAACGGGCTGGGTCAGGCCGGAGAGCTTGCAGAACGTGATTTTGGTACGCTGCCGGAGGATTTGGCAGAGGCGCGGCGGACGCTGGAAGGGCATGACGCATTGCTCGACTTGCTAGAGGATGCGCTGATTGCAGAGCCGCCATTGTTGGCGCGCGACGGTGGGTTCATTGCGGCAGGGTTTGATCCGGAGCTGGATGAAAGCCGAGAGTTGCGCGATGAGGGGCGCGGTGTGATTGCGACCATGCAGGCGCAGTATTCACAACAAACCGGAATTACCGCACTCAAAATCAAGCACAACAATGTGCTGGGCTATTTCATCGAAACCACGGCGAAACACGCGGATGCGATGATGTCGCCACCGCTAAACGAGACCTTTATCCACCGACAGACGACCGCCAATCAGGTGCGGTTCACCACTGTCGAGTTGAGCGAGATGGAGACCAAAATCCTGAACGCGGGAAACCGCGCACTGGAGATCGAGAAGCGGTTGTTTGAGCGTTTGAAAGGCGCGATTTTGGACCGGTCCGCAGAAGTGGCAACGGCGTCCAAAGCACTTGCAGAGTTTGATCTGGCAGGCGCCCTTGCCGAGCTTGCGGTCAATGAAAACTGGACACGGCCAGACGTGAACGAAAGCCGCGATTTTGCGATCGAAGGTGGTCGTCACCCTGTGGTGGAGGCCGCGCTGCGTAAAACCGGCGATCCGTTTGTGGCCAACAATTGTGATCTGTCAGGTGGAGACGCGGCGAGTATCTGGCTGCTGACCGGTCCGAACATGGCCGGTAAATCGACATTCCTGCGGCAAAACGCCTTGATCGCGTTGCTGGCGCAAATGGGCAGCTTTGTGCCCGCAGACAGTGCCAAAATTGGTCTGGTCAGCCAGCTTTTTAGCCGCGTTGGAGCAAGCGATGATCTGGCGCGAGGTCGGTCCACATTCATGGTCGAGATGGTGGAGACGGCTGCCATTCTCAATCAGGCCGACGACCGTGCGCTGGTCATTCTGGATGAGATCGGGCGCGGCACGGCGACTTATGACGGCTTGTCGATCGCCTGGGCGACGCTTGAACATTTGCACGACGTGAACAAATCCCGCGCGCTGTTTGCCACACACTATCACGAGATGACCCAGCTTTCGGGCAAGATGGCCGGCGTGGACAACGCCACCGTTACGGTGCGTGAGTGGGAAGGCGAAGTGATCTTTCTACATGAAGTCATAAAGGGCGCTGCAGATCGCAGTTACGGCGTACAAGTGGCCCAACTCGCGGGGCTTCCAGCCGCCGTGGTGGACCGGGCGCGCGTCGTGCTGGATGCGCTGGAAAAAGGCGAGCGGGAAAGCAAAGCGCACAAAGCACTGATCGATGATCTGCCACTCTTTGCTGCGTCGCCAGCGCCAATGGCAACCGCGCCAAGCGGGCCATCTCCGGTTCAAGAAAAGCTGGCGGATGTGCATCCCGACGGCCTGAGCCCGCGTGAAGCGTTAAACCTGATTTATGAGTTGAAAGATCTCGCGGACAAGTGAGGCTTACCAGCTACCGGAGGCGCCGCCGCCGGACGAGCTGCCACCGCCAAACGACGAGCCGCCCGACGAAGACGAACTTGACGACTGTTTGGGAATCACCCGTTTGACGCTCCAGCTGTCGTGGCAGTGTTTACACGCGTAATCGACGCGTTTTAGGCCGGTCGATGTGGTTGTTGCAGACTCCAGAATGGTGGTGTCACTGTCCAAGGTTTTGTAGCCACAGGACCGACACGCACCGTAACCAGAAAACCATCGCTTGTAGCCTTCGATGGTGCGATGATCGCAGCGCATGCAGTGCCACACGTCGTAGTCGACGCTTTTCACGCGCTCCTCGGTGATTTGGCCTGCTTCCAGATAGTCGTCATCAAGATCTTCTTGAATGCGCTCCATCTTGGAGCGATCATTGGGACACCGGCGCGGACGGTTGCGTTGCCAGCGGCGAAACAGGAAATATGCTCCGCCGGCCAAAGCCGTCCAGATTGCGTAAATCCAATCACCAACGCGATCAGCGGTGCGCTTTGTCGCGTTGAGAGCTCTTTCGGTGCTGGTGGCGTCGAACTCGCCAGGCCACACGCCGGTAAGCTCGCGGATGACACTATCGACCCCACGGGAAATCCCCACGAAGTATTTCCCGTTTTTGAACTGCGGCGTGATCGTTGTGTCGATGATGTTTTTCATCGGGATGTTCTTGTCGGTGCCGTAGCCGGACCCCACCTCGATTCGCATCAAGCGATCATTGACCGCGATCAGCATGATAACCCCATCATTTCGGCCCGCGTCGCCAACCCCCCATTCGTTAAAGAGGCCTGTGGCGAAAGGTTCGATGTCGCCGTTATGTCCGTAGCTGAACATGCTATCGATGATAACAACGGTGAATTCAATGTCCCGCTCTTTGCGTAACTCTACCAGCTTGTTTCTGATTGTGGCCTCTTCTTCCTCGCTGAGGATGAAGGCGAAATCATTGACGTAAAGCTCGTCATAGTCCGGAAAGGATTGGGCTGAGGCGAAAGTCGCCGATAGCAGAATGCCCACGATGCCTGAAATCAGTTTGTGCAAAAGAAAAGCTCCCGAAAACTCGGGAGCTTTGTAGCAGGGATTTCTGCGGCTGTTTAGCCCGGGTTCGAGCTTACGCCCACTTGAGCAGGACGCAACAAGCGATCATGCAGCATGAAGCCTTGTGTCGAAACCTGAATAATCTCTCCAGATTTTGTATTCGGCACGGGCGCCTCAAACATGGCTTCGTGAATGTTTGGATCGAATTTGTCACCAACTTCGGGGGAAATCAGCTCGATGCCGTGTTTGGAGAAGGTCTTCAGAAGCCCACGCATAGTCAGCTCGATGCCCTCAATCAGAGCGGCAGAGGCTTCTTTCTGCTCCTCCGTGATGGTTTCGACAGCACGTTTCATGTTGTCAAAAACCGGCAGCATGTCGCGGGCCAATTTGGAGCCGCCGTACTGTTCGGCTTCACGCCGCGCCCTGTCGCCACGCTTGCGCGCGTTTTCGGCATCAGCCAACGCGCGCATCCAGCGATCTTTCAGCTGATCACGTTCTGCACGCAGCTCATCCAGCTCCAACGCTTCATCGTCGAAGTCGTCCAGAGACTGAGCAAATTCTTCCGCTTCGGCGTCCGCCAAGTCGTCCAGAAAATCATTTTCTTTCGGTTCTGCCATAGTGCACCTCTAACCGCGATCGGAGAGCAGTTTTCCGACCAGTTGCGCCGTGTAATCCACAATCGGCACGATACGTCCATAGTTCAGGCGCTTGGGTCCGATGACCCCGACCGCGCCCACGATCTTTCGATCAGCGTTCATATAAGGGGAAACCACCAAAGAGGAACCCGAAAGTGAAAAAAGTTTGTTCTCTGAGCCGATAAAAATGCGCACACCGTCGCCATCTTCGGCAAGTTGCAGGAAATCGGCAATGTCGCGCTTGCGTTCGAGGTCGTCAAACAGGGTCCGAATGCGATCAAGATCCTCGTCGTTGCCCTCGGCCCCCAGAAGATTCGCCCGGCCGCGCACGATCAGGCGTTCCGGTTGCTCTTCGCCGTCTGCCCACAAAGCGAGTCCGTTTTCGACCATGTCACGCGCAAGGCTGTCGATCTCCTGACGGCGCTTGGCGATTTCCTGCTTCACGGCGGAGCCCAGCTCAGACAGGGTGCGGCCCTCGGCCACGGCATTCAGGAAATTCGCAGCTTCCCGCATCGAACTTGGGGTTTGGCCCAAAGGTGGCGTGAACAGGCGGTTTTCAACGTGACCGTCCGCAAAGACAAGAACCACAAGCGCGCGATCATGCGCGAGGGACACAAATTCGATATGTTTTATTGGCGCTTCGTGTTTGGGCGCCAGCACCAGAGAGGCGCCCTGAGTGACGCCGGAGAGCGCTGTGGACACGCTATCAAGCATGGCACCCACGTCGCCGGAATTATTGCCAAGCGTGGCGTCGATCTTTTCCCGGTCACCCGTGTCCAGATCGCCGACCTCGAGCAGGCCATCCACAAACATCCGCAGGCCCATCTGCGTCGGCACGCGACCTGCGGACACATGTGGGCTGTCCAGCAAGCCGAGGTATTCCAGATCTTGCATCACATTGCGAATGGTCGCAGCGCTGACGCTTTCGGATAACGAGCGGGTAAGAGTACGGGAGCCAACAGGATCGCCAGTATCCAGATAGCTCTCAACCACGCGCCGAAACACTTCGCGGCTGCGGTCGTTCATCTCTTCAAAAATTTTGCTGCTGTCTGTCATTCACCCGTGCCTTTATGATGCCAATAAAATAGCCTGAAAGACAAAGGTCAATCGGGGTTGCGTGTACATAGGTTGCGCGGCTATGCCCTGCTCAACCGAAAAAAGGAAATTTGCCCATGCGTCCCTCTGGCCGTCAGCTTAACGAAATGCGCGAAGTGTCGATTGAAACCAATGTGACCAAACATGCCGAAGGCTCATGTTTGATCAAGATGGGCGACACTCATGTGTTGTGTACTGCTTCGCTTGAAGCGCGCGTTCCGCCATTTATCAAAGGCTCCGGCCTTGGTTGGGTAACCGCTGAATACGGCATGCTGCCACGCTCGACATCGTCGCGGATGCGCCGTGAAGCCGCCGCGGGAAAACAAGGTGGTCGTACCGTAGAAATTCAACGGTTGATCGGCCGGTCATTGCGGGCTGGTGTGGATCGTGTGGCTTTGGGTGAGCGCCAGATCACAGTAGATTGCGACGTCATTCAGGCCGATGGTGGCACGCGCTGCGCGTCAATCACCGGCGGCTGGGTTGCGCTGCGTCTGGCAGTGAACAAGTTGATGAAAGCCGGTGATGTGATCACCGACCCGCTGATTTCACCAGTGGCCGCGGTGTCTTGTGGCATTTATGCCGGTCAGCCTGTGCTTGATCTGGACTATCCGGAAGACAGCGAAGCTGGCGTAGATGGCAACTTTATCATGCTGGCAAACGGTCAGATGATCGAGACACAGATGAGCGCTGAGGGATCCACATACTCCCGTGATCAAATGAACCAACTACTTGATTTGGCTGAAAAAGGTGTGGCCGAGCTGGTCGCTGCGCAAGAGGCCGCGGTGTCTGCATGACGCGTAAGTTTTCCGATAAAAGGCTGCTAATGGCGACCCATAACAAGGGCAAGCTGGAGGAGATGATCCACCTGCTTGAGCCATTCGGCGTGGCGGTGGTGGGCGCGGCGGAAATGAATCTGCCGGAGCCTGAAGAAACCGAAGACACGTTTATCGGAAACGCGCGCATCAAAGCCCATGCGGCGGCCAAGGCCACGGGCCTCCCTGCCCTGTCTGACGACAGCGGGATCACAATTGATGCGCTTGGCGGCGCGCCAGGTGTGTACACCGCTGATTGGGCCGAAACCGGCGACGGTCGGGACTTTGTTCAGGCGATGACGCGGGCACACAATGAGCTTGAGGCCGTAAGTGCGCCTCACCCGCGCTTGGCACAGTTCCGGTCCACTCTCGTTTTGGCATGGCCGGAAGGGCACGACGAGGTGTTTGAAGGCATCGCGCCGGGTAACTTGGTCTGGCCAATGCGTGGTAAAGACGGCTTTGGCTATGACCCCGTGTTTGTGCCTGAAGGGTATGACGTGACATTTGCCGAAATGGATCGTTGGGAGAAAAACAAAATCAGTCATCGAGGGCGCGCTGTGAAAGCCTTTGTGAAAGGCTGTTTTGAGTGACGATTGGCAAAACGGAGGCTTCGGCCTTTATATTCATTGGCCGTTTTGTCAGGCCAAATGCCCTTATTGCGATTTCAACAGTCACGTAAGTCGAGAAATCGACCAATTCCGCTGGCTTAGAGCCTATTTGTCAGAGCTTGACCGTGTTGCAGCCGAAACATCCGGCCGTGTGTTGAATACGGTCTTTTTTGGGGGCGGCACACCCAGTTTGATGGATCCCGAGGTTGTTGCGGCCATTTTGGAACGAGTTCGTAAACTTTGGCCCACATCCAACGACATGGAAATCACACTTGAGGCAAACCCCGGGTCGGTTGAAGCAGGGCGTTTCGCGGCCTATCGTGACGGTGGTGTGAACCGCATTTCGATGGGGATTCAGGCGCTGAATGACCATGATCTAAACCGTTTGGGCCGCATTCACTCGGTAAAAGAGGCCAAAGAAGCCTTTGAAATTGCTAGAAAAACCTTTGACCGAGTCAGTTTCGATCTGATTTACGCTCGACAAGACCAAACACTGGAAGACTGGCGTTTGGAACTGTCCGAAGCCCTGTCCATGGCAATTGACCATCTGTCTTTGTACCAACTCACAATCGAGCAAGGCACCGCTTTTGGCGACCGGTACAACCGTGGAAAACTGCGCGGGCTACCCGAAGACGATTTGGCGGCGGATATGTATGAAGTCACCCAAGATATTTGCGCCAAGGCTGGCATGTTGCCGTATGAGGTGTCAAATTACGCGGCATTAGGCTCTGAATCCCGACACAACCAAATTTACTGGCGCTATGGCGATTATGCTGGAATTGGTCCCGGAGCGCACGCGCGGTTAACCTTGAATGAAAACCGTCTCGCAATTGAGAACTGGCGCAACCCAACAAAGTGGCTGGATTCGGTGGAGGCAGGAAATGGCGAAAACCTGCGTGAAGGTGTGTCACAAGACGAGCAAGCCGCCGAGTTCTTATTGATGGGCCTGCGCCTGAGCGAAGGCATCAGCCTGTCGAGACACGAGGCACTGTCTGGGTCAACTTTGCAAGGCGACCGCGTGGACAACCTGCTGGATCTGGGCATGATTTCCATTGAACATGACAGACTGCGCGTGAAGCCGAAGGGGCGAATGGTATTGAATTCTGTGTTGGCAGAACTGTTGGTGACGTGAATGCGGATCATCTGGCTTTTTGGAGGCCTACTGAGCCTTGGCCTGGGGCTGATTGGCGTTGTGTTGCCATTGTTGCCAACAGTACCGTTCTTGTTGTTGGCGACGTTCTGTTTTGCACGATCGTCCGAAAAGCTTCATCACTGGCTTTTGTCACACAAAACCTTCGGACCGATGATTTCGGATTGGAATCGCAGCGGTGCGATCCGCCCGAAAGCAAAAAGGGCAGCAACTCTGTCTATTGTCGCTGTTTTTGGACTTTCGCTTGTAATGGGTGTGAAAACAACCGTTTTGGTCATTCAAATGGTGGTTTTGAGCGCGGTACTTTTTTTCATCTGGACCCGGCCTAACGGTTAGCCGTCAGAATTCTGCACAACTCATCAAGCTCATCAAGCGTTTGATAAGAAACGGTAATTTTTCCAGATTCTCCGCCAGCCGTGTGATCAACGCTGACTTTCAAGCCCAAGTTTGCCGAAAGATCGCCCTCTAGCGCGACCGTGTCGGCGTCCTTGTGGGTCTTTGGGCGAGTTTTCCTATTTTGCTCAACGAGAGAGGCCGGCTTTTTAGCCATTTTTTCGGTCTGTCGGACCGACAAGCCGCCCTTGATGACTTTCTTGGCCAATTCCGATGCGTTGTCAGACGTCACCAATGCGCGCGCGTGACCTGCAGAAAGGTCACCGGATTTCAGGAAACCAAGGACGTCATCAGGAAGGTTCAACAGCCGCATTAGGTTCGCAATGTGGCTGCGGCTTTTGCCGAGCGCTTCAGAAAGCCTTTCTTGTGTGTGGCCAAACTTGTCCATCAACTGGCGATAGCCCATCGCCTCTTCTACAGGGTTGAGGTCCGCCCGCTGGATGTTCTCAATGATCGCGATCTCAAGCACTTCTGTGTCGTCATAATCACGCACCACCACCGGCAATTCGTGCAGCTGTGCCATCTGCGAAGCACGCCAGCGACGTTCGCCAGCGACGATTTCGTATTTGGTAGCACCTTTTTTGCGCACGATCAGGGGCTGAATGATCCCCTTTTCCCGAATTGAATTGGCAAGATCTTCCAATTGATCTGGTGTGAAATCGCGCCGCGGCTGATCGGGATTGGGTTCAATCCGCTCAATTGGCACGATCATGTCGGGCCTTTGCTGTCCATCTGGACTTTTGCGCGCGTTCTCTTCGGTGACATCGGCCATTAGGGCGCTCAGACCCCGGCCCAAACCGCGTGTTTTCTTCTTGTCTGCCATGCGATGCCTCCGGGCTTAAGCCGCGATTTTCATATGTTTGATCAATAGCTCTTTGGCTAATTGCCGATACGCCTCGGCTCCTTTTGACGCGCTGTCATACTCGGTCACCGGTTGTGCGAAAGACGGCGCTTCAGAGACGCGCACATTACGGGGAATCTTGGTGTCAAAAACAAGATCGCCAAGGTTGTCGCGCGCATCCTGCTCCACTTGTTGAGAAAGGTTATTGCGAGCGTCAAACATGGTCAGGACCACGCCCTCAATACGTAGGGATTGGTTTGCCGTCTGGCGGACTTCTCGAACGGTCAACATGAGTTGTGACAACCCCTCAAGCGCGAAAAACTCACTTTGGAGGGGAATAAGTACCGAATGAGCCGCAATCATCGCATTCACAGTCAAAAGGTTCAAAGATGGCGGGCAATCAATCAGAACGTAGTCGAAGGAGTATTGATCGATTGCAGTCTGTCTCAGCGCGTCATGAAGAAGGAAGCTACGCTTTTCGTTGGACATCAGCTCGATGTCGGCTGAGCTCAGGTCTACTGTCGCCGGAACAATCGAAACGCCGTCGACGTCGGTTGATTTAACAATGTCGTTCAAGTCGACTTCGCCCAGAAGCAAATCGTAGGTGGTGAATTCCCGTTCGTCGACACCCAAGCCCGTCGAGGCGTTCCCTTGTGGGTCAAGATCCACCAAGAGCACCTTGAAGCCCTCTTCGGCGAGCGCGGATGCGAGGTTGATTGTTGTCGTCGTCTTGCCAACGCCGCCCTTTTGATTGGCAATCGCGATGATTTTTGGGCCTTTTGGGCGCGTGGGATCAGACACGTTTGAGCTCTCCGACCTTCAGAATAACTGCTTGGGGTTCTGTTTTACTTTGAATGACATCTGCTTGAAAAGACCACGATTCCTTTGCGGCAGCGACCTCTTTTTCCCAAGTGGCACCTTTTGGAAACAGGGCTGTTCCATCCAGCGCCAGGTGACGCTCCGCGAAATCAAACAATAGGGGCAAGTCGGCCAGCGCGCGGGCACTTAGAATAGAGGCGTTTTGTGGTTCTGCCTGTTCTATCCGAGCCGTAATAACCTTGGCTTTAACTCCGGTTTCGCGCAAGACCGTCCTAAGAAAGGCGCACTTGCGTTGATCGGATTCGATCAGGGTTACGCTTTTGGGGGCGCCTGACTCCTCCATCATCAGGGCGACAACCAGCCCCGGAAATCCCCCGCCGCTACCGATATCAACCCAATGCGATGTGTTTGGCGGTGCCAGACGAAAGATTTGAGCTGAGTCGAGGATGTGGCGGGTCCACAAATCAGCGATGGATGACTTGGATACGAGGTTGATCCGAGGATTCCACTTTGTGAGTAGGTCAGCGAGGGTTCTAAGGCGCTCTGATGTTTCACGTGAAACATCTAGATCCGCGAGAATTGTATCTGCATCCGACATCAAGCTGATTTTTCTCGCTTGGCCTGTCGCAACTTCGCAGAAAGCAACGTTAGAGCGGCCGGAGTCATACCATCGAGGCGCCCCGCCTGCCCCAAATTGGATGGACGTGCAGCGTTGAGTTTGCTTTTCAACTCATTAGAGAGACCTTCGATGACTTCAAAATCGAAACTGGAAGGAATGATTTGGCTTTCATCGCGCTTTATCGCTTCGACATCGCGCTTCTGCCTCTCGATATAGGTTGCGTACAGCGCGTCACGTTCCAATTGCGTGCCAATCTCAGGCTCAATTGACGAGAAGTTGGTATCCAACGGCAAAAGGTCATCAAATTTGACTTCGGGGAACGCAAGAACCTGAAAGGCGGTACGGCGATTTCCGTCCTGGTTTACCGATATTCCTGCAGCATTGATCTCTTTCGGAGTCCGCGCGTCTTTTTGAAGCATAACCTTACCAGAAATGAGCTTCTCTTGCTTTTCGCCAAAAATGCGCCGCCTCGTATCCCCAACAAGTCCAAGATCTACACCGATGGGCGTCAAACGCTGATCCGCATTATCCGCGCGGAGAGAAAGTCGGAATTCAGCACGGGAGGTAAACATGCGATAGGGTTCTGTCACACCGCGTGTGATCAAATCGTCCACCATCACCCCGATATAGCTGTCGGAGCGGCTGAAGTGATGTGGTTCCTTGCCTTGCGCGGACAGAGCAGCGTTAAGGCCTGCAACCAAGCCCTGCGCAGCGGCCTCTTCATATCCTGTGGTCCCGTTGATCTGGCCCGCGAGGTAAAGGCCCGGCACGCCTTTTACCCCTAGAGCAGCATCGAGCGCCCTGGGATCGACGTAGTCATATTCAATGGCATATCCGGGTTGAAGTATTTCAACCTCTTCCAGCCCAAAGATCGACCGAACATACGCCTCTTGCACATCAACCGGCAGCGACGTGGAAATGCCGTTCGGATAGACCGTGTCGTCATCAAGCCCCTCTGGTTCCAGAAATACTTGATGGGATTCTTTGTCGGCAAAGCGCACAACCTTGTCTTCGATCGACGGACAATACCGTGGGCCAACGCCGTCAATGTGCCCGCCATACATAGCGGAGCGCGCAAGGTTTTCCCGAATGATGTCGTGGGTTTTCGCGTTTGTATGTGTAATCCCACACGCAACCTGACGCGCCTGAGGCGCTTTGTTCAGAAAAGAGAACATCACAGGGTCCTCGTCACCGGGTTGACTGTCCAACAAATCCCACTTGATGGTCTTGCCACTCAAACGCGGAGGCGTCCCTGTTTTCAAGCGGCCAAGAGGCAAACCAAAGCTGTCGATGCGTTCCGCCAGCTTAACCGAAGCGTCATCCCCCATGCGCCCACCGGAGCGAGAAACATCGCCAATATGGATAATGCCGCGAAGAAAGGTGCCTGTTGTGAGTACAACGCCGTGAGCCGAAATCGATGACCCATCCGCCAGAACAGCACCGCGAACAGCGCGTCCGTCCATAAGAAAGTCGGTAACTTCCCCTTCGATTATGGTCAGGTTCGGCGTTGCTTCGATCTCTGCCAGCATCTCTGTGCGATAGATTTTGCGATCCGATTGCGCGCGCGGCCCCTGCACCGCTGGACCTTTGCGGCGGTTGAGAAGACGGAATTGAATGCCCGCCTTGTCAGCGATGCGACCCATAAGCCCGTCAAGTGCATCCACTTCGCGTACAAGGTGGCCTTTTCCAAGCCCCCCAATGGCAGGGTTGCAAGACATCACGCCAATGCCGGACTTTTTCAAAGTCACAAGCGCAGTGGAGGCGCCCATACGCGCGGAGGCCGCGGCAGCATCTGCACCGGCGTGTCCGCCTCCGACAACAATGACGTCAAAATGTTTCACGTGAAACACTCCCAAGTTCCCGGGCTATTTGCCTATGCAAAAGCTCAAGAAGATTTCATCCAACAGGTTCTCTACATCGACGTGGCCGACAATGGAATCAAGAGCTCGAATCGCCGTACGCAACTCTTCTGCCCCTACATCATAGCGGTCAGGACCCAATTCGAGAACGGCGCGCGCCGCATTCAATGACTCAGAGGCACGCTTCATAGCGATACGGTGGCGTTCGCGCGTGGCGACGCCAGAGCGGCCGGCCTGAACCGACAGCTTCTCTGTGATCTCCGCAACCAATCCGCCGACGCCAAGCCCGGTTTTCCCGGAAATAGCGTTTTGAGCATCGGAAAGCGTGTCGGCCTTGGCGACGCGCACCACATCATTTTCCAGCGGCGCAAAGTCAGGAATCGTATCGCCGTCAACAAGAAAAACCCGCAAATCCGCGGTCTCAGCGCGCCGGCGTGCGCGCTCAATACCGATGCTTTCGACGTGATCATCTGTTTCGCGCAGACCAGCCGTGTCCAAAAGGGTCACCGGCAGGCCGTTCAATTCCATTCGCACTTCGATCACATCGCGCGTGGTTCCGGCGTATTCCGATGTGATTGCCGCCTCACGCCCGGCAAGTGCATTTAGCAAGGTGGATTTTCCGACGTTGGGCGCACCAAGAATCGCAACCTCGAAACCGGTGCGAATACGTTCAGCCGAATCCACGCCCGCGATTTCGCGATCAAGCTCAGCCCGCACACCAGCCAGAAGACCTGTCACTTCGGGCGTTACGTCAACGGGCACATCCTCGTCGGCGAAATCAATCGTGGCTTCAATCAACGCTGCAGCGCGGATGAGATCCGTACGCCACATGCCCGCAAGATTGCCAAGATCGCCCGAAAGCACACGGAGGGCCTGACGCCGCTGTGCCTCGGTCTCGGCGTCGATTAAATCCGCAAGACCTTCGACCTGGGCAAGATCCAAGCATCCATTTTCCAAAGCGCGGCGGGTGAATTCTCCTGCCTCAGCCAACCGCAGACCGTCCATTTCAGACAACTCACGCAAGACCGCATTCACCACGGCGGTGGATCCGTGCAAGTGCAGCTCCAGAACTTCCTCACCGGTGAAGCTGTTCTTCTCGGGAAAATAGAGAACGAGGGCCTGATCCAGGCGACGTCCGTCTCGATCTTTCAACAGCTTTAGCGCAGCGAGTCGAGGTTCTGGCAAACGCCCGAAAAGCGCCCTACCCGTGTCAGCTGCCCGAGAACCGGACACACGAACGACAGCGACCCCCGCTTTACCGGGGGCCGTTGCTAAGGCGAAAATTGTGTCAGCCACGTAGGCCATCACGCATCCTTTAGGTGTTCATCGAATCAAAGAAATCGCCGTTGGATTTGGTTTGCCGGAGTTTCCCAAGCAAGAATTCCACGGCATCTGTGGTGCCCATCGGGTTGAGGATACGACGCAAAACAAAGGTTTTGGCCAGATCGCCCTTGTCGACGAGCAATTCCTCTTTCCGTGTTCCAGATTTGAGAATGTCGATCGCAGGGAAGACGCGTTTGTCCGCAACTTTGCGGTCCAGAACCAGCTCCGAGTTACCCGTGCCTTTGAATTCTTCGAAGATGACTTCGTCCATACGCGATCCGGTGTCGATCAGCGCGGTGGAAATGATGGTGAGCGAGCCACCTTCCTCGATGTTACGGGCCGCACCAAAGAAACGTTTGGGGCGTTGTAGGGCGTTTGCGTCCACACCACCGGTCAGAACTTTGCCCGAAGATGGGACTACAGTGTTGAACGCACGGCCAAGTCTTGTGATCGAATCGAGAAGAATCACAACATCTCGTTTATGCTCAACGAGCCGCTTGGCTTTTTCGATCACCATTTCGGACACAGCAACGTGGCGGGTTGCAGGTTCGTCAAAGGTCGAGGAGATCACCTCGCCTTTTACCGAGCGCTGCATGTCGGTGACTTCTTCAGGACGTTCGTCGATCAACAACACGATCAGGTAGCATTCTGGGTGGTTGGCCTCGATCGAATGCGCGATATTCTGCAAGATCACGGTTTTACCGGTCCGTGGTGGCGCAACAATCAAGGACCGCTGACCTTTGCCGATCGGGGCGACGAGATCGATCACACGGGCGGATTTGTCTTTGATGGTAGGATCTTCAATCTCCATCTTCAGACGTTCATCCGGATAGAGCGGCGTGAGGTTGTCAAAGGCGATTTTGTGTTTTGCCTTCTCTGGGGCCTCAAAGTTGATCTGAGAGACGCCTGTGAGGGCAAAATAGCGCTCTGTGTCCTCAGGAGCCTTCATTCCGCCGGAGATAGTGTCCCCGGTGCGCAGAGAGAGCTGACGGATCATTTCAGGTGAAACGTAGATGTCATCCGGGCCCGGAAGATAGTTTGCCTCAGGAGACCGCAAGAAGCCAAAGCCGTCCTGCAGCACTTCGAGCACACCGTCGCCAGCGATTTCCCAGCCATCATCCGCGCGTTCGCGCAGAATTTGGAACATTATTTCGCCCTTACGCATCGTAGAGGCGTTTTCGATTTCGAGCTCTTCAGCCATCGCCAAAAGATCTTTTGGGCTTTTTGCCTTCAGATCGCCAAGAGCGAGCTTTTCTTGTGTCATGAAAATATCCTGTGCCCGCCTACACGTGGGCGGGTCGTCATTTTTGTATATGGAAGACACATAGCCCGGACGGGCCAGTTGGGCAGATATCTAAGCGCTGACTCGGTCTGAGTCAATTCACGTTAGAATTTCACGACTACAGACAGAACAATCACAACCATCAAGAGCGTCGGCACTTCGTTCATCATGCGATATTGCCGGCCCGTAAGAGTGTTTTCGCCACGCTCAAACTTCTTGCGCATTTGCATCAACCAATGATCAAACCCGGTCATAGCGATGACGCAGATTGCTTTGGTGTAAGGCCAGACCGCGGACCAGTCCACGATGCCTGGTGTGAAGACAAGCACCAGACCTGCAACCCAAGCAACAATGCCAGCAGGCCCCATGATGTAGCGTTGAAGTTTGTACTCCATGATCTTCAGGGTTTCGTCGAGATTGTCACCCGTTTCAGCGCGTTCCACGTGATAGACAAACAAGCGGGGCAGGTAAAACAATCCTGCCATCCATGAAATCACAGCCATGATGTGAAGAGAAAGCACGTATGGATAGATGTCGGTTAGAAAATATACCATGGGTTCGTTCTCCCAGATCGCTTTGCCCCTCTCTAAATAAATAAAGAAATATAGAAAAGGATGATGATTATTTAGGGAGGTGATTTTCTGTGGATTATTGGGATACCCAAGGAGTTATCCACGTCGGGACAATCAGTCCATTAGTTTTTCACATGCTGGGATGACATGAAAAAAAAGTAACAATGTCAATTACTTAACTGGTATACTCCAGAAGGAATTTTGGGGATAACTCTGCGGACGAATTTGAGAAACCCAGACTTTCCTCAAAGTTCAAGTTATCCTCATCCTCTGTGTGGGAGTCCCTGAAAATCTTCTTGGGACGGATGGAAAATCCACAGCTTGCAAATTTGGTCAAGTCTTTCCAGAAAGAGTCCTGCTATCTCATGGCGATCTGTCCACGGAGTTTTCCACATGACTACCACCCTTGTTCTGGCATCGGGGTCCGCTATTCGGGCGCAGCTCTTGCGAAATGCGAAGGTCGTTTTTGACATTAACCCCGGTCGTGTTGATGAAGATATGATCCGTCGATCTCTGGAAGCAGAAGGCGCACCGCCACGTGACATTGCAGATGCATTGGCCGAATCCAAAGCCCGCAAGATCAGTGTTAAGACCCCGGGCGCACTGGTGCTTGGCTGTGATCAGGTGCTGGATTTTCAAGGTGCGGTCTTGTCCAAGCCAATCGATGCGGATCACGCCCGTGCGCAGTTAACGCAGCTTCGTGGACAGCGGCACATGTTGCATTCTGCAGCCGTTCTTTATGAAAATGGAGAGCCGGTCTGGCGGTTTGTCGGGACGGTTCGGCTTTTTATGCGCAAGTTTAGCGATGCTTATCTGGACGCTTACCTTGCACGTAACTGGGACAGTATTCGCCACTCGGTTGGTGGCTACAAACTTGAGGAAGAAGGCGTGCGATTGTTTGAAAAGATCGATGGGGACTATTTTACGGTTCTCGGGATGCCGCTTGTTGAAATACTGTCCTATCTGACACTGCGGGGAGACCTTGAAACATGACACTGCCTTCTATTCCCCTCGCCGGGGTGATTGGCGATCCGATTGCCCATTCGAAATCACCAACATTGCATGGTCATTGGCTGCGTGAACTGGGCTTGCCAGGACATTATATTCCACTGGAAGTGAAGGCAGGTGATCTCGGGGATGTGCTAACTTCGATGCCGAAGATGGGATTTGTTGGATGTAACGTCACGATTCCGCACAAAGAGCGCGTGATGCAGTTTGTCGACCAGATCACCGATCGCGCGACATTGATCGGCGCGGTGAATACACTGATATTTCGCGAAGATGGAACCATTCTTGGCGACAACACGGACGGCTACGGCTTCATTGAAAATCTAAGACAGAACGCGCCGGATTGGGACCCAAAAGTTGGCCCCGCAGTCGTGCTTGGCGCTGGCGGCGCGGCGCGCGCAGTTGTGGCGTCTTTGTTAGATGCAGGCGTGCCGGAGATCTTGTTGACTAACCGCACGCGCGTGCGCAGCGACAAGCTGCGCGAAGATTTTGGCGCACGGGTGAAGGTGGTGGAGTGGGTGCAAGCCGGTAATATCATTGAAGAGGCGCACACGTTGGTGAACACCACGTCGCTTGGTATGGCCGGCAAGGCAGAATTACGGGTGCCACTGGACGGGCTTCGGGCGGAAACTTTGGTGACGGATCTTGTGTATACACCGATGCGCACGCCGTTGTTGGAGGTTGCCTCGGCAAAAGGATGTCAGACAGTCGACGGACTTGGCATGTTGTTGCATCAGGCCGTTCCGGGGTTTGAGCGCTGGTTTGGGCAGCGGCCAACAGTGAATTTGACCGCGCGCCGAGCGGTTTTGGCATGAGTTTTAGGTTGGGGCTAACTGGATCGATCGGCATGGGAAAGTCGACGACGGCACAGATGTTTGTCGATCTGGGATGTGCGCTTTGGGATGCGGATGCGGCAGTGCATCGGCTTTATGCCAAAGGGGGTGCTGCGGTCGCGCCGATGGCCGAAATTTGTCCCGCCGCCATTGTGGATGGGGCGATTTCCCGTGATCAGTTGCGCGAAGCGATTCAAATGGATGCGAGCCTTTTGGCAAAGATTGAGGCCATAGTGCATCCTCTTGTCGCCGAGGATCGGAGAGATTTCGTGGCAAAATCAGAAAGTGACATTCTGGTTTTTGACATTCCCATTTTGTTTGAAACAGGCGGAAACGCGGCAATGGACGCTGTTGTATGCGTCTCTATTCCAGCGGAACTACAGCGAAAACGGGTTATGGCACGTGGCACGATGAGTGAGGCGCAATTTGAGCAAATTCACGCCAAACAGATGCCGAATGAGGACAAGGTCGCAAAGTCTGACTATGTTGTTTTGACGGACACGCTTGACCATGCGCGGGCGCAAGTGGAGAAGATTGTACAGACAATCAGGGGACAATTGGCAGATGCGTGAGATCGTACTGGATACGGAAACCACTGGATTTGATCCGTTTTCAGGTGACCGGATTGTCGAGATCGGGGCGCTAGAGCTTTATAATCATTTGCCCACGGGCGAGACGTTTCACGTCTATATCAACCCTGAGCGTGGCATGCCGGAAGAGGCGTTTGGCGTGCACGGGATTGGTCCGGATTTGTTGGCTGTTCCTAGGGCTGCAGAGGCCGGCGAGGTCACGCTGAAAGACAAGCCGCTGTTTTCTGCATTTGGTCAGAAGTTTTTGGATTTCATCGGCAATGACAGCCGGCTAGTGATCCACAATGCCAAATTTGATATGAAATTCTTGAACGCTGAGTTGAGCTGGCTGAATCTTCCGCAAATTCCGATGGCCCGTGCTTTGGATACGTTGGAAATTGCCCGAACCAAATTTCCCGGATCTCCTGCGTCTCTGGATGCCTTGTGTCGTCGCTTTGGCATTAACAATTCTGCGCGGACGTTGCACGGCGCGCTGTTGGACTCTGAAATTCTGGCGGAGGTCTATCTTGAACTTATTGGCGGCCGCCAACCCGATCTGGTGCTGGCATCTGGACCTGGGAATACGTCAAAGGGCGGTGATGCGGAGGGTGATTGGCGCCCTGCCCCGCGTCCGCAGAAGCTGGCGACAAGGCTGACCGCGGAAGAAGAGGCCGCGCACAGGGAATTTGTGAAAAAGATGGGCGAGGAAGCGCTTTGGTCCAAGATGTGATAGGCGCCACCCCAAAAGAGCGGCGCCAAATCAATTAGTTGACCGTCGGCTGCTCGGCTGAGCGGCGTGCAATTTCCTGGCGGTAAAGCGCCACAAAATCGATGTTGTCGAGGTTCAGCGGCGGGAAGCCACCGTCGCGTGTCACGTCCGACACGATGCGGCGAACAAACGGGAACAGGATACGCGGGCATTCGATGAGCAGGAACGGGTGCAGTTGGTCTTCCGGCACACCTTCGACGTGGAACACGCCAGCGTAATCCAGCTCGAGGATGAACATTTCGCTGTCATCTTCTTTGTTCTTGGAGGTGATGTTGAGCTTGATCGCCACTTCGTACTGGTGATCTGCGGTCCGCTTTTTGGCGTCCAGATTAACCTGTACCTGCACGTCAGGCTGAGCGTTGCCTGAGGCCCCCTTTTGCGCAAGGATGTTTTCGAACGACATATCGCGCACGAATTGGGTCAGAACATTCATTTTGATCTGTGGCGCCTGAGTGGCTTCGGTGCCGTTTTCGGACATTTGGAACTCCATAGAAATAAGGTTTTGAAGGCTGCTTATCAGGTCAGACCCGCTGCCTCAATGCTTTGTCCAGCCTGAGGGCGGCAGGGACGGATTGCGGGGTGAATCTCCAGAGGGATCGCTTGGCGAATCGACTTCCGAAAATTCGCCGTCGATGACGTCCTCCCCGGCGTGAGTCCGAGTGTTATAGGTGGTTTGGGAGCCGCCCATGGAGAAGCTGGTCACCGTGACCCGACGGCGCAGGTAGTGAAAAACACCGGATCGAATGGCTGGGACCAAAAGCGAGAAGCCAATGGCATCTGTAAAAAAGCCCGGCATCATTAACATTGCGCCCGAAATTAGGATCATCGCGCCATGCGCCAATGGCTCGGTCGGATCGTTAAGTTCGGCGAAGGACCTTTGAAGGTTGCCGATTGCCATCAAACCCTGCGTACGCACCAGCCAGGTGCCCAAAAAAGCGGTCGCCAAAACGATTGCAAGCGTCGGCCAAAGACCAATTGCACCACCCACATTGATGAAAAGGGCTATCTCGATTAACGGAACCGTTACAAAGGCCAATAAAAGCCACATGTCTGCTTTACTCCAAACGTTACTTGGCCAAGGTGGACTTGACCCGTCGCGTGACATACATAAGTCGCAATCAGCTCTGTTTAAATGCCCTTCACGAGGTTCCTATGAACTCACCCCTTTTCAGTCTTTTGGTTCTAGCCGGTATCGCCGTGTTTCTGATCCTGCGTTTGCGTAACGTTTTGGGTACCCGCGAGGGGTTTGAGCCGCCGCGCGAAGCCGCCGCTGCACCGCAACGGGGCGGACCTGCCCTTGAAGTTATCGAAGGCGGTCCGGATCAGGACATTCTGGATCATGCCGAAGAAGGTGGTGAATCCGCTATATCGTTGGCAAAAATGAAGTCTTTGGAACCAGACTTTGGTGTGAACGACTTTTTGCAAGGCGCACGGGGCGCCTATGAAATGATCCTAATGGCATTTGAACGCGGGGACATGGCGTCTATTCTGCCGTTCCTGAGCAAAGACGTATACGAGAGCTTTGCGCAGGTCGTTGACGGGCGCGAGGCTCAGGGTTTGAGCGTGGAAGCTGAATTTGTCGGCGTGCGCGAATTGGCGCTCAAATCCGCAAGTTTTGACGAAGAAACCCGCGAGGGTGAGATTTCCGTAAAATTTATCGGTGAATTGACGTCGGTTGTCCGCGACCGTGCCGGAGACATCGTGGAAGGCAACGAGGACCAGGTAAAGCGCCAAAAAGACATTTGGACTTTTTCGCGCGTCATGGGGTCGGATGATCCCAACTGGCAGCTTGTTGCCACGGGCGAATGATCCAGAGCATTCGGGCAGCACTCACCGCTGTCCTTGTGATGGCGGGAGGAGGCGCGGTGTCTGAGACATCGCTGCAAATATTATCGTATGACGATCTGAACGGGTGGGCTCAGGAAGACCATGAGGCCGCCCGACAGGTTTTTTTGAATACCTGTGGTGACTTTGACGCGCCAGATTGGCAAAGCGTCTGTTCAGCAGCGCGCGGCATCGGTAGTGCGCGCAAATTTTTCGAATTGTTGTTTCGACCTGTTTTGATTGAAGACGGCGCTGATCCGCTTTTTACCGGATACTTTGAGCCGGAGTTAACAGGCGCGCGCAGCCCTTACGGACAATACCGGTTTCCTGTCTATCGTATGCCGCCCGAAGTGCGCGGCGCCGGGCCGTGGATGACACGCCGTGAGATTGAAACCAGCGGTGCGTTGGCAGGGCGGGGCTTGGAAATTGCTTGGGTGGACGACTCGGTTGAGCTGTTTTTTCTGCAAATTCAGGGATCTGGCCGTATCCGTATGTCGGATGGGTCGACGGTGCGGGTCGGCTATGGCGGGTCCAACGGGCGCAATTATCGCTCGATCGGCGCCGAAATGGTGCGGCGCGGAATTTACAACCGTCATCAGGTGAGCGCTGAGGTGATCAAAAACTGGGTGCGGCGCAATCCGGTCGCCGGTGCCGAACTATTGCGTCACAACGACTCATTTGTGTTTTTCCGGGAAGTCAGTCGCGTGGCTGCGGACAAAGGTCCGCTTGGGGCGATGAACCGCTCGATCACTACGATGCGGACGGTGGCGGTTGACCCGAAGTTTACGCCGCTGGGTGCGCCCGTATGGGTCGAGAAAGACGGGGAAAATCCTTTGCGTCGGTTGATGATTGCGCAGGACACCGGGTCTGCGATCAAAGGTGCGCAGCGGGCCGATATCTTTTTTGGCACGGGCGATCTGGCAGGTAAGGCCGCAGGACGGTTGAAGGATCCGGGGCGGATGGTGGTGTTTCTGCCCATTCAACGCGCCTACGCGATGTTGCCGGAGTCGATCCTGTGAAACGCCGGCGTCTGACGGAAGAAGAAATGCAGCTGTGGCGCAAAGTGGCCAGCTCAGCGGAGCGGCTTTTGCCCGAAGCGCGCAGTATTGAAGTGTCCAAGTCAAAGCCCGTAGTGGAAAAGGCGAATGCGTCGCGCATCGGGTCGTTCGAAATTGGCGCCAAATCAAGCAGACCGAGCCGCACGCATGATTTGATGCCGTCAATTTCTGAGCGGATCGCCAAACAGCCGGTCCAGATGGACAAGAAGGCGTTCGGTCGGCTTAAGCGTGGCAAGTTGAAGCCTGAAGGCAAGATTGATTTACACGGTCTGACCGCGCAGCAGGCGCATGGCGCTTTGACCGGTTTCGTGATGCGGTCGCATTCAGAGGGCAAGCGGCTGGTCCTGGTGATCACAGGCAAAGGTAAAAGCAAGTTTGACGACAACCCCATTCCGACCCGACGGGGTGTCCTGAAACATCAAGTGCCTCAATGGTTGTCGTTACCGCCGCTGGCTGGCTGCGTGTTGCAAGTGGCAGAAGCCCATCAAAGCCACGGAGGCAGCGGCGCTTACTACGTCTATTTACGCCGCCACTAGGTGCGAGGAGCGATTGTTGCCGCATAGCGGGCCATTCCGGCACCGACAATCGCGCAGACAATCAAAAAGTATAGGGCAACGCCGATATATTGCTGCTCTAACCCCACGCCAAGATCGATTAGAGTGCCTGTGATGGCCGGACCAATGGCGGACCCAAGCACCATGACGGCGGCGGCGGCGGATTTGATCGCGCCAATGTGGCGTGTGCCGTAAAACTCGGCCCAAAACGCGGATACCAGCGGCCCGTTGGCACCGGCAGTGAGGCCCATCAATATCAAGCCGAAGAAAACGCCAAGGACCGAGTTGGCAACAGAGAACAGAACAAATGCCGCAACCAATGGCAATTGGAACCACGGCAGCAATTTGGCAGTGCCAAATCGATCAATCGCCCAGCCCGCCACCAGCATCGCGAGGATGCCCGTCAGCGTGAAAACAGGAAAAAAGGCGACCAACTCAAAGTGTTGCCAGCCTTTGATCTCAGCAAAAGGCACCTGTTGAAAGAAAAAGGCAGTGTTAAAGGCCGAGGGGCCTATCAGCGCCGGAACCATCACCCAGAACAACCCGTGTGACAGCGCTGCTCGACGGGTCCAGTGAAGGCCACCCATGCCCGCGACGTGTTGGGAGGCCGCCATGGATTTTGGAGTGCGTTCCTGATTTAGCAACCAAATCAGAGTTGGAATGCCTGCAAACACAACACAGGCCGCAATGATCCAGATGCTGCGCCATGTCTCGGCGCTGAGCACGGAAACCACGGCGATGGGGAGGATGGCCTCGCCAAAAGAAAAGCCTAGTCCAGCAATGGCCAATGCGCGGCCGCGAGTGGCGACAAACCAGCGGGCCATGGCGACAACTGCGATGTGGCTGAGCATGCCTTGCCCCGAAAAACGAAGGGCGAAGATCACAAATGGCAAGGTCCACGCCGCATGCGCGCCCGCCATCGCGAGGCAGGCCGCGATCAACAACGCGAGGACCACTGCCCCCAAAGAGCGTACGCGAAAATGGTCGGTCAAAACGCCTGCCCAGACCATCAAAACCGCGGAGGCCAGCGTGCCGGTGGCGTAAATATTTCCCCAAGCGCTGTGGCTTAGGTCATAGGCCGCGCGAATTTCGCCTGCGAAGAGTGAAATGAAAAACGTTTGTCCAAAGCAGGACAGAAACGTCAAAAGCATTCCAGGTATAAGCCAGCGCAGATTCTGGCGCAGAAATGCCAACGTGTCAGTCATAGCGGTCCTGGGTCATCGGTGGGAAAGAGCTCGATAGCCATGGTGTCGCCGATGACCTGCACGGTTTTTGTCAACGTGTTCAGCCCCGGTGTTTCCAGACTATCAATGAGACTTTCCGCAGATTTCTGATCTCGAAGCAGAGAGATCAAGGCCGGAGATTCTGCGAATAGATTGTGATTGTTGCTGTCTGACAGTGCAAAATTAGAGACGTCAATCAAACTGACGGGCAGACCGCCAAGCTGGGCTGGATCCGTGATCTGACCGAGACGTAGATCGGTCCCGTTGATGCGGCTGGACAGGCGCAGCGCGCGGTCTTCGCTTGTTGTCATCAAAAAAAACGGCTGTGGTAAAGATTGATATCTGGCAACACTGCGGTGGAAGACCTCGACGGGCATATCCGGCGCGATCAGAAGCACACTGTCCAAGTGGCGGTGCGACCAACCCGGTTTTTGAATTTCTATCTGGCGCAGCGTTTCGGTGATTAAAAGCGAGCCCCGCGAGTGACCGATCAGAGTTATTTGGTCCGGTCCGTGCTTGCCCAGAGACAGCAGAAGCGTTTCCAGATCGTCGCGCGCATAAAGCACACTTTCGTTGTCGTAGTTATACGCCAGCGCCCGCCCTGCGCTTGGCCAGCTGAACGTCACCAGTGGCCCGGGAATTGCGAAATCCTGTTTGATTTGAGCTGAGCGAAAAAGGGCATTCGCATGCGTGTTATAAAACCCGTGCACAAAGATAACGACTTCGTCTTGGGCGGCAGGTCGCTTGTGGGCGATGTCCCTGATTTCTCGAGAAAACGCGTCTACGGTGTCGAAATTGTGCTGATCCGCGAGTACATAGTGCTGTTCGAAATCGGGTTTGTTGCTGAGCTGTGGTGCTTCTCCGGGTTTTCGGTCGGATGGAAGGCTTATCGTTGCGCGTAGGTATACCGACGAGTCGCCGCGTGTCCGGTCAAAAAAGCCGGCCTCGTTTGTCCCTCGATTTGTGGCGATATAGACGTTCGTTTTTGCTGGAGACGCCATGGCCTCGGGGTAGATTGGCGTATAGACCACCGCTCCGCATGCGCTGAGAGTGGCTATCAGAAAAAAAAAGAAAAGAGCGCGCACAAAAAAGCCCCGGCGATGGTGTTCGCCGGGACTATGCCGCCAAATGCTGGTGGAGACCAGCCGCGTCGTCAAAGCACGTAGCGGCTGACGTCGGTTGATTTCGCGAGGCTACCGAGGTGTTTGTCGACAAATGCAGCGTCAACAGTAACCTCAAGGCCGGATTGGTCTGGTGCAGTAAAGCTCAGATCTTCGAACACGCGTTCCATAACAGTGTAAAGACGTCGCGCGCCGATGTTTTCGACCGATTGGTTGACCTCAGCCGCGATGCGGGCCAGCGCGTGAATGCCGTCATCGGTAAAAGCTACTGTGACTTCTTCGGTGCCCATCAATGCGGTGTATTGGCGGGTCAGCGCGTTGTCGGTTTCCGTCAAAATTCGCACAAAGTCGTCCTCGGTCAAGGCGCGCAGTTCAACACGGATCGGCAGACGACCTTGCAACTCGGGCAGAAGATCCGAAGGCTTTGCGATGTGGAAAGCGCCGGATGCGATAAACAGGATATGGTCGGTTTTCACGGCCCCGTATTTGGTCGAAACGGTGGTGCCTTCGATCAACGGAAGCAAGTCGCGCTGTACGCCTTCGCGGGATACATCCCCGCCGCGGGCTTCTTGACGGGCACAAACTTTGTCGATTTCGTCCAAGAACACGATGCCGTTCTGCTCAACGGCTTCCAGCGCCGCGCGGTTGACGGTTTCGTCGTCCAAAAGTTTGTCGGCCTCATCGGATATCAGCACTTCGTAGCTTTCGGCCACAGTCAGGGATTTGCGCGTGGTGCGCCCACCCATCGCTTTGCCAAAAATATCGCCGAGGTTCATCATGCCCATTTGGCCGCTGGGCTGACCGGGGATGTCGAACATGCCACCCATCGGATTGGATGTGTCGGCCAATTCCAGATCAATCACGGTGTCATCCAGCTCGCCGGTCTTGAGTTTTTTGCGGAACATTTCGCGCGTGCCTTCACGGGCGTCTTTGCCCGCAATGGCCTCGATCACACGTTCTTCTGCGGCAAGGTGTGCCTTGGCTTTCACGTCTTCGCGCATGTTTTCGCGGGTCTGCAAAATGGCGGCGTCCATCAAATCGCGGATGATCTGTTCAACGTCGCGGCCAACATAGCCAACTTCGGTGAATTTGGTCGCCTCGACCTTGATAAAGGGCGCGCGCGCCAATTTTGCCAAGCGGCGACTGATTTCGGTTTTGCCGACGCCGGTGGGGCCGATCATCAGGATGTTCTTGGGGTACACCTCGTCACGCAGATCATCGGACAGTTGCTTGCGCCGCCAGCGGTTGCGAAGGGCAACGGCTACGGCGCGCTTGGCATCACTTTGGCCGATGATGAAACGGTCGAGTTCGGAAACGATTTCGCGGGGGGTCAGATCGGTCACGACAGGGCCTTTGTGAATTGTTCGTCGGTCATCATGTCGTCAAACCATTCCGGATAACGACGGGCGGGGGCGGCAGCGGCATCAATTGCGGCCATTTCTGCCTCGGAGAGGGAGATATTGGCTGCGGCGATGCCGGTTTCAAGTTGGCTGATTTTGGAGGCGCCTAGGATCACCGTGTGATCGCGGCGCTTGTTCAAGATCCAGGCCTGCGCAATTTGTGCGGTGGACGCGTTGTGCGTTTCAGCGGCGGCGTTCATCGCAGTTAAAGCGGCGCCCGCCTGTTGTGGCGGCACTTGCAGGAAATCGCCTTCGGCCAGACGACCCTCGCCCTTTTCAAGATCAGCCGGGTCGTATTTTCCAGACAACAGCCCCCCCGACAAAGGCGACCATGCCATCAGCCCGACGCCCATTTCTTTGCCAAGTCTTAGAACGTCAACTTCGATGTCGCGGCCGACGGCGTTGTAGAGATATTGGCCGGCAATGAATTGTTGCATGCCATTGTCCCGTTGGAATTGGATCGCGCGGGCAAGTTGCCATGCTGGCCAATTGGACACGCCGATGTAGCGAACTTTGCCTGCATCAATCAACGTTTGCAGTGTGCGCAGAGTTTCTTCCATCGGAGTGGTGAAATCGGTTTTGTGCAACACAAGAAGGTCGATCCACTCGGTGCCAAGGCGCCGCAGGCTGCCTTCGACTGAGGAAATGATGTGGTTGCGCGACAGGCCCGCGTTGCCCAGCCGATCAGACTGGCGGAACCCAAATTTGGTGCAGATTACCGCCTGCTCACGTTTGCCCTTGAGGGTTTTGCCGAGGATGTCCTCGGCCTCGCCACCAGTGTAATCGTCGGCAGAGTCAAAAAAGTTCACGCCACGATCCAAGGCAAGATCAACCATGTTCTGCGCGTCACTTTGACCAACTTTTGCAACGCCGGGGATCCAATCGGAGCCATGCGTAAACGTCATCGTGCCCAGCAAAACGCGGGAAACCACGAGGCCGGAGTTGCCCAAACGGGTGTAGTTCATTTCAGTCATTTCTTGATCGTTTCCACAGTTAGGTTGCCGTTGGTGTAAACGCAAATATCGCTGGCGATTGCCATGGCTTTGCGTGCGACCTCTTCGGCGGAAAGATCGGTGTCCATCAGGGCGCGGCCTGCGGCCAGCGCGTAATTGCCGCCCGAGCCAATTGCGGTCACGTCATGTTCGGGTTCCAGAACGTCGCCGGCGCCGGTGATGACAAAGATGTCTTCACCGTCAGACACGATCAACATCGCTTCGAGCTTTTGCAGATATTTGTCGGTGCGCCAGTCCTTGGCCAACTCTACCGAAGCGCGGGCCAATTGGCCCGGCGTTGCTTCAAGCTTGGCTTCAAGACGCTCCAAAAGGGTAAAAGCATCAGCGGTGGAGCCGGCAAATCCAGAGACCACGTCATAGCCACCAGGCGAGAGGCGGCGCACCTTGCGGGCACTGCCCTTGATCACGGTTTGACCCAGTGAGACCTGACCGTCACCGGCAATCACAACCACGCCGTCCTTTTTGACGCCCATGATTGTTGTGCCGTGCCAACCGGGAAATTGATCGTCTGACATAAAACATTCCTCATTGTCTTGCGCCCTATATGAGCCTGCGTAGCGGTTGAGGCAAGGGCGGGACTTGCCCGTGCGCCGGCGAGCGCTTAGCGTCGCTTTTATGACCAGCGCACAGAAAGCCCGTTTCTATCTGCCCGAGGGGCTTCGACAAAGTGCCGAGGCAGGGGAGCACAATTTTCTGAACAAAGTGGCCCACGTGTTGCGTGATGCGGATTTCGAGGTGGTTTTCGAGCCGCCCAATATGGCCGATTCACGTCGTTCGGGGTACTCTCTGTTTCATATGGAGCGTCCGTTCACGCGCAAATCGGTGACTGTCCGGCGCAACTATTTTTATCCGTTCTGGCAGATTGAGCGCACGCATGAACGTTGGAACTGGGATGTGGCCAACGCGCGGTTTGACACAGATGGGATCGATCCAGACGAGGCGGTTCGATTTTATCGGTTCTGGCAGAAGCGACTGTATGATTCGCCGCTTCAAAACCTTGGACATGACGGGTTTGTCTATGTGCCTTTGCAGGGGAAATTGCTGGAAAAAAGATCGTTTCAGCATTGCAGCCCGGTTGAGATGATCGGTCATACATTGGCGCAAGAACCGAACCGCAAAGTGATCGCTGCGTTGCATCCCAAGGAGAGCTACACCGAAGAAGAGTTTGCGGTTTTGGAGCGTTTGGAAGCGGAATACAGCCAGCTTGAATTGCGCATGGGGGACATGGAGGCGCTTTTGTCGCGGTGCGATTATGTGGTGACGCAGAATTCCAGCGTGGCGTTCTCCGGCTTTTTCTTTGGCAAGCCGTGCGTGTTGTTCGGGCTGATTGATTTCCACCACATTGCCGCAAATGTGAGTTTGTTGGGTGTTGCCGAAGCTTTTTACGCTGCCCGCGCCGCTGCGCCGGAGTACGCGCTATATGTCTGGTGGTTCCTGCAGAAGATGTCGATCAATGCGGGTCGGCCTGAGGCCGAAGAACGCATTCGCGCAAGGCTTTTGGCGTTGGATTGGCCGGTTTAGGCAAGAAAAAAAGGCGCCCCGAACGGGACGCCTTTGGGTAGTCAATCTTACAAAGATCAGATCGAGTCGTCGATCCAGCTTTGCAGTGCTGCCTTAGGGGCTGCACCGCTTTTGTTGGACACAACGTTGCCGTCTTTGAAGATGAACAGCGCCGGGATGCCGCGCACACCCAAGGCAGCTGCTGCGCCCGGGTTGCTGTCGACGTCGACCTTGGCGATCTTCACCTTGCCGTCGTATTCGGCGGACAGCTCTTCGAGAGCGGGGCCGATTTGTTTACAAGGGCCGCACCATTCGGCCCAGAAATCGACGACCACAGGGACGTCGGAATTTTTGACTTCTTCATCGAAGGTGGCGTCGGTGACAGCGACGGTTGCCATTGGATATCTCCTGAAAGTGGGAAGCTTTTCGTTTGAGTGAAACTAGGTTTGCGGACCTGCGGCGTCAAGGTATCCTGTGGTTGCGAGTGCTTTTGTCACAAGATCGTGTGGTAGGGGCATGTAGGTCGCGGAGCGGGTCCACAGAATTCCGGTTTCAATTCGGTGGTTTGGATAGATCTGAGCGAGGCCGTGGGCATAAGCACCCATCTGCCGCAACAAACCTTCGGGGGCATGCGAGGGCGCTACCGGCACCGTGGCGTTGGTTTTAAAATCCACTGCCAGGACGCTGTCGGATGTGACAACCAATCTGTCGATGATGCCATGCAAGCGATGCTGGCCTAATGTTGCGGTGAGCGGAACTTCTGCGAGAGTTTGCCCGTCAAACAACCAGGACAGGTCAGCGGCACGCAAAACGCCCTTGGCCTCTGTAAGCAGACTTTCAAAGTCAGCCGGTCCACTTGGTGCCAGATCGTTCTGCAGAAGTGTTTTGGCCACGCCGGACCACTTTTCAGGGTCGTGATCTGGAAAGTGCTCCAGAAGCAGGTGGATTTGAGAGCCGCGCCGTAGGGCGGCCTCTTCGTCAAGCCCTGCGTCTCCGGGCAGGGCTTTCGCGCCGCCGAGGTTGGAAGGTGACAGCGCGATCTTGGTTGGGCGGGGGGCTGGCGCGTCGGTGGTCAGGATGTCTGGCAAATGGGTCTCAGTGGTTTCTGTATCCGTCTTTGGATGCGTTACCGGCCCGGACCAATCTCCATGATCGATCCGCAATCCCTCGCCGCCCGGCATTGGATTTGGCACTGCTCCGGATTTCTGCATGGCGGCATCGACAGTGTCATACCAGCTTTTGCCATCCTTCCCCAATTCGCCAGCGGCGGCCACAATCAACCATTTTTCGGCACGAGTCATGGCCACATAGAGCAAGCGCAACCGCTCCGCCTCGAGCTTCTCCGCCATTTGGTCGCGTGCAGCGTTCAAGCGGCTTGGGGACACATCCTTGGACACGTTCCACAACGCAATGTCGTCTACGTTGACAATCGGTGTATCGGTTCGGGTGATCCTGCGGCCGGTGTCCGGCATGATCACAATTGGCGCTTCGAGCCCTTTGGACCCATGCACCGTCATCACGCGTATGCGGTTCGAGGCGCTGTCCATTTGCCTCTTGATCTCCAGATCATCGGTTTCCATCCATTGCAGAAAACCGGTGAGGCTGGGCACGGATGATTTTTCGTAGGCCAATGCTTGGGACAAGAGCGCATTGATACCGTCCTCGGCTTCACCTCCCAAACGTGACAGCAATTTGCGCCGCCCTTCGTGGCGTGTCAGTACACGTTCGATCAGGTCATAGGGTCGTAAGAAATCCGCCTGTTTGCGGAGATCGTCCAGAATAGCCAGTGTGTCAGGAAATTCATCACGGCGTTTGCGCAGGGCCTCCCACAGGTGTTGTTTGGGAATGCGGCGGTGGGCAAGATCAAACAGCGCCTGTTCAGACCAGCCAAAAAGTGGTGAGCGCAGGATTGTTGCCAGTGACAGGTCGTCCTCGGGCGTTGCAAGAAAGCTCAGCAAAGCGCCCAGATCGCGTACGGCCATTTCCGCGCCAACCTTTAATCGGTCAGCGCCTGCAATCGCCAACCCTTCGGTTTTGCAGGCCCGGATGATTTCGTGAAACAGGTCTGAGCGACGCTGTACCAGAACGAGAAAGTCGCCTTCGCGCACCGGTCGCTGCGTAAAGATGTCATTTGTGCCTTTGGTGGCGGCAATGGTAGCGCCGGTGTCGATCATGCGCCTGATCTCACGGGCGAGGCGCTGGGCCAGAATGACAGTGTGGTGCGTGTCCGCCCGTCGGTCAACGGGATCAAACCAATCGTCTTTTTCCGGTTTGGGAGTCGGGTCGACCACTGGCCAAAGGTCAACCCGTCCCGGCATTTGATCGTGAAAAGCGATGTGGCGGTTTCCGTCCGGGAATCCCGCGTATTCACGGTTCTGGAAGGTTACATCCACAAGGTTCAGGATCGCAGGAGAAGACCGGAACGAGTATTCCAGACTCAAATTTTGCAGAGCATGACCGGAAGGTTCCAGCCTGTCCGAAAATTCGCCGCGCATTCGGTCAAATTCGGCCGGGTCTGCGCCCTGAAAGCTGTAAATCGACTGCTTTTTATCTCCCACGACAAAAATCGTACGGGTGATGTCGGACCGCGCGCCAGTCCCTGAGGTGAATTCCTGAGCAAGTCGTTCGATCACTTGCCATTGCGCGGGACTGGTATCTTGAGCCTCATCCACCAGAATGTGGTCGATACCACCGTCCAGCCGATACAGCACCCATTCGGCCACCGCAGGCTCATTCAAAAGTGAGCGGGCGCGCAGGATCAAGTCATCAAAATCAAGCCATCCACGCTGTTGCTTTTGGTGCTCGTAATGCTGGACAAAGGCGTGAGCAAACCCGTGAAGAGCAGCGCTTCGTTCAACAGCAGCCAGAGCTATCCGGTTTTCCCGCGCCGCTTCGACGCGCAACATCAAAGGTTGAAGTTTTTCGATCAGATCCGGATTGGCCGCCTGCAGTTTCTTGGTCGGAAAAGACCCTAACTTGGCGGAAAACGGCTCCTTGGCGCTTGCACCTGTGAGAAACACACCTTCCATCGTGGCAATGGCTGCTGGGTCATAGGTGGTGATGGTTTGAAGTTTGTCGGCGGCTTTGATGTCCGTGCTGCTGCCGGTGCGTAGCAAAGAGATAAGACTGTTGATCAGTTCCTCTTCTCCGCCAAGAAACACAGAGCTGAGAACCGACGAAGCGTCAAAGTTGGTGGGGAGTTCAAATATTTCACACAGTTCGCCGTACGATTTTGGAGTCCGGAACAGATCAGCTTTTCGGGTGATTTCACCAGTTAGGTCCTCGAGATCCTGTCCGGTGAAGTGAAAGGCGAGGGCTTCTATGAGCGGGGCCTGATTCCCGCGCGCCATGTCTTCGACAATCTCCTCACGCAGCAGCGCGGCGGCGCGGGTTTCCATTTCGGTGAACAAAGGCGAGACGCCCGCTTCAAGCGGAAAGCGGCGCAGAAGGGACGCGCAAAATGAGTGGATCGTCTGAATTTTCAGCCCACCAGGTGTTTCAATGGCGCGGGCAAACAGAGTGCGCGCCTCGGAGAGGTCTTTTGGCCCGGCCTGCGTGCTGGCGCCAAGTTCAGCGAGTTCATCGGTCAGCGCGGCGTCGCTTTTCATTGCCCAACTGCCAAGGCGGTCAAACAGACGGTTTTGCATCTCGCTGGCGGCGGCTTTGGTGTAGGTCAGGCACAAAATATGCTGAGGCATGACCCCTTGGAGCAACAGTCGCGCCACGCGGTCTGTTAGTACGCGGGTTTTTCCGGAGCCTGCGTTGGCCGATAACCAGGTGCTGGCGTCTGGCCTGGCTGCGATAATCTGTTGACGGGTGGCGTCGTTTACTTGGGTCATGTCAACGCCTCTGGTTCTGGATCATCGGTCGCGTCCCATTCGCCAAAGCGCGCCAACTGATCGTAGTCGCTTTCGTCCATGTCCGAACGCATCGCGCGCCGCGCTGTGAAGCCTTTGCCATCGGTGAGGTAGGCCCCAATCAGGCGGGTAAATTCTTCCCAGACGGTCTCGGTTGGTGTTTCGCCAAGCGGCGCGGGCTGATCCTTGGGTTTAGGGCCGAGACCGATATAGATTGCATCCGCCACGACGGCTGGATCGATATCTTTGAACGCGCCGCGCTCGGCCATTGCCGCCTCGAGCAGCAGCTGCTTGTCGAAGTAGGTTTGCTCATCCGCGCTGGGCGGGGCCCCGGTCTTGTAATCATAAAGGATCAGATCGCCTTCGGGGGTGCGGTCAAGCCGGTCGGCAGTGCCCGTCAGGGTAAAGTCGAGGTCATCAAGGTCGGCGCGGGCACCGACTTCGAATTCAATGGGTGTGGCACGCTGGCGGCGTTTGGCCTCCTCGGTGACTATGTGGTCCGCAATTCGATCTAGCCTTGCCTTCCAAAGCGCGCGCGCGGTGGGCCAGGGCACGTTTTGGGCAAGAACAGTCTCTGATATAGCCATCAGGCGTGCCCGTGTGACGAGCTGGTTCTCAGCCACGCTTTCCTTGATCAGCTGTTCCAGAATTTCGTGAACGATGATGCCGCGCAACAAAGCGTCAGGTGAGCGCATCAGCGGGTCAAGGGGTCGCAGGCGCAACACGTGCTTGGCGTAGACTGCATACGGATCGCGGATCAGACGTTTGATTTCTGTGACCGAAAGCCGCCGTGGCCGCGCCGCGGGAGGCGGTGTTGGCGATGGACGGGGCGCTGGTGGTGTTTCCGCGAATGTTTCAAGGGTATGGATGTGTTTGATCCAAACACGCCCTCTATTTCGCATATCTGCAAGTGCCTCTGGCCCGTTTTGGTCTGGAAGGCCTCCCAACAGATTGAGTAACCGATTGACCCATCGCGAGGGCACGGTTTCGGCTTCGTCTGAGCGGATGGCGCGCGTGATCCAGACCTCGGGTGCGCAGACAGCCTGTTGGAAATCATGCGCTGAAAGTCCGATGCGACGTTCCGGCAAAAGCAAACCAGCGTCGTGGCGCATTTTGCGATTTAGCCATGGATCAGGACTTGGAGCCTCAGGCCAACTGCCTTCGTTCAATCCGCCAAGAATTACCAAATCAGCACCTTGAACGCGGGCCTCGAGCGTACCCCAGATCAGAATATGGGGATGACCCTCGTCTCTGTCGCGCACTTCTTCTCGGGCCAGAACCGCGCCAAATAAATCGCTGTAATCGGCGGCCGTGATTGGGCCCGCGACATGTGCGTGTGTTCGCAAGTCTTCAATAACCTGTGCTGCCTTGCGGCCCGCCCCCTCGAGCCACAACCCGCCGGATCCGTCTGTTTGGCCGGCCGCAATTTCCTCGCTCAACGTGATGTGTGCGGCGAGACGCTCTGACAGGTTTAAAGTACCCGGCAGTTCCTTGGCGCAAAAAGTCGATATGACCCATTCGATCCAGTTTTTGTCAACGGAGTCTCTGGAAAGTGCGCAGGTCCTCAGGGTTTCCGGATCAGGATACGTCAGCGCCTGACGGCGTATCCAAAGCTCCAACTCACGGGTCCACAACAGATGTTTGCCGCGATCTTTGTCGCTGTGTGTCAGCGGGTGCTTGAGGAGGGTCAGAAGGGCTTCGGAGGTCAATTCCCGCTGAAACAGGGTCGAAACGTGGCGCAAAAACCGCCCGGGCGGCGACAATTGCAACGGCTGACCCGCGCTGTCATCGGGCACAATGCGCCAGCGATCCAATGCGGCGCTCACTTGGCGGGTCAACATCCGGTCAGGGCTAATTAAGGCGCAGATTTGCCCGTCTTCCGCCGATTTTCGCATCCGCGCCGCGATGGCGAGCGCTTCTTCGCGCTGAGTGGTTGCCTCGATCAAGGTAATTTCGCGTGTGGCCGTTTGCAGATCTCCGAGTTTTGGGCCTTCGGTTAGCCATTGATCGGTAACTGGTGCGGGGCGCATTGCCAGCGACACAAGTTGGTTGCGCGAGGGGTTTGGTGCGGAGCAAGGGTGCCATGGCGTGATTTGCGGCGGGGTGATTGACAGTGCGTCCATCAATTTTCGAAAGCGGAATTGTGGGTGATCTTCCGCCTCCAACGCGTCCGACATTTTCTGCCAAACGTTGGCTGGCATGTCGGTGTCAAAGCCCGGCAAAACAATAGCGCCTTGCGGTAGTTTTGCTACGGCCTGCATCAGCAGCATCATCGTGCCGCGAGACCCGGTGGACCCTGCGAGAATGACCGGATGCTGTGGCGGGACATCGGCCCATTTTTTGGCGAGCCGCTCAATCGTAAGACGTTGGCGGGCTTCCTGCCCCGGTGCCGCCTCCACGTCGTCAAGAAAATGGCGCGCGATTGCAAAGAAATGTTGCGCGCGGGCCCAGTGGCCCGACTGATCCGAGACATCAAGGGATTGGATTGCGTCTACGTCCACACCTTCGCCGGCCATTTCGTCAAACAAACCGGCAAGGCTGTCGGCGAGGTCGTAAATTGAGGCGCGGGCTGCAAGGTCTGGCTGTTGTTCAAGTAGGCGTGTGATCAGTTGGATCAGCTCAAAACGCTGTCGCAAAGGTGATACGGCGGGAGGCAAATCCGCCGCCGCATCACGGGAGAAATCGCCGAGCAGGCGAATGCGCGGCAAAAGCATTGCAGGCCCGTCATCAAACAACTTCGACACCCGTCGCGCCATGCGGGTTGTGTTCACAATCACCTCGACGCGGGCCATATCCTCGGGTGGACGATCCGCCATGCGGTGGCATATTCCATTGACCAAAACCTTGGGGAAATCCGCGCCCGGAGGGACGCCAAAGACGCGAGGGGGTTCGTCGAAATTAAACATCTGAGGCGCTCAGCATTTGTTCTGCGGACGTGATGCCGTCGGGGGACCCGACATCGCACCATTGCCCTGGATAGGGGACCCCGAACAGACGTCCCTTGGCAAGCATCTGGTTCCATAGGAGGTTTAGGGAGAACGCGTCTTCTTGGATGTTTTGCAAGCCGTCGGTTTTCAAGATCTGTACTCCTCCATAGATCACGCCGGGGCCGCGCGTGATGCGTCCGTCGGGTGCCAACGTGAAGTCCCCCTGCCCTTTATGTCCCAGCGCACTCTTTTGTGGAACGCAAACCAACAGCGCGTCCATTTCGGCCGGCCGCCAGGCGCTTAGGGCAATCTTGAACGGGTTCGGTCCCCGCCAGATCGCGTCAGTGTTTGACGTGAAGACAGGCCCGCGCCCCAAAAGTGGAAGCGCGGCGCGCAGGCCTCCGCCGGTTTCGAGAATGTCGGGCGATTCATGAGAGAGACACACATCCGATCCGTCAAAATGCGCGGCCATCTGATCGTGATGGTAGTGTGTGTTGGCGACAATCCTGTCAGGGCTGATGGCATACACATGGTCCAGTGTACGGTCGATCAACGCCCGCCCCTCGACCGGAATCAAAGGTTTGGGCGTGGACTGCGTTAACGCGCCCATTCGGGTGCCAAAACCGGCAGCAAAGAGCATTACAGCGTTTGGATTGTCGCGCATCTATTTTTCATCGACCTAAGGAAACTTGGGGTGGGTTCTGGCAAGACTTGGCGCAAAAGTTTGGAAACCGGTGCCAGCGCCGGATGGTCGAGGTCACGCAAGAGCAGTCGGTACACACGCAGAATAAGGTCCACATAATGTGGCTTGCCGAAATGAAGACAGAGGCGAGCAAACACGCCCAGGATACGCAAATTCCGCTGGGCCCCGAGAACGTGATATGCGGCGTCAAAATCGACGGCATCCGCGCCGGTTGACGCGCAATATCGCGCGATCATCGCGGTTTCGATCTCCGGCGGTACATCGCGGCGTGCGTCTTGCAGCAGTGACACAAGATCATAAGCTGGGTGCGCGCGCTTTGCGTCCTGAAAATCCAGCACGCCGACACGCGCGACGCCGTTTCTCTGTGGCAACCAGAGCAGGTTTTCGGCGTGATAATCCCGGTGCATGAACACGGTTGGCGGCGCGACGTGAAGGGGCAAAAGGGCGGAGAAGTGTGATTTGAACTCTGCAAAAGGGCTTTGCCAATCGGCGGTTCCGGCCATGGCGTACCAGCTGAAGGCGATGTCCGTCATATCGACCATGAGTGCGTTATCAAACGCATCCAGCTCGGGCGCTTGATGCGTATGAATGTGCACCAAAACATCTGTCGCACTTTCATAAAGAGGTATTTCGCGGGTCGGGTCATCGCTGATGATGCGCGCAAAAATGGCATCTCCAAGATCCTCGAGGATCAGGAAACCGTTGACCTGATCGACGTCGTAGATCTCTGGAGCAGAAAGGCCGATACCCCTGAGATAGCGCGCCAGAGTACAGAAAGGACGCACATCTTCGCCCTTGTCAGGAGGTGCGTCCATCAGAATTGCGGTCGCGCCGTCGGGCTTTGCGAGCCTGTCGTATCGGCGGTTGGAGGCATCGCCAGCCACCATTGCGCGGGTTGCGTTTCGCCACTCGGTTTTTGCCAAAAACTGGCCAAGAAGGTCAGCGCGTTCACTCATAAGACAAAGCACCCAAAACGGATTCCCAACGTGGTGTGGTATAGGTTGGTGTCAGGATGCGGGAGCCCGGTGTTTCGCCGAGAGCGAAGTTTAGGGTCAACGCGGTGTCGGGTCGTAACTCCGCAAGTCTGTCAGGCCACTCAACGAGGCAAATGGCGTCTTCAAAAGCGTCTATCAGCCCAAGTTCGACAATCTCGTCCGGTGACGTCAGACGATACAGATCGGTGTGCCAGAGCTCTGAGTGTTCTATTTCGTACATTTGTACAAGTGTGAACGTCGGCGACGGCACGTCTTCTGGAATTTTTAGAAGGGATTGAATCAGGCTGCGGGCAAAGTGGGTTTTTCCGGCGCCAATATCACCTTCCAGCAAGAGCACGTCGCCGACTTGCAGCTTTGCACCAAGCTGAACCGCGAGCGCGGCGGTTTCATCGGCAGAGGAGAGAAGAATTGGCGACATGGCGCCACACTACCTGCCCTGCCTGTGCCTGCAAGCCTCAAGCGGGCTGGGTGACGTCACGCGTGGCTGACCGGCGGAACCTCACCAGAGTTGCGCCGCCGGCGATCGGCGTGAGAGCGACATCGACTAAGCCAAATGTCCGCAGCGCCAGTGTGCCGGTCCAGATTTGACGTGTGCCCTTTGATAAAACTGCGCTTCTGAAATCCTGCCAAGCTGGCGTGTCACAGACCTCTGATGCCCAAAGGGTTGTCGCGTCATGGATTGTGTAGGGCGCAAAGCTGGTGTCCGGATCCGCCTTCCAGAAACTGCGATAAGCATGGTTGCATAGCAGGTGTTCTCCGGATTGAGAAAACAGCGCAACCGGGTCGTCGAGTGCATCCAGAGCGGCGTGTGCGATGTCGATGTCCGACCTGAAACGCCGTGTCAGGGACATTTCCGCCGAGATGTCATCAAACAGGATCGCGATTGCGCCGTCCGGTTGCGGGCGTCCGGTAACCCGGTAAGTTTTCCCAGATGGCAATTCCCATGTTTCGCAATACCCCCCCTGTTCCGCAGATCGTATGATGTCCGCGACGTGCTCTTGCCAGGGTTTAGAACTTTGAGGTTCCGGTGCAATTCGACTTTCTCGCAGGGCGTCAAAAAAAGCGGTGATTGTGGGGTGGTCCGACAATACGGAAGCAGGCAAGTCGGTAAGGGCTGTCAATGATGGGTTGAACAAGACCAACCGTCTGTTTCGATCGAATATCGCCAAGCCGGTCGGCAATTGTGCAAAGGTTTGCGAGAGCGTTTGGACGATGCTGCGTTGGGTCATTTCGGCGCTAACGATGGTATTTGCGTCGACGGCAAAAAACACGGTGCCATGTTTCAACGAAACCGCAGTGACATCGAACCAATAGGTCAAAGCCTCGGATTGTTGATCGATACCGACACGCCACGGGAGAGGTCCAGGTTTTTGGGCCGGGATGTCAAAAAGGTGAGGTGGTTTTTGCGCACGAACGTGCCCCAGGGACAAAGCAAAATTGTGATATGCGAAATTACACCAGGTGATTGCACCAGTGTTGTCGCAGATCCAAATCGGATAAGGCGCCCGCAAGGAGATCTCGGTTTCTATGGGTGGGCCGTCTATGTCAGAAATTTTTTGGCTAAGGATGGAAACACGTGCGACGTCCTGCCATTGGTCGATGGTGATAACACTTGTGTCTTGGGCATTTAGGGGTGCGAGAACGGTGGTTTCCTGATCTTGCACGGTGCCTTGATTTGCAGGGAAGTCCGGGAAGCGTTCCGCCAATAGTCGACGCAGGGCGCGCCAACTGTTTTCGCTTTTGCCTTGGCCTGCCAACAGCCTTAGTCCGGCGGCATTCGCCTCAACCATGACCCCATTTCTGTAAATAAAAATGGCTTCGTCGCCTGAAATTTCGGCTTTGCCGTGCCGATGCTTGCGTGCGTAATATGTTGCCGCAGCCACAGCAGCAACCAGACCGCAGGCTCCCAAAATAACAGAAAAAAAATATATACTCGAATCAAACAAAGCAAATCCCCAACATTGGAGCGCCGGTTAAGCTTTGCGTGAGGTTGGTTAACAGCACGTTAACGGTGCGGAACCGGTCACAGACTATGCTTCGACACGCGGGTTCTGCCCAAGGGAGCCGCTGGATGCGTTGGCATCGAATTTTGAGCGGAGCCAAACCACCTCAACGATGGCGCCCAAACCATCTTCCTTGTGGCCCATTTCCTCGTTTGTGCCGTTTGCGAAACTCAGTTCGGCACCGGTACGTTCGAGCAAAGTTTTGGCAATGAAAAGGCCCAAGCCCATGCCTTCGTACCCGGGGCGCTGCGACCGTTCTTTTTCTGAGCGTCGGCGGCGTATAAAAGGGTCGCCAATGCGGCCAATGAGGTGCGGTGGAAAGCCTTTGCCGTCATCCATAATTCGAACAAACAACCGTTCTTCGTCCCATTCGGTTTCGATCCAGACGGTGGTGCGTGCAAAATCAACCGCGTTTTGAATCAGGTTGCGCAATCCGTGCACGATCTCTGCGGGTCTTGGGATTTCCGGGCCATCGACCAAGCCTAGGTGCTCGAAAAAGATGGCCTTACCTCGGTCCAAATGGGGCTCTGCGGCTTCCTCGATCACGGCGGAAAACGGCGCGCGGCGCAAGTGCAGGTCGTCCTTCCCTGCCCGTCCCATTGAGCGCAAAATATCACGACAGCGATCAGCCTGTTCGCGGATCAAGGCGGCGTCGTCGCGCAGCTCCGGGTTGTCGTCCAGTTCCTCCATCAGCTCGGAGCTGGTCAATTTGATCGTGGCCAGCGGAGTGCCAAGCTCATGAGCGGCAGCAGCCACAACACCCCCCAGATCGGTGAGTTTTTGTTCGCGGGCCAAAGCCATTTGGGTGGCGGCCAAAGCATCCGCCATCGAAGACATCTCGGTTACTACGCGACGTGAATAAAGCGATGAAAACAGGATGGCGATGACGATGGCGCCCCAGTTTCCATATAGAAATACATCAGGAATGCGCAGGATGAAGAACTCCTGCATGCGCAAAGGCAGATGAAAATTCAAAAGCAATGTGACCATCGCAATGGCAAGCGTCGCGACGATCAACGTGGATCGCACAGAAAGAACCAAAGCGGAGACGGTAACAGGACCAACGACTAGGAAAGAGAAAGGATTGTTCAGGCCTCCGGTTAAGAACAGCAAAAAACCGAGTTGCAGGATGTCAAACAGGATCATGAACATGTTTTCGGTTTCGCTGAGCAGCTTGTTTTCCGGAAACACAAAAAGCGCGACAAGGTTGCCGATGACGGACACGCCGACAGCCAGGTAACAAAGGCCGTACTCGATTTCGAGGCCAAACCCGAATTGCGCTACCAGAAGGGCCGACACCTGTCCAACGATGGCGATCCAACGTACCAGTATGATCGTGCGCAAGCGGATCCAATTGCCGCGTCGGTCACTGGACAGAAGCTCGGTCGAGAAATCGGTCATTTGGCGTGTTTTTCCCTTGAGTTCGCGTTTACAATTGTTAGGTCTCTGACACTCATCAATCAACTTGGCATTAGGAATGGTTTTATGATGCGTACATTAGCAGCGGTGGCTGTATTTGTGGTGATCCTTGCTTTGGGCGGGATGTGGTTCGTGTCACAAACAAATTCCGATGACGATCAGTTCGCGCAATGTCGTCAAAGTCAGGTCGCAGGTGGGGCAGGTGCAATTGGTGGGCCATTCACCCTTGTGGATGGGGATGGCAACACCGTTACGGATGCGGACGTGCTCACTGAGCCGACGTTGATTTATTTCGGCTATACCTACTGCCCAGATATCTGCCCGCTAGACGCAACCCGAAATGCTGAGGCGATGGATCTTCTTGAAGAAGCAGGGAAAATCGTCAACGGCGCCTTTATCAGCATTGATCCGGTGCGTGATACGCCGGACGTGATCAAGGAATACACGGGATACCTGCATCCTCGTATGATTGGTCTGACCGGGTCGGCAGAGCAGGTCAAGGCAGCAAGCCAAGCCTATCGCACGTATTACAAAAAACAGCTGCCTGAGGATGGCGACGAGGAGTTCTACCTCGTGGATCATTCGACCTTCAGCTATCTTACCCTGCCGGGGTATGGGTTCGTGGAATACTTCCGCCGAGACACAACGCCAGAGGATATGGCCAAACGCGTTGGCTGTTTTGTTGATAATATGTAGCAGTCGCTGTGTTTGACCCTTTTTGTCTGTCCGGCTAATACTGGATAAATACTGAAGGGAAGAGGCAAAATGGCGGACAAAGAGCTGCCGGAGATCGGGCCGGACAAAACACTACTTCTCGTTGATGATGACGAGCCGTTTCTGAGACGGCTGGCTAAGGCCATGGAAAAACGGGGTTTTGAAGTCGAAACAGCCGGTTCCGTTGCTGCTGGCAAGGCGATTGCGACTGCAAGGCCACCAGCCTATGCGGTGGTTGATCTTCGACTGGAGGACGGCAACGGGCTTGATGTTGTTGAAGTTCTTCGGGAGAAACGTGAAGGCAGCCGAGTGGTGGTGCTGACTGGATATGGGGCCATCGCGACAGCCGTGGCTGCGGTCAAGATCGGCGCGACGGATTACCTGAGCAAACCTGCAGATGCGACGGATATCATGCATGCGCTGCTGAGCTCGGATGATGAATTGCCGCCTCCGCCAGAAAACCCGATGAGCGCGGATCGCGTGCGTTGGGAGCACATCCAGCGGGTTTATGAACTGTGTGATCGCAACGTGTCGGAGACTGCGCGGCGGTTGAACATGCACCGCCGGACGCTGCAGCGCATTTTGGCAAAACGCAGCCCGCGTTAAGGCAAAAACCGCTGTCTGCAATGCGTCGGTATTGCGTCTGTAACGCGTAGGTGCGGTTTTCACTGCCATCGAAAAGAAAACCCGGCCCCAAAAGAGGCCGGGATAGGAAGCCCGCGAAACGGGCGAGGCTGGCACTTCGCGCGGCGCCAGCTGCTATTTGAAAATTAGGCCGCCCTAGAGGCGAGCATTTCATCGACAATCGACGTAGCCACAGCGTCCGGGCTGCAGTTCATCTGTTTGGCGCGGGTCAGCATCGCGTCCAGAGTGATGTCGAGCGTGGCGAGTTTTTCGTCGACATAACCGGCGCGGTCGTCGATTTCGAGGATCTCGGATGCGACATTGATGATGCCGCCAGCGTTGGCGACAAAATCAGGTGCATAAAGAATACCGCGTGCATGCAGGCGGTCGCCATCCTCGGGGGTGGCGAGCTGGTTGTTGGCCCCTCCACAGACAGCACCGACGTTGAGCGCGGCAATCGATGCCTCGTTCAGGATTGCACCGATGGCACAGGGCGCAAAAATGTCAGCTTTGGCGGTGAGGATACCGTCGGCTGTGGCGATTTCGGCGTCGAATTTTTCGCGCATCTGCTGAACGCGTTTTTGGTCGAGGTCGGCCACAATCAGTTTTGCACCCGCATCATGAAGGTATTGGCACAAGTATCCGCCGACGTGACCCAAGCCCTGCACGGACACAGTGCGTCCGGTCAGGTCATCTTTTCCAAACCGATGACGGGACGTGGTTTTGATTGAATTGAAGATGCCGCGCGCGGTGATGGGCGAAGGATCGCCCGACGCATGGCTGCCGTTGGGCAGGCCGGCGACAAATCTAGTTTCCTGCGTCATCAGTTCCATGTCGGCGGGGCTCATGCCCATGTCCTCGGCGCTCCAGTAGCGGCCTTTGAGGGACTCCACAGCGCGGGCGAACGACAACAGTTGCGCGGGAGTCTTTTGCGAGGCGTCGCCCATAATAACGGCCTTGCCACCACCAAGCGGCAGGCCGGCAGCTGCGTTTTTGTAGGTCATGCCGCGGCTGAGGCGCAGGGTGTCGGTCAGAGCAGCGTCTTCGCTGGCGTAGGGACGCATGCGCAGCCCGCCGGCTGCGGGGCCAAGGTGGGTGGAATGCACCGCGATAAAACCGGTTAGGCCGATTTCGGCGTCGTGAACGCGCAAAACAATTTCGTGAGATGGGGTCTGAACAGGGGTGATGCGCATCTGCGGTTTCCTTTGGTCATCCTGGTCGCGAAGTTGAGAGAATTTGGCACAGGTGTGATGGAGGTTTTCACCAAATTTCCAACATGTGTGTGGCGATTGTTGGTGGAAAGGGCTAATTTCAGGGCGAAAAATAGAGGAATCATCTATGGATGCGATTGATCGCAAAATTCTGAGGGCGCTTCAGGATGACGGACGGATGAAACTGTCTGATCTGGCTGAGTCCGTTGGTCTGTCGGCCACGCCATGCGCGCGGCGTTTGGAAAAGCTGCAGGCCGACGGGGTGATCACCGGCTATGGCGCGCGGGTTGATGCCCGCAAGGTGGGTTTGCCGGTAACGATCTTTGTATCGGTAGAGCTGGAGAAGCAGGGATCAGAGGCGATCGAAGCCTTTGAGCGGGCGATACGGCCGTTGGGCGAGGTGATGGAGTGCTATTTGATGAGCGGATCACGCGATATTCTGTTGCGCGTGGTGGCGGCAGATCTGGATGCGTTTGATGCGTTTCTTGAACACCGCCTGATGGCGATCAAAGGCATTCGCAACATGCGGTCCAATTTTGCCCTTCGGGCAATGGTGCAGCGGGATGTGTTGCCCAGCGCCTGAGCGGCGTCAGAGGTTGAAGCGTTTTACGCATTTGGCGACGATGGAGCCGTCGTCCAGCGTGATGTTTTCTTTGCGCTTGTATTGTTCAAACCCGCGCGATTGGTAGTAGGCAAGTCCGCTTGTATTGTCGGCGCGGATTTCGGCGTCGATCCAATTGTATCCCATGCCGCGCGCAGCCGGCTTGGTTGCCTCAAACAGTTTGGATCCGATCCCCAGACCAGTGCGACCGGATTTGACGAAGGTTCCGATCTCGCAGGCCTCGGGCGGCAGGTCACCCCACGGGCCGATCCATTGAAACCCCAAAAGATTGCCGTCGCTGTCTTCGGCGATATGCCAGATGGCCTTGCCGGGATCCGCCATCAACCAACCGCCCAGATCCTTGCGGGTCAGGGGTTTGGTGATGGCAGTGGTGCCTCCGATCGCAATGATTTCATTGAGTAGGTCGAGGGTTTGGCGCAGGTCGCCTTCGCCGCCGGGACGGACTGTAATCTGGGTCATTGGAAAAAGGCCTTTTGGAAAATTCAGAGACTAATTCAGCGCAAAACCTACATTTTGGCAAGCAATTCGATGTGACGGGCGGTGTAGTCGTTGCGGGCCTCGACCGGTGGGCGCAGCCGGATTGAAAGGCCTTCGATGACCTTTGGATCGGGGCGTCCAAACAATTTGTTGGCCTCGGTCACAGAAAAACCTGCGATCTGGGTGGCTTCCATCCAAGCACTGATTTTGTCGGCTTTTTTGATTTGCGCCTTAATGCGTTTGGGCGTCGCGGCGGGCAGGCCAAAGCGGATGTGGATGGCCGCGGTTAGTCGATCGTCGAGTTCGCCATAGGACGGGCCGACGGCCGCTTTGACCGGAGAAATCATGTCGCCAATCACATACTCGGGCGCGTCATGCAGCAGGGCGGCGAGGCGCCATTTCATGGGAGCCGTCGGATACATGCGGCCAAACAGGGTTTCGACCAGTAGGGAATGTTCCGCCACCGAATAGGCAAAATCGCCTTTGGTCTGGCCATTCCAGCGCGCCACGAAGGCAAGGCCATGCGCGATGTCCTCGATCTCGATATCGACTGGGGTGGGGTCCAGCAGATCAAGTCTGCGACCGGAAAGCATGCGTTGCCAAGCTCGTGCCACGGGGAGCCTCTTGTGGTTTGTGGGTGGTCCTTGGTTAGCGGTGAGACGCGGTGCGCGCAACGGGATTGCGCGGGTGAAGGTGTTAGGGGTGTTAGAGTAGGGTGCTGAAGGGAGAGGCGAAACGGCCAACGAGTGCTTCCAGCTTCTCGGGGTGGCGCCGCTGCCAGCGCCAGTTTCGCAAGTTTGTCATTGGCGAGACCCGACGGCCTCCGGGGAGCCAAGTGTGAAACGCCAAATCGCCGCCATGGCGTGCGAAATAGCGTTGGTACTCCCGGATCAAAGCGGGGGAAAAGCGGTTTTCTTTTTGATGGGCGCGCCAGGGCTTTTTGGGACCGCAGAAGTGCAACATTTGAGGATTGGCGAGGCGCGTGAAAGTTGGAAAGATGTGAGTCCATTGCCAGTTCCAAGCTGGATGCAATTCCGCCCATTCGCCGCGCAATTCCAAATTCAGAAGCGATTGGTCGTGGTGTGTGGTCGGCGTATCCGCTTTGCTGATGACCAGAAGGCGGTCAAGCAAATCAGTCTCTAATACACGTGAGCTGTCCATAAGCATCACGCCGGAATTCAAAAACCGTAGGCCGGGGAGGCCCCGTTCTGCGAAATCGTTGATCGGCGCGTCAAGATCCAACCATTGCTGCACGTCGCGCACGCCAGCAACGGGGTGGGGACCCATATCAACGTCAAACAAGCGGTCAAGCGACGGGGACAATAAATAGGTGTCTGTGTCGGCATACAGGATGCGGCGGTAACGGTCGCCAAGGGCCTGCGGCAGCCAGAGCCGGAGATACACTTCGAGGGGCAGCCATTTCAGGGGCAGGTTTAGATCGGTCAGCGGTTTCCGCAAATTCAGCACTTTGTTGCGAATGCCAAGCTTGGTGAGTTCATCCGGCAGGGTCAGAGGCTCGAACGAGCAAATGAGGATGTCAAAATTCCGATCTCCGCTGACATGGGCAGCTTGTCGGGCGGCAAATTGCGCCAGAGGGGCCTGTTGAGCATCTGTGACAAAAGCCAGACAATTTTGGTGAGGTCCGCGCTGTGCGGTCATTGGGGAACTTTCCGGCGAGGCTGCATTTTTTGGAAATATGACGGTCTGGACCTTGAGGCACAACCGACCGTAATTGGATTTGCCCCAAAAATGACACATTTCAGGAGCATCCTTTTTATGTGCCGGTATCACGTGCTGCCAACAAAACAACGTGATCACCCGTGTTTTGAAAACGCGCACGGTGGTGCCGACATAAATAGCGAGGGGGGCACGTTTATTGCTTCCTCCCGCGTGTCCTCCTCACATTGTCTGATCACAGCGTGAAAAGGAGGCTGTTATGTTTAAGCGACTTATTGGTGGAGCTGTGCTTTTTGGCATGGCCGCGACCGCGCCGCCGGTGGCTGCGCAGGGGCTACATTGCGCCGAGCGCGATGATGTGGTGGCGCGGCTTTCCAGCAAGTATTCTGAGGCGTTGACCGCCGGTGGGCTGCAGGGTGTGACCACCAACAAAACCACGCTCGTTGAAGTTTGGGTGTCTGAAAAAACCGGTACGTTTACGGTCATCATGACCAACCCCATGGGGGTAAGTTGTATCGTGGCTGCGGGCACTGATTGGCACCAAGAAACGCGCCCGCAATCCGGTTCCGGCAAATCGGGTGAGGTGCCGTTGTAGAACGGGCCCTGCGATGTTATCTGCACGCGATAGATAACTCGTAAGGAGCTGGGCGCGATGGCGACCGATTATATCGTTAAAGACATCTCACTGGCGGACTTCGGCCGCAAGGAACTGGACATTGCCGAAACCGAGATGCCGGGCCTGATGGCGCTGCGCGCGGAATACGGCGAAAGCAAACCACTCGCGGGCTCGCGCATTGTTGGGTCATTGCACATGACCATTCAAACCGCCTGTCTGATTGAAACGCTGGTTGCGCTGGGCGCGGATGTGCGTTGGGCGAGCTGTAACATCTTTTCCACACAAGACCACGCAGCCGCAGCGATTGCGCAATCTGGCGTGCCGGTTTTCGCGATCAAAGGCCAGTCGCTGGAAGAGCATTGGGATTACCTGGACAAATCGTTCCAGTTCCCAGAAGGCGCAAACCTGATCTTGGATGATGGCGGCGACGCGACACTTTACGTTTTGCTAGGTGCCAAAGCCGAAGCGGGCGAAGAATTGGGTGTTGCGACGTCTGAAGAAGAAGAAGCCATTCACGCGCAGATCAAAAAGCGCATGGCGGCAAGCCCCGGTTGGTTCACCAAGACACGTGCCGACATCATGGGCGTATCGGAAGAAACCACCACAGGCGTGCACCGTCTGTATGATCTGCACAAGAAAGGCGAACTGCCTTTCCCTGCGATCAACGTGAACGATTCTGTCACCAAGTCGAAGTTCGACAACAAATACGGCTGTAAGGAATCGCTGGTCGACGGCGTCCGCCGCGCCACCGACACGATGATGGCCGGCAAAGTGGCTGTTGTCTGTGGTTATGGCGATGTGGGCAAAGGCTCGGCAGCGTCGCTGTCCGGTGCGGGCGCCCGCGTGAAAGTGACCGAAGCGGATCCGATCTGTGCGCTTCAGGCAGCGATGGACGGCTATGAAGTTGTGTTGCTGGAAGAGAGCCTTGATGCGGATCTGTTCATCACCACCACCGGCAACAAAGACGTGATCCGCATCGAGCATATGCGCGAGATGAAGGACATGGCGATTGTTGGCAACATCGGCCACTTCGACAACGAAATTCAGGTCGCGAACTTGAAGAACCACAAGTGGACCAACATCAAAGAACAGGTGGATATGATCGAGATGCCGTCGGGCAACCGGTTGATCCTGCTGTCTGAGGGTCGTTTGCTGAACCTTGGCAACGCCACAGGCCACCCGTCGTTTGTGATGTCCGCGTCGTTCACCAACCAAGTGTTGGCGCAGATTGAATTGTTCACCAAGAACGATCAGTACGACAACGAAGTCTATATCCTGCCCAAACATCTGGACGAGAAGGTGGCCGCGCTGCACCTCGCCAAAGTGGGCGCGAAGCTGTCCAAGCTGACACCGGAGCAGGCGTCCTATATCGGCGTTTCGCCGGAGGGTCCGTTCAAGCCGGAGCACTATCGCTATTAAGCGGTTTTGCTGGTTGAGATACAGAGCGGCGTCCCAGAGATGGGGCGCCGTTTTGTTTTGGGGGAGGTGCAGTTGCGGCGAAAGTCGGGTATGAGCCCAAATGTTTGGTTTTCCGCCATGCAGCAAATGTCGTGTCCTAAGTTACCCAACTGAATTATAGGTCATCATCACAACCTGCAAAACATGGTTCGTTTGGACTATCACAAATATCATAATATTTGCACAAAAGCGGCTCCTTGAGATATTCGGTCTCTTTTGTTCAGCAAATACATCTATTACTGTGAAAGTTTGATCTTTCTTTTTTCGTCTCGCCATTCTGTTTTAGTAAATTTTATCGACAAAATTTGATCCGCAATTGTAGCGTTCTGCGAGTCCAAAACTGACTGCAACTGGGAGATTTGGTTGCTCAGTGATGCGATCTTTTGTTTAAGGTCATTTTTCTCATTTTTGCCATCTGGGGTTTTGACATATGCGCAAAGTTGCTTTGCGTCTCCAAGATCGGATTTTACTGAAAGAATCTTTGACGAGATAGAGTCCCGCTTTGACTTAATTCGACCGATCGTTGACTTTGCGGCTTCTATATTGGCTTTATATCGGTCCAGATCACCTCTTGAATATTTGTTAAAGATACTCTTTGGGTTGAAATCACTTCTGACCTTCTGACCTCCGCGCCCGCTGAATCCATTCCACACTGACTTCTGCCGATTTGACCAATCATAGAAATCATCTTTGGATGCTTTGTTCTTTTTCAGCTTTTGGTATGCTGAATCAAGATCTGACTGGATGGATTTGCTTTCAGAGATCAGCTTGTTGAGAGCGTCATAAAGAACTTTTTTGTCCTCGAAGCAATTTTTCAAATTACTCAGTCGATCAGAGTTATTTTGAAAAAGGATTTCCACCTCACGAAATGCCTTCTCAGCGGTTTTCTTTTCGGCTTTATACTCGTTCAAAACCCCGTTTTTCGTTGTCAGGGTGGCGATGTGAACTTCACTTATTTTGGTCAAATGGATCTTGGTTTCCGCACTTGGAAACCAAAGTTTTTTGAGCTTACTGAGAAATTCCAATGCTTTTTCCTTCGATGCAATAGTTTGTGGCGCATAAATAGGCGTTAAATTTGTCATAACTTCGTAAGCGATACCATGGGGTCCTCGCATCGCTTACATAACTTCGCTTGTGCGCAATATCTGCATCCGAAAGCACACCTTTGCGCCTGTTTCAAAGATAATAGATTTGTCCCGCATAGCCGACAAGCAATGCGGACAGAATATTCAAGCGTTCCCTTATTGCCATAGCGTGCTTTGGCAGCGCCCGAACCGCCCCATCAAACAACAGGTTTGACTTCGGCAAGACGCGGGCGTTTTTTTCCAACCCTCGGTTCGGGCGCGGTGAGTGCTGGTGTCGTAGAGGCGACTATCCCCGCGCTGCCACATCCCAATCCGTCAGAAACTGCATGATCTCTAGGCTATCAGACAGGCGCGGCGAGGGGCGTTGGGTCTCTGTTGCACGGCTGGTCAAAGCGCGTTCGACCATGCGGGTTTGGTGATAGAAGGCGTCGTTGGCGTCATTCACGACGATAGCGCGTTCAGGGCCATCGAACGGCCGCCAGATCATGCGGCTGTCGCCTGCGTCGGGCAGCCACGGGTTGGTGTCAAACCGCAGGGCGCCTTTGGTGGTGATGACCTCAAATCCAAAGGCCATGCCGTGACTGTCGCTGCTTTGCAGAGTGGCGAAAACGCCGTTGTCAAAGCGCACGGACAGCGACGTGTCCTGTACGTTGCCATCGGGGTTTATCGTGCCTTGCGCCGCCATCGTGCGTGCGCCAAAGGCGGTGTCGCCGCACATGGTTTGCACCACGAGATGCAGCAGGGACGCGGGGTAGCAGCCAAGGTTGTAAAGTGTACCGCCACCTGCGGGGTTCACGACCTGCCAGATGTCGGCGGCGTAAAATCCGGACACAGACCGCAGTTCGCCAAATGTCGGGTCACGCATCAGCGACATGAATTGCGCCATCAAAGGATGGGCGAGGTACATGAGACCCTCGGCAAAGAAGAGGTCGCTGGAGTGTACAGCCTGCGCAAGGGTCTCGGCGTCTGTCATGGACACGGTCAGAGACTTTTCGCACAGCACCGGTTTTCCAGCAGCGAGCGCGGCCGCGGTTGCGTCAGCGTGCAGGTGGTTGGGCAGGGCGATATAGACCACATCGACGTCGTCTGAGGCCAAGAGATCAGCGGTATCAGCATAGCCCAGTGGGATTTGATACTGCGCTTGCATGTCGGCCAGCGCAGCCTCGTTGCGGCCCGCGATTGCGGTGGCAACGGAGCCTTTGGACTTGGCAATTGCACCTAGCATGGCGTGTGAAATGAACCCTGTGCCGATGATACCCCAACGCAACATTTTGACCCCATTGGTTGCCGTGAAAACGCGCACACTAGGCGCGCGGTTTGGGATTGGCCAGAGAGCAAACGGGTTTGCGGGGAAAGGCGCGGCAGATTTCCCTTTGTCTGGTGTAAATCCGTGTTTACTGTCTCAGGCAGCCAACAGAGGCACCAAAACGAACAAGGCAATTGCGCCGACGACCTGGGAGATAGTGATGGGCAAACGTGACGAGTTGATCGCCAAATACGCGGATGATCTGAAAAACAAATGCGGAATGACACCGGATATGGACCTTTTGACAAAGGTGACCATCGGGTGTGGTCCGGCGATCTATAACGACGATGCCTCGACAGTGGCAGGTTCGCAGGACAGCGAACTTGAGACTGTCAAAACAAACTTTCTTATGAAAAAACTGGGTCTGGCCGACAGCCCTGCATTGATGGAAGCCATCAATTCGGTGATCGAAACCTACGGCAAATCCGAACGCAACAAATACCGCGCTGTGGTGTATTACATGCTGACCAAGCATTTTGGTAAAGAGGCCGTATACGGCTGATTTATTTGACAGTTTTATATGAAAACGCCCGAAGGATCATCCTTCGGGCGTTTTGCGTTGCGTGGGTGGTTTTCTAAAAAAGAGTCAGAACCGCACCCATGATCGTGCAGCCGAGGGTGGCATATCCGCCGTCGATGATCATCAACGTGCGGCTGCGGCCTGCGAAACCGTAGTTGGTGACAACCCATGGCGCCGCAAGAAAGAGGCCAATGCCGAGGCCGCCAATGATGCCTTTGTCCAATGTTTCAATCGCCGACAACGCAAAGACGTGGCGCATCATGCCCGCGACGATCAACGCGCAAACAAAGGCGAGAATGTAAGGTGTCGGGTTTTTAGAGTTGGTCGGACGACCGTCGTCTCCGATTTCGACTCCTGCGGCTTGCATCCACGGTTTGGCCAGCGCCATGTACCAGATTGAGCCAAATACATAAGAGGCCAAAGCGGCCGCCAACACGGCTAGGTATTCCATAAGGTTCTCCCCGTTTTGTTTATGCGGGGAGTATGCCTAATATTTCAGCTATGAGAACCGCTCATCTCAAGGATGATTTGCCACTCGTCTTCGGACACGGGCTGCACCGATAGGCGGGAGTTTTTCACCAGCACCATATCGGCAAGCCGTGGGTCCGCCTTGATCACATCAAGTGTCACGGGGGATTTGACCGGCGCGATTGCTTTGATGTCGACGCATTCCCAGCGATCGTCATCGGTGGTGCTGTCGGGGTGGGCCTCGGCGCAGACTTCGACGACACCGACGACGGCTCTCTCTTTTTGCGAATGATAGAAAAAGCCGCGGTCCCCCACGGCCATTTCGCGCATGAAGTTCCGCGCCTGATAGTTGCGCACGCCGTCCCATTCTTCGCCCACGTCCCCTTTGGCGACCTGTTGGTCCCAGCCCCAGGTCGAAGGTTCGGATTTGAACAGCCAGTAACGCATCAGCCCAACACCTTGTTCCACGCCTTCAGTTCGACGTTTTCGAACAGGTCGGCGGCCTTATAAGGGTCATTGGCCGCCCAGGTTTCTGCCTCGGCCATGTCGGCGACGTTCAGAATGATCAGCGAGCCGCACATGTCACCCGCGTCGTCCAAAAAGGGACCGGCCATCATGATCGTGTCGCCGGAGCCTTTGAGGTAGGCAACATGGGCGTCGCGGTTGGCTTTGCGGATTTCAAGCGCGCCGGGTTTGTCTTTGGCGATTAGGGCGATCAACATCGGTTATTCCTCTTTGGGTGGTCTTGCGAGCAGCATTTCCATGGCGTCGCGGATTTGCAAGCCCCCTTGAAGGATCGCAACGACTGCGGCGGTGATGGGCATATCGATTTGCATTGTCTTGGCACGGGCAAGCGCGGCGGTCGCTGTTGCGGCGCCTTCGACTGTGACGGTGGGGTCAAAGATTTCGCCACGACCCAGCGACAGGCCAAAGCGGAAATTGCGTGATTGTTCGGACGAGCACGTCAGAGTGAGGTCACCAAAACCGGACAGGCCCGCCAAAGTGTCGGGCTGTGCCCCAAGAGCGCGGGCCATACGCTGCATTTCGGCATAGCCGCGTGTCATGAGAGCCGCGCGGGCGCTGTCGCCAAGACCGGCACCAATGGCAATGCCGCATGCAATGGCGATGACGTTTTTGAGGGCACCGCCAAGCTCTGCACCGACAGTGTCGGTGGTGCGATAGATGCGGATATTCGGTGACTTCAGTCTCTGTTGCAGGGCTTTTCCAACGGTTTCGTCGGGACTTGCCAGCGTGAGTGCAGTCGGCAAACCGCGTGCGATGTCGGCAGCAAAGCTGGGACCGGTGAGGATCGCAGGTGTTGCATCAGGCAGCACGTCGCGGATCAGGGCAACCGGGCCAAGTTGGGTGCCAAGTTCGACGCCCTTGCAGCAGGCAACAAGCGTGCGGCCGGAGAGTTCCGGGTGGGTTTCCAGCAGGCCACGCAGTTTTTGCATCGGAACCGCGAGAAGGACCACATCGTTGAGCGCGGAGGAGAATTGGGCAGTAACAGAGACTGTTTCTGGCAGCGCCACATCGGGAAGGCGCGGGTTGGTTCGGGTGTTTTGCATGCTCTTGGCTGCGTCAGGGTGGCGCGCCCAAAGCGTCACGGGTGTGCCATTTCGGGCGATAGCAATGGCCAAGGCTGTGCCAAACGCACCGGCGCCGAGAACGGAGATCATGCTTTGGCTCCCTTTTTGCCGCTGCCCAACAGTGCGGGAGCGGTTTGATCAAGTGGCCAGCGCGGCCGGGCTGACAGGCTCATGTCATCGCGCGCGCCTGCCTTGAAGCGTTCCAGTCCCGCATAAGCAATCATCGCGGCGTTGTCGGTGCAAAGTGCCAAAGGGGGCGCGGTGAATGTTGCGCCACTTTCGGCACAAACAGTCTCTAACTCGGCGCGAATGGCGGTGTTTGCTGCCACACCGCCGGCCACGGCAAGCAAAGGCTCGGAGGGCCTTTCCGCCATATAGAGCGCCAGCGCGCGGCGGGTTTTTTCGGCTAACACATCAACAACGGCGGCTTGAAAGCTGGCGCAGAGGTCGGCGCGATCCTGAACCGTGAGGCCGCCTTTTTCCGTGATGATTGCGTCTCGGGCGCGCAGCAGAGCGGTCTTTAGGCCAGAGAAAGACATATCGCAGCCGGGACGATCCAGAAGGGGGCGTGGGAGGCGGAAAGCCTTGGGGTTGCCGTTGAGCGCCTCGGCCTGAACCGATGGGCCGCCGGGTTGTGGCAGACCAAGCAGGCGCGCGGTTTTGTCAAAGGCTTCGCCCGGAGCGTCGTCGATGGTGCCGCCGAGGCGGGTGAACTTTTCCGGTCCATGGGCGATCAGGAACTGACAATGGCCGCCGGACACCAGAAGCATCAAGTAGGGGTAGGCCACCTGATCGGTGAGGCGGGGGGTCAAGGCGTGGCCGGCAAGGTGGTTTACGCCCACAAGCGGGATGTCGAGGCCAGCAGAAAGGCCTTTGGCGCACATCACTGCAGACAAGACTCCGCCAATTAGACCCGGGCCCGAGGTGACGGCAATTGCGTCTACTTCGGCGAGCGTTACATTTGCGGCGGCGAGCGCCTCTTCGACGCTGTGGTCAAGTTTTTCGGCGTGGGCGCGTGCGGCGATTTCGGGCACGACACCGCCAAAAGATGCGTGCAGATCGGTCTGGCCGTGCACGATGGAGGCAAGGATTTCAGGCGCCTGATCGCCGGATTGGCGCAGGATTGCTGCCGCGGTGTCATCGCAGCTGCTTTCCAGTCCGAGGATGGTGAGAGGCTTTGTCATGTGTCCTTGCCGTTGCGCCTGTGCCTTGTGGCAGGTAACACCGGAAGGCGGCTCAAACAATCCCGGCGCTTTTTTCATGAGTGATTTGTCCCCATCCATCCTGATCACGCGGCCACAGGCTGCGGCGGAGCGGTTTGAGGAGGCGTTGCGCGCGGCAGGGATTGCAGCGCCTGTGACGGCCTCGCCTTTGATCAAGATTGTGCCAACTGGTGACACCCCATCGTTGGACGCAGTGTCAGGGGTTATTTTCACCTCGGTGAACGGTGTTGAGGCAATGGCGGACGGCGACTTGCCTGCGTGGTGTGTGGGCACGGCCACCGCAGAGGCCGCACGTGCGCGTGGATGGCAGGCGCGGTCAGCCGGTGGCGATGCGGAGGCGCTGTGTGAGCGGGTTCTGGCCGACGCAAAGCGCGAGGCTATTCAGGGGTCGCTGATGCACCTGAGAGGCCGGTTTGCCCGAGGCGAGGTGGCGACGCGATTGAGTGCCGCGGGGGTGCCAACCGGCGAAGCAATTGTCTATGATCAGAAATTATGCGGCCTGTCCGAGGGCGCAAAAGCACTGTTGATGCGGGAAAACCCCGTGATTGTTCCCCTTTTCTCGCCCCGCTCGGCGGCGCAATTTGCAGCAGAGGTGGCGAAGATCGAAGTATCGGCGCCAATGTATGTGGTCGCGATGAGCGCGGCGGTGGCGGCCGAAACGCGGGATTTGAATGCGTTTGTGCTGAAATTAGTGGCACATCCGAGTGCGGCAGAGATGATTGACGCCGTGTTGGGACTGTTGGACGCATCAGATAATGTTGAGGACCGCTGATGGCTGACCTAGATTGGTGCTGCGACTGCGAAATAACCGGATTCGAAAGGACTTCAGGTGGGCAATTCTGACAAGACCGACAAACCGGAAGACGATCAAGTCAAGGCGGACGACGCCAATGCTGACGAGATCGAGGATGCGGAGATTGTTGACGAGACAGAAGATGAGATGGTTGTCGCGGAAGACGAGGCGCCGATTGATCTGAACGAACCCGACGCGGCTGAGGCATACGATGATGCGGAAATGTACGTCGCTGAAGAGGACTTTGCGGAGGATTATGAAGCCTATGACGTCGAAGATGCGAGCGGTGACGAGGCTTTCGTAGAGCCAATGGCAACCGCAACTCCGGAGAAGCGCGGCGGGTTCTTTCCGATGGTGCTTGGTGGCGCGGTTGCGGCGGCAATCGGATTTGGCGGCGCGGTCTTTTTTGGCGATCAGCTTGGTATTGGGGCCAAGACGGATGACGCCATCGCCAAGGTGACGGCCGATCTGGTGGCGCAGAAAGATGCGTTGGCGGCGGTGCACGACAAACTTGGCACGGCGACGGACACTGCTGCGGGGGCGGCGCAAGGCGCGTCCGATGCTGTGGCAGCGACCACAAGTTTGCGGGCTGATATGGATGGCTATGCGTCCGAGCTGAAAACGCTGTCTGACGCGGTGGCGGGGTTTGAAGCGCGCTTGAATGACATTGAGAAACGTCCCCTGAACGAAGGTTTGGGCGCGGCGGCGATTGCGGCATACGAGCGTGAGGTGAACGAGCTAAAAGATTTGGTCGCGGCCCAAAAGGCAGATGCGGCAGAGTTGAAAGACAAGGCGGATTTGTCTGCCAAGGCCGCGTTGGCGCGGTCGGCTGCGACACGGATCGTGGTTGCCCTCGACAGCGGTGCGGCTTTCAGCGGTGCTTTGGTGGATTATCGGTCTGCCACGGGCGCCGAGGTGGACGCAGCGCTGGCAGATCATGCGGAGACCGGTGTCGTCACGCTTGCAGCACTGCTGGAAAGCTATCCTGAGGCAGCGCGGGCGGCATTGGCTAAGGCGCGGGCAGATAAAGTGGATGAAGCGCAGGGCAGCAAGCTCGGTAATTTCCTGAAAAACCAGTTGGGAGCGCGGTCGGTTGAGGCCCGGGAGGGCAGCGATACCGATGCCGTCCTAAGTCGTGCGGAAGCGGCGCTGCGAGATGGCAATCTGGCAGACGCGCTGACCGAGCTGGATGGTTTGGCTGAAGGTCCGAAGGCGGCGCTGGCAGAATGGCGCGGCCAAGCCGAAACCCGATTGAAGGCGACACTTGCCGCTGAAGCGATGGCGCAGAGCCTGAACACAAATTGAAAGTCTGAACATGCTGTGGTCTTTGATTAAGATACTTGTTTTTGTTGCCATTATCGGTGCCGTGACCTTTGGCGCAATCTACCTGCTGGAAAGCGAAGGCGGTTCATTTGTTACTTTCCCCGACATAAATGGTGTCGAATACTCACTTGGCCCGTTTCAAACCGCGCTTGCGCTGATTGCATTGGTGGCCGCGACCTGGCTGGCGATTAGGCTGTTTGGGCTTTTGATTGCGACGCTGAAGGTTCTTGGCGGGGATGAGACTGCAATTGGCCGCTGGTGGAACCGCAACCGCGAAAGGAAAGGCCATCAGGCGTTGGCGGAGAGCATGTTGGCACTGGCCAGCGGCGAAGGTCGTATTGCGTTGGAAAAAGCGCGGCAGGCGGAAAAGAAACTGCACAAGCCAGAGCTGACCAATCTGATCGTGGCGCAAGCTGCCGAGATGAGCGGCGATACTAAGAAGGCTGAGGACGTCTACAAAACACTTCTGAAAGACGAGCGCACGCGGTTTGTGGGTGTTCGTGGCCTGATGAAGCAGAAGCTGGACGAAGGCAAAACCGATGTGGCGCTGAAGCTGGCGGAAACGGCATTTGCCCTCAAGCCGCGCCATGAGGAGGTGCAAGACACCTTGCTGCGCCTGCAGACGGAGAGCGAAGACTGGAGCGGCGCCCGTGGCACGCTGAACGCAAAGCTCAAACATGGCACGATGCCACGAGACGTACATCGCCGTCGCGACGCTGTTTTGGCGCTGGGCGAGGCCAAGGGCATTGTGGATGACGCCAACTCGATCGAAGCGCGCGAGCGGGCGATTGAAGCCAACCGCTTGTCGCCGGATCTGGTGCCCGCTGCGGTGCTGGCGGCCAAAGGCTATATCGATCAAGGGCGACCGCGGAATGCGACGCGCCTGCTGCGCAAAACATGGGACGTGAGCCCGCATCCTGATCTGGCAGCGGCCTATGCGGCCATCGAGCCTGACGAAACGCCTCATGCACGGATCAAACGGTTTAAAACGCTCACCAAGGCGACGCCGGATCATCCCGAGACGCGCATGTTGAACGCCGAGTTGAAGATTGCAGCCGAGGATTTCCCCGGTGCCCGTCGTGCGCTGGGTGATCTGTATGAGGCTGAGCCGACGCAGCGGGCGTTGACCATCATGGCGGCCATTGAACGTGGTGAGGGTGGCAGTGACGCTGTGGTCAAAGGCTATTTGGCGAAGGCACTGACCGCGCCGCGCGGACCTCAGTGGATTTGTGACACCTGCCACAACATTCACGCGGAATGGGCGCCGACCTGTACCAATTGCGGAAGCTTTGACACGTTGAGCTGGAAGGCCCCGCCGGAGACCGAAAGCTTGTCGGCCGCGGGCATCGAAATGTTGCCGCTGATTGTGGGTGCTTTGGAAGACCGCGCGGACCCAGAGGACGCCGTTGAGATCGATGGGGAGGACGTGACTGAAGCGGACACCGTAGAGGCCGAGGCAGAAGCGGTTGTTACGGACGCTAAGACAACCATCTGAGCGCGTCGCTAATCTTGAAATGAAACGAAATGGGGCAGGCGATGGACCTGCCCTTTGGGGTCCGGGCACCAAGCACGGTTACCGCAGCTCCTCCACGATCTGTCTGAGCTCGGCGAGCTTCACCGGCTTGGGCATATGCTCATCCATTCCCGCATCAAGGCAGGCCTGACGATCCTCGGGCGAGGAATGGGCGGTTAAACCAATAATGCGCGTCCGCGTTTGGCTGGTTGCCTCTTCGTGGAGGCGGATCGAGCGGGCGGCTTCGAGGCCGTTCATCAACGGCATGCTGACATCCATCAAGATCAGAACAGGCTCTAGAGTTTTTGCCTGAGTGACGGCTTCGACCCCGTTTTCAGCTGAGGCGAATGGCACGCCCTGACGCTCAAGGAAGATTTCGATCAGCTTTCGGTTTGTGCGATTGTCGTCCACGATCAGAACGGGCTTCATGTTTGTTTGAGTACGTGAGGCCGTTGTGGGCGCGTTTTGCGCCGGTTTCACCCTTGGCGTCGGGGAAATGGCGATCAATTCTGCGGTTTCATTTTCGGTCAATGCCCGCTTTATGTTGGCGGAGATCAACGGTTTTTGAAGCTCGGCATCGGGCCAAACATTGCCTTCATGGCTGTGTGTGAAGGACTCCTTCATGTCGTTGATGAAGATCACCCGCGGCTGCGCAACACCTTTTAAGGCGCGGCAGGCTTGCAGGAAGGTGTCCGCATTCATATCGGACAGTTTGGTTTCGACCAACACTGCGTCAAAAGGGTTTTTTGATCGGGTTGCTTCGCGGAGAGCTTTCAATGCGGCACCGCCGTTTTCAGCGCTTTCGCTGATTGCACCCCAATTGTTGAGCTTTTCGTTGGTAACGAAAAGCGCCACGGGTTCGTTTTGAACCACCAATGTCCGCATGCCTTTGAGGTCAATTTTTTCGGACGCCGGCTGGTCTGCCATTTCAGGCTCAAGGATCGGAATGGCAAAACTGAAGGTGGACCCTTCACCTTTGCAGGACGTCGCCCAGATCCGGCCTCCCATCAATTCGGTGAAGCCCTTTGCGATGGCCAGACCAAGGCCCGTGCCTTGATGCTTTCGACTATAGCTGCCGTCGACCTGAGTGAACTGTTCAAAGACGGTCTCGAGTTTGTCGGGCGGGATGCCTACACCTGTGTCGCAGACGCTGATTTCCATCATCGGAGTGCCGTCTTCATCATCAGTGCGGCGGGCATAGATCATTACATAGCCATCATCGGTGAACTTAAGCGCATTGCCTGCCAGGTTGATGATGACCTGCTTAAGTCGCGCGCTATCGCCAAGGATGAATTCCGGCAATTTAGGGTCAATGCGGGTGATAAGATCCACACCTGCATCGGAGGCTTGAAACGCCAAAACCCGCGCTGTTTTTTCGATGATTTCTTCGAGATTGCAGGGTTCGGTGCGCACTGTCATGTGGCCGCCGTCCATCTTGGAGAAATCCAAAATGTCATTGATGACGTTCAGCAATGATGAACCAGAAGAACGCATTGAATCCAACAGACCCTGTTGCGCGGCAGAAAGGTTGGTGTCGGACAGCAACTCCGCCATGCCGAGAACACCGTTCATTGGCGTGCGAATTTCATGGCTCATGCGGGCTAGGAACTGTGATTTTGCGGTTTCTGCATGTTGTGCAGTTTCCACAGCGGCCTGAAGCTGCAGGTTTTTCTCTTGCAACTCGTCGCTGTACACTTTGAGTTGCTCTTTGGTTTCTTCGAGGTTTTGCACCCGGTGCGCAAGTCGATCCATCATCATGTTGAACGACGAGGCGAGGCTTTCGGTCTCGTCGTTTGTGTGAATGAAAATGCGGTGATCCAGATGCCCTGCTGCTGCTTTCTCGGTGGCCTGTGTCAACTTGGCCAAAGGCTTGGTCAGTCGGCGTGACAGGAAGAAGCTCATCAACAGGCTCGCGAGGATGAAAAGGCTGGCACGCAGGATAGTCTTTTTGCGTTGAGTGCCGGTTTCGCGGTGGAGAATGCCGCTATCAAAATCCACGCGAATCGTGCCGAAATTGAAATTTCCGTAGATCACGGGAATCGCGACTCTTATTTCTTCTGGCCCCTCAACAGACACCACTTCGGAAGTAGATTGCGCTTCATTCACAAGCGGATCATCCACTTCTCCGAGAAAAAGTGTGTGCTGATTTTTAGCGCCGGATACAAGCAAACGGTTGTTTTCATCTACAAAGGACAAGGACAGGATTTCTGGTTGCGCTTCCAGCTCCTCATAGATCACGTCCAGCTCCGAGGGATGACCTTCAAACAGAAACGGAAGCGAGACTTCGACGACCATATGCGCCAGCGACCTGGCCCGCTGTTCGAAGCGCGCCTCGATGAGGGTCTGCTGAGTGGTCGCATTGGAGTAGAACAGAAACGCGACGCAAGTGACCAACAGCGCGCCAAAGTAAAAGAGCGTGCGCCGTTCTAACCCGTAGGTGACCTTGCGCCAAAGTGTCGGCGTGTCAAAGGAAGTCGAGATGGTCACTGGTGTCACCTTGCTTTCTTGGAGGCAGTGTTGGGCGCGGCGGCAATAACTTTGGCGTAAATCAGTCGGTCGATGACGTCCAAGAGCGGGACGAACGTTGCGCGGCCATCGGCAAAAGGCACAAACCGTTCGGTTCCAAAGAACGCGCTGATTGCCACGCGACCCTCGGCGGTTTGATGCATATCGAGAAGGACGCGCGTTATCGCCGCGGACAAGTCGGGGTCAACGTGAGTGCCTTGCATGACGACCTGACGAGGCATTGAGGCGCTGGTTTTGATCACCCGGAAATGGCCGGGGTACACGGTCTCAACATGGTTTATTTCTCGATCATTCAGCGCAGCGGCGTCGGTCCAGCCTCGGGTCAACCAATACATCGTGTTGTTGCCGTCGCCCGTAAACACATAGCCGATCTTGTCAGCCGGCACGTTGCGTTTTCGGGAGCGCAGTTTGACCAATTTGCCACCGGCGCTGGTGATGACATCAGCCGGCATCAAGAATCCGGACGAGGAATCCGGTTCCTCGAAAGCGATCTTGAGACCGGTCAGGTCTTTGATCGTCTGCACCGGGCTGTTTTGAGGCACAACAATGTGGGAATGATAGGTGGCTTCACCGTCTCTGAGCTGGAGCAACAAAGGTTTTGCGTCAACGGCGCGGGACATTTTGGCGGCAATGACAGGAGTGTCGAAATAGAGATCGATATCGCCATATGAAAAGGCGTCGATAAATGACGCCTCCTCGCGATAAACGGAGATCTCGACCTTGGAGATTCCCGCGTCCGACAGTGCATCTTCGAGGTAGCGGGCAAGCGATTCGAATTCGGAAAGCTGGCGACGGACATCATTCTCAAGACTGCCGAGCACAAGTGTCTCTGCATAGGTCGCTTGAACCGGCAAAAGCCACAGCAAGATGAGTATCAACCGTTTTAGTAAGAGCATCAATGCGTCCTTGTTCCGTCACGAAAGCCGTAGACGCAAATTGTTGATTGATGCTTAATTTATTGAGTTTCGAGCCTAAAGGTTAAATTTAAGAAAATTTGCCTGAACTATCCATTTGCCATGCGGGCTTTGTGAGGTGTCGCGCACACTATTGAGTCGTGCACGCGGCACTCACAGGCAGTTTTGTGTCTGCATTCAATCTGAGTGCTGGTCAACCGAGCGCATGGTGGCGTTTAGTTCCGCAACCTTTAGCCCAAATTTGCGCAATTCAGATTTGTTCATAATGGTACCGTTTTCCGTCAAATACAGCCAATCCGTCACGTCCAAAGTCTGACCGCCGGCCTGTTCCGGCAACACGATCTTGTACTGCATTTTCACCGTCGAACCAGAAACCTGCCCGCTTGCCTCACCGACGATATCGTCGGCCGTCGCCGTAAAGGCGCCGTTTTCGCCCAGTTTCAAATACCACTTTCGAGCCTGTTTGGTGCCGTTGGAATAGGTGAAGTCTTCGCTCAGCCTGCCGGTGTCTCCCTCCCAAGTTCCATACATTTTGGCGACGAAACTGTTTGTCATTTTGCCGTTGGGTCCAAAAATGATCCCTTCCGACAAGATTTCACCGGACAAATGCTGTTTGAGAGAGAACGCGGGCTTCGTTTCGGCGTAATTTTTTGGGGTTTGTGCGCGAAAGCTCCAAAACATTTGTTTTGCAACAGCCAAACAAACGACGGAAAAGAAAAACAGAGACAACAGTTTCATACAGAAGATTCCCTTGAAGGAAGTGACCACACAAGCGCCAAGGCGCCGAGTTTAAGGGCGCAAGGAATGACGGCGTAGGCAATGGTCAAAGCCGTCAGGGCTTGCGTAGAGTTCGATTTTCCGGGGACAAAGCCGCTGAAATCCAGAAGTGGCAGCATTGTGAACGCCGCCAAAGCCAGCGCCAGCTTTCCAGCAAAGGACCAGATGCCAAACGCAAGAGATGCGTTTAGTCCGGCATTGTTCAGCGCGACAGAAAACATGGCGGGCAAAAGAACCATGTCGGCCCCTAGGGCGGCCCCGGACATCAAGCACACTATTGCAAAGCCAGCCAGATTTCCCTGCGCCAAAGCCGCCGCGCCAACAAAGCTGAGTATTGCGAGCGGCATAGCCAAAAGAAGCACGGGTTTGGCGCCAAATCTGTGACTCGCTTTTGTCCAAATGGGAACACTGGCAGCGGCGCTGAGAAAGAACAGGATCAGCAACGGCCCCGCCATGCCCTCAAGCAGCAAGCGGTCCTCCACGAAAAACACAAACAATGTCGATGTGATCGCCACTGGCAAGCTGTTGACCAACGCCAAAGCCAAGAGGCGAAGCGCCCCTGCATTGGCCAGCCCTGCGAAGGTAACTTGCTCGCCTGCGACGGGCGGTCGGCGCCACATCGGCATCGTGACAATCCAAAGCCCGACGGCCAACGCGCCGAGAAAAAAACCATAGGCGCGGTATCCCTGATCTGCTGCGCCCATCGCGACCAAAACAGAAGGCGCCGCCGCCGCAACGATCACGCCTGTGAGCATTCCAGCTTCGCGGAAGGCGGCCAAGGTTATCAGGTTTTCCCGGTCTGGCCGCACTGCAAGGGTTGCGCTGCGGCCATACAAAAGGATCATGCCAAGGCTGTATGCGGAAAACAGCAAGACAAGAATGCCGACCAGTTGCAGGACCAAATAAGGCCCTGATTGAAGCGTAAACAATAAGGGAGAGCCGATCGCTAGCCCTGCAGCCGCCAGCGCCGCGAACAGGCTTTGTGCCTTGGGCCAGCGGTCAATTGCCCAACCAATCGCGGGGTCCTGCACCAAATCCACAACACGAATGAGCAGCAGCAAAGGCCCGAGGGCGGCAAGCGTTATGCCAAGTTCTACGGAGGCAAACCGAGGTAAATGGATATAGAGGGGAATGCCCGCCATCGCCAACATCGCGGCAAAAAGGCTGACCCGTGGATAAATCATCACGGCCCCTTGAGCTGCGCTGTGAAAGACTTGGAGCGCGTGTTGTCGCCAAGGAAGATCGCCATAAACCGGGTTTTGATTTGTGGATAACGCAACGTGCACGCAGGGGTGTCATTTAGCCAAAATTCCAGCGTGTCCGGCCCGTCAGACACCGCCAGATAGGTGTCACCCTTGCGCACATCCTGATAGCAGACCTCAAGCCTGTCTCGGACCGGCAATGCGCCACCGGCGCGGGTGAATTCTTTCATTGTACTGTCGACGAGAGCGCGCTCTTTGAGGTTGCGCAGATAGGTCACTTCCAGCGCGAAATCCTCGCTCCAATTCAGCTCTGCACCACCCTTGGTGTAAAGCCGGGCCTCATATAGGGAAATTCCAACGTAGCGAAACGTCGCTGTGCCGCGTAGTTGCGCGCCCGTCAGTTCCCGTTCGACCGAAGAGGCATAGGCCGGAAGCGCGCAAAGCAAGACCGCGATGATCACCGCAAGTCTACGCATGGGCCAACTCGACTTGGACAACATCGGTGTGACCAATGGCAAAAGAGGCCGCACAGATTTCCAGATAGTATTGCCAGTTGCGCTGAAATTCCTCGCCATATCCCATTTCTGTGATGGCGCGTTTTTGCCCCGCTAAACGCGCGGCCCAAATCCGGCACGTTCGGGCATAATCCTGACCAAACCCAAAGGAGTCGCGCACCTGCAGCCCGGCCGCGTTTGCTTGTTGTGTGATTGCTTGATCCGACAACAACATCCCACCTGGAAACACATGCTGGCGGATATAGTCAGACGAGGTTTTGTAGGTGTCGAAAAAGCTGTCTTTCACGGTAATCGCTTGCAGAACAACCCGCCCGCCGAGCGCGAGGTTGCGTTTGAGCGTCGCGAAGTAGCTGGGCCAGTATTTTTCACCGACGGCTTCGATCATTTCGATCGAAACGATATTGTCGAACGTGCCCTCGATGTCGCGGTAATCGCGCAGCTGGATGTCGGCGCGGCCGTCCAGCCGGCATTCGGCATAGCTGTGCTGATTTCGGGAAATTGTGACGCCCGTCACAGAGCGCCCGTCTCGTGTTGCGGCATCCGCAAAACCGCCCCAACCACACCCGATTTCGAGCGTTCTTTCGCCGGCACCCAACTTGGACAGGACACGTGCGTTTTTTCGGCTTTGTGCGCGGCTAAGATCGTGATCATTGCCGTCAAATATGCCGGAGGAATACGTCATCCCGTCATCCAACCACAGCTGGTAGAATTCGTTCCCGACATCATAGTGCGAGCGGATATTTTTCCGTGATCCTCGCCGGGAATTTGACCGCAAAACGGTGTCTACAAGACGGAACTTTGCGCGGTTTACAAAATTTCCTCTGTCATAGGCTTCGAGGTGATCCCGATTGCGCATCGCGAGGCTCATAAGACCCTCTATCGAGGGCGTTTCCCACAAACCCTGAACATAAGTTTCACCAAGACCCACCTGACCGTGTGCCGCCAGCGCAGACACTGCCGCCCAATCGCGAATGACCAGCTCAGCCTCATCACCCGTGTTGCCAAAACGATAAGTCTCGCCCTCTGGCGTGCGCAAAGTCAGGCGCCCTTCATGCAACTGTTCGCAGGTGGACAAAAACTTCGATTTCAATGTTTTGGTGGTCAGAGACATACCTCAACCTCCTGCGGTTGTTGAATCTGATTGATCTCGTCGACAATTCGCATCGCGCTGGCAATGCCGTCCTCATGAAACCCGTGACGGTTCCATGCGCCTGCGAACCAAGTGCGGTTGTGGCCTTGCATGTCGCGGATTGTTTGTTGGGCTTTTAGGGCGGCCCCGTCGAAAATTGGATGGGCGTATTCCACGGAGTCGTAGATCAAGGACGCAGGGATTTCTTTGGACGGGTTGAGAGTGACAAAAAGCGGGTCATCCTCTGGAATGGCCTGCAGTTTGTTCATCCAATAAGTGACGCCAATATCGCCGTCTTGGGACCGATAGGCCCAGCTTGACCAGCACTGCTTTCTTTTCGGCATCTGGTTGGCGTCGCAATGTAACACGGCCTTGTTGGTTTGATAACGAACGCTGCCTAGGGCGTCTTGCTCAGCCGACGTCGCGTCGGCTCCCAAAACCGCCAAGGCCTGATCCGAATGGCAGGCCAGAATGATTTCATCGAATGTCTCGCTTGTTTGACCTTGCACCGAGATTTTCACGCCAAACGGGCCGCGAGAGACAGCCGTCACGGGCGCATTTTTGTGCAACGTGCATCCGCGCGCCACCAAAGCCGTTTCCAAACGGCGCACGTATTCGATGCTGCCACCTTTGACGGTCCACCACTGATGCTCGGGCATGCCGGCCAAAAGGGCGTGGTTGCGGAAAAACTGCACGAGGGACTTGGCAGGGAACTGGCCGACGTCGCTCACGGGTGTCGACCAGATCGCACCGCACATTGGCATTAGGTAGTAGTCGCGAAACCACTTGCCCAATCGCAGCTCGGTGACGAGCTCATCTATGGTTTTGTCCGGATCCCGTGCGGCTGCTTCGGCGCGATGTCCAAACCGCACGATGTCGGCGATCATTTTGTAGAACTGTGGCCGAAAGATATTGCGCTTTTGAGCGAGAATGGCTCGGAGAGTGTTCAGTCCGTATTCGAGCCGACCATCGTCGATCGAGGCGCCAAAGCTCATTTCGCTTTTGATCACAGGTACGTCCAGATCACGAAAAAGACGCGTCAAAAACGGGTACGTCACATAGTTGAAAACGATGAAACCGGTGTCGACGGGTTGATCTCCGCTCTTACCGGCAAGAACCGTGCGCGCATGGCCTCCCAGTCTCGGGGCGGCTTCAAAAAGTGTTATGTCGTGATTGGGCGACAGGTAGTATGCAGCCGAAAGACCAGAGATACCTCCGCCAACAATCGCGATCTTTTTTCGTCCACCGTGAGTCTGGTCAAACATTTGGCCCTCATTTCATGCGTATTTAGAAACCTTTACGCGCGAAGAACGGCGTTGGATCAAAAACGCCTGTTTTCAGAGATTTGGAGGATTTGCGTCGATTTGTTTTTTGCGGCAAAAATCTTGTTGGGAGTTGATCCAGCGCGCGGTGAAGAGCGTATAAGTTAGTATGATGGAGCACATCCAAAGCCAAAGCTTTCACGCCCGACGGGGGGCGATCAAAAACGCCTTTCGCTATGGTGTTGATTATGTGCTGTGCGACCCTGCATCTACGAGCCTTCCATTTCTGCTGTCTCGCAACCGATTCAACCTGTTTTCGGTGTGGGATCACAAACATGGTGGCGCGGTCAATCAGGGGCGTGGAGTGGACTGGTTTCGTGAAATCCTGCAAGAGCGCGGCGCGCCTGTGTCTGAGATGCGTTTGCTGCTGCTGACACAGCCCAGCTTTCTTTGGGCGCATTTTAACCCGGTGAGCTTCTGGATCGCCTTAAAGGACGGCCAACTCGTCGCCTTTGTTGCGGAGGTCAACAACACCTTCGGGGACCGGCACTGCTATTTCTGTGCGCATGACGACTTTCGACCGATACTCAAATCTGATCGTATCAGCGCGGCCAAGCTGATGCATGTCTCGCCGTTTCAGAAAATTTTGGGCCAATACTTTTTCAATTTCGAATTCACGGACAGCAAAATTGATATTCGTATTTCGTTTGAAAACGGAGACGAAGGGGTCTTGGCCACGCTTACTGGCCCACGGCGCCCTGCGTCGTCGGCGTCGCTGCTTTGGGCCGCAATACGCCGTCCATTCGGCGCCTTGCGCGTGCTAACGCTGATCCACTGGCAAGCCTTGAAGCTGTATGTGAAAAAGGCGCCGTTCCTCAAGAAGCCACCGGGACCGGATTTATTGATTTCAAACAGCACATCCGTCGAAGCCGCGTCAAAATGATCCCTATTTCCGGAAAAACCTACTGGCTTGTTGGCGCAAGCGAGGGACTTGGTCGCGCTTTGGCGCGCGCATTGGCCGCTGAGGGCGCGCATTTGGTGCTCTCTGCTCGCAATGTTGATCGGCTGGACAGCCTGAGTGCAGACATTCCCGGCTCACGCGTGTTGGCGATGGATGTGACCGACGCCGCATCTGTGAGCAACGCAATTGCAGCAGTCGGTGACATCGACGGCGTTATCTACAATGCAGGCGCTTATGATCCGATGAATGCCTCGGAATGGGATGCCGAAGCCGCCCTGAAGATGTGTGACGTGAATTTTCTGGGTGCGATGCGCATTCTGGGGCAAATCATTCCGACGTTTTTGAACGCTGGCAAAGGCGACGTGACTTTGATCGGATCTCTTGCGGCCTATCGTGGGCTACCCAATTCGATCGGCTATGGTGCAAGCAAAGCAGCTTTGCGCAGCGTGGCCGAAACCATGCGGCACGATTTGGCAGGCAGTGGGATTGTGGTGCGGCTGGTGAATCCCGGCTTTATCGACACGCGGCTTACCCAGAAAAACACCTTCAAAATGCCGATGCTGATGTCGCCTGAAAAGGCCGCTGCAAGAGTTGTCGGCGCAATGCGGAAGCGGCGATTTCGGACGGATTTCCCGGCCCCATTTTCATGGTTGCTCCGATTGTATTCTGTTTTGCCTGACTTTTTGGTGCTTCGCTTCAAATAGGCGCTACGACGTCAGATAAACGGATCATACGACCACTGAAGCAACCCCTGCCGCTGTCGAGGTCGACAAAATATGTCACCGGGATAGCAGTTTGCGCGTATCTGACCTGCATGGCGCGCAAAAGCGCGCCAGCGTTTGATCTGGATGAGATCAACCTCTGTTAGGCGCCGACCCATGTAATACCGGCAGTACCATTGGAACCAGCCGCGCGGGTCGGGGCCATATATCCATCCCTTTTCGCGCCATGTGCTTAAGGGTTGTCGGCTTTTCACGCCAAAGTAGTTCAGCGAGACATCGGCCGCATCGCTGAGCTTGGCATTTAAAAACCATTCCGGCGGGAACTCTTCGGCACAGTCCCCCATATACCGCCCTTCGAACACGCCCATTTCCAGCATCTCTTGAGGAGAAAAATGCGGCCTAAATGTTTCCGCAAAAGCCTCTCCGACCGGCGCGGTTCGCACATAGGTATAGCCGGACTGCATCCGGTCATTCACCGCGACTTCCGTGGCTTGAAACACTTACAACTTCTCCGGCTGTCCGAGAATTGCAATCGGACAAAGTCTGACAGCGCCTTCTTTCAATGAACGGCGCCTAAATCTGAAACAACGGTTGGAGCAATCGAGGCATAAAAGCCCGGAATTTCAGCGGTGCATCGGTTGCGGCCAAACAAATACAAGGCTCGCCTTCATCGGCAGTTGGTGTGTGTTCAAGATCTTCATTTGCGATCTCAAGGTCGCCAACACCGAACTTGCCGGTTTCGTCACTAAAGCTGCCTTGCAGCACGAGGGTCAGCTCCAGTCCATTGTGGCTGTGATCCGGAACGGCCTGCCCTGGCGGGATATAGAGCAGGCGCACCGACCCCTCATCGCCAGCGGAGATAATGTCCTGACGCACGCCCATACCGAGACTCTTCCATTTCGGCGCACGTCCTTTGAGAGCCTCGATGACGGGGCCGGGATACACACCGGAGCGTTCATAGACCGGCTCGGGGCGGAAGGGGGCATCAAGTTGCGCCAACAAATCCGATTTAAGACTGCTCGAAACGGCAACCTTTTCCCGACTTTCCAATATCGCACCGCCTACGGATTGATGCGCTTCTAGCGCTGCGCGGCATTGGAGGCACAGTGATACATGGCTGGCCACAACAACCGAAAAGGCGTGTGGCAGTGTGCCCGCTGCATAAGCCGTCAGCATCGCATCGGGTATGTGATGTGAAATGGCGCTCATGTCTTGAGATCCTTTAGTTCATGTCGCAATCGCTCCAGACCAAGCCGGATGCGAGATTTTATTGTTCCAAGCGGTAGGCCAGTCTCTTCGCTGATCTGCTGATGCGTCAGTTCACCGAGATAGGCCTTTTCAATGATGAGCCGTTGATCCGGCTTAAGCTCTGCGAGCGCTTTGCGCAGATGACCCGCTTCTTGCTCAACGGCCAGAAGCTGACTGGCATCGGGTTCGCTGGCGGGGTCTTCTTTTAACTCTTCCGGCACAGGTCGACTTTCCTTGCGGAACAAATCGATTTGCCGGTTCCTGGCGATTTGATAGATCCAAGCGGACACTTGCGCCCGATGTGGGTCAAATTGTTCTGCTTTGCGCCAGACAGTCAGCATGACCTCTTGCACAAGCTCTTCGGCTTGGTGATTGGAGGTTCCGGAGCGCATGATGAACCCCTTCAGCCGAGGAGCGAAGAAATCAAAAAGCGATGCAAAAGCGTCCCTGTCTCTCTGGTCTCGAACAGCGATCATCAAGACCGTGTTCTCTGAAAGCTCTGGAGTCTTTTGCGGCACCAATTTTCTTTCACGTCTCGGCGCATCCGGCGGGAGGGACACTGCACGTTTGGGTTCTATGTTTAAGGTCAGCATACACAGAGTACGTCGATGAACACAGATGGTTCACTCTAAAAATAGATTTTTGGATTGGGCCCGTTGTTGAGCCCCATTTCACATCAAAAGCAAAGACCGGTGTTGGGGGCTCGCTGGCATAACTTCTGTGGGCGACGGCGTCGGAACCTTAGGGCAGATACATCTCCTTCTGGTGTCGCAAACAGGCTGGTGGAGCGGGCGTTGCCTCGCTATCCGTTTCACAACGAATAGGAAGGGTAGTGGCAAGATGAGCCTGTCTTTGGGCGTCGATACCGGCGGCACTTATACCGATGCGGTTTTGATCCGCGACGAAAGCGATGTGATTGCGAGCGCCAAGGCGTTGACGACGCGGCATGACCTTGCCGAGGGTATCGGTGCGGCGGTGTCGGCCGTTCTGTCCCAGGCTGCGGTCAATCCAAGTGATGTGACGTTGGCGTCCCTGTCCACGACATTGGCGACCAATGCGTTGGTCGAGGGGCAAGGCGAGCGTGTTGGCTTGATCCTGATTGGTTTTGGCGCTGCAGATTTGGAGAAGCACGGGCTAGATGAAGCGTTGGCTGGTGATCCGGTGGTGGTTTTGGCTGGTGGGCACGATTACGCGGGCGGCGAGGCCGCGCCGATGGACGAGACGACATTGCGCGACTGGGTGGGTGTGCACGGCACGGACGTCAGCGGTTTTGCGGTGGCATCGCAATTTGCGACGCGCAATCCGGCGCATGAGCAACGGGCGGCGGCGTTGGTGGCGGAGATGACCGGGCGACCTGTTAGCGCGTCGCACCATTTGTCGGCCAAGTTGAACGGGCCAAAGCGGGCTTTGACCGCACTTTTGAATGCGCGGCTGATCGGCATGATTGATCGGTTGATCTCACGCGCCGAGGCGCGGTTGAACGCGCTGGGCGTGACCGCGCCGCTGATGGTGGTGCGCGGAGACGGCGCGTTGATTTCTGCAGCCTTCGCTCGGGAGCGGCCGATTGAGACCATCCTGAGTGGACCGGCGGCGTCGATCGTGGGGGCGCGGTGGTTGACAAAGGCGGACGACGCATTGGTCAGCGACATTGGCGGCACTACAACGGATGTGGCGGTTTTGCGCGGTGGGCGGCCAGCGATTGATCCTGACGGTGCGCAGGTCGGACCATTTCGCACCATGGTTGAGGCTGTGGCGATGCGCACTTTTGGCCTTGGCGGTGACAGCGAAGTGCATTTTGTGTCTGAAGGGCTGCAAGGTGGTGTGACGCTTGGACCCAAACGGTTGGTGCCTGTGTCGCTGATGGCGCTGGATGATCCTGAGGGCGTGCACGCGGCGCTGGATGCGCAGCTGGTGCGGGCGGTGCCAGGAGAACATGACGGTCGATTTGTACGTGTCTTGAAAGGCGCGGAGCCTGTGGGGTTGTCTGACCGCGAGACGGCGCTGTTTGGCCGGATTGGCGGTGAGGTCACACCCTTGGGCGATGTGCTGCGCAACCGGATCGAGATCAAGGCGCTACGGCGCTTGGTGACACGTGGACTTGTACAGGTTGCGGGCGTGACGCCGTCGGACGCATCCCACGTTTTGGGCAAAGTGGACGTTTGGGATCAGCAGGCGGCAGAAAAGGCGCTGCGGTTGTTTGGGCGACGTCGCACAGGAGCAGGGCAGATGTTGGCGCCCGAGCCTCTGGATCTGGCGAAGATCATTGTGGATCGTCTGACACATCAGACGAGTTTGGCCTTGTTGGAAACTGGTTTTGCAGAAGAGGACTTGGGGTTTGATCTGCTACCGGAGCAGTTGGCGCGACATGTTTTGATGCAGCGGGGGCTAAACGGCGGGCATCGTGGTTTGATCCGGCTTGAGACCGGGTTGGCAAGCGCGGTGATCGGATTAGGGGCCTCTGCGGCGAGCTATTATCCGGCGGTGGCGGATCGGCTGGGGTGTGCGATGAAATTGCCAGAACACGGCGGGGTGGCCAATGCAATCGGCGCAGTTGTTGGCCGTGTGACCATCCGTCGGGCAGGCACCGTGACCGCGCCCAGCGAAGGCAAATATCGGGTGCATCTCGAGATGGGGCCTGAAGACTTTTTGAGCGAAGAAGAGGCTTTGACGCGGCTGGAAACGCATTTGTCCGAGCTTGCGCGTGAAGACGCAGAGGCTGCGGGTGCTCAGAGCATTCGGGTGCGTGCAGAGCGGGACGTGACCCGCGCAATGGCAGAAGCGCGCGAGGTCTTTATCGAGGCGACGATCACAGTTGAAGCGTCCGGTCGGCCCCGCGTCGCAGAGGGATAGCGCAAGGTGGCCGACCTTAAATCAGTCTCTGATTAGGCGGAAACGTCACGTTTTGGCAGCACCCAGTCGGGACGCACAAAGTGGCAGGTATAGCCATTTGCGTTCTTTTCCAGATAGTCCTGGTGAAACTCTTCCGCGACCCAGAAGTCACCAACCGGTTCAACGTCGGTCACCACTTTGCCGGGCCAAAGACCAGACGCCTCAACATCAGCGATGGTGTCGATGGCGCATGCTTTTTGCGCGTCGTCCGTAAAATAGATTGCAGAACGGTACGACATGCCGAGGTCGTTGCCCTGACGGTTGGGCGTGGTCGGGTCATGGATCTGAAAGAAGAACGCCAGCAATTCGCGATAGCTGATGCGGGTTGGATCAAAGGTGATCTCGATGCCCTCAGCGTGGGTGCCGTGGTCTTTGTAGGTCGCATTGGGCACATCGCCGCCGGTATATCCCACCCGTGTGGACAGCACGCCGTCCATTTTGCGGATCAAATCCTGCATGCCCCAGAAACAGCCGCCGGCCAGAACTGCGCGTTCGCTCATTGGTCGATCTCCTCTACTTGGTCGAGATAGGCGCCGTAGCCTTCGGATTGCATATCGTCGCGATGCACGAACCGCAACGAGGCAGAGTTGATGCAGTAGCGTAAGCCGCCCCGATCGGCGGGGCCGTCCGGAAAAACGTGACCAAGGTGGCTGTCACCGTTGGCCGAGCGCACTTCGGTGCGGACCATGCCGTGCGTGTTGTCGTGGTGTTCGGCAACATGCGCGGTTTCAATTGGTTTGGTAAAGCTGGGCCAACCGCAGCCAGAGTTGTATTTGTCTGAACTGGCGAACAGCGGTTCGCCCGAAACGACATCGACGTAAATACCGGGCTCGTGGTTATACAGCAGCTTGCCAGAGCCGGGGCGTTCTGTGCCACTTTCTTGGGTGACCCAAAACTGTTCGTCGGTCAGTGTGGCGACAACGTCGGGGTCTTTGAAATACTTGGTCATGCGCGTCTCCTTGTCGAGGGCCTTCGCTCGCCCGCCTTACACTGGGGATATGGTATCTGGGGCCCGTTTGAAAAGGGGTATCGCAGGACGGTCAAACCATAGTGATTGCTCGCGAGCGCATACGCAGGGTTGCAGGTTCGAACCGGCCGTCGTCGCGGCTTGGCGATACACCGAAGGATGCGCGGTATGCTTTGGAAAAATGGGTTTGGCTGTTGAAGCCGCAGGCAAAGCAGATTTCGCTGAGCTTCATGTCGGTTTGAAACATCAGGTCGCGGGCCTTGCGCAGGCGCAGGCCGGTGTAGTGGGTTTTGGGCGTGGTGCCGAGATGCTTGCGGAAAAGGCGTTCGAGTTGGCGGGAAGACAGGCCTACGGAGGTGGCGACCTCGGACGGGGTCAGTGGCGCCTCGATGTTGGCGTTCATGATTTCCACGGCGTCGGTCAGTTTGCTGCTGCGCTTGCCGGCACGCAGTTGCAGCGACAAGCGTTGATTGTGGTGTGGGCTGCGCGGCGCGGAATAGACCATTTTCTCGGCCACGTGATTGGCAAGCTCGCGGCCGTGATCCCGCTCGATCAAATAAAGCATCAAATCCATCGAAGCCGCACCTCCGGCGCAGGTGAAGTGCTGTCCATCTATTGCAAACACCCGCTCCAAAAGGTCGATGGCAGGGAAGTTTTCGGCCATGGCGTTGTGGAAATCCCAGTGAACCGTTGCTTGTTTGCCTGTCAAAAGGCCCGCCAAAGCAAGGGTATAGGTGGCACTAGCGACGGAGCCCACTCGCACACCGCGCCGCGCCTCGCGGCGGATCCAATTGAGAATTTGCGGCGTGGAATGGGTGGCGATGTTGTCGCCACCGCAGACGATCAGCGTATCTTGGCGGTCCAGTTCCATAAGCGCGCCGTCAACCATTTGGGCTAGACCGCTGGACGCCGCGACAGGCGCGCCATCGCTGCTGAGCACGTGCCAGTCAAAATGTCTGCGCGCATCAAAGCCGTTGGCCATGCGTAGGGCCTCGAGAGCGCAAGCGAAGCTGATTTGCGAAAACTCCGGGAGCAGCAAGAATACAAAGCGGCGCGGCTTTTCTTCGCCGACGGGGCTCGCTTTGCTACGCGACATGTCGAGGGTCTGGGTCATGATGCGGGTCCCATTGGTGTGGCGAGGCGTGCAGCCTAGCAACGTCACCCCGGGGTTTGATCCTAAGAAATACCAATGCTTTGCATAGGTAGTGTCTATGATTGCATCGTCTGGATCAATCCGAGACGCCAAAGCGTCTCGGCAGAAGAGCGTGTTGTTAGGCCACGGTTGCGGACAGGGCGATGTCCATCAAGTCTTTGATCTGTTGTTTGGAAGTGCCCGCCACGATGCGGCCAAGCTCCTCGGTGCCTTTGAGCACCACGAGGGTCGAGCGGCGGGGAATTTTCAGCTCTTTCGCCAGATCGGATTGGCCGTATTGGTCGTAGTCAACGTGGATGAAAGTGACCTTGGCGTCATAGTCCGGATTGGACTGCATCAAGGCGTTGATGGCGCGGTCTTGCGCGGCGCAGGTTGTGCACCATTCGGTGCCAAAAACCAGAAACACGGTTTCACCGGCGGCGAGGCGCTTTTTCACAAGACCGGGTGTGTAATTTGTGGTGGCCTGTGCGAGGACAGGCAGGGTCAAGGCGGCGACGGTTGACGCGAGGAATGTACGACGTTTCATGGAAAAGTCCTTTTGATCAGAGGGATACGGACAGATCGAGCAACCAGGTTGGCAAGATGCCGACCAGCCAAAATTCGATCACGTGGTGAAGGTTGAAAAACAGCGCGAGGCCAGTGAGCAAGAAGATCGCGCCCATGAAGGGGCGGGATTTGGCCGCGATTCGGCGCATCAGGTCCTGACGGCTTTGCAGTGCCGAACGGGCACCATAGCCAAGGCCAAGAATCAGCGTCGACACACCAGCCGCGAAGGCCACCATGATCAGCGTGGCGTTGACGAGGCTTTCACCCTGACTGGCGAGTGAAATCGCCCCGCCAAGTGTGGGCCCGATGCAGGGCGACCATACCGCGCCCAACAGCAGGCCGCCGAGGAATTGGCCTTGCAATGTGGAGCGGTCCACCGCGTCGAGCGTGCCGTCTGCGTGCGCGGCGACGCCAGCGGTGGCGGTGGAAAATGCCATGGAAAATCGAGGGACGAGCAGGATGGCACCAAAGACCATCATAAGGACGGCGCCTCCACGGGCGAGGGTTTCCGGTGTCAGACCAATGGCGTGCCCAAATACAGTTACGGCCATGCCCAGCACAACAAAGCTGATACTCATGCCCAACGCCAGTGCGGCGGGGCCGTGGCGGCTGGCTTGCAGGGCAGTCGTCAGCACGATCGGCAGCACCGGAACCACGCAGGGGTTGATCAGGGTCAGCAGGCCCGCGCCATATGCAAAGACAAATTCCATAGGTCAGTTGTGCCAACACATTCGGCTTTTGTCATATCAAACCGCAGTGACGCGGCTTCACTTGGGCGTGTGCGATTGTTTCGAAAGTTGCACGGCGAGGATGCCGGTGGCGATGATGGCGACGCCGAGAACGTCAAAGAAACCAAGAGTTTCGCCAAGGATCACTGCGGCGACGGCGACCCCGAAAAACGGGTTCAGGAAATGAAATGTCGCTGCTTTGACCGCGCCGATTCGGGCGACCAGCGCGAACCAGATCCATGTGGCCAGAAGTCCCGGAGCAAAGATGGTATAGGTCAGCGCTGTCAGCATGCGGGGGGTCCAGTTGAACTCCCATGTTTCAAAGACCAGCGAGGCTGCGAAAAGCACAATCGCGCCGACAAACATCTGCAGGCCAACGATCATCATAACGTTGCCACCAGCCGACGCACCGCGCACTGAGAGAGTGGCGACGGCCAGTGCCAACGCCCCGATTACGCACAGGATAACGCCAAACATATCAACGCCTTGCTCCATCCGCGCGCCCATAATCAGGACCGCACCGCCAAAGCCGAGCACCATGCCGATGGCGGCCATTGGGCTGAGCTTTTCGCCAAGCGCGGCCCATCCAAGAAGAGCAACCAGCAGCGGCATGGTGGAGGCGATGATGGACGCCAGTGAGGCCTCGATCGTGGTCATCGCTGTGAAGTTCAGACCCAAATACAAGGCGTTCTGGCAGAGGCCAAAGATAAGCGTCGCCCGCCATTGGGCGCGGGTCAGGTGCCATGTTTGACCCAAAGCGCGGGCGATGGCGACACCGATCAAACCGGCAATAGCAAAGCGGATAGATGAGATCGCCAAGGGAGGCGCGTCAGCCACGATGATGCGCGCAGACGTAAAGGCCGAGGACCAGATGAAGGCAAAGAGCAGCCCCATGCCGATAGCGCGAAGATCCATTTTGGGAGGTCCTGACAAGTGTGTATCGCGGCGATCTAATCCGATTGTGGGGCAAGTCGCAACGGGGCACCGCACCTCATTGGTTAACGTTCTGAAAGGGCCTAATTTTGCGTGTCTGTAAAGCATCGGCATCACGTCGGTATCGCGGTGGTGCTGCGGTGCGGTCGGATGGCGGTTACTGCAACGCGCGTTGTGGGTTGCAACCCCCTGCCGCGCGTCAGCGCGGCCGGGCCCAACCCGAAGGGGCGGGAGCGCGTCGTTGGGTTGGCGTGCGAAGGTCGGCCATTGTCGTGTTGGGCTCTCGTGGCTATGCATTAAGAGCAGCGTAGGGAGGGCGAGATGAATGCGATTACGGGTCAGATCAGTTGGGTCTATACGGAAAGCTTGTCACCCTGTGTGAGGTTCTATCGGGACGCGCTGGGTCTTGAGGTGGTTTTGGACGCGGGAACGGCGATGATTTTTGCCACGTCCGAGGGTGCGCGGATCGGCGTGTGTGAAACCTTTGAAGATCGTGTTGTGACCCCTGAAGGCGGCATGATCACATTGCTGGTTGACGGTGTCGCGGCGGTGGATGCCTGGCACGTGCGGCTTGAAGCGGCGGGTGTGGATTTGCAGGGCGCCCCAGAGAAGATGGACAGGTTCGGCATCTATTCCTTTTTTGTACGCGATCCGAACGGGTACCTGATCGAGATACAGTGCTTTCTGTAAAACAGCGGTTTTGATTTTCTCCCGAGGCGCAAAACCGGTTTAGGGTTGGGGCGCTGGTTGCGGATTTGGTTTCTGATTCTGATCGAGATGCGCGATAGCGGTCCTATTTGGTTTTGACGGGCTTTTGCAGCGCGCAATCGGGATTAGATTTTTGACAAATGACTGATGCAATTTAGCAAGGTGGTAGACCATGAGCATTCGTGAAACCCAAGGCCGCGGCGTGCGGTATGACAGCATTCTGGAAACCGTCGGGAATACGCCGGTTGTGCGTATCAACCGGATCGCGCCTAAGAATGTGAACGTCTTTGTGAAATTTGAAGCCTTCAACCCGGCTGGATCCGTAAAGGACCGGCTGGCGCTGAACATCATCGAGGCGGCAGAACGCGACGGGCGGCTAAAGCCTGGACAAACGGTGGTTGAGGCCACGTCAGGCAACACCGGCATTGGCTTGGCGATGGTCTGTGCCGCCAAAGGCTATCCGCTGGTGATCACCATGTCGGAAGCGTTTTCCGTGGAACGGCGGCAGTTGATGCGGTTTCTGGGGGCCAAGGTTGTTCTGACACCCAAAGCGCAAAAGGGCTTTGGCATGTATTCCAAGGCCAAGGAATTGGCCGAGGCGAATGGCTGGTTTTTGGCAGGTCAATTTGAGACCGCTGATAATGCTGACATCCATGAGGCCACAACGGCACGTGAAATTCTGGCGGATTTCGCAGGCGAAAAGTTGGATTATTTCGTGAGCGGATACGGAACGGGTGGCACGGTGAGCGGCGTCGGTCGTGTGCTGCGGCGCGAAAGCCCTGATACAAAAATCATCCTGTCAGAGCCTGCGAATTCGGCGCTGATCGGATCGGGATATGTGAACACGCGCAACGATGATCATCAGGCCACAGAGAGCCACCCGAATTTTGAGCCGCATCCCATCCAGGGCTGGACGCCGGATTTCATTCCGTGGGTTCTGCAAGAGGCGTTGGACAACGGGCTTTATGATGAGTTGCTGACCGTGTCCGGCCCTGACAGCATCGCGTGGTCGCGTCGTCTGGCGGCCGAAGAAGGTATTTTCACCGGAATTTCGGCGGGGGCGACCTTTGCCACGGCGATGGAGGCGGCACAAACTGCGCCGGAAGGTAGCAATATTCTGGTGATGTTGCCGGATACGGGCGAGCGCTATTTGTCGACGCCGCTGTTTGAGGGCATTGGCGAAGATATGAACGCCGATGAGATCGCGATTTCCCAGTCTACGCCCAGCGCGCAGTTGTGAAATTTGGCTGCGTCTGTTTGAGCAGGCGCAGCACACCCTGTTGGCGCGTAGGCATCGCGCGAGACCGCCAAAGAAAAAGGGCCGCCCGAAGGCGACCCTTTCAGTGTCAGGTGATCAACGCGATCAGCCGTTCACGCTGTCTTTCAGCGCTTTGGCGATGGTCATTTTCACAACCTTGTCTGCGTCTTTCTTGATCTGCTCGCCGGTGGCGGGGTTACGCACCATGCGCTCAGGGCGCTCGCGGCAGTAGATTTTGCCAACGCCGGGCAGGGTCACTGCGCCGCCGCCAGAAACTTCGCGGGTGATCAGTGCGCATACTGCTTCCAGTGCCGCGCCTGCGGATTTCTTGTCCGAACCCATTTCTTCGGCCAAAGCGGCAACGAGTTGGGTCTTGGTCATCGGTTTTGCCATTTCAGGTCTCCATTATTTGCCCGAATGTTGGGCCTCGTGTCGCGCATTTAACGGGATATGGTGGGTGAACACAATAAATTGTGTGTCGAAAAACCCCATTTTTAAGGGTTTTTCGCAAGTTTCCGCTGGGTCAAAGGAAGGCAGTCTCGTCAAATGAGCGCAATTTCCGCGAATGGAGCCGTTCCAGCGGCATTTCCCGCAAGGTCTCCATAGCCCGAATTCCGATCATCAAATGGCGGGCGACCTGCGTCTTATAGAAGTCCGAAGCCATGCCGGGAAGCTTCAATTCGCCATGCAGCGGCTTGTCGCTGACACATAGAAGTGTGCCGTAGGGAACGCGGAACCGATACCCGTTGGCGGCGATTGTGGCGCTTTCCATATCGAGCGCGATGGCACGGGATTGGCTGAGGCGCTGAACGGGACCCGCATGTTCGCGCAGTTCCCAGTTGCGGTTGTCGATGGTGGCGACGGTGCCCGTGCGCATCACACGTTTAAGATCGTAGCCCTTAAGCTCGGTGACCTCGGCCACGGCCTGTTCCATGGCGATCTGCACTTCGGCCAGCGCGGGGATTGGCACCCAGACCGGCAGATCGTCATCCAGCACGTGATCTTCGCGCAAGTAGGCGTGGGCCAGAACGAAGTCGCCGAGGCTTTGCGAATTGCGCAAGCCAGCGCAGTGGCCAACCATGATCCAGGCGTGAGGGCGCAGTACGGCGATGTGGTCGGTGGCGGTTTTGGCGTTTGACGGCCCGACGCCGATATTGACCAATGTGATGCCGGACCCGTCCGCCCGTTTGAGGTGATAGGTCGGCATCTGCGGTTGTTTGTCTACCGGAGCGATTGGCGTTTCGGCGTCGGTGATCTCGACATTGCCGGTGCTGACGAAACTGGTGTAGCCGGATTTTGGATCGGCCAGCATTTGACGCGCGTAGGCTTCGAATTCGGTCACGTAGAACTGGTAGTTGGTGAACAGAACGTGGTTTTGGAAATGGTCGGCATCGGTCGCGGTATAGTGGCTGAGCCGTGCCAGCGAATAATCCACGCGCTGGGCGGTGAAGGGGGCCAGCGGGCCGACCTCATCGTCGTCATGAGTGTGCATACCGTTGACGATGTCATCGTTGGTGGTCGACAGGTCCGGCACATCAAAGATGTCACGAAGTGTGAATTCGGCGGCGCCTTCTTGCGGGACGGTCATGTCACTTTTGGCGGCAACGGCAAAATGCACGGGGATCGGCGTGTCGCTGACACTAATAGTGACCGGAACGCCGTGGTTTCCAACCAACAGCGAGATTTGCTGTTCCAGATAATTGCGGAACAGGTCCGGGCGCGTGATCGTGGCGCGATGGGTGCCGGGTTCGGACACGTGGCCAAAGCTGAGGCGGCTGTCGACTTGCGCAAAGCTGGTCGTGGTGATGCGGATTTCGGGGTAAAAGGCGCGGATACGGTGGCCGTCGGGGCCTTTACGCAAGGCGCGGCGAAATTGGTCACACAAATAAGTGGTGGCGATGCTGTAGAGTTCTTCGAGCCGGTCCACGGCGGCGCTTGCATCGGTGAAGGCTTGCGCGGCCGGAACTGCGGGGGAATGCACGGGGATTTGTTGAGGGGTCATTCGGCAGCCTTAATCACATCAGTCATTTCAAACTTGGTTACATCTACAAGGCCAAGGTCGGAGATCCGCAACTCTGGGATCACCACAAGCGCCAAAAGCGAGTGTTGCATATAAGCGTTGTTGAGCGTGCAGCCGCAAGCCTCCATTGCCTCGACCATATTCTGCGCCTTGGCCGCAACCTCGGTCGCAGGGGCATCAGACATCAGGCCGGCGATGGGCAATTCCACCAGCGCGATCTCTTGTCCGTCCTTATATATGGTCACACCGCCGCCAACCTCGCCAAGGCGGTTTGCAGCCAGCGCCATCATTTCACGGTCGGTGCCGACAACGATCATATGGTGGCTGTCGTGCGCCACGGTGGAGGCCATCGCCATCTTTCCGCTGTAGCCAAAGCCAGATACAAACGCGTTGGACACACCGCCGGTGGCGCGGTGACGTTCTACCAGTGCAATTTGCGCAGTATCAGTCTCTATATCGGGCAAAACGACGCCGTTTTCGACGGAAAGGTCGGCGGTGAGCGCCTTGGTCGGGGCCTGATTTTCGATGACGCCGATGACGTTGGCGGTGACCTTGGTGGCGCCTTCAGGCGCTGTGATCACAAAATCCGCAGCGGTGCGAGGGCGGCCCAGGTTCACAGTCTGGCGCGCGTGGTCCGGCCAGTCGTGGTGCGGGCATTCCACCAACACTTTGCCGTCTTTGGCGACGGTTTTGCCGCGTGCAATGACATGCTCAATCGGCAGGGCCTTGAGGTCGCTGGTCAGAATGACATCGGCGCGACGGCCCGGTGCGATGGAGCCGAGGTCACGTTCCAAACCAAAATGTGTGGCTGTGTTGATCGTCGCCATTTGCAGCGCCACAACCGGATCGCATCCGCAGTCGATCGCGTGGCGCACCACGCGGTTCATATGGCCATCGTTGACCAAAGTGCCGGAATGGCAATCATCGGTGCAGAGAATAAAGCTGCGTGGATCGAGACCTTTTTCCGTGATCGCTGTAATTTGGGTTTCCACGTCATACCAAGCGGAGCCAAGCCGCATCATCGAGCGCATGCCTTGGCGCACGCGGGCAATGGCGTCGGCCTCGCAGGTGCCTTCGTGATCATCAGCAGGACCACCCGCGGCGTAAGCGTGAAAGTTGGGCCCGAGGTCGGGGCTGGCGTAATGGCCACCCACGGTTTTGCCCGCGTTCTGGGTGGCGGCGATCTCGGCAAGCATTTGTTGGCTGCCGTTGACTACACCCGGAAAGTTCATCATTTCGCCCAGACCTATGATGCCGGGCCAGCTCATCGCCTCGGTCACATCATCGGGGCCGATTTCAAAACCTGTGGTCTCCAACCCCGGCGCGGAGGGCGCGCAAGACGGCATCTGCGTGAAGATGTTGACGGGTTGCATCAGCGCTTCGTCATGCATCATGCGCACACCTTCAAGGCCAAGCACATTGGCGATCTCATGCGGGTCGGTGAACATGGTGGTGGTGCCATGGCCAATCACGGCGCGGGCAAATTCGGCCGGCGTCAGCATGCCCGATTCAATGTGCATGTGACCGTCACACAGACCGGGGATCATGAAGCGCCCATTGGCCTCGATCACTTCGGTATCGGGTCCGGTGCAGTGGCCGGCGTCAGGGCCGACATAGGCGATACGCCCTTCGGCAATGGCAATATCATGGTCGGGGAGGATCTCGCGGGTGTGGACGTTGACCCAACGCCCTTTGCGAATAACGGTGTCAGCGGGTTCGCGCCCTGCGGCGACGGCGACCAAGCGGGGGGCCACGTCGGCCCAGCTTTGAAAATGCATATGTTCCATGGCCCAAGGTGACACTTGTTTTGGGGATGTTCAACCAGCCCACAGGTGAAGCTTTTGCGAAAAGTGTTTCAAGGGGATATTGAAACCGAGGGGTGCAAGGTATTGCGACAAAAATCGGCTTTTTGTTCCCCAAATACCTAAAGGCTCAGCAAAGCTGAGCCGGGCCCAACCTCAGCAGATCTTCACCAGAAGATCGAAGAGGGCGGGAGCGCCCCGCGCGGCGGTCCAAATACGACGTCGCAAAGAAGATAGACCCACATCCTTGCGGGTGATGGTCTGAAAACGAGGAACAAGGAGCGAGACATGAGCGTCACGGAATTGCGGCCCAATATGGAGCATTGGCAGGAACGCGTGGATATGGCGGCGGCGTTTCGCTGGGCTGAACGGCTGAATTGGCACGAAGGCGTAGCCAACCACTTTAGCCTCGCGGTCAACGAAGAAGGCACCCAGTTTCTGATGAACCGAAATCAGGTGCATTTTTCGCGCATCAAGGCGAGTGAATTGCTGTTGGTGGACGCCAATGATCCGGAAACGCTGAATGGTCCCGACGCGCCTGATCCCACCGCTTGGGGATTGCATGGCGGCATTCACCGGCATTGCCCGCACGCGCGTTGTGTGATGCATGTGCATTCGATTTTTGCCACCGTTTTGGCCAGCCTGGCCGACAGCAGCTTGCCGCCGATCGATCAAAACTGTGCCACGTTTTTCAACCGCTATGTGATTGATGACGGGTATGGCGGTCTGGCGTTTGAGGACGAAGGCGAGCGCTGTGCCACGCTGCTGACCGATCCAAAGAAGAAGGTGATGATCATGGGCAATCATGGCGTGTTGGTGATCGGCAATTCGGTCGCGGATACGTTCAACCGGCTTTATTATTTTGAGCGCGCGGCGGAGACATATATCCGTGCGCTGCAAACCGGTCAGCCATTGCGCGTGCTGCCTGACGACATCGCCGAGAAAACCGCACGGGAGCTGGAAGAGTATCCCGAGCAGGATGAACGGCATTTGGCGGAATTGAAGGCCATTTTGGACGACGAAAGGTCGACCTACGCCACCTGACACACTGTGAAATGCGCCATTTGGGAGGGTCGCGCGATGCCACATGATTTTGCTGACGATGCCGAGGCTGAGCGGTGGCATTACCGCCCGCCGCACCCAATCACTTTAAACCCGCTTTTTGCGTGGCCACCCAAACCTACGGCAGTGTTGAGGTGGTATCGCGACGCGTGGTTGATGATCACAGCTTTGACGGTGCCATTTGGGATAGCGCTCTTGATCTGGGCCTTTGTCCTGCCGCCGCTGGAGCAGATGCAGACGTTTCACTGGCGATGGGTGGGCACTGTTTGGTTGATGAATGTGATCCCGCAGACGCTGGTGGCGGGTGGGCTGCATTGGTGGCTTTATATGCGCAAGGGTCAGGGCATGCGCAAGAAATTCGACAAGCGCGATCTGACCCGCAAGAACGGCAGTTTCACCTTTAACAATCAGGTTTTGGACAACATCTGGTGGACACTTGGCAGCGCCATGACGGTGGCGACGGTGTATCAGTGTCTGATTTATTGGGCTATGGCGACTGGCAAAGTGCCGGTGATCACATTCGCAGAGCGTCCGGTTTTCTTTGTGATCTGGCTGGCGCTGATCCCGATGTGGTCGAGCCTGCATTTTTATTGGGTGCACCGGCTGGAACATCATCCGCGACTTTATAAACATGTGCATGCCGTGCATCATCGCAACGTGAACGTCGGACCGTGGTCAGGCATTTCAAACCACTGGTTTGAAAACATGCTCTATTTCACCACCTATTTTGTGCATCTGATCGTGCCGTCAAACCCGCTGCATCTGGTGTTTCACGCCAGTTTTCAACAAATCAGCCCGGTGTTCAGCCATTGTGGGTTTGAAAAGCTGGTTGCCAAAGACGCCGAGGTCGCCAAGTCCGGCGATTTCTTCCATCAGCTGCATCACCGATATTTTGAGTGCAACTACGGCACCTCGGAAATTCCGTTTGATCGCTGGTTTGGCACGTTTCATGACGGATCGGCCGAGGGAACAACGCGCACGCGCGCCCATAAGAAACAGATGTACACGCGCTAGCGTTGGTGCCTGAGTGATGTGGGCGTCTCATCAAACCCTGCCTTGAACGCGCGGGTCATGGCGGCCGGGTTTTTGTACCCCGCGCGCACCGCGATTTCCGCGACAGTCAGGTCTGTGTCCATCACCAATTTACGGGCAAGCGTCAGGCGTTGGCGGCGATAAACCGTTGTTGGTGCCGCGCCGAGTTCGGCTTTCATCCGCGCTTCGAGGGTTTTTTGTGTGACACCGGCGCGGCGGGCAATTTGCGGGATCGGCAACGGGTGTTCGAGGTGCTCCTGCATGACTGCGAGCGCGCGGTTCACAATGCGACCAGCCGGTGTCGCGCCGCCGGTGTGGCTGCGGGCGCTGTCGCGGGTCATGAAAAGCTGCGCAACCTCAAGCGCGAGGGCCTGGCCGCGTTGCTGCCCGATCAGATGCAGAACCAGATCAAAAGCCGCCATCGCACCCGAACAGGTCAGGCGCCTGTCGTCGATGACGAAGCGTTCGCGCAGTGCTTCGATATCGGGAAAGCGTTCTTCGAAATTGGTGAGCTCTTCCCAGTGGATGGTGGCTTTGTGTTTGTCCAGAAGGCCCGCCTCGGCCAGCAGCCAGCTGCCGGTGTCCATCGCGCAAAGCGTCGGAAAGCGGGTGGCGGCAGAGCGCAGCGCGGCTTGGGTTTTCCAGCCGCCATGGTCGCGAAAGCCGTAGGAGGGCATGACCACCAACATATCACCGCGCGCTGCACCAAGTTTGTCGTGCGGAGCAACAGAAAGGCCCGAGGAGCTGGTTACGGGAAGGGCGTCCAGTGACAGGAAAGTCCAATCATAAAGCGGCTTGCCCGAGATCATGTTGGCCGCCCGCATGGGTTCCACCGTGTTGGCAAGGCAATGATTGGAGAAACCTTCGAACAGAAGAACGCCAATGTGCTGCGGTGCGGCGGAGGTTTTTTCCCAAAACTGCATGCTTTGGGGGTAATCCTGCATGGTAGTGTAGGTCAAGTCAGTTGAGCTATGCGCAACAGAATTTGGGAGCGCGCCATGCAGTTTGACCTGACCGAAGAGCAGGAGATGATCGTCTCCACCGTCCGCAGCTTTGTGGAGAACGAGATTTACCCCTTTGAGGATGAGGTTGAGCGTACCGGTGTCGTGCCGCATGAATTGGGCGAAAAAATCAAGCAAAAGACCCTCGATCTGGGGTTTTACGCCTGTAATTTCCCTGAGGAAGTGGGGGGCGCTGGTCTGAACCATCTCGACTTCACGCTGGTGGAGCGCGAGTTGGGGCGTGGATCGATGGCGTTGACGCATTTCTTTGGCCGTCCACAGAATATTTTGATGGCGTGTGACGCAGAGCAGCGTGAGAAATATCTTCTGCCCGCAGTGCGCGGCGAGCGCATGGATGCGCTGGCGATGACCGAACCCGGGGCAGGGTCGGACGTGCGCGGCATGAAATGCAGTGCGGTGCGCGACGGTGGCGATTGGGTGGTGAACGGCAACAAGCATTTCATTTCTGGCGCAGAGCATGCGGATTTTTTCATCGTGTTTGTGGCCACTGGTGAGGACGACACACCAAAAGGGCCCAAAAAGCGGATCACGACGTTCCTTGTGGACCGCGACACGCCCGGTTTCACGGTGCGCGATGGCTACAAGTCTGTCAGCCACCGAGGGTACAAAAACATGGTGCTGGAGTTTGATGATTGCCGTTTGCCGGATGCGCAGGTGTTGGGCGAGGTCGATGGCGGGTTTGCCGTGATGAACGAGTGGCTTTATGCAACGCGCCTGACTGTGGCGGCGTTTTGTGTGGGCCGTGCGCGGCGCGCGTTTGATTACGCGTTGGATTATGCCGCGCAGCGTGAACAATTCGGTCAGCCAATCGGCAAATTCCAAGGCGTGGGCTTTCAGATTGCCGACATGATCACCGAGATCGACGCGGCGGATTTGCTGACGATGTCGGCGGCGGCACGGCTGGACCGAGGTTTGCCGTGTAATCGCGAGATCGCGTCGGCCAAGCTTTATGCCAGTGAGATGTTGGCGCGGGTGACAGATGCCGCCATCCAGATCCATGGCGGTATGGGGTTGATGGATGACTATCCGTTGGAACGTTTCTGGCGGGATGCGCGGGTTGAGCGGATCTGGGACGGGACCAGCGAGATTCAACGTCACATCATCAGCCGTGATCTGTTGCGGCCATTGGGCGCGTGATGGTTGCCGAATGGGGGCCAGCCCCCAAACCCCCGGGATATTTAAAGCAAGAGGAGGGACTGCGCATGGCGGCCCCTCCAATGAAAGACAAGATGCCTTCCCCTTGCGCGGTCATCGGCTTCCCAGCCTGTTCCGCGTCTCAAGGGTGGCCGAAGATGGTTAACAAAACCTTGCTTCCTCTTGCCCAAAATATCCTCGCCGAAGGCATAGAATCTTTTGGGGTTCCGCTATGATAAAACGTGACCTCTCGAGATTGATCCAACCGACATCTGTCGCTGTGGTCGGGGGTGGTGCTTGGTGTGGTGAAGTTGTGCGTCAGTTGGAGAAACTCGGTTTTTCCGGCGATATCTGGCCGGTACACCCAAAGGCAGCCGAGGTCGGGGGCTATGCCGCTTTTGCGAGGATCGAAGATTTGCCGCGGGCGCCAGATGCAGCTTTTGTTGGTATCAACCGGCGCGCCACTGTTGAAGCTGTTGCGGCGCTATCTGCGGCGGGGGCAGGAGGTGCGGTGTGTTTTGCCTCAGGTTTTTCGGAAGCGGCAGCGGAGGATGCCAGCGGAAATGATCTGCAGGCCGCGCTGGTGGCGGCGGCTGGGGAGATGCCGATTCTGGGGCCGAACTGCTATGGCCTGATCAATGCGCTGGATGGCGCTGTCTTGTGGCCTGACCAGCATGGCTGCAAACGAGTTGAACGCGGTGTAGCGATCCTTACCCAGAGTTCGAACATCGCGATCAATCTGACAAACCAAATGCGTGGCGTGCCGATTGCATATGTCGCGACGTGCGGGAACATGGCGCAGTTGAGTCAGGCGGAGATTGCCAGCGCGTTTCTGGACGATCCACGGGTCACGGCGATCGGTCTGCATATCGAGGGATTTTCCGATCTGCGGACTTGGGAGGCCTTGGCCGCGAAGGCGTATGCCAAAGGGGTGCCAATTGTTGCCCTGAAAGTGGGCGCAAGCGATGAGGCGCAGGCCGCGACCGTGAGCCACACTGCTTCGTTGGCAGGAAGTGACGCAGGTGCTGAGGCACTGATATCGCGCTTGGGATTTGCCCGGGTGCGGGATCTGACAGTATTTCTGGAAACCCTGAAGCTTTTGCACATGGTTGGGCCGCTAAAAACGCCGACGCTGTCGTCGATCAGTTGTTCGGGCGGTGAAGCGAGCCTGATGGCGGATACTGCGTTGGGCACAGGCCTGAGCTTTCCAGCTTTGAGTGATGAACAACGCCAGACCCTGGGAGAAGTTTTGGGACCGATGGTGGCTTTGGCCAATCCGCTGGATTACCACACCTATATCTGGCGCGACGAAGATGCGATGGCGCGGGCTTGGGGAGCCATGATGGCGGATCATATCGGGATGACGGTCTCGGTCGTCGATTATCCGCCAGAAAACCGACACGACTGGGATTGTGCAACTGCTGCCGCGATCAAGGCGCGGGCCGCGACCGGCCGGCCGATGGCGGTTGTCGCGAGTTTGCCAGAGCTGATGCCCGCAGACACAGCGCGGGAGCTGGCAGCGGGAGGCGTTGTGCCGATGTATGGGCTGCGGGAAGCTGTCGAGGCAGCCGCGGCCACTACCCGATTGCATGTACCAGATGCACAGCCAATAGCATTGCCGGGTGCGGCGCGTGACTCGAAGGTTTTGGACGAAGGTGCTGCCAAAACCGCGCTGGCGGTTTGTGGGCTTGATGTCCCGAAAACAGTCTCTGTTTCAGGGGAAAATTGCCTAAGTGAGGCCGCGTCTCACCTTCGGGCACCGCTAGTCTTGAAGGGGCGCGGCATTGCGCACAAGACCGAAGCGGGTGCTGTGAAATTGGGGTTGTCCCATCAAGAGCTGGATGCGGCGGCGGTTGAAATGCCGACACAGGATTTTCTTGTTGAAGAAATGATCGATGGCGGCGTGGCGGAGTTGCTGATTGGCGTGACGCGCGATCCCGCGCATGGGTTTGTGCTGACATTGGCGGCAGGTGGCGTTTTGACGGAAGTGTTGGCAGACAGCACGTCGTTGTTGATCCCGGCCGGCCGCGAGCAGGTAATTCAGTCTCTAAACAGGCTAAAAGTGGCGAAATTGCTGAGTGGCTATCGTGGGGCTGCGGCGGCCGATATGGACGCTGTTCTTGATGCGATTGAGGCGCTGCAAGCCTATGTACTTGCCAATGTTGACTGCATTGAAGAGGCTGAGATCAACCCGTTGATCTGCACGCCGACGCGTGCCGTGGCGGCGGATGCTTTGGTCAGAAAGGCAGTGTGATGCGGACAATCGGCGCGGTGATTTTTGAAGGATTTGAGATGCTCGACTATTTCGGGCCGCTTGAGATGTTTGCCATGCATCGGGATCAGTTCAAGATTATCGCGGTTGGCGAGGCTGCCAAACCGGTCACGTCTTCGGGCGGACCTGCGGTGGTACCGGATGCGACGTTTGCCGATGGCGACCGCTATGACGTGTTGCTGGTTCCGGGCGGCAAAGGTGTGCGGGCGGAGATTGAGAACGCCGCCATGCTTGAGTGGTTGCGCGCCGCCAGTGCCGGGGCAGAGGTTGTGACCAGTGTCTGCACCGGATCGGCGTTGCTGGCGCGGGCGGGGCTGTTGAACGGACACGCGGCGACGACCAACAAACTGGCCTTTGATTGGGTGCGTGAGGTTAGCCAAACCGACGCGGTGGATTGGCGTCGCAGCGCGCGGTGGGTCAAAGACGGGAAATTTTATACAAGTTCCGGCGTGTCGGCGGGCACGGATGTGAGCCTGCAGGTGATTGCGGATTTGCTTGGCGAAGAGGCGGCGCAGGGAGCGGCGTTTTGGGCGGAATATGAGGCAAACAGAGACGCGGATAATGATCCGTTCGCGCTTGAGGAGTGACGAAATGAACGAGAGCCCAGTAAAAACCCGGCGCATGGGCGCCATTTTGGAAGTCACGCTGGACAGGCCAAAGGCGAACGCGATTGACCTGGTGACTAGCCGCGTGATGGGCGAGGTGTTCCGCGACTTTCGCGACGATCCAGAGCTGCGGGTCGCAATATTGACGGGCGGTGGCGACAAATTCTTTTGCCCCGGCTGGGATCTGAAGGCGGCGGCGGATGGTGATGCCGTGGACGGGGATTATGGTGTTGGCGGGTTTGGCGGCCTGCAGGAACTGCGCGACATGAACAAGCCAGTGATTGCGGCTGTAAACGGGATCGCCTGCGGTGGTGGGCTGGAATTGGCGTTGTCGGCGGACATCATTATTGCGGCGGATCATGCAAGCTTCGCGCTTCCGGAGATCCGATCCGGTACGGTCGCGGATGCTGCGAGCGTCAAGTTGCCCAAGCGCATTCCGTATCATATCGCGATGGAATTGTTGCTGACCGGTCGATGGTTTGATGCCGAAGAGGCGCATCGGTGGGGGCTGGTGAACGAGATCGTTGCGGCCGACACATTGATGGCGCGGGCTTGGGAGCAGGCTGAGGTGTTGGCGTCGGGACCGCCGCTGGTTTATGCGGCGATCAAGGAGATCGTGCGAGATGCGGAAGACTCCAAGTTTCAGGATGCAATGAACCGGATCACCAAACGCCAGTTGCGTTCGGTTGACGTGCTTTATGACAGCGAAGATCAGCTGGAAGGCGCGCGGGCCTTTGCCGAGAAGCGCGACCCGGTGTGGACAGGCAAGTAATCAGGCGACGCGGATAAGAGTGACAAAGGCAGTGTCATCGCTGTGATCGCCGGTGGCGGCGTCGCCGTATATGCGTACCTGTGGCAGACGAATTTCGGTGGTATTGGCCGTAATAGACTCTAGTTTTTTCGCAAACCCTGTGCGTTCAAAGTGCTGGCAGTTGATGGACAAAGCAATCAACCCGCCCGGCGCTGTGATGCGCAAAAGTTCATCGATGGCGTCGGGTCCGACGTGGCCGTTGGTGAATGTGCCGGAGCTGATGATGCCGTGATATGCGTTGTCTGCCACGGGCAATGTGCGGGTCAGGTCACCGGTAAAAAGATACCGGTAGAGGCGTTTTTCACGGGCAACGGCGAGCATTTCGGGCGAGATATCAGTGCCGTCGATCTCAGTGTCCAAAAGCGTGGTCAATGCCTTGGCGCATAGGCCGGTGCCAGCGCCAACATCAAGGACAGGTCCAGCGCCACCGGCGGCGGCAAAATGGCGGGCAACTTGGGTGTGCAGGATGTAATCCGAGGACGTGGCAAAATCGCTGTCGTAGGTGCTTGCCCAATCCGCATAAAGCCGACGGGAGTCTTCGGGCGTACTCAGGGCATAGGCCGCGTCGAGCGAGGGATCGTTTTCTGGGCGCATAGACGCAGTGAAAGCCGGTAACGGACAGAAAGCAAGGCTGTGGTCTTGCAGCTTCGGGCGCGGGGCGGCAAGGTGCGGCCATGACACAGACACTGCTTTCACTTGGACATGGATACACAGCACGCGCGCTGGCGCGACGCTTGGTGCCGCAGGGATGGACGGTCATCGGCACGTTGCGTGATGACACCCAATTTGACGCGGCAAGGGCAGATGGGGTGACGCCGCTGCTTTGGCCCATTGATTTTGAAGAGGCATTGGATGGCGTAAGCCACGTTCTGAGCTCGATCCGACCGGGTGATAACGGCGATCCGGTCCTGCGCGCCGGTCGCACGGCATTGGCGAATGCCAAGGGGCTGAAATGGGTCGGATATCTGTCAACGACGGGTGTTTATGGCGATATGGACGGCGGTTGGGTCGACGAAGATACACCGCTTGATCCCGGTGGCATTCGTGGACAAATGCGGGTGAAAGCAGAGGCGGAATGGCAGGCTGTCGAAGGCTTGCCGCTGCATATTTTCCGTTTGGCTGGCATTTACGGGCCAGGTCGGGGGCCGTTTGCGAAATTGCGGCGCGGTACGGCGCGGAGGATCATCAAGAAAAATCAGGTATTTTCACGCGCACATGTGGACGACATCGCTAAGGTGCTTGAGGCGTCGATGATGCAACCCAATTCGGGGCGGATTTACAACGTTTGCGACGACAGTCCGGCGCCACCGCAAGATATCCTGACCTATGCTGCGGAGCTTTTGGGTATGGAGCCGCCACCCGAAGTGGCGTTTGAGGACGCGGAGATGAGCCCGATGGCACGCAGTTTCTATTCCGACAGCAAACGCGTCAGGAATGATCGGATAAAGCAAGAGCTTGGCGTTGTTCTGAAATATCCGAACTATCGCAATGCGTTGCAGGCGATGTTGGTGGACGAGACCACATAGCTTTTTTGTTCCCTAAATACCTAAAGGCTCAGCGCAGCTGAGCCACGCCCAACACTTTGTCGCGTTCAGCGCAGCTGAGGGTGTCAAACGGGCGGGAGGGCTTCCGTAGATGATCCGAAGGAGTTCCCTGTCGGGCACGCTATCAACCTCGTTGCGCCCAAAATGGGTGCGGCCTCAGGCCGTGCGCTCGCCGATTTGAGAGATGCCCAATGTGTCGAGCACCTTGGTTTCGATCTGCTCGGCGTTCATGGCAGCAACGTCATACATCGTCTTTGGCGAGGCCTGATCGATGAACGTGTCAGGCAACACCATGGAGCGGTATTTCAGACCCGCGTCAAACACGGCGTTTTCGGCCAAAAGCTGGGCGACGTGACTGCCAAATCCGCCAATGGCGCCTTCTTCAATGGTGATCAGCGCCTCGTAGTTGGCTGCAAGTTCAAGGATCATCGCCGCGTCCAGCGGTTTGGCAAAACGGGCGTCGGCAATGGTCGGCGTGATTCCCTTGGCCGTTAGCGCCTCGGCGGCTTTGCGCACCTCTTCGAGGCGCGTGCCAAAAGACAACAGCGCCACGCGTTTTCCTTCGGCGATGATCCGGCCTTTGCCGATCTCCAAAACCTCACCTTTTTCCGGAAGCTCCACCCCTACGCCTTCGCCGCGGGGATAGCGGAACGCGATGGGGCCATCGTCATAAGCGGCGGCTGTCGCGACCATGTGTTTCAGTTCTGCTTCATCGGCAGCGGCCATCACGACCATGCCGGGCAGGTTGGCCATAAAGGCGATGTCAAAGCTGCCGGCATGGGTGGCTCCGTCGGCCCCAACCAGTCCGGCGCGGTCGATAGCGAAACGCACTGGCAGGCGTTGAATCGCTACATCGTGCACCACCTGATCGTAGCCGCGTTGCAGGAAGGTCGAGTAGATCGCGCAAAAGGGTCGCATACCGCCCGCGGCAAGCGCGGCGGAGAACGTCACGCCGTGTTGTTCGGCAATCGCGACGTCAAAGCAGCGGCTTGGGTAGCGTTCGGCAAAGAGATTCAGGCCCGTGCCGTCGGGCATGGCGGCGGTCACGGCACAGATGCGGCTGTCCTCGGCGGCGAGATCTACAAGCGTCTTGCCAAAGACCGACGTGTAAGACGGCGCGTTAGAGGGCGCTTTGTGTTGTTTGCCGGTGATGACATCAAATTTTGCGGTGGCGTGGCCCTTGTCGGGCGCACCTTCGGCGGGGCCGTAGCCTTTGCCCTTTTTTGTGATGATGTGAAGCATCACCGGTCCCGTGGCGCGTTGGCGCAGGGTGCGCAGGATTGGCAGCAACTGGTCCATGTCATGGCCATCAATCGGGCCGATGTAGGAAAAGCCGAGCTCTTCGAACAGGGTGCCGCCAACGGCCATGCCCTTGATCATTTCCTTGGCACGCTTGGCGCCTTCGCGGAAGGGTTCGGGCAGCAGGGACACAGCACCTTTTGCGGCAGCTTTGAGTTCCTGAAAGGGCTCGCCGGCATAGAGGCGGCTCAGGTATTCCGACATCGCGCCCACGGGCGGGGCAATCGACATGTCGTTGTCGTTTAGCACCACAAACAGGCGCTTTTTCAGATGACCTGCGTTGTTCATCGCCTCATAGGCCATGCCTGCGGTGATCGATCCGTCGCCGATCACGGCAATCGCGTCGCCGAGGCCGCCGTCACATTGACCACCAAGATCACGGGCCGTGGCAAAGCCAAGCGCGGCAGAAATCGAGGTAGAGCTGTGCGCCGCGCCAAAGGGGTCGTAGACCGATTCTGAGCGTTTGGTGAAACCAGACAGGCCGTCTTCTTGGCGCAGGGTGCGGATGCGGTCGCGGCGTCCGGTGAGAATTTTGTGCGGGTAACACTGATGGCCGACGTCCCAGACGATCTTGTCGCGTGGCGTGTCAAAGATCGCGTGCAATGCCACGGTCAGTTCGACCACGCCAAGTCCTGCGCCAAGGTGTCCGCCTGTTTCGGAAACCGTTGAAATAGTCTCGGATCGCAATTCATGCGCAATCTGGGTCAGCTCAGCATCGGAAAATTGTTTCAGGTCTTCCGGAGAAGCCACTTGGTCGAGCAGAGGAGTATGAGGTCTGGCGGACATTGCGCGTGCCTTTTGCTAGCTGTCTCGCGAGATAACGAAACGGGCGGCATCCCGCAAGGTATCAGCCTTCGTACCATAAGAAGATAGAGCCTCGCAGGCATCTTCTACAAGGTCGCGGGCGCGGGATTTTGCGCCGTCCAATCCCAGCAGAGAAACAAAAGTGGCTTTGCCGGCGTCGGCGTCTTTGCCAACGGCCTTGCCAACGGTGGCGACGTCGCCTTCGACGTCGAGGATGTCATCGGCGATCTGGAACGCGAGGCCGAGATCGGTGGCATAACGCATCAGCGGCGCGGTATCGGCGCGGGCCATCATCGCGCCAGTGGTGGCGGACCAGGCGATCAACGCACCGGTTTTACCCGCCTGAAGGTGGGTGATTTCGTCTAGCGTCAACGGCAGGGGGGCGGTTTCGGCGGCGATGTCGAGGGCTTGACCCAAGACCATGCCCTGCGCACCCGCCGCGCGCGCGAGGGTCACGGTCAGATCAGCGCGCACCATTGGGTCGGGGTGGCATTCGGGGCGTGAAACGCTTTCAAACCCGAGGGTTTGCAGCGCGTCACCTGCCAGAACGGCGGTGGTTTCGTCCCATTTCACATGCACCGTTGGCAGGCCGCGCCGCAGATCGTCGTCGTCCATGCAGGGCAGATCGTCATGCACAAGCGAATAGGCGTGAATCATCTCGATTGCACCGGCGGGCCAGATGGCGTTTTCGGGCGCGATGCCATGCAATCGCGCGCTTTCAAGCACCAGAAAGGCGCGCAGGCGTTTGCCGCCCGCGCTGGCATAGCGCATGGCCGCGACAACGGGCAGGTCGCCAAGCGGTGCCATCACCATTTGCAGGTGCGTTTCGATCAAGGCGGTGGTTTCTGAAAGTCGGGTTTGGAACATGTGCGTCTTGGTCCTGATGCCCGGACTTCGGGCCAGAAGCGCCCAATCCGGCGGGAATATTTCGCGCGGTTGGGATGCGGAAATTACATGCCTTCGACGGGGGTCAGCCCTTTGGGGTTGCCGTCGCCGTCAAGCGTGATAGCGGCGACTTTTTCCTCGGCTTCTTTGAGTTTGTCTTCGCAGCGTTTTTTCAATTCGGCACCGCGTTCATAGAGCGCGATGGATTTTTCGAGTTCGACGTTGCCGCTTTCCAACTGGCCGACAACTTGTTCCAGCTCGCGCATTGCGGCCTCAAAGCTCATCTCGCTGATTGGTGTGTCACTCATGCGGTTGTCTCCATCAAAACGCTGACGTGGGCGGCGGTAGACGCCGCCAAGGCGTTCAGATCATATCCGCCTTCCAAAGTCGAGACCACCCGCCCTTCGCAATGCGCATCCGCAATCGCGCAGAGTTCGCGCGTGAGCCATGTGAAGTCATCCGTGGACCAGTTGAGTTGCGCCAGCGGATCGTCGGCGTGGGCGTCAAAGCCTGCGGAAATGATCAGCAGTTCGGGTTTGAAGCGGTTCAGGGCCGGAAAGATTTCGGCCTGATAGGTGGCGCGCATCAGACGGCCGTCAGAATGCGGGGGTAGCGGCCAGTTCTGTACGTTGTTGGTAGCGCCGGTTTCACCGGGCAGTCCGGTGCCGGGCCAAAGCGGGTTCTGGTGTGATGTGATGAACAGCGTGCGCGGCTCGTCCCACAAAAGCGCCTGCGTGCCATTGCCGTGGTGCACGTCAAAATCGACCACAGCGACACGGGAGAGGCCATGACGGTCCAATGCGTGTTTTGCGGCGATTGCGGCGTTACCAAACAGGCAAAAACCCATGGGGGTTGATTGCTCGGCGTGATGTCCGGGTGGGCGGCAAGCGACGAAAGCGTTTTGCGCGTCGCCCGCGATCACGGCGTCAACGGCGGCGACGCAACCACCGACAGCGTGGCGGGCAGCCTTGAGAGATCCGGGCGACATATGGGTGTCGCCGTCAAGCGCGACTGTGCCGGTCGCAGGTTCAGCCGCCGTGATGGCGTCGAGGTGGCTTTGCGGGTGGCAGAGCAGGATGTCGCCATCATCGCAATCAGGCGCGTCACGACGATCAAGGGAGGCGAAGTGAGGACCATTCAAGGCGGCATTGATGTGTTCAATGCGGGCAATTTTCTCGGGATGGCCGGTCGGAGTTTGGTGATGAAGCGAACTTTGGTGCGTAAAAAGGGCCGTTGGCATTTGGACTCCGAGCGTTGAGAATTTGTGGTGCCAGTCTGGCATGGCAACCTGGCGTTTGGCGAGAAAAATGCGGGTTGGTTGGTGTAGATTCGCGGGGTCTTGGGCATTTTGAGTCAAGCTTAAAGCGTATTTTATCCAATATCTTAGGTGTAGATTTACCCCGCTACGATAGCCGTCAGCTATTCAACGAGAGTAGCACTATCATGCCCACAACATTTGACGTTATTTCGCTTGGCGTTCTGCCGACCCTTGACCCGACAGAGGGAAATTCAACGGCCGAGAACGCCTCGGTTCTGGTCGGGCAAACCATGGGGGGCGCCGACACACCGCTTTATGATCAGGTGCAGACGTTCTCGCAGCATAATTCAAGCGCTCCCAGGTATTTGACGGACAACACGCAGGCCAATGACCAGTTCACGATCGATGGTGGCGCGCCGCAGACCTATGATGCGTTGGTCGCTTACAATGCGACGATCACCTATGCGGATGGGACGACGGCGGACATTTCAGCGGTGGTTGTCCAATCGACCACCGGCGAGACTTATTTGGTGCCCGAAATGTCGGCCAACGCGGATCATTCTGCGATGCAAGGCGGGGCGATCGAATCGATCACGTTGAACAGTGTTGCCACTGATGCGGCGGATTTGGCGGCGGATCGGATGGACGTGGATTTCATGGAGCCCGACGGCGAGTTCGACGGGACAGCTGGCGACGACGTTATCCAGCTTGGCTCTTTTGACAGCGAAGGTGATTTGATCACTGGCAGCGCCGACTCGGTTGTCGCGGGACTGGGCGATGACACCATTGAAGGTGCAGGCGGCGGCGACACCATCGAAGGCGGCACGGGCAACGACGTCATATCCGGCAACGATGGCGATGACAGTCTTTTGGGTGGTCGTGGGGATGATGTGATTTCCGGTGGCAGTGGCAACGATACAATCGATGCCGGAGCCGGACACGACAGTGTCGATGCTGGTGAAGGGGACGATTTGATCCTTGGGGACAGCGCCTCGGAAACAGTGGGCACCGGCACCATTCAGACAGAATGGTCCGCGCTTCACATGGGGTCGGCTGATGATATGGATCTGCTGGTGGACGGTGCCAGTGTGGCGCTGGGCACTTATGGCGGCGCCGGTGATCCACTTGGGTCCAATCAGGTGCGCGTGCAGGTCGATGATGCCGACAACGACGGCGTTGCCGACAGTGATAACCAAGGCAATCCGGAAACGGTGAACATCGATGGTACGCCGCAAACTCTGGATGCGGTGGCCGTGTTCAACGCCGAGTTGACGTTCGAAGACGGCACCACCGAGATGATCACGGCGGTGGTTTTCCAAACCGAGAGCGGCGATATTTTCCTGGCGCCGGAGATGAGTTTCAACGCGGATGCGGAGGTTATGGTAAGCCAGCCTATCCAGTCGATTGAACTGATCTCGGTTGAGATGGACAGTAACAGTGTCGATCTGGCGGCCAACAGGGTTGATTTTACGTTTGAAGACGGAGAAGAGGCCGGCGACGATTTTATCTCGGCTGGTGAGGGCAATGACACCGTAATTGGCGGCGCCGGTGATGACACCATCCAAGGCGAAGCTGGCAATGACAGCCTGAGTGGGGGCGATGGCGACGACTTCCTTTTCGGGGGCGACGGCGACGACGTGTTTGTTGTGTCCGAGGGTCACGACACAATAAAGGATTTCAACGCCGGCAATTCCGGTGCGCTTGGGGACGGGGATACGACAAACAATGATTTTGTCGATCTGTCGGGCCATTATGACAATCTGAGTGAGATGAACGCCGACCTTGATGATGACGGCATCCTGAACCAATCCAACGTGGTTGATACCCACGGCAGAGCCGTTGATTATTCCGACAACAGCCAGTTCGGCGACGGCAGTTTGACATTCTTTGGCGACGCGCAGCTGACGACGGACAACACAGGTGTGGTCTGTTTCACCACGGGAACCGGCATTCTGACGCCTGAGGGCGAGCGGGCGGTCGAAGATCTGCGGGCGGGTGATGTGGTGTGCACGGCGGACAACGGGCCGCAGCCGATTGTATGGATCGGATCGACAACTTTGAGCCACGCGGAGCTGTTGGCCAATCCCAAATTGATGCCGGTTTTTGTCAGTGCGCAAACACTGGGCAGTGAGCGGTCGCTGTTGGTGTCACCGCAGCACGGGCTGATCCTGCCGGGGACGGACGATACGCTGGTGCGGGCGACCCATTTGAACAGGTTCATGCCCGGGTCGCGCGTGGCGCGTGGCAAACGTGGCGTGACCTATGTGCATATGATGTTTGAAGACCATCAGATCGTGTTCTCAAACGGCTATCCCAGCGAGAGTCTGTTTCCCGGCCCAATGGCGTTGCAAGCCATGGCACCCGACACCAGCGCCGAGATTGAGGCACTGTTTCCCGGTTTGTTGGGCTGTGACAGCAGGCTGGCGACGGTGTCGGTCTATGGCAAAACCGCGCGGGACTTTCGGGTGGCTTAAGGCAGGTTAGTCCGGCGCCAGCATATAGCCCGCGCCACGCACGGTTTGCAGGTAGCGTGGCTGTTTTGGGTCTTCTTCGATCTTGCGGCGCAGACGGGTGATTTGCACATCCACTGCGCGTTCTTGGGCTTGGCCCTTGTCGCGACCAAGTTCCTCAACCAATTGCGTGCGGGTAACAGCCTCGCCCGGGGTTTTGGAGAAAATTCGCATCAGTTGGCTTTCGGTGGCGGTCAGGCGCAGCGGCTCGTCGCCCTGCCACATCTCACCACGGTCGATGTCATATCGGATCGAGCCGAGGTGCAGCACCTTGGGCACGGATTGATCGCCCTCGGGTTCCGGCATGCGCCGCAGGATGGCGTTGATGCGCAACAGAAGTTCTTTGGGTTCAAACGGTTTGGCGAGGTAGTCATCCGCGCCAGCCTCTAGCCCCAGAATACGGTCCTCGGTTTCGCCTTTGGCGGTCAGCAGCATGACAGGTGTGTTCGAGGATTCGCGAATAAAGCGCGTCAGCGAGGTACCATCTTCGCCCGGCATCATGACGTCGAGAACGATCAGGTCGAAGTCGAGCCCTGTCAGGATGCGTCGCGCGTGGGCGGCGTCGCGGGCAGCTGTTACGAGAAAACCGTTGCGCATGAGAAATTTGCGCAGAAGGCTGCGGATGCGTTCGTCGTCGTCAACAATCAGCAGGTGGGGATCGACCTCGTTCATGTGGGTGTTCCCTTATTGGCCACTGTCGCGCAGTGATTTGTATTGGCGGCGCAGTTCACCGTCCATCATCGATTCAAGAACCTGCCGAAAGCCCGAGACGGCATCGGGGCCTGCGTCACGAAAAGCGGACCGCATGCGGGCACGTTGGGCGTCGGACAACCGGTGTTCCAGTGATGTCCCGTCTTCGGTCAGATAAAGGTTGCGTTCGCGGCGGTCGGATTTGCCGACGCGGCTTTCGACAAGCCCGTCTTCGATCAGGGTGCGCAACACCCGGTTCAGGGACTGTTTGGTCACGCCAAGGATCGCCAGCAGGTTGGTCACGGTGGTGCCCGGCGCGCGGTTGATGAAGTGGATCGCGCGGTGATGGGCGCGGCCATAAGCCATCGATTCAAGAATTCTGTCAGGATCGGCGGTGAAGCCGCGATAGGCGAAATACATCGCCTCGATGCCCTGACGCAGTTGCTCATCTGTCAGATAGAGCAGGCTGTCGCTCCTGATGCCTTCGCCCATGTGGCCTCCGGAATTCACATTATGCCTCTTTGAGTGTCACAATATGTCAGCTTTGTTGACACTCCAAGGGCAAACTGGTAGCGAATCGCAGGTTTTGCGCAACTTTATGACCGAAGTGGCCGTAAGTAGCGCAACAAATGAAAATATGGCTTGGTGAAAGGAACGACCATGGCTGGTGCATATGATGATCGTGATGGTGTCATCTGGATGGATGGCGAGTTTGTAGATTGGCGTGAGGCCAAGGTGCATGTGCTGAGCCACGCGCTGCACTATGCAAGTTCGGTCTTTGAGGGCGAGCGGGCTTATAATGGCAAGATTTTCAAAAGCCATGAGCACAATGTGCGTCTGTTCAAGAGCGCTGAGTCGCTGGACATGCCGATGCCCATCACCATTGAAGAGCTGGAAGCGGCCAAAGTGGCGACGCTTGAGAAATCCGGCCTGAAAGACGCCTATGTGCGGGTTGTTGTTTGGCGCGGGTCGGGGGACGATATGGGTGTCGCGTCGGCGAAGAACCCTGTCAGAGTTGCGATCGCGGTTTGGGAATGGGGTGCTTATTATGGCGACGCCAAAATGCAGGGCGCGAAGCTGGACATTGCCGAGTGGAAACGCCCGAGCCCCGAGACCATTCCGGTGCATGCCAAGGCGGCGGGTCTCTATATGATCTGCACGATCTCCAAGCATAAGGCCGAGGCCAAAGGCTGTTCGGATGCTTTGTTCATGGATTATCGCGGTTATGTGGCCGAGGCGACAGGTGCGAATATCTTCTTCGTGAAAGACGGTGAAGTGCATACGCCGTTGCCGGATAGTTTCCTAAATGGCATCACGCGTCAGACCGTGATTGGTATGCTCAAGGATCGCGGCATCACTGTGCATGAGCGTCATATCATGCCCGAAGAGATGACCGATTTTGAGCAATGCTGGTTGACTGGCACCGCGGCAGAAGTGACACCGGTTGGGCAAATTGGCGACTATACCTTTGAGGTGGGCGATATCACGCGTGAGATTGCCGAAGCTTATGAGGCGTTGGTGCGTAAGTAAGCGTAAAAACATCGAGCGCGCCTGCGACGCGCGCTGGTTTTTTTGGGGGGGCCTTTGGGCCCCCTTTTGTTTTGGGGCTTTGCCCCTGCGACAGCACGCTGTCACATCCCCAGGATATTTCAGGCAAGAGGAAAGCTTAGCCGAGGTAGGCCTTGAGCGCGTCTGGCGGAGTGTCGAGCAGGGTTTGCGTGTCTTGAGGCGGGTGCGCCTTTCCGTCGGCCACGAGGATGGTTTGGGGTGCGATCCTGCGCGCGTCGGTCGGGTCGTGGCTGACCATCAGGAGCGTGGCGTTGGTTTCGTCAAGCAGGGCTGCGACGAGATCGAGCATGTCTGTTTTGAGCGCCGGACCCAGAGCGGCGAAAGGTTCATCCAGCAAGATCAGCGGGCGGGATTGCACCAGCACGCGGGCAAGCGCAACGCGGCTTTGTTGGCCGCCGGAGAGTTGAGCGGGTTTGCGGTCCGACATATCGGCGAGGCCGACGCGGGTGAGGGCTGCGGCAACTTTGGCTTGTTCGTCTTGGGTCAGGCGCAGGTTGGGACGCAGTCCGAGACCGACGTTCTGGGCCACGGTCAGGTGTGGGAACAGATTGTTGTCCTGAAACAACATCGCGACAGGGCGTTTGCCGGGTGGCGATTGGGTGAGATCTGTGTCTTGCCAGCGGATGTGGCCATGCTTGGGTGTGAGAAAGCCGGAGATGGCGGCGAGCAGCGTAGATTTTCCGGCGCCAGAAGGGCCAATTATGGCGGTGCGGCTGCCGGTGGCGACAGTGAAGTCGGCGGTTAATTTGAAGTCGTCTTGAGTCAGTGTGAGGGCGTCAAGCGTCAGCATGGGCGCGGCCTCCTTTGTCGAAAATCCAGAAGATGCCGAAAGACAGCGCGAGCAGAAGAACTGCGGCGCCGGACGCGAGTTCCATCCGGTAGGCACCCATCAGCCGGTACATTTGCAATGGTAGCGTGGCGGTTTGCGGGTCAGCAAAGAGCGCGATGACGCCGAGATCACCCATCGACATAGCGGCCGTCAAACCGCACGCGAAACCAAGATTTGGGCGCAGACGAGGGATCAACACCAGGCGCAGCCAAGACAGACCTGTGAGGTTCAGAGACGTGCTGAGGCGATCATAGTTGGCGTGAGTGTCACGCACAGCGGGTACCATTATCCGCAGCGCGAATGGCAGCGCCATGATCGCGTTCACGGTGGCCGTAACGGGCAAAGCGAGCGCAAAGGGATTGGCGATCGGGTTGATCACGATGAAGAGACCAGTGCCGATCACCAGTGGGCTGGCGGCGATGCCCAAGAGGCCGATGGCTTCGAGTCGGGCGCGGTCCGTGCCTGCGGCGATGGCGATCGGCAGCGCGAGGGCGAGCATCAGGAGCGTTGAGGCCAACGCGATCACAAGTGAGGCAAGAGCGGCGGACCAGACCGAAGTTGGGAGCGCGGTGATAGCGGGGGCGCCGCGCAGGGTAACCAGCGCGATGGGCAAGATCAGAAAGAGCGCAGCGAAGGTGATCGTGGTGGCGTCAAGCGCGCGCAGGAGCGGGCTTTGAGCGTCCCAGCGTTGCACCGGGCGGTCGAGGCCGGCACCAAGTCCGTCGCGGTTTGAAAGTTTGAGGGCGACGAGCGCGGCCGCACCCACTAGCGCGATTTGGACGCAAGACAGCAGGGCCGCGCGGCCGAGGTCAAAATCAAACCGAAAGGCTTGGTAGATGGCGAGTTCGACTGTTGTCGCACGCGGGCCGCCGCCGAGTGTGAGCGCCACTGCGAAGCTGCTGAGACAGATGGCGAAGATGATTGCGGCAGCGCCTGGCAGGGTGCGGGTGAGCATGGGGGCCTCAAGCGTGCGGAAAATGTCGCGCGGGGCAAAGCCGAGTTGTGCGGCGAGGCGGAACCGTTCTGACGGGATGTCCTGCCAGCCTTGCAGGATTAGGCGGGTGGCCAGTGGCAGGTTGAAGAACACATGGGCCAACACAACGCCGTGCAGGCCGTAGATGGAAACTTCGGGCAGGCCGAGGGCGCGTAGGGTTTCGTTGAGAATGCCGCTGCGACCAAAAACGGCGAGCAGGCCCATCACGGCTACGATCACCGGAAGGATGAAAGGTGCGCCCAACAGGGAAATCAGCAAGCGGCGGCCGTAGAAGCGGCGGCGGGCAAGGGCGCGGGCAACTGGGATGGCGAGAAGAACGGAAAAGGCGGCAGAAAGCACGGCCTGAAAGACGGTGAAGCGGATTGCGGACCATTCGGCGGGACCAAGGCCACGACCAGCTTCGGCGCGCAAGGCGACGGCGACAAGCGTGCCGAGAACAATCGCGGCGACCAGCGCCGCCGCGATTTTGCCCGGAAGGGCGCGATTTATTGCGACAGAGCTGCGGACCATTCCGCCAGCGCCTCGTCACGGATTGCAGGCACGTCAGCCGGTGCAATCAGGCGGGCCTGTTCGGGGCCAACCGGTGCCGCGAAGGCGTCTGGAACACCAGCCGCAGGCGTGACCGCTGGATACATCCAGTTTGTGGTCGGGATGATCGTTTGGAACGCATCGCTGACCATGAAGGACAGAAACTGGTCAGCCAGTTCGTTTTGGTCTGTAGCGGCCAATTTGCCAGCAACTTCGATTTGCATGTAGTGGCTGTCAAAAGCGGCAGCGGATTTGCTGACGTCTTCTTCGGCGACGATGTGATAGGCGGGCGACGTGGTGTAGCTGAGTACCATGTCGGCTTCGCCTTCAAGGAAGAGGCCGTATGCTTCGGACCAGCCCTTGGTCACGGTCACGATGTTGTCTGACAGCGCTTCCCACATCTTGGGGGCGTCGTCGCCGTATTGTTCCTTGACCCAAAGCAGCAGGCCCAGACCGGGGGTGGAGCTGCGTGGATCCTGGATGACGATTTTCAGATCGGATGCGGCCAGTTCGTCAAATGACGTGGGCGCGGTGTCCAGTTTGGTGTTGTCGTAAACAAAGGCGAAGTAGCCCCAGTCAAACGGCAGGAAGTTTGCGTCCGTCCAGGTGCCGGGCGCGCCAAACGGATTTGGCACATCTACAGTCACGGTTTGACCGTGTTCTGCAAACAGACCGCTGTCTGCGGCGGCGGCGGTCAGGTTGGTGTCCAGACCCAGCACAACGTCGGCGTCCGACCGTGCGCCTTCGAGTTTCACGCGCGCCAGAAGGGCGGCGCCATCGCCTGCGCCAACGAGGTTCAGCTCGCAGTTACAGGTTTCTTCAAAAGCAGTTTTGACCGCAGGGCCGGGGCCCCAGTCGGAAACAAAGCTGTCGTAAGTGTAGACTGTGAGAACGGGTGTCTCGGCCACAGCAGTGGTGGCAGCAAACAGTCCCGCGGCAAAGCTCAGATACTTCATGGTATCCTCCAAATTGCGACGGGCGGAGATAGTCAGGACTCATTCCCTCGACCTTCCCTCCGCCGGTCTTAACCGGTTCAGGTTCAACGGGTTCGCAGTGTGCATCTCAGCCTGCGCGTTTTGACGCAGGCACCCCGAGGTAAGCCGATGTCTAGGGCGCAAGTTGGCAATTGGCAAGCGATCTTGGTGTCGGTCCCGCAACGATTGGATTTTGGTGAGCGTTAATGCGGCGCAATGGCTTTTGATTTTCTGTCAATGACGCTAAGGCTGTCGGCCAAGACTTGGAGGCAGGCTTATGTCGATGAACAGCTTTGGACATCTATTTTGTGTGACCACATGGGGTGAAAGCCATGGGCCGGCGCTGGGCGCGACGGTGGATGGTTGTCCTCCGGGTGTGCCGGTGGATGAGGCGATGTTGCAGGAGTGGCTGGACAAGCGTCGCCCCGGGCAGAACAAGAACACCACCCAGCGCAATGAGCCGGACGCGGTGAAGATCCTTTCGGGTGTGTTTGACGGCAAAACTACGGGCACCTCGATTCAGTTGATGATCGAGAACACCGATCAGCGCAGTCGCGACTATGGCGAGATCAGCCAAACGTTCCGACCCGGTCATGCGGACATCACCTATCATCTGAAATACGGCAACCGCGATTATCGCGGGGGCGGGCGCAGTTCGGCGCGGGAAACGGCGGCACGGGTTGCCGCAGGCGGCATTGCCCGCGCGGCGATCAAAGCGTTGGCGCCGGAGCTTGAGATTAAGGGTTATATGACCCAGATGGGCGCGCTGGAGATTGACCGCACAGCTTTTGACTGGGACGCGATTGGTCAGAACGATTTCTGGATCCCGCAAGGCGCCGATGTGGCGCAGGCGTGGGAGGATTACCTGCAGGCGTTGCGCAAGGAACATGACAGCGTCGGCGGCGTGATCGAAGTTGTTGCACGCGGCGTGCCGGCGGGCATTGGTGCGCCTGTTTATGCCAAGTTAGACACTGATTTGGCGGCGGCGATGATGTCAATTAACGCGGTCAAAGGCGTTGAGATCGGTGAAGGCATGGCGGCGGCGGCCTTGAAAGGCTCGCAAAACGCGGACGAAATTTACATGGGTGCTGACGGCAAACCGGAGTTTTCGTCAAACCATTCAGGCGGCATTCTGGGCGGTATTTCAACCGGACAGGATGTTGTGGTGCGGTTCGCCGTGAAACCGACAAGTTCGATCCTGACGCCGCGCCAATCGATCCGCATTGATGGCAGCTCGACCGAGGTGATCACCAAAGGCCGGCACGATCCCTGCGTGGGTATCCGTGCGGTGCCCGTCGGAGAGGCAATGATGGCCTGCGTGATCTTGGATCACCTGCTGTTGCATCGTGGCCAAGTTGGTGAAAACCAAGGCACGATCGGCTGATGGAAGCCTTGCGGGCAGCGCTGCGTGACGTGGTGTTGGCGCATATGGCGACGGATGCGGCACATGATCTGGCGCATCTGGATCGGGTTTGGGCAAATTGTCAGGAGATAGCGGCGGGTGAAGACGCGCCGGACATGCGCGTGCTTTTGGCGGCGGCGTATCTGCATGATCTGGTGAATCTTCCGAAAGATGACCCGCAACGAGATCAGGCGTCGCGGATGGCGGCGGAGCACTCCGCGCCGGTTTTGACGGGTTTGGATTTCACCGATTCCGAGATCAAGGCAACGCAACATGCGATCGCAACACACAGCTTTTCCGCTGGATTAGAGCCTGATTCAGCGGAAGCGCGCATTTTGCGAGACGCGGACCGTCTGGATGCGCTGGGCGCGATTGGCATTGCCCGCACATTTGCTGTGGCGGGGGATTTGAAGCTGGCGCTTTACGATCCGGTTGATCCGTTTGCAGAACTGCGGGCGTTGGATGATCGTGCTTGGGCGCTGGATCACTGGCCGGTGAAGCTGTTTCGATTGCCGGAGGGGATGACGACCGCCACAGGGCGTGTCGTTGCGGAGAATCGGGTTTCGGAGATGCGGAGCTTTGCAAAAGGTCTGGCGGCGGAGATCGGGACCGTGGTTCCCAAGAGATGGCGTTAGATCTGCCAGCGCACCGGCATGCTAAGAGGGCCGCGGAAAGCCCAGCCACCAAACGGGGTGTCGCCGGCCAGTGTTAGCCCCGCGAGCCGGTCAAAGATCATAGGTAGAGCAACCTCGGCGATCAGGCATTTGGACGCCCAAGCCCCTGCACAGAAATGCGGACCAGCGCCAAAACTGATGGCCTTACTGGCGTTCTGGCTTAAGTCGAAGGCGTCGGGATTGGTGAAGCAGGCGGCGTCGCGGTTGCCGCTGCTGAACATCAAAAACACGCGGTCTTCGAGATCAAATGTGACGCCCTTGGTCTCATGGGGTTTAACGATTCGGCGCGGAGACATGCCGATGGGGGACATCCAGCGGGCGTATTCTTCGAACGCGGCGAGCCATGTGGCGTCGCCGTTGGTGATTTTTGCCAGTTGATCGGGATGGGTCAGCAGCGCCCATGCGGCACCGGCAATGGCGTCGCGGGGCTCGTTTTGCCCTCCGGAAATCGCGAGTTTGATATTGGCGCTGATCTGCGCATCGCTGAGCTCGGCCTGCATCATCACCGAAAGCAGAGACGAATCAGGTGCATCGTGCAGCGCGGGTTTGCGTTGCGCGATATGGGCGTCGATGGAGGCAGTGCAGTTGTGGCAGGTGGCCGTGATGTTGGGGTCACCGGCATAGTTGGCGCAGCCGTCGATCATACCTTGGGACACGCGGTCCATTTCCTGCCATGTCATGTTGGTGAGGCCGGTCATCGCCTTGAGTGCTTCGCCGGAGATCGGGCGGGCGATGTCGGCGACCATGTCGGCTTGGCCATTGGGTTGAACGCGGTCGAGAATGTCGGCTGTGGCAGTCTCAAAGTGTGCCTTCCAGACCCGTTGCACGGTCTTGGGCGACACAGTTGGAAAGATCGCGCGGCGTTCGGCCTGATGCGCGGCGCCGTCTTTGCGCATCATGTTCTGACCCATCAGCACGGTCATCAGGCCGTCGGGTTGGTCGGAGGAGAAGATGTCGGTCTTTTTCTCATTCTCAAAAATATCGTCGCGGCGGGTGATTAGCGTGGCGCCCAGTTGCGGCACATAGGCAATCGGGGTTGTCTCGCGCATACGTGCAAGATCGGGATAAGGGTCGGCCCAGAAGGCTTTGGGGTCGATCTCATAAATCGGGGCGTTTGACATGGTGGCCTTGCGTATTGCTGGCGTGATGCCTCAGCTTACGCTTTGGAGCGGGTTTGCATAGTCCTCGCGCGGCCTTGTGTTTGCGCCACCTGCACGGCACAGTCGCCGCAATTCCCCAGCGGCAAGGCAGATTATGAATCCGGTTCGCGGCATAGCTCTCAAAGTTACGGCGATTGCGCTTTTTTCGGTGATGGCGGCCTTGATCAAGGCCAGCGCAGACAGCGTCCCACCTGGTGAAGCGGTGTTTTTCCGGTCGCTGTTCGCGATGATTGTGATCGTTGTTTGGTTGATGCACCGCGGTGATCTGCAGTCGGGTTTGAAAGCCAACAACAAGATGGGTCACGTCTGGCGCGGGGTGATCGGCACCACCGCCATGGCGATGAATTTCGCGGCGCTGGGCATGTTGCCTTTGCCCGAAGTCACCGCGATCGGGTTCACTGCACCTTTGTTGACGGTCATCTTTGCCGCGATGTTTTTGGGTGAAACAGTGCGCGCCTTTCGTTTGTCAGCGGTCGGGATCGGGATGGTCGGCGTGATGATCGTATTGTGGCCGCGTTTGACCATTTTTCAGGAGTCGCAAGAAGCAACGGTTGCCACGTTGGGTGTGATGCTGGTGTTGGGATCTGCGGTGTTCAGGGCCTTGGCGCAAATCCATATCCGGCAATTGGTTCAAACGGACCAGACATCGGCGATTGTGTTCTACTTTTCACTTACGGCGACCTGTTTGTCGCTGCTGACGCTGCCGTTTGGCTGGGTTGTGCCGACTTGGGATGTGGCATTGATGTTGATCGTTGCGGGGTTGATTGGCGGGGTGGCGCAGATATTGCTGACGACCTGTTACCGGTTTGCGCCCGCCAGCGTGGTGGCGCCCTTTGATTATGCGGCGATGCTGTTTGCTTTGGTGATCGGCTATGTGTGGTTTGACGAAGTGCCGACGGCGGCGATGTTGGTGGGGGCAAGCATCGTGATCTTAGCGGGCATCTTGATCATTTGGCGGGAACGGCAGCTGGGATTGAAGCGTGGCAAGGCACGGTCCAACGTGACGCCGCAAGGATAAGCCGGGCAAAAGAAAACCGGCCGCCCCAAGCGAGGCGACCGGTCAAAGCAAGCGGAAGGTCCGCTTACATGTTGTTTTTCTTATACTCTTCCATGAGCATTTTGGCTTCGTCGATCATCGCCTGACCATCGATACCGCGCTTTTTCATGTCGGCAATCCAAGTGGCATAGATCGGGTCAACCACGGCAGCCCATTCCGCGGCGTCGGCCTCGGACACGGTGAAGATGTTGTTGCCACGATCCGCGGCTGCTTTGCGGGCAGGGGCATCATAGTCTTGCATGGTTTTGCCAGCGAAGACCGAGAACTCAAGCCCTGACTGGCTGTCCATTACGGCTTGCAGATCGGCAGGCAAGCTGTCGTATTTGGCTTTGTTCATCGCCAGAACGAAGGTCAGCGTATAGAGGGCTGTGCCTTCAAATTCTGTGTGATTCTCAACAAGCTCGGGCACTTTCAGGGCGGCGGTGACTTCCCACGGAATCGTGGTGCCATCGATCACGCCTTTGGACAGCGCCTCGGGAACAGCTGGAACTGGCATGCCAACTGGCGAAGCGCCGGTGGCTTTTAGCAGTTCGTTCACCAAGCGAGAGCCACCGCGGATCTTCATGCCTTGCAAATCGGACGGTTTCGCAACTGGCTTGTTGGTGTGGAACATGCCGGGGCCATGGACCCACGCGCCAAAGATTTTCATATCTTTGAATTCGCCGTCCTGCATGTGGTTCTCAAACATCTTCCAGTAGGCGTAGCTGCCGGCGCCGGCGTCTTCGACCATGAAGGGCAGTTCAAAAACCTCGGTGGAGGGGAAGCGGCCAGGCGTGTAGCCGACCACAGTCCAGACCAGATCGACAACGCCGTCTTTGGCCTGATCCATCAGACCGGGAGGGGCACCGCCAAGAGACATGGCGCCGAAGCGTTCGATTTTGATGCGGCCTTCGCTGGCTTCTTCGACGTTGTTCGCCCATGGGTCCAGAATGTGCTTTGGCACGTTGGCCTGCGGTGGCAGGAACTGGTGCAGGCGCAGAGTGACCTCTTGGGCCATCCCGGTGCTTGCGGTCATTGCGAGCGCGGCGGCGCCCCCGATGAAGTTCAAAATGTTTCTACGAGTTGTCATGTGATCCTCCCTTTACACAGACGGATGAAAGTCGGCGCGCACGCGGCGCCACCGGGCTCTCATGTTGCTAGTCATTGATTGAGTCGTGACAGGCATATGCCTTTATGAAACGCCGAATTGCCGATGTCTGGCAACCGTTTGTCGCACCCATTCAGAAAACGCGGTTTGGACCACGCGTAAGACGCTAGGGTCAGATTGTCACTTTGCGCCCCAAGGGGTTGGACATTTTGCACCTGTTTGCGCCTCCTGATTGGCAAGATTTCGAATTCGTGCTTCCCTCCCTTGTCAAACCAGCAAAATGTAACAATCAAGGTTAAAACGCCAAAAGTGCCGAGGAGGGCGCGAAAAAGGCGACAAGGCCAAGGGACGGGGACACACGACGCCGCAATGAACGAGATTGTCGAAGGGCTGCTGAAGGCGGGCCAACTTATCCTCTCATTGGATGCCGATCTGATCGAAATCTCGCTGCGCTCGCTGCGGGTGACGCTGACGGCTGTGCTGATTTCGTCAGTTATCGGTCTGCCTTTGGGCTGTTGGCTGGCGGTGCGCCGGTTCCGGTTTCGCCGCTTTGTGATTGCAACGCTGAATGCCTTGATGGGCCTGCCGCCGGTTGTGGTCGGGTTGATCGTCTACATCCTGCTGAGCCGGTCCGGGCCGTTTGGCGTGTTTGGGCTGCTGTTCACACCCACGGCGATGATCATTGCGCAGGTGATTATTCTGACGCCATTGATCGCGAGCATTTCGCATCAGGCGATCCGCGATCTGTGGGCGGAGTATCACGACCTTCTGATTTCGCTGAACACCACGCGCAGACAGCGCATTGCGACCTTGTTGTGGGACGGACGGCGGGCGTTGCTGACAGCGGCGCTGGCGGGGTTCGGGCGCGGCATCGGAGAGGTCGGCGCGATCATGATTGTGGGCGGCAATATAGATCATGCGACGCGGGTTTTAACGACGGCTATTTCGCTGGAGACCGGCAAGGGTAATTTTGCGCTGGCTTTGGCGCTTGGGTTTGTTTTGATCGGGTTGGCGGTCGCCGTGAACCTGATCATCCACAGCCTGTCGCGCACAGAAAGGAGCGGAAGATGGTAGATTTACCGATCCTTCCGCTGACTGTCACCGATGCCGTTGTCCGGCGGCGGGGTAAGGTGCTTGTTGGACCGATTTCCGCTGAATTAGAGACTGATGGACTCACAATTGTGATGGGGCCGAACGGGGCCGGTAAGACCACGTTGTTGCGTCTTTTGCACGGCATGGAGCGGGTCAGCAAAGGCCAGTTGACGTGGCGGGTGCCAGAGCCAGCGGCGCGGGCGGCGCAGGCGTTTGTGTTTCAGACGCCAATCCTGATGCGGCGGTCGGCTTTGGACAACGTGGCCTATCCGTTATTGGTGCACGGGGTTGCAAAAACAGAGGCGCGGGCGCGGGCGGCAGGCTGGCTGGAGAAGGTCGGATTGGCCGACAGCGGCAGCAAACCGGCGCATGTTTTGTCTGGTGGCGAGCGTCAGAAAATGGCGCTGGCGCGGGCGTTGATCCGCGAGCCGCAGATCGTGTTTCTGGATGAGCCGTGTGCCAATTTGGACGGGCGAGCGACCCGAGAATTCGAAGATTTGTTGGCCGAGACCCGGGCCGAAGGTACCCGTATCGTGATGGCCACCCATGACATCGGGCAGGCACGGCGCTTGGCCGAAGATGTCTGGTTCATCCATCATGGCCGCATTCACGAAGCCGCCCCGGCGGAGGCCTTTTTCGCGACCCCACAAACCCCCGAAGCGCGCGCATTTATCCAAGGAGACATTGTCGAATGACAATCAGAGTAGTTTTGGCCGCAGCCGCGTTGGTTGTGACCGGCGGAGTGGCCGCTGCTGAGGCGATGAAGATGGCCGTCACAACCTCGTTTCACAACTCGGGACTGGCAGACGTTTTGTTGCCGGAGATCAAAGCCGACTTGGGGCTTGAGGTGCATTTGTTGGTTGTTGGCACGGGGCAGGCGATCCGGTTGGGTGAAGCTGGTGATGTGGATGCGATTTTGGTGCATTCGAAAAAGGCGGAAGACGCCTTTGTGGCTGGTGGCTTTGGCACACATCGCACCGAAATCATGTACAACGATTTTGTGTTGATCGGGCCAATGGAAGATCCGGCAAAAATTGCCGGAGCGCGATCTGCGGCTGAGGCGCTGGGCGCCATTGCGGCGGCTGAATCGCAATTTGTCAGCCGCGGTGATGACAGTGGAACTCACAAGAAAGAGCTGTCGCTTTGGGCGGTCTCGGGCGAAGTAGAGCGGGACGTGTCGTGGTATCGCGAGGTTGGCGCGGGCATGGGTGCGGCGTTGAATACGGCGTCGGGCATGAACGCCTATATTATGTCGGATCGGGCCAGCTGGTTGAAGTTCGGCAACAAGGGCGACCTGGCGCTTTTGTTTGCGGGTGATCCGGTGTTGTTCAATCAATACGCCTATCTGCCAGTGAATGCAGACAAGCACGGACATGTACGGGCGGGTTGGGCGGCGAAGCTGGAGGCGTGGTTGGTCAGCGCGCGTGCGAAAGAGTTGATTGATGGGTATCAGATGAACGGGGAGCAGCTTTTCACTTTCAATGCCAAATAGGCAAAATGGGCTTTATTAGAGACTGTTTTTCCTGTTGGGTTACTCGTCCGGCACTGCATGCACTGCGAATTGATCAAGCTCGGCCTCTGCCGGTTTAATCGCGCTGAATTGCTCTCGCACTCCTGTGTCTGACAGCTCTCGGATGACTGTCAAAAGCGTGTTTGGATCGTGTTCATCACAAAGTTCGATCATGTGGCGCAGCTCGTCCTGGGCGACGGGCAAAGCAGCCTCAAGCGACGGCGCGCCGTAGAGGTCGACGAAATGTTTCGCCAGCGCCTGTTCCAAAGTGGCCAATTCGGTTTCTTCGATGGACGTCACGGCCACAAAGGTCACACGGCCAAAGGTTTCAACACCGAGCCAACCGTTGGCAAAAGCTTGGCGGGCTTTGCCGGTCAGGTCGCCGTCCCCCCAGTTGGAGAACTCGAAACCGCCGCTGATGGCCCATTCGCCGGTGCGGGCGGGGTTAAAAAAGATGCGTTGGTCGCTTTCGTCAAAGTGGATCGCGCGGGCGAGGTGCATCAGGGGTCTCCTTGCAAGAGGGTCGAAAGCGGAATCAGGCGGGTGCTGTCGTTGTTGCGCATGAGTATTCCGAAGTGTTCATCGACACCAACGAAGAGGCCGTCATAGGCAGTGTTGCCAAGCGAGAAAGACACGTCTTCGCCTAGCTGGCGGACAAGGCCGCGCCATTCATCGTTCAAAGGTTTTGTGCCGGTATCTTCCATGCGGTTGATCCAGACCAGCGTGTGGCGCACCCAGGCGGACAGAAGATCCTCGGGCGGGATGTCAACGCAGCCTTCTTCGAAGAGGCAGGTTTGATTTGGCGCATTTCCCGGTGTGTCAGGGTCGATTGGCAGCAGTGGCAATTGCAGCCCGACGACCAGCCAGTCCGGTATCTGAGCGGGATCGGTTGAGGATGCAGCGACCTGCATGTGCCCGCAGCTTGCGCCATTCACATAGACGCCGCCGGTCCAATCCAGATGCACGCCGACCTCAGGTGGGGCCAGCGCGCCAAGGGCGTTTTGAAAGCCGATGCCGCAGCAGATCATGACCGACATGGCCTGTTCAAGCGGCACCTCGGGGGCAAAAACAATCGCGGCGCGCAGTTGATCGGCGGCGATGTTGTAGACCACAAGCCCCGCGTCGCAGCCCATTGTGGCCTGCAGCTGAGCCTTGGTAAAAGGATCAGCCGCGCCAGTCAGGCCAAGCCCCTCAAAGAGCGGCGGGAATTGCGGCGTAGAGGTCATGCGTGGCCGCTTTCGATCAGGGTGCGGGCCAACGTGCGGAAAGCCTGTGCCTGCGGTGCGTTTGGTTTGCTGACCACAATGGGTGCGCCCCCGTCGGCGGCGATGCGAATGTCCATGGAAAGCGGGATCTCTGCCAGCAAAGGCACGTCGAGCTTTTCGGCCTCGGCCGCGACGCCGCCATGGCCGAAGACGTGTTCTTCGTGGCCGCAGTTGGAACAAATATGCGTGCTCATGTTCTCGATCATGCCAACGATGGGCGTGCCGAGTTTTTCGAACATGTTGATGCCTTTTCGGGCGTCCAAAAGGGCGATGTCCTGCGGGGTGGAGACGATCACGGCGCCGGTCAATTCAGCTTTTTGCGCAAGCGTCATCTGCACGTCGCCGGTGCCGGGCGGCAGGTCGACGATCAGCACATCCAACGCCCCCCATTGCACCTGATTGAGCATCTGCTGAAGCGCCCCCATCAGCATCGGGCCGCGCCAGACCACGGCCTCTTCCTCGCGGGTCATCAGGCCGATCGACATCATCGTCACGCCGTGGTTGCGCATGGGCAGTATTGTCTTGCCATCGGGGCTGGAAGGTCGGCCGGAGACGCCGAGCATGCGCGGCTGCGAAGGGCCGTAGACATCGGCGTCCAGTAGGCCCACACGGCGTCCTTCGGCGGCGAGCGCAGCGGCGAGATTGGCGGAAACGGTAGATTTTCCAACGCCGCCTTTGCCGGAGGCCACGGCGAGAATCCGGTCGATTCCCGGAATTTTCTGGGGGCCCTGTGGCTGGGCCGGACGGTTTGCTTTCAAGTCCGGCGGCGCGGAAGGTGCGGCGTGGGCGGTCATCACAACAGCCACTTTTTCCACCCCGTCCAGCGCCATGATTTTGTCCTCAGCCTCGGCCTTGACCGGGGTCAAAGCAGCTGAATGGGCGGGGTCGATTTCCATCACGAACCGCACTTCGCCGCCGTCCACGTTGAGAGCGCGTACCATGCCGGATGACGCCAGATCAGAGCCACTGACCGGGTCTTTCAAGCTTTTGAGAACATTGAGAACTTCGTCACGGGTTGCCATTCAGTCGCGTCCTTTGATCTGACCGGTGACGACATGTTCCATGTCCAGCCCGTCAATTGTGAGCACCATTTTGGCGGAGAACTCTTTGCCTGCGGTGGTGTCGGACCCGGCGGTGCGCATGGCGTCCTCGATGGCCTGTTGGCTGGTCACGCCCACCTGCTTGAGAAACTTGCGCATGGTCATGTTGAAATCTTCGCTCATCGTCTCGGTCCTTTTGTGGCGGTTGCCCCATGTTGACGCAATGAGAGCGTCGCATCTAGGCTTGGCGCATGGGATTTGTTCGGTTTCTTTTCGGTCTGTGCGTCTGCATGCTGTGCGGAGCGGCGCCACTGTGGGCGCAGGGCAAGACTCTGACGCTTTCTGCGCCCTCTGAGGTCCGGGACAGCGGATTGTTGGCGTTCATGTTGCCTCGGTTTGCGCTGAAACATGGTGTGCGTGTGACTGTCGTCGAGAGTGACGCGGAGGCGGTATTGGGGGAGGCCGGCGTGCCGGTCTTTGCCAAGGAGGATTTCGGTGTCGGGCTGGTTCTGACCACGGACAGCCCGCATGGCGAAACTTTCGCGGCCTGGCTGACCAGCGATATCGGGTTGCGCACGGTTCTGAGCTTCAAAGTTGATGGAGAGGCGGTGTTCTCCGAACCGGTTGTGGTTCAGGAAGAGGTCGCGGAGGTGGCTCTGAGCGGGGATGCGCGCCGTGGGCAAGACGCCAGTTTGCGGGCTTGCGGACGGTGTCATGTGGTGGGTGAGATCAACCGGATGGCGGGGATCGGATCGACGCCGTCTTTCGCCGTTTTGCGAACCATGGACAACTGGCAAGAACGGTTTGAGATTTTCTATGTGCTGAACCCGCATCCGGCGTTCACGATTATCCCCGATGTGATCGAGGAATTTGACGAAACACGGCCGTCCCCGATTGCGCCGGTAACCGTCACGTTGGAAGAGATCGAGGATATAGTGGCCTATGTCGCCGGGATCGATCCGGCCGACCTTGGGGCGCCCATCGCGCATCAGTGATCCCGACGCTTGGACAGATAGTCGTCCGTGGTGCGTACACGCGGGCGTTCGCCTGCCGCAAAGGGGTTGTCCTTTTGGTGGAACTGCGCATTTACACGGCAATCGTCACACATGCGGATCATGCGGGCGGCATCCGAGGTGGCGAACATGGGGTGTTTGCCTTCGAGCTTTTCGATGATGCGTTCAACGGTGGATTTCACGCCAAACGGTTTGCCGCATTCGACGCAATCATAGGGGGCTTCTTCGTGCACGATCTTTTGTGACAGCGCATCGTCGGCGGTGTTGATTTGTGGTTGCAACGTGATCGCGTTTTCGGGGCAGACATGGGCGCAAAGACCACATTGCAGGCACGCGTCTTCCTGAAAGCGCAGTTGCGGCATGTCGGGGTTATCGCCAAGCGCGCCAGACGGACAAAGCGACGCGCAGGACAGGCAGAGCGTGCAGGCGTCTTTGTCGACCAAAACGGCGCCATAAGGGGCATTTTGGGGCAAAGGCAGCGGCGCGGCGAGGTCCGGTTGCAGGGTTTTTACTGCGAGGCGCGTGACCTGTCGGCGGGTGCCAAGCGGCAGGATGGGTTCGATCTGGGGGGCCTTAGGCGTGACGCCATAAAGCGCATCGCAAAGCTGAACCGGCTCTGATGGTTCCAGAAGGCGGAGTGCATCCGGCGTGCCGGACAGAGCCCGAGCCAACGGCAGTTCTGTGTCGAGCGCACTGCGGTCTGTGGTTGGGGCGACAAGGACATCGATGGTTGCAAATCCAGATGCCAACGCTGCAAGCATTTCCGCGTGCCCAAAGCCTGACACCCGTTCGAGGTCCATCGGGATCACATTGGCAGGCAGGCCGCGGTCAAACCGGGCTGATAGTGAAATCATTTCAGCGCCAAAATCGCGGTCATGCACCAAGAGGCGCGGCGCGGTGCCGCCCGCCGCGCGGAAGGTGTCGGCAAGTCCGGCGATGCGGGTGAACAGAAAGCTGGTGGGTGGATCATCGTAGGTGATGGCGCCAGAGGGGCAGAGCGCTGCACAGGATCCGCAACCGGCACAGACGTTGGGATCAATGTCGATGTGATCGCCATCGGGGCGGATCGCAGAGGTGGGGCAGGCATCCAGACATTTGGTACAGCCGGTTTGTTGGGCGCGGGAGTGGGCGCAAATGGTTGGGTCCAACGCCAGAAAGAAGGGTTTTTCGAAGGTGCCCACAAGGTGGGAGGCTTCGAGAATGGCGGCCCGCAGCGCAGGAGCGCTGGCCGGGTCGGCGTGCAAATAACCTTCGCGTTTCTCATGCGCGGGGAAAAGCGGTGGCTCGCGGCGCAGATCAAGGATGACGTCGCATTCTGTGTGACCTCCGTCGCGGGCGGGTCCGAAAGCGAGAGCGCCACGGCCGGATGGAAGCACTTGTTGCAGAGCATCGATCCGAACGGTGAAACCGCCAAGCGCGCCCTGTGCGGATTTGAGCGTGCCGGCGACCACATCAAAGCCGCGATCAAGCGGGGCATCGTCGGGGGTTTCCAGCAGAACGGTGACGTTCAGGTGATCCTTGAGATCGGCGGCGGCTTGGAGCGCGGCCTCGGGAGCGCCGAGGATAAGGCACAACCCTTCGGAGACAATGTCGAAGGTTTTGACCGGCGGGGACGGACGCAGGGTGTCCGCCAGAAGCGCGGCTTGTTTTGGGCCGGACTGAGCGGCCTCGTCAGACCATCCGGCGCGGTCGCGCAGGTCAACAAATTGCGGTTCCGGTGCATCCAGATCAGCCGCGAGTTCGGTGAACAAGGCGCGCTCTTGCTGGCAGGCGATGATTGCGTCGCCATCCGAAAGCGCGGCTGCGGCTGCGTCGGTCTGGTGCGTGCAGAGGCCTGTGTGAAGCTTGGAGCAGGTGATGCCATCAACGGTTGAAAGCGCGTCGGAATGCACGTTAGACGTGTTTGAACAATCACATAGAATCAATGATTTGGGCATGGGGTCGTCTGGCTCCTCCGGCTGCAATCTCCCGTTTGCGGGGGTCAGAAAGGCACGTTTCCGGAGCCACGTAAACCCCTGTGTCCGGTGCGTAGGGGCAGCGGTAAAGCTGAGTGATTCTATGGGTTATTACCCGAGGGGGACAAACTGTCCTTGCTTTCCCCTAGGGAAGAGGTCAGAGGCGCAAAATGTCCAGTTATTCTGGTCTGCGGCACATTTTTTCTGAAATCCTTTGGCAAAACGGCGCTACGCTGGGATCATATTCTGGATCAAAATATTTTTTGACGTCCGGCGACTTGGCTGGATTGGGAGGAAGACAATAATTATGCGGCAAGCGCCAGTCTCTTTGCCTTTGGGCATCGTGGTGCGCAGGACGCCTTCGGTTAGCCGGTGGGCGCCGTGGGCGTACAAAGCCGTGAGCGTCATTCCGGGCGCGGGGGCTGCAGAGTGGCAGGTGCTGCGCGAAGATGGCGACGTGGTCGAGTACCACGCAGCAACAGTCCCGCTAGAGTTGTGGCACACCGACACCGAAGCCTATTTGACCGGCCTGTCGGCGCGCGTTCCGAGCATTGGTGTTGTGATGCGCGATGGTGCGGACGGTGACACAGATCATCCCTATGACGTGCTGCTGGCGACGGCGTCACCTTACGAATACCAAGACTATGCGGACAGCGGTGAAGAGTTGTTGGAATTGGTGCCAATGCCGGAAGGTTTGGTGGCGTTGATCCGTGATTTTGTTGAAGAGCACCACGAAGAAGAGATGTTCGTGAAGCGGCGGCGTGACAAGTCGCGGGTGGACGGTGTTGAGGACGGGCGCGGCGATCCACGGATTTCGCAGTTGTCGGATGTTTACCGCGCGCCGCGCACCGGGAGGCCAAATTGAACGGCGGTGGTGATTTCTGGGCGCGCCGTAAGGCTGCGGTTGCTGCCGAGGCGGAGGCCGAGAGCCGTGCCGAGGTGCAAGCCGTCGAGGCCGAAGAGCAAGCGGCGCTGGAAGAAAAGCCTGACGCCGAAATTCTGGCGGAGCTGGAGTTGCGCGATCCTGACGACATGCAGGCTGGCGATGATTTCTCGGCCTTTTTGACCAAAGCCGTGCCGGAGCGTTTGCGGCGGCGGGCGTTGCGCAAGCTTTGGCTGACCAATCCCACTTTGGCGAATGTCGACGGGCTGGTGGACTACGGAGAGGACTTCACCGACGGCGCCATGGTCGTTGAAGGGCTTCAGACCGCGTATCAAGTCGGCAAGGGCATGCTCAAACATGTCGAGGAAATGGCCCGAAAAGCTGCGGAAGCTGATGCTGACCTTCAGGACACCTCGGGTGAGGGTGAGCCGGAGGAAGAGATTCTGGAATTGGCGGGGGCCGAGCCGGAGATTGTTCCGATTGAGCCGACTTTTGTTGACCAGAATGAAGAGTTTGAGCTGGAAGAGGTGGCGCCAACGGCGCGCCGCCGGATGAGATTTGAATTTGCAGATGCCGCGCCCGCGATGGAGAGCCAATGACTGATACTGCTGTGCAACCCGCTATTGCCGAAGAGGATCTGCTGCGGGCAGATCTTTATGATTTTCTGTCCGCGCTTTTGGCGGGACCAGCCGACAAAGGTCTGCTGGAGCGCACGGCCGGACTGGCGGGCGATGAAAGTGATTTGGGGCAGGCGGTGAGTACTTTGGCCCGCGTCGCAAGGGCGACCAACGTCAAAGCGGTGGAAAGCGAGTTCAACGCGCTGTTCATCGGGCTTGGGCGGGGCGAGTTGATGCCATTTGCGAGCTACTATTTGACCGGATTTTTGAATGAGAAGCCGCTGGCGAGTCTGCGCGCGGACATGGCCGGGCTGCGCATCACGCGGGCGCCCAACGTTTACGAACCCGAAGACAATATCGCGAGCCTGATGGAGATGATGTCGGGCATGATCCGTGGCCGGTTTGGCGCGGCGGTGCCTGTGGGCCGACAGAAGGATTTCTTTTTCCGCCACATCGCGCCTTGGGCCGAACACTTCTTTTCCGATCTCGAAGCCGCGCAAAACTCGGTGCTGTATGCGCCGGTCGGCACGGTTGGCAAAGCCTTTATGGCGATCGAAACGCAGGCATTCCGCATGGGGGCGGAGTGATCTGAAAGACCCCGAAACTGCCGGACCCCAACCGGCCAAACAAGGAGGAAGCAATGAGCAAGACTGCAGATGACACTGGCACTTCGCGCCGCGATTTTCTGAAAATCGCAACCGCGGCAGCGCCTGCTGCGGCAGCCGTGGCCGTGATGGCGCCTGACAGCGCCGAAGCACAGCCTGCTGATCTGTCCAGCACCAAGATGCAGGACACGGCGCATACCCGCGCCTATCTCGATAGCGCCCGGTTCTAGCCGGACGACATCACTACGCCCCCGACCACCGGTTGCGTGACGCCCACCGGTCGGGATTTCGTGAATACCGAGCCAGTCCCCAAAGCGGGACAGCAAGGGAGGAACACAATGCTTAGGAAAAAGACCAACGGGGTTGCGCGACGCCCCCAGCGGACAAGTATCCTGTCTGCCGCTGCTGAAAAATCAGTGGATCGCCGCACGTTTTTGCGCGGCTCCGGTCTCGCCATTGGCGGGCTGGCAGCGATCGGTGCCACAGGTGGCACCGTTACACAGGCGCAGGCGCAAGATGCAGCCAGCACCGCCGTTCAAACCGTAAAATCCGTCTGCACCCACTGTTCTGTGGGCTGTACCGTGGTTGCCGAAGTGCAAAGCGGCGTTTGGATCGGGCAAGAGCCCGGTTGGGACAGCCCTTTCAACCTTGGCGCCCACTGTGCCAAAGGCGCATCGGTCCGCGAGCACGCCCATGGCGAGCGCCGTCTGAAGTACCCGATGAAAAAAGAGGGTGGTGAGTGGAAACGCATCAGCTGGGAACAGGCGATCGACGAGATCGGCGACGGCATGATGAAGATCCGCGAAGAAAGCGGCCCTGATAGCGTGTATTGGCTGGGGTCTGCCAAGCACAACAACGAACAGGCGTACCTGTTCCGCAAGTTTGCCGCCTATTGGGGCACAAACAACGTGGATCACCAGGCGCGTATCTGTCACTCGACCACGGTTGCGGGTGTTGCGAACACATGGGGCTACGGCGCCATGACCAACAGCTACAACGACATTCACAATTCCAAGGCCATCTTTATCATCGGCGGCAATCCAGCCGAGGCGCACCCTGTCTCGCTGTTGCACGTGCTGCGCGCGAAAGAGCGCAACAACGCACCGCTGATCGTGTGTGACCCGCGCTTTACCCGCACGGCCGCCCATGCAGATGAATATGTGCGGTTCCGTCCCGGCACCGATGTGGCACTGGTTTGGGGACTACTGTGGCACATTTTCGAGAACGGTTGGGAAGACAAAGAGTTCATCCGCACCCGTGTCTGGGGCATGGACCAAATCCGCGAAGAAGTGCGCAATTGGAACCCTGAAGAAGTTGAACGCGTGACCGGTACGCCGGGCACCCAACTGCGCCGCGTGGCGCGCACTATGGTGAACAACCGTCCCGGCACCGTGATATGGTGTATGGGCGGCACACAGCACACCAACGGCAACAACAACACCCGTGCGTATTGCATCCTGCAACTGGCCCTTGGCAACATGGGCACCGAAGGTGGCGGTACCAACATTTTCCGTGGACACGACAACGTGCAAGGCGCGACCGACCTTGGCGTTTTGAGCCACACTTTGCCGGGCTATTATGGCCTGTCCAAAGGGGCGTGGGCGCATTGGGCCCGTGTTTGGGAAGAAGATGGCGAGTGGCTGGGCAATCAGTTTGCCAAGACCACAGGTGCTGACGGCAAGGAAAAATCGCTTCAAAACCTCACCGGTATTCCGGTGTCGCGCTGGATCGATGGCGTTCTTGAAGACCCCGATAACATGGACAATCCCGACAAAGTGCGGGCCATGGTGCTTTGGGGGCATGCGCCCAACAGCCAGACGCGCGGCAAGGAAATGAAGACCGCTATGGAAAACTTGGACATGCTGGTCGTGGTTGACCCGTATCCCACTGTTTCCGCTGTCATGCAGGACCGCACTGATGGTGTCTATCTGTTGCCAGCCTGTACGCAGTTTGAGACCCGTGGCTCTGTTACGGCCTCTAACCGTAGCTTCCAGTGGCGTGATGCCGTTGTGGCGCCGCTGTTTGAGAGCAAGCCGGACCATGAAATCATGGGCATGTTTGCAAACAAGTTTGGCTGGGCTGATCGGTTCTTCCGCAATATCGAGATGGAAGACGAGAACACACCCAATGTTGAAAGCGTCACACGCGAGTTCAACAGAGGTCTGTGGACGATTGGGTACACCGGTCAATCACCGGAGCGCATCAAGTTGCACATGGCGAACCAGCACACCTTTGATCGCACGACGTTGCGCGCCAATGGTGGGCCTGCGGATGGCGACTACTATGGTCTGCCGTGGCCGTGTTGGGGCACCGCAGAGATGAACCATCCGGGCACGCCCAACCTTTATGACATGTCCAAACGTGTCAGTGAGGGTGGCTTGACCTTCCGTGCGCGCTTTGGCGTGGAGCGGGACGGTGACAACCTGTTGGCTGAAGGTGTCGCAAGCGTCGATTCCGAAATTCAGGACGGTTATCCCGAGTTCACCATGCAGATGCTGATGGACCTTGGTTGGGATGGTGATCTGACGGATGAGGAGCGCGCGTCGATTGACGCCGTGGCTGGTCCCAAAACCAACTGGAAAACCGACCTTTCGGGCGGGATCCAGCGGGTTGCGATCAAGCATGAGTGCGCGCCCTTTGGCAATGCCAAGGCCCGTGCGGTTGTGTGGACCTTCCCGGATCCGATCCCACTGCATCGCGAGCCGCTTTATACGCCGCGTCGCGATCTGGTGGAGGACTATCCGACCTATGAGGACCGGAAGTTCTATCGTCTGCCGACCATGTATGCCTCGATCCAGAAGCAGGACTTTAGCAAGGATTATCCAATGGTGCTGACCTCCGGTCGTCTGGTGGAATACGAGGGGGGTGGGGATGAAACCCGATCCAACCCGTGGCTGGCGGAACTGCAACAGGACATGTTTGTCGAGATCAATCCGCGTGATGCGAATAATCTTGGCGTGCGTGACCGGGCGCAGGTCTGGGTCGAAGGGGCGGAGGGCGCCAAGGTCAAAGTCATGGCCATGGTCACCAACCGCGTTGGCGAAGGCGTTGCCTTTATGCCGTTCCACTTTGGCGGCCACTTCGAAGGAAAGGACTTGCGAGACAAATACCCCGCAGGCGCCGATCCATATGTGTTGGGTGAAAGCACCAACACGGCACAGACCTATGGCTATGACAGCGTGACCCAGATGCAGGAGACCAAGTGTACTCTCTGCAAAATCTGGGCAGCATAAGGAGAAAGAGAAATGGCACGAAGTAAGTTTCTCTGCGACAGCGAGCGTTGTATTGAATGCAACGCCTGCGTCACCGCCTGTAAGAACGAGCACGAGGTGCCTTGGGGCATCAACCGGCGTCGCGTTGTGACAATCAACGACGGCAACCCGGGTGAGCGTTCTATTTCGGTGGCATGTATGCACTGCTCGGACGCGCCGTGTATGGCCGTTTGTCCCGTGGATTGTTTTTACCAGACCGAAGAAGGTGTGGTGCTGCACTCCAAGGACCTGTGCATCGGGTGCGGTTATTGTTTCTACGCGTGTCCGTTTGGCGCGCCGCAATATCCGCAGGCCGGCAACTTTGGCAGCCGAGGCAAGATGGACAAGTGTACCTTCTGCGCCGGTGGTCCGGAGGAGAACCATTCCAATGCGGAATTCTCCAAATACGGCCGCAACCGGATTGCCGAGGGCAAGTTGCCACTGTGCGCAGAGATGTGTTCGACCAAGGCGTTGTTGGCGGGTGACGGGGACGTTGTGTCCGGCATCTATCGCGAACGCGTTGTGGCGCGGGGCTTTGGCACCGGCGCTTGGGGTTGGGGCACAGCCTATGAACAGAAAGGTGGCTAAGGCCGCTTGATCTGTGGCGGCCGGGCAAACCGGCCGCCACATTCACAAACGAAATTCAAACTGAATTTAGGGGCGTTTTCCGTGTTGGGAAACGGACCCCGCATTTGGTGATTGATCGGATGAGGTTCCTGATGCGCGCGCTTTTGTGGATTGTTTTGAGTGTGATGCTGGCTTTTCCCGCTGCCGCCGATGACGGGTCTGTGGGCGCGGCTGACCCGCGTGCCACGACGGGCGGCGCGCAAACGCTGGAAGACATCATGGCCCGCCAACGTGGTGACAAGGTTGATGACGCCGATCGTCGGGCCAATACCGGTCAAGGCAATGTCGAAGCGTTGATCGGCCAGCTTGGCACACGCGGCGCGGCGTCGGATGCGGATGTGTTCCGCGCGCTGCGTTATGGCAGTGCAGACACCACAACGACGGCCCGTGGTCCAACGACCGGCCTGCTCATTCAGGATGGCGGTATGCGCTGGCTGACTTTTCGCGAAGGTCCCCTTCTGACGTACGGCCTGTATTTTCTGGGGGGAATGGCACTGATCATCGCGCTGTTTTATGCCTTTAGAGGCAAGATCATGATTGATGGCCCCAAAACCGGCCGCATGATTATTCGTTTTGATGCGTTTGAGCGGTTTTGCCATTGGGTTATGGGGGTGAGTTTCATCCTGCTTGGCATCAGTGGTCTTGTGCTTATTGCGGGGCGCAAGTTCATGATCCCCTGGATGGGGCATGACGCCTATTCATCGATCGCACAGGCGGGGAAATGGGCGCACAACAACATGAGCTGGGCCTTTATGCTAAGCTTGATCTTTGTGTTCATCCTTTGGGTCAAACACAACATTCCGGATCGTGGTGACATTCAGTGGATGGCCAAAGCCGGAGGGCTGTTCTCCAAAGGCGTGCACCCGCCCGCCAAGAAATTTAATGCAGGTCAAAAGATCATTTTCTGGTCGGTGATTGTGCTGGGCGTCTCGATTTCGGTGTCGGGATTGGCTTTGTTGTTCCCATTTGAGATCTCGATGTTTGCCAAGACTTTCAAAATCATCAACATGACCGGCCTTCCGCAGCTGATAAGCGGGGCCGCATTGCCAGAAGCGTTGACGCCATATGGTGAAATGCAACTTGCACAACTGTGGCACGGCATCGTCGCGTTCGTCTTTATTGGCATCATCCTTGCACATATCTATCTTGGCAGCGTTGGCATGGAAGGTGCGATCGAAACGATGGGCACCGGAGAAGTCGACGAGCAATGGGCCAAAGAGCACCATTCGCTTTGGTACGAAGAAGAAATAGCCAAAGCCAAGACTCCGACGGCAGAGACCGCGGAGCAGGCAACACCGGCGGAATAAATGCGACGCGTGGCGTTGATCATCGGGGCCGTAATGTGGGCCACGCAGGCGGTTGCCGGCACGTTCTTCACGTTGGAAGGGCATGGCGGGCCCATTAAGGGGATCGCAGTGTCGCCTGATGGACAAAACATCCTGACTGCGAGTTTCGATTACGCTCTTGGACATTGGCAAGACGGCGCGCCGCGCTGGCTGGAAGGGCATGACGCGGCGGTGAACGCCGTTGTTTTTGTAGATGATGTGCGGGCGGTGTCTGCGGGTGATGATTTTGCCGTCCGGCTTTGGGATTTGCGCGCTGGCACCAGTGCGGTTCTGGGGCATCACAAAGGCAAGGTGGTGTCGCTGAAGTTGGCGCCGGACGGGCAGAGCGTCGCCTCGGCCAGTTGGGACGGCAGCATCGGGGTCTGGCCTTTGGGTGGTGGCACAGCTCGATTTTTGAAGGTCGGCAGCAACGTCAACGACATCGCGTTCAAGGCGGATGGCGCCGCGATCTTGTCGGCGGACTCAGATGGCAACATCCGTGAATGGGATGTCGCCAGCGGCGCGCAGAACGCGCTGTTTGCGAGTAACGGGTTTGGCGTGAACACATTGGTTTTGGATACTGAAAAGGGCTGGTTGGCCTTTGGCGCGGTGGATGGGGTCACGCGGGTGGTCGACCTGCGCACAGCGGAGACGATCAAAGATGTGACGCTGGATCGGCGGCCCATTCTGGCGATGAGCCAGAGTCGCGACGGGCAGTATCTCGCGATTGGGGATGGCGAGGGGTATATCATGATGCTGGACACGTCGGATTGGTCAATCCATGCGGATTTTCGGGCCACGCATCGCGGCCCGATCTGGGCGCTGGCGTTTTCGGCGGATGGTGAGAACCTTCACGCGGGCGGTCTGGACGACGCGATGTTCAGTTGGCCATTGAGTGATCCCGCGGACGCGCCGAAGATGGTCGATGGCCAGCGCAGCTTTCTGAATGGCAATGACAGCGCCAGCAATGGCGAGCGGCAATTTCAGCGCAAATGTTCAATTTGTCATACGCTTACAGGTGACAGCGCGCGACGAGCGGGACCTACGCTTAAGGACGTTTTCGGGCGGCGCGCCGGAACTGTCGCCGACTACAGCTATTCACCAACGCTTTTGCAAAGCGAAGTCGTTTGGACAGCGCAAACCATTGATACGCTTTTTGATTTGGGGCCGGATGTGTATATTCGGGGAACAAAGATGCCGGTTCAGCGCATCAAGGCCCCTCAGGACCGCGCCGACCTGATCGAATTTCTGCGTCACTACAGCGAAACCAGGGAAAACTAAAATGAAGACATTCCTCTTGGCCTGCGTCGCCGTCGTCGGCATCGCCATTGCCGCCTATTATGGCCTAAATGCTGTCGGATTTTCCGCCAGCGACCAAGGAAGCGGCGAGGCCGTTCGGCTGGATTGACAATATGACGCAAACAAAACGCGCCCGCCCCCGAGACTCGGCGGCGTCGGAATTTGGAATTGGTCTTGCGACGGCCTCGGTCCTTGTGGTGGACGACGAGCCGGGCATTCGAAATTTCATCCTGAAAATTTTGCGGCCTGTCGTGGGCCGTGTTGAACAGGCTGCCAATACCGAGGCGGCCTCGCGGCTGCTTGATGCCAATCACTATGACATCGTCATTCTTGACAATGTTATGCCCGGCACAACGGGGTTGGAGTGGCTCGGCGAGCAACGAAAGCTTGGGTTTTTTGCCGATACGATCCTGATTACCGCGTTTGCTGACATGGACACCGCAATCGAGGCGATGCGCGCGGGCGCTGTGGACTTTGTGCTCAAACCGTTCCGGTCAAACCAGATTTTGAACGCTGTGGCACGCTGTGTGGATCGGGTGAACCTGCGGCGCGAAAACTATTTGCTGAAACACGAACTGGCGAGCGGCAATACGCAGGTCCGCGCGCGTCTGTTGGGCGGCTCTCCCGAGATTGCGCAAATTCGGGCGACGCTGGAAAGGGCCGCGCCGCTACCGACGCCGGTGCTGCTGACGGGGGACACTGGCACTGGCAAAGAAGTTGGCGCGCGGGCGTTGCACCTGATGTCTGATCGAGCCGAGAAGCCGTTTGTGCCGATCAATTGCGCGACCATATCAGGCGAGTCCATTGAGGCGGATCTGTTTGGTCGCATTCTGCAAGATCCGGCGGGCCGTACTGTGCGCCAAGACGGGCTGTTTATGAATGCCAACGGCGGCACGTTGTTCATGGATGAAATCATCGAATTGCCCCACGCAGTGCAGGCGTCTTTGTTGCGGGTGATTGAGCATCAACGGGTGCGTCCAGTGGGGTCATCCCGCGAAGTGCCGTTGGACCTGAGGTTTATTTTTGCCACCAATGGTGATCTGCAGGTTGCCGTGGCTGATGGGCGATTTCGGGCGGACTTGTTTCACCGGATCAATGTTCTGAACGTGCAAATGCCCAAGCTCAAGGATCGCATTGGCGACCTGAAAGAGTTGGCTTTGATGTTCATTCAGCAGATCTCGCAAAGCCTTGGGGTGCCGCCGCTAGCTTTGTCCGAAGGCGTATTGCTGCACATGTCGCGCTATGACTGGCCAGGCAATGTGCGTGAGTTGCGCAATTTGGTGGAGCGCTCGTTGATTGTGGGTGAGTGGCCTGCAGAGTTTGCCGCCACCGGCAGTGACGCCGAGGTTGCAGCCGTGGACAGCCTCGCGGCGGTGGAACGGCGGCATATCCTGACGGTGCTGGACGCTTGCGATGGCAACAGGGCGGAAGCGGCGCGCAGGTTGGGCGTGTCGCGCAAGACCATCGACCGCAAATGCGCCATGTGGAATGACTGACAAACCCAACAGCGGGGTGACGCGGGCGCGGTCTGTGCGCATTCGTTTGCTCGCGATTGCGCTTTTGCCGACGCTGGTGATCATGCCGGTGTTTTTCATGGTCACAGCAGCCAATTGGGGCGGCCGTTTTGACAACTTGTTGATTGCCAAGGTCAACGGTGAGCTGACGATTGCAGACCAGTTTCTGACGCAGCTTTTGGACAAAAGCGACCTACAAGTGCGCGCTGTAGCGGAGTCAGCCGAATTTGCTTTGTGGGCCGACAGTGGGCAGGAAAGGGCGTTAGAAGGGCTCTTGGAGGCGGAGCGTCGCGCATTGGGCTTGGATTTCCTGTATTACATGAACGGTGACGGCGCGGTTTTGTCCTCGCCAAGGTTTGCGCGGACCGACACGCTCGCGCATTGGCCTGTGGTCAGTCAGGCCTTGGCAGGGGTGGGCGCCAGTCGGATCGATGTCTTTGCCCGTGAGGATCTCGCGGCGGTGTCGCAGGACTTGGCGGAACGGGCGCGCATCAAGCTGGTGCCAACCGAGGCCGCGGTGCCAACAGATCGCAGCGAAGAAACCCGCGGCATGGTGGTGCACACGGCGACACCAGTGAACGTGGGTCGTGGCGGCGCGCTTGTCGGGGGGGTTCTGCTCAACCGAAATCTGGAATTCATCGATACAATCAACGATCTGGTTTACCCCAGTGCCAGCCTGACCGAAGGCAGCGTTGGGACGGCGACGCTGTTTCTGGACGATGTGCGGGTGTCGACCAATGTGCGGTTGTTTGAAAATGAGCGGGCCTTGGGTACGCGGGTGTCCGCGATTGTGCGCGAAACCGTACTGGAGAAAGGCGAGGTCTGGCTTGATCGCGCCTTTGTGGTGAACGACTGGTATATCTCGGCGTATGAACCGTTGACGGACAGTTTCGGAAATCGGGTTGGAATGCTTTACGTCGGCTTTCTGGACCAGCCGTTTCGCGACGCGAAATTTTCAACGATCCTGACCTTTGCCGTGGCCTTTGCTGTCATTGTTTTGATGTCGGTGCCGATTTTCCTGCGCTGGGCGCGGCAGATCTTTGAGCCGCTTGAGGGGATGTTGCGCACCATCACGCGGGTTGAAGGCGGAGACCTTGGCGCCAGAACCGGCGTGGATAATACCGGCGATGAAATTGGACGGGTGGCAGCGCAGATGGATGAGTTGTTGGAGCAGATCCAAGAACGGGATCGCGAACTGACCCGACGGGTTGCGGCGCGCACCAAAGATCTGGAGACTGCGAACCAGCAGCTGGAGGCCACATCACGTCAACTGGTGGTAAGTGAGAAGCTTGCTGCGGTGGGGGAAATCGCGGCGGGCATTGCACATGAGATCAACAACCCGATTCAAGTGATCCAAGGCAATCTGGACGTGATGAGGCTTGAGCTTGGCGACGAAGCGGATCGTATCGGGACCGAGCTGCAGTTGATCGATGAGCAAGTGCATTCGATTTTCTTGATCGTAAACAAGCTGTTGCAGTTCACGCGCCCAGATGAATTTGCCGAAGGTATGGAGCATCACCGTCCTGCGGATGTGATGCGCGACACGATCCCCTTGGTGCAGCATCTCTTGAACACCGCCGCGATCACTTTGCAGCTGGAAACGCCAAGCCTGAGTGCGGTGGCGATCAACCGTACCGAATTGCAACAAGTGCTGATCAATTTGATTGTAAACGCGATCCACGCGATGCCTGAGGGCGGGGCGCTGACACTTGCGGTGGATGATGAGGCGGGTGGTGTTGAGGTCACGGTTGCGGACACTGGTGTGGGTATGACGCGCGAGGTTTTGGCGCGCATTTTTGACCCGTTTTACACCACCAAGCGCGGCGAGGGCACAGGGCTGGGACTGTCGATTACCCGTAAGCTGGTTGAGCTTTATGACGGCAGCATAGACGTTGTAAGCGAAGTTGGTGTTGGCACCACGTTCCGCGTGTGGTTCCCGGTGGCTGAGGACAAATAGCGCGGTCTCTGGTCAACCGATCTTGGATTGCTGGGCAGTTGGGGTTATGCCGAATTTTCCGCGATAGACGCGGGCAAAGTGACCCGGGCTTTCGAAGCCGCAAGCGAGCGCTATTTCGGTCACGGATTGATCGGTTTGCACCAACAGATTGCGGGCACGGTTTAGGCGCAGGTCCATCAAATACTTTTTGGGAGAACAGTTCAGGTAGCGACCAAAAATTCGTTCCAACTGCCGGGTAGAGATGCCGATTTCCTCGGCAATGAGCGACGGCGAACGCGGGCGCTCGATACAGTCGTTCATGATCTGGATGGCGCGCACAAGGTGCGGATTGCGCATGCCGTGTCGGCTTTGCAGCGACACGCGCTGTTCAGCTGTTCCCTCGCGCACAGCGTTATAGACCATCTGATCAGCGATGGCGATGGCGAGGTCCGACCCGTGTGTGTCTTCGATCAGGTGCAGCATCAAGTCAGCAGTGGCGGTGCCGCCGGAAGCTGTGATGATCGGTTCATCCGCCACAAAAACGCTGCTGACGAGGTTCACATCGGGGAAATCCTCAAGGAAACCGTCGTGGAAATCCCAATGGATCGCCGCGCGCATACCATCGAGCATTCCGGCCTTGGCAAGGATGAAGGCAGCGGAGCAAAGCGCGCCAACCTTGGCCCCTGTGGCGCGCTCGCGACGCAGCGCATTGAGTAAATCGGGGTCCAGGTGTTTGTGCACATTGATGCCGGACAGCGCAAAAACACGGTCGCACTTTGGCAGATTTTTGAAACTGTGGTCGACCAGAGACACGGTGCCGTTGGAGCAAGTCTCACGGTCGCCGTCATGGCTTGCCAACACCCATTCATAAAGGGTTTCACCGGAGATCAGATTGGCAATGCGCAAGGGCTCAATCGCGCAGGAAAACGCGATGTGGGTGAATTCTGGCACCAGAAGAATGGCAAATCGTTCGGTCTTGGTCATGTGGGACGCTAGCACAGGGTTGCAGGCAAGAAGAAATTCTTTCTGTATACATATTGTATTTTTTTACTTAGCGTGTGGTCACGATACGTGATTCCAAATTGGAGAGAGCCAATGTCGGCTGACCCGAAAACCCGCAAAGAAGCGCTTTATGAGTCGGTGAAAGCCGCTGTTCTCACCTTGGAATTGCCGCCGGGGTCCGACCTCGATGAAACTGCATTGAGCGAGGAGTTTTCGTTGTCTCGGACGCCGTTGCGTGAGGTGTTTCGCAATCTGGCGGGCGAGGGATACCTTGATCTGCGCGAAAACCGCGGCGCGCGTGTGAGCGAGATGAGCCATAAGACACTACGCGACTTTTTCCTTGCTGCGCCGATGATTTATGGGGCTGTAATGCGGTTGGCGGCGGTCAATCGGACAGCAGCCCAGATCGACGCGCTGCAAGCCGCGCAGGATGGTTTCCGCGCTGCGCTGCGCAGCGGGTCTGGCAAGGATCGCGCATTGGCCAACAACCGGTTTCACGAAGTCACAGGCGAGATGGCTGACAACATCTATTTGTTGCCCAGTTTTCAACGCTTGTTGATCGACCACGCGCGGATTTCGATGACGTTTTACCGCCCGCTAGGTGATGATATGGCGCGCAATGTCTCTGAGGCCGCCGCACAGCATGACGACGTGATCGCCGCCATCCAAGCGCGGGACGAGGCCGCCTGTGGTCAGTTGGCAATCGATCACTGGAACCTGTCGCGCGGCCAGATCGAACTTTTTGTGATGCCCGCCGGGCTCGACATGCCGCTGGGTGCCTTACCTAGCTCGCGCACAGCTTAGAGGATCAAAATGACGCCAATATTCCAATTCGAAGGCATCTATACGCCTGTGGTGACGCCGCATTATGCGGATGGAAGCGTGAATTTCGACACGCTGGCCAATGTGGTCGCGCATTTGATCGACCGTGGCGTACATGGGTTGATCACCGGGGGATCAACCGGTGAAAACTATGCTCAAACGGTGGCCGAGCGCGTTGAAATCGCGCGGTTTACCCAAGAGCAGATCAAAGGGCGCGTGCCGCTTGTGATGGGCACAGGCGCGATGTTGACGGATGATTCCGTCGCCCTTGCGATTGCCGGGCGCGACATGGGTGCGGATGCCATTTTGCTGGCAAGTCCGCCTTATGCGGTGCCGACGGATCGTGAAAACGCGCTGAACGCTTTGGCGATTGATAAAGCGGCGAACCTGCCGGTGATGCTGTACAATTACCCGCATCGCACGGGCACAATGATGGGTGAAGAGTTCCTTGATCGCGTGGGTCGATCGCGCAATTTTTGCGGCATCAAAGAAAGCTCTGGTGACATCAACCGCGTGCATCTTTTGGCACGAGACTATCCGCATATCCAAATGGGTTGTGGCATGGATGATCAGGCGTTGGAGTTTTTTGCGTGGGGGTCGCGGTTTTGGGTGTGCGGCGGGTCCAATTTTCTGCCGGACGAACATATCGCGCTTTATCAAGCCTGTGCCATCGAAGGGAATTTCGACAAAGGCCGCCGGATCATGAGCGCGATGATGCCGTTGATGCGGGTGTTGGAACAGGGCGGAAAATTCATTCAGACAATCAAATACGGTGTGACGCTGAACGGGATGGACACAGGGCCGATGCGAGCGCCGCTTAAGGGGCTGAACAAAGACGACAAGCGCGCGCTGGAACAGGTGGTGCGTGTGCTGAAGACCACAATTGCTAATATTCAGGCGGAGGGCTGAGACATGGATCTGCTGACAAAAAACGAATACGCGGCGATTGCGGCCCAGATGGACTTTCCCAACGCGGCCTATATCGACGGGGCCTATCGACCAGCGATGTCGGGGGCGACTTTTGCGACGACGAACCCGGCCACTGGCGATGCGTTAACAGAGGTTGCCGCGTGTGGCGCCGAGGATGTTGATTTCGCCGTAGCCAAGGCGCGCGAGGCCTTTGAAGATGGGCGTTGGTCGCGCATGCACCCGTCAGAACGCAAGGATATTCTGATCCGTTTTGCCAAGCTGATGACCCGCAATGCGCGGGAATTGGCAGTTATGGAGAGCCTTGATAGCGGTAAGCCGATTTTTGATTGCGAGACGGTGGATATCCCCGAAACGATCCATTGCATCAAATGGCACGCCGAGGCGATTGATAAGATCTATGACCAGATGGCGCCGAGTTCGGATGACCATATCGCGATGGTCGTACGTGAGCCGATTGGCGTTGTTGGCTTGGTGCTGCCGTGGAACTTCCCTTTGCTTATGCTGGCTTGGAAGATCGGCCCGGCTTTGGCTGCGGGGTGCTCGGTTGTCGTGAAACCCGCTGAAGAGACGTCGTTGACGGCGTTGCGGGTGGCGGAGCTCGCCACCGAGGCCGGTTTGCCGCGCGGTGTGCTGAACGTTGTTCCCGGCGGTGGGGCCGAAGTCGGCGAGCCCATCGGGCGGCACATGGACATCGACATGGTGTCTTTCACCGGATCGACCGCGACGGGCAAGCGGTTCCTTACCTATTCGGCGGAAAGCAACGCCAAAGAAGTTGTCCTTGAGATGGGTGGCAAGAACCCAGCGATTGTGATGGACGATGCAGAAAATCTGGATCGCGTGGCGCAGCATTTGGTGAACGGCGCTTATTGGAATATGGGCGAAAATTGCTCGGCCACGTCGCGGTTGATCGTGCACCACGCGGTGCGGGAAGAGTTGCTGGAGCGGATAGAGCACCACGCACAACACTGGAATGTGGGCGATCCGTTGGATCCGGAAACGCGGATCGGGGCGCTGGTCTCTCAGGCGCACTTTGACAAGGTCAGCGGGTATCTTGAGAAGGCCGAGAAGGTGGTTTTTGGTGGGTCTGCCGGTGGTGGATTTGTTGCGCCGTCCTTGGTTCAACTGCCTGACAACAATCATGTTCTCGCACGCGATGAGATATTTGGACCGGTTCTCGGGGTGATCGAAGTCGACAATTTTGACCAAGCGATTCAGGTTGCCAACGACACAGACTATGGCCTGTGTGCATCGCTGTTTACGGCCAGCGCCAAGCGCGCCATCCGCGGTGCCCGGATGCTTCGGGCGGGGACCGTGACGGTCAACTGTTATGGGGAAGGTGACATCGCCACGCCGTTTGGGGGCTACAAACAATCGGGCTTTGGCGGGCGTGACAATTCCGTGCATGCACATGACCAATACACCCAGCTCAAGACGATCTGGATCGACCTGTCCGAAGACGAAGATGAGGCCGTGCAGTGAATGAATACACTGCGCGCCGCACACCAGTGCAGCGCGGTGTGGCAGCGTGGAATGCGATCCTTGGGCCACAGCCTGCGGCACGGGTTTTGGATGCAAACATCGTCGCGGATTTTTGCGTTGTGGGCGCGGGGTTTGCGGGGTTGTCGGCAGCACGGCGACTGCGCCAGCTGGTGCCAGATGCGCGGATTGTGGTGGTTGAGGCTGGACGCGTTGCCGAGGGCGCGACGGGGCGAAATTCGGGCTTTATGATCGACTTACCGCATGATCTTGCGTCTGAGGATTATGCAGGGGCGGGCGATGACCGACAGGTGACGGCCCTGAACCGCAAAGCGATTGGGTTCGCGGCGCAAGCAGTAGCGGAGTTTGGCATCAAGGCGGATTATTTTGATCCGGTTGGCAAGGTGAATGGCGCAGCCGGGGATGCGGGGCATGGGCACAATGTCAGCTACGCGGCGCATTTGGCGACATTGGGCGAGCCGCATAAGATGCTTGATGCGCAGCAGATGCGCGAGCTGACTGGGTCGCAGCACTATGTTTCCGGTCTTTTTACTCCCGGCACCGTGATGTTGCAGCCTGCGGGATATGTACGCGGGCTGGCTGGCGGCTTGACCGCGCAGGGCGTTGATATCTATGAGAATTCCCCTGTGATCGCGATCCGGAAAAACGACACTTCCTGGGAGGTGGTCACCGCCCAAGGCGCCGTTTCAGCCGGCAAGGTTATCTTGGGTGTGAATGGCCATTTGGAGAGCTTTGGTGTCGCCAAGGGTCGGCTTATGCAGTTGTTTCTGTTTGCGATGATGACAAAGGAACTGGACGCAGAGACACGGGTCAAGCTGGGGGGCGCGGACCGATGGGGCCTTACGCCGTCGGACCCGATGGGTACCACCATGCGGCGGATCGACGGCGGACAGGGAGGGCATCGCATTGTGACCCGAACATGCGCGGTTCTGCGGCCCGGGATGCGGGTCAGAGATGGCGATTTGGCACGGGCAAGGCGCGTCATGACGCGAAAATTTGACCAGCGTTTTCCGCAAGTTAAAGGCTTGGAAATGGAGCATGTTTGGGCGGGACATCTGTGTTTGACGCTCAATGGCGTTGCGGTTGCCCGAGAGATTGAGGACGGTGTGTTTTCGGCCTGTGTGCAGAACGGATTGGGCACGGCCAGAGGCACGCTGACCGGAATTGCAGCGGCAGAAGCGGCGGCGGAAATGCCGTCGGAAATTGCCGATTTCTTTGCAAAAGAAGACCCGCCCAAGCGATTGCCACCGCGCCCCTTTAGTGACATTGGCGCAAATGCCGTGCTGCGATGGCGGGAGTTCAAAGCCCGGGCGGAATAGCCAAAAAGCGGCCTCTGCATCGCGGCTGCAATGCGTCGGTATCGCGTCGGTGGCGTTTGCGCCCGCAGCGCATTGTGTCTCTGGCGCTGAAATCCGAAGTCGGCTAGCGTGGCAGCTGAGCGCGAGTGAGGCAAATGACCATCGAATTCAAAGACATTCCGAGCCCCAATAACGGCAGTTTGCGGGCGATGGTCGAGCGACGCTGGACAGTTCTTCGGTTTCTGCTGCAGGCAAGTGGACTGCTGCGCGATCCACTGATGATCCTGATCCTGATTGCCAGTTTTTCGCGTGCGGGTCTTATTTTTGCGATCAACGAAACTGCGCGGGCGGAAGGTGATATTTTTAACTGGTCGTCGCTGTTGTTGATTGTCAGCGCGATAGCGATGTTGGTCGTGGGATATTTTCAGCGGATGCGGGCGTTTGTTTTGGTGACCTCAGTGTCGCGCCTTTTGCGTAGGCGGACGTCGAAATTGTTGTTGCGGGCCAACATAGATTTTCTTTTGTCGCAGAAGCACGGGAAGGTGTATTCGGCGATGACCTCCGAGATCAACGCGCTGTCCGTCGCGGTCACGTCGATAGCCGATATATTAGGGGCGATTGTCGTTTTGGGGTTTGCGTTGCCTTATCTGGCGTATGTGTCCCCCGCTTCGGGGATCGCGGCCTTGGTTGCGGTGGCCGTCGGCACAATCGGCTTCGTTCTTTTGGACAAGCCTGCCCGCAGATATGGCTTTCAGGCGAGTGCGCTTTTTTCGGAGTATTGCGACCGGGTTGGTGACATGCTGGGCGGTTGGAAAGAACTGCGGCTGAGAAAGACCCGCCGCGACGCTCTGGAAGAAGAAACAATGGAGGTGATCGACAAGCACGTAGGCGCGCGTATGCAGGCACAACAATTGTTTGCCGCCAGCGCAGGCGTGGGGCAATCCGCGATTATCCTATTGCTGTGTTTTGTCGTCATTGGCTTGCCTATAATCCAGATCGCAGATGCCACTGTTTTGTTTCAGGTGTTGACCATCATCTTTCTGGTGAATGGCCCAATTGAAACGCTGTTCAATGCCATGCCAAGCCTGAGTCAGTCTGAAACCGCGTATCACCGTATCCGTTCGGTGGAGCATGCCCTCGCAGGCTCGCAGAGCGTGTCGCTGACCCACGAAGGCCCCCAGATCGACAAGTTTGACGAAATTTCATTGGTCGGAGTTGAGGCAACGGTAGGCGAACAGGACAATCCGGATGCAACGTCGTTTCATCTGGGACCGGTGGATTTGAAGTTTCGACCAGGCGAAACCGTGTTTATCTGCGGTGGCAACGGGTCTGGCAAGACCACGCTCTTGTCGCTTATCACGGGGTTGCGGCATCCATCCAAAGGCGAAGTCCGGTTGAATGGCGAAGCGTTGGATGACGCGATGACGGCTGCCTATCGCGAGTTATTTACGGGCGTGTTTTCCGGTTTCCACCTGTTTGAACACGCCTACGGGCTGTCCGAGTCTGAGTTGGCGGAACTTGAGCGCCGGATTGATCAGCTGGATTTGCGCGGGCGGGTTTCGATGCTGGACGACAAGTTTTCCACCCGGTCGCTGTCTGCTGGACAAAGCCGGCGATTGGCGCTTGCCGTGGCGCTGGCGGAGAAACGTCCGATTATTGTGCTGGATGAGTTTGCCGCCGATCAGGACCCTGCCAACCGCGCGTTTTACTATGATGTGCTGGTGCCGGAATTGAGCGCGTCGGGGCAGTTGGTGTTGGCCGTGACGCACGACGATCATCAATTTAACAAGTGTGACCGACTGATCAAAATGGCTGGCGGCAAGGTGATTTCCGACGAACAATTGACCCCGATGAAAGTGAAGGGCCGGATATGAGCGCGGCAACGTCATTGCCACGAAACGCAACGGTGCTTGGCCTGACCGTTTCAGTGGTGTGTACGACTTTTGTGGTCTGGGTGGTCAACGCGCTGATCTACTCCGCGCGGTGGGAATTCATTGCCCTGCATCCGGAAAGGACCGCGCGCAAGTCACCAACGATCAGCCGCGCCATTTCCGATCCGCGCATCGGCGAGCCTTTTGCAGAATGGATGGCAATCTGCGCGCCGGTTTTGTTTGTCGGGGTGGCCCTGCTGGTCTGGGCGGGGTTGCATGAGTTGAGGCGCAATGGCACCGCCGAGCCGCAGACGCTGCGCTGGTTTTTGCGGATGAGTTGCGTGTTGGTGGTGTTGCAGGCGATGGCGTCGGTGGGTCTGGTGATGCTGAGCCATTGGCGGTTTCCCGATCATCATGCGGGGCATATGGCGGGCAGCTATTTGTTTTTCTTCAGTCAGGCGGCCGTGGTATTTGTCGGGCACCTTGTGTCCAACGGATATGGTCGGTTGCCGCCGCAAGGTCGCGTGATGTTGCCGGTCATGGCGCAGGTGCGGCGGGTATACGTCTGGGTACCGATCTTGCTGGCGGTGGTGTATCTGAGCTGTTTCATACTCAAGGACTTTGATTTTGGCGCGATCAGCAAGCCGCTGTTCACGGTCTATGTGTCGACGGAACCGATGCTGTTGTCGTCGTTTTTGTTCTACGTTCTGAGCTTTGTGCCGGACAGTGTTGTGACGATTTTGCGCTATGTGCGGGGATCGTCGTTGGTGTCGGCCTGAGGGGCCGCGTCAGCGTCGCGCAACATGCCAAAAGCGCGGCGGGCGCGTTGCAAGGCAGTGGCGTGCGACAGGATCGCGAACCCGGCAAGACCGGCCGCGATGATCCAGTCGTCAAAAACGCCCGCAAGCAACAGCATGGCGCAGAGATAGATCACCCGTTCCATCCGTTCGAAAAAATCGGGCCAATCGGTGTTGGAAATGGGCATTTCGATGGCGGTGCGTGCTTTGGCATATGAGGTGATCACGCTGCCGGAAAAGCAGGCCAGCGCCAGAGGCCAAAGGTCGTGCATGAAGGCCAGCGTGGCCAGAACGGCGAGCTCTTGGTAGCGGTCCACCATGGCGTCAAAATAGCCGCCGGATCGAGAAGACAGACCTGTGCGGCGGGCCACGGCGCCGTCCAGCGCGTCAAAGGCAAAGGCCACCGCGAGCGTGAGGCCATAGACCACCGGTGATGCGTGCCAGAGATAAGCCAGCGACGTCAGAAGGATCAGGACCAGACCCGTGGCGGTGACCTGATTTGGCGTCAGGCCGGCCTTGACGAGCGGGGTGGACATCGCTTCCCACATTGGGTCGATTTTGGTCTTAAGCAGCCCGTCAATCATAGTGAACTCCGTTTCAGGCCGTATAGCTGCGGATCGCGGCGCGGCGTAGTTTCTCGAGGCGCGCGGCGCGGACAGCCAGTGCGTCGACGCGGGCGGAATCCGGTGTGTAATGCGCGTTCGGGCGGCTGCGCAGGCGGGTTGCTGCTTCGGCGGGGGAGGCGGCCCAACCCATCGTTTTGGCGGCAAGCGTTGCAGTGCCCAGCATCCCGGCATGGCGGGTTTCGCCAACGAGGATGTCACGGTTGAGCGCATCGGCCAACATCTGCGCCATTTGCGGATTGGCAGCGCCGCCGCCGACCAGCGTTATCGGACCGGTTTTGCGCAGGCCTTTTTCGCGGCTGATCTTGGACATGGCCCAACGCAGGTTGAGCGCGACGCCTTCGAGGGCGGCGCGGCGCATGGCCGTGGCATCGTGGTGTAGGGACAGATCAAAGAACGTGCCGCGCAGGGCGTCGTTGTCGACGGGCATACGTTCGCCCGCCAACCAGGGCAGAAAGAACGGGTCATCAGGCTGTGGCGGGCCGAGGTCGTCACCGGGATGAGCGTTGGCGCCTGCGGTGACTTTGGCGGCCCAGTCGAGCGCGGAGCCGGCGTTTTCCTGGCTGGCGATCAAAAGTGGGCGCATGTCGAGGCCCGAAGTCACGGTGGCATAGGAGTAGGGCACGCTGAGGCGGCGGTTGGGGAGGAAACCGGCGATCCAAGCGGAGGTGGCGAGCGAAATGTGCAGCGCGCCGTCTTCCATCTCGCCCGATCCAAGCGCGGCGGCGGTCACATCTGACGTTCCGGCGAGAACCTGAGTGTTTGGCGAGAGGCCGAGTTCGGCTGCAGCTTGCGGCGTGAGCGTGTCGACAAGTGTGTCGGCGGTCACAATAGGCGCGAGTTTTTCCAGCGGTGCGCCGACGATTTTCGCCAACTGCGGTGACCAACCTTCGCGGCCACTGCGGCTGTCCATCATCCACGACAGGTTGGCGCTTTCGGGGCTGGTGGTCATCACACCGGTGGCGCGGTGCACAAGCCAGTCTTTGGCGTCGATCAGCCAGCGGGTGCGGTCCATAATCTCTGGCTCGTGGTGGTGCATCCACAAGATTTTGGCGGCGGCGTCCATACCGTTTTTGGCAGGCGCGCCATTGGCCAGACGCAGCCAGCGCGCCAGTTTGCCAACCTGATAGCCATGTACCTGAGGAAAGCCACCGATCAGGGCTTGCACAAGTGCGCTGCCGCGTTTGTCGAGCCACGTCATGCAGGGCCGCAGGGCGTGGCCGGTTTCGTCCGCGCAGATCAGGCCGCAAAGTTGGGCGGAAAACACCATAACCGAGGCGCGGTCGCGCAGGTCGGGGATCTGTTGGCGCAGTTCGGCAACGGCGCGGGTCAGGCCGCCCCACCAATCGTCGGGATTTTGTTCGGCTATGCCGCCAGCGCCAAGTGTCAGGGGATAGGTTTCGGTCACGCGGGCAAGGACATTCAAATCGCCATCCACCACACCGACTTTGACGCCGGACGTGCCGAAATCGGCTGAAATAACCAGATCACCTTGCATTGCTGCTCTGTCCTTCAAAGTCTTTTTGTGTGCACGAATGACTATGTCGGGTCTGACATGACCTTAGCGGGTTTGGCAACCGTTGGTTCACCCTAGCGCGCCGTGAAAAAACGCCTCATAGGCTGGGCCGAGATGGCGCACGTCATAGTGATCCGCGTGCCCTTTGGCCCATCGCAGAAGTTTGGTTTGAAGCGCCGGTTGGCTTGCAATCTCCAGCAACTTAGCGGCCAAAGCAGAGGCGTCGCCGGGTGGCACAAGAAGGTCGCTGCCGGAGCCGATCATGACGGTGGCATAGCCGACATTGCTTGCGGCAACCGGCAGGGTGCCAGCGGCCATCGCCTCGATCAGCACGATGCCGAAGCTTTCGCCATGCAAGGCGGGTGCGGCAAAGACATCTGCATTGGCGATCAAGTCACGAGCGGCGGCGTTGTCAGGTGGCGGCACAAAGCTAACGGAGTGCAGGTCGAGATCTTTGGCCTGAGCTTGCAAGTCAGCTTTGCAAGGGCCGTCACCGGCAATGGTCAATTGCGCGTCGGGACGTTCGGCTTGCACCCCTTGCCACGCGTTTAGAAGCGTGGCGGTGCCTTTGCGCTCTTCCAACCGGCCCATGCAGACCACATGAAATCCGTCATTGGGGGTGCTGGCATCGCGGGCGGCGCGCCATTTGGACAGATCGATGGTTGGCGCGAGAGTGCCCGGCACGGGGGAAACGTTGTTAGCGCGCCATTGCTCTTGCGGCGCTTTGGACGGCACCACAATGCCCGCAAGCCGCCGGTTGAACCAATGAGCGGACCGGCGCAAAGCCCAGGCAAGCGGATCAAAGCCGCCGCCGTCGGGCAAGGTGGCGTGAAAAGTGGCGACCGCCGGAATATCAAGCGCGCGCCAGACCTGAAGCGGCAGCATCGGTGTCCAAGGTGTGTGCAAATGGGCGACTTCGGCGCCCCAGTCGCGCAGGGATGCAACACAGGACGCGAGGTCGGCCCGATTGGCGCGGGTGAGTTCAAATTTTGTGCCGTGCACGGCGATTTGGCGCACGCTGCCAAGTTCGATCAACCCGTCGAGATCATTGACCGGCGTATCACCGGGCGGCGCAACAATACGTACGTCATGGCCTTGGGTACGCAGCCAGCCGGTCAGGTCGCGGATGTGGCTTTGCACGCCGCCGGGGCGGTCCATGGCGTAGGGAGTCAGCTGAACGATTTTCACGAGACTTGCTTTCGATCGACAGGCGAGGCGCGGAACAAATACCCCGCGTGCCGCAGTTGTAAGAGGCAGGCAATCGCGAAGGCAATTGCCAAGGGCAGGGCCGCAGACAGTTCCGGCGCTATCCGGCCGTTGATGCCCAATATGAGGAAGGATTTCACAACCACTACAGACAGATATCCCGCTGCTGCGAGTGACAGCAGGCGCGGTGCATTGAGGCGATGGCCCCTGATGCCTGCCTGCGCCAAGGACGCTCCAAGCAGCACAAAAATGCCCGGCAACAAGAGAGCGGCTTTGCGGAAGGCCAATACCGTTGCGGCGTCAGAGGCTGCCGCGGTGCCGCTAAGTTGAACAATATCGCGGGCAACGGCATTGGGCAGGTAATAGCCATGCACATCATACCATTGCAGCTGCGTTGCTCTCAGCGGCAGCGCCATTGTCAAACTGTCGGAGTGGACCGGAGCAAAATCCGTGTCTTGCGTCCAGAGAGTCACGTTTTGCAGGTCCCACAGACCGGTGGTTGGGTCTGGCAGGGCCGAGTCGGCCTCAATCAGGCGGGAGAGGGTCGGCTCGGACAGGCCTTCGAAGATTTTGAGAGACTCCAGTCGGCCGGAGTCGCCGCGAATGATATTGGTGCGTAGGGCCATGTCGTTGTCGAGAATCCATTGGCTGTCCAGACGGGACCCGCCAAACCAGCGGCCGTACCGGCCCAATTGCGTTTCGACTTGGGCTTTTACGGCCACCGGGCGCAGCCAATTCTGAAATCCGAATTGCACGCTGCCGACAACGAGCGCGACGGCCAGAAGGGCCGAAAAATGCACGCGCGGCGACATGCCAGCGGCGCCAAGCACCACATCCTCGCGCCGCAGATGCCGCAATAAAACAGCAACAAATCCGCCGACCACGCAGGCGGTGCCGAGAAGGCGGGTGATAATATCGGTTGCCCGATAAGAGGCGTAAGGTAGCAACAGACGCCACAGCGGAGTGTCGGTCGCATCCGCTTTGGCGCGCAGACTCTCGAGGGTTTTTCCCAAGTCGATGGACAGTGCAATCACCAGCAGCGCAAAGATGACAAACCCGATTGCTTGCAGATAACTGCGCATCATCATCCGCATGGCGATGCCGGTATGGGCACGCAGGTTCAAAGGTCGCGCGCCGCCGGTTTCATCAGCGCCTCCTTTCTGAGGGCAAGAAACAGCAGCGGAGGCGCGAGGTAGAGAAGCACAGAAAGTACGGCGATGGATTGTTCAGGCAGCGCGTTGATCCAGCCGACGACGGTGGCGCGGCTGGCCACGTCGATGGATAGCATCAAGACCCCCGACAACGGCAGAGCCAGAAGGCGGGTCAGGGGGCTGCGGGCGGCGACCAACGCCGCCAACGCCAGAAGTCCGGCAAGCGGCACCATCAAAGCGCGGGTGGCAATGTTTGTGATGCGCTGGGTCTGGCCCTGAGTCACCGCAAGAAATATTTCTGCAGCGCTGCGCTCGCGATTGACGTCAGGAGTGACCTTGGACATGTCAAACGTGAAGTCCGCTGCTGCGACTTCGTAGCGGTTCATGAATGCAGGCGTTGCGGGGGGCGAAAGTGGCACTTCGTGGACAGCTAATTTTTGCAGGACGATGACGTGATTGTCGTGATCCTTGGCGTTGATTTGCCAGTTGCGCGACGTGGCTGCGCGCCAAAAGCCGTTCACGTCGGGTTGAAACACAAACAGATTGCCGTTGTGATCGGGGTTGCCGTTCTTTGAGGGGGTGGACACAAAGGTTGTGTCTTCGATGGTTTGCAATGCCGTCTTGTCGCCAGGCGCCTGGATGCGGTTCAACACGTAATCTTTGCGCAACTCAGCCACCGTGACACGTTCGGAAAATTTGGCGAGAGGCAGGACAAAGCCTGCGTTCAACAAGCTGAGCAGACCGCCGGACAACCCGATGCCGAGGACCAGCGTCACCACCCGCCACCACGGAATGCCGGCCGTGGCCAAAACCACAAGTTCGCCGTTGTCGCGGGCTTCGCCGACCGCAAAATAAACAGCGATCAAAAGGCCAAAGGCCAGCGCCAGATCAAATATCGCGGGCATGCGAAAGATCAACATTTGACCAATCACGGATACGGGGCCGTCCAGCCGCAGCGCAAGTTGCAGCAGGCCAGTGAACTCTTCAGCCAGAAAAATCGCCTCGATCACTGCCAGAATCAGCAACAACCGCCACAGGATCGGCCAGCCAATGATGCGCAACACCGGTTGGCGCAGGAAGGTTTGGTGCAGACTCATGAGGGGATAGTCCCTGTCTGGGGACCTGCTGGCAAGTCGATCAGCACAGAGCCGCCACAATATGAAGCGCGGTAAGTCCGGCGCCAGCGGCGATCCAGCTGTCGAGGCTGTCCAAGAGCCCGCCCTGACGGGCGAGGACAACCGGGAAATCTTTGACGCCGCCAATGCGTTTGAGGCGCGAGGCGGAGAGATCGCCGGCGACAGCCAGCAGACCGACAAGCAGCGCGACGCCGCATGATAACAACAAGGGTTGGTCCAGAACGAGCGCGCCAAGCGCGGTGATCACAATCAAGCACAGAGCGCCGCCCACAAGGCCTTCGACGGTTTTGTTCGGGCTGAGCGTCGGGAAAGCCTTGGTGCGGCCGAAGAGTTTTCCCGAGAGCAGCGCGAGGCTGTCAAACACCTCGACCAGAATGTAGGCGGCGAGGATCAGCCCCGCGAGATCCGCTTGCACCGCGCCATGGGCCAAAAGCGCAAAGGGCAAGATCGGGAACACAAGCATGTCGAGGATGGATTTAGAAGTGCGCGGATTGGAGGCGTTGGGCAATATCACCAGCCGCGCAAACAACAACAGCCAGACGCCAAGCACAGCAACCGCAAGGCGGGCGTCAAGGATGGCGGCGACGGTGAGACCGGTGCTGAGCAATCCGATCAACAGCGGCGCTGGCCCGTCTGGCATGCGCACGGCGGCGGATTCCACCCCGATGCGAAGGGCTGCCAGACCCAACGCAGGAATAAGCACCGGATTGCCGATCAAAAACAGCGCCACAAGCACGCAGATGATCACGGTGGCGCTAAAAAAAACCTTGAGCAACTCGATCCCGACGGCGCGGCGTGCTGGGATCAGGGCAACAGTCGTAAGCAGAACATAGCCGACAAGCACAAGCGTGCCAGCGGTCATCGCCATGTCTGTTACGTGGAGCGGTGTCATTTTCGGCGGTGCTTTTTGATAATGCGGCGTTGGTGCCAGCGCAGAACCGGCGCAAGCAGACTGGAGAGCGCGCCAAGCGCGGTCATTTGGGCGCCGGTGGCCGCGGTGGCGCGGCCTGCGTCCATGGCCTTGAGCAAGCGTTCTGCTACGTCTTGTGGTTTCCAGAGGCCGCCGCCTTCGCCGATTTCGGCGGTGGCTGGAGGCTTGGTAAGGTTCTCCGAGGCCAACATCGCCGTTTCGGTGTCAGACGGATGCAGCACCGTGACCGAAATGTCGGCTTCTGCCAGTTCCAGATGCAGCACTTCGCCCAATCCAGAGAGGGCGAATTTGGATGGGGCATAGGCGCTGTAGCCGTAGATGCCGAAAAACGCCGCAACGGAAGAGACCAACCCAAGTCGCCCTCCGCCGTTGGCGCGCATCGGGTCGACCAGCGCGTGGGCGAAATAGAGCGCCCCGAAGTAGTTCACCGCCATATGGCGTTCGTGGGTGTCCAGTGGTTGTTCAGTAAAGAGGCCCGGTTCTGAAATGCCCGCCGAGGCGATAGCATAGTCCGGCGCGCCCATGCTGCGGACAGCTTCGGATACGGCTGCGGTGATCTCGGTGCGGCTGGAGACATCCACAGCAAATTCCCGCACGGTCACATCCGGGGATTTTGACAGGATGATTTCACGCGCGGCGGCGAGTTTACCGGGGTCGCGGGCGAACAATGCAATGTCGTGGCCCCGGGCTGCGAGCTGAAGGGCCGTTTCAAGGCCGATGCCGCTTGAGCCGCCAGTGACGAAGGCCGGACCGGGCATTATTAGTCCTCGATCCCGTTCGCGAAGTTGACGATCACGTCGTGGGCGTCGGTGTCTTCGATCTGTTCAGGCGGATGTTTGAAGAGAAAGGCAGAGGCGTCCGCGATTGGACCGGACAATCCGCGATCACACGCGATGCGGGCCAAACGAATGGCCACCAGTGCCTCGGCGGCGGCGTTGGGGCTGTCCTCGACATCCAAACGCACCTCGATGTTGGTGCGGGCGCCACCGAACAAGCGGCCTTCGAGCCGCACATAGGCCACTTTGCGGTCATTGAGCCACGGCACGTAGTCCGAGGGGCCGATGCGAATGTCGTTCTCGTCCAGACGCTCTTCCATCACGGCTTGCACGGCTTCGGTTTTGCTTTCGCGCTTGTTCGCTAGGCGGGCGTTTTCGCTCATGTTCAGGAAGTCGGTATTGCCGCCGACGTTGAGTTGATAGGTGCGATCGATTTCGACGCCGCGCATCTCGGCGAGGTTGGCCAAGGTGCGGTGTACGATTGTTGCGCCAAACTGTGCTTTGAAGTCGTCGCCAAGGATCGGGATGCCAGCATTGGTGAATTTCTCCGCCCACACAGGGTGGGAGGCGATGAACACAGGAATGCCGTTGACCACGGCGACGCCGGCCTCAAGCGCGCATTCAACGTAAAATTCGACGGCCTTTTGCGATCCAACAGGCAGGAAGATGATCATCACCTCGGCCCGCAGGTCGCGCAGTTTGGCAACAATCTCGTCTTTGCTCAGGGCAGGCTCCGCCGACAAACGGAAGCTGCGATCTTCGGGTTTGGCCAGCATGTGCGCGGCGACGCCATCGAGATCAGGTCCGCGCAGCACAGGTCCGGTTTGATCGCTGACGTCGGTGTGAAACTGTTCAGTGCAGTTGGGCGGCGCAAAAGCGGCCTCTGCCAGAGTGGTGCCCACTTTGCGTGAATCCACGTCGAAACCGGCCACCAGTTCAATGTCGGAGGGTGTATAGCCCGCCAGATCGGGAAAGCTGACCCCGATCGCGGCATCGCCGACTGCACGGCAGTAGGACACGCCTTGAATGAGTGAACTCGCGCAGTTTCCAACCCCCACAATAACGGTGCGGATCAGTGTTTTGGTCTCATCAGTAGTCATTCGCGGAAGGCTCCACCGGATACGGCAATTGTGTGTGTGGAATACTGGCCCGTCTTCGGGTCAGACGTGTAAAGGCGCAATCGCACAACTCTTGGCAATAGCCCGCTTTCATCCACGTCCAGATATCCATAGATCATTTCAATGTCGCGCCCGTTTTGCCGTGTATAAAGCGTCGCGTCAAAGGGTCCGTTCTGCTTGAGCAGCAATTGTTCGCTTTTTATGCCATTAAACCGCACTTCAAAGCCCGTTCCGTCAGCAAGTGCGCGGGATTTGGTGCCAAATCCAAACATGCGCTCGTACCACCGGAAGGCCATCACATGGCCGCGGCCTGCAAACCGGCGCCAATAGCCGGTGATCGGACGGTCGGGATTCAAGAGCCCATCTTGGTCAAATTGCGCCACCCAAACGATGGTGTTGGCGTTGGTGTTGCGTTGCAGGAAAAAGACCTGATGGCGGTCGTTGGGGTGCTGAAAGGCGGGATTGGCCGATGGCAGTGTGGCGCTTGTGGTGGTGGATACGACAGTCAGCCGCGGTTTGGCTGACAGGTCAGACGCTGACAGCAAAACGCCCATTACTATTAGCCAACAGAAAGTCGCAAGTCGGCACATGTCGGGCGTGAGGTTGAACTTGGCGATGTGCACAAGGGTTATTCCGCACTGATCCTGTTGCGCAGCGCGCGCGCGGCGGAACCGGCCTCGGTCACAGCGGTGATCACGCGGTCGATATCTGCCTCGGTGTGGGTTTCCGAGATGAAAAACCGGATGCGCGGCAGATCTTTGGGCACGCCGATGTGGACCACAGGCGGCGCATAGATGCCTTGTTGCATCAAGGCTTCGGCGACAAAAACGCAGTCTTCGGGGGTGTCGAAAAGAATGGGCACCACGGCCTCGCCAATGGCGGTGCCGGTGTTCAGGCCAGCGTCGCGGGCGCGGCGCAGGAACCGGCGGGAGTTGCCGCGCAGACGTGTTACACGGTCTGGTTCAGCGCGCAAAATGTCGAGCGCCGCATGCGCGGAGGCGACGGTGGCCGGCGCGAGGCCCACGGAATAGACAAATCCGGGCAGGCAGAAGCGCATCCATTCGATTACGTCCGCATTGGCCGCAATGAAGCCGCCGGAGGATGCAAAGCTTTTGGACAGGGTGCCAATGGCGACGTCAACGCGATTCGGATCCACCCCGAAGTGTTCACAAGATCCACGCCCGGTGGGGCCAAGCACGCCGTAGCTGTGGGCTTCGTCCAGCAACAGCCAACAATCGGTGCGCTCTTTGATGTCGAGCAGACGCGGCAGGTCTGTCACGTCGCCGTCCATCGAAAACAGCCCTTCGGTGCAGATGAGAACACGGGAATAACTGTCGCGTTTTTCGGCAAGAATGCGTTCAAGGTCGTCGAGATCGTTGTGCGCGTAGGTCACAAGATCGGATTTCACGCCACGCGCGCCGACCATGATGGAATTGTGCGCCAATTCATCCACAATCACGAGGTCCTTGGGACCAAGCAGCAGCTGAATCACCGACACGTTGGTGAGATAGCCGGAAATCACCGACAGGGTGCCGCCAACGCCCAAAAATTCAGCCATACTGCGTTCCAGAGCCTGATGACCAAGACGTTCGCCGCCCACAAGGCGCGAGGCGCCGGCGCCAGTGCCAAGTGCATCAATGGCCGCTTTTGCAGCGTCGGTGGTGACCGGGTGATGCGCCAGACCCAAGTAGTCGTAGTGCGACATTGAAAGATAGCCGTCTTTCCATTCGTCGGAGCGGGCCTCTAACGCGTCTGTTGGCACGAAATACGGATGTCCGTTTTCGATCAAAGCCTTACCGCTCAGGCGAAACCGTCGGTCCGCATAGCAAAGAAAGCTGTTGTCTGTGTTAGTCATTGTCGTCTCCGTTTGCGGAGCGGCCGAAATCTTACAGCCAAATTATTGAAATTTTGTACGTTCCGTAAACGGGCATCAAGCTGAGGGCTCCGTCCGCAATATGACCGTTAACGACTTGCGGGTCTAGAGAGTTACGTTACGAAATTGGTATCAAATAGCCGCATCTGCTCAGGTGGCGCAGTATCAGGCAGTTTTTGGTGCAGGGTCGTCTTTTGCGGCGATACCAAGACCGGACAGTTAAGTCGGGGCGGAGTTTGGGTTTGTGTGAAGGCGACCAAGAAGCGGGCGCGGCGGCGCGGCGGTGCTCTTTTTCACTCGTTTTCCTGCGGTTGGGATGCGCGAGACGCTTGCGACAATGCAATTAATCATGTTCACTCCGACAGGCGTTCTTTGAAGCAATTCGATAGAGATTGCGGGGCGCGACAGGGGAAAACTGGCGTGACGGCACTTTTGACGGTGGAAAATCTGACAATTGGCTTCGGCGATGCCGCGCCGGTGGTGAACGATGTCAGTTTCTCGGTGCGGCGTGGTGAAACGCTGGCGCTTGTCGGGGAAAGTGGCTCGGGCAAGACGCTGAGTTGTCGCGCGGCCTTGCGTATTTTGCCAGGCGCAGCACAGATGCGGTCCGGGAAAATCACGCTGGCGGGCCGTGAGGGTGCGACGGACGTGGATTTGATGTCCATGAGCGAGCGGCAGATGTGCAACGTTCGCGGCGAACGTATTTCGATGATCTTTCAGGAGCCGATGCGCTCTTTGTCGCCGTTGCACCGGATTGGCAATCAGGTGTCTGAAGTGCTGCGGCTGCACAAGAAAATCAGCAAGGCCGAACGCGTCAAAAGGGTTATGGCGATGTTTGAGCGCGTGGGTTTCAAAGACCCGCAGCGCATTTTTGACAGCTATCCTTTTGAGCTGTCTGGCGGAATGCGTCAGCGCGCGATGATCGCGATGGCGATGGTGGGCCGACCTGACGTGCTGATTGCGGATGAGCCGACAACCGCGCTGGACGTGACCACGCAAGCGCAGGTTTTGGGGCTGATCAAGGATTTGCAGGCCGAATACGGCATGGCCGTGGTGTTGGTGACGCACGATCTGGGTGTGGTTGCGAATATGGCCGACAGCGTCGTGGTGATGAACCGCGGCCGCGTGATGGAAGCTGGACCTGCGCCACTTATTTTGAACGATCCCAAGCATGGGTATACCCGTGATCTGATGGCGGCGGCGCCGGAAATTCCGGCAACCATTCCGGCATCCAAGCGCGAAGAAGACCGCGACTACATTCTGGAAATGCGCGACGTGAGCAAAACCTATGTGCTCAAGGGCAGTTCTGCGTGGAAGCCCAAGTCGGTCATTCAAGCTGTCCGCGGTGTGAATTTTGGCGTGGAGCGTGGCAAGACGTTGGCCGTGGTTGGCGAAAGTGGCTCTGGCAAGACCACAACGGCGCAAATGGCGCTGGGCGCCGAAGTTGCGGATGCGGGATCATCGATCCTGTTCCGGGCCGAAACGGGCGGCGAGGCGGTCAATCTGCAGGGCCTCGACAAAGCCGAGCGGCTGGCGTTTCAACGCAAGGCACAGATGGTGTTTCAGGACCCTTATTCGACCCTGAACCCGCGCATGCGCGTCAAGGAAGCGCTGGTGGAGCCGATGGAAATCCACGGCGTTGGGTCGGTCAGTGATCGTATCGAGCGGGCCGCCGAAATGCTGCGTTGGGTGGGGTTGGGTGAAAATATGCTGACCCGCTATCCACACGCCTTTTCCGGTGGGCAACGCCAGCGCCTGTCCATCGCCCGCGCGCTAATGCTGGGGCCGACGTTTTTGGTGTGCGATGAACCGACCTCTGCTTTGGATGTGTCCGTTCAAGAGCAGGTTTTGCAGCTGCTGGAAGACATCCGCGACCGGTTGAACCTGAGCTATCTGTTTATCAGCCATGACCTTGCCGTGGTGGCACGTATTGCCGATGAAGTGGCGGTGATGAGGTCCGGTCTGGTGGTGGAGCAAGGCCCCCCAGCGGTGCTGTTTCATGATCCGCAACATCCCTACACCAAGGCATTGATCGCGGCCCAGCCGGAGCCGGACATCAACCGCCCGATTGATCTCAACATCGTGTCGCAGGGGGCCGGCGAGCCCTCAAGCTGGCCTGATGCATTCCGTTTTGACGGTCTGGAGGTTCCGCCGCTGACGGAGACCGGACCCAACCACAAGGTGCGTTGTTATGTTTAAGAAAACTCTGTTGGCCGCGGTCATCGGGGCAACAACTGGCATGTTGGCCACCGTGGCGGTGGCGCTGGACCCGATCGAAGGCGCGTTCTGGAAACAGGAAGTTGATGCCGGCAACCTGCCGCCCGTGGCAGAGCGGTTGCCAAGCGTGCCGTTGGTTCCGGATCTTGAGCTGCGCGGCCGCAAGCTGGGCACGCCAGGTGGCACCATGCGCACCATGGTGACCCGCGCCAAAGATGTGCGCCAAATGGTGGTGTATGGCTATGCGCGGCTGGTGGGCTACAACGAGCGCTATGAGATTGTACCAGACATTCTGCAGAGTCTGGACAACGAGAACGACGTAAAATTCACCATGCATTTGCGCCCCGGACACAAATGGTCTGACGGGCATCCTTTTACCTCGGAAGACTTCCGGTACTGGTGGGAGGACGTGGCGACCAATGACTTGCTGTCGCCGTCAGGCCCTATCGATTTTATGCGGGTCGAAGGGCGGTTGCCGACTGTGTCATTCCCGGATGAACACACGGTTGTCTATGAGTGGCACAAGCCCAACCCACAGTTTTTGCAGAAACTGGCAGAAGCGCGGCCGCCGTTCATTTACCGGCCTGCGCATTTTCTGAAGCCGCTGCATGCGGATTATGCCGATGAAGAAACGCTGACCGAGGCGCTTTATGAGGCGCGGGTGCGCAGCTGGGCGGCGTTGCACAATCGCAGCGATAATATGTACAAGTTCGACAATCCTGAACTGCCGACTTTGCAGCCTTGGATGCTGGCCACCAAAGATGGCAAAAGCAGGTTCCTGTTTGTGCGCAATCCCTATTACCACCGCATTGATTTCAACGGCGTGCAGTTGCCTTACATTGACGTGGTTGAAATGCAGGTCGTCGCGCCGGGTCTTGTGGCCGCTAAGGCCAACGCCGGTGAAGTGGATCTGCAGGCGCGTGGGCTTGATTTCAAAGACACTGCGATCCTGAAAAAGGGCGAAAACTCTGGTGAGTACAAAACCTTTTTGTGGGGCAATGGTACCGCATCGCAAATCGCGATTTATCCAAACCTGAACTACAACGACGATTTGTGGCGCGAAACAATGCGCGACGTCCGGTTCCGCCGCGCTCTGTCACTGGGGATCAATCGCAAGATTATCAACAGAGGTCTTTATTTCGGTCTGGCCAAAGAAGGTGGCATGGCTGTGCTGCCGATCAGCCCGTTTTACCGTGAAGAAAACCGCAAAGCATGGGCCGCATATGATGTGGATCAGGCCAATGCGTTGCTGGACGAGATGGGGCTAACGGAGCGTGACAAAGACGGCACACGGTTGTTGCCGGATGGGCGCCCAGCGTGGATCGTGGTGGAAACTGCGGGTGAGCGGCAAGAGGTCGAGAACGCGCTGCAGATCATCATCGACAATTGGAAAGACCTTGGCATCAAGCTTTTGATGCGTCCGTTGGAGCGCGACATCCTGCGCAACCGGGTGTATTCAGGCGAGACGATGGCAGCGGTCTGGTTTGGCTGGGACAATGGTATTCCGCAGTCCTATACCTCGCCGGATTATGTGGCACCCTGGCGGCAGGAGTTCTTTGCCTGGCCGAAGTGGGGCCAATATCATCAAACCAGCGGAGACAGTGGCGAGCCGCCTGACATTGCCCCTGCGATCAAGCTCAACGAACTGGCGCATCAATGGGCGCGTGCATTTTCCGCCGTTGAACGCGGGACTCTCTGGCAGGAAATGGTCGATATCCATGCGGAAAACGTCTTTGCGATAGGTGTTTTGAACAGTGCGCCGCAGCCGGTGGTCGTGTCCAACCGTTTGCGCAACGTACCGGAAAAGGCGATCTGGGCCTGGTCGCCCGGTGCACATTTCGGCGTGTATCGCGTCGATGAATTTTACTTTGCGGAATAGGACGATCTGATGGCGATGCTGCGCTTTGCAGTCTTTCGATTAATTACGATGCTGAGCACGCTGATGGTGGTCTCGGTGTTCGTTTACGCGATTATCAATCTTCCGCCGGGGGATTTCCTGTCCAATCAGATCAACGAGCTGCGCGCGACGGGACAGTCGGCGGGCATCGCGAAAGCGGAGTTCCTGCGTCAGGAATTCTCGATGGATCAGCCGATCTGGAAGCAATACATGATCTGGGTAGGGCTTGTGCCTGGTCCGCATGGGTTTGCGGGCATGTTGCAGGGTGAATTCGGGTGGTCGTTCGAATTTGACAAGCCGGTGAGCGAGCTGGTGGGTGGCGCGTTGTGGATGACCATTTTGGTCAACCTTGCGGCGGTTGTTTTCATCTATGCGGTGGCGTTGCCTCTTGGAGTTTTGGCCGCGGCGCGGTCCAAGACGTGGATCGATTATACCTCGGCATTTGTTGGCTATCTCGGCCTTGCGACGCCGAACTTCTTGCTGGCGTTGATCTTGTTTTACTACGGAAACCGCTATTTGAACCTGCCCATTGGCGGGCTGATGGACCCGAAATTTGAAGGCGAGCCGATGTCGTTTGAAAAAATGAAATCGGTGTTGATCCACCTGATCATTCCGACCTTTGTGATTGGCACATCCGGCGCGGCAGGGATGATGCAGCGTCTGCGGGCGAACCTGTTGGACGAGTTGGGCAAGCCTTATGTGGAAACCGCGCGCGCCAAAGGCATGCGCGAAAGCTCGATGTTGGTTAAGTACCCGTTGCGGGTGGCGTTTAACCCTTTTGTTGCCGACATCGGCACGTTGATTCCCTCGCTGGTATCAGGCTCGGTTCTGGTGTCTGTGGTGCTTGGGTTGCAGACCATCGGGCCCGTGTTGTTGCAGGCGCTGAAATCGCAGGATGTGTTCTTGTCGGCGTTCGTGTTGATGTTTGTGGCGTTGCTGACCTTGATTGGCACCTTGGTGTCGGATCTGTTGCTGGCCTTGTTGGACCCCCGAATTCGGTTCGGAGGGCGTGAGCGATGAGTATTCTGCCTGACGGGCGTTTTGTTGACGATGCCCCATATGAAACCGACATCGGCGCCGAAGTGCGCAACGCCGAATTGGACATGTCCAATGCACGGCTGTTGTGGTTGCGGTTCAGGAAACACAAGCTGGGTCTGATTTCAGCCCTTTTCCTGCTGGTGTCGTATCTGAGCCTGCCTTTCGCCGGCTTCATTTCGCCCTACACGCCCAACGAGCGGTTGGAAGACTACCTTTATGCGCCGCCCCAACTTGTGCGGCTGTTTCACGACGGCAAGTTCATCGGACCGCATGTCTATGAAACCCAAGCCGAGATGGATCTTGAGAGCTTCAGTTGGAAGTATGTGGCCGACACAAGCAGTCCGGCGAAGCTGTCGTTTTTCTGCGAGGGTTCGGACTACAAACTGTCCGGCTTTGTTCCCACGGATAGACATCTGTTCTGCGCGCCCGAGGGGGCGACGGTGTTCCTTTTGGGATCTGACAGGTTGGGTCGGGATGTGTTTTCAAGGATCATGTATGGCGCGCAGTTGTCGTTGACCGTTGGTCTCGTCGGCATCACGGTGTCCTTCCTGATTGGGATCACTCTGGGTTCGATTGCGGGTTACTTCGGTGGATTCCTGGACTGGAGCATCAATCGTGTGATCGAAATTTTGCGCAGTCTGCCCGAATTGCCGCTTTGGCTCGCCTTGTCCGCTGCGGTGCCGTCCCATTGGGGGCCGGTGGCGGTGTTTTTCATCATATCGATCATTCTGGGCATTCTGGATTGGCCCGGATTGGCGAGGGCCGTTCGATCCAAGTTCCTGAGCCTGCGGGAAGAGGAATTTGTGCGCGCTGCCGAGATGATGGGTGCGCGGCCAACGCGTGTGATCAGCAAGCACCTGTTGCCGAACTTCCTGAGCCACCTGATTGCCAGCGCGACGCTGTCGATCCCAGCGATGATTTTGGGTGAGACCGCCCTGAGCTATCTTGGGCTTGGCTTGCGCGCGCCTGCGGTGAGTTGGGGGGTGATGCTCAACGATGCGCAAAACCTTGCATCAATCGAGATCTATTGGTGGACGGCGATCCCGATGCTGCCGATCGTGATTGTGGTGCTTGCCTTCAACTTCTTTGGTGACGGGTTGCGTGACGCGATGGATCCGAACCGGAGCTGATATCTGAAACCTGGCGAAAGAGCAGCAGCGCCCGCATATTGCCTGGCGCTGCTTTTTTGTTTTAGCGGTCGTCCCCGCCGTCTGGCCCGCCCTCCATGGCGTCTTCGTCAATCGCCGCCTCGACGGCGCCGACAATCGCGTCGCGCTCTTTGGGAGTAAGGTTCTCTTCCTCTTTGCCATCAGCAAGACGCACGGTGACCTCGCGGTGGGCGAATTTGATACCTTCGCGGGCAAACAGCTCGCGAATTTCCTGATAGACTTTTTTGCGCACCAGCCATTGATCGCCCGGCTTGGTCATGAATTTCACCCGGATGATCATGGCGCTGTCTTGCATTTCGACAACGCCCTGCGATTTCAGCGGCTGGATAAAGTTGTGGCCAATCACCGGATCGTCCAGAAGCGCGACCCCGAGGTTTTTCACCAGCTTGCGCACCCGTTCGACGTCCGTGTCATAGGTCACACGCAGCTTGAGTTTCATGATCACCCAATCGCGCGAATAGTTTGTGAGATACTGGATTTCCCCAAACGGAACAGTGTGCAGCGGCCCCAAGTGGTGGCGCAGTTGGAAAGACCGGACTGAGATCTTTTCGACGGTGCCTTTGACGCCGCCGATGTCGATATATTCGCCTTTGCGGAAGGCGTCATCAAACAGGAAGAACGCACCGGAAAACACGTCGCGCACCAAGGATTGCGCGCCAAAGCCCACAGCCAGACCGACAACACCGGCACCGGCAAACAGCGGGCTGACGTTGACGCCGAGTTCCAAGAGTACAATCAGGATGATAGAAATCACGATCACCAGCAACATCGTGGCGCGGAACAGCGGTAGCAGTGTGGCAAGGCGGCTTGCACTGTTGCCGCCGCCTTCGTCGCCCAGCTCGCCTTCTTCTTCGTCGCCTTGTTCATCGCGGATTTTACCATCGACCCAGACGCGGAAGGCGTGAAAGACGATGTAGCCAAAGAACAGGATGACCAGCACGTCCAAAAGCCGGTTCGACAGGGAATCTGCCATCATATCGCCTGCGCCAAAAGCAAGGATCGCAGCATAAACGCCGGCAACCACGGCGAGGATGCCGGAAATCCGGCGGGCGAGTTGTTCGAAGGTGTGGATCTGACGGCCTTCGATCTTTTGTTTGAGCGCCTCGATCTCGTCGATCTCGTCCGGCGTTGGTGCGTCGCCTTCTATGTCATTTTCGACGTCTTGATCCGCGTTCATTTCTCGAAGGCGGCGGGCGCGGTCAAAGAATTTCTCGATGCCGAAGTTGATGGTCGCGTAAACCACCACGATGGCCGAGAAAATGGCATAAGCCGCAGCCAACATCGGTACAGCGTCTTCGACTTCAAGGATCAGGTCGAACGCCTGATCGAGGAAGCCATAGATCACATAAACGATAAATACAGGCGCCCAGAAATCACTGATGATCCGCACAGGAATGCTGACCTCATCGCGGGCACGGCCGTTGCGGATCGCGTTGGCAACCGGTTTGTAATTCACCAAGGCCAACAGAATGTTGCCAAACGAGAACAGCGACACAAGAGCAAGCGTCATCAGCGCATAAACATCGTAGTTCAGACCCAATTCCTTGAGCCATTCGCCGAAGACCTGAGAGCAGACATCCATCACTGCGAGCAGGTAGAACCAGCGGTAGAGCCGCTTGGCATCACGTGTCGACAAGGCGGGGATACGGTATTGATCCAAAAACGGAGACAGGATCATGCGCCACATCAGGGCCGCGCAGCGGGCCATGAAATAGGCGAAATAAATAGAGGCAACAGTGAAGCGGATGGCTGTGTCGTCTGACGGCCCCAAAAACACCAGGCTGAGCAAAAAGGCCACCGTCATAGAAAACAGAACGCCAATCACGCCGGCAACAAAACGTACGACGAGGAAAGGCAGCTTGCCGCTGTAACCTTGCGGGTTTTCCTTGATCATCGGCACGACAAAGCGCGCGGCGATACGTTGCCCGTAGATGTAACGCTCTGCAAACAATGCGATAAAGAAGAACCCCAGACACCACAGGAGCACTTGAAAGAACGTAAATATTTCGCCGCTCGGACTGCTGGCACGCAAGATGAAGAGCACTTCGTTCACCGACGCTGGCCACGCATCAAGCCGCCGTTGCAGAAGTTCGCGGAACTGATCGACCTCGGATTGCACTTTCATGATGGCGGTGCCTGAGTCGCCTTCGAGGGCTTCTTGCGTTGCGCTGTCCTCGGAGGAGTCCGCAGGAGCCAATGGATCGCCGTTGGCATCCATGATGATCACAGTCATGCCTTGCTCAGCGGCTTGCTGCATGATTGTGGCCACCGGATTCGAAGTCTCGGTTTGGGTTGCCTCTTGAGCGTTCACCGCGGCCAAAGGCAGCAGCAGAGTGATCAAAAGGGCGGTCAAAAAGCGCAGCATTGATAAGCCTTTCTTAACAGTTGCTTCCGGTCTACCCCGAGAACCGGCGCGGGGTAAACTGTTGATACTGCCGGTTTGCCTCGAACTCGCAGTGACGCGCGCGCAGAATGCTCGGCGGTTTTGGCGTGACAATCCAGAACAAAACAGATAGCGCAAGGCGAGGATTTCTTGGGGCATGACAAGGGACGGACCGCGATGAGCGGTAGGGCAGCAGAGATGCACAATACAGCAGAAAAAATTGCCGTTTTGGGGCAGGGATACGTTGGCTTGCCGCTGACACTTGGTCTGGCACGGGCGGGGTTTGAGGTTGTCGGATTTGACACCAATGCCCGGCTTATTTCGCGTTTGCATGATGGGACCGATCCAAATGGCGAGGCCAGCGGTGCAGCGGTGACCGCAACCAAGGCGCAATTCAGTGCAAATGACGCGGATCTTGCGGGCTGTACGGTCTTTATCCTGACGGTGCCAACCCCGATCACGCGGGCTAAAAAACCCAACCTCGATCCGATCTTTGGGGCTGCAAAGACCGTTGCGCCGCATCTGACAAAGGGTGCGTTGGTGATCCTTGAGAGCACGGTTTATCCCGGCGTGACGGAGGATGTACTTGGCGAAGCGCTGGAGACGGCTACGGGGCTGACGCGCAAGGTGGATTTTAAGCTGGGCTATTCGCCGGAGCGGGTGAATCCGGGCGACACAAAAAACAAGCTTGAGACCATCGTCAAAGTGATTTCGGCGCAGGATGCTGAGACTCTGGATCGGGTTGAGGAGATTTACGCGCCGGTCATCACGGCGGGGCTTTATAAGGCGCAATCGATCAAGACGGCAGAGGCCGCAAAAGTGATCGAAAACACCCAGCGCGACCTGAACATTGCGTTGGTGAATGAATTTGCGCTGATCTTTGACCGGATGGGGTTGGACACGCTTGAAGTGTTGGAGGCAGCAGGCACCAAATGGAATTTCCTGCCGTTCAAGCCCGGTCTGGTGGGCGGGCACTGCATTGGCGTCGATCCGTACTACCTGACCTATCGTGCAGAGCAGTTAGGCTATCACCCAGAAGTGATCCTTGCCGGCCGCCGGATCAACGATCAGATGGGGTCTTATGTGGCGCAGCAGACCATCAAGGCAATGCTGGGCAAAGACATCAACCCTGCGGGCGCGCGGGTCTTGGTCATGGGGTTTGCGTTCAAGGAGAACTGTGCCGACACACGCAACACACGGGTGATTGATATTGTGACCGAATTGCAAAGCTTTTCCGCAGAAGTTGATGTGTGGGATCCACGTGTGGACAGCGAGGCGGTTGCCGAAGAATATGGCATCACGCTTGTTTCCGCGCCGGACGTGGGTGTTTACGACAGCATCATTCTGGCCGTGGGGCACGCGCAGTTTGTCGAGATGGGTGGAGCGGCGATAAGGGTTCTCGGAAAGCCCGAAGCTTTGCTTTACGATATCAAGGGCGTTTTGGCGAAGTCCGAGTCGGACTTGCGACTTTAATAGATTTAGACGAGGCGAATTTTGGTAGAAGCGGTGCAACAGGCAAAGCAACAGGCGCGATCCCCGCGCGTTTTGTTTTACAGCCACGATACCTTTGGGCTGGGACATCTGCGTCGCTCGCGGGCTTTGGCGGGGGCGGTTACGCGTGCGGCGCCCAATGTGTCGGCGCTGATCTTGACCGGATCGCCGGTAGCGGGGCGGTTTCCCTTCCCTGACAACGTTGATCACATCCGGTTGCCCGGTGTGACGAAAACGCCGGACGGCAATTACGAAAGCGAACGGCTGGGTCTGCACATCGACGAGGTGACCGAGCTGCGCGCCGGTCTGATCGATGCGACCGTCAAGCATTTTGATCCCGATATTGTCATTGTCGACAAGGAACCCACTGGATTTCGCGGGGAAATGATTCCGGCGCTGACCTGGCTGCGTCAAAAGCGTAAAGCACACATCGTGCTTGGCTTGCGTGATGTGCTGGATGATCCGGAAACGCTGGCCGTTGAATGGGAGCGCAAAGGTGCCATTGAGGCGTCCGAGCAATACTATGACGAATGCTGGGTATATGGGCTGCGCTCGATCCATGATCCGACGGCGGGATTGGATTTCTCCGCCGCTTTCCGCGCAAAAACACGATTTACCGGCTATCTGCGGCGTGAAGAGCTGCCGGATGGCGAAGTGCCGTCCGATCCCTACATCCTTGTGACACCGGGCGGCGGGGGTGATGGCGCCGGCATGGTGGATCTGGTGCTGTCGGCGTATGAAACCGATCCCACCCTGAGCCCACGGGCCTTGCTGGTTTATGGCCCATTCCTGTCCGGCGAAGTGCGCGCGCAGTTTGAAACCCGGGTGACGAAACTTGGCGATCGGGTGCACGCCGTGGGTTTTGACAGCCGTATGGAAAACCTGATGAACGGCGCCAAAGGCATCGTGTCCATGGGCGGCTATAACACGTTTTGCGAAGTACTTTCGTTTGACAAGCCTGTGGTGATCGTACCGCGCACCCGCCCAAGGTTGGAACAGTTCATCCGCGCCAGTCGGGCCCAAGAGCTGGGTCTTGTGCGGATGTTGGATGAAACCCGCGGCGAGTTGACACCAGAAGCGATGGCGAAAGCGATTCACGGTTTGGCAACGCAACCAAGCCCGTCATCGGCGTTTTGTCCGGGCCTGTTGGACGGGCTGGATGTGGTGTCGGATCGGGCATTGGACATCTTGGGCCTGACCCGCTCGCAAGGGGTGGCATGAACACAGTGAAACGCCCCAAGTTGGCGGTGGTGGTCAAAGGTTGGCCACGCCTGTCAGAGACGTTTATCGCGCAGGAATTGGTGGCGTTAGAAGAAGCGGGATACACGCTTGATCTGTGGTCGTTGCGGTTTCCGACGGACAAAAAAACCCACCCATTACATGACCGGTTGAAGGCCGAGGTCAATTATCTGCCGGAATATCTGCATCAGGAACCACTGCGGCTGGCCAAAGGCGTGTTGCATGCGATGACGCAGCGCGGATTTTGGGCGGCTTGTGGCACGTGGTTCAGGGACTTGCGGCGCGACATGACGCGCAATCGCGTGCGGCGGTTTGGCCAAGCCTGTGTGTTGGCACGTGAACTGAGCGGTGACAGCGACGCGCTTTATGCGCATTTCATGCACACACCGGCATCTGTGGCACGTTATGCGGCGATCCTGCGTCAAATGCCGTGGTCCGTGTCAGCCCATGCCAAGGATATCTGGACATCGCCCGCGTGGGAAAAGCGCGAAAAGTTGCAAGCGGCGACTTTTGGTGCGGCGTTTCTGGCGACCTGCACTGGCATTGGCGCAAAACATCTGGCGGGATTGGCGGATCGTGAGGATCGCGTTGAGCTGATTTATCACGGGTTGGATTTGACACGGTTTCCCGCCCCACCTGCGGCGCGGGATACATCCGGGCCTGTGCGGTTCCTGTCGGTCGGGCGTCTGGTGGAGAAAAAAGGGTTTGATCGGCTGATTGCGGCGCTGGCGTTGCTGCCTGACGATCTGGATTGGCGCTGGGAACACATTGGCGGTGGTGGCTCTGACAGCCGGTTCCGCGATCAGGCCGTGGCCGCTGGGGTGGCGGATCGCATTACGTGGCGTGGAGCTTGTGACCAACCGGAGGTCATTGCGGCGATGCGCGAGGCTGACGTGTTCGTTTTGCCCAGCAGGATTGCCGAGGACGGGGATCGCGACGGGTTGCCCAATGTGTTGATGGAAGCCGCCAGCCAGAAGTTATGCCTGCTGTCGACACCTGTCAGCGCCATTCCGGAATTCATTGATGATGGTGTGCATGGCGTGCTGAGTAGCGATGCGCCGGAGGCTTTGGCGCAGGCCATGGAAACTTTGGCGCGGGATCCGGCGCAGCGGGCGGCTTTGGCCGAGGCGGCCTATGGCCGTTTGACGGCGCATTTCCTGATGCAGCCGGGAATTGCCAAGTTGGACGAGCGTCTGCGCGGGCTGGTGTGAGCCATGGCCCGGATTGCCTTTTACGCTGCACTGAAATCCCCGCATCATCCAGTTGCGTCAGGCGAGCGCACCATCGCGCGCAATCTGATGACGGCACTGGAGCAGCCCGGAAGCACTGTGGATCTGGTCTCGGAGTTTCGTCCATTGGACAAGCGCGGCGATACGGCAGCACAGGCGGGATTTGAGGCTGAGGCCGCCGAGATCGCCGAACAGCTGATCGCGCAGGGCGGCTGGGACGCTTGGGTGAGCTATCACAGCTATTACAAGGCGCCGGATCTTTTGGGGCCGGTGGTCAGCAAGGCGCTGGGCATTCCTTATGTGTTGATCGAGGCCACGCGGGCCTCCAAACGGTTGGGCGGTCCGTGGGATGGCTTTGAACGCAAGGCGGCTGCTGCTTGTGATGCGGCGGATGTGTTGTTTCATTTCACGTCGCGCGATGCGGTCGCTTTGCGGCGGGATCTGCGGGACGGTCAGGTGCTTGTGGCGTTGCCGCCGTTTTTGGGGCATTTCGACTTGCCGGTGGCGACAGAGGCATCTGCGCCCATAATTTTGATGGCGGGCATGATGCGGGCGGGTGACAAGCTGGCTTCTTATGAGATTGCGGCGCAAGTTTTGGCGCACCTGACCGGAGATTGGCAGGTTGAGATTGCTGGTGATGGACCTGAACGTGACCGGGTCGAGGCCTTGATGGCGCCGTTTGGGGATCGGGTGCGGTTTTTGGGAGCTTTGGATGCGTCCGTTATGGCTGAGGCCTATGGGCGGGCGCGGGTGTTTTTTTGGCCCGGTGTGAACGAAGCCTTTGGCATGGTTTATCTTGAGGCACAGGCTTATGGCGTGCCCGTGGTGGCGCAGGATCGCCCTGGCGTGAACGAGGTTGTGGCGCCTGGGGGACTTTGTCCGCAACAGTCGCCAGAGGCCCTTGCGGAGGCGATATCACAGGTGTTGAATGATCCGGCGCAACACGCCGTTCGCGCGTCAACCGCGCAGGAGCGTGTGCGGACGTTTCACCTGATGGGGGCCGCGCAAACGACACTTTGGGACGCGCTTGCCCCCCTGCTTTCGGAGGCCACATGATCCGTTTTGCAATGCTAAGACATGGGCACACCGCGTGGAATCGCGCGGGTCAGATCCAAGGCAGCACAGACATCCCGCTCGACGATCAGGCGCGGGCCGATCTTGGCGGGTTTTGTCTGCCTGAGGGCTGGCGTGACGTTGACCTTTACAGCAGTCCATTGGGCCGCGCGGCAGAGACCGCCGGAATCGTTGCTGGGCGTGCGCCAATCACTGTCGACGCCATCACCGAGATGGATTGGGGCGACTGGGAAGGTCGCAAAGGCGTTGAGTTGAAAGCCGATCCCGCCAATGGTTTTCGTGATATTGAAGATTGGGGCTGGGACTATCGCCCACCAAACGGGGAAAGCCCGCGCGACGTCTGGGCGCGGATCGAACCCTGGTTGATGGGTTTGAAGCAGGACAGTCTTGCGGTTTGTCATATTGGCATCATGCGCATGGTGTTGGCTAAGGCGCACGGCTGGGATTTTGAGGGTCCCGCACCATTTGCCGTTAAACGTAACCGGTTGTTTCTGGTCGAAATCGAGGGCAGTGTATTGCGGGTGTCTGACCCTGATATTGTGCGGTTGGAGAAAGTAACCCCATGAAGGTTCTGATCGCGGTCACGCATCTTTTGGGTACCGGACATTTGGGCCGCGCGTTAACGCTCGGCCGTGCATTTTCAACAGCTGGGCATCAGGTGGTTGTCTTGTCAGGAGGTCGGCCCGCGCCGCATCTGGATGCGTCCGGTGTGACGCTTGTTCAGGTGCCGTCTTTGGCGTCCGACGGCATTAACTTCACCCGACTATTGCGCGAGGACGACCGCGAAGCGGATGCAGATTTTTTGCAGGCCCGACAGGAGTTTGTCGTAAGTGCTCTGCATGATCAGGAGCCGGATGTGGTGATCACCGAGTTGTTTCCTTTTGGGCGAAGGTCTTTGTCGGCAGAGTTTCTGGCGTTGTTGTCAGCATGCGGGGAAATGGCTGCGAGGCCGCTGGTTTTGGGGTCGGTGCGCGACATACTGGCGCCGCCGAGCAAGCCGGAGAAAGCAACCCGGGCGCGGGACATTTTGTTGGCCCATTACGACGGTGTTCTGGTGCATTCGGACGCGGCAATCACCACGCTTGACGAAAGCTGGCCGATCACGCCGGATGTGGGCGCGTTGTTGCGATACACAGGCTATGTCGCGCGAGATCCAGCGGGACCGCATCCCGACGGCACAGGTGCGGGCGATGTGATAGTCAGTGCCGGTGGTGGGTCCGTCGGGCAGGCGTTTTTTGAAGCGGCGGTTGAGGCCGCGCGAGGACACCATCTGCATTGGAGACTGCTGGTGGGCGGCTCAGATCGGGACGCGCGTATCGCGGCGCTGAAGGCTAAGGCCGGCAATCTGCAAATCACAATTGAACCTGTGCGTCCTGATTTCAGAGAGATGCTGACAGGGGCGGCGGCTTCGATCAGCATGTGTGGCTATAACACTGCGCTTGATTTGTTGCAGACCGGTGTTCCTGCGGTGTTGGTGCCGTTTGATGACGGCGGTGAAGTGGAACAAACTTTGCGAGGACAGTCCTTGTCTACGCAAGACGGGATTGAAGTCCTGATGGCGCAAGACATGACGCCTGAGACTTTGGTGTCTGAATTGTCGCGGGTCTTGAAGGCGGGCAAACGCAGTGCGGCGGGCCTTAGGCTGGACGGCGCACAGGAAGCTGTGCGGATTGTAGAGCAAATGCTGGCGAAGGCCGTGGCATGAGGGTGGATTGGACGCCTTTGTTGGAGGAGTTCCGGTTATGGCGCGCGGCGGGCATGACGTTTCCACTTTGGTGGCGTGATGATGATGCGGTTGCGCCAACCGCGGCGTTGGATAAGCTTGAAACCTTAAGTGCAAAGACCGGCGCGCCTGTGCATCTGGCGGTGATTCCACACGATGCGTCTGAGGACTTGGCCCGCAGCTTGAGCGATAAATTTGTGCCGGTGGTGCATGGCTGGGCTCACGCCAACAATCAGGCCGAAGGCAAAAAGGCCGAGTTTGGCGACGGACGCGACCCCGCTGCCGCGCGCGTGGATATGCAGCAATCCATTGCGCGGATGAAAACCTTGTTTGGTGTGCGGCTGGCGCCGATGTTTGTGCCGCCGTGGAACCGGTTTGACCCGAACTTGCTGCCGACTCTGGCTGCGTTGGGATTTGACGCGCTGTCGACCTATTTGCCGCGCAAAGTTGCCGAACCCGTGGCTGGTGTTACTCAGATCAACACGCATATCGACCCGATTTTCTGGCGCGGGACACGCGGTTTGGTGGCACCCGAAACACTTGTGGCGCAAACCGTTGCACTGTTGCAGGCGCGGCGCGCAGGCACTCAGGACAATGACGAACCCCTCGGATATCTGACGCACCACCTTGTGCATGACGCCGATATCTGGGAGTTTTCACATCAGTTTTTACAGGAAATGTGCGACGGGCCTGTGCGGCTTTATCGCCATGATGAAAAGGGATTTTCATGAGCCGTCTCAACAGCATGATGCGCCGCCTTGCGGCACAGGCCGAAGGGTTGGAGTGGGGTTTGACCCAAATTGGCACTTTAGAAGGTGATTTCCTTGAGATGGGACTTGGCAATGGTCGGACTTATGATCACATGCGGGAAATTGCGCCGGACCGCCGGATTTGGGTGATAGATCGCGCGCTGAACTGTCATGAATCCTGTGTGCCGCCCAAAGAAGACTATCTTGAGGGCGAGGCGGAAGACATGCTGCGTAAATTGGCGGCAGATGGCGTGAAAATCGCGTTGGGGCATTACGATTTCGGGTTTGGCGTCAAAGCCAAAGACGTGGCCGAAGCGGCGCGTCTGTCGGAAATGATTGCTGCAGTCATGGCCCCGAATGGTGTTTTGATTTCAGGTCAGCCCTTGGTTGGATTTGAACAGGTGCGTGGGCCTGAAACTGTCGCGCCGGAGCGGTATCACTTTTATCGGGCCTAAGCGGTCGGAAAATGGGCTCGGTGATAGAGAACTGAAAAAGGCTGCGCCACAAACCGGTGCAGCCTTTCGATTTCGAATGCAGTTCTGATCAATCCAGTCCGATGATATGCTGTTCTCCGCGTTCACGGGCCAGCAACATCTGTTTTTGACGCTCCCGGAAGCGGGCTTTGTCTCTCTCAGAAGACTCGTCCACACAGTGGTGGCAACTTACACCTGCTTCGTATTCGGGACGGGCCAGATCTTCGGGCAGAATCGGGCGGCGGCAAGCGTGGCACAAAACGTGCGGGCCTTCCTTCAGCGCGTGACCCACGGAGACACGGCCGTCAAAGACAAAGCATTCGCCATCCCATGTGCTGTCTTCCTGTGGCACCTCTTCGAGGTATTTCAGGATGCCGCCTTTAAGGTGGTACACTTCCTCAACCCCTTGGCTCATCAGGAAGTTGGTGGATTTTTCGCACCGAATCCCGCCGGTGCAGAACATGGCGACGCGTTTGTTGTGGAAGCGATCCTTGTTCTCTTCCCACCATGCCGGGAATTCACGGAAAGACGCGGTTTCCGGATCGACGGCACCCTGAAAAGTGCCAATCGCCACTTCGTAGTCATTGCGGGTGTCGATGGTCACGACGTCGGGTGACTGGATCAACTCGTTCCAGTCCTGTGGTGTAACATAGTTGCCTACATGTGCGGTCGGATCGACATTGGGTTGGCCAAGCGTCACGATCTCTTTCTTGAGCTTCACTTTCATCCGCGGAAAAGGCTTGTCTGACGCGGTGCTGAGTTTCCACTCAAAATTCGCACACCCCGGTAGGGATTGAATGTGTGCTATAATCGCATCGATGCCTTTGCGCGTACCTGCGATGGTGCCGTTGATCCCCTCAGGCGCCAGCAGCAATGTGCCGGTAATGCCTTCTTTGAGGCAAAGCTCGAGCAAAGGTGGACGCAGGGCCTCGTGGTTTTCGAAGCGGCTGAAGTGGTAGAGGGCACAGACTGTAAACATAGCGGTCCATTACGCCCAATTTAGTCTCGCATCAAGATCGATGGACCGGCTGCGACAATCGAGCTTTCTGGTCGATTTTTGGCTTTTGAGTTTCCGAAATTTGCAGGTTGGAGTCAAAATTCGGACCTAGAGGAAAGCGATTAAGCCACCCCAAATCAGGCGCAAGGCAATCAACACAAGGATCACGTTCAGAATGCGATGAAAGCCGTGATCTGTCATGCGGCCGAGAACAAGCTTACCGACCCAAGTGCCAAGCGTGCCGGCGGCGATCAAACCGGCGATGAACAGCGCCCAATCGCCGAAGGCAAAGCCGAGCACACCGAACATCGCAACCTTGAGCCCGTGTTGAACAGTCATCAAAGCCGCATGAGTGGCGGTGTGGGCGTGTCGATCGAGTTTCAACGCCTTGATATAACCCGCCACAAAGGGGCCTGTGGCGCCGAAGAACATCGTCAGAAAGCTGGAGATCACGCCAGTAACGAGGGGCCATTGCGCCAACCATTTTGGCGGGCGGGCAAAGACCACCCAGAGGATGAAGAAGCCGACAACCGATTGAATGACCCAGCCTGGCAGGCTGACCACAACGCTGCCGCCGATGGCGATGCCGACAAGCGAGCCAATGACAAAGGCGGGCAGTGCGGTCCACATCACGTGACGAATGAACATCAAGGCGCGAACGCTGTTTGAACCAAGTTGCACAACGCCGTGTATCGGGATGATGGCTGCAGGCGGCAGCAGCACGGCGCAGGCGGCAAGGAACGCGATGCCGCCACCGATGCCGAAGGCCGCGGTGATGAATGAGCCTGCAAAGCTGGTGGCCAGCAAGGCAAGGGCGGCAAATTGGGTTAGGTCGGAAGGGATCAGGTCCGGCATGGGGGGATCATGACCGTGGTTGCATCGGGGTCAAGGTGAGGAATGGCGGAGTGGCGCCGTTGGGTCAGGCGATTTTGAGCATGGCTCTTGCCTCTTGGGGGCTTGCGATTCCGCGTCCTGCGTTCTCGGCACAGGTGGCCAAAGCCTCGATCAACTGCCCGTTGGAGCGGGTTTTGCTGCCATCAGGCAAATAGAATGTGTCCTCAACGCCGGTGCGTAGCATCCCCCCCAAGTCGGCGGCTTTTTGATGCGTTGCCCAGATGTCCTCGCGGCCAATCAATGTGGCCTGCCAAAAACTGTCCTCAAGAATGTAGGGCATCAGAAATTCCAGCAACTCGGGACTAACGGGCATGCCAGAGGCGACGCCCATCACGAGGTTGTATTGTGCCCGCTGGGTCATGCCGTTTTTGACGTACATCGCCACCGAACGCACGATGCCGGTGTCGAAACATTCGAATTCAGGCAGAGTGCCGGATTCTGTCATGACGTCGATGTGGTCTTGGATCTTGGTGGGCGTGTTTTCAAACATCATAGGCGGCCAGGCCCAATCGCCATTTGAGCGCAGCTTTAGATAGTTGAGCGAGCCCGCGTTGCAGGCCGCGATTTCGGGTTTCAGGGCGCGTACGCAGGCCAGAGCGCCAGAATAATCCGGCCCGACAACGCCGGTGGTGGCGTTGATCAAGATGCCGGGACAAGCGGTGCGGATGGCGTCGACGATGTCAGTCGCGACAGCTGGATCCCAGCTGGGCAGGTGGCCTTTGCCGGGCTCTTGTTGGCGAAAATGGATGTGGATCACCGCTGCACCTGCGTCCATCGCTTCGCGGGCGGAGGCGGCGCATTGGTCAGGGGTCACTGGCACTGGATGCTGTGTCGGGTCGGTCAGCACGCCATTCAGCGCACAGGTCAGGATGGCTTTGGTCATTTACGCCTCCTGCACATGGCGGCTGCCGGAGGTTGGCGGTGTTTCTGGCGGGCCCGCAAAGCATTGCGCGTTGGCCATCCACGTTTGCGCGGCTTCGCCAGTGGCGGTCAGCGCGGTGTCGGCAAAGGCGCGGGTTTGCGTGACGACAGCCGCAAAATCGGTGGCGGGGCCGGTGATGGTGTTGTCGGTGTCTTCGCCAAAGGTCCAGACCTCGCCCGATGGGGCAGTCAGCGTCAGGAGTGGCATGGTTTCGGGCACAGGCAGAGAATGGACCTGATGGGACCAGCCAAATGTGTTCACGCCCAAAACGACGATGTTTTTGACGCGATCAGACTCGGTGCGGGTTTTGCCAAGCGTGTCGAATACCTCAAATCCGTGCGCCCATGTTTCCATTTGGCGGGCGGTCATGGAGGAGCGGGCCGACATAGATGGGCCCACCCAGATCAGGCGTTGTTTTGGATCCATGGTGCGCCAGCGGGCGGCCATGTCGCGGGCCTTGGATATCCAAGCCTCGCGCAGGGTGGTTCCGCGCTCGGATATGGTGGCGTTTTCCACAGAACGGAGCGATCCGGTTTCGTTGAGCGAGGCCATCGCGCCACCGATCATTCTGGTAAAAGCGGCCTCGTCCGTGACGGACATATCAGCGCCGATATTCCAAAAATGCAGGTGCACGAGAACGTCCTCGATTGTCCAGCCTTTGAACTGCGTTGGTTGGCGCAGGCTGTCGGCGTCGAGGTCCGCGAGGGCCGTGTAAAGCGTTTCGGATTCGGTGAGAAAATCGTCGGCTTGGGACAAAGTTGGCGGCTGGGTCATGGGGCTCACATTCTGGCGACGCCAAAGGCGTTGGGGTTGAGGTTGCGTCGGCGGGCGTCGGCAACGGTGTCGAGGCAAAAGGCGATGACCTTGCGGGTGTCGCGCGGGTCGATGACGCCATGATCAAGCACCTTGCCGGAGGTCACAAACGGTGAGGATTGCGCGTCAAACAAGCCTTGAATAGCGGCTTCTTGTTGGGCCATGCGGTCTTCGTCGACGTCAACGCCTTTGCGGGTGGCGCCTGCGCGGGCGACGAGGCTCATGGTCTTGGCAGCTTGCGTACCGCCCATCACGCCGGACCGGGAATTGGGCCAGGCAAAGAGGAAATCCGGTTCATAGGCCACGCCGCACATGCCGTAGTTGCCCGCTCCAAAGGATGCCCCGCAGTAGAAGGTCAATTTGGGCACACGGGTGTTGGCCACGGCTTGGATCATTTTCGATCCGTGTTTGATCATGCCGGCCTGTTCATAGGCGGTGCCGACCATGTAGCCGGTGGTGTTGTTGAGAAACACCAAAGGCGTGCCGGCCTGATCACAGGCCTGAATGAAATGCGTGGCTTTGTTGGCGCCCGCCGGATCAATTGGGCCGTTGTTGGCGAGGATGCCGATGGTGTGGCCGTGAACTTGTGCCTGCAGGCAAAGCGTGGCGGCACCAAAGCCAGGTTTGAATTCATCAAAGTCCGAGCCGTCCACCAGCCGTGCGACCAGCTCCCGCGCGTCATAAGGTTTGGACCAGTCGGCAGGGACGACGCCAGCGATGTCGTCGATCGGATGGTTGGGCGCGGAAAAGTCACGGGTTGGAAGATCGGGCAAGTCACGGTTCCAATCCAACCGCGCCATGACGCGGCGGGCCAACGCGATGGCGTGGATGTCGTCATCTGCGAGGTATTCCACAAGGCCGGATTTGGTGGCGTGCATTTCGGCGCCACCAAGGTCGGCGTCTTTGGCGACCTCCCCCGTTGCGGCGTTCACCAGGGCGGCCCCCGCGAGCGCCGCCATGCCGTTTTTCTTGACCCCAATCACGTAGTCCGACAGGCCCGGCATATATGCACCGCCTGCGGTTGAGGGGCCATGCAGCACCGCAATTGTTGGCAAACCTGCAGCGGAGAGTTTCGCGAGATTGCGGAAGACGCCGCCGCCCAAGGCCCAATCTTCGACCTGATAGTTCATCAGGTTGGCACCAGCGCTTTCCACCAGATGCAAAAACGGCAGTTTCTGGCGCAGGGCGATATCCTGAGCGGACAACATGGCTTGCAGGGATTTGGGGCTCAGCGCGCCTGCGTTGATGCCACTGTCGTCGATCACGATCATGCAGCGCACGCCGGAGACCACGCCGATGCCCATGATGAAGGTCGAGCCGGGCAAGGATTTATCGGGGTCCTTGGTGTCGGCCATGTAGCCTGCGAGGCTGTGCAGGCGCAGGAATGGCGCGCCGGGATCAAGCAGGCGCGCAAGCCGGTCACGTGGCGTGATCTGGCCGCGAGCCTCAAAGCGGGCGCGGCGGTCTTCGGATTTCGCAGCTGTGCGCGCCTCCAACGCGCGAAGCGCGTCGACAGCGGCCAACATGGCTGTCCGATTGTCGGCAAACGCAGGGTCCGCCCGGGTGATTTTTGGTCCTGTCCACATGGGTTGCGCCCTCCTCCTGACACGTCCCTATTTCGGTGTAGTGTGTTCCGCCCGCGCCGAGGCGGCAAGTCGCAACGGATGTGACGTCACGTGCAGGTCGCGTCGTGGTGCGGCTTGAGAAGGTCGTGACGCTCGCCTAGGGTGGGCGCAGATCATCAAGCGGAACAAGACTTTGGAACCCACTGAGCTGCAACAAATTATTGCCCGCGTGGCCAGTGTGGGACCTATCAAAGTCTGGTCGGTTGTGGTGTCTGTGCTGGGCGATTTGATGCAATCGGCTGACGACACTTTGGGCGCGAGTCAGCTGGACGCGTTGGTGGCGCCGATGGGGATCAACAATCAGGCCCTGCGGGTCGCTGTGCACCGTTTGCGCAATGACGGTTGGGTCGACACCCAACGACAGGGGCGGCGGTCGCGATATCAGCTGACTGCGCGAGGATGGGCGGAAACGGAACGGGTGCGACCTGATATTTATGGGGCTGCTCCTCAGCCAAATGGCAAATGCGTGTTTTTGGCGGTGGGTCCGCCCCATCTGGCGGCGCCTGATTTTGCGGCGCAGTTGCCCAAAGACAGCGTTGTTCTGACATCTCGTTCGGGTCTTGTTGCGGGGCGGGACGGGATACCGTTGGATTGGCTTTGTGCGCCTTATGAGGACCGGTCGATGCCTGACTGGGGAAAGGCCGCTGTGGTGCCTGAATCGCTTGCGCGGGAATACGAGGCATTGCGTGCCATTGTGGAGCCATTGCTGAGCTTACCGATGCCGTCTGAAGGTTTGGAATGCGCGGCGTTGCGGCTGGCAGTCCTGCACCATTGGCGGAGGCTGCGGCTGCGGCACGGCGCGTTGCCGGATTTGGTGTTGGGTGAGGATTGGGCTGGCGCGCGGTGTCGATTGGTGGTGCTTGAAGCGCTCAGCCGTTTTGCTCGGCCTGAGCTGAGCGCGCTGGAGTAGAGTTTTGGCGCAGATCACCCTGAAACAGCTGGAAACCTTTGTGAAAGTCGCGGACCTGGGTGGGTTCCGGCGGGCCGCTGAGCAGCTGAACACCACGCAACCGAATGTGTCGGCGCGCATTGCCGCGCTTGAGGCGCAACTGCAGCGCAAGCTGATGGAACGCGACGCCGGGTCGGTTCGGTTGACGCCCTTTGGTGAAATCATGCTGGGCAAGGCCCGATTGGTTCTGGCGTCGATGGACGAATTTGTCGTGGGCGCTGGCAATGACGTGCTGTTTGACGGGGTGCTGCGGTTGGGTGTGACCGAGATGGTGGCGCACAGTTGGTTGGTGCCTTACCTCTCTGCTTTGAAAGACAAATTTCCGAACATTGACGTAGATTTGACCGTGGATTTATCGGCCAATTTGTCTGAAGCCTTGTTCAATCGGGGGCTGGATTTGGCTCTGCAAAGCGGGCCGTTTGGGCGCACCACCGTGCAAGCGCTGCCGTTGGGCAGTTTCCCCTATATCTGGGTGGCATCGCCGTCGTTGGGGATCGGACAAAAGGTTCTGAGCTGGCCGGATCTGGCGGCGTTTTCGATCCTCACCCATGCGCGAGGCACATTGCCGTTTGACCAGATCAGCGATCACATGGCGGGCTTTGCCGACGTGCCGGCGCGGCTGGTGCCGTCGACCAATATGGCGGCGGGCATCCAGATGACGATCGAAGGATTGGGCGTGGCCTGTTTGCCGGAGATCATGGTGCGACAGGAATTGAGGGACGGAAAGTTGGAGGCGTTGCGGTATCTGTGGTGCCCCGATGCGTTGCGGTTTTCCGCCCGTTTTGAAGAGACCGCACCGCATTTTGTGCATGAGGCGGCCGAGTTGGCGGCTCGGGTCAGTTGGTCTGATGTGGGTGTCGCAGACGAACGATAAATTTTTTTGATTGATATAATATAAAAGAATAATTGGAATAGATTGAAACGGCTGCGCTAGGCTTTGGGTCACGAACACGAAGGAGCGCGGGCATGGGTCAGGCCGGAACACGATTGGGCGTTGATATTGGCGGGACGTTTACCGACGTTGTGCTTGAGCGCGGCGGGGCGTGGTTTTCGACCAAAGTTCTGACGACTTATGGCGCGCCGGAAGATGCGATCATCGATGGTATGCACCAGGTTTGTGCCAAGGCGGGCATTTCTCCGGAAGAGATCGGCCAGATCATCCACGGGACCACGTTGGCGACAAATGCGCTGATTGAGCGGCGCGGCGCGAAGACGGCGTTGATCACCACCGAGGGTTTTCGAGATGTGATCGAGATGCGCACCGAAAGCCGGTTTGAGCAATATGACCTGAACCTGACGCTGCCTGCGCCGTTGTTGCCGCGCAACCGGCGCTATGTGGTTCGCGAACGGCTGGACGCGCGGGGCGATGTGCTGGTGCCGTTGGCGCGCGCGGACGTGGAAACGCTGGTCGATGAGATTGGTGCGGCAGGCTATGAAAGCGTCGCGGTGGGCTTGCTGCATTCATACGTGAACGACGCGCATGAGCGACTGATTGCAGAGGTGCTGGCCGAACGTTTGCCGGATGTCTTGGTGTCCCTGTCGTCCGAAGTGTCGCCGCAGATGCGCGAATATGAGCGGTTCAACACCACGATTGCCAACGCCTATATCAAACCGTTGATGGCGTCCTATTTGGGGCGGTTGCGGGCGCGGTTGGCGGATGAAGGCGCGGAGTGTCCGGTGTTTTTGATGCATTCGGGCGGCGGGATCATGTCGCTGGAAAGTGCTGCTGAATTCCCTGTGCGATTGGTCGAAAGCGGACCTGCGGGCGGGGCAATTTTTGCCGCCGACATTGCAGCGCGGCACGGCGTGGAAAAGGCGCTGAGTTTTGATATGGGCGGCACGACCGCCAAGATTTGCCTGATCAAATCGCAGACGCCCAAGACGGCACGCGTGTTTGAAGTGGCGCGGACGTATCGGTTCAAAAAAGGCTCGGGCATGCCGATTTCGATTCCGGTGATCGATATGGTTGAGATCGGCGCGGGCGGCGGATCTCTGGCGCATGTGGACGGGATGAACCAGATCCGCGTTGGCCCCGAAAGCGCCGGATCAGAACCCGGACCGGCGTGTTACGGGCGTGGCGGCGACAAGCCAGCGGTGACGGATGCGGATTTGGTGTTGGGCAAGCTGGACCCCGATAATTTCGCGGGCGGGTCGATCCAATTGCATGCTGCGCAGTCGGCGCAGGCGTTGGAGGCTGTGATCGGCACCAAGCTGGATATGGACGCAACCGAGGCGGCCTTTGGTTTGGCCGAGGTGGTGGATGAGAACATGGCCAACGCAGCGCGGGTACATGCGGTGGAGAACGGCGAAGACTTGGCGGATTATACGATGATCGCCTTTGGCGGGGCCGCGCCATTGCACGCTGCGCGATTGTGCGAAAAGCTGGGCGTTGGGAGGCTGTTGGTGCCCGAAGGTGCGGGCGTGGGATCGGCCATCGGGTTCCTGAAGGCGCCGTTTAGTTTTGAGGCGAACCGGTCGGTGTTCATGCGTCTGGCCGCCTTCGATGCCAGCGCCGTGACGGACTTGTTTGCGGAAATGAAGTCTGAGGCCACGGCTTTTGTGCGGTCTTGTGATGCACAGGCGGCGATCTCGGCCGAGCATCGGGTTTACATGCGCTATGCAGGGCAGGGTTGGGAGATTCCGGTCTCCTTGACGGCTGAACTGGCGACAAAGCCGGATGCGGCAACCTATCAGGCGTTGTTTGAAGCCGAATACAAAACGCTGTTTGGGCGTGTGGTCGAGGGCATGGGCATTGAGATCACGGTGTGGTCCGTGAACGCCTTTACGACGCAAGAACGCGCGGATCGCGTGACTGAGAGTGCACCCGCCGCAACGCCGCAGGCCAGCGGTACGCGGGCCTTGTTTGACCCCGCCAAGGGCGCAGTGTTGCAGGCGGATGTGGTGGAGCGAGGGGCCTTTGCTGCAGGTGCTGTTAAAGCTGGGCCAATGGTCATCACCGAGGCGGAAACCACAATTGTGGTGCCGCAAAGCCGCAGCGTAACCGCACATGCCGATGGCACGCTTGATGTCTTCATACAGGAGAAAACCGATGTCTGAGCCGTCAAAAGTTGTCTTTCAGGTCATGTGGAACCGGTTGATTTCCATCGTCGAGGAACAGGCGCAGGCTTTGGTGCGCACCGCGTTTTCGACCTCGGTTCGTGAAGCAGGCGATTTGTCGGCGGGGGTTTATAACGAGGCGGGCGAAATGTTGGCGCAGGCCGTGACCGGCACGCCGGGCCACGTGAATGCGATGGCAGATGCAGTTGGGCATTTCATCCGCCGGATCGGGCGCGACACCATGGCCGAGGGCGATGTTTATATCACCAACGATCCGTGGGAAGGAACGGGCCACAAGCATGACATCACCGTGGTGACGCCGTCGTTTCATCACGGACATCTGATCGGGTTTTTCGCCTGTACCGCGCATATCACCGACATCGGTGGTCGCGGGTTTGGCGCCGATGCCAATGATGTGCATGAAGAGGGGCTTTATATCCCGATCATGCGGTTTGCCGACAAAGGCGCGGTGGATCAGACGCTGTTGGCGATCATCCGTGGCAACGTGCGCGAGCCGGATCAGTTGGTGGGTGACATTCACGCGCTGGCGACCTGTAACGAGATCGGGCATCGCCGCCTGATCGAGATGATTGCCGAATTTGATCTAGCTGATTTGACCGGCATCTCTGACTTTATCTTGAGCCATTCACGCCAAGCCACGTTGGATGCGATCAATGCGCTGACGCCGGGAGTGGCGGAAGGGCAGATGCGGATCGATGGCTATGACCGCCCGATTGATCTGTGTGTGAAAGTGAGCATCGAAAAAGACCGCATTGTGACTGATTGGGAGGGCACAAGCGGGCTGGACAAGAAAGGCATCAACGTGCCGCTGGTCTATACCAAGGCCTACGCCTGTTATGCGCTGAAATGTGCGATTGCGCCGGAAATTCCCAACAACGCCGCCTCGCTTGCGCCGTTTGAAATCACCGCGCCGGTCAATTCCATCGTGAACGCGGTACATCCCGCGCCTGTCGCGTTGCGGCACGTGATTGGCCATATGGTGCCGGACACGGTCTATGACGCGCTCGACAAGCTGTTGCCGGGATTGGCGCCTGCCCAAGGCGCGGGCTGTTTGTGCAATTTCCAAGTGTCGCTGCGCCCGCGCATGGATGCGCCTGCGCCCGAGGATGCGGTGCGGGCCGAAGTGTTGACGTTTAACTCGGGCGGCTCTGGCGCGCGCGCAACGCTTGACGGCATGAGCGCCACGGCTTTTCCATCCGGCGTGATGACCATGCCAGTAGAGGCCACCGAACAGGTCGGCCCCGTGGTGATTTGGCGCAAGGAATTGCGACCTGACAGTGGCGGCGCGGGGCAGTATCGCGGCGGGCTTGGGCAATACATGAGTGTGGGCGCGCGTGAGGGGCATGAATTCGACATTCAGGCGATGTTTGATCGGGTGGATCATCCGGCGCTGGGCTGTCGTGGGGGCGGCAATGGCGCACCGACCACCATCGCCCGTGGCGATGGCACACCGATGAAGGGCAAGGGCAAACAATTTGTGCCGCATGGCGGTCTGGTGGACATGGCGTTTCCCGGTGGTGCAGGCTATGGCGAGCCGCAGGAAAGGGCGAGGGAGGCCGTGCGGCGCGACCTTGCTTTGGGCTATATCACTGCCGGTTTTGCAGCCGAGCAGTACGGCATGGCCCAAGAGGACATAGACGCGGTTTTGGCGCAGGCCAAACGTGGGGAGGTATTTTGATGGCAGCAGCGGGATTTGCGAGCACGCCGACCAAGACGTCTTATGACGTGGTTATCATCGGGGGCGCCATTATGGGCGCCTCCTCGGCTTGGTTTCTGAGCGATAACAAAGACTTCAACGGGTCCGTTTTGGTGGTCGAGCGTGAACCAAGTTATGAGAATTGCTCGACCGCGCACACCAACTCTTGCATGCGACAGCAGTTTTCCAGCCCCCTGAACGTCAAGATTTCCCAGTTCGCGGCAGATTTTGTCAAAAACCTGCGCACCTATATGGGGGGCGATGTGCGGGTGCCTGAGATGGATATCCAGAACTACGGGTATCTTTATTTGGCAGACAACGTGGGCTTTGCCGATGTGCTGCGGGCGAACCAGAAAGTGCAGCTTGAGAGTGGTGCAGAAACGCGACTGCTGAGTGCTGCGCAGATTGCGGCGGAGTATCCGTTTTACAATGTGGACGACGTGGTTTTGGGGTCGATCAACACCAAAGACGAAGGCTATTGGGACGGGGGCGGCGTGTTTGACTGGTTCCGGCGCAGTTCGCGCGAGAGGGGCGTGGAATATGTCGCCAACGAAGTGGTGGCGATGACCAAAAATGCCGCTGGCACGCGGGTGGACAGCATAACGTTGAAATCGGGCGAGGTGATCGCCTGCGGGCAAGTGGTGAATGCGTCAGGGCCACGGGCCGCGCGCACCGCCAAGATGGCGGGCATCGAGGTGCCGGTGGAACCGCGCAAGCGATTCACATGGATTTTCACGGCCGAGCAGCCGCTGGACCGTGAGTTGCCTCTGACCATTGATCCGACAGGCGTGCATTTCCGCCAAGACGGGCCGAAAAGCTATTTGGCGGGCTGTCCTGCCGACCCTGATCCCGCGGTGGATTTCGATGATTTCAACATGGATCACAACCGTTGGCAGGATCACGTTTGGCCCATCATTGCGACTCGCATTCCGCAGTTTGAAGCGATCAAAGTGGTGACGGAATGGGCGGGTCATTATGCCTATAACACCTTTGACCAGAACGCCATTTTGGGGGCGCATCCAGAGGTCGGGAACTTTGTGTTTCTCAACGGGTTCTCGGGGCACGGGTTGCAACAGTCGCCCGCGATGGGGCGTGGCACGGCGGAGTGGTTGATCTATGGAGGCTATCGCAGTCTCGATTTGTCGCCGTTTGGATTTGAACGGATCGCCGCGGGGCGGCCGTTTGTGGAAAAAGCGGTCATTTAGGCCGCGTCACCGATAAGTTGGGAGAAGCACGATGCTTAAGAAGCTGGTTCTGACGGGGGCAGCCGGACGGTTGGGCTCCTATCTTCGCGAGCCTTTGTCGAAGATGACAGAGGAATTGGTGTGCACCGATATCGCGGAGGGTATTGGTAAGCTCTACCCTGGTGAAAGCTATGTCCGGGCTGATTTGGCCAGCTATGACGAGGTTCACACGGCGCTGGAAGGCGCCGAGATGGTGGTGCATTTTGGCGCGATCGTGGATGAGGCGCCGTTTGAGACCTTGTTAGGGCCGAATTTTATCGGTGCCTACAACGTTTGGGAGGCCGCGTTTCAACATGGCGCGCGGCGTGTGGTTTACGCGAGTTCTATCCACGCGGTTGGTATGCACGCCAAGCAGGATTGTATCGACACTGACGTCGCCCACCGGCCGGATTCGTTTTACGGACTGGCCAAGTGTTTTGCCGAAGATTTGGGGCGGATGTATTGGGACAAGCGGGGCTTGGAATCGGTGCACTTGCGCATTCTGAGCTGTGCACAAGTGACCAGTTCACGGGCGTTGGGCAGTTGGCTGAGTTATGACGACCTCATCCAGCTGGTGACGCGGGCGGTTGAGACGCCCACGGTCGGGTTTAGCGTGGTTTACGGGGTGTCCAACAATGACCGTTCGCCGGTGGACAACACCAAAGCGGGGCAGCTTGGATACCGGCCCAAAGACAATGCCGAACAATTTGCCGCCGAGATTCTGGCGCGAGAGCCGGCAGGAGATCCAACCGACCCGGCGCAGATGTGTCAGGGCGGGCCGTTTTCCGCAGTCGATCTGGGCGAAAGCGGGTTGGCGCAGATGACGATCGTGGACGACCGCAAAGAGACCTAACCCTCGATCATGTCCACGCGGGTGGCGTGACGACCGCCCTCAAAGTCCGCATCCAGAAAGGCGTCAACGATTTCGAGCGCGACGCCTTCGCCGACAACACGCGCGCCGATGGACAGCATGTTGGCGTTGTTATGCTGGCGGATCATCGCGGCGGAAAATGTGTCTGAACACACACCACACCGGATGCCGTCGACCTTGTTGGCGGCCATCATGATACCTTGGCCAGTGCCACACAGGATGATGCCGAGGTCGCACTCGCCATTGGCCACAAGATCAGCCGCCGCTTTGCCGTGGATCGGGTAATGCGTGCTTTCGGGTGAGGTCGGGCCGATGTCGACGACTTCATAGTCTTTGGCGGCGATGTGCTTGGCAACCGCCTGGCGCAGGTCGATGGCGGCGTGGTCACTGGAAAGAGCGATGCGTTTGGTCATTGGTGTGTCCTGAAAATGGGCCGATGTGCGCCTTGTATGGCGATCGCGGCGCGATTGGAAGATGACACAGCAGCGCCGATTCCGTGGGCGGCTGTTGGGCGCAGCGGTGCATCTCCGCTAATTTGATGGCGAAATGATGGAGTTTGTATCGATAATCCGCGGAACTGGCAAAGATATTGGCAAGGGATTGCAGGATCTCTTGTATTATGCAATCAAAATACTAGATAAAGGCCATCGAATGAAACAAAGGAATGGCACATATGAAAGTCGTAGCAATCTCAGCCCTGATAGCGACTCTCGCGACCGTCCCTGCTTGTACTACGCAGCGGGACGTCGAGTGCGCAGGCGCATCGCTCACTGGTGCTGTTGTTGGAGGCCTGATCGGCAACCAGCTTGGCGGCGGTAGCGGAAAAGATGTTTTGACGGCAAGTGGCGCGGCTGCGGGTGGCTTAATGGCCAACCAAGCTGCGGGATGCTGACCTAGAGCCAATCATTCTATCAAAGCAAACAGAATTCCGGTGCGCCGGACCAAGAATTTGGGCGTGTTCCCACTCTCCCTCCTCCCTCCCCTCGGGAACACGACCCAAAGCCCTTTTTAATACGACACGGCTGGCGAGCATCTCTGCTCTGCCAGCCGCATTTCGTTTTGAACCTTGAGTTTGGCGCACCACGTGCCCCGAAGCCAAATGTCAGAAGTCGAGGTTTTCCACGCTAAGCGCGTTTTTCTGGATGAACTCACGGCGGGGTTCCACAACATCGCCCATCAGCTTGGTAAAGAGATCATCCGCGCCGGCGATGTCGTCGACTTTCACCTGCAACAGAACGCGGGCGTCGGGATCAAGCGTGGTCTCCCAAAGCTGATCGGGGTTCATCTCACCCAGACCTTTGTAGCGCTGCAGCGTGAGGCCTTTCTCACCCTCGGCAAGGATTGCTGCGAGCAAGTCGAGTGGGCCGTTGATGATTTGGCTGCGGTCCTTGCGCACCAGCGTCGCCGGAGTGTCGTAGACCTCTTGCAGGCTTTCGGTAAAGCTGCCGGATTTACGCGCCTCACCGGAGCGCAACATCGGACCATCCAGCGTGCGCACTTCCTCGACGCCGCGCAGAATACGGGCCAGTTTGATGCCGTGGTCCTGCGTGATGCGGCCCGCCCACCCCTGTTCATATTCCAGCGCGATCAGGTTCAGCCGTTTTGCCACTTTGTCAGCCACACCTTGCAGGTCGGCATCCACTGCACCGGGCACAAAGGCACCAGCAATGGCGGCCTGTTCCAGAATGTGGCGCGGGTAATGCGTCGGGAAGGCGTCGAGAACCTGTTTCAACTGGCGGGCTTCGGTTACAACGCGGGCCAGATCCTGACCAAGCATTTCAGCACCGGAGCCAAGTTTCAAAGACGCGCCGTCGACGCCCTGGTTGACCAGATAGTCGTCCAGCTCGGATTGGTCTTTCAGGTACACCTCGGACTTACCGCGCGCCACTTTGTACAGTGGAGGTTGGGCGATGTAGAGGTGGCCCATTTCGATCAATTCAGGCATCTGGCGATAGAAGAACGTCAGCAAAAGTGTGCGGATATGCGCGCCGTCGACGTCGGCGTCGGTCATGATGACGACCTTGTGGTAGCGTAGCTTGTCGATGTTGAATTCATCGCGGCCAATACCGGTGCCAAGCGCCATGACGAGGTTGCCGATTTCCTGCGACCCCAACATGCGGTCAAATCGCGCGCGTTCCACGTTCAAGATTTTACCGCGTAGCGGCAGGATGGCTTGCGTCATCCGGTCGCGACCGGTTTGGGCTGAGCCGCCAGCGGAGTCGCCCTCCACGAGGAAGACTTCGGTCTTTGACGGGTCTTTTTCAGAGCAATCCTTGAGTTTACCGGCGAGGAAATTCACGTCCATCGCGGATTTGCGACGGGTCAGTTCGCGGGCCTTTCGAGCGGCTTCGCGTGCGTGCGCCGCTTCAAGAATTTTGCTGACAATCATCCTGGCGATCTGAGGGTTTTCCTCAAACCATTCGCCAAGTTTTTCACCCAGCAGACCTTCGACGGCGGGGCGCACTTCAGAGCTTACCAACTTGTCTTTGGTCTGAGACGAGAACTTGGGATCGGGCACTTTGACCGACAAAACGCAGGTCAGACCTTCGCGGGCGTCATCGCCGGTGAAGGTGATCTTTTCCTTTTTGGCGATGCCGCTTTCTTGTGCGTATTTTTGCAAAGTACGGGTCAGCGCACCACGGAAGCCGGCAATGTGGGCACCGCCGTCGCGTTGCGGAATATTGTTGGTAAAGGGCAACACGTTTTCATGATAGCTGTCGTTCCACCACATACCGACCTCGACACCGATGTCGTCTCTTTCGCCTTTGACATAGATTGGCGCGTCCATCAGGGGGGTCTTGTGACGGTCGATGTATTTTACAAACTCGTTCACACCGCCGTCGTAAAACAGCTCGGTTCGCAGCGGTTCGGCGGGGCGTTCGTCTTCGAGAATAATGCGCACGCCGGAGTTCAGGAACGCCAGTTCACGCAGACGCTTTTCGAGCGTGTCGAAAGAATATTCGAGATCTGAGAATGTGTCGGTGGAGGCCATGAAGCGGACCTCGGTGCCGGTCTCGTCCGCCGGGCATTCTTTGACCGTGCGCAGATGCTCGGTGCAATCGCCGTGTTCAAACTTGGCGTAGTGTTCGTGGCCATTGCGCCAGATGCGCAGTTCCAGCCAGACCGAAAGCGCGTTCACAACAGACACACCCACACCGTGCAGGCCGCCGGAGACTTTGTAGGAGTTGCTGTCAAACTTACCACCGGCGTGCAGTTGGGTCATGATGACTTCGGCTGCAGAAACGCCTTCTTCGGGGTGGATGTCGACCGGAATGCCGCGTCCGTTGTCATACACGGACACAGAGCTGTCGGCGTGAATCTTGACCTTTACGTGGTCAGCATGGTTTGCGAGCGCCTCATCGATGCCGTTGTCCACGACCTCATAGACCATGTGATGCAGGCCAGAGCCGTCGTCGGTGTCACCAATGTACATGCCGGGGCGTTTGCGAACAGCCTCCAAGCCTTTGAGAACCTTGATGGAATCCGCGCCATATTGCTCGGGTTCTTGCGCGTTGTCAGACATTCAATCCGCCTTTATTGATTTCCCGAATTTATAGCGGTTTCGGCAGGGGATGTCACGCAATTGGGCGTGAATTTCCCAGCCCCGAAAGGCGGGAGTCAGCCAACGGGTTTTACCACCGAAATTCCATCCTCGTCAGTGACCTCGAAATACTGTGCGCGGCTTCCGAGCGCGTCAAACAGGTCAGTCTCGGTACCGGTCATCCAAGCCTGCGCGCCAAGAGCGCAGATCTCGTCATAGAGCGCGGCGCGGCGGGTGGGGTCAAGATGCGCGGCGACCTCGTCCAGAAGTACGATGGGTGGGGTGCCTACGTCTTCGGACAGGGCGCGGGCGTTGGCGAGGATCAGGCTCACCAAGAGGGCCTTTTGCTCCCCTGTGGAACAGTCTTTGGCGGGCACGCCTTTTGCGGCGTAGGTTCCGATCAAATCGGAGCGATGTGGCCCTACCAGCGTGCGCCCCGCGGTGATGTCGCGAAAACGGCTTTCAGCGAGGGCGTCGCGCAGGTCGTCGGCTGTGTCGGGCAGGCTGCCTTCCGATTGGATCAGGTCGAGCTCTGCGACGGGAAAGGCGGTCTGGGCTTGCTGTTGTGCTTCGGACAGGCGGGCAAGGGCTTTGCTGCGGGCTGTGTGGATCTGGGTGCCGGTGGCGGCCATCTGACGCTCCAGAGCGGCGTACCAATGGGCGTCGGTGACCTGATCCTTGAGCAGGCGGTTGCGTTGGCGCATGGCTTTTTCATAGGCCAGCGACGCTTCGGCGTGTTCGGGGAAAAAACTGAGTGTGGCGCGGTCCAGAAACCGGCGGCGGCCTTCGGCGCCTTCGATCCAGAGGCGGTCCATCGAGGGGATCAGCCAGAGCACGCGGGCCAAACGCGCGAGCTGCGTTTGCGGGGCGGCCTTGCTGTCGATCTGAATTTGGCGCGCGGCGCCTTCCTCGGAACGGATATCAACTTCGTAGTTTTGGGTGCCTGATTGCAGAAGCCCCGACAATTTCCAACCGATGGCCTCGGGCCGACGGGTCATGTCCTCGGCACTGGCGCGGCGCAGTCCGCGGCCGGGTGAGAACAGCGAAACGGCCTCAAGGATGTTGGTTTTGCCTGCGCCGTTGGGCCCATAGATCGCGACGGGCCGACCATCGGTTTCCAGCGTGCCCATTTTGTGGGACCGAAAATGGCTGAGTGTCAGGCAGGTGAGGGCGAGGCGGGTCATTTAGCGGCCCCTGAAGAGGGTCGGGCGCTGCCCGGTCCGGGACCGGGCTATTTGGGTCGAAAAATCGGTGTTGATCACACGCGCATCGGCATGACGACATAGACGGCTGAGAGGTCGTTGCCTTCACGCATCAGGGTCGGATCACCCGCCGAGTTGAACATAAACACGGCGTTCTCGCGATCCACCTGAGAGGCGATTTCAAGCAGGTATTTGGCGTTGAAGCCGATCTCCAGCCGTTCGTCGTTGTAGGCGACGGCGAGCTCTTCCTCGGCGGCGCCGCTGTCGGGCGAGTTCACCGAAAGGATCAGGCGATCCTCATCAAGCTGCAGTTTGACAGCGCGTGACCGTTCCGAGGACACAGTAGCAACGCGGTCTACGGCCTGCGCAAATTCGGTGGCGTCCACCTCAAGCTTGCGGGTGTTGCCTTGCGGAATCACGCGGGTGTAGTCGGGGAACGTGCCGTCGATCACCTTGGATGTCAGGGTGATGGTCGGGGTGGCAAAGCGCACTTTGGTTTCCGAAACGGACACCGCGATTTGCATATCGTCGTCGTCCAGAAGTTTGCGCAGCTCACCCACGGTTTTACGCGGCACGATCACGCCAGGCATTTCGAGAGCGCCCTCGGGCAGATCTGCGTCGATGCGGGCCAAACGGTGACCATCTGTGGCCACGGCGCGCAGAACTTTGCCCTCTTCGGACTCCGAGATGTGCAAGTAGACGCCGTTTAGATAGTAGCGGGTCTCTTCTGTGGAGATCGCAAACTTGGATTTATCAAACAGGCGGCGCAGCACAGGGGCGGGTGCCGAGAAATTTGACGAATACTCAGACGTCGCCATCACGGGGAAATCTTCGCGGGGCAGCGTGGCGAGAGAGAAATTAGAGCGGCCAGCCTCAACCGTCAGGCGGCCAGCGGCGCCATCGTCGGTGAGGGTCACAAGCGCGCCATCCGGCAATTTGCGGACAATTTCGTGCAATGTGGTCGCAGCCACAGTGGTCGCCCCCGCGCGTTCCACCATCGCGTTGGCCTTGTCCACAACCTCGATATCAAGGTCGGTGGCGCGGAATTGAGCGGTGTCGCCCTCGGCTTCGATCAGGACATTGGCCAGGATCGGAATGGTGTTGCGGCGTTCTACAACCGACTGCGCCTGGCTGACGGCCTTGAGCAGCACGCTGCGTTCGATACTGATTTTCATCCCATCGTCCTCTCGATTGCCGGGAGGGGCACACTAGCGTGTTACCCTTTTGGCGCAAGCATTTTTGCCTTTGTCTGTCACTTCGACAAAGGCGTCAAGGTTGTGGGTACAATTGAAAACGCCGCGTCCCGAAAGGCGCGGCGTTTTGATCACGGTTGCGGTGAATTCAGGCAGTTACGCCTCAAGCGCGCGGCGTAGCAATTCCAGATCATCGCTGATCTGTGCGTCCTGTGTGCGCAGCTCTTCGACCCGTTTGACCCCGTGCATCACGGTGGTGTGGTCACGCCCGCCAAAGCGACGACCGATCTCTGGCAAAGACCGCGAGGTCAGCTGTTTGCAAAGATACATGGCGATCTGGCGCGGGCGGGCAAAGTTGCGCACACGTTTAGGGCCGATCATGTCTGACAGGCGAATGTTGTAGTGCTCGGCGACTTTGCGCTGGATTTCCTCGACGGAGATCTTGCGATCGGACGCCCGAAGGACGTCAGACAGGCAGTCCTGCGTCAGCTCCATCGTGATTTCACGGCCCACAAGGGAGGCGAAGGCAAAAAGACGGGTCAGCGCACCTTCAAGCACACGCACGTTGGTCGAGATGCGGTGTGCGAGGAATTCCAGAACACCGTCCGCCAGTTGAAGCCCGGGATATTGCGCGCGGTAGTTGTCGACCTTGGACTGCAAAATGCCAAGGCGCAGTTCGTAGTCGGTCGGGTGCAGGTCCACGACAAGGCCACATTGCAAGCGGCTCTTGATGCGGTCCTCAAGGTCTTTGATTTCGCCTGGCGCGCGGTCTGCGGAAATGATGATCTGTTTGTTCTGATCCACAAGCGCGTTAAAGGTGTGGAAGAACTCTTCTTGTGTGCTGTCTTTGCCGGCGATGAATTGCACATCGTCCACCATCAGAACGTCCACGGAGCGGAACAGTTCTTTGAAATCCATCATCTTGCGATCGCGCAGAGCCTGCACAAAGCGATACATGAATTGTTCGGCTGAGAGATAAAGCACGTTGAGATCAGGGCGCTGGGTCTGCAGTTCCCAGGCAATCGCGTGCATCAGGTGGGTTTTGCCAAGGCCGACGCCACCATAAAGAAACAGAGGATTGAAAGTGACGGGACCACCTTCGGCCACACGGCGCGCGGCGGCGTTGGCCAGTTCGTTGGGCTTGCCGACGATGAAACTGTCAAAGGTGAAGCGAGCGTCCAGCGGCGCGCCGGTCATGGCCAATCCGCGATTTTCGGAGGCAGCAGGGGCGGCTGCGGGGACGGATGTTTTGGCCTGAGCCGTTGACGGGCGTGCGGATGTGTTGGCTGCAACAGCGAACTGGATGCGTTGAACCGAATGCCCGGCATTGGTCATCTGATTGAGAATAAGATCCCCAAAATTCTGCGAAACGTAATTGCCGATGAAGTTCGTAGGAACGTTGAATGTGGCGACACCATCGGTGAGTTCGAAAAACTCAATCGGTTCGATCCAAGTCTTAAAATTGTTTTGGCCAACCGACTTGAGTAGGTCTTGCTGCAGCGCGCCCCATTGTTCCTGTGTCATGTGTCCCCGTGTTCCTTCACCGTCGGGCCGGTTCCCCAGCCACATTTTCGCCTTTTAGCACGATGTCACAACGCCTTTGGTCGGCCCAAAGGCCGTAAGGAAACCAAAATCCGATGGCATCGGGGTGTCCCTACCCCGATCCGAATCCGGTCATCAAAGCGCAGTAGCGCTGGTTCACTAGGAACGGTAGAAACGCTCAAAAAACCGCTCTGCCGACCCAAATTCTAGGTCGGAGATGCGACACGATGGTTTCGTGCGTGGCGGTGTGGCGTCCGTTCCCCCCAAGGCGATGTGACTCGCTGATCGAACCTAGCAAGTGCGCTGCGGCCCGAGCAACTGATCTTCGAACTTGACTCGGGCTTTCACAAAAAAGAATCTGCGGTGCCTAGGTCAAGTTATTGGTATGTATGGGTTTTCCACAAAAAATCCTAATAGAAGATTAGGTGCCGTGACGCCTGTTTTTCTGGCAGAAGAAACAATTTCTGGCTGTGGATAAGATTCGTTTCCGGAACCATGCGCGTGCAGCATATTTATGCTGCAAATGCGTCTCTTTTTTAGTGCCGGAGTGGCAAGGCACCGCACCGGATGCGGAACCTTACAAAGTTTTCTATGCGCGTAAACGCCTTAGGCGATCGCTTTGACGCGCGCAGCAAGGCGCGACATTTTGCGGGACGCTGTGTTCTTGTGGTAAACGCCTTTGGTCACGCCGCGCATCAGCTCTGGCTGAGCCGCGCGCAAAGCTGCGGTCGCGTCTTCTTTGTTGCCGGATTCGATCGCTTCCTCAACTTTACGCAGGTGCGTACGGATGCGCGAACGACGGGCTTTGTTAACTTCAAGACGGCGCTCGTTTTGACGTGCGCGTTTCTTTGCCTGGGGAGAATTTGCCATGATCTGTGACCTTTACTTGGTTCGGTGCGTTAGTGAATGCGTGCGACGTCCCGAACAGGGCCTCTCGTTCCTCGGAGAGAATCAGATCAAGCCAGAGCGGGCTGCACGCGCATGTATTGCGGCGTGTCATACAGGTTCTGGCAGGGAATGCAAATCTGATTTGGCTTTTACCGCTCGTGCATCCGCGAAACTTTGGCGACGGGGGTGAACTTCTGCCGAACATGCACGGGTCTCTTGATCGGCTTGGACGCAATCCAACACGTGGCTGGGCCGTTGAGACAAAGCGCCCCACTTTGCCCAGGCAATACACCGATGGCGTGCCCCACAAACAAAATGACCGCCCAACTGGACGGTCATTTAAGTTTCAGATCAGGTGGAATCGCTTACTTGTCGCGAAACTGCGGCTGACGTTTTTCGATGAAGGCGGTCATGCCCTCTTTCTGGTCTTCGGTCGCAAACAGTGCGTGGAACGACCGCCGTTCAAACAGCAGACCTTCTGACAAGGTGCTTTCGAAGCTGCGGTTCACGGTCTCTTTGGCGGTGCGCGCGGCGATCATCGATTTCTCGGCGATCTTTTGGGCCGCGGCCAGTGATTCTTCCATCAGCTTTTTGGCAGGCACCACGCGGCTGACGAGGCCGGAGCGCTCTGCCTCTTCGGCGTCCATGAAGCGGCCCGTCAGGTTCATGTCCATCGACTTGGCCTTGCCCACTGCACGGGTCAGTCGTTGGCTGCCGCCGATGCCGGCGATGACGCCGAGGTTGATTTCAGGTTGGCCAAATTTGGCGTTGTCCGCCGCGATGATGAAATCGCAGGCCATCGCCACTTCGCACCCGCCACCAAGCGCATAGCCGGATACGGCTGCGATGATCGGCTTGCGGATGGCTTGGATTTCGTTGCCAAAGGCGCCAAACAGGTCCGACAGATTCACGTCGGCAAAGCTCATTTCTGACATCTCTTTGATGTCGGCGCCGGCAGCGAAAGCTTTTTCGGAGCCGGTGAGCACGATGCAGCGCACCTTGTCGTTGGCATCAGCGTCTCTAAGGGCGGTCATGACCTCACCGATGAGCTGTTGGTTCAGCGCGTTCAGGGCATCGGGGCGGTTGAGTTTGATGAGGGCCACGTGGTCCTCTACTTCGACGATGATCGTCTCAAAAGCCATGAGTGGTGCTTTCGTTGTTCCAGTCAGGAGTGATTCCTTACCATTTGCGGCAGACGGATCAAGTTATCTTTGGCATTGCGGGCAAAAGAAGGATGAGCGTCCTGACTGGGTGATTCGGCTGATTTCGCCGCCACAATCGGGTGTCTTGCAGGGCTCGGCTTCGCGCCCGTAAACGTCGAAGCTGTGCTGAAAATATCCAAGTTCTCCATCGGCTTGGCGGAAATCACGCAGTGATGAGCCGCCGGCGTCGATCGCGTCTGACAGAACCTCGCGGATGATCGGCACAAGGCTGCGCGTGCGCTTAGTAGAAAGTTCGCCTGCCTTACAAATGGGCGAAATGCGCGCGCGATAAAGCGCCTCACAAACATAGATATTGCCCAAACCGGCAACAATGCGTTGGTCCAGCAGCGCGGATTTGATCGGGGTGTTGCGGCCGGCGAGTCGGTCAGCGAGGTAGGATTCGTTGAAATCGTTGCCCAAAGGCTCCGGCCCGATCTTTGCCAGCAATGCGTGCGCGTCCGCGGTGGCGGTGTCCAGAAGATCCATCGCGCCGAACCGGCGAGGATCGTTGAAGGTGACGCGTGCGCCGTTGTCCATGTCAAAGACCACATGGTCATGTTTCTGCGCAGGCGGGTGATCATGCACAAATTGCCCCAAAGGGTCGCCCGAGACCGTCATGCGGCCCGACATGCCAAGGTGAACAAGCAGAGTCTCGCCTGTATCGAGGTCCGCGAGGATGTATTTTGATCGGCGGCGCAATTGGTTGACCGTAGCCCCGGTCAGGCGATCTGCCATGCGATCCGGAAACGGCCAGCGCAGGTCTGGGCGGTTTACGTGGGCTTGGGCAATCACGGCGCCTTCCATGGCAGGGGCAAGGCCGCGGCGGACGGTTTCGACTTCGGGCAGTTCAGGCATGGTCAGTTTTCCTTGGGGTGAGTGTCCCACATGAAATCATGTTCATAATAGGCGTTTGCCGCCTTGAGAATTTTCTTGGTGCCTGTCATTGCAGCGGGTAGGTCGATATGACGTTTGCGAACAAAGGTAAGTCTATAAGTTGTTGGACTAATTCCGGTTAGAATTCCCACGCCTTTGCGCATACTGATTTCGGAGAGTGGAATGGGAAGCGTTCGTCGCTTGGGAAAGATACCGCCTTTCACTGAAAGTGCGCCTTGCTGAAGTTGGATGCGATATGTCGCGCAATGAAAAGCGCTGACCAGTCCGATCACCACAGAACCAATCGCGAAGGCTGCATTGCCCAAAATTGCCCAAACGGGATCGGATGGGCCGGCTTGGATCGTGAGGCTCGCGATATACACGCCGACTCCCACAAGGCCAACCGCTGCAAAGACGTGTCCAACCGGATAACTTGAAATCACAGAGCCGTCTTGTTTCGAGTTCTCAGCGTCCGCACCAATCCAGACTAAGCCGGAGAAGAAGGCAATAAAACCGCCCGTAAGGATGACTATAAATATTCCTGCAGTCAGTCCTTCGAAAGAGCGGGCGCCCCAAAATCCCAGCGCCATACATACCGCGCCTACGATGGCGCGAGACAGAAAGCGGTCCGGAAAAATGGATAGGGTCATGAGTTCACGAGACTGGTTATTGGTTACGCCGACTGTGGCGGGGAATTGGGTGGCGTACAACCGCCCGACCGAAAGATCGACGCGGCCTCTCCTCAAACGCCGCATTGTGCCTTTTTCGCCAGAGGGATATGTAGAGTCGCGAACCACAAGGGACCGTGTGATGACCCAGACTGACGACACCACGCATTTTGGCTTTGAAACCGTGCCGGAGTCGGAAAAAGCCGGCAAAGTTCAGGGCGTCTTTGGCTCTGTGGCGTCCAAATATGATGTGATGAACGATGTCATGTCGATGGGCATCCACCGCATCTGGAAAGATGCGATGATGGATTGGTTGGCGCCCCGCCCCGGTCAGAAGTTGCTTGATGTGGCTGGTGGCACTGGCGATGTGTCGTTTAAGTTTCTCGATCGCGCGGGCCACGGTCATGCCACGGTGTGCGATCTGACCGAGCCGATGCTGGTGGAGGGCCGCAAGCGGGCCGAGGCGGCGCAGATGGCGGACAGTCTGGATTGGGTCACGGGCGACGCGATGGCGCTGCCGTTTGGGAACAACACCTTTGACGTCTACACCATCAGCTTTGGCATCCGGAACGTAACGCGCCCGCAAGAGGCGCTTAATGAAGCCTACCGCGTGCTGAAACCTGGCGGACGGTTGATGGTGTTGGAATTTTCACAGATTCCCAATGACATGATGCAGAAAGTCTATGACCTTTATTCGTTTAATGTCATTCCCCGCATGGGGCAGATGATCGCGAATGACCGCGACAGCTATCAGTATCTGGTGGAAAGCATCCGTAAGTTCCCCGATCAGGAGACGTTTCTGGACATGGTGCGGCAGGCGGGTTTTGAGAACGCCAAATACCGCAACCTGACAATGGGCATCGCGGCGCTGCATTCTGGGTGGAAACTGTGAGGGGTCCTCACAACATTATCCGATTGATCCGCACGGGCGCCACGTTGGAACGCTCGGGCGCAATGAAAGTGGTGCTGGACGCGTTTGAAGCACCCAAGTTGATGCGGGTGGTGTTGCGCGGTTTGACCTGGCCGTTTCAATGGCTGGGCATCAAGGGCGATCCTGATGCGCCGCCTCTGCCGCGCGCGTTGACGGCGTTGGGTCCGGCCTACATCAAGTTTGGTCAGGTTTTGTCGACACGCCCCGATGTGGTGGGCGGCGATCTGGCCACCGAACTGCGGGTTTTACAGGACAAGCTGCCGCCGTTTGATATGGCCACCGCCAAAGCCGAAGTGCAAAGCGAGCTGGGCCGGTCGGTCGATGAGATATTTTCCGAGTTTTCCGAGCCGGTTGCGGCGGCGTCGATTGCGCAGGTGCACCGCGCGCGTTTGGCAGAGACCGGAGAAGAGGTCGCGGTGAAAATCCTGCGCCCCGGCGTGGAGAAGGCGTTTCGCAAGGACATCGATGCTTTCTATTTTGCGGCCAACACCATCGAATTCCTGTCACCGGGGTCGCGCCGCTTGCGGCCGCGCGATGTGATTGAACATTTCGACCATGGCGTTTCCTCAGAGCTTGATCTGCGGATTGAAAGCGCCTCTGCCAGTGAATTTGCGGCCAATACCGTGAACGATCCCGGCTATCAGGTGCCTGCCATCGTATGGGAGCATTCGGCCAAACGGGTGATGACGTTGGGCTGGGCCGAGGGTACGCCGATTGGCGACAATGATGCGCTTGATGCGGCCGGGCATGACCGTCACGCGCTGGGCAATCGGGTGTTGGAGCTGTTCCTGAACCACGCGCTGCGCGACGGTTTTTTCCACGCCGACATGCATCAGGGCAATATGAAGGTCGCGGCGAATGGCGATATCATTGCGTATGATTTTGGAATCATGGGGCAGATCGACGAATACACCCGTCGGGTTTATGCCGAGATCCTTTTTGGGTTCATCCAGCGCGATTACAGACGCGTTGCCGAGGTGCATTTTGAGGCCGGTTATGTGCCTGCCGATCAGGATGTGGACGAGTTCGCCCGCGCGCTGCGCGCCGTGGGGGAGCCGATCTTTGGCATGGACGCGACCCGTATTTCGATGGGACGTCTGCTGAGCTATCTGTTTGAGGTCACCGAGCGATTTGGCATGGCCACGCGGACCGAGCTGATCCTGTTGCAACGCACAATGGTGGTTGTCGAGGGCGTATCGCGCTCACTGGATCCACGGGTGAATATCTGGGATGTCGCCAAGCCTGTGGTGTCTTCCTATATCGAAAAAAGCATCGGCCCGCGGGCTGTGCTGGGTGATCTGGCCAAAACCGCACGGGTCCTCAGCCGCTTTGGCCCGCGTTTGCCGGGCATTGTCGAGGGCGTTCTGATGAAGCAGAACGAAACCCCGATGCGGCCTCGCGATAACTTCTGGCTTTGGATTGTGCTGACCGGCGGAAGCGGCGCGGCGATTGGCGCCGTAGCTGCGGTTTGCGCGATTTGGCTGATGTGAGCATTCGCTCTTGCCATCAAATGTGGCGGGTGTGAACGTTTAGGCCCGCGCGTTCAGCCTCACACCCTTTCAGGTGATTTGGTCGAAAAGGCTTGGGCGCGTTTTGCTCCCCTGTTTTCAAAGATCCTCTCTTCCGGAAAACCCTACTTTTTTCGCGATTTTGACCAAAAAGTAGGGCATTCCATACCAATTTTATCCTTACAATAAAGGATGTTACGCCGGTTTTTACCCTGTTTGGGGTATGACATGGCGCTGGGCGAAATCTTAGGGTGTGGGTGCAAACAGGGAGAGGTTTTGTGTACGAGTTTTTAGATGTTCTACGGCAACACCCGGACGTTCTGCAAAAGGTCGGTGTATGTGGATTTTCCCTCTACATTTTGGCGTTCACATGCTTGCAGACTGGCAAGGTCTGCGGCAACAGCGCGCTTTACACTGGACTTGTTGTTTGTGCGGCGTCTTGTGTTCTGATCAGTCTGGCCTCCGCCTTTAACCTTGCCGCCTTTTTGATCCAGTCGAGCTATGTCCTGATTGGCTTGTTCGGGCTCGCGAGGCGGTTTGTGAAGTGGCGGTCAGATCGTGCAGCTGGACGGGCTCAGGTGTTCCCCAGCCATTCCGTCACGCCCGGACACTGATGTTAAAGAGTGGTCTCTCCTGATCAGCGCTTTGTTGGCTCCCCATCAGGCACTGGCAGAGAAAGCCCCGGTTTTGGCCGGGGCTTTTTTGATGTCGGATGTGGTGGGTTGAAACACGCGAATGGATTGCCGCCCGACGACGGCAACCATTTTTTTGCAAAGACACGATGGCCCTTAAGATCAGCGCGCGTTAGTTCAGCAGACCAGCGTGACGCATGGCGTCATCCATTTTGGCTTTGGTGTCGTCTGACAGACCGGTCAGCGGCAGGCGGACCTCGTCAGAACACAGCCCCAAACGTGCCATACCGTATTTCGCGCCGACCAGACCCGGCTCCGTAAAGACCGCCTGATGCAGTGGCATCAACTGGTCCTGAAGCTCCAGTGCTTTGGCGTAGTCGCCTTCCAGCGTGGCGGCTTGGAATTCTGCACACAGGCGCGGCGCAACGTTGGCGGTCACAGAGATGCAGCCCACGCCACCATGGGCGTTAAACCCGAGTGCTGTGGCGTCTTCGCCGGACAGTTGCACAAAATCCTTGCCGCAGGTGATGCGCTGTTGCGGCACGCGCGACAGATCACCGGTGGCGTCTTTCACGCCGACGATACGGGGCAGTTTCGCCAGCTCACCCATGGTGTCGGGCATCATGTCGACAACCGAGCGACCCGGAATGTTGTAAATGATGATCGGCAGGTTGCAGCAATCGTGGATGGCGGTGAAATGCGCAACCAGACCGCGTTGAGTTGGCTTGTTGTAATAAGGCGTGACCACGAGCAGCGCATCGGCGCCAACTTTTTCGGCGTGTTGCGCCAAACGGATGGCTTCGACGGTGTTGTTGCTGCCAGCGCCTGCAATAACCGGCACACGACCAGCGGCGGCGCGCACCACTTCCTCGACCACGGCTTCGTGCTCGGCATGGGTCAGGGTGGGGCTTTCGCCGGTGGTGCCCACGGGGACAAAACCATTGCTGCCTTCGCCGATATGCCATTCGACCAGCTTCTTCAGCGTTTCCAAATCCAGCTCGCCGTTCGTGAACGGCGTGACGAGTGCGGGGAAAGACCCTTTGAACATGACACGCTCCTTTTTTGCGTAGCTGGGCGGAAACGCCCGTTAGAAATCGCGCGGACCCTAGCGGTTAGTCGCTTGTTTGCCAAGATTGTGAGTTGTGGCAATTGGGTGCGCGTTTTATCGTGCGGGTTCTATCCGTTCTGGCATAGGAAAAAGCAAGCCATGTTGCGTTCTTTTCTGGCTCTCTGTCTTGCGCTTGCAGTAAATTTTGCAGCGCCAAATCTGGCGCTTGCCGATCTTTCGACGGCAATGGATGCGGTGCGCGCCCGTGATTGGGACAAGGCAATGTCCGAAGTGCGCCGAGAGGATCAGATCGCGAAAGACATCGTGGAATGGCACCGTTTGCGCGCGGGCAAGGGCCGCCCTGATGAGGTGCTGGCCTTTCTGGAGCGACGCGGCGACTGGCCCGGTCTGCCCTATTTGCGCAAACAAGCTGAGGAGTCGTTTTTTGGTGTTAGCCATGAAATGGCGATGTCGTTCTATGTGCACGGCAGACCGCAAACCGCACAAGGCGCGTTAACCCAGGCCGAGGTTTTGCAAGCGGCCGGTGAGAGTGGCACAGCGCAAGCCGGCATCGTGCAGGCGTGGCGCACGATGGCGATGGATAGCGAGACACAGGGCGTCTATTTGCAACGGCACGGCAAGCTGTTGGCAGATCACCACACCGCGCGGCTGGACGCGATGTTGTGGAAGGGCTGGAAAGAAAATGCGCGCCGCATGTACAAACATGTGCCCGGCGAATGGATTGCGCTGTCGCAGGCGCGCATTGCGTTGCGGGATCGGGCGGCGGGCGTAGACGCATTGATTACTGCGGTGCCTGACACTTTACAGGATGACGCGGGACTGGCTTATGAGCGGTTTGTCTGGCGGCACCGCAAGGACCTGAACGATCGGGCGATCGAACTCATTTTGGCACGTTCAAAGGCGGGAACGTTGGGCGAGGCTGAGCGTTGGGCCACCCGTCGGCGATCATTGGTGCGCAACCAGATGCGCGCGGGCAATTATCAGACCGCCTACGATCTGGCAGCAGTGCATGGCATGTCGCCTGATGCGGGCTATGGGTTTTCCGATTGTGAGTGGCTCGCGGGCTATCTGGCGTTGCGGTATCTGAACAAGCCCGAGACGGCGGCGGCGCATTTTGTGCGCTTTGCGCAATCTGTGGAAACGCCGATTTCGCTGGGTCGCGCGGGGTATTGGCTGGGCCGTGCTTATGAGGCGATGGGCGACGTCGACACGGCGCGACAGGCCTATGTTGCCGGTGCGGCGCATCAGACTAGTTTTTATGGGCTTTTGGCGGCGGAAAAGGCCAACATGGCCGCTGATCCTGCGTTGCGCGGCGATGAATCCTTTTCCAATTGGCGTGAAGCGGCGTGGACAACAACCAGCGTGCACAAAGCGGCGCGGAAGTTGCTGGACGCCGGAGAGCTGTCACTGGCGGAGCGGTTCTGGCTGCATCTGACCGAGAGCCTTGACCGTCCGGCGTTGGGTCAGATGGGCGAAATGGTGCAGGATTTGGGCCAACCACACATCGCGGTGATGATGGGTAAGACCATTGTGAAACGCGGCATCACCTTGCCGGGCCCGTATTACCCGCTGCATCCGCTGGTGTCGCAGGATTTGCCGGTGGCGGATGAGCTGTCATTGTCGATTGCGCGGCGCGAAAGCGAGTTCGATCCTGTGGTGGTCAGCCATGCTGGCGCGCGCGGGTTGATGCAGCTGATGCCCGGCACAGCGCGCGAAGTGGCACGCGACATTGGGGAGGTTTACGTGATGGGCAACCTGACTTCGGATCCCGAATACAACGCGCGGCTTGGTAGCGCCTATCTGGCGGGATTGGCCGAGCAGTTTGACGGCAATATCATCATGATTTCCGCCGGATATAATGCAGGGCCGCATCGGCCCAAACGTTGGATGGCCAACAACGGCGACCCGCGCGGAGGCTCGGTCGAGGCGATGGTGGACTGGATCGAGATGATTCCGTTCAACGAGACGCGCAATTATGTGATGCGGGTGTCAGAAAGCCTGCCGGTCTATCGCGCGCGGCTCGGAAAGGCGGCTTTGCCGATGCCGTTTGGTCAAGAGATCACAGGCGGCACCATTCGGGTCATTCGCTAACTTCGAGTGCGCTGTTCCCGCCACCACGTGAACAGGCCTGCGCCAACCACCACTGCTGCGCCGATGGCGACATTTGCCCGCAAGGTTTCACCGAAGGCGACCATACCCAATGCCGCAGCAAAAGGCAGCTGCAGATAGGCAAATGGTTGCACCGCGCTGGCTTCGGCGGCCTCATAAGTTTTGATAAGCAGCCAGTGGCCAAACACGCCGGAGACGCAGAGCATCCCCATCCAAAGCCAGTCGCGTCCAGTCATCGGCTCCCAATAAAACACACCGATTGCAGTCATCACGATGCAGCCGACGGTGCCGGTGTAAAACAAGCTGGTGGCAGAGCTGTCGCCGCGCGACACATAGCGGGTCATCAGGCCATAAACGGCAAACATCAAAGCGCCGAGCAAAGGAATCGCGGCCACAGGAGAAAACACGCCTGAACCGGGTTGCAGGATGATCATCACGCCAATGGCGCCGACACCGATCGACACCCAGCGCCGCCAGCCGACCTTTTCGCCCAACACTGGGCCGGACAAGGCGGCAATCATTAGCGGATAGCAGATGAACACGGCATGGGTCTCGGTCAAGCCCAGCAACGTAAACGACAAAACCGTGACGCAGATTTCCAGCGCAAGCAGCGCGCCGCGCAACGACTGCAGCACCGGAAAGCGGCTGCGTACCACGCGGGCCAGCCCGCCTTGTTGCCGCACAGCCAAGGCCACGACGAAGGCGGCAAAAAACCAATAGCGGATCATCACCACAAAGTAGGTGTTGTAAGTCTCGGCCAGATGTCGCGAGAACCCGTCCTGCATGGCAAAAACAAACGTCGTCAGGCACATCAACACAATGCCGCGCCGATTGTCCGCAACCATTGTCATGCCGGCGCCTTGACGCAAGTGGTCATGTGGCGTTTGCGTCCAAATCCGGGGACGCGCGTGACTGAAAAACCCGCGTTCGCCAGATTGCGGCGGACGAACCCGGCGGCGGTATAGGTGGCTGCTGTGCCACTTGATGTGGTGTGGGCGCCGACTTGCGCCATCAGATTTGCATCCCAGAGTTCGGGGTTTTTGGCTGGCGAAAACCCGTCAAGAAACCATGCATCGGCGGCAAAACTCTCCGCCGCCAGCGTTTCGCGCGCATCACCAAGGATCACGCGTGCATGGATGCCCCCGAGCGTCGATAGCGTTTTGTCTTCGGCCCACGCTGTGACAAGCCGGTTCGCATAACTGCCCATTTCGGGAAAGGCGGCAAGGGCGCGGGCCATCTCGTCTGCGGTCATTGGAAAGGCTTCAAAACTGGTGAACGTCAGCGGGCCGGCGTGGCCCGCCTGTTCCCACGCCATCCACGCAGTCAACAGGTTCAATCCAGTACCAAACCCCAACTCAGCGATGTGAAACCCGGGGGCAAACCGTGACGGAAGATCGTTGCCCGCCAAAAATACATGGCGCGTCTCGGCCAGCCCGTTCTCAAGGCTGAAATACGGGTCATCAAACCGGGTTGAGACCGGAATGGCCTGATCCCGCCAGTCCAATTCTGCGTGCTGGTCGCCCATGTCGGTATGCCTTATTGAAAGATCAGATGAGCTTTGGGCGAAGGCAGGCGATTTGGCAATGGGTTTGGCAGCAGATGTGACGGTTGTGGGTGCGGGGGTGTTTGGTCTGGCCAGCGCGTGGGCTTGTGCAAAGCGCGGCGCGAAGGTGCGTGTGATCGATCGCACCGGCATTGCGGCGGGGTGCAGCGGCGGCGTTGTGGGTATGCTGTCGCCACACGCGCCCGAGCGTTGGAATGAAACCAAGGAATTTCAGTTTCAGAGCTTAATCAATGCGGAGCCATTTTGGCGCGAAGTTGAGGCCATCGGCGGCGTCTCGACAGGATATGACCGCGTGGGACGGTTGCAACCGATCGACACGGAGCGCGCTCTGGGTCTTGCACAGGAGCGAACAGAAAGTGCGCGTGAGTTTTGGCAGGGCAAAGTGCACTGGCGCGTTATTAAAGCTGACACGGCAGGCGATTGGGCGCCGCAAACAGCCAGCGGCTTGTTGATTGAAGACACGCTGAGCGCGCGATTGCATCCACGCCGTGCCTGCGAGGCCCTGGTTGCGGCCATCCGCGCCAAAGGCGGCGTGGTGGAAGTCGGCGCAGCGACGGATCTGCGCGGGCAGGTGCTCTGGGCAACGGGCGTTGCCGGTTTAAAAGAGCTGAGCGAGGCCAAAGGCAAAACCGTCGGCAATGGCGTCAAAGGGCAGGCGGCGGTTTTTGGATTGGACGCAGGTGGCGCACCGATCACTTCTGCGGGTGACGTTTTGGTGGTGCCGCATGCGGACGGCACCGTGGCCGTTGGGTCAACATCTGAACGCGAGTATGCGTCACCTGACGCCACCGACGATTTGCTCGAAGATCTGATCGCGCGGGCCTGTGAGGTTTTTCCCATGCTGGCCGCCGCACCTGTCATTGAACGGTGGGCCAACCTGCGCCCGCGCGCCAAAAGTCGTGCGCCCATGCTGGGTGAACATCCGTTGCACAAACACCAATTTATCGCCAATGGAGGCTTTAAGATCGGCTTTGGCATGGCGCCTGGCGTGGCTGAAACTATGGCGGATCTGGTGCTGGACGGCAAAGACGCCATTCCCGAACGGTTCCGCCCCGAAGCTTCGCTTTGACAGCTATTCGGCCTTGGCGGTCATAATCTGCCGCCCGTCCGGCCCGCGCACCCAACAGGCGCCGTCTTTTCTCCAACAAAACGTTGCCGTCTCAAAATGCATCAGCGGTGAGACCGCGCGGAATGCAAACCGCTTGAGCGCGCCAAGTTGGCGTTCGGCCATCAACATCAAGAGCTGCGCAAGCAGAGGGCCATGCACCACCAGACCGCCATACCCTTCGACATCGCGGGCATAGTCGAGATCATAGTGGATACGATGGCCATTGAAGGTCAGCGCCGAATAGCGAAACAAAAGCGTGCTGTCGAAAGCCTGCGTTTCGGCAAACACCTCATCGGTACGCGCCATAGGCACGGCAGGCATAGGCACGGCCGGGTCCGGGTCTTCGCGATAAACCAAATCCTGAAACTCACGCACACACAGTGTTCGGCCCTGCGTTACCTCATGGCACAGGGTTGCAAACGCCAGGGGTCCACTGCGCCCATTTTTGTGATTTGCCGACTTCAGCGCGGTGGTTTTGGTGGCCACTTCGCCAGCGCACAGCGGCGCAAAGAACTCCAATTGCCCGCCGGCCCACATGCGGCGTGGCAATCCCATGTCAGGAATAGCGCCGCCAACCTTAGGGTGCCCGTCACGACCCAACGCGGACGGCGGCTGAGGGTCCCAGAAATACAACTGGTGAAAGAACGGCAGCAGCGCATCGCCCGCCGAAACCTTATCAGAGCGCCCCAGCGCAGCCAGAAACGTCTGCGCGCGGGCCGGATCTAGAATGTCGCTTTGACGCAAGATTGCAGGACTGTCATGGTTCATCACGTCAGGCTAGCAGAGCCAATCCAACGCACAAGGGGCGGCACATGCCACAGGTCACATCTCTCGATCATCTGGTGCTGAGCGTGACGGATATTGCCCGCACAATCATCTTCTACACCGATGTTCTGGGCATGCAGGTCGAACAGTTCACGCCCGCAGACGGCAGCACGCGCTGGGCGCTGAAGTTTGGCGAGCAAAAGATCAACCTGCATGACGCTTCAACGCCATTTGCGCCGCACGCGACAAAGGTGGCCTCAGGCACCGCAGATCTGTGTTTTCTGACCGGCTCAGACATCGCTGATTGGCAAACCCACCTCGAAACTCTGCAGGTTCTCATTGAGGACGGCCCAATCAAACGCACCGGCGCGCAGGGACCGATCCTGTCGATTTACATCCGTGATCCGGACGGCAACCTGATTGAAATCGGCACGCGGCCCAGCTGATCTTCCTTTTGCCAAAAATATCCCGGGGATGAATTGGCGCAGCCAAGAAGGGGCTGGCCCCTTAATGCTTGTCAGCAACGAGTTCGAACGCCCTTGTTAAGAGGTCACGTCAGCTTTCAAAGCGTCCATCAATGTGGTGACCGAAGCCGCGGAGCGATCGCTGACAAAGCGGCCATTGTCGTCAAAGGCCTTTCCACTGTCAGCTATCCCGACTTCGGGGGCGAGCGCGATACGGGGACGAAACGCAACGAGGCAGGTTCGCAACATGGTCTGCGCTCGTACACCTCCCGCGCGGCCGGCGGCGGCGCTCATGATGGCGACAGGTTTGTCGACCAAAGGTTTCTCGGAATGGCGGCTGATCCAGTCGAGCGCGTTTTTCAGCACGCCGGTCACCGCGCCGTTGTATTCGGGAGTAGAGATCAGCACCGCGTCGGCCGCCGCTATTTGGCGGACCAGCATGTCCACCAAAGCCGGGATGCCATCGCTGTCCTCAAGATCACCGTCATAAAGCGGCAGGTTTAGATCGGCTTGTGCATAGGTGTCAGCGCCGTAAAGGCGGGCAGCTTCCCGCAGAAGGGCGGAATTGGTGGAGCCTGCGCGCAACGCGCCGGACAGGCCAAGCAAGGCATGTGGCATGAAAGTTCCTGTTTTCTGTTCGCCCTTGATACGTAACAACAAAGGCGCCGCTTACAAGCGACGCCTCCTAGATTGGTCCTGCGGCGCGGATCAGACTGCGTTGGGCAAGATCACGATTTCCACGCGACGGTTCTGGCGGCGGCCTTCGTCGTCCAGATTGGAGGCGATCGGTTGGTCTTCGCCGCGACCGATGGATTCGATGCGCCCGAACGGTACGCCGCCGTCCATCAGCACGTCAGCCACCGCATTGGAGCGGCGCTGCGACAGTCCCTGGTTGTGGGCTGCGGAGCCGGTGTTGTCAGTGTGGCCAAGAATTTGCACGGTTGTGTCCGGATAATTGTTCAGGCTGGTAGCGACTTTGAACAGATCGTCCTCAAGGCTGTAGCTCACGACATCGCTGTCGACCTCAAACAGAATGTCTTGCGGCATGGTCAAGATCAGTCGGTCGCCGGTGTTTTCGATGCCCACGTCGTCATCCAGCGTTTCGCGCAACTCGGCGGCTTGTTTGTCGAGTTGGTTGCCAATCAGTGCGCCGGCACCTGCGCCAATGGCGGCACCCACCAGCGGGTTGCCATCGGTGACAGCGGCGACACCGGCACCAAGGATGCCGCCAAAGATGGCGCCACTTTTGGTGTTGCGGTGGTCATCGCGGTCTTCCGCGCTGCCAGTGACATAGGCGGGATCGGTACAGGCGGTCAGCGCCACAAGCGACGCGCCGCACAGAGTCAGGGTAAGTCTTTTCATCTCGTTGCCTCAAATTTGGTGCCGATTGTGTCGGCTTTTGCCAAATTTATAAGACATTCTGGCTTTTGCCCCAAGGCTTTCCCGCGAATTGTCGGCGAAAACACGCCGACCTTTAGAGTCAGGTGGTCAAGCCTCGGCCCGCGCGGCCTCATAGGCCAGCAGCGCCCGCTTGACTGGTACGCCCCAATGATACCCACCAAGCCCGCCGGACTTGCGCATTGCGCGGTGGCAGGGGATCAGCCAACTTACCGGATTGCGCCCCACCGCAGTGCCCACGGCCCTCACAGCACGCGGATTGCCAATGGCGCGGGCGATTTCCGAATAGGTGGTGACTTCACCTGACGGGATACGCATCAGGGCTTCCCAGACTTTGATCTGCAGGCTGGTGCCGATCATATAGACGGGCACCTTGTCCAGACCGCCTGTTTCAGCCTGAAATGCGGCCAAAACCCATGGGCGCAGGAACATCGGGTCCTCAATGAGGTTTGCGTTGGGCCAACGCGACGCGAGATCTTCCATCGCCGCCTCTTCGCCCATCTCGGCGGCAAAACCGATACCACACAAGCCTTTGTCGGTACCCATCACCAAGGCAAGGCCAAACGGGCTGTCAAACCACCCCCAATAGATGGTGAGTCCCGCGCCTTTGCGTGCGTATTCACCGGGGCTCATGGCCTCCCAACGCAAAAACAAATCGTGCAAGCGGCCCGATCCTGACAAACCCACAGAGCCTGCAGTTTCCAATGTCGTGAAATGGTCTCGCAACAGCACTTTGGCGTGGCCAAGGGTCAGGTATTGCTGGAATTTTTTTGGGCTGACGCCGCTCCATTTGGTAAAGAGTCGCTGAAAATGCGCGGAGCTCATACCCATTTCGCGGGCCAGATCATCAAGCGACAGACCTTCGCCGCCTTCGGCGCTGTGCGCGTCAATCAGCTCAATCGCGCGGCGCATGACGTTGTAATGATAGCCTTCGCTCATGTCGTTCATGACAGCTCTCCTTTGATGTCAAAGTAGAGCTTGCGGATGCCTCAATCGACCCGAATCTTGCGGATTTTCCAGTTTTGACATTGAAGTCTCAATTGAGACACTTATGTCTCAATCAGGCACAAGGCCTTGTTGGAGGGTTTGATGATTGAGAAAACTATAGAAGCTATTCTGGACGCGGCGTTTTCAGTTTTTGAGGATGCACCGACAGCGACGTTGGCCGATGTCGCGTTAGAGGCCGGCGTTGGCCGCGCGACATTGCATCGCCATTTCAGTGGTCGGGATGAGCTAATGAGCGCCTTGGCCATGCAGGCCATGCGCGAACTCGACGAGGCGTTTGAGGCGGCGGCGACTGATGCTGAAAACTATACCGACGCGTTGCGTTTGGGGCTTTCGGCGATGATCCCATTGGCAAACAGAGCGCGGTTTCTGGAAGCCGGACCAGTTGCGGACACGCCACAATTGGCGGCGGAATCCAAGCGTCAAAGGGCGGAGATGATTGCCGCCATTGATCAGGCCAAATCCGAAGGTGGCTTTGCCGCGGAAGTCCCCAGCCCTTGGGTTGCCGAGAGTTTCGATGCGTTGCTCTATGCGGCCTGGGAGATGGTCAAAACCGGAGAGGCCACACACAAGCAAGCCGCCGATTTGGCGTGGCGCACACTGACAATTGGTGTGGGAGGCGCAAAATGACTCCTGACAGTTTTATGGAACTGGCCGGACAAATTGATGATGTGACATTCATCATCGCGGCGGCGATCCTGTTGATCGAACTTGCCGAGGCATGGTTCAAAGGATCGCTCAAAGGCAAAACTCTGCTGGAAATGATCGCCAGCGCCAGCACGCAGATCCCTTATTTGCTGGTCGAGGTTGTTCTGATGACCGGCGCCTATGCCACGCTCTATGTGGTCAGTTTTGAATTTGTGCCGTGGTCGATCCCCACGACATGGCCGTGGCTTCTGGTGGCGCTCATGCTGGCAGATTTCACCTATTATTGGGAACACCGCATTGCGCATCAGGTACGGCTGTTGTGGACACAGCACGCGGTGCATCATTCAAGCCGGGACTATAACATCGTGACCGCCGTGCGGTTTGGACCGCTGGAAAGCCTATGGTCGCTGATCATGCACATCCCGCTGGTTCTGATCGGGTTCAGCCCAGATGTGGTGCTGGGCAGCGTGATCGTAGTGCTGGGCTATCAAACGTGGTTGCACACGGAACTGATTGGCAAACTGGGGCCGCTTGAGTGGGTTTTGAACACCCCTAGCCATCATCGGGTACACCACGGCAGCGATGCCAAGTACCTGGACAAGAACTATGCAGGCATTTTGATCATTTGGGATCGGATGTTTGGAAGCTTTCAGGTTGAGGAAGAACGTCCGCGCTACGGGCTGACCACTGATTTTGATAGCCAGAATCCTGTGAAGGTCTGGTTCTCTGAGATCCCCGGACTGTGGCGCGATATCAAAAACGCCAAGACCGGGCGCGAGCTGCGAGGCCGATTGTTTGGCCCGCCGGGGTGGAAACCTGATCCCTGAAGCAGCGAATGTGAGGCGCGCGTCTTGCGAAAGGACGCGCGCCTCACATATGAAGTCCTCAAGAGTGCCGCGCAAACAGAGGGATCGCATGGACCTGAGAAACAAGATCGGCGCGTTCATCGACCGCCCAGCATTCAGCAACTTCATCCTTGGTGTGATCCTGTTCAATGCAGTGATTTTGGGTATGGAGACGTCCAAACCGATCATGGCGGCGATTGGGCCTGTGTTGCTTGTTCTGGACGACATTTGTTTGGCGATTTTTGTCGTCGAGATTTTGGCGAAATTTTACGTACACCGCGGTCAGTTTTTCAAAAACGGCTGGAACCTGTTTGATCTGGTGATTGTCAGCGTTGCGCTGGTGCCGTCGGGTGGCGGTTTGTCTGTCTTGAGGGCGCTCCGCATCCTGCGCTTGTTGCGCGTTGTGTCGGTTGCGCCGTCGTTGCGGCGCGTGATCGAAGGGCTGCTAAACGCGCTTCCGGGCATGGGTTCCGTGTTTCTGCTGATGGCGCTGATATTCTACATCGGCGCAGTTATGGCGACCAAATTGTTCGCCGCCGCCTTCCCACAATGGTTCGGCACACTGGGCAGTTCCGGCTACTCGCTGTTTCAGATCATGACGCTGGAAAGCTGGTCGATGGGCATCGTTCGTCCCGTGATGGAGGTCTATCCCTATGCGTGGATGTTCTTTGTGCCGTTCATCCTGTTGACGACATTTGTGGTGCTCAACCTTGTTGTTGGTCTTGTGGTGAACTCGATGCAGGACGCGCACCATGTCGAAGCCGAAGAAGAGACCGGAAACTATCGTGACGAGGTTCTGACGCGGCTTGATAAGATTGAGGCGATGCTGAAAGGCAAGGTGTGATGCGGCCGCATGCTTGCGCGATGCGGGTCCTCATGCTTTAGAAACACTTATGGCAAAGCAACTTGACTATCACACGATCCGCGAGATTTTCACCCGGTTTGAAGCGGCAGAGGCCGAACCCAAAGGCGAACTGGACCACGTCAACGTCTATACGTTGGTCGTGGCAGTCGCCTTGTCGGCGCAGGCCACAGATGTTGGGGTGAACCGTGCAACCAAAGACCTGTTCAAAGTGGCGGACACGCCGCAGAAGATGCTTGATCTTGGCGAAGAGCAACTGATCGAGCACATCAAAACCATTGGCCTTTATCGCAACAAAGCCAAGAACGTGATGAAGCTGAGCAAGATCTTAGCGGAAGACTACGATGGCGAGGTACCCAATTCCCGCGCGGCGCTGGAAAGCCTGCCAGGTGTCGGGCGCAAAACCGCCAATGTTGTGCTCAACATGTGGTGGAACTATCCGGCACAGGCTGTGGACACGCATATCTATCGCTTTGGCAACCGGTCGGGCGTGTGTCCGGGCAAGGATGTGGTCGCCGTGGAACGTGCGATTGAAGACAATATCCCTGTGGACTTTCAACAGCACGCACATCATTGGATGATCCTGCACGGCCGCTATGTCTGCAAGGCGCGCAAGCCTATGTGTGGAAATTGCCTTATTCGCGATCTCTGTCAGTTCGAGGACAAAAATCTATGAAACAGTATCAGGTTGTCGGCATCGGCAACGCCATCGTCGACGTCATCAGCCAATCCGATGACAGCTTTCTGGATCTGATGGGGATTCAGAAGGGCATCATGCAACTGGTGGAAAAAGAGCGTGGCGAAATGCTTTATGCTGGCATGACCAACCGCACGCAGGCGCCGGGTGGATCGGTGGCGAACACGGTTGCCGGATTGGGCGCCTTGGGTCTTTCGACGGCCTTTATCGGACGGGTGCACAATGACGCGCTGGGCCAGTTTTATGCCAAAGAAATGCAAGCGGGTGGCACAGATTTTGTGAACCCGCCGGTTGCGGGTGGTGATCTGCCGACCTCGCGCTCGATGATCTTCGTGTCTCCGGACGGAGAGCGCTCGATGAACACTTATCTTGGGATTTCCTCAGAGGTGGGGCCGGAAGATGTGTCCGACGACGCAGCTGGTCAGGCACAGCTTCTGTTTCTGGAAGGCTACCTCTACGACAAGCCCAAGGGCAAAGAGGCGTTTGAACGTGCGGCCAAGCTGTGCCGCGATGGCGGCGGCAAGGCAGGCATTGCGTTGTCTGATCCCTTCTGTGTAGAGCGCCACCGCGACGATTTCCGGCGGCTGGTGAAGGAGCTCGACTTTGTGATCGGCAATGAGCACGAATGGGCGTCTTTGTATCAGACCGACCTGACCGCAGCTCTGGAACAGGCTGCGCAGGATTGTGGCATGGTGGTGTGCACCCGTTCAGGCAAAGACGTTGTTCTGCTGTCTGGCGATGAGGAAGTTAGGGTGGCCGTCAACGAGATCGTACCGGTCGATGCCACTGGGGCAGGGGATCAGTTTGCGTGCGGGTTCCTTTACGGCGTGGCGACGGGGCAAAGCCTTGAGACAGCCGGGCGAATGGGCTGTGTGGCCGCCGCCGAAGTGATCAGCCACTACGGCGCCCGTCCTGAAGTGGACGTCAAAGAGCTGTTTCGCAAAGAGGGGCTGTTGGGCTGAACTCAGCAATGGTTGCGTCGGTGGCATCTTTTGGGGAGCCTCCGGCGGAGGTATTTTGAGAACAAAAAGCCAGGGTGCTTGGTTTCAGGCTCAAAGAGCAGCTTTGAGCGCGGCCTTAGGTTTTGGGAGCAACAGCGCGGCAGTGGTTTCCAAAGCGGCGGGAGCGCGCTCGAGATGGATCAATCTGCGAAAAGGTAATTAGTAAGGGCGATTTTTTCTGCGACTTCCGGCGGGGCTGTCAGAAACTGTTCCAGCGCCTGAATGTGGTCAGACACGTCGTCGGCTTGCCGCAGGATGTTCAGGTTGTCAAAATCCGCGTCGCGGATACGATCGCTTTCGTTCACGATATCACGCCGGATCGTTGGCATCAGGCGTTCCAGAGTGTCCTGCGGTGTCTGTTCTCCAGCAAGGCCGATACGCGTAGCGTGGCCCCTGAGGTAATCGTCGGTGAACTCACATTGGATTTCCATCATCCGCGTGGTGGAGCGATCCCCAAAGAAGTCTTGCATGAGATCCATAGCGGACGGATCAAGACAGACCACCAATCGGTTGGTGTCATAATAGTCAAACAGCATCCGCATTAATGCGCGCCGGTGGCGTGTACGTTTGCCAAGCGTTGATTGGATGCCACCCAGATCCGGCAGTGGCGTGCCTTCTTCATTAAACAGATAGGCGATGGTCGGAATGTCGGTTTCCTGTCCGATCTGTTCAAGCAAACGCTTGGCAACGTGCCACTTCTTGCACACCAACAGCATCAATTCGCGGTCCCGACCCAACGAGCTTTCGGTTTCCCAAAACCGACTTGCAAAGCGTTTGCCAACGCGGCCACGACCGGTCAGGAACTTGAACAGGCTTGGGCCTTCGGCGGAGATTTGGAAACCTACGTCCTTTTCCGCATACAAAGCGCCGAGGCGTTCTTTGAGTTCGATCGCTTCTGGGCTGATTTTGCGGGCAAAAAGATAGTCCTGACTGAGCAGCAAGTCGTAGTGGTCGTTATAAAACGTCAGCGGCATGCCGTAGTCGGAGAACATCAAGAAGGTCAGCGTGCGCGTGCGGATTTCTGTGGCCGGCACCAAGTGGCGCACGATGGTCTGGAAAAAGGTTTCATCCGGAATCCAGGTGGTGCGGAAGAACCGCATCACGTCGCGCCTTTGTTGGGTAAAGTTGAGAACAGCTTCGATGGTCTGGCGCCGCAGGCACCACCATTGGCTGCCGATCATCACTTGAATGTCCGCCGGAATTTCACGGGTCAGGCCCAGTTTGCGCTGCACATTGAATGCAGCATAGAAACGCCGTTTTTGGGTGCGTTCATTGTAGTAGTGGCGATAGATCAGCCGTTCTTCTTTCCAGCCGGTCTTGATCCAATCGCTTTCTAAATAGTCAAAACTCTCGATGAAATCGACGTCGTGATCGTCCAGAAAATCATGGATGTATTCCGAGGATTTGATCACCATGCAATCGCCCGAGACCATATAAAAATGGGTCGCTCGCGGGAATTTTTTGACTGCGGTTTCCACCGCATAAAGCGTCGCTTCCACCAGCGACCATTCTCCCCAGCCGCATTTGATGCGTTTGTGGGCAAACGCGACGTTGGGATTATTTCCCAACGCGGTCGTGATGGCCTTAAAATGCTCTGGATTGGCACGCGCGTCAAAGTGGATGGAGATGTAGTCGCCGGTTGCCGTCAGGCTTTCAGCCTGCTTAATAATCGCCTCAGGATCCTTGTGGCACAGCAAAATATACGCAATTCGTGCCATAAACTTCCGTGATCCCCTCTTTGACGATATGGTTTTATCCATTTAAAGATGAAGACGCATTGAATAAACAGGCTTTGTTAGGATTTTTTTATTTCTGACAGGCGACTACCGACGGTAACAACCGCGGACTTCAGGAGGCGAGTAGGATGGGTTTTCCGGGAACTTGGATGACAGAGAGCGAAAGCGTGGTGTACCGCGTGGTGCCAAAATGCGCCTGCTCAACCATTGGCCAGATCATGTTTTATTCGGATCACGGCGAATTTTTCGACGGTGACATCCACGACGCCAAAGGCGGTTTGCACAAGTGGGCGCTGGAAGAAAGCCATCAGCCGATCATCGACAACGTGCAAGCGCACAAATCATATGCGTTTACCTGTGTGCGCAATCCCTACACCCGTATTCTGTCGTCGTTCTTTGACAAAATTTGCGGCATTCAGCGCAACGGTAAACGCTATCGCGGCAATCTCGTGCCAATGCTGATCCAGAAATATGGCATCGAAGTGGGTGGCGAGGACGGCAAACAGGAGTTTGACCAGATCCAGAGCTTTCGCCGGTTTCTGCTGTTTGCGCGCGACACCATCCGCTGGCGCCGCCCGATGGATCCCGACATTCACTGGTCAGCAATGTCAGGTCACGTGTCGACATTCATCGTGAACGGTGGACAATACGACAAAATCCTTTGGACCGAAAAATTCAACGACGGCATGCAGGAGGTGCTTGAAAACATCGAGCCTGCACATGCGATTGATCTTTCGGGCATTCCCCGGTTCAACGAAAGCGAGGGCCACGGGCCCAAACGTGCGCATCCGGTTGAGGACTACTTTGACGATCTGTCGATGCATCTGGTCTATGAGATCTACAAACGAGATTTCAATCTGTTCAAATATGATTTCGAAAATCCGGGCAACAAGATGCCAATCGGAGAAATCGATCTGGACGAGGTGCACGCCAAGTTGGGTGACTGAGGACCAGAGCGGTCTCTGCGGGACCTTGTGAAACGAAAAAAGGCGGGCCAAAGGCCCGCCTTTTTCAGTCTGTTTCGTTCAGCCAAAGCTTACTGACGAGATACCAGTTTCCAGCCACCACCTTCGACGATGGAAATGGTCACTTCGTCCACACCCTGGTGGTCGCCCGCGCCATATTTAACCATGGCATCGGTCAGCTCGTCTTTGTACTCAAGGCTTTCCATGCCAGCCGCAAAGCTTTCATGTGTCAGGTTTGGACCTGCCGCTTCGAGTGCGCGTACAACTGTGTCGGCACCGGAATAGCCCAGCATCGCAAAACCGCTTGCTGGCTGGTTATACTTGGCTTTGTAGTCCGCGATGAATTTGCCAGGAACGGCCTCGCCAGCGCGCGAATACAGATCAACCCAACCCGCAGCTGCATACAGACCATCGGTTACGCCGCCCGGCACCATGGCAACCGGCTCAAGGAAGCCAGCAGAGGTGTTGAGGAATTTGACGTCGGTCCAGCCCAGTTTCTTGGCGGTGCCAACCACTGTGATGCCTTGACGCACACCCAGAGCCATTGTGATCACGTCACATTCGGCGGCTTTGAGTTTGGTCAGCGAGCCAACAAAGTCCAGTTCATCGGGTTTGTGTGTGGTTTCGCCACCCAGTGTCAGACCAAGGCCTGCAGCCACATCTTTGGTCGACTCGGCGATCTCTTTGCCGAAGTCAGACGGGATATACATGGTGCAGATCTCTTTGGCGTCAAATTCGGCAGCGAGGTACTTCACGCCAACCTGAACCTGATCCCAATAGCTGGAAAAGCCGATGAACTTGTTGTCGATCGGGTCCTGCAACATCTGACGTGCAGACGACAGCGGGCCAATATTCGGGATGCCTTTAGGGTCCAAAAGCTTGAAGCCCGCGATGTTCATCGGTGTGCCAAGTGACAGCAACATGCCAAAGACTTTGTCGCGGTTCAGCAGCTTGTTGTAGCCCTGCATGGCGCGCGGGATCTGGTAGCCGTTGTCCTCCACAACGAATTTGATCATACGGCCGTGGATACCACCTGCGGCGTTGACCTCGTCAAAGCGCATATTTGCGCCGTTCACAGCTGGAACACCCACTGCAGCAAAGATGCCGCTGAGGTCGTTCACAGATCCGAACACAACTTCAGTGTCTGTCACACCCTGCGTCTCTGCAAAGGCTTGAGACGAAAGCGCCATTGCGCCTGCCGCGACTGCGGTCGTCAATTTTTTCATGTCTTCCTCCCGTTGGAATAGTGGTCTTGAGCCACAATAAAAATAGCTTAATACATTTCCTCGATAAGTCCCGCGTGTTTCTTCTCTACGAAACTACGCTTGAGTTTCATGGTTGCGGTAAGCTCTTCGTCCTCCGCCGTCAGCAGAACATTGATCAGGCGGAAATCCTTGATCTGTTCCACTCGGGCGAATTCTTTGTTGACCTCATCAACCTCCCTTTTGATGAGATCCACCACCTCCTGTGCCGCGCAAAGCGAGGCAAAATCAGAGAATGGCACCTTCAGGTCCTGCGCGAATTTCTCGACGTTTTCCTGATCAATCATGATCAGGCACGACAAGTATTTGCGCGCATCGCCAATCACCACTGCATCAGAGATATAGTGGCTGAACTTCAAACGGCTTTCGATTTCCGCCGGAGTGATGTTCTTGCCGCCTGCGGTGATGATGATGTCCTTAAGGCGACCGGTGATCGACACAAAGCCGTCCTCGTCCACCTTGCCGACATCACCCGTTCGCAGCCAGCCATCGTCGGTGAAAGTCTCCACCGTCTTTTCGTTGTTGCGCCAGTAGCCTTGGAAGTTGTTCAGGCCGTAGGTCTGAATCTCGCCATCCTCGGCAATGCGCACTTCAAAGCCGGGAACAGCTTTACCCACCGTGCCGATTTTGTTGTCATCGGGCAGGTTGATCGAGGCGATACCGGCGTTCTCGGTCATGCCGTAGCCTTCGAGAAGCTGAACCCCAATGGCCCAATACCAGCGGATAAGCTCTGGCGAAATCGGGGCCGCGCCAGTGCCGCCGCGTCGCATTTTGTCCATGCCCAACATGCGACGCAGGTTGCGCAGCACGAGGAAATCCCAGATCGCATAGTTGACTTTGGTCACAATTGGCACCGGCTTGCGGTCCAACAGGTAATCGGCACGTTTCAAACCTGCCTTGATCGCCAACTTAAAACACAGGCGCCCGATTGGGGTCGCCTCTTGAGCCAGAACCAGAACGCGGGAATAGACTTTTTCCCAGACACGCGGCACGGCGGTAAAGTGCGCGGGGGAGACTTCTTGAAGGTTGTCAAAGACGGTCTCGGTGCTTTCGGCAAAGTTCACCGTGGATTTGCCCGCAATCGGGAAATAGGCCGACACGTTGCGTTCCAGAATGTGACAGAGCGGCAGGAAACACAGCTGCTCGTCGTCGTCATGTGTGGGCAGCGCGTGCGCACCCGACACACAGCCCGCGATCACGTTCTCCTGAGACAGCATCGCGCCTTTGGGGGCGCCGGTTGTACCGGAAGTATAGATCAACAGACCCGTGTCTTCGGGCTTGGCTTTGGCGATCTCATCCTCAAAGAAACCGTGGTTTTCCGCATCAAAGGCGCGGCCGGTGTCATAGAGTTCGTCCAGAAAGACGCATTTTTCGTGGCGAAGATCATGCAGGCCATCGGGGTCGAGAATGATGATCTTTTCGACTTGGTTGGCCCGATCTTCGATCTCAAGGAACTTGTCGAGCTGTTCGTCGTTTTCCACAAACAGGAACCTGCTGCCGCTGTCGCGCAGCAGGTATTCCAACTGGCTTGCGGAATCCGTTGTGTAAACACCGGACGCGATGCCGCCGACACATTGGATGCCCATGTCGGCATAAAGCCATTCCTTGCGGTCTTCCGACAGGATCGACACCACTTCGCCACGCTCCAGACCGAGGGCGCGCAGGCCTAGACCGATCCATTTGGCGTGGGTCCAATAGTCTTTCCACGAGTAGCTTTGCCAGATTCCGAAGTCTTTTTCGCGGTGTGCTGTGCGATCGCCCAGTTGTTCACAGCGTTTCTGAAACAGACCCACCACGGTGTCGCAGCCATCCACAAGCGCGGGGCGTTGCCCCGGTGTGGCGGATACGATGACGCCGTTGATCTCGATCTGGTCGGCATTTGTGTGCACGTTCATTGCATGTCCTCCCTGCGTCCGATCAACGCCATGTCTTCTTGCGCTTCCAACGACGTTCGCCGCGTGCGCCTTCTTCTTGATGGCCGAGGTAGAACGACTTGATGTCCTCACTCTCCATCAGGCGGTCCGCCGTGTCGTCCATGACGATCCTGCCGACCTCCATCACATAGCCCACGTCCGCGAGTTCCAGCGCCACTTTGGCGTTTTGCTCGACCAGCATCATGGTCACGCCTTCGTCTTTGTTCAGGCGTTTGAGAATGGCAAAGATCTCTTGCACCAGAAGCGGTGACAGACCCAATGATGGCTCGTCCAACAGCATGATTTTAGGGCGCAACATCAGGCCACGACCAATCGCGAGCATCTGCTGCTGACCACCAGACAATGTGCCGGCCTCCTGATTGCGGCGTTCAGCCAGAATCGGGAAATACTCAAAGACCATTTGGCGGTCTTTCTCGATCTCGGCTTTGTCCGAGCGTGTGTAGGCGCCCAAAGTCAAGTTTTCATCCACGGTCAAAAGCGGGAAAACCTCGCGGCCCTCCGGCACGTGAACGATGCCCCGACCAACGACTTTGTGTGGCTCCATCCCTTGGATTTCACGCCCGTCAAAGACAACTTGGCCTTTTTCCGGATCCATGATGCCTGAGATGGTTTTCAGCAGAGTGGATTTGCCCGCGCCATTGGCGCCAAGCACGGTCACGACCTGCCCTTTTTCCACTTTAAGGGATACCCCACGGATCGCCATAATCGGCCCGTAGAAGCTTTCGATGTTTTTGATATCTAGAAGCGTTTCGGCCATTATGCTGCTCCCGCGCCAAGATAGGCTTCGATCACGGCAGGATCGGATTGAACCTGCGCTGGCGTGCCTTCGGCCAGTTTGGCCCCATCTGCAAGCGCCAGAACGCGGTCGGAAACGCCGCTGACCAGACCCATGTCATGTTCCACCATCAATACGGTGATCCCCATTTGTTTGCGGATGTCGTCAATCCACCACCGCATGTCTTGTGTTTCTTCCACCGAGAGACCCGAGGCCGGTTCGTCCAGCAGCAACAGCCGCGGCCCAGAGGCCAGTGCGCGACCCAGTTCGACAACTTTGCGCACACCATAAGGCAGGCCCGCGATCATCTTGTCGCGATAGGGCTGCAGGTCGAGAAAATCGATGACCTCCTCCACGGCTTCGCGGTGCTTTTTCTCTTCGCGCCGCACTTTGGACGTGAACAGCATTTCCTGCATCAGGTTGGTGTTGCGATGGCGATGCCGCCCGACCAAAAGGTTTTGCAGTACGGTCGCGTGGTCAAACAGCTCGATGTTCTGAAAGGTACGCGCGATGCCCAGATCGGCCACCGAATCCGCGTCCCGTTCCAACAGGTTGTTGCCGTCGAAATTGATCGAACCCGCATAGGGACCGTAAAACCGCGAGATCAGGTTAAAAACGGTCGATTTGCCCGCCCCGTTTGGCCCCACGATGGCATAGACTTCGCCTTCTTCGACCGAAAACGTCAGATCGTTCACGGCCACGACGCCACCAAACTTGAGCGTCGCGTTGTTGATTTCCAGCAGGTTGCTCATCTCAGGCGCTCCGTCTTCAAGTAGCTCTTCTGGCGCTTGAACATGTCTTTGCGCGCAAAGGGGAACAGTTCGAACCAAATGCGGATTTTCATCCAGCGGCCGTAAATGCCCATCGGTTCAAACAGGATGAAAAGGATCAGGATCATGCCAAACACGCCGGTTTCCAGTCCCGGAATGGCAACACCGCCGCCAATTACGGTTTCTTTGGCGATTGACAGGAACTGCGGCAGGAACGCCACCACAACCGCGCCAAAGAACGCGCCGTGGATTGAGCCCAGGCCACCAATCACGATCATCATAAGCAAGGTGATGGAGATCACAATCGAGAAGGTCTCGTTGTTAAACGCTCCGGCAAAGAACCCCATGAGGGCGCCAGCAAGACCGGTGATCGCACAGCTAAAGCCAAAGGCAATCGCCTTGGTACGAGAGATGTGAATGCCCATTGCCATTGCCGAAACTTCGCTGTCACGCACCGCTGCAAACGCGCGGCCCAAAGGTGAGCGCAAGATGTTGCGATAGATCAGCGTACAGATGATCGTCACGGCCAAAACCAACCAATAGAACCGGTCAGGTGTGGTCCAGCGCTCAATCTCGATGCCGAAGATGTTGATTACTGGTGCGAATTTGCCCGACACGCCGTTGGTGATCGGCTCCATCAGAACGATGATGTCATCGGCGAGGATCGAAATGGCCATCGTGGCAATCGCCAGATAGATGCCGTGCAGGCGGATCGCAGGGATGGCAATGATCGTGCCAATAACGCCGGTCAGAACGCCTGCCGCCGGAAAGGCGATCAGGAAAGGCAGGCCCTGTTCCATAAAGATAATGCAGGAGTAGCAGCCCAGCGCCAAAAACGCCGCGTGGCCCAGAGAGGCCTGACCGGTTTGCCCCGTCAGCATCATCAAACCAAGACCGGCGATGGCCCAGATCAGAACGTTGGTGACTTCGCCAATGAAGAAGTCGTCAATCAACCATGGCAGCACCACGGCGATTGCGATCAGGATGGCATAGACAAAGAAACTCCACCAATCGGGGAACAGTCGAATGTCATGCTCGTAAGAGGTCTTAAAATGAATACGCATGTGCTTCAGACCTTCTTTGTGCGGACTTGGCTGAACAAGCCGTGTGGACGGAACACCAGAACAAACAGCAGCAGCGCATAAGGCGCGATCTGGCTGTATCCGGCAGGAAAGTAGCGCGAGGCAAAGGGTTCAATCACCCCCACAATCAGGCCGCCCATTAAGGCACCCGGAAGTGAGCCGAAGCCGCCGATAACTGCAGCCGCAAAAGCTTTGATGCCCAAAAGGCCCGCGTTCGGATCAATCGCACCTTTGGAGGCAAAAAGGATGCCCGCCACAGCAGCAACGGCGCCGGACAGACCCCAGATCATGCCCTGCACCCGTTTCACCGGAATGCCCATGAAATAAGCCGCCATTTGGTTTTGCGAGGCTGCCTGCATTGCCAGACCCAATTTGGTGCGCTGGAAGAATTGAAAGAGGAAGAAGGTCAGCAGAACCGTCACCACGATAACCGCCACATCCGCCATGCCAAGCACCACGCCGGCGACATGGAAATCACCAATCGCGAGCGGGCTTTCCAGTGTTTGCGGCTCGTGGGTCCAGATGAGACCGGCGATAAAGCGGATCACAAAGCCCAGAGCGATGGTCAGGATTACGACCGCGGTCTGGCTCTGGCCAAACAAGTGACGCAACACAAAGAAATCGAGCAGATAGCCCAGCACCGCCATGATGGCGATGGCGAGCGGCGCAGCCACCCAGAAGGGCAGGCCCATATAGTGGGCGTTCGTAAGGCCCAACGTGATAAAAGCGCCCAGCATCATGAAATCGCCCTGCGCGAAATTCACTTGCTCGGTCGCCTTGTAAATCAGCACGAAGCCGAGCGCGATCAGGCCGTAGACACAGCCGTTCGCAAGCCCGCTGACGAGCAGTTGCAAAACTTCCAATTTTTCCTCCCATTGCCGGTTTTCCGGCATTAATTACTGGTCAGTGTTCCGACCTGCCCCCCTTGCGTCAAGCGCCGTGACCCCTCCACAGGTCTAGGCGCCGTTACGTCACGTGGGACGCCCTTTACGTTTCCGTAAAGGGAAAGTTCTTATATTCCGCGCTGCCGCAGAAGCCATTCTGTGTGGTAACCTGCGTCGCCCAAAAATTCCGTAAGTGCCCGATCACGCTTCATAAACAGACCCAAATCCATTTCATCTGTCATGCCGATACCGCCGTGCATTTGCACGCCCTCTTCGGTGGCTTGACGCCCAACTCGGGCTGATTTTGCCTTGGCCGCGCGGCTGAGCGCCTCGGCGTTATCGCGGCCTTGATCCAATGCGTTAAGCGCTTCGGCAACTAGCGACGCAGTTTGTTCCAACTCGCAATACAGATCCGCCGCGCGGTGTTGCAGCGATTGAAACATACCGATGAGAACGCCGAATTGTTTGCGCGTGCGCAGGTATTCAAACGTCTGCTCGGCAGCAACCCGCGCCACGCCCAACTGTTCGGCGGCCAACACGGCGCGACCGGCGTTGAGCGCTGCGGTCAGCGCTGTTTCTGCCGCCTTACCTTCGACCAGAATGGCCTCGGCAGGCACGATGGCGTTGTCGAATGTCACCACAGCCGCGTTGCGGTGATCCAGCATGACCTGCGAGGTCACAGAGACGCCCGCTGTCTGTGGATCAACCATCACCAACATCAGCGCGTCGCCCGCCTTGGCGGTGACAATCAGCCGATCCGCGTCAATGCCATCCACCACAAAGCTTTTGCGGCCATTCAGCGTTACACCTGTGGCGTCCTTGGTTGCTGTCGTGACAATGCGATCCGGGCGATGTTTGACGCCTTCATCCATCGCCAAAGCGATCACAGCTTCACCGCCAGCAATGCGTGGACCCCATTGTGCCAGCGCGTCGCCGCCCGCGTTACGCAGAACCGTCGCCGCCAAAACAGCGGTTGATACAAATGGACCTGCCGTCAGGTTCTTGCCCATTTCCTCAGCGATCAGCCCCGCCGCGCGAAATCCGAAATCTGCTCCGTCCACGTCTTCGGGCAAGGCAATGCCCATCCAGCCCATCTCGGCCATTTCGCCAACGATAGCTTTGTCGTAACCCAACGCAATTCCACTGTCGCGCAACGCGCGAAAGGCGGTGATCGGATGGGATTTGTTCAGCAGACCAGCGGCGCTTTCGGCCACAAGGCCCATATCTTCGTTCAAAATTTCCATGATCAGCCCCTCAACCCGGCATCTTCAGAATGGCTTTGGACAGGATACTCAGCATGACCTCAGACGTTCCGCCCTCGATGCTGTTCGCCTTTGAGCGCAGCCAGTCCTTGGCCGCTTGCCCGGCGTCATTCGACGCCCCTTCCCAGACCAGATCATCCGCGCCGCCCGCGGCGACCCGCAGCGACTGGCGCTGTTTGTTGAGTTCGGTGCCAAGGTATTTCAACTCCGCAGACCGCGCGCCCAGCTCGTTACCGGCCCGCATATAGGCGCGGGTCATGGTGACGTGGGCGTCAAAGGCCATTTCATCGACAATGAACTTGCCAAGATCGGCGCGCATCATCGGATCATCCAGACGACCCGCATCATCCAAGCCGATGGCCTGTGCCGCGTCAGAAATCAGGTCGGATTTCGCAAAGATCGCCGAATCGGACCCGCCAATCATTTCACGCTCGTGCGTCAGCAGGTATTTCGCGATGGTCCAGCCTTGGCCACGCTCTCCTACGATCTGCTCGCTTGGCACTTTGACCGCGTCAAAGAACGTCTCGCAGAACGGGGATGCGCCGGAGATCAGCTTGATCGGCTTGGTGGTGACGCCTTCGCTGTCCATATCAAACAACAGGAAGGAGATGCCGGTGTGCTTCTTCTCGTCAGGCTCAGTGCGCACGAGACAGAAAATCCAGTCGGCTTTGTCAGCATATGAGGTCCAGATCTTTTGACCGGTGACCTCAAAATGATCGCCCTTGTCGACGCCTTTGGTTTGCAGGCTGGCCAGGTCGGACCCGGCACCGGGCTCGGAATAACCCTGACACCAACGTACTTCTCCACGCGCAATCTGTGGCAGGTAATGGCGTTTTTGTTCGTCCGATCCAAATTGCAACAACGCAGGGCCAAGCATCCAGATGCCGAAGCTTTGCAAAGGTGGCCGCGCATTGATGCGTTTCATTTCCTCAGAAAGAATTTTCTGCTCGGCACCAGACAGGTCAGCGCCGCCACAATCTTTGGGCCATGCGGGCACAGTCCAACCTCTGCCAGCCATCGCATCCAGCCACTGTTTCTGCGCCGGCGAGCTGAATTCGAACGAGCGCCCGCCCCAGCAAATGTCGTCTTCGCCCATCGGTTCGCGCATCTCAGCGGGGCAATTTGCCTCCAGCCAAACACGCGTTTCTTCCCGGAAAGTGTCCAGGTCCGTCATCTTGTAATTCCTCCCTGCGCCGCGCACCCGAGTCATGGGGCATCGGCGTTGCATTTGTGATGCAAACATACTACCGAGTATGCTGTCAACGAAGGCCGCCCCCGCGACGTGACGTCAGCCGACGTGCTTCACGTTAGGGAAAGCCGCGAAGGGAATGAGTGAATGTCTGGTCAGGCGGCGCAATTTGCCAGAAAGCCGATAAGCAAATCCAAAGGTGAAATTTTGGATGCCGCGGCCGAAGTCTTTATGCGACTGGGTGCAGATACGGCGTCAATTGATGACGTTGCAAGGCACCTCGGATCTACTAAGGGTCGGATTTACCACCACTTTCCGTCAAAAGGCGTTCTGTTAGCAGCGGTCTGCTTGCGCGCGTCCGATTTTGTGCATGACGAAGTTGGGCCTGCAGTTGATCCCGCTGCCACCCCGGAAACCAATCTGCGCAGGATGATCGCGCTTCACATTCCTGAAATTCTACGCACGCTGCCATATCACAAGGTGATCATTCAGTCTTATGTTGGCATGAATCAGAAATCCACAACGGCCCTTGAACGGGAGTTGTTCGACCGGATTCGCGTCGAGCGACGTCAGTACGAAGACATCTTTCGCGGCATTATTAGCGCAGGCATGAAGGACGGCAGTTTTCGCCAACAGAACCTTTCCGTCACGCTGCAATCCTTGCTGTTGCTGATCAACGCGCCGGTGTTTTGGTACCGTCCGCGCAACGATGAGCCAGCGGACTTTCTTGCGAAATTGACCGAGCAACTCTCCGACATGGCCGTTGCTGCGCTGCGCTAATGCTTTGCGCAGGTTTCGGGTCGCTTGAAGGCGTGGTGTACCCCAGGCTGATGGGACCTTTCAGATGGAGATCCCATGTTGCAGTTTATCCAAATGCCCACACCCGAAGTCCGCGCCTATCAACGGGGAGGACCCGATGCGTATGGCCGCGTTCCTGAGCGGCAGGCGTCGGACGGCGCAGGTGCGCCTTGCCGCCATTGCCTGAAAAATATTCCAAAGGGCGCGGGGATGCTGGTTCTGGCGCATTGCCCGTTTCCCAAAAAACAGCCTTATGCCGAAACCGGACCGATTTTTCTTTGTGCCGATGAATGTGCGGCGCACGATGATTTTTCACACCTTCCGGATGTTCTCGGTACATCACCGACCTATCTGATCAAGGGGTATTCGGAAGATCACCGGATCGTCTATGGCACTGGTGCGATCGTCGAGAAGTCCGGCGTCGTGACTGCGGCACAAGACATTCTCGCCCACGATCGCGTGGCATATGTTCACGCTCGTTCAGCCAGGAACAATTGTTACCTTCTGCGAATAGAGGGGGCGCTGCCCCCGTCGTGATCAAGCTCACGACTCCCCCGAGGTACTTTCGGAACAAAAAAAGCCGAAACCATTTGTTAACCACGAATCGCGCACTCTTGGGTTGCGGTACAGGCTGAGGAGCCGTTGGCCGTGAACGGAAAAGCCGCCCTGACTGTTTGCGTAGCATCGCGCATTGTCGACCGGCGCGCAGTTAGGGCGCATCTTTTGGCTTTCTGTTCCCGAAATACCTCGGGGTGAATTGTCCCGCAGGGACAAGAGGGGCTGGCCCTCTTTGCCAGTCAGTTCAGGATGATTTTGTCAGTTTGAGGAACACATCCTCAAGATCGGCCTGCTCTGTTTTCACGTCAGCAATCGCAATGCCTGCGTCGCGTACGGAGCGCAAAACATCTTCAGCGCTGGTAGTATCCGCATGGTAGGTTAAAGCTAGGGCTCCACTGTCCCGCAGAGTCACATCGACTCCGTCAAGTTCTGGCAGGCGAGCGGGTATTTCGACGGGATCAATCACCATACACTTGCTGTCGATTTGACCCAAAAGATTGGCTGTGCTGTCCCGCGCCACCATTTCACCGTGGTTGATAATCGCGATTTCGTCGCACATCTCTTCGGCTTCTTCCAAGTAGTGCGTCGTAAGAATGATGGTCATGCCTCGTTCCGCGTTTAACTTGCGGATATTGGACCACAACATTTGCCGCAATTCGATATCGACGCCCGCCGTAGGTTCGTCCAGCACGAGAATTTGGGGATGGTGCACCAGCGCTTTGCCCAATAGCAGACGACGTCGCATGCCGCCCGATAGGGTGCGTGCATAGGCTTCGGCCTTGTCCGACAGCCCGACCATCGCAAGGATCTCATCGCTGCGGCGTTGGGATTTTGGCACGCCATAAAGGCCGGCCTGAACTTCTAGCGCCGCACGCGGAGTGAAAAAGGGATCGAGGTTCAGCTCCTGGGGCATCACGCCAATCGCAGCGCGGGACTGGCGGGGGTTTTCGTCCTGATCAAATCCCCAGATCCGAACCGATCCGGCGGTTTTTTTCACCAAGCCTGCCATGATGTTGATCATCGTGGACTTGCCAGCGCCATTGGGACCCAACAGGCCAAAAATCGACCCCGCCGGAATGGTCAGGTCAATGCCCTTGAGCGCATGTTTTTCAGGTTCGTTGCGTCCGCCGCGGTACGTCTTTTGCAATCCGGCGATTTCGATGGCGTTTTGGGTCATGGCCACTCTTGCTCCTCGCTGCGCAATCCCTATTATCCGTGCTTATCCAAAGCTGCGGGACCCTACAACCGCGGGCGGCGCAATAGATTTGTCAAGGACGACACAGATATGACCATCGAGGCCCCCGAAACCAAGATCGTGGACAGCTATCGCATCTCTTGTGATGGCGGCGAAGGCGCGCTGGGTCATCCTCGTGTCTGGCTACAAATGCCCAGTGAGCACGGTTGGGTTGAATGCCCCTATTGTGACGCAAAATTTGTACACAAGGACCACGCTGAACAGGCCTGACGCCACAAATCAGGTGTGACGCGTCACCGAAACGCTGCTTCCATTTTGGCAGTTGGACGCCATTGCGGCCCGCAACGGGTTGGGCCTGGCTTTGCGTGACTCGCCAATTGCGGTGCTCAGAGATGGGTCTGAGCGTGCTGTCGATCCGGCGCTTCCAGATGAGATATCATGTTGAATTGCACCAAAAGCGGTTCATCCAGAACCATTTGCCAGCGATGCACCGAGGTGTTCTGGATCGCAAGACACATGCGTGCCCAGCCGGAGACATCAAGGTTCAGCGTTTGGCGCAAGACCGTTCCGATCAAGCCGCCCGAAGTGACCACCAGCGCGCGCCCCTGACCGGCCGCAATTTCAGCCACTGCATCTCGCACACGGGTCGAGAATTCCGCGTGGGTTTCCGGCACATCTTCGATTTCACCGCGCTCCCACGCGCCCAAAACGGTCGGCAGATGACGCACGAACCCCTCGCGTTCTGTGGGAACCTGTAGGCTGTGTTGCTCTTCCATCAGCTGGCTAAGCGTGAAGTAGGCAAATTCATTCAAGCGCGGGTCTTCGACAACTTCGGCATGATCCTGCGCCCGCATGCCAGATGCGGTTTCGCGGTGCCGCCGCATGGCGCCGGTGAACACGCGCTGAAAGTGATCGCCAGTGGCGCGCATGTGATCGCCCAGCCATGCGGCCTGCTGGTGACCAAGGTCGGACAGGCGGTCATAGCTTTCTTCATCGCGGGCTTCGGTGTTGGCCTGTCCGTGGCGGACCAGAGTGATATGCGGCATGGGGCTACTCCTTTGACGTGTGCCCTGAGTAAGCCACCTTTGCCACAGGGGGAAGGGGGGTGACGCAGGGACGTTTGGATGCAGTGGTCCGGCGATTTTCAGCCCATAAGAGGGTTGGTGTTGCAGGCGCCTCCGGCGGAGGTATTTTGAGAACAGAAAGCTCGGAGGTCGTTATGAAGATCCAACCTGACCGTTTTTTGAAAGACCTGCATAAATTGCGTTGTTTCGGCACGGCCGGAGTGGGCAAAGGCGTTGTGCGGCCCGCGTTTTCGCAGGCTGATCTGGATGCGCGGGCTTGGCTTTGCGTGCAGTTTAAGGCGGTGGGATTGCGCCCTCATGTGGACCCGGCGGGATCGGTTTGGGGCTTGGCCGAAGGGCCTTCGCTGTTGATGGGGTCACATTCTGACAGCCAACCGGAAGGCGGATGGCTGGACGGGGCGCTCGGCGTGATTGCCGCGTTGGAAGTGGCGAGAGCTGCGCAGGAGGCGGGCGGTCCCGCGGTGTCGGTAGTGGCTTTTCAGGATGAGGAAGGCCGATTTGGCGGCACCACGGCAAGTTCGATTTGGTCCGGCGGGGTCTCGCTGGAAACCGCAGACGGGTTCAAGGATTTCGACGGGGTGACCTTTGGAGAGGCGCGGGCGGCGGTGGCGCATCTGGCCGATGGATTTGTCGATCCTGCCCAGTTTACAGGGTTCATCGAGATGCACATCGAGCAGGGGCCATGGCTTGATCAGGCGGGTGAGGCGATTGGGGTGGTAAGTGACATCGTCGGCATTCGCGATCTCAACATCACATTCACCGGCGATCAGAATCATGCGGGCACCACACCGATGCATTACCGTCGTGATGCGGTGCCGGGGATGGTGGAGTGTATCAGCAAGATCTATACCGCCTTTGTTCCGGTTGTGAGCGACAGCACGGTTTGGACCAATGGACATATCAGCGTGCATCCAAACGCCAGTTCAATTGTACCCGGTGAGGTGCGGTTCTCGATGCAATGGCGCGACCGCGACCCGGCGCGGCTGGACACGATGGAAGAAATCATTCGTGACACTGTGCGAGAGGTAAGCGAGGCGCGTGGGCTTGGCGTAGAGATCAGCGACTATTGGGCGCTGGATCCTGTTGCGATGGACAGCCGTTTGAAAGCCGCGCTCATGGATGCCGCCGAGGTGGAAGCGCCTGCAAAATGGCGCGAAATGCCGTCCGGCGCGTTGCATGACGCGACGTGCGTCTCTGCGTTGATGCCGGTGGCCATGCTTTTTGTGCCGTCGATTGGCGGGATTAGTCACGCATTTACAGAGGACACCGATGAGGCGGATCTTGTGACTGGTCTTAACGTGCTGGCGCGGGCCGTGACGCGGTTGTCGAACTAGTCGCGCTGATAGCCCCGTCGCTGCGCGCGGCGGCGATAGCTGTCGGCGGCGTTGGACGCCTCCCGCAGATTGCCAAAGACGCTGACCATTGACCGTCCCTGACCCCCGGCAACACCCCATTCGCGCATGACCGAGACTTCCTCAAAGAGGTTCATCGCAATCTCGACGCGGTAAAAGCGTGGACGGGTTTTGCGGGATGGCTTGTATAAGATGCAGATGGCCATGACTGAATCCTACTGCGCCGCGAATCCCGGCGCAATAGGGTCTATTTCAGGGACTTTAGGTAAGTCTCGCCTAGGTCAGCAGGACGATGTCCGACCCGCCTGCATTGCGCCGCAGTGCGTGGATATCAGCGAGCGACGGATCGTTGATCCAGCCCAGTGCGCTGTCCTTATCGGGAAAAGACAGGATCGCGGCCACGTCGGGCATGTCCGGTGTGCCGTCAATGGCCAGAGCCGCGCCGCTGGCCTGCTCCACTTTACCGCCGTGTCGGGCGAGGGCTTCGCCGGCCTTGTCGCGGTAAGCTGCCAGGGCCTCGGGGTTGGTGACGGTCAATTTGGCGTAGGCGTAAATCATTGGAAATCTCCCTGTGGGTTGGTGATGTAACCAACCTAGGCTTTGTGTGTATTTGCAAAAACGCGTGGATTTGCACGGTAGGCATGCAATACTGCATGTCATGACGACAGACTGGGACGATCTTCGCACGGTGTTGCATGTTGTACGCGGCGGCTCGCTTGCTGCGGCGGGCGCAATCCTTGGCGTGAACTATACCACTGTGGCGCGGCGTGTGGCGCGGGCCGAGGCGGCCCTGGACCTCATTTTGTTTGAGCGGTTGGCAGATGGGTATCGACCCACCGAGGCTGGTCTAAGGGTGGCGGAACACGCAAGCGGTATGGAAGAGCGTGAGCTCGATATGATGCGGCAATTGCAGGGGCGGGATCAACGCCTGTCCGGGCGACTGGTCCTGACGGCACCGCAGCTGATGATCGGGCCATTCATCGCGCCAGTGATTGAACGGTTTGTCGCGGCGCATCCAATGGTCGACGTAATCCTAAAGGCAAACAATGAACTGGCGGATTTAACCCGCCGCGAAGCTGACTTGGCCGTGCGGATCAGCAGTTCGCCGGGCGACACGCTGATGGGGTTGCGCATGGCAGCCCAAGAGACGGCGAGTTTCGCGGCACCGATTTGGGCCGAACGCATGGCCACAGGGCCTGAGGCTCAGGTCGACTGGATCATTTATGAGCAATATGCGCAGGTGGCCAAGGAGGCTCAGGCGCGGTTTCCCAACAGCCGAGTGGTTCTGACGTGTAATGATATGGCGGCGATGATCGGGGCGGCGGTGGCGGGCCTTGGCGTGGTGCGGATGCCGATGTTTTTGGGGCGGCACACGCCGGGATTGGTGCAGGTGCCAGCATTGGAACCACAGTCGTATATGGATATCTGGCTTGTCGGGCATCCTGACGTCTGGCCCAGTGCCAAGGTGAAAACTTTTCGGGATATGTTGGTGCCGGAGTTCAAAACGCGGCGCGGCGAGTTTGTTGCCTGACGTTTGATAACGTGCGGCCATTCAACCGCATTCGGCTGATGGAGTTTTCCCAAAAAAGAGCCCCGCAGCCGATGGTCTGGACTGCGGGGAAGGCGGGAGTGATCCGTGAGATTTCTTAGGTGACCCCCAACACGTGCAGCGCCATCAAACCGGTCGCGCCGGCGGCGCCGACAAAGGCCAAGGTGCGCAGCACAGTGATGCCCAGCAGATAGATCACATAGTGTGCAACGATGGCGTAGAAAAAGACCATCGCCAGCGTGCCTGCATAAACATCGTCAGGAGCCCGCATCATTGCCATAAGCGCCAATACACCGAAGGGGAGGAAGGCTTCGATGGCCACCTTGTGTGCGCATTTTGCGCGCTGGGCCCAGGCTGATTGCGGGATTGCGTCGGGGCTTGGATTGGCAAGGGCTCCCATTATGCCCCTGACCAGAAGTCTATCAACGATATAGGGAGCCCATGCGACACCAACCCAAAGGGCGGTCAAAGCGGTGTAATGCTCAAGCATGGTCACGTCGCCAACCTCTTAAATCCGCAGGCCAGTGTGGCCTGCATCGCCACTAAACAATAAAACGACCATAGCTCATTTTGTGGCAGGAATCTACGAAAACCGCATATTGTGGGGTAACGTCCAGATATTGGAGGGAAGTTCTGGCGGCATTTACCGCCAAGTCACGTCCCCGAGAAAGATGTATCCGGCGCCATAAATGGTCTTGATTAGGCGCGGGTTTTTGGGGTCTTCGCGCAATTTCGTGCGCAGACGAGAGATCCGCACATCCATCGCCCGATCAAAGCTTTCGCCCGCCGCGCCGCCGAGGATTTCCTGCATCTGGGCGCGGCTGATCAACCGCTTGGGGCTTTCCAAAAACAGCCGCAGCACCTCGCTTTCGGCGTGCGAAAAGGTGGTTTCGTCGCCCTGTTCGTCTTCTAGAACGTAGCGGTCGAAATAGGCTGTCCAACCATTGAAAACGGCGGTGTTGGCCGGGTCAGATTTTTGCGGTGACGCCCGATCTTTGCGCAAGCGCACGCGCACACGGGCGACCACTTCGGTTGGGTCAAACGGTTTGATGATGTAATCGTCCGCGCCAAGTTCCAATCCGGTGATCCGGTCCTGCACCTGCGCACGGCCGGAAATGATGATCACCGCCGCGCCAACCTCCAGCGCGAGGCGGTGCACAAGCGTCAGCCCGTCTTTGTCAGGCAGGCCAAGATCCACCAAACAGACATCCGGCGTCGTGGATTTCAGCATGGCCTCAAATTCGGTGGCGCGGGAAAACCCCATGGTGCGAAATCCCGCATCCTCCAAAGCGTCCGCCAAAATACGGCGAATTTCGGGTTCATCGTCCAGAATGGTGACAAGCGGGGCAGTCATTTGGATCTCACTTCGGGTGCAGGAATTGGTCAAGCTGATCATCGGTGAAGGGTTTTGACAACACCGGCGCGCGGGCTGCGCCTGCAATATAGAGCGGATCGCTGACCGGCAAGGAGGTCATAAGATACGCCGGAATGGCATCGTTGCGCAGCGAACGGACAAGATCAACACCGGTGGCATCGCCCTCAAGAGAAATATCGGACAGCACCAAGGAAATGTCAGGCACTTGCTCCAACAGCATACGGGCTTCTTCGACGCTGGCGGCTTCGATCACTGTGTGGTGCATGTCTGTCAACATGTCGCGGAACAGCCCGCGCAGATCGAGGTTATCCTCGACCAACAACACAAGACCCGGTGTGGCTCTTTGCAGCGCCTTGCGCAAAGGCAGTCGCAACCGAACCTGCCCCCCGGTATCGGTGTTGGCAATCTTGATATCTCCGCCCACAAGCTTGGTCATGTCATAGACCATGGCGAGGCCCAAACCGCTACCGTCGGCGCCTTTGGTGGTGAAAAACGGGTCCAGCGCCCGCATCAAGGCTTCGTCGTTGAACCCGGTGCCGGTGTCGCGCACGGTGAATTGCACCCAAGTGTCCTGCACCAGCTCCGCAATCAACAAAATAGTGCCCGCCCCGCCGCATGCGTCGCGTGCGTTCAAAAGCAGGTTCACAAGGCTGTCCTGCAGCATTGCCGGATCAAGCATTACTGTGCCCTCGGGAATGCTGCTTTCGATGATCAGGGTTACATCGCCTGCCAGCGTAGGTCGCGCCAGCGTTTCCAAATCGGACAGGAAAGCGCGCATATTGGTGGGTTCCAGTCGGGGCACGCGAGGGCCAGTCACATTGGCAAGTTGGTCCAACAATTTGCCGCCACGTCGCGCGGCGCCAAGTGTGGCTTCAACCAATTCTTGCGCGTCTTCTGGCAGTGTAATCTTGGACAGCTTGCCCTGCGTCCCCAGAATGATGGTCAGCAGGTTGGAAAAGTCATGCGCGAGCCCGCTGGTCATCTGTGCCGCGATTTCGCGTCGGCGGGTCTGCTGCAAGGCCACCCGTGCCTGTGTTTCCTCGGTCACGTCCATCGACAACACATAAACGCCGCGCGTGTCGCCAGTGGTGTCATCCGGGGTGAAGGCCACACGGATGCGGCGCGTGCTGGGATGCTCGTTGAACTCAAACACCGAGGGTTTGCCCATAAAGGCGCGATCCATATGGGGTTTGATCGCTTGGAACGCACTTTCGCCCAGCGCGTCGCGCGCATTCATCCCGACGATCTCAGACGGGCGCCCCGGTATCACCGCGCTCAGACGGCGGTTGGAGTAGGTATAGATCCGGTCAGGCCCAAGGTGCGCGATATGGGCGGGCATCATTTCGGCGGTCAACCGCATCCGGGCTTCGCTTTCGATCAGCTGGCGTTTGACCTCTTCCAGCGTCTGAACGGTTGCCTCAAGTTTACGGTTGGTGGCTGACAGCTCTTCGGCGTGTTGCAACAACTGGTCCGAGAGCTCCTCAGATCGCGATCGCAACAAGGATTCCTGCCGCTTGGTTGAGGTGATGTCGGTATAGACCGCCACCCAGCCGCCTTGCGGTAGGGGCGAGCCCTCGACACTGACCCAACGTCCGTCGGCGCGTTTGCGTTCAAAGTAGTGGGGCTCAAAATCTAGCGCCCGTTCCACGCGTTCGGCGATGAATTCTTCGACGGTTTCTTCCGGAACATGGCCATATTCACCGTTTTCCACCAAAAAACGGATGGTGTCGGAAAACGCTGCACCCGGCTGCGTCAGCGCGCGCGGGATTGAAAACATTTCGCGAAACCGTGCATTGGCCACGACCAACTTGAGGTCGCTATCATAAATCGACAACGCCTGCTTGATCAGGTTCAGACCAGCGGCCGTCATGTCCTGTATTTTACTGGGTGGCGGCGGCATGAATACGTCCTCTCCCTTCTAGGGCTAGCATTCGGCAATCAGGTGTCAAAGAGAGAAATGCACGCTGTTACAATTCGTAAGAATTGGGAAATGTTCAGGAAAAAGTTGACCGCGAATTTGAAACACGCACCTTAGGAGGTGAAGAATCGTTTCGGCGGTTTTGGCCTGCATCGGCAGGTGAATGGGAGGAATACAATTTGGCACAGTCGTCACAAGCGGCCGGTGGACTTGCGTCCATCCCGGCGCTCTTGCAGCGGAACGCCACCCTTTTTGCGGACAAAGACGCATATCGGGAAAAAGAGTTCGGCATCTGGCAGCGTTGGACTTGGGCAGACACAGAAAAAGAAATCGAGGCTTTGGCGCTTGGGTTGATCAACCTTGGCGTGGCCGAGGGGGATTTTGTTGCCGTAATCGGTCGCAATCGCCCTTATTTCTATTGGTCAATGGTGGCCGCACAGTGCGTGGGTGCCGTGCCGGTACCGGTCTATAACGACAGCGCCGCCGACGAGATGGAATACATCCTCGGCCACTGTGGCGCGAAATACGCCATCGTTCAGGATCAGGAACAAGTCGACAAGATTATCGACATTCAGGACAACCTTCATCAGTTTGAGCACATGATCTATATCGATCCGCGCGGTTTGCGGAAATATGATCACCACGCGCTGCATGAATTCAGCCACATCCAGAATCAGGGCCGTGCGGCCTATGACGAATGGATCACGGACCTGCAGGAACGTACCGCCAAGCTGACTTATGACAGCACCTGCGTGATGCTTTACACATCCGGTACGACCGGCAAGCCCAAGGGCGTTGTTCTGTCCAATCGCAATGTGATTGAAAGTGCCAAGAACTCTTCCGAATTCGACAACCTCGGTGCTGGCGAAGAAATCCTCGCTTATCTGCCGATGGCTTGGGTTGGTGACTTCATTTTCTCGATTGGTCAGGCCTACTGGACCGGTTTCTGCGTGAACTGCCCGGAATCGCCGGACACAATGATGACCGACCTGCGTGAAATCGGGCCGACATACTATTTCGCTCCGCCCCGCGTGTTTGAAACACAGCTAACCAGCGTCACGATCCGCATGGAAGACGCGGGCCCAATGAAGCGTCGCATGTTCAAACACTTTATGGCGCACGCCAAAAAGGTCGGCGGCGCCATTCTTGATGGCAAGCCCGTCGGCGCAATGGACAAGCTGAAATACAAGCTCGGCGAGTTCCTGGTGTATGGCCCGCTCAAAGACACACTTGGTTTTGGCCGCGTGCGCGTAGGCTACACTGCGGGTGAGGCGATTGGGCCGGAGATTTTTGAATTCTACCGTTCGCTTGGCATCAACCTGAAGCAACTCTATGGGCAAACCGAAGCCACCGTGTTCATCACAGCACAGCCTGACGGCGAAGTGCGGGCTGATACGGTTGGTGTGCCAAGCCCCGACGTGGAAATCAAAATCGCGGACAATGGCGAGATTTTCTACCGCAGCCCGGGCACGTTTGTTGAGTACTACAACAACCCCGAATCCACAGCGTCGACCAAAGACGCCGAAGGCTGGGTTGCCACGGGTGATGCGGGCTTCTTTGAGGAAGACTCTGGTCACCTGCGCATCATCGACCGCGCCAAAGACGTTGGCAAAATGGCCGATGGCTCCATGTTTGCGCCGAAATATGTCGAGAACAAACTCAAGTTCTATCCCGACATTCTTGAGGCGGTTCTGTTTGGCAACGGCAAAGACCGCTGTGTGGCCTTTATCAACATCGATCTGACGGCGGTAGGCAATTGGGCAGAACGCAACAACATTGCTTATGCGTCTTATCAAGAACTCGCCGGGCACCCCAAAGTGCTCGACAGCATTCGTGAACAAGTTGAAACCGTGAACAAATCTGTCGCGGCAGATCCGATGTTGGCAGGTTGTCAGATCCACCGCTTCCTCGTGTTGCACAAGGAGCTGGATGCGGATGACGGTGAAATGACCCGCACCCGCAAAGTGCGTCGCGTGATCGTGGAAGACAAGTTCAAAGACCTGATCGACGCGCTGTACTCCGGGGCCTCCGAGGTCTCGACTGTCACCGAAGTTACTTATGAAGACGGCCGCAAGGGCAGCATCAGCGCCACGCTGGAACTGCGCGACGCCGCTGTAGTCTCAACCGCAGCAAAGGTAGCCGCAGAATGAGCACGCAGGACAGCTACGTCACCGAGGACGGCCGCACCATCGGTCCGACCGTGATGGAAATGAAAAACATCACGCTGCGCTTTGGCGGGGTAAAGGCGATCACGGATATCTCCTTTGACATCCGCGAAGGCGAAATCCGCGCGATTATCGGCCCCAACGGCGCCGGCAAATCGTCGATGCTGAACGTGATCTCGGGCTTTTATGTGCCGCAAGAAGGCGAAGTTTGGTACAAAGGCGCCAAGCGTCCGCCAATGCGTCCTTATCAGGTGGCGCAACAAGGCATCGCCCGCACTTTTCAGAACATCGCGCTGTTTGAAGGCATGACTGTTCTGGACAACGTTATGACCGGCCGTATTCGCCAGATGACAACCGGACTTTTGGGTCAGGCGATCTGGAAAGGCAAAGCCGAGCGGGAAGAAGTTGAAAACCGCGAAGCGGTCGAAAAAATCATCGACTTCCTTGAAATTCAAGCGATCCGCAAAACGCCTGTTGGCCGTTTGCCATATGGTTTGAAGAAACGGGTCGAGCTGGCGCGGGCGTTGGCGGCAGAGCCGTCGATCCTTTTGCTGGACGAACCGATGGCGGGCATGAACGTCGAGGAAAAAGAGGACATGTCCCGCTTTATTCTCGATATGAACGATGAATTCGGCACAACCATCGCCCTGATCGAACACGATATGGGTGTGGTTATGGATCTGTCGGATCGGGTTGTGGTCATGGACTACGGCAAAAAGATCGGCGACGGCACACCCACCGAAGTCCGCAACAATCAGGCCGTCATCGACGCCTATCTAGGGGTGGCACATGACTAAGCACCTGACTGAAATGAAAACGACATCCGGAGGCGCGCGCCATGCCTGAACAACTCGTATTTGCGATGGAGGTTTTCGCAAACGGCCTCATGTCGGGCGTGCTTTATGCACTGGTCGCGCTGGGCTTTGTGCTGATCTACAAAGCGTCCGGCATCTTCAACTTTGCCCAAGGCGTCATGGCGCTGTTCGCGGCGATGACCCTTGTGGGCATTCAGAACGGCCAAATACCCTTCGCGCACTTGATCAACGCCATATTCGGCACGCACATTCACCACTTCGGATGGAACGTGCCGTCGTTTGCGGCCTTGATCCTGACCGTTGGCGTAATGATCCTGCTGGCTTGGGCCGTGCAGAAATTTGTGTTCCGCCATCTGGTGGGCCAAGAGCCGATCATCCTGTTTATGGCGACCATTGGTCTGGCCTATTTCCTCGAAGGGTTTGCGGACCTGATGTGGAACTCCGAGATCAAAACGCTGACTTTCTGTCTTCCCGGCGAACTTTGCCTGCCGCAGGGTATGAACACGGCGATTGACGAAGCGGCCTTTGATGCTTGGGGTGTTGGCTTCTTTATCGACAACCTCGACATCTCGGCGGCGATTGTGGCCATTGTCCTTGTGGTCGCGCTGGTGGCGTTCAGCCAATACACCAAACAGGGCCGCGCCATGCGCGCTGTGGCCGATGACCACCAAGCCGCTCTGTCGGTTGGTATCTCGCTGAACTTCATCTGGGTTCTGGTCTGGTCGCTGGCAGGCTTTGTCGCGCTGGTTGCCGGCATCATGTGGGGCGCCAAATCGGGTGTGCAGTTCTCGCTGTCCTTGATCGCGCTGAAAGCTCTTCCAGTTCTGATGCTGGGCGGCTTTACCTCGATCCCGGGCGCTATTGTTGGCGGACTGATCATCGGTGTCGGTGAGAAAATGTTCGAATACTGCTTCGGTATCGGCCAATGTTTCGGTGGCATCATCAACCTTGGTGGCGCAACCGAGAACTGGTTCGCCTATGTGCTCGCTCTCGTCTTCCTCGTCTTTAGGCCTCAGGGTCTGTTCGGCGAAAAGATCATCGAAAGGGTGTGACGCAGATGCCCAAGCTGATTGCCATACTCAACGTGATCGCATGGTCAGGCTTCTGGGCCTTCGGGTTCCTCGCCCTGACCTCCGACCCGGCCAACGGTCAACAGATGGCCATCGCGGCGGTTCTTGCGGCACTGGGCGCAGCAGCGGGCTTCTGGGCCTACTTCCAACTGGTGCGCCACAATGAGCACACCGGATATGCCAAACAACGGAACCGGGCGGACCGGTCCCACCTTGAAAAAGAATACAACGAGGAGACCGCCTGATGTTCTATCGTGAAGCTGGCGATTTCAAAACAAACTACGCCGCGGACAACCAGACTTTCCCGATCAAAATTGATCGCAAAGGTTATTACTTGGTGCTGGCGTTTGCCTTCCTGGTGGTGCCGTTCCTGATCAACGATTACTGGGCGAACGCGATCCTGCTGCCGTTCCTGATCTACTCGATCGCGGCTATCGGCCTGAACATCCTTGTCGGCTATTGCGGACAGGTGTCGCTCGGTACCGGTGGTTTCATGGCGGTGGGGGCTTATGCCTGCTACAAATTCATGACTGGCTTTCCCGAGATCAACATATTCTTCCACGTGCTGCTATCGGGCGGTGTCACAGCCTTTGTTTGCGTGCTGTTTGGCTTGCCAAGCCTGCGCATCAAAGGCTTCTACCTCGCGGTGGCCACACTGGCGGCACAGTTCTTCTTGGTGTGGCTCTTCAACCGCGTGCCGTGGTTCTACAACTACTCGGCGTCGGGTCAGATCAACGCCCCAGAACGCACCGTGTTCGGCTTTCCCGTGACCGGCCCCAACACCGAAGCATGGGCGGCTTATCTGTTCTGCCTCGTGTTTTTGGTGCTCAGCGCGCTGATTGCCCGTAACCTGACGCGCGGCATGGCTGGCCGTAAATGGATGGCGATCCGCGACATGGACATCGCTGCTGAAATCATCGGGGTGAACCCGCTCAAGGCCAAGATCAGCGCCTTTGCGGTGTCCGGCTTCTTTGTCGGCATATCCGGCGCGCTGTTCTTCGCGCTTTATCTCGGCGCGGTAGAAGTTGGCGAAGTCTTTGGCATCACCAAATCGTTCCTCGTGCTCTTTATGATCATTATCGGTGGTCTGGGTTCGATCTTCGGCTCCTTCGCGGGCGCTGCCTTCCTCGTGCTGCTTCCTGTGGTGCTGAAGGTGGTTGGCGTAGACATGCTAGGCTGGCCCACAGACATCGTAGCGCACTTGCAGCTGGTGATTGTGGGTGGTCTGATCGTGGTGTTCCTGATCCTGGAGCCCCACGGCCTTGCCCAACTCTGGCGCGTGACAAAACAGAAACTGCGGCTGTGGCCCTTCCCGCACTAGGCGGGGCCATGACCAACCATTCCGAGACGGGGAGGTCTCGGTTTGACATCGGAATAACCAAGGGAGGAAAGACCCGATGAAGATGAAACTAGCAACAATGGCCGTGACAGCCGTGATGGCAGCGGCTCCGGCAATGGCGGACCTCGTGTTCCCATCACTGAGCTACCGCACTGGCCCATACGCCGCTGGCGGCATCCCTTTTGCGGATGGCTATGCCGATTACTTCACGCTGCTGAACGAGCGTGACGGTGGCATCGGTGGTGTTCCAACACGTCTGTTGGAATGTGAAACCGGCTACAACACCGAAAAAGGTGTGGAATGCTACGAATCCACCAAGGGCGAAGGCGCTCTGGTGTATCAACCGCTGTCCACCGGCATCACATATCAGCTGATCCCGAAAACCACTACGGACGGCATCCCGATGCACACCATGGGTTATGGTCGTACGTCTGCTGCCAACGGCGAAGTGTTCAGCCACACCTTTAACTATCCGGGCACATACTGGAACGGTGCGTCTGGCGCGATCAACTATCTGCTGGCTGAAAACGATGGCGACCTGAATGGTCACAAAGTTGCGCTGGTCTATCACAACTCTGCTTACGGCAAAGAGCCGATCCGCACGCTCGAAGAGCTGCAGAAGAAGCACGGTTTTGAACTGAGCCTTTTGCCTGTTGACCACCCCGGTCAGGAGCAGAAATCCCAGTGGCTGCAGATCCGTCGCGAAAAGCCTGACACAGTTCTGATGTGGGGCTGGGGCGTGATGAACCAGGTTGCCATTCAGGAAGCCGCGAACATCCGTTTCCCAATGGAAAACTTCATTGGCATCTGGTGGTCCGGTGCAGAGCATGACGTTCTGTCCGCTGGCGACAAAGCCAACGGCTACAAAGCTCTGACATTCCACAATGTTGGTCGTGACTTCCCGATCTTTGCAGACATCCAGAAGCATGTTGTCGATACAGGCAAAGCAGCTGGTGCCGGCGATCAGGTTGGCAACGTTCTCTATAACCGTGGCATGTACGCGGCGATGCTCGCAGCAGAAGCTGTGAAAACTGCTCAGGAAATCCACGGTGTAGCCGACATCAACGCAGCTCAGATGCGTGATGGTATGGAAGCTCTGTCGATCACCGAAGAGAAAATGGCCGGCCTCGGCATGCCGAACTTCGGTCCGTCTTTCGACGTGTCCTGTGAAAACCACGGCGGCCCCGGCCTCGTTGGTGTGACACAATGGGATGCAGCGAGCCAGACATGGTCGTTGATTTCTGACTTTGCTGCGACCGACATGGAAGTTATCGGCGCGCTGATCGCAGAAGATTCCGGTGCTTATGCAGCTGAAAACAAAATCGAAAACGCCTGTAACTAAGGCGCTTTGAAACGATCGTCCCGGCCGGATATCGGCCGGGACACATCACCCCACGAGACGAAAGACAACGCACATGCTTGACGCTGGTCGCACCGAAGAGACACTTCTTGAGGTCAACAACATCGAAGTGATCTACAACCACGTGATTCTCGTGCTCAAAGGCGTAAGCCTGAGCGTGCCCAAGGGCGGTATCACTGCCCTGCTGGGCGGCAACGGCGCGGGCAAAACCACGACACTCAAGGCGATTTCGAACCTGCTGCACTCCGAGCGCGGCGAAGTCACCAAAGGCACAATCACCTATCGCAACGAGCCCATCGCAGAACTGGATCCGGCGGCGCTTGTGAAAAAAGGTGTGATTCAGGTGATGGAAGGGCGTCACTGCTTTGAGCACCTGACTGTCGAAGAAAATCTGCTGACCGGCGCATATACCCGCACCGGGGGTCAGATCAACGCGGACCTCGAGATGGTCTACACCTATTTCCCACGCCTGAAAGAACGCCGCAAATCGCAGGCGGGCTATACCTCGGGTGGTGAGCAACAGATGGTCGCCCTTGGCCGCGCTCTAATGAGCAAACCGGAATGTATTCTGCTGGATGAACCGTCCATGGGTCTCGCACCGCAACTGGTCGAAGAGATCTTTGGCATCGTCAAAGACCTCAACGAGAAAGAAGGCGCGACCTTCCTGATTGCGGAACAGAACACCAACGTGGCGCTGCGCTTTGCACATTATGGTTATATTCTGGAATCCGGCCGTGTCGTTATGGACGGCCCAGCCGCCGAACTGCGCGAAAACCCCGATGTTAAAGAATTTTACCTCGGAATGTCTGAGGAAGGCCGAAAGTCGTTCCGCGACGTGCGCTCTTATCGTCGCCGCAAGCGTTGGCTGAGCTAAGGCACTTCGGGCGCAATTGTTCGCGCCCGTACCGCCCACTCCGGGCTATCAATACTTCTTGTTCCGCGCGGTGATCGCAGGCGCGGTACGTTCTCTATTTGCCGCTCGAAACGCGGCTTGTGACACAAAGGATGGCACCATGAGCCGCTTTTTTGACGAGTTGGAAACCCGCAGCGCCGACCAGCGCGCCGCAGATTTGGCCGAGGCCTTGCCGCGACAGATCACCCGCGCAATGGCGCTGCCCGGATATGTAAACGCTTTTGGCGATGTTGATCCGGCGTCAATCGCTTCACCCGAGTCGCTCGCGTCTTTGCCGGTGTTGCGCAAATCCGAACTGGGCGCAGCGCAAAAAGCCAACGGTCCCCTTGGGGGCTTTGCCGACCTGAAGAACCCGAACCTTGTGCATGTGTTTCAGTCGCCCGGCCCAATTTATGAACCCGGCGGCCACACATCCGATTGGTTCCGCTTTGGTCGCGTGTTGCATGCTGTCGGCATCGGTGCGGACGACATTGTGCAGAACTGCTTTTCCTACCATCTGACACCTGCGGGTATGATGTTTGAAAGTGGCGCCCGCGCTGTGGGCGCCAAGGTTCTGCCTGCTGGTGTCGGTCAAACGGAAATGCAGGTCCGCGCGGCGGCAGATATTGGCACCACCGCCTATGCCGGCACGCCCGATTACCTCAAAATTATCCTCGATAAGGCCGAAGAGATGGGCGAAAAGCTCGCCATCACCAAAGCCACCGTTGGCGGCGGCGCGCTGTTCCCGTCCTTGCGTCAGGAATACGCCGATCGCGGTATCAAGTGTTTGCAAGGCTATGGCACCGCCGATCTGGGCTCGATCGCCTATGAATCCGACGCCATGGAAGGCATGATTATCGACGATGGTGTGATCGTTGAAATCGTCACACCCGGCACCGGCACGCCTGTTGTGCCGGGCGAGGTTGGCGAAGTCGTCGTCACCACACTTAACGCTGATTATCCTCTCATCCGTTTTGCCACCGGCGACCTCTCCGCCGTCCTTCCCGGGCAAAGCCCTTGTGGGCGGACGAACATGCGCATCAAAGGGTGGATGGGCCGTGCCGATCAGACCGCCAAGATCAAAGGCATGTTTGTCCGCCCCGAGCAGGTCGCCGCTCTCGTGGCGAAACACGACGAAGTCACCAAAGCGCGCGTGATTGCCACCCGCGCGGGCGAGATGGATGTGATGACCGTGCAGATCGAATCGCCGGCCGGCACCGTCGACGCCTATGGCGCCTCGGTTGCGGACGCGCTGAAACTCAAAGGCCAGATCGAGATCGTCGCCCCAGGTAGTCTGCCCAAAGACGGCATCGTGATCGAAGACCAACGCAAATACGACTGAAATATTCCCGAGACCCGGCGCGGAGCATGAGCCGCGCCGCGACTGGCCCGCCCTGAAAACGGGGCGGGTCTTTTTGTGTTTGGACGAATAGGTCTGTGCTGGGCTAAGTTGGTAACAATTCCCCAAAAGGAGGACCCGAGATGACCCGCCTCGCTTTGATTGCCGTTTTTGCCATCACGCTCATGTCCGGCGCCGCCATGCATGCCAATGCACAGCAGGAGCGTCTGATACCGCTGATAGACGGGCGTACGTGTTGGACCGAGACTTCAAAGCGTTGCTTTCGCTACAACGAAGGACGCCGATCCGCCACGCGGTCTGGATTTGGCAACGTGCGAGTGCCTGCCGATCTTGAGGTAAAACCCGGCTACATCACCGAGGGCGGCTTTGTGGCGATCGAGCGGGCCATCAGCAAACAAGTCGGCGGGCAGGCCTTCGGACGTTAAAGCCGTATCGCACGGTGTCGATGGCATCCCCGTCGCAAAATGTGTTCGTTCTCTCTTACGTTTGCCGCAAGCAACCGACCGCGTTTGGCGGACCTCTTGATTTTGTGTTTAGACCAAAGGACGTTCTGCTGCGTAGTCTTATAAAACCAGCAATAGGAGCCTCCGAATGGTCTTTAAACCCCTCACTGCGTGCGCTTGTGTTGCGGCGCTGTCGCTGTTGGTCGCGCCGGTGCCCGCGGCCTCGCAATCCGAAAGACTGATTCCATTGATCGACGGCCGCACCTGTTGGGCCGAAGGGTCACTCCGCTGTTTCCGCTATTCGGCAAGCAGTCGTCGTGCGCACAGGGCAGGGTTTCGGCCAGTTATCATTCCACCTGAAATGGAGGCAAAGCCGGGGTTCATCTCCGAAAGCGCCTTCATTCAGGTAGAGCGCGCCATCAACAAGCAGACTGGCGGCAACCGGTAAGGAGAAGGCGACATCAAACGCAAAAAACCGCCCCACGGGGCGGCTCTTCAGCTCTGCAATCAGACGGGCCAAAAAGCCCAGTCAATCAGCCCTGACGCGCTTTGAAACGACGCTGGGTCTTGTTGATCACGTATACACGGCCCTTGCGGCGCACAATGCGGCAGTCGCGGTGCCGGTTCTTGAGCGAACGGAGCGAGTTTTTGACTTTCATAGCCTTTATCCTCATGTCGCGGCGCGGCGTGCGCCTCTGGGTTGCGGGTGCTTCGACCTCGGTCAAAGCGATGAATTCATGGTGGGCGATACTGGGATCGAACCAGTGACCCCTTCGATGTCAACGAAGTGCTCTACCGCTGAGCTAATCACCCATCCGACACATCCCATGCCCCCCAACAAAAGGGGGCGCGGAAAAAAACCGCGCCGGTAGCGGGTCTATAAAAGGAGTCGGCGGGGGGATCAAGGGCTTTCCGCCCATATAATTTTGTGCCTATATTTTTGTGACAGGAGACGCAATGCAGCAAGCCCCGTTTACAGTTCACGCGCCCGAGACGCGCGATTCCGCGGTGGTGTTTGCTTCTCCCCACAGTGGCCGTCAGTACCCGGACTGGTTCGTCAGCCAGTCGCTTTTGGATAGCCACGCCATTCGGTCCTCCGAAGACGCTTTTGTGGATGATTTGTTTGACTGTGCGCCGGCTTTTGGTGCGCCTTTGCTTGTTGCCCACGCACCGCGCGCCTTTCTCGATCTGAACCGCGCTGCGGATGAACTTGACCCGGCGCTGATCGAAGGTGTGCGCAAATTCAATCACAATCCGCGCGTTGCCTCCGGACTTGGTGTTATTCCCCGAGTCGTGGCCAATGGGCGACCCATTTATTATGGCAAGATGACCCTTGCCGAAGCCGGGGCCCGCATCGACTCCTATTGGCGGCCATATCACGAGGCCCTGCAATCATTGCTGAACGAGTCCCGCGCCGCCTTTGGCAACGCGATTCTGGTGGACTGCCATTCCATGCCACGCGAGGCGGTCTCCGCGTCCCTGCGCCCGGATATTCGACGCCCCGAGATTGTGATCGGGGATCGGTTCGGCGCGGCAGCGCATTGCGAAATTGTCGAAGAGATCGTCGCAGCATTTGAGGCCGAGGGCTTTGTCGTGGCGCGCAACGCGCCATTTGCAGGCGCATATGTGACCCAGGCTTATGGACGACCTGCGCGAAGACAGCACGCCATTCAGGTGGAAATTGACCGCTCTCTTTATATGGATGAGGCCACTATCACGCCGCACGACGGTTTTAAGCCCTTCAAAGCCCGCCTGGCGAATGTGATCGCGGACATCACGGCGATTGGTCGTCCAGCGCAGGCGTTGCCGCTGGCTGCAGAATAACAATCGGCACCTCTCAGGGCTCTATGTCTTTGAAAATGAGGTGCACCGTCTTAGATTCCGGTAACCAAATCTGAGGGCCGCTCCAATGGACAGCACAACCGTGAAAAAGCTCGAATCCCGCTCAATGACGCTGGCGATGGCGGGGAGTCTGTTTATGGGGGCTGCCGGCGTGTTGGCGGCCATACTGTCCAATTCCACGGCCATCCTGATGGATGGTATGTTTTCGATCATCGCCTTGGTGTCGGCTCTGATCGGGCGCAAGATTGGCCAGAACGCCGGCGCGGCACCGGATCGTTTTCGCCCTCTTGGTTATGCGGCCGATGAAGCAGTGTTCGTGACCTTCCGTTCGCTTTCGCTGATTGGTTTGATCCTGTTTGCCGCCGGCTCTGCGGCGATGAACATCTATAATTACCTGAACGGAGCGCCAATCGCACAACTGAATTATGAACCAATGCTGGCATATTTTATTGTGGTCAGCGTTACTTGTTTTGCGCTGTGGCGCGTACACAAACGGACTTGGGCAAAAACTGGAAAAGTCAGCGAAATCCTTAACCTGGAATCCAAAGCGGCCTTTATAGATGGCGCCTTGACCGTTGGTACGGCGATTGGTCTCGGGATTATCTATTTTTTCGGTGATGGAGTGCTCGCGCCGATTGCCCCGATCGGCGATTCTATTGTGGTTTTTGCCTTGTGTTTGTTGGCCGTTGGTCAAGTGTGGCGTGATCTTGGGTCGGGTATGGGAGAGTTGCTTGGCGTCACTGCAAAGCCGGAAATCTATGCAAAAGTGCGTCGCGCCTTGCGCCCAAGCACAGCCAATTTGTCAGGTGCGGTTTTGGATGTGTCCGTCGTCAAGCTCGGGCGGACCTACACCGTCAGCGTGTACTACAATCCGCAACAGCCCATCGCAGCAGAAGAGGTCGACCGCCTTAATCTCGAAATGCTGGCAAACGTGCGTGCGATCCTGCCGGGTGCGGATGTGTTGTTGTGTATTTCGCAATATGCCCGAAGCTGGCCCGAAGGATTGGTTCCGGATTAAGCTGGGGCAGGGGTCAAATCACAGGCCCTTCTCCAAATAAACCAATGGCACGCCAAGGCCCTCGACGTCGCCAAACCGAATCTCTTGCCACCCGGCCTTGTCGTAAAACTGCCGGGCTTGAGAATTGGCTGTGAAGGTCTCCAGCCTCGCAGATCTATATCCGCGCGCGGCGATTGCATCCTCGGCATGGGCCAAAAGGTGTGACCCCACGCCATCGCGCTGTTGGTCCAGCCGCGTCATCAGCAGATGCACCAGATCGTCGAAACATACCACAAACCCAAGAATGACGTCTTCGACTTCGGCTACGACAAGGTGTGTCAGGTTCCGCGTAATCTCGCCATTTGCGTCGCCGCTGTTGATGTAGCCGTCGACCATCTCCTGCCCCAGAAAGGGCGTGTACCGGACCCGGATCACCTCCTGTGCAAGCGTACATAATTGGTCGACGTCGTCCGGGCGGGCAGGGCGAAGAGTGCAATCAGTCACAATAAGCCCTCATCGCATCGATCGCCCCTTGAGAATCGCATCCGACCCGAACCGTTTGCGAATTTCATCGGTCGCGCGTTCGGCCTTCGCGCGCTGACCCGCCTGTGGATCCAGCAGGTCGCCGGACAGATCGGCACGCTCAGCGGGCACCAAATCGGCCAGCCCGACCCCGATCAATCGGTATGGCCCTTGATCCCCAACCTGTTCAAATAGTCCCCGCGCGGTGCGATACACGGTGTCGGCCATCTGCGTTGCATCCCGCAAGCTAAGCCGACGGCTGATCGCGCTGTGATTGGCGCGCTTGAGTTTAAGTGTCACCACCCGCCCTGCCAGATCTTTGGCTTTGGCACGGTCCGAGACTTTCTCCGCCAACCGCCAGATATGTCCATCCAGCACATCCGGGTTCGCAGTGTCCTCAAAAAAAGTGGTCTCGTTGCTGATGCTTTTCATGGGGGCATTGGTGGAAACGCGTCGCTTGTCCTGCCCGCGCGCCAGATGCCAGAGCCGATAACCCATGTTGCCAAAACGCGCGATCAAATCGTCCTGCTCCCACCGCAGCAGATCGGTGAACGTGCGGATGCCCGCGCGCTCAAGGCTTTCTTGCGCCACCGGCCCGATACCCCAGATCAGGCGCACCGGCTTGTCACGCAAAAAGTCTGCGGTGCCAGCCTCGCCAATCACCGAAAACCCGCGCGGCTTGTCCAGATCACTGGCCACTTTGGCAAGAAACTTGTTGTGGCTCAGCCCGATTGATCCGGTGATGCCCAGCTCGTCCTTCATGCGCTTGGTCAACCGCGCCAGCATCACGGCAGGTGGCGCGCCGTGCAGTCGCTCCGTGCCGGACAAGTCCATAAAAGCCTCGTCCAGCGACAAAGGTTCGATAACCGGCGTCATCTCATCCATCAGTTTGCGGATTTCGCGGCTGACTTCGACATAGACTGACATGCGCGGTTTGATCACCACCGCATCAGGGCATAATTTAAGCGCCTGAAACATCGGCATTGCCGATCGCACACCACGAATGCGCGCCACATAGCAGGCAGTCGACACAACACCGCGTTTTCCGCCGCCAATAATCACCGGCTTGTCGATCAACTCGGGATTATCGCGTTTTTCAACGCTTGCATAAAAAGCGTCACAGTCCATATGCGCTATAGTGAGTGTGAAAAGTTCCGGATGGCTGGCCACGCGCATGCTGCCGCACCGCCCACAGCGCGGTCCGGTTTCCAGAGTCTTAAGACAGTCGCGGCACAGTGACGGCATACATTTTTACGCAAGTGATTGAGTTATGAGTATAACAGGTCAAGCTTTGACAGACACGGCGTTTCGCGGCACCAAGTTGCTGATTTTTGCGGGTGACCAACTCGTAACGCTTCAGCGCGATGACATCCCCTCCATTCCCTGGCCGGACCATTGGGATTTCCCCGGTGGCGGTCGCGAAGGTACTGAGACCGCTGTGGCATGCACGTTACGAGAGACACGCGAAGAGCTTGGTCTGGAGATTTCGCCCAAGTCACTCATCTGGGCCCGCCGTTATTTCAGGGTCGACCACCATACCTGGTTTTTCGCGGCACAGCTTCCGGCGACAATTGTGGCCGACATCCAGTTCGGCAACGAAGGCCAGAGCTGGCGTTTGATGGCGCCGGACGAATACCTTACCCATCCGCGCGCCATTCCCCATTTCCAAGCGCGCTTGGCCGATTATATCGCGAACTGCTGACAAGCCGGGTTAGCGGTTGGGGTGCCGAGCCTGTGCGGATGACAGCTCGGCAACAATTGCCTGCGCAGCGGCGCGCGGGCTCTTTGCTGTCCAAACTGGGCGACCTACCACAATGTGGTCGGCGCCGTCTCGAACCGCGCTGGCCGGTGTCGCGACCCGTTTCTGATCGCCCAAAGCCGCGCCAGCGGGACGCACACCCGGTGTAACGATCAAACGGTCTTCGGCTTCCGGAAGCGCACGGATCAGCGCCGCTTCTTGCGGGCTGGCAATCACGCCATCAGCACCTGCCTCCAGCGCCAGCGCCGCGCGTTCGATCACCAGATCCTGAACCGCGCCATCTTTGATCAGACACCCATCCAGATCTTCGCGATCCAGAGACGTCAAAATCGTGACACCGAGGATTTTCATGTCACTGCCCGCCGCGCCTTCTTTGGCCGCTTTTATGACGTGCGGATCGCCGTGCACCGTCAGAAAATCCAGATCAAATTGCGCCAGCCCCCGCACCGCGGCCTCAACCGTAGCACCGATATCAAACAGCTTCATGTCCAGAAAGATACGTTTGCCGTGTTCCGCTTTCAGCTCGTTTGCCAACGCCAACCCGCCAGTGGTCAACATCCCCAGTCCTATTTTGTAAAACGACACGGTGTCCCCAAGGGTCTCGGCCAGCTTCAACCCCTCAAGGGCATTGGGCACATCAAGGGCGACAATCAGGCGGTCATCTGCAGTCATGGGAAGTCTCCGATACGGGCAGTGGGGCAAATTGACGGATCAATACTGCCCTCGAGATCAACCCGCAACCCTCAGCGCTTGCCGTAGAGCCACTCCATGTCTGGCTTTTCGGTGCAATACATGTGCACCCAGATATAGCAGTGCTGAAAAAACGCCACCACTAGCGCGTTCCAGCTGTCAAACAACAGCGCAATGCCCCAAAGCCCCAGAAACGCGAGCCCGTACATGGCGTTGCTGGTGTATTTGAACGCGCCCTTGCGCACGATCGGCATCGCCGCAATCTCGTCGCGGAAATGATCGCCGCCCACTGCGCGGCGGATTGTGAAATATGTGAGCACGGAATGCATGACCCACACCGCCAGCCCAAGCAACGCCACACCGACCAGCCACTCTGCCCAACGGGGTTCATTGAGCGATGTTGTGTCGGCCCAGCCCGTCACAATGATCGTCAGGGGCCGGACAATCAACAAGGGGATAAACACCTTGGTCCAGATCGCCAGATCCCGCTCTCCTAACAGGCGCGAAAGAACGCCTCGATGCAGCTGCAGACGGAATACCGCCGCAACCAGAATTTGGTGGGCAAGGGCCAGCGCGATCGACACCACGGCCCAGTCTGCAGATGTCAGCCACAGAATACGGCGGGCATCTTCCGGACGACTCAGCAGGGCACAGGCGCCCGCAGTTAACAAAACGGCCAGCCCCAAATGTTGCGGCTGGCCTTCAAGAATGTCGCGCCATTTGGATCGCGCGCGGATATCAGACAGTGTGCTCATTGCCACAGTGTTGCCGCTCGCGGGCGCACTGTCCAGCCACACACATCAGCTGTCGCGCGGCATCAGCCCCGGCGCAAAAGAAAGCTCTTCCCGGCCGGCACGGATTTCCGGCATCCGGCTGATCTGACGCATTGCGTCGCGGATAAGGGCAAGACGTCCTTCACCTTCGCGGCGCTCGTGGGCCGCGGGCACGTTACACAAAAGCCGCACGTCACGTTCGCTGCTGCACAAGGAAACAACTGCGGACAACTCACCAAGAGTTTGGCGATATGTCGGGTTGGTGATCTGAATGTCGGTCACATACATAGTGTGGCCCCTTTTTTATACACTGCGTCACTGGTTACACTGATCCAGAAATGGGGCGAAAATGGTCGCGAGTTAAGGTTTCTTTAAGCCCTTTGCTCCCCCCAACTCTTCACAAGGTGGCTCCGGCCAAAATTATGTGCGCAAACATAAAGGGGGTTTCTTGAAACCCGCGGTTGGCCTCCCCACATCCCTTCTAAGGCCCACAAACGGGACGTGCCGCTAAGCGGGCGTTCCATCTACAGGGCGCTTGGAAAAAGGAGAAAACCCATGGACTTAAGCAAGTTCACGGAACGGTCGCGTGGTTTCGTTCAGGCCGCACAGACCATTGCAATGCGGGAAAGCCATCAGCGGTTGACCCCGGAACACCTTCTCAAAGCATTGATGGACGACGATCAGGGGCTCGCAGCCAATCTGATCAAACGCGCTGGCGGTGACCCCGCGCGTGTGCGTGAATCCGTGGATGCGGCGATTACCAAACTGCCACAAGTGTCAGGCGACGCGGGACAGCCTTATTTGGACAGCGCAACTGGCAAAGTGTTGGGCGAGGCCGAGGCCATCGCCAAGAAAGCCGGCGACAGCTTTGTGCCCGTGGAGCGCATTCTGATGGCGTTGGTGATGGTGAAATCCAAAGCCAAGGACGCACTTGTCTCGGGCGACGTGACCGCGCAGGCGCTGAACACCGCTATCAACGACATTCGCAAAGGCCGCACGGCTGATTCCGCGTCAGCTGAGGAAGGCTATGACGCGCTCAAGAAATACGCGCAGGATCTGACGGATCGCGCCGCCGAAGGCAAAATTGACCCAATTATTGGTCGCGACGATGAAATCCGTCGCGCCATGCAGGTTTTGTCGCGCCGCACCAAAAACAACCCTGTTTTAATTGGGGAACCGGGCGTAGGTAAGACCGCGATTGCCGAGGGCATGGCCCTGCGTATTGTCAACGGTGACGTGCCGGAATCACTCAAGAACAAAAAGCTCTTGTCACTCGATATGGGTGCGCTGATCGCCGGTGCCAAATACCGTGGTGAGTTCGAAGAACGCCTTAAGGCGGTTCTGACCGAAGTCACCGAGGCAGCAGGCGAAATCATTCTCTTTATTGACGAAATGCACACGCTGGTCGGTGCGGGCAAAACCGACGGTGCGATGGATGCCGCCAACCTGATCAAACCGGCGCTGGCACGGGGTGAGCTGCACTGCATCGGTGCCACAACGCTGGATGAATACCGCAAATATGTGGAAAAAGACGCAGCCCTTGCACGGCGTTTCCAGCCGGTTGTAATCGAGGAGCCCACAGTCGAGGACACCATCTCGATCCTGCGCGGCATCAAAGAGAAATACGAACTGCACCACGGCGTGCGGATATCTGACTCCGCGCTGGTTGCGGCTTCTACCCTCAGCCACCGATACATCACCGACCGTTTCCTGCCCGACAAAGCCATCGACCTCGTGGACGAGGCCGCGGCCCGCCTGCGCATGGAAGTAGACAGTAAACCAGAAGAGCTCGACGCGCTTGACCGCCAGATCCTGCAATTGCAGATCGAGGAAGAGGCGCTCAAACTTGAGGATGACGCGGCTTCCAAGGATCGTCTGGAAACACTGCAAAAAGACCTTGCCGATCTTCAGGATAAATCCGCCGAGATGACCGCCAAATGGCAGGCCGGTCGTGACAAACTGGCGTCTGCGCGTGACATCAAAGAATCGCTCGACCAGGCCCGCGCGGATCTGGATATCGCCAAACGTGCGGGCAACCTCGCCCGCGCCGGTGAACTGTCTTACGGCGTAATCCCCGATCTGGAGAAAAAGCTCGAAGACGCTGAAGCCGCCGACGCTGAGATGACCGTCGAAGAGGCAGTGCGCCCTGAGCAGATCGCGCAGGTTGTCGAGCGTTGGACCGGTATTCCGACCACAAAAATGCTTGAGGGCGAGCGCGAAAAGTTGTTGCGCATGGAAGACGACCTGCACCGCCGTGTGATTGGTCAGCATTCCGCCGTGACCGCTTTGTCCAACGCGGTTCGCCGAGCGCGCGCCGGCCTCAACGATGAGAACCGCCCCTTGGGCTCGTTCCTGTTCTTGGGCCCAACCGGTGTGGGCAAAACCGAACTGACCAAAGCCGTGGCCGAGTTCCTGTTTGACGACGACAACGCCATGGTGCGGATCGACATGTCCGAGTTTATGGAAAAACACGCAGTCGCCCGCCTGATCGGCGCGCCTCCCGGCTATGTCGGTTATGACGAAGGCGGTGTTCTGACCGAAGCTGTGCGGCGTCGCCCTTATCAGGTGGTGCTGTTTGACGAGGTCGAAAAAGCGCATCCGGATGTGTTCAATGTTCTTCTGCAAGTGCTTGATGATGGCGTTTTGACCGATGGGCAGGGCCGCACAGTGGACTTCAAACAAACGCTGATCATCCTCACGTCCAACCTCGGCGCACAGGCGCTCAGCCAATTGCCCGAAGGCGCAGACGCCAGCGACGCCCGCCGCGATGTCATGGATGCCGTGCGCGCCCATTTCCGGCCGGAGTTCCTGAACCGTCTGGACGAAACCATCATCTTTGACCGTCTTGCGCGGGACGACATGGATGGCATCGTCGACATCCAGTTGGCGCGCCTGAAGAAACGTCTCGCGGGCCGTAAGATCGACATCGTCTTGGACGCGGACGCGCAAAAATGGCTGGCCGACGAAGGCTATGATCCTGTCTTTGGCGCACGTCCTCTGAAGCGTGTGATCCAGCGTGCGCTGCAAAACCCGCTGGCCGAGGGGCTTTTGGCGGGCGATATCAAGGATGGCGACACAGTGCCTGTCACTTCGGGGCCCGAAGGTCTCCTGATCGGGGAACGCATTGGCCGCAGCGGCAATCCGAAACCGGATGACGCGGTGGTGCACTAAGACACATCAAAAGGGCGGGGAAGACCTCGCCCTTTCTTTTCGCGGCGAATATAGATTGCTTGATGTCTGAACTTTTCCGCGGCGATACCGCGAATATGTGAGCCGTGTCATTGAAAGGGGGCACTCTGTAGCGGGAGCCTTGGCAATCTTTGGGCGCCGCAAAGTGCACCGATTGACAGTGGCGCCAATACGTTGAAACAAAGCTGGTATTCTTAAACAGGTTTTTGAAATGACGTTCCCTCCCGACATGGTGCTTTTTGATTGCGACGGCGTGTTGGTAGACAGCGAGCCGGTCACCAACCGCCTTTTGCAAGCCAATCTCGCGGCCCGTGGGCTGGATGTGTCCCATGAGCAAATCATCACTTTGTTTGTCGGCGGCACCATACTGGGTGTGTCCACACAGGCCGCCAAGATGGGCGCGACGCTGGAACCCAACTGGGTGGACCGGTTTTATGCACAGATGTTTGAGACATTGGCGCGCGATGTCACCTTGATCCCTGGCGTGCTTGATGTGCTTGATGAGCTGGACACGGCGGGCATTCCTTATGCAGTGTGCTCCAACGGCCCGCACGCGAAAATGAACATCACGTTGAACGCTTGCGGACTCAAAGAGCGATTTTCCGGTCGCATTTATTCGCGCGAAGATGTGACCACGCCCAAACCTGCGCCGGATGTGTATCTGCACGCCGCCGCGCAGGCGGGCATCGCGCCCCACCGCTGCGTGGTGGTAGAGGACAGTCCCTCCGGCGCCAAAGCGGGCATTGCGGCAGGCATGGCGACCTTGGGGTTTGTGCGTGAAACTGATCCTGGGCGCATGGCGCCAATTTGCGATGCGCTCTTTGACGACATGGGCCAGTTGCCGACATTGTTGAAACTTTCCGCACAGGCCCGTGCGCTGACGTGACTTGCCCACCGCGCGCCGCCGCGCCACTCTAAGACCAACGCCCAAGATAAGGAGCCACCCGATGGAAACCACAATGGAAACGGCCTTTGACGTCGTCAATTTCCTCGGCTTGCTGTTTGTTGTGGTCTTCGCGCTGCTGGTGGTGGTGGCGATTATCCTCTTTATCATCGACCGTTGGCAAACCGGCGATGCTATCCGGCGGAACTATCCTGTGATCGGTCGCTTCAGGCATCTGTTTTCCGAACTGGGTGAGTTCTTTCGCCAGTATTTCTTTGCCATGGACCGCGAAGAACTGCCGTTTAACCGTGCCCAACGTGAGTGGGTCACCCGCGCAGGTGAGGGCAAAGGCAACACCGTTGCGTTTGGCTCCACCCGCAACCTCTCTGTGCCGGGCACGCCAATCTTTGTGAACGACCCGTTTCCGCCGTTGGATGACCAATACGCCAAGACCGAACCGCTTCAGATAGGCCCCACCGCCCGCACGCCGTTTCTTGCGCCCTCGATTTTCAACATCTCTGGCATGAGCTACGGCGCGATTTCCAAACCGGCGGTGCAATCGCTGTCGCGCGGCGCCAAAGAGGCTGGGGTCTGGCTCAATACCGGCGAAGGCGGGCTGTCGCGGTTTCACCTCGAAGGCGGCTGTGACATTGTCTATCAAATTGGCACCGCCAAATTTGGCGTGCGCGACGAGGCCGGCAACCTGTCAGACGACAAGCTGCGCGAAATGGCGGCCCACACGGCCGTGCGCATGTTTGAACTGAAAATGGCCCAAGGCGCCAAGCCTGGTAAGGGCGGTATCCTTCCCGGTGAAAAGGTCACCGAGGAAATTGCCGCAATCCGCGGGTTACAAGTCGGCCAAGACGGCATTTCCCCCAACCGCCACCGCGAGATCGACACTTTTGATCACCTCTTGGACATGATCATCCATATTCGCGAGGTCACCGGCAAACCCGTAGGGATCAAAACCGTCGTCGGGTCCGAGGAAACCATGCGGCAGTTCTTTGACACCATTGCGCGGCGGGGGGCGGATGCAGCGCCTGATTTCATCACGCTTGATGGCGGCGAGGGCGGCACGGGCGCGGCGCCGATGCCGTTGATTGATCTGGTGGGCATGCCTGTGCGCGAGGCCTTGCCTCTGGTGGCAGACCTGCGCGAGGAATATGACCTGAATGACCGTATCCGGCTGATCGCATCCGGAAAACTGGTCAACCCCGGTGACATCGCGTGGGCCTTGGCGGCAGGCGCGGATTTTGTAACCTCTGCGCGCGGCTTCATGTTTGCGCTGGGCTGCATTCAGGCGCTCAAGTGCAACAAGAACACCTGCCCGACCGGCATCACCACCCATGATCCGCGTTTTCAAAAAGGTCTGGTGGTGGAACGCAAATACACCCGCGTCGCGCGTTACGCCAAAGCGATCATCAAGGAAGTCGAAATCATCTCCCATTCGGTGGGAGTGTCCGAGCCGCGTGAATTGCGCCGCCGCCACGTGCGATTGGTGCAACCCAATGGCCGGTCAGTGCCAATGAACGAGATCTTTCCAAGGCCGCGAAAAGGCTAGCAGGCCGCGACCCGGCGTCCAAAAGTTACAAGTGCCCCACACCATCGTGAGACCAAGTGTGTGGCGCCGCGTTGTCCTGTCACGCTATGAACAGACAAGGGACAAGGAGACTCCAAATGGCGCATCGCTGGAAAAACACACTGACACATGATGACGTGACCCCTCGGTCCGCCTTTCTGAACCGCCGCCAGATTATGGCTGGCATGGCAGGCATGGGGCTCGCGGCCATCGCCCCCAAGGCAACTGCGGCCTCAGACCTGACGCCGACTGATCTGGACGTCATTTCGCAATACAACAACTTCTATGAATTCGGCACTGGCAAGGAAGACCCCGCCAGAAATGCCCACCGTCTGACAACTGCTCCTTGGACGATCAAGATTGATGGCATGGTCGACAACCCTGGTGATTATGACTTTGCCGACATTATGTCCAAGATGACCATCGAGGAGCGCATCTACCGGTTCCGCTGTGTCGAGGCGTGGTCGATGGTGGTGCCTTGGAACGGATTTGAGCTTAAGGACCTGCTTGATCTGGCGGGTGTGCAATCCTCTGCCAAATACGTCGCCTTTGAAACGCTCTACCGCCCGCATGAAATGATTGGGCAACAAGCGCCGTTTTTGGACTGGCCTTATGTCGAGGGCTTGCGCTTGGACGAGGCCACCCACCCGCTGACGATTATGGCGACCGGAATATATGGCAAAGACATCCCCAAGCAGAACGGCGCGCCTCTTCGTTTGGTGGTGCCTTGGAAATACGGGTTCAAATCCATCAAGTCGATTGTGCGCATCACCCTGACCGACAAAGAACCGCCCACCAGCTGGAACAAGGCGGCCGCCTCGGAGTATGGATTTTATTCCAACGTGAACCCGGAGGTCAGCCATCCGCGCTGGTCGCAAGCTTCTGAGCGCCCGATTGGCGGCGGTCTCTTTGCCAAGCGCATCCCGACCTTGATGATGAACGGATATGAAGAAGACGTCGCCAGCCTTTACGAAGGCATGGACCTCGCCAAGAACTTCTGATCATGGGCCAGCTGATCCTCATATCCAATGTGACCTGCCCTGAGTGCGGCCACGAAGAGGCGCACCAGATGCCCGAGGACGCGTGCCAATTCTTTCTGGAGTGCCCAAAGTGCGAGGCACTCCTAAAGCCCTTGCCCGGCGATTGCTGTGTTTTCTGTTCCTACGGCACCGCGCCCTGCCCGCCAGTGCAGCAAGGCGAAAATTGCAGCGCCGGGGAAGAACAGGCCAACTGACTTTATGAAAGACCAGATCAACACTCTGATCCGCCGCATCCCGAAATGGGCACTATATATAATGGCGGCGCTCTATCCTGTATGGCTGTTGTACAGTGGTCTGACGGGTGGCCTTGGCGTTGATCCCGTCAAAGCGATGGAGCACGCGCTTGGCAAGACCGGCCTTCAATTGATTGTACTCGGCCTGATCGTCACACCACTTCGGTCTTTGTCCGGTGTTTCTCTATTGCCGCTTCGTCGCGTGATCGGTGTTGTCGCCTTCTTCTATATACTGCTGCACTTCACGGTCTGGTTGGTTCTGGACGTTCAGATCGTGACGCAGGTCTGGGCGGATATTCTCAAACGGCCTTATGTGACGGTTGGTATGGCGGGGCTGCTTCTGCTGATACCGCTGGCCCTGACATCCAACACATGGTCGGTTCGCAAACTTGGCTCACGGTGGCGCAAGCTGCACAAGCTTACTTATCCAGCTGCGCTGCTGGGTGTTGCTCATTACTTGATGCAATCGCGCGGGTTTCAATATGAACCTCTTATATATGTCGGTGTTGTCATCGGGCTTTTGGCTTGGCGTATGGCACCGCGCCGCGCTCGGCAGACTCGCACCAGCTGAAACCACACCGACGCGATACCGACGCGATACAGTCGGGATGCAGATATAGGCTTTCTTCATCCAAACCGACTCGCAGGCGAGGCGTTGAGTCCCCTCCCGACTCGGAATCGGAGCCGATTCACCGCGATTCCGCCGCTTTTGTCAGCGCAAACAGCCGCTTTCTGTGAGGATGTCTGTGGATAACTCAATAAACCGGCTAAATCGCGATTGGTTAACGCGAGTAATCTTGAGGACCGCAAGAAATGAGCGAAAAAATGATACAGTAAGTGATTGAATTTAAACAATATTCACGAATCCTTCAAAAAATCTCGGAAAACTTCAAAAAAGCGCTTGCGGGTCCGGCGAACTAACCCTAGAACCCCCCTTA